>NZ_SNXU01000001.1:4800000-7288615 GCF_004362515.1 Actinokineospora alba | reverse complement strand
CCCTGGGCGCCGAGGGACTTCGACAGGGTCAGGGTTGTCACCACATCGGGTGCACTGGACAACCCGGCCGCGTGAACCGCGCCGCGCCCTCCGTCACCCAGGACGCCGAAGCCGTGGGCGTCGTCGGCGATCAGGGCCGCCTTGTTGGCCCGGCAGACCTCCGCCAGCTCCGTCAGCGGCGCCAGATCGCCGTCCACTGAGAACACCGAGTCGGTGACCATCAGCCCGCGCTCGGCCCGCCGGGTCGCCAGAGCGCGCCCCGCGGCGGCCGCGTCGCTGTGGGCGACGACCGCCACATCGGCGCGGGAGAGCCTGCAGCCGTCGATCAGGGAGGCGTGGATGTAGGCGTCGGTGACGATCGCGCAGTTCTTGCCCGACAAGGCCGTCACCGCGCCCAGGTTCGCCGCGAAACCCGACGAGAACACCAATGCCGCCTGCGCGCCGCAGAAGCGGGCCAACTCGAACTCCAGCTCGCTGTGCAGTTCCGTGCTGCCCGTGACCAGCCGCGACCCCGTGGACCCGGCGCCCCAGCGCAGGGTGGCCGCCGCGGCTGCGCCGCTGACGCGCTTGTCGCGGGCGAGGCCGAGGTAGTCGTTGCTCGCCAGGTCAAGCAGGTCGGAATCCGCCCGGCGCGGCCGGAGCTGCCTGCTCAGACCCGCGCGCCTGCGGTCGTCGGCGTGGGCGTCGAGCCAGGCGAACGCCGCGTCGGCCGGATGGGTTTCGTCGGTCACGCATCGGAGTGTTACATCGCCGAGACGCAGGCCCAGGTCCGGGTGGCGAACACGACACCGATACGGTCGTGCCCATGCGTGGCGCCGTGTATTTCATCGGAGCGGGACCGGGAGCGGCTGACCTCATCACCCTGCGGGGGGCGAGTCGGATCGGTGCGGCCGATCTGGTCGTCTACAGCCCGGCGGTGATCGACCCCGTCTGGGTGCGTGAGCACACCAAGGACGGCGCCGAACTCGTCGACAGCTCGCGTGTCACCCCGGAGGAACTCGTCGAGCACTACCGCATGGCCGCCAGCAGGCGCTCCAGCGCGGTCCGGTTGTTCCCCGGCGACGCCGCCCAGTCGCCCGAGGTGCGCGAGCAGCGCGAACTCTGCGAGAAGCTCGGCCTCGACGTCGAGATCATCCCCGGTATCGCGCCCGCCTCGGCCGCCGCCGCCGCGACCGGCAACGCGCTGGTCGAGTCCGGTGTCGCCGAGACCGTCGTGTTCACCGAGGCCGACTTCTCCCGCGTCCGCGCGATGGTCACCCGGTGCGCCACGGTCGCCGTGCACGCCCCGGCCGCCCGCGCCGCCGACCTCGCCGAGGAACTGCTCAGCGGCGGCGTCGACCCGGAGATGCCGGTCGCCGTGGCCTACAAGACCACCTGGCCCGACGAGGTCCTGCTGCGCACCACCGTCGGCGAGCTGGCCGCGGCGGTGAAGCGGCGCAACCTGTGGCGCCACACCCTGTTCCTCATCGGCGACGCCGTGCGCGAGGACAAGCCGCGCCCCGGGTACGTGCGGCCGGCCGAGACCGACGTGCCCGCGCCGCGCTGGGCTTCGCGCAACGGCGGCTGGCGCTCCCGGATGCAGGCCGAGGTGGGGACGTCCTGGGCGCGCAACGGCAGCACCAAGGTGCGCACCTGCACCGAGCAGCCCGAGCCCGCCGAGACGGAGACCGAGCCCGCCCCGATCGCCGCCCGCAACGGCGCGGTCAACGGCGCGGTCAACGGTTCCGCCCGCAACGGCGCGACTGTCGCTGTCGAGGTGGCGACCGCCGACATTCCCGGCGACGACGACGGTGGCTCAGCCACACCCGCGCCTGCCCCGACGCCCGTGGTCGAGAGTGCCCCCCAGCCCGCCTCGAACGGGTCCGCGGTGGCCAAGGCCAAGCCTGAGACCAATGGCTCCGCACCGGTCGACGAGGTCAAGAAGGCCAACGGGTCCGCGGTCAACGGCAGCAAGCAGCCCGAGGCCAAGGCCAAGTCGACCGCGGCCAAGCCCGCCGCCAAGGCCACCGCCAAGAAGAGCGCCGGGACCACCCGCACGGCCAACCGTCGGACCACGAAGAAGGCCTGACCCGCCGGTAACATCTTGTGCTCGACCCTTGCTCCTGATCAGGCCACCGTCTACCGTCCTGCCTACTTGTGATCTAGGTCACGCAGGAGGCCAATGGTGGCGGACGGCGAGTCGGTCCTTTCGGTGTCCAACCTGGAGGTCGTCTACGACGACGTCGTGCTGGTCCTCCGCGGACTGAGTCTGACCGTCCCGACCGGAGGCGTGGTCGCCCTGCTCGGCGCCAACGGCGCGGGCAAGACAACCCTGCTGCGCGCGGTCACCGGCCTGCTCCACCCCCACCGCGGCCGCATCACCAAGGGCACCGTCCAATTCGACGGCCAGGACATCACCGGCGCCGACCCCGCACGTGTGGTGCGGCTCGGCATCGCCCAGGTGATGGAGGGCCGCCGGATCTTCGCCGAGATGACCATCGACGAGAACCTCCGCGCGGGCGCGCACACCCGCCGGTCCCGCGCCGAGGTCCGCGAGTCCTACGCCCGCGTGCTCGACCTGTTCCCCGTGCTGGCGACCAGGCGGCGCTCCACCGCGGGCTACCTGTCCGGCGGGGAGCAGCAGATGCTCGCGATCGGCCGCGCCCTCATGGCCGCCCCGCGCCTGCTGCTGCTCGACGAGCCGTCCCTCGGTCTCGCGCCGAAGCTGGTCGAACAGGTCCGCGACATCATCAGGCACATCAACGAACAGGGCACGAGCGTGCTGCTGGTGGAGCAGAACGCGATGATGGCACTGTCCATTGCGGACTTCGGCTACGTGCTCGAAGTGGGCACCGTGGTGCGCGACGGCCCGGCGGGCGACCTGCTCGCCGACGAGGACATCCGCGAGTTCTACCTGGGCGCCCCCGCCGACGGTTCGCAGCGCTCGTTCGCCGAGATCAAGAGCTACCGGAGGAAGAAGCGATGGAGCGCCTGACCGCCGAGATGGAGTCGGTGGCCGCGCCCGCGCCCGTGGCGGCGCCGCTGGTCTCGGTCTCCGAGCTCACGCTGAGATTCGGCGGGGTCACCGCGCTCAACGGTGTCAGCTTCGAGGTGGCGCGCGGCGAGCTGTTCGCGGTGATCGGCCCCAACGGCGCCGGGAAGACCTCCATCTTCAACTGCCTCAACGGTGTCTACCGCCCGCAGCACGGCACCATCACCCTCGACGGGCAGAGCATCATCGGCAAGTCACCCGCCGCGATCGCCGGACTCGGTGTCGCGCGGACGTTCCAGAACCTCGGCCTGTTCGAACACCTCACCCTCATCGACAACCTGATGCTCGGCCGACACCACTTGATGCGCACGGGTTTCCTGGCGGGCATGGCCTGGTGGGGCCGGGCCAAGCGCGAGGAGATCGAGCACCGCGCCGCCGTCGAGGAGGTCGTGGAACTGCTCGAACTGGAGCCCTACCGGCGGATGCCCGCGGGTCTGCTGCCCTACGGCGTGGCCAAGCGCGCCGAACTCGGGCGGGCGCTGGCGATGGAGCCGACGCTGCTGCTGCTCGACGAGCCCGTGGCGGGCATGAACGTCGAGGAGACCGAGGACATGGCCCGCTACCTGGTGCAGGTCCGCCGGGAGCTCAATCTTGCGATGATCCTGGTGGAGCACGACATGCGACTGGTGATGGACCTGGCCGACCGGGTCCTGGCGCTGGACTTCGGGGTCGGCATCTCCGCCGGTCTGCCCGCGCAGGTGCAGAACGACCCCAAGGTCATCGAGGCCTACCTGGGCGGTGGCGAATGACCGCGACGCTCAGCGACGTGGCGACCCTGCCCGGCCGCCTGCTCCAGCTGGCCGAGGAACGGCCGAACGACCCGGCGATGCGCGAGAAGCACCGCGGCATCTGGCGCGAATGGACCTGGGCGACCTACGCCGACCGGGTCGCCTCCGTCGCGATAGGACTCAAAGCCCTGGGCGTCGAACCCGGCGACCGGGTGGCGATCCACGCGGAGAACCGTCCGGAGTGGGTGGTCGCCGACCTCGCCATCCAAGGCATCGGCGCGCAGTGCATCGGCGTGTACCCGACGTCCCCGGCCGCCGAGGTGGAGTACCTGCTGTCCCACTCCGGCGCCACCGTGTTGATCGCCGAGGACGAGGAGCAGTTCGACAAGGTCGCCCAGGTCCGCGATCGGCTGCCCGCGCTGCGCCACATCGTCCTCGTCGACCCGCAGGGTATCCGCGTCGAGGACCACCGGGACGTCCACACCTTCAGCGAGCTGGAGAACCACGGTGACGCCCGCGCCGAGTTCGCCCGCGAAGTGTCCTCAGTGGACCCGGAGGCCACCGCGATCCTGGTCTACACCTCGGGAACCACCGGACCGCCCAAGGGCGCGATGATCTCCCACGCCAACCTGGTCGCGTCCGGCCGGTGCTTCATCGAGGCGCTCGGTGCGACCAGCGAGGACGAGGTGCTGAGCTATCTGCCGCTGTGCCACATCGCCGAGCGGCTGATCTCGGTGATCGACGCCGTCTGGGCCGGTCTCGTGGTCAACTTCGGCGAAGGCGGACCCGCGTTCCAGCACGACCTGCGTGACGTGCAGCCGACGGTCTTCCTCGGCGTTCCCCGCGTCTGGGAGAAGATGCTGGCGGGCGTGGAGATCCGGATGGCGGACGCGTCCCGGCTCAAGCGCGGCCTCTACCAGCTGTGCCTGCGCCAGGGCCGCCGCATCGCTCCGCGCCGGATGGCCGAGTCGACGACGTTCGCCGACAGGGTAGTGCTGGCCCTGTGCGAGCTGCTGGTCTTCCGTGCCCTGCGGGAGAAACTGGGCATGTCCCGCGTCCGCGCGGCCATCAGCGGCGCCGCGCCCATCGCGCCGCAGGTGCTGGAGTTCCTGTGGGCCATCGGAATCCCCGTCCGCGAGGGGTACGGCCAGACTGAGAACACCGCCATCTGCACCCTGACCCCGGTCGGCGACGTCCGGCTCGGCGCGGTCGGCACGACGCTGCCGGGCGTGGAGATCCGCATCGCCGACGACGGCGAGATCCTCACCCGCTCGGCGGGCGTCTTCCAGGGCTACCTGGACAACCCGGAGGCGACGGCGGAGACCGTGGACGCCGAGGGCTGGCTGCACACCGGCGATGTGGGCGAGGTCGACGACGACGGCTTCCTGCGGATCACCGACCGCAAGAAGGACATCATCATCACCGCGGGCGGGAAGAACATCTCCCCGTCGGAGATCGAGAACCTGCTGAAGGTCTCCCCGTTCGTCCGCGAGGCCATCGTCATCGGCGACCGCCGCAAGTTCCTCAGCGCGCTCATCGGCGTCGAGCGCGACACCGTCGGCAACTGGGCCACCCGCCGCGGCATCACGTACACCACCTACGCCGACCTGTCGGCCAAGCCCGAGATCGAGGCGCTGATCGCCAAGGTCGTCGACGAGGCGAACGCCTCCCTCGCCAACGTCGAGAAGATCAAGCGCTTCAAGGTGATCACCAAGGAACTCGACCATGAGGACGGCGAGCTGACCGCGACGCAGAAGGTCAAGCGCCGTGCGGTCGAGCAGCGGTTCGCCGAGGAGATCGAGGCGATGTACACATGAGCCCCGAACTGACCGCCTTCCTGACCAACTGCTTCGCCGGTCTCGCCCTGGGCTCGACGTATGCCTTGGTGGCGCTCGGATTCGTGGTCATCTACAAGTCGACCGGCGTCATCAACTTCGCCCAAGGCGGCCTGCTCGCCCTCGGCGCGTACCTCGGCTACACCTTCTCCGACAACCTGGCTCTCGCCTTCGGCCTGTCGATCCTGTTCGCCTGCCTGGCCGCCGCGTTCGTCGGCGCGGGGTTCGAGCGGATCGTGCTGCGGCGGATGGTCGGGCAGCCCCCGTTCGCCGTCATCATGATCACCATCGGCCTGCTGTTCATCATCGAACCGATCCTCACGTCCATCTGGGGGTTCGACAACCTCCAGGTCCCCAACCCGTGGAACATCCAGACCGTGGAGGCCGGCGGCCTCGTCTTCGGGGTGCGCGACCTGTGGACCATCGGGATCACGATCGCGGTGGTCACGGCGTTCTTCCTGTTCTTCCGCTTCTCCGGCTTCGGTCTGGCCATGCGTGCCACCGCCTTCGACCCGGAAGCCGCGCTGGCACAGGGGATCAGCGCGAAGAAGGTCTACGCCGTGTCGTGGGCGATCGCCGCCGCGCTGGCCGCCCTCGCGGGCATCACGCTGGCGGCCGGGCCGGGCGGGCTGTCGCCGTCGATCGGCTTCATCGCACTCGCCGCGTTCCCGGCGATGATCCTCGGCGGCATGGACTCCCCGGCGGGCGCCGTGCTCGGCGGCATCGTCATCGGCCTGGCCGAGGCGCTGACCCGCGGCTACCAGGACCAGCTGTTCTCCTGGGCGGGCGACAACGTCTCGGTCATCGTCCCGTATCTGCTCATGATCGTCATTCTGCTCATCAGACCGTACGGCCTGCTCGGCACCAAAGACGTGAGGCGGATCTGATGGCCAAGCCGCACCGCAACCTGACCCGCGCCTACGCCCAGGACCTGCGGCTGTTCGGCACGCCGTGGGCGAAAGTCGGGCTGGCCACGATGATCCTCGTGGTCGTGCTGTTGCCCACGGTCCTGCACGACGACTTCTGGCTGTCGATCCTGGTCTACGTCGGCATCACCGCCGTCGGCGCGATCGGCCTGAACCTGCTGACCGGTTACTGCGGGCAGATCTCCTTGGGCCACGCCTTCTTCATCGGCGCGGGCGCCTACTGCACGGCGATCGTCGGCGGCGACCTCGGCCTGCCGCTTCCGCTGTGGCTGCTCGCGGCGGCCGCTGTCGGCGCGGCCCTCGGCGGACTCATCGGGCCGTTCGCCCTGCGCCTGCGCGGAAACTACCTCGCCATCGTCACCCTCGGGCTGATCTTCGTGGGCGAGCACCTGTGGCGCAATCTCAAGGGCGTCACCGGCGGCAACTCGGGCACGTCGGTCGCCGCGCCCCCAGCCGTGGGCCCGGTCGACTTCAGCCGCCTGGAGATCGCCGGCGAGGTGTACTCCCGCAACCAGGGCTACTTCTGGCTCGTGTGGGGCCTGGTGGCGCTGATCGCGCTGCTGGCCAAGAACCTGGTGCGCACCCGGCCCGGCCGGGCACTCCAAGCCGTGCGCGACCGGGACCAGGCCGCGGAGGTCATCGGGGTGCGGGCCGGGCGCTACAAGATCGGCGCTTTCATGGTCTCCAGCGCGATCGCCGCTGTCGCGGGTGCGCTCTTCGGCTCGTACCAGCAGTTCGTCAGCCCCGACGAGTGGAACCTGCTGCTGTCCATCCAGTACATCGCGATCGTCATCGTCGGCGGGCTCGGGACGATCTTCGGCTCCATCCTGGGCGCGGTGTTCGTCGGGGCGCTGCCCGCCCTGATCGACCGGTACAGCGCCGACATCCCCGGGGTGCGGACCTCGGTCGGCGGCGAGGGGTTCATCAGCGTCTTCGCACTCAATCAGGCGATTTTCGGTGTCCTGATCGTGTTGTTCCTCGTTCTCGAACCGCGTGGACTCGCAGGAATCTGGCTGCGCGTCAAGACTTACTTCAAAGCGTGGCCATTCTCGTATTGACACAAGGAGGGCGTCACAATGCCGCACAACCGATTGGCTCTTGCCGCGGGCTTCGCGGCGCTCGTGCTCGCCGCGACCGCATGCGGCGGCGCGGGCGACAACGGGGGTGGATCCGGCGGCGGCAACGCGGGCACGCCAGGAAACACCGCGGGCTTCGACGGTACCACCATCAAGCTCGGCGTGCTCTCACCGCTGTCCGGTCCGGTCGCCGTCATCGGGCTCCCGCTCACCGCGGGCAACAAGGTCTGGTTCGACCACCTCAACTCCACCGGCGGCGTCGCCGGGAAGTACAAAGTGGAGCTCGTCCAAGAGGACACCCAGTACAAGCCGGACGTCACCGTCCAGCAGTACAACAAGGTCAAGAGCAACGTCGTCGCGTTCACCCAGATCCTGGGCACCCCCTCGACCCTGGCGGTGCTCCCGCAGCTCAAGACCGACAAGGTGCTCGCCGCGCCCGCGTCGCTCGACGCGCTGTGGGTCCGCGAGGAGAACCTGCTGCCCATCGGCGGCCCGTACCAGGTGCAGGCGATCAACGCGATCGACTACTACCTGACCGAGGGCGGCGGCACCAAGGACAGCAAGATCTGCACGATGAGCCAGGACGACGTCTACGGCGAGGCGGGCCTGGCCGGTGTCGCCGAAGCCGCCAAGGTCAACGGGTTCACCGTCGCCAACCAGCAGAAGTTCAAGGCGGGCACGGAGAACTACGCCGGCCAGATCCAGGCGCTCGCGGGCGCGGGCTGCCAGATGGTCTTCCTGACCGCGACACCGAGCGACGCGGGCAAGATCTTCGGCACCGCCGCGCAGGGCCGGTTCGCGCCGAAGTGGTACGCGCAGTCGCCGAGCTACGCGGGCGCCCTGTCGAAGTCCGCGGTCGCGCCGTACATGCAGGCCAACGTGCTGATCGTGTCCGAGGGCACCGAGTGGGGCGACACCGCCGTCGCCGGCATGAAGGACATGGTGGACCGCGCGACGAAGTTCGCCCCCTCCCAGCAGCCCGACTACTACTTCGCCTTCGGCTACAACCAGGCCCGCGCGATGACCGCGGTGCTGGAGAAGGCGGTGGCGAAGGGCAACCTGAGCCGCGACGGCATCCTCGCCGCGTCGAAGGAGCTGGGCACGGTGACGTTCGACGGCCTGACCGGCGACTACCAGTACGGCTCGGTCGACGACCGCAACCCGCCGCGCACGAGCACGCTGTTCGCGATCGACCCGGCGAAGCCGTTCGGGCTCAAGACGGTCAAGTACAACTTCACCTCCGACGCGGCGAAGGCCTACGAGTTCAAGAAGGCGGGCTGAGGCTGCCGGATGGGCTCGGTTCGTGATCTCATGAGCCCATGACGACGGTGACGGTGGTCGGTGTCGACGGGGCGGTCCTGCCCGCGGGCGCCGAGGTGGCGCTGGGCAAGTCCCAGTTGGTCGTGGGCGCCAGAACTCATCTGGACGCCCACGGCCGCCATGCCGAGCGCACGCTGATCCTGGGCGGCCACACGGTGGAGGACTCCATCCTCCAGGCGTTGGCCGACGCCGTCCGCGCCGAGGAGTCCGCCACCGTCCTGGTCTCGGGCGACGCGGGATTCTTCGGCGTGCTGCGGGCGTTGCGGGCCAAGGGACTCCCGGTGGTCACCTGGCCGTCGGTGTCGGAACTGCAGCGGATGGCCGCGATGATCAAGCGGCCGTGGGACGACCTGACCGTGGTCAGCGCCCGCGGCCGCGACTTCCGCCACGCGGTGAACGTGTGCCGGGCCCGCAAGTCCGTCGCGGTGCTCACCGCGCCCGGCGCGGGCCCCGCCGAGCTGGCCCGCGAGCTCGACGGCTGGCAGCGCAACATCGCGGTTCTGGAAGACCTGGGCGGCCCCGCGGAGAAGCTGTTCATTGTGGACGCCACGGAGGCTGTCCGCCGAACCTGGCGTGAGCCGAACTTGGTGCTGTGCCTGGCGTCCCTCGACGCGATCGGGCCGGACACGTGGATCGCCGGTGGCGACCCGGTGCCCGCCGCCGACGGGTGGGCGCTCGACGAGAGCGCGTACCAGACGAGGGCGGGCGTCGGGATCGCCCCCGAAGTCCGAGCACTGGCCCTGGCCCGCCTCGCCCCACGTCCTGGAGCGCTCATCTGGGACGTCTGCGCGGGCTCCGGCGCGCTGGGGATCGAGGCCGGGAAACTCGGCGCGGCCGTCGTCTCGATCGAGCGCGATCCCGCGCTGTGCATCCGAATCGTCGCCAACGCGGGCTCCCACGGCGTCGACCTGCGCCTGGTCGACGGCGACCCGCCCAACGCGCTGAATGGCCTGCCACGCCCCGATTCGGTGTTCGTCGGCACGTCCCGCCCGGAAGTCGTCCGCGCGTGCGCCGGTACCGGGGCGGACCGGATCGTCGTGCTGGTCCCGGAACTGGACCGGCTCGGCGAAACCCGCAAGACCCTCGTCGACGCCGGTTACACCGTCGACGGGTGCCAACTGTCCTCAGCCGCCCTGACCGAACTCCCGACCGGCGTCGGTATCGCGCCCGCGAGTTCGACATTCCTGTTGTGGGGGAAGCGATAATGCCTGACCTGGAACCCATGCCCACCGACTGGCAGCGCGCCCTGGCCATCGTCGCGCACCCGGACGACCTGGAATACGGCGCGTCCGCGGCGATCGCGGGCTGGACCGACGCGGGCAAGACGGTGACGTACCTGCTCGCCTCCCGCGGCGAGGCGGGGATCGACTCGATGCCACCGCACGAGTCCGGCCCGCTGCGCGCCGCCGAACAGATCGCCGCCGCCGCGATCGTCGGCGTCGACGTCGTGGAATTCCTCGACCACCCCGACGGCGTCATCGAGTACGGCCTCCCCCTGCGCCGCGACCTGGCCACGGCGATCCGCCGCCATCAACCGGAGCTGATCGTCACGATCAACCACCACCCCAGCTTCCCCGGCGGCTTCCTCAACATGGCCGACCACCGCAACGTCGGCAACGCCACCCTCGACGCCGTCCGCGACGCCGCCAACCGCTGGGTCTTCACCGACGCCGGCGAGCCGTGGTCCGGCGTGCGATGGGTCGCCGTCGCGGGCTCACCCCTGGCGACGCACGCGGTGGACGTGACCGAGACCCTGGACCGGGGCATCGCGTCCCTCAAGGAACACGCCGCGTATCTGGCCGCGCTGGGCGGACCGATGGCCGAACCCGAGGGATTCCTCCGCACGATCGCGGAGCAGACCGGGGAACGCTTCGGCACGCCACTGGCGGCGTCGTTCGAATTGATTCCCATGTGACAGGCCTGCCGTCCGCGCGATGGGCGAGTTTGCTCAGTGGATGAGCACTACGCCTGGGACTGTCCTCATTGAGTGACCGGTTCGGACACTGTGTGGTTTCATTGCGCCGAACAGCGTAGTGGTACGGACCAGTTACCGGAGGGCAACCGACTGGTGGCTCGATCGCCACTCACCAAATGTTCCCGTGACAAGGTCAACGTGGCAGGTTTGCGCGGACTGCCCCACAGGCCCCGCTAGACCCATAGGATCTCGGCAGGGGTCCGTGACGAGCGGAGAACTTGTGAATACTGCGCGAACTGTTCGACTTTCTCGTCGGGCGGTGTTGGTCGGTGGGCTGGGTCTCGGCGCCGGTCTGCTGGCGGGATGTCAGCGGGAGATGTCGCCCGGGGGCCAGGCCGACAACATCATCCAGAGCAAGAGCCCCACCTCGGCCACCGAGCCGGTGACGACGGGACGCAACCTGTCGTCGGGCCGGTACCGCGAAGTGGACATCGTGATCATGCGTCCCGCGGGCATCACCGATCCGCTCCCCGTCTGCGTCGCCATGCACGCCTCCAGCCTCGGCGGAGCCAAGAGTTTCCTCGAACTCGGTGTCCCCGACATGTTGACCAAGGTCGTCGCGGGCGGGTCCGCGCCATTCGCGGTCGCCGCGGTCGACGGTGGCGACTGGGTCGGGTACAAGGACGACGACCCGCAGCGAATGCTCTTCGAAGACCTTCCCGGCTGGCTGGACTACCACGATCTCGCCAGCACCCCGTTCTCCGTGCTCGGCATCTCCGAGGGCGGCGCGGGCGCGCTGAACATGGCGCGCACGCCCGGGCTCTCGGCGGTCGCGGTGATCAGCCCGAAGCTGTACGACAACTGGGGCGACGCGCAGTCCTCCGGCATGTTCGACGACGGGCAGAAGCAGTGGGAGCAGCGCGAGCCGCTGCGCCACATGGCGGAGTTCGCGACCCAGAAGCTGGGCGTCTGGTGCGGCACCGAAGACAGGGCGTTCATCGGCCCCGCGCGCCGGCTGGCGGAGAACACCAAGGCCGTCGAGGCGGCGTTCACTCCCGGTGGCCACGACGAGGACTACTGGAAGTCGGTGCTTCCCGAGGCGCTGAAGTTCGTGGGCAGCGTTCTCTGACGCACCGGTGTGCGGCTATCGTCGACACACCGACCCCTGGGGAATCACACTGATGAGCACTGACAACGAAGCCCTGCGCCTGGGCATCGTCCCGCTTCGCCCGCTGGGCCTGCCCGACCTGGTCGGTGGCACCGTGCAGGCGTTGCGCCGCAATCCGCGCGCGCTCTTCGGCGGCGGCCTGCTCGTCGCCGTCATCGCCGAACTGGTCACGGTCGCGGTGACGGTTCTCGTGGTGGGCGGGCTTCCCGCGGCCCCGACCACCGAGATCCCGACGTTCGCCGAGCTGCGCCCGTTCCTGATCGCGACCATGATCGCGCTCCTCGTCGTCGAGGTCATGGCGCTCGTCTTGGTCGGTGTGGTCAACGTCGTGGTTCCGCGAGCGGTGTTCGGCCACGTCACGGGTCTGCGGGCGGCGCTGACGGCGATGCTGCCGAAGCTGCCCCGGTTGCTCGGGATTCTCGCGGCCATCGGCGCGATGATGATCGGGATCGCGGTCATCGCGGTCGGCGCCATCGTGCTCGGCGGCGAGGCGGGCGTGCTGCTGGCGTTCCCGGCCGTGGTGGCCGTCGTGTACCTGTCGATGGCGTTCTCGTTCGCCGCCTCGGTCGCGGTCGTGGAAGACCAGGGCGTCATCGAGTCGCTGCGCCGCTCGCGCACCCTGGTGCACGCGGTGGGCTGGTGGCGGGTGTTCGGGATCCTGCTCCTCGCCGGACTCGCGACCGGCATCGTCGCCGCGATCGTCGGGGCCTTGTTCGAGACCGTCAGCGGCGGATCGTCACTCGGCACCTCGTTGGCCACGGTCCTCACCAGCGCGGTGTTCGCCCCCGCCACGACGGTGCTCACCACCCTGCTCTACGTCGACCACCGCTGCCGGTCCGAAGGCATCGAAGGCCTCTGGCGCGAAGCCGCCTAGCGCGGGAATAGCCCGCCCCACCCCGCGTTGGAGTGATTCGACAGCGAGGGGGAGATATGGGGCACGTCTGTGTCATCGGCGGCACGCGGTTCTTCGGCAAGACCCTGGTCAGGCGCCTGCTCGGCGAGGGCCACAAGGTCACGGTGCTGACCAGGGGCCGCTCCGGCGACGACTTCGGCCACACGGTGTCGCGGCTGTCCGCCGACGCCAACGACGTCGTCGCGCTCAGCGAAGCGGTGGCGGGCCACGAGTTCGACGCCGTCGTCCACCAGATGTGCTACTCGCCGGTCGCCGCGCTCGCCGCCGCGAAGGCGTTCCAGGGCCGCACCCGCAGGCTGGTCATGACCTCGACGATCGAGGTCTACACGACCGTCCCCGGCGTCCGCTCCTTCGCCGCGGCGACCGAACTGGACCCGGCTGACCACGGGTACGACGTGTCCCTGCCGTGGCTGGACCCGGACTTCGCGGGCGCCCACTACGGCGAAGGCAAGCGCCAGGCCGAGAGCGCGCTGACCGACGCGGCGGACTTCCCGGTGGCGTTCGCGCGGGCAGGCCATGTGCTGGCCGAGGGTGAGTTCACCGGCAGGCTCGCGTTCCACGTCGACCGCGTGCTGGCGGGTTCCAGGATCGCGACGCACCGGGCGCCTGGGCGGTCGTCGTTCGTGCACTCGGAGGAGATCGCGGGCTTCCTGGCCTGGCTGAGCGAGTCGTCGGTGACCGGGCCGGTCAACGCGGCTTCGCCGGACGGGCTGAGCGCGCGGGACCTGTGCGCGGTGATCGAGGACGTGACCGGGCGCGCCGCGGTGATCGAGGAAGTGGACGACCCGCTAGGCGACGCGGATCTGTCGCCGTTCTCGTACCCGACCGACTTCGGCATGGTGGTCGAGCACGAGTTCTCGCCGGTGCGCGCGTGGCTGCCCGAGGTGGTGCGGCGGGAGGTCGGCGCCCGGTGAGCCCGGTACCTCACCGAGATTGCCTGGCGGTCGCACTGAAGTAACGTGCACGACGTGAACAACGCGGACAGCACTTACGCCCTCCGACGCGGCTTGGAGGCCTACCTGCGTGCCGTGGCCGAGGCCATCGACCTGCCCGCCGAGGGAACCTCCTGCGAGATCAGCGACACCGCCACCGCCTACGTCGCGCTGCCCGGGCGGCCGGGCAAGGACCTCATGCTCCTGTGGGACGAGCGCGCCGGGTGGTCGCTGGCGATCGAGCACAACCCGCCCGGCACGGCCGAGACCGTGGCCAGGCTGAGCACCGACGTCGTCCCCGCGCCCCGTGACGTCGCCGCCTTCGTCGAGAACGCCGTCGCGGGCCGGTCCACGAGCACGGACCGGCCCGCGACGGCGAGCGACAGGGCGGCGTTGGCCGAACGGCTCAGCGGCTACATCGCCGGGCCGACGTAGGCCAGCAGCGGGTCGTGCGGCCGCTCGGTGCCCGCGTCCAGCCCGAGCATGAGCAGCAGTTCCCGGCAGTCCTCGACGCCGCTGGACTGGCCCGCGACGACCACCGCGGCGCGCCCGCGCTGCAACACCATGTCGTCCAGGGCGTCGGAGCGGGAGCGGGCGAAGGTGGACATCGGACCGGTGAGCGCTTCGTTCACTTGGATACCGCCAACTTGTCGAGTCGTTCCTGAGTGGGCCAGCGAACCTGCGAGACCCAGCCGAGCTTCTCGAAGATCCAGATCAAGCGGGCGGAGATGTCGATCTGACCGCGCAGCACGCCGTGGCGGGCGCTGGTCGGGTCGGCGTGGTGGGAGTTGTGCCAGGACTCGCCCATCGACAGGATCGCCAGCGGCCAGAAATTGGCCGAGCGGTCGCGGCTGGCGAACGGGCGGCTGCCGATCATGTGGCAGATCGAGTTGGTCGACCAGGTCACGTGGTGCTGGAAGGCGACGCGGGCCAGTCCGGCCCACAGGAAGCCGGTCAGCGCGCCCCACCACGACATGGTGACCAGACCGCCGATGACGGCGGGCAGCGCCACGCTGAGCGTCACCCAGAGCGGGAACAGCTTGTCGAGCATCCGGATGTCGCGGTCCTCGGCGAGGTCCGGGGCGAAGCGGTCGATGTTGGTGCGGTCGCGCCCGAACAGCCACCCCATGTGCGCGTGCCAGAAGCCGCGCAGGATCGCCTTGGGCGACGTGCCGAACAGCCAGGGGGAGTGCGGGTCGCCCTCACGGTCGGAGAACGCGTGGTGCCTGCGGTGGTCGGCGACCCAGCCCAGGACACTGCCCTGCGCGGCCAGCATCCCGGCGATGGCCAGGGCGATCCGCAGCGGTCGGGCGGCCTTGAAGGCGCCGTGGGTGAAGTAGCGGTGGAAGCCGACGGTCACGCCGAGCGTGGACACCGTGTAGAACACCGCGGCCACCGTCAGGTCGACCCAGCTCACGCCCCAACCCCACATCAGCGGGATCGCGGCGAGCAGGGCGATGAACGGGATGATCAGAAACGCGCGGATCGTGATGATCTCGGTCCGCGAAGCGGGCTCGCCGAAGATCGGCTTGGGCGCTTTCGGCGGTCGGTCGAGAACTGACGATGATGGTGTTGCCGGCATGGCCGAAACTCGTCTCGGGGTGTCGTGGGTGCCTGTTCACCGGGGTCCGGGACGAACACGCGGAATCAGCGGGTCCGCGACCCTGGTCCCACGACACGCTCATGTGTGTCTGCCGGGGTGCTCGCGGCCCGATCCGGGGGCTTGTCCACCACCCGGTCCGTCGAGACGGACGGTTCCTGGTCCGGTCCGAGAATTCTCTCGACTACCCACAGGATACCCCGAAACGCCCGGAGGCAACCTCCATCGTGCTGAAGGCTGCCTCCGGGGTGATCGGACTACTGCTCTGACTACGTGGTCCGGTCCGGACGATGCGTGATCCGCACCGCGTTGAGGACTGGCGGTTTCTTGCCCGCCAGCGCGGCGAGTTCGATCGCGATCGACCCTCCATCTGGGACGGTCACCCAGAACTCGTGGACGTCGGCGGTGAGCGCGCCGACCCGGGCGGCGATGTCGTAGTTCGGCAACACCTTCGTCCCGTTGAGCGACACGTCGAACACCCGCCTGCCGACCGGCTGGAAGGCGTTCAGCTCGGCGAAGTTCAGCTGCACCTGGTACGTGCCCGCGGGCAGCGTGTCGAACCGGTAGCCACCCGCGCTTTCGCGCTGCGACTGGAACAGCGCGTCGTCCTCGGTGCCCGCGATCGCCTTGCGGGTGGTCGTGACCGGGCCCGCGCTGAGGTAGCCGGAACCGCCCGGCGCCCACCGCTGGTCATCGACCCAGACATCGCCGTTGCGGTCGGTCAGACCGCTGCCGCCGACGTTGATTCCCCTTCGGTATTCGGGGACGACGAGCCGGACCGGGACCGTCAGCGTGGGCGTTCGGCCCGCGTTGGTGCTGAAGGTGATGGTCGAGTCGTGCACCCCCGGCGTCAGGCCGACCGGGTCGACGCGCACGGTGACCGCTTGCGCGGATTCGGGCTTGACGCTTGACGTCCCCGGCACCGCCCACAGCCACGACGCGCCGCTGCTCAGGCTGTAGTCCAGCGACAGGGCGCTGGTGCTGCGCAGAGACAGCGTTGCGGTGCGCAGCTGTCCGGCCTCGGCGAGGAACGTCAGCGGAGTGGTGTCCAGCTCCGCGCGTGGCGTGTTCAGGGCCACGTTCTGGGTGTGGTCGCCGGTGAGGGTCAGCGGCGAGGAACTGGCCACGTAATGCTGCTTGGTGACCTCGACCGCGTAGTCCGCGGCGAGCAGCCGCAGCCGGTAGGTGCCGTCGGCGGCCGTCGTGGTCTGGGCGACCTCGGTGGCGCCGTTCATCGCCCGGACCACCGCGCCCGCGACCGGCAGGCTGTCGTTGGCGTCGGTGACGGTTCCGCTCAGCACGCCGCTGGCGGGCGGGGTGAAGCGGATCGACTGGGCGTTGTTCAAGACCGGCGAGTTGAGCGAGTACTGCAGCGCCACGGTTCCGGTGGCGTTCTCGATGCCGACGGTCGCTGAGCTGCCGGTCTCCCTCGGGGTCGCGGAATCAAGGTTGCGATAGCGCAGGGACACCACGCCGCTCTCCGACAGGACCGCCTCCACGTCGATGCGCGTGGTGGTGGCCTGGAAGAAGGTGGCGTTGCGCCACTCGATGACGAATTCCCGGTTCGGCGCGGTGCCGGAGGTTTTCGTCATCACCCGACTGGACGCGTCGATGAGCAGGTCGTCCCAGAACGGGTAGATCGCCGCGTTGGGCGCGGCGGTGCCGGGGATCGCCGCGTTCGCGTATGCCGTGCTGCGGGCCAGGAAGTTGACGTGGCCGTTGGTCGTGACGTGCGCTTCGCGGTATGTCTTGCCGTAGAAGAAGAACTCGAACGGCAACTGCACCAGGGTGGCCTGGTCGTCGCCGGTCAGCGCCAGCGGGGTGTCACCCTCCACATAGGACGTTGTCTCCAGGGTGCAGTGGTGGCCGAAGGAATCCGAGCGGTTCGGCAGGGTGAAGTCGAGGGTCTCCGGGCCGTCGACGGTCAGGGCCTGGGTGCGTGGATCGGCGCAGCCGCCCGCGGACGCGGTCAGCTGGTAGTCGCCGTGCGGGACCCTGTGGATAACAAAAGCGCCGTCCGCCCCGGAAGTGACAGACTGAATGGGCCCAGGAGTGATCCGGACAGTCGCGTTGGCCACCGGCTGTCCCGCCGACGAGCGGACGACGCCGGTGATGTCGCTGCTGGGCTGGGGAACCAGAGCGACGTCGCGCGTCGTCGTCTGTCCCTCGGCGACGGACACCGTGCCTGCGAGTGTGCCGTACCCGAACGCTGAGACCGAGATCGTGTAATCACCGACAGGAAGGGAGGAACTATACGAACCAGGTGCCCCAGTCAGGAGCGAGCGGTTGCTCGGGCCGGTCAGCTCGACCCTGGCCCCGGAGATCGGCGCGGCGGTCGACGCGTCGGTGACGGTGCCGGTGAGCATGCCGACCGGGCCGCGTGGGGAACGGTCGACGGCGGCGTAGGCGTCGAGTTTGCCTTCGCCGAACACGTTGTTGTCATCGGCCGTGCCGCCGCAGGTGAGGTTGTCGACGTCGACGGCGGTGTCGTCGAGCAGGGCTTCGGTGCGGGCGATGTCGCCGACCAGGCTCGGCGCCGACGACCACATCAGGGCGACCGTGCCGGACGTGTGCGGCGAGGCCATCGAGGTGCCGCTGTTGGCCGCGTACCCGTTGCCCGGGACTGACGAGCGCACATTGACCCCTGGCGCGGCCAGGTTCGGCTTCACGTCGCCGTTCTCACCGGGGCCCCGGCTGGAGAACGACGCGATGGCGCCGTTGACATCGAACGCGCCCGACGAGAACGACTCGCGGTTGTCGCCGGGGGAGCCCGCGGTGTTGCAGCCGGGGCCGGAGTTGCCGTTGGAGAACGACGGGAAGATGCCCGCCGCGCGCCAGGCCTGCACGGTCGCCCGGTACCAGGGGTCGATCGTCCCGCCGTTCGACGAGCCCCACGAGTTGTTGACCACGTGCGGGCGCAGGTCGGGACGCGGGTTCGCGCCGGTCGAGTCGGTCGGGGCGAGCATCCACTGGCCCGAGGCGAGCAGTGCGGCCTCGGAGCACCCGTTGGACTCGCAGCCCTTCGCCGCGATCCAGCGTGCGCCGGGGGCGACACCGACCTGGTTGGCGCCGTCGCCGCCGACCATGGTGCCCATCGTGTGGGTGCCGTGGCCGTTGTTGTCGCACGGCGTGCCGCCCGCGCAGACCCGGGACGGGTCGAACCAGTTGTAGTTGTGGTCGACCGTGCCCGAACCGGTGTTGCCGCGGTACTTCGCGGCCAGCGCCGGGTGGTCGAACTGCACGCCGGAGTCGATGTTGCCGACGACGACACCTTCGCCGCGCACACCGAACCCGGACCAGACGTCGTCGGCGTTGATGGCGGCGAGGCCCCACTCGACCGCGTCGACCGCGCCCGGGTCGGCGGCGGGCTGGGGTGTGGGCAGGGCGTAGGTGTGCGTCGCGAGGATCGACGCGACCTCGGCGCGCTTGGCCAGCGAGTCGGCCAAGGCGGTGGTTCCGCCGCGCACGAGCAGCGCGTTGGCGATGAAGAACGACTGGTAGTCGACCTGGGCGCCGTTCAGGTCGGCCCGGACGGCGGCCTGGCTCCGGTCCGCGGTCTCGCGCAGCGCGTCGAGCACCGCCTGGCCGCGCGCGTTCCAGTCGGCGACCTGGGACGGCCCGGTGAGGTCGGCCTGCTCGGTGAACATCACCCAGAAGTCGCTGCTGTCCTTGGCTTCCAAGGCTTCGGCGACGGCCCGCTCGATCTTGTCGGCCGGGTCCGGCTCCGCCATGGCGGGGACGGTCAGGGTGCTGAGCATGGCTAGTAGAGCGGTGAGCAGGACCAGCCAGGCCCGGCCGGGATGACGGTGGGGTAACAAGGTCGCTCCCATCTTGTGCGGTCAGGGGTGCCCGCGCGTGTGACCGCCGGTAGTTGGCTGATAACCACCGGTTCCATTCGACGTTTCCCTACCCGTGATCCGCCGTGAAGGACCCCAGGCGGGCGGTATCGGGTCGATTCGCGGCCGGTGTGCCGGCGCGCAACGGCCGTTCCGCGCGGTCGTGCGAGGTCTTCTCGCGGCCGCCCTCCCGGCCCGGATTGCCAACCCCTGATCTCACGACAGGGGGTCCGCCGGTCGTAAAACCTGTAACAAAGCGAATCCTGTGGCGAAAGGCCTTGTCAGTGGATGACGTGCCTGGGGGTGTGCGTGCTCAGTGGCCTGGATACACCGCTCGTGTTCTGCGTGGGGACTTCCGCCGATCAGCTCGCCGCCGTGGCCGCGGCCACCGACGGCCAAGTCGCGGTGCTCTACCTGCCCGACTCGTCCGCCCTGCGGGCCGTCCTTGACGGCGAGTCGGTGCTGCCCGCGCACCGGGTGGTCGAACAGGGCAAGCTGCGCCTCGACGCCGACCTGCGGGAGGCGACCTGGCACGGCACACGGGTGACGCTGTCGTCGCGGGAGTTCGACCTGCTGTTCGCCCTGGCCGGTGATCCCGGGCGGGTGTGGGCGTTCGCGGAGCTGACCACGCACGTGTGGGGCAGGCCCTATGTGGGCGACACGCAGGCCGTGGTGTCCGCTGTCAAACGATTGCGCCGGTCGTTGCGCACGGGCGCGCCGGGTGTCGTCGTCGAGTCGGTGCGCGGGGTCGGATACCGGGTGCGGGTGGCCGAGGTGCCAGTTCCGTCACACTGACGGGCGTGGGTGAGTGGCGTCCGGCGGCGGACCAGGCATGCTTGCGCAATGGCAGAGCAGCATTATCTGGTCGGACTCGATCTCGCGGGCCGCCGCGTCGTCGTGGTCGGCGGCGGCACCGTCGCGCAGCGCAGGCTCCCCCGACTGGTCGCCACGGGCGCCAAGGTCGAGGTCATCGCGCCGGAAGTCACCCCGTCCGTGCAGGCCATGGCCGACGCGGGCGAACTGACCTGGCACGAACGCCGCTACGCCGACGGCGACCTGGCCGACGCCTGGTACGTGCTGTGCTGCACGTCCGACACCGACGTCAACGCCTCGGTGGCCGCCGAGGCCGAAAGTGTCCGAGTGTTCTGCGTCCGCGCCGACGCGGGCAGCGAGGGCAGCGCGGTCACCCCGGCCAGCGGCTCCTACGACGGCCTGCTCGTCGGCGTCCTGGCAGGCGGCGCCCACCAGCGCTCCGCCGCCGTCCGCGACGCCCTGCTCGACGCGCTGCGGGAGGGTCGGGTGTCCGATCAGGCCCGCACCCCGGAACTGCCCGGCGTCGCCCTCGTCGGCGGCGGCCCCGGCGACCCGGAACTGATCACCGTGCGCGGCAGGCGACTGCTGTCGCGGGCCGACGTGGTCGTCGCCGACCGCCTCGGCCCCCGCGACCTGCTCGACGAACTACCGCCGTCGGTGACGGTGATCGACGCGGCCAAGATCCCCTACGGCCGCGCCGCCACCCAGGAAGCCATCAACGAAGCCCTGATCACCCACGCGCGCGCGGGCAAGTTCGTCGTCCGCCTCAAGGGCGGCGACCCGTACCTGTTCGGCCGTGGGTTCGAGGAACTGATCGCCTGCGCCCAGGCAGGCGTGCCGGTGACCGTGGTTCCGGGCATCACCTCGGCCTTCGCTGTTCCGGCCGTGGCTGATGTGCCCGTGACCCACCGAGGTGTGGCGCACGAGGTCGTGGTCGTGTCCGGTCACGTCGGACCCGCGGACCACACCTCGCTCACCGACTGGTCCGCCCTCGCCAAGCTGCGCGGGACGATCGTGCTGATGATGGGCGTCGACAAGCTCGACCAGTTCGCCGCCGCGCTGATCGAGGGCGGCCGCCCGTCGTCGACCCCGGTGGCGGTTGTGCAGGAGGGGACGACGCGCAATCAGCGGGTCCTGCGGTCCACTTTGGACTCCGTGGCCGCCGACGTGGCGGCGCAAGGGATTCGACCGCCCGCGGTGACGATCATCGGGCCGGTGGCCGGGCTGGTGTCGGAGCTGGAGTTCAAGCAGTAGCGGGACTCACCTGGGCAGCAGAGGCACGATTCGCTCGGCCATCGCCTTGGCGTCGTCACCGGTGACCACCAGATCGACCCACGCGTCATCGCGGAGTCTGACGTTGATCCCCTTCCCGATCTTGGCGGGACGATCGGCGATGGAATCCGGGTAACCGTCAAGAGTGGTTTCGGCGGACCAGAACGAGGCACTCCCGGTCTCGGTCGAGCAGCCGAGCGGGTAGCTCACCTTCGTGACCTTCACGCCCAGTCGCTCCTGCAGGAGCGTGCAGAGCTGCAGGTTCTGGATGGTCACCGGGAGATCGAGCACGTCGCCGGTCAACGGCGTGGCCGTGTAGGCCATGGTTCCGTCCTCGGCGACCTCGGGCAGCTCACCGGTCTCCTCCGTCAGCACGGGCACGATCGTTTCGAGCGCCCTGCGGAGCAGTGGCATCTTGGCGCTCGCCTCGGGCTGCGGACCTTCGGATGAAACTCGGCGGTGAGACTGGTACGGCCGCGAGGAGAGTCGGACAGGGTGACGGCGATCCAGGTCCGGATGTCGCCGGGGTGTTCCTCGGCGGGCCGACCACCAATGGTCTTGCCCTGTTCGTAGGTTTCGGGGCCGGGTCCGCGCAAGGAGAGAAACACCTCGGCGGTGTCGGCGGCGATCGTGCACCCAGCGATCGGTGGGCGGCTCAGGATGCGAGCCACACGGCCACCGAGGACTTTTTCCCAGTCCTGTTTGTCGATCGCCTGGCACAGAACCTGGGATGCGAATTCAGGCTGGGCGAAGACGAGTGCGAGACCGCCGGTGTGTGGAACCTGTCGCAGCCCGACATCCCCATCCGCCCTCGGGTTGGGCGTGGCCGGTGTGGCGGGCGGAACCGGCGGCAGCCCGCGATCCTGCTCCGCCCCCGGGTTGGGCGTCACCGGTGCGGCAGGCGGGCTCGACTCGCAGCCCGCGAGGCTCACGACGAGCGCGAGAACCGTAAGGATGTGGACGCGGCGTCTGGCGGCCCAGAACCTGATCATGTTTCCCCCATTGAACAAAGCGGAAGGCCGCCCCGAGACGAGTCTCGGGGCGGCCTTACCGGGTCTTACCGGGCTATCAGTAGCGGCGGTCTCCGTCGCGCGATCCACGGGCGGCACCGGCAGGTGCCGAACGGCGGTCGTCCAAACGCGGACCATCGCGGAACTCGCGGCGGGGGCCCTCACGGCGGGGGGCGTCGCCACGGGGAGCGTCGGTGCGCGGGCCGTCGCGGAAGTCGCGGCGGGGGCCGTCGCGGAACTCGCGGCGCGGGCCACCCTCACGGGGGGCGTCGCGACGGTCGTCACGCGGGTGGTGCGCGTCGCGGGAGCGGCCCTCGTGGCCGTGGCTCTCGCGGCCGGTGCGACGACGGAAGTCGCCGCCACCCCGACGCGGGGTGTGGCCGCCCGAGCGCGGCGGGCGGGCCGGGGCGACCCGCTCGATGACCGGCTCGCCGGACGGGGTGCGGGCACCGGTGATGCGCGCGAGGTCCGGGTCGCCGGGGCGCACCTTGGTGCTCTCCGGCTTGACGCCCGCCTTGTCCGTCATCCGCACGACCGTGCGGCGCTGGTCGTGGGTGACCACCGTGACGACCGTGCCGGACTCACCGGCGCGCGCGGTACGGCCCGCGCGGTGCAGGTAGTCCTTGGAGTCGGCGGGCGGGTCCACGTGCACGACCAGGCTGACGTTGTCGACGTGGATGCCGCGGGCCGCGACGTCCGTGGCGACCAGGACGGGCATGTTGCCGTCACGGAACTGGCTCAGGACGCGGTTGCGCGCACCCTGGGTCTTCCCGCCGTGCAGGGCGCCTGCGTGGACGCCGACCGAGCGCAGCTTGTCGGCGAGACGGTCCACGTGGTGCTTGGTGCGCACGAACATGATCGTGCGACCCTCGCGGGCGGCCATCTCGGCGATGACGTCGGCCTTGTCCTGCTTGGACACCAGCAGCATGTGGTGGTCCATTGTGGACACGCTGGCGGTCGCCGGGGCGACCGAGTGGGTGACCGGGTTCTTCATGTAGCGCTTGATCAGCTGGTCGACGTCACCGTCGAGCGTCGCCGAGAACAGCAGCACCTGGGCGTCCGGGTCGGCCTGGTCCATGATCTCGCGGACCTGGGGCAGGAAGCCCATGTCGGCCATCTGGTCGGCTTCGTCGATCGCCATGTACTGCACGTCGTGCAGGATGCAGGTGCCCTGGCGGACGTGGTCCGACAGCCGGCCCGGCGTGGCGATCAGCAGGTCGACACCGCGCTTGAGGGCGTCGGACTGCCGCGGGAACGACATGCCGCCGACGGCGGTGCGGACCCACAGGCCCAGCGACTTGCCCAGCGGGGTGAGCGCGTCGCTCACCTGCAGCGCGAGTTCGCGGGTGGGGACCAGGATCAGCGCACGGGGGCGCAGGGCGCGGGGCTGGCCACCCTGAAGGCGGGCGAGCAGCGCGAGGCCGAAGGCGAGGGTCTTGCCCGATCCGGTCTGCGCGCGGCCGAGCACGTCCTTGCCCTTGAGGGCGTCGGGCAGCGTCGCGGCCTGGATCGGGAAGGGGGAAGAGATGCCTGCGTCAGCCAGCGCCTTGAGCAGCGGCTGGGGCAGACCGAGGTCGGCGAACGAGATGACGCCTTCTTCATGAAGGTCGTGCTTGCCCTTGCCACTCTGGCGGTGGCGGGGCTTGCGGTCCTCTTCAGCGATGTCGTTCGAAATCTGGTCGTTCGTGGGCAGGGCAGTATTCTGCACGGGGTCCTCTCCGGACGTGGCACGTCTCGGGAGGCTCCGCTCTCTTCAAAGGAGACCGGCAGGCATTCACACGGACGGGCCCGGCGCGTATGTCACGCCGTTAGTTGCGGGTGGCACCGCTGGCCATCCGGCGGTCATTAGGTTGCCGGGCGGGGAACGACGTACGTGTGTCGCTCACGATGCGTGTCTAGGTTAGCGCACACCCAGTAGCGAGCGCGCACCAAGGGACCAGGATCACGTACGCCGTTCCCCGGGCCGATCAGTCGATACCGGCCGTGACCAGCAGACGAGCGGTCAAAGTGCCCGGATCGGCGACGTCATCGGGCAATCCGCGAGAGCGGAACCAGCCCGAAATGTTGGCAACGTCACGTGCCAGGAACTCCGGACCGCGCGGATTGGCGATGAGATCGACGACCTGGGGGAGGTCGATCAGCATCAGGTGTCCATCGTGGACAAGCGTGTTGTACGCCGACAGGTCGCCGTGGGTCAGACCCACGACCGCGAACAGCTCCAGTCCCGCGACGAGCTGCTCCCACAGCTCCCGCAGCTCGTCGCGCTCCGGGCGGAGCTGGGCGAGCCTGGGCGCGGCTTGGTCGTCCTCGTCGCGCAGGAACTCCAGGAGGATCTCGGTGCCGTCGCGCTGCACCGGGTACGGCACCGGGGCGCCGATGGACCACAGGCGGGTGAGCGCGGCGAACTCCGCGACCGCCCACTGCTCGGCGATCAGGTTGCGGCCGAACGCGCTGCGGTTGGCCATCGCGCGCATCTCGCGGGAGCGGCGCATCCGCCTGCCCTCGAGGTAGCCCGCGTCGCGGTGGAACATCCGATGCTCGCCGCTGCGGTACCGCTTGGCGGCCAGCAGGCAGCGCGGACCGTCGGGGACGGCGCGTTCGATGACGAACACGTCGGCCTCTTTGCCGGTCTTGAGCACGCCCAACTCGGTGTCGGCCGCGGCTAGGTCGGTGATCAGCCAGTCGGGCCGCGGGTGCGGCCCCTGCTCGCTGTCGCCCCACGTGGACCAGCGGTCCGCGCCGTCGGGGAGTTCCTCGGCGGCGGTGTAGGCGTCGTCGCGCACGCGGGCCAGCCGGGCCTTCTCGGCCTCGGTGAGCCTGCCGCTGCGCTGGGGCTGAGGGTCGTCGTCGAACCGGACACGGCGCATGCGGCCGCGCGGGGAGCTGTCGAAACTGTCGAACTCGTCGGTGAACTCGTGCTTTCGCACTGGTGGGTCTCCTAGACCTGGGAAGGAAGCCCCACCGCGAGAGTCAGCGACGTGGGGCGAGTGGCCGGGCTGGTGCCGCCACAGGGACAGTCATCACCACGGGGCACCTCCTCAGGTCCGTCTTCGCCTCTGTCGCGCACAGCTTGCCCGCCCAGGTCAGGGCGGTCAATCGAATTAAACGACGATCAGGTCGAGCGACTTCTTGCCGGTCGGTTCGAGCCGCATCCCGTTGGCCGCGGCCACCGAGATCAGGGTGCGGATGGAGCCCGGTTCGCGCGGGGCCAGTGCCAAGGCGGCGGCGAGTTTGCCCTTGTAGGCCTTGTTGAAGTGGCTGACCGTCTTGCGCCTGCCCGTGCCGTCATCGGTGACCACGCGGACGGTCACGGCGTGCGGGATCGCGGCCAGGTTGGCGTAGGCGCCCGAGCGCAGGTCGACCACCAGGTCGTCCACTGTGGACAGCGTCTTCTCCAGGTCGGCCCGCCACAGCGTCCGCAGGCCGCCGACCCCGGGCAGCACGGTGTCGCCGGAAAGGCGGTAGGCCGGGATCTGGTCGCCCGTGCGCACCACGCCGAACAGGGCCGACGCCACCGCCAGCCTGCGGTTGGCCCGGTTGCGCTGCGGCTTGGTGAACGACTTCGCGTCGAGGGCGTCGTAGAGGACACCGGTGTAGCGCTCCAGCGCGGGCATCGTGGGCGACTCGCGCAGCACCGCGTTGCGGGCGACCTCGTCGGCCTGGCGTGGCGAGAGGCCGAGCGCGGCCAGGCTCGCCGGGACGTCCGCGGCCAGGTCGCGCAGGGCCGTGGCCAGCCGCTCACGCACCAGCGTGAGCTCGGGGAACGACAGGGCGGTGAGGTCGAGGGGCGCGCCTGCGCCGCCCTCGGCCTTGGTCTCCGATGGGGGCAGCAGCACGAGCACCGGCTGAGCTTAAAGCGGCGGCCGCGCCGTCGGTAATTCGGTCGATCCTGACCCGCGCCGGTCGTACCGTCGGGGGCATGACCATCACGTGGCGGAAGCTGATCGCCGACGACGCCGAACAGTGGCTCGACCTGCGGGCCGATGCCGAGGCGGTCGACAAGACCGGCGAACACACCGGGCCCGAACAGTTCGCCGAGCTGATGGCCGACCCGACCACCGGCACGGTCGGCGGGTTCGACGGCGACCTGTTGGTGGCCGAGGGCGTCGCCTGGTTCAAGACGGGCAAGACCGAGGTCAACGGGGTGCCGCTCGACGGGCACGTGCGGCCGTCGCACCGGCGGCGGGGGATCGGGCGGGAGCTGCTCGATCGACTCGTGCTGGTGGCCGAGGAACTGCATGCCGTGCACTGCCCGCACCTGCGGCTCGAGCCGCGGTCGTCGAGCCACGAAGGCAACCCCGGGCACACGGCACTGCTGGTGAACGCCGGGTATGTGCCGGTCCGCTGGTTCTTCGACATGCGCGCCGAACTCGACGGACAGACCCCGGACCTGCCGTTTCCACCCGGCCTCACCGTCGAGCGGTACACCCCGGCCATCGACGACGAGCTGCGCCGCACGCACAACGACTGCTTCGCCGAGCACTGGGGCAACACGCCTTCGGACCCGGCCTACTGGACCGCGCATTACACGGGCAACCCCGCGTACGCGCCGGACCGGACCGTCGTCCTGCGCGACGACGCGACCGGCGAGATCGCCGCCTACGTCATGGGCTACGACTCGCCTGCCCACACCGCCGCCACCGGGCTGCGGGACCTGTGGCTCGGCCAGGTCGGCACCCGCAAGGCCTGGCGCGGCCGCGGCGTGGCGACCGCGCTGCTCGCCCAGGTGCTGCGGGAGTCGCGCGCGGCCGGGTACGACACGGTGACGCTCGCCGTGGACACCGGGAACTCGACCGGTGCCCTCGGCGTGTACGAGCGGTGTGGGTTCAGCGTCGTCGAGCGGTGGACGACCTACGCGCTCATCCGCTAGTCGAGGCGACGCAGAACTCGTTGCCCTCCGGGTCGGCGAGGACCGACCACGTCAGGCCGGGCATCTTCTCCTCGCCCAGCACCGACGCGCCGAGGCCGACCAGCCGCTCGACCTCGGCGAGCCGGTCCTCGGTGTGGAAGTCGAGGTGCGCGCGGTTCTTGCCGTCGCGCTTCTCCGGCACGCGCTGCAGGCCGAGGTACGGGACCTCGCCGAGCGTGCCGCCCTCGGGCAGCAGCATGACGAACTCGCCGCCGTAGTCTTCGCTGATCTTGTAGTCCATGGCGGCCGCCCAGAACTCCGCCAGTGCTCGCGGATTCTCGCAGTCGATCGTGGTCCCGCCCAGGTGGATGGTCATGGCGGGCATGCTGCACCCGACCACCGACAATTCCGTGCCGGGTAACCCGAATGCGCAGGCCAGGGGTGGGTCACTACGCTTTGACCTGCTTTATACGAAGGCCCAGAGGAGTCCATTGTGATCACCAGGATGTCGTCGTTGTTCCTGCGCACGCTGCGCGAGGACCCGGCGGACGCCGAGGTGCCCAGCCACAAGCTGTTGGTTCGCGCCGGGTACGTCCGCCGCGTCGCACCGGGTGGTTACTCGTGGCTGCCGCTGGGCCTGCGCGTGCTGCGCAACATCGAGCGCGTCGTGCGCGAGGAGATGGACGCCATGGGCGCCCAGGAGATCCAGTTCCCCGCGCTGCTGCCCAAGGAGCCCTACGAGGCGACGAACCGGTGGACCGAGTACGGCCCCAACCTGTTCCGCCTCAAGGACCGCAAGGGCGGCGACTACCTGCTCGGCCCCACCCACGAGGAGCTGTTCACGCTCACCGTGAAGGGCGAGTACACCTCGTACAAGGACTACCCGGTCACGCTGTACCAGATCCAGACCAAGTACCGCGACGAAGCGCGTCCCCGCGCGGGCATCCTGCGTGGCCGCGAGTTCCTGATGAAGGACTCGTACTCGTTCGACCTCACCGACGACGGCCTGTCCGAGAGCTACCAGAAGCACCGCGCCGCCTACATCAAGATCTTCGACCGGCTCGGCATCGAGTACGTCATCTGCTCGGCCACCTCCGGCGCGATGGGCGGGTCGGCCTCCGAGGAGTTCCTGGCCGTCGCCGCGACCGGTGAGGACACCTTCGTCCGTGCCACCGACTCGGACTACGCGGCCAACGTCGAGGCCGTCGTCACCCAGGCGCCCCCCGCGATCCCGCTCGACGGGCTGCCCGAGGCGCAGGTCCACCACACGCCCGACACCCCGACCATCGAGACCCTGGTCAACTTCCTCAACGGCGCGGACCTGGGCCGCACGTTCACGGCGGCGGACACGCTCAAGAACGTGCTCCTCAAGACCCGCAAGCCCGGCGAGACCGAGTGGCAGCTCGTGGCCGTCGGCCTGCCCGGCGACCGCGAGGTCGACCTGAAGCGCCTCGAAGCGTCGTTGGAGCCCGCCGAGGTCGCCATCCTCGACGAGGCCGACTTCGCCAAGAACCCGTTCCTGGTGAAGGGCTACATCGGCCCGAAGGCGTTGCAGGACAACGGGGTCACCTACCTCGTCGACCCGCGCGTGGTCACCGGCACCGCGTGGGTGACCGGCGCCGACAAGTCCGACCACCACGTGGTCGACCTCGTCGCGGGCCGTGACTTCACCCCCGACGGCACCATCGAGGCCGCCGAGGTCCGCGAGGGCGACCCCGCCCCCGACGGCGGCGGCACCCTGGTCGCCGCGCGCGGCATCGAGATCGGCCACATCTTCCAGCTCGGCCGCAAGTACGCCGACGCCTTCGCCCTCGACGCGCTCGGCCCGGACTCGAAGCCCGTGCGGATCACCATGGGTTCCTACGGCATCGGCGTCTCCCGGCTGGTCGCGGTCCTCGTCGAGCAGAGCCACGACGAACTGGGCATCGTGTGGCCGCGTGGCCTCGCGCCCGCCGACATCCACCTGGTGATCGCGGGCAAGGACGACACCCTCCGCGAGGGCGGCGAGAAGCTGGCCGCCGACCTGGACGCCGCGGGCCTGTCGGTGCTGCTGGACGACCGTCCGGCTTCGCCCGGGGTCAAGTTCAAGGACGCCGAGCTCATCGGCGTGCCGACGATCGTGGTCGTCGGGCGCGGGCTGGCCAACGGCGTGGTCGAGGTCAAGGACCGGGCGACCGGGGAGAAGACCGAGGTCGCCGTCGATGAGGTTGTCGCTCATCTGACTGGGCTTGTTCGAGGCTGATCGACAGACAAGACAAAGGGGTGCGGGGCCGATGGCCCCGCACCCCTTTGTCTGCTTTGTGGTCAGCCCTCGTAGATCCGCAGGCTCGCGATGATCTTCTGCAGCGTTTCCGCCGGAAGCGCGTCGGGGACGCCCTGGTCCATGTAGCTGATGAAGACCGCGGTCTTGCCGCCGCCGATCTTGAAGGCCACCGAGGTGAACTCGACCGTCGGCGACGGGCACTCGCCCGGCTGGTTGACCGTCAGCGTGCCCTTCGCGGTCATCGCGTCGATCTTGCCCTGGCCGACCTTCGTCGCGACCGGCTCGGTGAAGGTGACCGGCGCCTTGGAGTTGTCCTTGTTCAGCGCGGCCGCCTCGGCGAAGATCTTCACGCCGTTCTTCGCGCCCAGGGTGAGGTCGAGGTTCTCCGCGGACACGAGGCCGACGTGACCCCGGTGGGACCCGCGCGCGTTGGTGCAGGCGTTATCCCGATACGTCGACACGCCGTGCATGACCGCCTTCGGCTTGCCCTCGTTGTCCTCGAAGCCGACGATCATGCCGGGCGTCTGGATCTTCCAGTCGGTGGGCACGTCGTAGGCGACGTTCTCCTTGTACGACAGCACGCCCTGGAACCCGGGGGTGACCGCGTCGACCTTGATCTCCTCGACCTCGGTCGGGGTCTTGGCCGTCGTCGGCTTCTTCGCCGTGGTCTTCGTCGGCGACGGCTTGCCCTTGGTCGTCGTCGGCGGGTTGGACGACGACGTTGTCGCGGGCCCGGCGATCGGCTCCGGCTTGTCATCGTCCTTCAGCAGGAAGTAGGCGCCGACACCGCCGCCGCCGAGGACCAGCAGCGCGACCAGCGCGATGATCCACGGCGCGTTGTTGCTCTTGGGCGGCTCGGGCGGCTGGTACATGCCGAAACCCTGGTAGCCGCCGTAGGGCTGCTGTTGCTGGGGCTGGCCCTGGAAGGGCGCGGGCTGACCGGTCATCGGGTCCACTTGGTACTGCGGCTGCGGTTCCTGCCAGTACGGACCCCCTGGGGTGCTCATGCCCGGAACGGTATCCGGCCCCCATTGGCCCGTGTGCCGGAACCCACGCATCCGAGCAGGCAAGCCAGCACGGCGGGGGTGTCGGACAGGTCGTCGAGGACGGCGTGGGCGCCCGCGGCGGCCAGTTGCTCGGCGGTGTGCCTGCCGGTGGCCACGCCGATGCCGACGGCGTCGTGGTGCAGGGCGGCGGCGATGTCGTGCGGGGTGTCGCCGATGACGATCACCGAATCGGGGGTGAACGTCGTGGCGTGCTTGTCGCCCGCGGCGCCGATGGCGGCGAGGACGAGTTCGTGGCGGTCTTCGGACAGCGTGCCGTAGCCGCCGATCTCGAGGTCGATGAACCCGTCGAGGCCGAACGGGATGAGCTTGTGGGCGGCCACCTCGGGCAGGTTGCCGGTGACCAGCGACTGCACGACGTCGTCGCGGTCGGCCAGGGCGGCGAGGATCTCGGTGGCGCCGGGCAGGGCGCGGCCCGCGGTGGCCAGGTCGTCCTCGGTGGCGAGGCGGACCAGCTCGGCGTACATCCGGGCGATGTTGTCCTCGGTGGGCTCGGCGTCGTGCGCCAGGAGGATCTCGGTGGTGATCGAGCGCTCCGTGCGGCCGGGGAACACCGGGACGTGGCTGATCTCCACGCCGAGCACCGTTGTCAGCGCCTCGCCGTACCAGCGGCGGCCGATGCCGCTGTAGTCGACGAGGGTGAGGTCGATGTCCCAGAGCACGAGGGTGGAGGGTGCGGTCACCAGGCCATGGTGGCACGGCTCGCCGACAGCTTTCCGCCCCTTGGGATGGATCAGCCAGAAGGACGCACGCTGTCGGTGATCGTCCGCAGCTCGTCCGGGCTGACGAGCGGGGCGCTCGGCGTCGACCCGGTGTCGGCGTCGGCGGCGAGGACGACGACCGACGTGCCCGCCGCCGTGCTCAGCGCCACGACCACGACCGTGCCCTTGGTGCTCGCGCAGTGGTCCCCGCTCTCCGCGGTGACCTCGGCGTCGGCCCGCACGACCGTGCCCCGGACGCCGCCGCGGGTGATCGGGGTCGGCGCGGAGAGGGTGACCTGGGCGGTCTGGCTGCCGTCGCTGTACTGGTCGGCGGCCACGGCCGCGGCGAGTTCGGTGGCGGTGTCCCCGGGGTCGCCGTGGGTCAGGCCGCTGCCGCTGAGGGCGCGGCCGTACTCGGCGCCCTGGCACAGGTACGGGCCGAAGTCGGCGAGGTGGCCCAGCTCGACGCCGCTGGAGGACTCCAGGGTCTCGGTCCCCTCGGCGAGGGTCCACCCGGGCGGGACCTCGTAGGTGAGCGCCGCGGTCTTGTCGGTGACGACCTGCCAGCCGGGCACGGTCGGGACGACCGGCGCGGCCTGGCGGGTGGCGGTGGGGCGCGGGGGCTCGCTGACCTCGGTCCGGGGTTCCTCGGCCGAGCCGAGGGTGGACACCGCGACTATCGCGCCTGCGAGGACCGCGAGCGAGATCGCGCCGAGGGCCGCCCGCTGGATTCGCACACCGCAGACCGTAGCGGGTGCCGTTATTCAACGATTGTTGACCTGACTCGGCGGCCAGGCGTACCGTGCTAATTCAACACACGATGAACTCAGGAGGCAGACATGTCCGGACCGAAGCGGACGGGCGCGCTCGTCCTGGCGCTGTCGATCGCGGGGGCGCTCGTCGCGGCGGTGCTCGGCCTGCTGACTTTCGGCGCCCAGGCCACGTCCCGTCCCGACGCCGTCCCGCTGGCCATCTCGGCGTCCGGGCCGCTGCGGCCCATGGCCGACCGGATCGCTTCGCACGGGGGCGAGACGGTGTCCTGGCGGGTGGACACGCCCGAGGGCGCGCGGCAGCGGCTGGCGGACAAGGGTGTCTACGGAGTCCTCGAACTGGCTCCCGCGGCCAACGGTGTGGGCGCGACGATCGTGCTGTCGGGCGCAGTCAATCCGCAGGGCACCCAGATCGCCCAGCAGGTCCTGACCGGAGCCGCCCAGGCGATGGGCGCCCAGGTCACCACCGTCACGCTCAACCCGGTCAGCGTCGCGGGCCGCACGGCCCCGCTGGCGGCGACCGCCCTGCTGTGGGTCGGCGGGCTGGTCGCGGGAATCGGGCTCGTGGCGGCGTCGGCGCGGCTCGGTCTGCGGGTCGGTCGGCGCCACCGCCTGGCCTTGGTGGCGGCGGCGAGCGTGACGACGGTGGCCGCGGTGGTCGGGCTGCTGGCCCTGTGGGACTCGGCGCTGCCGCTGACCTGGGACGTGCTCGGCTTCCTGCTCCTCGCCGCGGTGGCGTTCGTGTCGATCCAGGGTGGCCTGCTGCGGGTCCTGGGCATCCGGGCGGCGGCGATCCTCGGGCCGCTGTACCTGATCGCGCCCGCCGTGGCGGGGCAGGTGCCGGAACTGCTGAACCCGGCGTACCGGGCGCTGCTGTGGTCGTGGACCCCGTTCCGCTTCTCCGCCGAGGGGCTGCGGAGCCTGCTGCAGGGCACGGGGTCAGCCCCGGACGTGCGGTTCGGCGTGGTCGTGCTCGGGTCGATGGCGGTGGCCGGGCTCGTGCTGTTGCTGCTGCCGAACCGGACCGCCCCCGCGGCGGCGCCGGACGCCGAACGGGTCGCGCAGCCGGTCTGAACCGTCAGGCCGGGAGGTAGCTGAGGCGGACTTTGCGGACCGGGTTGTCGGTGTTGGTGTCGACCAGGCAGATCGACTGCCAGGTGCCCAGGGCGAGCGTCCCGGCCATGACGGGGATGCTCGCGTAGGGCGGCAGGAACGCCGGGAGGACGTGGTCGCGGCCGTGGCCGGGGCTGCCGTGGCGGTGCCGCCAGCGGTTGTCCGCGGGCAGCAGGTCGCCCAGGGCCCGCAGGAGGTCGGTGTCGCTGCCCGCGCCGGTCTCGATCACCGCCAGGCCCGCGGTCGCGTGCGGGACCCAGACGTGGAGCAGGCCGTCGGTGGCGTCGGCGTCGGTCAGGAAGCGGGCGCACCGGTCGGTCAGGTCCACGACGACCTCGGTGTCCCCGGTGTTGATCTCGATTTCCTCACTGTGCACGAGTCCACCGTAAGGTCGAAAGCGTGCGCATGGCTTACGGAGAGCGGTTCGACGTCCCCGCCGGGTACCTCAACACCGCCAGCATCGGTGTCCCACCGGCCTTCGCGGCCGACGCCATGGCGGAGGTGATCGACCGCTGGCGACGCGGGGAGATCAACGCCCCCGAGTTCGACCAGCCGGTCGCGACCGCACGGGCCGCGTGGGCCCGGATCGTCGGCGTCGACGCCGACCGGGTGGCGATCGCGTCGGGCGTGTCCCAGCTGGTCGGGCAGGTCGCCTCGGGCATTCCCGACGGGACCAGGGTGCTCGTCGCGGCAGGCGAGTTCACCAGCGCGACGTTCCCGTTCGCCGCGCAGGGTCGCGGAATCACCGTCACGGAGGTGCCGCTCGCCCAGATCGCCGAGCGCGCGTCCGAGTTCGACCTTGTCGCGGTCAGCGTCGTGCAGTCGGCCGACGGCTCGATCGTCGACTTGGCAGGCCTGCGCGCCTCCGGCACCCGGGTGCTGCTCGACGTCACGCAGGCCGCGGGTTGGCTGCCGCTCGACCTCGGCTGGGCGGACTGGGTGGTCGGCGGCAGTTACAAGTGGCTGATGTCCCCGCGCGGGTCGGCCTGGCTGGCGATCCGGCCGGACGCCGAGGAGCTGACCAAGCCGGTCGGCGCCAACTGGTACGCGGGGGAGGACCCGTGGGACACCGTCTACGGCCTCCCACTGCGCCTCGCGTCGAGCGCGCGGGCGTTCGACCTGTCCCCGGACTGGTTCGCCCAGGTCGGCGCCGCGAGCGCGCTGCCGTGGCTCGCGGGGTTGGACATGAACGACGTCCACGCCCACTGCGTCGGCCTCGCCGACAAGTTCCTGGCGGGCATGGACCTGCCGCCCGCGGGCTCGGCCATCGTGTCCATCGACCGCCCCGCGGAATCCCTGATCGCCGCCGGCATCCGCTGCGCGTCCCGCGCGGGCCGCACGCGGCTGGCGTTCCACCTGTACTCGACCGAGGAGGATGTCGACCTCGCGCTGGCCGCACTGCGCTGAACTGGACATTCGCAACTAATTCACCAGTCGACCTGACGCGCGGCGCCCAGACCGTTTACGGTGACCAGTCGTGTCGGCACCCCAGCGTCCAGGACAGCCTCCGCAGCACCGCCCCGGTGAGACGGAGTGGATCCCGCGCGTGACGGACGCGCCCCGCCGCGACGAGCCGTTCCGGTTCACCGAGGAGCAGCCCGAACCGGAGCCCGCCCCGGCGATGACGTGGGCGATGCGGATCCTGGGCCTGGTGGCGGTGGCCGTCCTGTCGGGGGTTGTCTACTGGTACATCCAGATCAACGACAAATCTGCCGGTGGCGGTGCCGGTCCGCAGCAAACCACGCCCGCTCCCCAAGAGGGCGTTTACAAGTTCGTCGCCCACAAGAGCATGCCGAATCCGAGCAGAGAGACCGACTGCGCGAAGCACGCCTACGACGACATCCAGACGTTTCTTCGGCGAACGCCATGCGAGTCGCTCGCCCAGGCGCTCTACACGACTCAGGTCGATGGCAAGGAGATTCTGGTCTCGGTCTCCAGGGTCCGCATGCGCTCCGATGAGGACGCGCAGGCCCTGGAGGACCTGACCGAGCAGTCGGGCACCGGCAACATCAGCGACGTGGTGAAGGGCGGCGCCGTCAAGATCGCGGGAGTCGAGCGCCTCACCGGCAACGACGGCTATGCCTCCACCGTGGTGGGCCGCGACGTGACGATCGTCGAGGCCGACTTCGCCGTGGATGCCAAGAAATACAAAAAGGACAAAGTGGCCGAGAAGCTGCTGGATGACGTGTGCGCCGACGCGATCAGGCTGGGCGCCAAGATCTAGGGAAGCCCCGGCTGCGCGGAAGTGAGCGGGGCGATTCCGGCCAGCTTGCGCCACCTCGTCGCCCGCACCGCCGCCGACGTCAGACCCTCCAACGCCGTCTTCCGCACGTCGGCGTCGTCACACCGTTCCAGCGCCGCCCGCCACGCCACCGTGGCGTCCTGTTCGGCCGTCACCAGCACCGCCAGCGCCGAGGCCTCGTCGGTCACGGGCTGCGGGGTCAGATACGCCGCCTTCGCGGGCTCCGGCGTCTTCCCGAACCGCCCCAGCAGCCGTGCGATCGCGTCGCGGCGGGCGCGGTGGGCCGTGGCGCCGTCGCGGATCGGGGCGTCGAATGACGCCTTGAGGAAGGCGCTGACCAGGCCGTACACCCAGATCGCGGCATGCTCCGTGCCGAGCGCGGCCTGAACGGCTGCCACGGTGTCGTCCGGAAGTGTGGGTTGCTGGTTCATGCCAGGACCTCCCGCAGGCTCGCGCACGCCGCGGCGACCGAGCCGACCATGCCCGCGCGGTAGCGGGGGACGGCCGGGACCACCGCCGAGGCCTTCTCCTCGGCCGCGATCAGGGCGTCCAACAGCTGCTGCCGGGCGGTGGCGGCGTCCGACGGCGTCGCCTGTGGCGAAGCCGACGTCGGGGCGGGCGCGCCCGAGCTGCTCACCGGCGGCCGTTCGCGGTCGACCTCGGCCTGCAGCACCTTCGCGTGCTCGCCGCGGATCGAGGCGATCTCGGCGGCCGGGGGGACCAGCGCGGCCATCGCGGTGGCCGCTTCGGCGTCGGCGCGGGCCTGCGCGGCCAGCTCGACCAGGGGGTCCGGTGGCCGTGGCTTGTCCGGCTCGCCCGTGCACGCGCCCACCGCGACCGTGGCGGCTGTGGCACCGGCCGCGCGGAACAACGCGCGGCGGCTCACCGTTGTCTGTCTCGCCGAGGGGATCACAGTAAGTCATCCTGCCAGGCCACCCGTTCGGGCCTGCCACGCTGCCGGATGATCGCCTGCGGCAGCCCGGTCCCGGTGGGCGAGATACGCTAGGTGACCACGGTCGGTGTGTCTCATCGCCGACCGGCAGACAATCGCACCACCTACCTGAACAGGGGAGCGGCACCGACGTGGCCAACCAGCGACATCGCGACAGCGGAACGAACGCCGCGCCCACCAACCCGGCCGCGGCGGCGCTGGAGCCGATCGTGGCCGAGGCCGTCGCGTCGACCGGTTTCGAACTCGAGCAGCTCGACGTCGCGCAGGCCGGGCGCAGGCGCCAGGTCAAGGTCGTGGTCGACGGCGACGACGGGGTCGAACTCGACGAGGTCGCCGCGGTCAGCCGAGCCGTCTCGGCGGTGCTCGACGAGCACGACGAGGTCCTCGGCGGCCCGTACACCCTGGAAGTCACCTCCCCCGGGCTCGACCGCCCGCTGACCCGGCCCCGCCACTGGCGCCGGGCCAAGCTGCGGCTGGTCAAGGTCCGGCCGGTCGAGGGCGCCGAGTTCACCGGCCGGGTCGGCGCGGCCGACGAGGAGCCCGAGGGCGGCGTGGAGATGCTGGTCGACGGCAAGCTGCGGCGGGTCGGGTACGCCGACATCGCGCACGCCGTGATCGAAGTGGAATTCAAGCAACCGCCGGTGGCGGAGTTGGCGATGCTCGAAGGTCGAGCGTCCGATGGTGAGGAGGACGCGCGATGAACGTTGACATCGCCGCGCTGCGGGCGATCGAGCGCGACAAGGACATCCCGTTCGAGACGGTGATCGACGCCATCGAGACCGCGCTGTTGACCGCGTACAAGCACACCGAGGGCCACCAGCCGCACGCGCGCATCGACATCGACAAGCGCAGCGGCCTGGTCCGGGTCCTGGCGTACACGACCGGCGCCGACGGCCAGGTCGAAGAGGAGTGGGACGACACCCCCGAGGGCTTCGGCCGGATCGCCGCGACCACCGCCCGGCAGGTCATCCTGCAGCGGCTGCGCGACGCCGAGCACGAGCGCACCTTCGGCGAGTTCTCCGCCAAGGAGGGCGAGATCGTCGCCGGTGTCGTGCAGCGTGACACCCGGGCGAACTCGCGCGGCATGGTGATCGTGCAGGTCGGCGACACCGAGGGCGTGCTGCCCGCGGTCGAGCAGGTCCCCGGCGAGAGCTACGAGCACGGCACCCGGATCAAGTGCTACGTCGTCGGCGTCGCCCGCGGCAACCGCGGCCCGCAGATCACGCTCTCGCGCACGCACCCCAACCTGGTCCGCAGGCTGTTCGCGCTGGAGGTCCCCGAGATCGCCGACGGCACCGTCGAGATCCCGGCGGTCGCGCGCGAAGCGGGACACCGGTCCAAGATCGCGGTCCGCACGTCGGTCTCCGGCGTCAACGCCAAGGGCGCGTGCATCGGCCCGATGGGCGCGCGCGTGCGCAACGTGATGAGCGAGCTGGCAGGCGAGAAGATCGACATCATCGACTGGTCGGACGACCCGGCGACGTTCGTCGGCAACGCGCTCTCGCCCGCCAAGGTGGTCTCGGTCACGGTGGTGGACGAGCGGGCCAAGACGGCCCGGGTCGTCGTCCCGGACTTCCAGCTTTCCCTCGCCATCGGCAAGGAAGGGCAGAACGCCCGGCTCGCGGCCCGGCTCACCGGCTGGCGCATCGACATCCGCAGCGACGCGGCGGCCCCCGCTCCGGTATCCGGTTCGGCCGACTGAGCTTGACGGGATAGACTGATCGTGGTTCATCGTCAGGAACCGGTCTCCGCACGTCCCGATGGCGCAAGCCCGGTACGGACCTGTGTCGGTTGCCGCGTCCGGGCGGCGGACAAGAAGTTGCTGCGGGTAGTGCTCGTGGACGGGGACGTGGTCCCCGATCCGCGGCGCCGGATGCCCGGTCGGGGCGCATGGATTCACCCCGACCAGGGATGTCTGGCCTTGGCCGAGAAGCGACGGGCGTTCACCAGGGCCTTCAAGGTCCTGGGGGTCCTCGGCGTGGACGTGGTGCGAGCGGAGATAGAGCGCCTCGCGGGAAGTGGTGTGGGACGACCCCACACCGTGGAAGAAGACAGGAAGCAGGTCGACCCGTCATGAGTCAGCCGTGAAGCTGAAGACATGAACGCGCGACGATAGGACGAGGTCGACGGGTCTGCCGCCGACCTCCCGGACTAGGAGAGCAGTGGCAGGTAAGGCCCGTGTGCACGAGCTGGCAAAAGAGCTCGGAGTCACCAGTAAGGATGTACTCGCCAAGTTGAAGGATCTGGGCGAGTTCGTGAAGTCTGCGTCCTCCACCGTGGAGGCGCCGGTAGCCCGCAGGTTGCGGGATGCATACCCCGGCAAGGGCGGAAGCGACGCGAAGCCCGCGCCGCGACCCGGCCCCAAGCCGGCCCCACGCCCGCCCGCGCCCGCGCCGAAGCCCGAGCAGTCCGCTCCGGCCCCGGCGGCTCCGGTCGCGAGCACCCCGGCAGCAGCAGCGCCGAGCGGCCCCAAGCCCGCGATGCCCGGACCGAAGCCGGCTCCCAAGCCCGCGCCGAAGCCCGAGCCCGTGCGCGAGGTGCAGGCCCCGGCGGCCGCGGCGGAAGCCCCGGCTCCGGCCCCGGCTCAGCAGCAGCAGCCCAAGCCCGCCGCCAAGCCCGCCGAGCGGCCCGCCGCTGCGGAGAAGCCTGGCGCGGTTGTTCCACCCAAGACGCAGTCCCCCAAGCCCGGTCCGCGCGCGCCGCGTCCCGGCAACAACCCGTTCGGCGTCGGTGGCGGCACTCCCGCCCAGCGTCCGGGCGGCGGCCAGCGTCCGGGACCCGCGGGTCCCACCCCCGGCGGCGCGCCCGCCGGTGGCGAGCGTGGCCCGGCCCGGCCTGGTGAAGGCCGTCCCGCGGGCGCCCCTCGTGGCGACCGCGCACCCGGCGGTCCGCGTCCGGCCGGTGGCCCGACGCCGGGCAACATGCCGCCTCGGCCCAACCCCGGCATGATGCCGCCTCGCCCCGCCCGCCCCGCGGGTGGCGGTCGCGGCGGTCCTGGCGGCGGTCCCGGTGGACCTCGTGGCGGCCCTGGTGGCGGTCCCGGCGGTCCTCGTGGCGGTCCCGGCGGCGGTCCCGGTGGCGGCGGCGGAGGTTTCCGCGGCGGTCCCGGTGGCGGCGGCGGTGGCGGCGGCTTCCGTGGCGGCCCTGGTGGCGGTCCCGGTGGTGGCGGCGGCGGTGGCTACCGCGGCGGTCCCGGCGGCGGCGGCCCTGGTGCCGGTGCTCCGGCCGGTGGCGGCGGCGGTTTCCGTGGCGGCGGTGGTCGTCCCGGTGGCGGCGGCGGTCGCGGCGGTGCCGCGGGTGCCTTCGGTCGCCCCGGTGGTCCTTCTCGGCGTGGCCGCAAGTCGAAGCGGCAGAAGCGCCAGGAGTACATGGACAACATGCAGGCGCCCAGCGTCGGCGGCGTCCGCCTGCCCAAGGGCAGTGGCGAGACGATCCGGCTCGCTCGTGGCGCCTCGCTGACCGACTTCGCCGACAAGATCAACGCCAACCCGGCCTCGCTGGTGCAGGTGCTGTTCCACCTCGGTGAGATGGTCACCGCGACCCAGTCGGTCTCGGACGAGATCCTGGAGCTGCTCGGCTCCGAGATGAACTACACGGTTCAGGTCGTTTCTCCGGAGGAGGAAGACCGCGAGCTGCTTGACTCGTTCAAGATCAGCTACGGCGACGACGCCGGTGGCGAGGAAGACCTGCAGGCTCGCCCGCCGGTCGTCACCGTCATGGGTCACGTCGACCACGGTAAGACCCGACTCCTCGACACGATCCGTAAGACGACCGTGCACGAGGGCGAGGCCGGTGGCATCACCCAGCACATCGGTGCCTACCAGGTCGCGACCTCCCTTGAGGGCGTCGAGCGCCTCATCACCTTCATCGACACCCCGGGTCACGAGGCGTTCACCGCCATGCGTGCGCGTGGTGCCCAGGCGACCGACATCGCCGTGATCGTGGTGGCCGCGGACGACGGCGTCATGCCGCAGACGGTCGAGGCGATCAACCACGCCCAGGCCGCCAGCGTGCCGGTCGTGGTCGCGGTCAACAAGATCGACAAGGAAGGCGCGAACCCGCAGAAGATCCGCCAGCAACTCACCGAGTACGGGCTGGTCGCCGAGGAGTACGGCGGCGACACCATGTTCGTCGACATCTCGGCCAAGCAGGCCGTGAACATCGACGGGCTGCTCGAGGCGATCCTGCTGACGGCGGACGCGGCGCTCGACCTGCGGGCCAACCCCGACATGGAAGCCCAGGGCGTTGCCATCGAGGCGCACCTCGACCGCGGTCGCGGTCCGGTCGCCACGGTGCTCGTCCAGCGCGGATCGCTGCGCGTGGGTGACTCCATCGTCGCCGGTGACGCCTACGGTCGTGTGCGTCGGATGGTCGACGAGTTCAACGAGGACGTCACCGTGGCCCTGCCGTCGCGGCCGGTCCAGGTGATCGGTCTGACGTCGGTTCCCGGCGCGGGCGACACGTTCCTCGTGGTCGAGGAAGACCGCACCGCACGGCAGATCGCCGAGCGGCGCGCGGCGAGGAACCGGGCGGCGCTCAACGCCACCAGGCGCAAGCGCGTCAGCCTGGAAGACCTCGACGCGGCGCTGAAGGAGACCAGCTCGCTCAACTTGATCATCAAGGGCGACAACTCGGGTACCGTCGAGGCACTCGAGGACGCGCTCACGAAGATCGATATCGGCGACGAGGTCGAGCTGCGGGTCATCCACCGCGGCGTCGGTGGCATCACCGAGGGCGACATCAACCTGGCGACCGCGTCCGACGCGATCGTGATCGGGTTCAACGTCCGCTCCGAGGGCAAGTCGACCGAACTCGCGAACCGCGAGGGCATCGACGTGCGCTACTACACGGTGATCTACCAGGCGATCGACGAGATCGAGGCGGCCCTCAAGGGTCTCCTCAAGCCGATCTACGAAGAGGTCGAGCTGGGCCGCGCGGAGGTTCGCGACGTGTTCAAGTCGTCCAAGGTCGGCACCATCGCCGGTTGCATGGTCATGTCCGGCGAGATCCGACGCAACGCCAAGGCCCGCCTGATCCGCGACAGTGTCGTGATCAACGAGGGTCTGCCGATCAGCTCGCTTCGTCGCTTCAAGGACGACGCGACCGAGGTCCGCGAGGGCTTCGAGTGTGGTCTGACGCTCGGGTCGTACAACGACCTGCGGGTCGGCGACCTGATCGAGACCTACGAGATGCGCGAGAAGCCGCGCGCCTGATGTCAGCCGCCGGGGCGCCCGTTCGCGGGCGCCCCGGCTTGACTCCCCTTGGTGATGCCTGTTGTACGTAGGTGCGCTCGAATTGGACGTGCTCCTCGGAGACGTCCACTCGCTCAAGCAGAAGCGTTCCGTGGTCAAACCCGTCGTCGCCGAGTTGCGGCGTAGGTTCGAGGTGTCCGCCGCCGAGGCGGGCCACCAGGACCTGCACCGCCGGGCGTTGATCGGGGTGGCCGCGGTCGCCGCGGAAGCTTCGCACGTCCGCGATCTCCTAGACGCCTGCGAGCGTCTGGTCGCCGGGCGTCCGGAGTTGGAACTGTTGTCCGCCCGGCGCCGTTTGCTGGGACCGGACGACGACTAGCAGCAGAGATCAGTCCAGCAGTTATCAGCACAGCCGAATGAAGTTCAAGCCGAAAGGGGGAGCGTCGTGGCCGACGCACCCCGCGCCCGCAAACTAGCGAAGCGCATCTCTCAGATCGTGGCCTCCGCGTTGGAACACGAGGTCAAAGACCCGCGTCTGGCCCGGGTCACGATCACCGACACCAAAGTGACCGCCGACCTGCACGACGCGACGGTCTACTACACCGTGCTCGGCGACAAGCTCGACGCCGAGCCGGACCGCCAGGGTGCGGCTCAGGCGCTGGAAAGCGCCAAGGGCGTGCTGCGCACGATGGTCGGCCAGGGCACCGGCGTCCGGTTCACCCCGACGCTGACGTTCGTGGCCGACACCGTGCCGGAGGACGCCAAGCACATCGACGACCTGCTCGCCCGCGCCCGCGCGGCCGACGCCGAGGTCGCCGCGATCGCTTCCGGCGCCTCACACGCCGGTGAGCCGGACCCGTATCGCGCCCCGCGCGAAGACGAGGATGACGACGAGGACTGACCGGCAGGACCGGCCGCCGCTGAGTCGGCGGACGGTCCTGGCGGCTTCGGCGGTGGGGCTCTGCTCCGCCGCCGGCCTCGGCGCCTGGCTGCTCCGCGACGACCAGACAGCAGCGCCGACCTCGACCGCTCCGTCGCCCCCTCTCTCGACCTCTCCATCGGCCGTCCGGCCGGTCGAGCCGATGGTCGTCACCCGGCTCACCTCCGCCGCGCGTGGGCGGGAAGTCGACCTGATCGTCATGCGCCCCCGCGATGTCCCGGGCGAGTTGCCGGTGTGCCTCGCGCTGCACGGCCGGGGTGCCTCCGCCCGGATGTTCGCCGACCTGGGCGTCCCCTCGATGCTGACCGCGGCGGTGGCCGCGGGTGTCCCGCCCTTCGCCGTCGCGGCGGTCGACGGCGACACCTACTGGGTCGCCGCGAACCCCGCCGACGACCCGCAGCGGATGCTCGATCAGGAAGTCCCCGGCTGGCTCGCCGCGCAGGGGCTGCGGCCCGAACCGGCCGCGGTCATGGGGATCTCCATGGGCGCGTACGGCGCCCTCAACTACGCCCGCACCCACCCGGTCGCCGCCGCGGCGATCAGCCCGGCGCTGTTCGGGTCGTGGCCCGACGCGCGCTCCCGCGGGGTGTTCGCCGACCGCGCCCAGTGGGAGGCCACCGAGCCGCTGCGCCACACCGCCGACCTCACCGCCGCCAAGGTCGGCGTCTGGTGCGGGAACGCCGACCCCTTCGCCCCGGTCGCCCGGCAGTTGATCAAGGATCTCCGGCCCGCGGCGGCGGTCATGGCTCCCGGCGCGCACGACGTGGACTACTGGATCCGGGTGCTGCCCGAGGTGCTTCGCTTCGTCGGATCTCATGTCTGACAACCATGTCGGAGTGGACGCGCCCGCCGCTGTGCGCGACTGTGGCGCCATGGGTTCCGACTACGCCGCCGCCGCAGACCTGCTGCGCGCCGCCACCGACGTCACGCTCCTCGGGCATGTGAACCCCGACGCCGACGCGCTAGGCAGCGCGCTCGCCCTCGCACTGGCGTTGAAGAAGCTCGGCAAACGCACCCGCGTCTCCTTCGGCTCGCCCGACACCGTTCCCGAGGTGCTGCGCGGGCTGGACTCCGACGGGCTGCTCGTGCCCGCCTGTGACGTGCCCGCCGCGCCCGCGACCCTGGTCGTCCTCGACTGCGGCAGCGACCGCAGGCTCGGCCCGCTGATCGACCGCGTGGCCGCGACCCGTGCGGCGGGCGGCCGGGTCCTGGTGATCGACCACCACGTCGGCACCCCGCGCTTCGGCACCGACCACATCCTCGACGACACCGCCGTGGCCACGGCCGTGCTGGTGCTCGCCCTGCTCGACGAACTCGACGTCCCGCTGGACCCGGCCATCGCGACCTGCCTGTACGCCGGTGTCCTCACCGACACGGGTTTCTTCCGCCGCGCCACCGGCGCCACCCACCGCATCGCCGCCCGCCTCCTCGACGCCGGTGTCGACGCCGAGGAGCTGAGCAGGCGGTTCGACGAGCACCCGTTCGCCTGGCTGCGGATGCTGGCGACCGTCCTGGGCCGGGCGGAGCTGGTCCCGGAGGCGGCCGGTGGGCGTGGTCTGGTGCACACGACGGTGCACCTGTCGGACATGGTCGGGGTGACCATCGACGACGTCGAGGGCGTGGTCGACCTGGTCCGGTCCAGTTCCGAAGCCGAGGTCGCCGCCGTCGCGAAGGAACTCGAGCCGGGTGTCTGGACGGTGTCGCTGCGCGCGGTCGGCGACGTCGACGTCCGCGCGGTCGCCGTGTCCCTCGGCGGCGGCGGACACCGGCGCGCGGCCGGGTTCACCGCCCACGGCACGGCCGAGGATGTGCTGGCTTCGATCAAGCGGGCCCTCGGCTGACCGGACCGGGTACCGTGCGCTCCGTGTCGACACTTCACCGACTGGCATCGGCCCTCATCGTGGCCTGCGCGCTGACCGCGTGCGGCACCGACGACCCCGCGCCCGCACCCACCGCACCGCCCACCAAGGCGAGCGTCGTGGGCACCGCCCCGCAAGACTCCCCGGAAAAGCTTTTCGCCGAGTTCGTGACCCGGCTGAGCAAGGTGGACGGCCCGGGCACGTGCTCGCTGTTCACCGAGGGCGGTGTCGTCGCCTTCGAGGACGAGTGGCAGGAGACACCCTGCGACCTTGTGGTGACGAAGGCGGCGGGCCGGATCAAGGACCTCGCCGCCTTCGCAGGCAAGACCACCCCGAAGTCCGTCATCAAGGACAGCGACACGGTCGTCGAGCTGAGCGGCTGCGACGTCGGCGGCATGAAGGCCCTCAAGTCCGACAAGGGCTGGCTCATCGACGCCTACCGCGGCCCCTCCTCCGTCTCCGGCTGCTGACCCGCGGGTCCCGCCTTCCCGACACCGAGTTCACCGTTCAGAACAATGAGTTCCACGTTCAGGACAGTGAGTTCGCACTTCGGCGGGCCAGCACGGCCACGGCTTGACGCTCGACCGCCAGCACGGCGGCCGCCCGCTCGCTCAGGGCGTCGAACACGGCGTCCTGCTCGGCCGGTGAGAGCGGCGTGCCCGCCGCGTACTCGGCGGGCAGCGCGGCCATCTCGGCGCTGACGGCCTGGATCTCGGCCGACGCGCGGGCGCCCTCGGTGACCATCAGGGTGAGCTTGCGCTCGGCGAGGTCGTCGTAGCGGGCCAGTTCGGGTGCGGCCGCGAGCGCTTGCGCCGCCAGCGCCGACCAGTGGACGCCGGACGTGCGGTACATCGCGGCGGCCTCGCTGTAGGTGTCGTCCAGGGCCGCCTCGGTGAGGAAGTCGGCATAGAGCGGGCGGGTCGCGCCGGGTGCGGTGTACTCCAACTCCAGGCAGTCGTGCAGCCTGCGCAGTGCCCAGAAGAAGCCATCGGGCCTGCCGAACAGGTTGGACCAGCCTTTGCGGCCCTTTCGATCGCCCAAGGCGTCGACCAGCCTGGACATGCCGGACAGCCCGAAGTTGGCGTCGTAGGCGTGGCCGAGGACTGGGCCTGTCATATGCCCCATCGTCGTGGCGACGGCGTCGCGGATGGCGGTCGGCAGATCGAACGCGCCCGCGTCACTGATCGTCAGCAGCCGGTGCTTGCGCGCCCAGGCCGAGTCGAAGTCCCGCCGTGGCAAGGGATTCGGCCGGACGCAGCCGTCGTCGAGGTAGACCGTGTCGTCGTCGGCGCCGATCACGGCAACGTCGTGCGGGTCCCCGAACACCGGATCGACGACCCCGTGCCAGGGCAGCGCGGCCCGGTCGAGCGTGCACACGGCCGCCGCTCCACCGGCCAGCGTCTCGGCCAAGCGGCGGGCCGCGACTTTCGCGCTCGACGTGGTGGTCACCGACGTGGTGAAGCCGAGCCGGGCCAGTGCCGCGGGCAGGAACGGCTCCGGGTGGTGCTGGGCGACCACGGTCATCGTCGGATACGGGAAGTCCTTGTACTCGAACACCGCGTACAGGAACCCGATGCCGCCGCCGAGTCCCGCGAGCATCGCCTCGCTGAACGAGACCCCGCGGTGGGCGAGCAGGTTGCGCAGCAGGGTCGACGGAGGGTGCGTGCCGCCGCCGGTCGCGGTGTAGCCGGGAAGGACGGCCGTAGGGAACGGCGACAGGTCGGTCCGCTGGGCGAGCACGTGTCGCCGGGCGGTCGTGTAGGTCTCCCCGGTCCGCGCCATCCGGTTGCGCACCAGGGCTTTCAAGGTCTTCTGACGGGTCATCGTCGGCTCCATGGCGCACCGGTCGACTCCACGCGTCGCGTCCGGCCACCAGTGAGACATCGACGATTCCGGAGCGGTCCGAGGACACCGTCCCCTTCGCCTTCGCGGTGCCGGGAGGCGTGGACTCCCGGTCTGAAGGTAGGGCGCTGGACCTCGCCCACGGGCAGTCTAACCGGCGTTTCGTTTCGCGGGCCACCGCTGTCGACACTGCCCCGCGAAGACCGTCGACACGCCGTGACCGGCCCGGATCCGGCCAAATCGTGTCCGCTGGGGGGTGACATGACCCACCCGAATGGTATATACCAATCTGGTGCCAGGCGCCCTGCTCGCATCTCGGGGCCTGCTCGTGCCGACTGAAGATCTGGATGGTGACCATGCGTTCGACCACTGGGCTGGCTCTTGCCGCCGCGCTTTCCCTCGCCTTGGCGGGCTGCGGTGGCGGGACCGACGCGGGCGGGGGCGGCGCCGCGCCGCTGACGCTGCCCGGCGTCGATGAGTACCTGAACGCGCCGTGTCCCGAGGTGGGGACGAAACCCGCCACCGACAAGGAGTTCACCTACTGGTCGATGTGGACCGCCGACGAGCCGCAGGGCAAGGTGCTCGGCAAGGCCATCAAGTGCTTCACCGAGAAGACCGGTGTCAAGGTCAACGTGCAGTGGCTGGGCCGCAAGCTGCTCACCCAGAACGTCGCGCCCGCGCTGAACACCGACACCGTGCCCGACCTGTTCGACCAGGACATCAGCCAGGTCAAGGCCGCCATCGTCGCGCCCGGCGGCACCCAGCCGGTCGACGACGTGCTCGACTACAAGATCGGTGAGGGCGACAAGAAGGTCCGCGACGTCATTCCCGCGACGTCGTATGACATCCCGCAGAACAAGGACGCCAACGGCAAGATCTTCGAGATCCCCTACGAGCTGCTGGGCAACGCCTGGTGGTACGACAAGGCGAAGATCAAGGACTTCAAGGCGCCCAGCACGATGGCCGACCTGTTCGCCCTGTTCGACAAGGCCAAGTCCGACGGCATGGCCGCGGTCAGCCAGGACGGCGACATCAACTTCTACAACGCCTACTTCTTCACCCAGATCGCCGTGCGCTACCTCGGCGCGGGCGGGTTGGAGAAGGCCGCGCTCGACAAGTCCGGCGCGGCATGGACTTCCGACCCGGGCCTGCTCAAGTCCGCTGAGCTGGTGGAGAAACTGGCCAAGGGCGGCTACTTCATCGACGGCTGGGACGCGGCGAAGTTCCCGCAGATCCAGCAGCGCTGGGCCGACGGCGACGCGGCGTACCTGTTCGTCGGCAGCTGGGGCCCGAGCGAGACCCGCGAATACCTGAGCAAGCAGGGCGGCGACAAGGGAATCGAGTACGGCTCGTTCCAGTTCCCGCAGCCTGAGGGCGCCACGCACAAGGTCGTCGAGCAGCTCCCGATCGGCTTCGCCGTGACCGCCAAGGCGAAGCACCCGGAGGCGGCCAAGGCGTTCATGGCCTACGTGCTCAACAAGGACATCCTCTCGGGCATCCCCGCGGTCGCCGACAACCTGACCCCGCGCGCCGACCTTCCCGTGCCGGACTCGCTCAAGGACGTCAAGGCCGCGTTGGAGGCCCCGGGCGTGGAGCACGCGATCTTCATGGACGCGCTCGACGGCCTGGCCGCGGGCAAGTGGGTCGACAACGTCTTCTACCCGCTCAACAACGACCTGCTCAAGGGCAAGCTCACCGCGAAGCAGTTCATCGACGGCCTCGCGGCGAAGCAGGCGGAGTTCTGGAAGAGCACGAATTCATGACCGCTGCTCTAGGTGCGCACAAGGCCGGTCGACGGCGGCTGTTCCTGCCGTTCTTCCTGCCCGCCGTGTCGCTGTACGTGCTGTTCCTGCTGGTTCCGACCATCGCGACGGTCGTGCTGGGCTTCACCTCGTGGGCCGGGGCGGGCGACACGCCCCGGTTCACCGGGTTGGCGAACTTCGGCGAGCTGCTGGCGTCGGACTCGTTCCGCTTCTCGTTCCTGAACACGGTGCTCTACATCGTGGTCGGCGGTGTCGGGACGTTCCTGCTGGCGTTCCTGTTCACGATGGTGCTGCGCGACATGCGCGGCGGCAAGACGGTTCGGGCGATCCTGTTCTTCCCCAACATCGTCGCGCCGGTGGCGCTGGGGATGTTCTTCGGGATCGTGCTGATCTTCCGGCCGAACCGGCAGGGGCTCGTCAACTACGTGCTGGAGTCCTTCGGGATCGACGCGGTGAAGTTCCTGGCCCCGGAGAACGTGACCTGGGTCGTCACCGGCTGCCTGATCTGGGCCAGCGCGGGGTTCTACATCACGATCCTGATGGCCGCGGTCGACCGGATTCCGCCGTATCTGTACGAGGACGCGGACATCGCGGGCGCGTCGCCGTGGCAGAAGTTCCGCAACATCACGCTTCCGCTGACGTGGGACGTGATCGGGGTGGCCGGTGTGCTGTGGACGATCGGCGCGATCAAGATCTTCGAGCTGGTGTTCGTGCTCGCGGGCCCCGGAACCTATTCGCCGCCGATCAAGTCGTGGACGCTCGGTGTCTACGTCTTCGACCGTTCGTTCGGGACGGCGGGCTCACCCGAGTACGGCATGGCCTGTGCGGCGGCGGTCGTGATGATCGCGCTGGTGTCCGTGCTCGTGGTCATGCTGCGCAGGATGATGAGGCGCGACAGTGTCCAGTTCTGAGAGGCGATCCACTGTGACTGTCACCGCTCCGCCGGTCCCCAGACGAACCGTGCCGCCGCGGGTCGCTCCCCGCAGGCCGCGTCCGGCGCCGGGCTCTCGGGGCCTGAGTCCGTTGCGGCTGCTGGGAATGGCGTTCGTCTGGCTGTTCACGGCGTTCAACATCCTGGTCCTGTACTGGCTGCTGACGGCCACATTCAAGACGCCGATCGAGATCTTCACCAAGCCGTTCGCCCTGCCGTACCAGTGGTTCGAGCGCGGGGACCCGTTCCGCAACATCGTCTATGCCTGGAACAACGCCGGTTTCGGCCGGGCGTTCCTGGTGACGGTGGTGCTGGTGGCGGTCTCGTCGGTGGCGATCGTGCTGGTCTCGGCCCCAGCCGCCTACGCGCTGACCCGCCTGGGCGTGCGGGGATCCAACGGGCTCACCAACTTCATCGCGATCGGGATGGGCATTCCCTTTCAGACCGTGGTGATCCCGCTGTTCATCGGGATGGCCAAGCTGAACCTGACGAACAGCCTGTTCGGGATGTTCCTGGTCTATGTGGCGCTGTCGATCCCGTTCACGGTGTTCCTGCTGACCGGGTTCTTCCGTTCCCTGCCCGACGAACTGGAGGAGGCGGCGTCCATCGACGGCGCCTCGCCGCTGCGCACGTTCTTCTCGATCATGCTGCCGCTCGCCCGCGGCGGCCTGATCACCGCGCTGATCCTCAACGCCATCGGCCTGTGGAACGAAACCCTGCTCGCGTTGGTGTTCTTGAACGAGAACGCCAACTTCACCCTCGCCCGCGCGCTGTTCTCGTTCTACGGCGCGGCGAGCTACCAGTCGGAGTACGGCGGCCTGATCGCGGGTGTCGCGATCGTCGTGCTGCCGATGCTTGTGCTGTATGTGTTGCTGGCCCGCCGGATCATCACCGGCCTGACCCTCGGCGCCGGTAAATAGCGTCCACTAGGGAGAGAAATGGCAACGGTCACCTACGACTCCACCACGAGGTATTACGCGGGCAATCCGCAACCCGCGGTGGACAACCTCGACCTGGAGGTCGAGGACGGCGAGTTTCTCGTGCTGGTCGGCCCGTCGGGCTGCGGCAAGTCGACGACGCTGCGGATGCTCGCGGGACTCGAGGGCGTGGACGGGGGAGCGATCCGCATCGGGTCGCGCGACGTCACGAACCTGCCGCCGAAGGACCGGGACATCGCGATGGTGTTCCAGAACTACGCGCTGTACCCGCACATGACGGTGGCGGAGAACATCGGCTTCCACCTGAAGATCTCGAAGATGGCCAAGTCGGAGCGGGAGGAGCGCATCCGTGAGGCCGCGGAACTGCTCGACCTGACGCCGTACCTGGACCGCAAGCCCGCCAAGCTCTCGGGTGGCCAACGCCAGCGAGTGGCCATGGGCCGGGCGATCGTGCGTCGCCCGCAGGTCTTCTGCATGGACGAACCACTGTCCAACTTGGACGCGAAGCTGCGCGTGCAGACTCGCACCCAGATCGCGTCCCTGCAGCGGCGGCTGGGTGTCACGACGATCTACGTCACCCACGACCAGGTCGAGGCCATGACCATGGGCGACCGGGTGGCGGTGCTCAAGGACGGCGTGCTGCAGCAGTGCGACACTCCCGTCGGCCTGTTCGGCAGGCCCGCCAACCTGTTCGTCGCCGGGTTCATCGGCTCGCCCGCGATGAACCTGATCCCGTCCACGGTCATCGGCGAGAGCGCGACGGTCGGTGGTCGTCCGATCCCGCTGACCCCGGCCCAGCGCGCGGAACTGACGTCGGAGAAGGTCGTCGTCGGCGTCCGCCCCGAGGGCTGGACCATTGTGGCCGAGGGCATCGACGCGACGGTGGACGTGGTGGAGGAACTGGGAAGCGACCAGTACCTGTACTGCTCGGCGGCCACCCCGCAGATCGACCCCACGGACTCCCCGGACGCACCGCACTCGATCACCGTGCGCACGCCCGGAATGTCCCCGTGGCGGCCGGGGGAGAAGCTGGCCCTGGCCCCCGTCCCGGGCGCGGTCCACCTGTTCGACGCGGTGACCGGCGAGCGTCTGCCGGACTAGTCGCGGTGGTGAGTCCCCGGTTCCGGTGCCCCGGAACCGGGGACTCACGCGTTTTCAGGAGATGTCGGCCCGGATTACCTCGGCGCCCAACAGGCGGGTGAGTTCGTCGGCGTCACAACTGTGGCCGGTCCGCTTCCGAAGCTCCTTGCGAACGGCGTCGACCACCGGTTCGGAAAGGACGATGGCCGACAGGGAACGGGGCGAGGTGGCGGCTTTGGCCCGCCACAAGTCGTCGAGATAGCGGCGCTTGATCGCCTCTTTGGAGATGGCGAAGAGGTGGTCGGCCTTGACGGTCAAGGTGTCGGGGCCGAGCAGGTCGACCTCCATGGCGAGGTCGAGCACGACCGGGAGGCCGCTGGCGAGGATCATCCACTCGACACCCCCTGCGGCGTACGTTCGGACCTAGCGCACGTGACCCCGAGCTTCTGGGTTCAGAGCCCGACCTCGATGAAGCCGGGCTTGTCGTAGTTGGCGAAACCGAAAGCCTTACCGCGAATCGGTGATCAGCGGACGGGCATCGCCTTCATTCGCGGCGTTCTCCACCAAGCCCTGCAGAGCCTTGCTGAACCGTCGGATCGCCATGCGAACCCGTTCCCACGCCGTGAGATCCCCTATGGGCGCCGACTTGTTCGATGGGGACGACAGTGGCGATGGTCGCGTCGATCACCGTGCCATCCATTTCGGACACCGGCCAGGCTGGGGCGTGCTCGTCCATCATCAAGTCTCCTCGTGACGTCGTGTCACTGGGAGTCGTCGGCCGACCCTGTTTTGTAACAGGCCACCTATCCCCGGTGTCGCGATCGGAACGCCGCCACATGCACCCGGTTCGCACACCGTGGCGAGCAGAAGCGCTTCGCCTGGTTGGTCGAGCTGTCCAAGTAGTAGTTCCCGCACCCCTCCGCCGCGCAGTGTCCCCACCGGCTCAGCGGGTGTCGCACGATCGCCTGGGCCAGCCCCCAAGCCGAAGCGGCAGCCGCCTCCGTGGCGGGGGAGGCGTCCGGGTCGGCTACGTGGATGTGCCACCCACCCGACCCGTGGCCCGAGACCCGGGGCCGCGGCGGGTGTGCCGCGAGCAGTCCGTTCACCGACGCGAGCACCGCCTCCCCATCCCCACGCACCGCCGCGTCCAGCGTGGCGCGGATTGTCGCGGCGACCGCGCGGAGGGAGGTGACGTCCGAGGAGGTCGCACGCGAGGACCACCAAGGTTCGTCGTGCAGCGCCGCCCGCAGCCCGGACAGGTCGTCCAGGTCGGCGTTGGCGAGCCGGAGGGCGACGTCTAGGTAATCAGCGTTGTCCATGGACGGTCCTTACGGCTACTGTCAGGTGCGAAACACGTTCTCACACCTTACCCGGACGGTGGACCATGGGTGACCTGCGTCAAGTGCTGCGTCTCGCCCTGCCCGCGCTGCCGGTGCTGGCCGCCGAGCCGCTCTACCTCCTCGTCGACACCGCCGTCGTCGGCCACCTCGGCGCCATGGAACTCGGGGCCCTGGGGGTCGGGGCGATCGTCCTCGCCCAGCTCTCGACCCAGTTGACCTTCCTGTCCTACGGCACCACCGCCCGCGCCGCCCGGCTCCACGGCGCCGGCAGACGGGCCGACGCGGTGGCCGAGGGCATCCAGGCCACCTGGCTGGCGCTCGCCGTCGGCATCGTCATCATCGGTGTCGGCCAGCTCCTGGCCGGTCCCATCGCCCGCGCGCTGGCCGGGCCGGGCGACCTCGCGGACGCGGCCACCGGGTGGCTGCGCATCGCCCTGCTCGGTGTCCCGATGATCCTGGTGACCCTCGCGGGCAACGGCTGGATGCGCGGCGTCCAGGACACCGGTCGACCCCTGCGCTACGTCCTCGCGGGCAACGCCACATCCGCCGTCCTCTGCCCGTTCCTGGTCCACGGGCTCGACTGGGGCCTCGACGGCTCGGCCGTCGCCAACGTCGCCGGACAGCTCCTGGCAGGCGCGCTGTTCCTGCGCGCGCTCCTGTCCGAACGGGTGGAACGCAAGCCGCACCTCACGATCATGCGCGCCCAGCTGGTCCTCGGCCGCGACCTCATCCTGCGCAGCCTCGCCTTCCAGGCCTGTTTCGTCTCCGCCGCCGCGGTCGCCGCCCGGACGTCCGTCGGCGCGGTCGGCGCGCACCAGGTCGTGCTGCAGCTGTGGACATTCCTCGCCCTGGTCCTCGACTCGCTCGCCATCGCCGCGCAGGCCCTGGTGGGCGCGGCGCTCGGGGCCGGGGATGACAAGCGCGCCAAGGTTCTCGCGCGCAAGCTCACCGGTTACGGGCTCGTCTTCGGTGCAGCGCTCGGCATTGTCTTCGCCGCGCTCGCGGGCCCGCTGCCCCGCGCATTCACGACGGATTCCGTTGTCCTGCAAGAGATCCCGCACGCCTGGTGGTTCTTCGTCGCCCTGCAGCCGATCGCGGGCGTCGTGTTCGCGCTCGACGGTGTGCTCCTCGGCGCGGGTGACGCGCGTTTCCTGCGCACCGCGACGCTCGCCTCCGCGATCGTCGGATTCCTCCCGCTCGTCTGGATCTCGCACGTGCTGGGCTGGGGCCTGGTCGGCATCTGGACCGGTCTGAGCCTGTTCATGGTGATCCGTCTGGCCACGATCCTGGTCCGCGTCCGGGCGGGCCGGTGGGCCGTCGTCGGAGCGTCCACTTAGGACTGTGACCGAGAACACGGTTAGCTAGGCTAACAATCTTTCGGTTCAGAAGGACACACTGGTAGAGACCACTTCGCGAAGAGGGGAGAGCCGCCGTGTCGGGCACCACGCGCACCGCGCTGGTGATCTGGGCAACCGCGGCCACGGTCTACCTGCTGGCGGTGTTGAACCGCACCTCCCTCGGTGTGGCGGGACTGCAGGCCACAGACCGTTTCGACATCGGGCCTGCCGCCCTCGGCGTGTTCACCGTCCTGCAGATCGGCGTCTACGCCGCCATGCAGATCCCCACCGGCCTGCTCGTCGACCGCTTCGGCCCGCGCCGAATCCTGACCGCGGCGGCCGTCCTCATCGGACTCGGTCAACTCCTGTTCGCCCTCGCCCCGTCCTACGGCATCGCCCTCGCCGCGCGAGGCGTGCTCGGCCTGGGCGACGCGATGACCTTCGTCAGCGTCCTGCGCCTCGTCGCCGCCTACTACCCGCCGCGCCGCTACGCCACGGTCACCGCCATCACCGCCGCGATGGGCACCGTCGGCAACCTCGCCTCGACCGTCCCGCTGACCTTCGCCCTGGCGCACGCGGGCTGGGTCTGGACCTTCGCCGTCACCGGCGGGGTCACCATGGCCTACGCCGCCATCGTCGCTTGGCGGGTGCGCGACACCCCCGAGGGCGCCCCGGTCCACCGGTCGACCGCGACAAACCTGTCCGAAGTGGTCGACCAGGTCCGGTGGGCCTGGCAGACACCCGGCACCCGGCTGGGGTTCTGGGTCCACTTCTCGACGATGTTCGCCCCCGCCGTGCTCGGCCTGCTGTGGGGGTTCCCGTACCTGGTCAAGGCGCAGGGCATGTCGGAGGCCGCCGCGGGCGGTGTGCTGAGCCTGCTCGTGGTCATGGCTGGAGTGACCGGTCCGGTCATCGGTGAGGTCACCGGCCGCAAGCCGGAGTTGCGGCTGCCGATCGTCGCGGCGTACATCGCCATTTCGGTGGGTGTGTGGGCGGTGCTGCTCGGCTGGCCCGGCGGGGTCGTCCCGGCGCCGCTGGTGACCGTCGCGTTCGGCTTCCTCGCCATCGGCAGCCCGCTGTCCGCCGTCGGATTCGCGCTCGCCCGCGACTACAACCCGATCGTGCGGGTCGGCACGGCCAGCGGGGTGGTCAACGTCGGCGGTTTCTTCGCGATCACCGTCACCACCCTCGCCATCGGACTGCTGCTCGGCGGCGACGCCGACCAAGCCGACGCGACCGCCTTCCGCATCGCTTTCCTTGCCATAGCGGTGATGCTGCTCTTCGGCGCGTGGCGCACGGGCGTCTGGTGGCGGCGCGCCCGGGCCGCCGTCCTGGCCGCGGACGCCCGTGGCGAATCGGTGCCAGTTGTGATTCAGCGTCGCTCCTGGGACATCCGGGCGCACGCGGATTCAACGTCGTCATAGGATTCCCGCTCGTGTCTCGCCCCAGTCAGCGCCAGCCCGTCGCCCCCGGTCTCCTTGTCGTCGACAAGGCACCCGGGATGACCTCGCACGACGTCGTCGCCCGTGTCCGCCGCATCATCGGCACCCGCAAGGTCGGCCACGCCGGCACGCTGGACCCGATGGCGACCGGCGTCCTGGTGTTGGGGGTCGAGCGGGCCACCAAGCTGCTGGGTCACCTCGCCCTCGACCGCAAGACGTACCTGGCCACCATCCGCCTCGGCGCGGGGACGACGACCGACGACGCCGAGGGCGAGTTCCTCGGCGAACCGGACCCGGCGGCCTTGGCGGCGGTCACCGACGAGGCCATCGCGGCAGGCATCGCGGCGTTGACCGGCGCCATCGAGCAGGTGCCCAGCTCGGTGAGCGCGGTCAAGATCGACGGCAAGCGCGCCTACGCCCGGGTCCGCGCGGGGGAGGACGTCCAGATCCCGGCCCGCCCGGTCACGGTGTTCCGCTTCGACCTGCTCGGCACCCAGCGGAGCGAGAACGGGATCGACCTGGACGTGATGGTCGACTGCTCCTCCGGCACCTATGTGCGGGCCCTGGCCCGCGACCTGGGCGCCGACCTCGGCGTCGGCGGCCACCTGGCCGCGCTGCGCCGCACCCGGGTCGGCCCGTTCGACCTGCGCCTGGCGCGCACGCTGGAGCAACTGGAAACCGACCCGGCGCTGTCGTTGGATATGGAGGGCGCGGTCGCCGCGGCCTTCCCCCGCCGCGACCTGGGCAAGGCTGAGACGGCCGCACTGGCCCACGGCCGCAAGCTCCCCGCGGCGGGTATCGAAGGCACGTACGGCATCTTCGACCCGGCAGGCAAAGCCGTGGCCCTGGGCGTCGACGAGGGCACCACGTCCCGCGCCCTGGTCGTCCTGAACGTCCCTTGATCCCCGGTCCACAGGCTGGCCGGGTTATCCACAGGAAGATCGACAACTCCCCTTCGCAGCCCCATCCCCGATAAACTGGACAAGGGCAGCCCCCCAGGGTGGGTGGGGGTTTGCGCGCGTGGACTGCGCGCGCGAAGAGACCGGGTGGAGGCGGCCCACCGAAGGTGGCAGCGGCGGGATTACGCCGGAGTGGTCTGGCCCGAGATGTTCCCCGCAGCGGAGTGGTCTTGGGCTCCGGTCTGCAGGGCGAGCCGCCGGCCATTCGGCGGTGCGGGTGGCGCCGACGAGGATGGTGGGCTCTACCTGGCTCGACAGGTGGTGCTGCGGGCGATGGCGGTCGGCGCGTCGGCGGTCGTGGCCGCACGGGTGCATGGCAGGTGCTGCAGAGGTCTCGACGGCCGCCCCAAGTAGGCAGGTCAAGTCCCGTGGCGTGAACGGTGAACTCACTGTCGGGAACGTGGGACTCGCGATCGTGTCGGGTGGGGTGGGACACGGTGGCGGTGTTATCAAGAGCCACTAGGGTGGAACCGTGCAGCGATGGCGCGGACTTGAGGATCTTCCGAGCGGGTGGGGTCGCTGTGTGGCGACCATCGGCGTGTTCGACGGTGTGCACCGCGGACACCAGGAGCTGATCAGCCGGGCGGTCGAGATCGCCCGTGACCGGGGTCTGCCCTGCGTCCTGGTGACGTTCGACCCGCACCCGTCCGAAGTGGTCCGTCCCGGCAGCCACCCCGCCCAGCTCACCACGCTGCGCCGCAAGGCCGAACTGGTGGAGAGCCTCGGCGTCGACGCCCTCTGTGTCCTGCCCTTCACTCCCGAGTTGTCCAAGGTCACCGCCGAGGAGTTCGTACACGAGGTCCTCGTCGAGCGCCTCCACATCGCCGCCGTCGTGGTGGGGGAGAACTTCACCTTCGGCAACCGCGCGCTCGGCAACGTCGAGCTGCTGACCAAGCTCGGCCACCGCTTCGGGTTCTCCACCGAGGGCGCCAAGCTGGTCACCGCCGACTCCAGCGGCGAGATCACCTTCTCCTCCACCTACATCCGCGCCTGCATCGACGCGGGCGACGTGCGGGCCGCGCAGGCCGCGCTGGGTCGCCCACACCGGCTCGAGGGCATCGTCGTGCGCGGCGACGGCCGGGGCCACGAACTCGGCTTCCCCACGGCCAACCTGTCCACCCCGCGTTTCGCCGCCGTGCCCGCCGACGGTGTCTACGCGTGCCAGTTCACCCTGCTCAACAGCGCCAACCGCGGCCCGCTGACCGCCGCGGTGTCCGTCGGCACCAACCCGACCTTCTCCGGTCGCGAGCGCCGGGTCGAGGCCTTCGTGCTCGACGTCGACGAGGACTTCTACGGGCAGCGCGTCGCCATCGACTTCGTCGAGCGGTTGCGCGCCATGGAGAAGTACCCGTCGTCGGAGGCCCTGGTCGAGCAGATGCACCTTGACGTCGCCCGCACCCGTGAGCTACTTGACAACGAGTAACCGATTCGCCCACGAGCGTCGCGCGAGCCTGGCAAGATAACCGCAGGCAGACGTCCACAGAGAGGCGAACGTGGAAGACCACAAGATCGTCCAGCGCAACATCGCGCTGCAGCGGGAGTGGTACGGCGAACCCTTGGGTGACCGCGTCCGCAGACTCGTGGTCGCCTTCGACGTCTCCCAGGCCAGCCTCGCCGACGTGCTGGGCATCAGCGCGCCGATGCTGAGCCAGGTCATGTCCGGCCGCCGCGCCAAGATCGGCAACCCGGCCGTCCTCGCCCGCCTGATCATGCTCGAACGCAAGATCCTCACCCCCGACGTCGCCTCCGGCCGCCGTGAGGCACTGCAGCGCGCGCTCGACGACGTCCGCGCCTCCAAGCCCGCCGTGACCAGGGACAACCTGCCCGTCGACGTCGGCCGCAGCGCGATCATGGCGCTGCGCAGGCTCATCCCGTCCGACCACCTCACCGAGGCCGCCGCGGCGCTCGACGGCCGGTTCCCGGAACTAGCCGAGCTGCTCCGGCACGCCGGAAAGCGGATATGACCAGGCTTTTCACCGCGTTCCCCCTGCCCGACCCGGTCGCCGACCACCTGGCCGACCACCTGCCGAAACTTCCGGCGGGCGTGAAATCGATCGACCGAGACACCTGGCACATCACCGTCGTCTTCCACGGTGACGACGACCTGGACGCCCGTCTCGCCGCCCTCGCGGAAATAGACATGACACTTCCGGCGCCGCGCCTTAGGCTGCGCGGGTCGGGAACGTTCCCCGGAGTCGGCTGGATCGGAGTCCAGGCCGACGGCGCCCTCCCCGCGCTCGTCGCGGCGGCCGGTCGCAGCCCCGAGGACTACATCCCGCACATGACCATCGCCCGGTGGCCCAAGGACCAGCAGGTCCAGCTGGGCCTCGACGACTACACCGGCCCCGAGTGGACCCCGAGTGAACTCGTCCTCTTCACCAGCGAGCGCGGGCCGGTCTACACGCCGATCGGCCAGGTCAGGCTGCTCCACGCGGAGCAACCGAGGCCTACCTGCTAACCTTGGTGATTGGGTCCGGCTGCAGTCCGTGGCGGCCGGTACCGACTCACCCGAGTGAGAATTCCCAGCTCGGGCCACACGGGACATCGAACAAGGAGTTGACGAGTGGCTCTGTCCACCGACCAGAAGAAGACGATCCTCACCGAGTACGGCGTGCACGACTCGGACACCGGATCACCCGAGGCCCAGATCGCGCTTCTCACCAAGCGCATCAAGGACCTCACCGAACACCTCAAGATGCACAAGCACGACCACCACTCGCGTCGTGGTCTGCTGCTGCTCGTCGGCCGTCGCCGTCGGCTGCTCAACTACCTGACGAAGGTGGACATCGAGCGCTACCGGTCGCTGATCCAGCGACTCGGCCTGCGCCGATAGCTTGACCTTGGGGGGAGTGGCCATTCGGTCACTCCCCCCACCCAAAACTCAACAAAGACGCAGAACACAACAGAGCCAGCACGCCGCGCACCACGGGACCAAGTTCGCCGGTCCTCGGTAGTGGTTCCCGGGTTCAGCCGACCGACACAGGGAGTGTCGTGTGGCCCCGAGGACTTCGATCGAAGACCGGCCTCGTCCGAACCGCGACCCCGTGCTCGGGTTGCGCGCTGGCTCGCATACGAGGAGTACCGAATACATGACTGAAAACACCGTGCACGAGTCGACTGCTGTCATCGATAACGGCAAGTACGGCTCGCGCACCATCCGCTTCGAGACGGGCCGCCTGGCCCGACAGGCCGCGGGCAGTGTCGTGGCCTACCTCGACGAGGAGACCATGCTGCTGTCGGCGACGACCGCGTCGAAGCACCCGAAGGAGCACTTCGACTTCTTCCCGCTGACCGTGGACGTCGAAGAGCGCATGTACGCCGTGGGTCGTATCCCCGGCGCGTTCTTCCGCCGTGAGGGCCGCCCGTCCACCGACGCCGTCCTCACCTGCCGGCTCATCGACCGCCCGCTGCGCCCGTCGTTCGTCGACGGTCTCCGCAACGAGATCCAGGTCGTCATCACCGTCCAGTCGCTCAACCCGCAGGACCTCTACGACGTCGTGGCGATCAACGCCGCGTCGGCGTCCACCCAGCTCGCCGGGCTGCCCTTCTCGGGCCCCATCGGCGCTGTCCGGGTCGCGCTCGTCGGGGACCAGTGGATCGCGTTCCCGACCTACGAGCAGCTCAAGACCGCCGTGTTCGACATGGTCGTCGCCGGCCGCGTGGTCAATGAAGACGTCGCGATCATGATGGTCGAGGCCGAGGCCACCGACAACGTGATCGACCTGATCGCCGAGGGCGCCACCGCGCCGACCGAAGAGGTCGTCGCCCAGGGCCTCGAGGCCGCCAAGCCGTTCATCAAGGTCCTGTGTGACGCGCAGGCCGAGCTCGCCGCCAACGCCGCCAAGGCGACCGGTGAGTTCCCGACCTACCCGGCCTACCAGCCCGACGCCTACGACGCCGTCGCGGCGGCCGTGAGCGACGAGCTCGCGCAGGCGCTGACCATCGGTGGCAAGCAGGAGCGCGAGCTCCGCATCGACGAGGTCAAGGCCCTGTGCCTGGAGAAGGTCGGCGCCGTCACCGGCGGTGCCTTCGAGGGTCGCGAGAAGGAGATCGGCGCGGCGTTCCGCTCGCTGAACAAGAAGCTGGTCCGCCAGCGCATCCTGCGCGACAAGGTCCGCATCGACGGCCGCGGCCTGACCGACATCCGCGGCCTGTCCGCCGAGGTCGCGCTCATCCCGCGCGCCCACGGCTCGGCGCTGTTCGAGCGCGGCGAGACCCAGATCCTGGGTGTCACCACGCTGAACATGCTGCGCTTGGAACAGCAGATCGACTCGCTGTCCCCCGAGACGCACAAGCGCTACATGCACCACTACAACTTCCCGCCGTTCTCCACCGGTGAGACCGGTCGCGTCGGTTCGCCGAAGCGCCGCGAGATCGGCCACGGCGCGCTGGCCGAGCGGGCGCTCATGCCCGTTCTCCCCAAGCGCGACGAGTTCCCCTACGCGATCCGCCAGGTCTCCGAGGCCCTGAGCTCCAACGGCTCGACCTCGATGGGCTCGGTCTGCGCGTCCACCCTGTCGCTGCTCAACGCCGGTGTGCCGCTGAAGGCCCCCGTGTCGGGTATCGCCATGGGCCTGGTGTCCGACGAGGTCGACGGCAAGACGGAGTACGTCGCGCTGACCGACATCCTCGGTGCCGAGGACGCCTTCGGTGACATGGACTTCAAGGTCGCGGGCACCAAGCAGTTCGTCACCGCGCTGCAGCTCGACACCAAGCTCGACGGCATCCCGTCCGACGTGCTGGCCAAGGCGCTCGACCAGGCCAAGGACGCCCGGTACACGATCCTCGAGGTCATGGCCGAGGCGATCGACGGCCCGGACGAGATGTCGCCGTACAGCCCGCGCGTCACCAGCGTGAAGATCCCGGTCGACAAGATCGGCGAGGTCATCGGCCCGAAGGGCAAGATGATCAACTCGATCACCGAGCAGACCGGCGCCGACATCTCCATCGAGGATGACGGCACGATCTACGTCGGTGCCGCGGACGGCCCGTCCGCCGAGGCGGCGATCGGCATGATCAACGCCATCGCGAACCCGCAGATGCCGAAGGTGGGCGAGCGGTTCCTGGGCACGGTGGTCAAGACCGCCGCGTTCGGCGCCTTCGTGTCCCTGCTCCCGGGCAAGGACGGCTTGGTCCACATCTCCAAGCTGGGCAACGGCAAGCGCATCAACAAGGTGGAGGATGTCGTCAAGGTCGGCGACAAGCTCCGCGTGGAGATCGCCGACATCGACCAGCGCGGCAAGATCAGCCTGGTCGTCGTCGGCGAAGACGCCGAAGCCGCGCCGGCTGACGCGCCCGCCGAGACTGTCGAGGCGGCTCCCGCCCAGTGAGTAAAGGCTCCACGGCGGCCGCGAGTGCTCTTCTGAGCGCTCGCGGCCGTTCCGCAAAGGTCCAAGGCCACCTGCAGAAGCCCGGCAGCACGGTCACCCTGGAGAACACCCCCGACGCCGAGGTCAAGCGCACGCTGCTGCCCGGCGGCCTGCGGGTGATCACCGAGCGGGTGCCCGGTCTGCGCAGCGCGTCGGTCGGCATCTGGGTGCAGGTCGGCTCGCGCGACGAGCCGAACGCTGTCGCCGGTGCCGCGCACTACCTGGAACACTTGCTGTTCAAGGGAACCGCGAAGCGCACGGCCGCGCAGATCGCCGAGGAGATCGACGCCGTCGGCGGCGAGCTCAACGCGTTCACCGCGAAAGAGCACACCTGCTACTACGCGCACGTCCTCGACGAGGACCTGCCGCTGGCCATGGACCTGGTGTCCGACGTCGTCTTCGACGCGTTGTGCACCGAGGCGGACGTGGAGACCGAACGGGGCGTCGTCCTCGAAGAGATCGCCATGCGCGACGACGACCCGGAAGACCTGCTGCACGACGCGTTCTGCAGCGCCCTGCTCGCCGACCACCCGCTGGGGCGGCCGGTGCTGGGGTCAGAGCAGTCGATCACGGGGATGACCCGCTCGGCGCTCAACGGGTTCTACCGGCGTCGCTACACGATGCCGAAGATGGTGCTCGCGGTCGCGGGCAACGTCACCCACACCCAGGTGCTTTCCTTGGTGCGCAAGGCTTTGCGTGAGCGGCTGACCGGCGACAAGTCGCCGGTCGCCCCGCGCACGGGCCGCGCCCGCATCGGCAACTCGTCGCGGCTGGTGCTGCACACCGACGACACCGAGCAGGTTCACATGATGCTCGGCGTGCGCGCGATCGACCGCCACGACGACCGCCGCTTCACCCTCAGCGTGCTCAACGCGGCGCTGGGTGGCGGCATGAGTTCGCGGCTGTTCCAGGAAGTCCGGGAGCGGCGCGGGCTGGCGTACCAGGTGTACTCGTCGGTGGCGTCCTATGCCGACACCGGCCACCTGTCCGTCTACACGGGATGCCAGCCCGAGCGGCTCGGCGAGGTCGCCAACGTCATCCGCGACGTGCTCGGCCAGGTCGCCAAGGACGGGTTCACCGACGAGGAAGTCGCCCGCGGCAAGGGGCAGCTCCGCGGCGGCATGGTCCTGGGCTTGGAAGACACCAGCTCGCGCATGTCGCGCATCGGCAAGGGCGAGTTGGCGTACGCCGACTACCTGTCGGTCGAGCAGACCCTGGACCGCATCGCGGCGGTCACCGCCGAGGACGTGGCGAAGCTCGCCCGCGAACTGCTGACCCGGCCGCTCGCCGCGGCTGTGGTCGGCCCTTACGATCACGCCGACGACGTTCCCGTCGAGTTGCACGAGGTGAACAAGTGAGCAGCACTGCCGACTCCGCTCAGTCCGCGAGGACGGAGGACAACCCGATCCGCGTTGGCGTGCTTGGTGCGCGCGGCAGGATGGGTGCTGAAGTGTGCCGGGCCGTGGAAGCGGCCGGTGACATGGAAGTCGTCGCCATGGTCGACACCGGCGACTGGATGTTCGACATCGCCGACGCGGGCGCCGAGGTCGTCGTCGACTTCACCCACCCCGACGTGGTGATGGACAACCTGCGGTTCTGCATCGACCAGGACATCCGCGCCGTCGTCGGCACCAGCGGCTTCGGCGACGAGAAGATCGCCACGGTCAGGCAGTGGCTGGAGCCCAAGCCGGAACTCGGCGTGCTCCTCGCCCCGAACTTCGCCCTCGGTGCGGTGTTGTCGATGCGCTTCGCCCAGCTCGCCGCGAAGTACTACGACACCGTCGAGATCATCGAACTGCACCACAACCGCAAGGCCGACGCCCCTTCCGGTACGGCCGCGCACACCGCCCGCCTGGTCGCGCAGGCCCGCGAGGCGGCGGGCATGAAGGCGATCCCGGACGCCACCACGCACGACCCGGACGGCGCCCGCGGCGCCATGGTCGACGACATCCGCGTGCACTCCGTGCGCCTCGGCGGCCTTGTCGCCCACCAGGAAGTCCTCTTCGGCGGCGAAGGCGAGACGCTGACCATCCGGCACGACTCGCTCGACCGCAAGTCCTTCATGCCGGGCGTGCTGCACGGCGTGCGGGCCATCCTCGACCACTCGGGTCTCGTCGTGGGCCTCGAGAACCTGCTCGACCTCTAGCCGTGTCCGCGCGCACGGTTTCGCTGATCCTGACCGCCGTCCTGGTCCTGTACTTCGTCCTGCTCGGCGGCCGGGCAGTCGCCCTGTTCCGCGACGGCTCACCGCTGGCCGTGGCCTTCGGCGTCGGCGTCCTACTGCTGCCGATCGTGGGCGCGTGGGTGGCGTGGTCGACGATCCGGTTCGGGATGCGCACGTCGGAGCTGGGCAAGCGTTTGCAGGCCGAGGACGGCCTCCCGGACACCTCGGACCTGCCACGCATGCCGTCAGGCCGCGTAGACCGCGCCGCGGCGGACGCCTGGTTCGAGGAACGCCGCGCGGAGGTCGAGGCCTCCCCGGACGACTGGCGCTGTTGGTACCGGTTGGCGGTGGCCTACGACGTCGCGGGCGACCGCGGCCGGGCCCGGGAAACCATGCGCAAGGCCCTCGAACTGGCTCCCTGAGCGGGGTGGCACTGACAGGGGCAGGCTCAGTGCCCGAACGGCCGGGATACTGGGCCCATGAGCACCGAACTGGGTGACTTCCTCCGCACCCGCCGAGCCCGGCTGACTCCCGCCGACGTCGGCCTGACCTCGTTCGGCGCACGCCGGGTGCCCGGGTTGCGGCGCGAGGAGTTGGCGCAGTTGGCCGGCGTCAGCATCACCTACTACACCCGCCTTGAGCAGGGGCAGAGCCAGAACGCCTCCGACGACGTGCTCGACGCCATCGCCCGCGCGCTGCGGCTTGACGACGACGAGACCGCGCACCTCCGCGATGTCGCGCGCCCCACTCGGCGCAAGCGGCGCGCGGTGCGGCCGGAGGCGGCTCGGTCGGGTGTCGTGCAGTTGATCGCCGCGATGGACGGGGTCGCGGCCGTCGCGATGGATCGGTGTAGTGATGTGCTGGCCTGGAACGCGCTGGGGCATGAGCTGCTGGCAAGCCACTACGCCCTGGAGAGTCCCGCTTCGGTGGACACCCGGCCGAACCTGACCCGGATGCTCTTCCTCGACCCGCACACCCGCGAGCTGTTCCCGCACTGGGAAGAGGAGACCAAACGCTCGGTGGCGTCGCTGCGCCTGGTCGCCGGCCGCCATCCCGACGACCGCCACCTGGCCGAACTGATCGGTGAGCTTTCCATGAAGAGCACCCGGTTCTCCGCACTCTGGTCGCGGCACCCGGTGCTCAACTGCACGTCCGGCACCAAGGTCTTCGCCCACCCGACCGTCGGGCGGATGGACCTCCAGTTCGAGGTCTTCCAACTTCCGGACGACTCCGCGCACCGGGTGCTGATGTACAGCGCCGAGCCGGGGAGCGGGTCGGCGGCGGCGTTTCGGCTGTTGGGGCGGCCGGCCTGGCACTCTCAGGGGTAGGCAGAGCAGAGGGCTGGTTACTGGAAAGCCGTGAGGTGATGCTGGTTTCCTCTCGTTGAAAGGAAACCACGATGTCCATTGTGGACACTGCGCCCGCGCTCATGACCTCGCGCCAACGGCTGACGCTCATTCTCCTGCTCACCGCGAGCTTCACCCTCGCCGTCGACTTCTCGATCCTCAACGTCGCGCTCCCGGTGATCGGCGCGGAGGTCGGGTTCTCCCTGGAGAACCTGCAGTGGATCGCCACCGCCTTTGCCCTGTGCGCTGCGGGCTTCACCCTGTTGTTCGGCCGCGTGGCCGACCTCTTCGGCAGGCGGCGGCTTTTCCTGGCAGGTATGGCTTTGCTCGGCGTGGCCTCCCTGATCGGCGGCCTCGCCACCACCCCCGCGTTGCTGCTCACCGCCCGCGTTGCCCAAGGGCTGGCGACGGCCGCCGTCACCCCGGCCGCCCTGTCGCTGCTCACCACGTCCTTCCCCGAAGGATCGTTGCGGGACAAGGCACTCGGACTCAACGGCGCGCTGATGGCGGCCGGGTTCACCACCGGCGCCATCCTCGGTGGCCTCCTGACCGACCTGCTGAGCTGGCGCTGGGCGTTCTTCATCAACATCCCGGTGGCGGCCTTCGTCCTGATCGCCGCGCCCACGGTGTTGGCGGAGAGCAAGCCCGAGCGGCGGGCCCGGCTCGACGTTCCGGGTGCGGTCACCGTGACACTCGGTCTGCTGGCGATCGTGTTCGGCCTGACCACCGCGGGCGAGCGCTCGTGGAGCGACCCGCGCGCGTTCGGCGCGCTGGCCGTGGGCGTGGTGCTGCTCGGCCTGTTCTGGCTGGTGGAGCAGCGTGTGGCGGAGCCGCTGGTGCCGGTGGCCATCCTGCGTCGCGGCACCGTCGCGTGGGGCAACCTGGCCGGTCTGCTGGCGTTCGTCACCGAGACGTCGCTGGTGTTCTTGCTGACCCTGTACCTGCAGAAAGTCCTCGGCTACACACCACTCGCCACCGGCCTGTCCTTTGCCGTGCTCGGCATCGGGACAGTCGTGGGCGGGGTGATCGCGCCGAAGGTCATCGCCCGCGTCGGGACCAAGCGCGCGATCGTGACCGCGTTCGGCGTGCAGGCCGCGGCGACCCTGCCGCTCGCCTTTCTCGGGACCACGTCGGCGTGGGTCCTGCCGTTGCTGGTGCTGACCTTCGCCGGCGGTGTCGCCAACCTGGTCGCGATTGTCGGCTTCATGGTGACCGCCACCTCCGGCCTGCCGGACGGCGAACAGGGCCTCGCGACCGGTCTGGCCACGATGAGCCAACAGGTCGGCATCACCATGGGCATCCCGATCATGAGCGCGATCGTGACCGCCCGCGCCCACGGCGACGACAGCCCCGCGGCCGTGCTGGACGGTGTGAGCACGGCGATCTTCGTCAACGCGGGCCTGTGTGTGCTGACCGGACTGCTGGTGGCTGCCTTCCTCCGCGACCGGCGGGGTCAGCTCATGTAGCCGTGCTCGACGATCCGCTGAGCCGACTGGGCGTACAGCTCGGGGTCGGTGGGCGTCAGGGTGGCGAGGCCGTCGACGTAGCGGTTGTACATGCAGAAAGCCGCCGCGATCAGCACCGTGTCGTGGATCTCGACGTCGGTCGCACCCTCGGTCCTCGCCGCCTCGACAAGCTCGGACGTGACCTTGCGGCCGGTCTCCTGCACGGCACCGGCGATCCGCAGCAGAGCGCGCAGCTTCTCCGACACCGGCGCCTCATCGAGGTTCGCCCGAACCTGGTCGACGAGCGCCATTCCCTCGTCGAGCTGGGCGGCGGCGAACGCGGAGTGCGAGTTGCAGCAGAAGTTGCACTCGTTGAGCCCGGAGACGTACGCCGCGATCAGCTCGCGTTCGCCCGCGGTCAGCGAATGCGGTCCACGCAACAGGACTTCGGCCAACTCCATGAGCGGCTTGCCGGTCTCGGGCCGAAACCGCATGGGCCCGGTGATGCCGGGGAACTGGGACTCGTCGATGCCAAGGTCGATGTGCGCCATGGTGAGCACGCTAGCGACCCGTGATCGGCTTGGGCAGTGAACGATTCATGGGTTTGCGCGACTCAGAGGTCCGCGATGAGCAGGCGGTAGCCGGCATCGAGGGTGTCCAGGGCGAGCAGGTCGGCGTGGTTGTCGTGCCAGCGGCCGGTGGCGAGGTCGTCGGCCAGGCGGGCCAGGCCGGGCTGGAGGGCGGGTTCGCCGGTCTGGGCCAGCATGGACATCCCGGCCCGCACCACCGGGTCGAGGTACGCCTCGGGCCTGCGCCAGTAGGCGGCACCGAAGCCGTCGGTGCAGTCATGGGGGACCGGAACCGTTTCCACGCGGGCGCCGCCGAGCATGGTCACCAGCCGATCAATCGGCACCGCGCGGGCGTCGTCCAGCGGGATCGCCTCGGGCAGGTACTCGTCGAGCAGCCAGAACGCGCGGGTGACGGTCTGGTCCCACGTGAGGATGACGACCCGCTCGCGGGCGACGCGGCGCAGTTCGGCGATCCCGGCGGCCAGGTCGGTCCAGTGGTGCACGGTCAGCAGCGCCATCGCCGCGTCCGCCGAGTCGTCGGCGAGCGGGATGGACTCGGCGCAGGCTTGCAGCACGGGAGCCGAACCCGGCGGGCGCTGGGCGATCATCACCGAACTGGGCTCGACCGCGAGAACCGTTTGTGGCGGCTCATACGACCCGGTTCCCGCGCCCACGTTGATCACGGTCGTCGCGTCGCCCAGGGCTTGGTGGATCTGGGCCGCGACGCGGGGGTCGGGCTTGCGCGTGGTGGCGTAGGTGGCACCGATGGTGTCGTAGGTCGTCACGATCGCAGTATGTCTTGCGCGCGATGCAAGCACGGCGCTTCAGTGATTCTTTCCGGTGGTACCAGCGGTTTCAGGGAGTTTTCGTGGGGCGAGGCCGCTAGCGTGCCCGTATGGATGCGACGGTGCGGAGCCGCGAACTGGGCGACGAGTTGAGGCGGGTGCGTCAGTTCCGGGGGCTCAAGGCTTCCGAGTTGGCGCACGCGATCGGCTGGTCGGAGTCGAAGATCTCGCGGGTGGAGTCGGGGAAGACTTCGTGCAGTGAGGTGGAAGCGGCGATCTACCTGGCGTACTGCCGGGTCACGCCGAGGGAACTGGACCGGATCATCGCGCTGTGCGGTGGGGAGGACGAGCACGGCTCCTTCCTCCGCCACCACGGCGAACGCCTACCGGACCAACTGCGCACTTTGGCGCTACACGAAACCACCGCTTCCGCCGTCTTCGCGCTAGAGCTGAACCGTGTCGATGGGCTGCTCCAGACCGAGGATTACGCCCGGGCGATGATGCGGGAGTCGGGCCTGATCCCGGAGCCCGGGATCGAGCCGCGAGTGCAGGCACGGATGGATCGGCAGATCCTGATGCGCCGAAAGAACCCGCCAGAGTTCACCTTCTACATCCACGAGCACGCGCTCCGGCTGCCGGTCGGCGGCCCGGCCGTGATGCACGAGCAGATGCTCCACCTGCTGTTCATGACCTCTCAGCCGTTCTGCCAGGTCCGGGTTATCCCGGCCAGCATCGGCGCGCACGCGGGATTGGGCGGCCCGTTCCGCCTGATGCAGTTCGCTGACCATCAGCCCGTTGTCTGTCTGGAAACCCAGAATCGCAGTCTGTTCCTGGAGAGTTCGAGGGATATCGCCACTTACTGGCTGGTCCTCGGCGGACTCGCCGCAGTCGCGCTCCATGCGGAACAATCACGGTCGATGCTTGCGAGCCTCGCAAGTGAGTACGACCGACCGGGAGCGGGCAGTCATGGGGACGGCGTGGCGTAAGAGCAGCTTCAGCGGAGACAACGGCGATTGCGTTGAGGTCCGCTGGCGCAAGAGTTCCTACAGCGGCGACAACGGGGCTTGCGTGGAGGTCGATTTCGCCGACACGGTGGGGATCAGGGATTCCAAGAACCCCGATGCGGGCCGGCTCGACTTCACTCCGTCGGCGTGGGCCTTGCTCCTACAGGAACCATCCGGCGAACACCGCCGGTGACGCCGCCAGCGCGCTGAACCGCACGAACCGGCCGACCAGCCCCACCGACACGAACGTGTGCAACGGCATCCGCACCAACCCGGCCAGCACGGTCATCGCCATGTACGGCGGCAGCCCCACCACCGAACTCACCCCGTAGGTGCCGAACATCCAGTGCGGGTGCCGCTCGCACCGCTCCTTGACGCTCTCCACCCAGCCGCGCAGCCGTTTCGTGCGCAGCTGCCAGCGCAAACGGGTCGGCGTCATCGGCTTGGGTGCGCGGTGCAGGAACGCGGGCAGGTGGATCGACCCACGCCCGGCGTAGTAGTAGACAAGCTTCCCCGCGACCTGCGCGACGGCCACGACCGCGCCGAGCGCCACCCACGAGATCCCCGGCCGCTGCGTCATCAGCGCCAGGACAAACACCTCAATGCTGACAAAAGGGACAAGCGCCGACCCGAACGCGACGCAGAACGTCACGCAGAGCCAAGGCAGCACCAAGGAAAGTCCCCCACTCGAAACGAGGCCGTCGTCGACGGTACCTCAACCGGGTGACCGTCAGGCCAGCTTCAGGTCCAGTGACCCGGACATTCGCAGCTCCCGCAAGGGCCGCCCACCGGCGTCGAGCGTGCGCACGACCCCGTCCGGCGCCCACCCGGCGCGGGTGAAGAAACTCACCTGCGACTGGTTCGCCTCCGGCACCCAGCAGATCCCGCGCGTCAACCCGGCGGCCCGCACCGCTTTCGCCGCCGCGACCAGCAGCCTGCCTCCGTGCCCACGCCGACCCCAGCGCGGCTCGACCAGCAGCGTGCCGATCAACGCGACCGTCTGGGCGTCCTCCGGCGGCAGGTCGTTGGCCATGGCCGACTCCGACTCCGGCGAGGCCCCCGCGCTGCAGAACCCGACGATCCACTCGCCTTCGAGGGCGACGAACACCGTCGCGGGCCCCTGCTCGATCGTCTGCCGCCACTGCGCCGCCGCGTCGGCGGGGTCGAGCGCGGCCAGGACCTCGGCGGGGAGGATGCCCGAATACCCGGCCTGCCAGGTGAGGACCTGGATCCGGGCGATCTCGTCGACATCGGCGGGTACGGCGGGACGAACCGTGGCATCAGCCATGGCGGCAACCTAGTGGCTCGCCGATCCGCCTTCCCCGTCGGGCTGCCGGCGCCATGGCCGAAACCCGCAAGAGTCATCGACAGCGCCCCGGCAGACTCCAGGCGGAATGTCCGACCGTCCGAGCGTGTTGCCGCAAAGGCCGGGTCAACGACAAATAACCGGCATACAAATGTCGGTGGTTCGTGCGAGGGTGAGGCCATGTCGTCCAAGTCCTGGTTCGCGTGGGCCGCCCTCGGTGTCGTGTACGTGGTGTGGGGCTCCACCTACCTCGCCATCCGCTTCACCGTCGAGTCCATGCCCGCCCTCCTCTCCGCGGGCGCCCGCTTCCTCGCCGCCGGCCTGGTCCTCGGCGTTCTCGTCGTGATCTTCGCGGGGGTCAAGGCGCTGCGGATGACCAAGGCGCAGTTCGGGTCGGCCGTCCTCATCGGGCTTCTCCTGCCCGCCATGGGCAACGGCCTGGTCGTCCTCGCCGAGAAGCACGTGGCCTCCGGTCTTGCCGCCCTGCTCGTGGCGTCCGTGCCCATCTACGTCGTGATCCTGCGCCGGATCTGGGGCGACCGGCCCTCCCGGACCACGCTGATCGGCGTCGCGGTCGGGCTGGTGGGGCTGGCCGTCCTGGTTCTCGGGGGCCCGGTCGAAGGCGCCCACGGCGCGGCCTGGTTCGGGCCGTGGCTGGTCTTGCTGGCCGCGCTCGGCTGGGCGGTCGGGACCGTGCTGACCACCAAGCTCCCGCTGCCCGCCAACCCGTTCGCCCTCTCTGCCGTGGAGATGGTGGCGGGTGGCGTCGCGCTCGCGGTGTCCGGCGCGGTGATGGGGGAGCGGTTCGACCTCGCCGAGATCACCACCGGCTCCTGGGCCGCGTGGATCTACCTCGTCCTCGCGGGCTCGCTGCTCGCGTTCAGCTCCTACGTCTACGTCCTCGGCCGCCTGTCGGTCTCCACCGTGGCCACCTACGCCTACGTGAACCCGGTGATCGCCGTCCTGCTCGGCTTCCTCTTCGCGGGCGAGCGGTTCGGGATCGCGCAGCTCGGCGGCGGCCTGATCGTGCTGGTCGCGGTCGTCCTGGTGGTCCGCGCCGAACGGCCCGCGCCGGAAGTGTCGGTGCCTGCCGGCAGTATCCCGGAACCGTGCGAGGTGAAACGGTGAGCGAGACGATCACGGCCGCGGCCGCCCGGCGAACAGCCCTGGCGGCACAGGGTTTCGCCGACGCGCGGCCCACGGGCCCGCCCACCCGACGCCATCTCGCCAAGGTGCTCTCCCGCGTCCAGCTCCTGCAGCTCGACTCGGTCAACGTCGCGGTCCGCGCGCACTACATGCCGGTCTTCTCCCGCCTCGGCGCCTACCACCCGGCGCTGGTCGACGACGCCGCCTGGACGCACACAGCGCGCAAACCCCGCCTCCTGGTCGAGTACTGGGCGCATGAGGCGAGCCTGATCCCGGTCGCCGACTGGCCGCTGCTGCGGTGGCGCATGCGCCGCTACGAACACCGCTACATCCACCACCTGGAACGCATGACGGCCAAGGCGCCCGGCCTCATCGACGACGTCCTGGCCGCGGTCAAGGAACTCGGCCCGGTCGGCGCGGGCACGCTGGAGACGGCGTTGGGCGGCGCGATAGTCCCGAAGGTCAAGGGCGGCTGGTGGAACCGCTCCGACGTCAAACACGCCTGCGAGTGGCTCTTCGCCGTCGGCGAGCTGACCACCGGCACCCGGCGCGGCTTCCAGCGGCTCTATGACTTGCCTGAGCGCGTTCTCCCGCCCGATGTCCTCGGCGCCGCACCGGTTTCCGACGAGGAAGCGGCCCGGCAGCTGATGCTGCGCGCCGCCGTCGCGCACGGCATCGGCACCGAGAAGGACCTGCGGGACTACTACCGCCTGCAGCCCGCCCGCTCCCAGCAAGCCGTGGCCGAGCTTGTGGAAGAAGGGCTGCTGGAGGCCGTGACGGTCCAGGGTTGGCGCCACCAGGCCTACCGGCACGTCGACGCCCGCACCCCGCGCAAGGTCACCGGGCGGGCGCTGCTGTGCCCGTTCGACCCGCTGATCTGGGAGCGCGACCGCACCGAGCGGATGTTCGGCTTCCGCTACCGCATCGAGATCTACGTGCCCGAGCCCAAGCGTATCCACGGGTACTACGTCTTCCCGTTCCTGCTCGACGGCGAACTCGTCGGCCGCGTCGACCTCAAGGCCGACCGCGCCAACGGGGCCTTACTCGTGCAGGGCGCGTTCGCCGAACCGGGTGCCGACACCGCTCGGGTCGCCGGTGAGCTCATGGCCGAGTTGCGCACGATGGCCGCCTGGCTCGAACTCGACGAGGTCCGGGTGGGCGCGAGGGGCGACCTGAGCGCCGCCTTGCGTACTGGCTAGTAGCCTATTACTCCGAGTCCGGCTAATGTCACATTTGGAGCAAGTGACGAGGTGGTGCGGCTGATCGCGCCGGCCGTGCGGCAAGATCGGACCTCCGTCGGGGCGAACGGATGAAACGGGACGTTGGTGCACTGAGTGCTGGGCAGGTGATGAGTGAGCGTGTCGATCGCAGTCGCCGCACGTTTCAGCGGAGATCGACTTCCGGTTGAGGTCACGAGCTACGTAGGCCGCGGTGACGAGATCCGCGAAGTCAAGCGACTGTTGGGAATCGCGCCGCTGGTGACCCTGACCGGACCGGGCGGAGTCGGCAAGACCCGGCTCGCGATGCGCGTGGCCACCTCCACCCGGGCTTCCTTCGACGACGTGGTCTTCGTCGGCCTCGCCGATCTGCACGACCCGAAACTGCTGGTCAACACGGTCGCCGACCGGCTCGGCCTCGGCGACCGCTCGACCAGGGCGCCGATCGATCTCGTCGTCGACTTCCTGCGCGCCCGCAGGCTGCTGCTCGTGCTCGACAACTGCGAGCACCTGATCGAGGCGAGCGCCCACTTCGCCCAGGCCATCCTGATCTCGTGCCCGGACGTGGTCATCCTCGCCACCAGCAGGCAGTCGCTCGGCGTGGGGGGCGAACACGTCATGCCGGTGCCGCCGCTGGCCGTGCCGGACCTCGGTGAGTCCGCCGCCGCGGTGTACCAGTACGACGCGGTGCGCCTGTTCATCGACCGCGCGACAGCGGTCGTGCCGTCGTTCACCATCACCGACGACGACGTCGACGCCGTGATCCAGCTGTGCCGCTCGCTCGACGGCCTGCCGCTGGCCTTCGAACTCGCCGCGGTCCGGCTGCGGTCGCTGTCGGTGCGCCAGCTCGCCGACCGGCTCAGCAAGCGGTTCACCCTGCTCACCCGCGCGAACCGGGCCACGCCGAGCAGGCACGAGACGCTCGAGGCGCTGATCGACTGGAGCCACCAGCTGTGCACCGAGCAGGAACGCTTGCTCTGGGCGCGCGTGGCGGTGTTTCCCGGCGGCTTCGACCTCGAGGCCGCCGAAGCCGTGTGCTGCGGCGACGACCTGACCTGCGACGACCTGCTCGACATGCTCGACAGCCTGATCGACAAGTCGATCCTGCTGCGCGAGGAGCACGACGGGCAGGTCCGGTTCCGGATGCTGGAGACGCTGCGGCAGTACGGCGAGGACCGGCTCCGCGCCGACGGCGACCTCACCACGCTGCGCCGCAGGCACCGCGACTGGTGCCGAGAGGTCACCCGGGACTTCGGCGCGAAGTGGATCGGTCCTGGGCAGCTCGCGCTCGTCCAGAAGATCGACCAGGAACACGCCAACCTCCGACAGGCGCTCGACTTCTGCCTCGGCGATCCCGCCGAGGCGTCGGTCGGGCTGCGGATGGTCACCGAGATCCGGGACTACTGGCTCATCCGCGGTCTCACCGAGGGCCGGATCTGGGCGGGCAGGCTGCTGGCCGCCGCTGCGCCCGACACCCCGGAGTGGGCCGCCGCGGCGTGGGTCGAGGCGTTCCTCGCCCTCGTCCAGGGCGACATGGACGCCTACGCGGCGCGGCTGGCCGAGGTATCCGAGGTGGCCGAGCGGATCGACGACGCCAGCGCCCGCGCGTACGCCGACCAGGTCCACGCCTATGCCGCGCTGATGGCGAACGAGGGCGAGAAGGCGGCCGAGTTGTTCGGCCGGGCGTTGGACGCCTTCGTCGCCCAGGGTGATCTTGGCGGCGAGCTGTGGGCGACCTTCAACCATGGCCTCGCGGTGAGTCTCACGGGCGACCTGGAGACCGGCCGGGCCGTCATGCGGGCCTGCGCCGACCGGTGCGCATCCCTTGGTGAGGCGACGTTCCAGTGCTGGGCACTGTGGTCGCTCAGCGCCGCGGAGTACCTGCACGGGGAGTACGAGCGGTCGCTTGAGGCGGGCCTGGAAGTGCTGCGGCTGCAACGCGAGGTCGACCACCGGGTGATCCTCGGGTTCAGTCTCAACGTCCTGTCCGGGTGCGCCGTCCACCGCGGCGAGTACCGCCGCGCGGCGCGGCTGTTCGGCGCGTCCGTCACCGTGTTCCAGCTGGTCGGCGCCTCGCCGACGAACTATGTCGCCTTCGCCGAAGGGATGCGCCGGGACATGGAGCTGACGACCGCCGCGCTGGGCATCGAGGTCGCGGGCGCGGAGTTCATGGTGGGCACGAAACTCCCCACCGACACCGCCGTCTCCTACGCCCTGGGCGAGGACATCACCCGCCCCGCCCCGGAGTCGGACGAGCCGCGGCTGACCAAGCGCGAACGCGAAGTCGCCGAACTGGTCGCGAAAGGCATGACCAACAAGGAGATCGCCAAGGCCCTGGTCATCTCCCTGCGCACCGCCGAGACCCACATCGACCACATCCGCACCAAACTCGGCTTCAGCAACCGCGCCCAAATCGCCGCCTGGATCTCGCGAGTCCAACATTCAGAACACTGAGTCCAACATTCACACCCCGCGAGTCGCCCCGCCAGGCAAACGAGTCGCCCCTTCCGGCAACTGAGTTCAACGTTCGCTGCCACGAATGTCGAACTCACTTGCCCGGAGGGGCGACTCACTTGCTTGGCGGGGCGACTCGCGAGGTGGTTAGCAGGCCTCTTCGACTGTGTCGTCGTCTGACAGTTTGGAGGCGGTGCGGAGGAGTTCGGCGCGGACGGCCAGTTCGAGTTCGAAGCGGGCCCGCGGGTCGCTGAGCTGGTCGCTGAACAGCTCCTCGATCTTGTGCAAGCGGTAGCGCACGGTCTGGGGGTGCACGCCCAGCCGGTCGGCCACCTCACCGGCGCGGCCACGCAAGGCGAGCCACTCGTGCAGGGTCACCAGCATCCGCTCCCGCTGCCGGGGCGTCAGGTCGTTCAGCGGCGCGAGGCGCCGGTTGACGAGCTGCTCGATCAGGAAGTCGTCGGAGAACAAGGCCAGCGCCAGACCGTTCTCGGCGCAGTCGACGACCGGGCCGTCGGTGATCAGCCCACGCTCGGACAGCTCGATCGCCTTGCGCGCCACCCGAAGCGACGACCGGATCGCGGTGATCGGGACCGGCGGGCCGACCGCGATCCGCCAGCCGGGGAACGACTTGGCCAGCGCGGCGTGGTCGACGCCGTCGGCCGCGATCACCAGACACGGCCGGGCGCCGTCGAGGTCGGCGAGGATCTCCGTGCCCAGCGGACCCTGCCCGGGGACACTCGGCCCCTGCGGGCAGCGCAGTGCCACGGCGACGATCGCCTCGGGCACCCGCCACCGCGCCGCGTGCGCCTCATCGGTGATCACGTTGACGTCGGAGGTGCGTTCGTCGAGGAGCAGCCGCAGCAGCCGGGCGCGGCGGTCGGCCATGGTGTCGGTGGAGGTGGACCGGGCGGTCTCGTAACCCTCGAGGGACACCGCGCGCAGCCGGTCGACCTGTCGCGCCACGGCGCCGGTCAGGACGGTGATCGCCTGCGCGGACACCGAGTTCGCCAGGCCGTAGGTGCGCATCTGCTCGGACATGACCCGCTCGCCCGCTTGGTACGCCTTGGGCAGCGCGTCCGCTGGGCAGCCCGCGCCGTAGATCATGGCGCCGATGCCGCGGAACATCTCCGTCCAGTCGTCCGACGTCGACCGCGGCGCGAGCACTGTGTCGATACCGCGCAGGATCACCGCCTGGATCGCCGACGGCAGGAGCCCGCCGATCGGCCCCGCCAACGGTGTCGCCAAATCGGGCACGGCCCGCCGGACCTCGGCGATGATCGCCATGGCCACTCGGCCCGCGTGTGCCCGGAACCCGGCGACCGCCTCCCGTTGAACCGAAGGCGACCACCGCGCCTGCACATCCCGTCGGACTGTCGACGCTTGCGCCGGGGTGTCGCTGACCAACCCGTGTTGAAGTCCCATGTGCCTCTCCAGCCTGCATCGTTGCCCGCGAGATCACGATGCCTTCCGGGTGACACGTACTACATCGTCAGAACTACGTACCTACGTACCTATATCCACCGTCTACGGGCCCTAACTGTCGGTTTTCGAGCAAAACCATGATCATCGGATCCGAACGTCGCAGGTCGTGGCCTCGGACTTTGAGCGGAACGGAGTCATCCGTATTCAGAGAGTTGCGAGAGTGATGAGTGCGGAACCGGAGCCGGTACGGCCGTGCACACGCAGCGCGGAGGGATCATCCGGCCGCTCGTCCGACAGCAGCAGGTCGCTTCGGGCCTCGCCCGACCCGGAGGACAGGTCGACCTCGGCCACCGACCCGGCGCGCACCGCGACCCGCAGGTCGCCGGAGCCGGTCGTGAGTTCGAGCTGACCCGACGCGGCGTCGGCGACCGTGATGTCGCCGGTGCCGGTGCGCACGAGGACGTCGTCGGTCACCGCGCCGAGCCAGACGTCGCCGCCGCCGGTGGACACCGACGAGGGCCCCGCGATCTCGGTCGCCTCGACGGCGCCGGAACTGGTGCGGGCCCGCAGACCCGAGCCGGACCGGCCGACCCGGATCGAGCCGGAACCCGTGGTCAAGTGGGCGCCCGCGGCCGCCTCGACGTCGATCGCGCCGCCCGCGGTGGCCGCCTCGACCCGGCCCGCCTGCCCGGTCACGGTGATCGACGCCGCGCCGGAGCGTGACGTCAGGTGGGAGCCGAGTGGGGCGCGGATGGACACGGCCACCGGCACGCCACGCAGGCTCGCCTGGTGCGGTGTGCGCACGGTCAGCCTGCCGCCGCCGAACTCGATCTTCGTCTGGCGCACCGCCTCACCGGGCACGTCGGCGGGCGCCTGCTCACCGAGCTGGCCGCTGAACCACGTGACCAGGTTCGACAGGCCCTCCACCCACGGGTTCCCGCTGTCCGGCGCGTGCCGCACGCTCACCGCGACACCCGGTTCGTCGACCAGGCGCACCTCGATGACCCCGGCGCCGATGGTCACTGTCATCTCTATCGGTCCGTCCGCGTCGAACGTCCGCGCGGCGACCGGCTGGGTGTCGGTCATCCCCGGTACCAGCCCTGCACTCGTGAGCCGTCGGTCTTGTGCCTGCCCCTGTCTCCGCCCCTCGCCTTGCCGTGCAGCGCGCCCTGCAGCGCCTGCTGGACAAAGGTGTTGAGGGACACGCCCTGGGCGTTCGCGGCCTGCTCGGCCTTCGCCTTGAGCTCCTCGAACAGGCGCAGCGTCATCCGGCTCATATCGCCGCCGTCTTGCAGCGGCGGCGGTGGTGTCTCCTTGGTGTCACCTGACGTCTCGGTGACGACGACACGCACATCGCGCCCGTCCAAGCGGATATCCACCACATGATCGGGCAGCGCCGCGGTCACCTCGGCGGCGAGGTCGGACAGGGCGTTCATCATGGCCAGCCGGGCAGCGGGCTCGATGGCGGCGGCCAACACCGCCGCCGCGCGCCGCATGGTCTCGTCGCCGGCCGACGCTGTGGTGGCCAGGTCGTCACGCAGAGCTGCGAGGTACGGGTTCAGGTCCATGACACCACCATGACACCACTTGTGATGTCGGTCAAGGAAGTCGATGGTTGCGGTTAGGCTGGCGGCTGAAGTAGCAATCGAGTAGAGGACGGGCCACGTGACCGAGACGGTGTCGCCGAAGGTGCAGCTCATCGCCAAGACCGAGTTCTTCGCGCCGGCGGACGTGCCGTGGTCCACCGACGCCGACGGCGGTGAGGCGCTGGCCGAGTTCGCCGGCCGGGCCTGCTACCAGTCGTGGAAGAAGCCGAACCCGGCCACCGCGACCAACGCCGGCTACATCAACCACATCATCGAGGTCGGCCACCTGTCGGTCCTCGAGCACGGCAGCGTGAGCTTCTACATGACGGGCCTGTCCCGCTCGCTCACCCACGAGCTGATCCGCCACCGCCACTTCTCCTACTCGCAGCTCTCGCAGCGGTACGTGCCGGAGAAGTCGGCCGCGATGGTCGAGCCCGACGTCATCGCCGAGGACCCGGAGCTGCACGCGAAGTTCCTTGAGGCCGCCCAGGCCGCGCAGGACGCGTACAACGAGCTGCTCGCCGGCCTGGAGAAGAAGTTCGCCGACGTCAAGAGCGCCACCCTGCGCAAGAAGCAGGCGCGCCAGGCGGCTCGGGCGATCCTCCCCAACGCCACCGAGACCCGCATCGTGGTCACCGGCAACTACCGCGCCTGGCGTCACTTCATCGCCATGCGCGCCACCGAGCACGCCGACGTCGAGATCCGCGCGCTGGCCATCGAGTGCCTGCGGCAGCTGCAGAAGGCGGCGTCGAGCGTCTTCGCCGACTTCACGATCACCGCGCTGCCCGACGGCACCGAGGTCGCCTCCAGCCCGCTCGTCGCCGAAGGCTGAGCCGGGTGAAGCGGCTCGCCATCGACGTCATCGGCGGCGATTACACGGTCACCAGGTTCGACGCGGGGACCACGGTCCCCGCGGGCCTGTTCGACGGCGACGGCCTGGTGTCGGTCAGCCGCACGCCGACTGAGCTCTCGATCGTCTCCCCGAGCGCCGCGGCGCCCGAGGGCGGTCAGACCGAGGCGGGCTGGCGGCTGCTGACCGTGCGCGGCCCGCTGGAGTTCACCCTCACCGGGATCATGGCCTCGCTGGCGGGTTCGCTCGCCGCGGCCGGGGTGTCGCTGTTCGCGCTGTCCACTTTCGACACCGACCACATCCTGGTCCACGCCACCGACCTCTCCCGGGCCGTCGCGGCCCTGCGTGAGGCAGGCCACGAGGTGTTCGAGTCGGCCTGACGACACGAAAACCCCGCCCTCGGCGATCGTCTATGCGGAACCGCCGAACGGCCGATCGCGGTCTGACTAGGATTCGCGGCGGCTGAGGAGGTAGCAGGGTGTCGCAGGAGCAAGGACCGACCGTGGCGCACGGGCCGCGCATGGTGGCGGGCCGGTACGCGGTCCTCAACGAGCTGGGCCGCGGCGGCATGGGTGTCGTGTGGCTGGCCGAGGACACCATGATCGGGCGGCACGTCGCGATCAAGGAACTGCACCTGCCCGAGGGGGTGCCGCAGAGCGAGCGGCAGATCTTCGAGGAGCGCGTGCTTCGCGAGGCGCGCACCGCCGGGCGGCTCAACGACCCGGCCGTCGTCACCGTCTACGACGTCGTGCAGGAATCGGGCGCCACCTACATCGTCATGGAGCTGATCCAGGCGCCGACGCTGTCCGACGTGGTCAAGGAGCGCGGGCCGCTGCCCGCCGACCAGGTCGCCAAGCTCGCCGACCAGCTGCTCTCCGCCCTCGACGCCGCGCACCAGGCGGGCATCGTGCACCGCGACGTCAAGCCCAGCAACATCATGCTGGCCGCGAACGGCCGGGTGAAGCTGACCGACTTCGGCATCGCCCAGTCCCTCGACGACCCGCGCCTGACCAGCAGCGGCATCCTCATCGGCTCACCGTCCTACATGGCACCCGAGCGCATCCGCGGCGAAGAAGCCAGCGCGAGTTCGGACCTGTGGGCCCTCGGCGCGGTCCTGTTCTTCGCGATGGAGGGCTACTCGCCCTACGAGCGGGCCACCACCGCCGCCACCATGCACTCGATCCTCAACGAGGTCCCATACCTGACCCGCGGCCAGGGCGCGCTCGCCTCGGTGATCACCGGCCTGATGATCAACACCCCGCAGGCTCGGCTCACCTCCGGCCAGGCCCGCGGGCTGCTCACGCACGTGCAGGCGGGCCCGCCCACCGGCCCGACGATGATGACCGGCGGCACCGCGTACTTCCCGCACGGCCAGGCCACCCGCGTGGTCGCCGCGCCGCCGAAGGGCGGGGTGAACAAGAAGCTCGCGATGATCCTCGCGGGCATCCTGCTGATCGCGGGCGCGGTCGGCGGCTTCTTCCTGAGCAACGCGATCAACGCCCCCGGTTCCGACGACCGGCTTCCCGCGACGAAGTACACCTACGGCATCAATGGTGAACTCAATGAGTTCGCGATCAGCAACGGGTACTGCGGTTCGAGCAAGCTGCAGGGCGGGGCGTCGTACGAGTCCAACAGTGACTGCAAGAAAGCCTTCGGGATTCAGGTGTACGGCAGCTTCGAGCCGATGAACTCCTCGGAGGAGTACGCCTACTTCGGCGACGCGCTCAAGACCCTCGGCGACAGCTACTGCGGCTGGCTGTTCGAGACCGACCGGATCAAGAAGGACAAGAAGTCGAACCTGGTCTACTCGGTGATCGTCCCATCGAAGGAGACATGGGAAGCCGAGTCGTCCAAGGGCGGCTCCCGCGAGGTCTACTGCGTGCTCAGGGAAAAGAACAACAACCTGCTCAGTGAGTCGCAGCTCACCAAGTCGGACTAACTTACCCCCGGTAATGTAGGTCCATGGGTGTAGCCAAGGACGAACGCGCGCAGCTCAGTGACCTGTTCGCCGAAGTCGGGCCGGACGCGCCGACGCTGTGCGGCGACTGGAAGACCCGCGATCTCGCCGCCCACCTCGTGGTCCGCGAGCACCGGCCGGACGCGGCGGGCGGCATCCTGGTCAAAGCCCTGGCCGGCTACCTCCAGAAGGTCCAGGACGGCTACGCCGCCAAGCCGTGGCCCGAACTTGTCGACCTGGTGCGCGGCGGTCCGCCGCTGCTGTCGATCTACCGCCCGGCCTTCCTCGACGAGCTGATCAACACCACCGAGTACTACGTGCACCACGAGGACGTCCGCCGCGCCGTCCCCGGCTGGGAGCCGCGCCCAGCCGACAACGAGCGCGACCGCGCCCTGTGGGTCGCGCTGAAGCGCTCCGGCCGGATGTTCTTCCGCAACAGCCCCGTCGGCGTCAACGCCCGGACCCCGTCCGGCAGGCACACCAGCTTCAAGCGCGGCCCCAACACCGTCACCCTCGTGGGTGAACCGGGTGAGCTGCTGCTGTACGCCTTCGGCCGCGACGAGTGCCGCATCGAGTTCGAGGGCGAGCAGTCGTCGATCAGTGTCGTCTCGGGCCTCAACAGAGGCCTCTAGCAGCCAGACCTGCGCCGGTGACCGCAGGTTGCGGGCGTCGGGTCGATGACCACGAGGTAGCGTCTAACCCCATGACCGCAAGTCCCACAGCCACGCCCGGCAGACCGTTCGGCCGGGTGCTCACCGCCATGGTCAGCCCCTTCGACGCCGAGGGGGCGGTCGATCTCGACCGGGCGCAGGAACTCGCCGCGCACCTCGTCGACCTGGGCAATGACGGTCTGATCGTCAACGGCACCACCGGCGAATCGCCGACCACGACCGACAAGGAGAAGTCGGACCTGGTCCGCGCCGTGGTCGAGGCCGTGGGAGACCGGGCGACCGTCGTCGGCTCGGTCGGCACGTACAACACGGCGCACTCGGTGCACCTGGCGGGCGAGGCCGAGAAGGCGGGCGCGCACGGCCTGCTCGTGGTCACCCCGTACTACTCCCGCCCGCCGCAGTCCGGCCTGCTCGCGCACTTCACCGCGATCGCCGACGCCACCGGCCTGGGCGTGATGCTCTACGACATCCCGCCGCGCTCGGTCGTCCCCATCGAGGTCGACACCCTGCGCAAGCTCGCCGAGCACCCGCGCATCCTCGCGGTCAAGGACGCCAAGGGCGACCTCCTCGCGGGCAGCCAGGTCATCGCGACCACCGACCTCGCCTACTACTCCGGCGACGACGCCCTCAACCTGCCGTGGCTGTCCATCGGCGGCGTCGGCTTCGTCAGCGTCATCGGCCATGTCGTCGCCGACCGCCTGCGCACCATGGTCGACAGCTACGAGAGCGGCGACGTCGCCGCGGCCCGCGAAGTCCACAATGGACTCCTGCCGGTGCTGCGCGCGTTCAGCCGGGTCGGCGGCGTCGTGTTCTCCAAGGCCGCGCTGCGACTGCGCGGCATCGACGCGGGCGACCCGCGACTGCCGCTGCTGCCCGCCACCGACGAGCAGATCGCCGCCATCGCGGGCGATCTCGGCGTGGCCGGACTGACCAACGCCGACGGCCAGGGCATCGACCCCGCCACCGCGCGGGTCGCGCACACCGACGCCAACGCCGCGTACGTCAACACCACGACCCACACAAGCGCCGGGACGGTTCATAAGTGAGTGCCAACCGCACATCGGGGAAGTGGCCGCACAACCAGCCCGCCCCGCTGGCTGACGGCGGCCTGCGCATTGTCGCGCTCGGCGGCATCGGTGAGATCGGCCGCAACATGACCGTCTTCGAGTACGGCGGCAGACTGCTGATCGTCGACTGCGGCGTGCTCTTCCCCGAAGACCAGCAGCCCGGTGTCGACCTGATCCTCCCGGACTTCCGCGCGATCGAAGACCGGATCAACGAGATCGACGCGCTGGTCCTGACCCACGGCCACGAGGACCACATCGGCGCCGTGCCGTTCCTCCTGCGGCTGCGGCCCGACCTGCCGATCATCGGCTCCCGGTTCACCCTCGCCCTCGTGGCGGCCAAGTGCAAGGAGCACCGCCTCACCCCGAGCCTGCACGAGGTCAAGGAAGGCGAACGCCGCGCGTGGGGCGTGTTCGACTGCGAGTTCTTCGCCGTCAACCACTCCATCCCCGACGCGCTGGCCGTGGCCATCCGCACGCCCGCCGGCCTGGTCCTGCACACCGGCGACATCAAGCTCGACCAGCTCCCGCTCGACGGCCGCCTCACCGACCTCGCGGGCTTCTCCCGCCTCGGCGACGAGGGCGTCGACCTGTTCCTGGTCGACTCGACCAACGCCGAGGTCCCCGGCTTCGTCATCTCCGAGCGCGAGATCGGCCCGGTCCTCGACGGCGTCATCCAGCGGGCCAACCAGCGGGTCATCGTCGCCTGCTTCGCCAGCCACGTGCACCGCGTCCAGCAGGTCCTCGACGTCGCCGTCGCGCACGGCCGCCGGGTCGCGCTCGTCGGTCGGTCCATGGTCCGCAACATGGGCATCGCCGCCGACCTGAAGCTGCTCACCGTCCCACCGGGCCTGCTCGTCAGCCTCGACGAGGCGATGACCATGCCCGAGGACCAGGTCCTGTTCGTCTCCACCGGCTCCCAGGGCGAGCCCCTCTCCGCGCTGTCGCGGATGGCGCGCGGCGAGCACCGGCACATCTCGATCCGCCCCGGCGACACGGTGATCCTGGCCAGCTCCATGATCCCCGGCAACGAGACGGCCGTGTTCGGCGTCGTCAACGGCCTGGTCCGGCTCGGCGCGCACGTGGTCCACCAGGGCAACGCCAAGGTGCACGTCTCCGGCCACGCCCCGGCGGGCGAACTCCTGTTCCTCTACAACGCGGTGCGCCCCAGCAACGTCATGCCCGTCCACGGCGAATGGCGCCACCTGCGCGCCAACGCCGCCCTGGCCGTGCAGACCGGCGTCCCCGAAGACCGGGTGGTCATCGCCGAGGACGGCGTGGTGGTCGACCTGGTCGACGGCCAGGCGAAGATCACCGGCCGGGTCGAGGTCGGCCACGTCTACGTCGACGGCCTGTCGGTCGGCGACGTCGGCGAGTCCACGCTTTCGGACCGGCTGGTGCTGGGCGAGGGCGGCTTCATCTCCATCACCATCGCCGTCGACTCCGCCACCGGCCGCGCCATGGCGCCGCCGACGATCTCCGGGCGCGGCTTCTCCGACGACCCCAAGGCACTTGACGATGTCGTGTCGCTGGTGGAGATGGAGCTGTCGCACACGGAGTCCGAGGGCATCACCGACACCCACCGGATCGCCCAACACGTCCGCCGGGTGGTGGGCCGCTGGGTCGCCGACACCTACCGCCGCCGCCCGATGATCGTGCCGACCGTCATTCCGGTATAGGAGAGGGTCTTGCCCCATATCTCGGTTTCCATGTACCCCGGCCGCACCCAGGAACAGAAGCGCGAACTCGTCGCCAAGCTGACGGACGCGTTCGTCGAGACCTGCGGCGGCAACCGCGAGGGCGTGTGGGTTGTGATCAACGAGGTCCCAGCCGAGAACTGGGGCGTCGGCGGCGAACTGCGGGGATAGCCCATGCGGGCACCCGCCGCCACAGTCCTGCTGCGGCGGCGGGTCGAACGCCGCTACGCCCGCCGGGCAGCCGAAGCGAGCACCACAGCCACCGCGGCACTGAGCAGCTGCCGCAGCAGGAGATTGCGTTCACGACGGCGTTCACGCCTGGTCTGGTTCATCGCAGCTCCGTTTCCGCTCGCGTCTCATAGGGTGTCGCTCCATCCGCGGGCGGCGTAACGGCCTCCGCAGGCTCGCGCAACGGCTCGAACCGTTCCCCGGCGTCGTCCAACATCAGCAGAGTCCCGCTGGGAATGTCGAAGAACAGCCCGATGAGCCGCACCCGCCCAGCCGTCACCGCGGCCGCCACATCCGGCATCTTCCCCAGTGACTCAAGCTGCACCGCCACGTTGACCATCGCCAGCTGATCGATCTCCGACCATCCCGACTCCGCCGCCCGCTTCCCCAGCGGATGCCCGTCCTTCCAGGCCTGCAAGCTGGGTGCGGCCCACCGCAGCCAGCGCCCGATCGGGTCGTTCTCCGGTCCCGACATCAGCGCGGTCATCGCGCCGCAGCGGGAGTGGCCGCAGACGATCATCGTCGGCACCTTGAGGTGGTCGAGCGCGTAGAGCACGCCCGCGCGCATCGACAGGTCGCCGGGCACCAGGTTGCCCACGTTGCGCAGGGTGAACAGGTCGCCGGGGCCGGACGTGGTGATCACGTTCGGCACGATCCGCGAGTCCGCGCACGTCAGGAACAGGGCGTGCGGGTGCTGGTTCGCGGCCAGCCTGCGCAGGTGCGGGCGCATGATCGGCGCGGTCCGCCGGTGGTACTCCCGCGCACCGGTCAGCAGCGGCCGCAGGACGTGGTCGCGGGACTGGTGCGGGATCGGGACATGCGTGTGGTCGTGCTTCTTGTGGGAGTTCAGCGATTCGCTGTCCTGCCAGTGCGACCACGGCAGGAACCAGCGCGGGCCCGGGCCGGTGCGCTTGCGCCGGGTGTTGGGGCCCGGACCGCCGATCTCGTCGATGACGATCGTGCCGCCGGTCGCCTCGTGCTGGCGCCGCCACGCCGAGAGGTGTTCGTAGGCGGCGTGGTCGAGGTAGTCCACGACGAGTTCCAAGTGGACGGAGCTGCCGTCGGGAACCTGGGTCAGCACCCGGGAAAGCCTTGGCACGGAAAGAAAGCTTAAAGTCCCCTCGACGACGACGGCGTACACATCGTCGGCCCCCTGCTCGACTCGCACGCGCGCCCACACGATTCGGCGCAGCGTCGCGAGGAGCGCGACGGCGAAGCCCAGCAGGACCCCTTCGAGCAGGTTCAGCATGACCACGCCGGCGATCGTGACCAGGTAGACCATCAGCTCGCCGTGCCTGCGCGCGGTCCGCATGTCGGCCAGCTTGACCAGGTTCATGCCGACGACCACCAGCAGGCCTGCCAGGGCGGCCATCGGGATCTGCTCGACGAGGTTGACCAGCAGCACCGTGAACAGCAGCACCCACACGCCGTGCAGGGTCGCCGAGGCGCGGGTGCGGGCGCCCGCGCGGACGTTGGTCGCGCTGCGCACGATCACGCCGGTGATGGGCAGGCCGCCGAGCAGGCCGGAGACGATGTTCGCGCTGCCCTGACCGACGAGTTCGCGGTTGAGGTCGGTGCGGTGGCCCTCGCGCAGCTTGTCGACGGCGACAGCGGAGAGCAGGCTCTCGACGCTGGCGATGATCGTCATGGTGAACACGCCGAGCGCGAACGCGGCCCAGTGGCCGTCGGGGAGCGCGGGCAGGGCGATCGCCGAGAGCGGCGAGTCCGGCAGCGACACCCGCTGCACGTCGATCCCCAGGGTGACCACGGTGGCGAGCACGATCGCCACCAGCGGGCCGGGGACGGCCCTGATCCGCTCGGGCAGCTTGGGCCAGACGAGCAGCAGCGCGACGACCGCCAGGCCGATGAAGGTGGCGGGTTGGTGCAGGTCGGTGACCTGCGCGGGCAGGTCGCGCAGGTTGTGCCAGGTGTTGGCGCTCGCGGAGCCGCCGAGCAGCACGTGCACCTGGCTGATGACGATGACGACGCCGATGCCCGCGAGCATCGCGTGCACCACCGTGGGGGAGATCGCGAGCGCGGCCCGGCCGATCTTGCACGCGCCGAGGATGAGTTGGAGCACGCCGGCGCAGACGGTGATCGCGCAGGTCACCGCCCAGCCGAACTGGCCGATGAGTTCGGCGACGACCACGGTCAGACCCGCGGCCGGCCCGCTGACCTGCAGTCGGGAGCCGCCGAGCGGACCGGCGACCAGGCCGCCGACGACGGCGGCGATAAGCCCGGCGATGACCGGCGCCCCGGACGCGGCGGCGATGCCGAGCGAGAGGGGGACGGCGATGAGGAAGACGACTAGCGAGGCCTGCACGTCATGGCGGGCGTCGAGCAGGCGGTGGGGCGGGGCGTGGGCCGGGCCACTGGAGCGTGGTGCACCCATCGGGGTACCTCCTTGAGGGTCGGTCGGAACGAACGCTCTCGGGTGCACCATGTTTCGGTACCGAGATGAGCACATGGTGACCGATTGGCCACGATGTGTCGCCTGCGACAAGTAAACATCGCTTTACTTTCAGCGCGTCCAGTGACCCCCGGATAGATCAACTTCACCCGACCGCGTGTGGTGTAGGTCTCAATCGGTGGGTAGCGGGTCGGCGGGCGTGACCGGCCCGTGCGACGCGAGCTGGACCAGCGCGGCCCCGCTCAGGAGCACCGCCATCCCGACGATCTGGTCGGGTGAGAGGGTCTCGCCGAGCATCAGCCAGGCGAGCAGGGTGGCCACGATCGGCTCGGAGAGAGCGAGCACACTGGCCACTGTGGACGGCAGATGCCGAAGTGAACTGATACTCAGGGTGTAGGCGAGCGCGGTGCTGATCAGCGCGACCGTGACCAGCAGCGCCAACACCGGCACCTGCGCGCCGCCGAAGGCGGAGGTCGTCCGGACCGCCGCGTACGGCATCGTCCACGGCGGCGCGACGGCGAACAGCGCGAGCGCGCCTACCACCATTCCCCAAGTCACCATCCCGATCGGGTGGTGCTCGCTCGCCCCACGCTCTCCGAGCAGGTAATACGCCGCCGAACACAGCGCCGCGCCGATTCCGGCGAGCATTCCGACCCCGTCAAGCTCAAGCGACTTCCATACCTGGGCCACCAGCGCCAGTCCGAGGAAGGCGAGCGCGATGCCCGCCCAGGACAGCATCGGCAGCCGCACCTTGCGGACGAACCGCACCCAGAACGCCACCAGAACCGGCGAGGTGTACTCCAGCAGCATCGCGATGCCGACCGGGAGGCGGGAGACGGCGATGAAGAAAAGCAGCTGGACCAGGGCGACTCCGGCGAGCCCGTAGGCGAGGAGGAGTCGCCACTGGTCGCGGCGCACGCGCAGGATCGACGGCTTGATCAGGCAGACGCCGATCAGCAACACCGCGGCGGCGATGCCCACTCGGGCGCTCGCGACGTGTTCGGGGGACAGGCCCGCGTTCATCGCGGCCTTGGCCAGCGGCCCCGAACTGCCGAACGCCATCGAGGCGCCGAGGATGTAGAGAACCCCCCGACCTCGATGGATAACCGGTGTTCTGAGTTCAGTCGTCACGAAGTCCAGTCTGCCTTAAGTCAACGGAAGCGATGGTTGGATGGTAGGACGTATCCGCTCGTCGGTGACCCGTGGGCCGCCCTCTATGCTTGCGCGCGCACAGGCGGCGGAGGTGTCATGCAAGGCGAACGACGTGGGCCCGTGCCCGGACTCCACAAAGTCCGATTCGGCACCGCCGAACTACTCGCCGACGCCGACCGCGACAACGCGTGGCTCCTGACCGTCGAGGGCGTCGCCCAGTCCTATGTGGATCTCGACGACCCGTGGCACCTCGAATTCGACTACGTCCGCCGCATCGGCGATGTGATCGACGTGCTTCCGCCGGGCCCGATGGACGTCCTGCACGTCGGCGGGGGAGCGGGCACCCTGCCCAGGTACCTGCACGCCACCCGCCCCGGCTGCGACCAGTTGGTGATCGACGCCGACGGCCCCTTGATCGACCTGGTGCGGGCCGAGCTGGACCTGGACTCGGTCCCAGGCCTGGAAGTCCGCGTCGCCGAAGGCCGCCCCGCGGTCGCGGAACTCCCCGACGACCAGTACGACTTGGTCATCCTCGACGCCTATGTCCGTGCGGCCATGCCCGGCGGCCTGGCCACCCTGGAATTCATCACCGAGACAGCCCGCGTCCTGCGCCCGGGAGGAACGGTCGTGGTCAACATCTCCGACGGCCCCGGCCTGCGCTTCGCCCGACGGTTCATCGCGACGATGACGGCCGTCTTCCCACACGTGGTGATGCTGGCCGAACCCAACGTGCTCAGGGGCAGGCGCTACGGAAACCTGGTGGTGGCCGCGTCGACCGAGCCGCTCCCGGTGAAGGACCTGGCTTCCCGGGTGGCATCGGCGGCTTTCCCGGCCAGATGTGTGCCGACCGCACAACTGCTGGCCTTGTCGGCAAGCGCGGAACCCATCACCGACGCGTCCCCGATGGCCACCCCCACCCCGCCGGAACACGCCTTCGGCCTACCCGACAAAACAAGCTAGCGGCGAAGAACAGCCGACAAGGCGCAACGGGCAAGCCCCAAGGCCCCGAGGCGCAAGGCGGGCAAGCCCCAAGGCCCCAAGGCGCAACGGGGCCAACAAGTAGAACCCAGGCCCCTGATTCGCAACGGGCCAATCCTCACGGCCTGTTTGGGTGGTTCGCCTTGATTTGGGGTGAAATGGGCCTAAACTTTCGCGGCGCGGGGCAGTTTCCCTATCCTGCCCGCTTTACCCGCGCAGGCCCATTTCCGGGGTCCCCAAATCAAGGCGAACCACCCAAACAGGCCCCCCGCCCCAAGTCGGGCCTAAGCGGGCCGCCAAGGACTCTTCGCATCACAAGGCCGAGTCGGATCGACAAACGCAGGCACATCAGGCTCATCCGGCCGGAGAGCGATCAAATCGGTCGTAATCGCCTGCATGATCCGAGTATGCGCCCGCACAGCATCCCCAGGCTTACCGTCAGTCAGATCAGAAAGATCCACCTGCTGTCCAAAGTGGACCCGAAACACCGGCCGATCCCGCACAGCCCGGAAGAACGACAACAGCAGCGGCTTCACATCGCGCCACCCCGTGACGACCTCAGTCCCCCAGTAAACGGCCTCATGCGCCCCCCACTGGCTGATCGTCACCACCGGCACATTCCCGCCAAGCGCCATCCGTGCCACCCCGGTCTTCCCGCGCTCGGGCCACAGCCCAGGCTCCCGGCTGACCCGCCCCTCCGGATACACCAGCAACGGCACCCGAGCCTCACCAAGAGCGTCGACGGCGCGGTGGAACGCCTCCGCCACATGGGCTTTGCCGCGGTCCACCCGCAGATGCCCGGCCTTGCGCAGGAAGTAGCCCAGAACCGGCGCGTCGAGCAGACCCGCGGTCAGCATGAACCGCGGCGGGAAACCGGCTTTCGCGCACGCGGCGATCAGGACGAACGGGTCGAACATGCCGATGTGGTTGGCCGCGACCAGAACCGGGCGTCCACGCAGTTCCTCGGGGAACTTACCGGTGATCTCGATGCGTCCGACCGACCGCACCAGTGCTCGATCGATCCAGACCATCGCCCGCCAGACCAGCGGTGACTTGCCGAACGTCTTCCCACGGCGTGTCGACTGTTCTCCGTCGGTCCGCAGCGCAACCATGGCCAGAGCATGACATGCCCCAGGTCGGTGTCGGCCGCCAGGTCGACACGGATTCATGTTGTCCGTGTGACCCGTGGGGCGGGAGGGCAGGGCCGACTACCGTGTGGGCTATGGCGAGCCGGACGACCTCCTCCAACAACGCGGGCAAACGTCCCGCCGCGCGCAAACCCGCGGCCAAGCGTCCACCGGCGCGCAAACCGGCCGCCCGCAAGGCCCCGGTCCGCAAGTCCGCTGCCAGGCAGAACGTCCTCGTCGCGATGTTCGCGGGCGGCTGGGGCCTGCTGGCCAAGGGCGCGGGTTCGATCGCCCGGGCCGTCGGGCGCACCAAGGAACTCGACCCGGCCCACCGCCGCGACGGCGTCGGCTTCGGCCTGATCGCCCTGGGCGTCATCCTCGGCGCCGCCGTGTGGTGGCGGGCCGCGGGACCGGTCGGCCGCGGCATGGAGATCGGCGTGCGCAGCGTGTTCGGCGCGCTGGCCGTGGCGCTGCCGCTGATGCTGCTGGTCACCGGCATCGTCCTGATGCGCTCGGACCCCCAGCCGGAGAAACGCCCCCGACTCGTCGTCGGCGCGCTGCTGATCATCCTTTCGCTGCTTGGTGTCCTGCATGTGATCAGTGACCTGCCCACCGACAACGCCGGGCGGATGTTCGCGGGCGGCGCGCTGGGCTACGTCTCCGGTGGCCTGCTCGCGAAGGGTGTCACCGCGTGGGTGGCGATCCCGGTTCTCGTCCTGATGCTCGGCTTCGGCGTCCTCGTCTTCACCGGCACCCGTATCCGCGAGATCCCGACCCGGCTGCGCGAACTCGCGGGCATGGAACCGGATGACGAAGGTCTCGACGACCTCGAAGAGGCCGAGCCGGAGCCGGTCAAGCTGCGCAGGCCCTCACGGCGCCGGGTCGGGGCGGCCGCCGAGGACGGCGCCGTGCAGCCCGAGCTGCCGATCGACGAGCCGACCCCCCGGGTGCGCCCGGAGCAGGTCAAGGAGAACAAGCCCGCCACCGAGCCGAAGAAGCCCAAGGACGCGATCACCGTCACCCGGGTCGTCGACGGCGACTACCGGCTGCCCGACCCGTCGATCCTGGCCGACGGCGACGTGCCCAAGACCCGCAGCAAGGCCAACGACCTGATGATCGAGGCGATCAGCGGCGTCCTCGACCAGTTCGCCATCGACGCCCAGGTCACCGGCTTCACCCGCGGCCCGACAGTCACGCGCTACGAGGTCGAGCTCGGGCCGGGCGTGAAGGTCGAGAAGATCACCGCGCTGACCAAGAACATCGCCTACGCCGTCGCCACCGACAACGTCCGGCTGCTCGCGCCCATCCCGGGCAAGTCCGCGGTCGGCATCGAGGTCCCCAACAGCGACCGCGAGATGGTCCGCCTCGGCGACGTGCTGCGCAGCGCCACCGCGATCAAGGACACCCATCCGATGGTGGTCGGCCTCGGCAAGGACATCGAAGGCCACATGATCACCGCGAACCTGGCGAAGATGCCGCACCTGCTGTGCGCGGGCTCGACCGGTTCCGGCAAGTCCAGCTTCGTGAACTCGATGCTCGTCTCGCTGCTGGCGCGGGCTACGCCCGACGAGGTCCGGATGATCCTGATCGACCCGAAGATGGTCGAGCTGACGCCGTACGAGGGCATCCCGCACCTGATCACGCCCATCATCACCCAGCCCAAGAAGGCGGCCGCCGCGCTGACCTGGCTGGTCGAGGAGATGGAGCAGCGCTACCAGGACATGCAGGTCAACAAGGTCCGGCACATCGACGACTTCAACAAGAAGGTCAAGACCGGCGAGATCGCCGCCCCGCCCGGCAGCGAACGCGTCTACCGGCCTTACCCATACATCCTCGCCATCGTCGACGAGCTGGCCGACCTGATGATGACCGCCCCGCGCGACGTCGAGGACGCGATCGTCCGGATCACCCAGAAGGCCCGTGCCGCGGGCATCCACCTGGTGCTGGCGACCCAGCGGCCCTCGGTCGACGTCGTCACCGGCCTGATCAAGACCAACGTCCCGTCGCGGCTGGCGTTCGCCACGTCCTCGCTCACCGACTCGCGGGTCATCCTCGACCAGCCCGGTGCGGAGAAGCTGATCGGCATGGGCGACGCGCTGTACCTGCCGATGGGGTCCTCCAAGCCGGTCCGCATCCAGGGCGCGTACGTCAGCGACGAGGAGATCTCCGCGATCGTCTCGTTCACCAAGGAGCAGGCACAGCCGGACTACCAGGACGGCGTGACCGCGGCCAAGGCGGGCGAGAAGAAGGAGATCGACGACGACATCGGCGACGACCTCGACGTGCTGCTGCAGGCCACCGAGCTGATCGTCACCTCCCAGTTCGGCTCGACGTCGATGCTGCAGCGCAAGCTGCGCGTCGGCTTCGCCAAGGCGGGCAGGCTGATGGACCTGCTGGAGACCCGCGGCGTCGTCGGGCCGTCCGAGGGCTCCAAGGCCCGCGAGGTGCTGATCAAGCCGGACGAGCTGGAGAACGTCCTGTGGACGATGCGCGGCGGCGCGCCCGCCGACGACGACCCCGACGACTGACGGGGTGTGAAGTCCTCTTAGGTCTCGAATTGCTAACGACCGGTGGATATTCGCCCCAGGGGAGCGTATTGGCGGCGAAGGTACCGGCGGACGAATGTGGCGTGCCGTCGTAGCGGCATGATCGACGGAAGGACACGCGTGCAGTACGACTACAGCTACAACTCGGGACCGGATGCGGCGGCCGTATTGCCGGTCACGATTCTGGGCTTTGCCGTCATGGCGGTAATTGTCGTCGCGATGTGGAAGGTGTTCACCAAGGCGGGACAGCCTGGCTGGGCCTCGATCATCCCGTTCTACAACACCTACATCGTGCTCAAGATCGTCGGCAGGCCCGGCTGGTGGCTGCTTTTGCTGCTGATCCCGCTGGTCAACCTCGTGATCATCATCATGATCATGATCGACCTGGCGAAGGCGTTCGGCAAGGGCGGCGGCTTTGCCGTCGTGCTGATCCTCTTCGGCTTCATCGGCTTTTGCATCCTCGGCTTCGGTAGCGCCCGCTACGTCGGCCCCGTCGCCGACCCGGCCTTCGCTGCCGGTGGCGGCTACCCGCCGCACGGCGGATACCCCCAGGGCGGTTACCCGCAGCAGGGTGGCTACCCGCAGCAGCAGGCCTACGCGCAGCCCGGTTACCCGCAGCAGCCCGGTTACCCGGCGCAGCCCGGCTACCCGCAGCAGGCGCCCGCCCAGCCTGGCTACCCGCAGCAGCCCGGCTACCCGCAGCAGGGTGGTTACCCGCAGCAGCCGGGCTACCCCCAGCAGGGCGGCTACCCGCAGCAGCCGTACGGCCAGTAAGTCCAGCTCTCCACACGGGCGTCCCGGCATCGCCGGGGCGCCCGTTGTGCGTCTCAGGCAACCGCATGGGCCGCGAATTCCGTCTGAGCGGTGAAGACTGGAGGAATGACCATGGTGAACGGGTTGACCCGTGTCGTGGCGCTGGCCGCGCTGCTCATGCTCACGGCGTGCACGCCCGGTGGTGCCGCCCAGCCGGGCTCGCCGACCACCGATCCGACGACGCCGACGACGACGCAGCCGCCGGGTCCGGCGCTCGACGCCGACTTCCCGCTGCGCAAAGGCGAGTCGCAGACCCTGTCCGCAGAGGGCCTCACGGTCGGGTACCAGACGCTTGTGGACGACAGCCGGTGCAAGCCCGGCCAGGTGTGCGTCTGGGAGGGTGACGCGACCATCAGGGTCACGGTGAACAAGGGTGGCGGCCCCGAGGCGATCGAACTGCACACCCACCGCGACTTCGCGACGTCGGTCGTGTCCGAGGGCTACCGGATCAAGCTCGTCCGGCTCGACACCGCGGGCGACGTGGCGACCCTGCTGGTGAGCAAAGCGGCCTGACTCCGGGCGTGCCGCAGGGTTTCGGCGGTGCTGCGGTAGCCGCCGCCGAACTCGCGGACAGCCGCGTAGTAGATGTCGGCCGTGCGCTTGCACAGCCAGTTCCGGCCGCAGACCGAGTACAGGTCGGCCCGGAACACGTTGTCGATGCTCAACCGGGCCGACTCGTCGAAGCGGGTCTGCGCCTTGTAGTTGCGGTAGCCGAAGTCGTGCCGGTGGCAGGCGGACCGGAAGTCGAACCCCAGCGGCGTGTCCGGCGAACTGGAGCAGCCGTCGGACGACCAGTCGAGCTGGTCCGCGAACGGCTGGGCCGCCCGCGTCTTGGCGAACTGCGGCAGCTCCAGGGAGAAGAGGAACATGTCGGTGGTCGCGCGCAGCTCGGTCTGCGGCAGGTCCGCCGCGGCGGTTCCCGCGCCGATGACCAGCATGATCACGGTGGCGAGCAGGGCTCGGACGGCGAGCATGACAACTCCTCGGTGACGTCGACGCTGCGCCTATTCACTCATGGCACCCGCGGTGTTTGGCGACCGCCGTTCGGGTCAGCGGACACCAACATCGGGTGAAGTTCGGCCGCACGCGAACGTCACGGCCAGTCGCGCCTGCTCCGGCGCCAAACCCAGCGCCGCCAGGAGTTCGCGGTCGGCGGCGCCGCCGAGCAAGTACCCGCCGAGCCCGCGGTCGGCGACCGCCAGCGCCAGCGACTGCGCGGCGGCACCGGCCTCGACCAGCCCGAACCGGCCCGCGCGCGGCCCGTACTTGGCGAACAGCTCGATGTCGGCGAGCACCAGCACCACGACCAGCTGCGGAGCCGGGCTGTCCGGCGCGGCGCCGACCAGCGCGGCCAGCCCCGTCCACTCGGGACAGGGCGCGATGTCCTGCAGGGCATGGGTTCGCGGGTCGTAGCGGGTGATGCGACCGGACAGGGCGTGGTCGGCGTCGAGCAGGATCGGGTACGCGCGGACCGCCGTGAGCCCGCCCGCGGACGGGTACGAACGCCTGCCCGGCGCGGTCTCGGCCAGCGCGGCGAGCACGGCGCCGAGGTCGCGGGCCCGCAGTGGGCCGGTGCCGAATCCCCGCTCGCTGCGCCGCTTCGCGAACAGCTTGGTGAGGGCGTTCTTCGGTCGGTGTAACGCGATCGGGGGACTGGGCAGCACGAACGGGTCGAGCGGCGACGGCGCGTCACGGTACTCGCCCAGGCGCTCCGCGAACGCCCGCTGGGTGAGCGTGCTCAGGCCGCTCTCGGTCCAGAACTCGTCGAAGGACATCAGGCTCACCCCAGGGGATGCGGATACGGCGACGGGAACCCGGTGCGCGGCACCAGGTCGGGGTAGCGCCAGGACAGCTCCGCCGCCCGGCCGCCCAGGTTGGGCCACCGGTGGTCGGCGTGCAGTGGGGTCAGGTCGGGGGAGAGCGCGCGGACGCAGCGCAGGCCCACGGCGCTCAGTTCGGGTGTGGTTAGGTCCCGGTAGGCGAGGCGGACACCGGCCTGGGTGAGGGCGTCGACGAACGGTCGCAGCCCCGGCTCGGTGGCGTCCACGGGCGGCTCTCCGAGGTCTCCGGCCCACAGCGGGAGGTCGGCCCAGGCGTCGAGGGCGCGGGCGTAGTAGACGGCGTGGCGGTCGAAGTCGGTCACCTCGTCCGGTCGCCTGGCCGCGGTGTCGTCGCCGGCGAGCCAGACCCGGATGAACACGGTGCCCTGACACCACTCCAGCCACGCCTTGTCGACCGCGTCGGCCCAGGTCGCCCGGCAGGCGAGACCGAACGTGGGCCGGAGTTCGCCCGCCACCGGAAGCGTTCCGGCGATGGCGGCGACCGGGTAGGGGCTGTAGGCGGGCGTCAGGTCGAACGCGGTGATCTCGCCACCGAGCGCGCGCACCGGTTCGGTGAGCCGGTCGGGGAGGGGGATTCGGGCCGGGGCGAGGCCGTGCAGCCAGACCGTGGCCAGGGCGTCGCGCTCGACGATCTCGCTGACCGCGCTCAGCAGCGCCGCGCTCGCCGAAGGCCCGGCGGCGAGACCGGATGAGGTCGCGGGCAGCCGGTGCCTGCCGTCCAGGGAGATCAGTCCCGCGGGCACCTGGATGGGCTCGTTGTCGGGCAGCGTCCAAGCCGTGGTGTAGTCGGGGTTCTCGTATCCGGCGTACGGGAAGTCCTTGCGGGTGCGCTGTTCGGGGGAGTGCAGGGTGAACTCGTCGAGGTCCCACCGCGGGCCGTCGGTGTCCACGGTTTCCAGTGGACAGCGGGTGGCGGCGTGCCGTTCGAGGGCCTCGGCGAGCGCGGCCAGCCGGGCGGACTCGGCGTCGAACCCCGCGCCGCCGGAGGTGCCGCCTGTCGTGGACGGGTCGGGGACCGCGGCGAACCCTGGAATGTCCACATCGGACAAGGAAGGCGGAGTGGGCTGCAGCCGCGACACCACTCCCTGCCGCCACCCGACCGCGCGGTCGAGCAGAACCGACGACAGCGGCGGCCTCATGACCGGTACACCTTCATCGCGACCGCCACGGAGATCACGACGATCACCAGACCGATCAACAGGTAGCCGAAGCCCTGGATGACCAGAAACGCGCCGGCGATGAGTTCACCGGCGAACGCGAACGCGCCCACCACCAGCCGGGCCGCGGGCACCACGGGTCTGGTCGAGCCTGCCCAGGACGCGATCGACGCGACCGCCGCCGCCGACATCAGGACGATGGCGGTGACGAGTACCAAGAAGGCTTCACCCGACACCGTCAGGTTCATGGCGATCAGCAGGGTGGCGAGAAGTGCGGCGAACCAGACCAGGACGGAGTAGGCGCGGGCCTTCTTGTGGCGCTCCGGGCGCTCGGCGACCCGCGCCAGATCCCGGCCGAGTCCGCCGTGCAGGACGATCGGCGTGGTCAGTGTCGAGGCGAGGCAGCAACAGCAGCAACAGCAACAGGTGGGCGTCGCGGCGGTCGCGCTGAGCGCGCCCGGGGTGAACTGGTCGGGCAGGCGTAAGGCGCTCACGCCGCCTCCCACGGCAGGGTGATCCGACCAGGATGCGGCCTGCTGCACGACTCGCAGTCGGCGCTGGGCAGGACGTCCTCGGTGGTACTGCCCAGCGTCCGCAAGTCGTAGGACACGCTGCGCTGCAACAGGGCCAGGGAGCCGTCACCCAGTTCGCGCAACGCGTGCGCGGCCAATGCGATCGGCAGGTCCGGCTCGGCGGCGGCCTTCGGCGCGGGCGGCGGTTTCGGGTCGCCCCAGCGACTCCCGGCGCGGCGGGCCAGACACTCCAGGCAAGCGCTTGCGCCCGGGACGACCAGCGGCCCGAGCGCGATCGTGTGGTGGAAGGCGAGGTCGAGCAGGACGTGGATCTGTCCACTTCGGACCAGTCCGGCGCTCAGGCCGACGAGTTCGGCCAGTCGGGCGGTCGTGCGGACCACCACGAGCACGTCGGGGTCACCGACCGGCGGAAACGCCTTCGCCAGGGCCGCGGTGAGGTCAGGAGAGGCGTCCCCGAGGACTTGGGCGCCGATGCTCAGCGTCCGCGACTGCCCTGGCCCGGGCAATGCGGCAGGCCGTAAGGCGCCGAGGGATCGCAGCTGTGGCAGCACATCCCGGGCGGAGGAAGTCAGCACCCCCGGATCGATGTCGCGCCCGTCGAACGCCGCCGCGAGCTGCTCGGCGTCGGCCCGCGGCACGTCGGGTACGAGGTAGATCAGGTCGGCCCCGGCGAAGACGACCAGCCCTTCGTCGCGGGCCTGCGCCCGCCACGCCGGATCGGCGACGAGTTTCGCGGTCACGGTGTCTCCTCCGCGTCTGCTTCGGCAAGGAAGCGGTCGATGTCGGCGTCGGCGGGCTCGTCTGGGTGGGCCGCCGCGCCTTCGAGGCGTTCGGCCAGGACTGGGACGGTGTGCCCGGCCCAGGCGGGTGGCCGGTCCTCGGGCAGGAGATTGTGCTTGCGGGCGAAGGTTTCCGCGGAGTCCCGAATGGAGTCCCGCAAAGCGCCCGCCACCACGCCTTGGGCGGTCTCGGTGAGTTCGACGAGAAGGGCGCGGACCCGGTCGAGCTGGTCGTCGCTGCCCGCCTGGTCGGCCAGCCGCGGCCAGATGACGCGTTCGAAGACGTCGACGAAATCGGCGGCGATCCGGTCGGTCTGCACGCGCAGCCGCTCGAACGCGTCGAGGATCTCACGTGGGGGCATGGCCATCCCGGTCATCGCGGTGCCCGAGTCCATCGCCCAGCGCCGGACGAACGGTTTGCCGCGCTCCCAACGGATCAGGCCCATTCGGCTGGCCCGGCGGAACAGCTGCGGGCGAAGGTCTCGTACCGACACCAACGCCCGCAGCTCCCGCATGCCGACCGGCACCCAGTCGTCCGGGCCCCCCTGACCGGTCAGGCCGAGCACGTCGCCGACGCGAGCCCCCAGGTCCCGCGCGGCGATCAGCTCGGCGATCGCGGGCAGCGAGAAACCCCGCTGCTGCAACCTGTTCACCAGCCCGAGCCGCTCGACATGGGACGAGTCGTAACGGGCCGTGCGGCCCTCGCGCCGAGGCGGATGCAGCAGTCCCCTCGTCTGGTACATCCGGATCGTGCTCGTCGGCAGCCCGGCCTCGGCGGCCAGCTGTTCGACTGTCAACGCGGCGTCTCGTCCCACAGCCACGATCCTGTCGGACCGCAACTCATCTAGTCAAGACTCTTCGAGTGATTACTCGAACAATCAGAGCTTGAGCAGCATGCGGGTGTTGCCCAGGGTGTTCGGCTTCACATAGGGCAGGTCGAGGAACTCCGCGACGCCCTCGTCCATCGACCGGCGCATCTCCTCGTAGACCTCCGGGCTGACCGGGGTGCCGTCGATCTCGACGAACCCGTGCCGGGCGAAGAACTCCGTCTCGAACGTGAGCACGAAGATCCGCGACAGCTCCAACTCCCGCGCGGTCGCCACCAGCCGCTCCACCAGCGCGTGGCCCACTCCGAGCCCGACGGCCGAGGGCAGCACCGCGATCGTCCGGATCTCGGCGATGTCCTCCCACAGCACGTGCAGGGCGCCGCAGCCGACCAGTTCGCCGTCGACTTCCGCGACCCAGAACTCCTGGACGTCCTCGTAGAGGGTGACCAGTTCCTTCGCGAGCAGCACTCGCCCGACGTAGGTGTCGACGACGGCCTTGATCGCGCGGACATCGGTGGTCCTGGCGCGGCGCACCAGCGGAGACGGCTTCACACCGAAAATCTAGCCCTCCGCCTGCGTGGCCGTGCTCCACGCACCGAAGAAGCCGAGGAAGGCCGTCAGCCCGGCCAGGGCGGTGTAGTACGCCAGCTCACCGGAGAACCGGTACCCGACGAAGGCGGCGGCGGAGATCAGCACCCAGGCCAGCGGATGCCCCCACCGCAGCAGCCACGCGCGAAGGCCGTTCGCCGCCACATGGGGGTAGACGAACAGGAACACGATCGCGGGCACCAGCGCGGCCAGCCCCGGGATCCACAGCGGAACTCCGGCAAACGTCACCTTTCCACCATGACCCCGCGCAGTCCGTCGCGCATCGGGGTAATCCCTGATCAGGGTATGTAGTTCGACGGTTCGGGTGAGCGGGCAGAATCGTGGGGCGGCACCGAACCAAGGAGAACCATGCGCGAGGCAGTGATCTGTGAGCCCGTCCGTACTCCCGTCGGAAGGTTCGGCGGGGTGTTCAAGGACGTCCCCGTCACCACCCTCGCCGCGACGGTGATCCGCGAACTCCTGCGGCGCACCGGCATCGACCCGGCCGTCATCGAGGACGCGGTCTTCGGCCAGTGCTACCCCAACGGCGACGCCCCCGCGCTCGGCCGGGTCGCCGCGCTCGACGCGGGCCTGCCCGTGGAGGTCCCCGGCGTCCAACTCGACCGCCGCTGCGGCTCCGGCCTGCAGGCGGTGATCGATGCGGCGATGCGCGTGCAGACCGGCGTCAACGACGTCGTGCTCGCGGGCGGCGCGGAAAGCATGAGCCAGGTCGAGTTCTACTCCTCGGCGATGCGTTGGGGCGTCAAGGGAACCGGCGTCGAACTGCACGACCGCCTCGCCCGCGCCCGAGTGACCGCGGGCGGCGTCAACCACCCGGTCGATGGCGGAATGCTGGAGACCGCGGAGAACCTCCGCCGCGAGTACTCGATTCCGCGCGAAGAGCAGGACGAACTGTCCCTGCGGTCGCACACCCTCGCCGTCGCCGCCATCGAGGCGGGCCGCTTCACCGACGAGATCGTCCCCGTCACCGTTTCCAGCCGCCGCGGCGACACGGTCATCGACCGCGACGAGCACCCGCGACCCGAGACCACGATGGAAAGCCTGGGCGCCCTCAAGCCGATCATGGCCCGCCAGGACCCCGACTCGACGGTGACGGCGGGCAACGCCAGCGGCCAGAACGACGGCGCCGCCGCCTGCATCGTCACCACGCCGGAGAAGGCCGCCGAACTGGGCCTGCGCCCGCTGGCCAGGCTGGTGACGTGGGCGAGCGCCGGTGTCCCGCCCCGCACCATGGGCATCGGCCCGGTCCCCGCCACCGCGAAGGCACTGGACCGGGCCGGCCTGACCCTCGCGGACATGGACTTGATCGAACTGAACGAGGCGTTCGCCGCCCAGGTGCTGGCCTGCACCCGCGAGTGGAAGTTCACCGAGTCGGACTGGGACCGCACCAACGTCAACGGTTCCGGCATCTCCCTGGGCCACCCGCTGGGCGCCACCGGTGTCCGAATCCTCTCGACGCTGCTGCGCGAGATGCACCGACGGGATTCGCGCTACGCCTTGGAGACCATGTGCATCGGCGGCGGCCAAGGCCTGGCCGCCATCTTCGAGCGGGTCTGATCAGCCCGCCCGCTGCGTGAGCACGCAGAACTCATTGCCCTCAGGGTCCGCCAAGGTCACCCACGGCACGTCCCCCTGCCCGATGTCCACCCGCGAAGCCCCAAGCGCGAGGAGTCGTGCGACCTCAGCTGCCTGGTCCTTCGGCCGAAAGTCGAGATGCAGACGGTTCTTCACGACCTTCGCCTCAGGGACGGTCGTGAACAGCAGGCCAGGCAGCTGATCCTCGCTCGGCCGGATCTCGAACTCGTTCGGCTCGTCACACACCACCACCCAGCCGAGTGCCTCCGCCCACCATCGCCCCAGCGCCTCCGGATCCGCGGAGTCGACCATGACCTGTTCCCATTCCAAACCCATGGTGGGCACCCTATCGGCGGCCTGGTGAGCTCCGCTGGGAATTAAGATGGCACCATTACCGATGGCGGCCGGTGGCGCTGACCAACCCCAGTGCCCCGGCCGCCCTCGAAGGACCCGTGACCGCCTCTGGTCAAAGTGGCTGTCCAAGGCGGTTACCCTGTGTCCGTGCCCTCTCCGACCACGTCACGCCGTGTCGCCATGCTCACCCTCGGGTGCGCCCGCAATGAAGTCGACTCCGAGGAACTCGCCGGTCGCCTCTCCGGCGGCGGCTGGGACCTGGTCGACCTCGAAGGCGACAACGCGTCCCCGGACGTGATCGTGGTCAACACCTGTGGCTTCGTCGAGTCCGCCAAGAAGGACTCCGTGGACACGCTCCTCGCCGCAGCCGACACCGGCGCGAAGGTCGTCGCTGTCGGGTGCATGGCCGAGCGCTACGGCGCCGAACTGGCCGAGAGCCTGCCCGAGGCCAGCGCGGTCCTCGGCTTCGACCACTACCCGGACCTGGCCGAACGCCTCGGCGACATCGTCCAGGGCCACGCAATCCCCTCGCACACGCCGGTCGACCGCCGCACGCTGCTGCCGATCACGCCCGTGCAGCGCCAGGAAGCCGCGACCGACGTCACCGTCCCCGGCCACGGCTGGGGCCCCCGCGTCATGCGCAAGCGCCTCGACGACGCCCCGGTCGCCTCGCTGAAGATCGCCTCCGGCTGTGACCGCCGCTGCTCGTTCTGCGCGATCCCGTCCTTCCGCGGCTCCTTCGTCTCCCGCATCCCCGACGAGATCGTCGCCGAGGGCGCGTGGCTGGCCGAGCAGGGTGTGCGCGAGCTGGTCCTGGTCAGCGAGAACTCCACCTCCTATGGCAAGGACCTCGGCCGCGAGCACGCCGGACAGGGCGCCCTCGAAGCCGTCCTGACCCGTCTGGCCGCGATTCCCGGCATCGACCGCGTCCGCGTGTCCTACCTGCAGCCCGCCGAGACCCGCCCGAACCTGGTCCGCGCTATCGCGACCACCGAGGGTGTCGCGGACTACTTCGACATGTCCTTCCAGCACTCCAGCGAGACCGTGCTGCGCCGCATGCGCCGCTTCGGCAACACCGAGTCGTTCCTCGGCCTGGTCAAGCAGATCCGCGAGCTGTCGCCCGCCGCGGGCATCCGCAGCAACGTGATCGTCGGCTTCCCCGGCGAGACCGAGGACGACGTCGACGAACTCGCCCGCTTCCTGACCGAGGCCAAGCTCGACGCGGTCGGCGTGTTCGGCTACTCCGACGAGGACGGCACCGAGGCCGAGAACCTGGGCGACAAGCTCGACGCCGACACCATCGGCGCGCGCGTCGCCCGGATCTCCGCGCTGGTCGAGGAGCTGACCACGCAGCGCGCCGAGGACCGCATCGGCTCGGAGGTCGTCGTGCTCATCGAGCGCGAGGAGTCCGAGGACGAGGACTGCAGCGGACGCGCCGCGCACCAGGCCCCCGAAGTCGACGGCGAATGTGTCGTGGTCGACGGTGAGGACGGCCCGGCGGTGGAAGACCTGGTGGTCGGCGACCTCGTGCGCTGCCGCGTGATCGACAGCGAGGGTGTCGACCTGGTCGTCGAGCCCCTCGAGGTCATCCCGCGCGCGGCAGTGGCGTCGCCATGAGCCCGGCCGCGACCGGCGACGACGCGCCCGCCGCCGAACCGACGCGGCCGGTGTTACCGGAGCCCACCCAGGTCCCGGTGCTCAACATCGCCAATCTGCTCACCCTGTCGCGGCTCGCTCTTGTCCCGGTGTTCCTGGCCGCCCTTTTCGTCGGCGACGGCCACGACACCACCTGGCGGCTCATCGCCACCGCCGTGTTCGGCATCGCGTCGGTCACCGACCACGTCGACGGCTGGCTGGCCCGCAAACACGGCCTCATCACCGACTTCGGCAAGATCGCCGACCCGATCGCCGACAAAGCCCTCACCGGGGCCGCGCTCGTCGGGCTCAGCGTGCTGGGCGACCTGCCGTGGTGGGTGACACTGGTCATAGCCGCCCGCGAGATCGGGGTGACCCTGCTCCGCTTCTGGGTGATCCGCCAGGGCGTGATCCCGGCCAGCCCCGGCGGCAAGCTCAAGACGCTGACGCAGATCCTCGCGATCACCCTGTTCCTGCTGCCGCTGCCCGCGGGCTGGCTGACCGTCGCCTGGGCGATCATGGGCGTCGCGATCGGCCTGACCGTCGTGACCGGCGTCGACTACGTGGTGCGCGCGGTCCGGCTGCGCGCGTTGGGCAAGCGGGCCGTCGGATCATGACGCCGCTGGCGCTGGTCCCCGGTCTGACGGCGGAGCCTGTCGCCGCGCTGATCGATCGCCTCCGCGAGCGCGGCGAGACCGTCGCCACCGCCGAGTCGCTCACCGCGGGGCTCCTCACGGCCGTGCTGACCAGCGTTCCCGGCTCCAGCGCCGTGGTGCGCGGCGGGCTCGTCGTGTACGGCACCGACCTCAAATCGTCCCTCGCCGGAGTCGACGCCGCGCTGCTCGCCACGAACGGTCCGGTCGACCCCGACGTCGCGGTGCAACTCGCCGCGGGCGCGCGCGACCGGTGCCGGGCGAGCATCGGCATCGGCCTCACCGGCGTCGCCGGACCGGACGGGCAGGACGGTGTGACGCCAGGCACGGTCTGGGTGGCGCTGATCAGCGCGCGCGGCCCGAGTGTGGCGCTGCTGACACTGTCCGGAGATCGCGAAGAGGTCCGCGCGGGCGCTGTGCAAGGTGCGCTGGACCTGCTCACGGCCGATCTCGATACGCTCATCGAGTGAGGTTGTCGTCACCAAGCGTGCCTGACATGATCACGTCCGAAACCGGCGAACCGGTGTCCACCAGGGAACATTCGATCCTCTTCGATCGTTCGCTCTTGGCGGACTACCCGCAAAGGCGCTGCGTTTCGTCGCCGTCAGTCGGTAACGTTGTGGAGGAGACGGCCACGCGTTGTCCCCGAGCCGGTCACCGACCGGGAAGGGAACGGCGTTCGGACTGGTTCCGCAGGAGGAAGGGAGGTGCGCGATGACCGTGCTGTTGCGAGAGGCGATCGGTGATCGGCTCCGACACGCCCGCACCAACCAGCAGCGCACGCTGCGGGAGGTCTCCCGCTCCGCGCGGGTCAGCCTGGGCTACCTCTCCGAGGTAGAACGCGGGCGCAAGGAGGCCTCCAGTGAACTCCTGGCCGCCATCTGCGACGCCCTTGCCCTGCCGCTGTCGGAACTGCTCCACAAGGTGGCCGCCGACATCGGCGCGCTGACCGCGGTGGAGCACTCCATGCCGGAGCAGGCGGCCGTCGAGGAGTCCACCAGGTCGACGGGCCCACGTGCCTCGGTCGAGGGCGGCAGGCTCGTCCCCGCGATCGTCGGCGAGAACCTCGCCGATCTGCGCATCCAGCCCGCGCTGTCGCACCGGATCGAGACCTCCCTGGGTGGCACCAGGGCGGGCGCGGTGTTCGCCGCCTGACCCGTGTGGGCCATGGTCGCGATCGCGGCCGCCGTCGTGGTGGCGGCCGCCATTCCCGTACTGACCGGCGCGCACCGGCGTCCCATGGGCGCGCCCGGCCGAGCACGGGCTGATTCCGCGACCGCGCGATCCCGACGACTGCTGGCCGATATCGATGATGTGGCGTTGAGATCCACGACGCTGGGTCCGGTCCGTCGGGCCGCGGCGGAGCTTGTCGCCGCGATCGAGCGAGCCGCCGACGCGTCGGCGCAGGTCACAGCCGTGGACGGACTGCGCGGGGTGCGCGACGACATCCGCGGGCCACACCCCGATCCCGCGGTATTGGCCGCCCGTTTGGCCGCGCTGACCGCCGCCCTGGTCGGGGATCACCCGCAGAGCCGGTCCGGGCATCAGGGTTGATCTCAGAGGGAACCCTGAAATCTGCTGGGTCTGGTGGTACGGCTTCCACGCACCTGACACGATGGAACCCACAACGGTGCCGGAGCGTTGCCGTTTCGTGGTCGGCAGCGGGGTCCAGTGATCCGGCAGGTACGAAGAAGGCAGGCGGAGGAGATGGCCAACCCGTTCGTGAAGTTCTGGAAGTACCTCATGGCGTCGTTCTCGTCGAAGATCGACGAGCACGCCGACCCGAAGGTGCAGATCCAGCAGGCCATCGAGGAGGCGCAGCGCGCGCACCAGGCCCTCTCACAGCAGGCCGCGGCGGTGATCGGCAACCAGCGCCAGCTGGAGATGAAGCTCAACCGCCAGCTCGGTGAGGTCGAGAAGCTGCAGGCCTCGGCCCGGCAGGCCCTCGTGCTGGCCGACGAGGCCCGGTCCAAGGGCGACGAGCAGAAGGCGACGCAGTTCGAGAACGCCGCGCAGTCCTTCGCCACCCAGCTCGTCACCGCGGAGCAGGGCATCGAGGACCTCAAGACGCTGCACGACCAGGCGCTGCAGGCCGCGGGCTCGGCGAAGACCGCCGTCGAGCGCAACGCGATGGTCCTGCAGAACAAGCTCGCCGAGCGCACCAAGCTGCTCAGCCAGCTCGAGCAGGCCAAGATGCAGGAGCAGGTCTCCAAGTCGCTCAACCAGATGAGCGAGCTCGCCGCGCCGGGCAACACCCCGTCGCTCGAGGAGGTCCGCGACAAGATCGAGAAGCGGTACACCACCGCCCTCGGTTCCGCCGAGCTCGCGCAGAACTCGGTGCAGGGCCGGATGATGGAGGTCCAGGCCTCCACCACGGAGATGGCGGGCCACTCGCGGCTCGAGCAGATCCGCGCGTCCATGGCGGGCGGCAAGGTCGCGGGCGAGGTCACCAGCGGACCGGCGGCGTCCGCGCCGACGGCCAACATCCAGGCGGAGATCCAGCAGCGGGTGGCCCAGGAGCAGAAGGCCAACCCGCAGGCCGGTTCCTGACCAGACGATGACGGGGTCGCGCAGGCGCGAGCTGATCAAGCTCGGAGAGTTGGTAGGCCAGCACGTGCGCGGCCCCTACGTGGACCAGCTCCGCGGCGCAGTCGCCAAGTGGCGTGATCCGCGGGCCAAGGCCGTGCGGGAGCGCCGCAAGGCGGCGAGACGTACCAGGCTGTGGACCGCCACCGGTGTCACCACCGGTGGCGGCGCCGCCGTCCTGCAGACCGCCGTCGAGTCCCCTGGCGCGGGCCCCGGCGTCCTGATCGGCGCCACCGTCATCGCGGGCTTCATGGCGGTCAGCGCGGGCATCCAGTCCAGGCGGCTGCACAAGCAGCCGCTGCCGGAGCCGATCCGCGTCCCCGCGCCACTGCCCGCCCGAGGCTCCCAGGCCCGCGAACCGATGCGTCGCCTGGAGGAGGCCGAGGACACCCTCCACGAACTGCTGTCGCAGCTCGCCCGCGGCGCCATGGTCCCGGCCGACTCGGTCGACCAGGCCCGACGCACCGGAGCCGACGCGGCGACGGCACTGCGCGCCACGGCCGCCCAACTCCACGCCGTCGAACGCGCCCGAGACCACGCCCCGTCGTCCGACCGCGCGGCCCTCTCCGACGGCGTCCGGCGATTACGGACCCACCTCGACGAGGGCATCGACGGCTACTGCCGCCTGGTCGCCGCCGCGGGCCACGCCCTGGCCGCCAGCACCCCCAGCCACGGTCGAACCGAACTCGTCGACGCAACCGACCACCTCGCCGGCCTCGCCCACGCACTGCGTGAGCTTTCCTGACGCTTGGGGGAGCGAACCGGGCCGGACGTGCGTCCCACTAACGACCCGAGGGGGGCGAGATGGACGACCGAAGCCAACTGCTGCGCCGACAGCTGCGCATGCGGATCGTGATGGCCCTGTTGCTCGCCGCGGCGGCCTTCTTCATGGCACCGGTGGTGGCCGTGTGGATGGGGTTCCTCCCGCACCCGGGCACCGTCGAGCTCAACCGGTCACTCTCCGCCGCTTTCGTCCTTGGCCTGCCCGCCGTGGCCTGCTGGGCCCGGATCCAAACCCTCGGCGACGCCCTGGCGGCCGAGAGCGAACGACCGCCGTCCTCCTGAGCCGCCGACGCTGTGCCCATGATCACTGCCCAGCACCACGTCATGGCCGCCCGGATCCACCGTCTCCTCTTCGAACCGACCCGAGGGGAGCCCGCCGTGGCCGCTATCGACCTGGCAGCACTGCGTGAGACCGTTGCCGACCGCGTGGCCGAAGCGGCGGCCTACGAGGACCGCTTCTGGGACATCGTCGACAACAGCGACATCGACCGCACCCGCGCCTCCCGCATGCTCGACGTCGCGGTCGAGTGGATCGGCACCGGTCGCGGCGACGTCGTCGACCCGTACGCCCTCGCCCTGTCCTGGATGCCTGCCTAGAGCTACCGGCTCACCACCGGTCACTAGGGCATCTGTGTGAACATCACGGTGTCGTATCGACTTGGCGACTACCTGCTGTGGCACCATGCACCGACAAATCCCGGGCGTGGGTGGAGGCGGCATTGACGGTGTGGTCCGTGCACGGTGACGGCCGCCGCGTCCGTGATGGTGATCAGGTAGCCCCGAACGAACGGCTCAGCTGGCCGCTGACCATCGGGCTCGGACTGCAGCACGTGGCCGCGATGTTCGGCGCCACGGTGCTGGTGCCCGCCCTCACCGGTTTCCCGGTGACGACCACGCTCTTGTTCTCCGGCGTCGGCACCCTGCTTTTCCTGATCATCACCCGCAACCGCGTGCCCAGCTATCTGGGCTCGTCGTTCGCGTTCATCGCACCGCTGATGGCCACCCGCGACGAGGGCATGGCCGCGCAGCTCGGAGGCGTGCTCACAGCCGGTCTGCTGCTGATGGGTGTCGGCGTCGCGGTCAAGGCCCTCGGCGTGCGGCTGCTGGACTCGGTGATGCCCCCGGTCGTCACCGGCGCGGTCGTCGTCCTGGTCGGCCTCAACCTCGCGCCCACCGCCACCCAGTCGTTCGCCAAGCAGCCCGTGGTCGCCGTGGTCACCCTCGCCACGATCCTGGTCTGCGGGGTCGCGCGCGGTCTGCTCTCCCGCGTCTCGATCCTGATCGGCATGCTGGTCGGCTGGGCGTTCGCCGTCTTCACCGACGCGCTGAGCGACGACCGGGTCGCCGCGCTCGCCGCCGCGCCCTGGTTCGGCCTGCCCGAACTGAGCGGTCCGCAGCTGCGTCCGTCGGTGGTCTTACTCGTCATCCCCGTCGTGATCGTGCTCGTCGCGGAGAACGCCGGGCACGTCAAAGCCGTCGGCACGGTCACCGGCCGCAACCTCGACGGCAGCGTCGGCGACGCGCTCATCGCCGACGGCCTGGCCACCACGCTCGCGGGCGCGGGCGGCGGCTCGGGCACGACGACCTACGCCGAGAACATCGGCGTCATGGCACTGACCAAGGTCTACTCCACCGCCACCTACGCCGTCGCCGCGCTGACCGCCATCCTGCTGTCCCTGGTCCCGAAGTTCGGCGCGCTGGTCAACACCATGCCCGACGGTGTCCTCGGCGGCGCCACGCTGCTGCTCTACGGGATGATCGGCTTGGTCGGCGTCCGCATCTGGATGGCCAACAAGGTCGACTTCACCGACCCGGTCAACCAGCTCGTCGCCGCGGCGGCCGTGGTCGCCGGCGTCGGCAACCTGACCATCACCATCGGCGAGCTCACGATCGAGGGCATCGCCTGGGGCTCGATGTTCATCGTGCTGGCCTACCCGCTGCTGCGCTGGTGGCGCGGCCGCGGCGACGAGGTCATCGTGCGGCGACCGCGCGGTTGATCCGGCGCACCAGCGGCGGACCCTCGTAGATGAACCCGGTGTAGAGCTGCACCAGGGTGGCGCCCGCGTCGAGCATCCGCAGCGCGCCGTCGGCGTCGAAGATCCCGCCCACGCCGATCACCGGCAGCCCGCTCTCCTTGTGCACGAAAGCCACGACGTCGCGCGCCCGCTCGGCGAGCGGCCGCCCGCTCAGACCGCCTGCCTCCTCACCCGTCTCGACGTCGGACGGCGCGAGGCCCTCGCGGCTGAGCGTGGTGTTGGTGGCGATGATCCCGTCGACCCGGTGGTCGGCGCAGACCTGCAGCACCTCGGCGATCGCGTCGTCGGTCAGGTCGGGGGCGATCTTGACCAGCAGCGGCTTCGTCGACTCCTTGCGCAGCTCGCTGACAAGCACGTCCAGCGCCGCCCGGTCCTGCAGCCCCCGCAGCCCGGGGGTGTTGGGGGAGCTGACGTTGATCGCGAAGTAGTCGCCGAACTCGTGCAGCGCGCGCAGCGAGTGCCGGTAGTCCTCCACGGCCTCGTCGACCGGCGTCACCTTGGACTTGCCGATGCTGATGCCCAGCGGCACCCCGACCGGCCCGGTCGCGCGCAGCCGCGAGGCTAGCGCGTCGGCGCCGGCGTTGTTGAAGCCCATCCGGTTGACGATGGCCTCGCTGTCGGTGAGCCGGAACAGCCGCGGCTTCGGGTTGCCCGGCTGCGGGTGCTGGGTGACCGTCCCGACCTCGACGAACCCGAACCCGAGCGCGGGCCAAGCCCGCAACGCGTGCCCGTCCTTGTCCATCCCCGCCGCGAGCCCCACGACGCCGGGGAAGTCCACACCGAACGCCCGCACGGTCTTCGACGTGCCGAAGTAGCGGCGCAGGACGGACACGGCCGGGCGGACTTTCGCCAGGCGGGTCAGGCCCGCAATCGTGCGGGTGTGGGCGATCTCGGGATCGCCGCCGCCGAGTTTGAACAGGGTGCTTCGAATCAGCTGCTGGTAGACCACGTCCACATCGTGTCACCCGCCCGGTTCGGACATGATGGTCGGTGTGAGCGTCGACGACTTGTACGGGCTGCCGCGGGAGGAGTTCATCCCCGCCCGCCGCGAACTCGCCCGCCAGGCCAGGGAGGCGGGCGACAAAGAGGGTGCGGCGGCCATCGAGAAGCTGGCGAAGCCCACCACGGCCGCCTGGCTGGTCAACCGGCTGGCCCGCGAACACCCGGACGAGATCGAGTCCCTGATCTCCCTCGGCGACGAACTCCGTGAGGCCACGGGCAACGCGTCGGGCTCGGAGCTGAGGGCACTGACCCGGCAGCGCACCGAGCTGATCGGCACCCTCGTCGGCCTGGCGGGCGGCACCAAGCTGACCGACGCGATCACCCGTGAACTCGAGGACATGTTCACCGCCGCCGTCGCCACCCCCGAAGCCGCCGAAGTCCTGCGCGCGGGCCGGATCACCACCGCCCGCGACCTGGCCATCGCCCCCACCTGGCCCGGCCTGTCCTTGTCCCCGCCGTCGAAACCCGCCGCCAAGAAGCCCGCGGAGAAACCCAAACCGCGCGCCAAGCCCGACGACGCCCGCGCCCGCAAGGCCGCCGCCCGCCAGGCCCTGGCCGAGGCGAAGGCCCAGGTAAAAGCCGCCGAAGCCGAACGCACCGCGGCAGACAAGGCCATCCGAAAAGCCGAGGACGCTGTGACAGCAGCCGAAAAACGCGTCCGAGACCTCAACGCGGAGCTCGACGCCGCGGAGGTGGCCGAACTAGAGGCCCGCCGCACCCTCCAGCTGGCCCGCCGGGACGCGAAAGAGGCCGAACGGGCAGCGGGACTCGCTTGGCGCAAGATGCAGCAGATAGAGGAGAGCTCAGGGGATTAGGTCCGTCGTGGAGGAGATCCCGCTCACCGGTGGAAACGCGAGCACCGGCGTCGTCAGAGTCGGAGACACCGTGCGCCGCCCGGTAGGCCCCTGGACGCCATCGGTGCACGCCCTGCTGACACACCTGCGATCGGTCGGCTTCCCCGGCGCGCCCCGACCGCTGGGCATTGACGAGCGGGGCCGGGAGGTCCTGGAATTCGTGCCCGGTGAGGTGCCCTGGCCGGTCGCGGGCACCCGGCTGGAGCCCGACCGGGCGATGGTGGGTGTGGGCAGATTGATCCGAGACTTCCACGACGCGGTCGCGGACTTCGTCCCACCCGCCGACTCGACGTGGCAGGTGCTCATCCCGGCTGACGGGGCTGAGACCATCGCCCACCACGACCTCGCGCCGTGGAACCTGGTGGTGAGTGAGCGGCGCTGGGCCTTCATCGACTGGGACACCGCCGCCCCCGGAACCCGCCTGTGGGACGCCGGCCTACGCCGCGCAGGGTTTCGCCCAGCTGTCGGCTACGACGGCCACGACCGTGGCGGCCCGCCGATTGAAGTCGTTGGTTGACGCCTACGGCCTCGATGAACCGCAACGGCACGCGCTGCTTCGTCTTCTCGGCCCGCGAGCCAGATCGATGCACGATTTCCTGGCCGCCCAGGCCGCCGCGGGCACCCAGCCGTGGACCCGCCTCTGGCTGGAGGGCCATGGCACGACGTGGCGGCTCGCCGCGGACCACATCGAGCGGCACGCCGAAACCTGGGCGCGTGCTCTGCTCGACTGAACCCGAAGACAAAGACGCCGTCCGCTCCACGAAGGAGCGGACGGCGTCCGTAAGCGGTCCTCGGCTTATTCGAGGTAGTCCCGAAGCACCTGCGAGCGCGACGGGTGGCGCAGCTTCGACATCGTCTTCGACTCGATCTGGCGGATGCGCTCACGGGTCACCCCGTAGACCTGCCCGATCTCGTCCAGCGTGCGCGGCTGGCCGTCGGTGAGGCCGAAGCGCAGGCGGACGACGCCCGCTTCGCGCTCCGACAGCGTGGCCAGGACCGACTGGAGCTGGTCCTGCAGCAAGGTGAACGACACCGCGTCCACGGCCACGACGGCCTCGGAGTCCTCGATGAAGTCGCCGAGCTGGCTGTCGCCCTCGTCGCCGATCGTCTGGTCGAGCGAAATGGGCTCCCGGGCGTACTGCTGGATCTCCAGCACCTTCTCCGGGGTGATGTCCATTTCCTTGGCGAGCTCTTCGGGCGTGGGCTCGCGGCCCAGGTCCTGGAGCAGCTCACGCTGTATGCGGCCGAGCTTGTTGATGACCTCGACCATGTGCACCGGGATACGGATGGTGCGCGCCTGGTCGGCCATCGCGCGGGTGATGGCCTGGCGGATCCACCACGTCGCGTAGGTCGAGAACTTGTAGCCCTTGGTGTAGTCGAACTTCTCGACCGCGCGGATCAGGCCCAGGTTGCCTTCCTGGATCAGGTCCAGGAACGCCATGCCGCGGCCGGTGTAGCGCTTGGCCAGCGACACCACGAGCCGCAGGTTCGCCTCGAGCAGGTGGTTCTTGGCCCGCTCGCCGTCCCGGACGATCCAGCGCAGGTCGCGCCGCATCTGCGGCTGCAGCTTCTCGCTCTCGTCCTCGGACTTGCGCACCCGCTCCGCCGCGTAGAGGCCCGCCTCGATCCGCTTGGCGAGTTCGACCTCCTCCTCGGCGTTGAGCAGCGCGACCTTGCCGATCTGCTTGAGGTAGGCGCGCACCGAGTCGGCCGACGCCGTCAGCTCGGCGTCCTTGCGGGCCTGGCGGAGCGCCTCGGACTCCTCCTCGTCCCAGACGAAGTCGCCGTCCTTGCCGGGCTCCTTGGGGTCCTTCTCCTCGGGCTCCTCGGCGACCTCTTCCACCGGCTCGACCTCGACCTCTTCGAGGTCGGCCAAGTCGGGGTTGTCGGCGTCCTCGGGCTCTTCGCCCTCGGGGCCGTCGCCCTTCTTCGGCGCGGCCTTGCCCGCGGCGGCCTTCTTCGGCGCGCGCGGCGTCTTGGCGCCCGCGGCCTTCTTGGCCGGCGTCTTGGTCGCGGCGGTCAGGTCTTCTTCCGACGGCTCGCTCTTGGTCGTCTTGGCGGCGCTTGCCGACGCGGTGGAGCGTCGGGTTGCGGTTCGTGCGGCTGCCACGTACGCCCTTTCACAACTGTCCATCACAGCGGCGCCAAACTGGAAAAACACCTGGTCGCTGCCGGAGTTCGGGGGAGTGCCCTGCGGCTGCCTGAGCCATGGGCGTGTTCCATTGTAGCGACGCGCGGCGTGTCGCCGGGACACGCCAAGACCGAAAGTCGCCCGAGTCGTGCTTTCAGGCCCCGGCCGCGGCCACCGCCGCACCGACAATGCCCGCGTCATTGCGCAATTCCGCGGCGACGATCTTGGTCCGCACTTCGAGCAGCGGAAGCCACTTATCGGCCTTTTTGCTGACTCCGCCGCCCACGATGATCAGGTCAGGCCAGATCAGGTTCTCCAGGGCCGAGATGTAGCGGGTGACCCGCTGCGCCCACTCTGTCCACGACAGGTCCTCCTCGTCCTTCACCGACGCCGCCGCGCGCGTCTCCGCGTCGTGGCCGTCGATCTCGAGGTGGCCGAACTCGGTGTTCGGGACGAGCTTGCCGTCGAGGAACAGCGCGCTGCCGATGCCCGTGCCGAAGGTCAGCAGGACCACCACGCCCTCCCGGTCGCCCGTCCAGCCGTAGCGGATCTCGGCCATCCCGGCGGCGTCGGCGTCGTTGAGCACGACTACGTCACGTTCGAGCCGCTTTCCGAACACGGCGGCGGCGTCGGTGTCGAGCCACGCCTTGTCGATGTTGGCCGCCGAGTGCGTGACGCCGTTCTTGACCACCGCGGGAAGGGTCACGCCGACCGGCCCGTCCCACGCGAACTTGGCCACGATCTCGGCGACCACCTCGGTGACCGCGTCCGGGGTGGACGGGTTCGGCGTCGCGATGCGCACGCGCTCGCCGATCAGCCTGCCGGTCGCGAGGTCCACGACGCCGCCCTTGATGCCGGATCCGCCGATGTCGACGCCGAAGCCCTGGCCTGCTGCCGCACCCATCGCTCGACCTTCCTGTTCGATTCAGAACCAATGTCCGCAGACATTAGCCGTCGTCCGGGGCGTGTGGTCGGATAGGCCGCGTGACTCTCACCCCACACGACTTGCTCAAGATCGCGGTAGACGTCGCCTGCCAGGCGGCCGACCTCGCCCGGACCGCCCGCGAGAGCGCCATCCAGGACGTCGACACCAAGTCGACCGCGACCGACGTCGTCACCGCCGCGGACCGCGCGGCCGAACGCCTGATCCGTGAGCGCATCGCCGAACTGCGTCCCGAGGACGCCGTGCTGGGCGAGGAGGACGGCGGCGCCATCGGCGACGGGGTCACCTGGGTCGTCGACCCGATCGACGGCACGGTCAACTACCTCTACGGCTACCCCTGGTACTGCGTGTCGGTCGCCGCGCGGGTCGACGGGCACTCGGTCGCGGGGGCCATCGTCGAGCCGGTCAGCGGGCGGGTGTGGACGGCGGCGAAGGGCGAGGGCGCCTGGCTCGACGGCAGGCCGCTGCGGGTGGCCACGCCGGAGTCGGTCGAGCTGTCACTCGTCTCGACCGGCTTCGCGTACTCGCGGGAGCGGCGCACGGCTCAGGCCGCGGTCGCGGCCCGGTTGCTGGCCCGGGTCCGCGACATCCGCCGGGGCGGGTCGTCGGCCATGGACCTGTGCGCCGTGGCGGCGGGCTGGGTGGACGCCTACTACGAGCGGGGGCTCTCGCCGTGGGACTGGGCCGCGGGTGCCCTCATCGCCGCCGAGGCGGGCGCTCTGGTGTCGCTGCCCGGGGAGGACCCGGAACTCGGCCACGACGCCGTCTACGCCGCCGCACCGGCCATCGCGGACCCGCTGCGCGCGACCCTCATCGACATCGGAGCCGGCGGCGATTATTAACAGCGCTGGTCTAGGGCGCCGTCGATCAGGTCCTGCGGGATGGGGGCGGCGGAGCTGCCGTCGGCCAGCAGGCCGCCTTGGGCGTCCGGGTTCGACGCGGCCCACTCGGCGAGCGTCTCGACGACCTTGCGGGCCTCCGGGCTCGGCTTGAGGTGGTCGAACTTCTGGCCGATGGCGAAGTCGACGGTGGCGTCCTGGCGCTCGTCGCGGACCAGTTCCGCGCAGGGCTCCAGGATGTTCAGCGTCCGTGCGACTGACATGCCCTGCTGCCCGAACCGGATCTGCGCGCGGCAGTCGAGCGACCCCCGCGGGTAGACCAGGTCGTTCGCCGGGTCGGCGATCTGGGTGAAGCCGAGTTCGCGCAGGGTCTCGGTGACGGCGCCCGCCTGGCGGTTCTGCCCGCTGGCGTTGATCACGCGCACCAGCGCGGTGCCCGCGGGGGCGGGGTGGGTCTTGTCGAGGCCCGCGCGGTCGAGGGTCTCGCCCAGTGGCGGGGGTGTGGTGCCGTCGGCGGTGACCGCGGGCGGCGGGGAACAGGTCATCTCGTGCGCGGTCGACCGGTCGGCTTTGATCACCTGGAGCCAGACGATGCCCGCGGCGACGCCGAGGATCACGATGAGGATCAGCGCCGGGAGCGGACGCCGCTTGCGGTAACGGCCTCCAGGCGCGCTTCGCGTCACGTTGCCGGCCGCCACGATCGCGCCCTTCCTACGAACACCATGCCCTACCCCCGTAGGCATTGGGAGCCGGTTGTCCCGACTCGACTGTCGCTGCTGATCAGCCTATTGGAATCCGCGGATTTCGCAGCCCGGGCTGTGTTCGCGGACCTCGGCTCCAGGATTGTCCTCCCGGGGCCGCCCTAAACGTGATCCATTTCGGGGAATCGCACCACGCCACCCGCTGGTGGGCAAGGAACGTGTCCGGACCGCAACACGCTTTAGATGATCTCATCCGGGCTCCCGACGCGCCCGAAACACCCCCACTCGGGTGATGCTGTGCATGAGCGGCCGCTTATGAGCTACCCTCTGCCCGCTCCGGTCGCCGAAGAAGCCTGCCGAATCGATTCGGACGGCTGTGCCAAGCCGACGCGACCGGCGAGACCACCGTCACTCTAGTGGCGGGCACAAACCGGGGTGCTGGAACGTTGACCAGCGGCACGACCCACATCCTGATGGACCGCAGGGGTGAAAGAAGATGGCTACCGACTACGACGCACCGCGCCGCAGCGAGGCGGACGATCTCGCTGAGGACTCTCTTGAAGAGCTCAAGGCGCGGCGGAACGAGAACCAATCCGGTGTCGTCGATGTGGACGAGACGGACACGGCGGAGAGCTTCGAGCTGCCTGGTGCCGATCTGTCCGCGCTCTCGGGTGAAGACCTCACCGTTCGCGTGGTGCCCAAGCAAGCCGACGAGTTCACCTGCTCGAAGTGCTTCCTTGTGCACCACCGCAGCCGATTGGCCGAGGACAACGGCGGCACGTACGTCTGCCGCGACTGCGCGTAAAGCCCACAACGCAGCGCGTCGGACGAGCACGACCTGGAACAGCCGGGCCTCCCTTCGGGGAGCCCGGCTGTCCTCATGCCGTGCTGTTGCCTCGGAGGATCGCGGCCAGTTCCTCGGGCCTGCGGGTGCTGAACACCCAGTACGGCGTGGGGTCGGCGGGATCGGTGACCTGAACCCGCACCAGCGGCCCCACCCAGCCCCGGTGCAGCATGAACGCGGCCGGGTCGAGGTTCGGACCCAGCACGCGGCGCTTGTCCTTGGCCCCGAAGACCTCGACCTCGCCGACGAACTCCAACGGCAGGTGCGCGTCGGCCACCCGCAGCTCGCCGTCCTCGACGGCCACCTTCGTGCGACCCGACTTCACGATGAGCAACAGCGCCAGCGGCACGATCACCAGGTACGGCAGCCACGCCCGGACACCCGGGTAGCCCATGTGGATCTCGGCGGCCAGCAGGCCCGCGGCGATGAGCGGCAGCGGCCACCAGTACCAGGTCACATACAGGCGCTCGCGGTAGCGCTCGCCGGTGGTTTGGGGTGCGCGCGCACCCGTGCCTGAGGTATCTGTCACGAAGCCAGGGTAGTCTCGCCGCTCGTGCCCAGCGTGGAGGTCCTGCTCACCCGGATCGATCCGGACGTCCCCCTGCCGTCATACGCCCGTCCGGGCGACGCGGGGGCCGATCTGGTGACGACCGTGGATGTCATCATCGCCCCGGGACAGCGGGTGACCGTCGGAACGGGCATCGCCATCGCCCTGCCCGAGGGGTTCGCCGGCTTCGTCCATCCGCGATCCGGGTTGGCCGCCAAGGCGGGGCTGAGCGTGGTGAACACGCCTGGCACGATCGACTCGGGGTACCGCGGGGAGATCAAAGTCTGTTTGATCAACCACGACCTGACCACACCGATCAGCCTGCGACGCGGAGACCGGGTCGCGCAGCTGGTGGTGCAGCGGGTGGAGCACGCGGTGTTCCGCGAGGTGGACGAGCTGGGGGAGTCCCGGCGCGGCACCGGGGGATACGGGTCGACCGGCGGGCACCAGGTGCTCACCGGCTCGGCGGGGACGGAGGACTAGGTGGGACTGTTCGGGCGCCGCAAGCGCACTGCCGATGAACCGGCCGTCGTCGATGAGGACTTCGACGACTATTCCGATGACTCTGACGCCTCTGACGAACTCGTGGCCCGCGACGACGGGCCGTTCGACGAGTCCGAAGCCCCCGAGGACGATTTCCCCCGGCTCGACCTGGGGTCGGTCCGCATCCCGGTGCCCGACGGCGCCCAGTTGCAGGTCGAGATGGACCCGAGTGGCCCGGTCCGGGCGGTGCACGTGCTCACCCCGGTCGGCCAGCTCACGCTGAACGCCTACGCGGCGCCCAAGTCCGGCGGCCTCTGGCGCGAGGTCTGCGGCGAACTGGCCGAGCAGCTTCGCTCCGACGGCGCCACCGTCCGCAGCCAGGTCGGCGACTGGGGGCAGGAACTGAGCGCGTCCCTCGGTGAGGTCTCCCTGCGCTTCGTCGGCGTCGACGGCCCCCGCTGGATGCTGCGCGGTGTCGTCGCGGGCCCCCCGGACCTGGCCGACACCAGCGCCGAAGCCCTGCGGGCCATGGTGCGCAGCACCGTCGTCGTGCGCGGCACCCAGCCGATGCCGGTCCGCACGCCGCTGCAGATCGACCTGCCGCAGGCCATCGCCGAACACATCGCCCAAGCGGAGCAGTGAGCACACAGGTCTGACACTTCTCGCCGGCCGAGCCCCGGTGGTCCACAGCGACCGAGGCTCGGTCCACAGCTCCGCCCTGCCCTCTGGCCGTCCCCACCGTTGCCGCGGCAACGTGGTCGGGACAGCAGCGGCGGAAGGAGCGGGAACGTGTTCGAGACGGTGGTGACGGTCGTGGGCTGGATCTGCGGCGAGCTCACGCGCAGGCGCACCGGGGACGATGTCCAGGTGGTCAGCTTTCGCATGGTGGCCCAGGAGCGGCGGTACGACCGCGACACCGGCGAGTGGTCCGACGGCGAGCGGATGTTCCTGTCCGTCCACTGCTGGCGCACGCTGGGGCAGAACGTGTCCGCCTCCCTGAAGAGAGGCGATCCGGTCATCGTCACCGGCAGGCTGTACCACCGGGAACACCTGGCCGAGGGCAGGCAGCGCCTCAGCGTCGAACTGGACGCCAGATCGGTGGGACCGGATCTGTCCCGGTGCGCGGTGATGGTGAGCCGGGAGGAGAAGGCGGCGGCCTGAGGACGGGCCCACCCAGCCAGGCCCCAGCCCGGAGCTGCCCGCACAGGGTGGTGCGGCTACCCCGGCAACGCAAGGGGCCGATCCCAACGGCCTGTTCGGGTGGTTCGCCTTGATTTGGGGTGAAATGGGCCAAAATCGCGGTGCGGGTGAGGTTCCTTGAGCTCGCCTTTTGACCCGCACGGCCCATTTCGAGGGGCCCCAAATCAAGGCGAACCACCCGAACAGGCACCAGCCCGAGAAAGCACCCGGCTTACCTGCTCGTGGTGCGCAACCACGTCCCAAAACCCAGGGCAGCCGCCCGAGGCCCACGGCTCGTCGGTGACCGGCAGGCAAGTGGCTACGACTGGCCGACCCCTGCGCCCGCGGGGAGTGGCCTACGGCTCTTCGGCCGCCACCTCAACGACCGGCACCAGCTCAACCGTCGCACCCGAGGCCGCCAGCAGATGCGCCGCAGCGGCGCGGCGGGGGTCGGCGCGGTAGGTGGTGAGGCCGGACTCGTCGGCGAAGGACAGCAGGTGCACCTCGGTGCGTTCATCGAGTGATCGGAGTCTGCGGTCGAGACGGCCGCCGTGGTCGGAGAGGAGGGGAAGCACGGTCGACTCATAGGCGAGGAACGCTTCGAGGCCGCCTTCGGGGATGCGGGCGACAGCGACGTACTCGATCACCCCTGGCTCGCCTTCAGCCACGCCAGCACCGTGGCCCGGCCCAGGGCCTCCGGGTCCACGCCGATGATCTCCAGTCGGGTCGTGCACAAGGCGGCTCGGGGGAGGGCTCGGGTCCAGGCGGTGGCGATCTCCAGCGGGTGGATGGCGTCGTCCGTGCAGCCCGCCACGCCGCACGGCATGGTCAGGCCCGCCAGTTCGTCGAGGGTGGGGGCGGGTCGGTCGGCGGCGGTGTCCAGGGAGTCGGCCAGGGCGTCGCCGTAGCCGGTCCAGGCTCGCGTCAGCTCTGTGGCCAGCCATCCGGGGACGTCGGCGATCGCGGCGGCGATGGCGGCTGTGGGGCCCAGCGCCCGGACGGAGGCGGCGCTGTAGCGGGCTGCGACGGCGGCCGGTGCTGCTTCCGGCTTGCCGTGCCAGCCGGGCAGGGCCAGCAGCAGCCCCGCGCAGCGGTCGGGATTGCGCAGGGCCCATTCGGCTGCCAGGTGGGCGCCCAGGGAGATGCCTCCGGCGACGATCGGTTCGTCCCGGGCGGCTTCGTCCAGGGCGGCCAGATGGGCGCTGACCAGGTCCGCTCCGGGAATCGGCGCGGGCAGGACCGCCTTGAGGCCGACGGCGGCCAGCGGCACGTCGAACACCGAGCGCACGAACACGTCGTCGGAGCCGGTCCCGGGCAGCAGTACGGCGGTGCGGGCGCCAGTCGGCGGCTGGGTCACACTGACGCCTCGTTCCTTGTCCTCTTCGTACCCCACGCGGTTAACCTGATTGTGCATGGGTCGTTCGTCGGGGCCGACCCCACCACGGAAGCGGATTCACATGGGCACCAAGGGGGACGGTTATTGGCACCGTCTGGTCAAACGACTGACCACCGACGTGGACGTGCTCGACGCTGACGACCTGTCCGAACAGGCCCAGGCGCACGGCGCGCGGCGGGCGAGTGAGTGTCACTCCGGTGACGAGGTGACTGTTCTCGGCCGGCTGCGGAGCGTCGAGCTGTGTCCGCGGGACGCGGTGGCCACGTTGGAGGCCGAGCTGTTCGACGGGACCGAGGGCGTGACACTAGTCTGGCTCGGTCGTCGCCGGATCCCGGGGATCGAGCCGGGCCGAACCGTCAAGGCGCAGGGCCGGATCGCGGTCCGCGACGGCCGCAAGGTTCTGTACAACCCCTACTACGAGCTGCAGACCACCACATGACGCAACCGGCCCCTGAGGTCAACAAGCCCGCCGACGACGATCAGCCCATGCCCACGCTGCTGGAGCAGATGGGCGGAGTCAGCGGGCTGATCTATTCGTCCGTCCCGGTGTTGGTGTTCGTCCTCGCCAACGCCCTGTTCGGCCTCACGGTCGGCATCTGGAGCGCCATCGGCGTCGCCGTGCTGATCACCGTCCTGCGCGTCGTGCGCAAGGAGGCGCTGCAGCCCGCGATCTCCGGCTTCTTCGGGGTCGCGATCGCCGCGTTCATCGCGAACCAGACCGGCTCCGCCAAGGGCTTCTTCCTGCTCGGCATCTGGACCAGCCTGGTCTACGGCGGGGTCTTCCTGCTGTCGGTGCTGATCCGCAGGCCGCTGGTCGGCGTGATCTGGTCCCTGTTGAACGGTCTGGGCCAGAGCTGGCGCCAGGACAAGCCGTCGCGCCAGGCCTATGACATCGCGACGCTCACCTTCGTCGCCGTGTTCGCCGCGCGGTACGTGGTGCAGAAGTGGCTCTACGACGAGGACCTCACCGGCTGGCTGGCCGTCGCCCGCCTCGCCATGGGCTACCCGCTCTTCGCCGTCGCGCTGGCCGTGACGGTGTGGGCCGTCCGCCGCGCCAAGCACCGCCAGGAACTGCGCGAGGCCACCGAGGAAACCGACGAGCAGGTCGAGGCCCGGTTGCGCGCCAAATACGGCGAGACCTCCTGACACCGACGTCGAGCAGGCCATCACCCACGGGGTGGTGGCCTGTTTCGTACCCGGAGAAGTTTCCCTTCCAGCCATTCTGCGGAAGCCCGCCGTCGCGTAGACTTACGGTTACGTAACCGTAGGGACGTCTTGGGGGAGACGCCGGGAAATCCGAGGTAGCCAGCAGTGACGACCACTCTCGAAGCCACACCGCCACCCGCCGCACCCGGATCGAAACCCCTCACCGACCGCCGCAGAGGCTTCGCCGAGCAGGCCGCGGTCTACGCCTTCGTCGTGATCCCCTTTCTCGCCCTCGCCGCGGCCGTGCCGTTCGCCTGGGGCTGGGGCCTGGGCTGGGTCGACATCGCCCTCGCGGCCACGTTCTACGTGATCAGCGGCCTCGGCGTGACCATCGGCTACCACCGCCTGTTCACCCACGGCTCATTCCGGGCGAACCGCGGCCTCAAGATCGCGCTCGCCGTCGCGGGTCAGCTCTCCGCGCAGGGCTCGGTCATCGAGTGGGTCGCCGACCACCGCCGCCACCACGCGTTCTCCGACAAGGAGGGCGACCCGCACTCCCCGTGGCTCTTCGGCACCGGACCGGTCGCCATCGCCCGCGGCTTCTGGCACTCGCACGTCGGCTGGCTCTTCGACCGCGACTGCACGACCGTCGACCGCTTCGCCCCCGACCTGGTCGCCGACGACGACCTCAAGGCCGTCGACCGCCTGTTCATCCTGCTCACGACGCTTTCGCTGGTCCTCCCGGCGGTCCTCGGCGGCCTGATCACCTGGTCCTGGTGGGGCGCGCTGACCGCGTTCTTCTGGGCGGGCCTGGTCCGGATCTCGATGCTGCACCACGTGACGTGGTCGGTGAACTCGATCTGCCACATGATCGGCGAGCGGCCGTTCAAGTCCCGCGACAAGGCGTCCAACTTCTGGCCGCTGGCGATCCTGAGCTTCGGCGAGTCCTGGCACAACCTGCACCACGCCGACCCGACCAGCGCCCGCCACGGCGTGCTGCGCGGCCAACTCGACATCTCGGCGCGCACGATCTGGATCTTTGAGAAGCTGGGCTGGGCGTCCAACGTCCGCTGGCCCACCCCGCAGCGCATCGAGAAGCTGCGCGTCGCGAAGTAAGCCTTCAAAAGCGAAAGGCCCGCACCGATCGGTGCGGGCCTTTCGTCGTTCTAGTGGCCGAGGGCCTTTCTGATCTCGCCTTCGACATCCGCGGAAGCCACGAACAGCAGCTCGTCGCCGCCTTCGAGCGAGTCATCCGGCTGCGGCACGATGACCCGGCCGCCGCGCAGGATCGTCACCAGGGCGGCGTCGCGCGGGAGCTTGATCTCGCGCACCGCCCGCCCGGCCCACGGGGTGTCGTGCGGCAGCGTCATCTCCACCAGGTTGGCCTGGCCCTGGCGCAGGGTCAGCAGCTGCACCAGCCCGCCGACACTCACCGCCTCCTCGACCATCGCCGCGAGCACCCGGGGGGTCGACACGGCGACGTCCACACCCCAGGCCGAGGTGAACAGCCACTCGTTGGACGGGTCGTTGACCCGGGCGACCACGCGCTTGACCGCGAAGACCGTCTTGGCCAGCAGCGAGACCACGAGGTTGACCTTGTCGTCGCCGGTGGCGGCGATGACGCAGTCGCACAGCTGGATGCCCGCGTCCTCCAGGGAGGCCAGCTCGCAGGCGTCGGCGAGAACCCACTCGGCCTGCTCGACCGTGTGCGGCTCGAACTGCTTGGCCTCACGCTCGATGAGCATCACCTGGTGGTCGCCGCCGACCAGTTCGGCGGCGATGGAGCGGCCGACAGCGCCTGCTCCGGCGATCGCGACGCGCATCAGTGACCCTCCTCCGGCGCCTGGGCGGCGGCCGTCGTGACGTCGGTGACCGTGCCGGAGAGCGCGGCGACATAGACCTGGTCGTCGGCCTGGATGACCGTCTTCGACTCGGCCAGCACGCCGGTGCCGAACCGCATGATGAACGCGACCCGGCAGCCCGTGGCGCTCTGGAAGTCGCGGACCGTGCGGCCGACCCAGCCCTCGTGCACCGGCACCTGCAGCAGCGCGACCTTGCCCGACGGGTCCCGCCAGGCCGAGGCGACGCCGTCGGGCAGCAGCGTGCGCAGCAACCGGTCGGTCGTCCACGGCACGGTGGCCACGGTCGGGATGCCCAGGCGCTCGTAGACCTCGGCGCGCTTGGGGTCGTAGATGCGGGCGACCACGTGGTCGACGCCGAAGGTCTCCCGGGCCACCCGGGCGGAGATGATGTTGGAGTTGTCGCCGCTGGAGACCGCCGCGAAGGCGCCCGCGCGCTCGATGCCCGCCTCGATCATCACCTGGCGGTCGAAGCCGGGACCGACCACCTGCTGGCCGTGGAAGTCGGCGCCGAGCCTGCGGAAGGCCTGCGCGTCCTTGTCGATCACGGCGACGGTGTGGTCCAGGCGCTCCAGCGCGTGGGCCATCGAGGCCCCCACGCGGCCGCAGCCCATGATCACCACGTGCACGACCAGCCTCCTCGCGGGTAAAACGCCCGAAACGGACGTCCGTCGAGCAGTCGGCGGACGCCACGGTTGAACCTACCGGTGCCTGCTCCGTTTGTGTGACGCGACCGCCTACGCTGTGCACCCGTGTCCAAGTTCTCAACGGCGGTCAAGCGACTGCTCGTCGGACGGCCGTTTCGCAGTGACCGCCTGGCGCACACCCTGCTCCCGAAGCGCATCGCGCTGCCGGTGTTCGCCTCCGACGCGATGTCCTCGGTGGCCTACGCGCCGGAAGAGATCTTCCTGATGCTGTCGGTGGCCGGATTGTCGGCCTACACCTTCGCCCCGTGGGTCGGTGTGGTCGTCGTGGTCGTGATGCTCACCGTGGTGGCCAGCTACCGGCAGAACGTGCGCGCCTACCCGTCCGGCGGCGGTGACTACGAGGTCGCCACGGTGAACCTGGGCCGCAAGGCGGGGTTGACGGTGGCCAGCGCGCTGCTCGTCGACTATGTGCTCACCGTCGCCGTCTCCATCGCCGCGGCCATGTCCAACATCGGCTCGGCGGTGCCCTACGTCGCCACCCACAAGGCGGAATTCGCCGTCCTCGCCATGGTGGTGCTGACCGCGATCAACCTGCGCGGCATCCGCGAGTCCGGCGCCACGTTCGCGGTCCCGACCTACGCCTTCATGATCGGCATCATGGGGATGATCGGCTACGGGCTGTTCCGCGGCCTGGTCCTCGACCAGGACATGCCCGCCGAGAGCGCGAACTTCGAACTCCACGCCGAGCACGGCGAACTCATGGGCTTGGCCCTGGTCTTCCTGATCCTGCGTGCGTTCTCCTCCGGCTGCGCCGCGCTGACCGGTGTCGAGGCGATCAGCAACGGAGTCCCCGCCTTCCGCAAGCCCAAGTCGAAGAACGCCGCGACGACGCTGCTGCTGATGGGCTTCATCGCCGTGGTGATGCTGATGGGCCTGATCGTGCTCGCGCAGCTGACGGGGGTGAAGGTCGCCGAGGACCCGGCGCAGCTGGTCAACGCCCCTGAGGGCTACGAGCAGAAGACGATGGTCGCCCAGATCGCGAGCGCGGTGTTCTCGGGTTTCCCGACGGGCTTCTGGTTCGTCACCATCGTCACCGCCCTGATCCTCGTGCTCGCCGCGAACACCGCGTTCAACGGGTTCCCGGTGCTCGGCTCGATCCTCGCCCAGGACCGCTACCTGCCCCGCCAGCTGCACACCCGCGGCGACCGCCTCGCGTTCTCCAACGGCATCATCGGGCTCGCGGCGTTCGCGATCATCCTCGTCGTGGCGTTCGACGCCGAGGTCACCAGGCTCATCCAGCTCTACATCGTCGGTGTGTTCGTCTCGTTCACGATGAGTCAGACGGGCATGATCCGGCACTGGAACCGCAAGCTGGCCTCGGAGACCGACCCGGTCGAACGCCGCCGGATGCGCCGCTCGCAGGCGATCAACGCGTTCGGCCTCGCGATGACCGGCGCCGTGCTGATCGTCGTGCTGATCACCAAGTTCCTGTCGGGGGCCTGGATCGCCATCGCCGCCATGGCCGCGCTCTACGCGATGATGACCGCCATCCGCAGGCACTACGACCGGGTCACGGCGGAATTGGTCAAGGCGGAGAGCGCGGGGCCGATCCTGCTCCCGTCGCGCATCCACTCGATCGTGCTCGTCTCCAAGCTGCACCTGCCGACAAGGCGCGCGCTGGCCTACGCCAGGGCGACCCGGCCGGACGTGCTCGAGGCCATCACCGTCAACGTCGACGACCTCGACACCAAGCGGCTGGTCGTAGAGTGGGACAAGCAGAACTTCACGGTGCCGCTCAAGGTGATCGAGTCGCCCTACCGTGAGATCACCAAACCGGTGCTGGACTACGTCAAGCGGGTCCGAACCGACAACCCACGCGATGTGGTCACCGTGTTCATCCCCGAGTACGTGGTCGGGCACTGGTGGGAACAGTTCTTGCACAACCAGAGCGCCCTGCGGCTCAAGGGCAGGCTGCTGTTCCAGTCTGGCGTGATGGTGACCAGTGTGCCGTGGCAGTTGGCGTCCTCGGCGGGTGTGCACGTCGACGACGTGGTCGCACCCGGCCTGGTGCGCCGCGGCCTGGCCGTCGACGAGGAGGAAGAACGCCGGTGACCGACTGGACGGGACGACGGGTCGAAGTGGAGGTCGGCGCGGTCGCGCACGGCGGCCACTGCGTCGCGCGGGCCGAGGGGCGGGTCGTGTTCGTCCGGCACGCGCTGCCGGGGGAACGTGTCATCGTCGAGATCACCGACGACAAGGGCGGCTCGTTCTGCCGCGGCGACGCGGTGGAGGTCCTGACCGCGTCACCCGCGCGCGTCGAGCCGCCGTGTCCGCTGGCCCGGCCGGGCGGCTGCGGTGGCTGCGACTGGCAGCACGCCACCGGCGTGGAGCAGCGGAACTTGAAGGCCGCTGTCGTCGCCGAGCAGTTGAAGCGACTGGCGGGCCTCGACTGGGACGTCGAAGTCGAGGAACTGGCGGGCGGCCTGCTGCACTGGCGCACCCGCAACCGGCTCGCCGTCGACCGGCAGGGCCGCCCGGGTTTCCGCGCGCACCGCAGCCACAAGGTGATCCCGGTGGAGCACTGCTACATCGCCGCGCCGGGCACCGTCGACCAGGTCGTCGGCAAGAAGTGGAAGCCGCGCGCCGAAGTCGACGTCTCGGTCGACGCGAACGGCCGCACCCACATCAGCGAGATCACCGAGGTCCGCCGCGAGACGGTGTCGCGCCGGGTCGCCGGCTCCGCGGTCGCCGTCGAACGCGCCGCCCGCCGCGACTGGCGGCTCGACGCACATGGTTTCTGGCAGGTCCACCCGGATGCGGCGGACATGCTGGCCGAGGTCGTCGCCGAGTGGTCGGGCGTCAAGCCGTCAGCGTGCGCGTGGGACCTGTACGCCGGTGTCGGCCTGTTCGCGGCGGTGCTGGCCGAGCAGGTCGGGCAGGAAGGTTCGGTCATCGCGATCGAGTCGTCCCGCCGGGCGGCCGAGGACGGCGCCGACAACCTGAGCGACCTGCCCCAGGTCCGGGTCTTCGCCGGGATGGTCGAACAGGTCCTGGTCGACGGCGACCTGCCCGACCCGCACGTGGTCGTCCTCGACCCGCCGCGCAAGGGCGCGGGCCGGGAAGTCGTGGACGCGATCGCGGCCCGGTCACCGGAGCGCGTGATCTATGTGGCGTGCGACCCGGCTTCGCTGGCCCGGGACGTGGCGTCGTTCGCGGGCCACGGCTACCGGCTGACGCGGCTCCGCGCGTTCGACACGTTCCCGATGACGCACCACGTGGAGTGCGTGGCGCTGTTGGAGCGCTGACGGGCGGGCCGCACCGGTCAAGCGCGCGGCCCTTGGTGCGCTGAGGGATGGCCTGCCCTGGTCTGGGCGGGCCGTGCCGGTGAGGGCTTGGTCCTTGGTGCGCTGAGGGATGGCCTGCCCTGGTCTGGGCGGGCCGTGCCGGTGAGGGCTTGGTCCTTGGCGCGCTGATGGATGGCCCGTCCCGATCTGGGCGGGCCACTCCGCTCAGAGTGCGGTCAGTTCGCCCATGGTCTCGGTGATCCGGGTCCGCATGGCCGTCCGGTCGGCGGGCGCGACCGTGATCCACGGCCGTCCGTCCGCCCCGGCCGTGTTGATGGCCAAATACCGCCCGTCGTCGGCCCGGTCGAACCACCGGGCCGCGAGCGCGCGCCGACGCCGGCCGGATTCCCGCAGGTTGATCCCGATCTGTCCGCCCGCCCGATGCGTGCCGCTCATCAGCTCCCGCAAATGCGGAGCCCGGTCCTTGGGCTCCCACGGACTTGTCTCCTCGGGAACCGTGCCCGCCAAGGCATCCGCCGCCATCGGCTCCGGCCGCCACGCGCCCGGTTTGCCCTCGGGCAGTTCGTCGAGGGCGGCATCGACGAGTCGCTGCGGTGGGATCTCCGTCAGCGTCAACGTGCCGCCCGCGTGCGAGTCGGGGCCTGGTTCCTGTCGCAACAGGACTGTCCGCCCATCGGTGCGGGCGGTGATCACCCGCACCGGCGACGCCAGGTTCTCGCCCGCGAGCCACACCGAGTCGAGCCACTGCTCGGCGGCGGCCACCACTCGCAGCGCCCGTTCCAGTCCTGGGTCGGGGGCGCTGACGTGGAACAGCCCGCGGTCACGCAGGCTGTCGCGCACGCGCAGCGCGATGGACACACGGTCGCGGTCGGTCCGCCCGAAACTGGGGACCTGCAGCGGGAACGGGTAGTCGCCCAGGTTCAGCGTCTGCCACACGTAGTCGAACTCGGTGGTGGTCAGCGACCACGGCTGCTCAGACACCGATGATCGGCCTTGCGCACGGCTCGTCGGACGCGAACAGCCCATCGTCCTTCTGCACGAACTTGGTCAAGCGTTCCTCGTCCTCATCGCCTTGCCCGCGCGCGCCTCCGCCGCCGCCGAACGGGCCGCCGAGCCCGCCCGCGCGTCCGCCCGCGCCGCGTCCCGCGCCGATGCCGCCGCGACCCGCGGGCCGCATGCCCGCCCCCGCGCCGAACCCGCCGCCCAGCCTGCTGTCCGCCCCACTGCCGGGCCCGCCACCCGAGAGCCCGGAGGTGATCCCCGCCGACCCGCCTCCGCCGGGGAGTTGGCCGAACGAACTGGCCGACGTGCCCGCGGCACCCGGACTGGTCGACGACACCGCCGTCGCGAACGCGGGCGTGGTCGAGTCGACGTCGACGTAACCCTTGGAGTAGAAGCGTTCCATCACCTCGGCCCCGCGCTGCTGGGCCTGCTGCTGCTCGACGAACTGCTTGAACACGTCGCCACCGCCGCCGACCGCCCCACCCGCGGCGGCGCCCAGTGCCGCGCCCGCGGCGATCCCGGCCGGGCCCGCGGCGGCTCCGGCGATCGCACCGACCACACCGCCGATGATGGCCCCCTCGGCCGCCACGACGAGCAGTCGCTGCCAGTTGAAGTCCTGCGGCTCCGGCAGGTTGATCTTGGCGAGGTCCACCGCGGCCGCCGCCTGGTGGATCCGGATTCCGGTGCCGTCGACCGCCGCGCCGAACGCCGAACCCCACTGGGCGAAGGCGGTGCAGTACCCCTCGGCGGCCGTGGCGGCGGGACCGGTCCACGTCTCGGCGACGGCCTCGGTCACCTCGCGGCGGAACGTCTCGAAGCTGTCGGCGATCTGACTGCCCAGCGCCTGCCAGGTCGACCCGGTCTCGGCCATCGCGTCCGGGCTGATGGCGTCGAGCAGCGCGCGCATCTCCTCGAGCTGCCACGCCTGCCAGTTGTCGAGTTCGGCGATCGTCGGGGCGTCGTAGCCCGCGCCCGCCGCGTCGGCCTGCTTGTCGCCCTGGGCCGCGAGCGCGTCGTGCCGGGCGCCGCTGTCCGCCGTGGCCGCGGCCTGGCCGCGCGCCTGCGCGTCGCGCGCGCTCGGGCCGTCGGTGCCGACCAAGGCTGACTGCACTTCCAGGACGGGGGCCAGCAGCTGTTCGACGGGGTTCACGCGCCGGTCCTCTCCGCCAGGTTCCGGAAGTGGGTGGCGGCCGACTCGTCGGTGTGGTCGTAGCCCGCGGCCGCGTTGTCGTAGCTCGCGCCGAGCCGGGCGAGCAGGTCTCGGGCCTGGCTGAGCAGGCTGATCAGCGAGTCGGGACCATCGCCCGCCTTCGCGATGAACTTGTTCGACAGTGACTCGCCGACCGCGCACTGGCCGAAGTTGTCCGTGCGCACCAGCCCTCGGGCCGTCTCCAGGGCACTGTCGATGCGGTGCACCTGGTCTCGGCAGGCCTTGGCGGCGCGGCGGGCTCCGTCGGGATCGACGCTGAACCGGTCGGTGTGCAGCAGGGTCTCGATCTGGCTCTGCCGCCCGATCAGCTCGGCCAACGCGCCCGCGGAATCGGCGAAGTCCGGGTCGTTCGGTCCGCGCACTGCTAACCCCCAGATTATGCTTGTCATCCAGATTACGAGCCTAATGTTACCGGGCGTGCTCGCTTGGTAGCGGGGAAATGTCTCGAATGCGCCAGGTACCCTCTCGGCACTCGTAGATCGACTCAGTGGAGACAACAGCAGTGACACCTCGCCGACTGCCTCGGGCCGAGCGGGCCGCGCAGACCCGGGAGGAACTGCTGGCCGCCGCCAAGCGCGTGTTCGCCCGCCGCGGGTACGCGGGCGCCTCGATCGCCGACATCGCCGAGGAAGCGGGATACAGCCACGGCGCGGTGTACTCGAACTTCGAGAGCAAGCAGGACCTGTTCTTCGCCCTGTTCACGGAGAGCACCGAAGACCGGGTCGCGGTGATCAAGGCGTTCTTCGCCGCCGCGGGCGGCACGTTCGCCGAGCGCGTCAAGCTGCTCGCCGACGAGAGCACCCGCCAGGTTCACGCCGACCCCGACCGGTTCCTGCTGAATCTCGAGTTCTCGATCGTCGCCGCCCGAGATCCCGCGCTGCGCACCAAGTTCGCCGACCGGATCGAGTCGATCCCGCGTGCGGTCGCCGAGATCATCGCGGCCGAACAGCGGGCGGGCCGCATCCGCGCGGACGTCGACCCGATGGAACTGGCGATCGGCCTGCACGCCCTGAGCATCGGCCTGGGAATCGACCACTGGATCGTGCCCGGCGCGGTCCGCCCCGAGTTCTACGGCGAACTCGTCGGCTACATCATGTCCGCGATCTCCACCCCACCCCCCGCCGCGCCCTAACCCCGCGAGTCGCCCTCCCCGGCAACTGAGTCGCCCCTCCCGGCAAGTGAGTTGCCCCTCCAGGCGAGTGAGTTCGACATTCGGGTCGGGCGAATGTCGAACTCACTCGCTGGAAGGGGCGACTCGTTTGCTGGGAGGGGCGACTCGCGGGCTCGGATCTGCCGTCGCTGTGAGCGGGTCGGTCAGGGGCGTGGGGGTCCTGGCGGGCGGCCGGGGAAGCCTGGGCCGTTGGGCGGCGGGAAGCCAGGGTGGGGCGGGCGGTTCCCCGCGGGCGGGTGGCCTGGTCCGGGCATGCCGCCGCCGGGGAACGGACCACCGGGACCGGCCGGGCCTCGAGGCGGGACTGGTCCGGGGCCGCCGGGGCCGGGAGGCATCGGCGGTCGGCCCGGCGCGGGCGGAATCGGGCCGGGCCGGGCGGGACCACCGGGTCCTCCGGGGCCGGGAGCGGAGGGTCCACCGGGAGCGGGCACCGCGGGGCCGCCGGGTGCGGGAGTCGGGGGACCGCCGGGTCCACCGGGCACCGGAGCCGCGGGACCGCCCGGTCCGCCGGGTGCGGGAGCTGCGGGACCGCCGGGTGCGGGCCCGCCAGGCCCACCGGGCAGGGGAGTCGCGGGACCGGCAGGACCCGAGGGCGCCGGTCCAGCTCCAGGGGTCTGACCAGCGGGAACAGGTCCGCCAGGCGCCGGGATACCGCCTGCGGGCGTGTGCGCCGCCTGGGTCTCCGCGGAGACCGCGGGCGGCATGCCTGCCCGGGCCCGCAGCCAATCGGGGATATGTTCCTCCGAACGGGGGAAGAACCGAAGCTCGTCCATGAACCCGATCGGCGGCGGCACGCGTCGCCACACCGGTTCGACGTCCGGCTCGAACTCCACCGCGAACCCGCCGGGCGGCTCGATCTCGTAGACCGCGACCAGCCAGGTCCCCCGACCCGGCCGGTACATCCCGCCGCGCAGCCGGGCGAAGCCGGAGACCACCTCGGTCGGCGGGCGGATCGCGTGTTCCTGCCCGTCATGGGCGGTGATCGTCAGGTCGACCTCGACGTGGCGACCCGCGGAGCGGTACTCGGCGCGGATCTTCTGCCAGTGCTGGCCGGCGACGCGCACCATCGCCCGGCCGACGTCCTTGGTCAGCCGATTCTGTTCGACCGGGTCCATCACCGGCTGCGGTTCCGTCATCGTTCCCCCACCACAGATCCCCCCATACGTGCGAGCGGAACCATACCGGGCGTGTGGGGTCGGTGTGCACGTTCGGTGATGATCGCGTGGATGTGTGCGACGCCTCCGGCGAGCACACGGACGCCCCTCGTAGACTGGATGCCGCAGGAACAGCCGACTAAGGACGACGAGGTGACCACGCGGTGACGCTGCTGGAGTCCGTGCACGAACCGGCTGATCTGACCCGATTGACGCCGGAGGAGCTGGATCGCCTCTCCATCGAGATCCGCGCCTTCCTCGTCGACAAGGTCACCAAGACCGGCGGCCACCTGGGCCCCAACCTCGGCGTCGTCGAGCTGACGATCGCCCTGCACCGGGTGTTCGACTCCCCGCGGGACACGCTGATCTTCGACGTCGGCCACCAGGCGTACGTCCACAAGATCCTCACCGGCCGCCGCGACGGCTTCGACGACCTGCGCCAGCAGGGCGGCATCTCCGGCTACCCGTGCCGTGACGAGAGCGAGCACGACCACGTCGAGAACAGCCACGCCTCGGCCGCGCTGTCCTATGCCGACGGTCTGGCGAAGGCCTACGAGCTGCGCGGCGAGCGCCGCAGCGCCGTGGTCGTCGTCGGTGACGGCGCGCTGACCGGCGGCATGTGCTGGGAGGCGCTCAACAACATCGCCGCGGGCACCGACCGCTCGGTCGTCATCGTGGTCAACGACAACGGCCGCTCCTACTCGCCGACCATCGGCGGTGTCGCCGACCACCTCGCCGCGCTGCGGCTGCGTCCCGGCTACGAGCGGGCGCTCGAGGAGGGCAAGCGGGTCCTGCAGGGGACGCCAGTCGTCGGCAAGCCGCTCTACGCGGCGCTGCACGCGGCCAAGCGCGGCATCAAGGACGCGCTGAGCCCGCAGGCCATGTTCGAAGACCTGGGCATGAAGTACATCGGCCCGGTCGACGGCCACGACTTCGAGTCGCTGGAGTCGTCCCTGCGCCGCGCGAAGGACTTCGGCGGGCCGGTCATCGTGCACGCCGTGACCCGCAAGGGCAACGGCTACCCGCTGGCCGAGAACGACGAGCTCGACCAGATGCACCAGACCGACCCGATCGACCCGGTCACCGGCAAGCCCCGCAAGTCCAAGGGGACGGTCTGGACGTCGGTGTTCGCCGACGAGCTGGCCAAGATCGGCGCCGAGCGCGAGGACGTCGTGGCGATCACCGCGGCCATGCTGCGCTCGACCGGTCTGGCCCCGTTCGCCGAGAAGTTCCCGGAGCGCTGCTTCGACGTGGGCATCGCCGAGCAACACGCGATCACCTCGGCGGCGGGCATGGCCATGGCGGGCCTGCACCCGGTCGTCGCCATCTACTCGACGTTCCTCAACCGGGCGTTCGACCAGCTCCTGATGGACGTCGCGCTGCACAAGCAGCCGGTCACGGTGGTCCTTGACCGCGCGGGCATCACCGGCCCGGACGGCGCCAGCCACCACGGCATGTGGGACCTGTCCATCCTCGGCGTGATCCCGGGAATCCACATCGCCGCCCCCCGCGACGCCCTCACCCTCCGCGAGGAACTGCGCGAGGCGGTGGCGATCGACGACGGCCCCTCGGTCCTGCGTTTCCCGAAGGCCACCGTCGGCGACGACATCCTGGCCGTCGAACGCGTCGGCCCGGTCGACATCCTCCGCCGAGGCGAGACGTCGGACGTGCTCTTGGTGACGGTCGGCTCCTTCGCGGAACTGGGCCTGGCAGCCGCCGACCGCCTGGCAGACCAGGGCATCGGCGTGACGGTGGTGGACCCGCGCTGGGTCGCCCCCGTGCCGCGTGAACTGGTCGACCTGGCCGCCAAGCACCGCCTGGTGGTGACGGTCGAGGACAGCGGCAGGCACGGCGGCTTCGGCTGGTCCCTCGCGGCCCTGCTGCGCGACAGCGACGTGGATGTGCCTTTGCGCGACTTGGGCATCCCGAACGAATTCCACGCCCACGGCTCACGGGACGAGGTCCTGGTCAGGCTGGGACTGACGGCTCAGGACGTCGCCCGTCGGGTCACCGGCTGGGCCTCGGACCTGATCGGCAGCCACGACCAGGAGAACGCCGAACAGGTCGACCGGGCCCTGCCGTAGGGCTCGGGACGCCCTTGTCCACAGTGGTGTGGCACCGTTGTACCCGTGCGGATCCTGATCGTTGAAGACGAACCAGCGCTGGCCGAGGCGATCGCCCGTGGCCTGCGACGTGAAGGCATGGCGGTCGATGTCGCCCTGAACGGAGACGACGGCCACGAGAAGTCGAGCTTCACCCGGTACGACGTGGTAGTGCTCGACCGCGACCTGCCCGGCATGCACGGCGACGAGCTGTGCCGGGAGATCGTGGCGTCCGGCGCCCTCACGCGGGTGCTGATGCTGACCGCCAGCGACGCCGTCGAGGACCGGGTCGAGGGCCTTTCCCTGGGCGCCGACGACTACCTCGCCAAACCCTTCGCCTTCCCCGAGCTGGTCGCCCGGGTGCGGGCCCTGGCCCGGCGGGCGACCCCGGTGACGCCCCCGGTGCTCGTCGCCGGTGACGTCGAGCTGGACCCGGCGCGGCGGACGGTGGCGCGGGCCGGGCAGCCCATCGAGCTGACCCGCAAGGAGTTCGGCGTCCTGGAGGTCCTGCTCGCCGCCCGCGGCTCCGTGGTCAGCAGCGAGGAACTGCTGGAGCGGGTCTGGGACGAGAACGCCGACCCGTTCACCACCACCGTCCGCGTCACCGTCATGACGCTGCGCAAGAAGCTCGGCGAGCCCGGTGTGATCGACACCGTCGTCGGGTCGGGTTACCGCGTGCCCTCTTCCGCGGGCAGTCAATGAGCGGACGCCGCCGCGGCCTGGGGCTGCGCGCGAGGATCACGCTGCTCACCACGGGGCTCGTGGCGGCGGTCAGCGCGTTGCTGCTGTGGCTGGGCTGGCTGCTCGCCGGTGGTGTGGTGGCGTCGGTGCCATCGCTGCCCGAGGGGTCGACGGTCGTCGTCGGCGGCATCCGCGTCCGCGCCGACCAACTCGCGGACGCCTTGGCCGAGAACGCCCGCGAACGCGTTCTGCTCGCGGGTTCCGTCGCGTTCGTCTGTGTCGTCGCCGCGACCGCACTGCTCGCCTGGGTGATCACCGGCCGCGTCCTGCGCCCCCTGCGCGAGGTCACCACGACCGCGCAGCGCCTGTCGGTGGAGTCCCTCGGCGCGCGCATCGGCCACCGCGGCGCCCGCGACGAGGTCGCCGAACTCGCCGACACCTTCGACGCGATGCTCGACCGGTTGCAGGCCGCTTTCTCGTCGCAACGCCAGTTCGTCGCCAACGCCAGCCACGAGCTGCGGACCCCGCTCGCGGTGATCCGCACCGAACTCGACGTCACCCTGGCCGACCCGGACGCCGACGAGGCAGAGCTGCGGCGCATGGCCGAGGTCGTGCGCTCGGCGACCCTGCGCGCGGGCGAGCTGGTGGAGGCCCTGCTCGTGCTGGCCCGCACTGACGGCCTCGGGGTCAACGTGACCGGCCCGGTCGACCTGTCGACCGTCATCGCGGGCGCCTGGCGGTCGGCCCGGGTGGAGGCGGAACGCCGTGGTGTGCGGGCCACCTTCCACGAGTCCGGCGCCCGGGTCGCCGGCGACGCCGCTCTCCTGGAACGGGTCGCGGGAAACCTGCTGGAGAACGCCGTGCGGCACAACGTCGACGGCGGCTGGATCGACGTCCGAACCGCGCATGGTCCACAGTGGACAATGTTGACCGTGTCATCGTCCGGTCAGGTCGTGGAACCGGAGCGGGTGGCCGAGCTGTTCGAGCCCTTCCGTCGCGGCGGCGTCGACCGGACAGCGCACACGGGAACGGGTCTCGGGCTGTCGATCGTGCGCGCCGTCGCCCGCGCCCATGGCGGCCATGTCACCGCGGAACCTGTGCGGGGCGGCGGTTTGACCGTCACCGTGCACCTGCCGTCCCTGCCCTGAATCAGGGTCGGACCCAGGGACATCCTGGATGTGCGCCGGACCGCTCCCGGCGACGCTTGGGGCCATGACTTGGGGGAATCCGAAACGATGGCGCCAGGGCGCCGTGTGGCTGCACGTGATCACGTCCGTCGGCTGGATGAGTCAGGCCTTGGCGTTGTTCACCTTGCTGACCGTGAGCCTCACGACCGACGACGCCGCAATCCGCGTCAGCGCCACGACCATGGCCCACACACTCGACAACGCACTGCTCACGCCCATGGCCAACGCGTCGGCGTTCACCGGTTTCATGCTCTCGGCCTCGACCGCCTGGGGTTTCTACCGGCACTGGTGGGTGCTGGGGAAACTGGTGATCACGTTGGCGCAGCTCTATTTGGGTATCTTCGTGTTGTCCGGCGCCCTGAACGAAGCGGTGATCGCGGCCAAGGCGGGCAACCCGGCCCCGACACCGGTCCCTCTTGTCGTGGGGACGGCACTGATGGCGGGCGCGATCGCCTTCCAGGCCTGGCTTTCGGTGGCCAAGCCGTGGAACCGCACACCGTGGACGCCGGAACGCCCACCGAAACTGCCCACCGCGCCGACGTGGGTGTTCGCGGCGATCGTCATCGTGCCGTTCTGCGATATCGCCCTGAGCGTCTGGACGGGTCGGCCGATGCCTGTGGTGTCGCTGGTCGTGCTCACTGCCTGGCTGATCACCCGCAAGGTCCGCCAACCCGTCACTGTCGCCCGATGAAGTCGAGAAACGCGACGTGCGATGTCTTTGCCGGCGCCTGGCACTACCCTCGTCCTCGCGGAGTAGCACATCTGTAGCACACTCCCCGGATAGTTGCTACAGTGGTGGCATGAGTCAGGTCATCGGCCAGCGCGAACTTCGCAACGACAACGCCGAGATCATGCGGCGAGTCGAGGCAGGCGAGCGATTCACCGTCACCCGTAACGGGAAGCCGGTGGCCGACCTCGTTCCGCACCAGGCTGAGCAGGCCGCCAAGCGGCGCACCCTGGCCGACGCGCAGGCGGCGTTCCGCGGGCTCCCGCCCATGGACGCCGAACGCTGGCGCCGTGAGCGTGAAGCCGACGACCAGGTCTTCGGGTCCGATGACCCGGTCGACAACGTGTGGTCCCGATGATCAGTGTCCTGCTGGACACCTGCGTGATCATCGACCTCGACCGGCTGAGCCTTGGCGACAACGCCTCGGCCGCCGCGTTCGTCAGCGCGGTCACGATCGCCGAACTGGCCTACGGCCTTGATGTCGACGATCCGATCGAACGCAGTGCCCGAACCGAGCGCTACTACGCCACCCTCGAGCAATTCGACGTGCTGCCATTCGACATTCCGGCGGCGAAGCTCTACGGAACCATGGCTGCCCTGGTCAAACGCTCCGGGCGCAACCCGCGACCGCGTCGGATGGACCTTCAGATCGCCGCGACCGCGGCGGCGAACGGATTGCCGCTGCTCACCCGGAACGCGGTGGACTTCCATGGCCTGGAGCGGATTCTTGACGTGGTCTCGATCTGAGACGAGCGCTGCTCAGGGCTTCACAGTCGCTCGATGAGGCCCTTGGCGTCGTAGGGGGCGCGGACTTTCACGTCGTTGTCGAAATACACGAACACGTCCCCCTGCTTCCGCCACCGCTTGACCTTCTTCGCCCACTCGTCCAGCGCCTTGTCCGTGTAGCCGCTGGTGTACAGCTCCTCGTCCCCGTGCAGCCGCACGTACATGAACTCCGTCGTCACCTCGTCGAACAGTGGCCACCGGCCCGCGGTGTCCGCGACCACGAGCGCGATCGCGTTGTCCCGCAACAACTCCACGAACTCCTCACGCGGGTAGTTCGGGTTGCGGACCTCCAGGGCGTACCGCAGGGGACGGTCCGCGTCGGTCTCCGTCCACGCGCGACCGTCCAAGCGGGAGTCATGGGACTCGGCCAGTTTCGCGGCGGCCTTGGTCGTCCTTGGCAGCTCATCGAAGAAGCCCGCGAACAGGTCGCGGTCGTAGCGGAAGTTCTCCGGCAGCTGCCACAGGATCGGGCCGAGCTTGTCCCGCAGTGCCAACACCCCTGAGGCGAAGAAGTTCGCCAGCGTCACGTCGGCGTCCTTGAGGCGCTTCATGTGCGTGATGAACCGGGGGCCCTTGACGGAGAACACGAATCCCGAAGGCGTCTCGTCCCGCCACCGCTGGTAGCTCTCCGGGCGCTGCAGCGAGTAGAACGACCCGTTGATCTCGATCGACGACACCTGCCGCGACAAGTACTCCAGCTCGCGCTTGTGGGTGAGGCCCTTCGGGTAGAACGTCCCCCGCCAGGGCGGGTAAAGCCAGCCCGACGTCCCGATTCGCACGTCGCTCATGGGTGATCGGCCCACCACGAACCGCGATACCTGCTGGCCACAGCGTCAAGCCTACCTGCGGAAATGTGGCGGCCGACACCCTGGCGAGACATTGCCGTGGCCGTTTCGTTACGTTGCCTCGGGCTCGAAAGAGCCCAGCCCCGTCCCCGACGCATAGCGGTGATCCACGATATGGCAGGTCGACATAGCAGCAAGGCCGCGAACTGGCACATGCCAGTCGCGCTCGCCGTCACCACCGGCGCGGTGCTCGCGGCCACGGCCTGGGTCGCAGGCACCAACCCGGACGTGCAGAACGCCAGCGCCGCCATGGCCATGGCCCCGCCGGTGACGACCTCGTCGACCACGACCACGACGACGACCACCACCACCGTCGCCCCCACGACGACGACCACCACCCCGCCCCCGGTCACGACCACCCCGCCCCCGGTCACCACCACCACGGTGAAGAAGCCCCCGCCGCCACCCCCGGCCGCGTCGTGCTCGACGAAGCTGGACGGCGCGCAGCCGCACGTGGCGCAGGTCGGCAACCACATCGCCGCGAAGTTCGGCGTCGACGACATCGGCGGCGCGGCGGGCCGCAGCGGCACCAGCGACCACCCCGAGGGCCTGGCCCTGGACTTCATGGTCGACACCGCCAAGGGCAACGCCATCGCCGACTACGTCCTGGCCAACCGCCGAGCCTTCGCCGTCACCTACGTGATCTGGCGCCAGCGCTACAACGACGGCAGCGGCTGGTCGGCCATGGAAGACCGCGGCGGCGCCACGGCCAACCACTACGACCACGTCCACGTGTCCTTCCGCGCCGGCGCGAAGGTCTCCGTCACCTGCTGAGCGGGTCTACGGTGGGCCCGTGTCGGTCCTCTGGAACCGGATGCCCCTCCCGCTTGAGCACGCGGTCCCGATGGTCGCGGGCCTCCTGCTGAACGCGCGCACCCGCACACGGCTGCCCAGGCCCCTCGTGCCGGCAGGCTGGGCCCTGCTGGCCGCCGGAGTGGGCCTCAACGCGTGGGCGGTCAAAGCGCGGGGAGCGGGCGACCTCGAAGATCCGGACCGGCTCGTGACCGTCGGGCCCTATGCGTTCACCCGAAACCCGATGTACGTCGGCTGGACCCTGCTCCACGTCGGCGCGGGGCTCGCCGCCCGCTCGCCCTGGGTGCTCGCGAGCTGGCCGTTCGTCGCCGCCCTGGTCCACCGCGCCGTCCTCCGCGAGGAGCACCTGCTCGCCGACCGGTTCGGCGAGCAGGAGTCGAGCTACGAGCGGCGGGTCCCGCGCTACCTCCGACAGACAAAAGCGCCCCTGGTGTCTCCGAGGGAGACACCAGGGGCGCTTTGAACCGCCTGGATCAGGCCGTCGGGACCGAGGCCACGCCGGGGGCCAGGAACGGCTTGCCGTTCACCTTCTCCGAGATGCCCTCACGGTCCAGGAACGGCGTGATGCCGCCCAGCCAGAACGGCCAGCCGCCGCCGAGGATCATGCACAGGTCGATGTCCTGCGCCTCCGCGACCACGCCCTCGTCGAGCATGATGCGGATCTCCTCGGCCAAGCCCTCCAGTGCCCGCGCGCGGACCTGGTCGGTGGTCAGCGGCGCGTCGCCGAACTCCCACAGGGCCTGGACCTCGGGGTCGACGCTGGGCTTGCCGGAGGCGTCCCAGGTCCACACCGCGTTCTTGCCCGCCGCGACGAACTTCTTCATGTTGTCCGAGACGCCGAAGCGGTCCGGGAACGCGCGGTTCATCGTCTCGGCCACGTGCAGCGCCACCGGGGCGCCCACGAGCTGCAGCAGCACCAGCGGGCTCATCGGCAGGCCCAGCGGCTCCAGCGCGTTGTCCGCGACCTCGAACGGGGTGCCCTCGTCGATCGACTGGACCACCTCGCCCATGAAGCGGGTCAGCAGCCGGTTGACCACGAACGCCGGGGCGTCCTTGACCAGCACCGAGGACTTCCGCAGCGCCTTGCCCACCGCGAACGCCGTCGCCAGCGTGGCGTCGTCGGTGCGGTCGGCGCGGACGATCTCCAGCAGCGGCATGACCGCGACCGGGTTGAAGAAGTGGAAGCCGACGACCCGCTCCGGGTGCTTCAGCTTCGACGCCATGTCGGTGATCGACAGCGACGAGGTGTTCGTCGCCAGCACGCACTCCGCGCTGACGTGCTCCTCGACCTCGGCGAACACCGTCTGCTTGACGCCCAGTTCCTCGAAGACGGCCTCGATGACGAAGTCGGCGTCGGAGAACGCGGCCTTGTCCAACGAGCCGGACACGAGCGCCTTGAGGCGGTTCGCGCCGTCCGGGGAGACCCGGCCCTTGGCGGCCAGCTTGTCGATCTCGGTGTGGACGTAGCCCACGCCCTTGTCGACCCGCGCCTGGTCGATGTCGGTCAGCACGACCGGCACCTTGAGCTGACGGGCGAACAGCAGCGCCATCTGGCTGGCCATCAGGCCCGCGCCGACGATGCCGACCTTGGTGACCGCACGCGCGAGCGACTTGTCCGGGGCGCCCGCGGGCTTCTTGGCCCGCTTCTGCACCAGGTTGAACGAGTACAGACCCGCGCGCAGCGTGTCCGTCATGAGCACGTCGGCCAGCGCCTCGGTCTCGGCCGCGTAGCCGCGGTCGAGGTCGTTCTCGCGGGCCAGCTCCAGCAGCTCGATCGCCTTGTTCGCGCCCGGGGACGCGCCCTTGGTCTTGCCGTGGACGATCGTCTTCGCGCGCTCCACGGCGGCGTCCCACTCGGCGCCGCGGTCGATCTCGCGGCGGGTCGGGGTGATCTCGCCGTTGACGACCTTCGACAGCCACAGCAGCGACTGCTCGAGGAAGTCCGCCGAGTCGAGCAGGGCGTCGGTGATGCCCAGTTCGAGCGCCTGCTTCGGCTTGAGCATGCGGTTCTGCGACAGCGCGTTCTCGAAGATCACCGTCACGGCCGCGTCCGGGCCGATCAGGTTCGGCAGCAGCTGCGTGCCGCCCCAGCCCGGGAACAGGCCGAGGAAGACCTCGGGCAGCGCGATGGCCGCCGCCCCCGAGGACAGGGTCCGGTAGTGGCACGACAGCGCCAGCTCCAGGCCGCCACCCATGACCGCGCCGTTGACGAAGGCGAAGGTCGGGATGTCGGACTCGGTGAACCGGCGGAACACGTCGTGGCCGGTCTGGGCGATGTCGAGCGCGCGCTGGCGCTCGGCGATCTGCTCCACACCGGACAGGTCCGCGCCCACGGCGAAGATGAACGGCTTGCCGGTGACCGCGATCGCGGCGGGCTCGGCGGCGACGGCGACGTCGAACGCGGCGTTGAGCGACACCAGGCTCTGCGGCCCGAAGGTCGAGGGCCGGGTGTGGTCGTGGCCGTTGTCGATGGTGATGAACGCGACCGGCTTGTCGAGGCCGGGGACCTTGATCAGCCGGGTCACCGCGTGGGTGACGACCTCATCGGGGAAGGCTGCGACAGCCTGTTCCTGGGTCAGCATCAGTTGCCACCACCGTTCCAGTGCGGGTTCTCCCAGATCACGGTGCCGCCCATGCCGATACCGATGCACATCGAGTTGATGCCGTAGCGGACCTCGGGGTGCTCGGCGAACTGGCGCGAGAGCTGGGTCATCAGCCGGACGCCGGAGGACGCGAGCGGGTGGCCGCACGCGATGGCGCCGCCCCACTTGTTGACCCGCGGGTCGTCCTGGTCGATGCCGAAGTGGTCGAGGAACGCGAGCACCTGCACCGCGAACGCCTCGTTGAGCTCGAACAGGCCGATGTCCTCAATGGACAGACCGGCGCGCTTGAGCGCCTTCTCCGTGGCCGGAACGGGTCCGACGCCCATGACCTCGGGCTCGACGCCGACGAACGAGTAGCCGACCAGGCGCATGCCGACCGGAAGACCCAGTTCCTTGGCGGTCTCCTCCTCGGCGAGGATGCAGCCGGTGGCGCCGTCGTTGAGGCCCGCCGCGTTGCCCGCGGTGACGCGGCCGTGCGGACGGAACGGCGTCTTGAGGGCGGCGAGCTGCTCGAGCGTGGTGCCCGGGCGCGGCGGCTCGTCCTCGGTGGCCAGGCCCCAGCCCAGGGTGGCGGAGCGGGTGGAGACGGGGACCAGCTCGGGGCCGATCTTGCCCGCCTTGACCGCGTCGGCGTACTTCTCCTGGCTGCGCGCGGCGAACTCGTCGCAGCGCTGCTTGGTGATCGCCGGGTAGCGGTCGTGCACGTTCTCCGCGGTCTGGCCCATGACCAGCGCGGTCGGGTCGACGATCTTGTCGGCGACGATGCGCGGGTTCGGGTCGACGCCCTCGCCCATCGGGTGACGGCCCATGTGCTCGACACCGCCGGCGATCACCACGTCGTAGGCGCCGAAGGCGATGCCGCTGGCGCTGGTCGTCACGGCGGTCATCGCGCCCGCGCACATGCGGTCGATGGCGTAGCCCGGAACCGACTTGGGCAGGCCCGCGAGCAGCGCGGCGGTGCGGCCGATGGTCAGGCCCTGGTCGCCGATCTGCGTGGTCGCCGCGATCGCGACCTCGTCCACCCGCTCCGGGGGCAGTTCTGGGTGCCTGCGCAGCAGTTCACGGATGACCTTCACGACGAGATCGTCGGCGCGGGTCTCCGCGTAGATGCCCTTCGGGCCGGCCTTGCCGAACGGCGTGCGTACACCGTCGACGAAGACCACGTTCCGAACGGCGCGCGCGGCTGCGGATGCAGCGGGTGCGGCCACGGGGGTGCTCCTTAGTCGAATATGGGCTACCGACTGGTAACAAGGGCTACTCTAGCCCTGGTTACCAGTGAGTAACATGTTGACGCGGCTATGGAGTGGGTCACAGACCGACGAAGTCCGCCATCGCGGAGGCCGAGAAGTCGAAGAAGTCGTCCGCCGGGTCCGCCGAGCCGACGAGCTGGCCGAACAACTCGAAGCTGATCACGCCGAACAGCTGTGTCCACGCCACCATTACCCGCGCCAGCGCGCCGGGCGGCAAGTCGATCGAGTTCATGGCGATGACCGAGCTGAGCTGGCTGCGCAGGCCATGGCCGACGCCGCTGTCCTCGATCTTCCCGGCTGTCGCGATCGCGGTGAGCAGGAGCGGGACGCGGGCGGCGGGGGCGACGGTGTCCTTCGGGGCCTGGTAGCCGGGGACGGGGGAGCCGTAGATGAGCGCGTACTCGTGCTGGTGGGTCACGGCCCAGGCGCGCACGGCCCGGCACGCGGCAAGCCATCGATCACGCGGCTCAGCCTCGTCGCGTGAGCCGTTGCCGCGGCCCTTTCGGAGTTCGCTGTCAGCGTGTTCCGCAGCCGCTCCCATCGCGTCGTACGCGTCGATGATCAGGGCGGTGAGCAGGTCGTCCCGGCTGGGGAAGTAGCGGTACAGGGCGGAGGAGGCCAAGCCAAGGCTGCGCGCGACCGCCCGCAACGAGAGGCCTTGAGCCCCATCGGTGACGAGCTGCCTGCGGGCCTCGTCCTTGATCTCCTGGGCCACTTCGGCTCGTGCCCGCTCGCGTGCGGTTCTACCTGCGCTCATTCGGTAAATGTATCACTGCTCTCGTTTGTGAGCACTGCTCTCCATTGTGAGCAGCGCTCTTGACTGTGAGCACTGCTCTCGTGTTCACTGCTCACAACAGAGAGCAGTGCTCACAAACGAGAGCAGTGCTCTCGCTTTAGGGGAGGAAGATCATGTCGACTCGCTACCAGCGCCCGGGCGTGTTCACCAAGAGCGTCTTCAACCGGATCGTCGCGTTCCTCGTGCGGCGCGGCGTCAACGTCTGGGGTTCGCGGGTGCTCTCGGTGCGTGGGCGGAAGTCGGGGGAGATGCGCTCGACCCCGGTCAACCTGCTCGTCGTCGACGGCACCCACTACCTCGTCGCGCCCCGCGGCCACACCCAGTGGGTGCGCAACCTGCGTGCGGCGGGTGAGGGCGAACTGCGGCTCGGCCGCAGGGTCCAGCCCTTCACCGCGACCGAACTCGCCGACGACGAGAAGCCCGACCTGCTGCGCGCCTACCTCAAGCGCTGGAAGTTCGAGGTCGGCATGTTCTTCGACGGTGTCGACGACAAGTCGCCGGAGGCCGACCTGCGCCGCATCGCCCCCGACCACCCGGCGTTCAAGGTCGTCCTCAGCTGAGTTTCAGTCGGCGCTCGCAGTGGCGGGCTTGGCCCGCAGGGCGACCGCGAGCGCGTCCGCGGTCAGGCCGATCTGCCACTCGCGGGCCCCACCGGCGCGCAGCGTCTCCGACACCGTGTCCAGGTCCGTCTCCGTCGGCGGCTGCCAGCACGTGCGCCTGACCAGGTCCGGCTGCAGCAGGTTCTCCATCGGCAGCCGGTTGGCCTCGGCGATCGCGGTCAGCGCCGTGCGGGCGGCCGAGAGCCTCGCCGCCGCCTCCGGGAACTTGTCCGCCCACCGGTTCGCGGGCGGCGGTCCGTCATTCGGCGGCGACGGGTCCGGCAGTTCCGACTTGGGCAGTTCGGCCGCCGCCCGCAGCGCGCGCATCCAGGTGCCCGCCAGCCGCCGCTGGGCGCGGCCCTTGAACACCGGCAGCTGCAGCAGGGCCTGCTCGTCGGCCGGGTTGACCGACGCGGCCTGGATGATCGCGCTGTCGGGGAGGACTCGGCCCGGCGCGATGTCGCGGTCGCGGGCCATCGTGTCCCGCGCCTCCCACAGCGCGCGGATGCCCGCAAGGCCGCGGGCTGTCCGGACGCTGTGGATGCCCGACGTGCGCCGCCAGGGCTCTTTGCGGGGCGCCGGTGGCCCGGCGGTGCGCAGCGCCTCGAACTCCTCCAGGGCCCACTCCAGCTTGCCCTGGTTGCGCAGCTCCTCCTCGAGCGCGTCGCGCAGCGGCACGAGCAGCTCGACGTCGAGCGCCGCGTAGTTCAGCCAGTCCAGCGGCAGCGGCCTGCGCGACCAGTCGGCGGCGCCGTGGCCCTTCTCCAGGTGGTAGCCCAGCAGCAGCTCGACCAGGGTGCCCAGGGCGACCCGGTCGAACCCGGCGAGCCTTCCCGCCAGCTCGGTGTCGAACAGCTTGCGCGGCCGCAGGCCGAGCTCCGCCAGGCACGGCAGGTCCTGGGACGCGGCGTGCAGCACCCACTCGTCCGCGTCGAGCGCGTCGATCAGGGGGTCGATCTCGTCGTTGATCGCGACCGGGTCGACCAGCCACGTGCCGGAGCCCTCACGGCGGATCTGTACGAGATAGGCGCGCTGGGAGTACCGGTAGCCCGACGCTCGCTCGGTGTCGACGGCGATGGGGCCGGATCCGGCGGCTATGCGCTCGGCCGCGCGACGCAGGGCGTCGGCGTCGGCCACGACGTCGGGGGTGCCTTCTCGGGGTTCGGTGAGCAGCACCGGAGCCGGAGCAGCGGGGTCGATGGCTGCCGAGCCTGAGCTGGGTCCTGGTCCGGGGGTAGTCACGGCGAATGACCCTACGGCACGACGGAGCAAGATCGCGCCAGATCAGCAGCAGTCGTGTGGCTGGGCCATGCCCAGCCCAGCCACACGACCGCTGTTGTCTAGCGGATGACGCCCGCTCGCATGGCGAGAGCCACCATCTGGGCGCGGTCGCCCGTGCCCAACTTCCGGCCGATCCGCGAGAGGTGAGACTTCACCGTGAGCGCCGAAAGGTTCAGCGCCTCGCCGATCTCCTTGTTGGACTGCCCGTCAGCGACGAGCTGGAGCACCTCCACCTCGCGAGCCGAAAGCTCACGCGGGGTGTTGTCGGTGCCCGGGACCCTGGTTCCCGTGGCGAGGACCGGCGCGACACTCGGGTCGGCGTAGACGCCGCCTTCGAGCACCCGTCGAACCCCGTCGGTCACCACGACCGGCGAAGCGGACTTCAGCAGGTACGCCTGAGCGCCTGCTTGGAAGGCCGACCGCACCGCGTACGGGTCGTCGGAAGAAGCCAGCACGACGATCCGCGGCCAACCGTGGCTGCGGAGCTCCGTGACGAGCTCGATCCCGCTACCGTCAGGCAACCCGAGGTCCAGAATCGCGAGATCGCACGGACCAGTGGCCTGTGCTCGCGCTCTTGCCTCGGCCACCGTGGCGGCCTCGTGCACTGTGCCCGCGCCCATCTGCGTGAGCCGGGCGGCTATCGCCTCCCTCAACAGTGGGTGGTCGTCAACCACCAGCACTGAGAACAACTCTTCCCGCGGGTGCGGGACCATGTTCGCCGGCAATGAGCCGGCTGGCGTGGTTCGAACGGCCTGACCTAAGCCGACGGCAGCCACGTCACTACCTCCCTGGAGTCGGTCGTTGCCCCCCGACCGGCACTGGGACTTTCGACCAAACAGCCGCGCCGCCGTTGGACCGAAAGTGGTGTCGACGAAGGCAGCCTAGCCGCCCAAGCGGGTTAGCGGGACGATCAATCGGGTAAGTATCCGATCGGGTTGTGACTGAGGGACGTGAATGTCGCACGATTGGGTGACTCACTGAATGGTGACGTAACGGATGTACACGGTCACACGATGGAATGAGGTCAGGGGTAGTGAACAACCCTGGATCCGACCGCGCTCGGCGGCTTCTCGCCAGTACGCCGTTGGTCGATGGACACAATGATCTCCCGTGGGCGCTCCGGGAGAAATGGGGGCCCGACCCCCGTGCCGCGGTAGCGGGCACCGACCTCTCCACAGAGCAGCACGATCTGCACACTGACCTGGTCAAACTGCGTCGCGGGGGCGTCGGCGCGCAGTTCTGGTCGGTCTACGTCCCCTGTCAGCTGACCGGCCACTCCGCCGTCACCGCCGTCCTCGAACAGATCGAGATCGTGCACGGCCTGGCCGCCCGCTACCCCGACGATCTGCGCCTCGCCTACACCGCTGACCAGGCCGAATCCGCCTTCGCGGACGGTCGGATCGCCTCGCTGCTGGGCGCCGAGGGCGGCCATTGCATCGCGGAATCCCTCGGTGTCCTGCGCGCGTTGCACCGGCTAGGGGTCCGCTATATGACCCTGACGCACAACGACAACACCCCTTGGGCGGACTCCGCGACCGACGAACCGCAGGTCGGGGGCCTATCGGACTTCGGTCGCGAGGTCGTCGCCGAGATGAACCGGCTCGGCATGCTCGTCGACCTCTCCCACGTCGCCGCGACGACGATGCGCGACGCCCTCGACGTGAGCACGGCACCGGTCATCTTCAGCCACTCGTCCTGTCGCACGATCACCGACCACCCCCGGAATGTGCCCGATGACGTGCTGAAACGTCTCCCCGACAACGGCGGCGTGCTGATGGTGACCTTCGTTCCGCGGTTCATTTCCCCGGCCATCGCCGAGTGGGACGACCGGCTCGCCGCGGCCATGGAGCAGGCGGGGGAGAAGCACGCCGACCTGGCCGCCCGGGAGCGGTTCTGCGAGACCTGGGACGGCCGCCACGACCAGCCGCAGGCCACATTGGCCGAGGTCGTGGCCCATTTCGAGCACGCGAGGGACGTAGTCGGCGTCGATCACATCGGTGTCGGCGGCGACTACGACGGCTGCCCGGTCTTCCCCGCGGGTCTCGAGAACGTCGGTACATATCCGGCCCTGTTCGCCGCTTTGCTGGACGCCGGGTGGAGTGAGGACGACTGCGCGAAGGTTGCTGGGCGTAACGTCCTGCGCGCCTTGCGTTGGGCCGAACGGGTGGCGGCCGGACGCGAATAACTGGCAAAAGGTAAAAACTTCTTCGTCTTCGTGGCGGTATGGGGCCCGTCGTGGGCCCTCTGGACGCACCGACTCCACCAGACGTCCACTCAAGTTGATCTGGCAACTGGTAAACCGTCAATTCTGTTGATGACGTGGTTAGCGTCACGCTGCCGCCACGTTTGCGGGTGGCGGCGGATCTTGGGAGGAGACGGGCGTGAGCTCTTCAGCCAGACGTGTACCGACGTGGCGGGTGGCCGCCGCGGTAGGACTCAGCGGGGCGGTGGTCATCGGTCTGACCTCGACGACGGCGAGCGCGGAGGACAACGTCCTGCGCAGCGACTTCGCCGTCGCGCGGTCCTGCTTCGAGAAGCCCTTGCCCTCGGGCACCAAGGGCGCGGACCGACGTGAGGTGACCTCGACGGTCGACGGCCTCGTCCAGGCGCGGCTCAAGCCGCACGGCAACGGCAGCGGCGACTGGGATGTCGCCGTGTTCGACAAGGCGACCGGCGCGGTCGTGTCCGCTTCGTCGGCGCTGCGCAGCGCCGAGCTGGCTGAGAGCTTCGTGGCCAAGGGCCAGGAGCTGATCGTGCAGGCCTGCCGCTACGCGGGCTCCTCGCGCCACGTCGCCCTCGGCGTCGACTTCCTCGCGCTCAACGCGCAGGGCGGCGCCACCCAGGCCGTCCAGCGCGCCGAGATCGTGCGCGTCGAGACCCCGAACAAGCAGCAGAAGGACCGGCTCTTCGCGCTCGGCCTCGACGTCACCGAGAAGGCCGACGCCACCAGCGTCGAGGTCGTCCTCGCCAACGACGCCGACCGCGAGACCCTGCGCTCCAGCGGCATGAAGTCGACCGTCGTGCAGGGCGACCTGACCGCGCGCTCGATCGCCAACGCCAAGACCGACAAGGAGTACGCGGCCAAGACCGCGGGCTCGGTGCTGCCCTCCGGGCGCACGTCCTACCGGCGCCACTACGAGTACGACTTCGACCTGAAGGAGCTGGCCCGCAAGAACCCGGGGCTGGTCAAGGCCTTCACGCTGCCCGAGCCCACCTGGGAGGGCCGCGACGTCGTCGGCGTCGAGATCGCCTCGAACGTGGAGAACATCCGCGACGGCAAGGCCGTCAACTTCACGATGGGCATCCACCACGCGCGTGAGTGGCCCGCGGGCGAGCACGCCATGGAGTGGGCGATCGAGCTGGTCAAGGGCTACAAGGCGGGCGGTGAGCTGCGCACCCTGGTCGGCAAGACCCGCAACATCGTGGTGCCGATCGTCAACCCCGACGGCTTCAACATCTCCCGTGAGGCCGAGCCCAAGGGCGACTTCAGCCGCTTCGACTACGAGATGAAGCGCAAGAACTGCAACGTCAACGACTCCCCGGAGGCGTACCGCACCGGTGTCTGCAAGGCGAACCCGGCGGGCCGCCTGCGCGGCACCGACCCCAACCGCAACTACGCGGGCTTCTGGGGCGGCGCGGGCGCGTCGACGGCGTGGAGCAGCGACACCTTCCGCGGCTCGGGCCCGTTCTCGGAGCCGGAGACCCGCAACATCCGCTCGATCGTCTCCAACCGCCAGGTGACCAACCTGATCACCCTGCACACCTACTCCAACCTGGTGCTGCGGGTGCCCGGCGTGGCCGACGTGCGGCCGCCGCTCGACGAGCCCGCGTACAAGGCGCTCGGCGACAAGATGGCCTCGCGCAACGGCTACACCAGCCAGCCGTCGTGGGCGCTGTATGACACCACCGGCTCCACCGAGGACTGGTCGTACTTCGCGACCGGCGGCTGGGGCTTCACCTTCGAGGTCGGCCCCAACGAGTTCCACGGGCCGTTCGCCGACGGCGTCGTCGCCGAGTACGCGGGCCTGGCACCGGCCGCGGGCGCGGGCAAGGGCGGCAACCGCCAGGCGTTCATCGACATGCTGGCCAACGCCGCCGACTCGACCACCCACGCGACGCTGACCGGTACGGCGCCGAAGGGCTACCAGCTGCAGGTGCGCAAGGCGTTCCAGACGCCGACCTCGCCGGTCGTGCAGCCGGACGGTTCGGTCAAGGAGCCCATCCAGGTCGCCGACGTGATCAAGTCCGACCTGCTCAGCACGGGCGGCCGGTTCAGCTGGGCGGTCAACCCGTCGACCAGGCCGTACGTCGCGGGCCGCTACGGCCGCGACCCGCAGGGGCCCGCCCAGGCCCCGATCGCGCTGGCGAACCCCGCGGGCATCCCCGCGGAGAACACCAACTTCCCGACCGACATGACCGCCGAGAGCATGCCGTTCCACATCGACGGCATGCCCGCGGTGGACAACGGGAAGATGGAGGTCACCGTCGAGTGGGGCAGCGCAGCCACCGACTGGGACCTCTACATCTTCGACTCGGCGGGCAACATCGTCAGCTCGTCGGCCAGTGGTGGCACCCGCAGTGAGAAGGCGGTGCTCTTCGACCCGCCCGCGGGCGACTACACCGCGGTGATGGTCAACTACGAGCAGGGCGACCCGGGAACGCCGGACGACTGGTCGAACATGAACGTCAACTTCTTCTCGCCGCTGCCGACCACGTACGGCCCGAAGGAGCCCTACACCCTGACGTGCAGCGACCAGCGCGGCAGGCTCGTGGGCCTGGCGGAGGTCTACGCCGACCGCGGCCAGACCGTGGACGTCGGCGACGTCTGCACCCGCTCGGCGCTCGAGGCCAAGGCACGTAAGAAGTAGTAGCGCTTCAACGACGGCGGGCCGGTGCTGGTGCACCGGCCCGCTGTCATTTCGGCAAAGTCAGGATTGGCCGGGCCACTGCTGACCGTGCTGCTGGACGGCGGGCTGCTGGCCGGTGTGCGGGCCTGCCTGGGGTGCGCCGAACGGCGGGTACTGGGGTGCGGGCTTGGGCTGGGCGGGGCCGCTGGTGCGGAACGCGGTGGCGCAGATCCCCGCGCCGATGCTCAGCACGCCGAAGGTGAAGCCGCTGACCACCGCTACCCAGATTTCGTTCTGGTTGCTCGAGTTGAGCGCGTCCATGGCGAGGAACATGCAGATGACGGCGCCGATGAAGGACAAGGCCATGACGGCCGAGCAAGCGATTCGCATGGTCGGTGACCCTAGGGCATCGTGCGGTCACTCGCCCCGGCGTTGACCGAACAGCGCGACCCCGACCGGCGGCAGACCGACCACGCTGGCCATCAGATCGCAGAACGCCTCGCCGTGCGCGCGCAAAGCGGCCGTGCGTGGGGTCCACGACGCGCGCAGTTCGAGGTCATCTACCCGGGCCGGGCCCGCGATGTCGCCGAAGCGGGCCGAGGACGTGTCGGTGACGGTGCCGCCCAGCGCGGTGAAGTCCGCGCCCGACGCGGCCAGCGCGTCGGTCAGCCAGGACCAGCCCACGCTCGGCAGCAGCGGGTCGTCGGCCAGTTCGGCGTCGAGCTCGGCGCGGACGTAGGCGACCACGCGCAGCACGCCCTCCCACGCCTCCTGGCCCTCCGGGTCGTGCAGGAGGATCAGTCGGCCGGTCGCCTGGACTTCCGCGGGGCCCACCGCCTCGGCGCTGATCGCGAACGCCCAGGGCGCCAGCCGTTGCGGCGGGCGGACCTCGGCGAGCTGCAGCTCCGGTCGAGGTCGCAGCGACTTCAGCGCCTCGACGGCCTGCCTGAAGAGTTCAGGCGCTGTCGACGTTCCGGTCACGACTGGTAACTGTAAGACCACCCGAGTCAGTGAGTTGGAACGGCGCGCCGAGTATTTGACGCCTGATTGCGCCACCGTGAGTGTGACATTGGCCGATTCGGCTCCCGCTCGACAGCCGCGAGTCCGCGTCGTGGGACCATGGCAAGGCGATGACTGACATCAACACCGCCGTGAAGTCCCCGGCGAAGTCCGCCCGTCGAAGCCTGCCCGAGTCGCCGTTCCTGGTGGCCGCCCGAGGTGGGAAGCCCGCACGGGTCCCGGTCTGGTTCATGCGCCAGGCGGGCCGCTCGCTGCCCGAGTACCGCGCGCTGCGGGCGGGCACCAAGATGCTGGCCGCCTGCTTCGACCCGGACCTGGTCTGCGAGATCACCATGCAGCCCGTGCGCAGGCACGGCGTCGACGCGGCGATCCTGTTCAGCGACATCGTGGTGCCCCTGGTGGCCGCCGGGGTCGACCTGGACATCGTCGCGGGCACCGGCCCGGTCGTGGCCTCGCCCATCCGCTCCGCCGAGGCCGTTGCCGCACTGCCGACGCTCGACGCGTCGCAGGTCGAGCCGGTCGCCCAGGCCGTGCGGCTGCTGACGTCCGCGCTGGGCGACACCGCGCTGATCGGGTTCGCCGGGGCGCCGTTCACCCTGGCGTCGTACCTGGTGGAGGGCGGCCCGAGCCGCAACCACGAGCGCACCAAGGCCCTGATGTACGCCGACCCGACGACGTGGCACGCGCTGCTCGACCGGCTCGCCGACATCGCGCTGACGTTCCTGCGCGCGCAACTCGCCGCCGGGGTCGACGCGGTCCAGCTGTTCGACTCGTGGGCGGGCGCGCTGTCGCTGAAGGACTATCGGGAGTTCGTCCTGCCGCACTCGACGAAGGTGCTGGCGGGCCTCGCCGACGCGGGCGTGCCCCGCATCCACTTCGGTGTGGGCACTGGCCACCTCCTCGGCGCCATGCGCGAGGCGGGCGCCGACGTGGTCGGCGTCGACTGGCGCACGCCGCTGGACACCGCGGTCTCGCGGCTCGCCGTGCCGGGTTTCGAGTCCGGCCCGGTCGTGCAGGGCAACCTCGATCCCGCCGCGCTGTTCGCGGGCGACGAGGTCGTCCGGCGTGAGGTCGCCCGGATCATCTCGGAAGGCCGCGCGGCGCAGGGGCATGTGTTCAACCTGGGGCACGGGGTGCTGCCGGAGACGAACCCGGATGTGCTGACCAAGGTTGTCGACCTGGTGCACGGCACCACCCGGTGAGCGCCGTGCGGGTGGCGGTGATCGGCGGCGGCATCGCCGGCCTGACCGCCGCGCACCGGCTGCGGGTCCTGCTGGGACCGGACGCGGTGATCACGGTCATCGAACAGTCCGACCGCCTCGGCGGCAAGCTGCGCACGATCGACTTCGCCGGCATCCGCTACGACGTGGGCGCTGAGGCCTACCTGGCCCGGCGTCCCGAAGCGACCGCGCTGATCAAGGAACTGGGGCTGGAAGTCACCCACCCCAGCGGTGCCCGCTCGACGGTGCGGGCGGGCGGGGTGACCCGCATGATCCCGGGCGGGACGATGCTGGGTATCCCCGCCGACCCGGCCGCGGTGGCTGGGGTGCTGTCGGATGAGGGCCGCGACCGCGTGGCCGCGGAGCGGACGCTGGCTCCGATCCGACTGGAGGGCTCGGACATCGGCCTGGGCGCGCTGCTGCGCTCCCGGTATGGGGACGAACTGCCGGACCGGCTCATCGACCCGCTGCTGGGTGGCGTGTACGCGGGCAGCATCGACAACCTCGGCCTGCGGGCGACGATGCCCCAGATCGCCGCCGCCCTCGACGCGGGTGCCACCTCACTGACGGCGGCCGCCAGAACAGTGCTCACCCCGGCGAGCAGTGCTCCGGTCTCGGGACGGGTGCTCTCGCCAGAGAGCAGTGCTCTCGGTTCGGAGCGGGCGTCCGGCTTGGAGAGCGGCCGGCATGGTGCCGGAGCGGTGCTCTCGTCGGAGAGCGGTGCTCTCGGTTTGGAGCGGCGCTCTGGTTCGGTGAGCGGTGCTCTCGGTTTGGAGCAGCGTCCTGGTTCGGTGAGCGGCGGTGCCGGCGAATCGGGAGCGGTGCTCTCGGCGGGAAGCGGTGCTCCGGTCTTCGGCACCTTGGCCACCGGCCTGGGCACCCTGGTCGACCGGCTGGCGCGCGATGTCGACGTTCGGCTCGGGGTGCCGGTCCGTGAACTGACCAAACACCCGCACGGGTGGCGGCTGGTCCTCGGCGCCGCCGCGCCCGGGCATGAGCCGCGGGAGTCGGTGCTGGATGTGGACGCGGTCGTGGTCGCCGTGCCCCCGCCCGCCGCGCGCAAGCTGTTGGAACGGGTGGTGCCGGTCGCGTCGGTGGGGTACTCGCGGATCGAGGTGGCGTCGGTCGGGGTGGTCGCGTTGGCCCTTCCTGTCGGCACCGACCTGCCGGGCACGTCCGGCATCCTGGTCGGCGCGGGCGAGCGGCGGTCCGATGGGGCTCCGTTCGCCGTCAAGGCGTTCACCTACTCCGCCACCAAGTGGTCCCACCTCGACGCCGTCGTCGTCCGCGGCTCCGTGGGCCGCTTCGGTGACCCGGGTGCGCTGCGTGCCGATGACGAGGAGTTGGTCCGGCTGGTCCGCGCCGACCTGTTCGACCTCACCGGCGTCACCGCCCCGCCGATCGACTCCGTGGTCACCCGCTGGGGTGGTGGCCTCCCGCAGTACGGGGTGGGCCACACCGCTCTCGTGGCCCGCATCGAGGAAGCGGTCGCCGCCCACCCCGGCCTGGCCGTGGCCGGAGCCGCGCTGCACGGTGTCGGGATCCCGGCGTGCATCGGGACCGGGGAGGCCGCGGCCCGACGTGTCGCTGCCCACCTGCACACGCTCACCCTCGAATGAGACGATGAACCCATGGCCCGCCTGAACTACGCCGAGCTCAACGACACCATCCGCTACACCATGTGGTCGGTGTTCCGCATCGAACCCGGTCGCCTGCCCGACGACCGCGGACTCGCGGGCTCGGAGGTGACGGACTACCTCGACGGCCTGGAAAGCAAAGGCGTCGTCGTGCGCGGTGTCTATGACGTCGCCGGGTTGCGGGCCGACGCCGACTACATGATCTGGTGGCACGCCGAAGAGATCGAGCAGGTGCAGGCCGCCTACTCCGGTTTCCGCCGCACCGCCCTCGGCAAGGCGTCCACCCCGGTGTGGAGCCAGGTCGCCCTGCACCGGCCCGCGGAGTTCAACCGCAGCCACATCCCCGCGTTCCTCGCAGGCGAGGAAGCACGCAAGTACATCTGCGTGTACCCGTTCGTCCGCTCCTACGAGTGGTACCTGCTGCCCGAGGAAGACCGCCGCAAGATGCTTGCCGACCACGGCAAGGAAGCCCGCGACTACCCGGACGTGCGTGCCAACACCGTCTCGTCGTTCGCCCTCGGCGACTACGAGTGGATGCTCGCCTTCGAGGCCGACGAACTGCACCGCATCGTCGACCTCATGCGCCACCTGCGCGGCACCGAGGCGCGCCTCCACGTGCGCGAGGAGATCCCGTTCTACACCGGCACCCGCGTGCCCCCGGCCGAACTCGTCGCGAACCTCCCCTGACCGTCGGCCAGACCAGTCGGCCGCCAGGCATGACGTGGGCCCGTTTGTCGAGTGGGCGGTTTCCGCATGGCTTGTCGTGAAGCGGGAGGGTCATGACCGAGCGCATCCTGCCCGGGCCGTTCCGGGTCGCCCATGCCGCCGCCCGCTGTGTCGAGGGGGTGACGCAGGCAGCGGCCGAGTTGCTGCGGGAGCGGGGAACCGATCCCGGTCCCGTATCGGTTGACGTCAGGCATGCGGCCGCCGCATTCCGCAGTGAGCGGCAGGTGCTCGTCGACGGCCGCTCGCCCGGAGACACGTGGGCTCCACTGTCCGGCGATTACCGTGCCGCCGACGGCTGGGTGAAGCTGCACTGCAACTACCCGCACCACGAAGCCGCCGTTCGCGCGGTCCTCGGTGACGACGTGGCGGCCGAGGTGGCGCGCAGGCGGGCCCACGACGTGGCGGAGGCGGTGCTCGCCGCGGGTGGGGCGGCCGCGATGCTGCGCGGGCGCGACGAGTGGCGGGAGCACCCGCAAGGCAGAGCTGTCGCCGCTGAGCCGTTGGTCTCGGTCGAGCGGATCGCCGACGCGCCTGCCCGGCCGCTTCCACCCGCTGACCGGCCCCTCGTCGGTGTCCGCGTCCTCGACCTCACCCATGTCATCGCCGGCCCCGTCTGCGGCCGCACCCTCGCCGCCCATGGCGCCGACGTCCTGCATGTCGGCGCCGCGCACCTGCCGACCGTGCGCCCCTTGGTGATCGACACCGGCTTCGGCAAACGCACCTGCCACCTCGACCTTCGCGCCGACGAGAATCGAGTGACCCTGCGGGAACTCCTCGCCGACGCCGACGTCATGGTGCAGTCGTTCCGCCCGGACACCTTCGCCACCAAGGGATTCGGCCCGCAAGACCTGCCTCCGGGCGTGGTCCTGGTCAGCCTGTCCGCGTACGGCCACAGTGGACCGTGGCGGGATCGACGCGGATTCGACAGCCTCGTCCAACTCGCCACAGGCATCGCCAGGGAATCCGACGGGAAGCTGGTCTCCCTGCCTGCGCAAGCGCTTGACCACGGGACCGGCTGGCTCGCGGCCTACGGGGTAATCGACGCCCTGCGGAGAAGGTCGGTCGAAGGCGGCACCTGGCACGTCCGCGTTTCCCTGGCCCGTACCGCGTTGTGGCTCGACGAACTCGGTCGAGTGGACTCCGCCGAGGAACCCGGTTTCGCCGAACCGTACCTGTCCGAAATGGACAGTGACTTCGGACTCGTCCGGCACGTCCGCTTCCCCGGCGCGATGCCGGGGTCGCCCCCGGGCTACGGTCACGGACCCCGTACGCCCGGCGGCGACCCCGCATCCTGGTGGTAGACCTACTTCAACTTGTACGCCCGGATGATCGTCTGCTCGACCGTCCCGCCCCGCCCGTCCTCCGCCTTGGCCCGCAGTGACACGGACTTCGCCTCAGCCGGATGGAAGAGCAACGCGCTGTTGTTGGCCACAGTCGCCCGCCGCCACGTCTTCCCCTCGTCGTAGGACACTTCGACGCCGAGTTTGCGTGGTGTGACAGTCGATCCGTCTTCGAGCTGCATGCTCACCGGCAGCAGGAACGGCCTGCCCGCGCGGGCGCTGTTGCTCTCGTCCAAGGCACCGTGGAACCGAACCACCGACAGCGGGATGGCCTTGTCCCCGGACGCCGAGGTGAACGTCCATGCCGCGGACACCCTGGTGCTCACGTCGAACACCTCGCCCCGCACCCCTTCCGTGGTGAGCCGGTACGCCCCCTTCGCGGCGGGCACCGGGAACACCCCGTAGCCGGCGTCCGGGCTCGCCCCGAGCTTGACACCATCGCGGTAGAGGGTCGTGTTGCCGGAGGTCACGGCGGTGAATCCGGCGTTGCCCGCGCCATCGCCGAACAGGCCGATGTTGAACCCGATCTCGTCACCGAACCGTTCCGCCCATGGGTACGTCGACCGCGGCAGCGCAGGCCCGAAGATCGCCCCGGCCATCCGCTCCTGGTAGGTCCGACCAGCACGCAATTGTTTTGGCGCCGAACGGAACGCACCCAGGATCGCAGGCGGCTCGCCGATCATCACCTCGGATTCCCACTGCGTGTTCTCGGTGGAGAAGTGCTCGGTGAGGCCGCCCGGCATCGTGATCTCGCGCCCGATCGCCCAACTGCTGCCCCGCCCGTCCGAGTAGAGGGGGAACGTCACCCGAAGGCCGTTCGCCGCCTGGGCGGTCGGCTGACCGAGCGCGGTGCGCACCGTCGCCATGTCGGCGGGCCGGTACGTCTTCTCCAGCCCGGTCGGCACGGACTTCGGCTGGAAATGCGCCAGGCCGTAGAAGTCCTTGCCCGCCATCCACGACGTGTTCAACGTCCAGAGGAACTTGTCCGCGGGCAGTTCCGCCCCCAGGTGGGCGGTGTAGATCTGCTCCGCGGAGTCCGCGAGCGCGGCCACCCCGATCGACCCGTGCTCCGTGGTGAGTTCATAACCCGCGGAGGCCAGGACCGACACCGCCGCCGGATCCGGCGCGACGACCTTGAGCTGCTTGGTGATCCGGGCGTCGACCACGATTTCCGTGTCCTTGGTCAGCGTGAACCCCGGATCGGCGAGCACGTGTGAAGCCGTCTCGTAGCTGAAGAACGTGTCGATCAGATACCGGCCCTTCGGCAGTCGCCGCGTGACCACACCGTCCGGACTGTTCACAAAGTACGGCTGACCCGAGTCGAGTCCGAAGAGCAGCGTGTACGCGTCCGGCGACGGTTTGCCGTCGAGACCGAGGAAGGTCGCCTTGAGCTGGTAGCTCTCGACCTCGCGGTCCACCCCGACTGGGGTGCGCACCGCCGTCTCGCCGGACCTCGCGACGACCGCGCCGGAGTACGCGCCGTCGACCGAGCCGAGCCTCGTGTCGGAGGTGACACCCACCGTCGCGGTGCCGCCCGCGGGAACCTCGACCCGGTCGCGCGACAACGCGATCATCCCGGCGGGCGCGGGCTTCCCATCGGGACCGACAAAGTCCGCCGTCAGGTCCAGGGTCACCGGCGCGGTTCCGCCATTGCGGTAGGTGATCTCCTTCGACACCGGCTGGTCGTCGTCATGCGGCCACTGCGGCACGCCGAAGCTGACCGACGTCGGCTCGCTGGTCACGTTCTGCGCCAACGACTTCGGCACATCGATCCGCCCGGAGCCCTGCGCGTACGCTGACTCCCCAGCCGTCGGCCGAGCCGACGCGGTCAGTGCTGCCTTGAGCTGCCCCGCCGTCCACTGTGGATTCTTCTGGACCAGCAGCGCGGCCGCGCCCGCGACGTGCGGGGTGGCCATCGAGGTGCCCGACATCGACACGTAGCCCGGCTCGACGGGAGTCCCGATGGAACCCTCTTTCGCCTGCGCGGCAACGATCTGCGAGCCCGGCGCGGTCACGTCCGGCTTGATGCCCCCGTCGCCCACGCGCGGTCCCCGGCTGGAGAAGAACGAGAGCGTGTCGTCGCGCTCGACCGAGCCGACCGTCAGCGCCGCCTCCGCACTGCCCGGCGAACCCACCGAACCCGCCGACGGACCGGAGTTGCCCGCCGCGATGACGAACAGGGTGCCGCGTTCGGCCGTGAGCCGGTTGACCGCCGCTTCCAGCGGGTCCACCTCGGCTGTGTCCTGCCCGCCCAGGCTCAGGTTGACGATGTCGGCCCCCTGCTCGGCGGCCCACTCCATGCCCGCGATGATCCACGACTCCTGGCCCCAGCCCTGGTCGGAGAGCACCTTGCCGTCGAGCAGCTTCGCGCCGTGCGCCACGCCTTTGTACTTCGCCCCGCCGCCCGCGATCGTCGATCCGACGTGCGTGCCGTGCCCGACGCGGTCCACCGCGTCGGCGGAGTCGGTGAAGTTTTGTTCCCCGACTTCGCGGCCCGCGAGGTCCGGGTGGGTCTGGTCGACCCCGGTGTCCAGGACCGCGACGGTCACCCCGGCTCCGGTCAGGCCCGCCTGCCACGCCGATGGCGCGCCGATCTGGGCCGTGCTGCGGTCGAGGTTGGCCTTGTGCCGGGCGTCGAGCCACACCTTGCCCGGGCCCGCCGCAAGCGCCCGCCACGACTCGCCCAGCGACGACTTCTCGGCGGCGACCGCGCGTGCCCCCGCCGACGGCAGTTCACGCACGGTCCGAACGCCCGCCGAGCGCGGCGTCGGACCGGTGAGGATCAGCGGCAGGTCGCCCCTGCTGTCGCCGTAGCCCGCGTCGAGCAGGCCGGTCACGTCGAACAGCCGCGGGTCGAGCTTGCCTGAGGAGACCAGCGGCAACGCGTCGGCCGGGATGACGTTGAGCCGTCCGGCCACGGTGTACGTGCGGAACGCGATCCGTTCGCGGCCCTTTCCGGGCAGCACGGCGGGTTTGCCCGCCGAAAGCAGCACCCGGTCGCCGGTGATCAAGGTGACCGCCTTGGCGTCGTTCGACGGTTGCCTCGATGGCTGCACCGTTTGAGCTGTGGCGGCGGTCGAGCCCGCGGCCACCAATCCGATCGCGATAACGAGAGAAATTGTCCGTTTCATCTGTGTACCAGCCCCCACCGGTCAGGAAAATGACAACGCACAAGGGCCGACGACAGGTGACGCGCAGTTCCCCCAGAAATCAAGCCCCAGTAATTTCAAGTTAATGATTTTCGGCCGCCCGCGCATCATCCGATTGGGTGGCCGGGTGGTGCCGACAGGGGTCGACACCACCCGGGTGCCCGGCCACCGGCTCGCGAGAACCCGCGAAAACCGTTGCCCCGGCCGGGAACTCAGGTGCGACGCCACCACCGGCGTTTGGGTTCCGTCACGTGACCACCGGCGATGAGCCACTTGGTGAACGCCGCCGCGTCGTCGCGGGCACGGGAGCCCACGGTGCGCGGATGGGCGCGCGCGTACTCGTCGAAGAGGGGACGGTAGCGCTCATCCAGGTCGCCCGCGACCTCGGGTGCGAGCTGGGCGACGACGCGCCTGCGCTTGGCCAGCAGGGCATCGGCCTCCACCCGCAGGGCGTGCTCGTCGAACCCCGCGGGGGCCGGGCCGTCGGCCAGCAGTGCCCGCAGCAGCGCGGCCTGCTCCGCGGCGAGTCGCTCGCGCGCGCCGCTCACGCCGTGGCCGCGAGGACGCCGCGGATGGCTTCGAGTTCGGCCAGCAGGGCGGAATCCGTCGGGTACAGGTCGTCGCGTTCCAACAGGACACCCGGCGGCCGGACCCGGGAACACAGCTCCCGCAACACTTCCAGCACCCCGGACGGCACCGGGTGGGCGTGCGTGTCGTGGTAGACGCCGTCGCGTTCGACCCCGCCCGCCACGTGCACGTAGGCGATCCGGTCGAGCGGCAGCCCGTCGAGGAGGTCGGCTGGGTCCTGCCCCAGGTTGCGGCCGTTGGCCCACATGTTGGCCACATCGACCAGCAGCAGACATCCGGTCCGCTCGACCAGCTCGGTGAGGAACTGCGCCTCGGTCAGCTCCTCGTCGGGCCACCGCAGCAGGGCCGCGATGTTCTCCAACGCGAGCGGCACCCCCAGCGCCGCTTGTGCGGTCTTCACATTCGCGGTCAACACATCGAGGGCGTCGCGGGTGCGCGGCACCGGCATGAGGTGCCCCGAGTCGAGCCCGCCCGCCCGGACGAAACAGACATGGTCGCTGGCCATCGGCGCGCCGAGCGCGTCGGTCACCGCGGCGAGGTGGTCGATCCGGGCTCCGTCGACCGGATCGGCTCCGCCGAGCGAGAGGGAGACGGCGTGGGGGAGCACGGGGATGCCCCGGTCCAGCAGGACCCGCAGCGACTCCGGGAGGTGGTCGTGGTGGATGTTCTCCGCCACGACCTCCACGAAGTCGATTCCCGGCATCCGCTCCACGGTCAGGTCGATCTCCGACCGCCAGCCGATGCCCACCCCGAGCTCACCCACACCGATCACCCTCTATCTCATCCGCCGCAACCGCCGCCGCCACAGCCACCCCCGCCGCTGCTGCCGCACGACGATCCTCCCCCGGATGAGGGCCCCGAACCACACCCCGACGACCCCGAGTTGCTCGCGGCGATCGCCTGCTTCTGCGATTCCAACGCCGAGGCCAACTCGGTGTCCGGGTGGGCGGCGAGGCCGCTGAGCGCGACCACGCCGACCACCCCGGCCAGCCCCGCCGCACCCCCGTACAGCACCGCCGCGTCGTTCACCTGCTTCGACGACCGGGTTCCCCGGGCCTCGGCGAGCAGCCGTTCCGCCGCGTAGGTCCGTTCCGGCACCGCCTTGCGGTACAGCAGGACCGTCACCACCGCGGTGGCGGCCAGGGCGACCGTGAGCCAGCCGATCGGCCGTCCCTCGGCCAACCCGTTCGTCCACCGCGCGCCCCCGACCACGAACAGCACGATCATCGGCAGGACACCCCATCGGGCCCGAGCCGCGTCCTCGCCGACGAGCAACCCCTTGCGGGCCAAGGCTTCGCCGAGCTTGCGCACGACGTCGCGCCGACCGACCTTGTCGACGAGCAGACCGATACTGCGTTCCTGGTTGCGCTTGATGTCCGCCAGCACCGCCTGGTCGATCGGGTCCGTCGCGGTGGACCCCTCGACCACCCGCACGGTTCCCTTTCGGCTCGGCCGGACCTTGTCGCGGTCGATCAACCTGGCGACGGCGGTCTCGACGACGCGCCGAGGCCCGCCCGCCAGGTACGCCAGCTCGTCGAGCGAGAGCTGACCCGGCCCGATCGCCCCACTCGCCGCCCGCGAATCGGCGGACCCCGCGCGGACCATGATCCGCACCGCCAAAGCGAACAGCAAAGCGAAAGCGAAAGCGACCACGTAGATTCTCAGGAAATCCGGTCCCGCGATTCCCCACGGTTCATTCATCATCTCGATCCCCCCTCACGCCAAGTTGCCCTGACGTGACACATGCTGTTCGCGGTGTGACCGCGAGCACAAGGGACCTTGATTTAGATTTAGGGAAGCCGTGGGTCAGATTTAGGCTTCTTGAGCCGGACTTGAGGTGTCGGGCACCAGGCGCAGGGAAATCGAATTGATGCAGTAGCGCTGGTCGGTCGGCGTCGGGTAGCCCTCGCCCTCGAAGACGTGGCCGAGGTGGCTGTGGCAGCTCGCGCACAGGACCTCGGTGCGCACCGACCCGAACTGGCGGTCCTCGCGCAGCACGACGCTCTCACCCGCGAGCGGGGAGAAGAACGAAGGCCAGCCGCAATGCGACTCGAACTTCGTGTCGCTGCGGAACAGCTCCGCGCCGCACGCGCGGCACTGGTAGACCCCGACCGTTTTGCTGTCGGTGTATTCACCGGTGAACGGGCGCTCGGTTCCGGCCTGGCGCAGCACCGCGAATTCCTCGGGGTTGAGCTGCGCCCGCCATTCCTGCTCGGACTTGACGACCCTGGGGGTGGCGCCGACAACGGGTTTCACGAGATTTCTCCTCCAAGCGCGCACGGGTTCAGCCCAGCAGCATGCTGAAGATGAACACCAGCGTGTCCCACGCGGCGACGATGACGCCGAGCAGGATCAATGTCACCACGATGCCCGCGGTGACGCGGTAGTGGCCGCCCAGGCGGTTGGCCGCGTCGGCGAAGTCGCCGACACCGCCGATGTAGCCCTCGACGGTGTAGCCCGGACGCACCCGCTCGACCCGGTCGAGGTGTTCAGCGAACGCCCTGGCCTCGGGGTCGTCGGGATCCAGGCCGATCAGGTCGTCGGCGAAGCGGCCCGGCGGACCCGGGCGCGGCTCATCGTCGGCTGTCCCCGAGGAACCTGTCGCGACCATGCTTCAACGGTAACCCGAACGTGGTTACCTGTCGCCCAGCTTGCGCTCCTCGATCTCCGCCTGCTCGCTCTTGAGGTGGACGAACGAGGTGAAGCCCCATTCCTCCAGCCTGCCCAGCTGCGCGCCGAACTTGCCGCGCCTGCGGATGGGGGAGACCGGCCGGCCGTCCGCGCGCAGCTCGCGAGCGGTGCCGGTGACCCGCGCGAGCGGAACGTCGGCCTCGTAGAGCACCGCGACGGACTCTCCCCGCGCCTGCCCTTCGAGCAGGTCGACGATGCGCTCGAAGCCGATGGAGAACCCGCAGGCAGGCACGTCGCGGCCCAGGGAACGGCCGATCAGCTTGTCGTAGCGCCCGCCGCCCGCGACGGAGCCCGAGGAGCCGGGGTGCACGATCTCGAAGATCTGACCGGTGTAGTAGCCCATCCCGCGCACCAGCGTCGGGTCGAATTCCCAGGTCAGCGGCCTGGTCTCGGCCAGTGAGCGCAGCGCGTCGGCGGTGGCGGACAGGTCGGCGACGACCTCGTCGGACAGGCCGGGCACCGACGCGGTGAGCTGGTCGGCGAGCTTGGCCGGGTCGATTCCCTGCAGGCCGGTGATGCTCGCCTGCAACTGGTCGATCCGGTCGGTTTCGAGGCCGCGGCCCGCCAGTTCGGCGCGCACGCCGTCCCAGCCGACCTTGTCGAGCTTGTCGAGGGTGATGAACAGCCCGGTCCACTCCGACTCCGGCAGGCCGATGCCCTCGGCCAGCGCGGACAGGAACCGGCGGTCGGACACGCGGACCGTGGTCCCGTCGAGGCCGACCGCGGCCAGTGCCTCGGTGGTCGCCTCGATCAGCTCGACCTCGGCCAGCACCGATTCCTCGCCCAGCATGTCGATGTCGCACTGGTAGAACTGCCGGTAGCGGCCCTTCTGCGGGCGCTCGGCGCGCCACACCGGGCCCACCTGGAACGAGCGGAACGGCTGCGGCAGGGTCGCCTGGTTGTTGCCGTAGAAGCGGGTCAGCGGGACGGTCAGGTCGTAGCGCAGGCCGAGGTCGACCAGTTCGCCGAGCGTGGTGTCGGCGGCGACGGTCTCGTCGAGGCCGCGGCGCAGGACCCGGTAGATCAGCTTCTCGTTCTCGCCGCCCTGGCCGCCGGTGAGGCGCTCGATGTTCTCCAGGGCGGGCGTCTCGATGCGCTGGTAGCCGAACCGGTGGTAGACCTCGGTGATCTGGGCCAGGACATGGTCGCGCACGGCGACGGTCGCGGGCAGCAGGTCACGGGTGCCCCTGGCGGGGCTGTTGTCCATCTTCACCGGTACGGGTTCCTCGCAGATCGCGGTAGCTATGACGAGCAGTACGGTACCGGGGCTGTGGATACTTCCGCGCATGCATTGCCTCGTCGCCGTAGTCTGGGGCGGTGGCAACAGAGGCTGTGGAGATCACCGTCGGCGACCGGGCCGTGCGAGTGTCCAATCCGGACAAGCCGTACTTTCCCGAGCTGGGGCTGACGAAGCGCCAGATCGTCGAGTACTTCCTGTCCGTGGGCGACGGCATCCTCGGCGCGCTGCGCGAGCGCCCGACGACGCTGGAACGCTGGCCTGGCGGCGTCTTCGAGGGCGCGAAGCTGTCCACCAGGGCCGACAACCGGGGTGACGCGTTCTATCAGAAGCGCATCCCGAAGGGCGCGCCCGACTACGTCGAGACCGCGCGCATCGCCTTCCCCAGCGGCCGTTCCGCCGACGAGGTCTGCCCGACGGAGCTGGCGGTGGTGGCGTGGGCGGTGAACCTGGGCACCCTGACGTTCCACCCGTGGCCGGTCAGCCGGGCCGACGTCGACCGGCCCGACCAGCTGCGGATCGACCTCGACCCGCAGCCGGGCACCGACTTCACCGACGCGGTCAAGGTCGCGTTCACCGTGCGTGAGCTGCTGGCCGAACACGGCATCGAGGCGTTCCCCAAGACCTCCGGCGGCCGTGGCGTGCACCTCTATGTCCCGATCGAGCCGCGCTGGACCTTCGTGGAGGTCCGGCGGGCGCTGATCGCGTTCGGCCGCTCGGTGGCGCGGCGGATGCCCGACGAGGTCACGGTCAACTGGTGGAAGGAGGAGCGCGGGTCGCGCATCTTCATCGATTACAACCAGATGGCCCGCGACCGCACGATCGCCTCGGCGTACTCGATCCGCCCGACGCAGCGCGCCCTGGTCTCCGCGCCGGTCACCTGGGACGAACTGGGGGACGTGCACCCGGAGGACTTCTCGGTGCTCACGATGCCCGCCCGGTTCGCGCAGGTGGGCGACCTGCACGCGCCGGTGGCGGAGAAGGCGTTCTCGCTGGAGCCGCTGATCGAACTGGCGGAGCGGGATGAGCGCGACAACGGCTTGGGCGACCTGCCGTATCCGCCGGACTATCCGAAAATGCCGGGGGAGCCCAAGCGGGTCCAGCCCTCGAAAGCCCGTGACGACACCTGACTCGGCCGCCCTCGGTTTCGCGGATGTCTCGTTGATCACTGCCGCGCGTCTCGCACTGGCCGGCGACGACCCGGGACTGTGGACCGTCCTCGATCTCCGCGCGCGGAGCTACTGGTGGCGCGGGCCTGCGGTGCCCGACCCGTCGCCCGAGGTGGCCGTCGTGCTCGCCGCCTGTGACCGGTCCGGCCGGGTGCGTGAGAGCGCGGTGACCGATATCGCCAGGCGCGGTAATCCCGCGCTTTGGCCCGTGCTCGCCTTGCGCTGCGCCGACTGGGTGCCGGAGATTCGTGCCCGCGCCCGGGAGGTGGCGCTCCGCTGCCTGGGTGAGTTGCCCGGAGCCGCGTTCCAGGCGTTCGCTCCGCTCGCGCTCCTCCTGGCGAAGCGCGCCGAGGGACAGTGGCTGGCCGGAGTCGTGGAGGCGAACCTGCGAGAAGGTCCTCCCGAAGTCCTCGCGGTGGCACTGGCCTCGTCGAACCGCGTGGTCCGCCGCGCCGCCTATCGGCTCGCGATGGGCCGTCTTCCGCTCGACCGGCTGCTCAGCGCGGTGCGCTCCGACGATGACACCGTCATTCGGTTGCACTGTGCGGAGGCACTGATCCGTATGGGGGATCTCGACCTCACGCGGAGCTTGTTGTCCAGTGGGACGGCCGCTGTGCGCGCGGAAGCGGTGCACGCGTTGGGATCGGCGGGTGAGCGCGGACCGGCCGAAGCCGCGCTGACTGACCGCAACAGGATTGTTCGTGAAACCGCGCAGGCCGTGCTGCGCCGTGCCGGAAGCGACCCAGGCGGCGCCTATCGCGCTCTCCTCGCGGTCTCGCCCACGCCCGCTGTCATCGCCGGTATGGGTGAGACCGGGGGTGATACCGAGTTGTTGCGTCCATTCCTCACCCATCCCGTCACCAGGGTCCGCGTCGAAACCGTCCGCGCGTTGCGGCGATTGGGTGACACGCCGGTCGGCCTGCTCACGCCGATGCTCGCCGACCCGGCGGCGGCGGTCACCCGCCAGGTTGTGGTGTCGCTACGCGGGCATGAACTCGACATGTCGTTCCTGTTGCGCCAGTTGGGTGTCGACCAGCCACCCCACAGTCGATTCGCCGCCTACCGGTTGTTGACGGCGCGCGACGCGTGGACGCGGATCGAGACGAATCTGGCACTCCTCGACGATGCTTACCTGGGTGGCCGGGCGCACGCGGATATCGCCTCCTGGCTCAGGAACAGCGCTGCGACTTCCTACTTGGTCCCCACCGCCGAGCGCGTCACCCGGGTGGACGCACTGCTCCGCGAGTCGACGACACTCGGCGAACACACTGTGTCGCTGGTGCGGTTCCACATGGGTCTGCACCGGTAGAGACGCGATTTTGTCGGTCCCTTCCTTTACACTGCAAGGAAGGGAAGGAGACCGCCATGACGGGTTCGTACCTTGTGCGCTACGTCGGCGGTCCACTGGACGGCCGGGTCGACACGCTGGCGGCGTCGCCGGAGAGTCCCCGCTCGACGGTGACCCATGTCCATCTGCACGGCGGGCCGAAGATCGTGCACCACTACGACCTGCACTACGCGGTCGAATATGGTTGCGAGTACCGGCTTCGCGAACACTGAGTCCTAAGTGGACTGCCTGGTTTCGAGGATCATCACGCAGAGTTCGCACCGCGGGCCGTCACTGCCCTCCGGCTCCAGGTCGGGTGGCGCGGCGTGGGTGCAGGACGCCCGGTAGTGCTGGTGGGCCAACCGGGTGCCGGGCGCCATCGGAAACGCGTGCAGCTCGCCGTCGTAGCAGCTGCGCCACCAGAGATACCGCACCGTCATCTTCGGCAATGTAAGCCTGCCGCGCCCTGATGGCATCCGCTGCCGTCCGAACGGGTGGCTGTGGGCCTGTCGGACTGTCGGACCCACCGGGCACACTACGCGCGGATCAGTGCACCGGGAGGAAACGAATGGCGAGGGTGGCGTCGCTGTCGACCGAACAGGTCGAGCGACTCAGGGGTGACGTGGCGGCGGGCAAACCCGCGGGCGTGTGGTTCACGGCGGCGGCCGTGGGGGTGACGGCAGGCCAGTCGGGCAAGGTCGTCGGGTTCGCCGAGCCCGCGGAAGGCGATTTCATCCAGGTCCGCCCCACCGGCTCCCGCGACGAGCTCACCTTCTCGCCTGCGGAGTTGACCCTGGTCAAGCCGCCGCCGAAGCCGAAACCGGCTCCGGCGCCGGTCGTGGTCGAACCGGTTGCCGCGGCTTTGCCGGAGGTGGTGGTCGGGATCGAGCCCGCCCCGGTGGTGCGGAAGCCGCCGCCGCACAAGCCCGCGGAGGTGACGGTGACGCTGCACTCCACGCTCGAGGGCGAGTGGACCGTGGATGTGCTGGTGGGGAAGAAGCGGGTGGTCCGGTGGGAGCCGGTGCCCGCGGGCGATGTCGCGCGGGCGGCCAAGTCGCTGCCTTCGGGGGTGGGGGAGGCGATCGGGACGGCTTTGGAGGCGGCGAAGCGGCGGCAGTTGGCTCGCGTGGAGCAGTTGAAGGCGGAGCTTGACGCGGCACAGCGGGCATTGCGGGACTTGGGTTAGAACGGAGCCGGACTTCAGGATCGGGCAGGTAGGCGATCGACCATTCCGCGAAACGCGACCGGCCGATCCCGACGGCCTGTTTGGGTGGTTCGCCTTGATTCGGGGCAAATGGGCCTAAACTTTCGGCGCGGGTGGGCTGTACTTCGCCCACCTTTTGAGCCCGCGCCAGGCCCATTTGGCGGGGTCCCCGAATCAAGGCGAACCACCCAAACAGGCACCCCCACCCAAACTCGCCAGACAAGCTGATCAGGGCGGGCAGACTGTCCCATCGCGAGGGATTTTGCCGTCGCTGAAGAAGCCATAAACGGTGTCGGTGGCGCACGGCGACATGCCGAGGGCGCCGTGGCCCGTTCCCTGCCAGGACACCAGCACCGCCGACGTCAACTGCTGGGCGGCGTGTTGGGTGCCCGCGTGTGGGGTGACACCGTCCGTGGCCGTCGAGAGGACGACGATCGGGGGTGCGGACTCCGCGTGCGGCTGGGTCACCGGGTGGCTCGCCACCGGCCACGGGCTGCACAGGGCCAGCCACTGCGCGGTCAGGCCGCCGAAGACCGGGTAGCGGGTGTTCCAGTCCTTCGCGGTCGCCTCCATCTGCGCGGTCGACAGGCGGCCTCGGGTGTCGTTGCACCTGGTCACGAGGGTTCCGTCGAACATCGCGGGGAGTTCGTCGGTTTCCTGGACCACGGGGGCGGCGAACGCGGCGAGGCCGTCCGGCACGCCGCTGCGGGCGTCGGCGATGGCTTTCGACAGGGCGGGCCACGCCTGCCGGTCGGGCAGTGCGGCGAGGACGCCGCGCAGGACGATTCCGGGGGTGAGGTCGAAGTTCTCGGTGGCCAATGGCTCCGCGGACAGCACCTCGGTCAGCGCTTGGCGGGCGTTGGTGCCCAGTTCGCAGGCGCGGCGGGCGCACTCTTCGGCGAACGCGCTGAACAAGGCGTCGGCGCCCTCGGCGACACCGGCGAGGGTGACTGCGGCGTCTTCGTTGGGGTCGGGGACCCCGTCGAGGACCATCCGGCCCACCCGGTTGGGGTAGCGCTCGGCGAACACCGACAGCACCCGGGAGCCCTCGCCGTGACCGATCGCGTGCAGCCGCTCCATGCCGAGTGCGAGCCGGGCGGACTCGAGGTCGGCCGCGGTCCGCCAGCTGTCGATCGCGGGCAGCCGCGACTCCAGCGCGAGGGTGCACTGCTGCCCGGCGGTCCGCGCGAGGTCGACCCAGGCGGTGACGTCGCTCGCTCGGGGATCCAACGCGACCAACTCGTCGCGGACCTCCTCCGGGACGCACCGCACGGCGTCGGAGTTGCCGGTGCCGCGGCGGTCGAGGCCGACGAGGGAGAACTTGGTGAGGAAGTCGGGGGAGAGGGTCATGGCCAGCTTGACGGCGTAAAGGGTGCTGGGCAGCCCATCCACGTCATTCACCACGACGAGCGGCACCGGCCCGGTGCCCACCCGCAGCACCTGCATCCGCATGGTGCCCCGGCCGGGCGCGTACGGGGAGTCGAGGACGCCGTTGACCCGCCCGCAGTCGATCTTCAGCGAAGCCGGTGGAGCCAGCTTGGCCAGCCGGTCGGTGACCTCCGGCCCGCACTGAGCCCACCGCACGGCCTGGTTCTTCGGCTCACCGAGCGGCGGAAGTGGCTGCGGCCCGGCGTCGGTGGTCGCGGGCGGACCAGGGTCCCCGTCGTTCACGACGATCGCAGGCCGCTCCGACGGCCCCGCCGTACACGCGGCGAGCAACGCGACCGGCAGCAGCCAGGACACCCGTCCGACCCTCACGCCCGCGCGTCCCTCCTATGCCTGATCACCGGCCCACAGCGTGCCGGCTCGCGGGTGAGACCACGGTAAATCGCTCGCGCTCAGACTTAGACCTGGTCTCAACACTTAAGGGTGTGTCACTGCGTAACCTGCCGGTCCTGGTCGGCGATCGTGGGCAGTCATGGCGAAGACGACGCAGCAGCGGCGGGTCGAAGACCGGCTGTGGGAGCTGATCGAACCCCTGATCCCGTCCCGACCAGCGCCGCGCGGTCCGGGTGGGCGGCCCGGGCGGGCCGGCCACGATGCCGACCGGACAAGCTGCACGCCGACAAGGGCTACGACTACCGCCGCTGCCGCCGCTACCTGACCCGCCGCGGTATCAAGGTCCGTATCGCCCGGCGCGGGATTGAGGGCAAGTCCCGCCTCGGCCGGGTCCGCTGGGTCGTCGAACGCACCATCTCCTGGCTGCTGCCGTTCAAACGCCTCGGGCTGCGTTACGACCGGACCGAACGCGGCCCGTCACCACGAGGGAGATCGATCTCCTTGAGGAGGCTGCAGCCGGGTTGCTGACGGCACCATCGATGGGGATGAACGAGCACTCTCGTCGGGAAGTGATCAGCCATCGGTGGGGCCGCCTCTTCAGAGGCGTTCGATGCGGTCGGCCTGCGGGCCCCGGTCGCTCTGACGCACCGCGTACCGGACCCGGTCACCCTTCTGCAGCGGCTCCGACCCCATGATCACGGACACGTGGGCGAAGAGATCGTCGCCGCCTGCGTCCGGGGTGATGAAGCCGAAGCCGCGGTCGCCGTCGTAGCGCGCGACGACGCCCTCGCCGCCTCGTACGGGCACGTCCCGCGCGGCCGGCCCTGCGGCCGCAGCAGGTGCAGACCGCTGCGGCGCCGTCTGGGGCTCGGCGCCCCGGACCAGGTGCACGTCGCGGGCCTGCGGGCCCTTGTCTCCACTAGCCACCTCGTAGGCGACGCGGTCGCCCTCCGCGAGCCACGTCAGCCCCTCGGCCAGGGCCCGGGCGTGAACGAAGATGTCCCCGGCGCCGGAGTCGGGGTTGATGAAGCCGAAGCCCTTGTCCTCGTCGTACCAGGCCACCGTGCCGTCGGCACCGTCCGCGATACCAGCCGCAGCGGGTGAGCCGGCCCCTGCTCCCAGCGGGATCACGTGCCCGGCCTGCGGGCCGCGCTCGCCTTCGACGATCAGGAAGGCCACCCGCTGCCCCTCGGTGACCACGCCGCCGGTCACGATGGCGGAGCTGTGCACGAAGATGTCGGCGCCGCCGCCGTCCGGCGACGCGAAGCCGTACCCCTTGCCCGGCTCGTACCAGTTGACGGTGCCGAGCAGGCCCACGGCGCTGCCGGTGGCCGCATCGGCGGTGACGCGAACGCTCAGCGCCTGGGGCCCGCGGTCGTTCTCGCCGACCTCGAACACGACGGCCTGACCCTCGCGGAGCATTTTCGCGCCGCCGTCCTCGACGATCTCGGAGACGTGCACGAACACGTCCGGCGAGCCGTCCTCGGGCGCGAGGAAGCCGAAACCCCGATCGGCGTCGAACCAACGGACGGTCCCTTGCGGCATCAAAGGCTCCAGGTCGAGAGGGCGGGCACTGGCCCCAGTCTCTCTGACGCACTTCCGGTCCGTCGGGCCGGGCCCACAGGCGGGCGGTGCGGAGCCAGGGGCGGGCCGTTGGTTGACCTAGCGACACGCCGAGTTTGAGACCAGGTCTTTAGGATGAGTTCGCCGGGATTGTCCACAGTGTCCGGCGGTTATCCACAGCAAGATCGACATCAGCCCATCACCACCCGATCGCCGATAAACTGGACAAGGGCTGCCCCCCAGGGTGGGCGGAGGTTTGTCAGGCGTTTGTTCGGAGGTCTGGCGGGGGTTTGCTCGGAGGTTTGCCCCAGGGTTTGCTGGGAGGTTCGCCAGCGGGTGGCTGGGCGGCCTGGCGGGATTTGCTCGGAGGTTCGCCAGCGGGTTCCTGGAAGGTCTGGCGGGTTTGCCGGCAGGTTGCCCGGGGATTTGCTGGGAGGTTCGCCAGCGGGTGGCTGGGTGACCTGGCGGGGTTGGCTGGGAGATTTGGCGGCGGATTGCCGGGTGGTTTTGGCGGCGGATTTGCTGGGTGGTCTGGCGGGTTCGCTGGGAGGTTTGGCAGTGGGTTGCTGGGAGGTCTGGCAGGTCGCCAGCACGTTGCCCGGGAATTCGCTGGGAGGTTGCCGGCGGATGGCTGGGTGATCCGGCGGGGTTCGCTGGGAGGTTTGCCCGGGGACTGCTCGGAATCTGCCGGTGCACGCCGTGGTTACCCGGGGGGCGGGGCGCTCGGAAAGGGAGGTGGGCTCGTGGTTGTCGCGCACGTCGATGGGGCGCGTCGGTCGGCTTCGTCGTGGTTGGGGGCGGTTGTTTCCGGCACGCCTCGGTTGGTGGGGGCTGTTCCGCCTACGGCGCAGGTTTTGATTGGGATCGTCAGCGTGCAGGTGGGGGCGGCGCTGGCGAAGCAGTTGTTTCCGGTGACCGGGTCCTCTGGGGTGGTGGCCCTTCGGCTGGTGTTCGCGGCCGCCATTCTTCTGCTGATTTGGCGTCCCTCGCTGCGGGTTGCGCGCAAGGATTTGCCGGTCATCCTTGGCTACGGCGTCGTGCTCGCCACCATGAACCTCCTGTTCTACCTCTCCCTCGCCCGCATCCCCCTCGGCATCGCGGTGACCGTGGAATTCCTCGGCCCGCTCAGCGTCGCCCTGCTGGGCTCGCGGCGATGGCTGGACGCGTTGTGGGCGGTGCTCGCCGGGGCCGGTGTCGTGTTGCTCGCGCAGACCCTCGGCGGGGCGGACGTCCTCGGGCTGTTGTTCGCCCTCGGCGCCGGTGTCTGTTGGGCGGCGTACATCCTGCTCAGCGCCAAGCTCGGCAGCCAGTCCAGCGACGGCAAGGGCCTCGCGCTGGCCATGGCGTGCGCGGGGCTGATCGCCGCGCCGGTCGGCGTCGTCGAGGCCGGGGCCACGCTGCTCTCGCCGATGGTGTTGCTCGTCGGCCTCGGGGTGGCGCTGATGTCCTCGGTGATCCCCTACTCACTCGAACTTGAGGCGCTGCGCAGCATCCCGCCGCGGGTGTTCGGCGTCCTGATGAGCATGGAACCCGCCGTCGCCGCGATCGCGGGGCTGGTCGTGCTGCGGGAAGCCCTGAGCCCGGCCCAGTGGGTCGCGATCTGCTGCGTCGTGGCCGCCTCCGCGGGCGCCACCCGCACCGCCCGCCCTGACGTCTAAGCAGCGTTAATCTCGTGAAATGCGACCCCTTCGGTACTCCATCAACGTCACCTTGGACGGATGCTGCGACCATCGCGGGATCCCCGCGGACGAGGACATGCATCGTCACGCGGTAGAGAACCTCAACCGGGCCGATGCCCTGCTCTTCGGCCGGGTGACTTACGAAATGATGGAATCGGCGTTTCGGCCGTCGACGCCGAGACCCGAATGGACGGAACCGTTCGCCCAGACGATCAGCGCGGCGAAGAAGTACGTCGTGTCAAGCACCCTGGAACAGGTCGACTGGAACGCCGAACTCGTGCGCGGGGATCTGGGTGAGGCCGTCCAGCGACTCAAGCGGCAGCCGGGCAAGGGACTGTTCGTGGGCGGTGTGCGGCTCCCGCTGGCGCTGACGGAGCTGGGATTGATCGATGAGTACGAGTTCGTGGTGCACCCCAGGATCGCGGGCCACGGGCCGACGCTGTTCGCGGGGCTGACGAAGCCGGTCGACCTGAAGCTTGTGGACAGGCTGGAGTTCAGCTCGGGGGCCGTGGCGATGCGGTACGAACCGAGAAGGTAGTACTACCGCGCCCGCACCTCACCGCGCAGCACCGACGCCAAGTCGTACCGCGCAGGCTCCTCCAGCTGCTCGTACGTGCACGAAGCGGGCTCGCGGTCCGGGCGCCACCGCTGGAACTGCGCGGTGTGCCGGAAACGGCTCGGGTAGCCGCCCTCGGTGTGCTCATACGCGACCTCGACCACCCGCTCCAGCCGCAGCGGCACCCACGGCTGCTCAGTGGTGCGCCACCGGCTTACCGCCCCCGGCATCCGAGTCGCCTGCGCCTCATGCCAACTCGCCCACGGGTGCCCCTCGGCGCCGCCGGGGATCAGCTCGGCCAGCTCCACCGCCAGCTCCCGCCTGCGCACCGCGGAGAACGACCCGACGACCCCGACGTGGTTGAGGCCGCCCGTGTTGTCGTAGAGCCCCAACATCAACGACCCCACAGCCTCGCCCGGCTCGGTGTCCTTGTACCAACGCAGCCCCGCCACCACGCAGTCCGCGGTGCGCGAGTGCTTGAACTTGAGCATCGTGCGCTTGTTCGGCGTGTACGGGCCGTCCGCGGGCTTGCCCATCACCCCGTCGAGCCCCGCGCCCTCGAAGATCTCGAACCACTGGCGGGCCAGGTCCGAGCTGGTCGTCGCCGGGGTCAGGTGCACGGAATCGGTGACCTTCAGCAGGTCCTCAAGCCTGCGCCGCCGCTCGACGCCCGGGGTCTCCAGCAGGAGTTCGTCGCCCAGGGCGAGCACGTCGAAGGCGATGAAGCGCGCGGGCGTGGTCTCCGACAGCATCGTCACCCGACTCGCCGCCGGGTGGATGCGTTCGGCGAGCTTGTCGAAGTCGAGCCTGCCGTCGATGTCGACGACCAGCTCACCGTCGATGACGACCCGCTCCGGCAGCGCCTCCCGCAGGGCGGCCTCGGCGTCGGGGAAGTAGCGGTTGAGCGGCTTGCCCGACCGGGACTGCAGGATCACCTCGTCGCCGTCCCGGAAGACCAGGCAGCGGAAGCCGTCCCATTTCGGCTCGAACACCAGATTCGTGTCGTCCGGGATGGACTTGACAGCCTTGGCCAGCATCGGTTGCACCGGCGGAGTCAGTGGAAGCGCCACGCCGCCCATACTGCCCGTTCGGCGGGCTTCCGGCAGCCGAACACGCTTATCGTGGAGGCCATGACCGATCCACGCGTCGACGCCCGCATCGAGAGCCTGCTGCCTTGGCAGCAGGAGATCTACCGGCAGGTGCGGGAGCTGGTGCACGCCGCGGACCCCGAGGTCGAGGAGACCATCAAGTTCACCGATCGGCCGTACTTCGTGCTGCGGGGGAACATCTGCGCGCTGCTGCCCGCGAAGGACCACGTGAACATTTTCCTCTACGACGGCGCGATCGTCCCCGACCCGGAGGGGATCATCACCGGCGGACATGACAACAAGACAGCCCGCACCGTCGCCGTCCGTCCGGGCGAGGAGATCAACGCGCCCGCTCTGCTGGCGATGTTCCGGCAGATCATCGCGAACAACCGGGCCGGGGGCTGGCGCAAGCTCAAGAAGGGCTGAGTTCAGCGCACTCGCTGCCGTTGCGCCGCGCCCAGTTCCAGCCGCACGGCTGTCGGCAGGTGGTCGACGCCGAGGGATTCGCGGGCCTGGCGCAGGACGGTGTCGTCCACTTCCCGCCACACCTGTTTGACGTCGGTGCCGTCTTCGAGCCACAGGCTCAGCCGCAGCGCGGGCTCCTCCTCGTCGCCGACCATGGTGGCGCGGGCTTTGCTCACGCCGGGGACCTGCTCCGCGTCGGTGGCGATGGCCTCGGTGATGGCGCCCGCGGTGACCAGGACGCCGTGGCCCCTGGTCGGGTTCAGCGCCAGGTCCGGGTGGTGTTCCGGGCGCAGGGTGGCGAAAACGATCCGCAGGCCGAAGGCCAGCAGCACCAGCCCCAGCACGATCGCGCCGATCCGGGCGGCCAACTGCCAGTCGACCAAGGTGCGCAGGACCTGCGGGTCCAGGACAGCGCGGGCGGCCCTGCCCTCGCCGAAGACGCCGTAGCCCAGCAGGGCCGCGCCGACTCCGAGCAGCAGCAGGAGCAGGCCGGTGGTCATGGTCAGGGCGCGTTCGCCACCGTAGGAGCGGGCGGCGGCGCGGGTGGCGGGGGAGGTCATGAGCGGTCCCTGGGGGAGTCGACGACCACGGATACCTTGGGCTGACGCTGCAGCGGCAAGTCGGCGAGGGTGGCCCGCACGGCACCGAGCAGCCGGGGACGCAGTTGGGCCTCCGACTCCAGGGCGCTGGTCGCGCGCACCCGGACCCGCTTGGCTGTGGCGCTCACCGACGCGCCGGTCACGTTGTCCTCGCCGCGGACGCGCGTGCCCACGATCCGGGCCAGCGAACGCGGCGACGTCTCGACCGTGACGCCCGGTGAGGGTTCCCGCAGGCCGACGTTCGTGCGCCGCGCCAGGGCCGCGAACAGGGCCAGCAGCAGGCCGGCCGCGGCGACGGCGGCCGCGGTGATCAGTACCGGGGTGCTCTGCCAGCTCAGGTCGGCCAGCGTGTCGCGCCACTGCCGCCAGGGGACGAGCAGCGACGGGCTCGCCGGCCGCCACCACGCCCACGCGACCTCGATGGCCAGCAACGCGCCCGCCGCGGCCAACGCCAGGCCGAGCAGCAGGCTCAGGACTCTCACCAGGACACGCACGGGCTCACTCCACTCGGGGACGGATCTTGGGCCGCAGCGCGGAGACCGTCACGTCGACGCCGCGCACGTGGTAGCCGGTCAGCCGCTCGACCTCGGTGATGACGCGCTCGCGCACGTCCTCGACGACGGTCCGCACGGGAGCCGGGTAGTGCAGCGCCACGTCGACCCTGAGCCGGACCTGGGCGCCGTCGCCGGTCACGTCCACCCGCGCGCCCTGGGTGCCCACCTCGACACCCGCCAGCTTGCGGGCCATCGCCGTGGTGCCCGGCGACTCGTCGGCCGCGCGTTCGGCGATCTTGCGGACCACCGACCGGTCGACCCGCAGCGTGCCGCGGTCCTCGACCGGCCGCTCGCTGACCTGGGTCACCGGTCTTTGCCCTTGGCCCCGCTGAGGACCTGGGACAGGTCGAGTTCGCCGTCGAGCATCCGCCCGACGACCAGGCCGATGAAGCCGAGCACCAAGGTGATCAGGAACGCGCCGAACCCCTGGGTGGCGGCCAGCCCGAGCAGCAGGCCCGAGACCAGGCCGATCTGGGTCGTGTTCATGCCGGTACTTCCTTGCTCTCGAGGTCGTTGACGTGCACATCGATCGGGAGGTCGCCCGCGACGCGCCGGACCCGGTCGCGCAGGGCGGCGACAACCGCCGGGATGGGCTGGTCGAACCGCAGGACCACCGAGACGGTGATCCGGTCGGCCGCGGTCACGCCGACCACGCGCCTGCCGGGCAGATAGGTCGCGACGGTCTGGAAGGGCCCGCCGTCGAGCCGGGCCACCGCCGGATCGGCGAGGACGGCCTCGCCGATCCGGTCGACCAGCTCGCCGGTGTGGATCGCGGTCATTCGACCCGGGACTTCTCGGGGGCGTCGTCGCCCGCGTTGTCGTCGGGCAGGTGGACGTCCTCCACGGAGATGTTGACCTCGATGACCTCCAGGCCCGTCATCCGCTCGACCGCGGTGATCACGTTGCGGCGCACCGCGCGCGCGAGGTCGGCGATGCTCGCGCCGTACTCGACGATCATGTCGAGGTCGATCGCGGCCTGCTTCTCGCCGACCTCGACCGAGACGCCCGCGGTGGACGATGTGCCCGCGCCGGGGATGCGCTCCTTGATCGCGCCGAACGCGCGGGACATGCCGCCGCCCATGGCGTGCACGCCGGAGACCTCGCGGGCGGCCATGCCCGCGATCTTCTGCACGACGTTGGACGCGATGGTGGTCTTGCCCTGGCCGTTCTCGTCGGCCAGCCGGGCGGGCGCCGGGGACTGGCGGGCGGCCGGGACCGTGTCGCGCAGGTCGTTCTGACTGTTGGTCGTCACCATGCTGGGCAGGCTCCTTCGGCTGGACTGCAACGGATCGACGTCACGATCCATTCTCGAAGGCGCGGGGGCCGTTGCCCGGGTCAAGCGGCAGGTTGACCGGAAAGAGTTAATCCGAAAGGACACCATCAGCTGACATCCGGTGTCTCAAGTGGATACTTGCCGCCCGGTCGACGAATGTGTCACTCCTCCCGGCGATAGCGCAGCATCAGGAAACCGTCCTCGGTCAGCACCGACGCCAGCGTGAGCCGCCGCGGCACCTCCGGCGGCGCTCCCAGGGCGATCCGCCCCGCGCGCCCGCCCGCGAGCAACGGCGAGACAGTCAGACACAGCTGGTCGACGAGGTCGGCCTCGATCAGCGAGCCGAACAGCTGCGGCCCGCCCTCGCAGCACACCCGCTTCAACCCCCGTTCCGCGAGCGAGACCAGCGCCAGCCGCGGATCGACCCGCTCGTCCCCGGCCACGATCACGTCCGCGCCCGCCGCCGTCAGCGCCGCGCGCCGCTCCGCCGGGGCCGACTCGGCGGTCACGATGATCGGCGGCACGAGCGTGTCGGTCACCAGCGGCGAGTCCGGGTCCACCGAGCACCGCCCGGTGACCACGGCGATCGGCGGCACCGGTGCCAGCCCGAGGCGGGAACGCCGCTCTCGTCTCAGTTCGGTGCTCTTGATCCCGCGATAGCGCTCCTCGCGCGCGGTGCCCCAGCCCACGAGCACCACGTCGGCCAGGTCGCGGCCCAAGGCGAAGATCCGCTTGTCGCCGGGGCTGGACAGGCCCGCCGACTGCCCCGCCACTGCGACCGCGCCGTCGGCGCTGCTGACGAAGTTGACCTGCACCCAAGCCCGGTCAAGGTCGCCCGGATAGGCGTAGAGCGCTTCGAGTTCGGTGTCGTCCACCACAGCCGGTGAACCCTGACCTGGGGAAACCCGGTTCTCGGGCCACAACATGTGCACCAGGACATCCCATCACGCCGCTACGCTCCCGTGCATGCCCGCCAGCCTGCTCGCCCGCGCGCCCGAGATCGGCGCGGAGGAGCTGATCGCCACGATGGCCCCACCGCCCCGGTTCGGCGCGGTCCGGTTCGACACCTATGTCCCGAACCCGGACGAGCCGAGCCAGGCCGCCGCGGTCCGCGACTGCGCCGCGTTCGCCGCGAAGGTGAACGCGCGGCCGGACAAGTCGCTGTTCTCGCGGATGTTCGGCGGCAAGGCCGAGACCGGCAGGCCCGGGCTCTACATCGACGGCGGCTTCGGTGTCGGCAAGACCCACCTGCTGGCCTCGATCTGGCACGCCGTGCCCGGCCCGAAGGCCTACGGGACGTTCGTCGAGCTGACCAACCTCGTCGGCGCGCTCGGCTTCACCCAGGCCGTCGAGCGGCTCAAGCAGCACCGGCTGCTGGCGATCGACGAGTTCGAGCTCGACGACCCGGGCGACACCATGTTGGTCACCCGGCTGCTCTCGCAGCTGACCGACGCGGGCGTGCACGTCGCGGCCACGTCGAACACGCTGCCGGACAAGCTCGGCGAGGGCCGCTTCGCCGCGGACGACTTCCTGCGCGAGATCCAGGCGCTGTCGTCACGGTTCTCCGTGGTGCGCGTCGACGGGCCGGACTACCGCCACCGCGGCCTGCCCGACGCCCCCGCCCCACTGTCCGATGTGGACTTGGCGGCCAGCGCGGAGGCGATCGAAGGGGCCACTGTCGACGATTTCGACGCGCTCTGCGGGCACCTCGGCTCGCTGCACCCCTCACGCTACGGCAAGCTCGTCGACGGCGTGACCGCCGTGCATCTGCGCGGTGTGCACGCGTTGCAATACCAAGACGTCGCGCTGCGCGTGGTGTCGTTCGCCGACCGGCTCTATGACCGCGCCATCCCGGTGGTGGTGTCGGGGGAGCCGGTGTCGGCCCTGTTCACCGAGGACATGCTGCGCGGGGGCTACCGCAAGAAGTACCTGCGCGCGGTCAGCAGGCTGGTCGCGCTGTCCCGCGACGCCGCGGCCGCTCGCTGAGTCAGCGCCGCGGGGAGTCGGCGGCGCGCTGCGAGCGGTCGATCAAGGCCCACACGGACAAACCGGCGTCCGAGTCGGCGGCCCGTGATCGGGCCTTGGCGGGTCGCGGATGATCCCGCAGCTCCTGGCGCACCTGGTCGTAGATGGGCGTGTCAGTCACGTACATCCTCTCGTCCGGCTTCCCCGTACACGCACAGTACGCCCGCAACCCTCTGACGCCACAGGGTGGTCCGTTCGCTACTTCGGGTGAGCCGGACGAGTGAACTCGTTACCGTGAGGTGCTTTCCAGGGGCGGCTGCACGGACGGTGGGTCGCCCACACGCTGGGCCGCGAAGTCGATCAGAGCGGCCAGAACGATCACCACAGCGACGCCCCAGAACAGCGCCCCGACCGTGTCGGTGAGGTAGTGGAACTCGCGGCCGATGATCGCTCCCGCTCCCACGGCGACCAGCACGAGCGCGATCGCGGCAGTCGCCACCGCGCGCCCGGGTGTCGCGTTGGCGGCGGCGACCAGCACCAGCACCGCCAGGATCGCGACCAGTGTCGTCGTGTGGCCGCTGGGGTAGGCGAGGCTGTCCTCGTGCGTGCGGTCGAAGAGCGGCTTGAGCACCACGGTGTTGATCCCGGCCGCCACCACCGGCCCGAGGACCGCCAGCGCGGCCACCCGGGGCCTGCCCGCGCGCAGGGCGATGGCGACCATGGCCGCCATGATCGCGATCATCGCGGCGGGGTGGGTGCACAGGGTCAGTGGGACCGCCAGGTCCGGCCGCCGGGTCAGTACGTCGAACACGGCCTGGTCGAACGGACCGGCCTCGGTGTTCCCGGCGACGTCCACGCCGATCGCGGCCATGACGAGCACGAACAGAGCGGCCAGGGCCAGGGCGAATCGGGGCGCGGCGAGCAGCGGACGTTCCACCCCGCCACTATGCCCGACAACTGGTTCGCTCCCGGCGGCCCTCATAAGACACCATCACGGGCATGGGACACCTCGATGCCTCCGGGCTCTCCTACACCCTGCCCGACGGCCGGGTGCTGTTCCGCGACGCCGGACTGCGGATCGGCGCGGGCCAGGTCGTCGCGGTGGTCGGGGAGAACGGCGCGGGCAAGAGCACGCTGTTGCGGATCATCAGCGGCGAGCTGACCTCCCCGGACGGCGGTGTCTCGGTGCAGGGCGGGCTGGCGGTGATGCCGCAGTTCGTCGGCTCGGTCCGCGACGACCGCACGGTGCACGACCTGCTGCTCGCCGTCGCGCCCGCCCCGCTGCGGGCGGCGTCGGCCGAGCTGGACCGGGTCGAGCTGGCCCTGATGGAGACCGACGACGAGCCGACGCAGATGCGCTACGCCCAGGCGATCGCCGACTACGACGAAGCCGGCGGCTACATCGCGGAAGTCCTGTGGGACACGGTGACCGTCGCCGCCCTCGGAGTCGGCTACGACAAGGCGCGCTATCGCGAGGTCCGAACATTGTCCGGCGGCGAGCAGAAGCGGTTGGTGCTGGAGGCGCTCCTGCGCGGGCGCGAGCAAGTCCTGCTGCTCGACGAGCCGGACAACTACCTCGACGTCCCCGGCAAGCGCTGGCTGGAGCGGCAGCTCGCGGAGAGCGCGAAGGCGATCCTGCTGATCAGCCACGACCGCGAGCTGCTCGCGGGTGTCGCCACGCAGGTGGTCACGGTCGAGGCGGGCACCGCGTGGACGCACCCCGGCGGGTTCGTCAGCTGGCACGACGCCCGCGAGGCCCGCTGGGAGCGCATCGCCGAGCAGCAGCGGCGCTGGGACGAGGAGCACGCCAAGCTGCAGGACCTGGTCAAGCTGATGCAGCGCGCGGCGGCGACCAGCCACGAGATGGCGAGCCGGTACAAGGCCGCGCAGACGCGGCTGCGCAAGTTCGAGGAGATCGGCCCGCCCCCGGTCCCGCCGCGCCCGCAGAAGGTCAAGCCGCGGCTGCTCGGCGGGCGCACCGGCATCCGGGCGATCACCTGCGAGAACCTGGAACTGACCGGGCTGATGAAGCCGTTCGACGTCGAGGTCTTCTTCGGCGACCGGGTCGCGGTGCTCGGGTCCAACGGGTCGGGCAAGAGCCACTTCCTGCGCCTGCTCGCCGACAGCACCAGCGTCGCGCACACCGGTGTCCGCAAACTCGGCGCGCGCGTCGTGCCGGGGTTGTTCGCCCAGACCCACCACCATCCGGAGTGGGTGGGGCGCACGCTCGTCGACATCCTGTGGCACGGCGAGGGCGGACGGGCCGGCCTCGACCGCGGCGCGGCGGCCTCGGTGCTGAGCCGCTACGGCCTCGGCGGGTCGGCCGAGCAGCGGTTCGAGACGCTCTCGGGTGGGCAGCAGGCGCGGTTCCAGATCCTGCTGCTCGAACTGGGCGGCTCGACCCTGCTGCTGCTCGACGAGCCCACCGACAACCTCGACCTGCACTCCGCCGAGGCGCTGCAGGACGCGTTGGAGGCCTACGAGGGCACGGTGGTCGCGGTGACCCACGACCGCTGGTTCGCCCGGTCCTTCAACCGGTTCCTGGTGTTCCAATCGGACGGTGTGGTGTCCGAATCGGACGAACCGGTGTGGGACGAGACCCGGGTGCGCCGAGCCCGATGAGTGGAGGCCGGGCGGCCGGGGCTATGCACCCGGCCGCCCGGAGTTCAGTGGGTGACGATCGAGGCGATGGCGTCGACGCCGAGGTCGATCTCCGCCTCGGTGATCACCAGCGGCGGCGCGACCCGCAGCGTCGTGTCGTGGGTTTCCTTGCACAGCACGCCGCGCTCCATCAGGGCTTCCGACGCCACCCGGCCGCTGGGGCCGCCGGGGGCGATCTCGACGCCCGCCCACAGGCCACGGCCGCGCACCTCCGCGACACCGCGTCCGACCAGTTCGCCGAGCCGCCCGTGCAGGTAGGCGCCCAGGGTCGCGGAGCGCTCCTGGAACTCGCCGGTCGCGAGCAGCTTGACCACCGCGCGGCCCACGGCGCACGCCAGCGGGTTGCCGCCGAAGGTCGAGCCGTGTTCGCCGGGCTTGAGCACGCCGAGGACATCGCCGCGGCCGACGACCGCCGACACCGGCAGGATGCCGCCGCCGAGGGCCTTGCCCAGCGTGTACAGGTCGGCGCGGACGCCCTCGGCGTCGAGGGCGAACAGGGTGCCGGTGCGGGCCAGGCCGGACTGGATCTCGTCGGCGATGAACAGCACGTTGTTGCGGTCGCACAGCGCCCGCACCTCGCGCAGGTAGCCCGACGGCGGCGCGAGGACGCCCGCCTCACCCTGGATCGGCTCGACCAGGATCGCGGCGGTGCGGTCGGTGATGGCGGCTTCGAGCGCCTGCGCGTCGCCGTACTTGACGACCTTGAAGCCCGGGGTGAACGGGCCGAAGTCGGCGCGGGCGACCTCGTCGGTGGAGAACGAGATGATCGTGGTGGTCCGGCCGTGGAAGTTCGAGCCCGCGACGATGATCTCCGCGGTGTTCTCCGGAACGCCCTTGACCCGGTAGGCCCACTTGCGGGCCACCTTCACCGCCGACTCGACGGCCTCGGCGCCGGAGTTCATCGGCAGCACGAGGTCGGTGCCGGTCAGCTCGGCCAGCTCGCGGCAGAACAGCCCGAGCTGGTCGTGGTGGAAGGCGCGGCTGGTCAGCGTCACCTTGTGCAGCTGCTCGACCGCCGCGGCGACGAGCGCCGGGTGGCGGTGGCCGAAGTTGAGCGCGGAGTACCCGGCGAGGAAGTCCAGGTAGCGCTTGCCGTGCACGTCGGTCACCCAGGCCCCCTCGGCCTCGGCGATCACCACCGGCAGCGGGTGGTAGTTGTGCGTGCTCCAGCGCTCGTCCATGGCGATGAAGTCGGCCGCCGACTCCGGCGTGGCTGCGGTGGTGGGAGGGACAGTCACGGTCATGCCCCCAGGCTAAGGGGGCAGCATGATGGTTTCATCCGGTGAGTGTTGCTTATTACGCCGATTTGTTGCGCCATCTGCGTGGCGGGCGGTGGTTTGTTGCGCGAGCAGAAGTCGGTCCGGCGGTTTACTCTTCCTGGATGGCTAAGAAACAGGGCACGTCCACGTCCGTCCGCGACGCGCTGAGGGTACGCGCGGGCGGTGCCATCCCGCATGCGCCGCGCGACACGCCGGTCGGTCCGTCGTCCAAGGTGGAAGCCGCCGCGGGCCTGGTCGGGACCGGCGCGGAGCTGGCCGGACTGCAGGAGGCGCTGTGGGCGGAGGGCACGTTCGGCGGCGGTGAGCGCAGTGTCCTGCTGGTCCTGCAGGGGATGGACACCTCGGGCAAGGGCGGCACGATCGAGCACGTCTTCGGCCTGATGAACCCCCAGGGCGTGCGGGTCGCGTCGTTCAAGAAGCCCACCCCGACGGAGAAGCGCAACCACTTCCTGTGGCGCATCCGCAAGCAGGTCCCGGCGGCGGGCCTGATCGGCGTGTTCGACCGGTCGCACTACGAGGACGTCCTGGTGGTCCGCGTCGACGAACTGGTCCCGCCCGCGAAGTGGGAGCCGCGCTACGACGAGATCAACGAGTTCGAGGCCGAACTCGCCGCGGCGGGCACCACCGTCGTGAAGTGCTTCCTGAACATCTCCGCCGAGGAGCAGCGCGAGCGTTTGCTCGCCCGGCTGGAGACGCCGGAGAAGCAGTGGAAGTACAACCCGAGCGATCTCGACGTCCGGGCCAAGTGGGGCGACTACGAGCAGGCCTACGCCGACGTCCTCGACCGCTGCTCCACCGAGGACGCCCCGTGGTACGCCATCCCGGCCGACCGCAAGTGGTACCGCAACTGGGCGATCGCGCAGATCCTCCTGGAGACCCTGCGCGACCTCGACCCCAAGCTGCCGGAACCGGCGTACGACGTCGCCGCGGAACTCAAGCGGCTCAAGAAGAACGACCCGCTACTGGCCGGCGCAGCGGAATGAGCCGTCGCCGCGCATCCAGCCGCGGAAGACCTGCTTGTACCAGAGCTTGTCGTAGATCACCGAGTGCGTGCAGGTGATGTTGACCTTGAACGGCAGCTCGACTATGCCCTCGTCCCGGTCGACCCAGCGGCCCTCGCCGGGGAAGCTGACCTTCCACTCCCAGGCGATCTGGTCCGACGCCAGGCTGGTGCGCACGTCGGCGGAGGCGTCGAGGATGTAGGCGCCGTGGTCGTTGTCGCGGACGTTGTACTTCCAGCTGAAGACCATGTCCCACTTCCACGCGGCGCCGAGGAAGCCGCCGAGGGTCTCGCCCAGGATGCCCTTCTGCGTCTCGCCGTGGTACTCCGAGGAGATCCCGACGATCTCCGCGTCCGCGCCGCCCTCGAGGGTGCTGTCGGAGACGCCGTCGGGCAGGCAGCGGGCGAAACCGCCCTCCTCCACGACCAGCTCGTGGCCGGGCCGCATGATCAGCTTGATCGTCTCCACACCTTTGTTCACCACATCGAGCGCCGCGCCCGCTGTGCCCAGTGCTCCGGTCACGGTGCCCTCCTACGCCATTTCCGATGAGTTGACCTGCATGGACTGAGCGATGACGTCCTGGAACTGCTCAGTCGACATTTCCTCGTCGGCGCTTCCGACGGGCTGCCACTGCTCGCCGTCCCAACGCCACTGGCCGTCCTCGGAGAGCATTCCGGGCGTGGCGTCGGTGGGCTCGGAGCTGTTCACGGCCTGCCAGTCGCTGCCGTCCCAGCGCCACTGACCGTCCTCGGACAGCTCGCCGACCTCCGGGCCCGCGGGTTCGGGTTCGGCGTAGCTGACCGTCTCCCGGCCGAGCGCCTCCCAGGTCTCGGGGCCGACGCGGCCGTCCTCGGGAAGGCCGTAGTTGCGCTGGAACTCGCGCAGGGCGTCCTCTGTGGACTCACCGAAGACGCCGTCGACGGCGTCGTGGAAGTACCCGAACTCGGCGAGGCGCTCCTGCATCGCGAGCACGTGGTCGCTCTGGTCGCCCGGCGCCAGTTCCTCATTCAGCGGAGGTAGCTCGCTCATGCGCCGACTCCTCGGCTCGGGGGTGATCCCCTTACCCTGCTGGCGCACAGGCGGCCGAGGCATCGCCTTCGGGACGGCCGAACGGACACGTCCGGCCGCCCCATCGGGCGAGTCAGCCCGCGTGTGGGATCACGTCGTCCCCGTAGGCGGCCAGGGTCTTCTCGCGCTGGTCATGCATCAGGTAGAGCGCGAACTGGTCGACGCCCAGCTCGGTCAGCTCGGCGATGCGGTCCACGTGGGCCGAGGCCGGGCCGAGCAGGCAGAACCGGTCGACGATCTCGTCGGGGACGAAGTCCGTCGACGGGTTGCCCGCCTTGCCGTGGTGGGCGTAGTCGTAGCCCTGCCTGCCGCGGATGTAGTCGGTCAGCTCGTGCGGCACCGGGCCGGATTCGCCGTAGCGGGCGACCAGGTCGGCGACGTGGTTGCCGACCATGCCGCCGAACCAGCGCAACTGGTCGCGCTGGTGGGCCAGGTCGTCGCCGACGTAGGCCGGGGCGGCGACGCAGATGGTGATGCCGCCCGGGTCTCGGCCCGCCGCCTTCGCCGCGTCGCGCACGGCGTCGATGGTCCACTTGGCGATGGCCGGGTCGGCGGTCTGCAGGATGAAGCCGTCGGCGTGTTCGCCGACCAGCTTCAGCGCCTTCGGGCCGTAGGCGGCCATCCACATCTCCAGCCTGCCGTCACGCACCCACGGGATGCGCACGGGCGCGCCGTGGTGCTCGACCTCGCGGCCCTCCGCCAGTTCGCGGATGACGTGCATGGCGTCGCGCAGGACGTCGAGGGTCGCCGGTTTCTGGCCGATGACCCGGCGGGCCGAGTCGCCGCGGCCGATGCCGCAGACGGTGCGGTTGCCGAACATGTCGTTGAGGGTGGCGAACAGCGACGCGGTCACCGACCAGTCGCGGGTGCTCGGGTTGGTCACCATCGGGCCGATGACCAGCGAGTTCGTCGCCGCGAGCACCTGGGAGTAGATGACGAACGGCTCCTGCCAGAGCACGCATGAGTCGAACGTCCAGCCGTGGGTGAAACCCCGCTGCTCGGCCTCGGCCATCAGCCGCACGACTTCCCGCGCGGGTGGGTCGGTCTGCAGCACCACTCCGAAATCCATGTCCCGCTCCTTAGATGAGGTACTGAGACAGGTCGCGCTTGAGGAACTTGCCGTGTCCCTCGCGACCGTGGAACGCGCCGTCGGCGATGACCACCGCGCCCCGGGAGAGGACCGTGTCGACCTTGCCGGTGATGTCCATGCCCTCGTAGGCGGAGTAGTCGACGTTCATGTGGTGCGTGGCCGCCGAGATGGTCTGCTTGGCGGTCGGGTCGTACACCACGATGTCGGCGTCCGCGCCCGGCGCGATCGTCCCTTTGCGACCGTGCAGGCCGAACATCCGGGCGGGCGTGGTGGAGCTGATCTCCACCCAGCGCTCCAGGCTGATCTCGCCTGCCACGACCCCTTGGTGCAGCAGGTCCATTCGGTGCTCGACGCCGGGCATGCCATTGGGGATCTTGGAGAAGTCGTCGCGGCCCATCTCCTTCTGGTCCTTGAAGCAGAACGGGCAGTGGTCGGTCGACACCACCGACAGGTCGTTGGTCCGCAGCCCGCGCCACAGGTCCGTCTGGTGGTCCTTGGGCCGCAGCGGGGGAGAGGCGACGTACTTCGAGCCTTCGAAGTCCGGCTTCTTCATGTCCTCAATAGACAGGTAAAGGTACTGCGGGCAGGTCTCGGCGAACACGTTCTGCCCGGTGTTCCTGGCCGCCGCCACGGCTTCGAGCGCGTGCCGGGCCGACAGGTGCACGATGTAGAGCGGCGCGCCGGTCACCTTCGCGAGCTGGATCGCCCGCGAGGTCGCCTCGCCTTCGAGCTCCGGTGGCCGGGTCAGGCTGTGGTGCAGCGGTTCCGTGCGGCCCGCCGCGATCGCTTGGGCGACGAGTTGGTCGATCGCGATGCCGTTCTCCGCGTGCATCATGATCATCGACCCGGTCTCCGACGCGCGCTGCATCGCGCGCAGGATCTCGCCGTCGGTGGAGTAGAAGACACCGGGGTAGGCCATGAACATCTTGAAGCTGTTGACCCCGGCGTCGATGCACGACTCCATCTCCTTGAGCGACGAGTCGTTCACGTCGGAGATGATCATGTGGAAGCCGTAGTCGATGGCGCAGTGGTTGTCCGCCTTCTCGTGCCACTTGTCCATCGTGGACAACAATGACGTTCCCTTGGCCTGCACGGCGAAGTCGATGATCGTCGTCGTGCCGCCCCACGCCGCGGCCGTGGTGCCGGTGGCGAAGGTGTCGTTGGAGAACGTGCCGCCGAACGGCATCTCCATGTGCGTGTGCGCGTCGATGCCGCCAGGGATCACGTACTTCCCTTTGGCATCAATGACAGTGTCCGCCTCGGTGAACACACCGGGTGCGGCCACCGCGGCGATGGTCTCGCCGTCGACCAGCACGTCGGCGGCCATCCGGCCGGTCGCGTTGACGACCGTGCCGTTGCGGATGAGCGTGGTCATCTCGTCCTCTCAGGGCCGGGTGAGCGACTCGTAGGTGTCGGGCCTGCGGTCGCGGTAGAACGCCCACAGGTCGCGGACCTCGGCGAGCTTGTCCATGTCCAGGTCGCGGACGACGATCTCCTCCTCGGTGTCGGACGCCGCGTCCCCGACGAGCTGACCGCGCGGGTCGACGAAGTAGGACTGGCCGTAGAAGTCGTTGTCGCCCAGCGGTTCCACGCCGACCCGGTTGATCGTGCCGACGTAGTACTCGTTGGCCACCGCCGCCGCGGGCTGCTCCAGCCGCCACAGGTACTCCGAGAGCCCCCGGCTCGTCGCCGACGGGTTGAACACGATCTTCGCCCCGGCCAGGCCCAGCGCCCTCCAGCCCTCGGGGAAGTGCCGCTCGTAGCAGATGTAGACGCCGATGCGGCCGACCGCGGTGTCGAACACCGGGTAGCCCAGGTTGCCGGGCCGGAAGTAGAACTTCTCCCAGAATCCCTTCACCTGTGGGATGTGGTTCTTGCGGTGCTTGCCCAGGTACGTGCCGTCGGCGTCGATGACCGCGGCGGTGTTGAAGTACACCCCGGGCTGCTCCTGCTCGTACATCGGCACGATCAGCACGACGCCGTGCCGCTCGGCGACCTCGCACATCAGCTCGGTCGTCGGGCCGTCCGGGATGCCCTCGGTGTAGGAGTAGTAGTCGGCGTCCTGCACCTGGCAGAAATAGGGGCCGTAGAACAACTCCTGCAGGCACACCACCTGCGCGCCCTGCGACGCGGCGGTGGCGATGGCCTCGACCGCGTTGGCGATCATGGAGTCCTTGTCGCCGGTCCACTTCTGCTGGACCAGCCCCGCCCTGATGAGGTTAGGCACGGGCTTCTCCTTCTTGTAGCCGAACAGGAACGTCGTCGCGCGAGGGCAGCGACAACGCGAGGTAGGTGGCGAAAGCGGCGACGACGCCGACGAGCCAGTTGTAGTCGTAGAGCGGCTTGAGCAGCGGGATCAGCCCGTCGGCGGGGAACGGACCGCCATAGGCGCCGCCGACCGCCAGCACCGCGCCGACCAGGGTGGCGACGACCGCGCGCAGGTTCCAGCCGCCGTTGAACCAGTAGCGGCCGCCGCCGTCGCGGTAGAGGTCCTTGACGTCGAGGTGCGTGCGCACAACCAACCAATACCCGCCGACGAGCACGCCCGCCACCGCTGCGAGCACGCCGCCGTAGAAGCCGAGCCAGGCGAAGATGTAGATCGACGGGTCGGAGATGAGCCGCCACGGCATGACCGCGATGCCGATGACCCCGGTGATGAGCCCGCCCATGGCGAACGTGATGCGCTTGGGGAAGGCGTTGGAGAAGTCGTAGGACGGGCTGACGACGTTGGCCGCGAGGTTGCACGACACGGTCGCCAGCACCAGCGCCACCAAGGCCACGATGATGACCGCCGGGTTGTCGAACCGGGCCGCGAGCAGCGCCGGGTCCCAGATCGCCTCGCCGTAGAGCACCTGCCCGCCGGAGGTGGTGAGGATGGCGACGATGGCGATGAACGACATGGTCGTCGGCAGGCCGAGGATCTGCCCGCGGATCTGCTTGCGCTGGCTGCCGCCGAACCGGGTGAAGTCCGGCATGTTCAGCGACAGCGTCGCCCAGAACGCGATCATCGCCATCAGCGACGGCGCGAAGACCTTCCAGAAGTCCGCGCCCCAGCCCAGCTTCGACGGCGCCGAGAGGATCGGGCCGAGCCCGCCCGCCTTGACGAGCACGTAGCCCAGCAGGATCAGGAAGCCTACCGACACCAGGGGAGCGGTCCAGTTCTCGAACCGGCGGATCGCGTCCATCCCGCGCCAGATGATCAGCATCTGGATGATCCAGAACAGGCCGAAGCACAGCCACAGCGTCCAGTGCTGCCCGAGCACCACCGCCGAGTTCGTCCAGCCGTCGCCCGCGAGGGTGCCGACGATGACGTAGAGCGCCTGCCCGCCGACCCAGGTCTGGATGCCGAACCAGCCGCAGGCGATGAACCCGCGGAGCAGGGCGGCCAGGTTCGCTCCGCGCACCCCGTAGAACGCGCGGGCGAACACCGGGAACGGGATGCCGTACTTGGTGCCCGCGTGGCTGTTGAGCAGCATCGGGATCAGCACGATCAGGTTGCCCAGGGTGATCGTCATGAACGCCTGGATCCAGTCCATCCCGAACGCGATCAGCGACGCCGCCAGCGTGTAGCTCGGAATGTTGTGCGCCATCCCCATCCACAGCGCGAAGTAGTTGTACGTCGTCCACGTGCGCTTCTCGACCGGCACGGGCGCGAGTTCGGGGTTGTAGTAGCGGCTGTTCGCTATCCCGGCGTGGTCGGGCAGGTCGACTCGGCCGTCGGGCTGGGTGATCTGGGTGGACTGTTCCGCAATCGCCATCGCCTACTCCGATGCTCGTGGATCAGAGTTCCATCCCGGCATCGTGGAGGCAGCCGCTGTCACCCGGCAGTGTCACTGTGTTCAGGCTTCCCGCACACAGTGCACACAGTGCCAGTTGCTTAATCCGGCGGCGCCGTCGCGGCGGTTATGCGAGCGGGCACCCCTATGCGGTGCCCCTGTGCGTCGCATCGGCCTATTGCCCGACGTCGACCTAAAGGTTAGGTTTGTGTTTCGGAGGGAAATCGGCGTTATTCGCCGTATTTCCCTGGGCGCCGGCAACCGGGGGGTTCCATGGCCTGGCCTGATTCGCGACGAACCGTGTCGGACACCGCGACCGATGGTGATCCTGTTGACTGCCAAGAGATCCCACCTGGTCTCGGCGCCCGGCTCGTGCCCGCGGCGGCGATGGCGGTGATGGTCGCATTGGCCCTCGTCCTCGTCTGGCGGGTCGGGGCATTGGAAGACGGGACCGGCCGGGTGCCCGCGGCGGAAATGGTCGTTCCCATTCCCGCCCCCTAAACCATTAGGGGTATCCCGCGTCGGGGGTCGACCCGATATCCGCAATCCGATCGGTCAGGTCTTTCCTGAGCGAATCCGGGGCGTAGCTCGCGGCCACGCCCGCCCGGGCGAGGTCGCACACGCCCGCGACGTCGAGTCCCGCCAAGTCGGTGATGAGGCGGTACTCGCGGTCGAGGTCGGTGTCGAACATGCCGTGGCCGACGCGGTCGGCCTTGAGGTCGCGCAGTGCCGACCACACGGTGTCCGGGCCGGTGGTCTCGCCCGCGTGCACGACGGCTTTGAGGCCGAGGGCGCGAGCTTGGGCGAAGTGGTCGGCGAACTTCGCCCGCGGCACACCGTTCTCCATCCCGGCGAGCCCCAAGGCGACCGTCCCTTCGGGAGCGTGGTCGCGGAGGAAGTCGAGGGTCACATCGGCGGCGGCGAGGCCGCGTTCGCCTGGGATGTCGAAGATCCAGCCCAGTTCGACGCCATGGTCGGAGCGGGCCGCTTGCCTGCCCTCGGTGAGGGCGGCGCGCAGGTCTGGTGTGGGGATACAGGTGCAGGTCGGTCTTCGGGGACGCGAGATCAAGTCGGTCACGTTCGTTGAGCTTATCCGCCGGCTGGTGTGCTGGGGCGGGGCTATCCGCTGTTGCGCACGTCCAAGGCCAGAAGCGCCACATGCAGCGAAAGCACCGACTCCGGGTCGTCGAGGGAGACGGCCAGGATCTGCTCGATACGGGCTAGTTGTTGGTAGTAGGCGGTTCTGGACATGTGAGCGGCCGCTGCCGCCGCTGATTTGTTGCCGCCGTGTTCGCAGTAGTGCCGCAGCGTGTCCAGCAGTCTGCTGCCGTGGGCCGTGTCCCTCGCGATGAGGGCGGCCAGTTCGCGGTCGGCGAAGGCGGTCACCCGGTCGTCGTCGGCGAGTAGGTGGAGCAGACCCCTCAACCGCACGTCATCCAAGCGGTGGAAGGGTTTTGTGCCGGGGGTGCGTAGGGCGGCTTGGGCTACGTGGGCGGCTTCGATCAGGCTGCGTCGGGCCTGGCTGATCGTGCCGACCGTCGTCCCCACGGCCAGGACGACGGCGCGGGGGGACTGGTGGATTTCCTTCGCCAGCCTGCGCAGGACCGACTGGGTGTCGGCCTGCGGGGTCAGTGAGAGCAGTGCTCGCACACTAGTGTCGTCGACGATGCCGACCAGGGCCGCCACCCGGGCCCGCCGGGTCGCCAGGGAGGTAGCCTCCGCGAGGTCGCGCAGGACCTCCTGGGTGGCCATCGCCGGCGCCGGGGTCACCTCGGTGCCCGGTCGCACGGAGACGCCGATGAGCTGGCGGTTCTCCAACGGCACACCAAGTCCCGTGGCCCGCGCGACGAGGTCCGGGGGTGGGGTGGGGGCGGCCAGCAGCTCGGTGAGCAGGGTTCGGTGGGCGTGGCGTTCCAGGCCTTCGCGGTCGCGGGCGGCCAGCCGGTGCACGGCCAGCGCCGAGGCCGCTCGCTCGACGATCACGATGTGGTGATGTGCCGGTGGCTCCGGGCAGAGCAGCACGAGCCTGCCCCAGTCGTTGCCCCGCGCGCCGACGACGGTGACCAGCCAGCCCGCCGCGTCGTGGTACGCGGTTCGCTCGGAGACCGTGACCGCGCGGGAGCGTCGTGCCCAGTCGGCCAGCAGTTCGCCGGGGGCCTCGCCGCCGGCGTCGTAGGCGAGGACGTCGTGGGCGAGTGTCTCCAGCACGACCGGCAGGCCCGACGCCCTGCTCACCTCGCGGAGGACCTCGGCGGGTTCGGCGCCCGCGACGGTGAGCGCGGTGAACGTCTCGTGGACCTGTTCCGCGGTGCGCAGCTCGGCGACCTGGGCGTCGACGATCAGGCCGACCACGGCCTCGGTGACCGCGACGAACCTGGTTTCCCTCGACAGGGTGATCAGCGGCAGCCGGTGCCGCTCGGCGGCCGCCGACAGCGCCGGGGGCAGGGCGTGGCTCCAGTGCCGGACCAGTTCCACCACGATCCCCGCGGCGCCGATCCCGGCCAGCTCGTCGACGTAGCGGGTCAGCGCCTCCGGGTCGTCGGGCAGGGCGATGCCGGTGGTGAGGACGAGTTCGCCGCCGCGCAGCAGGTGGGCGATATCGGCGACCTCGGCGGCGTGCACCCACCGGACCCGGTGCGAGAGCCCGGACGCGCCCGCGACCACGGTCGGCGCGCCCTGCCGCATGACCGGCAGCGCCAAGATCTCCGACACGGTCGGGTACATCGACACACTGTAAGCCGCGACGCGGCGTGCCGGTACACCTTGACCAGCCGGTACACCCGTCCGCCACCCGTTAGATTCACGCCATGCCGTTCGCCCGGGTGTTGACCGTCGTGGCCTTCCTAGTCCTGATCTGCCTGCCCGGGGTGGCGTCGGCCGACCCGCCGTCGCGGCTGGCGAACCAGATCACCGACACGGCGCAAGCGCTGGACGCCGGTGAGCGGTCCGAGGTGCAGGCGGCGATCGACAAGCTCTACGAGTCGCGCAAGCTGCGCCTGTGGGTGGTGTTCGTGCCCGACTTCGACGGCCAGGCCGCCGCTTCGTGGGCCCAGCGCACCGCCACGCTCAGCGCCCTGGGCGACCGTGATGTCGTGCTCGCTGTCGCCACCGTGGACCGCGAGTACAACCTGTTCTCCGCCGGGCTGCCCCAGGAGATCAGCGACGCCGAGTTCGAGAACCTGCTGGTCGACGGCATCGAACCGGCACTGCGCACCCAGAACTGGGCCGGTGCGGCCGTCGCCGCCGCGTCCGGGCTCGACACCGCCGCCGGAGCGTCGGCCTCGGGCCGCGGTCTGCTGATCGGCGGCGCCGCGATCGCCGCGGGCCTCGGCGGGGTGTACGTCTACACCCGGGTTCGGAAGCGGTCGCGGGTCAAGGCGAGCATCGAGGCCGCCCGCGACGTCGACCCGCTCGACACGGCGGCGTTGGGCGCGCTGCCGGTGGAGGCACTCGACCAGCGGTCCAAGGATCTGCTGGTCGAGTTGGACAACGCCCTGCGCACCAGCGCGGAGGAGCTGGAACTGGCCCGCGGCGAGTTCGGCGCCGACCAGACGCGTCCGTTCGCCGAAGCGTTCGACACCGCGAAGGCCGCCCTGGCCCAGGCGTTCACCCTCCGGCAGCGGCTCGACGACAAGATCCCCGAGACCCCGCAGCAGCGGCGGGACCTGCTGGTCGACATCATCAGCGGCTGCGGCGCGGCCGACCGCGAGCTCGACGCCCAGGTCGCCGAGTTCGACGGCATGCGCGACCTGCTGATCAACGCCCCGCAGCGGCTCGACGCGCTGACCCAGGAGATGGTCACCCTGAGCAGCAGGCTGCCGGAATCGACGGCCACGCTGGAGCGGCTCGTCGGCGAGTTCCCGGCTCCGACCCTGGCCCCGGTGCGCGACAACGTCACCCACGCGAAGGAGCGGCTCGACTTCGCCGACCGCAACATCACCGAGGGCCGCTCGTTCGTCGCTCGCCCCGCGGGCCAGCAAGGCCCCGCCGTCGCCGCGATCCGCGCGGCCGAGGGCGCCGTCGGCCAGGCCCGCACCCTCCTCGACGCGGTCGACAGCGCCGCCGACAACATCCGCCACGCCATCGCCACGCTGCCCGCCGCGTTGGAGGAGGCCCGAGCCGACCTCGCCGCCGCGGGCGACTTGGCCGCCCACGGCGGCGAGGACTTGGCCTCAGCGCGCGCTGCTGCCGCGGACGCACTGACCCGCGCCGAGGCCGCGCAGGGCAGCAACCCGCTTGGCAGCTTCACCGAGATCGCGGCGGCGGACGTCGAACTCGACAAGGCCATCGCCGCGGCCGCCACCGAGAAGCAACGCGTCGAACGCCTCCGCGAACAGCTCGACCAGGCGATGACCGCCGCGTCCGCCCAGGTCACCGCCGCGGGCGACTTCATCTCGACCCGCCGAGGTGCCGTAGAGGCCGAAGCGCGCACGCGGTTGTCGGAGGCCCAGCGCCACCTCGACGAGGCCGGCCGGTTGCGCGAATCGGACCCGTCGACGGCCCTCCAACACGCGCAGACCGCGGCCGACCTGGGTGCTCGGGCCGCGCGGGCGGCGGAGGCGGACGTCCGCGAATGGGAGCGCCGCAACGCGCCGCAGTCGCCGTTCGGTGGGACGTCGGGGGCGATCTTGGGCGGGATTATGCTGAACAGCGTGCTGCGGGGCGGTGGGGGCGGTGGTGGTGGCTACAGCCCTGGGTCGTTCGGCGGGTCCAGCAGCTCCCGCCGCATCGGCGGTGGGGGCCGGTTCTAGTTCGTGCTCTCGGGGCCGGTCGCGGTCTGCCGCAGGCGGTCGACGAGATTCACGAATCCGGGTCGGGAATCGCCGTGCGGGGCCAGGCAGAGCTCCAGCGCGTCGGAGAGCGCGGACGATCTTAAGTGTGGTTTGAGCATTCGGGTCGGAACGATGTCGACCGAGCGAGGACTTCGTGCCGATGGCGAGCCAATAGCTCGCCCAGCGATGCTCGATCGGAGCAGCCCGCCCGATCATCGGCTGTCGGCTCCATACGGAACATGGTCTACCCGTCGCTCCCGAGCCGCCAGGGCTAGATCGTGTAGTGCCACGCCGTGAGGCTGTACGCGCTGAACCAGGAGCCGAACAGGACGAAGGTGGTCGTCCACGCCAGCTTCGTCACCCTCGACCGGCCGGCCAAGGCCACCGCGATCGGGATGAGCAGCACGAACGCGGGCACCAGCATCCGGGGTTTCGACGCCATCATCCCGTCCGACCCGATCGTCACCGCCACGATCCCCGCCCCATACAGGACCAGCGGCCACGGCACCCGCCCGCTGAGCGCGCTCACCGCCGTCAGCGCCACCGCGCCCAGCAGGATCAGCACGATCAGCAGGTCCATCACCACCTGGCCGTCGGCCAGGATGCGGGTGGCGAAGGAGAAGCTCGACACCCCCCAGTCGAACTGGGAGTTCCAGCCCTCCCGCTGGATCTGCCACCAGCCACCGAGCTTCCCGGTCTGGGCGGCGACGTAGCCCCAGTAGCCGACCAGGCCCAGTGGGGCGAGCAGACCGCCGACCACGACCTCCCACCGCCGTTCGGTCCGCAGCGCCAGGAGCGCCGCCAGGCACACCACGCCCACGATGACGGTGGCGGTGGGGCGGATCAGGCCCGCGCCGACCGCGTAGCAGCCCGCCTCCACCCAGTGCCGCTCCAGGACCGACACCAGCGCCCACGCGGCGAACGCGGTGAACAGGGCTTCGGTGTACGTCATCGACAGGGTGATCGCCATGGGCGCCCCGGCCCACAGGGCGACCAGCAGGAGACCTCCGCCACCCGTGAGCCTCCGTCCGATCCGGGCGATGGCGTAGGCGGCGGCGATGCCCGCGACGACGTTGACGATCAGGGCCGCGGCGAACTGGCTGGTCCCGGTGGCCGCGGCGACCGCGCGCAGGATGAACGGGAATCCCGGGAAGAACGCCATCGCGGTGTGCGTCGTGTGGTTGCCGAAGGCGTCGACGAACTCCTTCGGCACCCGCTCGTAGCCGTTCTCGGCGATCGTCAGGTACCAGTTCCCGTCCCACGCCCGCAGGATGTCCGTCAGCTTCTCGTCGTGGAACTCGGCGAACACGGCGAGCATCAGCAGCCCGGTGAGCCGGACGGCGAGGTACACCGCGGCGGGCGCCAGGGCCGCGACCACCGGTCTCGACAGCCGGAGCTGGGTGATCATCACCTGACCACTGTGACCGAGTTCCACGCGAGCGTCCGGCGAATCCCGGGACTTCGGAAAACGGTGACAGAATCGCGAATCGGCTTTGCCACCAGGCGAGGGTGCCGGTGGTCACTGTGTAGCGCCATCCGGCATCGCCGATACACAGTGACCATGGTGTCGGCGCCGGTCGCCGACCAGACTCGCGGGCATGGCCGACCTCGAGCAGAACCAGCTGATCGACCGTCACCGCGCCGTCCTGCCGTCGTGGCTCGCCCTCTACTACGACGAGCCGATCGAGCTCGTGCGCGCCGAGGGCAGGCGCGTCACCGACTCGACGGGCGCCACCTACCTCGACTTCTTCGCCGGCATCCTGACCAACGCCATCGGCTACGACGTCGCCGAGATCAGCGACGCGATCCGCCGCCAGCTCGACACCGGCGTGCTGCACACCTCGACGCTGTACCTGATCCGCGGGCAGGTGGAGCTGGCCGAGAAGATCGCCAAGCTGTCCGGCATCCCGGACGCGAAGGTGTTCTTCACCAACTCCGGCACCGAGGCCAACGAGACTGCGCTGATGCTGGCCACCCAGTTCCGCCGCAGCAACCAGGTCCTGGCGATCCGCAACTCCTACCACGGCCGCGCGTTCGCCACCGTGGGCATCACCGGCAACCGCGGCTGGTCGGCCAGCTCGCTCTCCCCGGTCAAGGTCAGCTACGCCCAGGGCGGATACCGCTACCGCAGTCCGTTCGGTCAGCTGTCCGATGTGGACTACATCCGGGCGTGCGCCGACGACCTCCGGGAAGTGTTGCAGACCACTACTTCCGGCGACGTCGCGTGCATGATCGCCGAGCCCATCCAAGGGGTGGGCGGGTTCTGCGTTCCACCGGACGGATTGTTCAAGGCGTACAAGGAGATCCTCGACGAGTACGGCATCCTGCTGGTCTCCGACGAGGTGCAGACCGGCTGGGGCCGCACGGGCGAGCACTTCTGGGGCATGCAGGCCCACGGCGTCATGCCGGACATGATGACGTTCGCCAAGGGGCTGGGCAACGGCCTGGCCATCGGCGGTCTGGTCGCGCGTCCGGACGTCATGGACTGCCTGACGGCCAACTCGATCTCGACCTTCGGCGGCAACCCGGTGGCCACCGCGGGCGCCAACGCCGTGCTCGACTACATCCTGGACAACGACTTGCAGGCGAACGCGGCCAAGCTCGGGCTGCGCCTGTCCGAGGGGCTCCACGACATCGCCACGCGCAACCCGCTTGTCGGTGATGTCCGGGGCAAGGGGCTGATGATCGGCATCGAGTTCGTGGTGCCGGGAGGGAAGGACCCCAACCCGAAAGCCGCCGTGCGGGTGCTGGAGGAGACGCGTGCGCGCGGACTGCTCGTCGGAAAAGGCGGGCTGCACAACAATGTCATCCGTTTGGCGCCGCCCATGACGCTGACGGAGGACGAAGTCGACGAAGCCCTCGACGTGCTCGGCGAGTCCATCGCCGCGGTGCCGGGCGGGGTGAGCTGATGCGCAGGATCAGCCACTGGATCGATGGCAAGCCGTGGTCGGGCGACACCGACCGCTTCGGCGAGGTCTTCGACCCGGCGACCGGACAGGTCGCCGCCCACGTCGATTTCGCGGGGTCCACGGAGATCGAGGCGGCCGTCTCGGCGGCGCGCACGGCCTCCGTGGAATGGCGGGACGCCTCGCTGGCGGCTCGAACGTCTGTCCTTTTCGGATTTCGCGAACTGCTCAACGCCCGGAAGCGGGAGCTGGTCGATCTGGTCACGGCCGAACACGGCAAGGTGACCGACGACGCGGCGGGCGAAGTGCAGCGCGCGATGGAGGCGGTCGAGTTCGCCTGCGGGGTGCCCACCCTCCTCAAAGGCGGGTACAGCGAGAACGTCTCCACCCGGGTCGACGTGTACTCGCTGCGCCAGCCGCTGGGCGTGGTCGGGGTGATCTCGCCGTTCAACTTCCCGGCGATGGTGCCGCTGTGGTTTGTGCCGAACGCCTTGGCGTGCGGCAACACCGTGGTCCTCAAGCCGAGTGAGAAGGACCCGTCGGCGGCCTACTTCATCGCCGAGCTGTTCGCCGAGGCCGGTCTGCCCGACGGCGCGCTGAACGTGCTGCACGGCGACAAGGTCGCGGTCGACGGCCTGCTCGAACACCGCGACGTGCGGGCGATCTCGTTCGTCGGCTCGACCCCGATCGCCCGCTACGTCTACGAAACCGGGACCCGGCACGGCAAGCGCGTGCAGGCGTTGGGCGGGGCCAAGAACCACATGGTCGTGCTGCCCGACTCCGACCTCGATCTCGCCGCGGACGCGGCCGTGTCGGCGGGCTTCGGGTCGGCGGGGGAGCGGTGCATGGCCGTGTCGGTCGTCGTCGCCGTCGACCCCGTGGGCGACGATCTCGTGGGGCGCATCCGCGAACGGATCGCGAAACTGAAGGTCGGCGACGGCAGGCGGCCTGGCTGTGAGATGGGTCCGCTGGTCACCGCGGCCCATCGGGACAAGGTGACGTCCTATGTGGACAGCGGAACCGGCGAAGGCGCCGAGTTGGTCGTCGACGGCCGTGAGCACGAGATCGATGGCGAACCCGAGGGATTCTGGCTCGGGCCGACATTGTTCGACCATGTCGAACCGGGAATGGCGCTCTACCAAGACGAGATCTTCGGTCCAGTGCTGTCCGTGGTCCGCGTCCCGACCTATGAGGACGCTGTCGAGCTGGTCAACGCCAACCCGTATGGCAACGGGACGGCGATCTTCACCAACGACGGCGGCGCGGCCCGGCGGTTCCAGCACGAGGTGGAGATCGGCATGGTCGGCGTGAACGTGCCGATCCCGGTGCCCGTGGGCTACTACTCGTTCGGCGGCTGGAAAGACTCCCTCTTCGGCGACACCCACGCCTACGGCCCCGACGGCATCCACTTCTTCACCAGGACGAAAGTGGTCACCAGTCGGTGGCTCGATCCCTCACACGGCGGCGTCAACCTCGGTTTTCCGCGCAACGTGTAGGACACGCACCGTGCGGGCCACGGCCCACGTGGCCCGCCCGGTGCGTGGTGTCACTCGATCTTCTCCAGCACGGACTTCACCGCGTCGATCGGGATGCTGAACCCGATGCCCACGCTCCCGGCCGATCCGTCGGTGCCGGAGACGGGGGAGTAGATCGCCGAGTTGATCCCGATGACCCGACCCGCGGTGTCGAACAGCGGGCCGCCGGAGTTGCCCTGGTTGATCGACGCGTCGGTCTGGATCGCCTTGTACGAAGCGCCTTGCGAGCCCCGGTTGGGGATCGACACGTCACGGTCGAGGGCGCTGACGATGCCGGTCGTGACCGTCCCTTGTAGACCGGCGGGCGAGCCGATCGCGATGACCTCGTCGCCGACCTTCAGGTCGCCGGAGTCGCCCAGGGTCGCCGGGGTGAGTCCGGAGACGTCTTTGGCTTGCAGCAGCGCGAGATCAGCGCCCGGGTCGGCGCCGAGCACCTCGGCCTGGGCGGTCTTGCCGTCGGCGAAGGTCACCATGATCTCGCGGGCGCCCGCGACCACGTGGTTGTTGGTCAGGATGCGTCCGTCGGCACTGAGGATGACGCCGGACCCGACGCCTTGGGAGTTCACGGTCCGCACACCGACTTGCACGACACTCGGCATCACCTTGGCGACCGTCGCCGTGATGTCGGTGGGTGTGTTGCCCGACGCGTTCTGGGCGATGGTCGGGTGCAGCGAGGAGGGGTGGTCGGTCCCGATCAGCGCGCCCGCCACGCCGCCGAGGGCGCCCGCGCCCAGCACGGACGCGGCGACGAGGGCGACCGCGCCGCGCTTGACGCGGCCACGCGGCGGCTGGGGGTGGGTGTAGAGCGGCGGGTACTGGTTCATGGCTCCAAGGTTCTGCCCGGCGGATATGAGGAACCTGTGGAATGGCGAGGGATTGGCCAAGAAACCGTTGACCGGCACCTCGGTAAGGCGTAACTTACCGTTCGTGGTGACTTACCAAGCAGCCTTCGCGGCCCTCACCGACCCGACCCGGCGGGCGGTGTTCGAACTGCTCGTAGAGCGGCCGCGCGCGGTGGGCGAACTGGCGGCCGAGCTGCCGGTGAGCAGGCCCGCGGTGTCGCAGCACCTCAAGGTGCTCAAGGACGCGGGCTTGGTCGTCGACCACGCCGAGGGCACCCGCAGGCGCTACCGGGTCGACCCGGCGGGCGTCGCGGCGTTGCGTGGTTATCTCGATCAGTTGTGGGACAAGGCATTGGCGGCCTTCGCGGCCGCTGTCGAGGAGGAGAAGTGACGCCGGTCCAGAAGTCGATCATCGTGAAGGCCACGCAGGAGCGCGCGTTCACCGTGTTCGCCACGAAGATGGGCACGTGGTGGCCCGCCGACCACCACATCGGTGACGGCGCTTTCGCCGACATCGTCATCGAACCCAAACCCGGCGGCGGCTGGTTCGAACGCGGCCAGGACGGCGCCGAATGCGACTGGGGCTCGGTGCTCGCCTACGACCCGCACGACCGTTTCGTCCTGACCTGGAACCTGCAGGGCGACTGGACGTACGACCCGGATACGGCCCGCGCCAGCGAGGTCGAGGTGCGCTTCATCCCCGAGGGCCCGGACACGACCCGCGTGGAACTCGAACACCGCCACCTCGAACGCCACGGCGAAGCAGGCGAAGACATCCAAACCGCAGTCGACTCCGAACGCGGCTGGCCCCTCATCCTGACCCAGTTCGCCGACGCCACGGTGGCCTGACTCGGTACCGTCGGCCATGACCACCGACCAGACCACAGCCACCTGGCGCGCGGCAGCCGAAAACGCCGACGCTGACGCGGTTCGGCCACTGCTCGCCCCGACCGTCACGGTCATCTCGCCGCTGACCGCCCGATTCCGCTTCACCGGCCCCGACCAGGTCTCCGCGATGATGGCCGCCGCTTTCACGGTGATCAGCGACATCAAGTTCCACACCGAGGTGGGCGACGATTCGACTCGCGCTCTGTTCTTTCATGGGCGTTGTGGGCGGGAGGAACTGGAGGAGGCACAGCTGCTTCGGTTCGACGAGAACGGGCTGATCACCGAGCTGACCCTGTTCGGCAGGCCGCTGCCGGCGGCGACGGAGATCATGGGGAAGATCGGACCGCTGTTGTTGCGCAAGCAGGGCAGGCCCGCCATCGCCCGACTGGTGTCGGTGCTGAGCAAGCCACTGGCGGTCGTCACCCGACTCGGTGAGAAACACATCGTGCCGATGGCCGACCCGGCCCGCGCCAAGTCCTGAGGTCAGCGGATGAGCGCCCGTCACGGGAGTGCTGTGGCCTGCCCGGCTTGCTCGTGATGTTCGACGGGGACGGCCCTTGCTCGGTCTGCCCTTGAAACAACTTGTTCGGCGTATTCGATCACCCATCTCGTCTGCAATCACGGTTACGGCCTGCGGCGTCGCTGCTACCCTCGATCGGCGATGGGGGTGGGGAGATGACGGGGTTCCTGGTCGATCCTGAAGCGCTGAGTACCGCGGCCGATGCCGCGAAGCAAGCCGCGGATGTCGTGCGCAAGCTGGAGTTGGGCAAGGTGGCGGACCTCGCCGCGGCGTTGCCGGGCACGGAGTCCGCCGGGACCGCGGGTGCGCTCGGCCCGCACTGGGAGGCCGTCCGCGGTAAATGGGCCGAGGGAATGGACTCCTACGCGACCGCGCTGACCACGGCCGCCGATGGTTACCGGGCGCGAGACGATGACGCCGCGCAAGGCTTCGGCCGGACGGAAGGTCGCTGATGGCCACGTGGTCCGAGATCAAGCAGTGGCAGCCCGACGTCATCGGGCAGATCGGTGACCAGCTCGCCGCGCAGACGAAGCTGGTCGTCGGCCTGCAGGACGAGCTCGACGGTGCGAAGCCGGCCGAGTGGTCCGGGGAGGCGGCGGAAGCCGCCGACAGTGACCTGCGCGCGCGTCGCCAAGCGCTGGAGGAACTCGCCGCCCGACTGTCCGCGGCGGTGAAGGTCATCGATGACGCCGAGCTGTCCGTGCGGGAGCTGGTCCGCGGCGTGGAGGCGACGGAGGACCACGCGACGAGGAACGGCTACCGGATCGAGAACGGCGAGGTCGTCAAGACCGAACACGCCACTGGACTCCTCACCGCCGCGATCCTGCAGGTGGAGGTGCAGGCCCTCTTGGCCCAAGCGGCCATGATCGACACCGATCTGAATTCCGTGCTCAAGCGCATCTTGTCCGGCGAGATCGACGACGCGGGAGCCACGACGCTGGAAGCAGCCGCGGAAGCGGGCGAGGACCGTGTCGTCGACGAGCAACGCCACCGCGAGCTGCTGGCGAAGTACCAGGTCAAGACCGACGGCATGACGACGTGGCCAAGCGGACTGACCGGCTGGCTCGCCGAACGGGCGGGCTTCAACAAGGAACGGATCACCGAGGCCGAGGCGAAGCTGCTCGACGATCTCCAGTCGCGCAAAGGACTTATGGGACTCAAGGAGTTCGCCGAGATCCGGCAAACCGCCCTGCACACCGCGGAAGGCAAGTTCGAGGGCAAGGGCTTGACCGACGGGCACGCGGACGCCTTCCGACACGCCTACTGGAACGCGCTGATGACACAGCGGTACGGCGAGCAGTGGGCGGGCGAGTTCGCCACCGCCCACGAACGCAATCCGTCGAGTCACCACGTCCCGGTGGGCATGGACTTGCACAACAACGAAGTCGGCCGCCAGATCGCGAGCGCCAACCCGGACGCCAGCCCCGAGGAACTCGCGACGCTGGTCGAGCAGGCGGTCAAGGACGGCCGAATGGTGATCATCGACAAGAACGACACGCTGGTGCCGTCCAACGAGGCCAACCCGGGCGAGACCCGGGACACCAGAAGCAACCCTTGGCCGACCGACAACCCCGACCGCGGCAACGACCGCGATCCCGGCAAGCCGTCGGCGACCCCGGACCAGTACTGACCATGCGCTCGATACTGACTCTGATCACTGTGCTCGCCGTGCTGGCGGGATGTGGCTCGAACACCTCGGGAGTAACGGTGGAATTCGACGACGGCCTCGAGAAGGCGATCACCGAACTGGCCCGCTCGGGCGGCTCACGACCGCTCAAGGACCTGGCCCCCGGCGACTGGACGGCCGTGCACATCCTCACGGGCCCCGCATCCGGCGCGCGGATCGAGCGGGAACTAGGCCGACCCGTTGAGATCGACGGCGAGGGCACACACGGCGGCGACTATGTCCAAGACGGCAACCTCCTCATCTTCCAACGCGACGACAAGATCGTCCGGATGGTCAGCCTCGGCCAACTCGCCGCGCTCGGTGACGGGACATACCGGTCGGACGTAGTCCTGCGGGCGGACAGCGGCGCCATCAAGCTGACCAACCCGGACGGAAGTCCCGCAGGCCGCTGACCGGAAGGGATTCAGGATTTCGGAACTTGGCGGCAGCGGTCATCGATGTCGGGGATCCAGTAGCACAGTTCGAGTGTCTTCATGACCGCCCAGTGCGCGAGGCGGCGGGCTTGGACGATGAACGCGACGAATCCGCCCAGGAGGAGAACAGCGCAACCCGCCGCCAGTGCGTGGTTGCGTCCGGCGAACAGCTCGACCACCGCGGCGACGAAGCCCAAAGCCAGTGGGGGTGCGGAGTTGCGCAGCATCAGGCCCGTCGCCCGTAGGCGTTTCACCTCGATGGCGACGTCCTTATCGTGCAGCTCTATGGCGGACAGTAGAACGGACCTGTCCATATCGACGAAGTCGCGGCCCTCGGCGGCGGGAACCCGGGTCCGGAATTCCTGGCTCGCGTTCCGCTTGCGCCGACGCGGCACGATCCGGTTCGCCAGTTCGCCCGCCGGGTATGCCAAATAGCCCAGCAGGTAGCTCAGCACCACGACCAGGACCACCAGCAGCCAGGCCGGTGTGCCCGTCATCGCGCCGCCGCCGAGGAGGTGCAGGCGGGTGATCACGTGGGCGAAGAACGCCAGGTACAGCGATCCGGGGATGGCGTAGGTGAACAGATCGAAGATGCCGATGGCGAAAGTCACCCTGCGATCTAAGCCCATGTCCCGTCCGGCCATCCAGGGATTGACGATCTTCCCGCCCGTGCCTGACCAGCCAGGCTCAAACCAGGAAGGTGGCGTGGGCCGCGATGATCTTCCAGCCCGTCTGCTCGTCCCGCCTCCAGGTGCGGGTGTAGCGCAGTCGGGCGGTCAGCGCTTGGCCGCCGACAGCGCCTTCCAGGGTCCCGAGGAACCAGGTGACACCGCTGTGTTCGGTGGCCAGCACCCGCAGGTCCTCCTCGTCGAGGCGGCTCAGCACCTGGTGGCCGGTTTCGTGCGCGCTCAGGTCGTCCTGTTTGGTGTAGAGCTTTCCGTCCGGGCCCGTGAACCATGCGGCGTCGTCGATCAGTTCGTCCAACGCGGTCACATCGGAGGCCAACTGGGCGCTCTGGAGGCGCCGCTCGGCGGCACGGAGGCTTTCGGTGTGGTCGAGGTTCGGCATGGCACCAACTATTGACGCCTCGGTCCCGCGCCGCTGTGGCGTTCGCTCGTGGCGGATCGAGTGAAGATCATGGGCCGGTCCATCCCTTCAACCGGTCCAGAAGCAGCCGGTACACACCACCCAGTTCGTGTCGCTGCAACGGCGGAAGCATGTGCCGGGCGCCAACGTGGACCGCGTAGAGGAGTTGGCCGACCATGCGGGCCTCGGCCGCGTCGCCGCGGTGGCGCAGCCAAAGGGATTCCATGTACTCGACGCGGGCCTGGTCGACCCTGGCCATCATCTCGCCCGCCTGCGGGTCCTGCTGCGCCCAGGCCCGCATCGCCGTGTCCAGCCCCAGTTCGGTGCTGGCCATCACCAGGTCGAGCAGGCGGTCGAGCATGACCACCGGCTCGACGGGGTCGGCTTCGACCGCCTCGATGAACCGCTGCGTGCCGATCCGCTCGTAGTGCTCCAGCAGGGCGGCCTTGTACCCCGTCATCCCCGCGAAGTGGTGGTAGAACGACCCCTTGGTCAGACCGAGGCGGCCGCAGAGCCGGTCGATCGTCAGCGCTTGGGACCCCTCCTCGGTCAAGATCGAGATTCCCTCGCGCAGCCAGTCCCGTTTACCCGCCATGCTTCGCGACCCTTCCGAAACGTGCCATACCGTATGGTACGGTCCCACTCGGGTCGGCGGGGACTGGGGGTCTCCGCCGCCTCTCTTCAAGCCGCTGCCGTAATCGGCCGGCGGCCGGTTCGAGACGGGCCCCCGGCCACCGTTCGTTTAGGTTGTGGGGGTGACCAGTGAGACGACCTTTCTCCGCCTTCAGGCGCGCACCCAGCGCTTCACCCTCGGCTCCCCCCGCGAGTTCCGCGTCGCCCCGGACGGCTCCTACGCGCTGTTTCTGAGGTCGGCGACCGGCGAGGACCGCACCCACCTCCTCTGGAAGCAGGACCTGGCGAGCGGGACCGAGACCCGGCTCGCCGACCCGGCCGTGCTGCTCGGCGGCTCCGAGGAGCTGTCGCCCGAGGAGCGCGCGCGCCGTGAGCGCAGCCGCGAGCAGGGCGCCGGTGTGATCGGCTGCGCCACCGACGCGCAGACCCGGGTCGTGGCGTTCGCGTTGTCCGGACGTCTCTTCGTCGCCGACGCCCACACCGGCGAGACGCGCGAGTTGGCCACCGCGACCCCGATCATCGACCCGCGTCCCGACCCGACCGGCACCCACGTCGCCTACGTCGCCGACGACGCTCTGCGCGTGGTCGGCGTGGACGGCGCGGGCGACCGGGCCATCGCCACGCCCGAGGGTGAAGGCCGGGCGTGCGGGCTCGCGGAGTTCGTCGCGGCCGAGGAGATGAGCCGCTCGCGCGGGTACTGGTGGTCCCCGGACGGCACGAAGCTGCTGGTCGCGTTCACCGACAAGCGTGAGGTCCAGCGCTGGCACATCGCCGACCCGGCGAACCCCGGCTCCGACCCCGTCACCGTGTCCTACCCGGCCTCGGGCACCCCGAACGTCAAGGTCAGCCTCGCCATCATCAGCCTCGACGGCACCCGCGTCGACGTCGACTGGGACGGCGAACTGGAGTACCTGACCACCGCGCACTGGTCGGCCGCGGGCAAGCCGCTGATCGCCGTGCAGTCCCGTGACCAGCGCACCGTGGAGATCCGCGCGGTCGACCCGGACACCGGCGCCACCGAGGTCGTGCACACCGAGACCGACGACACGTGGATCGAGATCGTCACCGGCGTCCCCGCGTGGAACCCGGCGGGCAAGCTCGTGCGGGTGGCCGCGTCCGACGGCGCGAACCGCCTGTTCGTCGGCGACGAGGCCGTCTCCGGCGACCTGCAGGTCCGCTCGGTCCTCGACATCGGCGACGACATCCTGTTCACCGCCTCTGCTGACGACTCGACGCAGGTCCACGTGTACCGCGCGGGCGAGAAGGTCGAGCAGGTGTCCACTGTGGATGGCGTGCACTCGGCCGCCCGCGGCGGGGACGTGACGGTCCTGACGTCCTGGTCGCTCGGCTGGTCCGGCCCGAAGATCAGCGTCCTGCGCGGGGGTGAGGTTCTCGGTGAGGTCAAGAGCCTCGCCGTCGAGCCGCCGCTGACCCCGAACGTCGAGCTGCTGACGGTCGGTGAGCGCGCGCTCCGCGTCGCGGTCCTCTACCCGACCGGCCACGTCCCGGGCACGAAGGTTCCTGTCCTGATGGACCCCTACGGCGGCCCGCACGCGCAGCGCGTGCTGTCCACGCGGAACGCCTACCTCGTCCCGCAGTGGCTGGCGGACCAGGGTTTCGCCGTGATCATCGCCGACGGCCGCGGCACGCCGGGGCGCGGCCCGGAGTGGGAGCGCGCCATCGCGTTCGAGCCCGCCGACGTCACCCTGACCGACCAGGTCGACGCCCTGCACGCGGTCGCCGCCGACCACCCCGACCTGGATCTGACGAAGGTGGCGATCCGCGGCTGGTCCTACGGCGGGTACCTGTCGGCGCTGGCGGTCCTGCGCGCGCCCGAGGTCTTCCACGCGGCCATCGCGGGCGCCCCGGTCACCGACTGGCGGCTCTACGACACCCACTACACCGAGCGCTACCTCGGCCACCCCGACGAGCGCCCCGAGGTCTACGACCGCAACTCCCTGATCGACGACGCGCCGAAGCTCGACCGGCCGCTGCTGATCATCCACGGGCTCGCGGACGACAACGTCGTGGTGGCCCACTCGATCCGCCTGTCGAGCGCCCTGGTCGCGGCGGGCCGCCCGCACGCGCTGCTGCCGCTGCCGGGGGTCACGCACATGACGCCGCAGGAGGACGACGTGGCGGAGAACTTCATGCTGATGCAGGTGCGCTGGCTCAAGCAGGCACTGGGGCTGTGAGTGTTCGGGGTCTGACCTATTTCAACAGGTCAGGCCCCGTTCCAGCCGGTGGTTGTCGGCGGCCGTGGCTAGGCTTCGACGGGTCCGATCCAGTCTGGTGACAAGGAGAATCCGGTGGCTTCCCGTCTCAACCCCTACCTCAGCTTCAACGGCGACGCGCGGCAGGCGCTGGAGTTCTACAAGGAGGTCTTCGGCGGCAACCTGACGCTGAGCACCTTCGGTGAGTTCGGCATGCCGGACGCGCCGGAGGCCGACAAGATCATGCACGGCATGCTCGAGGCGGACAACGATTTCACCCTCATGGGCGCCGACACCCCGCCCGGCCAGGAGTACAACCCGGGCTCCGCGTTCGCGGTCAGCCTCAGCGGCGACGACTCCGACGAGCTGCGCGGCTACTGGGAGAAGCTGTCCGGCGGCGGGACCGTGCAGGTGCCGCTGGAGAAGCAGATGTGGGGCGACGAGTTCGGCATGTGCACCGACCGGTTCGGTGTCCCGTGGATGGTGAACATCGCGGGAGACCAGGCGAAGGTCTGACCTGCCACCGCCGTGAGCCGCGCACCAGCCCGTGCGCGGCCGCCGCGGGCGTTCCACGGTCAGCCGGGGCGAACCACCAACGAGGTCAGGTGGGCGGGCTGCCATGACGACGCGGGCAGGCGCAGGGTGCCTGCCTCGGGCTTCTTGGAGTCGCGCAGCCACACCTCGGCCGAGTAGGAGACCTCGATGCAGTCGGCGTCTTGGGCGCCGCTGAAGCTCGACTTCCGCCACTCAGCGTGCATGCTGTTTCAGCTCCGTTCGTAATCGGCCAGAATTCTCGCCAGGAAGTTCACCGAATCGGCGGATCCCAGCGCCACTTTCATCAAACCAGACGTCGTGTGCGCGAACAGGTTGATGTCGTCGAGTTCGTCCAGGAAGCCAGAGGCGCCGTCGTGCTCGACGTAGACGATCCGCGACGTGCGTTCGAACTCGAACATGGCGAAGTGCCCCGGGTTGCGGTAGCCGCCGTGGCGGAAGGGGATCACGCGGATCTCCATGTTGGGTAGTTTCGCCCGATCCATGAGCCACCGAATCTGGTTCGCCATGACCTCTTGGCCGCCATAGGGCCGCCGGAGCGCAGCCTCATCCAGGAAGGCGATGTAGCGCGGCGCCACCAGTTTCACCAAGACCTTCTGGCGGTCCATCCGGGCCGAGACCAACGCTTCCCGCTGGGACTCGTCCAAGAGTCCCGTCTTGGTGATCGCCCGTGCGTACCCGGGCGTTTGCAGCAGTCCTGGCACGATCGATGGTCCGAAGTTCACGATGGAGATGGCTTCCGACTCGAAGTCGATCAGCGCCTTCAGCAGGTGGGTGAACCGGGGGCTCACCTCCATCCAGCCGGGCGAGTTCACCTCCTCGACCATGGTCAAGATTCGGGTGCGCTCCGCTCCGGTCACGCCGTAGATCGCCAGCATGGTGGCCACATCGGCCACCGATGGAGTCCGCTTGGCGTTCTCGGTGCGGTTGATGGTCGCGATGGAGGTGCCCATCCGCGCCGCGACCTGGCGGGTGGTCAGGCCCGCCTGTTCCCGCAGTCTCGTCAGCTCACTTGCCAGGGCGCGCAGCCGGGCGGGCAGTCGTTCGCTCATGTGTTCATCAGATCAGCTGTTTCGCGTGTCGGAAATGACACTGATGGCTGAGGGTTATCGGGATATGAAACGCTGTCGGCACGAGTCGATCCAGGAGGCGCTTATGTCGAGGTGGGGCATCACGTTGCCGCTGACCGGGGTCCCCCTGGCGGCACACCGGGACCTGGTCAAGGAACTGCCCGACCTCGGCTACACCGACGTCTGGTCCGCCGAGACCGCGGGCACCGACGCCTTCACCCCGCTCGTCCTCGCCGCCGAATGGGCCCCCGAGCTGCGCCTCGGCACGGCGATCGTCCCCGTCTACACCCGTGGGCCCGGCCTGCTCGCCATGAGCGCCGCCACCATGGCCGAACTCGCCCCTGGCCGCTTCGCCCTCGGCATCGGGACCTCCTCACCCACCATCGTCGAAGGGTGGAACGGCATCGACTTCGACCAGCCCTTCCACCGGATGCGCGACACGCTGCGCTTCCTGCGGTCGGCGCTGGCCGGGGACAAGGTCACCGAGAAGTACGGCACCTTCGAGATCACCAAGTTCCGCCTGGAACGCCCACCGGCCCAGCCGCCCGAGATCATGCTCGCCGCCCTGCGGCCCGGGATGCTCAGGCTGGCCGCGCGTGAGGCCGACGGCGCGATCACCAACTGGCTCAGCGCCGGCGACGTGCCGACCGTGCGGGCCGAGGTGGGCCCGGACCTGGAACTGGTTGCCCGCATCTTCGTCTGCCCCACCGAGGACGCCGCCGCCGCGCGCGCCCTGGGTCGCCTGCTCATCAGCAGCTACCTCACCGTCCCCGCCTACGCCGCCTTCCACGACTGGCTGGGCCGCGGCGACGAACTCAAGCCCATGCACGACGCCTGGGCGGCGGGCGACCGCGCGGGAGCCAACGCCGCCATCCCGGACTCCGTGGTCGACGACCTGATCGTGCACGGCAGCGTCGACCACTGCCGCGAACGCGTCCAGTCCTATGTGGACGCCGGGCTGACCACGCCCGCCATCGCCGTCCTGCCGACCGGGGCCGACCCGATCGAGACCGTCCGGGCGCTCGCCCCGCGGCCGTGATGGCCCGAACATGACAATCCAGCACCAGCGGCCGGTCGGGCCGAGAACCCTGGCCGACCGCGCGCTCGCCGCGTCCTCGCTGTCCGGGGCGCTGCGGGCGGCGGTCGCCTCCGGCGACGTGCGCCGCGTCGTCTGCCTGGTGCCCGACCCGCACGCCCGGTTCGCCGCGGTCGAGGTGGGCGCCGAGTTCTTCGTCGACACCGTCATGCCTTCCGGCTACGGCATGGTCGCGCACGTCTTCGGCTGGAACCCGGAACGCGATCCCGTCAACGCCTCCGCCGTCGACCCCTTCCTCGGCGGCTACGGCGACCTGACCCTCCGACCCGACCTGGCCACGCTCGCCCCGGCCGGGCCGGGCGCGTGGTTCGTCGTCTGCGACGTCGAGTGGCCGGACGGCCGCCCGGTCGCCGAAGCGCCGCGAACCCTGCTGCGCGAACACATCGCCGCCGCCGAGAAGCTCGGGTTCGTCCCGTCCGTCGGCATCGAGCACGAGGTCACCTTCACCACCGCCGACGGCACCCCGATCACAGACCGGCGCGTCGACTACGCCGTTGACGGCCTTTCCCCGATGCGCGACGTGCTCGCCGACGTCCACGCCGCCATCGACCGCCTCGACCTCGGCGCCGAGTCCGCCCGCGGCGAGGCCCACCCCGGCCAGTACGAGATCGTCCTGCGCGCCCGCGACGCCCTCGCCGCCTGCGACGACGCGATGCTCCACCAACTCGCCATCCGCCAGGCCGCCGCCGCGCGCGGGGTCCGTGCCGGATACCTGGCCGCCGAGTCCGCGGGCACCGCGAGTTCCTGCCACGTCCACCTCGCCCTGGCCGACGCGGCGGGCATGTCGATGGTCGCGGGCGCCCAGCCGACCGAACCGTCCACTGTGTTCGGACACTTCCTCGCGGGCATCCTGCGCGCGGCGGGTGATCTGACCGCGTTCTGGGCGCCCACCTGGAACTCCTACGTGCGCCTGCGCACCGCCCCCTTCTCTCCGCGCACCCTGCGGTGGGGCACCGACGACCGCACCGCTGCCGTCCGCCTGGTCGGCCGCGGCCCGTCGCTGCGCATGGAAGCCCGCTTCGCGGGCGCCGACGCCCAACCCCATCTCGTCGTCGCCGCCCTGCTCGCCGCAGGCCTGTCCGGCATCGAGGAACGCCTTCCGCTGCCCGCCGAAGGCCGGGTCGTCGGCGACCTCGCCCGCACCCCGTGGGATGCCCTGACCCGCCTCACCGAGTCGAAACTCGCCCGCGCCCTGCTGGGAGACGCGGCGGTCGACCATCGAGCGGCGCTGCTGGGCGAGGAGCTGAACACGGGGCTGGACTCGGTCACCGACTGGCAGCGCGCCCGCGGTGACCTGCGCGCCTGATCATGGCGGGGGTCGCAGATCGAGCTTTCGGTCGCAGTCGGGCAGATCGGGATCGCTGCCTTGGCAGAGCACGATGCCCGGCGGCAAGTACGTCCGGTGGGTCTCCTCACCCGACCGATAACTGACGACAAACCCGCTCCCCGACGCCGTCGCATCAGCTGGTTTGGTGACCTCGACACCGAGTAGGAACACCCCACCATCACTCGCGGGCGGGCAGACGCGGTCGACGGTCATCGGTCCTTGCGTCGGAAAGCCCACCTCGTCCAGACGTTGGCGGGGGTCGCTGATGTAGTTGCTGACCTTGCCGCCCTTCGACGGCAGCACCGAGAACGTTCCGAGCCGCAAGCCGCCCGTCGGGGCGACGATCTCGACCTTCTCGATGGTGACTGACCCCGGACCGACGAGACAGAGAGTCGCGTCGTCGAAGGAGTAGGGCGTCTCGGCCTTGGTGTCGATCTGCCCCACGATGCCGCCGGTTCCAGGCGCGGCGTCCCGGAGTCGCGGCCCGGGCTCGCCCGAGCATGCGCCGAGGAGGATGACGCAGGACAGAAGTACCGCAGAGGCCGCGGTGTGGCGTGTCCGCATCAGGATCTCCTTGTTCCCGCCGTCTTGGATCGGCGCCTGCCCCTGATCATCCAGCAGCACGCAGGTCGACCTGTGACGCATTGGGCCAACCTTCGCGGCTGTTGCTGCAGGCCATGCTGGGTTTGGTCACAGTCCACTTGATCTCGGTTCCCTCATTGAATCCGGACTGAGCCGAGACACTGAACGGACCGATATCGACCCCGCTCGCATGGGTGACATTCTCACCCGTGTTCTTCCGCAGGCGTTGTAGATGGCGGCGTCGGCGATGCCGCTCATCTCCTGACCGGCACCTTGAGTGATCGCCAGGGTGCTTGACCCGGTGGCGCTCCACCCCTGAGCGGTCCGCACGGCGATCCCGAGCGTATGGCTTGAGCTGGATCCGATGGTCTGATCGACCGTCGCCATGGCTCCGCTCCACGCATAGACGTTCAGGAAGTGCTCTCGAATGCCTTCCCGCCACGGCCCTGCTTCCAAGGGGCCTCCGCAAAATTCGCTGGCGTCGACGGGTTGAGCCCCGCCGTCGACGAGTGCCGCGGAACTCGTCGACATGCGCGCTCCGGATTCGCTCACCCAGTCCGATGGCGGATCGTGCACGTCCAGGACGCTGGGTGTCGATCCGAAGTCGAAGCGGAACGTAGCCGGAGCCTGACTGCCTTTTGCGGCCGCGGCAGGCGTGGACCAACTTTTCGCTGTGGACTCGCGGGCATCGTGCGATGACTCGAATGCACTGAAATGCCAGCTGATGTGCTGGTCGCCGGAGTTCGTCAACAGTTCGACGGCGACCCTGCCTTCCTTGTCACGGTGTGTGGCGGGGACTTGAGCTGGATCAAGCACGACCTGGAAGTTGCCGTTGTGGTCGGCCCGGATCCGAGCCATCTCTCGCAGATCAACCTTTGCGCCTTCAGGAAGGGCGTTCAACTGTTCGCCGTTCGGCCATATCCGTGCCACCACGCTCGCGCCACCGATCGGCTTGCTGTCCCGCGTGATAGTGCCCGTCGCGACGACCGGACCGGCAGCAGATCCAGGACCTGCGGCACCCTGCGATCGCGCGGTTGTCGCGCCTGCAGAACCAGGTGATTGCAGCGTGATCGCGAGCATGCTGACCACCGTGGGCGCGGCTATACGTAAAACCCTCGTTCCATGACTCCCCCTAGAAAGTGTCGGACCCCAGAACCGTTCGGTCCGGGCAGGCGACCGAACCGCTTTGCAGGTACGACCCAACCACCACCGCTCGCCGTCCGCTTAAATATTCACTAAATCCATGCCAATTCAGTAGATTGCCCACGAATTGTGTCAAGGGGGTTGCGAGGAACCGTTGGTACGTTGCCTGGGATTGGTCCTTCACCACTGCCAGCGGAACCCATAGCAACCCGGCCCGAAGTCCAGCGCCACACCATGCACCGTGCCTCTGTCGCCGACCTGGACCTGCCGCACGACCTCCTCGCCGGTCTCGGTCACGGTGTACTGCTCGCAGTGGGCAGGCACCGCGGCGGCGTCGAAGCACACCTCCACGACGTATTCGCGGACCGGCATCCGGAACTTTCGCTCGTAGTTGCCCGCGGGCGGATACGGGGCCCGGGTGACCAACTCGTGCTCGGTGATGATCGTCTCGCCGCGGCGCAGCGGGGTGTCGAAGAGGAGTTCGGCGACGATGAGCCCGGCCTCCGGCTTGTGCACGACTCGGCCGAGGTGGCAGTGCCGCAGCGGTCTGACCAGCGGCAACGGGCCGTCGTGCGCGTCGAGGTGCACGATGACCACCCACCGGTCCGGACCGTCGGCGCTCGCCCGCAGCACCTGCCGGGACACGGTGGACCGCTCGTCTCGGTCCGGGCCGACGATGAGCCGGTCGTGGTGGCTGATCCGGGTGAGCCGGTCGTCCCACTCGGTGTCGACCTGGCTGGTCGCGTCCTCGATCTGGTCCGGGTGCGGCCAGAGGGCGCCGATGGGCAGGTGGATCAGCGACCGGCCGCGGCGCCTGGGCTGGTCGAGCAACTCCGTCAGGGTCCTCGGCGCCACCCGCAGGATCTCCTCCAGGTGTTTCACCGCGAGCTGGGACGCTCGGCGTTCCGGGTGGCTGCGGCCGGACTGCCAGTAGCTCAGGGTCGCCACGCTGACCCGTACCCCACGCGCGAGCAGGTGGGCCGCGATGCGTCCGAGGGTCAGGTCACGCGCGTCGATCGCGGCCCGAAGGCAGTCCGCGAAGGGTGAGGACCGCTCGGCCACCGGATTCAATTGGCTGACCATGATGGCTCCCCGTTGGCTGGATTCGCTTCGAACAGACCCTAATCAGCCGACCGGGCAATTCGAAGGTCGCGACGGAGAGCGTCATTCAGTTCCTGAATGTGAACAGTTAAACCGGGTGTGGAACGGCCTGTCGGTGAGGTCACCGACAGGCCGTTCGTCCAGAGTGGATCAGGCGTCGAGGCGTTGGGTCGTGCTCGCGCTGATCGCGGTGCTGGCCACCGTGACGTCGTCGTAGAAGGTGTGTACGGGGTCGTTGGGGTGGTTGTCGTCGCGGTTGAGCAGGGTCAGGGTGTAGGTGTGTCCGGCGGTGAGCTGGGCGGTGATCTGTTTCCAACCCTGGCCGTCGGTGCAGGTCTTGGCGAGCGGCGTTGTCATTGTGCCCGCCGTGTCGTCGGTGAGTGTCGCCTTGGCCCACGCGTACTTCACCGTGTCCGGGCAGGTCTGTGCGTACCAGAAGGACAGTTGGCCCGACGCCGCGGCGGTGAAGGTCTGCCGCACGGTGGACTCGCCGTTGGTGGCAGTGGTCGCGCCGAGCCGGACGGCATGGGTGCCACCGTGTGCGCCGCTGTTGACCACAGTGGAACTTGCGCCCGTCCCACCGGAGGTCCAGCCGGTCAGGTCGCCTGCTTCGAACCCACCGTTGGTCAAGCCGCCACCACCGCCGCCCGCGACCGTGAGCGCGATGGACGCCGATTTGGTCGCCGAGGTCCCGGTGCCGGTGACCGTGACCTTCACCGATCCGGGGGTGGCGGACGCGGCTGCGGAGAGCGTCAGCGCCGAACTCGCGCCCGCCGTCACCGACGCCGGGTCGAATTTCGCGGTGACCCCCGCGGGCAGGCCGGACGCGGCGAGTGTGACAGTCTGCGCCGCCCCACCGGTCACGGTCGTCGCGACCTTCACCGTGCCTGACTGTCCAGGTTGGACGGACAGGGTGTCGGGCGCGACGCCGAGGGAGAAGTCGTCGCCGGTCGGATCGCCCAGCTGTTCCCGAATCCGGGACTCGTACTGCGTGATCTTGGCGCCCACCTGCGGGCCCGCGCAGTTCGAGTCGCCGGACTCGATCAGCCCGACCAGCCGGTAGCCCGCGGGAGTGCTTGCCACCAGCGGACTTCCGCTGTCCCCGGAACACACGCCCAGGGTGTCGTTCTTCACCGGGCCGAAGCACAGTTGCTTCTCCGGGGTGAACGTCCAGCCGATGTTCTTGCAGCCGCCGGACGCGTCCGGGTCGATGATCGGCAGCGTCGCCTTCTTCATGACCGGGTCGTAGTCCGCGCTGGTCGTCCCAGCCCCGGACTTGCCCCAGGTGGACAACGTGGTCGACGTGCCGACCGCGTTGAGCGCGGTGTCGCCCGGACCCGCGATGGCGAGCAGCGAACTCGGGGTGCCGACGTTCTGGTCGAGGGTCAGCACGGCCACGTCGTCGCCCGCCAGGCTGCCCCACTGGTACTCGGGGACCTTCCAGTACGAGGTGATCTTCGCGACCGTGCCCGCGGTGGTGGTGAGGTCGGTTCGACCCCAGATCACTGTCTTGTCCTTGATATCGCCGTACTGGGGGTCCATGCAGTGCGCGGCGGTGACGACCTTGTTCGGCCGGACCAGCGCGCCACCACACGACACCTTCTGCGGGTGGGCGCTGCCCGCCCTGGTGATCACCACGGTCCACGGGTACTGGTCGTGGGTGGTGTGCTCACCGCCCTTGACCGCGCCCGCCGAACCTGCCGCGGGCACCAGGGTCGCCACGATGGCGGCGACGCACAGCCCGGCTTTGATGACAAAGCGTTTCACTGTCGTTCCTTCCATCACAGGGTGATCGACCACGAGTCGAGGGTGCCGGTGTCGCCGGGGCCGTAGTCGGTGACCCGCAGCTGCCACTTGCCCGCGGCCGGAGAGACCACAGAGGACACCGTGTAGGCCTTCGGTGCCGTCAGCGCGGTGCACTGGTAGTTGCCGGAGCCGCTGTACTTGACCGGGTAGACCTTGCCGTTGGGGTCGATCAGGGAGATGCCGAGGTCCTCGGCGCAGGTGTGCTTGATGGAGACCGAAAGCGTCACCTTCGCGGCGGCCTGCCCGGACAGCGTGACGGTGATCGGGCTCAGCGCGCGCTCGAAGTCGCGGATGGGGAAGTCGGCGTCATTGGTGAACGTCCGGCCGGTGTTGCCGCCGGTCGTGCGGGCCTTGACCGCCGTCGTCGGCTTCGACGTGTTCCCGGCGGCGTCCTTGGCCACGATGGTGAACGAGTACTCGGTGTCCGCCGTCAGGCCGGTGACGGTGGCCGTCGTGCCGGTGACTGTCGTGGCGACGGTCGCGCCGTTGTAGACGTCGTAACCGGTGACGCCGACGTTATCGACGGAGGCGTCCCAGGCGAGCGCAACCGAGTTCTCGGTGACCCCGGTGGACCGCGGGTTGCCTGGCGTGGTCGGCGGTTCGTCGTCGCCGCCACCGCCCGGCTCGGTGCTCGCCTTGACCGGGTCGCTCGCCGCTGAGACGTTCCCCGCGGCGTCCTTCGCCTTGACAGTGAACACATGCGTCGTGCCGGCGGCTAGGCTGGCGACCGTCGCCGTGGTGCCGGTGACCGTCGTCGCCAGGGTCGTGCCGTTGTACACGTCGTATCCGGTGACGCCGACGTTGTCGGTGGAAGCGTCCCAGGAGAGGGAAATCGACGTGCTGGTGGCGCCGGTCGAGCGCAGGTTTGCGGGGACCATCGGCGCCTGGGTGTCGCCTCCGCCGCCGCCGATCTCGCGGACGTTGAGCAGCTTGTTCGGCGAGTCCTTGATCTGGGTGAGCACACCGTCGGTGGCCAGGGCCACCAGACCGGCCTCAACCTGCTGCGGTGTGGCCGAAGGGTTCGCGCTCAGATAGATCGCGGCCGCGCCCGCGCCGTGGGGGGCCGCCATCGACGTGCCGCTGCGGGTGGACGTGCCGGTGTCGGTGTTGCTATTGAGCGAGACGATGCTGCCGCCGGGGGCGAACAGATCGATGCACTTGCCGGTGTTGGTGCCGTCCCGGATGGTGTCGTCGCTGTCGCTGCCACCGACGATGAGTCCTTCGGTGGTGTCCGAAGGCGTGTAGGCGCAGGCGTCACCGCCGTGGTTGCCCGCGGCGATGGCGATCACGACACCGCTGGCGACGACGCGCTTGACCGCGTCCTGCAGCGGCTTGTACGGGTGGGTGTCCGCGGTCAGGCTCAGGTTCGCCACCGCGGGCTTCTTCGCGTTGGTCACCAGCCAGTCGAGCGCCTTGACCAGGTTGTCGTCCGGCGCCGAGCCGCCGCAGCCGACGGTCTGCACGGCGTGCAGCGTGACCGCCTTGGCCAGGCCGTACTGGGTGCCGCCGATGGTGCCCGCCACGTGGGTGCCGTGGCCGTTCGTGGTGCACTCGTTGGAGGTGTTGTCGGTCTCGCCGCTGAAGTCCGGGTCGTTGACCGTGCGCCCGGCCAGATCCTGGTGGGTGAGTCGGATGCCGCTGTCGAGGACGTAGGCGTGCACGCCCTCGCCCTTGTTCGGGTAGGTGTAGGACTTGTCCAGCGGCAGGGTCTTCTGGTCCGACCGGTCGATGCCCCAGGACGGCGGGTTCGGCTGGGTGTCCCCGGTCTGGCGCACCAGGTGGGTCTGGGCCACGTAGTCCACGGCCGGGTCGGCGGCCAGCTCCTTGGCGGCCCGCTCGGACATCACCACCGAATAGCCGGGAAACACGTTCTCGAACACGTGCTTGCGCTCACCGCCGTAGCGGGCGAGCAGCTCGCCTGCCGCGGCGTGCACGCCGGACGATCGCAGGGAGGGGGTGTCCGCGCGCAGCGCCACGAGGTAGCGGCCGGGGACAGGGTCGGCACCACCGGTATAGCGGATCTCTCCAGTCGGGTGGTGCTCCTGCGCCCCGGCGAGGGGTGCGAGCAGGCCCAGTCCCAGCAGACACACCACCGGGATGGCCTTCACGAAGGTTCTCACTATGTGCTCCAAGATCTCACAATGCAGGGTGGAATCCTGCCCAACCATGGGGCGAGTGCGTGAGTGAGCACAACGGGTGACGGCCGCTAACTCTTAACTTGGCGGAGCGCGGGAATCGGCCGTGCCCGTTGACGCGGTTCGACTTCTGCCCTTATGGTCCATACCAGCCGATGTGCCTTCGGCTGATCTCTCTCGGCTCTGTCCTGTGTGGACACCTGCGCCCGAGTCACTCGGACCGGAGGACCACGTTTGATGAACAGGAAGCGCCGCAGATCCACGCGCGTTCTCAGCGGCATCGGGCTGACCGCCGCCGCCGTCGCCACCATCGTCGCGGTGTCCATGCCCGCGCAGGCCCAAGAAGGAGTTGTCCGGCTCGCCGACAGCCCCGACTCGATCGAGGGCAGCTACATCGTCGTCCTCAAGGACAAGCAGACCCGTACCGCGAGCGCCCTCACCTCGCGGTACGGCGGGCGGACCGAGCGCACGTTCGACACGGCCGTGAACGGTTACGTGGCAACGATGTCCGACCGCGAGGCGCGTCGGCTTGCCGCGGACAAGTCGGTCGCGTACGTGCAGGCCAACCAGCGGGTCAAGATCAGCGAAGCGCCGCCGTCCTACGGGCTCGACCGGCTTGACCAGCGCGATCTTCCCCTCGACGACGACTTCAGCGTCGACTCGGCCGCCGAGAACGTCACCGCGTTCGTGATCGACACCGGGGTCGACGCCGACCACGAGACCTTCGAGGGTCGGGTTGTCGGCGGGTTCGACGCCATCGACGGCGACACCGACCCGGACGACCTGAACGGCCACGGAACCCATGTGGCGGGCACGATCGGCGGCCGAGAATTCGGTGTCGCCAAGGGAATCAGGATCGTGCCGGTGCGGGTGCTCGACGAGGACGGCGACGGCAGCACCGCCGGGGTGATCGCCGGGATCGAGTGGGTCGTGAGCAACCTCGACGGCCCGTCGGTGGCCAACCTGAGCCTCGGCGGCCCGCGGGACGACGCCCTCGACGAAGCCGTTCGTGGGGCCATCCGCGCCGGTGTCACGTTCGCCGTCGCGGCGGGCAACGACGGCGAGGACGCGGGGGAGACCTCGCCCGCCCGGGTGGTCGAGGCGATCACCGTGGCCGCGTCCGACGCCGACGACAACCAGGCGGTGTTCTCGAACTTCGGCCCAGCCGTGGACCTTTACGCGCCCGGTGTCGACATCCCGTCATCGTTCCTCGATGGCGAAATCGCGACACTGAGCGGCACCTCCATGGCGACACCGCACGTCACGGGCGCGGCCGCGCTGATCCTGGCCACCGACCCGCAAGCCTCGCCCGCACGGGTCCAACGCGAGCTAGTGCGCTCCGCGACCAGGAACCGCATCCAGAACGCCAGTCCGGGCACCCCTAACCGCCTGCTCTTCACCGGCTGACCAAACCCGACCAGTGAGCGCCCCCGCGAACTCCGCGGGGGCGCTCACTTTCTTTAAACCGTAATGAGTCCCCGCTCGTACGTCCTTGCACAGACCCAAGACGGCAGCGCGGAGGTCGGAATGAAAGCGGTCATGCTGGTGGGCCTGGCGTTCGCTGTGGCGGGATGCCACGGCGGCGACGAAGCCAAGCCCAAGGAACGCCGGGGACACCACGTCGAACTCGTTGCCGCGCAGCCACGCCCCGCCGGGTTGCAACTGGTGCGCGGCTTCAACAGCGGTCCCATCGTCGTGGACGGCAACGGGCGCACGGTCTACGGATTCGTGCGCGACAAGACAAGTCCGGCCAGGTCAGCGTGCACGGGCAAGTGCGCGGAGACCTGGCGGCCGGTGCCGTTCACCGAAGACCTCAAGATCACCGATCTCGACCAGTCCATGGTCGGGTCCGTCGACCGACCGGGCGGGCCGAAGCAGGCCACGCTGGCGGGCAGGCCGCTCTACACCTTCGCCGGGGACTCCATGCCCGGTGAGATGACCGGGCGCGACGCCGAGTGGTTCGTGGTCGGCGCCACCGGCGGCAAGGCCGAGATCACCACGGTGCTGGAGGATTCCAGTGCGGTCAATCGTTAGCGGGCCCAGACGGGTCCTCGCCGCGGTCGCCGCCGTGCTGCTCCTCGCGGTGGTCGCGGTGGGGCTGGTGCCCACAATCCTCGTCGAGTCGCGGAACCCCGAGCCGCGACCGACCGAATGGGGTCCGCTCGGCGCCGCCGACGTGGAGCTGCTGCGTGCCGCGCGCCGGGCGGGCCTCTGGGAGGGACCCGCGGGTGAGATCGCCCGCGAGGTCTCACGCAACCCGAAGATCCAGGCGCTCGGGATGACGCTCATGGTCGACCACGGGCAGCTCGACGTCGCGGTGCGGCAGTCCGCGGCGAAACTGCGGGTCCCGCTGCCGGACGAGCCGAACGAATCGCAGCAGGGCTGGCTGGCGGAGCTGCGGGCGGCGGGCAGCCCCGAGGAGTTCGACCAGATCTTCGCCAACCGCCTGCGGCAGGCCCACGGCTCGGTCCTGGTGACCATCGCCCAGGTGCGCGGCGGCAGCCGCAACGCCGAGGTGCGCGACCTCGCGTCCATCGCGAACCAGGCGGTGCTGCGGCACCAGAACCTGCTGGAGAAGACCGGGCTGGTGGATTTCACCACGATCGCCGAGCCGCTCGCGGGCACCTCCTTCGACACCGAGCTGCGGGCCGACGCCCGGGTGTTCGCCCTGGTCGGGCTGCTGGTGTTCGCCGAGTCCGCGCTGGTGGTGCTGCTCATCGCCTGGCTGCGCCGCTCGCGCGGGAAGGCCGCGCCGCCCGCTGTCGGATCGTTCGCAGTCAACGAGATGGAAGGAACCAGGACATGAAGGTCAAGCACTGGACGGCACTCGCGGTCGCCGCGCTCGTCGTCGGCGGTTCGGCGGCGGGCATCGGCATCGCCCGCGCCCACGGCGGCGGTCCCGGCACCGGCACGGCCCCACAGAAGGCGTTCTACGTCGACATCACGAAGGTCCGGCCGAACAAGGTTCGGATCGAACGGCGGGCGTCGCCGGGCTCGTTCGTCAACAAGTGCGGGAACAACGAGGAGAAACACCGCAACTCCGACAACCACATCGCCGCGCCGGGCGTGGTGAACGCTGCCCAGCACCAGCACGACCACGTCGGGAACCTCACCACCAACGGCCGCTCCAACGACCGGTCCCTGCTGCGCGGCGGGACCACGTGCGTGACCGGCGACAAGTCGTCCTACCTGTGGCCGGTGCTGCGCGACCTGACCCGCAACGGCGACGACGCCGGTCAGCCCGGCGGCGGGAAGGACGGGAACCTCGGCGCGATCCTCGACGGCAGGGTCACCTTGTTGTTCCGCGGCAACCGGTTCCAGCAGGTCGTGGCCGCGCCACAGGGACTGCGGATGACCACCGGCGACGCCAAACCGGGGGAGAACGGTCCGGGCAACGTCCGGGTCAGCTGGACTTGCAAAGGATTCGAGGACCGGACCACGGCCAAGTACCCGGTCTGCCCGCGCGGACGCAGTGTCGTGCGGCTGCTGGAGTACCCGAGCTGCTGGGACGGCCGCAGCCTCGACAGCGCCAACCACCGCGACCACGTCAGGTTCCCCGACAGCTCCGGTCGGTGCCCGCGCAACACGGTCGCGATCCCGCAGCTGGACATGACCGTCGAGTACGCGGTCCCGGCGAAAGCCAATGTGGCCCAGGGGTTCGCGCTCGACGGGTTCCCGCAGGAGAACCACCGGCCCGACTCCGACCACGGCTTCGTCCACCTGCTGATGAACCGCGCGCAGATGGGTGACGTGGTGAGGTGCGTCAACAGTGGCCGCACCTGCTGACCTGCTCGCCCAGGCGGCGGAGGAACCCGGCGTGCGGGCGGTCGCGGCGCTCAGCGCGCGCTTCGCCTACGGGCTCATGTGCCTGACCCTGTGCCTGGGCGTCATGACGGTCACCGGGTGGGGGCGGCACGCGGTCAGCCGCAAGGCGATGCGCGCCGCGCACCTGTCCCTGGGGACGCTGACGATCGTGTTCGCCGTGGTGCACGCGGTGTGCTTCCGGTTCCTGCCAAGCGGACCGATGCCGATCGACTATCTGCTTGTCCCCAACGTCCGGCACGGGCTCGGCGTGGTGTCGCTGTACCTGATGGTCGCCATCGCGCTCAGCGCGTGCCTGCACGGGTGGACCGCCTACCGCCGCTGGGCGTGGCTGCATCGCACGGCGTACCTCGCGATTCCCTTGGGCGCACTGCATTCCCTGCTGGGCGCCGTGGCCAACGGCCACCTCTCGGTGCTGTGGCTGGGCGGGATCACCCTGCTCGTCCCGGCCGTCACCTTGGCGGTGCTGCGCGCCCTGCCCGCGCACACGCTCGAACGACTCGGAGTGGAGACGGAGAACGTATGAGACGCGGACGCGGACGTGCCACGGTGGTGCGCGTCGACAACGACCGGTGCGAGTTGTACGGGATCTGCGTCGCCGAGGCGCCCGAGGTGTTCCGGCTCAGCGACAACCGGCTCCGGCACGGCAGGCGGATCGACCCGGCCGACGAAACCGCGGCCGCCGCCGCCGCGCGGAACTGCCCGATGCAGGCGATCCGGCTGCGGGAGAGTGCCCGGTGACCGAGCGGATCGTCGTGGTCGGCGCGGGGGCCGCGGGCTTCCGGGCCGCGGAACGGCTGCGGGAGCTGGGTTTCGACGGCGAGGTCGTGATGATCGGCGACGAGCCGCGCAAGCCGTACCACCGGCCCGCGGTGTGCAAAGCGCTCCTGCGCGGCAGCCTCAAAGCCCGGGACGTGACGCTGGAGGCCACCGTCGACCTCGATGTCGGTTGGCGACTCGGCACCCGGGCGATCGGGCTCGACACCGCCCGACACGCGGTTCTCCTGCCCGGCGGCGAGGAAGTCGGCTATGACGGCCTGATCCTCGCCACCGGCGGGTATCCCCGGTCCCTGCCGGGCGCGCCGCGACACGACCCGCGGGTGCGGGTGCTGCGCACGGTCGAGGACGCCGACGGGGTCCGGGCGGCACTGCGGATGAGCAGGCTGCCCGCGGTGGTCGTCGGCGGCGGGTTCATCGGCTGCGAGTTCGCCGCGAGCATGCGGGCGATGGGGCGCGAGGTCATCGTCGTCAACAACTCGGCCAAGCTGTTGCACCGCTTCGGCGACGCGATCGCCGACGCGGCGGGCGACCTGCACGCCGGGCACCGGGTCGACACCCGCAGCAACGCCCGGATCAGGAAGTGGGACACCGGGCGGGACGGCGTCGGCCTGCACCTGGACAACGGCGACGTCGTGTTCGCCGCGTGCGTGGTGCTGGCCGTCGGCAGCACGCCGTCGGTGGAGTGGCTGCGCGGGTCCGGTCTGCGGGTGGACGACGGGGTGTTCTGCGAGCCGACGCTGTTCGCCGCCGGGGTCGACGACGTCGTCGTCGCCGGGGACATCGCCCGCTGGCCCAACCTGCGGTTCGACCCCGTTCCCCGGCGGGTGGAGCACTGGATCACCGCGGTCGAGGGCGGCCGGGCGGCGGCGGAGAACCTGCTCGCGGGCAAGTGGGCGGCCAAGCCGTTCACCCCGCTGCCCAGGGCCTGGACCAGCCAGTTCGACGTGCGGGTGCAACACGTCGGGATGCCCGCGCTGGCCACGGACACCGTCCCGCTCGACGCGGGGGTCACCGGGTTCGTCCGGGCCGGGAACCTGGTCGCGGTCGCCACGTGGGACCGCCCGCACGCGATGCTCGACTGGACGGCGACCCTGGACCGGCTGCTTCCCGTCCCCACCGCCGGTCGCGGGCCGCACGCGCGCCCGCCCCGCGACGGCATCCCCGCCCGAGTCCTCATCGAACGCCACTACGCCAGTCGGCACTCATTCGATGGACCAAACGGAATAATGACCGGACAATGAGGGTTTCCGTGACCGAGCGTGCTGAATGGACAGAATCACGGCAGTCGGCCATGCTCCCCCGAGTGGGTCGCCATACGCGGGCAGTCAGACCGGTGGCGGTCGTGCCTGACGACCCGAAGGACGAGTGGGTGCGGCAGCTTTATCGTCAATTCGCGAACCAGCTCAGCGCCCATGTTCTCGGTTTGACGAAATACGACCGGCAATGGACCGAGGACGTCGTCCAGGAGACTTTCATCCGGGCGTGGAAACACGCCGACAAACTTGATCAGCGGCCGGAGATGCTGCGCGGCTGGCTGTTCGTCGTCGCCCGCCGGATCGTGATCGACACCCACCGCGGGCGGCAGGTCCGGCCCATCGAGATCCGCGGCACCGACATCGCCGAGGACCGGGTCGGCGTGTCCGACAAGGCCGACAGCACGGTCGACGCGATCGTCGTGCACGAAGCCTTGCGTCGGATCTCGCCTGATCAGCGCGAGGCGATCATCGAGACCTACCTGAAGGGCCACACGGTCGACGAGGCCGCGGTCCTGCTGGGCATCCCGCCCGGCACGGTCAAATCCCGGACCTACCACGCGATGCGGGCCCTGCGGCGCGCGCTTCGAGCGCGGGGGTGAGCGGCATGGCTTCGCACTTCGACGTCGCGGCCTACGCCCTCGGGACGCTCGACGCCCGCGGCACGGAGGCGTTCGAAGGCCACCTCGCGGGCTGCGCGAACTGCCAGGTGGAGCTGTTCGAACTGCAAGAGCTGCCCGGCCTGCTGGACACGGTCGCCGAGACCTGGCCGGATGCCCCCGCGCGGGGGGCCGTGATCTACGGCCTGCCCACGAAGCGGCGGCGGTTCCAGCACTGGGGCGCGGCGACCGCGGCGGCGGTGCTGGTGTTCCTCTCGGGGGCGGTGACCGCGATCGGGTTCCTCGGCTGGGACGGCGCCGACCCGCCCGTCGCTTCGGAGCCGCCGTCGGCGCTGACCCGGCTCGATCCCGTCGCCGAGGAGCCGGGCGGCGTCAGCGGATCCCTCGAATCGTCGACGTCGCACGCCTGGGTGGAGACAACGCCGGACGGCAGCCGGATCGCGCTCGACCTCGGCGGGATCACCGGGTCGACGCCGTGTTCGGCCGTTGTCGTGTCCCGCGCGGGGGAGACCACGGAAATCGCCTTGTTCGACCCGCCGAAAAAGGGAGAGCGGGTGGTGGTGTCGGGAACGACGCCGTATCCGGTGGCCCAGATCGACCGGGTCGAAGTCCGCCGCGTTTCTTCCGGAAAAGTCATCACAACGCTCAAGGCGCCAGAAAAGTAGAACCGGATCGGCCGCCGTCACGTATTCCCTTGGGAAAGCCGATACGGAAATGGGAGAGCCAATGACGCGAATTCGGAATTTCGCCCTGGCCGTGGCGCTGGTGCCCATCGGCATCGCCTCGACGGCGTGCGGCGGCGAATCGACCGGCACGATTCCGAGTGAGGTCGCGGTGGTCAAATCCGACGCATATCCGGACACCGGCGCGGCACCGGCGAAACTCGCCGTCGCCACCGTGCCGGACCTCGGGGCGATCATCACCACCGGCGACGGGAAGACGCTGTACCGGTTCGACAAGGACACGGCCAAACCCCCGACGTCCACTTGCGACGGTGAGTGTGCGGCGAAGTGGCCTCCAGTCCTGGTTCCGGAAGGCGCCGAGGTCGCCGTCGAAGGGGTGGACAAGGCGCTGGTGTCGAGCCTGAAGCGCGCGGACGGCACGCGGCAGCTCAGCATCAGCGGGTGGCCCGCCTACACCTACGCCCAGGACACGGAACCGGGCGACATCAAGGGGCAGGGTGTCGGCGGGACCTGGTTCGGCTTCACCTCGGCGGGCAAGAAGGCCATCGCCCCCGAAGTTGGATCCCTTGAGGTGAAAGTGATGCCGGTGGCGCCGATCGGGCAGATCCTCACCGACGCGGCCGGGATGACGCTGTACCGGTTCGACAAGGACACCCCGAACCCGCCCAAGTCCACTTGCGAAGGTGACTGCGCGGCGAAGTGGCCGCCGCTGCTGGTGCCGGAGGGCGCGGCACCGAAACTCGACGGCGCCGACCCGTCCGTGCTGGGCACGGTTGAGCGTGGCGACGGCTCCAGGCAGCTCACGGCCGGGGGCTGGCCGCTCTATCTCTTCGCCGACGACAAGGTCCCGTGCGACATCAAGGGGCAGGGCGTCGGCGGGACCTGGTTCGCCGCCAAACCCGATGGCGGCAAAGCCACTGGCTGAGAGGAGGTACCACCGACACCGACGCTGTGGGGTGAGAACCACGGCTCGGCTGGACCTCGATCGGGTGATCGAGCAGGGATCACCCGATCGAGCAGCGACGTCGAGCTGAGCGGCCCTCTGACCAAAGGCACTGGTCAGAGGGCCTTTCGCTGCACTTCCGGGAATAAAATCAAGCACGCATGCTTGATTTGTTTGGTCCGGCGTGCGACGGTGGAGAGGTGATCGATCTGACCGCGCTGCTCGCTGACCTGCGGGCCGAAGGCGCCGAACTCGACTCTTGGGTCGAGCCGCTGTCCGACGAGGAGTGGGCCACGCCGACGCCGGCGGCGGGGTGGACGGTCGCCCACCAGGTCGCCCACCTGGCCTGGACCGACGAGCGGTCCCTGCTGGCGGTGACCGATCCGGAGGCTTTCCAGGCCGAGTTCGCCGCCGCGCTGAGCGGGGGCAACGTCGCGCACTTCGTCGACGACGGGGCCGCCGAGGGCGCCGCTGAGCCGCCGGCGAAGCTGCTTGCCCGCTGGCGATCGCTGCGCGACGCCCTCAACTCCGCCCTCGCGCAGGTGCCCGCCGGGACGAAGCTGCCCTGGTACGGGCCGCCGATGAGCGCCGCGTCCATGGCGACCGCCCGGATCATGGAGACCTGGGCGCACTCCTGCGACGTGGCCGACGCGCTCGGGATCAAGCGGTCGCCGAGTCCGCGCATCAAGCACGTCGCCCACCTCGGGGTGCGCACACGGGACTTCGCGTTCCAGCTCAACGGGCGTACGCCGCCCGCGGAGCCGTTCCGGGTGGAGCTGCTCGCGCCGGACCTGACCCTGTGGACCTGGGGACCGTCCGACGCCGCCCAGCGGGTCACCGGACCCGCCGTCGACTTCTGCCGCCTGGTGACCCAGCGCGTGCACCGCGACGACACCGCGCTGGTCGCGTTCGGCGCGGAGGCCGACGAGTGGCTCGACATCGCGCAGGCCTTCGCCGGGGCGCCGGGGACCGGGAGGGCGAAGGCGTGATCCGCATCGGCAACGCGTCCGGCTTCTACGGCGACCGTCTCTCCGCGATGCGCGAGATGCTGACCGGTGGCGAACTGGACGTCCTGACCGGCGACTACCTTGCCGAGCTGACCATGCTGATCCTGGGTCGGCAGCGGATGAAGGACCCGACGGGCGGGTACGCGAAGACGTTCGTCCGGCAGCTTGAGGACTGTCTCGGGCTGGCCGTCGAGCGTGGGGTCAAGATCGTCAGCAACGCGGGCGGGCTGAACCCGGGGGGTCTCGCGCAGGCGATCCGGGCGTTGGCGGACAAGCTCGGCATCGAGGTCTCCGTCGCGCACGTCGAGGGCGACGACCTGCTTCCCCGTGAAGGGGCGCTCACCGCAAACGCTTACCTCGGCGCGTGGGGGATCGCGGAATGCCTGCGCGCGGGTGCCGACATCGTGGTGACCGGGCGGGTCACCGATGCCTCGCTGGTGGTGGGACCGGCAGCCGCGCACTTCGGCTGGGCCCGCGACGACTTCGACGCCCTGGCCGGGGCCACGGTCGCCGGACACGTCATCGAGTGCGGCGCGCAGGCCACGGGCGGCAACTTCTCCTTCTTCACCGAGGTCCCGGATCTGGGCCACGCGGGTTTCCCGATCGCGGAGATCTCGGCCGACGGGTCCTCGGTCATCACCAAGCACCCCGGGACCGGTGGCTCGGTGACGGTGGAAACCGTGACGGCGCAACTGCTCTACGAGATCCAGGGGGTCGACTACCTGGGCCCGGACGTGACCACGCGGTTCGACACCATCTCGCTGACTGCGGACGGTCCGGACCGGGTGCAGATCAGCGGCGTGCGCGGCGGGCCGCCGCCGGAGACTGTGAAGGTGTGCGTCAACACCCTCGACGGCTTCCGCAACAGCGCCACGTTCGTCCTGTGTGGACTGGACGTGGACTCGAAGGCCGCGCTGGTGCGGCGGCAGCTGGAGTCGTTGATCGGCGCGGACGGTCTCACGTGGACACTGGCCCGCACCGACCACCCCGACGCCGACACCGAGGAAGCGGCCAGCGCGCTGCTGCACGTCATGGTCAAGACGCCGGATCCGGCTCGGGCCAAGGCGTTCTCGCGGGCGACCGTCGAACTCGCGCTGGCCTCGTACCCCGGTTTCACGTTGACGGCTCCGCCCGCGGACGGCACGCCGATCGGGGTGTACCGACCCGAGTACGTCACGCCCGACGAGGTCGAGCACACAGCGGTCCTGCCCAACGGTGAGAAGCGCGTGCTGAAGTGGACCGATGGCGTGGCTGTCGAGGCTCGCGCTGTCGACTGGACCGACCCTGGCACCGATTTCGGTCCCACGCGGCGGGTTCCGCTCGGTTCCGTCGTCGGCGCGCGGTCCGGCGACAAGGGCGGCGACGCGAACCTGGGTCTCTGGGTGCGTCGGCCGGAGGCGTTCGACTGGCTGGTGCGCACCCTGACCGTGGAGCGGCTGCGGTCCCTGCTGCCCGAGACCGTGGGTCTGGACATCGAGCGGCACCTCTACCCGAACCTCGCCGCGGTCAACTTCGTCGTGCACGGGCTGCTCGGCCAGGGCGTCGCCGCGGCCACCCGGTTCGACCCGCAGGCCAAGGCGTTCGGCGAATGGCTGCGCTCACGGCACATCGACGTCCCGGAGGTCTTCCTGTGAACCCGTTCGACACCCCGGAGCGCCGGGAACTGCGCGCGACCGTGCGCCGGTTCATGGACACCGAAGTGCTGCCGCACCTGGATTCCTGGGAGCGCGAGGGCGAGGTTCCCCGGTCGCTGCACCGCGCGGCGGCCGACCTCGGCCTGCTCGGCGTCGCGTTCCCCGAGGCGGTCGGCGGCGGTGGCGGCGACGTCATCGATGCCATGGTCGTCGTGGAGGAGATGCACTACGCCGGCGCGTCCGGCGGGCTCATCGCCGCGCTGCTGACCTGCGGCATTGCCGTGCCGCACATCGCTTTCGCCGGAGACCCCCGGCACATCGATCAGTGGGTGCGGCCGACTCTGGCTGGGGAGTTGATCGGCTCCCTGGCGATCACCGAACCCGATGGCGGCTCGGACGTCGCGGGTCTGCGCACCACCGCCAAGCGCGACGGCGATGACTTCATCGTCAACGGCGCCAAGACGTTCATCACCTCCGGCGTCCGCGCCGACTTCGTGACGACGGCGGTGCGGACCGGCGACGCGGGCGCGCACGGGATCTCGCTGCTGGTCATCGAGAAGCACACGCCCGGCTTCACCGTCAGCAGGCGGCTGGAGAAGATGGGCTGGCTGTGCTCCGACACCGCCGAAATATCGTTTGTGGACTGCCGGGTGCCGGTGGCGAACCTGGTGGGCAAGGAGAACACCGGGTTCATCCAGATCGCGCAGAACTTCGTCGCCGAACGGCTGACCCTCGCGGTGCAGGCGTACGCGGCGGCGCAGCGGGCGCTGGACCTGACGCTGGAGTGGTGCCGGATGCGGGAGACCTTCGGCCGCCCGCTGATCTCCCGGCAGTCGGTGCAGACCACGGTCACCGAGATGGCCCGCAGGATCGACGTGGCCCGCGTCTACACCCGTGACGTCGCCGCCCGGCACCTCGCGGGGGAGGACGTCATCGCCCAGGTGTGCTTCGCCAAGAACACGGCGGTGGAGACCGGCGAATGGGTCGCCCACCAGGCGGTGCAGCTCTTCGGCGGCTTGGGCTACATGCGCGAGTCCGAAGTGGAACGCCACTACCGCGACATGCGCATCCTCGGCATCGGCGGCGGCACGAACGAGATCATGACCGGCCTGGCCGCGAAGCGATTGGGATACACCTCATGACCACACTGCGCTCCTCAGTGGACAGTGCGGGGGCCGACTTCAAGGCCAACCGCGAGGCGATGCTGGCCAAGCTCGCCGAACTCGACACCGAGCACGCCAAGGCCGTGGCGGGCGGCGGCGAGAAGTACACCGCCCGCCACCACCAGCGCGGCAAGCTGCTGGCCCGCGAGCGGGTCGAGCTGCTGCTCGACCCGGACTCCCCGTTCCTCGAACTGTCCCCGCTCGCCGCCTGGGGTTCCGACTTCCCTGTCGGCGCCAGCCTGGTCACCGGCATCGGCGTCGTCGAAGGCGTCGAGTGCATGATCAACGCCAACGACCCGACGGTCAAAGGCGGCGCGATCAACCCGTGGGGCATGAAGAAGGGCTTCCGCGCGGCCGATATCGCCGCGCAGAACCGGCTGCCCACGATCAACCTCGTCGAGTCCGGCGGCGCCGATCTCCCGACGCAGAAGGACATCTTCATCCCCGGCGGCCGCACCTTCCGTGACCTGACCCGCGCTTCGGCCGCGGGCATCCCGACCGTCGCCCTGGTGTTCGGCAACTCGACCGCGGGTGGCGCGTACCTGCCGGGCATGTCCGACTACGTCGTCATGGTCAAGGAGCGCGCGAAGGTGTTCCTCGGCGGGCCGCCGCTGGTGAAGATGGCCACCGGTGAGGACTCCGACGACGAATCCCTTGGCGGCGCGGAGATGCACGCCCGCGTCTCCGGCCTCGCCGACTACCTGGCCGCCGACGAGCAGGACGCGATCCGGCTCGGGCGGCGCATCGTCAAGCGGCTCAACTGGCGCAAGCTCGGCCCGGCCCCGGCCGCCGACTACGCCGAACCCGAGCACGATGCCGAGGACTTGCTCGGCATCGTGCCCACGGACCTGAAGATCCCGTTCGACCCGCGCGAAGTCATAGCCCGGGTTGTCGACGGCTCCGACTTCGACGAGTTCAAGCCGCTCTACGGCTCCAGCCTGGTCACCGGCTGGGCGCAGGTCCACGGCTACCCGGTCGGCATCCTTGCCAACGCGCGCGGCGTGCTGTTCAGCGAGGAAGCGCAGAAGGCGACCCAGTTCATCCAGCTGGCCAACCAGACCGACACCCCGCTTTTGTTCCTGCACAACACCACCGGCTACATGGTCGGCAAGGAGTACGAGCAGGGCGGCATGATCAAGCACGGCGCGATGATGGTCAACGCGGTGTCGAACTCGAAGGTCCCGCACATCTCGCTGCTCATCGGCGCGTCCTACGGCGCCGGGCACTACGGCATGTGCGGCCGTGCCTACGATCCCCGGTTCCTCTTCGCCTGGCCCAGCGCCAAATCCGCGGTCATGGGGGCCGCGCAGCTCGCGGGCGTGCTCTCGATCGTGATGCGCCAGGGCGCCGAAGCCAAGGGGCAGATCTACAACGAGGAGCACGACGCGGCCATGCGCGCCATGGTCGAAGGCCAGATCGAGGCGCAGTCGCTGCCGACGTTCCTGTCCGGCATGGTCTACGACGACGGCATCATCGACCCCCGGGACACCCGCACGGTGCTCGGGATCTCCCTGTCCGCGATCCACAATGGACCAGTGAAGGGCGCCGACGGTTTCGGCGTCTTCCGGATGTGAGCGCCCACATGATCACCTCAGTTCTCGTGGCCAACCGTGGGGAGATCGCGCGGCGGGTCTTCCGCACCGCCCGCGACCTCGGCATCGCGACCGTCGCGGTGTACTCCGACGCGGACGCCGACTCCCCGCACGTCGCGGACGCCGACTCCGCGGTCCGACTGCCCGGCAACACCCCCGCTGAGACGTACCTGCGCGCCGACCTGGTGATCCAGGCCGCACGTGATGCCGGGGCCGACGCCATCCACCCCGGTTACGGCTTCCTGTCGGAGAACGCCGAGTTCGCCCGCGCCGTCATCGACGCCGGGCTCATCTGGGTGGGTCCGCCGGTCGAGTCGATCGAGCGGATGGGCTCGAAGATCGAGTCCAAGGAACTGATGGCTGCCGCCGGTGTTCCCGTTCTGTCCAATATGGACCCGGAGACCGTCACCGAGTTCCCGGTGCTGGTCAAGGCATCGGCGGGTGGCGGCGGTCGTGGGATGCGAATCGTCCGCTCCCAGGCCGAACTTGCCGGCGCGGTCGAGGGGGCGCGATCCGAAGCTGGGTCGGCGTTCGGCGACTCGACGGTGTTCATCGAGCCGTACCTGGAGACCGGCAGGCACATCGAGGTCCAGGTGATGGCCGACCGGCACGGCACGGTGTGGGCGGTGGGGGAGCGGGAGTGCTCCATCCAGCGCAGGCACCAGAAAGTCATCGAGGAAGCGCCGTCGCCGCTGGTCGAGCGGACCGAGGGCATGCGGGAGCGGCTGTTCGACGCCGCCCGCAAGGCCGCCGCCGCGATCGGCTACGAGGGTTCGGGGACGGTCGAGTTCCTGGCCGACGAGTCCGGCCGGTTCTTCTTCCTGGAGATGAACACCCGCCTGCAGGTCGAGCACCCGGTCACCGAATGCGTCACCGGGCTCGACCTGGTCGCGCTGCAGCTGTCCATCGCCGAGGGTGCCCCGCTGGACCCTGAGCCGCCGGTCAGCCGGGGGCACGCCATCGAGGTCCGGCTCTACGCCGAGGACCCCGCGGCGAACTGGCTGCCGCAAAGCGGAGCACTGCACCGATTCGAGATCAGTGCTCTCGCTTCCTTCGCCAACCCGCCTGGAGCGGGTATTCGGGTCGACTCCGGCGTGGTCAGCGGATCGCTGGTCGGCGTGCATTACGACCCGATGCTGGCCAAGGTCATCTCGTGGGCGCCGGACCGCACCAGCGCCGCCCGCTCCCTCGCCGGAGCACTGCTGCGGGCGCGGGTCCACGGCGTGCGGACCAACCGCGACCTGCTGGTCCGCGTGCTGCGGCACCCGGCGTTCCTGGCGGGCGACACCGACACCGCGTTCTTCGACCGGCACGGCCTCGACACCCTCGCCGCGCCCATCGCCGACAAGGACGCCGAGTCGCTGTCCGCGCTGGCCGCCGCCATCGCCGACACCGAGGCGAACCGGGCGGCGGCGAAAGTGCAGGGGCGGATTCCGGCCGGGTGGCGCAATGTCGTGTCGCAGCCGCAGGTCAAGCGGTACGAGTCGGCCTCCGGTGAGCACGAGGTGCGCTACCGGATCACCCGCGACGGCCTTTCCGGCGTCGAGGGCGTCCGGCTGCTCTCCTCCTCGCCCACGCGGGTGGAGTTGGAGGTCGCGGGCGTGCGGCGGGTGTTCGACCTCGCCTGGTACCCGGGCATCGCTTGTGTGGACTCGGCTTTCGGGTCCGTCACGCTGACCGTGCCGCCGCGGTTCGACGACCCGGCCGACCACGTCGCTCCGGGCTCGCTGCTCGCGCCGATGCCCGGGACCGTGATCCGGGTGGCGGCCGAGGCGGGTCAGCGGGTCGACGCCGGGCAGCCGCTGCTGTGGCTTGAGGCGATGAAGATGGAACACCGGATCGACGCGCCCGTCGCCGGAGTGGTCAGCGAACTCACCGTGTCCCCAGGAGACCAGGTCGACGTCGGCCGGGTCCTCGCCGTAGTCGTGGAGGAATCATGAGCTTCACCGAGTCCGAGGAACGCCAGGCCCTGCGGGCGGCCGTGGGCGAACTGGGCCGCAAGTACGGCCACGACTACCTGGTCAAGCAGGCCCGGTCCGGCGGGCACACCACCGAGCTGTGGAATGAGGCGGGCAAGCTCGGCTACCTCGGCGTCAACGTGCCGGAGGAGTTCGGCGGCGGCGGTGGCGGCATCGGCGACCTGGCCGCGGTGTGCGAGGAACTGGGCGCGACCGGGACCGGGCTGCTGCAGATGGTCGTCTCTCCGGCGATCTGCGCGACGATCATCGCCCGATTCGGGACGGACGAACAGAAGCAGCGCTACCTGCCGGGCTTCGCCGACGGCTCGCTGCGCATGGCGTTCGCCATCACCGAGCCGGACGCGGGGTCCAACGCCCACAAGCTGACCACGACCGCCCGGCGTGACGGCGACGGCTGGATCCTCAGCGGCCGCAAGGTGTTCATCTCGTGTGTCGACGAGTCGCAGTCGGTGCTGGTGGTCGGCCGCACGGAGGACGCCAAGACCGGCAAGCTCAAGCCCGCGCTGTTCGTCGTCCCGACCGACGCCGCCGGGTTCGAGTTCACCAAGATCCCGATGGACATCGTCTCCCCGGACTACCAGTTCTCCCTGTTCCTCGACGACGTCCGACTCCCCGGCGACGCGCTGATCGGCTCGGAGGACGCGGCGCTGATGCAGCTGTTCGCGGGCCTGAACCCGGAGCGGATCATGGCTTCGGCGTTCGCCGTCGGCATGGGCCGCTTCGCGCTGGAGAAGGCTGTCGAGTATGCGAAGACCCGCACGGTGTGGAAGGAGCCGATCGGCGCGCACCAGGCCGTCGCGCACCCGTTGGCGCAGGCCAAGATCGAGCTGGAACTGGCCAAGCTGATGATGCAGAAGGCCGCCGCGCTGTATGACGGCGGCGACGACATGGCCGCGGGCGAGGCCGCGAACATGGCGAAGTACGCCGCCGGGGAGGCCGTGATCAAGGCGGTCGACGCCGCCGTGCAGACCCACGGCGGCAACGGCTTGGCCAGCGAGTACGGTCTCGGCGCACTCATCGGCGCGTCCCGGCTGACCCGGATCGCGCCGGTGAGCCGTGAGATGATCCTGAATTTCGTGGCGCAGTTCTCCCTTGGGCTGCCGAAGTCGTACTAGGGATGTGACGTGAGCACCGAGGCAGTCAGGCAGCCGCAGCAGGACCGCAGCCGAGCCACCCGGCAGCGGCTGCTGGCGGCCGCCATTGACTGCCTGGCCGAACTCGGGTGGACCGGCAGCACGGTGTCGGTCGTCGCCGAACGGGCCGGGGTGTCCCGCGGGGCGGCGCAGCACCACTTCCCGACCAGGGAGGACCTGGTCACCGCGGCCATCGAGTACGTCACCGAGGAGCGGTTGGCGCACCTGCGGCAGGGGCTGCCGGACCTGCCGCCGGGGCGGGACCGGACCGAGTTCGTCGTCGACACGATCGGCGAGATGTACGCGAGCAAGCTGTTCTCGGCGGCGCTGCAGCTGTGGGTGGCGGCTTCCTCGGACTCGCAGCTGCGGGAGAAGGTCGTGCCGCTGGAAGCCCGGGTCGGGCGGGAGGCGCACCGGATGACCGTGGAGGCGCTGGGGGCCGACGAGTCCCGACCGGGGGTGCGGGAGGCGGTCCAGGCGACCCTGGACCTGGCTCGCGGCCTGGGCTTGGCGAACCTCCTCACCGACGATGCCAAGCGCCGGTCGCGGGTGCTGCGCCAGTGGGCGATGACTTTGGACGCCGCTCTGTCCTGAGGGTCCGCCGTGGGCGGCTCGTCGACAGGCCCGCGGCTACTGTATGGCCATGCCACTCGGTCACCTCGGCCTGAATGTCGCCTCCCTCGCCCGGGCGAAGGCCTTCTACGACGTCGTCATGCCGATGGTGGAGTTCGAGCCGTTCTTCAGCACCGAGACCGAGTTCTCCTACCGGCCCGCCGGCGGGAAGGTCGGCACCTGGCTGTTCTTCTACGGAGCGCTTGAGGAAGGTGCGCACTCGCGGCACCAGCCGGGCCTGCAGCACCTCGCGTTTATGGTGCGCACGAGGGCGGCGGTGCACGAAGTCTTCGACACGGCTCGGCGGCTGGGTGCTGTGGCTGTGCATGAGCCGAGGGAATTCCCCGAGTACCACGAGGGGTACTACGCGGCGTTCGTCCAGGACCCGGAAGGCTTCATGGTGGAGTTCGTGTGCCACCGCGAGGACCCGTCATAGTTCAGCGAACGTCGTTTGGATGCTTGATCTGCTCGCGGAGGATGTCGCCGTGGCCTGCGTGGCGGGCGAAGTCCTCCATGATGAGCAGGTAGATGAACCGCAGGTTCACCTCGCCGAGGTCGGGGTGTGTCGTGGTGTCGTCGAGGTCGAAACCGGCGGCGATCGCGCGTGAGCGCTCGCCGGCGCGCTCGAATTCGGCGATCACCTCGGCCACGGTCTCGTTGTCGCTGACGATGAAACTGGTGTCGGACGCCGTTGTGCCGCCATCGCATTCGCTCTTGGGCAGGCCTCCCAGGACGTGCTGGAACCAGATCCGTTCGGCGACCGCGGCGTGCTTGAGCAAGCCGATCGGGGTGGTCGGCGACGCGACGAGGCGGCGGCGGGCCTCTGCTTCGGACAGGCCGCGCACCGTGTTGATCAGCTCGGACCGGTTGCGATCCAGCATGGTCTCGAGCAACTGGCGTTCGGCGCCGGTGGTGGTGCGTGGTATCGACCAGGTCATTGTCGGCTCGATTCTGTTCATGGGCATGGACAGGCCTTGCGGTGTGGTTGTCGACGTCCCGATAGGGAGTCCGATGGGATCGACGTTCTGCGGCGCGGGTGATTCCTCGCGGAATGCGCGGACGTCGGCTTTGAGTCGCAAGAACTGCGCGTCGCGGTCTGCGCGCAGGCGTTGCCCGAATGCTATCCCAAGGTGGGCATGGAGTCGATCAAACACTCGCCGCCTGGCGCCGGGCTCCGACCAGCAGCAGGACGGCCGCGGGCAGGAGGAACAGCAAGGGCGAGAGCCCGGAGAGAACGGCGCCGACCACAGTCCACGCCGCGACACTCCACGCGATGAACGGCGGCGGTGTGATGCCCTGGCGACCCATCCACAGCACGATCAGGCCGATCAGGAGCAGCGGCAAGCCGAAGCTGTACACCGAATACCAGAACGCGGCGGTGGTGTGGCTCATCGCGAGCGGGTCGTTGTTGTGCTCCTCCCACAACGCCCAGCTGAACCAGCTTCCGGCGTAGTGCGGCGCCGTCTGCACCAAGGCGCCCAACGTGTGCCCCACTCCGCACAGCACGATCAGCCCGCCGGCCCACTTGATCATTTGGTGCCCCCATCACTGTGGTTATACGGTTGCGTATATCCACGAGGCTATACCCGTTATACGGCACCGTATAACGAATGAAGGTGAGGTGTGCCATACATGGGAGCGCTGCGCACCCCGCGGGAGAAGTGGGTCGAAGCCGGACTGCGGGCGCTGGCCTCGGGCGGCGTGGACGCGGTGCGCGTCGAGGTGTTGGCCAAGTCGCTCGGCGTGTCCAAGGGCGGGTTCTACGGCTACTTCGCCGACCGGGACGAACTGCTGACCGAGATGCTGGACACCTGGGAGCGGGAGAGCGTCGGCGACGTCGTCGATCGGGTCGCGCAAGTGGACGGCGACACGATGGCCAAGGTTCGGGTGGCCGGACAGCTCACCTTCTCCAGTGATCGCCTGCTTCCCATCGACCTCGCCATCCGCGACTGGGCGCGACGCGACCAGTCCGTCGCCGAACGCCTGCGCCGCGTGGACAACGGCCGCATGCAACTCCTCCGCGACGCGATCAGCACCTTCTGCCCCGACCCGGACGAGGTCGAGGCCCGCAGCCTGCTCGCCTTCTGCATGGCGATCGGCAGCCACTTCCTGGCCGCCGACCACCCCGCCCGCAGTCGCGTCCAGGTCATGACCCGCGCCAGCGAACTCCTCCTCACACCTGAGCGGTGATCCGGCGGTTACCTCGTGTCGCGCAGGGCGGCGTCCAGTTCCGCCAGGAGTTTGGCCTTCGGGCGTGCTCCCACCACCGCCCGCACCGGCTGACCGTCCACAAAGAGCATCAGGGTCGGCAGTGACATCACCTGGTATTTCCGACCGGTGAGTGGGTTCTCATCGTTATTGATCTTGACCACGGTCAGTGAATCGGCGCGTTCAATGGCGATCTGCTGGAGCACCGGGACGATCATGTGGCACGGCGGGCACCACTGGGCCCAGAAGTCGACCAGGATGGGCTTGTCGTGGCGGAGGACGCGCGCTTCGAAGGTCTCGTCGGTGACCGTCGAGAGCTCACCGGTCAGGCTTGTCGGGGACATGGCTACTCCTTGAGTTCGGTTGGTTCGGCCACCCGGCACGGGTCGGGCTGCCGGGCCCACGCGGCGGTCAGCTTGGTGACCAGACCGGCCCGGACCGCGGTGAGCCGCTCGAGGCAGGCGTCCACCTCGGCGAGTTTGCGCTGGTAGACCTCGATCGAGTCGGCGCACGAGTCCCCGGCCTCATGGCCGGCGCGCAGGCACTCGACGAACGGACGGGTGTCGTCCAGGGTGAGCCCGACCGCTTGGAGGGTCCGGATCTCGTCGACGAGACGCACGTCGTCCTCGTCGTACTCCCGATACCCGTTGGCCGTGCGCCGCGCTTCGAGCAGCCCTTGGGACTCGTAGAACCTCAGCGCCCGGGTGGTCGTCCCGGCGCGTTTGGCGAGCTCGCCGATTCTCATGCGGTCGACGGTAAACGTTGCCGCAGGCGTCAAGGCAAGCCCGTAGCATCGCGCCTCGGCCGACGAGTTGTGCGAGAGGTGGGCGGGTCAGGAAGCGGTCCCGTTGGCCGCACCGGTTCTGCTACGGCAGCGTCGAGTTCGTGGTGTGCCAGTGCCGCTTGGTGACGGGCGTGCACGTGTCGAGCTCGGAGTTCGACACACCGGACTTTCCCGACCGGGAGCTCGTTTCCCTGGAGCGGCCGACTTCCGAAGCCATGGCCGAGGCCTTCCGTGCGGCGAACTGCCCGTGGCGGGCCGACCCACGGCAGCCGCAGGGCCAAACCGCGCTGAACACCGATCCGACTGAAGGAATCCGGGCGGAATTCGCCTTCACGCCCGCCGATCCGAGTGGCGACGAGTACCTGCTCGCGGCGGCAGGAGCCTGGCTCCGGGCCGGTCACGTCTGCCCGCCCATCCCCGCCGAGTCTGTCGACGACGGGTTCGGTTTGGGGTAGCGAGCCGACTAAAGTTCGCCGCACATGACAATTACGACTGGCTGCGTCATCTGCGGCGGAACTGTGGCACCGGACGGCTATTGCTGGCACTGCGGAGCGGGCCAACCCGGTTTCCGTGCCCGCTTGGAGATCACGACGGACAGTGGTGCGGCCGGTGTCAGCGATAGAGGACTTCGGCGCGGTGTCAACGCCGACGCGGTGGCGTTGGACGTGGTCGACGGCTGGACGCTTGGGGTCGTGTGCGACGGGGTTTCGATGTCGCCGCGGGCTGAGCGGGCGGCGCGGGTGGCCGCGGAAACCGGTTTGGCCGCTCTCGCGGCGGCGCTTCGGGGTGGGGTCATACCTGAAGTCGCCTTGGTGGACGCGGCTTTGCGGGCGGGCCGCGCGGTCTCCGCGTTGGCTGAGTCGGTCCATGCCGCACCGGCTTGTACGTATGTCGCGGGCATCTGCGGGCAAGCGGGCATCTGGGTGGGCAGTGTCGGTGACAGCCGCGCCTACTGGCTGCCCGACGAGGGACCGGGGATGGTCCTCACCGAGGACGACACCGGGGCCGACGAAGTCCTGACCGCCTGGCTCGGCGCCGACGCGGACGAGCCGGTTCCGCTGATCCGCAGCTACCGCCCGCGGGGTCCGGGCCGGCTTCTGCTGTGCACCGACGGCCTGTGGCGATACCTCCCGACCGCCGAAGCCCTGCGGGCCAACCTTCGTGGCTCGGGCAGTCTGGAGAACGCGCGGTCACTCGTCGGGTACGCCCTCGACGCCGGTGGGCATGACAACGTCACCGCGCTGCTCGTGCGCGTGCCCGAAGATGCGGTCGAGGTTGTGGTCGAGCGTGGCCAAGGCGGTCGTGTCGTCGATCTGGCCGATCAGCAGGTGTGACATCAGGCCGTCGACCAGTGCCAGCAGGGTGAGCGCCTCGAAGGTCGGGTCGATGTTCTCCCGAGGAGCGCCGGCGCGAATGTGGTCGGCGATGAAGGTGCTCATGCCCCGGCCGCCTTCGCGCAGCGGTTTGGCCAGGCGGGGTTCGACGATCGCGCGGGCGAGGAACGCCGCCCACACCGGGGCCTCGGCCCGGCTCTCCGCACCCACCGGCAGCATGTCGACCAGCAGCGCCCGCAGCAGGGTGCGCGCATCCGACCCGACGTCGGCGACCGCGGTTCGGATGCGCTGTTCCACGCGTTCGCTGACGGTGTGGAAGGCGAACAGCAGCATGTCGTCCTTCGTGGTGAAGTAGTGCTGGACCATCCCCATGGACACCCCGGCCTCGACCGCGACCTGCCGCAGGCTCACCGCGTCCAGGCCCTGGCTGCCCGCCAGCCTGCACACCGCCTCGGCGATCTGCTGCCGCCGCGCTTGGTGGTCCACCTGTTTCGGCAAGGCCCGACTCCGCTCCACCTGTTTATGATGCGATCGCATCGTAACCGAGCGGCCGCTGCGAAGGCGACCATAACCAAAGCGGTGCAACGGATCGCGGCGTGTCCCGATCTTGCGCTGACCCGCTGAAGTACCCTTCGCCTGCCGCGGCGGCGTACTGGGCGCCGCCGCCAACGGAAGGACCACCATGAGCGACCTCGACGCGACCCTGCACTTCGACGGACCCCTCTTCGTCGAGGATGACGTCGAACCGGCGACCGAGACCGCACCCACGGCCCAGGACGCCGACGAGTCCGCTTCCTGAAGCGACTGAAGTAGGTGAGACCGGCTGGCCGTGCCAACGCCGCGTGGCCAGTCGGGTCTGACGGAATTCAGAAGCACGAGACGCCCCTGGCGGTCTAGGTTGTGCTCATGGCGAGTCACGACGTCCACGCTGTCCTTGCCGCGCACGGGATCGGCTGTGAGGCTGTGGTCCGGCTGGGCGAGGGCCAGGACAATGTCGCCTATGAGGTCGACGGCGAGCTGATCGTGCGCTTCGCCAAAGGGGGCACCGACGTGCTCCGGGAGGCGAAGCTGCTCGAGACGGTCGCGAGGTTCTCGCCTTTCGCGGTGCCCACGCCGGTGTTCGTGGAACCCGAGTGCATGGCCTACCGCAAACTCCCCGGCATCCCGCTGGTCGACGTCACCCCACCGCCGGGGATCGCGAAGGTGCTGAACGCCTACGTCGACACGGTGCAGGCCATTCCCGTGGACGCGGTGGCCGGGTTGGTCGACACCGACGACGATCCGGTCAGCCAGTGGCTGGCCGAAGCCCACGAGAGCTACGCGGCGGTGGAGGTTCCGCGGGAATACCGCCGCTCCATCGAGAGGTTCCTCGACGCCGAGCCGCCGACCCGAACCGAGCCCTCCGTCTTCTCGCACAACGACTTGGGCATCGAACACGTCCTCGTCGACCCCGCCACCGGCGACGTCACCGGCATCATCGACTGGACCGACGCCGCCCTCTGCGACCCCGCCTACGACCACGGCCTGATCTACCGCGACCTCGGTGTCCTCATCGACGGCCCGCTCGCCGCGCGGGCCGCCTTCTACGCCCGTTGCACCGTCCTCGAAGACCTCGCCTACGGCATCACGTCCGGGATCCAGCGCTACGCGGACGAGGCGCGGAGGTCACTGCGGCACTTGTTCGAACCGCAGAGGTAGGCCGTCGGTCGGGATCGGCAGCGCGGTGGGGTCCCAGCGGACCTCGTAGCCCTCCGGGAACGACCAGCGGAACGTCCGGAGCAGCTGGGTCAGCAGCGTCTTCACCTCGGACATGCCGAAGTGCATGCCGATGCACTTGTGCACCCCGCCGCCGAACGGGATCCACGCGTACCGGTGGACCTTGTCCTCGCGCCGGTCCTCGGCGAACCGCAGCGGGTCGAAGCGCTTCGGGTCGGGCCAGTACTCCGGCAGCAGGTGGTTGATCCACGGCGTCACCATGATCTTGGTGCCCTTCGGCACGAAGTGGCCCAGCAGTTCCGTGTCCTTGACCGTCTCCCGAACCAGCGACGGCACCGGCGCGACCAGGCGCATGGACTCCTTGATCACCAGCTCCAAGGTGTCCGACGAGTCTCCCGCGAGCACCTCCGCGCGGACCTTGTCCTGCCACTCCTGGTCTTTCCCAAGGAAATACATCACCGCCGACGTCGTGATCGTCGACGTGTCGTGCGCGGCCATCATCAGGAAGATCATGTGGTTGACGACATCGTCGTCCGAGAACACCGCGCCGTCGTCGGTCTTCGCGTGGCACAGCGCGGAGAACAGGTCGTCGTCCACGCTCGCCCGCTTCTGCGGCAGGCTCCGCCGGAAGAAGTCCTCCAACATCTTCCGCCCCTGGAGTCCGGCCTTCCACCGACCGCCCGGCACCGGATACCGCACGACCGACGTGCCCGCCCGGACCGTGTCGACGAAAGCCTTGCGCAGCCTGGACGCCTCCGAGCCGACCTCGGTGGCCATGAACACCTCGGTCGCCACATCCAGGGTCAGCTTCTTCAACGCCGGGTACACCTCGAACCCCGGCGTCACCGGCCACAGTGGAATCTCCCGGGCCGCCAACTCCGCGACTTTGCGCGTGTAGCCCGCTATCCGGTCGGCGGTGAAGGCCTCCTGCATCAGCCTGCGGTGATGGTGGTGCTCCTCGAAGTCGAGCAGCATCAGCCCGCGGTGGAAGAACGGGCCGATGAAGAACGTCCAGCCCTGCTGCGAGTACGCCTTGTCCTTGTTGGCCAGCACCACCTGCGCCGCCTCCGGGCCCGCGGCGGAGATCACCGTCGTGCCGAACGCGCGAATCCATGTGACCGGGCCGAAGCGCTCGTACCGGCGGAGTCCGAAGTCGATTCCCTGACGCAGGACGGCGATCGTGTGGCCGAGCACGGGCGGACCGCTGTCACCCAGGATCGGGCGCAGGCCCTCAGGAGCGGGTGCGTACTCGCGCACCGGCCATGGCCGATCGCTGAGCCACCGGACGAGTCTGTCTGCAACGGACACCCGAGCCTCCTGTCTACGAGCCGTGTGCCGCCTCCCGCAGGACCGCCATCGCCAACCCGGCGATCTCCGCTGTCAAAGCGGGTCGAGACTTGACCCTGCCCGTGCGCGGCAGGTCGTTCACCACCGTCAGCGCCGCGTGCACCGCGACCCTGGCCTCCGGCTCGGTCAGGGCCGGGCCCATCTCGCGCAGCAGCCGGACCCACTCGGCGACGTAGCCGCGCTGCAGCCTGCGCAGCTCCTTGGCGTCGCGCTCGGGTAGGTTGACCAGCTCGCTGGTGTACACCGCGATCAGGTCGTCGGAGCGCTGCACAGTGTCGGCGTAAGACCTGGTCAGCCGGTGCAGCGCGTCGGCGGGGTCGGCCGCCTCGGCGAGCGCGGTGTCGAGGCCCAGCTGCAGCCGGTCGGCCATCCGGCGGCTCGCGGCCAGCAGGATGTCGGACTTCGCCGCGAAGTGCCGGTAGATGCTGGGACCCGCGATGCCGGTGACCGCGCCGATGTCCTCCATGCTCACCGCGTGGTAGCCGTGGTCGCGGAACAGCCTGGTCGCGGCCGTGAGGAGCTCTTCACGCCGGGAGACGGGCATCTGCGTGCGGGCCCGCCACGCGGCCTGGGGGGCGTCCTGAGTGGCCGGGACCACATCGCTGAGCACGACGGCCTCGGCCAGCCGGGCCAGCAGCAGCTCGAACGGCTCGCGGGCGTAGTTGACGTGGTGGTCGCCCACGCTGCCGTACACGCTCATCGCGGCGAAACTGAGCAGGTGGGCATCCGCGGCACTGAGCTCGGGACGCAGCCCGCGCAGGCCCGCGATGGCCTGGGCGAGCAGGGTGCCGACTCGCCGCTGGATCTCCTTCTGGTCGCCATCGTGGAGGTGGCGGCCCTGCCAGCGCCACAGTGCGGTCAGCTCGCGCTGCTCGATGGAGACCGCGGCGGCGGTGTGCAGCAGCGGGCCGACGCAGCGGTGCGGATCGCCCTCGGCGGCGGCGGTGACCTCGGTGAGCCGCTCGGTCAGCACGTCGACGCCGGTCAACAGCACGTGGCCGAGGACGGCCTGCTTGTTGGGGAAGTGCCGGTAGACGGCCGGGCCGGTGATGCCCGCGGCGGCGGCGATGTCGTTCACGCCGACCGCGTGATAGCCGCGCTTGCCGAACAGGTCGGCGGCCGCCTCGGCCAGCTGGGCCTTGCGGTTGCGTGGTCTGCGTACCGGCACCCGGCCGACCTCGGCTGTCACCTATCCCCCTCAGTGAGACTCGACTAACCACGGTAGAGCAGCGCCGAGAGGTTGACAACCTGCGAAACAACGGCACTATGTTAATGGGCATTAGCTCAAAACTTGAGGAGAGGATCGGACGAGCGTGAGTACCGAAGCCTTCATCTACGAGGCGATCCGCACGCCGCGCGGCCGCGGCAAGAAGACCGGATCGCTGCACGGGGTCAAGCCCATCTCGCTCGTCGTCGGTCTCATCGACGAGCTCACCGCGCGCCACCCTGACCTCGACCCGGCGACCATCGACGACATCGTGCTCGGCGTGGTGTCCCCGGTCGGCGACCAGGGCTCGGTCATCGCGCGCACCGCCGCGGTCGCCGCGGGCCTGCCGGACACCGTCGCGGGCGTGCAGCTCGACCGGTTCTGCGCCTCCGGCCTCGAAGCGGTCAACACCGCGGCCGAGAAGGTCCGCTCCGGCTGGAACCAGCTCATGATCGCCGGCGGCGTCGAGTCGATGTCGCGCGTGCCGATGGGCTCCGACGGCGGCGCCTGGTTCAACGACCCGGAGACGAACTACGACTCGTACTTCGTCCCGCAGGGCATCAGTGCCGACCTCATCGCCACCATCGAGGGCTTCAGCCGCGACGACGTCGACTCCTACGCCGTCGAGTCGCAGAAGCGCGCGGCGGCGGCGTGGTCGGCGGGCTACTTCGCCAAGTCCGTGGTCCCGGTGAAGGACCGCAACGGCGTGACGATCCTCGACCACGACGAGCACATGCGCCCCGAGTCCACTGTGGAGGGTCTGGGCAAGCTCGGGCCGTCGTTCGCGGGCATCGGCGACATGGGCGGCTTCGACGCGGTGGCGCTGCAGAAGTACCACTGGGTCGAGAAGATCAACCACGTGCACACCGCCGCGAACTCCTCGGGCATCGTCGACGGCGCCGCGCTGGTGCTCATCGGCAACGAGGAAGCCGGTCGGGCCGCGGGCCTGACCCCGCGCGCGCGCGTCGTCTCCGCCGCGGTGACCGGCGCCGAGCCGACCATCATGCTGACCGGCCCGACCCCGGCCGCGCAGAAGGCGTTGGCACTGGCGGGTTTGACGCCCGACGACATCGACCTGTGGGAACTCAACGAGGCCTTCGCCGCGGTGGTCCTCAAGTTCATGAAGGACCTGAAGATCCCGCACGAGAAGATCAACGTCAACGGCGGCTCGATCGCCATGGGCCACCCGCTCGGCGCGACCGGCGCGATGATCACCGGCACCATGGTCGACGAGCTGGAGCGGCGCGGCGCCCGGCGCGCCCTCATCACCCTGTGCATCGGCGGCGGCATGGGCGTCGCGACCATCATCGAGCGCGTCTGATCCCGGAGAGAACACACAGATGACTGAGAACATGTTCAAGTGGGAGTCCGACGCCGACGGCATCGTGACCCTGACGATGGACGACCCGGGCCAGTCGGCCAACACGATGAACGACACCTTCCGGGTGGCGCTCACCGAGACCGTCGACCGCCTGGTGTCCGAAAAGGACTCCATCACCGGTGTCGTGCTCACCTCGGCGAAGAAGACCTTCTTCGCGGGCGGCGACCTGCGGATGCTCATCACGGCCGGTCCGGATGACGCGCAGGCCATCACCGAGCGCTGCGACGGCATGAAGGCCGACTTCCGTCGGCTGGAGACCCTCGGCAAGCCGGTCGTGGCCGCCATCAACGGCGCCGCGCTCGGCGGTGGCCTGGAACTCGCGCTGGCCACGCACTACCGGGTCGCGCTCGACGTCAAGGGCAGCGAGATCGGCCTGCCCGAGGTCGGGCTGGGCCTGCTGCCCGGTGGCGGCGGCTGTGTCCGCGTGCCGCGGCTGATCGGCATCCAGAGCGCGCTGCTCAATGTGCTGCTGCAGGGTCAGCGGCACAAGCCCGCCAAGGCCAAGGAACTGGGCTTGGTCAACGAGACCGTGTCCACCCCGGAGGAGCTGATCGCGTCCGCGAAGGCGTGGATCAAGGCCAACCCCGCCGCGCAGCAGCCGTGGGACGGCAAGGGCTTCAAGATCCCCGGTGGCGCCCCGTCGCACCCGGCGTTCGCGGCGAACCTGCCCGCGTTCCCGGCGAACCTGCGCAAGCAGCTCAAGGGTGCGCCGATGCCCGCCCCGCGCAACATCCTCGCGACGGTGATCGAGGGTTGCCAGGTCGACATCGACACCGCGCAGAAGATCGAGACGCAGTACTTTGTGGACCTTGTCGTCGGCCAGGTCGCGAAGAACATGACCAAGGCGTTCTTCTTCGACCTGCAGGCCATCAACAAGGGCAACAGCCGTCCCGACGGCCAGCCGCAGTACACGGCTCGCCGGGTCGCGGTGCTGGGCGCCGGGATGATGGGCGCGGGTATCGCGTACTCCAGTGCCCGCGCGGGGATCGAGGTCGTGCTCAAGGACGTTTCCCTTGAGTCGGCGCAGAAGGGCAAGGCGTACTCGGAGAAGATCCTCGCCAAGGCCGTGTCCCGGGGCAAGCTCACCCAGGAGAAGGCCGACGAGGTCCTGGCCCGCATCACGCCCACGGCCGACCCGGCCGACGTGGCCGGTGTGGACCTGGTCGTGGAGGCCGTCTTCGAGTCCCCGGACCTGAAGAAGAAGGTCTTCGGCGAGATCGAGGACCTGGTCGCGCCCGACGCGCTGCTGGGCTCCAACACCTCGACGCTGCCGATCACCGACCTGGCGACGGGGGTGAAGCGGCAGGAGGACTTCATCGGCCTGCACTTCTTCTCCCCGGTCGACAAGATGCCGCTGGTGGAGATCGTCGTCGGCGAGAAGACCAGCGATGTCGCGCTGGCCAAGGCTTTCGACTACACGCTGCAGATCAAGAAGACCCCGATCGTCGTCAACGACAGCCGCGGCTTCTTCACCAGCCGCGTGATCGGCACCTTCATCAACGAGGCCGTCGCGATGGTCGGCGAGGGCGTCGCGCCGTCGTCGATCGAGCAGGCGGGCCTGCAGGCGGGCTACCCGGCCGCGCCGCTGCAGCTGCTCGACGAGCTCACGTTCACCTTGCCGCGCAAGATCCGGCAGGAGACCCGCGCGGCCATCGAGGCCGCGGGCGGCACGTGGGACGTCCACCCGTCGGAGGGCGTGCTGGACCGCCTGATCGACGAGTTCGACCGCAAGGGCCGCTCCTCGGGCGCGGGCTTCTACGAGTACGACGACGAGGGCAAGCGCACCGGCCTGTGGCCGGGCCTCGCCGACGCCTTCGCGGCGGGCACCGTGGAGGTCCCGTTCAAGGACATGCAGGAGCGCATGCTCTTCGCGGAAGGCCTTGAGACCGTCAAGTGCTTCGACGAGGAAGTTCTGCGGACCGTGCCGGACGCCAACATCGGGTCCATCTTCGGCATCGGGTTCCCGCCCTGGACCGGTGGTGTCATCCAGTACATCAACGGTTACCCGGGCGGCATCCCTGGCTTCGTTGCCCGCTCGCGTGAGCTGGCCGAGCGTTACGGGGACCGGTTCCTCCCGCCTGCTTCGCTGGTGGAGAAGGCTGAGAAGGGCGAGATCTTCGAGTAAGTCGCTGGTGATGAGGGCTGCCCACCGCTTCGGCGGTGGGCAGCCCTTTCCTATCGGAACTCGTGGATGAGTTCGATGGGACCGACGATGTGGTCGTTGAACTCGTCGAGCTCCTCGGCGGGAACCCAGAGTTCGAGAATGGTTCGGCCGCCTGCCTGCTGAACGGGATACCTGGTCAGGAACTCGGTGTCGACCTCGAACCTGGTCACGTAGCCGGCGCCGTGGTGGGGGACATTCCACTCCTTTGCGATCTTGATCGCGTAGTCCTCGTTGAGGACTGGGTAGAAGATCGGCTGCTCGGGGAGCCGGGGCGGCCACCGCCGCCAGTCCGCCTGGCGGAGCAGGTCGAGCTCCTCCGGGCCCGTGGGGCGCCACAGGGTGGTCGTTCGGTCCTGGCTCATGGTTCGGCTCTCCGGTCGGCGGCGTTCGCGGTGGATTGTCGGCGGAGGACACCGCCGAAGTCGCCTCATTTTGCTTCGACGGCCCGCGCCTCCCTCATCGCGCGCCCGATCTCCGCCGCCTTCTCGCGCTCCGAACTCGCCCAAGCCATCGCCTCATGATGGTGGTGGCGGTCGATGTCGGCGATCTCGGTGTAGAGCCGGGCGGCTTTCTCGCGGAACGCTTTCCAGTCGGCGGGCGGCGCGGTGTAGGCGGGCCGGAAGCTCATCACCAGCTCGTGGGTCTGCGAAAGCGTCTTCGGCGACGTCGGACGTGGCATGACTTGACTCAACCGCCGGCGATCACTGTGAACCACAGCATCTCGGGTGCAGCGAGTGGCGCAGAAATGGCGCAAAGCCGCGTTGAGCAGCGACTCTGAGCTACCGTGGTCGCACTGCGGGTTGTCGGGAGGAGTGGAATGCCCAAGCGCGTGCGGCTTGCCCGTGCACGGAAGGCGGCCGGGCTCAGTCAGGAGGCGCTGGCTCAACGATTGGGCGTGGAACGGTCCACTGTTGTGCGCTGGGAGACGACCACGATTGAACCTCAGCCGTGGATACGACCCCATCTCGCGACCGCGTTAGGTGTCACGGCCGAGGAACTCGCCGGGATGCTCACGCTCTTCGTCGAACCGACAAACCACGAACCGGAGAAGGACAGTCGCCCCCTCCTCGATGGCCTTCGTCGGGCGATGTTCGGTGGCGCCGACATGGACTCCATTCGGGATCTGCCCTCCGTCGACGAGGTTCACCGCCTGTACCAGCAGGCTGATTACGAAACCACCGCAAGGGTTCTTCCCTCGTTGATCACCACGCCCCAGCCGCCGAACTCCTCTGCCGCCACCTATGTCGTCGCTGCGAAGCTGGCCACGAAGATCGGCGATTCTGCGCTTGCCTGCGTGGCCGCGGACCGGGCGCTGCGGTCCGCGATGGATAGTGAGCGACCCGCGCTGGTGGGCGTGGCCCAGTACCAAGTCGGCTGCGCCTTGCTCAAGGCCGGTCACCGGGCCGCCGCCGAGGAATGCGCAGCTGTGGCACTGGAGCCGTTGACGGACAACAAGGACCGCGCAGCGTTGTCGGCGCGTGGTGCGTTGACCCTGTTGCTCGCCGTCTTGGCGGCGAGAGAAGGGGACTCCGCCGCCGCTGGTCGTCGGCTCGTCGAGGCGCGGGTGCTTGCGGAGCGCCTTGGCGTGGACGCGAACCATGGCTGGACGGCGTTCGGGCCGACGAATGTGGCGATCCACCAGCTTTCGGTCGCGACCGCGCTCGGCGACGCTGCCGAGGCGCGGCGGCTCGGGGAGCGAATCGACACCGACCGGCTGCCCGCTGTCCTTCGTGGCCGCCGGTCGCAGGTGCACATTGATCTCGCGCAGGCCGCCGCCGACCACGGCAGCGATGCGGTTGCCGTGCTGCATCTGCTGGAGGCGGAACGAGTCGCGCGTCAGTCGGTGTCGCGCAACGCCGCCGCCCGCGGCGTCCTGGTCACGTTGCTTGGCCGCGAACGGCAGGGAGCAACGCCCGGTCTGCGCGCGCTCGCCCGTCGCGCGGAGGTGGTGCGGTGAGCGTCGTCTACCTCGTCGTTTCCGCCGCGCCGCCCGCACTCCAAGTCGGCACGCTCATCGATTCCTTGCGAGACAACGGATGGAGCGTCTGCCTCGCGGCCACGCCGACCGCCGCGAGTTGGCTCGACCTCGACGAACTCTCCCGTCAGACCGGACACCCGGTACGACACGACCTTCGGTCTGTCGAGTGGCCGCACGCCGACGTGATCGTCGCGGCGCCTGCCACGTTCAACACGATCAACAAGTGGGCGGCGGGCATCAGTGACTCGTTCGCGCTCGGCATTCTCAACGAGTCGATCGGGCTGAAAGTCCGGACCATCGCCTGCCCTTACGTGAAGGCGACCCTTGCGGCGCACCCGGCGTTCGATCGGAGCCTGGGAGCACTGGCCGGCTGGGGAGTCGAGGTCCTCCCGAACGAGTGCGTCCGGGCAGGCTGGACCCCCGTGCTGGACACTCTCGCCCGTTAGCAAATGCAATTCTCGGGGTGATCAAATCCTGAGTTTGATCTCAACTGGACCGGAATCGGACAAAATTCCCCTCTGTCGGTGGCCGCGTGTGCCGTGGCGGTGTCTACTGGCAGGGTGCCCGGCGACTCGTTCCTGTGGAGATTCAATGACGCCGACCCGGCGGGTGCCCTCGATGACCTGCTGGCGTGTTGCTCGTCGCGGCGTTGGGCTGGGGAAATGGTGGTGGGGCGGCCCTACGGGGACGTGAATCAGCTCATCGCGCGGTCCGATCGGGTGTTCGCCGCCCTCCAGTGGGAAGACCTGCGGGAGGCCCTTGACGCCCATCCGCGCATCGGGGAGCGCGCCGTCGGTGACAGTCGTGAGGCGGGGTGGTCGCGGGGTGAGCAGGCCGCCGCGGGCGGGGGCGGTGACGAGCTCAAACAGGCGAATGTGGACTACGAGGACCGCTTCGGCCACGTCTTCCTCATCTGCGCCACCGGGCTGACCGCGGACGCCATCCTCGCCGAAGCTCACCGTCGGCTGCGTAACGACGTCGCCGCCGAGCGCGAAGAGGTTCGGGAAGAGCTGTGCAAGATCGCCGCGTTGCGGCTGGTGAAGCTGGCTGAGGCATGACCACTTTGTCCACCCACGTCCTCGACACCGCCCGAGGCAAGCCCGCGGTGGGCATCCCCGTGCGCCACGACGAGCGCCGGGACGGCGACTGGCGGGAAGTCGCGAAAGGCGAGACCGACGGGGACGGCCGGATCTCGGGCTGGACAGCGCATCCGGGTGAACACCGGCTGGTTTTCGACACCGGCGAGTACCTTGGTCCGGCCGCGTTCTACCCGGAGGTGGTGGTGGCGTTCACGGTCCGCGACGACCGACACCACCACGTGCCCCTGCTGATCAGCGGTTACGGCTACTCGACCTACCGGGGGAGCTGATGGGCGGTTTCGAGCTCGGCGACAACCAGTACGGCAAGGCCGAGACGCGCCTGGTCCGGGTCGACCGCGACGGCGACACCCACGCGATCACCGACCTCAACGTCACCACCACCCTCGCCGGTGACCTCGCCGCGACCCATCTGACCGGCGACAACAGCGGCGTCCTGCCCACCGACACCCAGAAGAACACCGTGTACGCCTTCGCCCGCGACGGTGTCGGCGAGATCGAGGACTTCGCCCTGCGCCTGGTGCGGCACTTCGTGACCACGACGGCCGAGATCAAGCAAGCCCGCGTGCGGATCGAGCAGTACACCTGGGACCGCATCGCCGCGACCGGCCACTCCTTCGCCCGCGGCGCGGGGACGCGGACCACGACCGCCACCTGTGACGGCGAGTCCGCCTGGGTGGTGTCCGGGGTGGCGGACCTGGTGGTGCTCAACACGACCGGCTCGGAGTTCCACGGCTTCCCTCGCGACCGCTACACCACTCTCCCCGAGACCCACGACCGCATCCTGGCCACCGCCGTCACCGCGAACTGGCGGCACGCCTCGACCGGACGGGACTGGGCGCAAGCCTTTGCGGGAGCGCGGGACCGGCTGCTGACCGCCTTCGCCGACACCCACAGCCGCTCGCTGCAGCAGACGCTGCACGCGATGGGCGAGCGGGTCCTCGAAGGCGACGACGACCTCGTCGAGGTTCGCCTGGCGCTGCCGAACAAACACCACTTCCTCGTCGACCTCGCACCGTTCGGACTGGACAACCCGGGAGAGGTGTTCCACGCCGCCGACCGTCCCTATGGCCTGATCGAAGGCACCGTCCGTCGTTCCGACGCGCCCGATGCGGGCCTGGCTTGGTGGTAGGGGATATTCCACAATGGACTTCTTGCGACCGACGACCCTCGCCGAGGCACTCGAGGCCAAGGCGGCGACCCCGGAAGCGGTGCCGATCGCGGGTGGCACCGATGTGATGGTGGAGCTCAACTTCGACCTCCGCAGGCCGGACGCGCTGCTCGACCTCGGCGGTGTGACCGAGTTGGCCGAGTGGGACCTCGACGACGACATGGTCCGGCTCGGCGCGGGCGTGCCGTACAACCGGATCATCACCGAGTTGGGCGCCAAGCTGCCCGGCCTGGCGATGGCGTCGCGGACCGTCGGGTCGCCGCAGATCCGCAACCGGGGCACGGTCGGCGGCAACCTCGGCGCGGCGTCCCCCGCCGGTGACGCGCACCCGCCACTGCTGGCCTGCGCGGCCGAGATCGAGGTCGCGTCGACCCGCGGCACCAGGAGGATTCCGACGAGTCAGTTCTTCGTCGGTCCGAAGAAGTCGGTGCTCGAACCGGACGAACTCATTGTGGCGACCCGCATTCCGGTCGCCTCGGGTCCCCAGCAGTTCGCGAAGGTCGGCACCCGCAACGCCATGGTGATCGCCGTCTGCTCGTTCGGCCTCGCGCTGAACGCGGGCAAGCGTTCCGTCGGCACCGGTATCGGCTCGGCGGGGCCGACACCGCTGCGGGCGCCGGAGGCGGAGGCGTTCGCCGAGACCGAGATCGACGGACTGTGGGACACGCGGGAACCGTTGCCCGACAGCATGATGCGCCGCTTCGGTGAGCTGGTGGGCGAAGCGGCCAACCCGATCGACGATGTGCGGGGCACCGCGGCGTACCGGCGGCACGCGCTGAGCGTGCTGGCCCGGCGGACGCTGGCGTGGGCCTGGGCGGACTACCGGACTGGGAGCTGGTCTACATGAGGGTGACGGTGCGGGTCAACGGCGAGCAGAAGGTCGCCGAGGACGTCTGGGAGGGCGAGAGCCTGCTCTACGTGCTGCGCGAGCGGATGGGCCTGCCCGGCTCCAAGAACGCCTGCGAGCAAGGGGAATGCGGCTCCTGCACGGTGTTCCTCGACGAGGTCGCGGTCTGCGCGTGCCTGGTCGCCGCGGGCCAGGTCGAGGGCCGCGAGGTGCGCACGGTCGAGGGGCTCGCCGACGGCGACCAGCTCGATCCCGTGCAGGAGGCGTTCGTCGAGACCGGTGCCGTGCAGTGCGGGTTCTGCACCCCTGGTCTGATCGTCGCCACGCACGACCTGGTTCGCCGGGTTCCGAAGCCGACCGACGCCGAGATCCGCGAGTCCCTGGCCGGAAACCTGTGCCGCTGCACCGGATACGAGAAGATCCTCGACGCGGTGCGCCTCGCGGCGTCCCGGATGGAGGGCGCCTCGTGAGAACGGTCATCGAGGGCGCCGCGGTGGCCACCGTGGACGCCGCGGGAACCGAGTACACCGATGGGCACGTGGTGGTCAACGGCGGGCTGATCGAGTCCGTCGGTCCCGGCCCGGCCCCGGACGACCTGCCCGCCGACCGCCGGGTCGACGGCCGCGGCTGCCTGGCGACCCCCGGTTTCGTCAACACCCACCACCACCTCTACCAGTGGGCCACCCGCGGCCTCGCCCAGCAGTCGGACCTGTTCGACTGGCTCGTGCGCCTCTATCCCGTATGGGCGGGCATCGACGAGGAGACGACTCGAGCCGCCGCCACCGCAGGCCTGGTTCGCTTGGCGCGCACGGGATGCACGACCGCGGCCGACCACCACTACGTCTTCCCGCGCGACGCGGGCGACCTGCTCGGCGCGACCGTCCACGCCGCCGCCGAGGTCGGCATCCGCCTGCACGCCGTGCGCGGGTCGATGGACCGCGGCACGTCGACCGGCGGCCTGCCACCGGACTCCCTCGTCGAGGACACCGCCGACGCGCTGGAGGGCACCGGCGAGGCGATCTCGCGGTGGCACGACCCGTCGCCCGCCTCGTTCGTCCGTGTCGCCGTCGGACCGTGCTCGCCGTTCTCGGTCAGCGCGGACCTGATGACCGGCGCCGCCGAACTCGCCCGGGCCGCGGGCGTCCGGATGCACACCCACCTCGCCGAGACCCTCGAAGAGGAGAAGCAGTGCCTCTCCGAGTTCGGCTGCACCCCCGTGCAGTACGCCGAACGCCTTGGGTGGACCGGGTCGGACGTGTGGCTCGCGCACGGGGTGCACCTCTCAGACGGCGCCATCCGCACCCTGGGCGAGAGCCGGACCGGCATCGCGCACTGCCCGTCGTCGAACGCCCGGCTGGGCGCTGGAATCGCCCGGGTGGCGGACATGCTGGCCGCCGGTGTCCCGGTCGGACTCGGCGCGGACGGCGCCGCGTCCAATGAGGACGGTGGACTAGGTGGGGAACTCCGGCAGGCCATGTACCTGGCCCGACTGCGTGACGGCGCCGCCTCCTTCGACGCCCGCCGCGCGCTGTGGCTGGCCACCATGGGCGGCGCTGCCTGCCTTGGCAGACAACGAGAACTCGGCTCGCTGGAACCCGGAAAGCTCGCCGACGTCGCCCTCTGGCGGCTGACCGGCGTGGAACACGCGGGCATCGCCGACCCGGTGGCGGCCCTGGTGTTCGGCTCACTGCCGCCGCTGGCGCTGCTGCTGGCAGGCGGCAACGCGGTGATCGAGGACGACGAGTCCTGCCTGGTCACCGAGGCCGACGTGGCCCGCGACCTGAAAACGACGAGCGTCAAGCTCGCCCGCAAGGCGGGGATGCTGCGATGACCCGATCCTCCGAACGCACCCGCACTGAAGGCGGCGTGGGCCAGAGCCCGGTCCGACCGGACGGCGCACTCAAGGTGAAGGGCGAGTTCGCCTACTCCTCGGACCTGTGGGCCGACGAGATGCTGTGGGGCGCGACCCTGCGCAGCCCGCACCCGTTCGCCCGGATCAAGCTCATCGGCGTCGGCGGCGCGCTGCGGATCCCCGGGGTGCACGCGGTGCTGACCCAGGCCGACGTGCCCGGCCGCAACCGGTACGGCCTCGAACACGCCGACCAGCCGATCCTGGCCGAGGACATCGTGCGCTACCAAGGGGAACCGGTTGCCATCGTGGCCGCCGACCACCCCGAGACGGCGCGGCGGGCGGTCGCCGCGATCGAGGTCGAGTACCAGGTGTTCGACCCGGTGACCGACATGGACCACGCCCTGCGGCCGGACGCGACGGTGCTGCACCCGGACAACGAGACCGGCAACTGCGTGCGGCACGTCCGCGTCCGCACCGGCGACCCCGAGCCGACGGCGCCGGTCGTCGTCACCGGTGAGTACAGCGTCGGCATGCAGGACCAGGCTTTCCTCGGCCCCGAGTCCGGTCTGGCGGTCCCGGCCGAGGACGGCGGGATCGACCTCTACGTCGCCACCCAGTGGCTGCACGTCGACCAGAAGCAGGTCGCCGAGGCGCTGCGGCTGCCCCAGGACAAGGTGCGGCTCACCCTCGCGGGCGTCGGCGGCGCGTTCGGGGCCCGGGAGGACCTGTCGATGCAGGTGCACGCCTGCATGCTGGCGATGCACACCGGGAAGCCGGTCAAGATGGTCTACGGGCGAGAGGAGTCGTTCTTCGGCCACGTGCACCGGCACCCGGCGCGGCTGCGCTACGAGCACGGCGCCACCGAGGCGGGCGACCTCGTCTATGTGCGGGCCCGGATCGTCCTCGACGGCGGCGCGTACGCGTCGAGCACCACGGCTGTCGTGGCGAACGCGGCGACGCTGGGCGTCGGGCCCTACGAGGTCGAGTCCGTCCACGTGGACGCCTATGGCGTCTACACGAACAACCCGCCTTGCGGTGCGATGCGCGGATTCGGCGCGGTACAGGCCTGTTTCGCCTATGAGTCCCAAATGGACCTGTTGGCGGAGAAGCTCGGCATGGACCCGGTGGAGCTGCGCCTGCGCAACGCGGTCCGCGAGGGCTCGCGGATGCCGACCGGGCAGGTGATCGACTCCGCGGCCCCGGTCGAGCAGCTGCTGAAGCTGGTGCGGGACAAGCCGATGCCGCCGCCCGCCGCCGACGACCTGCGCGAGATGCCCGGTGGGGTGTCGAACACGACGCACGGCGAAGGCGTCGTGCGCGGTGTCGGCTACGGGGTCGGGATCAAGAATGTCGGCTTCTCCGAAGGGTTCGACGACTACTCCACCGCGCGGGTCCGGCTGGAGGTCGTCGCGGGCGAGGCTGTCGTCTCCGTGCACACCGCCGCCGCCGAGGTCGGCCAGGGGCTGGTGACCCTGCAGGCGCAGATCGCCCGGACCGAGCTTGGGGTGACCCAGGTGACCGTCCTGCCCGCCGACACGAATGTCGGCAGCGCGGGCTCCAGTTCCGCCTCGCGACAGAGCTACGTCACCGGCGGCGCCGTGCGGGCGGCGTGCGAGAAGGTCCGCGGGGAAGTACTGGAACTGGCCGAAAGCCCCGGCGCCCGGCTGGAGGGCGGCAAGGTCGTCACCGACGACGCCATCGTCGCCGACCTGGTCGAACTGCTTGGGGACAAGGTCATCGAGCACACGGTCGAGTGGCGGCACCGGCCCACCGAGCCGCTCGATTCGCACGGGCAGGGCAACGCGCACGTGCAGTACGCCTTCGCCGCGCACCGGGCGGTCGTCGACGTCGACGTCGAACTGGGCCTGGTCCGGGTCGTCGAACTCGCCTGCGCGCAGGACGTCGGCAAGGCGATGAACCCGCAGGCCGTGGAAGGGCAGATCCAAGGCGGCTCCGCGCAGGGGCTCGGGCTGGCGGTGATGGAGGAGATCCAGGTCGTCGACGGCAAGGTCCGCAACCCGTCGTTCACCGACTACCTGATCCCGACCATCCTCGACATGCCGCCGATGCCGCTCGACGTGCTCGAACTGGCCGACCCGCACGCGCCCTACGGTTTGCGCGGCGTCGGCGAGCCGCCGACCATCTCCTCGACGCCCGCGATCGTCGCCGCCATCCGCGCGGCGACGGGGAAAGCGCTCACCCGGGTGCCGGTGCGGCCCGAACACATCACCGAGACCGAGGAAACGACATGAGTGTCACCGAACGGCTGGAGTTCTGGTCCGACGGCGTGATCATCGTCGGCGAGCTGCGGATTCCCGACGCCGAGGGCCCGCACGCGGCGGTGGCGCTGAGCGGGCCGTTCACCGGGGTCAAGGAGCAGGTCGTCGGCCACTACGCGGAGCGGCTCACCGAGGCCGGTTTCGCCACGCTCGCCTTCGACCACCGCGGCTTCGGGGAGAGCGGCGGCAGGCACGGACATGAGGACACCCAAGGGAAGCTGGCCGACCTGCGGGCCGCGGTGAGCCTGCTCGCGGCCCGGCCGGAGATCGACGCGCACCGCATCGGGCTGGTCGGGATCTGCCTGGGCGGCGGCTACGTCATGCGGGCCGCGGCGAGCGACCCCCGGGTCAAGGCGGTAGCCGGGATCGCGGGCGCCTACAACAGCCCCGCGTTCTTCGCCGAGCGGATGGGGATCGACGCCTACCGGGCCGCGCTGGGCGTGTTCCTCGCGGGCTACGACGACCTCATCCCGGCCGTCGCGCCCGACGACGGGGAGGCGGCGATGGCGGGGGAGGAGCCGTACTCCTACTACGGCACCGAACGCGGCGCGGCCGAGCACTGGACGAACGAGGTCACCCGAGGGTCGCTGCACACCCTGATGACGTTCGACGCCCTGAACTCCGCCGAACTGCTCGCCGCGACACCGCTGCTGGTCGTGCACGGCAAGGTCGACGACTACTGCGCACCCGAACTCGCCGAACGGCTCTACGAGCGGGTCACGGGGGTCAAGCGCGCGGTGTGGCTCGACTGCGAGCGGCACGTGGACCTCTACGACGTCGAGCCGCACGTCAAGAAGGCCGTCGAGGAGACCGCGTTGTTCCTGCGGGAGAACCTGCCGGATCATCACGCTAGGTGAAGATCAAGTTATCAAGGATGACCCGATCGGACGACACGGGTTGTCGTTAGTCTGGCCTGAACCTTTACCCCAATCCCGAGGTGGATCGTGACTGACACTGCAAGCTGGGTGCCCGAGGGTGTCAACACCGAACTGCCCAGCGCCGCGCGGGTGTACGACTACCTGCTCGGCGGTGGCCACAACTTCCCCGGCGACCGCGCCTTGGCCGAGAAGCTGGTGACGAAGGTCCCCGCGCGCGACATGGCGAGGCTCAACCGGGCCTTCCTGCGGCGCGCCGTGCTCTACCTGCTCGACCAGGGCATCACCCAGTTCCTGGACCTGGGATCCGGCATCCCGACCGTGGGCAACGTCCACGAGGTCGCCCACGACGTCAACCCCGACGCGCGCGTCGTCTACGTCGACTACGAGCCGGTCGCGGTGGCGCACAGCGAACTCCTGTTGGAGGGAAACAAGAACGCCGCCGTCCTGCAGGCCGACATGCGGGACCCGGACAAGATCCTGCAGGCGCCGCGGACCCGTGAGCTGCTCGACCTGGACAAGCCACTGGGCCTGCTCATGGTCGGCGTCGTGCAGTTCATCCCCGACGGCGACGACCCGTGGGCGCTCGCCGCCCGCTACCGCGACGCGGTCGCCCCCGGCAGCTACCTCGCGCTCTCGGCGTTCACCTGGGACCACGCGCCCGCGGGCATGGCAGGCGCGGTCGAGGTGTTCAAGAACAGCCAGGACCCCATCTTCCCGCGCACTCACGCGGAGATCACCCGGATGTTCGACGGGTTCGACCTGGTCGAGCCCGGCCTGGTCCTCACCCCCGAGTGGCGGCCCGAGCGGCCGGAGGACACCGCCGACGCCGAACGCTCGAATCTGTATGCGGGCGTCGCCCAGAAGCCGGTGGGTCACTCGAACGGCTGAGCGGAATGCCCGCTGTGCGTGGGTCCGAGTGGCACGATGTACCCGATTGGGTGCAGAGTGGTAGCTCTCCGGCGCATATCTTTGAGTGAGCAGTCGACAAGGACACCGATGATCCGCCACCCGGACGGTCACCGTGGACCGTGCTGAGCTGGCCAGGAGATGGGCCGCGGCGTTGAACCAGGTCGTGTATGTCTCGCGCTCGCGTGACGACATCGAGAGTGGCTTGGGCGAGCTCCTGGCCCGCCTCGCGGCCTGCGTGCGCCCCGGTGCCGACCTGGCCCCGGCGGTGGAGATCGGCCAGGAACTGGTCGCCTCCGGGTTCGCCAAGGCGGGCTGCATCCGCGCCACGATCGACGTGCTGGGTCCTGGATTGTCCGAAGTGGAGGGTGTGTCCCCGGCTGAGGTCATCCCCGCGCTCGCGACGGTGGCGGCCGGATTCACCGCCGCCACCCGCGACCGACTCTTCTCCGAGCAAGAGGACATTCGGCACGCCCTGGTGCGGGCCAAGGAGAACGTCGAGCGCGACCTGCAGGTCAGCGAGGCGCGCTTCCAGGACGTGTTCGCCACCTCCGCGGTGGGCATGCTGATCAGCGACCTCGGCGGCGGTGTCGCGCGCGCCAACGAGGCGCTCGAAGAGATGCTGGGCTACCGCAAGGGAACGCTGTTCCGCAAGCGCCTCGACGACCTGTTCCACCCGGACGAGGCCGACTTCCTGCGTGAGCGCTACGCCGAACTCCTCGCGGGCGAGTGCGACACGGTCCGCGAACGCACCCAGTTCCTCCGCGCCGACGGCGACACCGCGTGGGTCCGGGTCGCGGTGACCCTGCTGCGCGACCGCGACGGCAAGCCGGACCACCACGTGACCATGGTGGAGGACATCTCCGACCTGCACCTGATCGAACACCGGCTCAGCACCCAGGGCACCCGCGACATGCTCACCGGGCTGGCCAACAGGCAGGCGTTCGAGGGCAGGCTCGAGGAGTCGATGGGCAGCACGGCCGACGTCTCGCTGTTCCACATAGGACTCGACGATTTCGGTGTGGTGAACAATGGAATCGGCAGGCACGCGGGCGACCAGCTGCTCAGCGCGATCGCGGGCAGGCTGGCCATGATCGCCGAGGAGCACGATGGCGCACTCGCCCGCATCGGCGGCGACGAGTTCGCCCTGCTGACGCCCGGTCGGCACGACGTGGCCGCGCTCGCGACCGACATCAACGACGCACTCGCCGAACCGACCTATGTGGACGGTGAAGGAGTCGCGGTGACCGCGTCGATCGCGGTGCTGCGCTCACCGCGCGCCGGCACCGAGCCCGCGGAGCTGTTGCGCGCCACCGATATCACGCTGCGGAGGCTGAAGTCCTCCGGGCGCAGGCAGTGGAGTCTCGTCGAAGCCGAGGACCTGGCCGCGCGCGACCGCTTCCGGCTCACCGCGTCCATCCCGGGGGCGTGGGAGAGCGGCGAGCTCGACCTGGATTTCCGGCCGGTCGTGGAGTTGGAGACCGGCACGACCGTGGCCTGGCAGGCGCTGCTGTACTGGGACAGCCCGGTCCACGGCCGCCTCGACCACGACCGCTGCCGTGAGCTGCTGCGCGACACGGGGCTCAGCGTCCCGGTCGACCAGTGGGCGCTCGGCGTCGCCTGCGAGCGGACCGCCCAGTTCGTCGAGCGGCTGTACGTGGAGCTGACCGACGAGCAGGCGGCCGACCAGGACCTCGTGGGCACCGTGCGCCGGGCAGGCGGCCTGGAGCGGCTGGACCTGGGGGTCCCGGTGTCGGCGCTGGCCGACCCGCAGGCCGAGGACAACGTGTCGGTGCTGATCGACCTGGGCGTGCGGATCGTGCTGACCGGGTTCGGCCAGACGCCCGGCGACGTCGCCTGCCTGGAGGACCACCCGGTGCACGCCGTGCGGCTGGGCCACCGGGTGATCGAGCGGATCGGGACGGCGCCGGACCCCAAGTCGATGTTCGTGCGGTCCGTGCTGGAGCTGCTGCCCATGGTCCGCGAGTCCGGCCGTGACGTGCTGGTGCCCGGCGTCGACACCGCCGAACAGGCCGACTGGTGGCGACGGGCGGGCGCGGACCGGGCGGTGGGCGCGCACTTCGGCGAGCCCGACAGCCTGGAGAACGTGGTCGCCTAGGCGGCGACGGCCACCGACTCCAGGGCGCGGATGCCCGCGGGGGTGAGCGTGGCGGCGACGAGCTGGCCGAAGCGGCCGGTGCCCGCGGCGATGTAGCCGTCGTGGGTCAGCGTGTGGGCGCTGAACTGGTCGCAGAACGGGACCCCGTCGATGTAGAGGTCGGGTTCGCGACCGCAGCTGATCTGCGCGCGCCCCGCGGCGACGGCTCGCAGCACCGCGAGGGTGCGATGACTCAGTTCGTGTGGCTCGGACATTTCGGGTTCCCCCCTGGTCTGTGGGTACTTCGTATTCGTAGCTGGTGAGGTATTAGATGCGTGACCCCGTCATTAGGTTGCATCGGACCTTCACCCTGCCGACGTTACAAAGGGTGACCAGATTGCGTCGACACACTTTTAAGAGGGGACTTTCGGCCCCCAGATACCTACGGTCGGCGCTGGTCGGGGGAACCGTTGAGGCCGAACAAGATCCGCCGCATGACGTCCGGGTCGGTCGTCATCGGCTCGTCGGGCACCGCGGCCCGCGCGGCCTGAGAGGCCTTGCGCTGGCGTCGGGGCAGCGGCACCGCCGAGGCGTTCATGCCGCTGGGGAGGGCGAGGGCGAACCAGACGATGTAGCGGCCGTGGTCGATCTGCGTGGTCCCCACCCGGGCCACGCCGGGAATGGCAGGCGTCGGCACCGGCCGCGGCGACTCGACCTCGAAGATCAGGTCGGCGCCGGACAGCCGCACCCTCGCGGTCATCATCCCGGGGTCAGCCGGATTGGCCGTGTCCACGACCGCGGTGGCGACGACCCGGGCCGCCTCGGAGGCGACGTCACGCATGTCCCGCAGCGCCCACTCGGTCAGCGAGAACCGGACGAACATCTCGGCACAGCCGATCGCACTGGGCAGGGCGACAAGCTGGAGGTCATCGACCTGTTCGGTCCGGTCGTTCATCCGATCTCCCTCAGGTGCCGCCCGCGCGTGCGCAAGATGGTGCCACGATCGGGTGCGGCACCGACACCCTGGGGCGGTTTCCTGTCCCGGGACTGACCGAATCGTCACCGTGACCTTGATCGGGAACAGTGGAACTGTGCATCCGTACACAGACTCCGGAACCCCGCTCCTCGCCGAGTTCGCAGTGGAGCCTCATGGTGAGCGACTGTCGCTGATCTTCAATAGCGCTGGTGGGAAGGGCAAGGCCAAGGCGCGACCACGTAATGCGGACTATCGGCCTGCGCTGGTCGTTCTCCTCGGCAGGCTTGCTCGGCGGTCAGCGATCATCAGCTCCGCTGCCGTCGAGTCGCGCCAAACCGAAGGGTTGTCACTCAGTGAACGGTCGCTGATCGAGGGGCCGATCAAGTTGGGCCCGGACACCGACGTTGAGGCGTTGCGCAAGAGCCTTACGCGTGCACAGGGACCGATCGGACAGCGTGCAGATGCCAGCAAGGATGGCAACAGGAGCAAACGCATGCGTCTGGTTCTCGAAGTGCCTGGTTACGGGCTCGCGGACGGTCCGCGATTGGAGCGAGAGCTGGCTGGGCAGCTGCTGGTCGCCGATCTCATGGAGTCGCTGCGGTCGCTGAAGGTCCACAACGCGGTCGGGGAACCTGCCCGGCACAAGCCGATCGCGCTGCTCTGGGCCCTCGGGCGCCTCGCGGCGGGCCAGGGACGGTTGTTCGACTGGCCGCAGTTCCGTGAGCAGGTCGGCGAACTCCTCCCCGACTTCGGTGCGACTGCGACACCGCAGTACCCGTTCTGGCACCTCGGCGGCGATCCGGCGCTGTGGGAGACGCACGGTCTGACGGGGCCGCCTGCCGCCTCCGACACCGCGGCCAGGGCCGGGTTCACCCAGGCCGCGGCCGATCTGCTCGCCACACCGATGGTCCTCGCCGAAGCGATCTTCGTGCTGTGCGATTCCCACTTGTCGGACGTGCCCGACCACCCCGCGCTGCTGCGCCGGGTCGGCCTCGACGGCCAGTCCGAGCGGGCGATGAGCGAGATGCGCACCGTGTTCGACTCGGTCGACGACGTCACCATCCGGGCACTGTCCGCGGAGACTCTCGACAAGATGACCGCCGCGGTCCGCCGGGTCGAGCAGGCGGAGCTGCGGGAGCTGGTCGTGGGCAGTGTCGGCACTGCGTCGTGCGCCTTGTGCGGGAGTGTCTTCCCGCTGCGGTTCCTGGTCGCGGCCCATATCAAGCCCCGGTCCGAATGCAGCGACGAAGAGCGCCGCGACCTGCGCAACGTGGCGATGGCCGCCTGTGCGTTCGGGTGCGATCTGCTCTTCGAACTGGGCTACATCACCGTCGACGAGGACGGGTGGATCCGGACGGCGGAGGCCACGCCGAGCGGCCGGTTCGCCGACCACGTGAACCTGGTGGGCACCTTGCGCTGCTCGGCGCACCGGCCGGAGACGGAACCGTACTTCGCCTGGCACCGGGCCAATCGGTTCCAGCGAGGCGTCACCAAGATGTGAACGATTCTCGCGTAACTCGGTGAGGGGGTGGTCGTTGACCTGGACGGGCGCCGAGAAACGAGGGTCGGATGAGGATCAAGCTGGTCGCGAAGCTGTCCGCGGTCGCGCTGGCGGCGGCGGTCGTGGTGCCTGCCGCGCCCGCGCAAGCCGTTCCGCTGCGGGACGTGCTCTTCGTCGGCAACAACTGGGACGGCACCGCTGACGTCGTCTCCGCCGAGTTGCCGCTCCGCAGGTTGGCGCGGGTCAACGTCATCCCGGACATCCGGCAGCGGATGACCGAGATCGCGCTGAACCCGGTTCGCCTGGCCTACTTCCTGGCTATCCGGCAGCTCATCGGCGAGGGGCATGACCAGTTCGTCGACGACCTGTACACCACCCCGGACGGCAGGCGGCTGATCGTCTCCCGGCCGAGCTTGGCCGACGTCGTCTCGATCGACCTGGCCTCGGGGGCCATCATTTGGCGGTTCGTGGTCCAAGGGCAGCGGTCCGACCACATGGCGCTGTCGCCGGACGGGACCCGGGTCGCCGTGTCGGCTTCCACGGCGAACGTGGTGCACATCCTCGACGTGGCAACCGGCCGTGAGGTGGGGTCGTTCCCCTCGGGCGATTCGCCGCACGAGAACGTGTATTCGCGGGACGCCACGCGGATCTTCCATGCCAGCATCGGGACCGTCTACACCCCGCTCGACTTCCCGGCCCTCGACTCGACCAAGGGGGCCCGGTACTTCCAGGTCGTCGACGCCGCCACCAACCAGGTGATCAAGCGGGTCGACATGGGGGCGAAGCTCGCCGAGGCCGGGTATCCGGGGATGAGCGCCGCCGTCCGGCCGATGACGCTGACGGACAACGAGCGCTACGCCTACCTGCAGGTCTCGTTCTTCCACGGATTCGTCGAGTACGACCTCGTGAACGACAAGGTGACCCGGGTCGCGAACCTGCCGATCGCCGACCACGTGAAGGACCTGCCGAGGGAGCGGTACCTGCTCGACTCGGCGCACCACGGGATCGCGATGGGCGGGGACGACAGGAAGATCTGCGTGGCGGGCACGATGTCGGACTACGCCGCGATCGTCGACCGGGCGGACTTCGGCTTCCCGAGCCTGGTCGGCACCGGCCTCAAGCCGTACTGGGCCACCCCCAGCCGCGACGGCGCGCACTGCTTCGTCTCCTGGAGCGGCAGCGACCGGGTCTCCGCGATCTCGTACGCGACCGGCCAGGAGGTCTCCAGCGTGGCGGTCGGCGACCACCCGCAGCGGATGCGGCTGGGCAAGGTCGACGCCGGGTGGCTCAGCCGCTGAGGATTCCGACCAGCTCGACCGCGACGACGACCAGGACCAGCCCGACGACGGTCGCGGGCATGGCGCCGTCGGCTCGCCGGTTTCCGCGGAGCATCGCGAGCAGCAGCAGTCCGATGGCGACGGTGGCGGCGCCGACCAGGAAGGGCTGGTCGATGCGCAGCCGGATCACCACTGCGGCGAGGCCGATGACCGCCAGCGTGGTCCGTGCCCACGCGAGGCCGGTGCGTTCGACGTGCAGGCTCATCGGAGCAGGATCACCGTGAGCACCAGCGCCGCCGCCACCAGCAGGCCGCCGACGATCACGGCGCCCAGGGTGGGCGCCGGCATGGGCGCGCCCGTGCGCATCGCGCGTTCCGTGCGGGCCCAGCGGAACCAGCCGCCGGTCGCGGTGATCGCGCCGAGCAGCACCAGACCCGCCGCCAGCCAGCGGCGCGGGCCGTCGGCGATGGGGAGGTTGACGGCGTCGACCAGGACGCCCGCGGCGATCAGTGCCAGGGCTGTGCGGATCCAGGCGAGCATCGTGCGTTCGTTGGCGAGGGTGAACCGCGCGTCGGGGTCCTCGCCCACGCCGTAGACCTGGCGGGGCCAGCGTTCGTCCATGCGGTCGATCATCCACCCGGTGTCGCGCGCCTGCGCGGCGAGCAGGTAAGTCCACAATGGACTGTTGGGCCGATGCGGCCCTGCTGTGAGCCAATTACGAAACAAGGGTTGCGTAAATCGCTCGACCTGACTTACGCTACACAAGTAGCGAAAAGGAGTTCGGATGAGCGAGTCGAAGCGCGGACGTCCCCGCGACATGGAGGTGGACAGGCGGGTGCTCGACATAGCCGCCGCGCAGCTGGTCGAACGCGGGTACGCGGGACTGTCGATCGACGCGGTGGCCGAGGCGGCCGGGGTCGCGAAGACGACCCTCTACCGGCGGTGGCCCTCCAAGGACCACCTCGCCGTCGCGGTGACCGCCCGGATGCAGGAGGCAGATCCGGTCGCCGACACGGGGGATATCCGGGTCGACTTGGTCAACTACCTCACGCACATCGTCGCGGCGATCAACCGGTCGCGGTCGCTGGGTCTCGTGGCCGAACTCGCGGCCGCCGCGGCGCGGCACGACGACATCGGTGAACTCATCCACGGCGTCTTCACCCGGCGCAACGCGCTCGTGCTGGCCCTGATCGAGCGGGCCAAGCAGCGCGGCGAACTTCGCGCGGACACCGACGCGGTCGTGCTGTTCGACCAGCTCGCCGGCGCCCTCTACTACCGCGTCCTGTTCACCGGGATGCCGATCGACCCCGCTTACGCCGAACGTCTTGTCACCGCCGCACTCGACGGCGCCGTCCCCACTGGAGAAATGTCATGACCAGCACCAAATTAGCCAACGGCCTCGCCATCCTGCTCGCTCTCGCGATCATCGGCATCGGCTTGGGCTACCTGATCGCCCCGCACTCCCTCGCGTCCGGTTTCGGCCTGCCCGCTTGGCCGCAGGACACCGGTTTCCTCGCGGTCAAGGGAATCCGCGACATCATGTCGGGCCTTGTCGTGCTGGCGCTGCTGGCCGCCGGACAGCGGCGCGCGCTTGCGATCGCGTTGGCGGTCGTCGCCGTCGTCCCGGCGGGCGACATGGTCATCGTGCTGTCGCATTCCGGGTCGCCCGGTACCGCGTTCGGCGTCCACGGCGCCACCGCGGCACTCGTCCTCGCGACGGCTTTCTTGATCCACAACCAATACCGTGGTCGAACGGAAACGGTGGTCGCCCCCGCGACCAGCTAGCCTGGGGGGTAGACGTGGGCCGCGGGCCTCGTCTCGCCGCCCACGGCTGTGTGGGATTTTGACTACGTTCTGGTCGTCCACGCGTACGAACGCTGATTGTCGCTTGGGGTTAGGCCGCTGTTCTGCGGTTCGCAGCGGGTTCGGCCTTATGGTCGCTGGGAGTGCGGCGACCGCTGACGGCAGAACGATTCCCTGACGGGCTTCGCCACGGATGTCCTGTTCGTCGACGGAGGTTGCCCACGATGACCGAACTACTGGCTGAACGGCGAGGCAGCGACTTCGCCGACCTGGCCCGCTCGATCAAGGCCGCGGGCCTGCTCGACCGGCGATACGGCTATTACGCGGTCCGGATGGCGCTCACCGTGCTGGCCCTCGCCGCGGTGGCCGTCGGCTTCGTGATGCTCGGCGATTCGTGGTGGCAGCTGCTGCTCGCGGTGGGTGTGGCGCTGGTGTCGACCCAGTTCGGCTTCCTCGGCCACGACGCCGGGCACCGGCAGATCTTCACCTCCCGCAAGTACAACGACCTGGTCGGCTACATCTGCGGCACGGTCACCGGCATCAGCTACGGCTGGTGGGTGGGCAAGCACAACCGCCACCACGCCAACCCGAACCACGACGACGACCCGGACATCGATATCCCGGCGCTGGCGTTCAGCCGCGACCAGGCCCGCACCAAGACCGGCCCGCTGCGCTGGATCGCGGCCTACCAGGCGTACCTGTTCCTCCCGCTGCTGCTGACCCAGGGCGTCATGCTCAAGGTCGCGGGCGTCGAGGCCATCGTGAAGCGTGAGGTCAGGGCGGTCCGACTGGAGGCGTTCCTGTTCATCGCCCACACGGCCGGATATCTGACGGCGGTGTTCATGGTGCTCTCGCCGGGCAAGGCAGTGCTGTTCATCCTCGTGCACCACGGCGTCATGGGCGTCCACCTGGGCCTGTCGTTCGCCCCGAACCACAAGGGCATGCCGCTGGTGGCGAAGGACGAGAAACTCGACTTCCTCCGCAAGCAGGTCCTGACGTCGCGCGACATCCTCGGCAACCATGGTGTCGACGTGCTGCTGGGCGGCTTGAACTACCAGATCGAACACCACCTGTTCCCGAACATGCCGAGCGTCAACCTGCGGCACGCGCAACCGATGGTGCGGGACTACTGCGCGAGCATCGGCGTCCCCTACCTGGCGTGCGGGATGCTGGAGTCGTACCTGCAGGTCCTGAGCCACCTGCACGATTCGGGCGCACCCTTGCGTGAGCCCCGACCCGCAACGGCTGCCGTCTAACCCAGCACCGCCACCAACTCAACCAGGCGGCACGGCAAGGCACGGCACCCAAAGACCGCACCACCGACAGCCCACCCCGGACGGGGTTGCCTATGCGGTCTTTGGCTTTTAATCCCTGCTCTACCCCCTGCCCCCTCGTCCTGGCCATCTTTAACTCTCGATCATCGGTGTCAAGGGTCGGCTTGCCGATCGCGCAGCGACGGCGCTTGCGCCGCCCTTGACGCCGATGATCGAGAGTTAAACAATTGTGTCCGAGGGGGACTGTTCTTGTTGGGAGCCAACGAGAACTCGGGGTCTTAGTGAAGTGGGTGGCCCCTCTGGCGCGATTGTTTAATTCTCGATCATCGCTGTCAAGGGCGGCCGTAGACGGCCGTCGCTGCGCGATCGGCAAGCCGACCCTTGACAGCGATGATCGAGAATTAAAAGCGGCCAGGACGAGGGGCAAGGGGGAAGTGCAGGGGCGAAGAGCCGTCCCTTGAGGTGACCACGTCCGGAGCTATGGGGGAGGCGTGTCCCTGAGGGTGACCACGTCCGGAGCGGCAAGGACAAGGGCATCCGGTGAGGTTTGTTCGTGCCGAGGTGCCGGGTGGGGTTGTCGGACTGCGGGGTGGGGGCTGCCGAGGTGGCGGGTCGGGGGCTTTCTGGGGTGTAGAGGCGTCAAGGGTGCCCGGGGGCGTCCCAAAGGGTGTGGGGTGGGTAACGCCCGAGGGGTGCGGGGTGGGCGGAGTGCGCCACGGTGTGGGGCGGGTGGCGTTCCTGGGTGTCCGGGGTGGGCGGAGTGCGCCACGGTGTGGGGCGGGTGGCGTTCCTGGGTGTCCGGGGTGGGCGGAGTGCGCCACGGTGCGGGGTGGGTGGTGTCCCAGCGTGCGGGGCGGGTGAACGTGCCACGGTGGGGCTGTGGCTGTGGCTGTGGCTGTGGGTGTGGGTGTGGGTGGCTCAGCCGAGCATGGCCAGGGCTTCCGCCGCGGTCAGGCCGCCCGCGGTCGCGAGGTCCAGGTTGGCCAGTGAGGCGAGGTGGGCTTCCTCCGTGGCCGCCGTGACGCAATCGCTGATGACGTGGACGGTCAGGCCGAGGTCGGTCCCGTGCCGGGCCGTCTGTTCGACGGTCAGGTTTGTTGCGACTCCGGTGATGAAGACCGTGTCGATGGCGTGTTCGGTCAGCCATTCCGGCAGTTCGCTGCCTGCCAGGCCGGACAGTTTCTGGTTGTCGAAGACCTGAGCGGCCTGGCCTGCCATCTCCGGGATCAGTGCCGCGCCGTGGCTGTCGGGGCGGAAGGCCTCTTGGGCGTCGCCGACCGCTTTCATGAAGCCGGTGTTGCGGACCAGGGCTCCCTCGCCCACCGGGACGGTGAACCTGGTGAAGGCCACCGGCACCCCAACCGACTCATGGAAGCGGGTGGCGCGGTCGACGACGCCGCTCTGGGCTACTGGTTCGGCGAGCATGCCGCCGAAGAAGCCTTCCGGCTTGATGACGTTGACCTGCCAGTGCAGGGCGAGGACGGCGACACGCCGCGGGTCCAGGGTCATGGGGAGATCATGCCGATTTTCTTCCCGGTTGACACCTGGACGCTTCCGCTAAAGATAGAACGTGTTCTAGTGTGGGGGTTCACTGTGGCTCCGGAGGTCGGCGCATGAAGCATCCTGACTATGTCGTCGTTGGCGCGGGCAGCGCGGGTTGCGCCGTGGCCCGACGGCTTGCCGAGAGTGGGGCCGAGGTCGTGCTCCTCGAGGCGGGCCCCGTCGACAAGTCCAGGCTGGTGCGCAAGCCCGGGATGATCGCGGTGTTCCACAACATCCCCCAGCTCAAGAAGCGGCTGGACTGGAGCTACTACTCCGTTCCCCAGGCAAGCGCGCTCGACCGGCGGATTCCGCAGACCCGGGGGCGGGTGCTCGGTGGGTCCAGCTCGATCAACGGGATGATCTTCGTCCGCGGCAACCGCCGCAACTATGACGACTGGGCCGCCGATGGCTGTGCCGGGTGGGGCTTCGACGACGTCCTGCCCAGCTTCAAGCGCATGGAGGACTGGGCCGACGGCGGCAACGACCTGCGCGGGGCGGGCGGGCCGATCAAAGTCACCCGGCAGCAGGGGATGACCGCGGCCTCCGAGGCTTTCATCGAGGCGATGAGCGAGACCGCCGGAGTGAAGAAGAACGACGACTACAACGGCGAGGAGCAGGAAGGCGCGAGCGTCGTCCAGCAGAACATCGACGGCGGGCTGCGCTACAGCTCGTCCATCGGGTATCTCGGCGCGGGTCTGCCGAACCTGCGGGTGCGCACCGGGGTGACGGTGTCCCGGGTGGTCATCGAGGGCGGCCGGGCGACCGGGGTGGAGATCCTGACGAAGTCCGGCCGGGAAGTCATCCACGCCTCCCGTGAGGTGGTGCTGTCGGCGGGCGTGTTCGGCTCGCCGCAGCTGCTCATGCTCTCCGGTGTCGGACCGGCCGAACACCTGCGGGACAAGGGAATCGAGGTGCGGGCCGACCTGCCGGTTGGCGACAACCTGCACGACCACATGTTCGTCCCGATGACCTACCTGACCAAGAGCGCGCAGCATCGCGGAACCGGGCCGTACTTCGCCAAAGGGGTGCTGAAGGAGGCTGTTTCCGGTGGGACCTGGGTGGGGCGCACGGTGTTCGAGTCCGTCGGGTTCGTCCGCAGCTCCCGGGCGGGTGCGGTGCCCGACATCCAGCTGCTGGCCCTGCCGTGGTCCTACCCGTTCCCCAACCAGGACGCCCCGATTCGACACAACGTGGACCCGCGGCCCGCGCTGACCGTGATGGCGACGCTGATTTACCCCGAGAGCCGCGGCACGATGCGGCTGGCGTCCGCCGACCCGACCGCGGCGCCGCTGATCGACCCGGCCTACCTCACCGCGCGGCGCGACTCCGAGTTGTTGTTGGAGAGCATGAAGCTGGTGCGCGAGATCATGGCGAACAAGGTCATCGCGGGCGACGTCACCGCGGAACTCTCACCGGGGCCGGACTATGCCGACGATGCCGCCCTGATGCGGGAACTGCCCAACCGCGCCACAACGGTCTACCACCCGGTCGGCACCTGCCGGATGGGTGTGGACGAGCGCGCGGTCGTCGACCCGCAGCTCCGCGTGCGTGGCATCGAGGGGCTGCGGGTCGCCGACGCGTCGATCATGCCGAGCATCGTCGGTGGCAACACAAACGCACCGGCCATGATGATCGGCGAGCACTGCGCTCAGTTCATGACCTCGGCCTGAGGGCTATTCCCAGAACACTTCGAGCAGATCCGAGGTGAGCGAGGACAGGCCGTTGGTGGCGCAGTCGGCGTTGGGGTGCAAGACGATCGGGTAGGCGTTGGCGGTGTCCCCGGCGAGCGGCCCGTGCGTGAAGTACGCGCTGATCGTGAGGTCGCCCGAGCTCGGGTCGGTGTTGACGGTGATGTCGAATTTGCTGCGCTCACCGGTGTTCCAGTACAGCACCGCGCCCTCGGTGATCGTCATGACCGGCGCGCACGGCGCGGTGCCGAGTTCTCGGCTGACGGACCCCACGCCGGTGCGGTAGCCAGACTTCAGCCGGGTGTACGACCCGTTGGCGGAGAAGCAGTCCACCAGTCCGCCGGACACCTCCGCCGCGGCCGTCGTGGAGCTCGAAGTCAGCGGTGGCGTGAAGTTGAACTGGAAGTTGCCCGTGCACGCCAGATCGCCCACCGCCGCGGACGCGGTGGGAGCGTTGAGGGGGAAGAGAAGCAGCGCGGCCGCCACCACGGCCGCGCTGCGCCTGAATCGACTGGTCCTGGACTGCCTCATCGAGCCGCCTCCTGCGTTTGAGTCAGGTCAACTCGCCGCAGTCTGGCGTAGATCAACAGGCGTGCCAAGAGTCCTGTTGGGACACCACCCGGGTGCCCCAACGCGGCTGTCGTCAGTTCCAGATGGCGTTGGCCCATTCGGGGTGGTCGATGAACGGGTTGCGGTTGCGCTGGAACTGGTCGTAGATCACCTGGTTGCGCCGCTTCTCGAAGGCGTCCGGCGGGTCCTGGGTGTTCCACTGCTTCAGGACCGACAGCTTGCCGTGGTACGGCGCGGTCCCGTTGTTGACGCTGTCGTTGAGTTCCAGGTCGGCGAAGCCGTCGGTCCCCGCGTAGCGCACCGCCATGTAGAAGATCATCCGCGCGACGTCGCCCTTGACCGCGTTGCGCGGCTCCCAGGAGTCGGCGTCGGTGTAGCTGCCCGGCGCCTCGGCGGCGGGGGAGCCGCCCAGGTCGAAGTCCTTGTTGCCGCGGTTGGCGTTGACCGAGACGTCCTCGGGGCGCAGGTGGTGGATGTCGGTGCCCGGCCCGGTGGCGGTGCCGAAGTCACCGTGCGACTTGGCCCAGACGTGCTCGCGGTTCCAGTCGTCCGGGTCGCCGCCGTTGGTGGTCTTGCTCTGCGAGCGGCCGCTGTAGAGCAGGATGACGTTGGCGCTGTTCGCCGGGTCCTGGTCGGTCGCCTTGAGCGCGTTCCACACCTGGTCGTAGCTCAACTTGGTCTGGGTGCTGATGATCCGGTTCAGCTCGGTCTTCAACGCGGGACCGGTCTTGCCGATCGCCGTCTTGTAGTACGTGTCGTCGTAGTCGCCCGGTGTGCCGGTCGTCGGTGGCGTCGTGGTGGTGGTCGGCGTGCCGCCTGCCGGCGCGAACGCGGTGGTCGAAACCAGGCCCGGGTGGGAGAAGTACGAGCTCAGCGTCCCGGTGACGTCGAGCTGCTTGCCCATCAGACTCGGGTTGGTCCGCAGCCCATAGTTCGCGCGGAACGCCGAGGTGATCTGCACGTAGATCATCCGCGAGGTGCCGGTCTCACTCGCCGAGTCGGCCAGCGCCATCGCGTAATCCGACGGGAAATTGGAACGCACCACCGTGGTCGTCGCGGTCGGCTGCCCGACGACATAGCCGCGGACGGTGGCCGTGGCCCCGCTCTGCTGGCTGATCGCCTGGGCGACCGTGAGCGGGGCGGCGGCGGCGACCGTGGGGGCCTGCAGTCCGATGGTGACGGCCACGGTGGCCGTCACCAGGCCTAAGAGGTTCCAGCGTGTCCGGCTTTTGGTCAGCATGGTGAGGTCCTTTCCCCGACGGCTGACGCCTCCGGCGACTTCACCAGCACCGGTGACGCCCCGTGTCCGTTGCGACACGGTCGAGGAAAGATTCTCACAAAAAGCGCCACTAAAGAGTGAACGCTGTGGAGCGGTTGTGGAGCTAATGCGTGCCAGAACCTCGTACAAAGCGGTCCGGGCGGCGGTTTGTTCGGGCACCATCAGGGGATGACCAGCCTGGGATCAGAGTCAGAGCCACCGTCCGACGGACCCGAGCAGGGGCCGCCACCCGTGACTGCCGGGTGGCGCGCGACCGCGCTCCTGGGCGGCCTGCTGGGCTTGGCGGCTGCGGTGTCGACGGTGGTCGGGACCTTCCTGCCGCTGTTCGGCGGCGAAGTGCGCGCGGCCGGTCAGGTGCTCACGATGACGATCACCGGGTGGGACTTCTCCACCACCGGCGGCCCGAAGTCGGGCGACGCACCCGTGACCGGGGTGCCGTTGTCGATCGCGGCGGGGGCGCTGCTGGTCGCGGCCGTGGCCAGTCTCGTCGCCGCGCCCCGGCGCGCGACCCCCGCGGCCAAGCGGCTCGCCGCCGCGTTGTGCGGGGTCGCCACCGCGTTCCTCGCGGGAGCCGTGGCGACGGTGACCGCCCAGGTGGTGAGCTGGGAGGCGTCTTTCCGCCCCACCAACAACAGTCCCGTCGGGGCGTTGATCGAGTACTCGGCCGGGGTCGGTATCGGGTTCTGGCTGCTGGTCGCCGCGGTCGTGGTCGCCTTTCCGACCGCCTTCCTCGCGCTCCGGGGCGGCCCGCCCGCGGTGCCGACGCCCGCCCCGCCGCGCGAGGCCCACGGGTCGGTACAGCTGCGCAGCCCTGAGGCATAGCGTCGAGTGGACAAGGCGGGTCCGGTGTCCAACGCTGGTCGGTGACCGCATCGACTTCGGCGAAGGGAACGCGGACATGACCGACCGCACGGCGACCGCGAAATGGACCGGCGACCTGGCGAGCGGGTCGGGCACGGTGAACCTGGACAGCTCGGGCCTGGGCTCGTTCGGGGTGTCTTGGCCCGCCCGCACCGAGGAGCCCAACGGGAAGACCAGCCCGGAGGAGCTGATCGCCGCGGCCCACTCGTCCTGCTACTGCATGCAGTTCTCCGCGCTGCTGGCCCGCGCCGGGATCCCGCCGACCCGGATGGAGACCTCGGCGAAGGTGGAGTTCGGGAAGGTCGGCGAGGGATTCGGGATCACCGGCATCCTGCTGACCGTGCGGGCCGAGGTGCCGGGCGCCGACGAGGCGAAGTTCCTTGAGATCGCCGAGCAGGCCAAGCAGACCTGCCCCGTGTCGGCCGCGCTGACCGGCGTGAAGATCGAACTGGACGCCACTCTGGCCTAGGCGGCCTAGGCGAACGTCCGGTCGAAGGCGTCGCGGGTCGCGCCGGTGCGGTCGAGGACGGCGAAGACGACCTCGTCGAAGTGTCCGGCGAAGCGACCTGTGAGCAGGTCGCGGAACGTGCCTGCCACCAGGGCGGGGTCGTTCTGGAACACGCCGCATCCCCACGCCCCGAGCACCAGGCGGCGGTAGTCGTTGGCGGCGGCCACTTCGAGGACTCGCTCGGCACGGCTCGCCAGGACGGCCGGGATGCGGTGCGCTTGTTCGGGGGCCTGGCGTCGGATGCGCCCGCGTTGGGTGCGGGGGAGGTCAGGAAGCCCGCGGTGAAGGGGACTTCCAGCAACTCGCCCCGGCTGTCGCGGAAGACTGGCACCGCAGGGGAGTGGATCACTCGGTCGGTGTAGAAGGCGTCGCGGTTGCCGCGATGGTGGGCGTAGAAGTCGGGCGCTCGCAGCAAGGTGGCGTACAGGGCCGAGTCTCGGCAGAGTGCTTCCTCTTAGGCCTGCGCGCCGTTGAGGTAGCCGCCGCCAGGGTTGCGGGCGGAGGCGAAGTTGAGCACCGCCACCGGATCGGGCTTCACCGAGAGTCGGTGCGCGGCCTGGATGCTGCCTTCTCCGGTCACCTCGATGCGGGTGGGCCGGTCGTTGTCCAGGTGTGACACCGGCACCGGGTCCGGGCCGTAGATCCTGGTGCCTGCCAACGCGATCGCGAGTTCGGCCGCGAAGGTGACCTCGCGGCCGAGCGGGGATCGGTAATGTCCAGTGTGGACGATGCCCTCGGTGTGACGCGCGATCTCGCGCAGCTGGGCCCTCATGGGCACTTCCTCTTGCACATGTTTCGAATGATCCCCGCCGTGGCAAGTGAATTGGGCTACAGCAGCCCGGCCTCACTCGCCTTGCTGATGGCCTCCACCCGGTTCCGGGCGCCGAGTTTGTGCAGTGCCGCCTGCAGATACGTCTTCACCGTGTTGCGCGTCAGCCCGGTCGACTCCGCGATCTCCGGGTTCGTCTGGCCCTGCGCGGCCAGCCGCAGAACCTCGTACTCGCGGCGGGTCAGGCCGCTGCGGGCCAGGGCGTCGGACTGGACGTCGGCGCTGGGCAGGATTCTCGGGTCGATGACGCGTTCGTCGCGGAGGACCCGGCGCAGGGCGGAGACCAGGTCGGTGCCCGCCACATCCTTGAGCAGGCAGCCGTTGGCGCCCGCCTCCAGCGCCGCCCGCAGACCCTGGTGGTCGCTGTGTGCGGTGAACACGACGATGCGGGCGCTGGGGTGGACCTTGCGCAGCTCGGTGATCACCTCAGGGGCGAGCATGTCGGGCATCCGCAGGTCCAGCAGCACCAGGTCCGGTGCCAGCTCGGCGATCCGCTCGATCGCGGTGCGGCCCGACTCGGCGGCGCCGACGAGTTGCATCGCGGGGTCCGAGCGCAGCAGCAGGGACACGCCGTCGCGGACGACGGGGTGGTCGTCGACCACCATGATCCGGATCGTCATGCCGTTGCGCGCTTCTCGACGCCCGGCAGCCACGCGCGCAGGGTCGTGCCGCCGTCCTCGTCGCGGACCAGGCTGACCCGGCCGCCGAGGCGGGCGGCCCGCTCGGAGAGGGCGCGCACCCCCATCCCGCAGCTCATCACCGGTTCGTCCGTGGGATCAGGCCTGCCGTCATCGGCCACGACGACCTGCACACCGTCGTCGGTCGCGCTCAGGCTCACCACGACGTAGTAGGCCTGGGTGTGCTTCTCGACGTTCAGCAGCCCCTCGCGCACCACCGACACCAGCAGCGACGTGCGTTCGGCGTCGAGTGGGCGCAGGTCGCCGAGCTGCACGAACCGGGCGGGGACGCCGCTGCGGGCCTCGAAGGAGCGGCAGTGCTCGGCCAGCTCGACGGGCAGCGCGCGCTCCGGGGTCGACTCCGACAGGGCGAGCAAGGACTCGCGCAGCGCGATCGACGCGGCCGACACCTCCTGTTCGAGCCGGGTCAGCCGGGTCGTGAGGCCGGGGTTGTCGGTGACGGCGGTGTGCAGGTCGCGCACCTGGGCGCCGATGGAGAACAGCATCGCGCCGACCGAGTCGTGCAGGTTGGCCTGCATCCGCTGCCGCTCGGCGGAGACCGCCCGGTCCCGGGTGGATTCCACCTGGCCCGCGACATGCAGCGCCTTGGCCGCCTGCGAGGCGATTGTCTCCATCCGGCCCACGGCGTCGTCGCCGAAGCGGGCCGAGGTGCGCATCGCCGCGTAGGCGACCGCGACGATCTTGGAGGCGAACGGGTCGATGATCGGCACGGCCAGTATTGCCGAGATGCCCTCGCCGCTGACCTGCTCGTCGAACTGGTGGGTGATCGCCGAGGACTGGACGTAGTCGCTGACCTGCATCGGCCTGCCGAGGGCCAGCACTGTTCCACCGACTCCCTGCCCGCGTGGCACGGCCAGGTTCTGCAGCGAGTTGGTCTTGTTGCCCGCGAGCCAGCGGATGACGGCGCGGTCGGAGTTGTCGAGGTCGGCGATGAACGCCGCGTCGACGCCGATGGTGTCGCGGATGAGCCGAGCCGTGCCATGCAGGGCGACCACGCGGTCGAGCGTGCCGAGCAGTCCCTCGCGCTCTCGCAGCAGCGCGTCGAGCACGGATTCCTGCTCGATCGCTCGCTCCGCGTTCACCCGGTGTTCGGCCGACACAACGGAAACCATTGCACGCCGTGGGCGATTCGTACACCTCTCCATCTGGGGGTGTGGCCGGGCGGAACCGGTCAGCACCATTGCCGGAACACCCAAGCCGATGTGAGTGCCGCCACATCGCGACGAGGAGGCCCTGGTGCTTGTCGTGCGGAATCTGCAGGTGCGCTACGGCCGTTCGGTGGCCGCCCTGCACGGGGTCGATCTCCAGGTCGCCGCCGACAGCGTGCTGGCCGTGCTGGGCAGCAACGGCGCCGGAAAGTCCACTTTGCTCCGAACGATCTCCGGGACGCTGCGCCTGCACCGCGGGTCGGTCGTCGCCGGGCAGGTCGAGTTCGCGGGCAAGCGGATCGACCGGCTGGACCCGGCCGAGATCGTCCGCCTCGGCGTGGTCGGGGTGCCGGAGGGCAGGCAGGTCTTCGCCCGGATGAGCGTGGAGGAGAACCTGCGGGCGGGCGGCATCGGCGCCCGCACGGCCGAGGCACGCACCGCGGCCCGGGCTCGGGTCCATGAGCTGTTCCCGGTGCTGGCCGAACGCGCCAAACAACGCGCGGGCTTGCTGTCGGGTGGTGAGCAGCAGATGCTCGCGATCGGCCGTGCCCTGATGTCGGCGCCCAAGCTGCTGCTGCTCGACGAGCCGTCGCTCGGGTTGGCGCCGAAGATCGTCGACCGCATCGGCGAGATCATCCGCGAGATCCACGCGCAGGGGACGGCGGTGGTGCTCGTCGAGCAGAACGCGGTCATGGCCCTGCGGGTCGCCGACCACGCCGTGGTGCTGGAGACCGGCCGCACCGCCCTGTCCGGCACAGCGGCGGACCTGTCGGCGAGCGACGACGTGCAGCGGCTGTACCTGGGCGGCCATGCCGAGTCGGCCGCCACCGCCGAAGCCGAGGCGCGCGGCGCCGCCGAACAGCGTGCTGGGGTGCGGGGGTTGTCGAGGTGGGTGGCATGAGCGGGCGAACCGGACGAGTCGTCGACGCCGCGCTGGAGCGGGTTTCGCCGGAGAGCGGTGCTCGCTCCGGAGAGCACTGCTCTCCGCGGGTGGTCGGGAGCGGTGCTCACAACAGAGAGCAGTGCTCTCTGTTGGCGGGTGGGTGCGGTGCTCTCTGCGGAGAGCAGTGCTCTCGGCAGGTGGTGGAGAGCGGTGGTCGCGGTGGCGAGCGGTGCTCTCTTTGTGCTGGTGGGGGCGGCGTTCGCAGCGGAGAGCAGTGCTCTCCGCGGGTGGTCGGGAGCGGTGCTCACAACAGAGAGCAGTGCTCTCTGTTGGCGGGTGGGTGCGGTGCTCTCTTCGGAGAGCAGTGCTCTCGGCAGGTGGTGGAGAGCACTGCTCGCGATGGAGAGCAGTGCTCTCCGCGGGTGATCGGGAGCGGTGCTCACAACAGAGAGCGGTGCTCTCGTGAGGCGTTGTGGAGCGGTGCTCACAGAGGAGAGCGGTGCTCTCGGGAGGTGTTGGAGAGCGGTGTTCGCGATGGCGAGCGGCGCTCTCGGGAGGTGTTGGAGAGCGGTGCTCGCGATGGCGAGCGGTGCTCTCGTTTCCGGGCGGGCGTTCGTCCGCGCGGCTGGATTCGTGGATTGTCGAGGTGGCAGGCATGAGCGCCCCGACGCTGCGCGAGGACCTGGTCGAGCTTCAGGTCGACTCCGTGACCCTCGCCTTCGGCGGTCTCCGAGCCCTCGACGACGTGTCCTTCACCGTCCGCCCCGGGACCGTGCACGCCCTGATCGGGCCGAACGGGGCCGGGAAGTCGAGCTGTTTCAACGTGATCAGCGGTGTCTACCGCGCCACCTCCGGCCGGGTCCGGTTCGGCGACACCGAGCTGACCGGGCAGCGCCCGCACCGGTTGGCCAAGCTCGGGATCGGCCGCGCCTTCCAGAACACCGCGCTCTCGCCGCATTCCACCGTCCTGGACAACGTCATGCTCGGCAGGCACGCCCTCACCACCGGCGGCTTCCTCTCCTGCGGCCTGCGTCTCCCGTGGACGGTCAAGCAGGAACGCAGGCACACCGAGCGGGCCGTCGAGATCTGCGAGTTCCTCGGCCTCGGCAAGGTCTTGCACGCCCCGGTCGCCGCTCTTTCCTATGGCGCGGCCAAGCGGACGGACGTGGCGCGGGCGTTGGCGGTCGAGCCGACATTACTGCTGCTCGACGAACCCGCCGCGGGCATGAACGCCGTGGAGACCGCCGAGATGGCCGCCACGATCCGGGACCTGCGCGACGCGCTGGGGATCTCGATTCTGTTGGTGGAACACGACATGAACCTGGTCATGGGCATCGCCGACCGGGTGACGGTGCTCGACTTCGGCAGGCGGATCGCCGACGGCACGCCGTCGGAGGTCCAGGCCGATCCCGAAGTGGTCAAGGCGTACCTGGGCAGCGGATCGGAGGACGCCTGATGGAGACATTCCTGCAGCTGGTGGTCAACGGGGTGGGCAAGGGCGCGGTGTTCGCGCTGCTGGCGCTGGGCTTCGTGGTCATCTTCAAGGCGACCGAGGTGGTGAACTTCGCCCACGGCTCGCTGGTGCTGGTCGGCGGCTACCTCGTCGTGGTGACCCGCGACAGTCTCGGCTGGGTCGGCGCGGCGGTGGTCGGGATCGTGTCGGCCGGGCTGCTCGCGCTGCTGGTCGAGCGGCTGCTGTTGTCCCGGTCGAAACTGGCCGACGCGAACAGTCTGGCGCTGCTCACGATCGGGCTCGACGTGATCATCACCGAGGAGATCGTGCGCCGCCTCGGTGTCACCGTGCCGTTCCTCGGCGAGGCGTGGGACGCGCAGCCGATCCAGGTCGGCGGGTTGACCCTGTTCCGCACGCACCTGGTCGCGATCGGTGTCGGCGCGGTCCTCGTCACCGCCTTCTTCCTCGCGTTCCGGTACTCCAACTGGGGTGTCGCGATGCGCGCCCAGGCCGAGAACCGGGAAGCCGCCGCCCTCATGGGCATCCGTTCCTCGCGGGTCACGGCGACGGCGTGGCTTGTCGCCGGTCTGCTGGCCGGTGTGGCGGTCCTGTTCATCGCCACCCAGGACTTCTCCGGCTCCGGCCTGTCCCGCGGCACCCACTCGATCGCGCTGGCCGCCTTCCCCGCCGCCATCCTCGGCGGCTTGGACTCCACCGCGGGCGCTGTGGTCGGCGGGCTCGTCGTCGGCCTGACCGAAGCCCTGTCCGCCCAGTACATCTCGTTCGACTTCTCCAAGTCCGCCGTGTTCCTGGTGATGCTGGTCGTGCTGGTGGTCCGGCCATCAGGGTTGTTCGGCACAAGGGAGAGCACCCGTGTCTGAACTGGTCATGGAAACCACGACACCCGCCCCTGTCGCGACTCCGCCTGCCCGGCGCTCCACGGCCAGGCCGATCCGGGCCGCCGCCTGGATCGCCCTGGTGGTCCTGCTGGCCGCGCTGCCGCTCTACATCGACACCGCCTGGCTCAAAGCCGGGCAGTACATGATGATCGGCGCGGTCGGCGCCATCGGACTGACCCTCCTCACCGGACAGGCGGGCCAGCTCTCCTTGGCCCACGCCTTCTTCCTGCTCGTCGGCGCCACCGGCTACACCGTCCTCTCCGGACCGACCGACGACGACCGGGTGATCGGCCTCGGACTCGACCCCGGCCTCGCCCTGATCGGCGCGGTGGTCATCTCGGCGCTCGTCGGCCTGGCGTTCGCCCCGGTCGCCGGACGGCTGCGGGGGATCTACCTCGGCGTCGCGTCACTGTCGCTGGTGTTCCTCGGGCTCTACTTCGGACAGTCGCTGGACGCGCTGACCGGCGGCACGTCGACCGGCCGCACCCCCGCGACCTTCGAGCTGTTCGGGTTCCCGTTCTCCAACGGCGGCCCCGAAATCGAGCTGATGGGCGTGCCGATCCGGGCGGCCGAACGGATCTGGTACCTGTTCCTGATCCTCACCGCGATCGCGTTCCTGCTCGCCCGCGGCGCCGTGCGCGGCCGGGTCGGCCGGTCGTGGCGGGCGGTGCGCGACAACGAGGCAGCCGCCACCGCGATGGGGGTCGGCGTGGCGCGGGCGAAAGCCGGTGCTTTCGCGGTCTCGTCGGCGTTCGCGGGCCTTGCCGGTGTGATGACCGTGCTCTGGTTCGACATCCTCAAACCCGACGAGAGCGAGTACGGCACCTACGGCATCAACGTGTCCATCGCCTTCCTCGCCATGGTGATCATCGGCGGGCTCGGCTCCGTTCCAGGTGCCGTGGTCGGCGCGCTCATCGTCCACGGGCTGCCACAGGCGCTCACCCTGTTCTCCGGCGACCTCGGCTGGTTCAGCGAGACCGGTGGCGGCGGCCTGACCCCGATCCTGGTCAGTTCCTTCATCTATGGCGCGGCGATCGTGGTCGTCGTGTTGTTCGAGCCCGGCGGTCTCGCGGCGATCGGCAGGCGGCTCACCGGCCTGTTCCGCGCACGACCACGTGAAATCACCCGAGAGGAAACGTCATGACCCGTTCTCCGTCGCGGACGACCGCCGCGGTCACGCTCGCGGCCGCGCTCGCCCTTTCCGCGTGCAGCACCAAGGCGGGCGGCTCCGGATCGTCCGGTTCGGACGCCGCCGGGGTGAAGTCCGGCATCGGCGTGACCGACGCCGAGATCACCCTGGGCGTGATGACCGACAAGACGGGTGTGTTCAAGAACCTCGGGCTCGGCATCACCCAGGGCAATGAGCTGTGGGCCAAGGACTTCAACGCCGAGGGCGGGGTCTGCGGGCGCAAGGTCAAGCTGGAGACCGTCGACCACGGCTACAAGGCCGACACCGCGAAGACGCTGTACCCGCAGATCGAGCCGAAGGTGCTCGGCTTCGTGCAGCTCCTCGGCTCGCCCGTGGTGGCCGCGCTGAAGCAGAACGTGCTGTCGGACAAGGTGGTCGTGACCCCGGCATCGTGGTCCTCGGAGCTGCTGGACAACCCGTACGTGATGATCGTCGGCACCACCTACGACGTCGAGATGATCGACGGCCTGTCCTACCTGCAGGAGCAGGGGATGGTCGCCGACGGCGACAAGGTCGGCCACATCTACATCGACGGCGAGTACGGCAAGAACGGCCTGCGCGGGTCCAAGCACTACGCCGAGCAGCACAAGCTCGAGGTCAAGGAGGTCAAGGTGACCTCCACCGACACCGACCTGACCAACATCGTCACCGGCCTCAAGGGCGAGGGCGTCAAGGCGATCCTGCTGACCACCTCGCCGACGCAGACCGGCTCGGTGGCGGCGGCGAACAAGGCGCTCGGGCTGAACGTGCCGCTGATGGGCAACAACCCCGTGTTCGACCCCGCGCTGCTGTCGAGCCCGGCCGCCGCGGCACTCGACAAGCTGTACCTCGTCGCCAGCGGCGTGCCGTTCTCGGCGGACATCCCGAAGGCCAAGGACGTCGCCGCCAAGTACAAGGCGGCCTACAAGGAGCCCGCCAACATCGGCGTCCCCTACGGCTACGCGGTCGGCGCGGTGTGGGGGTCGGTCCTGAAGAAGGCCTGCGAGAACAAGGACCTCACCCGCGAGGGCATCGCCAAGGCGCTCACCGAGACCGACTCGGCCTCGACCGACAACCTGATCGCGGATCTGGACTTCTCCAAGCCCGGCGCCCCGCCCACCCGCAAGGTTTATGTTGCGCAGATCGATGCGGCGGCAGAGGGTGGACTCAAGTACGTCAAGCCGCTGTTCCAGGCGCCGGACGCCGACAAGTACCAGGCTCCACACCAGAAGTAAGCCGAAGAGGAGAGTGTGATGCGGGTACCGATGACCGTCGGGGACTTCCTCGACCGGGCCGAACTGGGCTTCGCCGACAGCCCCGGCGTGGTCGACGAGCCGGACCAGCCCGGCCCACCGGTGCCCGACTCCACCTACGGCCGTCTCGGCGAGCGGGTCCGGGCCTGGCAGGCGGGCCTGGACGCGCTCGGCGTCGGCGAGGGCGAGCGGGTGGCGGTGGTCAGCCACAACTCGGCGCGGCTGCTGGAGCTGCTGTTCGCGGTGCCGATGAGCGGGCGGATCTGCGTGCCGGTCAACTTCCGGCTCAAGCCCGAGGAGATCGAGTACGTCGTCGGGCAGAGCGGCTCGTCGGTGCTGCTCGTCGACCCCGAACTCGACAGCGCGCTGTCCGGGGTCAAGGCCAACCATCGGTTCGTGCTCGGCGAGCAGACCGAGTCCGAGCTGATGCGCCCCGGCGTCGAGCCGCGCCCCTGGTCGAACCCCGACGAGGACGCCACGGCGACGATCAACTACACCTCCGGCACCACCGCCCGGCCCAAGGGCGTGCAGCTGACCCACCGCAACATCTGGGTCAACGGGCTCACCTTCGGCCTGCACACCCGCGCGTGGGAGCAGGACGTGTACATGCACACCCTGCCGATGTTCCACTGCAACGGCTGGGGAATGCCGTTCACCATGGCCGGGCTGGGCGCCAAGCAGATCGTCCTGCGCAAGGTCGACGGCACCGAGATCCTGCGCCGGGTCGACCAGCACGGGGTCACCCTGATGTGCGGCGCGCCCGCGGTGTGGAACGCGGTCCTCGACGCGGCGGCGACCTGGGAGGGCGAGATCCCCGGCCGCGACCGGGTGCGGATCGTCTGCGCGGGCGCCCCGCCGCCGAGCCGGACCATCCAGCGGGTGGGGGAGGAACTGGGCTGGGAGTTCACCCAGATCTACGGCCTCACCGAGACCTCGCCGCTGCTCACCTTCAACCGCTCCCAGCCCGCCGCCGCCGCCCTGCCCGCCGAGGAGCGCGCCCGGAAGCTGTCGCGGGCGGGCCTTCCGGCGCTGGGCGTGCAGCTCAAGGTGTCGGAGTCCGGGGAGGTGCTGGCGAAGTCGAACGTGGTGCTCGACGGGTACTGGGACAAGCCGGAGGAGACCGAGGCAGCGCTCAAGGACGGGTGGTTCCACACCGGCGACGGCGGCACGATCGACCCGGCCGACGGTCACCTGACGATCTCCGACCGGAAGAAGGACGTGATCATCACCGGCGGCGAGAACGTCTCGTCGATCGAGGTGGAGGACACGATCTTCAGCCACCCGGCGGTCGCCGAGGTCGCCGTCATCGGCGTCCCGCACGAGAAGTGGGGCGAGACGATCAAGGCGCTGGTGGTGCTCGCGGAGGGCGCGAGCGCGGAGGAGGCCGACATCATCGCCCACTGCAAGCAGCGGATGGCCGGTTACAAGGCGCCGACCAGCGTCGAGTTCCGCGACTCGATCCCGCGCACGGCCACGGGCAAGATCCAGAAGTTCAAGCTCCGGCAGCCGTACTGGTCGGGTCTGGACCGCGGGATCAACTGAACAACGTTGGTTGTCATTGATAACCGAGGACTACCGGCGGGTAACTACTTTTAAGTAAGTTGTGGCTCCGATCACAAAGTCACCCTGCGACTACGGAGCGGATATGTCACGACTGTTAAGAGTTGGTTCACTCGTCGCTCTCACCATGGCGCTGGTCGCCGCGCCCGCGGCGACCGCCGTCGAGGTCAATCCCTACGAGCGTGGGCCTGCCCCCACGGTCGCGAGCATCGAGGCGAGCCGCGGGTACTTCGCCACCGCGCAGCTCACCGTCTCGCGTTCGAGTGTCACCGGATTCGGCGGTGGGACCATCTACTACCCGACCGACACCAGCCAGGGCACGTTCGGCGCGGTGGCGGTCGTGCCTGGCTACACCGGAACCCAGTCGTCGGTGGCGTGGATAGGGCCTCGACTGGCTTCGCAGGGCTTCGTCGTGTTCGTCATCGACACGATCAGCATCTACGACTTCCCGCCGAGTCGCGGCACCCAACTGCTGGCGGCGTTGGACTACCTCACCGGGCAGAGCAGTGTCCGCGCCCGGGTCGACTCGACGAGACTCGCCGTGGCGGGGCACTCGATGGGCGGTGGCGGTTCCCTTGAGGCGGCCAACAAGCGGCCCACCCTGCAGGCCGCGATCCCGCTCGCGCCCTGGCACACCACCAAGAACTGGTCGAACGTGCGCGTGCCGACGTTCATCATCGCCGGGCAGAACGACACCGTCGCCTCACCCGCGAACCACGCGAAGCCGTTCTACGACTCCCTGGCGAGTGCGCCGGACAAGGCGTACATGGAACTCGCCGGGGCGAGCCACTACTTCCCGAACTCGCCGAACACCACCATGGCCAAGTACCTGATCTCGTGGTCGAAGCGGTTCATCGACAACGACGTTCGGTACGAGCAGTTCCTCTGCCCGCGGCCGACCGACTCGACCATCCTGCGGTACCTCGACACCTGCCCGCACTCCTGACCGAACCGGTGGCCCGGCCGCGCGCCGGGCCACCGAGTTTGGCGGCCTGACCTTGGGGGTAACACCGCGCCATGGCGCCCCGCGAGGAGTTCGGCGCGGCGGACGAGGACGCCGCCCGCACGACGCTGGGCGTCGAGGAGGAGTTCCTCCTTGTGGACACCGCTGGATCGCCGGTGGCGCGCGCCGAAGCCGTGCTCGCCCTCGTCCGGGCCGAGCCGGGGCCCACGCTGTGGCACGCCGAGCTGTTCCAGACCCAGGTGGAAGCCGCGACCGGGGTCTGCCGCTCGCTCGATGAGGTCGCCGCGCAGCTCGTCGCCGGTCGGCGGCTGCTCGCGCGGGCCGCGAGCACGCTGGGTGTCCGAGTGGTCGCCACAGGTGTGCCCCCGATGGGCGACATGCTGCCCGCGCGCACCGAGGGCGCCCGGTTCGCCGCGATCGAAGGTGTCCATACCGGACTCATCCGGGACTATCAGGCCTGTGGCTGCCATGTCCACGTCGGCGTGCCCGATCGGGAGACCGCGGTCGGCGTGCTCAATCACGTCGCGCCCTGGCTGCCCACGCTCCTCGCGCTGTCGGTGAACTCGCCGCTGCGCCACGGGCGGGACCAGGGCTATCAGAGCTGGCGGGCCGTCGAGCAGTCGCGGTTCCCCGGGTCGGGGCTGCCGCCGTGGTGCACGTCGGCGGCCGAGTACGACCGGGCGGTCGAACGGCTCGTCGACTGCGGCGTCCTGATCGACGACCGGATGACGTTCTGGTTCGCGCGCCTGTCCCCGCACCTGCCGACCGTGGAGTTCCGGGCCGCCGACACGACGGTCGAGGCGTGGGAATCGGTGCTGCAGGCGGCTTTGAGCCGCGCGCTGGTGCGCACGGCGGTCGAGGAGTTGGCGGTGGGCCGGGAAGGTCCGCGGCTGGACCCGCAGATGGCCGCCGCCGCGGTGTGGTCGGCGGCGAGGTACGGAGTGGACGGGCCCGCGGTGCACCCGGTCGACGGTGTCCTGGTGACCGGGCACCGGATGGTCGCCGAGCTGCTCGCCGAAGTGACTCCGGCGCTCGAGGACGCGGGCGACTTGGCCTTCGTGCGGGTCGCGTGGTCGCTGCTTCGCCTGCGTGGCACCGGAGCCGAGCTGCAGCGCGCCGCCGGGCCGGGGGCGGTCGTGGCGATGCTCGCCGACCGGCTGGTCGAAGGCGTGGACCTCGACGGTGTGGGTACTCAAGCCCTTGGGAGGACCTGATGACGAGCCCGACCCTGCCCGCCGCGCGCGGTGAACTCTCCGCGGCGGTCCGCGCCGCCATCCTCGGTGACGACCAGCCTCTGCCTACCTCCGTGACCGCCGACCCGTACGGCGAAGACCTGACTCTCGCGCTGCACCTCTGCTACGAGTTGCACTACCGCGGTTTCGCCGAAGGGCTGGGCGACCTGGAGTGGTCGCCTGAGCTGCTCCGGCTGCGCGGCGCAATGGAGCGCGTGTTCCTCGACGCCGTGCGCGCGGACGTCGCGGGCGGGTCCGATGTGTCCGGTGAGCTGGAGAAGCTGCTGGTCGAGACCGTGCCGGGGTCCGGCGTGTCGCACTTCCTGCGCGACCGGGGCGAAGCGTGGCACCTGCGGGAGTACTTCATCCACCGCTCCGTCTACCACCTCAAGGAAGCCGACCCGCACGCGTGGGTCATCCCCCGGCTGCGCGGCCGCGCGAAGGCCGCGCTCGTGGCGGTCGAGTTCGACGAGTTCGGCGGCGGCCGGGCCGAGCGGATGCACTCTCAGCTCTACGCCGACCTGCTCGCCGACGCCGGTCTGCACAACGGGTACTGGCACTACCTCGACCTCGTTCCCGCGCCCGCGATCGCCGTCGTCAACCTGATGTCGCTGTTCGGTCTGCACCGCGCCCGCCGAGGTGCCCTGGTCGGCCACTTCGCCGCCGCCGAGATCACCACCGCGCCCAGCGCGGGCAGGCTGGTCAAGGCGGTCGACCGGCTCGGGTTCGGGCCCGCCTGCCGGTTCTTCTTCAGCGAACACGTGGAAGCCGACGCGGTCCACGAGCAGGTCATGCGGGAGGACGTCATCGGCGGGCTGCTGGATGACGAACCGGAACTGGCGGCGGAGGTGGTGCTCGGCATTCAGGGCACGGAGCTGCTGGAGGCCCGGCTGGCCGATCACCTGCTGGCGTCGTGGCAGGCGGACCGGACGTCACTGCTGGTGGACCAGCGGATCAGCGCGGCTGGGTGACCCGGTCGGCGCGGATGACGACGAGTTCTTCGTGCCTGCGGCCCGGTGGTATCAGTCCCCGGCTTTCGAGCAGATCGACCCGCTGGTTCATCACCGGGCCGAACGGTTCGTCCTGACGGGCGACGATGGCGGCTTTGAGTCCGCCGCCGCGCAGCTGGTGCAGGGTGGTGTCGGCGTCGCAGAGTCCTGAGTGGACTACCAGCAGTGTTCCGTTCGGTGCCAGCAGGTCCGGTGCCAGGGCGCACAGGCGGTCAAGGATGGCCCGGCCGTTGTGGCCCGCGTCCCAGGCCCTGGCTCGGCCTCGGGGTCGGGCGGTGGAAGCGGGGACATAGGGGGGATTGGCGAGGATCAGGTCGAATCTGCGGCCCAGGGCCAAGTCCAGGGCATCGCCGTGTTCGACGAAGACGCGGGCGCGCCGGAGTCTGGCGTTGAGCCGGGCGGCGATCACGGCTCTCAGGCTGACGTCGGCGGCGGTGACGTGTCTGGCCCCGGCTCTGGCGGCGGCTATGGCTATGGCGCCGGTTCCGGTGCCGACGTCGAGAACGGTGCCACCGGGCGGGATCGCGGCCGCCTCGAAGGCGTCCAGCAGCAGCCTGGTGTCGGACTGTGGCCGGTAGACGCCCGGCGGTCGCAGTAGCAGCATGGGCGGCGAATACCCTGTGCCGCAACGGGTTTAAACCTCACGGACCTTCTTGCGGTGGCTGGCGTCGCAGAGCGGGTAGATGCTGCTTCTGCGGCAGGTGCACAGTGCGGTGACGAAGCGGTCCGAGTGGACCGTCCTGCCGTCCTCTGTGGTGAGTTCCACCGGCCCTTCGATGAGGACAGGGCCATCTCTGGTGGTGCGGACTCGTCTTTCCATTGGGAGAGGTTTCCCCGCCGCGGCCCGGTTCAACCGCGGCGGGGAAACCTCATGGGTTCATCGCGGGGCCCGGATACCGTCGATGATCCGGGTCCACGCCTCGGCGCCATGTCCATCACTGATCGCGCGGTGGTAGTGGGCTTGGACGGCGCGTGGCAGCGTGAGGTCGATGCCCGCGGATCGGCTGGCCGCCTCGATGTGGTCGGCGGTGGCACCCATCATGACGCTGTTGCCCACTTCGCCCGGGTGTTCGCCCGCGTCGATCCGGGCTCCGAGCGCCGCGACGCCGTCCTCGGCGATCATGTCGGGGATCGCGTGGAACAGCCGCATGACCTCGGGCAGGAACTCCTCAGCCGTGATGCCCGCCGAGCCGACGAGAGCGGTCGCGTGCACGAAGCCCGACAACGTGGTCAGGAAGACGTCGAGATGGGCCTGGTACATCAGCTGGGCCCGAGCGGGATCGTCGCCCAGGAAGCGCGGCTCACCGAGGTGGGCGAGTGTCGCGCGATGCGCGTCGAATGCCGCCACGTCGCCGCTGTAATACACATAGGCGAGGTCGGTGCCGAGCATGTGCGGGGGCACCATGACGCCGCCTGCCACGAACGACGCCGAGTGCGAGCGCGCCCACGCCGCCGCGTCACGCGTCTTGTCGGGGGTGTCGGAGCTGAGGTTGACCAGCGTCCGCCCGGCCAGGGCCGCCGTCGCGTCGCCGAGAATGTCCCACATCGCCTGGTAGTCGGTCAGGCTCAAGATCACCAGGTCGCCCGCCGCCACGGCGTCGGCGGGTGAGGCGGCCAGCCGGGCGCCGTCGGCGACGACGCCTTCGGCACGCGACGGCGTGCGGTTCCAGACCGTGACCGGGTGGCCCGCGGCGAGCAGGAGGCGGACCATGGCCTGGCCCATCGGGCCGAGCCCGATCACGGTGACCGGAATCGCGCTCATCGCCCCACCAGCTCTCCGGCCCGCAGGCTCTCGTAGACCCGGGCAAACCCTTCGGAGCCATGGCCTGCGGCGACCTGCCTATCGATCAGCGCCTGAACCGCGGCGATGGGAGCGGGATCGACGCCTTGGTCCTGGCTCGCCCGCACGATGTGCGACAGGTCGGAGAAGTCGAGGCTCTGCTGATTGGGGACGGTGTAGTCGCCCCCGTCGACGACGTCGGCGAAGCCCGCGAGTTCGCCGGTCATGGCGGCCAGGAACGGCGCCTGCCGGGCCGCGAAGTCGGCCGCGCTCATCCCGACCGAGCCGACCATCGCGGCGCCATGCAGGAATCCGGCGAACATCTGGTACATCCCCGACAGCATCGCCAGGTCCACCAGCGAGGCCCGGCCGGCGTCCTCGCCGTGGAACTCACTCGTGGCCCAGGTCTCGATGATCGGCAGCAGCGCGTCGTACGCCGTCCGAGAGCCGCTGTAGAAGATCTGACCCGCGCGGGAGCTGATCATGGCGGGCACGGCCATGATCGCGCCGTCGAGGTAGTCGACGCCGTGGTCGGCCGCCCAGGACGCGAGTTCGCGGGCTTCGTTCGGCGTCGTGGTGGTGACGTTGACCAGCGTCCGGCCGCGCAAGGCGTCGACGACCGGGTCGAGGGTCTCGTGCACCGAGTCGTGCTTGAGCAGGCAGGCGACGACCACCGGGCTCGCCGACACGGCCTCGCGGGCCGAGCCCGCGGTACGGGCTCCGCGGGCCACCAGGTCCGTGTCGCGGCCGGGGGTGCGGTTCCAGACGGTCACGGAATGACCGGCGTCGAGCAAAGCGGCGGCCAGCGCGCCGCCCATCGCGCCGAGGCCGAGCAGGGTGATATCGGTCGGGGGGTTCGGGTTTCGGTTGGTTTCAGCCACACCGATCATGTTGTGTGACGGCGTACCATCACGGAAGTACCCACTATTTACTGCGGTACTTACCTTTTGGTAAGTGAAGGGGAGGATCCGATGGCGAAAGCACCCCGCCTCGGGCCGTACATCTGCGGCATCGACGCCGCGCTCGACGTCGTCAGCGGCAAGTGGAAGGGCCTCATCCTGTGGGAGCTGCACTCCCACGGTGTCCGCCGGTTCGCCGAACTGCGCCGCGCGCTGCCCGGCGTCAGCGAGAAGATGCTGACCCAGCATCTGCGCCAAATGGAAGAGGACGAGCTCATCCACCGCACGGTCTACGCGGAAGTGCCGCCGAAGGTGGAGTACACGCTGACCGACGCGGGCGCGGCGCTCAATGAGGCGCTGCTACCGCTTGGCGAGTGGGGTCGTGACCGGATCCGGCGAAGTCGTCTTGAAGTCGTCGGCGACCCCCACACGTCCATGTCGGCGACGGCCTGACAAACACGAACCGCCCCACCTCGCGAGTGGGGCGGTTCGTGGTTCCGGTTGTCAGTCGACGCAGGAGACCGGTGAATCGAAGTGGCCCGGCGTGGTCGGGTAGGCCTTGCCGTTGCCGTGCACCTTCAAGTCCGCCGGATACACCAGCGCCAGTTCCCGGAACGCCGACGTTCCCGGGGTCACCGCGTCCGACACCGTCTGGCCCGCACCCGTGCCCCATGCGATCTTCTGCAGGAAGTTCTGCATCTCCGGGCTGAACTGGCGGACGTCGTTGTACCCGCCATAGGCCGCGTTGCAGTGGGTGTAGAGGTTGTACGCGCCCGACCAGTCCATCAGCCGGTCGCCCGGGTTCGGGCCGTTGCCCGCCACGTCGCCCTGCAGGACGTCGCGGTCCCAGCCGCCGTACTGCCAGTCGGTGCCCTGGTGGTGCTGGTTGTCGGCCAGTGTCACCAGGTTGTTCGGGTCGTCGTTGACCTTCTCCGTCATCTCGAACCAGCGGCACGGGTCGATCGCGCCGGAGCCGAGAGTCTGGGGCCAGGGGCCCGCCGCGCAGTTGCCCGGGTAGGCGCCGCGCGGGTTGAAGTCGAGGACGTCCGAGCCGACCGCTCCTTGCAGGGACGCCTGCGAGGTGCCGCCGACGCCGCCGAAGACGTGGTCGATGAACCGGTCGTTCGTGCCACGCGAATCGGCGTTGAACACACCGTTCACGAGGCAGTCCGGTGTCGCGGCGTTGACCACGGGGTCGCAGCCCTTGCCGCCCCACAGGACGTCCGCGCCGTCGCCGCCGAAGACCTCGTCGCCGCCGCTGTCGCCGTTGGCCAGGTCGTCGCCGAAGCCCGCGTGGATGTTGTCGTCACCCAGGCCGCCGCGGATCCGGTCGTCGCCACCTTCGGCGATGCCGTTGTGCGGCATGGCCGGGTCGCTCGGACCGCCGATGAACACGTCGCCGTCGACATCGTGGAGCAGGTCGACCCTGCGGTCGTACGCACCCGCCCGGAACCCGGTGTAGTTCTCCTGCGGCACCGAGTTCATCGAGATCGTGAAGCTGTCGGCGGCCACGTCGTCGGCGTTGAGGAACTCGTTGACCACACCGCCGCGGTCGCCGAGCATCGCGTCCCGACCGTCGTTGCCGAACATGGTGTCGTTGCCGAGTTCGCCGTACATGTCGTCGTCGTCCGCCGACCCGGTCATGGTGTCGTCGCCGTCCTGACCCCACATCCCGTCGTCGCCGTCGTTGCCGAACATGGTGTCGTTGCCGAAGGCGCCCACCGGTTCACACGTCGCCTGGGCGGTCGTGCAGAACCTGGTCGACGGACCCGGCAGCTCAGGATCGTGCGTGCGCGACACCGTCGCGTCCGCGGGCACCTGACCCGTGGCGTACCGCTCGGCGTAGACCTTCTCCGACATGGCACCGGCTTGGCCCTGCATGGTGCGGACCAGCGTGCCGTTGTCGCCGAGCTGCACGTCGTCGGAACCGTTGCCCTCGAAGGCGTCGCCGCCGTCGCGGAACCCGACCGCCGCGCTGCCGCCGACCATGTCGTCCTGGCCGGACGTCGTGTCGGTGCCTTCCAGCTCGTCGACCGCGCTCGCCGCTCCCGGCCAGCCCGGGTCGGTCAACGGCACCGAGGTGGTCTCGGTCGACGGCTCGGACAGCATCCGGTCGCCGCGCAGCATGTCGTTGCCGCCGTTGCCTTCCAGGTAGTCGGCCTGGCCGCCGCCGGAGAGGAAGTCCCCGCCGTCCTGGCCCCACAGCACGTCCACACCGGACCCACCGGACACCCGGTCGTCGCCGAACCGGTCGCCTGCGGGCGCGTTGAGCACGCCGCCGTTGTCCAGGTCGTAGCGCTGGATGATCCGCCCGGTGATCGGGTTGCCGCCCGCCGTGGCCAGCCGCTGGGTCGCCCTGGTCGGGACCTCACCGGCCGCGGGCCGCAGCACGACACCGTTGTCGCCGATGCCGATGTCGTCACCGGGGCCGCCGTAGAGAGCGTCCGCGGCGTCCTGCTGACCGGAGGTCGTGGCACCGGAACCTGAGAGCGGAGTGCTGCTGCCGCCGACGAGGTCGTCGTTGCCGCTGTCGCCCTCGATCCAGTCGACCCCCTGGTTGCCCTCGACATAGTCGTCGTGGGCGTTGCCCTGGAGCCGGTCCGGACCGCCCTGCCCGAGCAGGACGTCGGTGCCGTCGTCGCCGAAGACCTCGTCACCGCCGGAGGAGTCGGCGTGCGGGGTGAGGCCGAGGTCCAGGAGCACGATCGCCCGGCCGGTCATCCCGCGTTCCTGGGTGAGCCTGCTCGGCGGCCCGAAGCGGACCAGTGAACCGTTGTCACCCAAAGCCAAGTCCTGTTCCGCGTTGCCGTGGATCAGGTCGCCGACGTCCGGTTGTCCGACGCCCGGCGCCTCCTCCGTCGAGCTGCCGCCGACCAGGTCGTCCTGGCCGCCGTTGCCCGAGATTGTGTCGCGCGCCGGTCCGCCCTCGGCGTAGTCGTCAGCGTCGTCGCCCGCGATCGCGTCTTCGCCGCCCTGGCCGGAGATCACGTCCTGGTCGCCGCCGCCGTTGATCACGTCGCCGCCGGAGGTGCCGGCGGTCGGCGCGTAGCCGAGGTCGAGCAGCTCGACCTTGTGCGCCTTGGCGAACTGCCTGCCCAGCGTGATCGGCGACGCCTGCGTTCCGTCCACAAGGGACAGGACCGCGTTGTCACCGGTGATCAGGTCGGGACCGCCGTCACCGAAGAGCTTGTCGCCGACGTCCGGCCTGCCCACCTTGTGGTTGTCCACAGTGGACGCCACTTCGGCGCTGCCGCCGACCACCCGGTCCTCGCCGCCGTCGCCGTGGATGACGTCGTCGGCGTTGTTGCCTTCCAGGTAGTCGTTGTTCGCCCCGCCGGACACCTCGTCGTGCGCCAGGCCGCCGAAGCCCCGGTCGTCGGCGTCGCCGCCGAAGATGAAGTCCGGACCACCGGCCGCCGCGTTGGCGCCGTCGAGGTCGAACGGCCCGCCGGTGCCCGCGACCGCGTCGCCGCTGCCGTTGTCGCCGATGAGCAGGTCGTTCTCGGCGTCACCGTAGAGGTGGTCGCCACCGCTGTCGGGCTCACCGGCCTTGCGGGTGCCGCCGACGACCACATCGGAACCGCCGCCGCCGAAGGCGTGGTCGGAGCCGTTGTTGCCCTCGATGAAGTCGTTCTGCGTGCCGCCATAGAGGGAGTCGTCGTCATCGTTGCCGTAGACCGAGTCGCTGCCCGAGTCGCCGTAGGCGGTGTCCTTTCCGTGCCCGCCGTACAGCTTGTCGTTGTCGTTGCCGCCCGCGATCACGTCGTCGTCGCGCTGCCCGCAGCCGAGGTCGGCGTTGGACCGCAGGTCGACCTGGTCGGCCTTGCCACCCGCCGCGGCCGTCTCGACACCGGCGCCGCCGGTCATCAGGTCACGGCCGTCCTGGCTGTCCTCCGGCTCCGCCGGTGGCTTGGACTCCGGGTCGTTGCTCGGTGGCGCGCACGGGTTCGCGTGCTTGTCGCCGAACATCTCGGCTCCGCCGTCGCCGCCGATCACGTGGTCGTTGCCGTAGCCGCCGACCAGCAGCTTCGACTGCGGAGCCACGTTCGCGGGCAGCGTCCGGTGGTTGACCGACCGCTCCGGCCCGAACACACCGGTGCTGGTCTCGGCGCCGACATCGGACGGCTCGGCGATGACGTAGTCGTCACCGGGTCCGCCGTAGACCTTGTCCTTGCCGAAACCGCCGGTGAGGACGTCCTTGTTGCCGCCACCGCGGATGTCGTCGACCTGGCTGAGCAGCGACCCGCCGGTGACGAAGTCGAAGCCCTGGCTGCCGAACACGGTGTCCGACCCCGTGCCGGTGTTGACGGTGTTGGTCGCGTCGACGATCTTGCCTTCGACGACCGTCTTGTCCGGGTGACCCGGTTCGTCCACGCCGGTGTCGTCGGCGGGTACGCCGAGCTTCTGCCCGGTGTAGATGACGTCGCCGCCCGAGCCGCCGGAGATCCGGTCGCTGCCGTGGCCGCCGATGATGATGTTCTTCTGCGCCACGTACTGCGACTTGCCCGGGTTGTTCGCGGCCAGCGGGCTGTCGGCGCCCACACCGATGACGTCGTCGCCGTCGCCACCGTTGACGGTGTTCTCGCCGAGGCCCACGGCGATGCGGTCGATGCCGCCGCCGCCGTTGACCGTGTTGCCCGCGCCGCCGACGGTGATCGTGTCGTCCTCGCCGTCACCGTTGACCGTCACCGATCCCTTGCCGCCGAACGCGCTGTGCACGTCGCCGGTGGTGATCTGGTCCTTGCCCGGGCCGCCGTTGATGGTGGCCTTGCCGATGCTGGTCTTGACCGAGTCGTCGCCGCTGCCGCCGGTGAGTTCGACTTCCTTGTCGAACGGCTTGGCCTCGGCGGCCTTGTCCTGGCCCGCCTCGCTCTTGTCGGCGTCACCCTGGAAGACGAAGATCCGCTTCCCGGTGTCGCCCGTGGCGTTGCCGGACACCTTGGTCAGGTTGGGGTCGAGGTGTTCCTCGCGGAATCCGAGCGCGCTCACCGCGAAGCCCCGGAACGACCCGTCCTTGTTGACCAGCTGGGTGACCGTCCACTTCTCCTCGGCCGTGCGGTCCTTCCACGCGGCGTCGCCACGTTCGGACGTCCGACTGCCGACATTGAGGAGCAGCGTCGTGCCGCTTGGATCGGCCAGGTTCGGTGGTGGCGGTGTGCAGTTCGGTTTCACCGAGAAGTCGAGCAAGGTGATGTCGGCCAGGGTGAAGTCGAACGACACGCTGAACGGGGAGAACCCGAGGGTGATGTAGACCTTCAGGAACAGGCTCAGCCGTCCGTCCATGTTGAACAGACACATCGGGTTCTGCAGTGCCAGCTTGGAGAACTCGAAGAACCGGAACTTGCCGTCGTTGTTCGGGTCCGCCCAGCTCAGGCTGATGGTCAGCGCCACACCGCCCTTGATGCCCACCTCGATGAGCACGACGCTCACCGCGGCGCCCGCGGCCAGCTCACCGCGGAAGGTGACCACCGGCAGCGGCTTGCCCGCGTCGTCGACGGTCTCCAGGTAGATGGAGTCGAGGATCGTCACCGGGATGTCCCGGCCCGCCTGCACCGCCTCCACGGCCTTGCGGATGCCATAGGTGTCGAAGCCCGCGCGGAACCGCGCCTCCACCGACGCGCTGCCGGAGATGTTCACCAGCACCGGCGGCGGGGCGTAGACCGGGCCGAAGGACTGGCTGTAGGAGAACGCCAGGCGCAGCGGGCCGGAGTCGAACTTGATCAGGTCAACGTCCTGGCCCATGATCAGGCCGAACAGCTTCGTGGGGTCGCTGAGGACCGGGAAGCTGAAGCCCGCCTTGCCGCCCGCCTTGTCCGCGCCGAGCACGTCCTCGCCGCTGCCCGCCAGGTCGATCCGGCTTGCCAGATCACCGGGTACGGGCGTGCTGCCGCTGATGAGCGAGGCGGCGTTGTCCGGGGAGTTCACCGTCGTCTTGGCTGCTTCCCCGTTGACGGTGAAGTCGCCGATCTCGACGTCGCCGCCGCTCTGGGCGAGCTTGTTCACCAACTGGATCGTCTGCAGGATCCGGTCGACGAACTCGAGGTCCGGCCCGCCCGCGATCGTGCTGAACGACTTGGCGATGGTGACCAGGTTGACGTCACCGCCGCCGACGGCACGTGAGAGGTCCGACAGCACCGGGATCGGGGCGTAGAGCTGGTCGATCACCGGCTGGATCGGCTTGGTGAACAGCGCGATCTTCTCCGCGATCGGCTTGAGGACCGAGCCGAGGAAATCGCCCGCGTTCAGCGTGACCTTCTTGAACGCGATGTTCGGTGTGCCCTCGCCGGGTTTCTGCCCCAGCTTCCATTCCCAGTCCAGGTGGAACCAGCCGGAGATGCCGGGCAGGGCGGAGTCGGCACTGACCTTGAAGTCCCAGTCGATGCCGACCTTGGCCGCGAGCGAGACGTCGGTGACCGCGTCGAGGTCGGCGAGGTCGGCCAGGGCGATGCGGTCGTCGTTGGTTCCCGGGCAGCCCTTGACGCAGCTCGGGCCGCCCTTCTTGTGCAGGTCGACGAAGAACGTCCCGGTGAACAGGTCCGTCACGCCGCCGGGGTGCTGCTTGACGTCGACTTCCAGGAAGGCCAGTTGCGCCTTCATCGCCTCAGGCAGGGTGAAGCTGAGCTTCACGCCCAGTTCGGGCAGCGTCGCGTCCTGGGTGGCGACGAAGAAGCCGCTGGCCTTGTCCACGCCGACCTTGACGTGCAGCCGGTAGGCCAGGTTCGCGGTGACCCCGGTGCGCTTGCCCGGGTCGGCGGCCTCACGCAGGGACAGGCCAGGGATGCCGATGTCCAGCGGCCTGCTCAGGCCAGGCAGTTCCTTGGTGCACGGGTCGCCAGGCACGATCTTGTTCGCGCACACGTCGAAGGTGAAGGTGGCGCCCGTGATGTCCTGCAGCGCGGCGCCGTCCGGGCAGTCGGCCAGCTTCGGGTTGGTCGTCGCGGGCACGTAGTTCGCACCCGCCGGGGTGACGACCTTGTCGTCGTGGCTGGTCGCGTCCTTGCCCAGTTCGGCGACGACCTTCCAGCTGGCCGGGTTGTTGAAGTCGGCCAGTCGGATGATCTTGTATCCGGTCGCGTACTGCGACTTCACCCACGTGAGCCGGTTGAAGTTCGAGTCGCTGATGGTGGCGTTGCCGTCGAGCACCTCGATCAGTGCCGGTGGCGCGTCCTGGCCCTGTGCGGTGGCCACGACGCCGTAGCGGTACTTGGTGGTGCCCTTGGTGCCCTGCGCCGACGCGGTCGGCGAGGTCGCGGGCTGCAGTACCGCCTCACACTTGAACCCGACCGTGAGCGTGTCACCGACGGCGGGCTTGAGGTGGTTGTTGACCCAGTTGGTCAGTTCGGTGGTGTTGGCGACCCGACCACCGCCCGGAATCTGCTTCATCGCCTCCTGGATCTTGGCGCGCAGCTTGCCGAACTCGTCGGCTCCCTGCTGGATGTCGTCGCCGACCAGCGGCAGCTTGCCGTCGAACGCGGCCAGCCGCAGGGCCGCCTCGATCATCGCCAGGTATTTCTCCATGCCGTCGCCGAACTGGGAGAAGTCCAGCAACGCCTTGGCGATCTCCTCTGCGAGATTGGAGGGCATGTCGAAGCGCTTGACTCCGCCCGGCAGGTCGGGGGTGAACGCGAAGGCGTCGGCCAGGTTCCCGGTGCGCGGCAGGCGCACGATGAACGAGTCGGAGGGCGCGGACAGCTTGTTCCAGTTGACGTTGTTCGCGCTGACGTAGACCGGCATGACCGCGCACAACGCGAGGTCGGTCCCGGCCGCCGGGTCGCCCGCGCAGGTGACCGGCTTGTTGTCGCCGTTGAGGGTCAGCGACACGTTCTTCACGAAGTCCGACAGCGGGACCGGTGTGGTGCCACCGGGTCCGTAGCCGAGGTGGGCGTTGTAGTGCGCCTTGGCGACCGCCCGCTCGGGCCCGGCGGGGTTGCCGAGCGCGATGGACAGCGGGCCGATCGAGGACTTGACCACCCCGGTGATCCCGCCGTCCGCGGTGAGGTCCACAGTGGAATCCGGTAGCACGGACAGCCCGGCGGCGTCGGCCGGGCCCGCGCCCGCGGCCAGCGGAAGCACGAAGCCGATCTTGGTGGAGCCGGTGAGCGCCAGGTTCGCGGTCGCTTCACCCTCGGCGGCGACCAGCGACCGGCCGGTGCCCAGGTTGTCGGTGAAGGAGAACCGGACCGGCTGCGAAGTCGCGACCTTCCGCTTCATGTCGACGTTGAGCACGATCGACGGCGTGGTGCCGACAACCTTGTAGGCGAAGGAGATCCCGCTGCCCTCGGGCAGCGCGTCGTTCAGCACGGTGACGAGGTCCTGCAGGTAGTCCGGGGGAGCGGCGGTCAGCTTGTCGACCGCGTCCTCCAGCGGGCTGCGGAAGGTGTACGCGGTGCCCTTCGCGGGTGCCGTTGCCCACGGCTGGGTGAGCAGCAGGCGCTTGTTGCCGGTGTCGGCGAGCGCCACGATCATGGGCTGGGTGCCGACGAGCACGGCCCGGCCTTCGAGGTCGTCGGTGAACGCGGTGGCGCCCTCGCGGCTGGTGTCGGTGATGACGCCGAGGGTGGTGCCGTTGAAGGTCTCGTTGCTGTAGGAGACGGTGGGACCGCCGCCGGTCTCGGCGCTGCCCAGCAGGTCCGAGAGCGACTTGCCGACGATCGGCAGCGGCGTGGTCAGCGCGGACTTCACCGCGCCGTCGCCGTCGACGACCTTCAGTGAGCTGTTGAGGACCTGCAGCGCCTTGATGATCTGGCCGAACATGGCGCGCGGGTTGTTCGGGTCGAAGTCGAACGCCTTGGCCTTGTCGAGCGCGTCGAGGCCGGTGAACTGCACGGTCGCCGGGTCGGTGATGTCGGGCATGGTGATGCCGACGCTGACCGGGCCGCCGAAGAAGTCGGTGATGCCGGGGACGTCGAGCGAGACCGTGGCGCTCGCCTTGCCGCCGACGGCGATCGTGAGCAGGTTCTCCGGCTCCTTGGCCGGGGTGGACAGGTCGTCGACGAGCTTCGGGAAGACCTGCGACAGCGGCAGGTCGCCGTCGGCGTCGCCGACCTTCTTCAGGCCCACCGTGAGCATGTTCGCCGAACCGTCCTTCTTGGACAGCTTCAGCTCGCCGGACAGGTGCACCTTGAGGTAGCCGACGCTGCCGTTGACGTCGATCGCGGTGTCGACCGGGGCGTCGGCCTTGAGCAGGTCTCCGCCGGTGCGCAGCAGGAACCGGTCCGGCGTGCGGGGCAGGCTCGACACCAGGGTCGTGGTGCCGTCGGGGTTCTTGTCGGCGAACGGGCAGCCGCCCGCGGCCGCGTCGGGGTCGAGCGGCTTGCAGGCGTCGCCCTTGATCGGGTCGCGCAGGTCGAGGACCAGCGTGGCCTTGGCCTCGTAGCTCGGCTTCACCGTGGCCTTCGCGGTGAGCGCGTTGGCGTCGCGCAAACCCTTGCCGCTGAAGAGATCGCCGAAGGAGACCTGGCCGATCATCGGGTCCGGTGAGGTGATCTTGTAGGCCGCGCCCGGTGCGGGCGTGCCGCCGATCCAGGCCTCTTCGAGCGTGAGCTCGTCGACGGTGTTGGACTTCACCACGCCCTGGGACGTGCCCGCGGAGACGATGCGGCCCTTGAAGAAGTCGACCGCCCAGTCCTTGCCCTTGTTGAGGTGCTTGAGCTTGTTCGCCTCGTAGGAGACGTTCGAGCCCTGTCCGGAGGTGAGCGCGGACTGCGCGTTGAGCTGCGCCGGGTCGGTGGGCGCGTCCTGCTTCATGGTCAGGGTGAACTCGAGCTTCTTGGTGGTGTCGTGGAACGCCACCCCGGTCACCGTGATCGGCCCGACGTTGAGCAGCTTGAACATCTCCTGCACGGAGGTGAACTTCGGCAGGCCCGCCTTGGCCTTGTCCTCCTCGGGCTTGAACACGTTGGCTTCGACGAAGCTCGCCAGCACGCCGCTCGCCTTGACCGCGTCGGCCAAGGTGCCACGCATGAAGGGCAGGTTCACGTTGCCGATCGGCTTCGCGGCGTCGCCCCACTGGGCGCGCTGGATGGCCTCGATCGAACTCGCCAGGTGGCTCAGGCCCTCGACCAGGTCGCGCGGGCTCAGCGTGGTGAACCGGGTCAGCTGCGCCAGGTCCGGGCCGGTGACGCTCACGGTGGGGGAGCCGGTGGCGATGTCGGGCCACAGCACGTTCACGGTGCCGCTGATGCCGCCGACGGCGGTGCCCGCGAGCGGCTGCGCGGTGAAGGCGAGGGCCACGTCGACCTTGCCCGCCGGGGCGGCGAGTCCGATGTGGAACAGCCCGGCCGCCGCGCCCGCGGTGGCCAGTTCCGCCGTGCCGGTGCCGACGGTGGGCGGGCTCAGCGCGAGCCTGCCGTCGCCGTCCGGGTCGTCGGCGGAGACCGTCATGTTGGCTTCGACGGTGATGTGGGACGCGGCCTTGTTCAGGTCGACGCCGAGGATGCCGAACCCGGCGGTGGGCAGCTCGACGGGGTCGAACGCCCCCTTCGCGCCCACGGTGAACTTCGGCGACGCGCCGTCCTTGACCACGTAGAACCAGTCGCGGGGGGCGTCGTAGGCGAAGTGCAGGGTCGCGTCGAGGGTGAAGGTGACGTCCACCGCGCCGGAGGTCGAGACGGTGACCTCGGGGCTCGCGCTGGCGACGCTGATCGGCTGCTTGTCGGCGACGGTCGTCAGGTGCAGGGTCGCGTCGACCCGCTTGACGCCCGCGACGTCGCTGGTCGTGACCGTCAGGGTGCCGGGCCGCCCGCCCCCGAGCGGGTACGTGCCCGCGAGGTCGGCGAAGGTTTCCTTGTCCTTGAGGGGTTTGTGCACGGTCTCGGCGATGAGGTCGTCGAGACCCAGTGCCGCACCGGGGCTCACGCCGACGACCGGCAGCGCCTCGCCGAACTTGCCCACGGTCTTCAGCGCTTTGCTGAAGTCGGCGAACGCGCTGATCCCGTTGACCAGCTTGGTCACGTGCGCTTCCTGCGCGGTCGCGACCGGTGGCGTCGCGAACAGCCCGAAGAGGGCCAGTGCGACGCTGGTCAGCGCGGCGGTGGCCCGCCGTCCGGTGGATCGACGAGTCTTCTTGGTGACCAGCATGGCCAGACCGCCCCTCGACGACAGCGTCCCCCGACGCCTGCTGTCAAAGTTGGTAATTCGGCTCCCGCGCAGTGACCCGATTCGGCACCAAGTCACCAAGCCGGTAGTCGCCCGCTTGGAGGAGCCCGTTACGGAGGGGCTGTTCAGCCGGTGTCATTCACCCGAATGGGCTATACCTGGGTCGGCTTCGTCGCTTTGTGTCGTAGGAGCGTGACTGTCCACGCGCACCCCAGCAGCGCGACGCCCGCCGCGACACCGAAAGCCCACGGGATGCCCGCCGAACGGGCCACGAGCCCGAGCAGGATCGGGCCGCCGCCGAGTCCGAGGTCGAGGAACGCGCTCGCGGTGCCCGCCGCGGCTCCCCGATCACCTGGTCCGGCGGTCGCGAAGATCGCAGAGAAGAAGGCTGGGGTGCTGAACGTGATGCCCAAGGCCATCAGCGCCGCGCCGGTGATGAGGCCGACCGGCGTCGTCGAGAGCGCCATGGTCGACAAGCCCGCCGCGACGACGACCAGTGCGGCCGCCGCGAGCCGCAGCGAGGGCAGCCGGTCCGGCACCTTGGCGAACACGACCCGGCAGACCACGACGACCGCGCCGTAGACGAACAGGGGCAGGCTGGTGGCCGCCAGTCCGACCTCGACCGCGTGCAGCGAGACGAACGCGAGGAAGCCGCTCATCGCGATGACGGAGGTGCAGAAACCGATGCCGGGGGCGAGTGCGCTGCGGTGGATGAGGTGCACGGGTCCGCTGTCAGGCTCGGTCGGTGCGCGCGTCTCGCCGATGCCGAGAACGACGAGCGCACTCAGCCCCACGACTACCGCCGCGCCCATCCAGGCGACCGTGAAATTCCCGTGCTCCAACAGGAGTTCGCCCAGCGGGGGACCGAGCGCGAGACCCAGATAGAGGCCCAGCGAGTTGTAGCTGATCGCCTCGCCCATCCGGCTCGGCGGCGCCAGGTCGGCCAGCGCGGCGAAGCCCGCCACGACGAACGCGGCCTCGGCGACCCCGAGTAGCAGGCGCAGCGCCACGACCATCGGCAGGGAGTCGACCAGCGGTGTGAGCGCCAGCGCGATCGCGGCCAACAGGGCCCCGCCGACGAGCGGCACCCGCCTGCCGATCCGGTCGGAAAGGCGCCCGGCGAACGGACGCAGGATGAGCGAGGAGACGGCGAACGCCCCGAACGCGAGGCCTGCGCCCGCGGTGTCCGACCCGACCGGTCCGGTGACGTAGAGCGGCAACGTGTAGATGGCCACGCCGACGGCGGTGAAGTAGCCCAGGTCGGCGATGCCGAGCAGCACGAAGGCCGGGGTGAACAGGCGCGCGGTGGTCGTCACCGGTCCAGGTTGGACTGTGTAGGGCCGGAGCGGAATGGGCCGAGCGTCACCGAAGACCTCTCACTGCCGGATTGGTCTGCCTCGGCGCGCGTTTCTCCTGGTCGCCGATTCGTTTCTCGGGAATCGCGGCGAATGTGGTGGACCAATCGCCGACTGATCGAAAAGCGGTAAATAACCGGCCAACGTGAAACCTTGTCAGCTATCGGTCGGTGTCGTTACGTTGCCGTGACCAGACCGCGTCTACCTGCGAGGCCGCGATGAGAGTGCTCAGTCTGTCCGTCATCGGCGCGCTTGTCATCGGAACCCTGGCGCCGGTGTCCGCCGAGGCCGCTGTCGCCTATGTGGCGGCGTCGGTGAAATCGGTGACCGCCAGCGCCGACGACGGCAATCCGCCGCGAAACACCCTTGATCACAATCCCGGCACCAGATGGTCGGCGAGCGGCGACGGGCAGTCGATCACCTTCGACCTCTCGGCCACGCACACGGTCGGGTCGGTGCGCTTCGCGTTCTTCGCCGGGGACCAGCGCTCGGCCATCTTCGACGTGCAGACCTCGGTCGACGGCTCATCGTGGACCACGGTGCGTTCAGGTCGGGGAAGTGGGACCGGGCTGGGCCTGGAGACCTTCGACTTCACCGATGTCTCCGCGCGCTACGTGCGCTACCTCGGGCACGGCAACTCGGTGAACGCGTGGAACTCGATGACCGAAGCGGAGATCCACGTGGCCGCCGCGCAGAGTCAGCGGCTGTTCGTCGGCGCGGACGGCAGGCTCGTCACACCCGCGTACGGCAACGGCGACCGGATCGCCGACTTCTCCACCGTGGGCTACCGCGGCGGCGGTGTCGCGCTTCCGGTCGTGGCCGCGCGGCGGACCGTGCAGCCGCCGACCTCCGGTGACGCGGGTGCCTCCATCCAGGCGGCGATCGACGCGGTCAGCGCGCTTCCCTTGGACGCCAACGGCTTCCGGGGTGCGGTCCAACTCGTCGCGGGCGTCTACCCCGTGTCGGGGACGTTGGCCATCCGCGCGTCCGGTGTCGTGCTGCGTGGGGCCGGGCAGAGCACGGTGATCAGGGCGACCGGGACTTCGCCGCGAACCCTGATCACGGCGGCGGGCAGCGGATCGATCAGCGAGGTGTCAGGCACTCGGAAGTCCATTTCGGACAGCTACGTCCCGGTCGGCGCGAAGTCCCTGACCGTGACGGACGCGTCGGGCTTCCGGGTCGGTGACGAGGTCGTGGTGGCCCGCACCCCCGACCAGGAGTGGATCGACTCGGTGGGCATGGATTCCTGCACCGGCAAGGGAACCGCCTACGACACGGCCGACGTGAGCGGCTCGACCTGTCTGGAGGGTCCGTGGACGCCCGCGAGCCGCACGATGCACTACGAACGGCGGATCACGGCGATCGAGGGCAACCGGCTCACCTTCGACGGCCCGATGGTGGAGGCGTTCCAGAGCCAGTTCGGCGGCGGCGCGGTCTACAAGTACACGTTCTCGGGCCGCGTCCGCGACGTCGGCGTCGAGTACCTGCGGGCGGAGTCGTCGTTCACCTCGGCGACCGATGAGGCACACGCGGAGCGGATGCTCGCGTTCAGCGCGGTCCGGGACGGCTGGGCCAGGGAGATCACCTCCGCGCACTTCGTCCAGGGGACAGTGGTGTTCACGCGGGGGACGCGCAACGTGACGGTTCAGGACAGCGCGTCCGTCGATCACAAGTCGCAGATCACCGGGGGACGGCGGTACCCCTTCGACATAGAGGGGGCTTCGCACATCCTGGTGATGCGGGTGTACTCCAGCACGGGCCGACACGACTTCGTGACCGGCGGGAACACCCCTGGACCCAACGTGTTTCTCGATAGCCGGGCGGAGAACTCGGAATCGGAGTTGGGGCCGCACCACCGGTGGGGTGTGGGAACGCTGTTCGACAACGTCGTCCACAAGAGCCGCAGCGGGACCCAGAGCATGGCCGCCTACAACCGGGGGAACTCGGGGACCGGGCATGGATGGTCTGGCGCGTACCAGGTCTACTACAACTGCGTGGGCGACTCGATGATCATTTCCAGTCCGCCCGGGGCACGGAACTGGGCCATCGGCTGCCGCGCGAATCGACGGACCGGGACCGGGGAGTACGACTCGTTTGGCACTCCTGTCGGACCGCGAAGCCTTTACCTGCACCAGCTGCGAGACCGACTCGGCCAGGCCGCGCTGGCAAACATCGGCTACTAGCTCAAGCTGCCCACAACACCACCGATCCCCGCTGGCCCGTCCGGACGAAGGGGACGTCCCTTGAGGTTTGCTCGGGGGTGGTGACGAGCTTTCGTGACGTTGTGGTGGTGATGTGTCAGCGGGGGCGTGAGCCGTAATCGCCGAAAGGGTTGTCGCGTTCTCGTACTGCTTCGCGGATTCCGATGGTGGCGGAACGTTCCACGAAGTCTCGGCCTTCCTGGGTGTGCCTTGCCACGCCGTCGAACAGGGTGCCGAGTGTCCTGGTGGAGCTGATGCCCATGTTCTCCGCGGTCTGGTTGCAGAGCAGCTTCAGCATCCGCAGCTGGTTGAGTGGGACCTGAGCCATCCGCTCGGCGAGTGCGGTGGCGTGGTCCAGCAGCTGGTCATCCGGGACGCATTCGAGGATCAGGCCTATGTCCGCCGCCTCTTTCGCCCGGATTTCGTCGCCGGTCAGGAGGTAGCGCTTGGCCTTCTCGAAGCCGAGGCGGTAGACCCACATCGCGGTCGTCGGGGTGCCCCACACCCGTGAGGGTGGGTAGCCGAAGGAGGCTCCCTCGCCGGCAATGATGATGTCCGAGCACAGGACCATGTCCGTGCCGCCCGCTATGCACCAGCCCTGTACCGCCGAAATCGTGGGTTTGGTGGCGTACCAGAGCTTCATGTAGGTGTCGACGAACCTTGACATCTCGCGCATGTCCATCACCGAGTCCCACGCCCGGTCCATGGTCGCCTCGGTTGCCTGTAGTTCCGTCGACCAGTCCAAGCCATAACCCGCGCAAAACGCGGCTCCCTCGGCGCGCAGCAGGATCACGCGGACTTCCGGGTCGTCATCGGCTTCGTCTATCGCCGCCCCGAGTTCGTCGCGTAGGGCCAAGGTGATGGTGTTGTACTCGGCCGCACGCGACAGGATGATCGATCGGACGCCCGCCTCGGTTTCGGTGCGCAGGGTCTCAGGCATCGAAGTCTCCTCCGCGTGGCTTCGCGCGCTCGATGATCGTGGTGGTGTCGATCCCCGTGGGCAGGGTGCCGAAAGCGACGCCCCAATCGCTGTCGAGACGTGAAGCGCAGAAGGCGTCGGCGACCGCTGGGTGTCCGTGGCGGACCAGCAGGGAACCCTGCAGCACCAAGGCCATTGACTCGACGATTCGCCGTGCCCGGTACTGGATGTCGTCGAAGTGTGATAGTTCCTTGCGGACCCGGGCGACCGCGTTGTCGAGCCGGGCGTCGGTCCCCGCGGCCAGGTCGACTTCGGCGAAGAAGGCCTCCACCGACTCCGGCTGCTTCGCCATGGCACGCAGCGAATCCAGTGCGGCGACGTTGCCGGAACCCTCCCAGATGGACGGCAGTGGCGACTCCCGGTAGAGCCGGGGCATTCCGGACTCCTCGACATACCCGTTGCCGCCCAGGCACTCCAGGGCTTCCGCCGCGTGGGCGGGGGCGCGCTTGCAGACCCAGTACTTGGTCACGGCCAGCCCGACCCGGCGGACCATCGCCTCGTGTTCGTCGCCCGCGATGGCGCGGTCGACCGCTCCCGCGAGCCGCATCCCGACGACTGTCGCCGCTTCCGCCTCGATCGCGAGGTCGGCCAAGACGTTCACCATCAGCGGCTGTTCGATGAGCCTTGCCCCGAAAGCGTCTCGGTGGGTCGCGTGGTGGACCGCCTGGGCGACGCCCTGGCGCATCCCGGACGCCGAGCCGACCGCGCAGTCCAGGCGGGTCAGGTTGACCATCTGGATGATCGTCGGCACCCCACGCCCCTCCTCGCCGACCCGCCACCCGATGGCGTTGTCGTACTCGATCTCCGAGGACGCGTTGGAGCGGTTGCCGAGCTTGTCCTTGAGGCGCTGCAACCGAAGCGCGTTCCTGGTGCCGTCGGGCAGCACCCGCGGCAGCAGGAAGCAGGTCAGCCCGCCGGGCGCCTGGGCGAGGGTGAGGAACAGGTCCGACATCGGCGCCGAGGTGAACCACTTGTGCCCGACGACGGTGTACGTGCCGTCGCTGTTCGGCGTGGCCCGGGTCGTGTTGGCCCGCACGTCGGAGCCGCCCTGCTTCTCCGTCATCGACATGCCCGCGATCAGCCCCCGCTTGCCGCTGGGCTCACGCAGCCCGTAGTCGTAGACCGACGCGGTCAGCAGCGGCTCGAAGTCCGCGGCCAGCGTCGGCTCGACCCGCAGCGCGGGGACGGCGGCGTAGGTCATCGAGATCGGGCACAAGTGCCCGGGATCGGTCTGCCCCCACACGAACATCTTCGCCGCGCGGGCCACATGCGCCCCCGGCCGCCGGTCCCGCCACGGCGCCGCGTGCAGCCCGTTCTCGACGGCGACCGTCATCAGGTCGTGCCAGTGCGTGTGGAAGTCGACCTCGTCGACCCGGTGGCCGAAGCGGTCGTGGGTGCGCAGCACCGGCGGGTACTTCTCGACCAGCCTGCCCCACTCCTGCGCCTGCTCGCCGCCCGCGAGCGTGCCGAGCGCGCGCAGGTCGGCTTCCGCCCACCCGGCCCCCTCGCGGCGCAGGCCTTCGAGCAGCGCCGGGTAGTCGGCGACGTCGTAGCCGGTCAGTGGCGGAACCTGGTTGGTGACCTCATGCGTGGCGGGCATCGGGTTCCTCCGTCGGGGTGGTGTCGGCGCGTTTCGACGGTAGCCCTCGGTGTAGGTCTGAAGCAAGGTTCAATTCTTGCGGTGGTTGAATGCGCGGGTGGCGTATCGCAAGACCGAGGCCGTGCTCAAGAAGCAGGCCATGACCCGAGAACGCATCGTCCGCGCGGCGACCGAGTTGGTCGTCGAGGAGGGTTACGCCGGCTGCTCGATGGCCGGGGTCGCCCGGCGGGCCGAGGTGGCGACCGGGTCGATCTACCAGTTCTTCCCCAGCAAGGGAGAACTGTTCGCCGAGGTCTTCCGCACGGCGGTGAGCCGCGAGGTCGTCGCCACGTCCCAGGCGGGTGCCGAAAAGCTGACGTCGTCGGCCCGCGCGTCGATCCTCGCCGCCGCCGAGACGTTCTGCACCCGCGCGATGCGCTCACCGAGAATGGCGTACGCGCTGATCGCCGAACCGGTCGACCCGCTCGTCGAAGCCGAGCGGCTGGTCTTCCACCAGTCGTTTTCCGACATCTTGGCGACCGCGATCAACGCCGCCATCGCCGCGGGCGAGGTCCCCGACCAGGACGCGGGGATCACCGCCGCGGGCATCGTCGGCGCCATCAGCGACGTGCTTGTGCTTCCGCTGTCCCGAGGGGACACCGGCGAGAGGGTGCTGCCCGCCCTGCTGGCCTTCATCGACCGGGCGCTGGGCAGGCCCGACTAGCGGTTCGCGAGAACCCGGCTGCCCAGCCACCCGCCGTAGACGGCCAGACCCAGGACGCCCAGCTTGCGCGTGCGCCGCATGGCGACCGCGGCGCCGAGGGCGACCTCGGTGGCCCCGTTGCGGTAGATCCACTGCTCGGTGTCCTCGGGGAACGCCTTCACCGAGACCGGCTCGAACGCCTTGGGCGCGACGAAGTGGGCGGCGCCGACAGCGGCGATCGCGAGTCCGAGCATGCGGAACATGGCAGTCCTCTCGTCGTTCAGTGCGCCGACCATACGCGGAACGCGTGATCGCCGGTGTCGGTGGTTCGGGGGACACTCGTGGCATGCCCGTATCGCTGCACCACATCGTCATCGACGCCCACGACCTGCTCGGCCTCGCCCGCTTCTGGGCTGAAGTGCTGGGGTGGAAGATCCTGTCGGTTCGGGAGCGGGAGGTCGTCGTCGGTGAGCATGAGACGGCTTCGGTCGGGTTGTGCTTCATGCCGGTCACGGATCGGAAGGTGGTCAAGAACCGACTGCACCTGGACTTGACCTCGTCCCCGGAGGAACGTGAGGCCGAGATCGATCGAATCCTCAGCCTTGGCGCCACGAGGGTCGAGATCGGGCAGACGGGGGAGGAATCGTGGACGGTGCTGGCTGACCCTGAAGGCAACGAATTCTGTGTCGTACGACCGAAAACGACCCTGATCACCTAGACGCCCGCGACGGAGGGGATCTCGTTCCCACCCCCGAGTCGCAAGGGGCCAATCCTGACGGCCTGTTTGGGTGGTTCGCCTTGATTCGGGGGGAGAAGGACCTAAACTTTCGCGGCGCGGGGCAGTTTCTTCACCCTGCCCGCTTTACCCGCGCAGGTCCTTCTCCGGGGTCCCCGAATCAAGGCGAACCACCCAAACAGGCACCCCGCAACGCACGTCCGCCCAACCTAATTCCCCGTCACCACTCCAGCCGGATCGACGATCGGCACGACAACCGTGGTGTCCTCAGTCCGCCCGCGCAACGTGACCGTATCGGTCGCACGCCAACGCGCCGCCTCCTCGGGAGCCGCCGCCGCTGCCGCGCGGGACGAGGCGACCAGTCGACCCGGCACCGACTTGGCCAGTTCCGTCAACCGCGCCGCCTCGTTCACCGGGTCGCCGATCACCGTGTACTCGAACCGCCGTTCGTCGCCGATGTTGCCCGCCACCGCCATTCCGGCGGCGACCCCGATCCCGGCCGGGCACTCGGGAACCTCCACCGGCAGCCGTGCCGCGATTGCGCGGGCGGCGGCCAATGCCCTGCCCGCGTTGTCGTCAAGTGGGACGGGGGCGCCGAAGACGCCCAAGGCGGCGTCGCCGACGAACTTGTTGACCAAGCCGCCGTGGGCGTCGATCTCGTCGACGACGACGGCGAAGAACCGGTTGAGCAGCCCCACCACTTCCTCCGGTGGCCGGGTGGCGGCCAGGGTGGTGGAGCCGACGATGTCGACGAAGATCACCGCCACCTCGCAGACCTCACCGCCCAGGTGGGTTCCGCTGTCGGCGACGGCCTCGTCGGCGACCGACTGGCCGACGTGCCTGCCGAACAGGTCGCGGATTCGCTCGCGTTCGCGCAGCCCCGCCGCCATCCGATTGAAGCCCGCCTGCAGCAGGCCCAACTCGGTGCCGTCGTAGACCGGGATCTCCAGATCCAACTGGCCGCGCTGGACCCGGGACAGCCCGTCGCGCACGGACTGGATGGGGGCGACGGTCGCGCGGGCGTTGATGACCATCACCAGCAGGCCCACGACGAGCACGATCCCGCCCAGGACGATCACGGTCGTGGCGAGCTGGTCGGTCGAGACGTTCTTGCGCGCCAAGGCGAACACGGCGACCGCCACCACGCCGATCACCGGCACGCCCGTGCCCAGCGACCAGAACACCAGCATCCGCACCAGAACGCCCGCGCCGCCGACCCTGGTCGGCGGGTCGTTGGTCAGCGCCTTCGCCGCGACCGGGCGCAGCGCGAACTCCGTGAGCAGGTAGGCGATCGCGCAGACCACGATGCCGGCGAAGCCGACGGTGAACGCCACCGTCGGGACCTGTTTCGGCTGCAGGAAAGCGAAAGTGCCGGTGAACAGCACCGTGGCCAGCCCCCACAGCGACGCCTGCATCAGGGTCAGCCGCATCGGCACGCGCACCGTGGCGCGGCGGTCGGCGGCGGTCGGGACGCGGCGTTCCATCGACCAGCGCAGCACCCCGAGCGCCCGTTTGGTGCCCCAGGTCCAGCCGATGATCAGGGCCACCACCACATAGGTCGGCGCGCCGATGATGGCGACCATCCGGGTGCGGTCGTCGAGGCCGGGGCCGGGGATGACCACGATCTGCAGCGCGGCGACGACCACGGCCCCGATCAGGTTGGCCAGCACCAGACTCACGGTGATCAGGAGCTGCACCCGGATCCGCAGCGTCCGCTGGTCCTGGTCGGCGCCGCCGAGCAGCGGTGAGCCGAACGGCGAGCGGGACCGGTTCAGTCGGGCGCGGTCGCCGGTGGTCAACGGACCGCCATCGGGGTGAGCATCACTTGCCTCCGCTGCAACCGTGGAGCCGAGCCGGAAACCGTCTCGCACTCCCGCTCGGCGAGGTGGTTCGGCGAGCGTATCCACGGTGTTCCGGCACGTCGAGCCGCCATTCCGCGGGCGCGCCGAGGCCGGGTTTATCTGTGGGAATCGGACTATTCGGCGCGGGCCGTTTGCTAGGTTCAGCACTAGACGGCGGTTTTGCGCACCCGGTGTCGACGTCGCGTCGGGCCGCACCCGACGCCAGGGCCACCTCTGAGGCCGCTGGCCAAGTTGTCCTGCCTATATGCGGTTCGGCAACAAATCGATGTTCCCACAACTCTGGTAACGGGAAAATTTCCGCCCGAGCAGAGTCTTCCCAAACATTCGCGCTCCCGCATAGGTTTCGACGGCCCTGCCCCCTAAGCCCAAGGAGAAGGCGATGGGACGTCCCCCCACCACCCTGCGCGCAGCAGGTATCGCGACGCTGGCCGCAGCGGCGCTCGCGATGACCCCGCTGGCCTCGACCGCACCGGCCGCCGCGTTCGTCAACGGCAACACCGCGGCAGAATGTGTCACCCCGCAGCAGAACTCCTCCGCGAGGGGCGGTTGGGGTCCCGACCACGAAGAGATGACGGCCTGGGACGTCGCCCGCGTCGAATCGCAGAGCAAGAAGTTACTCGAGCAGAAGCGCGCCGAGGGCAAGTACGTTCCCCAGGGCGCCCTCGCCGCGGCCACGATCCCGACCTACGTCCACGTCATGGCGGGCAGCAACGGCCACGGCAACGTCACCGACGCGCAGATCGCCGCCCAGATCGACGTTCTCAACAAGACGTTCGGCGGCCAGGAGTCCTCGCAGGCCGCCAACACCGGCTTCACCTTCACCCTCGCGGGCGTCGACCGCTTCTTCAACGACAACTGGCACAAGGACAAGTCGAGCTCGAAGTACCGTTCGCAGACCCGTCAGGGCGGCATGAACGCGCTGAACATCTGGCTGGTCGACTTCAGCTACCTCGGCATCGCCACGTTCCCGTGGAGCGGCAACTCCGCCATCGACGGCGTCCGCGTCCACTGGGACTCCCTGCCCGGCGGCGGCATCGCCAACTACAACCTGGGCGAGACCGGCACGCACGAGGTGGGCCACTGGCTGGGGCTGTACCACACCTTCCAGGGCGGCTGCACCTCCACCAATGACGAGGTCGCGGACACCCCGGCGCAGTCCAGCTCCACCAACGGCTGCCCCGCCGGCCGCGACTCCTGCTCGCTGCCGGGTCTGGACCCGATTCACAACTACATGGACTACTCCTACGACTCCTGCTACAACCAGTTCACCGCGGGCCAGAGCCAGCGGATGAGCAACATGTGGACCGCATACCGGGCGTAAGGCACTGAACAGTGCGCCCCACGCCGCTGGCGGTGTGGGGCGCACTGTCGTGTGTGGACAAAGCGGCTTCGGGCTACTGGGAGGAAGAACCGGCGAGCATCCGAATCAGATCGGTCAGCACCGCCACCTCGATCGTCGGGTCGATGGCCCGCTGCAGGCCGAGCCCGATCCCCAGGCTCAGCAGGGCGGTCGCGGCGGCGTCGGCGGGCATCGGCAGCCTGATCCCCAGTTCCTCCGCCTGAGCCGTGATCAACCCGGCGATCAGGTCCCGGATCATCCGATCGCGGTTAGCCAGTTCCTTGCGCACCACGTCATCGCGTCGCGCGCTGATCGCGAACTCGACCTCCAGTGCGGTCCACCCGACGTTGCCGATGTTCTCCTCGGCCCACTTCTGGAACGCCGACAGGCGTTCGTCGATGGTGTCGGCGCCCGCGATCGCCTCGGCGATCTTCATGGCCTTCTCCGCGTGGATGTCATCGAGGACCGCCAGGCACAGTTCGTCCTTGTTGCGGAAGTTCGAGTACACCGCGCCCTTGGAGTACCCGGCGGCGTCGGCGACCTTTTCCAGTGAGGTCACCGAATAGCCGTCGGCGAGGAACATCTCCTTCGCCGTGGCCACCAGATGTGCTCGCGTGCGCGCCTGGCTTTCGGCCCGCGTCAGTCTCGCCATGCCACCACCTTAGCCCTCGCCGGTATCAGGATACCGCCGGTCTTCAGATACGCCTACCGGTGGTATTCGAATACTGTTAGTCTCCCGGTGACCCGAGGAGGTGTCATGCGGCGCGGTCTTGTCATCGGATGTGGCGGCACGCTGGGTGCGGCGTGGACGGTCGGCGCGCTGGTCGCGGTCGAGGAGGCGTTCGGCTGGGATCCGCGGACGGCCGACGTGCTCCTCGGGACGTCGGCGGGCGCCGAGTTCGTGACGCTGCTCGGCAGCGGGGTCGGGGTGGGCGAGCTGCTCGACGCGCACCGAGGACTTCCTGGGGTGCGCGACGCCGTCAGCAGGCATCTCGCGGCTGCCCCACATCGGTTTCCGCCGCTCCCGCACGCCCGCTTCGGTTCGCTCAAGCTGGCCCGCCGCCGTGACGCCGCGGGCATGACCAGGTTGACCGGGCTGCTCCCGGTCGGGTCCGGCCACCCGGCCTTCCTGATCGACCTGGTCGACGCCCTGGTTCCGGCAGGCGGCTGGGTGAAGCACCCAGCGGCCTGGGTCGTCGGGTGCGACTACGACACCGGCGAGCGGGTCGCCTTCGGGTCGCCGACCGCGCCGACTGCCTCCATGAAGGACGCCGTGTGCGCGTCCTGGGCGGTGCCCGGTTGGTTCCCGCCGGTCGAGATCGACGGTCGCCGCTTCGCCGACGGCGGCATCGCCTCACCCACCTCCGCCGACCTGCTGCTCCCGCTGGGACTCGACGAAGTTGTCGTGCTCGCGCCGATGGCCTCGGTGGATCCTGGACGGCCCAAGGGTTTGCGCCGCGTCGAGCAGCTCGTGCGGACCCGGATGAGCCGCCTGGTCGATGCCGAAGTCGCCGCGCTGCGGGCCGCCGGGACGAAGGTGCTGCGTCTCGACCCCGGCCCCGAGGACCTGGCCGCGATGGGCCCGAACTTCATGGACGGCAGGCGCGCGGCCCGCGTCCTGGAGACCTCGCTGCGCACCAGCCGCGCCGCCGTCCGCGACCGCACTGTCCGAAAGGGATGATCGTGGCGATTCTCAAGCGCAGATACCCGAAACTCGCTCTCGACGACGCCGTGGTGGTGGTGACCGGCGGCGCCCGGGGCATCGGCCGGGCCACCGCGACCTCCTTCGCCGCCCGCGGCGCGACCGTCCACGTGGGCGACCTCGACGGTGACGCGGTCAAGGAAGCGGCGGAGAGCATCGGCGGCAACGTCCGGGCGCACCAACTCGACGTGACCTCACGGCCGTCGTTCGCCGCTTTCGTCGAAGAGGTGCTCGCCGAACACGGCCACATCGACGTGCTGGTCAACAACGCGGGCGTGATGCCGCTCGGCGGGTTCCTCGAGGAGTCCGACGCGTTGTCCCGCACCACGCTCAACGTCAACATCTGGGGCCTGATCCACGGCATGCGCCTGGTGATGCCGAGCATGATCGCCCGCGGTCGCGGCCACGTCGTCAACATCGCGTCCATGGCGGGCAAGATCCCGCTGCCGGGCATGGCGGTCTACAACGCCAGCAAGTTCGCCGCCGTCGGCCTCACCGCCGCCGTGCGCCGCGAGTACGCCGACACCGGCGTGAGCGTCAGCGCCGTGCTGCCCAGCGCGGTCCGCACCGAACTCGCCTCCGGCGCGCCGCTGGGCCGGGGCATGCCGACCGTGGACCCGGAGGTGATCGCCGCCGCCGTGCTGGGCAGCTGCCGGACCCGCAAGGCGGAGATCCCCGTCCCCGGATTCCTTGCGGGCTGGGACATCCTGGACGCGGTGACCCCGGAACCGGTGATGCGGGTGGGCAGGCGGGCGCTCGGCGACCGCCGCGCGCTCACGTCGCTGGACCGCAGAACCCGCGCGGCGTATGAGAACCGAGTCGCGGGCCAAGCCCACGCGCACGCGCTCGCCATCGAGGAGGAACAGTGAGGCCAGACCACGAGGTCGTCATCGTCGGCGCCGGATTCGGCGGCATGGGGGCGGCCATCGAGTTCAAGCGCCAAGGCGTCAAGGACCTGCTGATCCTCGAACGCGAGGACGACCTGGGCGGCACCTGGCACGTCAACCGGTACCCGGGGCTCGCGGTCGACATCGCGTCGGTCACCTACTCGTACTCCTTCGAGCCGAACCCGCACTGGTCGCGGCTGTTCGCGCCCGGCGCGGAACTCAAGCGCTACGCCGAGCACGTCGCCGACAAGTACGACCTGCGCCGCCACATGCGTTTCGGCGCTGTCGTCGAAGGCGCGCGCTGGGACGAGGACACTCACCTGTGGACGGTGGCCATCGCCGGGTCCGCTCCGGTGACCACCCGCTATCTCGTGACCGCTACCGGGTTCCTGTCGCAGCCGCACACCCCGGACATCCCTGGCATCGACACCTTCGCGGGCGAGATCATCCACACCACGGCGTGGAAGGACACCTACGACCTCGCGGGCAAGCGCGCCGCGGTCATCGGCACCGGCGCCACCGCCGTGCAGCTGATCCCGGAGCTGGCCAAGACGGTCAAGCACCTCACCGTCTTCCAGCGCACCGCGATCTGGGTCGTGCCCAAGATCGACGGCCGCATCCCGCCGGTGGTCCGGCGCCTGTTCGCCAAGGTGCCGATCACCCAGCGGGTCGCGCGGCTGTTCAACACCGCCCTGCTCGAAGTGCTGATGGTGGCGGGCGTGCTGCACTACAAGAAGGTTCCGATGGCGGGCCGGTCCGCGGCGGCGCTGGCCAAGCGGCACCTGCGCAACCAGGTGCGCGACCCGGAGCTGCGCCGCAAGCTCACCCCCGACTATGACTTTGGCTGCAAGCGGCCCACGTTCTCCAACACGTACTTCCGCGCGTTCACCAAGCCGCACGTGCACCTGGAGACCTCGGGCATCGAGCGGATCGAGCCGGACGGGATTGTCGCGGGCGACGGCACCAAGACCAAGCTCGACACCCTGGTCCTGGCGACCGGCTTCAACCTCTGGGACGTCAACTTCCCGGCCATCGAGATCATCGGCCGTGAGGGCCGCGACCTCGGGAAGTGGTGGCGCGACACCAGGTTCCAGGCCTATGAGGGCATCACGGTGCCGAAGTTCCCCAACTTCCTCACCCTGGCCAGCCCGTACTCCTATAGCGGCCTGTCGTACTTCACCACCATCGAGACCCAGATGCGGCACATCCACCGGCTGTTCGGCGAGCTGCGCAAGCGCGGGGCCGACACGTTCGAGGTCACCGAGCGGGCCAACGACCAGTTCCTCGACCGGGTCACGGCCAAGCTCGACGACTCGGTGTTCTACGCGGGCAGCTGCTCCACCGCGCGCAGCTACTACTTCAACCAGCACGGCGAAGCGGCGATCCTGCGGCCGACGTCGACCCTCAACGCGCTGCGCGAAGCGGGCCGGTTCCCGTTGGACGACTACACCTATGCCTGATCAAGTCAGCGTGATCAGGCCGACCGCACCCGGCGCGCGTCGGGTGCGGTCAGCCCGAACCGCACCACGCGGGTGAAGTCGACCAGATCGCCGACCAACGCGTCCACATCGGACGGTTTGGTGAGATCGGAGTCGAGCATCCAGTCGCCGAGCATGTCGAACATGCCGCCGATCATGCCGATGGCCATCCGGTGGGTGTCGACGCCGAGTTCGCCCGTCGGCACGCCGTACTTCTGCCACACCGACTCGATGTAGGCCGCCGCCCACCGGCGGTTGGACCGGCGCTCGCGCTCGACCGCGGGGGACAGGCCCGCCGCCTCGCCGAAGCTGGCCTTGGCGATGCGCGGGTCGTCGAGGAAGGCGTGGACGAAGGTGGATACCAGCAGCTCCATGGCCCGGTCCTCGTCCTCGGGCGCGACGCGCAGCGCCTCGACCATCGCCGCGGTGGCTCGCTCGGTGATGCGGCGCAGCAGGGCGATGTAGCAGTCCTCGCGGCTGTCGAAGACCTCGTAGAAGCTCTTGGTCCCCACGTATGCGGCTTGGCAGATCTGCTCGATCGACGTGTTGTGGTAGCCGTCGGCGGCGAACAGCTCGAGGGCGGCGTCGAGCAGTTGGTCGCGTCGCGCCTGTTTGCGCTGCTCGGCGTCCAGACCGCGGATGCGGCGCCCGGGTGGGGAAGTCATGACTTCCACGCTACCGGCATCGATACAGTTCAAACAGGGTGACTGATTAGTAACAAGAGCTCTTGTTCATAACCGGCCATCGTGCTCTACTCGTTGTCTCGTCCCGTCGCGCCACAGGAGCCGCAGATGCGACCGAAGATCCTCCGAATCGCCCTCGCGGCCGCGCTGGCCACCGGTGCCGTGCTTGTCGCGGCACCTGGAGCGACCGCCGCCCCGACCTCCGGCTTCGACGACTGGACGTGCCGTCCCTCGGCCGCGCACCCCAATCCCGTCGTGCTGCTGCACGGTCTCGGCGGCAACGGACCCGGCAACTACTCCTACCTCGGCCCCCAGGTCGCGGCGGCGGGCTACTGCGCCTTCTCGCTCACCTACGGTCAGGCCAGCCCGGCTTTCCCGGTGGGTGGGACGGTGTCCATCACCAAGTCCGCGCCGGAAATCGCCGCGTTCATCGACCGCGTGCTCACCACCACCGGCGCGGCGAAGGTCGACATCGTGGGCCACTCCGAGGGCGGCTTCCAGTCGCTCTACGGCCCCAAGGTCCTCGGCTACAGCGGCAAGGTCGGCCATGTCGTGGCGATGGCCCCGCCCACCCACGGCACCACGTTCGGCGGCCTGGTCAGCGTCGGCGACTTCCTCGGGCTGCGGCCGGTCGTGGACATCGTGCTGGCCACCTTCGGCTGCCAGGCGTGCCCGGAGATCCTCGTCGGCGGCTCCGCCGTCAAGGCGTTGACCAGCGGACCGATCGCCCAGCCTGGCGTCGAGTACACGATCATCGCGACGAAGTACGACGCTCTGGTCACTCCACACGAGACCTCGTTCGTGCGTGAGCCAGGCGTGCGGAACCTGTTCGTCCAGGACGTGTGCCCGTACGACCCGGTCGGCCATGTCGGGCTCGCGTTCGACAGCGGAGTCGCGCAGATGGTGATCAACGGGCTCGACCCGGCGGCCGCCAAGCCGGTCGTCTGCGGGTTCGGTCCGCCGCTGTAGCGGGGCCCCGCCTCGCGCGCCGGGGCGATCCACGCCAAGATCAAGTGCGATGTGGCAGCGGTCAGAAATGTCCGACTTCTGTCAGACTGTTGCGCCGAACACTTGGTGGTGGTGAGTGAGCGTGACGAATGCGGCTGTCCAACGGCTGCCGGGCCCCCGGTTGCCCGCCGAGATCACGACCTACGTCGGGCGCGGAACAGAGATCCGCGAGGTCAAACGGCTGCTGGGAGTCGCCCCGCTGGTGACCCTCACCGGCCCGGGCGGTGTGGGCAAGACGAGGCTGGCGCTGCGGGTGGCCGCCGCGGTCCGGCCGTCGTTCGGCGACGACGTCGTCTTCGTCGGCCTCGCCGAGCTGCACGAGCCGAAACTGCTGGTCAACACGGTCGCCGACCGGCTCGGCCTGGGTGACCGCTCGACCAGGGCACCGATCGACCTGGTCGTCGACCACCTCCGGGCGCGCAGGCTGCTGCTGGTGTTGGACAACTGCGAGCACCTCGTCGAGGCGAGCGCGCGGCTGGTGGAGGCCATCCTCACCTCGTGCCCGGACGTGGTGGTGCTGGCGACCAGCCGCCAGTCGCTCGGGGTGGCGGGCGAGCACGTGCTGCCGGTGCAGCCGCTGGCGGTGCCGGAGCCGGGCGAGTCCGTCGCGGCGATGGAGAACTACGACGCGGTCCGGCTGTTCCTGGACCGCGCGACCGCTGTCGTCCCGTCGTTCACCATCACCGAGGACGACGTCGAGGACGTGATCCGGCTGTGCCGGGCGCTCGACGGGCTGCCGCTGGCCATCGAACTCGCGGCGGTGCGGCTGCGGTCGCTGTCGGCCCGCCAGCTCGCCGACCGGCTCAACAAGCGGTTCACCCTGCTGACCCAGGCCAACCGGTCCGCGCCGAGCAGGCACGAGACCCTGGCGACCCTGATCGACTGGAGCCACCAGCTGTGCACCGAGCAGGAACGCCTGCTGTGGGCGCGGGCGTCGGTGTTCTCCGGCGGCTTCGACCTCGAGGCGGCCGAGGCGGCGTGCTGCGGCGACGGCCTGGACGGCGATGAGCTGCTCGACGTCCTCGACGGCCTGATCGACAAGTCCATCCTGCTGCGCGAGGAGCACCACGGGCAGGTGCGGTTCCGGATGCTGGAGACGGTCCGGCAGTACGGCGAGGAGCGGCTGCGCGCGAACGGCGATCTCGACCGGATGCGCCGCAGGCACCGCGACTGGTGCACCGCGCTGACAAGCCAGTTCGCCGTCGACTGGTTCAGCCCGGCGCAGCTCGACTGGATCGACCGGATCGACTTCGAGCACGCCAACCTGCGGCAGGCACTGGATTACTGCATCGGCTCCGAGGGCGAGGCCCTGGTCGGCCTGCGCATGGTCACCGATGTCAAGGAGTACTGGGTCATGCGCGGCCTGCTGACCGAGGGCCGCATGTGGTGCGCCCGACTGGTCGGCGTCGCCCCCGGCGACACGGAGCTGCGCGCCGCGGCGGGCTGGGTCGACGCGTTCCTGGCTCTCATCCAGGGCGACATCCCCGCCTACGAGACCACGTTGGCCGAGGCGGCCGGGGTCGCCGAGCGGATCGGCGACGACCGCGCCCGCGCCTACGTCGACCACATCCGCGCCTACCACGCCCTGATGGGCAACGACGGTGCGCAGGCGGCGGAACTGTTCCACCGGGCCAGCGAGTCGTTCCAGGACATGGGCGACCTCAGCGGGGAGCTGTGGTCGCGGTTCAACTACGGCCTGGCCGTGAGCCTGACCGGCGACCTGGACACCGGCCGGGTGGTGATGCGCGACTGCGTGGATCGGTACACGGAACTGGGCGAGGTGTCCTGGCGGTGCTGGGCCCTGTGGTCGCTCAGTGCGGCGGAGTACCTGGCGGGTGAGTACGAGTCGGCGCTGGAGGCGGGCCTGGCGGTGCTCCGACTGCAACGACGCTACGGCGACCGCGCGGTGATGGCCTTTGCCCTGACGGTGCTGGCGGGCTGCTCGACCCACCTCGGCGAACTCCGCCGCGCGGCCCGATTGCTGGGCGCGGCAACAACAGTGTGGAACTCGGTCGGCGCGTCACCGACGAACTACACGGCGTTCGTCGAACCCATGCAGCGCGACATCATCCTGGTCACCGAGGGCCTGGGCCCGGAAACCGCCGCCGCGGAATTCACCACCGGCGCCGCCCTGCCCAACGACACCGCGATCTCCTACGCGCTCCGCGAGGACATGTCCCGGGTGGTCCCGGAGGCGGCCGAGGCACCGCTGACCAAGCGCGAGATGGAAGTCGCCGAACTCGTCGCGAAGGGCATGACGAACCGGGAGATCGCCAAGTCCCTGGTCATCTCCCTGCGCACGGCGGAAACCCACATCGACCACATCCGCACGAAACTGGGCTTCAGCAACCGCACCCAGATCGCGGCTTGGGTGGCCGGCCGCTAGGCCACGGCCCGCCGCTTCATCGCAACAGCCCGCTCCGCACGAGTTGGGCTTCAGCAACTGCGCCCAGTTCGTCGCTTGGGTGGCTGGCCGCTAGGCCACGCCCCGCCGCCTCATCACAACAGCCCGCCCCGCACTCCACAATCCCCACGCGACAACTACCCGCCGACAGGAAGCCGCCCCCCGCGCGACAACAAACCCCCACCCACCTCGGGGGGCTGCCCTTGGCCAGTCTATCGGTGGAGGCGGGGTTGGCGATGGGCGTGCGGATTCCTGTGGATGGTTCGGCGAGGCTGTGGATAAGCGAGGGTTCAGGCGGCGGTTCATGCCTCCGTGTCCCCAAACGTAAGGGATCACCCAAACAGGCATCCCGCACCAAGCCGGCAGGCGAAACCAAGCATGCACCCGAGAAACGGCCTAAGGCGCGAGCCGCAGCGGACTCATCGGTGTTCGCGGGGTGACGAGTGATGCCGGGGCCACCTCCCGCAACGTCCGAACAGACTGCAACGGCACCGGCTCAGCCTGGTCAGCGCATTGCAGGTGCCGCAACATGATTCCCTCCCGCAGCGCCCACGGACACAAGTCCACAGTAGACACCCCAAGCGCCACCATGGTGATCTTGGCCGTCAGCGCGCCCGCGAGGATCTGGTGTGCCCGCGACGCCGACACTCCCCGCAACTTCGCCCGCTGGGCGGCGGGAAGTCCGGCGAGGCGGGGGATCCATCGCTCAAGGTCCTCCACAGTCAACAGCCGCCGCGCGAACGGCCCGGCCCGCTGCGGGGGCGCCCCCGCCATCCGCGCCAGCTGTTTGAACGTCTTCGAAGTCGCGATGGCCCGGCGGTAGGCGCCCTCCCAGCGCAGCCGGTCCGCCACCTCGCGCACGGAGTCCTGGACGTAGCGGGTGAGGTCTTTGATCTCGCTCGCGGGCGGTGGGTCGCTGGTGAAGAACCGCCGGGTGAGCCTGCCCGCGCCCAACGGCAGCGACACCGCCAGTTCCGGCTCGGCGTCGCGGCCCAGCACGATCTCCATCGACCCGCCGCCGATGTCGAGCAGCAGCAGGCGGCCCGCGGACCAGCCGTACCACCGGTGCGCCGCGTGGTAGGTCAGCCGCGCTTCGTCCTCGCCGCTGAGGAACTGCACGCGCAGGCCGGTTCGCCGCTCGATCGCGTCGACCACCTGGTCCCGGTTCTCGGCGTCGCGCACGGCCGACGTCGCGAAGACGTACAGTTCCTCGATTTCGAGCTTCTGCGCCTTGGCGAGCGCCGCCGCCGCGGCGCTGACGACGCGACGGACCCCGACGTCGGTGATGGCGCCGTCGGGCCCGAACTCCTCGCCCAGCAGCGTTGGCCGCTTGAACGCGTACGAGGGCAGCGGCGGGGAGCCCGTGAAGGCGTCGACCACTTGCAGCTGCGCTGAGTTCGACCCGATGTCTATCACGCCGATTCTCATGCGACCGGATACCCGCGATCCCCCAGGTCAAACGTTTCGCCCGGCGGACAACGGGTATCGCCTGAGTCTGACGGAAAGGGGGCACATGAAGATCGTCGTCATCGGCGGCTCGGGCAACATCGGCACCGCCGTCATCGAACGCCTCCGCGGCCACGAGTTGGTCGGAGTCTGCCGAAGGCTCCCCGATCGCGAGCCGCCCTACGACGCCGCCGACTGGCACCACATCGACCTGTCCACACCGGCGTCGAGCGACCTGCTGGTCCGCGTCCTCGCCGACGCCGACGCCGTGGTCCACGCGGCCTGGGCGATCCAGCCCAGCCATGATCCGGCGTACCTGCACCGGGTCAACGTGGAAGGCAGCAGGCGGGTGATCGACGCCGTCGTCAACGCGAAGGTGCCGCACCTGGTCTACCTGTCGTCCGTCGGCGCGTACTCACCGGCGACCGACTCCACCCGGATCGACGAGACCTGGCCCACGGACGGCGTTTCGACCTCCGGCTACAGCCGGGACAAGTCCGAAGTGGAGCGAATCCTGGACGGGGTCCAGGCGGCCCGGCCGGAGCTGACGGTGACCCGGCTGCGGCCCGGTCTGGTGCTGCAGCGGCGTTCCGCCAGCGAGGTGGCGCGCTACTTCCTCGGCCCGCTGGCGCCGCGGCTGCTGTTCAAGGCGGCGGACAAGCGCCTGCTTCCCGCGGTGCCGCTGCCCCGGTCGTTGACGTTGCAGTTCGTGCACGCCACCGATGTGGCCGACGCCGTCGCCACCGCTATCGACCGCCGCTACGACGGGCCGGTGAACCTGGCGGCTGAGCCGCCGCTGCCCGCCGATGCCGTCGCCGCGCTCGTCGGGCGGCGTCTGCTGCCGACCTCGGACCGGGTGCTCCGCCCCCTGGCCGCGGCCGCCTGGCGGGCGCACCTGCAGCCGACTCCGCCGGGGTGGCTGGACCTGGCGATGGGGAGCCCGGTGCTGAACACGGACCTGGCCCGCCGGGAGCTGGGCTGGCGGCCGAAGCTGGACGCCGCGGCGACGGTGCGGGACCTGGTCGGCGGCCTGGCGGAGAACGCGGGAGTGCCCGCGAGTCCCGCGCTTCGTCCCGGCACCCACCGGCGGCCCTAGCCCACGGGGAGCGCGGTAAACACCCATCACGGGTTTGCGGGGCCACGACCTGGGAATACGATGCCATGACAGCCGAACAAGCGCGGGCCATGCCGTTCGACACGACGGCACGCCCGTGCGGGACGTGCCGCACGCCGACGACCCCGACCGCGTGGAACTGATGCCGCGGCTGTGCGGGCACGGCCCCCGGACCCCGGACGCGAGTGCCGCGAGCCCCGTGTCCGGCATGGTCCGTGCTGAGCCAGGGAGGGTGACCGTGTCGATGAAGATCAACGAGCGCCCCGACGCCGACGGGGTCGCCCAGGCGTCACTGGAGGGGTACTTCGCCGCTGTCTGCGCCGAGGTCGGCATCTCCCCGAAGTCGGGGTGGTGCGAGGTCGAGCGGCACTCGAACGCCTACCTGGCGGTCGACGATCACGACCCCGCCGACCCGGACCGCGACCTGGCCCTGGTGTGGGACGAGGAGAACGGGTGGGCGGCCGTCGCCGAGACCAACGCCGCCCACGACATCCAGGTGCTGCGCTACCTCGGCGGGCAGGTGGTGCCCGAGCCGCGCGTCGTCGGCGCCTTCCTCGCCGATGTGGCCGCGGGCCGCCAGTGCGGCCGCCCGGACCCGCCCCGGCTGCGCTCCTGCGTCGCGGAGGACGACTTACCCAGCCAGCTGGTGCGTTATCTCGGCCGCGAATGACTCCGCGAATGACTCAGGGAGAGAGGAAGCCATGACCGAACCACGCTCGGAACAGCAGGAAGGGCTCGACCAGGACGGCGTAGCCGAGGGCGTCCGCGATGACGGATTCGTGTCCCTGACCGATCCCGACGGCGAGGACCTGCCCGGCGACCTGATCGACACCGAGGGCACCGAGATCGCCCGCGACACCGGCTCCGCGCGGCCGAGCGGCCCCGAGGACCGCGCGATGCACCTCGAAGAGGGCTAGGCGAGTTTCTCCGCCTGCCGTGCCGGGTAGTCGCCGCGGGTGACCGATATGTTCACTGTGGACGAACTGGCGCAGCTGGCGGAGATCACCCAACTCGGCAGGCCGGTGTATCTGCGCTACTCCCAGGGGCCTGAGGCCGACGCGCTGCATCCCAGCACCGACCACGAGAGCGGCCTGCGCATGCCCGGCCTGTCGGCCAACCCGCTCGCGGTGCCGCGCTGGTGGTCGCTGGACGCGCGGGACTGGCTCGCCCGCCGCGTCTGCCAATACCTGCGCGAACTCGAGGAAGGCGCCCGCCCCTGGATCCTCTACGGCGAGCCGGTGGACTTCGGCCCGGACAACGAGCCGCTGCTGGTCGAGGTCACACCGATCGCGTGGCTCAGCGCGGAACTCGTCGCCGAGGCGCACACTCGCTACCACTCCCGGCTGCGGGCGGGCGCGACCACGCACCGCGACTGACGGTCACCGGCTCTTGCCCGCGTCCTCCGCGGGCACAGCCGTCGGCCGCAGCTCGCCTTGGCGTTGGAGATCGTGCAGCTGTTCCTGTTCGTGCAGCTCGCGATCCTCGATGGCGATGAGCTCGTCGTGCGCGCCCTCGGTGGCCCGGACAAGCTCGTCGAGCTTGAGCAGGATCGCATTCGTCTGCCGGTTGGTGGTGTGCTGGATGCTGAACAACACGAGCAAGCTCACCAGGGACCCGGCCGAGTAGACGACGAGCTGCCAGGTGTCCGCGAACCCGGTGCTGACACCGGCTATCAGCAGGGTGAGCACCGTGAGCACGCCCAAGCCGCTCGTCCACGGCGAACCCGCCACCTTGGCGAGTACCTCGGCGGTCGTGGAGAACGCTTCACGAATGTGCCGCGTGCTCATTTCGCGCTCTCGTGGTCTTCCAATCCGACGGCCGCACGCAGCTCGTCGCGGTCGCGCCGCAGATCGGCGCTCTCCATGCCGATGTGGCCCATCAGGTCGGACAGACCGTCGGCGATGGCGTTGAGCTTGTGCTGCACGGCGTCATCGGCTCGGCGCTGGGTGTTCTGCAGGAGCGCCACCAGCAGGAACGTGACGATCGTGGTGGCGGTGTTGATGATCAGCTGCCAGGTGTCGACATCCGGGAGCAGGAAGTACGACGGCGCCCACAGCAGCACCAGGAGCACGCAGAGCATGAAGAACCAAGCCTTGGAGACGAACCCGGCCGCGGTGGTCGCGAACCGGTCGAACATCGAGATGTCGCCGTCGACATCCGAAGGCATGGTGGGAGCGTTCGGGCCTGGGTGCTGAGACATCGTGACCTCCTCGCGGACATCCGTGTCCCTGGAGGTACCCAAAGTCGATCAGCTCGACACCCGCCGGTGTGACGGACAGCAAGACCCCGGCTTGCGGGGGAACGTCAGCCCCGGCGCGCGCGGGAGCGGCAGCCGGTCAGGAGACCGGGAGGGACCTCAGTTCGACGAGTCGTCGCTGGGGGTCGCCGTGGGGCTGGCGGGCTCGCGGAACAGGTGTTCGTACGCGGCGGGGCGGAGGGCGGCCTTGTCGGCGTTGTCCTCGGTGGGCTCGTTGATGGGGTGGCTGAACAAATCATTTGTCATGGTGACGGTGAAATTCCTTTCGAACGGTTCGTCTTCGGAAGCGGGGGAAAAGTTCCCCCGCCCCGAACAATAATCAGTGCTACTTCGCGGCCGGACAGACACATCCGCGGCTGTAGGAGCCCGCAGTCGTCGCCTTGCAGTACCGAGTGGAGATCTGGTCGTGCGCGCTCCACTCGTGACTGCACGCCGGGCACGCCGCCGAGGCCAGGCTATCGGCCGGTACCTCGGAAATGGTCACGCGGGTGTCGATCGTGGGCATATTTCTCCCGTCAGGTTTTGGATACACACCGGGAGACGTGCGAATAGTTCGCGCCATAAGCACCGTAGCACGTTGTCAAGGCCGACGGCGCGGAATACGACCTACGCGGCGGTGACCTTGGGCTCGGATCCGAGCACGTCGTGGCCCGCGTCGGTGAGTTCGGCGCGCACGTGCTCGGTGATCGAGCCGAGCCGCGCGGGCCGGACCAGGCCCTGGTGGAACAGGGCGTGCGCGGTCGGCTGGTCGCAGCAGTTGAGCCCGTCGACGAACATGTCCGGCTCCGAGCCGCAGGTCATGTCGACCCGGCCCGCGCGCACGGCCCGCAGCAGTGCCGCCGCGCGGTGGCTCAGGGCGATGGTCGGCTCCGACATGGCGGGCTCTCTTCCGGCTCGATCCGCTGTACTGGCTCGCTGACCAGCGTGAACGCGCGACGAAAGATTGGCGTCGGGGGGATTACCTACTCAGGTACGTAGCTTTGGGTGTCCGTACTCAGGTGAGTTCGGCGACGCGCTCCACGTTGGGCGTGCGGCCGGCGACGATGAGCACGTCACCCTCGTGCACGACGGTCTCGGCGGTCGCGTAGGTGAAGTCCTCGCCGGGACGCTTGACGCCGACCACGGTGACGTCGTATTTCGCCCGCAGCCTGCTCTCGCCCAGCGGCAGGCCGACCGCCTCGGCGGGCGCGATGGTCTTGACCATCGCGTAGTCGTCCTCGAACTCGATGTAGTCGAGCATGCGGCCGGTCACCAGGTGGGCCACACGCTCACCCATCTCGTGTTCGGGGAGCACGACGTGGTGCGCGCCGATGCGCCGCAGGATCTGCCCGTGCTGGCGGCTGATGGCCTTGGCCCAGATGTTCGGGATGTCGAAGTCGACCAGCAGTGAGGTGGTCAGGATGCTGGCTTCCAGGTCGGTGCCGATCGCCACCACGGCGCGCTGGAACTCGTCGACGCCGAGCTGGCGCAGGACGTCCTCGTCGGTGGTGTCGGCGACGACGGCGTGCGTCAGCTCGCCGGAGAGCCGCTGAATGGTGTGTGGGTCGGAGTCGATGCCGAGCACCTCGGTGCCCCGGCCGATCAGTTCCATGGCGAGCGACGTGCCGAAGCGGCCCAGGCCGATGACGACGACGCGCTGTGCCTTCTTATCCGACAATCGGACGCTCCTCGGGGAGTTCGTAGCGCCGCGCGCGTTCGCGCAGCGCGAGTGCCGAGGCCAGGGTGATCGGCCCCAGCCTGCCCATGAACATCAGCACCACCAGCACGACCTGTCCCGCGACGGGCAGCTGTGCGGTGATGCCGGTGGACATGCCGACGGTGGCGAACGCCGACGTCGCCTCGAACAGCACGTCGTCGAGCCGGAACGGCGTGATCGACAGCAGCACGATCGTGCCCGCCATGACCGCGCCGACGCCGAGCAGCGCGACGGTCAGCGCCTGCCGCTGGACCTCGCCGGCCAGCTTGCGGCCCATGATGTGCACGGTCGGCTCGCCGCGGATCTCGGCCAGCATGACCCAGCCCAGCAGCGCGAAGGTGGTGACCTTGATGCCGCCCGCGGTGCCCGCGCTGCCGCCGCCGATGAACATCAACACGTCGTTGAGCAGCAGGGTCGAGGGGTGCACCTGGGCCATGTCGATGCTGTTGAAGCCCGCCGTGCGCGGCTGGACCGAGTGGAAAAAGCCGATCAGGATCTTGTCGAGCGTCCCCATCGGGCCCAGTGTGGTGGGGTTGCCCCACTCGAAGGCGAGGAACGCGCCCGCCCCGAAGACCAGCAGTCCGAAGTAGACCGGAATGGTGATCTTGGTGTGCAGCGACCACCGCTTGCCGCGCCGTTTGCGCCTTCGGGCCAGTTCGAGCAGCACCGGGAAGCCCAGGCCGCCGGTGATGGTGGCGATCATGAGCGGCACGCAGATGAACGGGTCGGTCGCGAACCTGACGATGCTGTCGGGGTAGAGCGCGAACCCGGCGTTGTTGAACGCTGACACCGCGTGGAAGACCCCGTGGTAGACGGCCTGGCCGAACGACTTGTCGTACCCGGTGGCGAACCGGGCGATGAGGAACACCGCGATGACGGCCTCGACGAGCAGGCTGGTGATGATGACGCCGAGGAGCACCTTGCGGACCTCGCCCAAGCCCAGTGCCTTGGTCTCGGCCTGCGCGGTCATCTGCATACGCAACCCGATCCGGCGCGAGACCAGCAGGATCAGCAGCGAGGCCAGGGTCATGATCCCGAAGCCGCCGACCTGGATCAGACCGAGGATGACGACCTCGCCGAACGTGGACCAGTGGCCCGCGGTGTCCACCACGACCAGCCCGGTCACGCAGACCGCGGACACCGCCGTGAACAAGGCGGTGAACGGGTCGGTCGCCGCCCCGGACGCCGAGGCGATGGGCATGGTGAGCAGGAAGGTCCCGAGCAGCGTCGCGGCCGCGAAGGCGAGAGCGACCGCCCGCGCGGGATGCCGCAGGAGCGCGATTGCGCGCCGCCGTGTCTCCGCGATCAGTGGAGCACTCACCAAGGCCTCATGTCACCCGATCGGACTCAAGCGAGGACAAAGTAGCGCAGCCAGAGGTACGGCGCGGCCAACACCACGGACAGTGTCGCGATGACGATGCCGTAGCGGGTGAACTGCCAGAAGCTGATCGGCGTGCCGTTGCGGGCGGCGAGGCCGAGCATGACCACGTTCGCGCTGGCGCCCACGGCCGTCGCGTTGCCGCCGAGGTCGGCGCCCAGGGCCAGCGACCACCACAGCGACTCCGCCTGCGGGGTACCGCCCTGGGCGGCGACGAGGTCGCTGACGATCGGCGACATCGTCGCCACATACGGGATGTTGTCGACGATGGCCGACAGCACGGCCGAGAGGCCGAGCAGCGCCATCACCGCGAGCAGCGGCTCGCCGCCGACCCCGTCGGCCAGCGCCTGGGAGACCTTGTCGATCACCCCGGTCTTCACCAGGGCGCCGACCATGATGAACAGGCCCATGAAGAAGACCAGGGTCTCCCACTCGACGTCGGCGATGGCCTGCTCGGTGGTGATCTTCGAGATCAGCACCAGCACGCCCGCGCCCAGCAGCGCCACGACAGACGGGTCGAGGTGCAGGGCGCTGTGCAGCACGAACCCCACCAGCACCAGGGCCAGCACGATCATGCTCTGCCAGAGCAGCGTCTTGTCCCGGATCGCCTCGCGCTCCGAGAGCGCCATGACCTCGGCCACGCGCTTCTCGTCGTACTTGAACGCGCTGCGGAACATCCATCGGCAGACCAGCACGAACACGGCCATCAGCACGACCACGAACGGCGCGAGGTGGATCAGGAAGTCGTTGAACGTGAGCCCGGAGCGGCTGGCGATGATGATGTTGGGCGGGTCGCCGATCAGGGTCGCGGTGCCACCGATGTTGGACGCCAGGACCTCGGCGATCAGGAACGGGATCGGGTTGAGGCCGAGCCGGTCGCACACCAGGAACGTGACCGGCGCGATGAGCAGCACCGTGGTGACGTTGTCCAGGGCCGCGGAGGCGACGGCGGTGATGACCACGAACATCACCAGCACCGCGTACGGCTTGCCCTTGGCCCGCTTGGCCGCCGCGATGGCGAGGTACTCGAACAGGCCGGTCTGCTTGATCACCCCGACGATGACCATCATCCCGAGCAGCAGGAACACCACGTTCCAGTCGACGCCCGCGTCAAGGGAGTGGAACGCCGTCTCGCCGTTGGTCAGCCCGAGCGCGAGCATCAGCGCCGCGCCACCCAGGGCGGCCGCGACACGGTGCACGCGTTCGGTGGCGATCAGGGTGTAGGCGCCGACGAAGACGACGATGGAGAGGATCTGGCTGACGCTCATTCGCCGGGCCCCGGGTTGGTCTTGAGGATGACGTCGAGCAGGTGCGACGCGGTGAGGACGCCGTGGATCGTGTCGCCGTCGGCGACGAGGAGCAGGGGGCTGTGCAGCCGGGCCATCATCGCCGCGCACTCCATGACGGTGGCGTCACCGGAGACCAGGGGCAGTTCGTAGCGCTTCTCCTGCGGCGGAAGCACTTCTTTGACCGTGCGCCCGGAGAGCTTGCCGACGCACGCCTCCGCGCCGCCGCGCTCGTCGTACACCCGGGCCAGCGACGGGTCTTCCTGGACGTAGCCGGGGACGATGAACCGGAGCACCTGCGACCCGGGCAGCACGGTCACCGGGTGGTTGTCCGCGTCGACCACGACGACCCCGGGCCGACGCTGCTGGGCGATCAGCTCCGCGGCGACCAGGGCGCTGTCGGTCACCTGGACCAGGGGGTATTCCTCGGCAAGATCACGTGCGCGCATCTCGGCCACCTTCGACGTCGTCCGGACTGACGGGCACCATCGTCATCATCGCGGTGTTCCTGGTGGGTGTGCTCGCTGTGCGGCTGGTCGGGCGCCACTCCGGACGCCACTGACGCCGGTCACCGGATCGAAGACGTGGTCGTGGGATCGCCGGGACCGTGACGGCCCAGCCGCCCGCGTTCAGGTGCGAGATCCGCTCCGCGGGCAAGACGAGCGCCATGGGAAACCCCCGGTCGACACCAACAGCCCACCTCTCGTGAGGTGGGTGTGCCGACCAGACTTCCCGGCGCTCCGGGCGTCAACCTGCCGTAAACGGACGCCCGGCGCAATGCCGCGACGGTTCAGTGGTCGCGGCGCGCGACCCAGGCGGCGATCTCCGAGCGGGTGTGGAAGCCGAGCCTGGTGCGGATAGAGTCCACATGGGACTCCACGGTGCGCTGCGAGATCACCAGCCGGTGGGCGATCTCCTTGCTGGTCAGGCCTTCGGCGACCAGCTCGGCGATCTGGGTCTGGCGCTTGGTGAGCCCGGAGTCGGGCGCGGGCGCCGCGGCGGGCTCGGTTTCGTTCAGCGTGTAGCGCAGGCCGGCCTCGGGGGGCAGCGCTCGGCCCAGCGCGACCGCCCGCTCGAACGCCGTGTCGCCCAGCGCCTCGCGGGTATGCGCGGCGTACTCCTCGCGGAGTTCGAACAGCGGCACGTAGGCCGCGGGTGTCGTGCCCATCGCCGTCCACCCGGTCTCGGCGATGCCCAGCAGGGTCGCCGCCCGCACGTGCTCACCCTTGTGCGCGGCGACGGCGGCCAAGGTCTCCGTGGTGAACGCCTCGACCTCCACGGTGCCCACCTCGTGCGCCATCCGCAGCGCCTGCCTGCCGATCGTGTCGGCCAGGTCGGCGTCGCGGACGGCTTTCATGTCGAGGAATCCCAGGCAGCACAGCGCCCACGACCGCCAGTGCGTCTCGCCCAGTTCGGCGCATCGGGCGATGATCTCCTGGAGCACGGCGCGGCCCCGCTGGTAGTCCTCGGTGAGGCCGACGGAGAGTCCGTAGGGGGTGGGGACGAACGACTCGCCACGTCGGACCCCGTGCGCGCGGAAGCCGTCCCACGCGGTCTTCGTCAGCGGGACCGCGGCGGCCGGGTCGCCGCTGAACACCGCCGTCACGCCCCAGCCCGCCGCGACGTAGGCGGCTTCGACCTCGTCGGGCCTGCGCGCGAGCAGCTCGCCCGCCGTGCCGAACCGGTCGACGACGGACTTGGCGTCGCCTTGGAACAGCGCCGTCCAGCCGTCGATCCGCAGCGCGGTCACCCGCTCCGGCGCGTCGTCGGGCAGCGTGGCCATGGCCCGGTCCATCCAGACCCGAAGCTCGGTGAACAGGCCGCTGACCGACCAGAAGTCGATGATCTTGGCGATCATCCGCACGCCCGCCGCGGCCTCGCCGGGGGCGGTGAAGCAGAAGTCCAGCGCCACCCGGATGTTCGGGTACTCCCGGCGCAGCGCCGCCATCAGCGGCACCTGGTCCGGGCCGATCCACGCGCGCTCGAACCGGTCGGCCAGACCGGCGTACCAGTCACGGTGCCGCTCACTCACCCGCTGCCGGTCGGCGGCCTCGTCCAAGCGGTCCAGGCCGTACTCGCGCAGGGTCTCCAGCATCCGGTAGCGGACCTCGCCGCCCTGCTCCTCGCGAACCAGGATGGACTTGTCCAGCAACCCGTCCACCAGGTTCAGCACGTCATCGGGGTCGACTCCCGCGCCGCCGCAGACGTGCTCGGCCGCGGCCAGGCCGAACGTGCCGGAGAACACCGCGGCCCGGGACCACATCAGCTGCTCCGGCGCCGAACACAGGCCGTAGCTCCAGTCGATGGTCGCCCGCAGCGTCTGCTGCCTGCGCGGGGCCGTCCGCCTGCCCTTGGTCAACAGCGCGAGCCGGTCGGTGAGGCGCTCGGTCAGCTGTCGCACCGACAGCGACCGCACGCGCACCGCGGCGAGCTCGATGGCCAGTGGCAGCCCTTCGAGGTCCTGGCACAGCCGGGCCACGTCGGCGAAGTTGTCGTCGGTCACCTCGAACGTCGGCACGACCGAGCGCGCCCGGTCGACGAAGAGCCGCACGGAGTCGAACTTCTCCAGGTCGGCCGGTGATCGAACGTCGTCGGCGACCGGGGTCGCCAACGGCGGAACGGGAAGGATCTGCTCGCCGGACACGCCGATGGACTGCCTGCTGGTGACCAGGATCGACACGTGTGGGCATTCCCGCAGCACCGCGGTGACGAACTTCGCGCACGCCTCGACCAGGTGCTCGCAGTTGTCCAGCAGCAACAGCATCCGCCGGTTCCGCAGGTGCTCGATCACCACGGAGGTCGAGGTGCGCCCGGACTGGTCGCGCAGTCCCAGCGCGTCGGCCACCAGGTCCGGCAGCAACTCGGCGTCGCGCAACTCGGCGAGTCGGGCGAACACCACGTCGCCCTGGAAGAGCTGGTCGACATCGGCGGCCACCCGGCCCGCCAGTCGAGTCTTGCCCACGCCACCGGTGCCGCTCAGGGTCAGCAGGTGCCCGGAATCCAGCATCCGCTTGGCCCGTGCCGCCTCTTCGAGCCTGCCCACGTAACTGGTCAGTTCGACCGGCACCCGGCTCGCGCCCGCACCGTCGGCCATCCATGCTCCCCAGATCATCTACCAGCGAGAACGCTGCGATAGGTTCGGTCGAGGGTAACCCTGACCCGGTCTGGTGTGGCGGGTTTCGGCCGGGACCTTACCGGCGCGATGCCGGGAGGTCGAAGGAGTCGACCAGCCAGGTTCGGGGCGACTCGGGTTCGTCCTCACGGATCACGCGTGGACGGGTCACGGCGGGGGCGTTCGTGGTCGCCCGCACCCATTTCGGCTCGACCGGGCTCGGCGACGGCGGGCGGGGCGGCGGATCGCCCGCGCGGGCCCGCACCCAGTAGCCGTTCGCCGAGGTGTGCACAAAACCCAGAATACGTTAGGCAAGATGGAACCCCGTGCGGATGATCTCCGTCGGAAACTGACAGAACCGCGAAACCGATCTGGGGACTGATGAGTGAACTGCCCTCGCTGGAGGAGATGGCCGCGAAGGCCGAACGACTCGACCAGGCCAGGCTGGCGCTCAAACGGGATCTGGCCGAGCGCGTCGTGTACGGCCGGGACGCGGGCGAGCTGGTCGAGGTCGGGGTGGACACCTCGGCGAATGTGATCGAGGTCGCGGTGAACGCCTCGCTGGTGGGCCGGGTCGACCCCGCGGTGCTGGCGAACGCGGTGTTGCAGGCCGCGTCGGCCGCCCAGCGCAACGCCCGTGAGCTGGTGGCCGAGCGGCGTTCGTACTACCTGGGAACGAAGTAGAAGGGGGAAGTGGTGACTGGAACAGGATTCCGGGCCGATACGACCGGAATGCGCGGGTCCGCCAAGGGGTTCCGCAGCGCGGGCGAACAGGTCGGCTCCGCGCGGGGCGAGTTGGACGCGGCCACGGTGCCCGAGGGCACCTTCGGCATCTCGGGGCCGGGACCGATGCTCGCGGCCGACCTGGACAACATCATGGGCCGCCGCCGCGAAAGCGTCAGCAGGCGCCAGACCGGTCTGGTCGAACTCGCAACCGGCATCGAGGCCAACGCCGACGCGTTCGACCGCGCCGAGTCGGACAACACGCAGGGCGTCGAGCGGTCAGGAGAGGGTCTGTGAGCCACCCGGCTATTCAGCAGGCGATGCAAGGCTGCACCCGGCTCGCCGCGGCGGCCGCCAAGATCGGCGCACCGGACCCGGTCGACGCGATCCGCCAGATCGATTACCAGCCCGAGTCGATCTACGCCTATGCCGAGCAGATCGACAAGGCGGTGAAGGCGCTCGACAAGGCGATCGAGGAACACTCGGCGGCCCAGTCGCAGCACGCCGAGAGTTCGTCGGGCGATTCGTCGGACGCGGCGCAGCAGCAGGCGGACAAGGAACTCGCGGAGCTGCAGGCGGAAAAGCAGCGGCTGCTCCTCTTGTCCGACAAGGTGCGGGAAATCGGCGAGTCGATGGACAAGCTGGCCCAGGAGTCGGGCGGGCAGATTCTGGAGATCGCGCAGAGCACCGACCCGGCTGTGTCGGTGGTGCTGGACGGCGGGTTCTGGGATGACGTGACCGGGGAGAGTGCGGCGGCGGAGGAAGCCGTTCATCGGGCAGTGAGTTCGATCATTGCTATCTGCAAGGCGTTTCAGACGTCGGTCGAGGCGATGCGGGCTGATTTGAACGCGTCGATGGATTCTGTGGAGGGGGCTTCTGGAGCTTCCAGTGGGGCGCCTAACGGGCCTGGGAATCGTGGGCCTGATGGTGGTGGTGGCGCGACCGGCGGCGGCGCAGGTGGGACGACCGACGGCTGATTCGCGGGGTGCCTGTTTGGGTGGTTCGCCTTGATTTGGGGACCCCGGAAATGGGCCTGCGCGGGTAAAGCGGGCAGGGTGAAGAAACTGCCCCGCGCCGCGAGAGTTTAGGCCCATTTCACCCCAAATCAAGGCGAACCACCCAAACAGGCAGGTGGTGCTGGCCCGTTGCGTTCTGGTGGGTTCGGGCTTATTTGGCGGTCGTCGCAACGTAGACAGTGGCAGTGGCTTCGCGTTCCTGTAGCGGGTTGGCGAATTTTACGATCTCCGCTTTGACGTTCGTGAAGCTCTGCTCCAGCGCTGCCACGTACTCGGTGTCCGGTGGGTCGTTCGACCAGAGGCCGAACACTCCGCCAGGCCTGAGTAGGTCTGCCAGCCTTGCTATTCCCTCTGGTTCGTAGAAGTCCGCGTTGCTCGGGTGTAGCAGGTGTCGTGGTGAGTGATCGATGTCAACGATGATCGCGTCGAACTTTTGGTCCAAAGGGGACTCTTTCGGGTCGCGCACCATCGCGAAGAAGTCGCCGTGTACCAAAGTGCACCGGGGGTCGGCGGTCAGTGTTGTTCCCGCCGGGATCAGTCCTTGTTCGTGCCACTCGATCACCTCGCCGAGTGCGTCGATCACCGCCAGCGACCGCACCCGTGGGTCTTCCAGCACCGTCAGTGCCGTGTAGCCGAGCCCGAGACCGCCGACGGCCACGTCGAAGTCTGTGCCGCTGAGTTCTGCGAGCGCGTGTCGGGCGACTTCCTCCTCGGCGACGGTGAACAGGCTTGACATCAGGAACTCGTCGTTGAGTTTGATCTCGAAGACGTCCTTCTCGAACGTGCGGTCCCACCGCCTGCGCAGCATCAGTTCGCCGAGCGGCGTCTGGCGCCAGTCCAGTTCCTGGAAGCTCTTACCCATCCCGGCAGGGTACGGCCACTGTGGTCACACCGGACGGGTGATGGCCGCGAGCATCAGGCCCCTGATCTCAGTGGCGATCTCGTCGGCCGCCAGGGGTGGAGTGTGTGCCTGCCATTCGCGGAGCAAACCGGTGATGGCGCCGACCAGCGCGATGGCGGTCAGGCGGTAGTCGCGGTCGGGGGCGACGCCCTGTTCTGCCGCGTGGCGGGCTTCGGACTCGATGAACTTCGCCCAGTGGGTCAGCCACTCCCGGTGCTGTCGCTCCATGTCCACGCTGACGCCGACCGCCTCGACGTAGGCGAGCTTGGGCAGTCTCGGGTCGGCCGTCACGCTCGCGACGAAAGTGTCGAGGAGGGTGGAGACCCGGGTGACCACGTCGGCGTCGGCGATGGTGTCGAGGACGGCGGTGACTCGGCGCAGGGCCTCGGCGTTGATCCGGCGGTGCAGGGCCAGCAGTAGCTGTTCCTTGGCCTGGAACTCCTCGTAGAAGTTGCGGGTGGATACGCCTGCCACCGTGCACAAGTCGACGATCTTGGTCTGCTGGTAGCCGCGCGCGGTGAACAGGTCCAGTGCTGCCAGCAGCAGCCGCTCGCGGCGTTCGGCCTTGCGCTGTCCGCCCTCGACGCCCGCGTAGGCGCGTTTCACCCGGGTCATGGCGACTCCCGTTCATCCGGCGGACACAAAGTGGTAATCGGGGTTGTCACTGTACTCGGCCGGTTCTACATTCCGGAAATCAAGCTTTCCACTTTCCGGAGGCAGCATGGCCCGCCGAACCGCTTTGATCACCTCTCTCGCCGCGTTGGCGCTGGTGGCGGGAGGTGTCGCTCCCGTCGTGCACGCCGCCGAGGAGTTGCCCGTTCCGTCGCAGGACCCCTTCTACACCGCCCCCGACCCGCTTCCGGCAGGCGCGCCCGGCGACGTGATCCGCAGCCGCAAGGTCGACTGGCACCCCGAGCCGTTCCGCATCCTTCCGGCGCCGGTCAAGGCGTACCAGGTGCTGCACCGCTCGACCTCGGCCACCGGGACGCCGAACGCCGTCTCCGCCACCGTGCTCGTGCCGCCGACGGCCTGGACCGGGACCGGGCCGCGTCCGCTGATCGCCTACGCCATGGGAACCCAGGGCATGGCCGACGAATGCGCGCCTTCCTACCACCTGCGTGAGGGCACCGAGGTCGAGATCGCGTTCCTGGCCCAGGCGCTGTTCAAGGGCTGGGCGGTCGCGGTCACCGACTACGAAGGTCTCGGCACGCCTGGTACCCACACGTACGCGGTGGGCCAGTCCGAAGGGCGCGCGCTGCTCGACACCGCCCGGGCCGCCACCCGGCTGCCGGAGGCGCAGCTGTCGCCGAACGCCCCCATCGGTGCATTCGGCTACTCGCAGGGCGGCCAAGCGGCGGCCTGGGCAGGCGAACTGCAGGCCACGTACGCCCCTGAGCTGAAGCTGGTCGGGATCGCGGAAGGCGGTGTGCCGTCGGACCTCAACGAGGTCGCCGCGTTCAACAACGGCGGGCCGGGCTCCGGCCTGGTCGTCGCCGCGGCCATCGGGTACTCGACCGCGTACCCCGAGCTGCCGTTCGCCGAGCACCTGAACCAGCGCGGCAAGGACGTCACGGAGAAGGTGCGCAACTCGTGTGTCGCGCAGCTGGCGCTCACCGCGCCGTTCACCCGGCTCAACGACCTCACCACGACGCCCGACCTGATCAACCACCCGGCTTGGCAGGCCCGGCTGGTCGAGAACAAGCTCGGCACGGTGAAGCCCGCGGCACCGGTCTACCTCTACCACGGGACCGTCGACGAGCTGATTCCCTACGCGGGAGCCAAGAAGCTGCGTGACCGCTACTGCGCGGTGGGCGCGGACCTGCAATGGACGCCGATTCCGCTGGCGGGCCACATCGTCGCGATCTCGGCGTGGGGAACCAACGCTCTGAACTGGCTGGGCGACCGATTCGGCGGCAAGGCCACCAAGTCGTCCTGCTAGTTCCCCCGGGGGCGGTGGTCGCGGTGGTGGGTGTGCTGGGCGTCCACCACCGCGGCCGCCTTCGTCCACAACAGACTGAAGGAGTGCGCACATGCCGGACACCGACACCCGTCCCGCCACCCTCGGCGGGCTCGCCGACTGGGCTGGGGCCACCTATGGGCCGCTGCCCGCGCTGCGCTACCGCGCGGCGGGCCAGTGGGTCGAGCGGACCTACGCCGAACTGGCCGCGGAAGTCCGCGCGGTCGCCGCCGGGCTGGCCGCCGAAGGGGTGGTCCAGGGCGATCGGGTCGCCCTCCTCGCCGAGACGCGTCCCGAGTGGACGGTCTGCGACCTGGCCATCGCGTCACTCGGCGCGGTGTCGGTGCCGGTGTATCCCACCAACTCCGCCGAGGAGTGCGCCTGGGTCATCGGTGACTCCGGTGCCACGACGGTGATCTGTGAGCAGGCCGAGCACCTCGACCGGATCGACGCGGTGCGCGAGCGGCTGCCGCTGCTGCGCACGGTCATCGTGATCGATGTCGTCGAACGGCCCGGTGTGTCCACTTTGGATGACGTCATCGCCCGCAGCGGGACGGTCGGCGAGGTCGAGGTGGACCCGGACACGGCCAACACCATCGTCTACACCTCGGGAACGACCGGCCCACCGAAGGGCTGCGTGCTCACCCACCGCAACTGGCGCGCCTCGCTCGACGCGATCGAACAGCGGACCACGCTCAGCGAGGGCGACACGATCTACCTGTATCTGCCGCTGGCGCACCTGTTCGCCCGGATGGTCCAGCTGACCACCTTCGAGTGCGGCGCCACCCTGGTGTACTTCGGCGGTGACATCAGTGCGGTCGTCGGGGAGCTGATGGAGGTCCAGCCCACCCACCTGCCGTCGGTGCCGCGACTGTTCGAGAAGGCCTACGGCATGGTGCGCGACCAGATCGAGCGGTCCGGGACCACCACGGAGCAGGCTCAAGAGCTGGTGCGCTCCGCGCTGGGCGGGCGCATCCGCGAAGCCCTCACCGGTGCGGCGCCGATCGCTCCGGAGATCCTGGAGTTCTTCGCGGGCAGCGGAATCCCCATCTACGAGGCGTACGGCATGACCGAGTCCACCGCCCTGATCTCCGCGAACTCCCCGGGCGAGGTCCGCTACGGCAGCGTCGGCAAGCCCCTGCCCGGCATCACCGTCCGCATCGCCGACGACGGCGAGGTCCTGGTCGCGGGCGACAACGTCTTCCCCGGCTACCACCACAACGCCGACGCCACCGCCCAAACCCTCATCGACGGCTGGCTGCACACCGGCGACCTCGGCCGGGTCGACGAGGACGGCTACCTGTTCATCACCGGGCGCAAGAAGGACATCATCATCACCGCCGGCGGGAAGAACCTGACCCCGGCCAACCTGGAGAACGACCTGCGCCAGTCCCGCTGGGTCGCGAACGCGGTCATGATCGGCGACCGCAGGCCGTACCCGGTCGCCCTCATCACCCTCGACCCCGACGAGACCTCCCGCTGGGCCACCGAGAACGCCGTCGACGGCGACCCCGCGGCCCACCCGGAGATCCGCCGGATCATCGAGGACCTGCTGGCGGCGGCCAACGAGAACTACGCGCCCCCGGAACGCATCCGCGACTTCGCCATCCTCCCGGCCGACTTCTCCGTGGCCACCGGCGAACTCACGCCCACCCTCAAAATCCGCCGCGCGGTCATTCAGGAGCACTATCAGGACGTGATCGACCAGCTCTACCTCAAGTAGTCAGCAGGGGTTCATCTTGTTCACGTTCGGCTTGTGCCCGGCGGTAGGGACGTTCGGCAGATTGGAGGCGAAGAACCTTTCCCAGTAGCCGTCGTTCAGGAAGGTCTTGAGTTTCGCGGTGACGGCCTCGCACTTGGCCTTGTCGCCCTTGGGCAGGCCGATGCCGTAGCGCTCCTGTTGGCCGAAGGTGATGTCCGGGATCACATACGTGTCGGAGTCGACCTGCTGGAGGCCGTAGAGGATCAGCTGGTCGGTGGTGATCGCGTCGACCTGGTTGGCGTGCAGGGCAAGGCGGCACTGCTCGTAGACCTCCTTCTCCGCGAGGGACACGGGGAAGCCGAGCTCACGCGCCTGCTTGGCCGACGTCGAGCCTGCCGTGACACACAGGGTCTTGCCGCTCAGGTCGGACAGCGTGCGGTACTTGTCCTTGTCGTCGGTCCGCACCATGACACCTTGCTGGCTGAGCAGGTACGGACCGGCGAAGCCGACCAACTCCTTGCGATCGTCGGTGATCGAGTACGTGGCCACCACCATCCCGACCGTGCCGCGCCCCAGTTCGGCCTCGCGGTCCCGTGCGAGGACCACCACCGGGACGGGGGTGAACCCGAGACGCTCGCCGAGCCAGTTGGACAGGTCGTGGTCGAACCCGCTGCGGTTGCCCGCACTGTCACCGACGCCCAGACCGGGAGAACTGGGTGCCACGCCGACGTTCACGGTCTTGCCGAACAGCGGCTCGTCCGCCTGCGCCCCGCATCCGACCAGCGCCAGGACGAGCAGGACCGCGGTGGTGCGTCTAATCATGGAGGACCGCCTCGCCCAGGTAGAGGTTCACCGCACAGTTGGTGTTGCCGGAGTCGTAATGCAGCGTGATCCTGACTTCGGCCTTCTTGACCACGCCCGCCAGCGAAAGGTCGACTTCCCGACCGGGTTCGGCCGATGTCGACGGCTGCGGGCGCCCGTCGAGCACCGGCGTGTACTCCAGGGTCGCCGTCTGCTCGCAGTCGCCGGTCTTGTTGACGTTGTCCAAAGTCGCGGACATGGTGAGGCGGCCGCGTTCGGGCGGGCTCCCCGGAACCGGCACCAGCACGTGGTAACCGTCCTTCCAGGTCCCTCCTTCGCCGTCCGGGAAGTCGACCGGCAGGTCCCGGGTGTTCTGCCAGGCCGCATACAGCACACCGGTCCCGCCGAGTGCGGCGATCACGATGGCGCCGACCACCGACAGCTTCCGCCACGGGATGGCGCCCTTGCCCTTGAGCGGAATCGTCGACAGGGCATAGATGAGGACCGCCAGCGGCAGCGCCAACGCGCTCGCGAGCTGCCCGGCCCGGTCAAGGTCGAGCAGCAGCAGCGGTGCCATGGACGCCGCCAGCAGCACCACCAGGAAGATCCATAATCGGCCATGGGTCACGATCGGTCATCGAGCAACCGCGCGGAGTCGTTACGGTCTGATCACCAGTCATAGCGCGACCGATATCGCCGGATCAGTCGCCACTGCAGGAACACCGCGATCCCGGTGCACACCAGCATGACCAGGGTCGCGGCGGCGGCGTAGCCGTAGCGGAGGTACTCGAAGGCGTTGCGGTAGACGAAGAGTGGCAGGTAGGTGGTCGCGTACGGTGGTGGGCCGCCGTCGGTCACCACCAGGGCGGGAACGAAGGAGAACTGGAAGCTCAGGATCGTGTCCCGCAGCAGGAGCAGCCCGAGCACCGGCGCCATCAGCGGCAGCGTCACCCGGCGGAACACCTGGAATCCGGTGGCTCCTTCGATCGCCGCGAGTTCGTACACGTGCGGGGGCAGCGCCCGGCGGGTGATCAGCAGGACGACGAACGTCTCCCCGATGGTGAACAGGCTCATGAGCACGATCCCGGCCCTGGCGTCGGCCGGGTCGGTCAGCCAGTTCGGGATCGAGTCGGGCTCGGCGAACAGCCGCAGGAGTTGGTTGACCGGCCCATACATCGGATTGAGCAACCACAGCCACAGCAGGCCGTACGCGACCTCGGGCACCGCGGACGGCAGGGTGACGGTCGTCCGGGCTGTTCCGACCCCCGGCGCGCGCCGGTGCAGCAGCAGTGCCAGCCCCAGGGCGATCAGCAGCCGCAGCGGCACCGCGACGGCGGCGAAGCCCAGCGAGTTGCGCAGCGCCTCGTGGAACGCCGTGCTCGCCGCCAGTTCGACGAAGTTGTCGAACCCGATCCACCGCACGGTCTCGATCAGGTCGTAGTCGGCGAACGCGAGCGCGAACGTGACCAGCGCCGGCCCGATCACCAGCACCGTCAGACCCAGCAGGAACGGCGCCAGCATGAGTGCGAGCTGCACCTTGCGGGACCGCAGGAATCCGGCAGGCTTCCGGGCGGGTTCGGGGGTGTCGACGACCAAGGCGTCGGCCGGCTCGGTCTCCGTGGACAGCATCAGCCGACCCGGCTGCCGTCGGCGTCGAACACGTGCAGGTCGGCGGCGTCCGCGCGGGCGACCACCCGTGCCCCGATCTCGGGCCGCGTGGTCGCGGGCACCCGAGCCACGAGCGCGTGGCCCTCGATCCGCAGCCGCACCCAGGCGTCCTCACCGATCACCTCCGCGCCGGTGACCGTCGCCGCCAAGCCATCGCCGGAGGTGTCGAGCCGCAGGGACTCCGGGCGAACGCCGACCTGCTGCCCCGCAACGGCCCCAGGCACCCGCCACGGACCGTCGCCGGGCAGGAAGTTCATGGCAGGCGACCCGACGAACCCGGCCACGAACGCCGTCGCGGGCCGCCGCCAGATCTCGTCCGGGGTGCCGACCTGCTCGATCCGGCCGTCGCGCAGGACCGCGACCCGGTCGCCGATGGCCAGCGCCTCGGTCTGGTCGTGGGTCACGTGCACCATGGTCGCCCCGACCCGGTCGTGCAGCGCCCGCAGCTCGGTGCGGGTCCGCACCCGCAGTTCGGCGTCCAAATTGGACAGTGGTTCGTCCAGGAGGAACAGGGCGGGCTCACGCACCAGCGCCCGGGCCAGCGCGACCCGTTGGCGCTCGCCACCGGAGAGCTGCTCGGGCCGCCGGTCGAGCACCTTCTCGCAGCCCACCATGGCCGCGGCCACCTCGGTGCGGCGCCGCACCTCGCGCTTGCCCATGCCGCGGACCTGGAGTCCGAAACCGATGTTGTCGGCCACGCTGAGGTGTGGGAACAGCGCGAACGCCTGGAACACCATCGACACGTCCCGCTGACCAGGGCTCAGCGCGGTCACGTCCCGCCCGTCGATCCGCACCGCGCCCGCCGACACCGGGTGCAGCCCGGCGATCACCCGCAGGAGGGTCGACTTGCCCGCACCGGACGGGCCGAGCAGCACCAGCAGCTCACCTTTCGGCACCGTCAGGTCGATTCCGCGCAGCACCTCGGCTTTGCCGTGCGCCGCGTGGACGCCGACCAGCTCCAGCCCGGCCGTCATCTGCCGCGCTCGAACAGGGACCGGGTCTGCTCGTCGAGCTGACGGGCGACCTCGCGTGGCGCGTGGCCGTAGTACAGGGCGTTCTCCAGGATGCCGTTGGCGACATCCTCGATCTCCGGCCACGTCGACACCGCGGGCGTGGCGCGGATAGCCGGGATGGAGTCGAGGAACACCTGTGCGCTGCGCGGCGGCTTCGTCGGGTCGAGGAACGCGGGGGACCGGGACACCTCGACGGAGGACGGAACGGTCCGCCCGGTCTCGGCCATGATCGAGGCGCCCTCCTTGCCCAGCGCGAACTCCACGAACCGCCACGCGCCTGCCTTGTTCGTCGAGCCCTTGGTGACGCAGTAGGCGTCGCTGTGCAGGACGGTGGCCTGCGTGCGGTGCACGGGCAGCGGCGCCACGTCCCACTCGAAGCCGGTGATCTTTCGGAACGTGGTGGTGGAGCGGCGCGACGACATCAGCATGCCGAGTCCGCCCGCGGCGAACCGGGCCTCGTCGTCCTGGCTCTCCACTTCTTGATCTGTCGGGACCACACCGTGTTTCCCACGCAGATCGATGAATTCCGACAATGCCTCGATCGCGGGTTCGTCCAACGCGAATCGCGTCGGCCTTTTCTCGTCGTCCACAAGAGTGCCGCCATTGGACCAAATGAACGGCGCCAGTCGGATGATTTCCGGCGAAAGGCCCAGGCCGTAGGAAACCGGCGGTGGACCGGTCGGCACGGGCGTGCCGGGCGTGGCGTCGGGGTCCGCGCCCTTGACGACGTCCCCATTGGCGTCGCGGGTGAGCGCGGCCGCGGTGGCCACCATGTCGTGCCAGCCCCAGCCCGCCTTCGGCTCGGCGACGCCGTGCTTCGCGAACAGCGCCTTGTTGTAGTACACGACCAGGCTGGACATGTTCTGCGGCATGCAGAGCTGCTTGCCGTCGACCTGGAAGGCCGACAGCGCCTGGGGATAGAAGTCGCGGGCGTGGATCGCGGTCGAGCGTTCCAGCAGGTCGTGTGCCGGTTCGATGGCGTTGCGCTTCGCGAACTGGCCGTAGAAGCGGTAGTTCATCAGGAAGAGGTCCGGTGGCTTGCCGCCCGCGATCGACGTCGAGAGCCGGGTGATCAGGTCCTTGCGGTCGCTCGCCTCGATCAGCCGCAGGTCCGCGCCGGGCACCGCCTTCTCATACGCCGCCTCAAGCTTGCGGTAGGCGGCGAGTTCGTGCGGGTCGCCGAACACCAGCAGGCTCACCTCGCCCGCCGGACCGGGGTCGCCCGCGCTCGACGCGCAGCCCGTCGCCACCAGCGCCGCGGCCGCAAACCCGGCCAGGGCCCGCACCAACCTCATCCTTCGTCCTTCCTGAGTCGCAAACCTCGTTGCGCGACGGCGAAACCAGCAACGCGGGGGCGGTGGCCAGCACCGCGCCCGCGAGGAACACCGGGAAGTCACTCGGGTCGAGCGTCGCCAGCGACCGCAGCGCCAGCGGCAGGGTGAACGTGTCGCGTTCGTAGAGGAACACCAGCGGGTCGAGGAAGTTCGACCAGGTGAGCACGAACGTCAGCGCGGCGACACCGGCGGTCACCGGGCGCACCAACGGCATCCCGACCCGCCACCACACGCGCAGCGGCGACATGTCCTCCAGCCTGCACGCGTCGTACAGCTCGCTCGGCACCGCGCGGAACGCCAGGTAGTAAACCAGTGGGTACAGCGGGGAAGTGGCGATCAGAGCGGGCGCGACCAGCGGCGCGAGCGTGCCGGTCAGGTCCAGCGCGCGGAACAGCGCGAACCGGGGGACCAGCAGGGAGATCGCCGGCACCATCAGCGCCACCAGGGACAACGCGATGACCGGCCGGGCCACCCGCGGCGCTACCTGGCTCAGCGCGAACCCGGCGGTAGCCGCGACCAGCACGCTCAGTGGCACCGCGATCACGCACACCAGCACCGAGTTCAGCGTTGCCTGGGCCAACGCGCCGAGCGCGGTCGCCTCCGTGTACCCCTTGGTGGACAGCGGGTCCGGCACCAGGTCCGGGGTCAGCGGCGGCGGCCCGCCCGGCTCGTGCAGCGACCCCGACAGCAGCAGGACCAGCGACGCGCCGAACACCAGCGTCACGGCGACCGCGCCGAGCGACCTGGTGTTCATCGCCGATGCCGCTCCTGACAACGAAAGAAGGACGCGGCGCGTCCGTGGCCGGTGGAACCGTGACACACGATCGGCGTTAACACAATGGAAGACCGGCAATAATCAGAATGCCGGATTGGTCGGTTTGGTCCTATCCAACATCACCTCCCTTGCCTCAGCATGACGCCCGGCGTCTCTGCAACGCCGTATCGCGAGGGAAGGTCGTCATGAAGCGGTCCAGAAGTGCGCTCGCACTGTTAATGGGAATGGGAATAATTGCTCTGCCCGCCGCGGCCACGCCGAACGAGGCGGACCGGGTGATCGGCGTGATGGCGGTCGAGGCGGACGCCGCGGGACCCGCGGGCGCGGACGAGTGGTTCGCCCGCCAGCGGCTGTTCCCGGACCCCACGGTCGACCTGGCAAGCAACCTTTCGCGCGCGCGTGGGCACGCGAAGAACCTCCAAGCCGGTCACGAGCGGGGCGCCCTGCAAGCCGCCGCCTCGTGGCAGTCGCTCGGCCCCGGCCTCGGCGGCCGCGTCTCCGACATCGCGCCCGACCCGACCCGGGCCAACACGATCTACGCGGGCGCCGCGTCCGGCGGCCTGTGGAAGAGCACCGACGGCGGCGTGACCTTCGCCTACTCGTGGGGTCGCGACCTGCCCCAGGGGGTCGGCGCGGTGGCTGTCGCACCCAACGGCACGATCTACGTCGGCACCGGTGAGGGCAACCCGGGCTCGGCGTCGTACTCCTTCCCCGGCAACGGGGTCTACAAGTCGACCGACGGCGGCGCCACCTGGACGGCGCTCGGCCTGACCGGCACCGACCGCATCGGCCGCATCGCCGTCGACCCGAACAACTCCAACCGCGTCTTCGTCGCCGCCGCGGGCAAGCTCTACCAGCCGGGCGGCGAACGCGGTGTCTACCGAACCACCGACGGCGGGGCGACCTGGACGCAGGTCCTCGCGGGCGCCAACACGACCACCGGCGCCATCGACGTCTCGATCAACCCGGCCGACTCCAACGCGATCTACACCGCCATGTGGGACCACACCCGCACCCCCGCGGGCCGGGTCTACGGCGGCACCGGCTCCGGCATCCACCGCTCCACCGACGGCGGCGCCACCTGGACCCGCCTCGCGGGCGGGCTCCCGGCGTCGAGCAGCAACCTGGGCCGGATGGGCGTCGCGGTCGCCAAGAGCGACCCGAACCGGATGTACGTCATCGCCGCGGACACCCCCGGCAACTTCCTCGGCTTCTGGACCTCCACCGACCGCGGCGTCACCTGGACGAAGATCACCAGCACCTCGTCGCTGAGCAGCTCGCAGTCGAGCTACGGCTGGTGGTTCGGCCGGATCTTCGTCGACCCCACGGCGTCGCAGCACATCTGGGTCCCGGGCGTGCCGATGCTGGAGTCCTCCAACGCGGGCGGCAGCTGGACCAGCAACGGCTCTTCGTTCCACGTCGACCAGCACTCGGTCGCGTTCGACCCGTCAGTGGCCAACAAGGTCTACATCGGCAACGACGGCGGCGTCTACCGCTCCACGCAGAACGGCTCGCTCGGCGGCACCTGGACCAAGAGCCAGAACCTGTCGAACATGCAGTTCTACTCGGTCGGCGTCTCCCAGCAGGACCCCACCAGGATCAACGGCGGCTTGCAGGACAACGGTTCCGTGCGTTCGTGGGCGGGCTGGGGCGAGTACTACGGCGGTGACGGTCTGGCGAACGTGATCGACCCGACCAACCACCTCAAGGTCTACGCCTGCTCGCAGAACGGCAGCTGCGCCCGGTCGACCAACGGTGGCAACTCGATGTCGGCGTTCGGCTCGACCACATCGAGCAGGCGCAACTGGTTCACCCCCGTCGTGCTCGACCCGACCAACCCGGCGATCGTGTACTACGCCGGAGACCGGGTGAACCGCTCGACCAACTCGGCCGGGACCTTCAGCGTCATCAGCCCGACCCTGACCACCACGACATGGGGCACGGTCAGCGCGATCGGCGTGTCCAAGTCCGACGCCCGGGTGATCTACGCGGGCACCGACGACGGAAAGCTGTGGGTCACCCGCAACACCGGCACCACGTGGACCGACATCACCGCGGGCCTGCCCACCAGGTACGTCACCCGGGTGACCGTCGACCCCACCGACGCCAACCTCGCCTACATCGCCCTTTCCAGCTACCGCAACGGCTCCAGCGTCGCGCAGCTGTTCAAGACCACCGATGGCGGCGCGACCTACACCCCGATCTCGGGCAACCTGCCCGACGCCCCGGTCAACGACATCGTCCTGGACCCGCAGAACCGCAACATCCTGTACACGGGAACAGATGTCGGCGCCTTCACCTCGACCAACGGCGGCGCGAACTGGGCGCCGATCGGCACCAACCTGCCGGTGGTGCCGGTGACGGACCTGGAGACCTCGGTGTCCTCGGGCCAGACCGTGCTGACGGCGGCCACCTACGGCCTCGGCATCTACCAGATCCGACCCACTTCCACCCCGAGCAACGACTTCTCGCTCTCGGCGTCCCCGGCCACCGCCACGGTGAACCAGGGCGCGTCCGCGACGACCACGGTCAGCACCGCGGTGGTCTCGGGCACGGCGGAATCGGTGACGCTCAGCGCCAGCGGTCTCCCCGCGGGCGCCACGGCGTCGTTCAGCCCGGCGTCGGTCACCGCGGGCAACTCGTCCACCGCGACGATCGCCACCTCGGCGTCCACCCCGGCGGGCACCTACACGGTGACCATCACCGGAGCGGCCACCTCGGCCACCCGGAGCACCACGTTCACCTTGACGGTGAACACCGTCGGCGGCGGCTGCACGAACACCAACGGCACCGACGTGGCCATCCCGGACAACACCACGGTGAACTCGACGATCGCGATGTCCGGCTGCACCGGCAACGCGTCGGCGACGTCCACAGTGGAAGTCCACATCAAACACACCTACATCGGTGACCTGGTGGTGTCCCTGATCGCACCGGACGGCACCGCGTACGTCCTGCACAACCGCACCGGAAGCGGCACGCACAACATCGACAAGACCTACACCGTCAATCTGTCCAACGAAGTCCGCAACGGCACCTGGACCCTGCGGGTCCAAGACGCGGCAAACGCGGACACAGGCGTCCTGGACACCTGGACCCTGACCCTGTGACGAAAGCCCGTGGCCCGCACCTCGTGCGGGCCACGGGCTTTCGCGTCAGTCCACCGAGGCGAGGGCCTCGAGCAGGATCTCGGCCACCAGGGTCGGGTGCGAGGTCAGCGTCATGTGACCGGCACCGGGCACCATGACCACCTTCGTTTGGGCACAGGCTTCGAGCGTCGACCGCTCGTCGTCGGTCAAACCCACGTCGTCCTTCTCACCGAACACCAGCCATGCGGGCACGCCGCTCGCGCAGAGCGGCCCCGCGCCCTGCCCGTCCAGGTGCTCCAGGTACGCGCGGACCTGACGCCGGTTGACCCGCGGATCGTTCCGCCGGATCTCGGCGGCCAGCGTCGCATGGCGTTCCGGGGAGACCTCTTTCTTCAGCGCTGGCTCCAAAGCCTTGAGCGCCGCGATGTAGGGCAGATGCCCCAACACCTTCCCGAGCTGGTTCAACACCCGAAGGGGCATCGCCGCGTCGCCGCGGGACAGGCTCGGTGCGAGTAGCACCAGCGGACCGGTGAATCCGGCCGACACAGCCATCTCCATGGCGACGTTGGCCCCGAAGCTGTGGCCCACCACCGCGTCGCAGCCATGTTCCGCGGCCAGGCCCGCGGCGAGCCTGGCGTAGTTCTCGAGGCCGAGATCCTCGGGCGGGGGAGTGCCACCGAAACCCGGCAGGGTCGCGGCGACCAAGCGGACCCCGGTGAGACTCGGTTCGGCCATCAGATCCTGATAGAAGGCCGCGGTGCACATCCCACCCGGCAGCAACAACACAGAGTGCGCCGCGTCGATGGGGCCGGACTCCACGATTTCCCAGTTCATGCGCTCTTCTTAGCAGGTCGCGCTCAGGGTTCGAGATCGATGCGGATGGTCAGGAGGTCGGTGCCGACGATGCGGACCGTGCGCTGGTTGACCTGGTGTGGGAGCTGCTTGGAACGGGCACGGGCGTCGTCCTCGGGGAGGACGTGGGCGGTGCCTTCGCGCCAGGTGCGTCCCACTTTGACTCGCACTCGGGGGTTGGCGATGAGGTTTCGCACGTAGTCGGCTTTGCGGCCGTGTTCGGCGACGATCCAGAAGGTGTCGCCGATGGTGCCGTTGGTTACGGGGATCTGGCGTGGTTTCCGGGTTTTACGGCCTGTTGTTTCGAGGATGGCTGTGGATGGGGGGAGGATGTCTCGCTTGGCCATCGCTCGGACGAGGGGGTTGAGGATTCGGCGTTGGAAGGCTCGGACTAGGACGTATTTGATTCGGTTTGCCACGACGTCCTTTCTACCTTGCTTCTACCTCGTCGTGCTTGCGGACGTTTGGCTTGGGGTGCCTGGGGCGGCTTGGGGCTTGGGGTGCCTGTTTGGGTGGTTCGCCTTGATTCGGGGACCCCTCGAAATGGGGCTGCGCGGGCAAAGAGGGTGGGGAGGTGAAACCCACCCGCGCCGAAAGTTTAGCCCCATTTCCCCCGAATCAAGGCGAACCACCCAAACAGGCCGTTCTGTTGGGCCCCTTGCGTTTAGTGCCTAGTCGGTCGGTGCCAGCCAGATCACGCCTGATGGGGGAAGTGAGAGTTCTGTTGAGTGCTGGCGGCCGTGGCACTCGATCGTTTCCACCTTGATCTCCGGGTTGATTACCCCGGATCCGCCATAGGTTATGTCATCGGTGTTCAGTACCTCGTGCCACTGTCCGCCCGTTGGGAGGCCAATGCGGTAGTTGTGGTGGGGGATTCCGGCGAAGTTCGCCACGCACACCAGGACCGAGCCGTCTGTGCCGATGCGGGCGAAGGACAGGACATTGCCCTTGTAGTCATCCGCCGCGATCCAGGAGAAGCCTTCTGGGGTTCCGTCCACGCTGTAAAGCGCTTGCGTGTCCCGATAAGTCTGGTTCAGGTCAGTCACCAGCCGCGACAGGCCCGCGTGGTGGGGGGAGTCCAGGAGGGGCCACTCAAGGGACGCTTCCACCGACCACTCGCCGGTCTGGCCGAATTCCCCGCCCATGAACAGGAGTTGCTTGCCGGGGTGTGCCCACATGAAGCCGTACAGCGCCCGCAATCCCGCAGCCTTGTTCCACTCATCGCCCGGCATTCGGTTCCACAAAGAGCCCTTGCCGTGCACCACTTCGTCGTGCGAGAGCGGGAGCATGAAGTTCTCGCTGAAAGCGTAGAGCAGCGAGAAGGTCATTTCGTCGTGGTGGTGGGAGCGGTACATCGGGTCGTGGGCCAGATACCTGAGGGTGTCGTGCATCCAGCCCATATTCCATTTGAAGCCGAACCCCAACCCGCCCAGGTGGGTCGGCCGCGTGACGCCCGGCCAGGAGGTCGACTCCTCCGCCACCATCATGATTCCGGGGTGGTTCTTATAGGCCGTCGCGTTGAGTTCCTGGAGGAAGCTGACCGCGTCGAGGTTTTCCCGGCCACCATGTTCATTCGGGTACCACTGGCCGTCTTCGCGGGAGTAGTCCAAGTACAGCATCGAGGCGACCGCGTCGACCCGGAGTCCGTCCACATGGAACTCTTCGAGCCAGAACAGGGCGTTGGCGACCAGGAAGTTGCGGACCTCGGGCCTGCCGAAGTCGAAGATCAGCGTTCCCCAGTCCGGGTGTTCGCCGCGTCGGGGGTCGGCGTGTTCGTAGAGCGTGCTGCCGTCGAACCGGGCCAGGGCCCACTCGTCGCGCGGGAAGTGGGCGGGGACCCAGTCGACCAGGACCCCGATGCCCAGGGCGTGCAGGTGGTCGACGAAGTAGCGGAAGTCGTCCGGCGACCCGAAGCGTGGGGTGGGCGCGTAGTACGAAGTGACCTGGTAGCCCCACGACCCGATGAACGGGTGCCCGGCCACCGGCATCAGCTGCACATGGGTGAACCCGTGCCGCGAGACGTACTCGCCGAGTTCCGTCGCCAGTTCCCGGTAGGACAACCCGGGCCGCCACGATCCCAAGTGGACCTCGTACACACTGACCGGCTCCGAGGACCACTCCGTCGCCGCCCGCCGGGCCATCCACTCGTCGTCGTGCCACTGGTGCACCGACTGGAAGACCACCGACGCTGTCGCGCGCGGGACCTCGGTGGCGAACGCCATCGGGTCGGCCTTCTCATGCCAGTTCCCGTCGGCGCCCAGGATGCGGAACTTGTAGCGGGTTCCCGGGCCGACGCCGGGCACGAACAGCTCCCACACGCCCGAGGAACCCAGTGACCGCAGGGGTGTCGCCTGCCCGTCCCAGTGGTCGAAGTCGCCGGTGACCCGCACGCCGCGAGCCGTCGGCGCCCACACGGCGAACGACGTTCCCTCGACCGGCCCCGCCGCCGTGTCGAACCGCCGGGGATGCGCGCCGAGCACCTCCCACAGCCGCTCGTGCCTGCCCTCGCCGATGAGGTGCAGGTCGAACTCGCCCACCGTGGGCAGCCACCGGTACGGGTCGTCGACCTCGACGGTGCTCTCCGGGTACACCACCGCCAGGCGGTAGTCCTCGAGCACCAGCGGGACCACCCCGGCGAACACCCCGCCCAGATCGCGAAGCCGGTACGTCGCCTCCTCGGTGAGCACGCGCACCTCACGAGCGCCGGGGCGCAGCACCCGAACAGCGGTGCCTTCGGCGACCGGGTGCGGCCCGAGCACCGAATGCGGGTCGTGGTGCGCGCCCGCCAGGAGTCTGCCCAGGTCGTCGGCGGACAGCGGCGCCGCCGCGGTGTCGATCGTGAGGTGGACGTTGGCCAGGGCTTTGGTCATGGCGCGGTTCCTAGGAGTCGATCGACGGCGGCGAGCGGAATCCCGACCCAGGTGGGCCGGTGGGTGCGCTCGTAGGCCACCTCGTACACGGCCTTATCCAACTCGAACGCGGCGAGCAGGGCGGAGTCGGCCCGTGGATCTTCGGCCAAATCCGCGTAACCATCGCAGAACGCGGTCCGGTTGCGCTCGGTCCACAGCCGGGCCTGCTCGTGCAGGCCACCGGCGGGACCACAGCCCACCAGGAGGTGGTTGGCCGCGTAGTCGAACGACCGCAGCATCCCCGCCACATCCCGCAGCGGCGAGCACGGCGTCTCCCGGTCCTGCCTCGACGCGGCGGGCTCGCCCTCGAAGTCGATCACCACCCACCGCGCCGGGGTGCGCAACGCCTGCCCCAGGTGCAGGTCCGCGTGGATTCGCTGCACCCGCATCGGACCGCGCGCGCTGCCGACCTGGTCGTACACCGCCCGGATGTCGGCCTCGTGCCGCGCCAACTCCGGGGCGCGGGTCAGCGCGCGGTCGAGCCTGCGGTGCATGGTGGCGGCGAGTTCGGTCGCGTGCACGGAATCGGTGACCGTCTCCCCGAGCGCGGTCCGCAGATCCGCGTGCAGGGCGGCCACCGTCTGTCCCAACCGGTACGACTCGGCCGCGAAGTCCCCGCCGACCCGGGCCGCGTCGCCGCCCGTGCCCGCGAGTAGGTCTCGCACGCTCGCCGTGGCCATCGGCCAGCCGTCGGCCGCGGCGGGCAGGAACTCCTGCAGGAACGCCAGATCCGTGTCGACCCCGAGCAGTGGCGCCCGGAGTCCGCCCAGCGGGGTGGCGATGTGCTCGGAGTCCACCGAGTGCAGCGCCCGGTGCAGGCTGACGTCCGGGTTGTCGCCGGGGGAGACGCGGCGGAACAGCTTGAGGATGTACTGCTGGCCGTAGACGACCGAGGTGTTGCTCTGCTCGGCCAGCACCGGCCGCGGCCGCAGGTCCGGGTCGAGCCGCACCCCCGGTTCCGGGGTGAACCGCAGCTCGCCGACCTCGCGTTCGGCCGCGATCAGCCCCAGCAGCAGGCTGAGCGCCTCCGCGTCGTGCACCGCGTCGTAGACGGCCATGCCGTCGTGGCGGCCGATCGCGGCGTGCGCGAGCTGCTCCGGCAGGCTCGGCCGCAGCCCCAGCAACAGTTGGTAGTGCTGGGTTTCCGCGTCCAAGTCGACGGCCACCACCGCGTGCACCAGCATCGGGTCGGCGTCGCGCAGCACGTGTTCCCGCACGGTGCTCACCCGCTGGATCACGCTGTCCTTCGCGGCGAACCACCGCTGCGCGGGCAGCCAGTCGCGGAGGAGGTCCGCCATGGCGTCCACTGTCACGATCCGTCCCCGCGTTCGATCTCGGCCAGCTGGAACCAGTAGAACCCGTGCCCGGGCAGCGTGAGCAGGTACGGCAGCTCGCCGATGGGCGGGAACTGCACGCACCCGGTCAGCTCGACCGGGGTGTGCCCGGCGAACTCCGAGAGGTCGAGCTCCACCGGCTGCGGGAACCGGGACAGGTTGTTCACGCACATGACCAGGTCCTCGGTGCCGTCCTCGCGGCGGTGCCTGCGCAGGTACGCCAGGATCGTCGGGTTCGACGCGCCCAGTTCGATGAACTCGCCCAGTCCGAACGCGGTGTGCCGGGTGCGGACCTGCAGCATCCGCCGCGTCCAGTGCAGCAGCGAGGACGTGTTGCCCATCTGCGACTCGATGTTGACGCCCTGGTACCCGTACACCGGGTCCGCGATCGTCGGCAGGTAGAGGCGCGCCGGGTCGCAGCGGGAGAAACCGGCGTTGCGGTCCGGCGACCACTGCATCGGCGTGCGGACGGCGTCGCGGTCGCCGAGCCAGATGTTGTCGCCCATGCCGATCTCGTCGCCGTAGTACAGAACCGGCGACCCCGGCAGCGACAACAGCATCGCGGTGAACAGCTCCTGCTGGTCGCGATCGTTGTCCAGCAGCGGCGCCAGCCTGCGCCGGATGCCGATGTTCGCCTTCATCCGCGGGTCGGTCGCGTACTCGGCGTACATGTAGTCGCGCTCGTCGTCGGTGACCATCTCCAGGGTCAGCTCGTCGTGGTTGCGCAGGAAGATCCCCCACTGGCACCCGTCCGGGATCGCCGGGGTCTGCGCCAGGATCTCCGAGATCGGGAACCGCGACTCCCGGCGCACCGCCATGAAAATCCTTGGCATCAGCGGAAAGTGGAACGCCATGTGGCACTCGTCGCCGCCGACCGTCTTGTCGCCGAAGTACTCGACCACGTCCGCAGGCCACTGGTTCGCCTCGGCCAGCAGCACCGTGCCGGGGTACTCGTCGTCGACGACCTTGCGGCACGTGCGGAGGAAGTCGTGCGTGGGCTTGAGGTTCTCGCAGTTGGTGCCCTCCTGCTCGAACAGGTAGGGCACGGCGTCGAGCCGGAAGCCGTCGATGCCCAGGTCGAGCCAGAACCGCAGGACGTCGATCATCGCCTCGGCGACGGCCGGGTTCTCGTAGTTCAGGTCCGGCTGGTGGGAGAAGAACCGGTGCCAGTAGAACTGCCCGCGCACCGGGTCGAAGGTCCAGTTGGACGTCTCCGTGTCGACGAAGATGATCCGCGCGTCGGAGTAGCCCTCGTCGGTGTCGGCCCACACATAGAAGTCGCCGTACGGGCCCGTGGGGTCGCGGCGCGACTCCTGAAACCAGTGGTGGGCGTCGGAAGTGTGGTTCAACACGAGGTCGGTGATCACCCGCATCCCGCGCGAGTGCGCCTGGTCGAGCAGGTACACGAAGTCCTCGACGGTCCCGAATTCGGGCAGCACCCGGTGGAAGTCGCTGATGTCGTACCCGCCGTCACGCAGCGGTGAGTCGTAGAACGGCGGCAGCCACAGGCAGTCGACACCGAGCCAGGCCAGGTAGTCGAGTTTGTCGGCGAGGCCGCGCAGGTCGCCGGTGCCGTCGCCGTTGGAGTCGCTGAACGCGCGGACCAACACTTCGTAGAAGACCGCGCTCTTGAACCATTCGGGTTCTGGTGCCACGGACCGTGCGCGCCGGGGGTGGGCATCAGTGCCCATGGGTCCTCCTGGGGATCGAGACGATGTGCGCGACCGCCCGTCGCGGGTCGAGCCGCACGTAGTTGGTGTCCGACCACTGCCAGCGCTGCCCGGAGACCAGGTCCACGACGGCGAACCGGTCGGGGAGTCCAAGGTCGGCCAGGGGCAGGCGCAGCGTGCCCTCGTGGGGCTGGTGGGGGTCGAGGGTGACGATCACGACCACGGTGTCGCCGGTGGCCGGGTCGACCTTGCTGTAGGCCAGCAGCGAGTCGTCGTCGAGGTCGTGGAACCGCAGCGTGCGCAGCTGCTGCAGCGCCGGGTGCGCGCGGCGGATCGCGTTGAGCGCGCCCAGCCACGGCTCCAGCGAGCGGTGCCGGGCGAGCGCGCCCTCGAAGTCGCGTGGCCGCAGCTCGTACTTCTCCGAGTCGAGGTACTCCTCGCTGCCCTCACGCACGGCTTCGTGCTCGTAGAGCTCGAATCCCGAGTAGACACCCCAGGTCGGCGCCAGGGTCGCGGCCAGCGTCGCCCGGATCGCGAACATCGCGGGCCCGCCGTGCTGCAGCGACTCGTGGAGGATGTCGGGGGTGTTGACGAACAGGTTCGGCCGGGTCTCGTCGGCGTGGGCGACCAGGTCCTCGCCGAACTCGATCAGCTCGCGCTTCCCGGTCCGCCAGGTGAAGTACGTGTAGGACTGGGTGAAGCCGAGCCGGGCCAGGCCGTGCAGGCGGGCGGGCCGGGTGAACGCCTCAGCCAGGAACAGCACGTCCGGGTAGGTGCGCTTGACCCGCGCGATCAGCCAGTGCCAGAAGTCCGGCGGCTTGGTGTGCGGGTTGTCGACTCGGAAGATCCGCACCCCGCGCTCGATCCAGCCGGTCACCACCTCGAGGATCTCCGCGTAGAGCGTCGCGGGGGCGGTGTCGAAGTCGAGCGGGTAGATGTCCTGGTACTTCTTCGGCGGGTTCTCGGCGTAGGCGATCGTCCCGTCGGGCAGCGTGGTGAACCACTCGGGGTGCTCGGCGACCCAGGGGTGGTCCGGCGCGCACTGCAGAGCCAGGTCGAGGGCGACCTCCATGCCCAGCTCGTCGGCGCGGGCCACAAAGGACTTGAAGTCCACGAGCGTGCCCAGGTCGGGGTGGACCGCGTCGTGGCCGCCGTCGGCCGACCCGATCGCCCAGGGTGACCCGACGTCGCCCGGCTCGGCGTGCACGGAGTTGTTGCGCCCCTTGCGGTTGACCGCGCCGATCGGGTGGATCGGCGGCAGGTACACCACGTCGAACCCCATCGCGGCCACCCGGTCCAGCGCGCGTTCGGCGGTGGCGAACGTTCCGTGCACCGGTGCGCCGTTCTCGTCGACGCCGCCGGTGGAGCGCGGGAAGAACTCGTACCAGGAGCCGAACGCGGCGCGGTCGCGGTCGACCCAGATGTGGTGTGGCGCCCCGGTGGTCAGCAGGTCGCGGATCGGGTTGTCGTACAGCGCCGAGCTGACCGGCTCGTCAAGCGCGAGCCGGATCCGTTCGGCCAGGGGGAGCCCGGTGTCGCGCAGGGCGGCGGCCGCCTCGGTCAGCATCGGCTTGTACGTCACGCCGGGGCGGCGGGCGGCCCGGTCGAGCAGCCGCGCGCCGAGCTCGAGATCGTTCGCCAGCGCGTCCGCGTCCTGGCCGTCGGCGACCTTCGCGGTGACCGCGGACCGCCACGTGGTCCACGGGTCGCTCCACGCCTCGATCTTGAACGACCACAGTCCGACCTGGTCAGGCACGATGGTGGTCACGACCTGGTCCTGGCCCGGCGCGCCCGCGGTCATCCGGGTCCGCCGCCAGCCCCGGTCTTTCGGGCCGCGCCACGCGGCCGTCGCGCCCACCGCGTCGTGGCCTTCGCGCCACACCGTCGCGCTGAGCGGCACGTGCTCGCCCACGACGGCCTTCGACGGGGATTTGCCGCGGCTGACGACCGGGAGGACGTCGTCGATGACGATGCGTTCGGACTTGGGAAGCGTGGATCGGGGGTGAGTCCGGCGACTCTCGGTGCGCACAGTCAGCTCTATTCTTTTCCGATCCGAATTCTTCAGCGCACCGGGTCACGCGATGGTCGGACAATGTCGCCCACTCGGGTACCGGCTGGCAGGGTTTCCGAACGAACGAACAACGGCCCGCGCTTCTCCCGATCGCCTCGGCCGCGCGCGTCCACTGTGGCCAAATGATCTCGGCGGCGAAAGTCGGATCACCCCATCGCGGTCGAGCATCACTGAATCGGGTTAGTCGGATCCGAAGGTCACTGGGTCGCGCAGGAGGTGCAGAGCACGCCGGTCGTGGGCATGCCGCACGTCGGGCAGTCGTGGTCCGGCGCTTCGTAGGGTTCCAAGACCGTCGCGCCGTCGCGTCCCTGCGTCGACCGATCGTCCTTCGGTTGCGGTGCCGCGCGCCTCATCGCAGTCTCCCGGGAAAATCCAAGCGCGTCGCTCCTTCGGCAGATCCACCTGTGTGGGCGACGCGTCCTCGATACGTCACCATGCCCAATGCGGACCCCGTCGCGGTGGAACCCGGGCACAGACCACCCGACCCGGTGACCACAGACCATCCGATCGTGCGCCGACCCGGGTCCCGCACCTGGGGTATTCCTCGCCCGCGGTATGGCGATCACTGTCGGAATAGGACACAGTTGTTGACCGGTGATGCCGAGCCTCGACGATGACGTGAGGAATTCGATGCCAGACACCCTGCACTACGCCCGTCCGTCCGTCCTCCTACCGGAACAGAGCAGGCCGCGACCGGCGGCAGGCGAGGCGATGCCGGGGTCTGGGGTGGTGGTGGGCACCGACGGCTCCTACCTCGGCGACCGCGCCGTGGCCTGGGCGGCGCGGCACGCGTGCCTGCTCGGCGACGTGCTGCACGTCTACCAGTCGACCGGCGCCCGCGCGGGCGCCGTCGCCCACGGTGTCAACCAGGTGGTGCACGAGTACCCGGCCTTGCCGGTGGAGCGCCACTTCATCGACGCCGCCGATCCGCTGGAGGCCCTGGTCGAGGCGGGCGCCGCGGCCCGGCTCGTCGTGGTCGGCGCGCGCGGACGCAACCATCCGGGCCTGGGGCTGGGGCACCTGGTGCGTCCCCTGGCCGCGCGGGCGCAGTGCCCGGTCGCGGTGGTGAAGGGGCACCCGGACGCGATCCGTGGCAGGCACGCGACGGTGAGTGTCGCCATCGGGCGCGTCACCGACGAGGCCCCGCTGGCGCTGGCGGTCGAGATGGCCGCCCGCGAGGACGCCACTCTGCGCGTCGTGCACGCGGCGACCGCCCTGGGCGACGACATCGTGGCCTGGGCGCTGGCCAGGGCGGCGAGTCTGCACCCGGACCTGAGGGTCGACGTCGACGCCCGGCGGTGTCTGCCGCACGAGTTCGTCGCGGGCATCCACGACACCGACCTGCTCGTCGTCGGTCGCGGCGGCACGCGTGGCCAGGGCGGAACCGGCCGCGTCACCAACGAGGCCCTGTTCCACGCACCCTGCCCGGTGGTGGTCGCGCCGGTTTAGGAAACCGCCCGAGTGGTACCCAAGGCAGGACGAAGGTCGGGTCGGACACGACCGCGGCGACTTCGCCGCCAGCGCGAAAGTCGGGTGTGGCCATGCGATCTCCCGCTCCATGTCCCTCCGTGGGGGTGGAGGAGGAGTTCTTTCTCGTTGACCCCGCAACCGGGGCGTTGCTCCCACACAACGTGGCTGTCGTCGAGTCCGCGCGCCTGCACGGCGTCGAACTGGACCTGGAACTGCTGGGCGCCCAAGTCGAGACGAAGACGACCGTTTGCTGGACTATGCGCGAGGTCCGCGCCCAGGTCTTGGCCACCCGAGCCGCCGCGGCCGCCGCCGCTGTCCGCTCGTCGGCCCGACTCGTCGCCACCGGAGTCAGCCTCGGCGACGACCGCGACCAACCCCTGACCGACAAGCAGCGCTACGCGCGGATGGCCGACGTGTTCGGCCCCATGGCCCGCGAACACGCGGTGTGCGGCTGCCACATCCACGTCGCCGTCCCCGACCGGGAGACGGCCGTGCAGGTGAGCAACCACCTCCGGCCCTGGCTCCCGATCCTGCTCGCCTTGACCGCCAACTCCGCGGTCCACCGCGGCCGCGACACCGGCTACGCGAGCTGGCGCTCGATCATGTGGTCCCGCTGGCCCAGCGGTGGCCCGCCCCCGTACTTCACCTCGGCCGAGCACTACGACTCGCTGGTCGCGATGATGATGGAGTCGGGCATGGTGCTCGACAAAGGCATGGTGTACTGGGATATCCGGCCGTCACACCACCTGCCGACGGTGGAGGTCAGAGTCAGTGACGTCCCGGCGACAGTCGACGAGACCACCTTGCTGGCCGCACTTGTCCGAGCCCTGGTCGCCACCGCGATCCGCGCCACCCAGGCGGGCACCATGGCCCTGCCAGTGCCCCCGGAAGTCCTCCGCGCCGCGTACTGGCGGGCCGCCCGCGACGGCATGGAGGGCGCGGCGATGGACGTCGCCACCTCGCGAAGGGTCCCGCCGAACCAGATCCTCGTCGCGCTGATGCGCCACGTCCGGGACGAACTGGAGGATTCCGGCGAACGCCAACAGGTGGAGAAGCTGCTGCGGAAAGTCCTGGCCCAAGGCAACGGCGCCACCTGGCAACGGCGAACCCTCGCCGCCCACGGCAACCTCAGCGAGGTCGTCACGGTCGCCGCCCGCCGAACCCTGCAAGGCACCTCCCCGCGCACCCCCTTGCGTTCGATGTCCTGACGGTGGTCAGCCGTGAGCCCGGACCCCGGGGTGGTTGGCCCGGAGGTTCACCGCCGCCAGCTCCACCGCCCGCTCGATCCGCCGCACCCTCGTCTCCACCTTCTTGGCGCCACCGATCCATTCCATGATCAGCCGCTTCGACGACGGCGGAAACCTCTCGAAGTTCTCCCGAGCCGCCGCGTTCAGCTCGAGTGCCGCAAGCAGCCCTGAGTCCGCGACAACCTCCCAAGTCCCGTTCGCCTTGGCCGCGTCGATCACCGCCTGCCCCCGCGCGGTCATCTGCCCCGACGAGATCATCGCCGCCGCGCGGTCCCGGTTCACCTGGCTCCACGTGCTGCGCGGTTTGCGGGGCGTGAACCGGAGCTGGGAGCTGTTCGCGTCGCGTTTGCGGTGCAGGCCGTCGATCCAGCCGAAGCACAGGGCCTGCTCGATCGCCTCGTGGTAGCGCGGGCTCGGGGTGCCGCTGTCCTTGTGGTGGATCACCAGCCAGACCTCGGTCTCGGATTCGCTGTGCTCGGCCAGCCACGCCCGCCACTGGGCGGCACTGTTCGCGGTGAAGGTGTTCATCTCAGGCCGCCGTCCGGGAGTCGAGGATGTCCAGGTAGTGCTTGTTGAACATGACGCCGAGGAGGTTGCCGAACGGGTCGACGACCGACGCGGTGACGAATCCGGGGCCACGCTCGATCGGCTTCTCGTGGACCGTCGCCCCGCGGGCCAGCAGTCGGTCGAAGCAGGCCTCGACGTCGTCCACGTGCCAGTACGTGACCGGGCCCGCCGCCGCGTCCGGCTTGGGGTGCACGGCGAACCGGCTGTCCACGATGCCGAGTTCGTGCTGGTAGTCGCCGATGCGGAACTCGACGTACACGGGCGTCCCCTCGACCGGGCGGGCGAAGTACGGCTCGACGCCGAGCAGTTCGGTGTACCAGGCCACGGCGGCCGGGACGTCGTCGGCGAAGAAGTTGACGGTGGTGAGTCCTCGCAGCATCGGTGGTTCCTTCTCTCTCGGTCGGTGACAAGGACGATCCTGCCGCTTAAAGTGCTCATCAACTGAGCACTTTGTTGGAGAAGGTGGGAGACATGCGTGCTGACCGTCTCGTCGCCACCCTGTTGCTCATGCAGTCCCGCGGCCGGGTGACCGCCGCCGAACTGGCCGAGGAACTGGAGGTGTCCGTCGCCACCGCCCGCCGAGACCTGGAGGCGCTGTCCGCGGCGGGCGTCCCGGTGTACCCGCAACCCGGCCGCGGCGGCGGCTGGTCGCTGGTCGGCGGCGCCCGCACCGACCTCAGCGGCCTGTCCGCCACCGAGGCGCAGGCCCTGTTCCTGCTGGTCGGCCCGGCCGCCGCGGTCTCCGACAAGGCGAAGTCCGCCCTGCGCAAACTCGTCCGGGCCCTGCCACCGACGTTCCGCGCCGAAGCCGAGGCCGCCGCGGGCGCCACGATGATCGACCCGACCAGCTGGGGCGAACGGGATCGGCGCCGACCGGAGCTGGTCGACCTGCTGCAGTCGGCTGTGGTCCGAGGTCGCAAAGTCCGGCTGATCTACACCAGCGGCACCCGCGAGCGGTCGGAACGCCTGATCGACCCGTGGGGCCTGGTCGACAAGGACGACATCTGGTACCTGCTGGCGGGCACCGAACGCGGACAGCGGACGTTCCGGGTGGACCGGATCGTCGAGGCCGACCTGACCGACCAGCCCGCCGAACGCCCGGACGACTTCACCCTCGCCACCGCGTGGGACAAGGTCGTCGGCGAGGTGGAACAGCGGCGCTCCCGAACCTGGGCGACGGTCCTCATCGAGACCCGGTTCGTGCCCATCCTGCGAAACCACTTCGGCCGCCACTGCGAAACCGAAGCCGAACTCGACGGCCGGTCCAGGGTGCGGATCGCCGCGCCGACTCCACTGGATATCGCCCGAAACCTCGCGGGCTGGGGAACCCAGGTCGACGTCGTCGAACCACCCGCTGTCCAAGCGGAGTTGGCCCGGATCGGGAGGGAACTGGCGGGCCGCTATGCCGCACCCACTCGTTGATCATCATGGATCAGCGCGGCGTCACTGTTCCAGGGAGCTTCTGAGCCGGGCCGGTGCCGTCGCCTGCCATGCGTCCCGTACCAGTTCGGCCAGTTCGTCCTGGTCGATGCGGTCCAGCCGGATCTGGACGACGTTGTACCTGGTGTCGTGTTCGGTGTGGAAGAACTTCTCCGGGTCCGCGGCGATGAGTTCGGTGCGCTCGGCCTTGTTCACCTTGACTCCCGCGGCGGCTCCGTCCTCGGTCAGCCAGCAGAAGATCTTCCCCTGGACCCGGAACGTGGGCTGGTTCCACGTCGTGCGTTCCTCGGTCTCCGGTAGACCGAGCGCGATGGTTCGAACGTGGGCGCTGGTCGCCACGTGTCTCCTCCGTCGAATCGGGGTGGTCGGCGTTCTCGAGTGTGCTTCAGCCCGCCGCCGCGGGCATGTCGGCGGCGGCTCGCGCGAGGTGGCCGCTCACCTGGTCCACGGTGGTGACCATCGCGCAGCGTGAAGCGGCGTAGTCGAGTGCCATGCGGTGGTGGTCCGCGGAGAAGTCGGCGGTCGCGTCGGCGACGACGAACGGCTCGATGTTGCCGCTGAACGCTTCGCAGGCCGTCATCAGGCAGCCGATGTGGGCGTACACACCGCACACGATGAGCTGGTCGCGACCACGCTCGCGGAGCAGGTCGGCGAGGGTGGTCCGGTGGAACGCGCTGTAGCGCCACTTTCGGAGCACGATGTCGTCCTCGCCGGGCGTGAGTTCGGCGCGGATCCGCGCGGCTCCCGGTTCCGGGGCCCCAGAAGTCATGCAGCAGCCTGCGCTGCGCCCGATCCTGCCCGCCGGGCTGCGCGGAGTAGATCACCGGGACGCCGAGTGCGTGACACCGCGCGCGCAGGGTGGCGATGTCGGCGATCAGTTCCGGCAGTGGCGACGCGCCCGGCTCGAACGCGTCGAGGAAGTGGTTCTGCATGGTGCATCGCGGACACGTCGTCCTGCACCGCTTTCTTGACCGAGCCGGAGTTGTGCGCTCCCGCGGCCAAGAGGAACGCCAGGCGCACCAGCAGCGCGCCCGCGCCGACCATGGCGACGGTCCAGGCGTGCGCCGCGTCCGGCGGGCCCGGTGCGAGCAGCACCCGGCCGAGCTCCACGACGGCGATCAGCGGCACGATCCCGGCCAGCGCGGAGAGGGCCTGGCAGGACATCGCCGCGATGAGGGCGCCGCGCACCGGGCGCAGCAGTTCGACGATCGCGTGTTCGGGTTCGGTGTGGCGGTCCGCGGCGCGGCCGAGTGATGACATCGGGGAGACCCTCCTGTACGGTGTACAAGAACGTCACCACTAAACCACTCGCGAGCGGTGGCGGGCAAACCAGGTCGACCACATCCCCGGAGGTGCACAGCGTGACGAAGAAGCCGTCCACGCCGCGTGCTCCGCGTACGCCACGGTCCGACGACCGCCCCCCGATGACCGCGGAGAAAATCGTCGCGGCCGCGATGCGCCTGACGGTGCGGCACGGTCTGGAGGGGTGGGGGATCCGCGTGCTGGCAGCCGAGTTGGAGGTGTGGCCGACCGTCATCTACCACCACGTCGGCGACCGCGACGCGGTCCTGGACAAGGTCACCGACCGGATCGTGCGCCGGATGCCCTGCCCGGACGCCGACGTGCCGTGGCGGGAGTGGTTCACCGAGTTGCTGGTGCGGGGGCGCGAAGTCGTCCGCGAATACCCGGGCGTGGCCCGCAGGCTGGTGTTCCGGGGGCCGACGGTCCCCGCCGCGCTCGACATCATCGACCGGGGAATCCAGGTGCTGCGCAAGGCGGGTTTCGGCGACGAAGCGCCCGCGATCTACAGCACCCTGCTCAACGGCGCGTTCCTGTTGGTGGCGTTGGACGACGACCACGACCAGGAGCCTTCGGCGCACCAGCAGGCGGCCGCTGTCCTCGCGTCCTTCCGGGACGACCCGGAGCGGCCCGGACTGGCCGCGATCGGGAAGTTCGTGCACGGCTCCGAGGCCGACGCCGAGGGTGTGCACGACTTCAACGAGGAGTTCTACGCCTACTACATCGATCGTCTCCTGGACGGAGTCCAGACCCGACTGGCCGCGCTCGGCGAGGCCCGGTCGGACCCCGGTGGCTCCGGTGGGGGACCAGAGCGGAAAGGGAAGACATGACTGAGCGGTCCGAAATGGACACTGTGGATCCGGTCGGCGAGATCACCGTGACGGTGTCCGTGCCCGCCGAACTCGACGCGGCGTTCACCGCCTTCACCGAGGGCTTCGGCGGCTGGTGGCCGGAGAAGCAGGGGTTCACCGGCGCGCCGCTGGAGACGGTGGGCTTCGAGCCGGCGGCGGGCGCGCTGTGGACGGAACGCACCGTCGACGGCAGCGAGATGAAGTGGGGCCGGGTGCTGAGGTGGGAGCCCCCGCGCCGCGTCGTGCTGTCCTGGGAGCTGACCGCGGACTGGGCCACGACCGACGGTCCCGAGCAGGGAAGCGAGATCGAGGTGGTGTTCACCGCGGAGTCCGCCGAGTCCAGCAAGGTCGTGCTGACCCATCGAGGGTTCGACCGGCACGGCGACGGTGGATCGCGGATGCGCGCGGACATGGCCTCGGACTCGGCGGGCTGGCCGTACCTGATCGACGCGTACCGGCGCTCGTTCGACTGAGAGCGCCCTGGGGGAAGGGGAGAGACGTGTCAGAGCTGTTCTCGATCAAGGGGAAGACCGCGCTGGTCACCGGTGGCAGCCGGGGGATCGGGCTGATGATCGCCAGAGGCTTCGTGCTGGCGGGCGCGAAGGTGTACGTGTCCTCGCGCAGCGCCGAGGCGTGTCGTCGGGTCGCCGACGAGCTGTCCGGGTTCGGCGAATGCGTCGCACTGCCCGCGGATCTGTCCATTGAGGACGAGTGTCGGAGGCTGAGCGAGGCGTTCGTCGCCGAGGAGTCGAGACTGGACATCCTCGTCAACAACGCCGGCGCCACCCACGGGGCGCCGATCGACGACTTCGACGACGCGGCGTGGGACAAGGTCCTCGACCTCAACCTCTAGGGCGTGTTCCACCTGACCAGGTTCCTGCGCGAGGTGCTGGAGCGGTCCGGGACCGACCAGGACCCGGCCAGGGTCATCAACATCGGGTCCATCGACGGGATCCACGTGCCGCCCATGGAGACCTACTCCTACGCGGCGAGCAAGGCGGCGATGCACCACCTGACCCGGCACCTGGCCAAGCGCCTCGGCCCGAGGGTCACGGTGAACGCGCTCGCCCTGGGCGCCTTCGAGTCGGACATGATGGCCGCCACGCTCGGCGCGGAGATGACCGCCCACGCACCGCTCAAGCGCCTCGGCCAGGACCAGGACATCGTCGGTGTGACCACGTTCCTGGCCTCGCGGGCCTCCGCCTACATCACCGGCGCCGTGCTCGCCGTCGATGGCGGCCTGACCACCACGGCGTAAGAGGAGAACAGTGATGGTCACGCAGTCCTCACCGACCGACACCACGCCTACCGCGGGCAGGCGCGAGTGGATCGGCCTCGCCGTGCTCGTCCTGCCGTGCGTGCTGGTCTCGATGGACCTGTCGGTGCTCTTCCTCGCCCTGCCGTTCCTGAGCGCCGACCTGCGTCCGAGCGGCACCGAACTGCTGTGGATCATGGACATCTACGGCTTCCTGCTCGCCGGGCTGTTGATCACCATGGGCTCCCTCGGTGACCGGATCGGCCGCCGGAGGCTGTTGCTGTGCGGCGGTTTCGCGTTCGCCGCCGCTTCGGTCCTGGCGGCGTACTCGGACTCACCGACGATGCTCATCGCCGCCCGCGCCCTGCTTGGCGTGGCCGGAGCCACCCTCGCCCCCGCGACCCTGTCGTTGATTCGCAACATGTTCCACGACGCGAAGCAGCGCATGGTCGCGGTCTCGGTGTGGACGGCGGGCTTCTCCGGCGGGGCGCTGATCGGGCCGATCGCGGGTGGGATCCTGCTCGAACACTTCTGGTGGGGATCGGTATTCCTGATCAACGTGCCGGTCATGGTCCTGCTGCTGGTACTCGGACCACTGCTGCTGCCCGAGTTCCGCGACCCGCGGCCGGGCAAGCTCGACCTGGTGAGCGTCGTGCTGTCGCTCGGCGCTGTGCTGCTGGTGATCTACGGCATCAAGAAACTCGCCGCCGACGGCGCGCACTGGCTGCCGGTCGCGACGATCGTGGTCGGGTCGGTGCTGGGCGTCGTGTTCGTCCGCAGGCAGGGAAAGCTGCCGACACCGATGATCGACGTCCGGCTCTTCGCCGAGCGCCCGTTCAGCGTCGCGCTGCTGGCCGGGACGCTGATGATGTTCGTGATGACCGGGTTCGGGTGGTCGTCGTCGCAGTATCTGCAGTTGGTGCTGGACATGCGGCCGTTCACCGCGGCCCTGTGGACACTGCCGATGTTCGGCGGCATGGCGGTGGGCATCGGGTCCGTCGCCGCCCTGACCCGGTGGCTGCGTCCCGGCCACGTCGTGGGCGTCGGCTTCGCCGTCGCCGCGGCAGGCTTCGCCGGGTTGACCCAGGTGGACCCGGTCTCCGGCCTCCCGGTCCTGGTCGCGGCGGGTGCCGTCATGGCCGCGGGCCTGGGCATGGTCGCGGCGCTGGCGACCGACATGGTGGTGGCCACCGCACCGCCGGAGCGCGCCGGCGCGGCGTCCGCGTTGTCGGAGACCGGTTCGGAGTTCGGCGGCGCCCTGGGCATCGCCCTGCTGGGCGGCGCCGCGGCCACCGTCTACCGAGCGAGAATGGCTGACGCCCTGCCCCCGGGTATCCCACCCGAGGCAGGCGAGACCCTGGGCGCGACGGCGGAGTCGGCAAGCGGACTCCCAGCCCGCGTGGGAGACCCTTGGCTCACCGCGGCCCAAGCAGCCTTCACCGACGGCCTCCAGGTAACGGCCCTGATCGCCGCCTGCCTAACCGCACTCGCCGCGGTCGCGGCCACCGTCCTCCTCGGCCGAGTCCCGAAACGAGACGCCACCCCCGACTCCCACTGACCACGCAGCTGCCCCCGAGACCTTCGTGGTCGGCACTCCCCGGTCCAACAAAGACCAGGTCGCAAGCCAAACAAAGGGTTTCGACCTGGTCTTCAGCGCGTACCTATAGAGGGCCTACCCCAATCCACACCACGCTGGATCGCGAGACATCGCACCGTGGGGTCTGGGGGCTCGGCCCCCAGATACGACAACGGACGACGTGGTCTGCGCTTTCCGCAGACACACGTCGCCCGAGTCCGTGGGCGATACTGGGATCGAACAGTGACACCTTCGGTGTGAACTATGCCAGAAAAGTCGCCTGACCTGCGGAAATGTGACTACTGCAGGTCAGGCGGCTCCGTTCCTCGACTTTCAGGACGATTTAGGCAGGTTCAGCGCATCGTTTTGCTCCCCATTTGCTCCCCAAAAATTGCTCCCCTGCCGGGCTCCGGCCACGGTATGCGCTCGCCTTGTCGGGTGGCGCCGCGTTCGGGGTGACTCGATGGTCGAACATCGTTGACCGGTTGCCGGGATTGACGACCGTTTGGGGAAGTGCGGGCCCAGGTTTGGGTGTCGTGCGTTGTCTGCGACCTGACACGCGCTCCTTGGCTTCGTATTGGTCGAGCAGCACCCGCGCATCGCCAGCATGAGCGGATGCCTGCGGCCCGCCAGCTTGTGGCTTGACGCTCGACGGCTGCCGGTGCGTACCCGCCGCTGGATGACCGTCAAAGGTTCTGTCCATCCGGAATCTGGCGGTCCGAGTATTGCTGACGGGCGCTATCCGAGCGCGTCCGGAGCTGCTCGGACGAGCTGGGCGCCGGGGCCACGCACGATCAGCTGGACGCCTCTGCGCCCGACGTCGCCGCCCGTCGGGTCCGGGACGTACAGGCCGACGGCGGCGTCGGCGGCCAGGACGTCGTCCACGGCCAGACACTCCTCATCTACGAGCAGCTCGGCTGTGGTCGCCGTACCGTTCACGGCGGCGTCCAAGGAGCAAGCGGCGGCCTCTTCGACGTCGTCGGCAAGGTGCCGCCATCTAATCGGCTCGCCCGAGAAGTCGTCGCCGCTGCGGCCAGTCCACAGTGAAGCGACGGCGCGGGCGAGGTCGGCACATAATGCGGGCGAGAGGACCCTTACGCCTGCAGCTTGGGGGCTTCCTGCCGTCCCGCCGACCCACGCGTGGCCGGTAACGATGCCGACGAGCTGTCCTGGCGCACTGTCCCACAGCAGCAGGCTGGCACCGCTGCCCGTGACGCGGGTCCGCAGCAACGCCCGGCCTCGGCGGGCGTCGGCGCCGTAACCGATGCGGTTTGCGACGGCGGTCAGGGCGGCCGGGTCCCTGTCGGTGGAGCCGATCAGCAAGTCCACGCGGACGCCCCGGGTCACGGCGTCGGCGCAGCCAGCGGCTAGGGCCTCGAACACGTCCGACCCGTCAAGACGGGGAACGGCCAAAGCGACGCTGGTCCGTGCCGACTGGAGCGCCTGGGCCAGAGCGGCGGCGTGCGCCTGCTCACCGCGCAGCACGTCGTCGGCGGCGAGCAGCACGGTGGTGCCGCGCCGGTGTACCCGGCCTTCGTCGGTCACGCCCAGAAAGCGGCGTCTCGCGGGACGGGCCGCCCCGCGAGACGTTGCAAGCGCGCGGGGGAAGCGGCCGACCGCTGCGGCGACAGCGGCCAGGGCCGGGGCTGTAAGAGCGTGGCGCCAGGGCGGCGGCAAGCCGAGTACCTGCTTGGCGTCGATGTCGACGTCGAGGGGGAGCCAGTGCGCGTCGCGGCTGATCTCCTCGATTTGGCCGATCCGGCGCACCCGTTCACCGGCTTCGCGGTGCAGGAGCTTCTGGACCTGCGCCTCGTCCACAGAGTCGCGCACAACCCTAGTACCAATCCTGGGGGCGGTGTCCCAGACCTCGGTCAGGTCGTCCCGGCGGTAGGGCCGAGCTTCGGACTGCCGGGCGACTTGACCGGAGTGACGCTCCATCACCACGATGCCGGGGCGGGCGGTCTCGACAATCACCGATACGGGCTCACGGTCCCCGCTGACGGCCTCGTGCCCAGCCCCGGTAAGCACGAACGACGCTTGTGGCCCTCGTTGGACGGCGACCCAGCCAGCGTTGACGAGTGTTACGACGGCCTGGACGAGAAGCCTGTCGTGCACGCGGAAAGCCTCGGCCAGCGACCGCAGGGTCGCACCGCCGTCGGCGACGGCGGTGAGCACCATGTGCTCAAGCCGGCTGTACGGCTTACCGCGGGCGAGGTCGTATGGGACGCGAAACTTGCTCACTGGCAACAGAACGATCATGACAAGCCACCAAGGTCGGCACCGAGCCGAACGGCACGGCCAGAGGCGAACCAATCGCTTAGGTCGGTGACAATCCGTTTGAGGTGCCACAAGGGGTTTGCGGTGTCGTCGAGCTCGACGGTGCTGACCTGCTCCCGGAAGAAGTCCCAGGAACCTACGAGCACGAGCAGCCGCTCGGCACGGGACAGCAGCACATTGAGCCGGCTCGCGTCGTCCAGGAAGCCCAGGCCGTGTCCCGGGTCGTGAAGGTTGTTACGCACCAGGCTCACCGCGATGACGTCGGCCTGGTTGCCCTGGAAGGAGTCGACGGTGTGAACGCCGCTGGCGCCGCCGGGAGCGCCAGGGCGAGCATTGAGGGCGGGCTTGAGTTCGAGCCCTTCGGGGAGGGCGGCCTTCTTCATCCGGCGTCGCAGCAGAGACGCCTGCTGATTGTACGGCGACAGGACGGCAAGCTCCGCAGCGCCAGACGCCTCCCGCCGCAACGACGCCAGAAAATTTGCCAGGGCCTTGGCCTCGGCGTCGTTGGTGTAGCGCGGTCGGCCCTGGGCCGGCCCGGTCTCGGCCGTCCTGGGCTCGTCGCGGCACCACGGGACATCGAGCCAGACGATCGCCTTCCCGCAGATCTCGAGCGGTTCGGCGAAGCCGTGCAACACGCGGGCAATGGGCCTACCTTCTTGGACGGTCCTGTTTACGAGCCGATCGCCGTAGTACGCACGCGAGATCAGCTCGCCGATGTCGGGGTGCATACGGTGCTGCTCGATGAGCACGCCCGCGGCGGCGCCGCCCGCCGAGTCGTCGGTCAGGCGCTGCCCGGCGTCACCTTGACCGACGGCAACCTGGCAGTGCTCGAACGTGCGTTTGAAGGTCTTGAGCCAGTCCTTGGCGTAGCTCTGGAAGGCGGCGCGTTCTTCGGTGGTCTTGTCCTTCCACGACGAGACCCACTCCCAGTCCAGCACGCCAGGCCCGGTATCGGGCAGCGCTTGCAGTGCCTCCACAACCTCATCGAGGGCGTCGACGCCGCGCAGATAGTCCTCGTACCGATATGGCGGGAGCTGGTTGTGGTCGCCGATCAGAAGCCACCGATGGCCCGCCTGCAGGGGCAGCGCGAGGTCGAAGCCGTGCGCCTTCCCGGCTTCCTCCACGATGGACCAGTCGAAGGACTGGTCGCCAGCAATAGCCTCGAGCTCGCCGGCGCTGGTCGTGCAGTAAGTCAGGTTCGCGCCGCGCTTGACCAGTTCTACGAAATCGGCGGCGCCCGTCCCGCGTGCCTCGTGGCTGGCAAGCTCGTCGGCCATCGCCGTGGCGTGGTCGAGCCAATCCTGCTGGGCGGGCGTGCGGTCAGACAGGCCGGCGAGGGTGCTGCTGCTGTCGCGCAGGACCTGTAGGGCGACGTCCTCGACAGTGTCTAGTGCGGTGTCGTCGTCTCTGCGAGACCCGAGCCGGACCGCGAGGGGCCTGCGCTCCGGTGCGACGTCCTTAAAGGCCTCCGTAACCCGTGCCCGGAGGACGTCGACGGCGCCATGTGCCTGGGCCGTGACCAGGACCTGCGCGACTGGGTCGTCGTGGAGGATCTCGCGCAGAAGCCAGGCGACCAGCGTGGTCTTCCCGGTGCCGGGCGGGCCTTGCAGGGCATAGATGGGCCGGACCCGCAGGATGTCCTCGATCGCGCGGCGCTTGGCTTCGTCGACGGTCTCTGGAGCGAGCCGGACAGGCAAGTCGGCCGCGCCGGTGTCGATGTACACCTGGCCCGGCGCGGCCAGGCTGCGCAGCAGATAGCTGTGGCGGTCGAGGGCGTCGATGGCCTGTTTGCGGCGTCGGATGAGCTTGAGTTGACCGGGCATGCCCGCGCCGCGCAGGTAGCCATTGTCGGGCGGCGACGGACGGTCGGTGTCGAAGGTTTGGCGTCGCAGCGTCGCGGTCCGCGCAGTGTCGTCCACGGCGTGGACGCGCCACTGGTTGTCTTTACCGCCTGCGGGCAGTGCCAGGGCGTCCCCACGCTCGCCGGACAGGATGACGCTGCCGCTGTCAGGCTTGCCAGCCTCAAGCTCGCGCTGCAGGAAACCAGCGAGGTCGTCGTTGTGCAGGAACGCGAGGACCTGCCTGTTCTCAGGGCGTGGCCGCTCACGAACGGTGATCTGCTCGAAGCCGAGGTCGTCGGCGGGGTCCGGCCCGGCGACCAGCTCGATGGGGAAGATCGTCGCGTCGAGCATGAGCAGCTCGATCTGGTGAGTGGCGCGGACGAACTGGTGGAATTGGGCGAGGTCGCGCGCCAGGTCGGCGCCGCGCTCGATGCGGGGCAGCACCGTGTCCCATGTCGCGGACGCCAGGGCCAGGCCCCGGTCGTTGTGAGCGGCCCTTGTCGACCTGACCGCGAGCCGACCGGCTGGCAGACGTACGCGGGCCGCCCCTCCCTCACTGTTCGTGAGCTGGGCCGGGCCTACGCAGAATGCAATCTGCCATGTAGGTGCCTCGTCGCGGTGGGAGTACTTGCGGAGCCGGACCACTGTGCGCCGGCCGACCAGCAGGACGGTCTCCTGTTTCGGGACAGCGTACAAGGACCCGCCGTCGAGGTCGCGGCGTAGAAACACCGCCAAGCCGTCGGTGTGGGCGACGTTCCGCGGGTCGTAGGGCTGGCCGTCGTCTAAGCCGAGGTGCTCCCGTAGCCCTCGCTCGAGCAGGTAATCGTAGAGACGAACCTGCTTTGGGTCGACGATGAGCGTGAAAGGTCGATCGTCCGCGCGGGCTGCTGGCGGGGCCGCAAGCAGCGCGACGATCCCGCGAATGGAGAGCTGAACGTCGTGCGGGCGGGTCATCCGCTCAAGCGGCTCGGGGTCGATCAGGCGGAGGAGCAGTGCCCGTTCAGGCTCCGTGAGTGTGGTCCTCGCGGCCTCAATAGCCTTTACCACACGGGCGTACCGCTCGGTCGGTGCGTTGTTCGCGTACCGCTCGAGGTTGAGCACAAGACGCGCGCACAGCATGCCGAAGCCAAACCAGTCGTCGTCGGGGCGCCAGGCCGCAGTGTCGCCAGCGAGCCGCTCGGGCGGCGAGGACCAGCTGACGGGCGGGTCGGCGTCCAGCGGGCGGCCGAGCCGGACAGACCACTCGAAGCCGCCAAGCCGGATGGATTCGGCAGGCTCGTCGGGCAGGTACAGCAGGGCAGCAGCGCCGACGTCGCGGTGCAGGACGTCCTGAGAGTGCAGCACGGCCAGCCCAGCGGCGACACGGCCAGCGGCTCGCCAAAGCTCCCGCCGATCGGCGGGGTTGTGGGAGGAGAGCCAGCCGTGCTCGGCCCGAGCAGCGAGGGCGTCCGCGACACTGTCGTAGCCGGTCGCCTGTAGGACCATGACGAAAGACTTCGCGTCGCGGTCGAGCCCTGCGTCCTTGAGGACGGCCAGGGTGTCGTCGGCGCCAGGGCTGCTGCCGACCCTGTAGAGAGTGCGCAACTCGGCGTCCCAGAGTGCCCGCTGGACGGGGTCGGGCTCGTCGCCGTCGTAGGCCCACGTGCGGGCAAGGTATTGCACGCCGTCCTCGTCGTAGGCGGTCCACGCTTCGGCGTCTCCGGCGGCCGACCTGCGCGTGCCCAGCTCATAGCGTCCTCGCAGCAGGGCTGCACCCTCGGCCAGCGGCATGTGCCTCCTTCGTCGGCGCAGAATCTCTAACCTTAGAGCACCTGGGGGCGCTGGACGCGGAAAGATATGCACCACTGCGGCCGTCGCCTCGCTCGGCATGCGCGGGAAGCGCGACGGCGGCCCACCAAGCTCGCCCCGCGCGCTCGTGCGGGTCGCAGAGATCGACCCTCCACCCGCGAGGTGGGTCGACGGTGCCGACGCCGTGCACGCCGTCGAGGCAAAGCTGCTCGCTTGCTCGACCTCATCCTTAACCGCGACCTTCTTCAGCCGAGGAACTTTGTCCAGCAACGAGTTGCTTGAGCTGTTGCACGACTGCAGGAGTGGTCTCGAACTGGATGCTCTCCTGCTCGCAGCGCCGGCCGGTGATGGCGATGGCCGCTGCGAGCGAACGGAGCGACTCGGGGCCGGTCTCGGCGAGTTCGGCCGCCATGCGCTGCCAAGTTAGGTGTGCGTCCGGTGTCTTCTCCGCGAGTTTGGTGCCGTTGGTCCAGATTTCGGGCGACATCCCAACTGGGACCACTTTGCGTTCGAGTCCTTTCTCCACGCTTTGAACGATCTCGATGCCGTCTGGGTCGAGATCACACCACGCGGCGACATGTCGTGGGGCGATGTGCCGGAGGAACGGGATGAGACCTTTGCTGATGTTGCCTTCGAGCCACACACAGAGCCAGGTCTGAGTGAGATCGGTGTTGCGGCGAAGGTGTTCGAACGTGGTGATGTTCTCCACCAGCAGCACACCGTCAGCGGAGCAATGCAGTTCGCCGGATTCGAGCGAACCTTGTGCGGGGATATCGATCCACGGCGTGGCGAGGCTTGCGTCGGCGATGGGCGTTTGGTTCGTCCACGTGAGTGGTCCGGCGACCCGGATCAGAGCATCGGTCCACTGCATGGCCTCCTTGAGACCTGTGCCCACGAGTCGGCTGAACGCCTGCAGTTGAGACATGGTCCACTTCTTGGAGCCGCTGAGGGCGTTGGAAGCCACCTCTTTTTCCCACGGCACATGCGTCAGCGACTCTGGGTACCAGTAGGCACCTGCTCTGATCGCCGCTTCGTAGGTGGACCACGACTTCGTCACGGTCGCCGAGCATTCAGGTACCTGAGATGTGGTGCCCAGGTCGAGCGTTTCGAGCAGGTGCCGTTCTCGATCTAGCTGTGGCACAGGACGCATCACCTCCCAAAGGAGGCAACGTTCCTCGGCCACGCGCAGCCTGTTCAGGCGGTCCTGGTGACGCTTTCGCGCCTGCGAGCTGATGACTGGCTTGCCCACGGAGACGAGCAGCAAGTGGATGCCGATGCTGAACCTGGTGCGGCGCAACGCCGTGTCAGCCTTGCGTAGCTGCACACCGGTCGCGTTGACGACACCTTCATCGTGGCCGAACAACGCCCGCAAGTCTGCCAGGTTTGTCGCGCTCACCTTGTACCTGAGCCACTTGTCGAGCTTCCGGCCCTTGGCGAGCTTCTCCTGAGCCTTTGTGCAGAACTCCTCGCCGCCAGGGGTTTTCGCCCATGCGAGCAGTGCGGGGTCGGTGATACGTCGCACCGTCATGCCGGTTCGTCCGCATCGAGGATCGAGGGCGGCGGGCCGGACCGCAGCGACCTGTCCTCCAACCGGTATCGCCGAGTGCCGTCCCACACGATGGGTGTGGCAAGCACGCCGAAGATCTTCGGATCGCGGCGGAGCACGTACGTCATAAGGCCGGGAACCGTTGTGTGGAATCCCTTCTCGTCGTGGCTTGCCATGACGAAGTCAAGATCGAAGCCAGTCAACAAGCCCATACAGCTCGCCCGCATCTCCGCGTCGATGCCGGCGAACGCCTCGTCCAGGTAGATCGGCCGTGGCGACGTCGCGGCAGCGCCCGCGTAGTGGGCAGCGGCCGCGGCGAACATCGGTAGTTGCAGCAACGAGGCTTTTTCGCCGCCGGACTTCCGTTTATGCAGCTCATCGGTGAGATCGACGGGCTTCGGACTGTCGTGGTATACGACCTGCAGCTTGAACTCAGACCAGCGGCGATAGTCGAGCGCCTCGGAGAGGTGGGTCTTCCAGTCACCGAACTCGGCCCGCTGGCGCGCCTCCTTCACCTGTTCGCCGAGGAACTCGATCAGCGCGTCCCGTGCGTCCTCGGCCAGGAAGCTCGTCTTCCCGCGGTCGAGCAGCTTGATCGCGTCGTGGACTCGTTTGCCGGCCTTCTCCGCGGGCACCCACTTGATGCTCATCCGCATCTCGGACGCGGTGGGGTGCTTCTGCAGCTGCGCGTCCATCTCCTTGACCAGCATGTCTGCGTCGAGGCGGCGCTGGCGCAGGTGCTCGCCCATTGAGCCGAGCAGCACCTCGGAGAACAGCTTGCGTTCCTTCGCCTGCACGAACGTGCTGCGGGTGTCGATCTCGTCGGCGATCAGCTCCCGGAGGGCGGACATGGAGTGGTCGGCGTGGTTGAAGGTCACCTGGACTACGAAGAGATCCCCGTCGTTGTCACCCCATGGGCGCCAATCTGGTCCCTCGATCTCCCTTTGCAGCACACGGAACTGGCCGTCGACGTCGTTGCGGGCGGTGTTCCTGGCAGCCTCGTCAGACTGCTCCCCGGACAGCAACGAGTGAACGCGAGCCGCTTCGGCGAGGTCGTCGGACGCCTGGTCGGTACTCGAAGCGCCAGCCAGGTCGAGAAAGCCACGGTCGCGGGCTCGCCGGAACTCCGCGAGCGCGGTCTGCAGCAGCCCCTGCAGCCTGTCAGCCTCCGCTGTGAGCGTCTCGACCGCGTGCTTGAACGAGCCGCGCTCTTCACCCAGCTCCTGCCTTCGAGTAGTGAGCGCTTTGCTCTCCCGCTCGGACCCGTCCAGCACGTTCTGCACGCCCTCCAGCCGCGTCAACGTCTCCTGGATACCGACATCGAGCAGTTGATGCCTCTCTTGGAGCTCCGCTTGCAGTTTGCCAGCGTGTTCTTCGGCGACTGCGAACTGCCCGGCGAGCTCGCTGCGGTTCTGTGCCAGTTGGTCGGCTCGTTCGATGAGATCATCGTGCTGCTCTGCCAGGAGCAAGACGATGCCGATCTTCGCCACGAACCGTTCGAGGGCGATCTCCAGATCTCTCAGAGCCGCACTCACCGCGTCCAGTTGACTAGGTGTGGTCGGGGTGAGGTGCTTGGCCGCGTAGGCGCGAAGCACCTCGGTGATTCGGCTAAGGGTGGTCTTGACAGTGCCGAGCCGCAATGCGGACTTTCCGAGCTCGATGCTGAGCTGCTCGTCGTGGTTGCGGGCGATCGACAGCTCGCCATGGACAGCGAGGACAGCGTTTTCGGTGGGCCGACTGCGCTGTTCCTCGGCGAGCATGAGCAGCCGGTTGTCGAATGCCTGCAGGTCTGCGTCCAGGGCTGAGATCAACCCGGCGAGTTCCGCGACCTGGTGGTCGAGTTCGGCGAGCCTGCGTTGCCGGGCGGCTTCCCGCGCGGCCACCCCGATGTAGCTCGCCTGAGCCTGGCCGGAACGCCCGCGAACCGGGCCGATCGCCCAGCGGCCGTCGGGCGAGACCCACGGCTGAACCTCATCGCCCGCAGTATCTTCAACGACCACGGCAATGCTGGCGAGGACGTCGGAGACCACGGCTTCCGGGACAGTCTCATGGGTCACGGCGTGCAGCAGGCTCGTCAGCGAAAGGCCGCTGGCTCGTGCGGGATCCGGCAGCAGGATCGCGTCCCAGCTCTCGGCGTCCACCAGGGTGCCGTCCGGGGTGACCCAGGCGTCCAGCAGCCCTGATCCGAGCAGAGCCGCCTCGATGCCCGTTCGTGCGTCGTCCGCGACCTCACGGTGGAAGTCGACCAGACGCCACAGCGGCGCTCCAGGCAACCCTGCGCGGTCGCGGCGGGCGACCAGCGGAGCAGGCGGCGGTGGGTCGGTCTCGGCCGCCACATGTTGTCGTTGCGCCGTCACGGTTTCGCGCTCGCGCGACAATGTGGTCCGCTCGGCGCTCTTCAAACTGCGACGTTCCAGCAGTCCGGACCGAGCGTGGCTCACGTGTTCCGCGATCAGATCGGCCAGCCGGGGAGCCTCCCGTTCACCAGCGAGGTTCACCGATTCGATGAGCTGGGTGACCTGCTCATCGGTGAGCCGGCATTCGACGCACTGTCCGGACCACGACACGATCGCCTTGGACAGCCACTCAACTTGCTTGTCGAGATCCGACTCGAGTTCCAGTACCCTCTCGGCGGCCCCGGTCCTGCGTGCGGCCAGGTCGTCGTGCTTTTCCTGCACTCGATTGACCACTACCTGGACTTCCTGCTGCTCGCGCTGCAACCGACGCGTCTCCGACACCACTGCCTGCCGAGCCCCGATGTAGCTCTGCACGTTCTTCTGTGCGGTCATCGTGTTCGTGTGAAGCCCGTCCACTTCGGACTCGACCTCTTGGCGAAGTCCCGCGTGTTTTGCCTGATCGCGAGTGTGTGTCTCGGCCGCGGAAACCTCCTTGCGAGCGCTGGTGAGCCTTTTCTCAGCCTCACCGAGCTCTCGCCGGACGGTGAGTAGCTGGCTGGCGACTCTGGCTGTGTTGAGCTTCGCCGTCATGGCTACGCGCGCTGCTTCATCAGCTTCGTCCTTGAGCCTGGTGAGTGTCTCTCGGCTCTTCATCTCCGGGCTGGTCTCGAGCGCGCGGATCCTGCCGCGCAGCGCGGTCTGTTCGCCGCCGAGCCGTTCCATGTCGGAATCTGCTTTGGTGATGGCGCCTTCGGTGGTGTGGAGATTGCGCGCTGCCTGCTTGCCGCGGTTGAGCACGTCGCGGTACTTCTTGTCGGCCTCGCGCACGTCGTTGGTGACGTGCTTGGTCATCCGCCGCGCGTACGTGCGGTAGCTGTCGAGGAAGAGATCGACCTCGACCTGAGCCTTTTCGAACCGCTTGAGGTCTTCCTCGTCCCGCTTGAGGTCATCGAAGTTCTTGGCGAGCCCGGCGACCAGCTCTTCGTCGATCGGCGGCAGCCCGTTGGAGAGGATCTCCTCCAGGCGTTCGATGCTGAGGTTCTCGCTCAGTTTCGGCCTACGCAGAATGATCAGCAGCTCCACCAGGCTGTGCAGGCGTTGCGGACTCAGGCCGAACAAGTCGCGCGCGAGCTTGTTCTTGTAGTGCTCGGCGGTGGTGAAAACGGTGTCGTCGGACTCACCCAGTTGCTTGGTGAGGTCGCCCTCGTCGAACGGCCGGTCAGAGTTGTCGTACAGGCTGAAGTCCACGCCGACACGCAGCGGGGTGATGAAGTACCAGGACTCCGGTGCTCCGGGCTTCGTGTCACGTGCCCGCATGCCAGCACCGATCGTGCGATACTCGGTGCCGCCGTCGTCGGTGATGCGCCCGTACTCGCACCAGACGTAACCGATCTGGTGCTTGAGACCGCCGTAGAGAAGATTCTCCCGCATGGACCGCGCGTTGTTGCCGAACGGGTCGAGTCGCCGCGCGGACAGGTTCGCGTCGAGAAGGAACGGGCTGGTCACCTCCAGCACCTTGGTCTTACCGCTGCCATTGCGGCCGTTGAGGATCAGGCGTCCGTCGTGGAAGTGAAACTCCTCGTTGCCGTACTGCCAGATGCCCACCAGACCCACGCGCAACGGCTTGAACCGGGTACTTGTGGGAATCGGTGGGGCACCTGATAGCAGCACCGCAAGTTGTTCGTTCCGCCACTGGTCGGAGTCAGGACTGGATGACATCGGGTTCCTCGTCGCCGGGCAGCGCGAAGAGCGCCGGCGCAGGTTGTTGTTCGGGTGCGAGCGGCTCGGGGACGTTACGGTATCGGCCGAGCGCGGGCAGCGTGCGGAGACCGCCGTCCTCCAACAGTTCGACCAGCCGGAGTTTGTTGAGGATGGTGAGTGCAGCTTGTTGAACCTCTTTGGGGCTGCTCGCTTTGATGCCTCGGGCCTGGAGGTGCGGAGCGGTGCGCGCCGCGATCCTGGCCAGCGCCTCGACTGTCACCAGGTGAGCTGAGTCCGCCGCATTCGGTTCCTCCGCGAGGGCGGAGGCGAAGAGCAGTGCGGCGAACGGGTCCTTGGTGTCCTTGGGAAAGGTGAGGTCGGTTAGCTCTTCGTCGATGACGGCGGCGCCCTCGGCACGAACTTCGAGGCGCGTGTCGAGCATCTCCCGCAGCTGGCGCACGAAGAGCGGGCGCTGGTTGCGGAAGTAGTCCAGTTGGTCTTCCGGTAGCTCGTTGAAGTACATCACTGGCTGGTCGACCAGGCGGCGCATGATGGCGTGCCGTCGCATCCTGCTGGCGCCCTCTGCTGTGTCCGGATAGGACTGCCGGGTGATTTCCCGTGCCACGAGCGCTCTGGTCGGCGGAGTCGGGCAGGTGAGCAGCAGCGCCGCCGTGCGGTGGTCAACGTCGTAGAGCGCGTTTCCTTCGGACTCGACGTACCTATTCTCGTCATCACGCGTTGAGGCGTTGTCCTGCACGGGAACCAGCACGCCGTGCTCGGTCATCAACCGGATCGCCTGAACGAGCGCCTTGCGCTCGGAGTACTCCGCCGGGTCGAATACCGAAATCCCGGTCGTGGCCACGGAGATCGTGGCGACTGCCTTGGCGAGTTCGGAGATGACCGTCTGCGCACCTGCGTCCTCCGCGCTGGCAAGCAGCAGGCAAAAGAGGGTGCAGCAGCGTGCGGAGGGCGCGTCGTCCCGATGCGCCACCGCTAGAGGTGCGGGCACCTTGACCAAACGGATGACGTCCCGCTCGATCACCAACGGCCAGCCGAGGTATTCTTCGAACCACGTTTTGAGCACCTTGGCATGGTCGTGCACAAGTGCTGCCATTTTGGCGTTGCGTCCGTTGGAGTGCAGCACCGAGTGCTGCACGAGGAAACGAGCGGCCTGGCGAATCTGCTCACGCGCGGTCTCTTCCAGGATCACGGGATCGCTCCCAGATCCTCCAGCGTGATATGGAAGTCGGCGATGCCGATGGTTCCACGCGGGGTGGCGATGGTCGTGAACTCGCCCGGCGCGGGTGGCCTGAGTATCACCTTGATCATTCCATCGCTGGTTTCCGCGGATTGGACTCCGTCGTGATCACGGCTCGCCAACGCGACGTCCAGGCAGCGGAGCAGCACGTCGAACTCTGCGGCGGAAAGGTGCGAGAGACTGGACAACCGGCACGGGCTCCGCCCGGCGAGTGATCTGGTTGCAGCCTCCACCACGGCGTCCTCGGCCTGCTGCCGTTCTTTGAGGAGTTTCTTCGCCATGCGTTGATCAGGCAGTCTGGAGGCGACGCCGCCACTCGCCCTCGGACCTTGGGTGCGCAGGCGTAGCGAAATCGGCGGGGTGACACCTTCCCACCAGCTGACGCCCGGCCGGATGTCAGCCTCGGCTTCAGCCGGGTGTGGAGCGCCGATGTGACGGGCCGGGTAGAGGCTGAACCCGGCGCGCCAGAGCAACACCACGTCGGTGTCCTGATCGGAGAACCACCGTGCCATCGTCACCAGGTCAGCCTTGCGGTTCACCCGGTGGAACCGCTCGTCGTTGAGCTGCCGAACGGTCGTCATGATCCGGCTGATGGCGTCGACGGAGCGATCGGCCAGGGTGGTCACCACCGGCTGCTGATCGCCGTCGTGGAAGAACCACCGACGGAGCCCGAGCCACCTCTCACGCATGATCTCCGCGTCACGGGTGGCCGCGTCCACCGCTGACACGCCAGGTGTGGGCGCCGCCTCGACGGCGGCGATTTCGGGAAGGACGTCCAGCAGGCCGCAGTTCTCAGCGGCCTCGATGCCTTCGGCGATACCCGCAGCGAACTTCGCGATGCCGATCGAGAAGGTCTGCAGGTAGTCGACGGCCATCGTCTTGTACTCCAGGAACGACTCGGCCTTCTCCGCGGAGTCCAAGTGCAGCGACCGGTTCAGGCCCTGGACGAACAGCTTGGCGTTCTCGGACAGCAGCGTGAACCCGTTGACCACGCGGGTGAAAGCGATGTAGGCGTCCTGGTTGCGCTTCTCCGCATCGGTCTCAGTGAACGCGTTGCTCAACGCGATCAGCGCTTGACGCACTTCGGGCAGCATCGACGCCTGCAGCGCCCCGGTCATACCGAGCTCCTGGTCGATCCGGGTCAACTCACGGTGCACGAGCGTGCCGGCAGGCGTCAATTGGTACAGGTAATCCTGCTTGAGATATTCCTGGTAGTCGCCCTTGCGGTGGGTGTTGTGGATCCGATCGACGTTGCCCCACTCGTGGAGCTGCTCCAGCAGGTTCGCGACCGGAGGACAGTCGACCGTGCCACCTGCTGCCAGTTCGATGCGACTGGCGACCCGTTGGGTGATGGTCGCGGTCGAGAGCTGAAGACCGAGCCGTGACTCCTCGGCGAAGAGGACGTCAAGCACGATCCGGTAGAACGGCGCGAGCTTCGACCCCAGATACCTGACGACGGGCATCTGGCCCGGCAGGGCTCCAGCCGAGGCCAAGGCAAGGATCTTTGCTCCGGCGGATTCCCACGCTCCCACTAGCTCGTCGTCGTTCAGGGCTTGTCTCCTCCGCTTGGCCGTACTCGTGCATCGCGATCTGTCTATCTGCTGTCCGCCTTTCGACGTATCGCTATCTGTGACCCGTCACCCGATTCGAGCAATGCACTCTGTTGGCCTAAGAGATGTCTCGTAACCCGGGGTGCGGGTTCGTGCGTCCTTTAGCCGTACACGCCCTCGAAAGCTCGCCAGCGGCGGCAATCGGCAGGCCTATCAGCGGCTAGTGACAGCGGATCTTCACGCGCTCGTTCCCAGCCACCACCGTGGCGGCTAGGCACAGAGCTGTAGCTCAGAGACGGACTATCACGTCGTGAACCCTGCCCGCTCATCGACTCCCGGCACCTGCCTGGCCCCGTTGACACGGGTCGGGGGGCAGCATCACGACTGGCCGACGACGAGGCGGTGCTGGTGCCCCGGGGACCATCGCGGTGCCGGGGACCTGGCTCAGTTCGCCACGATCGCTTCCAGCCACATACGATCCAAGATCAAAGCGCGGCGGTGATCCCTTCGGAGATGCCGAAGGGATCACGTCGGCCCACATGCCTGAGCAATGCGCTCCAGGCCGCGACCTGCGGCTTCGCCCCAAGCGTGAGCGGAACTCACAGCGAACACCGGTGGATCTAAAGAACCTCTGCTCCCCTACTGCTCCCCAAAACGATCAACAGCCTGCCGACGAAGATCGTCGACAGGCTGTCTGACCAGCAAAAATCTGGTGGGCGATACTGGGATCGAACCAGTGACCCCTTCGGTGTGAACGAAGTGCTCTCCCGCTGAGCTAATCGCCCGCCGCGGCTGGGCCGCGTCGTTGGGGTAGACATTACAGGGTCGGGTGGATCATCCAAAAATCGGGGATCGCAACCAGGGCCAGTCGATGCCGACCCAGCCGCCGATCAGGGCGAATCCGTTCAGCAGCCAGATGGTGACGACCACGATCACTCCGGTCAGCAGCAGGATGAGGATGCGGACGGCGAGGTGCTGGCGACGCAGCCAGTCGGTCCAGGCGTCGTATTTGCCTCGGGCGTAGGCGAGGACTCGGTGGGCCCACTTGAACTCGATGGAGAGGATCGCGAGGCCGCCGAAGACGACCAGCCAGCCTGGGCCGGGGTACGGGATCATGACGATGCCCGCGATCAGCACGATCCCGCCGACGACGCCGACGCCGACCCGCCAGATCATGCGGGTGGTGGCGTTGCGGTCAGCCCAGTCGGGGCGCATCGGGCCGTCTTCGCGAGTGTCGCTCGTCACATGTTTCACCTTTCCGGGGTGGGCCTCAGTGTGCAAGACACTCCGCGGGTCGGCAGAGTGACGCGCGTGACCTGCGGCTACGTGCTTCTGGCCACAGGGTTCTGGCGACGCGCAGGTCAGCCGCACATTCGAAAACTGGGAATTGTCAGTCCGCCAACAATCAGGTGTCGGGCGCTACCCCCTGGGCCAAAAACCAGCCAGTATGGAGAGGCCTCGACAAAGTTCGTAACCGAACGAAGCGGCACGACCGCCCTGCGCGAACGACAGTGGCCCAGATGGGTGACATAGCTCCATCCGGCGTCCTAATCGTCGTGCTGGAGCGTCACATGTAAGGGACTCAGTCGTTTGGCTGGGAAGGGAGCAGAAGGGTAGCGACGATGCGAAACGATCATGTCACGCTTCGGTCGACAGCGGTGTTCGACCTCTTGGCGCCGAGGACCCCCGCGGTCCCGGTGAAGGTCGAGCTGCGCTACGACACGCGTGACCCGTACGCCGTCGTCGCGGCGTTCCGTACCGGCCGCGCCGGTTGGGTCGAGTGGGTCTTCGCGCGCGACCTCCTGGCCGACGGCCTCATCGCCGAGGCGGGCGACGGCGACGTCCGCATCCGCCCGGCGGTCGATGACCCCGAGGTCGTGGTGATCGAGCTGAGCTCCCCTTCGGGCCACGCCGTGTTCGAGGCGTCCGCCCAGGAGCTCGCCGACTTCCTCGACCGCACCTACGACGTCGTGGTCCCGGGCAACGAACACCTCTGGGTCGACGTCGACGAGGCGCTCACGCACTTGATCTCCACCGACCTGACCTGAGGGAACAGGCCGAAGTAGACCCCCGATTTGGAAGGTCGAAGACCCGTCCGATAGAGTTCCACTCGTACCAAAGCGGAGGGAACAGGGCGCGAACAACGGCCCACAGTACCGAAAATTTGGGACTGCGGACGTGGCGCAGCTGGTAGCGCATCACCTTGCCAAGGTGAGGGTCGCGAGTTCGAATCTCGTCGTCCGCTCGCAAGTCGATCGGCCTCTGCGCCGGTACTCGGAAGTCTCTTTCGAGGTTCTGACGGAGTGGTCCAATCGGACGATTCTGTCATGGCGGAGTGGCCGAGTGGCTTAGGCAAGGGCCTGCAAAGCCCTGTACACGGGTTCGATTCCCGTCTCCGCCTCGGGCGATTAGCTCAGTGGGAGAGCACTACCTTGACACGGTAGGGGTCACTGGTTCAATCCCAGTATCGCCCACCAGTTTGCAAAGCTGGTCAGACGGCCTGTCGGTGAATTCACCGACAGGCCGTTCAGCGTTTCGGGCGGCTGTCGACCGTTCCATTCGCCACCGTTGTCGCAAGGTTTCCCTTGATGGTCGGCGAGCGCTTGATCCCGCGTTTCGCTTTGCCGCTACCAGCGGTGGGCGACGTCGACGACCATGCGCGACCAGGTGCCGGGTCCGTCGAGCAGGAGTACCCGGAACGGCAGGCGTGCGCGTACACCCAGGCCGATGGTGGTCTGCCCTTCGAACTGCCCGGCCCACGCGACGTGTCGGAAAGTGCTGTAGCCGGTGACGTCGGCGAGTTCACCGTTCGGCAGGAAGATCGCGTCGGTCGGTGTCGTCGGGACCTTCGCGATGACCTCGAGTCGGGCGCCGCCGCGTACGGGGACGAGTTCGCCCGACCCGTCCTTGCGGATCTCGTCGACATAGCGCACCGAGTAGCCGCGCACATCACCGTTCACGTCGAGGACCATGCGGTCGAAGCAGGTGTGGCGGCCGGTGCGGATGGCGTAGAGCTCGTCAGTCGAACCGGGGGCCGCTTGCTTCGGCAGGGAGCCCCAGGTGATCCCGCAGTACGGCGTACTCGCCCCCGCCGTGGCGGGCACCCCCACGAGCACACCGAAGACCATCGCCACCAGGACCACCAGGGATCGCCTCATCACGGCCTCCTCTGCGAAAGTGTTACTGCCCTGAAAGACGCCCATCGCCGCGGCCGGTTGCTTGGCCGACAACCAGCACGCGAGCGACCGGGGTCTCCCAGCGCGAAGCGACTGGAGCGGACTGTGAAATCAGGGCCTAAAGTCCCGGAAAGTCACCAGTCTTGGGAACTGGGTAACAGGCCCTCCCCGGCGCACGACCCCCGTCGGACCCGCGGTGAAACCGGCGCCCGTCGACTTCGCCCGTCTTTGGGGATCGGTGACTCGATGGACCTGCACTCGCTCGCACGCCGAGGACTCGCACTCGGCATCGCCGCGGCCGTGGTTGTGCTCGGCGCACCCACCGCGCACGCCGCAGCTTTCGGGTCTCCCGCCGTCGTCTACACCGCGGGCGGGATCTCCTCCGGCGGGGTCTACTACGCGAAGAGCGGGTCCACGCTCACCCTCACCGTGAACACCGACGACAAGGCTCGCTGCGTCCACGTCGCCGGCCTGGCCAAGCAGACCTCGACGGTCGCCCGCACCGTGTGGACGTTCGCGGTGCCCGCGCCGACCGCGTCCGACGGCGTGCGGAGCAGCGCCGTGACCATCGGCGAGAGCAGCAACGTCAACACCTGCACCATGAGGACCGCGCAGACCACCGCGTCGTACGTGCTGGACAACACCGGCCCCGCGGCCGTCGCGTCCCTGGCCCCGACGCCGAACGCGGCCGGGTGGAACCGGGCGACCGTGGCCGTGTCGTGGACCGCGAACGACGGAACCGGCGTCGGCGGCGGCTCGGTCACCGGAGGCACCAGCGTCGCCGCCGACACCGCGGGCCAGACGGTCAGCGGCACGGCGACCGACGCGCTGGGCAACGTCGGCCCGCCGTCCTCGGTCGTGGTCAAGCGCGACACCGCCATTCCTTTGATCAGCGGGAACCGCGTCCCCGCGGCGAACGGGTTCGGCTGGAACAACACCGACGTCACCGTGTCGTTCACCTGCTCCGACGGCCTGTCACTGATCAAGAGCTGCCTCGCCGACGGCACCGCGGGCGCCTCGAAGACGCTCACCGGCGGCGGCGGGAACCAGTCGGTCGGCGGCACCGCCACCGACAACGCCGACAACACCGCCACCGCGTCGGTCGGCGGCGTCAACATCGACAAGGCGGCGCCGACGATCTCGGCGAGCGCGACGCCGTATGTCCCCGGAACGTGGACCAACCAAGACGTCACCGTGTCCTTCTCCTGCGCCGACGCGCTGTCCGGAGTGGACACCTGCTCGGCGCCCGTGGTGCTCCAGGGCGAGGGCGCCGACCAGTCCGCGGGCGGCACTGCCAAGGACAAGGCGGGCAACACCACCGGGACCACTCTGTCCGATGTGGACATCGACAGGACCGCGCCGACGACCGGTGCGACCGCGCCCCAGACCGCGTGGAACAACACCGACGTCACCGTCGCGCTGACCGCGGCCGACGCGCTCTCCGGCGTCCGCGCCACGCACTACACCGTCAACGGCGGCCCCACCCAGACCGGTGCGAGCCTGCCGTTGAGCGCCGAGGGCAGCTACCTGGTGTCGTATTGGAGCGTGGACAACGCGGGCAACACCGAGTCCGCGAAGACCGTCACCGTCAACATCGACAAGACCCCACCGTCGATCAGCCACTCGCTCTCGCCCGCCGCGAACGCCAACGGCTGGCACAACGGCGCCGTCGCGGTCACCTTCACCTGCGGCGACACCGGCGGCTCGGGCGTGGCGAGCTGCGGACCCGACCGGACAGTCGACACCGAGGGCAAGGACCAGGACGCCTCCGGCACCGTGGTCGACACCGCGGGCAACTCCGCGACCGACCCGGCGACGGTCAGCATCGACACCACCAAGCCCGTCGTCACCCCGTCCGTCAGCGGCTCGGCGAACGAGCACGGCTGGCACAACCAGGACGTCACCGTGTCCTTCGAGTGCGTCGACGCACTGTCCGGTGTGGACAGCTGCACCACCCCGATCACCCTCGGCGAGCGCGCAGGCCAGTCCGCCACCGGCACCGGCACCGACGCCGCCGGCAACACCGGCAGCGCGACCGTGTCCGGCGTCAACGTCGACAAGACGCCGCCGACGCTGACCGGCTCGCCGAGCGCGACCGGCTGGAGCGCGGGCGACGTCACGGTCACCTGGACCTGCACCGACACCGGGTCCGGCGTGCTCGCCGCACCCGTGCCGACCACCGTCGGCGGCGAGGGCGCGGACCTGTCCGCGTCGACCACCTGCACGGACAAGGCGGGCAACGCCGCCGTGGCCACCGTGTCCGGCATCGGCATCGACCGGGCGGCCCCCAACTCCGCCGCGACGGTGACAGCCCCGTTCGCCGGCGGCTGGCACGCCGACACCGCCGAGGTCACCCTCACCGCCGCGGACGCGCTGTCCGGCGTCGCCGCGACCTACTACCGCGTCGACGACGGCTCGTCGCAGCTCTACACCGGCCCGTTCGCGTTCACCTCCGGCGGCAAGCACGTGATCGACTTCTGGAGCGTCGACACCGCGGGCAACCTGGAGGACACCGCGGGCAACAGCATCGGGGTGTGGATCGACAACGCCGTCCCGACGATCTCGGGCAGCCGCACCCCCGCCAACGCGCACGGCTGGAACAACGCCCCGGTCACCGTGTCCTTCGCCTGCGCCGACAGCCAGTCCGGTGTCGCGGGGTGCACGGACCCGGTGGAGCTGACCGCCGAGGGTGCCGACCAGTCCGTGGGCGGCACCGCGGTCGACGGGGTCGACAAGACCGCGACCACCGCGGTCGGCGGGATCGGCATCGACCTGACCGCGCCCACCCTCACGCCGACGGCGACCGAGGGCTGGCACAACTCCGACGTCACCGTCGGCTGGACCGCGGCGGACGGGCTGTCGGGCATCGACCCGGCCACGCAGCCCGCCGACAGCGTCATCACCGGCGAGGGTCGCGACCTCGGCGCCGGTCCGGTGACGGTGAAAGACAAGGCGGGCAACGAGAGCGCGCCCACGTCGGTGACCGGGGTGACGATCGACCGCACCGGTCCGGCGATCACCGGCGGCCCGATCACCGCGCCGAACGCCGCGGGCTGGTACCGCGACGAGGTCGTCGTCGACTTCGCCTGCGCGGACCCGACACTGGCCGACGGCACCGCCGGCTCGGGCGTCGCCACCTGCCCGACGAGCAAGGTGCTCAAGACCGACGCGGCGAACCAGTCGGTGACCAGCGACCCGGCCACGGACGTCGCGGGCAACACCACGACGGGCAAGACGGTCGGCGGGATCAGCATCGACGGCACCGCGCCCGCCACCACCAGCAACAACCAGTGCACGAAGACCAACGGCTGGTGCACCGGCTCGACCGCGAACGTCGTGCTCACCGCCGCGGACGCGCTGTCCGGCGTCAAGGAGATCCACTACCGCGTCGACGGCGGCGCGGAACAGGTCACCGCGGGTGCGAGCAAGACAGTGTCGGTCCCGCTCGACGGCAGCGGCGCGGGGACCGTGGCCTACTGGGCCGTGGACCACGCGGGCAACGCCGAGCCCGCCAACGCGGTGGCGCTGAAGTGGGACAACATCGCCCCGGCCGTGACCCACACGGTCAGTCCGGCGCCCAACGCCGACGACTGGAACAACAGCGACACGACCGTGCACTTCATCGCTCGGGACGACGACTCGGGCTCCGGTCTCGAAGCGGGCTCGGTCACGCCGGACGTCGTGGTCAGCGTCGACACCCCGGGGCAGGTCGTCACCGGCTCGGCGCGCGACACCGCGGGCAACGTCGGCACCGACTCCGTGACGGTCAAGCTCGACAAGACCAAGCCGGTCATCACCGCCTCGATCGTCGGCGGCTCGCAGCCGTGGCACACCCAGGCGGTCACCGTCCACTTCACCTGCTCCGACGCGGGTTCCGGCATCCCGGCCACCGCCTGCCCGGACGACGTGACCCTGGGCGACGGCGCGAACCAGTCGGTCTCGCGCACGGTTGCCGACCGGGCGGGCAACTCCGCCACGGCCACGCTGACCGGCGTCAACGTCGACCAGGAGGCGCCGGTGATCGTCTCCACCAGCGTCGCCGACGGAGCGGTCTACCGCGACTCCGCACCGGCTCCGACCTGCGCCGCGACCGACGCGGTGTCCGGTGTGGAGAGCTGCACGGTCGTCGTCACCCTGGTCGACGCGGGCACCTACGCCTTCACCGCCACGGCGAAGGACAACGCGGGCAACGCCACCACGCTGTCCGGCCGGTACCGGGTGCACCTCTACCGGTTCGGCGGGTTCCTGCAGCCGATCAACGACCCCAGCATCCTGGCGGGCTCGGCGACGAGCATTTTCAAGACGGGCAGCACGGTCCCGGTGAAGTTCCAGCTGCGCAACACCGCGGGCGCCTTCGTCCAGGCGCCAGCCGCCCCGCAGTGGCTCGCCCCGGTCAAGGGCAGCCTGACGACGGCCTCGGTGAACGAGATCGCCACCAGCGACCCGGCCGGCACCGAGGGCGCTTTCCGCTGGGACGCGACCGCGCAGCAGTACATCTACAACTGGCAGACCAAGGGACTCACCGCCAACCACACCTACCGCCTCAGCGTCCGCCTCGACGATGGCCAGGTGCTCTCAGTGGTGGTCGGCCTGAAGTAGTCTGCGCGAATCCGGGGAACCCGTTGACGGCTGCGGGTTCCGCCGCGTGCGCATATTCTCCGAGGATCAGCACGCGATCGGAGGGGCGCACCGGGATGAGCGACTACACCGGCGCGGCGCTGAACGCGGTGTTGGCCGCCGGGCCGTTCCATGAGGCCCTCGGCCTGGCGATCCGGACGCGGGGGCTGAGCCTCGAACGGCTGCGCGCGCACCTCGCGGCCCGCGGGATCACCCTCAGCACGGCCACCCTGAGCTACTGGCAGACCGGCCGCAGACAACCCGAGCGGCACGACTCGATCGAGGCCCTGATCGCACTCGAGGGTGTCCTGCACGTGCCCGCGGGTTCGCTGATCGCGCTGCTGCCACCCCCGAGGCCGCGTGGACGCCCGCCCGCCGACCAAGCCCCTGGCGCACCCTTGCTCGACCTGTGGCCGCTCGACGAGCTGCCCAGGCTGGCCACCTACCTGCGGATGCCCGAGTACCAGACGCTGCGCTACGTCGCCGTCGACGATCATGTCGAGTTCGACGCGGACGGTGTCGAACGCGCGCTCATCACCCGGCAGGTCATGCGGGCGACCGCACCGACCAGGCACTACTTCGACATCTCGTGGGTCGAGCATCCCGACCCCGAGATTCCCGAGACGACCTTCCGCGGGGCGTCGCTGGTGGACCGCCGATGGGATGCGGAGAGCGGTTATCTGGTGTGCAAACTGGAGTTCGACCACGAACTCGCCCCTGGCGAGACGATCATCGTCGACCAGACCACGCGGTACCACTCCCACGGCCGGGCCCTGGAGCACACGCGGGCCTTCTGGGCGCCGGTGAGCACCTTCATCGCCCAGGTCACCTTCGACCAAGCGCTGTTGCCGCGACACTGCTTCTCGGTGCGCGCGCCCAACCACGCCGATCCTCTGGAGGACCTCCAGGAACTCACCCTCAACACCGACGGCCAGACCCACGTCGTGTTCACCAACGCACCGGTGGGCATCTGCGGAATGCGCTGGGAGTGGTGACGTCCACGCGTCACTGACGCCACAAGCCGTCTCATCACCTGACAGGGCGAACTCGCGTGATCTTCGGGCCCGACCCCGGCATCATGGCGGCCATGGACACCACGTGGGCAGTTGTCCGCGCGCAGCCGACAGGGACCGGTGACATCGCGGGGACCTTCAGCACGCTCGAACGCGCCGAGATCCTCCTCGCTGAACTCGACGACTACATCCTGGTCCGCTGCGACGAGGAAACCGGCTTCCGGGTCGTCCACTACTGGGTCTGCCATGGCCAGGTCAGGGGAGCTGAGATCGAGGTCTGGCCGCCGCACCCGCTGATCGCGGCCAGCCGCCTGGCCCACCGCGACCACCCCATCGAGGAAGTCGAAGGTGTCGAGGCCAAGGCCAAGGAGTCGGAGTTGGACTCGATCGTGAGCGGCGAGGTCGTGCATCACTTCTACGCCTACGCCACGAGCAGTGGTCGGGCCACGGAACTCGCCGAGGCGCACGCCCGGGAACTGCTCGCGGGCTAAGCGGCGCCGCCGGGGGACAGGAGCAGGCGTTCGACGAGCCAGAACAGGCCGATCACGCCGACGATGGCGGCCGTGGTGAGGTGGGCCCGCGACGACCACGACTGGCGGCGGGCCAACAGCAGTAGCGGGAACACCAGCAGCACGATCAAGAGCTGTCCGAGTTCGATGCCCAGGTTGAAGCTGAGCAGCCCGACGATCAGGCCGCCGCTGAAGTCGTCGGTGAAGTCCAGTGCTCCGGCGAAGCCAAGGCCGTGCAGCAGACCGAAGGCGAACACGACAAGGGTCCGGTGCCGCGACTCGCCGCGGACGATGTTCTCCACGGCGATATAGACGATGGATGCCGCGATCAGCGGTTCGACGATCTCCGACGGGACGTCGACCCACCCGAGCACGGCCAGGGCGAGCGTGACGCTGTGCGCCACGGTGAAGGCCGTGGCGAGCCGGATGACGCTGCGCCAGTTCTTGGCGCCGAGCAGCAGCAGCACCAGGAAGAGCACGTGGTCGATGCCGAGCAGGATGTGTTCGAGCCCCAGCCCCACGAAGCGAGCCGTCGACGACAGGAAACCGGTGTCCGGTGACTCGGGCGCACCGGCGGCGGCGGTGCCGCGCTCGCCGACCCGCAGTTCGCGGTGGCCACCTTCGAAGACGTCGCTGCCGCCGACGCCACCGAGGACGTAGTCGACGACGTTGATGTGGTCGGAGCCGATGGCGTGCGACTCGGCGAACACCCCGTAGCGCACGGTGAACTGGCCGTTCGCCGCGCTCGGGCACGTGTAGACGAGGTGCAGGCGGGCGTAGAGGAAGTTCTGCCGCTTCACGATTCCCGTGTCGTCGAGCTTGGCGGCGCACCGGGTGCCGTCGAGTTCGACGGCCAGGCGCTCGGTCACGTAGGCCGCCACCTTCTCGTGGCCCGTCTTGAGGAAGGACTGGTGCTCGGCTTCGCTGGTCTCGACCGGCAGCTTGCCGAGGCCCGCGACCTGGGTGAGCGTGTCGTAGTCCAGCTCCAGCCGGTAGCGCACCAGCGCGCCGTCCTGGCGGATCATGGACGTGCCGTCCGTCGTCGGGACGTGCGCCGACGCCACTGTCGCGGTCAGTCCCATCAGGATTCCCACGAGGACCGTGAGACCCAGGGCGAACCGGACACCGGGGAAAGCCCGCAGCGAAGCCAAGATCGTCACGAACGGGAAGCGAAGCCCCTCAACAAGTTGAGTGCGTGGCCCATAGGTTGCCGGGCCGCGAATTCTTGGCGAACCGTCCTCAGTGGACCAAATGGCCCAACGTCGCCTGGTGTTCAACACCGGTTCCGTGTTCATTCGATGTTCGTGCCGACGCCAGTCCGCTGATGTTCTTGATCTCTAGCCTTCTGCGGCGGCAGCGCTCCCCCCAAGCGCGGCCGCATCCTCGCAAGAGAGAGAAGGCACAGATGGGTTTACGAAGTAGCCGACGCCTCATCCGCTCGTCGATCGGGGTGGCCACCGTCGCCGCCACCGTCGCGGGCTCGATCGCCCTCCTGTCTCCCCAGATCGCCGCCGCGGCGACGAACACCTTCACCGCGGTCGCGGACACCTACGTCCAGGACACCACCGCCACCACCAACTACGGCACGTCGACGCAGTTCGTCGTGGACAACTCCCCGGTCCGCAAGACGTTCCTGAAGTTCAGCGTCAGCGGCCTCACCTCGGCGGTCACCAGCGCCAAGCTCCGCATCCACGTGAACGGCACCGGTGGCAGCCCCAGCGGCGGCACCTGGCGGGCCATGGTCGACACCAGCTGGTCCGAGACCGGTGTCACCTGGAACAACCAGCCCGCCATCGGCGGAGCCACGCTGGGCACCCTCGGCGCGGTCACCGCGAGCACCTGGTACGAGATCGACGTGACCTCCCACGTCACGGGCAACGGCACCTTCAGCATCGGCGGCACCTCCACCAACGGTGACGGCGCCTACTGGGACTCCCGGGAGACCGGCGCCAACGCGCCGCAACTGGTGGTCACCTCCGGCACGACCACGACCACCCCGACCACCACCACACCTGCGCCTTCGGGTGACCCGGTGCTGGTCGGCGCGGGCGACATCGCCAACTGCGGCACCGCGGGCGACGCGGCCACCGCCAACCTGCTCGACGGCATCACCGGCACGGTCATGGCCATCGGCGACACTGCCTACCCGGACGGCACCGCCTCGGACTACACCAACTGCTACGGCCCGACCTGGGGCAGGCACAAGTCCCGCACCAAGCCCGCCACCGGCAACCACGAGTACCACACCTCGGGCGCGTCGGGTTACTTCAACTACTTCGGCGCTTCCGCGGGCACCCCGGGCAAGGGCTACTACTCCTTCGACCTGGGCAACTGGCACATCGTCGCGCTCAACTCCAACTGCTCGGTCGTGTCCTGCTCCGCGGGCTCGACCCAGGAGCAGTGGCTGCGCGCCGACCTGGCCGCCAGCACCAAGCCGTGCACCGCGGCCTACTGGCACCACCCGCGCTACACCTCGGGCGCCAGCCACGGCCCGAACACCTCGGTCTCGCCGCTTTACAAGGCGCTTTACGACTTCAACGCCGAGGTGATCGTCACCGGGCACAACCACAACTACGAGCGGTTCGCCCCGATGAACTCGACCGGCGGCCTGGACAACACCCGCGGCATCCGGCAGTTCGTCGCGGGCATGGGCGGCACCGGCCTGGGTGGTTTCGGCACCATCCAGCCCAACAGCCAGGTGCGCAACAGCAGCACCTGGGGCGTGCTTAAGCTGACGCTGCACGCCAACAGCTACGACTGGCAGTTCGTCCCCGAGGCGGGCAAGACCTTCACCGACAGCGGCACCACCGCGTGCCACTGATAGCAGGCCAGTGACGGGTGCCCTCCCCGGCCGGGGAGGGCACCCTCCCGCTCACCTGGAACGGATGCCGGTATGTACCTGTCCTCGATCGACCGCCCGGCCGCCGAAGAGCCGGACGGCACCCGCCGACGGGGGTTGGCCGTCGTCGGCGGCAATGTGTTCGCACTCGGCTCGGTCAGCCTCGTCACCGACATCTCCGCCGAGATGGTCAGCGCGATCCTGCCCGTGTACCTGGTGTTCGGCCTGTCGATGAGCCCGGTGGCCTACGGCGTGATCGACGGGATCTACACCGGCGCCACCGCGCTGCTGCGGCTCGTCGGTGGCTACGTCGCGGACCGGATCCGCAAACCCAAGGCGGTGGCGGGCGTCGGGTACGCGATGTCGGCGCTGGCCAAGCTCGGGCTGCTCCTCGCGGGCCGCTCGGTGGGCGCGATCGGGGTCGTGATCGCCTTCGACCGGGCGGGCAAGGGCTTGCGCACCGCGCCCCGGGACGCGCTGATCAGCCTGTCCGCGCCGCCGCACGCGCTGGGCCGCGCTTTCGGTGTGCACCGGGCCATGGACAGCTTCGGCGCGTTCCTCGGCCCGCTCGTCGCCATCGCGGTGCTGGCCGCGGCGGGCCAGGCCTTCGACGCGGTCTTGGTCACCAGTTCCTGCATCGCCGCGCTCGGGGTGCTCATCCTCGTGCTGTTCGTGCGCGACCGGGTCGACGACCGCCCGCCCGCGGCGCGGATCGCCCGCCCCGACGTCACTTCGCTGCTGCGGAACGCACCGGTGCGCAGGCTGCTGCTTGCCGCCTGCCTGCTCGGCTTCGCGGTGATCGGTGACGGCTTCGTCTACCTGCTGCTGCAGCGCCGGGAGGCGATCGAGCTCGGCTGGTTCCCGCTGCTCGCGGTGGGCACCAGCCTGGCGTACCTGCTGCTGGCCATTCCCTTGGGAGCGCTGGCCGACCGGGTCGGCCGGGCGCCGATCCTGCTCGGCGGCTACGTGGCCCTGATCGCGGTCTACCTGCTCCTGTTCGGCCCGCTGGGGGGCTGGCCGCTCCTGGTCGCGGTGCCGGTCCTTTACGGATTGTTCTACGCCGCGACGGATGGGGTGCTGATGGCGATGGCCGGGCGGGTGGTGCCCGAAGACCTGCGCACCACCGGCATCGCCCTGATCCAGACGGGGCAGGCCCTCGCCTATCTGGCCTCGTCCGTCCTGTTCGGACTCGCCTGGCAGCTGTGGGGACCGGTCGCCGCCAGCAGGCTGGCCGCCGGGGTCACCGTGCTGGCCGTCGTGGCCACGGCGCTGCTGCTGTTCACCCGATCCACCACTTCCGACACTGAGGTGACCGCATGACCGAGCCGTCCACACTTGAGACCGAGACGCCGGTAAACCCGCCCGCGCCGCCCAGGTTCGGGCGCACCGCCCGTATCGCCACCACAGTGGTCGCCACCGTCGCCTTGGCGGGCCTGGCGATCGGCTACATCCAGTCCAAGGACTCGGCCAAGCCCATCGAGACCACGGCCGAGGCGGTGTCCCTGGCGCCGAGTCCGCGGGTGCTCACCCTGACGAGCACCGGACAGGTGACCACGGTCGACAAGGCCAACCCGGGCGGCGCCCGTGCGGTGTCCGCGACCAAGTGCGACCGCGTCTACGCCGCCGCGGGGACGGCCGCGTGCCTGTTCGCCGACGGGGTGCTCGGCACGGTGTCGATGCGCGTCCTCGACGCGGAACTGCGGGAACGCAAGGTGATCGAGGTCAGCGGCGTGCCCAACCGGGTCCGCGTGTCGGCCAGCGGCCGGATGGTGTCGTGGACGGCTTTCGTCGGCGGCGACAGCTACGCCACCCTCAACTTCGCCACCCGCACCGGGATCTACGACACCAAGACGGGAACCCTGTTCAAGACGCTGGAGACCTTCGCCGTCACCCGGGACGGCAAGCCGTACCAGTCGGTCGACGTCAACTACTGGGGCGTCACCTTCACCGCCGACGACAACACCTTCTACGCCACGATGTACACCGACGGGCAGCGGTACCTGGTCAAGGGCGACTTCGCGGCCCGGACCGTCCAGACCCTGCGCGCCCAGGTCGAATGCCCCTCGCTCGCGCCCGACGGCACCCGGATCGCGTTCAAGGCGGCCATCGACGGCGACTACACCCTGGGCTGGCGGCTCTCCGTGCTGGACCTCGCCACCGGCCAGGTCACCACCACCGCCGAGACCCGCAGCGTGGACGACCAGGCGGCCTGGCTGGACAACTCCACCCTCGCCTACGCCCAGCAACTCGACGACGGCGGCAAGGAGGTCTGGACCGTCCCCGCAGACGGCTCGGGCAAGCCCACTCTGCTGTTGCGGGACGCGCATTCCCCCACAGCTCTGGGCTGAGTGCGTACATTCCCGCGGAGACCGAGAACAAAGGCTCGGCCGGGGGAGGCATCGATGAGTGCGGCGCACTCGGACAGGCGTTGGAACCGCCGCTACACGCGACGGATGGCGTCGGTGGTGTCGCGGGCGACGGAGTATGCTGCGGTGTCGGCCGACGGCTGTGTGGGTGTCGGGCATCTGGTGCGTGGGTTGCTGTCGGCGGACGCCGCCGCCGAGTCGAGGGCGACCACATCGGCACGGATCACCTGCTGATCGCGCTGGTGTGCCAGGTGCCCTGGCCGGGTATGAGGTGATGCCGAAGGATCGAGCGGCAGCTGACCGCCTTCATCAGCGGCAGGCCCGCCACTGCCCGGGACGTGTCCGCGGCGGACGAGTTGATCGCGGTTCCCCGTGTCACGGTGCCCGTGGCGATCAGGGAGTTGGACGAGCGGATCGCTGAGCCGCGACTGGGCGTCCCAAGTGGACGTGCTCGCGCTCGCCGAAGAGGTTGAGGCCCTGCGCGCCGAAGTGGACCGGCTGCACGCCCACGGCGGCTGATCATCCCGAGCGCGCCGGCGTGCGCGGCTTTACGCTGCGCGGATGCGGATCAAAAGCGCCGTCACGCTTGTCGGAGTGGACGACTCCATCGCGGAGGTCGTGCCGCTGCTGGTGAAGCGGTGGCAGGAGTTGGTGTTCGACGACGACGGTGTCGTGCTGGTCGACGGGCGGCGGCGGGAGGGGTTGGCGCTGGTGGCGGGCGAGCACGCCCGCGCGGGCGCCCGCTACGAAGTCGTCACCGCGGGGGAGCGGCCTGGTCACTACGTCGCCGAGGTGGTCGCCGACAGCCCGACCGAGGTGCGGGTGCGAGTGGACCGGGCGGGTGACGTGCCGATCGAGGTCACCGTGGCCAAAGGCGCCTCGAAGGTCGACGCGACGTTCGACGGGAGCGTCGAGGGCCTCGCGGGCACCGTGCGGGGGACGGCCGCGCTCGACCTTGACCGGCTCCAGGAGGACGCGCCCCAGCTGGTCGGTTCGATCGAGCACGACCGGGTTGTCGGCGTCGTCAAAGCCTGGGTCCGGCCCGGCTGGACGGTCGACGTCGAAGCCGACGTGCGGGGCAAGGGCCTGCTCAGGCCGGTCGTGGCGCCCATGCTGTGGCTGCGGGGCAAGCGCGTCCTGACCAAGATCCTGGAGAAGCGGGCGGCGGAGATCCGGGCGCTGTCCGAGCGCCTGGGCAGTCCGCTGGACCCGGTGGTGGTCGCGGACAAGATCGCGGACGACTTCCTCGCCGACGTGGTTCCTTACAAACTCCGCACGTAGGGAGTGGCGCGGCTCACGAGATAGTCAAGCTCTCAACTGGAATAGTCAAGCTCTCAATCAAGTTGGCCATCAGTGAACCGCCCGCCCGACCAAGGGGACCTGATGACCGCCACCCTGAACGCCACCCTCGCCCTCCCGCAGGACGCCCAGGACTTGCTGTTCCGTGAGGCCCGCACCGCGAACACCTTCTCCGCCGAGCCGGTGGCCGACGAACAGGTCCGCGCGATCTACGACCTGGTCAAGTGGGCGCCCACCGCGATGAACGGCCAGCCCCTGCGCGTGCTGCTGGTCCGCTCCGACGAGGCCCGCGAGCGCCTGCTGCCGCTGCTCGCGGAGGCCAACCGCGCCAAGACCGCGGCCGCGCCGCTCGTCGCGATCCTGGCCGCCGACGTGGACTTCCACGAGCACCTGCCCACCCTCTTCCCGCACCTGCCGGGGGCCAAGGACTACTACGCCGACGAGACCCACCGGACCGACAACGCGAGGTTCAACGCCGCCCTGCAGGTCGGCTACTTCGTGCTCGGGGTGCGCGCCGCCGGGCTGGCCGCCGGTCCGATGGCGGGCTTCGACGCCGCCGGTGTCGACCGCGAGTTCTTCCCCGACGGCCGCAAGCGCTCGCTGGTCGTGGTCAACATCGGCAACCCCGGTGCGGACGCCGCGTTCCCGCGCGGCCCGCGCCTGGAGTACGACCAGGTCGTGGAAACCGTCTGAGCCAACGAAAAGGGCCCGCGGGTGACCGCGGGCCCTTCGTCGTGCAGCTGATTACCTGCCGTAGCCGTACTGCGTCTGGACGTTCAGCTCAGTCCACTTGTGACCGCGCGCCACGTTCGTCGCGGGGTCGTTGATCTCGATGACGTCGAAACCCTTGCCGATGTCCGAGGCGTAGATGTAGCCGTTGTAGTAGTACGACGACCAGACACCACCACCGGTGTTCGGGTCGGCGGCCGGGCCACGCTCGAAGAAGCCGATCTGCTTCGGCGCCCGCGAGTCGGTGAAGTCGAACACCTGCACGCCGCCCATGTACCAGGCCTGGACCATGATGTCCTTGCCCGGGACGGGGATCAGCGAGCCGTTGTGCGCGACGCAGTTCTCCTCGTCCGTCTGGTGACGGTCGATCTTGAAGAAGCTGCGGAACTCGAGCTTGCGCTCGTCGCCGCGGCCGGTGATGTCGTAGATGCCGTTGGCACCGCGGGTCGGGCCGATCTTGGCGTTGCACGTCGCCGCGCCGCCGCCACCGAGCTCGTCGGTGAAGACGACCTTGGTGCCGTCGTTGTTGAACGTCGCCGAGTGCCAGAACGCGAAGTGGTCGTCGTCGCGCACGGTGTTGAACACCCGCGGCTTCTCCCGGTCGGAGATGTCCATCAGCACGCCTTCACCCATGCACGCGCCCGCGGCCAGGTTCTTGGCCGGGAAGACGGTGATGTCGTGGCAGCCGCTGGTCGGCACCACGTAGCCGGTCTCGACCGTGCCGGGCTTGCCCGGGCTGCCGCCGTTCGGGAACAGCACCGGGGTGGCCACGATCGCCGCGGCCGACGGGTTCTTGATCGGCACCTTGATGATCGTGATCTTGTCGTGCGGCGGCTTGCACTTGGCCAGCGCCGCCGACGGGCCGTAGGACGACACGTAGAGGTAGACGTCCTTGCCGCGCTTGTCCGGCACCAGCGTGTGCGTGTGCGATCCGCAGTCGGTCGCGACAGCCGCGACGTACTTCGGGTTCGCCTTGTCGCTGATGTCGAAGATCTTCATGCCCTCCCAGTACTTCTCGGGGTCGCTCTGGGAGGCGGAGTTGCACGAGTCGTCGGTGCGCCGGGAGTCGGTGGAGAGGAACACGAGGTTCCCGCTCACCGAGATGTCGTTCTGCGCGCCGGGGCAGAGCACCTGGCTGGTGATCGTCGGCTTCTTCGGGTTCTTGATGTCGTAGATCGTGAACCCGAGGTAGTTGCCCACAATGGCGTGGTCGCCGCTGAAGGCCAGGTCCGTGCCGACCGAACTCGGCCCGGAGAGCGGGCCGGTGGGCGGGACGTTGACCAGGTGCGAGACGTTCGCGCTGGTGACGATCTCGTCGTCGGCCGGGAAGTCCTGAGCGGCGGCGGACGGACCGCCCACCACCGACAGGCCTGCCGCGGCCACTCCGAGCAGCGCGAGCGCGGCCCGGCGAGACCTCTTGCTGAAGTGAATTGACTTCACTCTTTTCCCTTCATTCCCTGCAGGTCTGTACCACGCAGTATCTCGGGGCGGTGTGATCTTCGCCATCCGCGATCCCGAGAACGGTGGCTCGGTCAGTTGTTGCCGTGACGCAGCGAGTACTGGGTCTGCGCGTTGAACACCTTCTGGTGAACCGACTTCGCCTCATCGGTCAGCGGGTCGTTGATCTGCAGCACGTCAAGGCCCTGCTGACCGTCGTTCGAGTAGATGTAGCCGTTGTAGTAGTAAGCCGACCACGTGCCCGACGGGCCGATTCGCGACGGCAGCGGGTCGAAGTGCCCGATCTCGCGCGGGTTCGCCGAGTCGGTGAAGTCCCAGATCGAGACGCCGCCCTTGTACCAGGACTGGACCATGATGTCCTTGCCCGCCACCGGGATCAGCGACCCGTTGTGCGCCACGCAGATCTCGCTGTCGTGCCGCGGGATCTTGAAGTAGCTCTTGAAGACGAGGTCGGTGCCGACGATGTCGTAGATGCCGTCCGCGCCGCGAACCTGGCCGATCTCCGGCTTGCAGGTCGCCGCGCCGCCGCCGCCGAGCTCGTCGGTGAAGATGACCTTGGTGCCGTCGTTGTTGAACGTCGCCGAGTGCCAGAACGCGAAGTTCGCGTTGTCCTGGATCTGCTCGATCACCTTGGGGGCCGCGCGGTCGGAGATGTCGAACAGCACGCCGTCACCCATGCAGGCGCCCGCGGCGAGGTCCTTCTCGGGGAAGGCGGTGATGTCGTGGCAACCGCTGGTCTCACGGACGTGGTGGTCCGGGAAGCTTCCGGGGATGCCCGAGTTGCCACCGTTCGGGAAGACGACCGGGGCGGAGCTGACCGTCGCCGCGGTCGGGTTCGCCAGCGGCACCTTGATGATCGAGATCTTGTCGTGCGGCGGCTTGCATCGCGCGATGGAGGTCGACGGGCCGTAGGACGACACGTACAGGTAGACGTCCGTGCCCGCCTTGTCCGGCACCATCGTGTGCGTGTGCGACCCGCAGTCGGTCTCGACCGACTTCACGTACTTCGGGTTGGCCTTGTCGCTGATGTCGAAGATCCGCACGCCCTCCCAGTACTTCTCCGGGTCGGTCGCGGCGGTGGACTTGCAGGAGTCGTCGCTGCGGCGCGCGTCGACGGAGTAGAACAGCAGATCGCCCGCGACGCTGACGTCGCCCTGCGAGCCGGGGCAGAGCACCTGGCTGACGATCTTGGGCTTCTTCGGGTGCTTGATGTCGTAGATGGTGAAGCCGTTGTAGTTGCCGCCGATGGCGTAGTCGCCGGTGAACGCGAGGTCCGAGGACCGGGCGCCGCCGCCGAGCAGTGGCGCGGTGGCGGGCACGTTGGCCACCTGGCGCACGTTGGGGCTGGTGACGAAGTTGGGCTCGCCGAGGTCGGCGTTCTGCGCCGCCGCGGCGGTGGCTCCCCACAGGGAGAGTGAGATAGTGGTGGCGCCGATGATCGCGGCTGTTACGTATCGGGATCTTGAACTATGGCGTGTCGCCCTCACGCTGTTCCCCTCATTCGTAGGATGACTTATCCGCGCAGTGTCTCCCGTGGATCTACTTCCAAACAGTGATTATTTTTCCCAGTTGCCGTTTAGCCGGGAATACTCTGGCGTAGGAAAAGGGCCCCGCCGGAGTCCGGAAGGGCCCTTCCCGTCGAACGTCAGCCGCTGTAGGTGCCCTGCGTCTGCACGTTGAGCTCGGTGAACCGCACGCTCTTCGCGCCGTCGGTCGCCGGGTCGCTGATGTCGAGCACGTCGAGGCCCTTGACCAGGTCGGACGAGTAGATGTTGCCGTTGTAGTAGTACGCCGACCAGGTTCCGCCGGAGCCGCCGTTGGGCAGCGGGCCGCGCTCCCAGAAGCCGATCTCGCGCGGGTTGGCCGAGTCGGTGAAGTCCCACACCGACACGCCGCCCTGGTACCAGGACTGGACCATGATGTCCTTGCCCTCGACCGGGATCAGCGAGCCGTTGTGCGCGACGCAGTTCTCCGTGTTGGTCTGGAAGCGCGGGATCTTGAAGTAGCTGCGGAACACCAGGTCACGGGTGTCGCCCGCGCCGCTGATGTCGTAGACGCCGTCGGCGCCCCGGGTCGGGCCGGTCTTCTTGTTGCAGGTCGCCGCGCCGCCGCCGCCGAGCTCGTCGGTGAAGATCACCTTGGTGCCCGCGTTGTTGAACGTCGCCGAGTGCCAGAACGCGAAGTTCGCGTCGTCCCGGACCCGGTCGATGACCCGCGGGTTGAGGCGGTCGGCGATGTCGAGCAGCACGCCGTCACCCATGCACGCGCCCGCTGCGAGGTCCTTCGACGGGTACGCGGTGATGTCGTGGCAGCCCGTGGTGGCCGAGGTGCGGCTCGAGCCCGGGTTGCCGCCGTCCGGGAACAGGACCGGGGTCGCCACGACGGACGCGGTCGCGGGCGCCGCGAGCGGCACTTTCACGATCGAGATCTTGTCGTGCGGCGGCTGGCAGTCCGCCAGCGTCGTCGACGGGCTGTAAGACGAGACGTAGAGGTAGACGTCCGTGCCCGCCTTGTCCGGGACAAGAGTGTGCGTGTGCGACCCGCAGGCGGTCTTGACGCTCTTGAGGTAGCGGGGGTTCGCCTTGTCGGCGATGTCGAAGATCTTGATCCCCTCCCAGTAGGTGGTGCCACTGGAGGAGGACCCGGAGTTGCAGGAGTCGTCGGTGCGCCGCGAGTCGGTGGACAGGAAGAGCAGGTTCCCGTGCACCGAGACGTCGTTCTGCGCGCCCGGGCAAAGGACCTGGCTGGCGATCCTCGGCGCGCTCGGGGTGGTGATGTCGTAGATGGTGAAGCCCAGGTAGTTGCCCTGGATGGCGTAGTTGCCGGTGAACGCCAGGTCGGTGCCGGTCGAACTCGCGCCCGACAGGGGCGCGGTGGGCGGGACGTTCGCCAGTTGCTTCATGTTCGGGCTGCTGACGATCTGGTCGACGCCCGGGCCGGGCGGTGGCGGCGCCGCCAGTGCGGTGGAGGTGCCGACGGTGAGGACGGCGGCGACGGCGACGCCCGCCGCGGCCGCGCAAGCCAGACGGCGTTTGGAGTGGGTCACAGGAAGATCCCCTCGCTGCAGGAAGTGGGTCACGACATTATTTGACCGGTGTTCTCTCAGGCAGAAGCCTTTCCTGACCGGCGTTTTTCCCAGTCGAGGAGTGAATGGCAACAGATCTCGTAGTACCTTGCGGACGTTGTGCTGCTGGACAGGAGAGGGCGTGCTCTGAATGTGGTTTCGGCGGATGGCTGGCGGAGTCGTGGTGCTGGGTGCGGTGCTTGGGCTGACCGCGTGCAGTGGTGACGAGCCCCAGGGTGCGAAGCCGACCGCGCCGGTGCTCCAGCCGGGTAAGCCGGGGGAGTCGAACCAGACGCTGTCTCCTGAGGAAGCGGGCAGCGCGCGCCCGGGCACCCCGCCGAACGACGCGGACGTGACCTACGTGCGGGACATGATCGTGCACCACCGGCAGGCCATCCAGATGGCCGTGCTCGTCCCGGACCGCGGCGCGGACGAGCAGGTCAAGGGGCTCGCGTCGCGTATCGCCGACGCGCAGGGCCCGGAGATCGAGATGATGGACGGCTGGCTGAAGACGCACAACAAGCCGCCCGTGCCGCCCGCGGGCCACGGCGACCACAACGCCCACGAAGGCATGCCGGGCATGGCCACGCCGGAGCAGATGGACCAGCTCAAGGCGGCCAAGGGCGCCGAGTTCGACAAGCTGTTCCTGCGGCTGATGATCGCCCACCACCAGGGCGCGCTCGCCATGGCCGACACCGTGCGGACCAAGGGCACTGAGGTGCGGGTGCAGGAAATGGCCGACGACGTGACCGCCACCCAGTCCGCCGAGATCCGCCGCATGCAGGAGATGCTCGGGGCCTAGCCGGCCAGTTATCCACAGGCAGGGCAAACCGGGGAGCGCGGCGTCCGGGTGGCTCGATAACATCACTCCTCGTCAGCTTTGTTCTGAACCGAGGAGTCACCGTGTCCGAGCAGCCCGTAGCCGTCGCACCCGCCACGAGCGTGGTGGTGCAGGCGGGCACTACCGCGGGCGCTGCCGTGCGCGAAGCCGGTCTCCCCGGCAAGGGTCCCGACGCGATCGTCGTCGTGCGCGACTCCGCCGGTCAGCTCCGCGACCTGTCGTGGATCCCGGAGGCCGACGCCACGGTCGAGCCGGTCGCCGCGAACAGCGACGACGGCCGCGCGGTCGTCCGCCACTCCTGCGCGCACGTGCTCGCGCAGGCGGTGCAGCAGCAGTTCCCCGAGGCCAAGCTCGGCATCGGCCCGCCGGTCCGCGACGGCTTCTACTACGACTTCTCGGTGGACAAGCCGTTCACCCCGGAGGACCTGCAGGCGCTGGAGAAGCGCATGAAGGCGATCATCAAGGGCTCGCAGCGGTTCTCCCGCCGTGTGGTGGAGTCGGTCGAAGCGGCGAAGCAGGAGCTGGCGGCCGAGCCGTTCAAGCTGGAGCTGGTCGACCTCAAGTCCGATGTGGACACGGACGAGGTGATGGAGGTCGGCGGCGGCGAGCTGACGATCTACGACAACCTCGACCCGCGCAGCGGCGAGCAGGTCTGGGGCGACCTGTGCCGCGGTCCGCACGTGCCCACGACCAAGCACATCCCGGCGTTCAAGCTGATGCGGGTGGCGGCGGCGTACTGGCGCGGCAACGAGAAGAACCCGCAGCTGCAGCGCATCTACGGCACGGCGTGGGAGTCGCAGGAGGCGCTCGACGCGCATCTGGAGCGCATCGCCGAGGCTGAGCGGCGTGACCACCGCAAGCTCGGCGTGGAGCTGGACCTGTTCAGCTTCCCGGACGAACTGGGCTCGGGCCTGGCGGTGTTCCACCCCAAGGGCGGCATCATCCGCCGCGAACTGGAGACCTACGCGCGCCGCAGGCACGAGGAGTCCGGCTACGAGTTCGTGAACACCCCGCACATCAGCAAGAGCGGGCTGTTCCACACCTCGGGCCACCTGCCGTACTACGCGGACACGATGTTCCCGCCCATCCAGTTCGAGGGCGAGGACTACTACCTCAAGGCCATGAACTGCCCGATGCACAACCTGATCTTCAGGTCGCGCGGGCGGTCCTACCGCGAGCTGCCGCTGCGGCTCTTCGAGTTCGGCACGGTCTACCGGTACGAGAAGTCCGGCGTGGTCCACGGCCTCACCCGGGTCCGCGGCCTGACGATGGACGACTCGCACATCTACTGCACCAAGGAGCAGATGCCCGGCGAGCTCCGGTCACTGCTGAAGTTCGTCCTCGACCTGCTCGCCGACTACGGCCTGAGCGACTTCTACCTGGAACTGTCCACCCGGGACGACTCGCCGAAGTTCATCGGCGACCCAGCGGAATGGGAAGAGGCCACCGAGACGCTGCGCCAGGCCGCTGTCGACTCCGGCCTCGACCTCGTCCCCGACCCGGGCGGCGCCGCTTACTACGGTCCGAAGATCTCGGTGCAGGCCAAGGACGCCATCGGCCGGAGTTGGCAGATGTCGACCATCCAGCTCGACTTCAACCAGCCCCGCCGCTTCGAACTGGAATACACCGCCCCGGACGGCTCACGCCAGCAGCCGATCATGATTCACCGGGCGCTGTTCGGTTCCATCGAACGCTTCTTCGGCGTCCTGACCGAGCACTACGCGGGCGCCTTCCCGGCGTGGCTGGCCCCAGTCCAGGCCGTCGGCATCCCGATCGCCGAGGACCACGTGGAGCACTTGCAACAGGTAGCCAAGGCCCTGCGCGCCAAGGGCATCCGGGTGGACGTGGACACATCGGACGACCGAATGCAGAAGAAGATCCGCACCCACACCCTGCAGAAGGTCCCCTTCCTGCTGGTGGCAGGCGCGAAGGACGTCGAGTCCGGCTCGGTGTCGTTCCGCTTCCGCGATGGGTCGCAGGTCAACGGAATCCCCGTGGACCGCGCGGTGGAGGCAGTCCACGAATGGATCGAACGCCGGGACAACACGTCACCCTCGGCGGAGACCTTCAAGGTCGCCGAATAGGGACCAATAGCGAGTGAGAGAAGCGGGCCGTTTCCAAGGAACGGCCCGCTTCTCTCATTCACCCAGGATCCGGGGCCTGCTCGGGCACAAGCTCACCGCCCGCGAGGGTGAGGGGCGGATCCCGGCGGTCTGTTCGGGTGCAGGCCGACCGCCCACGAAACTCAACGGGCTAACGCCGCGGCTTGTTTGGGCGCAGGCTCACCGCCCGCGAGGGTGAGGGGCGGATCCCGGCGGTCTGTTCGGGTGCAGGCCGACCGCCCACGAAACTCAACGGGCTAACGCCGCGGCTTGTTTGGGCGCAGGCTCACCGCCCGCGAGGGTGAGGGGCGGATCCCGGCGGTCTGTTCGGGTGCAGGCCACCCGTCCATGAAACCCGGCGGGCTAACGCCACGGTTTGTTTGGCGCAGGCCCACCCGTCCATGAAACCGGCGGGCCAACGCCACGGCTTGTTTCGGTCGCAAAGCCCCCGCCCCCGAATCGCAACGGGCCAACGCGACGGCCTGTTTGGGTGGAGTGGTTTCTTTGGGGGAGAAGAAAGACCCCTAAACTTGCCGTGGTCGTGGGCCGAAGGCTCCCCACCCGCTTTTCCACGACAGGGGTCTTTCTTCGTAGGGGCCCCAAAGAAACCACTCCACCCAAACAGGCACCCCCACGGCAAGCAGACCACCCAAACGGGTCGCTCAAAACGCCGAAACCACCAACAATCGATACCATCGCCCCATGGATCACGAGCGACCGAAGTGCCTCGACCAGGCCTACGCCGTCTGGCTCACCCTAGGCATCTCGCTCCTGCTCTTCGTCCTGATCACCATCATCCTCAACACCAACCCCGTCCCCAGCCACGGCGTGGTCTTCTTCGTCGGCATAGTGATCGTCCTCTGCGCGGGCAATCTCCGAAAAGGCTGGCGCGGCCCAAGAATCGTGCTGGCCCTCATCGCCGCCCTCCTCCTCTACCTCGCCGCGAGCACCTTCGTCGGAACAGGCCCGGGAATCGAGCTCATAGCGATCACCATCGTCGCCGCAGCCGCGATCGTGGGAACGGTCCTCATGTTCCGCTCCGAAGCCAACGCCTACATTCGGGCACTAGCGAGTCGCTGACTCGGTCGCGAACCGCGCCCGCAATCGCGCAAGGGTGTCGGCGTCGGGGGACGTACCAGCCCGGACCAGTTCGTCGATCAGCCGGAAGTAGTCCTCATACCCGGCGGGCGTGAAAGTCACGATGCACCGTGCGACCTCAGACGTGTCGTTGCGGAAGCCGTGGGCGGCGCCTCGGGGGACCGACACCACGCCACCGGCGGCGACCACGCGGGCGTCGGTCGCGGTGTCGAAGGTGATCGCGCCCGAGGTGACCATGAAGTCCTCCTCGTGCCCGTGGTGCACATGCGGGGCAGCGCCGAGCGCGCCTGGCGGGAGGATCTGTTCGACGACCGCCAGCCTGCCGCCGGTGTCGGCACCGGAGAGCAGGACGCGGTACTCGCCGCTGACCGCGCGCAGGCGCTCGACGTCGGCGGGGGATTTGATCAGCAAGGTCACCCGCCCGACCCTATGCAGCCGCCCGGGTCGCGACCATGGCCAATCCGGGAGAACTGGCCGCCACTAGGATCGTGGACATGGCCGCTGCCGTTGGCTCCGGAGAGCCCGAGCTCGTCGCCCAGAACGGGGTGGGGGTGCCGGACGCGCTCCAACGGCTGTGGACGCCGCACCGGATGGCCTACATCCGCGGCGAGAACAAGCCCGAGCACGACGAGGAGGACGGCTGCCCGTTCTGCGGGCTGGTCGACCTCGACGACGCCGACGCGCTGATCATCGCGCGCGGTGAGCTGGTCTACGCGGTGCTGAACCTCTACCCGTACAACCCCGGCCACCTCATGGTCGTCCCGTACCGGCACGTCGCCGACTACACGGAGCTGACCGCGCCCGAGACCGTCGAACTGGGCGAGTTCACCCAGCGGGCCATGCGGGTCGCGCGGCGGGTGGCGGCGCCGCACGGGTTCAACATCGGGATGAACCAGGGGGTGGTCGCGGGCGCGGGTATCGCCGCTCACCTGCATCAACACCTGGTGCCGCGCTGGGGCGGCGACGCCAACTTCATGCCGGTCGTCGGTCACACCAAGGTGTTGCCGCAGCTGCTCGGCGAAACCCGCGCTCTGCTCGCTGAGGCCTGGGCTCAGCCCTGACGCAGCACGGCCTCGATCTCGAGGTGGATGTCGATCTTGTCGGCGACCACGGCGAGACCGTTCTGCACGCCCTCGAAGTTCACCCCGAAGTCCTTGCGGTTGATCGACGCGTCGCCGGACAGGCCGATGCGGGTGCCGCCCCACGGGTCGGGGGAGAAGCCGTTGAGCTCGAAGGTCACCGGCACGGTCTTCGTGACGCCCTTGAGGGACAGCTCGCCGTCGAGGACGAACTTGTCGCCCGCCGGGCGGACGCCGGTCGCCTTGTAGGTCATCTCCGGGTAGGTCTCGGTCTCGAAGAAGTCGGCCGACTTCAGGTGCCCGTCACGCTGCTCGCTGTTGGTGTTGATGCTGTTCAGGCCGATGACGACGTCGACGCCCGCGGTGGCCAGGTCGTCGGTGGTGACGATGGTGCCGGTCACGTCGTCGAAGCGGCCGCGGACCTTGGTGATGACCAGGTGGCGCACGGTGAAGGCGACATCGGAGTGCGACGCGTCGATGTCCCAGGTGCCCGCGATGAAACCGGGGATCTCGGTGAGGCTGGCGGTGGTGGTCATGCGGATCGTCTCCTGAGTTCGTTGAGCAAGCAACAGTTGAACTTTGAGTAGTTGAACTCTCAATCGCAGACCCTACACGAGAACCGTTGAGGGTTCAACTATGAGGTAGGATGTGAGACATGACGGACGACACGCGCTGGCTGGACGACGGTGAACAGGAGGTTTGGCGCGCCTTCATCACCATGAGCGGCGCACTCAACGATCAGCTGGACCGCCAACTCCAGCGCGACTCCGACATGCCGTACACGTACTACGAGATCCTCGTGGTCCTGTCCCACGCGCCCGACCGGTCGATGCGGATGAGCGAACTCGCGGGCCTGCGCGGCTCGTCACGCAGCAGGCTGTCGCACGCGGTCGCCCGGCTGGAGCACGCGGGTTGGGTGCGCAGGCAGGAATGCCCGACCGACAAGCGCGGCTCCCTCGCCGTCCTCACCGACGACGGCTTCGCCGCCCTGGCCGCCGCCGCCCCCGGCCACGTCACGGCCGTCCGCGAGAAACTCTTCGACCGCCTGACCCCGGAACAGGTAAAGGTCTTGGGCGAGATCAGCAAGGCTGTCCTGGAAGGCTTGGACCCAGACAAACAACTCCCAGGCTGCCGAGAAACCGACTGCTAGACGCGTGCGCTGAAACTCACCAAGCGCACCCAACAGTCACCTAAGGGGACCGTGACGCAAGTCCACCACGGTTACCCACCCACCCGCACCATCAGCTGGTACTCAACCCCAAGTCAAAATTCCGGGGAGGCGGACAAGTAGGCTGCCTGGGCCACGTCGTCCTTCTGTTAGGTGCAACCGACGCCCTCATGCTGAACATCTTCGCTCGCGCCTCGGTTTCGCGCGTCACCGATCCCATCGGCGGGTGGCTGCTCCGGATCGGTCTCACCCCCGACGCCGTCACCCTCATCGGCACGGCGGGCGCGGTGGCCGCCTCGCTCTGGCTGTTCTCGACCGGGCACCTGGTCGCGGGTGCCCTCGTCGTCACCGTGTTCGTCCTCTTCGACCTTTTCGACGGCGCGATGGCCAGGGCGCAGGGCGGTGGTACCCGGTTCGGGACCGTGCTCGACGCGACCTGCGACCGGATCGCCGACGGCGCCCTGTTCAGCGCGATCGCCTGGTACGCCTTCTCCGGCGGTGACCGTTCCTCAGCCGCGGCCGCGTTGATCTGCCTGGTGTCCGGCCAGGTCATCTCCTACGTGAAGGCCCGCGCCGAGGCGACCGGGCTCAGTGCCGACGGCGGGTTCGTCGAGCGCGCCGAGCGGCTGATCATCACCCTGCTCGGGGCCCTTCTCGCGGGTCTCGGCGTCCCGTACGCGCTGCCCGTCGCACTGTGGCTGCTGGCCGTGGGGTCCGTCGCGACGGTCACCCAGCGGCTGCTCGCGGTGCGCCGCGCGGCCAAGGAGGAGAGCGCATGAGTTTCGGCCACCGCCTCGCGGACTGGGGCTATGCCGCGGGATGGCGGCTGGTCCGCGTCCTGCCCGAGGGGGTCGCGCGCGGGCTGTTCCGCTTCGGCGCCGACCTCGCCGCCCGCCGCGAGGGGCCGGGCACCCGGCAGCTGCGGGCCAACCTGGCCAGGGTCGTGCCGCAGGCAGGCCCGTCGGAGCTCGATGAACTGGTCCGCCAGGCGCTGCGCTCGTACGCGCGGTACTGGATGGAGGCGTTCCGGCTGCCGTCGATGGACCACACCGAGGTCCACCGCGTGATCGACGCTGACATGACCGGCCGGGAGAACCTCGACGCCGCCCTCGCCGAGGGCAACGGCGTGATCCTGGCGCTGCCGCACTCGGGCAACTGGGACGCGGCGGGCGTGTGGCTCGTCGGCAGGCACGGCAAGTTCGCTACGGTCGCCGAACGGCTCAAGCCCGAGTCGCTCTACAACCGGTTCGTCGCGTTCCGCGAGTCGCTCGGCTTCGAGATCCTCGCCGCGTCCGGCGGCGACCGGGCGCCGTCGGAGGTGCTCGCGGAACGCTTGCGCGCCAACGGGATCGTCTGCCTGCTCGCCGACCGCGACCTGACCCCGTCCGGTGTCCCGGTGACCTTCTTCGGCGAGCGGACCCGGATGCCGGCGGGCCCGGCGTACCTGGCCGCCAAGACCGGGGCGGCGCTGATCCCGGCGGGCCTGTGGTTCACCGAGGACGGCTGGGGGCTGCGGCTGCACCCGCCGATCCGGGTCAGCGGCGCCGACGGCGTCCAAGCCGCCACGCAGGCCCTCGCCGACGTTTTGGCCGCCGATATCGCCGCGCATCCCGCAGACTGGCACATGCTGCAGAAACTGTGGGTCGCCGACCTCTCGGCCACCCGCCAGGAAGCGCTGCGCGAATAGATCCACACCTGGTGAGGACCGTCAGTTGAGAATCGGGATTGTCTGCCCGTACTCCTTCGAGGTACCCGGAGGAGTGCAGGCCCACGTCGTGGACCTGGCCAGGGCGCTGCGTGGCCTCGGCCACGAGGTCGACGTGCTGGCCCCCGCCGACGAGGACACGCCGCTGCCCGAGTTCGTCCGGCCCGCGGGCCGCGCGGTCGGCATCCCGTACAACGGCTCGGTGGCCCGGCTGTCGTTCGGCCCGGTGTCCTACGCCCGGGTCCGCCGCTGGATCCGCGACCACGACTTCGACGTCCTGCACCTGCACGAGCCGACCGCGCCGAGCCTGGCGATGCTGGCGCTGATGATCGCCGACGGCCCGATCGTGGCGACCTTCCACACTTCGACCCCGCGCTCGCGCACGCTCAGCGCGTTCCAAGGGGTGCTCCAGCCGTTCCTGGAGAAGATCACCGCGCGCATCGCCGTGTCGGCCCTGGCCCGGCGGGTGCAGGTGGAGCACCTCGGCGGCGACGCGGTGGAGATCCCCAACGGCGTCGACGTCGCCTTCTTCCGCGACGCCGAGCCGCTCGACGGGTACCCGCGCGCGGGCGGCACGATCGGCTTCGTCGGCCGCTACACCGAGCCGCGCAAGGGCATGCCGGTGCTGCTCGATGCCATGCGGCACTTGGATTTGCCGGACGTGCGGCTGCTCGTGGTGGGGCGCGGCGACGAGGATGAACTGCGCCGGATGGCCGGTCCGGAGCTGGCGGGCAGGCTCGACCTGCTCGGCCAGGTCGACGACAAGACCAAGGCCCGCGCGCTGCGCAGCGTCGACGTGTACTGCGCGCCGAACACCGGTGGCGAGAGCTTCGGCATCATCCTCACCGAGGCGATGTCCGCCGAGACGGCCGTGGTCGCCAGCGACCTCGACGCCTTCCGCCGCGTCCTCGACGACGGCCGGGCCGGGGTGCTCACCGCCGTCAACGACCCCGTGTCCCTGGCCGACGGCCTCCGCTCGGTCCTGACCGACCCGTCGCGGCGGGCGTCGCTGGTGGCCGAGGGGGAGCGGCGGGTGGCCGCGTTCGACTGGTCGGTCGTGGCGAACCAGGTCCTGCGGGTCTATGAGCAGGCTGTCGCGGCGAACCCACGGCAGGTCGGCGAGGTGTCATGACCGGCTGGGAACTCACCACGCTGGTCGTGGTGCTGTCGCTGGTCGTCGTCATCGGCGTCTGGTTCGTCGGCACCGCCAACCGCCTGGACCGGCTGCACGTGCGCACCGACGCGGCCTGGGCTGCCCTCGACGCCGCCCTCGCGCGCAGAGCGGTGGTCGCCCGCGCGGTGTCCGGCGTCGTCGACCACGACCTCGGCGACCGCCTGCGGGTGGTGGCCGAACGCGCCGAACGGGCCGCCCGCGCCGACCGTGAGACCGCCGAGAACGAACTCACCAGGGTCCTCGCCGAAGTCGACCGTCCCGCCTTGGCCCTGGCCCTGGCCGCCGAACTGATCGACGCCGAACACCGCATGGTCATCGCCCGCCGCGTCCACGGCGACGCCGTCCGGGACACCCTGACCCAACGCAGACGGCGAGTCGTGCGGTGGTTCAAGCTCGCGGGCACCGCACCGGAGCCCGGTTACCTGGAGATCGCCGAACCGACCCTCGACGAGTTCCCCAGGCCGCGCCCGTCAGCGCGGGTGATCCTGCTGGACGACCAGGACCGGGTGCTGCTGTTCCACGGGCACGACCCCGACCGCGCCGAGGACAAGTTCTGGTTCACCGCGGGCGGCGGCGTCGAGCCGGGGGAGGACCTGCGCACGGCGGCGGCCCGGGAGCTGTTCGAGGAGACCGGGGTCAAGCTCGAACCGGACGTCCTGGAAGGCCCGCTGTGGCGCAGGCGGGTGGCGTTCAGCTTCGAGGGCCGCAACTACGACGGCGAGGAATGGTTCTTCCTCGCGCGGCTGCCTGAAGACGCGAAGATCGACACCGTCGGATTCACCGACCTCGAGGCCCGCACCATCGGCGAACACCGCTGGTGGTCCACAACGGACCTCAAGGCGACCGGGGAAACCGTGTACCCGGTCCAGCTGGCCGAACTCCTCCCGACGGCGACGACCTGGGACGGCACGCTCCGCGCGGTCCGCTGATCAGGCGAACTGCGCCGTCAGCGACTCCGGCACCGGGTCGAACCGCGCGAATCCCCGGCTGAACGAGGCCGAGCCGGACGTCATCGACCGCAGCTCGATCAGGTACCGGGGCAGAGCGGCGGCAGGCACCTCGGAATGGATCACCGTGTACCCGTCGCTGTCCGACTCCGTGCCCAGGACCCGGCCGCGCCGCGACGACAGGTCGCCGAGCACGGTGCCCAGGTGCTCGTCCGGCAACCGGATCTCCACCGTGTCCACCGGCTCCAGCAGCGAGATCCGCCCGTTCGACGCGGCGTCCTTCAACGCCAGCGACCCGGCCATCTGGAAAGCCGCATCCGAGGAGTCCACGCTGTGCGCCTTGCCGTCGACCAGCGTCACCCGGATGTCCACCATCGGATGCCCTTGCACGCCACGGGCCAGCTGAGCCCGCACGCCCTTCTCCACCGACGAGATGAACTGGTGCGGCACCGCCCCACCCACCACCTTGTCCACGAACTCGAACCCTGACCCCGTGGGCAGCGGCTCGACCTCGATGTCGCACACGGCGTACTGCCCGTGCCCGCCGGACTGCTTCACATGCCGCCCGTGTCCCCGCGAAGGCCCGGCGAACGTCTCCCGCAGCGACACCTTCACCGGCTCGGTCTCCACGTCCGCGCCGCCCGCGCGCAGCCGGGCCAGGACGACGTCCGCGTGTGCCTCGCCCATGCACCACAGCACCAGCTGGTGGGTCTCCGGGTTGCGGTCCATCCGCAGCGTCGGATCACCGGCGACCAACCTGGACAGGTTGCGCGCCAAGGCATCCTCGTCGCTGCGGGTCTTCGCGATCACCGCCACCGGCAGCAGCGGTTCCGGCATCTGCCATGGCCGCATCAGGATCGGGTCCTCCGGCGCCGACACCGTGTCGCCGGTCTCCGCCGAGCCGACCTTCGTCAGCGCGCACAGGTCGCCCGCGACGCAGTAGGGGACTTCGCGGAGGCCCGCGCCGAGCGGTGAGTAGATGTGGGCGACGCGTTCATCGACGTCGTGGTCGTCGTGGCCGCGGTCGGCGAGGCCGTGCCCGGACACGTGAATCTGGCGCTCGGGGCGCAGCGTGCCGGAGAAGACCCGCACCAGCGACACCCGGCCGACGTAGGAGTCGACGGCCGTGCGGACGACCTCGGCGGCCAGCGGGCCGTTCGGGTCGGCGGTCAGGGGAGCGTGCGGCTTGCCATGCGGGTCGGTGACCATCGGCACCGGGTGCTCGAGCGGCGACGGGAACGCCCTGGTCAGAGCCTCAAGCAGGGGTTGGATACCGACGCCGGTATAGGCGCAGAACGGGATCACCGGATGAAACGAGCCGCGGGCGACGGCGGTCTCCAAGTCGGCGATGATCGTGTCGGTGTCGATCGGCTCGCCCGCGAGGTAGCGGTCCATCAGGGACTCGTCCTCGCTCTCGGCGATGATCCCTTCGAGCAGCGCGTCGCGGGCGTCGGCGACCTGTTCGAGCTCGGCCTGGGTGGCGTCGCGGACCGCGGGCGGGTGGCCGTCGAACACCCGCTGGGTGATCAGCCCGACCAGGCCGTCGTCGCCGGTGGGCAAATACAGCGGCAGGACATTGGGGCCGAACGCGGCCTGACACAGCGCCAACTCGCCGTCGAAGTCCGCCCGCGGGTGGTCGAGGCGCGCGATCACGACAGCGCGCGGCATGCCGACGGCGGCGCACTCGGCCCACAGCGTGGTGGTGGCCGCGTCCACACCCTCGGCCGCGCACACCACGAACAGGGCGGCGTCGGCGGCGCGCAGACCGGCGCGCAGCTCACCGACGAAGTCGGCGTATCCCGGGGTGTCGATCAGGTTGACCTTGATGCCCTCGTGCAGGAACGGCGCCACCGCCAGGCCCACCGAGCGCTGCTGGCGCACCGCGGCCGGGTCGTGGTCGCACACCGTCGTCCCCTCGGTGACCGAGCCCGCGCGCGGCAGCACGCCGGTCGCGGTCAGCAGCGCCTCGGTCAGTGTCGTCTTGCCCGAGCCGGATGGACCGACGAGGACGATGTTGCGCACCTTGGCCGGGTCGTCCGCCGCGACACCTGACTCGGCTTGGCCGTTCTCGGAGTGCTTGCTTCCCATGTCGCCCACCTCCCACTCGTCGGGGAGCCGCCGGGGCTCCCGATCGGCACTTTGTGTTCGATCTCACACCTGTTCTCCGGTCGGGACAACCCCATGTGGCCACTGGCCAGCCATGCGGGCGAAAGTGGCCTTTCGAGATCGCCTGGGATTGGCATGTGGGAGCGGGCCACATCGGACGTAGTCTGGGTAAAGCACCAGCTCCGACGTTCGAAAGGCCCCACATCGTGTCCGACGCACAGACCACCACTCCCGTCGCCGAGACCGGCACCACCCGCGTGAAGCGCGGTATGGCCGAGATGCTCAAGGGCGGCGTGATCATGGACGTGGTCGACGCCAAGCAGGCCAAGATCGCCGAGGACGCGGGCGCCGTGGCCGTCATGGCGCTCGAGCGCGTCCCGGCCGACATCCGCGCGCAGGGCGGCGTGGCCCGGATGAGCGACCCCGACCTGATCGACGGCATCATCGAGGCCGTCTCGATCCCGGTCATGGCCAAGGCCCGCATCGGCCACTTCGTCGAGGCCCGCGTGCTGCAGTCGCTCGGTGTCGACTACATCGACGAGTCCGAGGTGCTCACCCCGGCCGACTACGCCAACCACATCGACAAGTGGCAGTTCACCGTGCCCTTCGTCTGTGGCGCGACCAACCTGGGCGAGGCCCTGCGCCGCATCACCGAGGGCGCGGCGATGATCCGCTCCAAGGGCGAGGCGGGCACCGGCGACGTCTCCAACGCCACCACCCACATGCGCAAGATCCTCGGCGAGATCCGCCGCCTGCAGAACCTGGCCGAGGACGAGCTCTACGTCGCGGCCAAGGAACTGCAGGCGCCGTACGAGCTGGTCCGCGAGGTCGCCCAGGCGGGCAAGCTGCCGGTCGTGCTGTTCACCGCGGGCGGCATCGCCACCCCGGCCGACGCCGCGATGATGATGCAGCTCGGCGCCGAGGGCGTGTTCGTCGGCTCCGGCATCTTCAAGTCCGGCAACCCGGCCCAGCGCGCCGAGGCCATCGTGAAGGCCACCACCTTCCACGACGACCCCGACGTGATCGCCAAGGTCTCCCGCGGTCTGGGCGAGGCCATGGTCGGCATCAACGTCGAGGAAGTTCCGGAGCCGCACCGCCTGGCCCAGCGCGGCTGGTGATCTCCGTCGGCGGGTGGCCCGGAGATCGGGCCACCCGTCACACGTGCTCGGAGACCATGCAGGCCGTCGTGCCCGCTTCGAGGGCTTCGAACACATGCGGAAGATCACCCGGATAGGCGATGTAGTCCCCGGGTCCGATGTCGATCGGCTCGTCGGTCAGGCCGACCAGGGCCCGGCCCGAGGCGATCACGACGTGCTCGATGACGCCCGGCATGTGCGGGTCGGACTCGCGCTTGCCGCCCGGTTCGGCGGTGATCAGGTAGATGTCGCGCCGCGCGTGCGGGGGACAGGACGCCAGCAGCGTCGCCGTGTAGTCCGCACGCTCGGAGTAGACAATCGGCCCTTCGCCCGCCCGGATCACCTGGACCTTCGGCTTGGGCGGCTCGACCAGCCTGCTGAACGGGACGTCGAGCGCCACGCCGAGTGCCCACAGGGTCTCGACGCTGGGGTTGCCCGCACCCGCTTCGAGCTGCGACAGCGTGGACTTGGCGATGCCCGCGCGTTTGGCCAGCTCCGACAGGGACAGGCCGATCCGCTCCCGCTCCCGCCGCAGCGAGTAGGCGATGACCTCCAACGGCGCGCCGCGCTGCTCCATCTCTCTCCGTTCGGTGTGACGGTCGTCGTGTTCGCCTTGACGAACACGTCGCGTATGTTCAGGATAAGACACATGCGTTCGATATGGCGAACACTCGATGCCGAGCTGTGGCGCGGCGTGCTGGCGATCGCCCTGGCGGCGGCGGTCAACGGCGCGTCCTTCGGTGCCATCTCGGTCGCCGCGGGGACGCCGGTGTGGGTGCCCGTGGCGATGTCGGTCCTGATCTTCGCCGGTGGTTCGCAGTACCTCGCGGTCGGCGTGGTCGCGTCGGGTGGGGGTCCACTCGCGGCGGTCCTCGGCGGTCTCATCCTCAACGCCCGCCATCTGCCGTTCGGCCTGGCGGTCGGCGACCTCATCGGTCGGAGTTGGCCCGCGCGGATCGTGGGGAGCCACCTGCTGGTCGACGAGTCGGTGGCGTTCGCGTTGGCCCAGTCCGACGCCCGCCGCGCTCGGGCGGCCTACTGGGCCTGCAGTGGCACGCTGTTCATCGCCTGGAACGCGGGCGTGCTCGGCGGTGCGCTCGCCGGTCAGCTCGTCAGCGACCCCGGCGTGCTCGGCCTCGACGCGGTGTTCCCCGCGGTGATGCTCGCGCTGGTCCTGCCCGCGCTCAAGGACAGCGGCACGCTGCGGCCCGCGCTGCTCGGCGCGGCGATCGCCCTGGCCACCACACCGTTCCTGCCCGCCGGTGTGCCGGTCCTGCTGTCGCTGCTCGGCCTGCTCGCGGTGCCGCGACGGAAGAAAGTGGAGGTGCCCGCATGACCGCCGCGCCGCTTCGCCTCACCGCACCCCCAGCGACTCGCGAGTCGCCCCTTCCCGCAACCGAGTCGCCCCTTCTCGCAACCGAGTTCCCCCTTCCGGCAACCGAGTCGCCCCTTCCGGCAACCGAGTTCCCCCTTCCGGTAGGCGAGTTGCCCCTTCCGGCAGCCGAGTTCTCCCGTCCGGCAACCGAGTTCTCCCGTCCGGCAACCGAGTTCGCTGGTCCGGCAGAGGGCGGCGGTGTTCGGGTGATCGCTGGGCGGACTGGCCCGGCCGCCGTGCCGTCTTCCATCGCCGCGGGAGCAAGCGGAGTCACCGCGTCGACTGCTGTGCCGCGCCCGCTGTCCCGTCTCGACAAGGTCAGGTGACGGTATGACGCTGATCCCGATTCTCGTGCTCGCCCTGGGCACCTTCGCGTTCCGCTTCGGCGGCGTCATGCTGCGCGAGCGGGTCACCATGCCCGAGCACCTCCGCGAGTTGCTCTCCACCTCGGCGATCGTTCTGCTCGTCGCCCTGGTCGCGACCTCGTCGCTGGCCAAGGGGCCGTCCTTCGCGGGCTGGGCACTGCCCGCGGGGGTCCTGGTGGGTGGCGTGCTCGCCTGGCGCAAAGCGCCGTTCGTCGTCGTCGTGGCCGCCGCGGCCGCGACCGCCGCGCTGCTCCGGCTCGCCGGAGTGGCGTGAGACTAAGCTGGAAAACCACACGTGGGAGAGGGTTCGATGTCCGTTGACCGTCCGCTGATCGGTGTCCTCGCGCTGCAGGGCGACGTTCGGGAACACACCGCCGCCCTGACCGAGGGCGGCGCCCGGGTGATCTCTGTGCGCAGGCAGTCGGAGTTGGCCGAGGTCGACGGTCTCGTGCTGCCCGGTGGGGAGTCCACCACGATCTCCCGCCTGCTGGAGACCTTCGAACTCCTCGAGCCGCTGCGCGTCCGCATCGCGGAGGGCATGCCGACCTACGGCTCGTGCGCCGGGATGATCCTGCTCGCCGAGAAGGTCCTCGACGGCCGACCCGACCAGCACCAGCTCGGCGGGCTCGACATGATCGTGCGCCGCAACGCCTTCGGCAGGCAGGTCGACTCCTTCGAGGAGGACCTCGACGTCGCCGGGATCGACGGCGGACCGATGCACGCCGTGTTCATCCGGGCGCCTTGGGTGGAGTCCGCGTCGCCCGCCGTCGAGGTGTTGGCTACGGTTCCGGATACGCCTGCCGCCGGTGCCGCCGCCGGTAGGATCGTCGCCGTTCGGCAGGGCGATGTGCTGGCCACCGCGTTCCACCCGGAACTGGGCGGCGACCACCGTGTGCACCGCCTGTTCGTGGACATCGTTCGGAAATCATGACGGAGGAGAGATGAGCGGCCACTCCAAGTGGGCGACAACCAAGCACAAGAAGGCCGCCCTCGACGCCAAGCGTGGCAAGCTCTTCGCGAAGCTGATCAAGAACATCGAGGTCGCCGCCCGCACCGGCGGGGGTGACCCGGACGGCAACCCCACGCTGTTCGACGCGATCCAGAAGGCGAAGAAGAACTCGGTCCCGCAGGACAACATCGAACGCGCCCGCAAGCGCGGCGGTGGCGAGGAGGCGGGCGGCGCCGACTGGCAGACGATCATGTACGAGGGCTACGGCCCCAACGGCGTGGCCGTGCTGATCGAGTGCCTCACCGACAACCGCAACCGCGCCGCGGGCGAGGTGCGCATCGCGATGACCCGCAACGGCGGCTCGATGGCCGACCCGGGTTCCGTGGCGTACATGTTCAACCGCAAGGGCGTCGTCGTCCTGCCGAAGAACGGCCTGTCCGAGGACGACGTCCTCATGGCGGTCCTCGACGCGGGCGCCGAAGAGGTCAACGACCTCGGCGAGAGCTACGAGATCATCTCCGAGGCCACCGACCTCGTCGCCGTGCGCAAGGCGCTGCAGGAAGCGGGCTACGACTACGAATCGGCGGACGCGAGCTTCGTCCCGTCGGTGACGGTCGAGTTGGAGGCCGAGGGCGCCCGCAAGATCTTCAAACTGATCGACGCGCTCGAAGACTCCGACGACGTACAGAACGTGTATGCCAACTTTGATGTCTCGGACGATGTCATGGCAGAGGTCGACGCCTGAGTGGCAAGCTGAACTGAACGGCCCGGGCGGGTTCGCTGCCCGGGCCGCTTTGTTTCCCGAGTCGATCCCCACCGACGAGGAGTGCGCATGGCCCTGGACGGCGCCACCGCCGAAGACAACAACCTGCGCGAGTGGCTGCTGCGCACGGCGGACGAGGACGGCCACGCCGTCATCGAGATCGAAGGCGACGAGAACGGCGCCCCCTACGCCTTCTCGGTGGGCGCCTGGCGCCGCTTCGGCGCGCCGGAGGCGGTCGTCATCGGCCTGCCGGTGGACATGGCCCAACCCCTGATCGACCTCTACGTCCGCCGCGCCGCCTCGGGTGAACGGTTCTTCCCCGGCCTGCCGTACCTCGACTTCTTCGACGGCGTGCCGGTGGTCGTCGAACGTGTCCACCGCATGTACTACCCGGAATTCCTGGGCAGCGCGTTCCTGCTGTACCCCTCCGGCGAATTCCCGGCGCTGCAACTCATCGTCGCCACCCCCAAGGGCCACTGGCCGTGGAGCCCCGACGCCCCCGCCGGATTCGCCCAGTGGCAACCGGTCCTCACCGAGAGCGGTCGCCCCGAAAGCTGGCGCCCGGGCATCGACGGTCCCTGACAGGCCGATAGGCCATTCGCCGAACATTGACCGAACGGCCGTCACCCGATAGTGATCACCTCGCTAGGCTTCCCGCACGAGAGGAGGCCCATGACCCCACCACCGCGCTCCCGTCCCCGCCCCCGAACCTTCGCCGAGACCGAACTCGGCTTCAAACCGCAGCCCGCGGTCCGCTGGCTCGCCCCCAAGGTCCTGATCAGCACCGGCATCCAGTCCGTGATCGCGACGATCTTCGGCTCCTACGCCGACAAGCGCGAACTCCAGGGCAGCCTCCCCGCGACCGTCCACCGCTACGACGACGATGACGAGCTCTGGATCGACTTCGTCGCCGACGTCGGTGACGGTTTCGACGCCACCTACTCCGTGGCCACCCTGCTGGCCGCCGAGAAGCTCGACATCGACGGGCACGAGCTGCCCCGCGGCCGGTTGCTGATCATGGGCGGCGACCAGGTCTACCCCTCCGCGTCGACCCGCAACTACGAGGACCGCACCAAGGGCGTCTACCGCGCCGCCTTCCCCGCGCTCAACGGCGACGCCCCCACCCTCTTCGCCCTGCCGGGCAACCACGACTGGTACGACGGCCTCACCTCCTTCCTCCGCGTCTTCGCCCAGAAACGCAACTTCGGCGGGTGGGATACCGAGCAGACCCGGTCGTACTTCGCCATCGAGCTGCCGCACCGCTGGTGGCTCTTCGCCATCGACACCCAGTTCGACGACTACATCGACGCACCGCAGCTGGAGTACTTCCGCCGGGCGTCGGCCGAGCTGCGCCCCGGCGACGGGGTCATCCTCTGCACCTCTGCTCCCGCCTGGGTCGACGCCGGGTCCGGCGGCCACACCAAGAGCTACGACACCTTCGAGTTCTTCGACCGCGAGATCGTCCGCTCACAGGGCGCGTCGGTGCGGGTCATGCTCTCCGGCGACAGGCACCACTACGTCCGCTACGCCGAGCACGGCGGCGACCGGCAGCGGATCACCTGTGGGCTCGGCGGCGCCTACCTCGCCGCCACCCATGAGCTGCCCCAGAAACTGGTCCTGCCGCCGCCGACCTCACGCGTGCGTGAGCCGTCGGTGCCCGCCGACTACGAGCTGGCCGAGCGCTACCCGGACCGCTGGACATCGGAGCGGTTCGCCGCCGGGATCTTCCGGCTTCCCTGGCGTAACCCAGGTTTCTGGGCCATGACTGGGATCTTCCAGACCATCATGACCCTGGCTGTCCTCTATGGACTCGTGCAGACCCTGGGCAGCCACGGCCCGGAGGGCTTCTTCGGTCTCGTCGCGAGCTGGACCCCGGCGATCCTGGTCGGCTTCGGCCTCGTCCTCGGCGCGCTGGCGTTCGCCAGAATCGAGGACCCCAAACGGGGGTGGCCCGCGACGATCGCGGGTGTCCTGCACGCGACGGGGCACGTGCTGCTCAGCATCGCGTGGGCGTTCGTCGTCATCTGGCTCTACAGCTCGGTCCTGCCCGACGGCCTGGTCGGCGACTGGGCGACGCTGGTGATCGTCACGGTCGGCACCCCGCTGCTCGTCGGCTTCGTCGACGCCGAGCTGGTCGCCGTGTACCTGATGATCGCCAGCCGCTTCGGGATCAACCTCAACGAGGTCATGGCGGGCCAGAGCATCGAGGACTACAAGGGATTCCTGCGCCTGCGGATCGACGACCAGGGCGGCCTGACGATCTTCCCGGTCAAACTCGAGACCACCTGCCGCGCCTGGGCCACCGACCCGGACGCCGAACGGCACCTCCCGTGGCTCAAGCCGGAATGCGACCCGCTGCGCCCGGAGTTGATCGAAGAGCCGATCACCGTGGCCCGCGTGTCGACCGTGGACGCCCGCCCCTGACGGCCTACGCTCTCGAACGAGTGTTCAGGAGCGAGCTAGGGAGCGGCGGCTGTGCGCGTGCTGGGAGTCGACCCGGGCCTGACCCGCCTCGGCATCGCGGTGGTCGACGGCGGCGCCGGGCGAACGGTCCGCGCGGTCGCGGTCGACGTGATCCGCACCCCGGTCGACGACGACCTCGCGGTACGCCTGCTCAAGGTCGCCGACGGCGTCGAGGAATGGCTCGACGAGCACCGCCCCGAGGTCGTCGCCATCGAGCGAGTCTTCAGCCAGCACAACGTCCGCACCGCCATGGGCACCGCCCAGGCCGCCGGTGTGGTCGCGCTCAGCGCCGCGCGCCGTGGGCTGCCGGTCATGTTCCACACCCCGAGCGAGGTCAAGGCCGCCGTCACCGGGTCCGGCAGGGCGGACAAAGCCCAGATCACCGTCATGGTCACCAAGATCCTGGGACTCACCACGGCCCCCAAACCCGCCGACGCGGCCGACGCGCTGGCCCTGGCGATCTGCCACCTGTGGCGCGCGCCGATGCGCGACCGGATGGCGCAGGCCGAGGCGAGGGCGGCGGAGATCGCCCGCACGCACCGTGCGAGGCTGGCCGCCGCGGCCAAGGCAACCCGAATCAGGACGGTGACGAAGTGATCTCCTCGGTGCGAGGCACAGTGGCGGCGATCGGGCTCGACCACGTGGTCGTCGAGGTCGGCGGGGTCGGACTCGCCGTGCAGGCCACCCCACACACCCTGGCGACGCTGCGCCGCGGCGAGGAGACCTCGCTGGCCACCGCCCTGGTCGTGCGCGAGGACTCGCTGACCCTGTTCGGCTTCGCCGACACCGAGGCGCGCGACCTGTTCCGCCTGCTGCAGACCGTGTCCGGCATCGGACCGCGGCTCGCGCTGGCCACCCTCGCCGTGCTCGAACCCGACCAGCTGCGCGCCGCGCTGGCCGACGGCAACATCACCATCCTCACCCAGGTGCCCGGCATCGGCCGCAAGGGCGCGGAGCGGCTGATCATCGAGCTGCGCGACAAGGTCGGCACCGTCGCCGGTGAGTCGCCGGCCGCGCCCGCGGGCCAGGTCCGAGGGTCGGTCGTCGAGGCGCTCGTCGGTCTCGGCTTCGCCGCCAAGCAGGCCGAAGCGGCTGTCGACGGTGTCCTCGCGGAGAACGGCGTCAGCGACACGTCGGCGGTGTTGCGCAAGGCGTTGGCCACCTTGGGCCGCAAGCGCTGATGGAGCCCGACATGGACGAGTGGGAGTCCCAGCTGTCCCCGGTCGCCGAACCGGAGGAACGTGAGGACGAGGCGACGCTGCGGCCCAAGCGGCTGTCGGAGTTCGTCGGCCAGCCACGGGTGCGTGAGCAGCTCGACCTGGTCCTGCAGGGCGCGACCCGCCGTGGCTCGCCGCCCGACCACGTGCTGCTCTCCGGCCCGCCCGGGCTCGGCAAGACCAGCCTCGCCATGATCATCGCCGCGGAGCTGGGCAGGCCGATCCGGATCACCTCCGGCCCCGCCCTGGAACGCGCGGGCGACCTGGCCGCGATGCTGTCGAACCTCGCTGAGGGCGAGGTCATGTTCATCGACGAGATCCACCGCATCGCCCGGCCCGCCGAGGAGATGCTGTACCTGGCGATGGAGGACTTCCGGGTCGATGTCGTCGTCGGCAAGGGCCCCGGCGCCACCAGCATCCCGCTGGAGATCGCGCCGTTCACCCTGGTCGGCGCCACCACCCGGTCCGGCGCGCTCACCGGGCCGCTGCGCGACCGCTTCGGCTTCACCGCGCACATGGAGTTCTACGAGCCGCACGAGTTGCAGCGGGTGCTGCGCCGTTCGGCGACGATCCTGGGCGTCGACCTGCACGAGGACGGCGCCGAGGAGATCGCGGGCCGCTCTCGTGGAACACCCCGCATCGCGAACCGGCTGTTGCGCCGGGTCCGTGACTACGCCGAGGTCCGCGTCGACGGCGCGGTCACCCGCGAGGTCGCGCAGGCGGCGTTGAAGGTCTACGACGTCGACGACCTGGGGCTCGACCGGCTCGACCGCGCCGTCCTCGGCGCCCTGGTGAAGTCCTTCGGCGGCGGCCCGGTCGGGGTCTCGACCCTCGCGGTGGCCGTGGGCGAGGAACCGACGACGGTCGAAGAGGTGTGCGAGCCGTTCCTGGTCCGCGCGGGGATGCTCGCGCGCACACCACGCGGGCGCGTGGCGACCGCGGCGGCGTGGACACACCTGGGCCTGCCCGCCCCGATCGAAGCCTTCGGCCAGGCGGGGCCTACCCTGTTCGATGAGTGATCGACCACGTGTGAGCTGTGATGAAGCGGCTGGCACCTGGCACACTCGGGTGAGGCAAACCCCGAACAATCGGACTTTTCCCGCATCGGGGAACGTTCCCGAAACGGAGTGAAATGAACCAGGCTCTGCTCCCGCTGCTGCTCGTGGCGGTGCTCGCGATCCCCCTGATCCTCGGCTCGCGCAGGCAGAAGAAGATGGTGGCGCAGCAGCAGGAGCTGCAGAACTCGCTCGCCGTCGGCGACCGGGTGATGACGACCTCCGGCCTCTACGGCACGGTCTCCGACGTTTCCGACGACGCGACGATCGGCATCGAGATCGCTCCCGGCGTGGAGACCAGCTGGCTGCGTCAGGCCGTCCGCGAGAAGGTCGGCCCCGACGTCGAAGACGACGAGGACTCGATCGAGGACACCGACGACGACATCGAGGCCACTGAGACCGCTGAGGCGACCAAGGCCACCGAGGTCCCGGGCTCCACGGCCCAGGTCGCCCCGCCGCTCGACCACAAGAAGTAGCCGACCTCGGGTTCCGGGCCACGGCCCGGAACCCGACGCAGGCGGACAGTGACCCGCGCAACACTGGGTTCACGCCGCAAGAGGTACGCTGCGCCCTCACCCACATGTGTGACTCGGGTGCGGGCGCAGTGTCATGACCAAACACACTGGTCAGCCGCACTTCGCTTGGCCCCCAGCGCGCGGGAGTCATGCGTTCACATCCGAAGCTAGCCGAGGAGACGGACCGACCGTGGCACCACCGGCCGGGCAGATCCGCCCAGGACGCTATTTGGCGTTCTTCATAGCAATCGTCGTTGTCCTGTATGCCCTGGTGTTCGCCACCGGCGACCATCAGGCGAAGCCCAAACTGGGCATCGACCTGCAGGGTGGTACTCGTGTCTCGCTGACCGCGCGCACCGAGACCGGCGAGCCGTCCAAAGAGTCGCTCAACCTGGCTCGAGAGATCATCGAGGAGCGGGTCAACGGCACCGGTGTCAGCGGCGCCGAAGTCATCCTCGACGGCAACAACATCATCATCACCGTCCCCGGTGAGCAGGGTGAGAAGGCCAAGGACCTCGCGCAGCCCGCGCAGCTCCGGTTCCGTCCCGTGATCGGCGCGCTTCCCGCCGCCCCGGCCGAGCAGGCCCCGCCGCCGTCCGGGACCGTGCAGCCGCCCGCCTCCGGGACTGTGCAGCCGCCCGCGAGCGGTGCCCCCACGTCGGCGCCCGCGCCGTCGGCCGGTGCGCCCACCTCGGGTGCGCCGCAGGGCCGTCCGGCTCCGGCCGCGCAGCCCGCGCCGTCGCAGCCCGCGCCGCCGTCGCAGCCCGCGCAGCCGCCTGCTGCTGACAACGCCTGCACCAAGTACGCCGCGCTGCTCAACGACCAGAAGACCCCGGTCGGGCAGCTGATCACCGCCGCCAAGGCGTGCCGCCAGGACCCGAAGCTCGCGCCGGGCAAGGGCGCCGACGGCGCCGAGGCGCCCGCGGACGCCGCGCTGCAGCAGGCCGCGCTGGCCACGCTCGACTGCGGCCGGAAAGACCCGCTGATCGGCAACGACGACCCGAAGCTCCCGCTGGCCACGTGTGACCAGGACGGTGTCGAGAAGTTCATCCTCGGCCCGTCGTTCCTCGAGGGCAGCGAGATCGACAACGCCATCTCGCAGCCGGACCCGCAGGGCGTCGGCAACGTCGTCAGCGTCAGCTTCCGGAGCGAGGGCGCCCGGATCTGGTCGGAGTACACCGCCGCCCATGTCCAGCAGCGCGCCGCGTTCGTGCTCGACACCGCGGTCGTCTCCGCGCCGACCATCCAGGGCGCCATCAACGGCGACACCCAGATCACCGGCGGCGAGGGCGGCTTCAAGACCGCCGAGGCGCAGAAGCTGGCCAACGTGCTGAAGTTCGGCTCGCTGCCGCTGTCCTTCGAGTCCTCCGAGGCCGAGACCGTGTCGGCGACCCTCGGCCTGGCCTCGATGGAGGCCGGTCTGATCGCCGGTGGCATCGGTCTGCTGCTGGTCTTCATCTACTGCTTGTTCTATTACCGCCTGCTCGGTGTGCTGACGATCCTGTCGCTGGTGCTGTCCGCGGTCGTCGTCTACGGCGTGCTGGTGCTCCTGGGTCGCTGGGTCGGGTTCACCCTCGACCTCGCGGGCATCGCCGGGTTCATCGTGGCGATCGGTATCACCGCGGACTCGTTCGTCATCTTCTTCGAACGACTCAAAGACGAAGTGCGCGAAGGCAGGTCCTTCCGGTCCGGCGTGCCGCGCGCGTGGGTCCGGGCCCGGCGCACGATCCTCTCCGCCGACGCGATCCAGTTCCTGGCCGCCGCGGTGCTCTACATCCTGGCCGTCGGCCAGGTCAAGGGCTTCGCGTTCACGCTGGGCATGGCCACCGTGCTCGACCTGATCGTGGTCTTCTTCGTAACTCACCCGCTGGTGGCGCTCGCGTCGAAGTCCAAGTGGCTGTCCAACTCGAAGCTCTCCGGCCTCGGAGCCGTCCAGCGGAACCAGCAGACCCTGCGTGCGGCGCGGGTCGGCGCTGGCACCGCCGCGAAGGAAGTGTGACGTGTCGACCAAGAAGCAGAGTGTCTTCGAGCGGCTCTACCTCGGCAACGGGGCGTTCGACATCGTCGGCAAGCGCAAGCGCTGGTATGTGATCTTCGGTGCGCTGATGCTCGTGTGCGTCGCGTCGATCATCTTCCGGTGGTTCAACCTCGGCATCGACTTCGAGGGCGGAACCAAGATCCAGCTGCCGTCGGCGAGCGCGTCCGGACAGATCTCGACCGAGCGGGTGGAGACCGTCTTCAAGGAGGCGATCAACCAGGACCCGGCCGCAGTCCAGCTGGTCGGCACCGGTGCCAACGCGACCATCCAGATCAAGTCCGAAGCGCTGACCGTCGACCAGGTCCGCCTGGTCAAGAACGCGTTGTTCGAGCAGCTCAAGCCGCAGTCGCCCAGTGGTGAGTCCACTGTCGCGGTGATCAGCGACAGCGCGGTGTCGGGCACCTGGGGCGGGGAGATCTCGCGTCAGGCGCTGATCGCGCTGGGCGTGTTCATGGTCCTGGTGACGATCTTCCTCGCGGTGTACTTCGAGAAGTGGATGGCGGTCTCGGCGCTCGTCGCGCTGTTCCACGACGTCATCGTGGCCGCGGGCATCTACTCGATCGTCGGCTTCGAGGTCACGCCCGCGACGGTGATCGGTCTGCTGACCATCCTCGGCTTCTCGCTCTACGACACGGTCGTGGTGTTCGACAAGGTCAAGGAGAACACCCGCGGCCTGCTCGGACTGACTCGGCGCACCTACGCCGAGACAGCGAACCTCGCCCTGAACCAGGTGCTGATGCGCTCGGTCAACACCTCGATCATCGCGCTGCTCCCGGTCCTCGGGCTGCTGGTGATCGGTGTCGGTGTGCTCGGTGTCGGCACCCTCGGCGACCTGGCGCTCATCATGGCCGCGGGCATGGTCGCCGGTGTGCTGTCGTCGATCTTCCTGGCGACGCCGCTGCTGGTCGACCTGAAGATGACCGAGTCGAAGTACAAGCAGCAGGCCGAGCGCGTGGCCCAGCGCCGCGCGAACGTCGCCCGCAAGGCGGAGACCGCCGAAGGCACCGACGAGGCCGAGACGGATCTGTCCGACGACGAGGCGCTCAACGCCGAACTGCGTCGGGAGAAGGCCATGGCGATCGCGGCGGGTGTCCCGTCGCGCACGCCGAAGGCCTCCGACGCCCGACGCAAGCCCTCCGGCAGGCCGACGGGCAAGAAGCGGCGCTGACGTGCGCCTGGAAGACGCGCTCACCCTGGTCCGGGAAGTCCCCGACTTCCCGGAACCAGGGGTGCTCTTCCGCGACCTGAGTCCGCTGCTGGCGGACGCGGACGCGTTCCGCGCGGTCACCGACGCTTTCGCCGCCGAGATCCCGGACGGCGTCAGCACGGTGGTCGCGCTGGAGGCCCGCGGTTTCCTGTTCGGCGCCGCGCTGGCCGCGGTGCACGGATTCGGGCTGGTCACGGTCCGCAAGCCCGGCAAGCTGCCGGTCGTGGCCGACAGCGTCACCTACTCCCTCGAATACGGCACGGCCACCTTCGAGCTGCCCGAAGGCGTGGTCGAGCCCGGTGCGAACGTCGTCATCATCGACGACGTGCTGGCCACCGGCGGCACGATCGAGGCCGCCGCGGGCCTGGTGGACCGGGCGGGCGCGAAGGTCGCCGCGGTGGCGGTCGTCGTGGAAATCGCCGCGCTGGGCGGTCGTGAGCGACTTGCAGGGCACAACTTGCGCTCGCTGCTCGTCGTCTGACATGGGCGTTTCAGCGCCCCAGCGGAAGTTCGTCACCCGTTCCGGCGTTATCCTCGGTATCCGGGTCACACGAGTGACCCGGGAGTCGTTCGCCACTGGCGACCGAACTTGCCGGGAGCACGGTTGTCCCATGAGGTAGACAGCGCGGCCCCAGGGGCCCATGAGCCGCTGACGCCCGCAGGACGGGAACCGTCCGCCACCCGCCGAGTCCGAGCGCGCCTGGCCCGGCGCATCACCGCGCAGCGTGCCGCGCCGGTCAAGCAGGTCCTGGAGCCGCTGGCCGCGGTCCACCGCGAGCTGCACCCCAAGGCCGACCTCGCGCTGCTGCAGCACGCCTACGACGTCGCCGAGGAAGCGCACCGCAGCCAGCGGCGCAAGTCCGGCGACCCGTACATCACCCACCCGCTGGCCGTGGCGACGATCCTGGCCGAGCTGGGCATGGACACCACGACGCTGGTCGCGGCTCTGCTGCACGACACCGTCGAGGACACCGACTACTCCATCGACAGCCTGCGCGCCGACTTCGGCGACGAGGTCGCGCACCTGGTCGACGGCGTCACCAAGCTCGACAAGGTGCAGCTCGGCTCCGCCGCCGAGGCCGAGACCATCCGCAAGATGGTCATCGCCATGGCGCGCGACCCGCGCGTGCTGGTCATCAAGCTGGCAGACCGGCTGCACAACATGCGCACCATGCGGTTCCTGCCGCCGGAGAAGCAGGCCAAGAAGGCCCGCGAGACCCTCGAGGTGCTGGCCCCGCTGGCGCACCGCCTCGGCATGGCCACGGTCAAGTGGGAGCTGGAGGACCTGGCGTTCGCCATCCTGCAGCCCAAGAAGTACGACGAGATCGTCCGGCTCGTGGCGAACCGGGCGCCCTCGCGCGACACCTATCTGCGCACCGTCGTCGAGCAGCTCGGCGCCGACCTGCAGGGCTCGCGGATCACCGCGAAGGTCGAGGGCAGGCCCAAGCACTACTACTCGATCCACCAGAAGATGATCGTCCGCGGCCGCGACTTCGACGACATCCATGACCTGGTCGGCGTGCGCATCCTGGTCGACGACGTGCGTGACTGCTACGCCGCCATGGGCGTCGTGCACGCGCTGTGGCAGCCGATGCCGGGCCGGTTCAAGGACTACATCGCCCAGCCGCGCTTCGGCGTCTACCAGTCGCTGCACACCACGGTGATCGGCCCGGACGGCAAGCCGCTGGAAGTGCAGATCCGCACGCACGAGATGCACCGCACCGCCGAGTACGGCATCGCCGCGCACTGGCGCTACAAGGAGACCAGGGGCACCCACAGCGGCACCGACGTCGACGAGATGGCGTGGATGCGCCAGCTGCTCGACTGGCAGCGTGAGGCGGCCGACCCGGGGGAGTTCCTGGAGTCGCTGCGCTACGACCTGGCGGCCCGCGAGATCTTCGTCTTCACCCCGAAGGGCGACGTCGTCACGCTGCCCGCCGGGTCCACGCCGGTCGACTTCGCCTACGCCGTGCACACCGAGGTCGGGCACCGGTGCATCGGCGCCCGGGTCAACGGCAGGCTGGTCGCGCTCGAGCGGAAGCTGGAGAACGGCGAGGTCATCGAGATCTTCACCTCGAAGGCCGAGGGCGCGGGCCCGTCGCGCGACTGGCTGGCCTTCGCCGGGTCGCCGCGCGCGCGGGCGAAGATCAAGCAGTGGTTCGCCAAGGAGCGCAAGGAAGAGGCGATCGAGGCGGGCAAGGACGCGATCACCAAGGAGGTGCGCCGGGTCGGCCTGCCCATGCAGCGGCTCGTGTCGGCCGAATCGGTGAACGCCCTGGCCCGTGAACTGCGCTATCCCGAGGTCAGCGCCCTGTACGCGGCGGTGGGGGAGGGCCACACCTCGGCCCGCCACGTCGTGCAGCGGCTGGTGGCCCTGCTCGGCGGGGTCGAGCACGCCGAGGAGGAGCTGGCCGAGCGCGCGACACCGTCCACGATCACCCGGCGCCGCGCCTCCGGTGACGCGGGCGTGGTCGTCAAGGACGCCAGCGACGTGTGGGTCAAGCTGGCCCGCTGCTGCACCCCGGTGCCCGGCGACGACATCCTGGGTTTCGTCACCCGCGGCGGCGGCGTCAGCGTGCACCGCACCGACTGCACCAACGCGGGCGAACTTCTCGAATCGCCCGAGCGGCTGCTGGAGGTCGAGTGGGCGCCGTCGGAGTCGTCGGTGTTCCTGGTCGCCATCCAGGTCGAGGCGCTCGACCGGCACCGGCTGCTGTCGGACGTGACGAAGGTGCTGGCCGACGAGAAGGTCAACATCCTCTCCGCCTCGGTGACGACCTCGCGCGACCGGGTGGCGGTGTCGCGCTTCTCGTTCGAGATGGGCGACCCGAAGCACCTGGGGCACGTGCTCAAGGCGGTCCGCAGCATCGAGGGCGTCTACGACGTCTACCGGGTGACGTCCGCGTCTTAGCGGTGTCCGTTTCGTACAAGACCGGACGTGCGCACGGAGTTACGTTGGTTCGGTGACTTCCTTCGACCGTGCTGAAAAGTTCGTCCTGCTCAACGCCCGACTGCTCGACCGCAGGCGGTTCGAGTTCCTCTTCGGCGCCGGCGACGCGTCGGCTGTCGTCGCGGCCTTGGAGGCGTACCGCAACCCCGACGGCGGCTACGGCAACGCGCTGGAGCCCGACGGTCGCGGCCCGGGCAGCCAGCCGGTGACCGTGCTGTCGGCGTTGAACATCCTGCATGAGGTCGGCGCCTCGCCTGACGGGGTCGCGGACTACCTGGAGTCCATCAGCGCCCCGGACGGGGGTGTCCCGTTCGTCCACCCCAACGCCCGCGACTACCCGAGGGCGCCGTGGTGGGAGGTCCCGGAGACCTACGAGGGCTCGCTGCTGCCCACGGCGAACCTCGTCGGAGCCCTGTGGCGCGCGGGTGTCGAGCACCCGTGGGTCGACCGGGCGGCCGAGTTCTGCTGGCCCCGCATCGAGGCCCTGACGGCGACGCACCCATATGAGGCCCTGGCCTGCGTGGAGTTCCTCGACCACGCCCCCGACCGGGCCCGGGCGGAGAAGGCGGCCGAGCACATCGGGACGATGGTCCGCGACAACGGGCTGGTGCGACTCGGCGGCACCGGCATCGTCCCGCCCGGCTTCGCCGAGGGGGAGCTGCACGACCCGCACGACTACGCGTCCACACCGGACAGTCTCGCCGCCCGCTGGTTCACCTCCGCCGAGCTTGAGGTGAGTCTGGACGCCCTGGTGATGGCCCAGCACGAGGACGGCGGGTGGCGGCCGAAGTGGGCCATCTGGACGCCGGTGACGGAGTTCGAGTGGGCCGGGGTGCTGACGGTGAACGCGCTCAGGACGTTGGAGGTGTACGGCCGGTCAACGCGGTGAGCGTGGTGCCCGCCAGCGCCTTCACCTCGCGGGCCAGGTGCGCCTGGTCGGTGTAGCCCTCGCGGTAGGCGACGTCGGCGAACGGCTGTCCCGCCCTGGCCCGCCGCACCGCCCGGTCGAAGCGCAGGACGCGGTGCAGGACCTTGGGCCCGTACCCGAACGCCGCGAGGCTGCGCCGCCGGAGCTGACGTTCCCCAAGCCCCACGGCATCCGCGATGGCCCGCACCGATCCGGTGCGCTCGGCCAGGTCCCGGACCTGGTCGATCATCGGGTCGACGTGGGCGGGGAACGCGTCGAGCAACACCTCATGCGGATGCTCGGCCGCACCAAGCCGCTCGGCCAACTCCCGGCCGTCGCGGCGGAAGGCGTCGAGATCGATTCTTCCGTCGCGTAACTCGTCGGCGGGGACGCCCAAGGCGATGGCTCCCGGTTCGAACCGCAGCCCGACCATGGTCCCGGGTTCCGAGGTGCCGAGCTGCGCCGCGGTGTCCGGGCCCGCCACGAAGAGCCTGCCGGTCTCCCGCTCCCAGATCACGTCGGCGCACCCGTCGGGGACGATGCGGTGGGTGGCGGCCGAGGCCAGGCTCCGCGACCACACGCAGGCGATGCCTGGGCGGTCGACCGGCCACTCCCGATAGGTCATCCACCGAGTGTGACAGCGGGGTACGACAGTCAGGTCGCCCAGAATTCCGGGTAGTACGTCGGGCAGACGCAGTGTCGGTCGTGTCCCGGCGGGTCGATGACGTGGTTCGCGATCGGGTCGATCATCGGCTCCACCCGCCGCGCCACCTCGACGGCCGCGTCGGTGACCGACCAGATGTCGTCCTCATCGGTGATCGACACGGTGAGTCGGCCGCGGGAAACCCACGCGAACGCTTTTCCACCGGCCAGCCGCACATGGCTGGGCTGGGCGACGTCGGGGAACTGGTCGATCGCGTCCCGGAACCGGGCGTACTCGGCCCCGGTGTAGGACTGGCCCGCGACCGGTCGCGGCTCGTCCGCCGGGAGGATGGTCAGCGGGATGCCGAGCGCGGCGAGGATCGTGTCCAGGTCGTCTCGGGAGTCGACCGCGAGGGCGACCCTGAGCTGGTCGCCGTCGCCCGCGTGGCCGCCGAAGGCCCGGCAGAACCGGAAATAGCGCAGGCTGACCGCCCACGTGGCCAGCTGTTCGGCCGAGTGCTGCTCGTAGAGGTACTGCTCCCAGCGGTCGGTCACCTGGGCCTAGTCCTCGACCGTGGCCTTCTGGATCTTGACCGGCACGGTCGGTGCGCCGTCCTGCTCGCCCATCTGTGGCGTGACGCCACCCGCGGCGATCTTGTCCAGCACCGCGAGGCCCTTGTCGTCGACGGTGCCGAGGACCGCATAGGTCGGGGGCAGCTTGGAGTCGCGGTAGACCAGGAAGAACTGGCTTCCGCCACTGTTCGGGCGGCCGGTGTTGGCCATCGCGACCGTGCCGCGCGGGTAGATCACCGTCTCCCCGACGCCGGAGGGCTTGAGGTTGCCCGGGTTCTCGTCCTGCACCGTGTATCCCGGGCCGCCGGTGCCCTGGCCGGTCGGGTCCCCGCACTGCAGGACCGACAGGCTCTCGGCGGCGGTGAGCCGATGGCACGGGCTGTCGTCGAAGTACTTCTTCGCCGCCAGGTGGGCGATGCTGCGGCTGGTGCACGGCGCCGTGTCGGTCGCCAGGGTGATCGCGATGGCGCCCAGGTTGGTCGTGAGCGTCACCGTGGCGGGCTTGTCCTTCGCCCGCTCGGCCGGTTTGCCGACGTCCTTGCCCTCAGGCGCGGGCTGGCCGGTGCTGGTCTTGTACCGGCATGGCGTCCCGTCTCCGGCGGAGGTCGCCTGCGCGGAGGCAGACGACTTCTCCGACGTGGTCGGGGCCGAGTCCACCCCGACCGGGCTGCCCGACACACCCGACCCGCAGGCGGTCAGGGTCAGGCAGGCGAGGAGCAGCCCGGTCGCGGCGGTGCGGTTCATGCTCAGGCCACCGACACCGTGCTGATGGTGACCGCGTCCTTCGGCGAGCCGTCGCCCGGCGAGCCCTTGCGGGTGGTGCCCTTCTTGGCGATCTCGTCGATCTTCTTGAGGCTCTCGGCGTCGATCGTGCCGAAGGCGGAGTAATTCGGGGGCAGTTCGGCGGTGCCGTAGACGATGAAGAACTGGCTGCCGTTGGTGCCCTTGTTCGTCTGCGGGTTCTTGCCCGCGTTCGCCATGGCGAGGATGCCGCGGCCGTACTTCAGCTCGGGGAAGACCTCGTCGTCGAAGCTGTAGCCGGGGCCGCCGCTGCCGGAGGCCGACGGGTCGCCGCACTGCAGGACCTGCAGGCCGTCGCTGGTGGTGAGGCGGTGGCAGCGGGTGTCGTTGAAGTAGCCCTGCTTGGCCAGGCTCACGAAGCTGTTCACCGCGCACGGCGCGAGCGTGCGGTCCAGGGTCAGCTTGACGTCGCCGCCCGCGATGTTCGCGGTCGCCACGACGGTGCCCTCGGCGGAGATGTCGGCCGTGGGCGGCGCCTGCACGGGCTTGGCCGCGGGCTTGCCCGCCTCGGCCGGGTACTCGCAGGTGACCTTTGCGGGCAGCGCCTTCGGACGCTTCGGCGCGGGCGCCAGCGCGGTCGGGATGTTCGCCGGGGTGTCCACCGGCGCCTCGGCGTCGGCGCTCGGCGAGGTGGAGGCGTCCGCCGGGGTGACCGGGTCGTCGCTGCGGTTGGCGAGCCAATAGACAAGACCCACGACGGCCACGACGGCCACCACGGTGCCCACCACACCGAACATCCGGCGCTTGCGCGCACGCTCGGCCCTGTTCGCCAGCTGACGTTCCAGCTTGCGCTTGGCCGCCTCTCTGCGCTGCTCGTTAGTCGGCACCTGGCACCCTCCCTGACCTACACGTTCCTGGCAGGCGCGCAGTCTATGGGCACCCCCGGTAAGAACCGTGTGGTGGGACGGCCCACTAGGCTGAGAGCTTGCCAAGAATCCGTCGACCGGAGGTTCCGCCGTGCTCGTCGTCGGCTTTCCGACTGGGGCCTTCCAGGCCAACTGCTTCCTCGTCGCGCCCGAGGAGGGCGGCCAGTGTGTGATCATCGACCCTGGTCAGGACGCTGAGGAGCCGATCGCCGAGGCGCTGCGCAAGCACCGGCTCTCGCCGGTCGCGGTGCTGCTGACCCACGGGCACCTCGACCACACCTATTCGGTGACCCCGGTCTGCGACGGCAACGACGTGCCCGCGTGGATCCACCCGGACGACCGGTACATGCTCACCGACCCGATGCGCGGCATGAGCCGGGAAGCCGCGTCGTTCTTCGGCCGCCTCGAAATGCGCGAGCCGAGCGAGGTCAAGGAGATGACCGACGGGGTCGAACTCGACCTCGCGGGCCTGAAGCTGACCGTCGACCACACCCCCGGCCACACCGAGGGGTCGGTGGCGTTCCGCTCGGCCACCGAGGAGGGCGGCCTGCTGCTGTTCTCCGGCGACACCCTCTTCGCGGGGTCGATCGGCCGCACGGACCTGCCCGGTGGGTCGATGGACCGGATGACGGCGTCGCTGCGCTCGAAGATCCTGCCGCTCGACGACGAGACGGTGGTCCTCCCGGGACACGGGCCCACCACGACGATCGGCCGTGAGCGGGTCAGCAACCCGTTCCTCACCGGGATGATCGACCTGACCGACCCGTCATCGGCGCACCGCGGCCGCGGCCGGGGCATCTGACCATGACCGCCCCCCAGCCTCCGGCCGAGCCGGAGCGGATCCCACTGACCCTGGCCGACCCGTCGCGGCGCCGAGGCTGCGTGACCGTCGCGGTCGCCCTGCTGTTCGGCGCGGCAGTCGGCGGTGTCGTCGGCCTGATCTTCGGGCAGACGCCGGGCTTGATCACCGCGGCCGTGGTCGCCGGGACGCTGGCCCTGCTGACCTGGATGACCGCGCGTCGGCGGATCTGGCTGCAGGGCCCGCGCGTGGTGGCGGAGACGATCGGCAGCAAGACCGTCGACCTGCGGACCGTCGAACGCCTCGACTTGTTGGTGACCGATGTGCGCGGTGTGCGCACGGTCGGGCTTCTGGTCGGCGCCAAGGGAAAGTCCATCAACATCGCGCTCGCGGCGTACTCGGGCACGGGCGGCCGGGAACTCGGCATCCTCGCCCTGCGGAGGTTGGCGGACGCGCTCGCGGGGAGTGAGAACACGAGCGGATTGGTTTTCTCGCAACTGCTTGTGGCCCAACTGCGCGCGGAGGCCCGGGGTGAGGCAGCGCCGGAGCGGCCGCTGTTCCAGCTCGCTTCGGTTGCGCCGCAGGGGAAGTTGGCTCAGCGGTTGCGCACTGAGGCGATCACCCGGTTCGTGGCGAATCTGCCATAGCCTGGCTGGCTTTGGCCGCTGGTGCACGACCATTACCCACCCGAAAACGCAAGGGGCAGAACGCAACGGCCTGTTTGGGTGGTTCGCCTTGATTCGGGGGGAGAAGGACCTAAACTCGCGTGGCGCGGGGCAGTTTCGTCATCCTGCCCGCTTTACCCGCGCAGGTCCTTCTCCGGGGTCCCCGAATCAAGGCGAACCACCCAAACAGGCACCAGCGCACCAGTGGGTGGGGCAGGCTAGTCCTCCCGCACCGCCACCAACGCGGCCAACGCGGTCGTGACCGGCACCGCCGCCACCAACCCGATGCTGCCCACCAGCGTCCGCACGATCTCCTGTGCGATCGACTGTGACCCCAGCAATGCGCCCAGGCCCACATCCGACAGCGACGAGTACAGCAACACCGGCAGCGCCGCACCCGCGTACGCCATCACCAACGTGTTGACCGCCGACGACACGTGGTCGCGGCCGATCCGCAAACCCGCCGCGTAGAGCTCCCGCCAAGTCAGCGTCGGGTTCGCCGCCCGCAACTCCCACACCGCACTGGTCTGGGTGACGGTCACGTCGTCGAGCACACCGAGGGCGCCGATCACGATGCCCGCCAGCAGCAGCCCGCGCGTGTCTATGCCGGTGCCCAGCGCCCCCACCAGGTTCGCTGTCTCCTCGTCCAGCCCGGTCAGCCGTGACGCCGCCGCGAAGAGAGCGCTCAGCACGCCGATGAGGGCCAGGCTGACCATCGTCCCCAAGACCGCCGTGGTGGTCCGCGCGGAGAAGCCGTGGGTCAGGTAGAGGACCGCGAACATGATGACGCCCGCCCCCGCGATCGCCACCAGCAGCGGGTTCTCCCCACCGAGGATGGCCGGGAGCACGAACAGCAGCAGCACCGCGAACGTCAGCCCCAGGCCGGTCAGCGCCTTGAGCCCCTGCCAGCGCCCGAGGACCAACACCGCGGCGGCGAACAGGAGGGCGAGGACGGCGAGGGGCGTGCCGCGCTGGAAGTCGACGAGTTGGTAGGAGCCGCCGCTGAGCGGGTCGCCGCCGCCGTAGCTGAGGACGACGTCGTCGCCCACGGCGAAGCGTGGGGTGCTCGGTTCCAAGGGGACGGCCGTGCGGATCTCGCTGCCCGAGGCCTGCCCGTCGGTCATCTGCACCGTGACCGTCAGACACTGGTCGGGACTCGGCTCGGCGCCCGGCTGACCGCCGAACTGGCACGGCCCGGCCTCCGCCGCGGTCACCGTGCCGAGCACCGGTTCCTGGCCGGACCCGACACCCTCAGGCCCGTCGCCCGTGGGGAACAGCAGCACCATCCCGATGATCGCGGCCAAGGCGAACGGCGTCACCAGAAACGCGAGGAGCCGCCGCACCGGCGCCGAAGCAGGGGTGGCCGGTCCATGTCCGTGCCCGTGGCCGGTTACCGCTATCTCGTCCTCGGGATCGCGGCGACGACGACGGCCCGCGCCATCCGGGCCCGCCGTGTGCCTGCCCTTGGAGGCGCGCTCAGGCTCGTCGTCCGCGCGCACGCGCGGGATCGGCCGCGTCTCCCAGTCATCCACCGCCCAATCCTCTCAGGACTGGTCCGTGCCCGCGGATCAGGGGAACAGCACTCGCCGGGCGATCCACGCGATGTCGGCGGCGGTTTCCTCCGGGCTGCCCGAAGGCTGCATCACATGGCTGAGCACCACCCGCACGACCATGTCGATCGCCGCGTCGAACTCCCAGGCGGTGAACGGGAGGCGGAAGGGGCGCATCCGGTCGGCCACGACGGCTTTCGCGGTGCTCAACAGCGACTCCGCGTGGGTGGTCAGCAGCGGCAGCAGTTCGGTATCGGCGCCGTGGGTCGCGGAGACGATGGCGTGCAACAGCGTGTTGCCCTCGGCCAGTTCCAGGACGCCACGCACCGCCGCGGTGATCGCGACGATCAGGTCCTCGGGGTGTTCGTCGAACGCTTTGTCGACGACCGAGAGGAACCGCCCCAGCTCGTCGAGCACCATGGCCTTGGCCAGGGCGGGCTTGGTCCCGATCTCGTTGTATACCGTCTGGCGGCTCACCCCGACCTCGTCGGCGAGCCGCGACATCGTCACCGACGCCCAGCCCGACCGGGTGGTGAGGGCGGCCGCGGCGGCGATGATGCGCTGTCGCTGCGGGCCACCGGCCGCGACGTCGGTCGATTCGGCCATCGTCACGACGTTCATGTTAAGCCGCACCTTCCCGCGCGCTGAAAGCGAGCGCCTCCGACCAGTCGCCGCGCCCGGCGATGCGCTTGCGGAACTTCATCACCTCGCGCGGACGGTCGACGGTCAACGCACCCACGATCCGGTCTCCTCGGCGATAGAGAGCCGTGAACGTATCGGTGTCCACCACCCGGACTTCGTCGCAGTCCGGGGTGCCGACGAACTGGATGCGGTGGCCGTACCAGTCCGACCAGAAGTAGGGGACCGGCGCGAGCCCCCGCGCCGACGCCGGGTCGAGGGCGTGCCGGGCGGCGGCCGCGCCCTGCTCCGCGGCGTTGGTCCAGTGTTCGAGCCGCATCAGGTCGCCGTCGAAGAGCGGGTTGGGGACGTGCGCGACGTCGCCCGCCGCGTACACGCCCGGCACGCCGGTCCACAGTGTCTCGTCGCAGAGCACGCCGCCGTCGCGTTCGTGCAGGGGGACGCCGCTTCCGCGCAGCCACCCGGTCGCGGGTGCCACACCGGTTCCGACCACCACCAGGTCGGCGTCCAGCACGGTCCCGTCGTCCAGCCGGACACCGGTCACCCGGCCGTCGGCCGACTCGATGGCCGCGACGCCGACACCGAGCCGCAGGTCCGTCCCGTTCGCGCGATGCAGGTCCGCGCACACCGTGCCCGCGTCGACTCCGATCGACCGGCTCAGGGGCAGCGAAGCCGCCTCCACGACGGTCACCTCATGCCCGCGCGCCCGAGCCGCCGAGGCCACCTCCGAGCCGATGAAGCCCGCGCCGACCACCACTGTCCGCGCCCCGTTGTCGAGCGCCGACCGGATCGCGACGGCGTCGTCGGCGGTGCGCAACTGGTGCACCCCCGCGATACCGGACGTGCCCGGGAACGGTCGTGGGGACGCGCCGGTCGCGATGATCACCGCGTCGTACGGGATCGTCCGCCGCCCGACTGACACCTCGCAGGCGACCGGGTCGAGCGTTTGCGCGGGCGTGCCCAACAGCAGCCGCACGCCGAGCTCGTCGCGCAGGTCGGCCTCGTCGCGGAATGGTCGAACCTCGGTCGGACCGTCGGTGTCGAGGAAAGCCTTGGACAGCGGCGGCCGGTCATAGGGCAGGTGCGGTTCCGCGCCGATCAGCGTGATCGGCCCGGTGTGCCCCGCCCGGCGGGCCGACTCCACCGCGCGCAGCCCCGCGAGCGAGGCGCCGACCACGACGAGGTCCACGGCTCAGCCGTCCAGGCTCAGCGCGAGGACCGGGCAGGCGTCCACCGCGGCCAGCACCGCCGAGCGGTGCTCCTCGCCGGGAGTCCCGTCGAGGACCGTCACGGTCCCGTCGTCACCGACCTCGAAGAAGTCCGGCGCCATCGCCTCGCACATGCCCAGGCCCTCGCAGCGGGCTCGATCGGCCACGATCCGCATCACACACCGACCTTCGTGACCGGCAGGAAGTCGATCTTCTCCCGCACACCGCAGTCCGGGCAGCACCAGTTGTCCGGCACCGCGCTCCACGGGGTGCCCGCGGGGAAGCCTTCGCGCGGGTCGCCGACGGCTTCGTCGTAGACGTAGCCGCAACCTGGGCACTTGCCCACGTGGATCAGGTTCGCGGGTACACGGACTGCGGTGTCCGCAGGCGTGTCCGTGGTCGACGGTGTGGCCGTGCCGTACTTGGCGAGGATCTTGTCGCGCTTGCGGGGTGAGATGTTCGCCTTGGTGAGGTCGCCGCCGAAGTGCGCGACCACCCGCGGGTCCATGACCCGGCGCCACACCGGCGGGATCATGGCGAGCACGATCATGCCCGCGTAGCCGGTGGGCAGCACCGGGGACTCTTCGAAGTCGCGCAGCGTCTGGTAGCGCCGCGTCGGGTTCGCGTGGTGGTCGCTGTGCCGCTGCAGGTGATAAAGCAGAACGTTGGTGGCGATGTTGTTGGAGTTCCAACTGTGGCTCGGGGCGACGCGCTCGTAGCGGCGGCGATCCGGCGGGCCGACCTGCTGCCGCAGCATCCCGTAGTGCTCCAGGTAGTTCACGACCTCGAGCAGCGAGAAGCCGACCACGGCCTGGATGAGCAGGTACGGCAGGATCCCGACACCGAAGGCGATGATCATCGCGCCCCACAGCGCCGCGGACATCAACCAGGCGTTGAGCACGTCGTTGCCCAGGCGGAACGGGTGCTGGTCGCGGCGGGCGTAGCGCTTCTTCTCCAGGTGCCAGGCGCTCTTGACGGAGCCGAAGACCGTGCGCGGCCAGAACTGGTAGAGGTTCTCGCCCATCCGGCTGCTGGCCGGGTCCTCCGGCGTCGCGACCCGCACGTGGTGGCCGCGGTTGTGCTCGATGTAGAAGTGGCCGTAGAAGCTCTGCGCCAGGGCGATCTTGGACAGCCAGCGCTCGTGGCTCTCCTTCTTGTGGCCGAGTTCGTGGGCGGTGTTGATGCCGATCCCGCCGATGCAGCCGATGGAGATGGCCAGGCCGACCTTCTCGACGACCGACAGGCTGTCCCCGCCGATGAGGTAGAAGGCGGTGATGAAGCCCGCGTACTGGATCGGCAGGAACGCGTAGGTGATCCAGCGGTAGTACTTGTCCTTCTCCAGCGCCTCGATCACGTCGTCCGGGGGGTTCGACCGGTCGAGCCCGGCGATGAGGTCGATCGCGGGGACGATCACCAGGATCACCACCGGTCCCAGCCACAGCCACACCGCCCAGTCGGTGAGCTGGTGCATGCCGATCGCGAGGAATGCCAGCGAGGGCACCACCAGGCCGATCAGCCAGAGGTACCGCTTGCCGTCGGTCCACGTCTCGGTCGAACTCTGCGAGACGGTCCCGGTGTCCTGTCCTGGCCTCATTGCCCTCGCCTCCCGGATGCTGATTGGACAAAACCATAGCTTTTGTAAAGCCGGTTTGACAAGGGTTGGGTTTTTGTAAACCACCGATCGAGTCGTTGACACCGTGTTCGAACATGTGTTCGACTAGGCCTCGTGCGATGGGATGGGCAGCGGGTCGGGAGCGCGGACGAGCAGGCCCTTCCCGGCCTGCCCGGTCTGGTGCGCAGCGTGCGGACGCCGGAGTTCGCGGGCATGGTCTTCCACGAGGTGCTGGCCAAGTCCGTGCTCAACCGGGTGCCGGGCGGCTCGCCGATGCCGTTCCAGTGGACGGTCAACCCATATCGCGGGTGTTCGCACGCGTGCAGCTACTGCCTGCACGGCGACACCCCGATCCTCATGGCGGACGGCTCCACGAAGCCCATCTCGGCGCTGCGCGTGGGCGACCGCGTCTATGGGACGCAGCGCCGGGGCAGCTACCGGCACTACGTGCCGACCGAGGTGCGCGACCACTGGTCCACGGTCAAGCCCGCCTACCGGGTCACCTTGGAGGACGGGACGTCGCTGATCGCCAGCGGCGACCACCGGTTCCTCACCGAACGCGGCTGGAAACACGTCACCGGAACCGTCGCGGGCCCGGGCAGGCGCCCACACCTGACCGCTGGCAACAAACTCATGGGCACCGGCCGCTTCGCCGCCCCGCCCAAGGACACCGCCGACTACCGCCGCGGCTACTTATGCGGAATCGCCCGCGGCGACGGCGGGGGAGCACCCGCCGCCGAGATCCACGCGCGCGTCGCCGAGTATCTGACCGGCGACCTGGCGCAGAGCCTGCCGGTCCCGTGGCCGCAAGCACCGACCGACGAGTGGCGCAAGGGCCTGCTGGCGGGCGTGTTCGACAGCGACGGCACTTTCGCCAACCGGATCGTCCGGTTCCGCAACCTCGGCGCGAAAGCCGCCGCCGCGGTCCTCGAAGCGTTGGCACACTTCGGTTTCCACCATGCGGTCGAGGAACGCAGGGCTCCCGAGGGACGCTGCTGCGTGCGCGTCGACGGTGGGCTCGCCGAACACCTGCGCCTGTTCCACACCATCGGCCCGGCTGTCGCGGCCAAGCGCACGATCGACGACGCCGCGATCAAGTCCGCCGCCCGCCTCGGCGTGGTCGAGATCCAGGCGCTGGGCATCGACCTGCCACTGTTCGACATCACCACCGGCACCGGCGACTTCATCGCCGACGGGGTGGTCAGCCACAACTGCTTCGCCCGGCGGACGCACAACTATCTCGATCTCGACGCGGGCCACGACTTCGACAGCCAGATCGTGGTCAAGGTCAACGCCGCCGAAGTCCTCGCCAAACAGCTCCGCGCGCCGCGCTGGACCCGTGAACACGTCGCCATGGGCACAAACACCGATCCCTATCAGCGCGCCGAGGGGCGCTACGCGCTGATGCCCGGGATCATCCGTGCCCTGGCCGACTCGGGGACGCCGTTCTCCATCCTGACCAAGGGCACGGTCCTGTCCCGAGACCTACCGCTGCTCACGGCCGTCAGTTCCGACGTCCCGGTGGGCGTCGGTGTCTCCATCGCCCTGCTCGACCGCGAACTGCAGCGCGGACTCGAACCCGGCACCGCCTCCCCGCAGGCTCGCCTCGAGTTGGTCCGCCGAATCACCGACGCCGGTTTGCCGTGCGCGGTCTTCGTCGCCCCGGTCCTCCCGGGCCTCACCGACACCACCGAACAGCTCGATTCCCTCCTCACCGAGATCGCCGCAGCGGGCGCGACCGGGGTGACAGTGCTTCCTTTACATCTGCGCCCAGGCGCGAAGGAATGGTTCGCGAAGTGGCTGGCACGTGATCATCCGGCACTGGTCCCGTTGTACCGACGTATCTACGGATCACGCAGCACCGCGGACATCGCCTACCGCCGCGCGCTCGGCACCCGAGTCGGCCCACTGCTGCGCGCGCACGGCTTCGCCGGCCAAGACCGCGCCGAACCTTCCTGGCCGCGCGGCAGCCTGCCCTCGCCGACGGAGGCGCCGTTGGTCCAGGAGCAGCTGACCCTGCTCTGACCAACCGGCCGTGACAGAAGGTGTGTTGATCAAACAATCCGTACCCATACCTGTCGGGGTACGGATTGTTTAGCGGGCCACCCGCCCCGATCGTGGGTCTCCCCGCAGCCCAGGAGACTCCCCGCCAGTGTCGATCTTCCCCACCCACGTCACCCGGGGCGACTTCACCGTGTCCGTCGACTCCCTGTCGGTGAAGGTGGACGCGCACGACAGCGCCACCGTGGTCATCGGCACGACGCCGGGCTCGCGCCCGCAGACACTCACGATGGCCGCACTCGGGCTGCCCGACGGGGTGTCCGCGACCTTCTCACCCCCACTGCTGGCGGCCGGCGGGTCGACCCGGCTCACCGTGGCCTGCGGAAGCTGGACACCCGGCGGAATCCACCCGGTCACGGTCACCGCGACAAACATCGACGGGGAACTTGCCAGCTGCTTCTTCTCCCTGACCATCACCGCCCCGGAACGCGAACCAGGAGGGGCGCGGGTGTGGCTCACCCCGGCCACCGAAACCGCCCAGGCGGGCTTCGCCGCCCAAACCCGCGTGACGGTGACCGGCGGGGGAGCGGTGCGCCTGGCCGTGCGGGACGCCCCCGCGGGATCACGCGTGACGTTCAGTCCCACCGTCGTCTACGAGGGCGGCCGCGCGGTGGTCTGGATCTTCACCGCCCCCGACACCCCACCCGGCCGCTACCCGATCACCATCTCCGCCACCAACGCCCGCGGCCAATCCGGCACCGCGATCTTCACCCTCGACGTGGCAACCTGGCCCTGACCAAACCCCAACAAAGAATCATGGCGGGCCGAGGCACATTCCCCGACCCGCTCTCCTCACCCTCACTGTGGCTTGTCAAACCCCCGCGCCATGGCCGTCACCTAAGGGGACCGCGACGGCAGCCGACCACGGTCACCCACCCACCCGCACCATCACCCGCCTGGTGACCCCAAGTCAAAATTTCGGGGAGGCGGACTAGTCTGGCCATTCCCAGCGCACACACAAGATCCCCGGACCGAAGTCCAGAGCCACCGTGTGCGCCTTCCCGTCCGGCGTGCACTCCAGCTTGCGCCGGTTCGTCACCTGGTCATCGCCGTCGACGGTGTACTGCTCGAGGTACGTGGGCAGGGCCGACGGGTCGAAGCGCAGTTCCAGGACGAACTCACGGACCGGCGTCGTGAACTTGCGGCAGTAGCTGTCGTCGCCGCGCGAGTACGGCGGGCCGGGGTGCTTCAGTTCGTATTCGACGATCGCCGTCTCGCCGCGGCTCAGCGGCTGGTCCAGCAGGAATTCCGCGGCGACCAGGCCCGCGCCCGCGTCCTGGGCGGATCGGCCCAGTCGGCAGCTCTCACCGGCGGTGATCGTCGGGAACGGCCTGCCGGGCCGTTCGAGGTCGTAGACCATCACGGTCCGGTCCGCGCCGTCGTGTTCGGCGCGGAAGACCTGGCGGATGTTGATCGACTTCTCGCCGCGGTCGGCCGCGATCACCATGCGGTCGTGCTGGCTGAGCTTGGTCATGGCGGCGTCGGTCGTGAAGTCGATGCGCTTGAGCAGCTGCGAGACGGGCTCGCTGTTGCCCCACAGTGCCTCGACGGTCAGCCGCGACGACTCGCGGTTGACTCTGCCGCGCGGGCGGGGCGGTCCGAGCAGGGCGATGAGCGACCCGGTCGGCACGCACAGCACGTCTTCGAGATGGCCGAGCGCCGCTAGTGATTCGGCGCGCTCGGGCCTGCGTCTTCCCGACTGCCAGTAGCTCAGTGCCGTCACGCTGATCGAGACTCCGCGTGCCCGCAGTCGGTACTGAATACGGTCCAGACTGAGACCGCTGGCCTGGATCGCAGACCGCAGTGCCGTGGGGAACGCGTCAGCCGCCAAAGAATCCGGCTCGGCCGTCATCGCATGGCGGACACTCCCGTTCTGGTGAAGTTCACGAACTGGCTCGCGGGTGATACCGCTACCCATGTTCACTCCCTGGGTTACCCCTTACGCCCTGGTGGTCACAGTACGTCGTAGGCGTCCCTATGGGTAGCCACAGTGTTAATTCGCGGGTAACCGTTTCGCTGCCTTCAGTGACTAGATAGCCCTATTGGCCCCACTACTATGCACCCAAATGGGTCAAAGTCTGCCACTGAACGGTTGACTACGATGGTCGCGCGCCATAGCGCTCTGTTGACTGCTAAGGCAGTCAAGTCCCAGGTGGAAACCTGCTCGACAGAACCAGGCGCCCATTGGCTAGCCTGACCTCTACACATGTTGCCCCGGTCGAAAATTCGCCTGGCGGCGTCCCACCATCTGGACAGGAGCGCGTCACCCGTGATCCGCACGCACGAGGCCGGAACACTCCGCGCCGAGCACGCTGGGCAGACCATCACCCTGAGCGGCTGGGTGGCCCGCAGGCGCGATCACGGCGGCGTGATCTTCATCGATCTCCGTGACGGCTCCGGCGTGGCCCAGGTCGTCTTCCGCGAGGGCGAGATGGCCGAGCGCGCCCACCGCCTGCGCGCGGAGTTCTGCGTGAAGGTCGTCGGCGAGGTCGCCGCCCGCCCCGAGGGCAACGACAACCCGGAGCTGCCGACCGGCGCCATCGAGGTCCTTGCCACCGAGCTCGTGGTCCTCAGCGAGTCCGCCCCGCTGCCCTTCCCGCTCGACGACAACGTCACCGTCGGCGAAGAGGTGCGCCTGCGCCACCGCTACCTCGACCTGCGCCGCAGCGCCCCGGCCCGCGCGATGCGCATGCGCAGCGAGGCCAACCGCATCGCGCGCACGGTCCTGCACGAGGAGAACTTCCTCGAGATCGAGACCCCGACGCTGACCCGCTCCACCCCCGAGGGCGCCCGCGACTTCCTCGTCCCGGCCCGGCTGGCCCCCGGCTCCTGGTACGCGCTGCCGCAGTCCCCGCAGCTGTTCAAGCAGCTGCTCATGGTCGGCGGCATGGAGCGGTACTACCAGCTCGCCCGCTGCTACCGCGACGAGGACTTCCGCGCCGACCGCCAGCCGGAGTTCACCCAGCTCGACATCGAGATGTCCTTCGTCGAGCAGGACGACGTCATCGCCCTCGGCGAGCGCATCATCTCCGCGCTGTGGAAGGAGCTGGCGGACTACGAGATCCCCAAGCCCATCCAGCGCATCCCGTACCTGGAGTCGATGGCGCGCTACGGCACCGACAAGCCCGACCTGCGCTTCGACCTCGAACTCACCGAGCTGACCGAGTTCTTCGCCGACACCCCGTTCCGCGTGTTCCAGGCGCCGTACGTCGGCTCCGTGGTCATGCCGGGCGGCGCGAGCCAGCCCCGCAAGCAGCTCGACGCCTGGCAGGAGTGGGCCAAGCAGCGCGGCGCCCGCGGCCTGGGCTACGTGCTGGTCAACGAGGACGGCACGCTCGGCGGTCCGGTCGCCAAGAACCTGTCCGACGCCGAGCGCGAGGGCCTGGCCAAGGCCGCGGGCGCGGAGCCGGGCGACTGCATCTTCTTCGGCGCGGGCGTCAAGTCCGAGGCGCGGGCACTGCTCGGCGCCGCCCGCCTGGAGATCGGCAAGCGCTGCGGCCTCATCGACGAGTCGGCCTGGTCGTTCGTCTGGGTCGTCGACGCCCCGCTGTTCGAGGAGGCCTCCGCCGCGGTCAGCGCCGGTGACGTCGCCGTCGGCTCCGGCCAGTGGACCGCCGTGCACCACGCCTTCACCTCGCCGAACCCCGAGTGGATCGACCGTTTCGAGGAAGACCCGGGCAACGCCCTGGCCTACGCCTACGACATGGTCTGCAACGGCAACGAGATCGGCGGCGGCTCGATCCGTATCCACAGCAAGGCCGTGCAGGAGCGCGTCTTCAAGATGATGGGCATCAGCGAGGAGGACGCGCGGGAGAAGTTCGGCTTCCTGCTCGACGCCTTCGCCTACGGCCCACCCCCGCACGGCGGCATCGCCTACGGCTGGGACCGCATCGTGGCCCTGCTCGCCGGTGAGCCGTCGATCCGCGAGGTCATCGCGTTCCCGAAGTCCGGCGGCGGCTACGACCCGCTGACGGCCGCGCCCGCGCCGATCACCCCGGAGCAGCGCAAGGAGGCGGGCGTCGACTTCAAGCCCGCCAAGGCGGAGCCCAAGCCCGAAGAGGCGTAAGTGCTCCGTCTCCGCGCGGTCTGTCCGCCCGAGAGCAGCAAGGCCGCGCTCGACGTGCTCCAGGAGCACGTCGGCGCGACCCATGTCGTGCTGTTTCCAGGTGCCGCGATCCAGCCCGCGGGTGACGTCATCGAGGCTGACGTCGCCCGCGAGGCCGCGGACGAGATCCTGGCCGTGCTCTGCTCGCTGGGCATCGACCACACCGGGGGAATCACCCTCGACGTGATCGACACCGTGATGTCCGACGCCGCCGACCTCGCCGAGCGCGACGCCCCCGGCGAGGCGGCGGACGCGGTGGTGTGGGAGGAACTGGTCTCCCGCACCGGCGAGGAGTCCCGCCTCAACGCCACCTACCTGGCCTTTCTGATCATCGCGTGCCTGCTGGCCGCGGTCGGCGTGATCACCGACTCGCCGATCACGATCGTCGGCGCGATGGTGGTCGGTCCGGAGTTCGGACCGCTCGCCGCGATCGCGGTCGGACTGGTCCGCGGCCGCTGGGACCTGGTGCGGCGCGCGAGTCTCGCGCTGGGTCTGGGTTTCGTGGTGGCGATCGCGATCACCGCGGGCGGGACGTGGCTGGGCTGGACGGCCGGGCTGTTCGACGCGAGCGCCATCGTCGGCGACCACCAGGTCGACTTCGTCTACGAGGTCGGGCCGTGGTCACTGATCGTGGCCGTGCTGGCGGGTGCCGCCGGCATGCTGTCGATGACGTCGGCGAAGTCCGCGGCCCTGGTCGGCGTGTTCATCTCGGTCACCACCGTGCCCGCCGCGGGCTACATCGCCGTCGCCGCGATCCTCGGCGAATGGCAGAAGGTGCTGGACTCGGCCGGTCAGCTGACGATCAACCTGCTGGGCATCGTGGTCGCCGCTTCGGCGGTGCTGATGGTGCGCCGGAGCAGGCGGTTCGCCAACGACGCCGTACGCCCATTATCGCCTGGCTGAGTTTCAAACCTGGTTCCCAGGATTTCAAACGTAGGTCTCACGGTCTGGGAGTACGACACTCGTTCTGGCTTCGCGCCGTGATTTCTCGACCGCCCCCTCCCTCTGGATCGTCGCCTACCACTACGGTCCTCGGGGACACCCAAGGCCCGGTCTTGGGGACCTACGATCGGGAGTAGGGTCAGAGGAGATGAGTGTGGAGATCGCCGCCGACCCACCGGAGACAAACGACACCGTGACGTCACCGGACCAGCAGGCGGAGGTATTGGCGACTGTCGTCGCGGCGGAGTCGGTGCTCACCAAGCGGTTCGGGGCCCGGATCCAGCTCGCCGAACCGGAGGACCTGGGCGGCAGCGAACGCTCCATCGTCTTACGCGTGAAGGTGGCGTCGAGCCCCTTCTCCCTCCCACGCACCCTCGCCGTCAAGCGCTACGTCCAGCCACCGGGCACCACCCCGCGCGACAGCTGGATCCGCGAGGCCGTGAGCTACCAACTCTTCACCGCGTTGACCGCCGAAGACCGCATGTGCCCGGAACTGTTCGCCCACGACGGCGACAGCCGCCTGTTGGTCATGGAAGACCTGGGCCGCGCACCGACCCTCGCAGGCAAGTTGCACGGCACCGACGCGCGCGCCGCAGAGGGCGCGCTGCTGTCCTGGGCCCGTTCCCTGGGCCGCCTGCACGCCACGACGGCGGGGCGTGAAGCCGACTTCGACGCCCTGCTGCGCAGGCAGAGCCCACCCAGCGCCAAAGACCCCCTCGCCGAACACGGCCCCACAGCCGTCGCGGCTCTGCCGGCGTTGCTGGCAAGCGAGTTCGGCATCGAGACCAGCCCCGCGGCCGCTGAGTTCGCCCTGGGCACCGTGGCACTGCTGGACAACAGCAGGCACCGCGCGTTCAGCCCGTCGGACTCCTGCCCCGACAACAACCTGATCACCAACCGCGGCGTGCGTTTCCTCGACTTCGAGGGCGGCTGCGTCCGAAACATGATGTTCGACGCCGCCTACCTGACGGTGCCGTTCCCCAGCTGCTGGTGCGCCTACGCGCTGCCCCCGGGAATGACCGACGCCATGCTCGCCGCCTGGCGGGCGGAGGTCCGAGTCATGTGGCCGGACCTGGACGACGACGAGGTGTTGCTGCCGAGGTTGCTGGACGCCCAGGTGTTCTGGGTGTGCCTGACGACCTGGCAGTACCTGACCGTCCCCGACATCGACCAACTCGGGTCGGGCGGCGCGGTGGACACACCACATCAGAGCGAGGTCCTGGTGGCCCGCTGGGCAGACCTGGCGAAGGCCGCCAAGAGGGCCGGGGCAAGCGCCGTGGTCGACCACGCCGAGACAGTGGCCGCCGCGATGAGGGCCAGGTTCGGCGACCGCACGCTGGACCTCTACCCAGCGTTCCGATAGGCCGTAGGCCGTAGAACCGACCACCGCGAGGGCATGGGGATCGTCCCGACCACCGCGAGGGCAGGGGGATTCGTCCCGACCACCGCGAGGGCAGGGGGAGCCGTCCCGACCACCCCGAAGGCAAGAGAACCCTCCCGACCACCCCGAATCGCAAGGGGCCCAACAGAACGGCCTGTTTGGGTGGTTCGCCTTGATTCGGGGTGAGAAGGACCTAAACTCGCCCGGCGCGGGGCAGTTTCTTCACCCTGCCCGCTTTACCCGCGCAGGTCCTTCTCCGGGGTCCCCGAATCAAGGCGAACCACCCAAACAGGCACCCACCCACAAAGCCCGCCGGCAACACCCCCAGCAACAACCTCCAGCAACAACCTCCAGCAACAACCTCCAGCCAAGCACCGAGACTTCGCTGACACGCCCCTCCACAGACACCCCAATCTCACCGCCCGTGCGCGAACACCCCTGATCGTTGACCCCGTGACCGCGGTGGCGATTTCCACGGCTTGGACGGCGAGCAGGCTCGCCGTCCTCGGTGACTCGACAACCTTCGGCGTCGGCGACCCTCTCCCCAGAGGCGGCTGGCGCGGCGTCGGCCCCCTCTTGGGTGACGCCCTGGGCGCCCAGATCAACAACTTCTCCTTCACCGGCGCCCGCATAGCCTGCGTCCACAACAGACAACTCCCCGAAGCCCTCAAGACCCGCCCCGACACGGCCATCGTGATCGCGGGCATGAACGACACCCTCCGCTCGGACTTCGACCCGCGGCAGATACGCGCGCACCTCATCCGCGTGGTGACCGCGCTCAACGCCCAGGGCGCGGTCGTCCTGCTCGCCCGTTATCACGACCACAGCCGCGTCTTCCGCCTCCCCGGTTCGCTGCGTCGAGCCCTCAAGGACCGCATCGACCGCCTCAACGCGGTGATCGACGAGGTTGTCACCGAGACCGGCGCCCCGTGCCTGGACCTCGACCGCATGCCCGGCGCGTACGGCCCCGACGTTTGGGCGGTCGACCGCCTGCACCCCTCCGAACTGGGCCACCGCATGCTCGCCGCCGGTTTCGGCGAGTTGCTGGCCGCCGCGGGCTGCGTGGTGCCGAACCCGGTCAGCCTGGTCTGCGAGGGCGGCAGGCCCGCCAACAAGGCCGAGCATTTCGCCTGGCTGATCATCAAGGGCATCCCGTGGTTGTGGCGTCGCGGACGCGACCTGGTGCCCTACGCGGTGGGGATCATGGTCCGGTCGATGCTGGGCCGCGCGGAACCCAGTGGGCCCGTACCGGCGGAGGCCCCCGCCCGTCCGTAAAGTCCAGGGCATGGCACTGGTTGACCGTGTACTGCTCGGACCCGGACCGTCGAACCCGTATCCGGAGGCGACCGCCGCGCTCGGCGCGCCGTTGCTCGGCCATCTCGACCCGGAGTTCCTGCGCGTGCTCGATGAGACGTGCGCGCGCCTGCGGGTGGTGTGGGGCACGGAGAACGCCCGCACCCTGCCGCTGTCGGGCACCGGCTCGATCGGCATGGAGGCCGCGTTCGCGAACTTCGTGCGACCCGGCGACGTGGTCGTCGTGGCGGTGAACGGGCTCTTCGGCGAGCGGATGGTCGACGTCGCCGGGCGCTACGGCGGCGAGGTCGTGCGAGTCGATCACGAGTGGGGACAGCCCGTCGACGTCGAGCGCGTCCTCGCCGCGCATCCCGCGCCCAAGGTCGTCGCCGCTGTGCACGCGGAGACCTCGACCGGTGTGCGCAGCGACATCGGCGCCCTCGCCGTCGCCGTCCACACGCGCGACCCGGGTGCGCTCGTGGTCGCCGACTGCGTGACCTCACTGGCCGGAATCCCGGTCAGCATCGACCACTGGGGCGTGGACGTCGCGTACTCCGGCACCCAGAAGTGCCTCGGCGTCGCGCCGGGTCTGGCGCCGTTCACGGTGTCCGAGCGCGCGTGGGAGCGTCGTCTGCCGAAGCCGCCTACCTGGTACTTGGACTTGAACCTGATCGGCGCTTACGTCGACGGAAGCAACGGCGGCCGGACCTACCACCACACCGCGCCCGTGGCCATGATCGCGTCGCTGCACGCTGCGCTGGGGCGGGTGCTGGAGGAAGGGCTGGAGACGGTCTGGGAGCGGCACCGGGTCGCAGGGGAGCGGCTGCGGGAAGGCCTCGGCGAACTTGGCTTGGAGCTGTTCGCCGCCGAAGGCCACCGGCTGCCGGAGCTGACGACCGTGCGCGTTCCGGACGGCGTGGACTCCGCCAAGGTCCGGCAGATTCTGCTCTCGGACTACAACCTGGAAATAGGCGCGGGGGCGGGCGCGTTCGCCACCAGTGTGTGGCGCATCGGGTTGATGGGCCACAACGCCCGGCTCGACCGGGTGGAACTCGTCCTGGGCGCGCTGCGCCGGGTCCTCGGCCGATAGGAGCTCGGATACATGCGCGCGACAGTCCTGCATGGTGCTGGTGACATCCGGCTCGAGAACGTGGCCGACCCCGCCTTACGCAACCCGACCGACGCCGTTGTCCGCGTCGTCGCGTCCTGCGTCTGCGGCTCGGACCTGTGGGGCTACCGCGGTGTCTCGCCGACCGAGAAGCCGCGCCGGATCGGCCACGAGTTCGTCGGGATCGTCGAGGAGGTCGGCTCGGCGGTCCGCACGGTCAAGGCGGGCGACTTCGTGATCGCCCCCTTCGCGGTCAGCGACGGCGACTGCGTGCACTGCCGCAACGGCGTCTATACGTCGTGCGCCCGCGGCGGCTACTGGGGCAGCACCGACAAAGCGGGCGACCCGATCGACGGCGCGCAGGCGCAGTACGTCGTGTCCCCGTTCGCCGACGGCACACTCGTCGCCACCCCAGGTGTGCCGGACGAGAGCCTGCTGTCGAGCGTGCTGACGCTGTCCGACGTCATGGGCACCGGCCACCACGCCGCGATCGCCGCCGGTGTCGGGCCGGGGGACACCGTGGCCGTCGTCGGCGACGGCGCGGTCGGCCTGTGCGCGGTCCTCGCCGCCCACCGCCTGGGCGCCGAGCGGATCATCGTCATGTCCCGACACGACGCCCGGCAGCGGGTGGCGAAGGAGTTCGGCGCCACCGACATCGTCACCGAGCGCGGCGACGAGGGCGCCGTGAAGGTGATCGAGCTGCTCGGGGGCATCGGCGCCGACGCGGTCCTGGAATGCGTCGGCACCAAGGAATCCATGCAGCAGGCACTCGACTCGGTCCGCCCCGGCGGCCGGGTGGGGTACGTCGGCGTCCCCGCGGGCGGCCCGGAACTCCCCGTCGGTCAGATGTTCGGCAACAACATCGCCGTCGCGGGCGGTGTGGCGCCGGTTCGGGGATATATCAGCGAACTGCTCGCCGACGTGCTCGACGGGAAGATCAACCCGGGCCTGGTCTTCGACGCGGAGTACTCGCTGGACCGGGTCGCGGAGGCGTACACCGCGATGGACGCCCGAGAGGTGATCAAGCCGCTGCTGCGGCCGTGACACTAGCGGCCGAGGTAGCGCAGCAGCCGGGTCTCCGCGCTGTCGTCCGCCTCGGTGGCGCCCGCGGCGGCGAACGCGCCCCACTGCCGCAGCGGCTCCACGATCGCGTGCGCCACCTCGAGCAGTTCCACGCACAGCGGCTCGCTCAGCGGCGACGGGTTGCCCGTGGCGACGGCGATGTCCCACGCGTGCACGGCCGCGTCCAGCGCGCACGCGCCCGCGGCGACCGCGATCGGCAGCTCGCCGTGCGGAAGCGGGGTCGGCGCGGTGTCCGAGTCGGTCCGCGCCCAGGCGTCGGCCGTGCGTTCCACGGCGTCCCGGACCAAGGCGACCGGGCTGCCGTCGACCGACCCGGACGGAGCGAACGGGTCGAAGTCCGGCCCGCTGCCGAAGCCGAGCGTCGAGGCGTAGGCCAGCTGGTCACCGGCCGCGTGCTGCACGACCTGGGTGACCGTCCACTGCGAACACGGGGTCGGCAGCGTCCACTGGTCATCGCCGACACCCGCGACGGCGGCTTCGAGGATCCGGTGGGACTCGGCGAGGGTCTGGCGCCAGGTGAGCCGCTCGGTGCTGGTGTTCGTCATCGTGGTGCCTTTCGCTGTTCGGGCTGTACCTGAAACTTAAAACCCCATTAGGCTGTTTTCGTTCCTAATTGCGGGAGGATTCGTGGCGGAGACGGCAACGCGACTGTTGCGCCTGCTCTCCCTGCTGCAGGACCAGCGGGCACGAACCGGCAGTGAACTGGCCGATCACCTCGGCGTCACCGGCCGCACACTGCGCCACGACATCGCGCGGCTGCGCGAACTGGGCTACCCGATCCACGCCGAGCGTGGCTCCACCGGCGGCTACCGCCTGGGCCAAGGCGCGAGCATGCCGCCACTGCTGCTCGACGACGACGAAGCCGTAGCGGTCGCGGTGGCGATCGGCGTCGCCGAGGAGGGTGCGACGGGCATCGCGGACATCGAGGAAAGCACCGCCCGGGCCCTGGCGAAACTCACCCAGATCATGCCGAAACGCTTGCAGCGCAAGGTGAAAGCCCTACGCACCGCCACCGCGGTCGGCCCGGCGGTGACGGGCTCACGCGAACCCGACGCACCGGTCGCCGCCGCGGTCCTCGACACCATCGCAGCCGCCGTGCGCGACAACGCGACCCTGCGGATCGACGGCGTCCAGGTCGAGCCGTACCGCCTGATCAGCTGGCAGCGGCGGTGGTACCTCGTCACCTACGACCTCGACGACCACGCGTGGCGAGCCCTCCCGGTGGCGAGCGCGGGCACCGTGGTCCCCGGCACCCGCCGCTTCGCGCCCCGCCTGCTGCCCGACGACGACCTCGTCGCCTTCGTGCTTCGCGAGATCGCCTCGACGGGTTGGAAGGTCCACGCCCGGATCACGGTCCTCGCACCCGCACCGGTGGTCGTCGCGCGGATCAACCCGACCGTCGGGATCGTGGAAGCCGTCGATGAACACACCAGCGTCCTGGTGACGGGCGCGGACACCCTGGAGACCATCGCGATCTACGTCAGCATGCTCGGGATGGACTTCCGGCTCGACGGACCACCGGAACTGGTCGAACACGTGCGGGTCCTGGGAGAGCGCTACCTCGCGGCGATCGTCAGGCCTTGACCGGCCGCGACAGCTCCTCCAGCAACCCCAACACCTCAGCCGACGTCCGCCGCCGCATCCCCGCCAGCTCACACCGCCGGACCACCGCCGAGTGCTCCCGCCACAGCCGCAATCCCCGCCGCACCAGCACGTGCGTAGGCTTCCGCGACTCCGCCACATCCCGCACCAGCCGCCGCGCGAAGGTCCGCCCACCACCCGGCGCGAGCACCACGGCGTCCGCGAGCACCCCCGCCTCCCGGCAACCCTCCACGATCCGGTCCGCGAACAGCCCCTCCGCGACGAACACCGGCGAACCGTCCAGAACGAGGTCGTACCCGCCCACCCGCCGGTCCGCGCCCAGTTCGTAGTGCGGCGCGTGGATCTTCCCCGTGGAAGCGAGCCGGATGATGGCGTCGACAGCGTCCTCGGCATGCCACGCGGCGGGCAGATCCCAGTCCACCTGACCAGTGGCGTCGCGCGGGAGCAGCGGGTCGTCGCCCTCGCGGTAGAAGTCGTCGAGGCGCAGGACCGGCACACCGGCCTGGGCCGCCAACGTCGATTTCCCAGAGCCCGAAGGGCCCGCGAGCAGCACGACACGCGCAGACGGGGTCACGGGGGAAAATTGTCGCACGCGCGGAACGGGTAGCGTCGATCCCTGTGGAACAGGAGTTCGATCTGGATCTGTTCGCCGCGCCCACCTCCTCGGCGCGGCGCCCCAACGCACCGCTGGCCGTGCGGATGCGCCCGGCGACCCTCGACGAGGTGGTCGGCCAGGACCATCTCCTCGGCCCCGGCGCCCCGCTGCGCAGGCTCGTCGAAGGCGCCGCGCCCGCGTCGATCCTGCTCTACGGACCGCCCGGCACCGGCAAGACGACGCTGGCCACCCTGGTCTCCTCCGCGATCGGCCGCCGCTTCGTCGCCCTGTCCGCGCTGTCGGCGGGCGTCAAAGAGGTCCGCGCGGTCATCGACGACGCCAAACGCAGGCTCAGCCACTCCGGCGAGTCCACGGTCCTGTTCATCGACGAAGTGCACCGCTTCTCCCGCACCCAGCAGGACGCGCTCCTCGGCGCGGTCGAAGACCGCATCGTCCTGCTCGTCGCCGCGACCACGGAGAACCCGTTCTTCTCCGTCGTCTCCCCGCTCCTGTCGCGCTCGCTGGTGCTGCAGCTGCAACCGCTCACCGACACCGACCTGCGCGACCTGATCCGCCGCGCGATCGCCGACGACCGCGGCCTCGCGGGCGCCGTCACCCTCGACCCGGAGGCCGAGGACCACCTCGTCCGCCTCGCGAGCGGCGACGCCCGCCGCGCCCTGACCGCGCTGGAAGCCGCCGCCGACACCGCCGTCGCCACCCGCGACGGCTCGATCGACCTGGCCACCGTCGAGGCGACCGTCGACAAGGCCGCCGTGCGCTACGACCGCTCCGGCGACCAGCACTACGACGTCATCAGCGCGTTCATCAAGTCCATCCGAGGGTCCGACGTGGACGCCGCGCTGCACTATCTGGCCCGGATGATCGAGGCGGGGGAGGACCCGCGGTTCATCGCCCGCAGGCTCGTCGTGCACGCCAGCGAGGACATCGGCATGGCCGACCCGACCGCCCTGCTCACCGCCACCGCCGCCGCGCAGGCCGTGCAGCTCATCGGCATGCCGGAGGCCCGGCTCGCTCTCGCCCAGGCCACGGTCCACCTGGCCACCGCTCCGAAGTCCAACGCGGTGATCACCGCCATCGACAGCGCCATGGCCGACGTCCGCGCCGGCGGCGCCGGGCTGGTCCCCGCCCACCTGCGGGACGGGCACTACCAAGGCGCCAAGCAACTCGGCAACGCCACCGGCTACCGCTACCCGCACGACGTCCCCGACGGTGTCCTCACCCAGCAGTACCCGCCGGACGAACTGGTCGGCCGCGACTACTACGAGCCCACCACCCGCGGCGCCGAACGCCAACTCGCCGACCGCGTCCCCAAACTCCGCAGGGTCATCCGCGGCGACTGAGCGCACACTGGTCCGATGGCCTCCCGATACCCACGGAGACGGACCGACCACCGCTGGTGGACCGGCTTGGCCGTCTTCCTCGGGTTGGTCTTCGTCGCGCTCGTGATCCAGGGCCTCACCGTGCACAAGATCGGCTTCGGCCCGCTCTCCATCGAGTTCGGCGAGCGGGCGAAAAGCGGCGGCACCAACGGCGGCGACCTGAACGGCAGCGCTCCCGCCGACCTCCCGTTCGATCAGGCGAAAACGGTCACCGGATCGTGGAAGACGACCAGAGGCAAGGTCACGCTCGAAGTCGTCCAGGTCGAGCAGCAGGACGGCTGGGTCCGTGTCACCGCCCGCGTCCGCAACGGCGCGGGGAACGCCGTCAACCTCCCCCTGTTCGGCAATTTCGTCGCGAGCGACGACACCGACAGCGGCTACGGCCCTCGGATCGCCGGCCTGGACACCGGCTGGACACCCGATGTCCCGGCCGGTCAGACCCTGCGCGGCGTGATCATCCTGGATAAACAAGTGCCTCCCAGCGCAAAGGCGCTTACCGTTTCCTTCACCCACGTTCTCGGATTCGGCGCGCCGAGCGGCGGGATCACCGTCAGTGGTGTGCCTGTCCCGAGGTGAAGGCCCGGGCGCGGTAGCCTGACGCCGATCAAAACCCCGTTGACGAGGAGGGCCCGTGACAGCAGGGCAGATCGCCGCGCTGATCGCCGCAGGCGCGTTCGTGCTGCTGGTAGTGCTGCTGGGCATCATGCTGTTCAAGCTTGGGCGCACGCTGGACGAGGCCACCATCGCGATCCGCAAGGCGCACGAGAACAGCGACCCGCTCTTCAACGGCGCCAACACCACGCTGACGCACGTCAACGCCCAGCTTGAGCGGGTCGACGGCATCACCTCCAACGCGCAGGCCGTCACCGGCAACGTCTCCGCGCTGACCTCGGTGTTCACCGCCACGCTCGGCGGCCCGCTGGTCAAGTTCGCCGCGCTGTCCTACGGCGTGAGCAAGGCGATGAAGGCCCGCCGCCGCGCCAAGGGCGAGATCGAGGGCAAGCACTCGCGTCCCGCCCGCCGCAAGCGCAAGGGAGTCCGCGCATGAAGCGGGTCTTCTGGCTCGGCCTCGGCGTGGCCACCGGCGTCGCTCTGTCCCGCAAGGCCAAGCAGACCGCGCACGCGGTGACCCCCGCGGGAATCGCGGGCAACGTCGGCGACGCCGTGCGTGAACTCGCGGGCGCCATCGGCGCCTTCGGCGCGGACGTGCGCGCGGGCATGGTCGAACGCGAAGAGGAACTCACCGACGTCGTCGAGCGCCGCTCCGGGGTCCGACCCGGCGCGCGAGCGCGTAGGGCGAACGGCTGAGCCGTTCGCCGCGCCGCCCCGCCGCCGAACCCACTGATTCCTTAGGAACAAGACCGTGCAGACCCACGAGATCTCCAAGCGCTTCACCGAGTACTTCGTCGCCAACGACCACACCAAGGTCGCCAGCGCGTCGCTGATCCTCGAAGACCCCAACCTGCTGTTCGTCAACGCGGGCATGGTGCAGTTCAAGCCGTACTTCCTCGGCGACGCCCCGGCCCCGTACCCGCGCGCCACCAGCGTGCAGAAGTGCGTGCGCACCGGCGACATCGACGAGGTCGGCAAGACGACCCGGCACAACACGTTCTTCCAGATGGCGGGCAACTTCTCCTTCGGCGACTACTTCAAGGCCGGGGCGATCGAGCACGCCTGGACGCTGCTGACCAACAGCGTCGCCGACGGCGGCTACGGCTTCGACCCGGACCGCCTCTGGGCGACGGTCTACAACGACGACGACGAAGCCCTCGAGCTGTGGCAGAAGATCGCGGGCCTGCCGCTGGACCGCATCCAGCGCCGCGGCGGCGAGGACAACTACTGGGACATGGGCGTGCCCGGTCCCGGCGGCCCCTGCTCGGAGATCTACTACGACCGCGGCCCCGAGCACGGCGTCGACGGCGGGCCCGAGGCCGACGAGGACCGCTACCTCGAGATCTGGAACCTCGTCTTCATGCAGGACGAGCGCGGCGACCTGAGCCCGAAGAAGGGCCACCCGCCGGTCGGCTCGCTGCCGCGCAAGAACATCGACACCGGCATGGGCATCGAGCGCGTCGCCTACCTGCTCCAGGGCGTCGACAACGTCTACGAGACCGACCTGGTCCGCCCGGTGATCAGCAAGGCCGAGGAGATGTCCGGCCGCCGCTACGGCGCGGGCAACGCCGTCGACGACGTGCGCTTCCGCGTCATCGCCGACCACGCCCGCTCCGGCATGATGATCATCGCCGACGGTGTCACCCCCGGCAACGAGGCCCGCGGCTACGTCCTGCGCCGCCTGCTGCGCCGCATCGTGCGGTCCGTGCGCCTGCTCGGCGTGCAGGAGCCGGTGCTGGGCGAGTTCGCCAAGGTCGTGCGCGACACCATGTCGCCGTCCTACCCCGACCTCGCCAGCGACTTCGCGCGGATCGAGTCGGTCATGCGCAAGGAGGAGGAGACCTTCCTCGCGACCCTGGTCAGCGGGTCGAAGATCTTCGACCTCGCCGCGGACAAGATCAAGGCCGAGGGTCGCGCGATGCTGCCCGGCGACCAGGCCTTCCAGCTGCACGACACCTACGGCTTCCCGATCGACCTGACCCTGGAGATGGCCGCCGAGAAGGGGCTGTCGGTCGACGAGAACGGCTTCCGCGAGCTGATGGCCCAGCAGCGCGCCCGCGCCAAGGCCGACGCCGCTTCGCGTAAGACCGGCCACGGCGACCAGTCCGTCTACCGCGATCTCCTGTCGCTGGGCGGCACCGAGTTCACCGGCTACACCGACCTCGCGTCGGAGTCCGTCATCCGCGGCCTTGTCCGTGACGGCAAGCGGGTCAGCGCCGCCGCCGAGGGCGACATCGTCGAGGTCGTGCTCGACCGCACCCCGCTCTATGCGGAGTCCGGTGGCCAGGAGAGCGACGCCGGGACGATCACCGGCGAGGGCGTCGAGATGGAGGTCCTCGACGTCCAGAAGATCGCCCGCAAGCTGTGGGTGCACCAGGTGCGCGTGCTCAGCGGCGAGGCCACCGAAGGCCAGCACGTCGAGGCCACCGTCGACCAGGAATGGCGCATCGGCGCACGTCAGGGCCACTCCGGCACGCACGTCGTGCACGCCGCGCTGCGCCAGGTGCTCGGCCCGACCGCGCTGCAGAGCGGGTCGTACAACAAGCCCGGCTACCTGCGGCTCGACTTCGCCTGGTCCGGCGGCCTGTCCGAGGAGACCAAGAGCGAGATCGAAGAGGTCTCCAACCTCGCCGTCCGCAAGGACCTGCCGGTCCGCGTGGTCTACACCGACATGGGCGGCGCCCAGGAGATGGGCGCGGTCGCGCTGTTCGGCGAGACCTACGACGAGCAGGTCCGCGTGGTCGAGATCGGCGGACCGTGGTCGCGTGAGCTGTGCGGTGGCACGCACGTCGAGCACTCCTCGCAGATCGGCCCGATCACCCTGCTCGGCGAGTCCTCGGTCGGCTCCGGCAGCAGGCGCCTCGAGGCTTACGTGGGCATGGACGCCATGCGCTACCTGGCCAAGGAGCGCGCCCTGGTCCAGAACCTCGCCACGATGCTTAAAGTCCCGGACGTCGAGGTACCCGCACGGGTGGAAGCGCTCATCGAGCGGCTGCGCGGCGCGGAGAAGGAGCTGGAGAAGCTCCGCGCGGGCCAGCTCTTGGCCTCCGCCGGAACCCTCGTCGACCAGGCGCAGGACCTCGACGGGACCGCGTTGGTCGCGCTCAAGGTGCCCGACGGTGTCGGCGGCAACGACCTGCGTTCCCTCGCGAGCGAGGTCCGCAACCGGCTCGGCTCCCGACCCGGCGTGGTCGCCCTGTTCTCCGTGGTCGACGGCAAGGTCGCGTTCGTCGTGGCCACCACCTCGACCGCGCGGGACAACGGCCTCGCCGCGGGCAAGCTCGTCCCCTCGTTCGCCTCGGCCATCGACGCGCGGGGAGGCGGCAAGCCCGACCTCGCCCAAGGCGGCGGCGCGAACGCCGACGGTATCGGCGAGGCGGTGAACGCCCTGCGCAGGGCGTTGGGCGGATCGTGACTCCCGCATTCGACCGGCCGGGAACCGACGACCCAGGGCGTGGCCGCAGGCTCGCCGTGGACGTCGGTTCCGTGCGGGTCGGGGTCGCCGTGAGCGATCCGGGTCCGATCCTCGCCACACCGCTCGTTACGCTGTCTCGGGACGAACGGTCGGGTGGGGACCTCGACCGGCTCACCGAGCTCGTCGCCGAGCACGAGGTGGTCGAAGTGGTGGTCGGATTGCCGAGGACGCTGGCCTCGCGGCACGGCGCGGCGGCCGAGAGCGCGCACGCGTACGCCACGGAGCTGGCCCGGCGGATCGCGCCGGTCCCGGTGCGGCTCGCCGATGAGCGGCTGACCACGGTGTCGGCGTCTCGGATGCTCAGCAAGCAGGGGGTCAAGGGCAAGCGCCAGCGAGCGGTGGTGGACCAGGCGGCGGCGGTGGAGATCCTGCAGTCGTGGCTAGACGCCCGGTCCGCGGCACTCGCTCGATCTGCGGAGGACTCATGACCGACGATCTCGGTTTGTTCGAGGAACGCCCCAGCCGGGAGCGGCCCCGGCGGCCCACCGCCGCCTCGGTGGCGGCACGCAAGGCCAAACAGCAGCGCAAGAAGCGCCGCAACCGGCTCGCCGTGTTCGGCATCGTGGTTGCGCTGCTGATCGGCGGCGGTGTGTGGTGGGGCTTCACCCAGCTCTCGGGCCTGGGCGGCTACGACGACTTCACCGGCGCGGGCGAGCGTGACGTCGTCTTCGAGGTCAAGGGCGGCGACTCCACGGGAGCCATCGCCAGTCGGTTGGCCGAGGACGGCATCATCGCGAGCAGCAAGGCGTTCCTCGCCGCGGCGCAGGACGAGGCGAAGGTCCGCTCGATCCAGCCCGGCTACTACGTGATGCGCACGAAGATCTCCGGCGAGGCGGCGGTCCAGAAGATCGTCACCCCGGCGTCCAAGGTCGGGAATCTGCAGATCAAGGCTGGTACGCAGCTCCACGACCTGACCAACGGCACGACCGTCACCCCCGGCGTCATCTCCCTGCTGTCCGCCGCATCGTGCGCGACGCTCGACGGCAAGAAGAGTTGTGTGCCGGTCGAGGAGTTGGCCAAGGTCGCCGAGACCGGTGACTTGAAGGCCCTCGGTGTCCCCGAGTGGGCCGTCCCTGACGCCTCCCGCGCGCCGGAGCCTGCGCGCAGGCTCGAAGGCTTGATCGCCCCGGATGTCTACGACGTCAAGCCGGGATCGACCGCCGAGGAGCTGTGGACGAAGCTGGTCACCGAGTCGTCGGCGCGGCTGCAGAGCTACGGGATGCCGAAGCTCGCGGAGACGACTGGGCTCACCCCGTACCAGGTCTTGGTCATCGGTTCCCTGATCCAGCGCGAGGCGATCGCGGCGGACTTCGAGAAGGTCTCGCGGGTCACGTACAACCGGCTGGCGAAGGCCATGAAGCTGGAGTACGACTCCACGATCAACTACGTCCTCGACCGCCCGGCGATCACCACCAAGCCGGAGGATCGCGCGAAGGCGGGTCCGTACAACACCTACGAGAACACGGGTCTCACTCCGACCCCGATCGCGGCGGTCAGCAAGGAAGCCCTCGCCGCGGCCGCGAAGCCGGTGGACGCCACGTGGCTGTTCTTCGTCAAATGCGAGAAGAACGGCTTGTCCTGCTTCGCCGACACGAACGACCAGCACGAGGCCAACATCAAGAAGGCCAAGGCCAACGGTGCGTACTGACCGACGCGCGGCCGTCCTCGGCTCACCTGTCGATCACTCGCTCTCCCCGGTCCTGCACAACGCCGCCTACGCGGCGCTCGGCCTGCCGGACTGGACCTACGACCGAATCGAGTGCGACGAAGCCCGCCTGCCGGGCCTGGTCGCGTCGATGGGCCCGGAGTGGGCGGGCCTGTCGGTCACCATGCCCGGCAAGCTCGCGGCACTGAGGTTCGCCACGACGGCCACCCCCCGAGCCGTCGCGGTCGGCGCCGCGAACACGCTGATCCACCGCCCTGACGGCACCTGGCACGCCGACTGCACCGACATCGACGGCGTCACCGGAGCCCTCCTGGCAGCGGGCGGGTATGTGCGTCGTCCAGGAGCCACCGCCCTGGTCCTAGGGGCCGGGGGCACCGCCCGAGCAGCCCTGGCGGCCCTTGTAGACCTCGACGTCGAGTTGGCCACCCTGATAGTCCGCGACCCGGCCCGCGCCGCGGCGGCGGTCGCAGGTGCGGCCCGGCTGGGGCTTCAGGTGGCGGTCCAGGCTTGGTCCACCACCGATTTCGCCGCGTTGGCGTCGTCGTCGGCCGTGGTCATCAACACCGCCCCGGCCGCCGCCACCGCCCCTTTGGCAACTGAACTGGCGAAGGCTCCCTGCCTGCTCGACGTCATCTACCACCCCTGGCCGACCCCAGTGGCCGAAGCGGTCACAGCAGCGGGCGGCAGGCTGGCGACGGGCCTGGACATGTTGCTGCACCAGGCTTTCACCCAGGTCGAACACTTCACCGGCCTCACCGCCCCCCGCACCGCGATGCGCGACGCACTCCACGCGGCCACCGGCGGAATGCTCCCGCTCCCCCTCTGAGCACAATTCCAAAAAAGCGTCAAACAGCCATCCCCATACCATCGTGTAAATGACACTCGAACGCCCGTTCGGTAGCGTCATCAGCGAAAGGGGGTCCCGATGCCATCCCTCACCTCCCACGCTCACACCCAAGATTTGTGTCAACACTCCTCGCGCCGCACGCCGTCAAGCCCCGGCCGACTCCGGCGAACTCGACTGCTGCTCCCGCTCGCCTCACTCGCCGTACTTGCCTTGGCACTAGCGGCTTCCCGTGCCACGCCAGGCTTCCGTCACTGGCTCATCATCACCGCGACCACCATCGCAGGCGCCGCCGCGGGAGCCCTCATCCGCTGGCTGCTGGCACGAATCCCGCGCGGCACTACAGTAAAACCAGGCATCTGCGAATTCACCATCGCACTACTCTGGTCCTTAATCGCCTACCAATGGACGACAGGCCATATTGCCCCCGGCTGGCTCCCGTCGGCGTTCCTCTTCACCTGCTTCGCCACCGCCCTGACGATGACGGACCTCCACCACCGCAGACTCCCCAACGCCCTGACTATCCCCGCCTACCCGATAACCGCCGCCTGCATAACGGTCGCGGCCCTCAGCACCGACAACCCCGCAACCCTCTGGCAAGCCGCCACCGGCGCAACCCTCTTCCTCACCCTGCACGCCGCGGTCCACCTACTCCGCCCAACAGCTTTGGGCGCAGGCGACGTCAAACTCTCCGGCCCCCTCGGAGCGATCCTTGGTGCTGTCCACCTGGCCGCACTGCCCATAGCGGCCGTACTCGCCGCAGGCGTCACCGTCCTGCTGGCAACAGCAACCCCACGCGACGTCAGATCCCGCTGGCAATCGGGCATCCCCCACGGCCCAGGCTTACTCGCGGCAACAACCCTGTTCGTGATCTTCGGAGGAGCACCGCTCACATCCCTCTAGCCCAACTCCGTTCGTCCATCCCAAGCCCCTTTCTCCACCCCAAGCCCTGTTCTCCACCCCAAGCCCGGTACTTCCACCTCAGCTCCGCATCCACCTCAGCTCCGCATCCACCTCAGCTCCGCATCCACCTCAGCTCCGCATCCAGCCCAACCCCGTGCGCTTCGAGCCCAACCCCGTGCGCTTCGAGCCCAACCCCGTGCGCTTCGAGCCCAACCCCGCGCGCTTTAGCCCCCGCGCGCTCCAAACGCTTCGGGTCACCATCCGTGACCCCGCCACCGCCGGAGCGCCAACCTGTCATCCCCGACCTTTCCGGTGCCGCTACGCCCGTCAGCTCTCCAACCCACCATCAACCCGCCTCAGGCCCGCGCCCCAGTCGGCGTTGCCACACCCCAGCCCCCAGGCATCGCCGGTTCGCTATCCCGCCAGACGCCGGCTCGCCAACTCCGTCGCCCTGTCGGGTGCCGCCCACTGCGACCCCGCCGACTCTCCGACCCCGCACCAGCGCGAGTCCGCCATCTCGCTACCGCGCTACCCCGCAACCCGCCGATTCGGTCACACGTTCTTCGTCAACCCCAGCCCGTCTATCCAGCGACCCGCGCTAGGCGCCACCCCCGGTGGGCTCGTGCTGACCCGCCAACCCCGGCCCGTCTATCCAGCGACCTGCATTAGCCGCCACCCCCGGTGGGCCCGTGCTGACCCGCCAACCCCAGCCCGTCTATCCAGCGACCCGCATTAGCCGCCACCCCCGGTGGGCCCGTGCTGACCCGCCAACCCCAGCCCGTCTATCCAGCGACCCGCATTAGCCGCCACCCCCGGTGGGCCCGTGCTGACCCGCCAACCCCAGCCCGTCTATCCAGCCACCCGCATTAGCCGCTCCCCCCACAGGCCCGTCCTGACCCGCCAACCCAGCCACCAGTCAGTCCTCAGTCCGCCGCCCGCTCGACCTTCACCACCGCCACGCGTCATCCACCCGCCCACCCCCAACCCGACAGCACCTGACCTCTCCTCAAACAAGTGTCCGCACCCCGAAATCCACACGTCCGCTCCCCGAACGCGATCAGGAGGTGATCACTCAAACCCCTCCACCAGCCGTTTCGTCGGATTCGTCACTGTTCCCTTCGTCCCATCCGCGCGGTCGGGGGCCGGGGTGTCATGACAGGATCAGGCCGTGCTGCGTTGGATTACCGCCGGAGAATCACACGGACCCGCGCTCGTCGCCGTGCTGGAAGGCATGGTGGCGGGGGTCGAGGTCACCACATCGGACCTGAACGAGCAGCTCGCTCGCCGAAGGCTCGGGTTTGGGCGTAGCCCCCGCATGGGCTTCGAGACCGACAAGGTCGAGTTTCTCGGCGGGGTGCGCCACGGGCTGACCCAGGGCGGCCCGATCGCCGTGCACATCGACAACGCGGAGTGGCCCAAGTGGGAGAAGGTCATGTCCGCCGACCCGGTGGACCCGGCCGAGCTGGCCGAGCTGGGCCGCAACGAGCCCCTGACCCGGCCCCGCCCCGGCCACGCCGACCTGCCCGGCATGCAGAAGTACGGCTTCGACGAGGCCCGCCCCGTACTTGAGCGCGCCAGCGCGCGGGAGACCGCGGGGCGCACGGCGCTGGGCACGGTGGCGAAGGCTTTCCTGCGCCAGCTCCTCGGCGTCGAGGTCATCAGCCACGTCGTGTCCATCGGCGGAGCCGAGGCGTCGCCGGACAGCCCGACGCCGGGGCCCGGTGACCTCGCGGCCATCGACGAGAGCCCGGTGCGGGCGTTCAACGCGGCGGCGACCGAGGCCATGGTCGCCGAGGTGGAGGCCGTCAAGAAGGCGGGCGACACCGTCGGTGGCGTCATCGAGGTCATCGCCTACGGCCTGCCGCCGGGCCTTGGCTCGCACGTGCACTGGGACCGCCGCCTCGACGCTCGACTGGCGGGCGCGCTCATGGGCGTGCAGGCCATGAAGGGCGTCGAGATCGGCGACGGCTTCACCACCGCCCGCCGGTGGGGGAGCCAGGCGCACGACGAGATCGACCGGGCGGAGGGCACCGTCGCAGGCGTGACCAGGCGGTCCAACCGGGCCGGTGGGCTCGAAGGCGGCATCACCAACGGTGAGCCGCTGCGCGCCCGCGTCGCGATGAAGCCCATCTCCACGGTGCCGCGCGCCCTGTCGACCGTCGACGTCGTCACTGGTGAACCGGCCGTCGCCATTCACCAGCGCTCGGACGTGTGCGCGGTGCCCCGGGCGGGCGTCGTGCTCGAATCCGTCTTCGCGCTCGTCCTCGCCGAGGCCGCGCTGGAGAAGTTCGGCGGCGACTCGCTCGCCGAGACCAAGCGCAACGTCGAGGGCTACCTCGAAGCGCTCCGGAACCGCTGGTGAGCCCGGTCGCCGTCGTGGTCGGCCCGCCGGGCGCGGGCAAGACCACCATCGGCACGGCCCTCGCCGAGGCGCTCGGGGTCGCGTTCCGCGACACCGACGCCGACATCGTCGAGACCATGGGCAAGTCGATCAGCGACATCTTCACCGACGGCGGCGAAGCGGCGTTCCGCGCCGCCGAGGAGAAGGCCGTCGCGGTCGCGCTGCGTGAGCACGACGGCGTCCTGTCCCTCGGCGGCGGGGCGGTCCTCTCCGAGCAGTCGCGCAAGCTGCTGGCCGAGCACACCGTCGTGTTCCTCAACGTCGGCATGGCCGAAGGCGTGCGCCGCACCGGGCTGTCCACCGCCCGGCCGCTCCTCGCCGGGGTCAACCCGCGCGCCAAGTTCAAGGAGCTGCTCGACGCCCGGCTCCCGTTCTACCGTGAGATAGCGAGCGTCGAGGTCGACACCGACACCAAGTCGCCGGACGAGATCGTCTCCCAGCTCGCCACCGTCCTGAACCGAGGAGAATGACCGTGCAGCCGGTGCGTATCCGGGTCGCCACCGAGAAGCCCTACGACGTCGTCATCGGCAAGGGCCTGCTCGACGACCTGATCGAAGCCGTCAAGGGCGCCTCCAAGGTCGCGATCATCCACCAGCCGACGCTCGCCGCCACGGCCGAGGCGACCCGCGACGAGCTGGTCGCCGCCGGGATCGACGCCCACCGCATCGAGATCCCCGACGCCGAGGACGGCAAGGCGCTCTCCGTCGCCGCGTTCTGCTGGGAGGTGCTGGGCCGCATCGGCCTTGACCGCCAGGGCACGGTCGTCGCCCTCGGCGGCGGCGCCGTGACCGACCTCGCAGGCTTCGTCGCCGCCACCTGGATGCGCGGCGTCAAGCTGGTCAACGTCCCGACCACCCTGCTCGGCATGGTCGACGCGGCCGTAGGCGGTAAGACCGGCATCAACACCGAAGCGGGCAAGAACCTCGTCGGCGCCTTCCACGAGCCCTCCGCGGTCCTGGTCGACCTCGCCACCCTGGCCACTCTCCCGCGCTGGGAGCTGGTCGCGGGCATGGCCGAGGTGATCAAGGGCGGCTTCATCGCCGACCCAGTCATCCTCGACCTCATCGAGGCCGACCCGGCCGCCGCGCTCGACCCCGAGGGCGAGGTCATCGGCGAGCTGATCCGCCGCAAGATCCAGATCAAGGCCGACATCGTCGCCGCCGACCTGCGCGAATCGGACCTGCGTGAGTTCCTCAACTACGGCCACACCCTGGCTCACGCCATCGAGCGCCGCGAGCGCTACAAGTGGCGCCACGGCGCCGCGGTCAGCGTCGGCATGGTCTTCGTCGCCGAACTCGCCCGGCTCGCGGGCAAGCTGGACGACGCCACCGCCGACCGCCACCGCAGCATCCTGACCAGCATCGGCCTGCCGGTCACCTACGACGCCGACGCGCTGCCGCAGCTCATCGAGGGCATGCTGAGCGACAAGAAGACCAAGTCCGGTGTCCTGCGTTTCGTCGTCCTCGACGGTCTCGCCAAGCCCAGCAGGCTGGAGGGACCAGACCCGTCGCTCCTCGCGGCGGCCTACTCGGCGATCGCGGCGGAGCCGAGCGGATCGACCGGGGTGATGCTGTGAAGGTGCTCGTCCTCAACGGCCCCAACCTGGGCAGGCTCGGCACGCGTGAGCCGGAGATCTACGGCAGCACCACCCACGCCGACCTGGCCCGGCTCTGCGTCGAGACCGGCGCCGACCTGGGCCTCGACGTCGAGGTGCGGCAGACCGACCACGAGGGCGAGATGCTCGGCTGGCTGCACGAGGCCGCCGAGAACAAGATCCCGGTCGTGCTCAACGCCGCTGCGTGGACGCATTACTCGATCGCGGTCCGCGACGCCGCCGCGCAGCTCACCGCGCCGCTCATCGAGGTGCACATCTCGAATGTGCACAAGCGCGAGGACTTCCGGCACCACAGCTACCTGTCCGCGCTGGCCGCGGGGGTGATCGTCGGACTCGGTGTCGACGGCTACGCCCTGGCCCTGCGGTGGCTGGCGGACAACGCCAAACCTTGATCGTCCGATTCACCCATCCGGACGACGCGGCACCCCTACACTGGGGCCCTCCCGTCACCCGCCCGGAAGGCCGATCACCCCCGCATGTCGAGTCCGCGCTGCCGGGCCGCGTCGATTCTGCTGATCGGCGGCCTCCTCGCAGGCTGCACCACAGCCGCGGGTGAAGCAGGCTCATCCCGACCCACCGCCACGTCGGCGGTTCCGTCCGAGGCGCCGCCGACCCCGCAGTTGACGCTGCGCACCGACCGCCCGCGGCAGAGCCCCGGCGTGGTCGCGGCAGGCGGCGGTGACGCCCCGTACAACTACGGCCCGACGCTGATGCTCGACGGCGGCCGCTACCGCATGTGGTGGTGCAGCCAGCTCGGGGTGGCCAACCCGCCGGGCGACGACATCCTCCTCGCCGAGTCGACCTCCCTGGACAGCAGGTTCGTCGGACCTGACGGCAGCCCCGCGACACCGATTTTCTCCGGCAGCGCAACGGGTTTCGACGGAATGCACACGTGCGACCCATCGGTGATCAAGGTCCGCGGCGTCTACTACATGTACTACACCGGCGCGGCGGGCGACCACGCCCACGGCAACTCGATCGGGGTCGCCACCAGCCCCGACGGTCGCGTCTGGAGCAGAGGCAACGGCGGCAAGCCGATCGTCACCGCGGCCCGCAACGTGCTGCGCGAGAACATCTACGGCGCGGGCCAGCCCGCGGCGGTGTACGTCGACGGCTGGTTCTACCTGATGTTCACCGACACCACCGGCAGCGACGCCGGGTGGAACGGCGCGGGCCAGTTCCTGTTGCGCGCCAAGGACCCCACGTTCACCGTCGACGTGGAGACGCTGTCGCCCGGCGGTTTCCGCGCGTTCAGCAGCACCGCCGCCCGAATGCGCTCCGTGGTCGACGCGTTCAGCGCGGACCTCATGTGGGTGCCCGCGCTGGGCGCGTTCGCCATCGCCCACGAGACCGAGCACGGCACGACGATCACCTTCTGGGACAAGGATTTCCGCAGGTCACCCGCGCAGCCCATCCACATCCCGGGCCCGTGGAAGGAAGGCCCCGGCCTGGTGCGCGACCCGCAGGGGCACGCCATCCGCTCGGTCGAGGACCCGTGCGACCGCATCCCCGTCGACTTGGTCCGCGCGACCCGCACCGGGCACGCCCCGACCGACTTGGTCCACTTCGGCGCCGACATCGCGAACGCGGGCGCCTGCGAAGACCCGGCCCGCGCGCCCGAGGCGCTGCGCGGGTTCGCCATGCCATCGCCGCAGCGCACGATCGATGTGGTGGTCGAGGGCGGCCTGCTGCGGGTCGAACGCCGCGCCGTGGCGGAGCGGCTCGCCGTCCGCGTGCTGGACAGCCGCATCCCCGCGCTCGAATCCCTGCCGGTCCGCGCCCGCCTCGACGCCGCCGCCAAGGTGGTCACCGCCGACAGCCGCCTGGCCTTCGTGCTCGACGAACACCTCTGGCCCTTCACCGACCCGGCGCTGGCCGCGCTGAACTCGTCCGTCCCGGTCCCCATCACCCCACGCCGCTGGCGCGACTACCCAGACGCCCCCACCCTCACCCCCTGACCCGCGAGTCGCCCCTCCAGGCAAACGAGTCGCCCCTCCAGGCAAGTGAGTTCAACGGTGAGCCTGGGCCGCGAGCACCGCGAATGTCGAACTCACTTGCCGGAGGGGGCGACTCACTTGCTGGAAGGGGCGACTCGCGGGGTTAGGTGCGGGACTTGCGGCGTTTGCCTGCGGTGGGGGAGGGGCGTTCGAGTTTGGTGCCGACGATCAGGCCGAGACCCGCGGGGACGAGCACGAGCAGGGCGGTGAACGCGGCGCCGCCGGTCAGGGCTGAACCCAGGGAACTGGTGCCCGTCTGGTCCACCAGCACGGCCCGCCCGATGACGGTCAGCACCGCCGAACCCCACCCGGCGATCAGCGCGGCGATGACCCAAGCCCGAGCCCGGTCGGCCACGCCGCGCCAGGCGTCCACCGCCGCCCAGGTCGCTGCGACACCCACCAGCACGCCCAGGACCAGCGCCTCGACAAACGTCCGCCCGGTCGGCTCGGATGCCTTGAGCATCGCCACCACGACCGCCGCCACCGCGTGGACGACGGCCAACACCACACCCCGAATAACCCACGTCTGCATTACTGCAGAGTAGGACGTGACGACCCGACGAGGGAGCTTGGTGAGTCGTAAGCTCACGTCTATGCCTGACGCTCACGTTCGTCGCCGCGCCAACCTGCGCGAGTTGCTGCGGGAGCAGGGGCTCGACGCCGTGCTGGTCGCCGACCTGCTCAACCTGCGCTACCTCACCGGCTTCACCGGTTCCAACGGCGCGCTGCTCGTGCACGCCGACGGCGAGGAGCGCACGGTCTTCTGCACCGACGGCCGCTACGTGGAGCAGGCGAGCCTGCAGGTCCCCGAGCTGGAGCACCTCATCGACCGCTCCAGCGCGCTGGCCCTCGCCGCGAAGGTGGACAACGACGCCGCCTACCGCCGCACCGGGTTCGAGAGCCAGCACGTCTCCGTCGACGGTCTCGACGCCCTCACCGAGGCCGCCCCCTCGCTCAAGTTCACCCGGGCGCCGAACCTGGTCGAGCGGCTGCGCATGGTCAAGGACGACACCGAGGTCGAGGCGCTGCGGATGGCCTGCGCCGCGGCTGACCGGGCGCTCGCCGACCTGATCGAGCACGGCGGCCTCACCGTGGGCCGCACCGAGCGTGAGGTCGCCCGCGACCTGGAGAACCGGATGCTCGACCACGGCGCCACCAAGCCCTCGTTCGACTCGATCGTCGCCACCGGCGCCAACTCGGCCATCCCGCACCACCGCCCCACCGACGCCGTCCTGCACCAGGGCGACTTCGTCAAACTCGACTTCGGCGCGCTCATCGACGGCTACCACTCCGACATGACTCGGACCCTGGTGCTCGGTCAGCCCGCCGACTGGCAGCGCGAGGTCTATGACCTGGTCGCCGCCGCACAGGCGGCGGGCCGCGCCGCTCTTAAACCGGGAGCCCGAGTACAGGACGTCGACGCCGCCGCTCGCGAGGTGATCGAGAACGCCGGCCGCGGTGCGGAGTTCCTCCACGGCCTCGGACACGGCGTCGGACTCGAGATCCACGAGGCACCCGCCCTGGCCAAGACCGGTGAAGGTACACTTTCCGCCGGCATGGCGGTCACGGTCGAGCCGGGGGTCTACCTGTCCGGCAAGGGCGGTGTCCGCATCGAGGACACGCTGGTCGTGCGGGATGGCCGACCCGAGCTCCTCACCTTGACCACCAAGCAGCTCATGGTCGTCTAGGACGATCACCCATGCGCGAAACACAGGAGATCTAGCTCGTGGCTTCGACCAACGACCTGAAGAACGGCCTGGTGCTCAACCTCGAGGGTCAGCTCTGGACCGTCACCGAGTTCCAGCACGTCAAGCCGGGTAAGGGCCCTGCCTTCGTGCGGACCAAGCTCAAGCACGTGATGACCGGCAAGGTCGTCGACAAGACGTTCAACGCCGGCGTCAAGGTCGACACCGCGACTGTCGACCGCCGCGACATGACCTACCTGTACAACGACGGCTCCGAGTACGTCTTCATGGACGGCGACACCTTCGAGCAGATCTCGATCTCGCCCGAGGTCGTCGGCGACGCCGCGAAGTACATGCTCGAGAACAGCAGCGCGAACGTCTCCTCGCACGAGGGCACGCCGCTGTTCATCGAGCTCCCGGTCTCGGTCGAGCTCGTCATCGAGCACACCGACCCGGGCCTGCAGGGCGACCGCTCCACCGGTGGCACCAAGCCGGCCAAGCTGGAGACGGGCGCCGAGATCCAGGTGCCGCTGTTCGTCACCACGGGCGAGAAGGTCAAGGTCGACACCCGCGACGGGCGCTACCTCGGCCGGGTCAGCAGCTGACGTGGGAGCCCGAAGCAAGGCACGCAAGCGCGCGGTCGACCTCCTTTTCGAGGCGGCCCTGCGAGGCGACGACCCGGTCACCCTCATGGCGACCCGGGTCGGCTCGCCGGACGTCGCCCCGGTGAACGACTACACGATCACGCTCGTCGAGGGTGTGTGCGCCAACCAGGCCCGCATCGATGAGTTGCTCACCGAACACGCCGAGGGCTGGACGCTCGACCGGATGCCCGCCGTTGACCTCGCGGTCCTGCGGCTGGGCCTCTACGAGATCCTCTGGGCCGACGACGTGCCCGACGCCGTCGCGATCGACGAGGCCGTGCAGTTGGCCAAGACGCTCTCGACGGATGACTCGCCGCGGTTCGTCAACGGCGTGCTGGGTCGGATCGGCGGTATCGCCGACCGGCTCCGTGCTTCTCGCTAGGCACTAATGAAAAACACCCGACCGCGCAGCATCCCCGTCTGCGCGCGTTCGGGTGTTTTGCTGTCCCGGCTTAATCCTCTTTGGACGGGCGGGCCTCAGGGGGCAGCACGCCCCAGTCGATGAGCTGCTCGGTCAGCTCGCCGGGGGTCATGTCGTAGATGATCGCGAGCGACCGCAGGTCCTCGGTGCGGATCGAGAGCACCTTGCCGTTGTAGTCGCCGCGCTGGCTCTGGATGGTCGCCGCGTATCGGGCCAGTGGGCCGACCTTCTCCGCGGGCAGCTGCTGCAGCCGCTCCAGGTTGATCACGATCTTCGTGGCGGGCTCGGCACCGGACGGCACCCGGCCCTCAGGCAGGAGTTCCACCACCGGCACGCCGTAGAAGTCCGCGAGTTCGGCCAGCTTCTGCACGGTGACGGCACGGTCACCGCGTTCGTAGGAGCCGACCACGACGGCCTTCCAGCGGCCGCCGGACTTCTGCTCGACGCCATGCAGCGACAGCCCCTGCTGCTGGCGGATGGCGCGGAGCTTGGCTCCTAGCGCCTTGGCGTAGTCGCCCATGCGGCGGTTCTCCGTTCGTTCGCCCCGACGGCGCTAAGCGACAGCCTCGGGTAGCTTCAAATCAACACGCTGAGTAATGGTTACCCAGAGTTGTCACCAGGTCAAGCTGATCGGACCATGAGACCTGGCGAACATGCCCCCGACCACCCGCCAAGTCGCCGGAATCGGCCTGATACGGTCGACGTGAGCCCAGGTCAACTGGGTTGATCGACATCCTTTAAAGCCCGTCCAGTGAGGCGGGGAAGGAGTCCACTGTGGCGTCGCGAGACCGCGGCGCGGCAGACCCGGCTGGGCAGCGTGAGCTGCTTTCGGCCGGCGATGTCGCGCGCACCATCGCTCGAATGGCCCATCAGGTCATCGAGAAAACCGCCCTCGGCGCATCCGGGGCGAGCCCGGTCGTGTTGCTGGGCGTACCCACTCGTGGCGGCCCGCTGGCCGAGCGGCTGGCCGCGAAGATCGCCGAATTCACCGACATCCAGGTCCCGGTGGGCACGCTGGACGTGACCCTTTACCGCGACGACCTGCGCCGCAAACCCACCCGCCCGCTCGGCGCGACCGCGCTGCCGCCTGGTGGGATCGACGACGCCCTGGTCATCCTGGTCGACGACGTGCTGTTCTCCGGCCGCACCATCCGCGCCGCCCTCGACGCGCTGCGCGACGCCGGCCGCCCGCGCGCGGTCCAGCTCGCCGTGCTCGTCGACCGCGGCCACCGCGAACTGCCCATCCGTGCCGACTACGTGGGCAAGAACGTGCCCACCGCCCGATCCGAGGAGGTCGCCGTCCTACTCGCCGAGACCGACGGTCACGACGCCGTTCTGCTGCGCAGGCCGGAGGAGTCCGAGTGAAGCACCTGCTGAGCACCGACGGCCTCGACCCGGCGACCGCGCTGGCCATCCTGGACACCGCCGACGGTCTCAAGAAGACCCTGCTGGGCCGTGAGGTCCGCAAGCTGCCGACGCTGCGCGGCCGCACGGTGATCACCATGTTCTACGAGAACTCCACCCGCACCCGCGTCTCGTTCGAGATCGCCGGGAAGTGGATGAGCGCCGACGTGGTCAACGTCTCCTCCGGCGGGTCCTCTGTGGGCAAGGGCGAGTCCCTTCGCGACACCGGCCTCACGCTGGCCGCCGCGGGCGCCGACTGCGTGATCGTGCGCCACCCGGCTTCGGGAGCCGCGCATCGTCTCGCGGGCTGGCTCTCCGAGGTCGGCACGAGCGTCATCAACGCGGGTGACGGAACCCACGAGCACCCGACGCAGGCCCTGCTCGACGCGGCGACGCTGCGCGACCGGCTCGGCGGGATCGACGGCAGGCGCGTCGCGATCGTCGGTGACGTCCTGCACAGCCGGGTCGCGCGATCCAACGTGCACCTGCTGACCGCGCTCGGCGCCGAGGTCGTCCTCGTCGCGCCGCCCACGCTGCTGCCCGCGGGTGTGGAGAACTGGCCGGTTCAGGTCAGCCACGAACTCGACGCCGAGTTGCCGACGCTGGACGCGGTCATGATGCTTCGGGTGCAGGCCGAGCGCATGCACGGCGGCTTCTTCCCGTCCGCCAAGGAGTACTCGATCACTTACGGCCTCAGCGAAGCGCGGGCGCGGTTGCTGCCCGAGCACGCGGTCGTGCTGCACCCCGGTCCGATGCTGCGCGGGATGGAGATCGCCCCGGCGGTCGCCGACTCGCCGCGCGCGGCCATCACCGAACAGGTCGCCAACGGGGTGCACGTCCGGATGGCCGTGCTGTACCACCTGCTGGCCGGAGAGGAAGACGGTTCATGACCCTGGTCATCCGCGGCGCCAAGCCCTATGGCGAAGGCGATCCCGTAGACCTGTTGATCCGCGACGGTGTCATCGCCGAAATCGGCAATGGCTTAGAAGCCGACGAGGTCATCGAGGCGGACGGCCTGGTCGCCCTCCCGGGGTTCGTCGATCTCCACACCCACTTGCGTGAGCCGGGTCGCGAGGACACCGAGACGATCGAGACCGGTTCCCGCGCCGCCGCCCTCGGTGGCTACACGGCCGTGTTCGCCATGGCCAACACCGACCCGGTCGCCGACAACGCGGTCATCGTCGAGCACGTGTGGCGGCGCGGCCAGGAGGTCGGCCTCGTCGACGTCCACCCGGTCGGCGCGGTCACCGTGGGCCTCAAGGGCGAGAAGCTCGCCGAGCTGGGCACCATGGCCAAAGCGGGCGTGCGGATCTTCTCCGACGACGGCCTCTGCGTCGCCGACCCGCTGATCATGCGTCGCGCCCTGGAGTACACCAAGGCGTTGGGCGTGGTCATCGCGCAGCACGCCGAGGAGCCGCGGCTGACCGTCGGCGCGCAGGCCCACGAGGGTGAGACGGCCGCGCGCCTGGGTCTCACCGGCTGGCCCGCGGTCGCTGAGGAGTCCATCGTCGCCCGCGACTGCCTGCTGGCCCTGCACGCGGGCGCCAAGCTGCACGTCTGCCACGTCTCCACCGAGGGCACCGCGGAGGTCCTGCGCTGGGCCAAGGGCCGCGGCACCCAGGTCAGCGCCGAGGTCACCCCGCACCACCTGCTCCTCGACGACGACCGGCTCAACACCTACGACCCGGTCAACAAGGTCAACCCGCCGCTGCGCACCGCCAACGACGCCAAGTCGCTGCGCGCGGCGCTGGCAGACGGCACGGTCGACTGCGTCGCCACCGACCACGCCCCGCACGCCCACCAGGACAAGGACTGCGAGTGGTCCGCCGCCCGCCCCGGCATGCTCGGTCTGCAGACCGCGCTGCCGATCGTGGTGGCGACCATGGTCGAGCCGGGCCTGCTGGACTGGCGCGGTGTCGCCCGGGTGATGAGCGAGCGCCCCGCTGAGATCGCCGGGCTACCCGATCAGGGTCGCCCGATCGCGGTCGGCGAACCGGCGAACCTGACCCTGGTCGACCCGGCGGGCCGTTGGACGGTCCACGGCGCCGACCTCGCCAGCATCGCCGCCAACACCCCGTACGAGGGCATGGAGCTGCCGGGCACCGTGGTCGCCACGCTGCTGCGCGGCGAGGTCACCGCCCGCGACGGGAAGGCGGTCCGATGAGCAGGCTCGGGCTTTCCCTGCTGTTTTTGGCGATCTTCCTGCTGCTGGTCGGCCTGATGCTGTGGGGCTACCGCAACCGCGGCCGCCGACAGTCCGCTGTCCTGCCCGCCTTCCCGCAGGTTCCCGCGGGTCTGCTCGAGCGCGTGCGTTCGCGTGAGACCGAGGAACTCCTACCGCCGAGCACGGGCGTCTACGCGAGCACCGTGACGGACAAGAGCTGGCAGGACCGGGTCGCCGTGGGCGACGTCGGCTACCGCGCCGACGCGACCGCCCACCTGCTTACCGAGGGCGTGCTCTTTGACCGCACCGGCGCGAGTCCCGTGTGGATTCCCGCCGAGTCGGTCGTGGACGCGCGCACGGAGGCCGGCATCGCCGGAAAGATCATGGGCGGCGACGGCCTGCTCGTGATCCGCTGGGCGATCGGCGACAGCCAGTTCGACACCGGCTTCCGGGCCGACGAGAAGACCGATTACGAAACATGGGTGCCCGCTGTACGCGCCCTGAAGACCAATACCCCGGAGGTACCGCACGGTGAGTAAGAGCACGCGGACTGCCGCCGCGTTGGTGCTGGAGGATGGCCGGGTCTTCCGCGGCGAAGCCTTCGGCGCCACCGGCACCACGTTCGGCGAGGTGGTGTTCTGCACCGCGATGAGCGGCTACCAGGAGACCCTGACCGACCCGTCGTACCACCGGCAGATCGTGGTGGCCACCGCCCCGCAGATCGGCAACACCGGCTGGAACGACGAGGACGACGAGTCGACGAAGGTGTGGGTGTCCGGCTACGTCGTGCGCGACCCCGCGCGCATCGCCTCCAACTGGCGCTCCACCCGCAGCCTCGACGAGGTCCTGGTCGACCAGGCCGTCGTCGGCATCAGCGGCGTCGACACCCGCTCTTTGACCAGGCACATCCGCGAGCGCGGCGCGATGCGCGCCGGTGTGTTCTCCGGCGACGACCTGACCGACGTCGACAACATGGTCGGCCGGGTCCGGGAGATCGAGCAGATGGCGGGCGCGGACCTCGCGCGCGACGTCACGACCAAAGAGACCTACGTGGTCAAGGCCGACGGTGAGCGCCGCTTCCGGGTGGCCGCCCTCGACCTGGGCATCAAGTCCAACACCCCGCGGATGATGGCCGCGCGCGGCATCGAGACCCACGTGCTGCCCGCGTCGGCCACGCTCGACGACATCCTCGCCATCGAGGCCGACGGCGTCTTCCTGTCCAACGGCCCGGGCGACCCGGCCACCCAGGACCACGCGGTCGCGCTGACCAAGTCGGTGCTGGAGCGGCGGATCCCGCTGTTCGGCATCTGCTTCGGTAACCAGATCCTCGGACGCGCGCTCGGCCGCGGGACGTACAAGATGCAGTACGGCCACCGCGGTATCAACATCCCGGTCATCGACGTCGCCACCGGCCGGGTCGCGATCACCTCGCAGAACCACGGCTTCGCCCTCGAAGGCGAGGCGGGGGAGCGGTTCGACACCCCCTTCGGCGCCGCCGAGGTCAGCCACTACTGCCCCAACGACGGCTGTGTGGAGGGTGTGCGCGCGCTCGACGTGCCCGCGTTCTCCGTGCAGTACCACCCCGAAGCGGCGGCCGGACCGCACGACGCCGCCGATCTGTTCGACCAGTTCGTGACTCTGATGGGAGGCGAAGATGCCTAAGCGTGAAGACATCAAGCACGTGCTGGTGATCGGGTCCGGCCCGATCGTCATCGGCCAGGCTTGCGAGTTCGACTACTCCGGCACCCAGGCCTGCCGCGTGCTGCGCGAGGAGGGCCTGCGGGTCAGCCTGGTCAACTCCAACCCGGCGACGATCATGACCGACCCGGAGTTCGCCGACGCCACCTACATCGAGCCGATCACGGCCGAGTTCGTGGAGAAGGTCCTGCAGGCCGAACTCGACGCGGGCCACCCGGTCGACTCGGTGCTCGCCACCCTCGGCGGGCAGACGGCGCTCAACACCGCCGTCGCCCTGCACGAGAAGGGTGTCCTGGAGAAGTTCGGCGTCGAGCTGATCGGCGCCGACATCGAGGCCATCCAGCGCGGCGAGGACCGGCAGAAGTTCAAGAACATCGTCGCCGACATCGGCGCCGAGACCCCGCGCAGCCGCGTGTGCCACTCGATGGAAGAGGTCCGCGAGACCGTCGCCGACCTGGGTCTGCCGGTCGTCATCCGCCCGTCGTTCACCATGGGCGGCCTGGGCTCCGGCATGGCGCACACGCACGACGAGCTGGAGCGGCTCGCCTCCACCGGCCTCACCGAGAGCCCGGTCACCGAGGTGCTCATCGAGGAGAGCGTGCTCGGGTGGAAGGAGTACGAGCTCGAGCTGATGCGCGACCGCAAGGACAACGTCGTCGTCATCTGCTCGATCGAGAACATCGACCCGATGGGCGTGCACACCGGCGACTCGGTCACCGTCGCCCCCGCGATGACGCTGACCGACCGCGAGTTCCAGCACATGCGCGACGTCGGCATCGACGTGCTGCGCGCGGTCGGCGTGGACACCGGCGGCTGCAACATCCAGTTCGCCATCCACCCGGGCAACGGCCGCATGGTCGTCATCGAGATGAACCCGCGGGTGTCGCGTTCCAGCGCGCTGGCGTCGAAGGCGACCGGCTTCCCGATCGCCAAGATCGCCGCGAAGCTCGCCATCGGCTACACGCTCGACGAGATCACCAACGACATCACCGGCGAGACCCCGGCGTCGTTCGAGCCCACCCTCGACTACGTCGTGGTCAAGGTCCCGCGGTTCGCGTTCGAGAAGTTCCCCGGCGCCGACGCCACGCTGACCACGACGATGAAGAGCGTCGGCGAGGCCATGTCGATCGGCCGCAACTTCGTCGAGGCGCTGGGCAAGGCCCTGCGGTCGATGGAGACCAAGGACGCGAGCTTCTGGACCCGGCCCGACCCGGACACCATGACCCAGGAGACCGCCCTCGACGCCCTGCGGACCGCGCACGACGGCAGGCTCTACACCGTCGAGCGCGCGCTGCGGATGGGCGCGAGCGTCGACGACGTGCACCAGGCCAGCGGCATCGACCCGTGGTTCATCGACCAGATCGCGTCGCTCATCGAGCTGCGCACCGAGGTCATGGACGCGCCCGTGCTCGACGAGCCGCTGCTGCGTCGGGTCAAGCGGGCGGGCTTCTCCGACCGCCAGGTCGCCGCGCTGCGCCCCGAACTCGCCGGTGAGGACGGTGTCCGCTCGCTGCGCCACCGCCTCGGCGTGCGCCCGGTCTACAAGACGGTCGACACCTGCGCCGCCGAGTTCGCCGCGAACACGCCCTACCACTACTCGGCCTACGAGCTCGACCCCGAAGCCGAGAACGAGGTCACGCCGCAGCACGACAAGCCCAAGGTGCTGATCCTGGGCTCCGGCCCGAACCGCATCGGCCAGGGCATCGAGTTCGACTACTCGTGCGTGCACGCCGCGATGGCCCTGCGCGAAGCCGGTTTCGAGACCGTCATGGTCAACTGCAACCCGGAGACGGTGTCCACCGACTACGACACCTCCGACCGGCTCTACTTCGAGCCGCTGACGTTCGAGGACGTCCTGGAGGTCGTGCACTCCGAGCAGCGCTCCGGCACCGTGGCGGGCGTCATCGTCCAGCTCGGTGGCCAGACCCCGCTGGGCCTGGCGCAGCGGCTGGCCGACGCGGGCGTGCCGATCGTCGGCACCCAGCCGGAGGCGATCCACCTCGCCGAGGACCGCGGCGCGTTCGGCGAGGTGCTGACCTCGGCCGGGCTGCCCGCGCCGAAGTACGGCACCGCCACCTCGTTCGCCGGTGCCAAGCGCATCGCCGACGAGATCGGCTACCCGGTCCTGGTCCGCCCGTCCTACGTGCTCGGCGGCCGCGGCATGGAGATCGTCTACGACGAGGCCACCCTCGCCGGCTACATCCAGCGGGCCACCGAGGTCAGCCCGGAGCACCCGGTGCTGGTCGACCGGTTCCTCGACGACGCCATCGAGATCGACGTCGACGCCCTGTGCGACGGCGACGAGGTCTACCTCGGCGGCGTGATGGAGCACATCGAGGAAGCGGGCATCCACTCCGGCGACTCCTCGTGCGCCCTGCCTCCGATAACCCTGGGCCGCACCGACCTGGAGGCGGTCCGCCGCTCCACCGAGGCGATCGCCAAGGGCGTCGGCGTGCGCGGCCTGCTCAACGTGCAGTACGCGCTCAAGGACGACGTGCTTTATGTCCTGGAGGCCAACCCGCGCGCGAGCCGCACGGTCCCGTTCGTCTCCAAGGCCACCGCGGCCCCGCTCGCGAAGGCCGCCGCGCGGATCATGCTCGGCGCCACCATCGCGGAGCTGCGCGAGGAGGGCATGCTCCCCGCGTTCGGCGACGGCGCCGAGCTGCCTCCGGGCGCGCCGGTCGCGGTCAAGGAGGCGGTCCTGCCGTTCCACCGCTTCCGCACCAAGGAAGGCCACGGCGTCGACTCGCTGCTCGGCCCGGAGATGAAGTCCACCGGCGAGGTCATGGGCATCGACGTGTCCTTCGGCAAGGCGTTCGCCAAGTCGCAGACGGCGTCCTACGGCTCGCTGCCCACGTCGGGCCGCGTGTTCGTCTCCGTCGCCAACCGCGACAAGCGCGCCATGGTGTTCCCGGTCAAGCGCCTCGCCGACCTCGGGTTCGAGATCCTCGCGACTTCGGGCACAGCGGAAGTGCTGCGGCGCAACGGGATTCCGTGCACGGTCGTCGGCAAGCACACCGAGGCGGTCCCCGGTGAGGTCGACATCGTCCACCTCATCCGCGAGGGCGGGGTCGAGATGGTGATCAACACCCCGTACGGCAACCCCGGCCCCCGTGTCGACGGCTACGAGATCCGCACGGCCGCCGTGTCGCGCGACATCCCCTGCATCACCACGATCCAGGGCGCGGCGGCGGCGGTGCACGGCATCGAGGCCCTGATCCGCGACGACATCGGCGTGCGGTCCCTGCAGGAGCTGCAGGCGTCCCTGCGGGCCGACGTGGCCGCCCAGGGCCGCAAGTGAGGGCCCCGTTCGGCGCGCGGCTGGCCGAGTCGGTCGCCGCGCGGGGGCGCCTGTGCGTCGGTATCGACCCACACCCCGGCCTGCTCGACGCGTGGGGTCTGCCCCAGGACGTCAGCGGCCTGGAGCGGTTCGCTCTGACGTGTGTGGAGGCGCTGGCGGGGGAGATCTCGGTCCTCAAGCCGCAGTCGGCGTTCTTCGAGGCCTACGGGTCGCGCGGGGTCGCTGTGTTGGAGCGTGTGATCGCCGAGTCCCAGGCGGCGGGCGCGCTTGTGTTGCTCGACGTGAAGCGGGGCGATATCGGCTCCACGATGGCCGCCTACGCCGCCGCGTATCTCGGTGAGGGTTCCCCCCTCGCCGCGGACGCGGTGACGCTGTCGCCCTTCCTGGGGTTCGGCTCGCTGGCTCCGGCGATCGACGAGGCGGAGCGAACGGGTCGAGGCGTGTTCGTCCTGGCGCTGACGTCGAACAAGGAGGGCGCGTCGGTCCAGCGCGCGGTCGGCGACGGCAAGTTGGTCGCGCAGACGGTCGTGGACGAAGCGTCTCTGCGAAACGCGGGTGCCGACCCGATGGGCTCGGTGGGCCTGGTCATCGGCGCGACGGTGGGGGAGACGGGCCTGGACCTGTCCAAGCTCAACGGCCCGATCCTGGCCCCCGGCGTGGGCGCCCAGGGCGCGGGCGCGGCGGACTTGGACCGGGTGTTCGGTCCGATGGCCCACGTGCTGCCCACCAGCTCCAGGGACGTCTTGAAACACGGCCCTGATGTCGCGGCCCTCCGCACCGCCGCGCTGCGGGCCAGGGACGAACTGGCCGCAGGCTGAACAACGCACGAGAAGACGGCGCCGTGGCACCTCACGGCGCCGTCTTCTCGTTCGCATGTGTGCGTGCGAGACCGACCCCCTCCAGCCGCCCCGCACGCCTGTCGACCCGCCGCGTCCGTAACCCTGCCCGGTCCGGTACGCCCATGGCCCCCTGAGCCCCTCCCGGCAGCGCGGCGCCCATATGCGGCCTTCCAATGCCCGCGATGCCGTTTCTCGTGCGCGAGAAAACGGCATCGGCAAGCCCCGAATTTCCTCCGCACCCCTAGCCCCAGACCTGCCCCTCGACGCGTCCTGATCCCGGCGTTTCCCCATCAGCGGCACCGCACCCCGCCGCGAAAATCGGACGCAGAATCGGCCCACATTGCGCCATTCGGTGGATGCGCGAACCCCAAACCTGTTCCCGCAGGTAGCAGCGGGTCGTCTGACAGGGTGTGTTCAGAACAACTCGGAAAGTGGTGGAAATGACACTTTCTCCTCCCGTGGGCGCCCGATCGCGCTCCGTGACGAGCCACTTTCCGCCCCCACGCAAACGATCGACGCAGGTCACAGCACCGCCCAAGCGCGGACGTTGATCAACTTCTAGCACGTCGTCACCGTGCGCACAGACGGGACCCGCGTTGTCTTCGCAGGCCAGGGCTCGGTAACGTCCTGGCACCGATCCGGAGAACCAATCCCCACGGAGGAAATCGTGGCCCTTCCCCAGCTGACCGAGGAGCAGCGGGCCGCAGCGCTGGAGAAGGCGGCTGCCGCCCGTCGCGTCCGGGCTGAGCTCAAGGAGCGCCTGAAGCGAGGCGGCACCACCCTCAAGGACGTGCTGACTCAGTCGGACAACGACGAGATCCTCGGCAAGATGAAGGTGACCGCTCTGCTGGAGGCCCTCCCAGGCGTCGGCAAGGTGCGTGCTCAGCAGATCATCGAGCGCCTTGAGATCGCCCCGAGCCGCCGTCTTCGCGGTCTCGGAGACCGTCAGCGCAAGGCCCTGCTCGCCGAGTTCCCCAGCGAGTGAATGACAGTTTGAACGGCCGTGAGCCGGGCCCGGGTGTCGCTACCCGGTCCCGGCTCACTGTCGTGTCGGGTCCGTCGGGTGTGGGCAAGTCGAGCGTGGTCGGCGAACTGCGCAGGCTCCACCCCGACCTCTACTTCAGTGTCTCGGTCACGACCAGGGCCCCGCGCCCCGGCGAGATCGACGGCGCGCACTACCACTTCGTCACCCGCGCCGAGTTCGACCGCATGGTCGAGGCGGGCGAGTTGCTGGAGCACGCGGAGTTCGCGGGCAACCACTACGGCACCCCACGCGCCCCGGTCGAGGCCGCGCTGGCCTCGGGCAAGCCGGCCGTGCTGGAGATCGAGCTGCAGGGCGCGCGCCAGGTGCGCGCGGCCATGCCGCTGGCCCAGCTGGTCATGCTGGTGCCGCCGTCCTGGGACACGCTGGTGAGCAGGCTCACCGGCCGTGGCACCGAGGAGGAGACCGTGGTCGCCCGTAGGCTGGCCATAGCGCAGGAAGAACTGGCCGCGTCGACGGAGTTCGACGCGGTCGTGGTGAATGCCGATGTACGGCAGGCCGCCACCGAGTTGCTAACCTTGGTACTCACGCCATCATCGGATTGACCTGGAGCTGTTGCGAGTGATCACCCCTACCGAGTTGGGCGCATTGGGCGAGCCGTCGACCGCCCTCGAAGGCATCACCAACCCGCCGATCGATGACCTGCTCGAGAAGGTCAGCTCCAAGTACGCCCTGGTGATCTACGCGGCCAAGCGCGCGCGTCAGATCAACGACTACTACGCCCAGCTGGGCGAGGGTCTTCTCGAGTACGTCGGCCCGCTCGTCGAGCCCGGCCCGCGCGAGAAGCCGCTGTCCATCGCGCTGCGCGAAATCCACTCCGGTCTGCTTGAGCACACCGAGGGCGAGTGACGTCCCGGCCTCGGGTCGTCCTGGGCGTAGGCGGCGGCATCGCCGCCTACAAGGCCTGTGAGGTCCTGCGCCGACTGACCGAGTCCGGTCACGACGTGCGGGTGGTGCCGACCGAGGCCGCTCTGCGGTTCGTCGGTGCCGCGACCTTCGAGGCCCTGTCCGGCAACAAGGTCCACACCGGCGTGTTCTCCGATGTGCCCGAGGTGCCGCACGTGCGACTCGGCCAAGAGGCCGACATCGTCGTGGTCGTGCCCTCGACGGCGGATCTGCTCGCCAAGGCCGCGCACGGTCTGGCCGACGACCTGCTGACGAACACCCTGCTCACCGCGCGCTGCCCGGTGCTGATGGTCCCGGCCATGCACACCGAGATGTGGGAGCACGCGGCCACCCAGGCCAACGTCGCCACCCTGCGTTCGCGCGGGGTCGTGGTGTCCGAGCCCGCCAGCGGCAGGCTCACCGGCGCCGACACCGGCAAGGGCAGGCTCGCCGACCCGGCCGAGATCGTCGACCTGGCCCGGCTGCTGATGGCCCGCTCCGACGCCCTCCCGCGCGACATGGAGGGTCTGCACGTCGTCGTCTCGGCGGGCGGCACCCGCGAGCCTCTCGACCCGGTCCGTTTCCTGGGCAACCGCTCGTCCGGCAAGCAGGGCTACGCCCTCGCACGCACGGCCGTGCAGCGCGGCGCGCGCGTGACTTTGGTCTCCGCCCACACCGCCGCGCTCCCGGAGCCCGCGGGCGCGGAGATCATCAATGCCGGAACCGCGGCGGAATTGCGCGACGCTGTTCACAAAGCGGCCGCCGACGCCGATGTGGTGGTCATGGCCGCCGCCGTCGCCGATTTCCGGCCGACGCACCGGGCCGAGTTCAAAATAAAGAAGACCGAAGCGGATCCGGACGCGGTCGCGCTCACCCGCAATGCCGACGTGCTGGCCGAGTTGGTCGAGAACCGGCGTCGCGAACCGGGCTCCGGCCAGGTCGCCAGCCAGGTCATAGTCGGGTTCGCCGCCGAGACCGGCGACAACGGGTCCGACGTCCTCGACCACGCGCGCGCCAAGCTCGCCCGCAAGGGTTGCGATTTGCTCGTGGTCAACAGGGTGGGAGAAGGCAAAGCGTTCGAGACCGAGGACAATGAAGGGTGGTTGCTCAGTGCCGACGGCACGGAACGAGCTATCGCCTTCGGTTCGAAAGCACAAGTGGCGTCCGAAGTCTGGGATGCCGTGGTGAGCACAATCAGCCGGTCGCGGCGCGACACGCCGCCTGGATAAAGTGAAGACGATAAGTCTTCGGATGAGGTGGGGTTAGTCGTGAGTGAGACAGGTAGCCGCCGACTGTTCACTTCGGAGTCGGTCACTGAGGGCCACCCGGACAAGATCTGCGACGCCATCAGTGACTCCGTTCTGGACGCACTGCTGTCCAAGGACCCGCGTTCGCGCGTGGCGGTCGAGACGCTGGTGACCACCGGCCAGGTGCACGTCGCCGGTGAGGTCACCACTGAGGCGTACGCGGACATTCCGTCGATCGTGCGTGACGTCATCCTCAAGATCGGGTATGACTCCTCGGCCAAGGGTTTCGACGGCAACTCGTGTGGCGTGAACATCGCCATCGGGTCGCAGTCCCCGGACATCGCCCAGGGCGTCGACACCGCGTATGAGTCGCGGGTGGACCACGCCGAGGACGAGATCGACCGCCAGGGCGCGGGCGACCAGGGGCTGATGTTCGGCTACGCCTGCACGGACACCCCCGAGCTGATGCCGCTGCCGATCGCGCTCGCGCACCGGCTCGCGAAGCGGCTCACCAAGGTCCGCAAGGACGGTGTGCTGCCGTACCTGCGTCCCGACGGCAAGACCCAGGTCACCATCGAGTACGACGGCGACCGCGCGGTGCGTTTGGACACGGTGGTCGTGTCCAGCCAGCACGCGGAGGGCGTCGACCTGGAGAAGCTGCTCGGTGTCGACGTGCGCGAGCAGGTCGTGCTGCCGGAGCTGGCGGACCTCGACCTCGACACCGAGAACGTGCGCCTGCTGGTCAACCCGACCGGTCGGTTCGTCATCGGTGGCCCCATGGGTGACGCGGGCCTGACCGGCCGCAAGATCATCGTCGACACCTACGGCGGCATGGCGCGGCACGGTGGTGGCGCGTTCTCCGGCAAGGACCCGTCAAAGGTCGACCGCTCGGCGGCGTACGCGATGCGCTGGGTCGCGAAGAACGCCGTCGCGGCGGGCCTCGCTTCGCGTATCGAGGTGCAGGTCGCGTACGCGATCGGCAAGGCCGCGCCCGTGGGCCTGTTCGTCGAGACGTTCGGCACCGAGAACGCCGACCCGCTGAAGATCCAGGAAGCGATTCGCGAGGTCTTCGACCTCCGTCCCGCGGCGATCATTCGCGACCTCGACCTGCTGCGGCCGATCTACGCGCCGACCGCGGCGTACGGCCACTTCGGTCGCCCGGAGCTGGACCTCCCGTGGGAGCGCACGGACCGGGCGGACGACCTCAAGCAGGCCGTCGGTCACTAGTTCTTCCTAAGCGGCCGGTGTTCAGGGTGATCAAGCCACCTGGACACCGGCCGCTTAGCATGTCCGGTGTGGTCCGAGACCGTCCTGGCCCCGTGCGGTGGCTTTGGTATGCCATCGGGGGAAGGCTGCCTGATCGGTTCCGGCACTGGGTGCTGTGGGACCTGACGTGTCGGACATGGGTCTTCCGGCATTTGGCACGGTCGCTGGTGCTGTTGGCGCCGTGGTGGCTGCTGATGTTGGTGCCAGGCCCGTTGTCGTTGCGGTTCTCGATGGTGACGTTGGCTTATATCACCGGTTTGTACTTCGCGATGTCCTTTATGGAGCACGCGTCGGAGCGGCGGCTCGTAAAACACGGATACCCGGCCGGGTTGAATCGACGGATCCGCGAAGAGGCGGAACCGCACGACCGCGCGGAAGTCGTGGCGATGTACGCGGCCTACCACGATCAGCGTTACGACCCCTGAGAAAGCTCAGCCATTCGTGGCGGTTGCGGCTTGGGTGGAAGCTGATCTCATGAACACATGAGCGAACGACTGCCCGCCCGAATGCGCGCCCTGGGGAACGAACTGACGACCATGCGCGAGCGCGCGGGCCTCACCACTCGCCAAGCCGCAGCGCGGCTGGGCGTCTCCATCGCCACCCTGAACCGCACGGAGAACGCCCGCCGAGTCGCGAGCATCGCCGAAGTCTCCGCCATGCTGGCGATCTACGGGGTGATCGGTCCCGACCGCAAGCGAACCATGGGCTTGGTGGAGGACTTGCAGGCGCCGCACTGGCTCGCGGTGCGGTTCCCGGTCGATCGCCCCGCCTTGCCGATCTTCGAGGACGCTGCGATCTCCATCGTGAACTTCGCTCCGTCATACGTGCCGGGGCTCCTGCAGACCCGCGGCTATGCGCGGAGGGTCTTGTCGTTCGGTGATCCGGGCGAAGAAGAGGTGACCGTGCGCCTGACTGGGCGCATGGAGCGCCAGTCGGTGCTGACCAAACTCGCAGCCCCGGCGTATACGGCCATCATCGATGAAGCCGTCTTGCGCCGGTCGTGCGGCAGCCCGGAACTGATGGTCGAGCAGTTGCGTTGGCTCATGGATATAGCCAAGCTGCCGAATATCTCCATCCACGTAATCCCTTTCCGGCACGGGCTCTATCGCAACCCCGGCTACTTCTCGAAGCTGGAGTTCGCCAAGGAACCGCCGATCGTCTACGTGGAACACGAAGGCGCTTCGGGGTTCCTGCACGAGCAGGAAGACACCGACGAGTTCCATGGCCTGACGGATATGCTGGCCAAGCTGTCGTTGAGTTCCGCCGATTCGGTGAACTTCCTGGCGATGATGGCGGCCGATTACGAACGGAGCTGAAACAGCATGCACGCTGAGTGGCGGAAGTCGACCTTCAGCAGCCCCGTAGGGGATGACTGCGTCGAGGTGTCGTATTCCACCGAGGTCCACCTCCGCGACTCCAAGAACCCGGATGGGGGAACTCTGCACCTCCCCGCCTCCTCTTGGGCACCGCACCTGCTGGCCCGCACCGAGTGATCGTCGGTCCGCTCTGGTAAACCAGCGCACATGACCTCCGACCCCGACGCCCTGTTCGAGGTCGCCGCACCCAAAAAACCCGCCCCGCCGAAGGGCAAACAACAGCCCGCCCCCGATCTCCCCGTCGCCAAGGTCTACGTCGACGTGCCCCTCGCGCACCTCGACCGCACCTACGACTACCTCGTCCCCGACAAACTCGACGCCGACGCCGTCCCCGGCTGCCGAATCCGCGTCCGCTTCGCGGGCCAACTCGTCGACGGGTTCCTGATCGAGCGGGTCGCCGAGTCCGACCACGCGGGCACCCTCCAGTTCCTCGACCGAGTCGTCTCACCCGAACCGGTCCTGGCCCCCGAGATCGCCCGCCTCTGCCGCGCCGTCGCCGACCGCTACGGCGGCACCATGATCGACGTCCTCCGCCTCGCCATCCCACCCCGCCACGGCCGGGTCGAAGCCGAGGACCCCGCCGAACCCGCCCCACCGCCCGCCGTCCCCGACCCGGCGGGCTGGTCGCGCTACCCGCGCGGCACCGCCTTCCTCGAAGCCGTCCGCACCGGCAGGCAAGCCCACGCCGTCTGGCAGGCCCTGCCGGGGGAGGACTGGCCCACCCGCCTCGCCGAACTCGCCGCCACCGCCGCCTCCGCGGGCCGAGGCGCGGTCCTCGTCGTGCCGGACCACCGCGATGTCACCCGCGTCCACGCCGCCTGCGTGGCCCTCGCGGGAGCCGACGCCGTTGTCGCGCTGTCGGCCGACCAAGGTCCCGCGAAGCGCTACCGGGCCTGGCTTTCCCTGCGGCGCGGTCGCGCGCGGATCGTGGTCGGCACCCGAGCCAGTGCCTACGCCCCGGTCGAGAAGCCAGGCATCCTCGTCGTCTGGGACGACGGCGACGACCAGCACTCCGACCTGCGCTCGCCCTACCCACACGTCCGCGACGTCCTCATCCAGCGCGGCGCCCTCGGCAAGGCCAGCGTGCTCGTCGCCGGTTTCGCCCGCACCGCCGAGGCCCAGGTCCTCGTCGACTCCGGCTGGGCCCCCGAGATCGTCGCCACCCGCGACGCCATCCGCGACGCCGCCCCACGGGTGACCGCCATCGGCGAACACGAGACCCAACTCGCGCGCGACCCGGCCGCCCGCACCGCCCGCGTCCCCTCCGTCGCCTTCGACGCGGCCCGAGCCGCCCTCAAGGCAGGCCACCCCGTCCTGGTCCAGGTCCCGCGCCGCGGCTACGTCCCGGCCCTGACCTGCCAGGACTGCCGCACCCCGGCCCGCTGCCGGCGCTGCGCGGGCCCGCTGAGCCAGGGCGAGAACAAACCCCCCGCCTGCCGCTGGTGCGCCGCCGCCGACGCCAACTACCGCTGCCCCACCTGCGGCTCCCGCAAACTCCGCGCCGTCGTCATCGGCGCCAAACGCACCGCCGAGGAACTGGGCCGAGCCTTCGCCGGCGTCCCCGTCCGCACGTCCGGCGGCCAAGAAGTCCTCGCCGCAGTCGGCCCCGAACCCGCCCTGGTCGTCGCCACCCCCGGCGCCGAACCAGTCGCCGAGCACGGCTACGGCGCCGCCCTCCTCCTCGACGCCTGGGCCCTCCTCAACCGCGCCGACCTGCGCGCCACCGAGGAAGCCCTCCGCCGCTGGATGACCGCGTCCGCGCTGGTCAGGCCCGCAAGCGACGGCGGCCGAGTCGTCGTCATGGCCGACTCGGCCGCCCCCACCGTCCAGGCCCTCGTCCGCTGGGACCCGGTCTGGCACGCGTCCCGCGAACTCGCCGCCCGCGCCGAACTCGGCTTCCCCCCGGCCGTCCGCATGGCCTCCGTCGACGGCACCCCCAGCGCCCTCGCCGCATTCCTGGACGACCTCCCCCTGCCCCCGACGGGTGAAGTCCTCGGCCCGGTCCCGCTAGGCGACCTGGACGCCAACGGCCAGGCGGCCCGCGAACGCGCCCTGATCCGCGTGACCCGCGCCGAAGGCCGAGCCCTGGCCACCGCCCTGGCCAAGGCCCAAGCCATCCGCACCGCCCGCAAGGAACCAGACCCGCTGCGCGTCCAACTCGACCCGCTCGACCTGATCTGACCGTCACCCCGGGAACAACTGCCCGGAGTGAATCTCCTTGCCGTTGCGATCGGTCACCACGACCTGAACCCCCGTTGGCACTGCATATGCCTGTGGCATCAGCTCTTGGGGGATCGGCAACGCGAACGTCGAACCGATGATCGGCACCGAGATCGGTTCCGCTCCGGGTTTCATGGTCAGCTTCATCCCCGAGACCTCAGGTTCGACCGCCCCGATTGCCCACGCGCTCTCACCCGCCTCCGGTTCGACCAGCGTGACGAACTGGATCGGCCGGGCGAGCATCACCTCCTCATGGATGACGCTGAAGGAGAACCGGCGGCTACCCGTGCCCGCGTCATAGTCGCGGGTGCAGGACGCCACCAGATCGCCAAGCCGCGCCACGACGGTTCGTTTCGCCCCACCGGACGTCATCGCACCCGGCTGCCAGGCGTCGGGGTCCACCACGGGTGTCTCCGACTTCGTCAGGCATTCGCCGAGGAAGGCGCCCTGCGACGAGGCGCGTTCGCCCGCCGGAAGGGGACGATCCACCACGGACACCGCGGGAGCGGCGGGCGTGGGCAGGTTGCGGACCTCCGGGGGGCCACCGTCCCCAATGGGGGCCGTCGCGGAGACCTTCATCGGACCCTGGCTCAATGGATTCATCCCGACCCACATGCCGTCCTTCACCATGGCCTGCGTGCCGTGGCCCACGGTCGGGCCGCCGGATTCCGCGTCGACGAACAGCGTCGACCAGGTCGGGTCCGCTACCCCCGCGACGGAGCCCGCCGGGGTGAACAGCAGCGCGGCCGTCCCCGTCCCCGACGCGGCTGGTGCCAAGGCTTTCGGGTCCGCCACTGTCACCGACGTCGTGGTCGTCTCGCAGAAGATCGGCGTCTCCCCAGACCGGGCCGCCAAGATCCACCGGCCTTCGACCTGCCAGCCGATCACCGGCCGCCAAGTCGCCCGATGAGGGAATCGCGCGGCCTTGCCCGCGTCCACGACGGCGGCCCAGCAGCGGTCCAACTCGGTTTGCGCGCGGGTCATGTCGACCTCCGGCCCCGGCAGGCCGTTGGCGGGTGGCTCTACTCCGGCCAACCAGTCCACCGCCGCCGAGCCGCCCGCCACCAGCAGTGCGACGACGGCCGCCACGGCCAACGGTGTGCGGCGCCTGCCCCCCGCCGCCTCGCCGAGCGCCCGGGTCCGGATGCGGTCGCGGACGTCGTCCGGCAGATCCCGCGGGGGCGCGACGTACGGCCTCCACTCCTCGGTCATGCCCTCTCCTCCAGCACAGTGCGCAGCCGGGCCCGTGCCCGCGACAGCCGCGATCGCACGCTGACCTCCGCGACCCCGAGCAACGCGGCCGCGTCCGCGGTCGACACTTCCCCCAACAGACACAGCTCCACCGCTTCCCGCTCCGCCTTCGGCAGCGAGCGCACGGCTTCGGCGACCTCCCTGGTACGCCGGTCGTCGTCGACCCGCTGGACGACGGCGTCGGCATGGTCGCCCGCGGTCTCCTCGACCGGCACCCGTCGCACCGCCCGCAGGAACCTGGTCGACCGCCGGAACTCGGTGCGCGCGAGGTTGCCCACGACCGCGTAGAACCAGGGCAGCGCGCTGTCCCGGACCAGGGTCACCTCCCGGCGCCTCGACCAGCCGGTCATGAACGCGGCCGACGTCACGTCCTCGGCCTGCGCCCACGACCCGGTGAGCCGGTACGCGTGGTTCCACACGGCTTGGACATGGCGTTCGAACAGCAGGCCGAACGCGGAGCGGTCGCCCTCGGCCGCTCTTCGCCACAAGACCGCGTCGCTGTCGGAGGTCACCGCGATGTCGGATGCGTCCAGCGCTCTCGCCCCCCAGCTTGATCGCGCGATGGTAGTCACGAAGGTAGGTGTCCGCTCCGGGGTGAAGCGTTGCATCGGAGCTGAATACACTGGGACGACCGCCCGCACGTCGAAGGAGCTTTGTGACCGTTCAGCCGATCCGGCTCTTCGGGGATCCCGTGCTGCGCACGCCCGCGGCCGAGGTGGTCGACTTCGACCGAGAGCTGCACAACCTCGTCAAGGACCTCTGGGACACCATGGAGTCCCAGGGCGGTGCCGGGATCGCCGCGCCGCAGCTCGGGGTCGGGCTGCGCGTGTTCACCTACCACTGCGACGGGTTCGCTGGGCACATGATCAACCCGGTGTGGACCTCGGTCGGCGAGGACTACCAGCTGGGCCCCGAGGGCTGCCTGTCCATCCCCGGCTTCTCCTGGGATTGCCGCCGCCACAGCAACGTGGTCGCGCGCGGGTGCAACCTGCACGGCGAGCCCATCGAGATCGAGGGCACCGACCTGCTGGCCCGCTGCATCCAGCACGAGACCGACCACCTCGACGGCGTGCTGTTCGTCGACCGGCTCGACGACGCCACCCGCAAGCTCGCGATGCGCGAGATCCGCAACGCCGACTGGTTCGACGGCGCCGTGCCCACGCTCAAGCAGAGCCCGCACCCGCTGTTCGGTGCCCACTGATGCGGCTGGTGTTCGCGGGCACGCCCGAGGTCGCCGTCCCGTCGCTGCGGGCGCTGCTGGAGTCCGGACGCCATGAGGTCGCCGCGGTCGTCACCAGGCCGGACGCGCCCGCCGGACGCGGACGCAAGCTGGTCCGGTCGCCGGTCGCGGCGCTGGCCGATGAGCACGGCATCGAGGTGCTGAGCCCGGTCAAGGCGTCCAGCAAGTCCTTCCAGACGCGGCTGCGCGAGATCGAGCCGGACTGCTGCCCCGTCGTGGCGTACGGCGCGATGCTGCCGCAGTCCGCTTTGGACATTCCCCGCTGCGGCTGGGTGAACCTGCACTTCTCGGTGCTGCCCGCCTGGCGTGGCGCGGCCCCGGTTCAGGCGGCGGTCTACCACGGCGACGAGATCACCGGCGCCAGCACGTTCCAGATCGTCAAGGAACTCGACGCGGGTCCGGTCTTCGGTGTGCTCACCGAGCCGATCCGGCCCGACGACACCTCCGGCGCCCTGCTCGACCGCCTCGCGCACGCGGGCGCCGGTCTGCTGCTGTCCACACTGGACGGCATCGAAGGCGGCAAGCTGGTCGCGCGCGAGCAGCCCGCAGAGGGCGTCAGCTACGCCCACAAGATCACCGTCGACGACGCGAAGGTCGACTTCACCCTCCCCGGCCTCGCCGTCGACCGCCGCGTCCGCGCGGTCACGCCGGAACCGGGCGCGTGGGCGGAGTTCCGCGGCGAGCGGATCAAGCTCGGCCCGATGAGCCGCGCCGAAGGCGATCTCGCCCCGGGTGAACTGCTCGTCGAGCGCAAGCGCATCCTGGTCGGGACGGCCACGTGGCCGTTGCAGCTGGGCGAAGTACAGGCACAAGGGAAGAAACGCATGCAGGCGACCGACTGGGCGCGCGGCATCCGCATCGAAGCAGGGGAGCGGTTGACGTGACGCAGCCAGGCAAACGAGCGCATCGGCCATCACGACCGGGCCGCGCGCGACCGCCGCGCAGGCCGGACACGCCCGAGCGTCCCCCGACCGAGGACCCGGCCCGCCGGGCCGCGCTGGACACGCTGCGCGCCGTGCGCGCCGACGACGCGTACGCCAACCTCGTGCTGCCCAAGCTGCTGCGCGACCGCCGCATCTCCGGCCGCGACGCCGCGCTGGCCACCGAACTGACCTACGGCACCTGCCGCGCGATGGGTCTCATCGACGACATCCTCGCCGAGTGCATCGACCGCCCGCTGTCCAAAGTGGAGCCTTTCCTGCTCGACTCGCTGCGGTTGGGCACTTATCAGCTGCTGCGCACCCGCATCCCGGCCCACGCCGCCGTCGCGTCCACTGTGGACATGGTGCGCGCGGACCAGGGCCCGCGGCCCACGGGCTTCGTCAACGCCGTGCTGCGCAAGGTGTCGGAGAAGGACGAGAGCGCCTGGCTCGACCAGCTCGCCCCCGACGCCACGGAGGACCCGGTCGGCAACCTCGCCGCCCGCAACGCCCACCCGCGCTGGATCGCCCGCGCCTTCGCCGACGCCCTCGGCACCACCGGCGAAGAACTGTCGGATGCTCTGCGCGCCGACGACGAGCGTCCCGCCGTGCACCTCGTCGCCCGCCCGGGCGAGGTCAGCGCGGAGGAACTGGCCGCGATGACCGGCGGCGACGTCGCCCCGTACTCGCCCTACGGCGTCCGCCTCGACGCGGGCGCGGGCGACCCGGGCGACCTCGACCCGGTCAAGGAGAAGCTCGCGGGCGTGCAGGACGAGGGCAGTCAGCTGTGTGCGCTCGCCCTGACCCGGCCCGAGGTCGAGGGCTCCGACCTGCGCTGGCTCGACCTGTGCGCCGGTCCCGGCGGCAAGGCGGCGCTGCTGGGCGCCCTCGCCGCGATCAACGCGGGAACCCTTGACGCCGTGGAGAAGGCCCCGCACCGCGCGAAGCTCATCGAGCGCATCACGTCGGGCCTGCCGGTCAAGATCCACGTCGCCGACGGCCGGTCCCCGGGCCTGGAAGTGGGCTCCTACGACCGCGTCCTCGTCGACGCGCCCTGCACCGGACTCGGTGCCCTGCGGCGCAGGCCGGAAGCCCGCTGGCGCAGGCAGCCCTCGGATGTCGGCGACCTGACCCGTTTGCAGAGCGCTCTGTTGACGAGCGCGCTGAACCTGGTCCGGCCGGGCGGTGTCGTGGCCTACGTGGTGTGTTCCCCGCACCTGGCCGAAACGATCGGCGTGGTCTCCGACGTGGTCCGCCGCACCGGCGTCACCCCGATCGACGCGCGCGAGTACTTCCCGGACGTGCCGGACTTGGGTGACGGCCCGTACGTGCAGCTCTGGCCGCACCGCCACGGCACCGACGCCATGTTCTGCGCCCTGCTCCGGCGATGAAGACCCTGGGCCTCGTCGCGGCGGCGGGCTATGGCGTCGACCAGCGCTTACGGGTCGAGATCGCCGAGCCCGCCGCCAAAGCGGGCTGGCGCCTGGCGATCACCCTGACCCCCACCGCGGCCCGCTGGATGGACGCGGTGGGGGAGACCCCGCGGTTGCAGGCCCTCACCGAGTTGCCGCTGCGCAGCACCGGTCGCCTCCCGTCGCACCCCAAGCCCTACCCGACCCCGGACGCTTTCCTCTTCGTCCCGGCAACAGCCAACTCCTTGGCCAAGCTGGCGTTGGGCATCGCCGACAACCAGGCCCTCACCGCGCTGGGCGAGGCCCTGGGTACCCCCGGCGTCCGCGTGGTCATCCGCCCCCAAGCCGACCCGGCGCAGCGCGCCCACCCCCGCTGGCAGTCCCACCTCGACACCCTGACCGCCGCAGGCGCCCACATCTCCGACGCCGCTGTGGGAGATCCCTGGACCCCACTGCTCGACCTCCTGGGCAACCCCTGACCGACGTGGTCCACCTTGGTCGCGCCAACGCGCCCACGTTCCCCAAGCGCCCACCCGCCTACGCGCCCAAGCGCCCGCGTTCCCCAAGCGTCCACCCGCCTACGCGCCCAAGCGCCCGCGTTCCCGACGCGCCAACGCGCCCGCGTCCCCGAGGCCCGTGGCTACCACTGCCGCACCTTCCAGGCAACCGTGCCCCACGGGTTATCCACATCCACCCCACCATCGGCCCCCATCCGCGCCAGTTGTCCACACCCCAACCCGCATCCCTACCCCCGCCCCACCAGCACCGATAGACTGGCCAAGGGCGGCGCCCCCGTGGAGGGTGGGGTATTTACTCCCGGTAAGGCGCGAAATCAGCGCGACGAAGTGGGTTTCGCGCGGCCTCAAGTCCCTGTTCAACGTCGTGGAGGAATCGTGCGGCCTCGTGTGGCCATCATCGCCATGGGCGGAACCATCGCCATGGCCCCCAGCGCGAGCGGCGGGATCATCCCCGCGCTCGGCGCCGACGAACTGGTCGCCGCCGTCCCCGGCCTGGCCGACCTCGGCGTCGACCTCACCGCCAGCACCCTGCGCTCCCTGCCCAGCCCATCGCTGGGCTTCGACGACCTCACCGCCCTGAGCCACGCCGTGCGCGAGGAACTCGCCAACGGCGCCACCGGCGTCGTCGTCACCCACGGCACCGACACCATCGAGGAGACCGCCCTCTTCCTCGACCTCACCATCGACAGCCCGGCCCCCGTCGTCGTCACCGGCGCCATGCGCGCCCCCGCCTCCGCGGGCGCCGACGGCCCGGCCAACCTCTACGCCGCCATCCGCGTGGCCCTCGCGACCGACGCCCGCGGCCTCGGCTGCCTGGTCGTCATGTCCGACGAGGTCCACGGCGCCCGCTTCGTCCGCAAGAGCCACACCAGCAGCACCGGCGCGTTCGTCTCCCCGGGTTTCGGCCCCCTCGGCCTCATCGTCGAAGGCGAACCCCGCCTGCGCGGCACCCCGCGCATCGACCTGGTCCTGCCCGCCACCGACAAGATCTCCGCGCTCCGCGTCGCCCTGGTCACCGTGACCCTCGGCGACGACGGCGAACTCCTGCGCCGCGCGGGCGACGCCTTCGACGGCATCGTCATCGCCGGCCTGGGCGCGGGCCACGTTCCCGCGGGCATGGTCCCGCTGGTCGCCGAGTTCGCCCAGCGCGTACCCGTGGTCCTCGCCAGTCGAACCGGCTCCGGCTCGGTCCTGCGCGCCACCTACGGCTACCCGGGTTCCGAGCGCGACCTGTTCGACCGCGGCCTCATCCACGCGGGCTTCCTCGACCCGGCGAAGGCCCGCATCCTGCTGCAACTCCTCCTCGCAGACGGCGCCGACCGCGATCAAATCGGCGCGACGTTCGAGCTCTATCGGTAGTTGAATGGCGGCATGGACATCCTCAATCCCGCCATCAGCGACTACCTGCTGGCCCACTCCACCCCCGCGGACGATGTTTTGCGGGACCTCGCCGCCGAGACCGTCGAGGCGTACCCGGACGCGGCCGTCATGCAGATCTCGCACGACGAGGGCGAGTTCTTCACCATGCTGGTGCGCATGCTCGGCGCGAAGTACGCCGTCGAGGTCGGGGTCTTCACCGGCTACTCCTCGATCTGCGTGGCCCGCGGCCTGACCGATGGCGGCAGGCTGATCGCCTGCGACGTCAGCGAGGAATGGACCTCGATCGCCCGCAAGTACTGGGAGCGCGCGGGCCTCACCGACCGCATCGACCTGCGCATCGCCCCCGCCATCGAGACCCTGCGCGCCCTGCCCGCCGACCCGGTGATCGACTTCGCCTTCGTCGACGCCGACAAGCAGGGCTACCCGGACTACTACGCCGAACTGGTCCCGCGCCTGCGCCCCGGCGGCGTCATCGCCCTCGACAACGTCCTGCGCTCCGGCCGCGTGGTCGACGACTCCGCCCAGGAGCCCGCTGACATCGCGATCCGCCAGATCAACGACATCGTCGTCGCCGACGACCGCGTCGACAGCGTCATGCTCCCGCTGCGTGACGGCGTGACCCTCGCCCGCAAGAAGTGATCGACGAGGTCCGCGGGCGTGCTGACGCGGGCGACCGGGCAGCCCAGCGCGAACTGCCCGGCCTGCTGATCACCCACGGCCTCTTCGACGAACTCCGCGACCGGGCGGACAGCGGCGACCCGACGTCCGCCCGGCTCTGGATCCAGCTCCTCGAACTCCTCGAACGCACCGACGACCTCCGCGCCCGGGGTGCGTATGGCCCGCTGTCCCGGGTCCTGGCGAAACAAGGCCGCCTCGACGACCTGCGCGCACTCGCCGCCGAGTCGCAGCAGGCGATGCACGCCCTTGTCGGCATCCTGGTCGCGCGCGACGAAGTGGACGAGGTGCGCCTACTCGCCGACGCGGGTCACGCGCCCGCGATCGGGGCATTGCCCCAACTGCTGGCCGACCACGGCCTCATCGACGAACTGCGCACCCGAGCGCACGCGGGCGACTCCCGGGCCCGCCGCCTGGAGGTCGACCATCTCGTCCGACACGCGGCGATCACCGAACTCCGCACACTCGCCGAAGACCGCTACGCGGCCGAGCAACTGATCACAGTCCTGGTCGACGCGGGCGAGATCGAGGACGCCACCGATGTCGCCCGCGCGGGCGCGAGACCAGGTTTCTCCAACCGCCGTTTCCGGGAACGCCTGGCGTCGCTCCTCGCGAAGCAGGGCTTGGAAACCGAACTCCGCCAACGCCTCGCCGCCGGCGAACAGGAAGCCCGCGACGGCCTGATCACCCTCCTGTACACCCAGCGCCGCGTGGACGACCTGCGCGAGGTCGACGGCGAACTCGCCCGCATTCGCGTCATCGACCTGCTCGGCGTCCTCGGCCGCGCGGACGAACTGCGCACGCTCACCGAAGCGGGCGACTCGAGGGCTCGCAGCGAACTCGTGGGTCTCCACGTCCGCCTAGGCCAGGAAACCGAACTCGCCGCACTGGCCGACGCGGGCAACGGCTACGCCGCGAGCAAACTGGCGGAGATCCTGGCCGCCCGCGGCGACGAGGACGCCCTCCGCGCCCGTGCCGACGCGGGCGACGACACCGCCGCCCGCAAACTCGACCACCTGCTGCACACCCAGGGCCGCCACGAAGACCTGCGCGCCCGCGCCGAGGCCGGAGACACCTACGCCGCGAGCTTCCTCGCCGCCACCCTCCCCGACGACGACACCCTCAGCGCCCGCGCGAAGGCAGGAGACCTCACCGCCCTGCACCGATGGATGGACCGACTGGTCGAAAGCCAGGACATAGACCAATTCCGCGATCTCGACCACGACCATGCCCGCCAGCGCTTCGGCCGCTTCCTGTCGGCTCTAGGCCGCGAAGACGAACTCCGCGCCCGCGCCGAGGCCGACCTCCCCTTCGCCGTGGATGCCTGGACCAACCACCTCGCCGAAGCGGGACGAGAGGACGAACTGCGCGACTTCGTCGACCGCACCGGCCGCGGCCGGTGGCGCCTGGCCGAGGTCCTCTTGGAACGGGGTCACTTCACCGAACTCGCCCACCGCGCGCGACAAGGCGACCGCCACGCCGGAATGAAACTGCGGTTCCACCTCGACCCACCGTTCGACGACAACCCCGAGAACCGCGTCCGCCCGTCAAGTTGACGCCTGCTCTGAAACCAACGCCCGCACCACCGCGTCCGCGTCCCGCTCGCCCAGTGACCGCCCCACCTCCAGCAGGACCGCGTCATCACCGGGGAGCGTCGTCAGCCCCCGCCGGTGCAGCACCGCGACCACGGCCCGCTCGACCGGACCGGCGGAGGACGGCCTGCGCAGCACAATCCGGTCCTGACTCCGGAACAGATAGACGACATAGGCGATCGCGGGTGCGAACATCAACCCGCGGAACAGCAACACCAGCGCGCTCTGCACCGGATCGGACCCGTAGGTCTTCGGGCGGTCGAGCCAGAACACGTCCGACAGGCCGAGCAGCGGGATCGTGTCCACGATCTGCCACAGGTAGTCCCGCAGCGTGTCGAACCCCAGCACCGCGCCTTCCAGGAGCGGCACCAGGCCACTGGCAACGGCGGGGTCGGAGCTGAGGAAAGCCGCCAGCCCCTCCGTCCGGGACCGCAGCAGGCTCCCGTCGACCCGGATCCAGCCCGCGCGGGACAGCAGCAGACTGATCACGATGAAGAGGACCGTCACCACCGCGACATAGGTCGGCAGGTGCCGGATCTCCTGCGTCCGCGCCCACCACCGCGCCCAGTCCCAGCGCGTCTCCTCCGGCACGCGCGGATTGCCGCGGGCCAAGCCGCGCAGCAGCCACCGGTGCAGCGGCGTGCGGATCCACGCCAGCGCCGGATGGCGGGCGTCGAGCAGGCGCAGGGGCAGCACGCTGCGCTCGCGGCGGGTCTGCGGCCAGAACCGGGCGGGCGGCACCCGCCAGGAGTGGAACTCGTCGGCGACCCGGTCCAGCCAGTCCAGCCTGCGGTCCGTCGGGTGGAAGACGTTGCGGTAGTAGTCCCAGACCCCGGTCGACGACCCTCCCGCCAGCAGTGCGGCGACCGCCAACAGCCACCAACTGCCCTGCGGCGCGAAATGGACCATGCCGCCCAGCATCACGCTCACCGTCACCAGCGCCGAGAGAGTGAACGCGACGCGGACCAGCAAGCACAGGCCGATCCACACCCAGATCCCCTGGTGGAACGGGAGAACCCCGTGCGCGGCGAGTTCGTCCCGCTCAGCCCAGCGCACGAGGTCCGCCAACCGGCCCTGGTCGACCCCGGGCAGGGGTCTCACTGCTCTGCCACGCGTCCGCATTCGGCCATTTTTCCGAGTCGACGCCCTGGTCGAGCGCCATTTCGCCGGGTTGACCCGATCGGCCCACCTGTGGCGGTCGCCACGGTCGAGTGAAACGGATTGAGTGAGTTTGCATGAGAGTGCATAATCATCCGTATGAACGTTCGGATCGCCGTCGCGGGCGCCAGCGGATACGCCGGGGGAGAGCTCCTTCGGCTCCTTCTCGCGCACCCCGACGTCGAGATCGGCGCGCTCACCGCCGGTGGCAACGCGGGGTCCAAACTCGGTGAGCACCAGCCGCACCTGCTGCCGCTGGCCGACCGGGTCCTCGAGGAGACCACCGCCGAGGTCCTCGCCGGACACGACGTCGTCTTCCTCGCCCTGCCCCACGGCCACTCCGCCGCCATCGCCGCCCAGCTCGACGCGGGTGTCCTCGTAGTCGACTGCGGCGCCGACCACCGGCTGACCGACGCCGACGCCTGGGACCGCTGGTACGGCGGCGACTACGCGGGCCACTGGCCCTACGGCCTGCCCGAACTCCCCGGCGCCCGCGAGAACCTGCGCCACGCGACCCGGGTCGCCGTCCCCGGCTGCTATCCGACCGTCAGCTCCCTCGCCCTCGCCCCCGCGATGGCGCTGGTCGAGCCCGAGGTCGTCGTGGTCGCCGTGTCCGGCACGTCCGGCGCGGGCAAGAGCCTCAAGCCCAACCTGCTCGGCTCCGAGGTCATGGGATCGCTCAGCGCCTACGGCGTCGGCGGCGCCCACCGGCACACCCCGGAGATCACCCAGAACCTCAGCGCCGCGGCGGGCAAGCTGGTCGCCGTCTCGTTCACGCCGGTCCTCGCCCCGCTCCCGCGCGGCATCCTCGCCACCTGCAGCGCCCAGCTGATCGACCCGGCCGCCGACGTGCGCGGCGCCTACGAGAAGGCGTACGCCGACGAGCCGTTCGTCCACCTGCTCCCCGAGGGCCGCTGGCCCACCACGGCCGCGGTGCTCGGCTCCAACGCCGTGCAGCTGCAGGTCACCGTCGACGCCGACCTCGGCAGGCTCGTGGTCGTCGCCGCCATCGACAACCTCACCAAGGGCACGGCGGGCGCCGCCGTGCAGTCCATGAACATCGCGCTCGGCCTGCCGGAGACCACCGGCCTGTCCACTGTGGGAGTCGCACCGTGACCATCGACCGTGCCCAGGGCGTCGCGTCGGCGCAGGGGTTCCGCGCGGCGGGCGTCGCCGCCGGGATCAAGGCGAACGGCAAGCCCGACCTGACGCTGGTCGTCAACGACGGTCCCGCGACCCAGGCGGCCGGTGTGTTCACCCGCAACAAGGTCAAGGCCGCGCCCGTCCTCTGGTCGCAGCAGGTCCTGACCACCGGCAAGCTCAAGGCCGTCGTCCTCAACTCCGGCGGGGCCAACGCCTGCACCGGCCCCGAGGGCTTCCAGGACTCCCACGCCACCGCCGAGAAGGTCGCCGACGTCCTCGGCGTCGGCGCGATCGACGTCGCCGTCTGCTCCACCGGCCTGATCGGCGAGCGGCTGCCGATGGACGCGGTCCGCTCCGGCATCGACCTTGCCGCCAAGGAACTGGCCTCCGGCGCCGACGCGGGCCTCGCCGCCGCCACCGCCGTGATGACCACCGACACCGTCCCGAAGCAGACCGCGTTCACCCACGCCGACGGCTGGGTCATCGGCGGTTTCGCGAAGGGCGCGGGCATGTGCGCGCCGAACATGGCCACGATGCTGTCGGTCATCACTTCCGACGCCCAGATCGACCCGGCCGCCGTCGAGCCCGCGCTTCGCTCCGCGGTGGAGTTCACCTTCAACCGGCTCGACGTCGACGGCGGCACCTCCACCAACGACACCGTCCTGCTCCTGGTCTCCGGCGCGTCCGGCGTCGCGGTGTCGGAGGCGGAGTTCACCGAGGCGCTCAGCGCCGTCTGCGCCGACCTGGTCGCCCAGTTGCAGGCCGACGCCGAGGGCGTCACCAAGCACGTCACGATCACGGTCAACGGCGCCGCCAACGACAGCGAAGCGCTCGCCGCGGCGCGGATCGTCGCCCAGGACAACCTGTGCAAGACCGCGTTCTTCGCCTCCGACCCCAACTGGGGCCGCATCGCGATGGCCGTGGGCAACGCGCCGACCGACTTCGACCAGCAGAAGCTCGACATCACCATCAACGGCGTCACCGTGTGCCGCGCGGGCGGCCGGGGCGAGGACCGCTCCGCCGCCGACCTGACCGGCCGCGACATCGACGTGGTGATCGACCTGCACGCGGGCGAGGGCAGCGGGACGATTCTCACCACCGACCTTTCCCACGCGTACGTCGAAGAGAACAGCGCTTACTCGTCATGAACAGCGCAATGGGAATTGACACAGCGAAGGCCAAGGCAAATGTCCTGGTTGAGGCGCTGCCGTGGCTGCAGCGCTTCCACGGCGCGCTCGTGGTGGTCAAGTACGGCGGCAACGCCATGGTCGACGAGTCGCTCAAGCGCGCCTTCGCCGAGGACATGGTGTTCCTGCGGCTCGCGGGCCTGCGCCCGGTCGTCGTCCACGGCGGCGGCCCGCAGATCAGCGCCATGCTCAACCGGCTCGGCATCGAGGGCGAGTTCCAGGCGGGCCTGCGGGTCACCAACGCCGAGACCATGGACGTCGTCCGGATGGTCCTCACCGGCCAGGTCAGCCGCGAACTCGTCGGCCTGATCAACCAGCACGGCCCGTACGCGGTCGGCATCTCCGGTGAGGACGCCCACCTGTTCACCGCCGAGCGGCGCACCGCCACGGTCGACGGCGTCGAGGTCGACCTCGGCCAGGTCGGCGACGTCGTGCACGTCAACCCCGAAGCCGTGATGGACATCGTCAACGCGGGCCGCATCCCGGTCGTGTCGACCGTCGCGCCCGACCGCGATGGCCTGCCGCACAACGTGAACGCCGACACCGCCGCCGCCGCGCTGGCCATCGCGCTGGAGGCGGAGAAGCTCGTCGTGCTGACCGACGTCGAGGGCCTCTACGCCGACTGGCCGGACAAGTCGTCGCTGCTGCACGAGATCCGCGCGACGGAGCTCGAAAAACTGTTGCCAGGCTTGGAAAGCGGCATGGTGCCGAAGATGGAGGCGTGCCTGCGCGCGGTCGTCGGCGGGGTGCCCAAGGCGCACGTCATCGATGGGCGGCTGGCGCACTCGGTGCTGCTCGAGGTGTTCACCAGCAGCGGTGTGGGGACCATGGTGCTGCCGGACGAGGGGGAGTCATGATCGAATCCAATGTGGACGGCCAGGCGCGGTGGAAGTCCGCGCTGATGGACAACTACGGCACGCCGAAGCTGACCATCGTGCGCGGCGAGGGCTCGCGAGTGTGGGACGCCGACGGCAACCGCTACCTCGATCTGCTCAGCGGCATCGCGACCAACGCCCTCGGTCACGCACACCCGGCCGTCGTCGAGGCCGTGACCAGCCAGATCGCCACCCTCGGCCACACGTCGAACCTCTACATCAACCAGCAGTCCGTGGAGCTGGCCGACGCGATCCTCGACGTCGCGGGCCTGACCGGCCAGGCCAAGGTGCTGTTCTGCAACTCCGGCGCCGAGGCCAACGAGGCCGCGTTCAAGCTCACCCGGCTCACCGGCAAGACCAAGATCATCGCCTGTGAGGGCGCCTTCCACGGCCGCACGATGGGCGCGCTCGCGCTCACCGGGCAGCCCGCCAAGCGCACCCCGTTCGAGCCGCTCGACGCCGGAGTCGTGCACATCCCGTTCGGCGACGTCGAAGCCCTTCGGTCCGCTGTGGACAGTGACACCGCCGCGGTCTTCATCGAGCCGATCCTCGGCGAGGGCGGCGTTGTCGTCGCCCCCGACGGCTACCTGCAGGCCGCCCGCGAGATCACCGCGAAGGCGGGCGCGCTGCTCGTTCTCGACGAGGTGCAGACCGGCGTCGGCAGGCTCGGCCACTGGTTCGCCTTCCAGCAGGCGGGCATCACCCCCGACATCATCACCCTCGCCAAGGGCCTCGGCGGCGGCCTGCCGCTCGGCGCCTGCGTCGGCATCGGCGCGGCGGCCGACCTGTTCGCCCCCGGCCACCACGGCACGACCTTCGGCGGCAACCCGGTCGCCTGCGCCGCCGGTCTCGCGGTGCTGCGCACCATCGCCGCCGACGGCCTGCTCGACCACGTCGCCGCCCTGGGCAAGCACCTCACCGCCGGGATCGAAGACCTGCACCACCCGCTGGTCTCCGGCGTGCGCGGCCGAGGCCTGCTCCTCGGTGTCGGCCTGACCAAGCCGGTGTCGGCCGCTGTTTCCGCCGCCGCGCTGGACAAGGGATTCCTCGTCAACAACGTCCAGCCCGACGCGCTGCGGCTCGCGCCCCCGCTGATCCTCACCGACGCCGAGGCCGACGAATTCCTCTCGGCGCTTCCCGCCATCCTCGACACCGCACAGGAGAGCTGAACCATGGTCCGGCATTTCCTGCGAGACGACGATCTCTCACCAGACGACCAGCGCGAGGTCCTCACCCTCGCGAAGGCGCTCAAGGGCGCCCCGCTGGCCCAGCGCCCGCTCGAGGGCCTGTCGGTGGCGACGATCTTCGAGAAGAACTCGACCCGCACCCGGCTGTCCTTCGAGGTCGGCATCCAGCAACTCGGCGGCCAGCCCATCGTCGTCGACGGCCGCACCATGCAGTTGGGTCGCGAAGAGACGATCGAGGACACCTCACGGGTGCTGTCCCGCTACGTCGACATGGTCGCGTGGCGCACGTACGCGCAGAAGCGCATCGAGGCGATGGCCGCGGGCGCGAGCGTCCCGGTGATCAACGCGCTGTCCGACGAGTTCCACCCCTGCCAGGTCCTCGCCGACCTGCAGACCATCGAGGAACGCCACGGCAAGCTCGCCGGCCTCACCGCCACCTACCTCGGCGACGGCGCCAACAACATGTCCCACTCGATGCTGCTCGGCGGCGCGACCGCGGGCATGCACGTGCGGGTCGTCGCCCCCGAAGGGTTCCTGCCGCTGTCGGAGGTCGTGCTCGACGCCAAGCGCCGCGCCGCCGAGACCGGCGGCAGCGTCACCCTGCTCACCGACCCGCACGCCGCGGTCGACGGCTCCGACGTGCTCGTCACCGACACGTGGACGTCGATGGGCCAGGAGAACGACGGCAAGGACCGGGTGACCCCGTTCCGCAAGCTGCAGATCAACACCGGCCTGCTGGAGCGGGCCGCCCCCGGTGCGATCGTGCTGCACTGCCTGCCCGCGCACCGCGGCTGGGAGATCACCGACGAGGTCATCGACGGCCCCGCCAGCGCGGTGTGGGACGAAGCAGAGAACCGGCTGCACGCGCAGAAGGCGCTCATGGCGTGGCTGGTGGCGAACCGATGACCGCCTCCGCCTCCACCAGAGCCGCCCGCCAGGCCCGCATCGTCGAGCTGGTGTCCGAGCGCGCCATCCGCAGCCAGACCGAACTTGCCACGCTGCTCGGCGCCGAAGGCATCGACGTCACCCAGGCCACGCTGTCGCGCGACCTCGACGAACTCGGCGCCGTGAAGCTGCGCGGCGCCGACGGGGGAGCCCCCGTCTACGTCATCCCGGAGGACGGCAACCCCGTCCGCGGCGTCCAGGGCGGCACCGCCCGGCTGGTGCGGCTGCTCAGCGAGCTGCTGGTCTCCGCGGACAGCTCCGCGAACCTCGCGGTCCTGCGCACCCCGCCGGGCGCGGCGGGCTTCCTCGCCAGCGCCATCGACCGCGCCGCCCTCATCGACATCGTCGGCACCATCGCGGGCGACGACACCCTCATGGTGATCGTCCGCCCGCCGCTGTGCGGCCAGGACATGGCCGAGCGGTTCACCGCCATGGCAGCACGCACCGGTAATGGATCCCCAGACTTGCCAAAACAAGGAGAGAGCAATGAGTGACAGGGTGGTGTTGGCCTACTCGGGTGGGCTGGACACGTCGGTGGCCATCGGCTGGATCGCCGAGGAGACCGGTGCCGAGGTCGTCGCGGTCGCGGTGGACGTCGGCCAGGGCGGCGAGGACCTCGACACGATCCGCAAGCGCGCCCTCGAATGCGGCGCCGTCGAAGCGGTCGTCGCCGACGCCCGCGACGAGTTCGCCGAGCAGTACTGCCTGCCCACGCTGCAGGCCAACGCGCTCTACATGGACCGCTACCCGCTGGTCTCGGCCATCTCGCGCCCGGTGATCGTCAAGCACCTCGTCGAGGCCGCCAAGTACCACGGCGCGACCACCGTCTCCCACGGCTGCACCGGCAAGGGCAACGACCAGGTCCGCTTCGAGGTCGGCATCGGCGCCCTCGCCCCCGACCTGAAGGTCATCGCCCCGGTCCGCGACTTCGCGTGGACCCGGGAGAAGGCCATCGCCTGGGCCGAGGACCGCAACCTGCCCATCGACGTGTCGAAGAAGTCGCCGTACTCCATCGACCAGAACGTCTGGGGCCGCGCCGTCGAGACGGGCTTCCTCGAGGACATCTGGAACTCCCCGATCGAGGACGTCTACGAGTACACCTCGAACCCGGCCGAGCCCCGCGACGCCGACGAGGTGGTCATCACCTTCGACAAGGGCGTCCCGGTCGCCATCGACGGCCAGACCGTCACCATGCTGCAGGCCATCCAGGAGCTCAACCGGCGCGCGGGCGCCCAGGGCATCGGCCGCATCGACATCGTCGAGGACCGCCTGGTCGGCATCAAGAGCCGCGAGGTCTACGAGGCCCCCGGCGCCATGGCGCTGATCACCGCGCACCAGGAACTCGAGAACGTCACCGTCGAGCGCGACCTGGCCCGCTTCAAGAAGAGCGTCGCCCAGCGCTGGGCCGAACTGGTCTACGACGGCCTCTGGTTCTCCCCGCTGAAGTACGCCCTGGACGCCTTCATCGCCGAGACCCAGGAATACGTCTCCGGCGACGTCCGCATGACCATGCACGGCGGCCGCGCCACCGTCACCGGCCGCAAGTCGGACGTCAGCCTGTACGACTTCAACCTGGCCACCTACGACGAGGGCGACACCTTCGACCAGGGCCTCGCCAAGGGCTTCGTCCAGCTCTGGGGCCTCCCCAGCAAGATCGCCGCAAAGCGCGCACAGCAGCACTAGAAGTCAAATCGGCGCACCCAAATCCGCCGACTTGTCCACACCCGCCCCCAACTGTCCACAGGCGACACTCAACCGCCCCACCGCCGCCCCAACGCCGATAGACTGGCCAAGGGCAGCCCCCCAGGGCGGGTGGGGGTTGCCTACATGGACTAGGCGGCGAAATCGAGGCGGTCCCGCGTTCGTGAACGAGCGGGCGCGGGCCGTCAATCCGTTGCAGAGAGGCACTTTCGTGAGCGAGCAGGAACCCACCGCACTGTGGGGTGGGCGGTTCAGTTCCGGACCGGCCGAAGCCATGGCGGCCCTGAGCCTGTCGACCCACTTCGACTGGCGACTGGCCCGCTACGACATCGCAGGCTCCCGAGCCCACGCCCGCGTCCTGCACGGCGCGAACCTGCTCACCGCGGACGAACTCACCGGCATGATCGAGGCGCTGGACGTCCTGGAGGCCGACGTGGTCTCCGGGGCGTTCACCCCCGTCCTCGCCGACGAGGACGTCCACACCGCCCTCGAACGCGGCCTCATGGACCGCGCGGGCAAAGACCTCGGCGGCAAACTCCGCGCGGGCCGGTCCCGCAACGACCAGATCGCCACCCTGTTCCGCATGTACCTGCGCGACGCCGCCAGGTTCATCGCCGGTGGTGTCCTCGACGTCGTCGAAGCCCTGCTGTTCCAGGCGCAGCGCCACCCCGACGCCGCCATGCCCGGCCGCACCCACCTGCAGCACGCCCAGCCCGTGCTGCTCGCCCACCACCTGCTGGCCCACACCCAGTCCCTCCTGCGCGACGTCGACCGCCTGCGCGACTGGGACAAGCGCGCCGCCGTGTCGCCCTACGGCTCCGGCGCGCTCGCCGGCTCCTCGCTGGGCCTCGACCCGGCCGCCATCGCCGCCGAACTCGGCTTCGACGCGCCCGCGGAGAACTCCATCGACGGCACCGCCTCGCGCGACTTCGCCGCCGAGTTCGCCTTCGCCGTGGCCATGCTCGGCGTCAACCTGTCCAGGATCGCCGAAGAAGTGATCATCTGGACGACCGCCGAGTTCGCCTACGCCACCCTCGACGACGCCTGGGCCACCGGCAGCTCGATCATGCCGCAGAAGAAGAACCCCGACGTCGCCGAACTGACCCGCGGCAAGTCCGGCAGGCTCATCGGCAACCTCACCGGCCTGCTCGCCACCCTCAAGGCGCAACCGCTTGCCTACAACCGTGATCTGCAGGAAGACAAGGAGCCGGTCTTCGACTCCGTCGACCAGCTCAAGCTCCTGCTCCCCGCGATCGCGGGCATGCTCTCGACCCTGACCTTCCACACCGACCGCCTCGCCGAACTCGCCCCCGCGGGCTTCACCCTCGCCACCGACATCGCCGAGTGGCTGGTGCGCGAAGGCGTCCCGTTCCGCGTCGCCCACGAAGCCGCGGGCGACTGCGTCCGGCGCGCCGAGGACCGGGGAGTGGGCCTGGCCGACCTGACCGACGCCGAACTGGCCGAGGTCAACCCGTCGCTCACCCCGAAGGTCCGCGAAGTCCTCACGGTCACCGGCTCCATCGCCTCGCGCGATGCGTACGGTGGAACCGCGCCCCAACGGGTCGCGGAACAGCGTGACCGTGTCGTGCGGCGGATCGAGGAGTACCGGACTTGGGCGGAACAGGCACCGACCGCGTCCTGACGCGAGCCGAACTCGCCGTAGACCCGGTCGTCGCAGCCCAGCGGTTGTTGGGCTGCGTCCTGGAATCACGCACCGACGAGGGCACCGTCGCCATCCGCCTGGTCGAGGTGGAGGCCTACCGCGGCGGCGACGACCCGGCCTCGCACTGCTACCGCGGCCGGACCCCACGCAACGACGTGATGTTCGGCCCGGCGGGCCACCTGTACGTCTACTTCGTCTACGGCATGCACTTCTGCGCCAACATCGTGTCCCTGACCGACGGCGTCCCCGGCGCCGTCCTCCTGCGCGCCGGGGAAGTCGTCTCCGGGGTGGAACTCGCCCGCCTGCGCCGCCCCACCGCCCGCCGCGACGCGGAGCTGGCGAAAGGCCCGGCCAGGCTCACCACAGCCCTGGGCCTGCACCGCCCCCACAACGGCGTCGACCTCACCGACCCGGACTCACCCGTCCGCGTCCTCGCCGCCGACCCACTGCCCGCGGACACCATCCAGGCAGGCCCCCGCGTCGGCGTGGCAGTCGCGATGGACGTTCCCTGGCGGTTCTGGGTCGATGGCTCCCCAGCGGTCAGCGGCTACCGCCGAGGCGGTAAAGCCCGTACCCGCACCTGAACACGACCGCGCCCGGCTCGGTGGGCCGAGCCGGGCGCGGTCGAACAGCGACTATCAAGCGATCTTGGTGATCCGGTCTCGCGGTCCCGGAGCCACCGGCGCCGCGTTCGTCAGGTGCGCCACCAAGGCGTCCACGTCGAACCCGGGCGCGTAGACCCGCCCGGTCCCCAGCGACAGCTTGGTGAACCCGTCCCCACCGTTGGCGAGGAAGTCGTTCGACGTCACCTTGTAGCTCGCGGCCGGGTCGATCGGCACACCGTTGTACGCCATCTGCGACACCCGGGAACCCAGTGCCAACGTGGTGTCATAGGAGTACGAGAAGCCCGCCGACACCTGCAGGAACTTCGTCGTCGCCTGCCCCGCGTACCCGGCGAACTGCTGCTCGAGCACCTCCTTGAGCTGCGCGCCCGTCAGCGTCTGCGTCACCACCAGGTTGTTGAACGGCTGCACGGTGAACGCCTCGCCGTAGGTGACCTGGCCCGGCTGCTCACCGCCCGGTGAGAACGCGTAGCTGAGGTCCGCGCGGATGCCGCCCGGGTTCATCAGCGCGATCTGCGCCTGCTGCGAACTCGTGTACGCCAGCTGCGCGTCCGCGATCACATCGCCCAGGGCGCTCTCACCCGCGGCGGTGACGGCTCGCGTGATGTCGGCGGTAATGGACCCGACGACCTTGTTCGCCAACGGCGCGACAGCCGCCCGGTACTTGTCCACGATGGCCTTCGCCGCCGCGTTCACCAGGTCGGGGTTGCGGATGAAGTTGCCCTGCGCGTCCTTCGCCCACGTGCCGTCCGCGTTCTTGACGCCGTTCTCCACGATCACGTTGCGCGCGGAGATGTTGGTGAACTTGCGCGTCTTGCGGTCCAGCTTGACGCCGATGTCGGTGACCAGCGTGCCGTTGGAGCCCGCGCTGGTGACCACGCTGTTCGCACCCGACGAGTTCGGCAGCGCGCAGCTGTAGAAGCGGTGCGTGTGCCCGGAGACCACCAGGCCGTACTCCGGGCGCAGCCCGGCGACGATGTTGGTGATCGGCCCCGCGAAGTTCGCGCAGCTCGACGGGTCCTGCGGGGTGGGCGGGGAGTTCTGCTGGCCGCCCTCGTGGATCAGCAGCACCATCGACTTGATGCCGAGCCTGCTCAGCTGGCCCGCGTAGGAGTTCGCGGTCTCGATCTCGTCGAGGAAGTCCACGCTCGCGATGCCCGCCGGGTTCACGATGCTGGGCGTGCCCTCGAGCGTCATGCCGACGAAGGCCACCGGGACGCCCTGGACCATCTTGATCTCGTAGGGGCGCAGGATCGGCTTGCGGGTCTGCTTGTCGACCACGTTCGCCGACAGGTAGCGGAAGTCCGCGCCGTCGAAGCCGTCGCCGTCCTGACAGCCGTCGACCGGGTGGCAGCCGCCGTTCTGCAGGCGCTTGAGCTCGTCGACACCCTCGTCGAACTCGTGGTTGCCGACCGAGGCGATGTTCAGGCCGAGCGCGCTGAGCACCTCGATCGACGGCTCGTCGTGGAACGCGGCGCTGATCAGCGGGGTCGCGCCGACGAGGTCGCCAGCGCCGACGGTCAGCACCTTCTCGCCGTTGGCCTCGCCCTGGGCGCGCAGCCGCTCCACATAGGTCGCGAGGTACTCCACGCCACCGGCGGGGTTGCCGTTCACCAGGCCGCCGCTGCCGATGGGCGGCTCGAGCGCGCCGTGGAAGTCGTTGAAGCCCAGCAGCCTGCCCCGCGCGGTGCCCGCGGCCGATTCCGCCGCGTAGTCGACCGCGACCGGCGACATGGGGGTCCACGCCTCGGCCTGGGGACCGCTGGACGGTGAGGTCAGCGGGATCGCGACCATGACGGCCGCGGCGAGCGCGACGGGCATGGCGTAGCGGAGAACTGGTCTTGCACCTGGCACGGGGTCGCCTCCAGTCGGGTGAAACAAGGATTTCGGCATCCTGCACCTGTATCGCCATTCGTGCATAGGTGTTGCCTAAGTGGACGGCGAAGGTCTGGCGAACAACCGGTGCCGGGCAATCCGCTCGCGCCCAGGTAGGGGGCGTGCGGGAGGATGGCCCCGTGAGTGAGCACATTCTCGACGAGCTGTCCTGGCGCGGCCTGATCGCGCAGTCCACCGACCTCGACGCGCTGCGCCGGGATCTCGACGCTGGGCCGCTCACCCTCTATTGCGGATTCGACCCGACCGCCCCCAGCCTGCACGCGGGCAACCTCGTCCCGCTGCTGATGCTGCGCCGCTTCCAGCGCGCCGGGCACCGGCCGATCGTCCTCGCGGGCGGGGCCACGGGCATGATCGGCGACCCGCGCGACACCGGCGAGCGCACGCTGAACACCACCGACGTGGTCGCCGAGTGGGCAGGCCGGATCCGCGGTCAGCTGGAGCGCTTCGTCGACTTCGATGACTCGCATGGGGAGGGCACGGGCGCCGTCCTGGTGAACAACCTCGACTGGACCGACGGCATGTCGGCCCTGGAGTTCCTCCGTGACGTCGGCAAGCACTTCTCGATCAACGTGATGCTCGCGCGTGAGACGGTCAAGCGCCGCCTCGAAGGCGACGGCATGTCGTACACGGAGTTCAGCTACCTGCTCCTGCAGTCGCACGACTACCTGCAGTTGCATCGCGCGCACGGCTGCAAGCTCCAGCTGGGCGGTTCCGACCAGTGGGGCAACATCATCGGCGGCGTCGACCTGGTCCGCCGGGTCGACGGCGAGTCGGTGCACGCGCTGACCGCCCCGCTGGTCACCGACGCGGAGGGGCGCAAGTTCGGCAAGTCCACCGGCGGCGGCAACGTCTGGCTCGACCCGGAGATGACCTCGCCGTTCGCCTGGTACCAGTACTTCGTGAACGTGGGCGACGCCGACGTCATCCGCTACCTGCGGCTGTTCACCTTCCTCGACCGCGAGGCGATCGACGCCCTGGAGCGCGACACCGCCGAGCGCCCGCACCTGCGGGCCGCGCAGAAGCGGCTGGCCGAGGAGTTCACGACGCTGGTGCACGGCCAACACCAGACCGACCAGGTCGTGGCCGCGAGCCAGGCCCTGTTCGGCCGTGGCGAGTTCGGCGGCCTGGACCTGGGAACCCTGGAAGCGGCCATGTCGGAGGCCCCCACGGGCACCGCCCGGCTGTCCGACGAGCCCACGATCGTCGACCTGCTCATCGCCGCTGGCCTGGCCGACAGCAGGGGAGCGGCTCGGCGCACGGTCACCGAGGGCGGCGCGTACGTGAACAACGGCAAGGTCACCGACGAGGCGTGGACACCGTCCAAGGAGGACCTGCTGCACGGGAAGTGGCTGGTTCTGCGCCGCGGCAAGCGCAACACCGCCGGTGTCGAGGTGCAGGTCTAGTGCCTGGTGGTGGACGGGCGTGAGTCCGTCCGAGTGGTCCCTCTGATGGCCGTCGATCCTCCCGGATCGGCGGCCATCGGCGTTTCCGCAGGTCAGAGCGGTGTGGGCGCATCTTCGAAGAAAGTTGATGTGATCGCCGTCACATTCACACCGGAGATCGGGTGGGTTACGTTGACTCTAGAGCCCACACGGGGGCGGTGACCTGCGGTTTCCGCCCGTGATGGGTACCTGGGGGTGCGATTTGACCCCAGGTTTGGCCCCGTGTAACTTTATCCAAGTCAGCGCGGAACGAGCCGGTCAAACCGGAGCGGAGCCTGGCACAGGGGGTCGCGAACCAAGCTCTCACCAGTTGGTGATAGAGTGGGCGACCTGCCAAAGAAACAAAACTTGTTAGCAATACCAGCCTCTGATGCTGTCGCTCCTTACCGGGGTGGTTAATTCGGATGTGCGTGTGTTGTTTGAGAACTCAACAGTGTGCCGATTTAAGCCAGTAGAGCTTAAATATAGAACCCCTTAGTGGGTTCCTTTGAGATGAATTGATGCCAGTTTTGGTGTCTGTTTGTCAGGTTTATCAAACATTCATTATTGGAGAGTTTGATCCTGGCTCAGGACGAACGCTGGCGGCGTGCTTAACACATGCAAGTCGAGCGGTAAGGCCCTTCGGGGTACACGAGCGGCGAACGGGTGAGTAACACGTGGGTAATCTGCCCTGCACTCTGGGATAAGCCCGGGAAACTGGGTCTAATACCGGATATGACCACTTCACGCATGTGTTGTGGTGGAAAGTTCCGGCGGTGCAGGATGAACCCGCGGCCTATCAGCTTGTTGGTGGGGTAATGGCCTACCAAGGCGACGACGGGTAGCCGGCCTGAGAGGGCGACCGGCCACACTGGGACTGAGACACGGCCCAGACTCCTACGGGAGGCAGCAGTGGGGAATATTGCACAATGGGCGAAAGCCTGATGCAGCGACGCCGCGTGAGGGATGACGGCCTTCGGGTTGTAAACCTCTTTCAGCAGGGACGAAGCGCAAGTGACGGTACCTGCAGAAGAAGCACCGGCTAACTACGTGCCAGCAGCCGCGGTAATACGTAGGGTGCGAGCGTTGTCCGGAATTATTGGGCGTAAAGAGCTCGTAGGCGGTTTGTTGCGTCGGCCGTGAAAACCTGGGGCTTAACCCTGGGCCTGCGGTCGATACGGGCAGACTTGAGTTCGGTAGGGGAGACTGGAATTCCTGGTGTAGCGGTGAAATGCGCAGATATCAGGAGGAACACCGGTGGCGAAGGCGGGTCTCTGGGCCGATACTGACGCTGAGGAGCGAAAGCGTGGGGAGCGAACAGGATTAGATACCCTGGTAGTCCACGCCGTAAACGGTGGGTGCTAGGTGTGGGGAACATTCCACGTTCTCCGTGCCGTAGCTAACGCATTAAGCACCCCGCCTGGGGAGTACGGCCGCAAGGCTAAAACTCAAAGGAATTGACGGGGGCCCGCACAAGCGGCGGAGCATGTGGATTAATTCGATGCAACGCGAAGAACCTTACCTAGGCTTGACATGGACCGGAAACCTGCAGAGATGTAGGCCCCCTTGTGGTCGGTTCACAGGTGGTGCATGGCTGTCGTCAGCTCGTGTCGTGAGATGTTGGGTTAAGTCCCGCAACGAGCGCAACCCTCGTTCTATGTTGCCAGCGCGTAATGGCGGGGACTCATAGGAGACTGCCGGGGTCAACTCGGAGGAAGGTGGGGATGACGTCAAGTCATCATGCCCCTTATGTCTAGGGCTTCACACATGCTACAATGGCCGGTACAGAGGGCTGCGAGACCGTGAGGTGGAGCGAATCCCTTAAAGCCGGTCTCAGTTCGGATCGGGGTCTGCAACTCGACCCCGTGAAGTCGGAGTCGCTAGTAATCGCAGATCAGCAACGCTGCGGTGAATACGTTCCCGGGCCTTGTACACACCGCCCGTCACGTCACGAAAGTCGGTAACACCCGAAGCCCATGGCCCAACTGCTTGCAGAGGGAGTGGTCGAAGGTGGGACTGGCGATTGGGACGAAGTCGTAACAAGGTAGCCGTACCGGAAGGTGCGGCTGGATCACCTCCTTTCTAAGGAGCATCTGACCCGCGGACCAGCTTGCTGGACCGTGTGGGAGGGCCACGCTGCAGCCGAACGCGCTGTGGGTGGTTGCTCATTCGCTGTGGAACTACTGGACGAGCTGAGACTCGCGGCGCCGGTCATCCGGTTAGTACTGCACACCTGCAAGGGTGCGCGTGGAACGCTGAGGACTGGGGTTGTGGAGTGGATGTGTGTCGGCACACTGTTGGGTCCTGAGACAACACCCGTTGTGGGGTTGTCCTCTGGTCAGGGCCACCACAGAAGACAAACACTCGACACGGTCGAGAACGTGTTTTCAATGGATGTGGTGGGTTTCTGGTTGGTGTTTGAGAACTGCACAGTGGATGCGAGCATCTTTGTAGCAAGATATTAAGGGCATACGGTGGATGTCTAGGCATCAGGAGCCGATGAAGGACGTAGGAGGCTGCGATAAGCCTCGGGGAGCTGTCAACCGAGCTGAGATCCGAGGATGTCCGAATGGGGAAACCCGGCATCAGTCATGTGGTGTCACCCGCACCTGAATCTATAGGGTGTGTGGAGGGAACGCGGGGAAGTGAAACATCTCAGTACCCGTAGGAAGAGAAAACAACCGTGATTCCGTGAGTAGTGGCGAGCGAAAGCGGATGAGGCTAAACCGGATACGTGTGATACCCGGCAGGGGTTGCGTGTTCGGGGTCGTGGGACCTTTCTGATCGTTCTGCCGGACGGTCGAGGAGTTAGAAAACACTTGGGTTAGTGGAACGTTGCTGGAAAGCGCGACCGTAGAGGGTGAGAGTCCCGTACGTGAAAACCCGGTGTCTCCTGAGAGTGTTCCCAAGTAGCAGCGAGCTCGTGAAATTTGCTGTGAATCTGGCGGGACCACCCGCTAAGCCTAAATACTTCCTGATGACCGATAGCGGACTAGTACCGTGAGGGAAAGATGAAAAGTACCCCGGGAGGGGAGTGAAAGAGTACCTGAAACCGTGTGCCTACAAGCCGTCAGAGCCTTTCGGGGTGATGGCGTGCCTTTTGAAGAATGAGCCTGCGAGTTAGTGCTGCGTGGCGAGGTTAACCCGTGTGGGGTAGCCGTAGCGAAAGCGAGTCTGAATAGGGCGCTTGAGTCGCGTGGTCTAGACCCGAAGCGGAGTGATCTACCCATGGCCAGGGTGAAGCGACGGTAAGACGTCGTGGAGGCCCGAACCCACTTAGGTTGAAAACTGAGGGGATGAGCTGTGGGTAGGGGTGAAAGGCCAATCAAACTCCGTGATAGCTGGTTCTCCCCGAAATGCATTTAGGTGCAGCGTCGCATGTTTCACGCCGGGGGTAGAGCACTGGATGGTCTAGGGGGCCTACAAGCTTACCGAAATCAACCAAACTCCGAATACCGGTGTGTTAGAGTGCGGCAGTGAGACTGCGGGCGATAAGGTTCGTAGTCGAGAGGGAAACAGCCCAGAACACCAGCTAAGGCCCCTAAGTGTGTGCTAAGTGGGAAAGGATGTGGGGTCGCCCAGACAACCAGGAGGTTGGCTTAGAAGCAGCCACCCTTGAAAGAGTGCGTAATAGCTCACTGGTCAAGTGGTCCTGCGCCGACAATGTAGCGGGGCTTAAGCACACCGCCGAAGCTGTGTCATTCACACAATACATCCACTCGTTCCTTCGGGTTCGGGTGCAGTGGTGTGGATGGGTAGGGGAGCGTCGTGCAGCCATGGAAGCGGCGGAGTGATCCAGTCGTGGAGGCTGTGCGAGTGAGAATGCAGGCATGAGTAGCGAAAGAAGAGTGAGAAACTCTTCCGCCGGATGACCAAGGGTTCCTGGGCCAGGCTAATCCGCCCAGGGTAAGTCGGGACCTAAGGCGAGGCCGACAGGCGTAGTCGATGGACAACGGGTTGATATTCCCGTACCCGTGTGGACGCGTCCCTGGTGAGCTCGGTGATACTAACCGCCCAAAGCAATCCGGACCTTCGGGTCTGGTGCGTGGAGCGCGGGACCTGATCCGGTAGTAGCCAAACGATGGGGTGACGCAGGAGGGTAGCTCCGCCAGCAGTTGGTGACTGGTGTAAGCGTGTAGGCCGTGACATAGGCAAATCCGTGTCACACATAGGCTGAGACGTGATGCATAGCCGAATGAGGCGAAGTAGAGTGATCCCATGCTGCCGAGAAAAGCCTCTAGTGAGTTTCCACGCGGCCCGTACCCCAAACCGACACAGGTGGTCAGGTAGAGAATACCAAGGCGATCGGGTGAACTATGGTTAAGGAACTCGGCAAAATGCCCCCGTAACTTCGGGAGAAGGGGGGCCACAGCGCTTGAAGCCTCTTGCAGGCTAGGGCGAGGTGGCCGCAGAGACCAGCGAGAAGCGACTGTTTACTAAAAACACAGGTCCGTGCGAAGTCGCAAGACGATGTATACGGACTGACGCCTGCCCGGTGCTGGAACGTTAAGAGGACCGGTTAGCTCTTCGGGGCGAAGCTGAGAATTTAAGCGCCAGTAAACGGCGGTGGTAACTATAACCATCCTAAGGTAGCGAAATTCCTTGTCGGGTAAGTTCCGACCTGCACGAATGGCGTAACGACTTCTCGACTGTCTCAACCATAGGCCCGGCGAAATTGCACTACGAGTAAAGATGCTCGTTACGCGCGGCAGGACGGAAAGACCCCGGGACCTTTACTATAGCTTGGTATTGGTGCTTGGTTCGGTTTGTGTAGGATAGGTGGGAGACTGTGAAGCGGCCACGCCAGTGGTTGTGGAGTCAATCTTGAAATACCACTCTGATCGTACTGAGTGTCTAACTTCGGACCGTGATCCGGTTCAGGGACAGTGCCTGGTGGGTAGTTTAACTGGGGCGGTTGCCTCCCAAAGGGTAACGGAGGCGCCCAAAGGTTCCCTCAGCCTGGTTGGCAATCAGGTGTCGAGTGCAAGTGCACAAGGGAGCTTGACTGTGAGACTGACAGGTCGAGCAGGGACGAAAGTCGGGACTAGTGATCCGGCGCTGGCTGGTGGAAGCGGCGTCGCTCAACGGATAAAAGGTACCCCGGGGATAACAGGCTGATCTTGCCCAAGAGTCCATATCGACGGCATGGTTTGGCACCTCGATGTCGGCTCGTCGCATCCTGGGGCTGGAGTAGGTCCCAAGGGTTGGGCTGTTCGCCCATTAAAGCGGTACGCGAGCTGGGTTTAGAACGTCGTGAGACAGTTCGGTCCCTATCCGCCGCGCGCGCAGGAGACTTGAGGAAGGCTGTCCCTAGTACGAGAGGACCGGGACGGACGAACCTCTGGTGTGCCAGTTGTCCCGCCAGGGGCATGGCTGGTTGGCTACGTTCGGAAGGGATAACCGCTGAAGGCATCTAAGCGGGAAGCCTGTTCCAAGATGAGGTCTCCCACCCCCTTTGAGGGGTTAAGGCCCCCAGCAGACCACTGGGTTGATAGGCCGGAAATGGAAGCCCAGTAATGGGTGGAGTTGACCGGTACTAATAGGCCGAGGGCTTGCTACAAACATGCTACGCATCCACTGTGCGGTGTCTGAGACACCAACCACCCCACACCCCCGACACCACAGGTGTCCTGGGTGTGGGTCGAATGGTTGATAGTTTCATAGAGTTACGGCGGTCATAGCGGCAGGGAAACGCCCGGTCCCATCCCGAACCCGGAAGCTAAGCCTGCCAGCGCCGATGGTACTGCACTCGTGAGGGTGTGGGAGAGTAGGACGCCGCCGGACAATCATTCCCAAAGGGGCTTGTGGAGGAGCACGTTTAAGCGTGCACTGTCCACAGGCCCCTTTGGCGTCATTGTAGAGAAATTGTTGCGGGGCAGGACCCGCACGCGGGAGGACGAAGTGTCGGAGTTCGGGCGACGGGACGATTCGGGCGGCAACGACCGCCGGGGCAGCGACCGCGGATCAGGAACGGGCCGCGCGAACAGTGGCAGCCGTGGCGCCCCCCGCCGCGATACCTCACCAAGCCGCGACTTCAAGCCTCGCCGTGACGACAGCTCCCGCGGTGGTGACCGTGCCACCGGTTCCGTGTGGCGCCGTGACGAGTCGCGTTCCGGCGACTCCGGCCGCCCGCACCGGGGCAGCTCCCAGGACCGTGGCGGCTACCGCCCGAACCCCGCGGGTGGCGACAGCCGAGGCGGCTACCGAGGCACCTCCAGCGACTCGCGCCCAGGCGCCGACTCGCGAGGCTCCAGCTACCGCCCGCGCGACGACCGCGGCGGCCCGCGGTCCAACGACCGTGACGACCGCGGCGGTTACCGCGGCGGCGACCGTGATTCGCGCGGCGGCTCAAGCGACTCCCGTGGTTCCTCGGGCGGATACCGCGGTGGCTCAAGCGACTCTCGTGGCGGTTCGACCGGCGGATACCGGGGCGGCTCCAGCGATTCCCGCGGCGGTTCGTCGGGTGGATCCGGCGGTTACCGCGGTGGCTCCAGCGATTCTCGTGGTGGTTCGACCGGTGGATACCGCGGTGGGTCGAGTGACTCGCGTGGTGGTTCGACCGGTGGATACCGCGGTGGGTCGAGTGACTCGCGTGGTGGTTCGACCGGTGGGTACCGCGGTGGGTCTAGCGATTCGCGTGGTGGTTCGACCGGTGGATACCGCGGTGGGTCGAGCGATTCTCGTGGTGGTTCAACTGGTGGATACCGCGGTGGGTCGAGTGACTCGCGTGGTGGTTCGACCGGTGGATACCGCGGTGGGTCGAGCGATTCCCGTGGTGGCTCCACTGGTGGATACCGTGGCGGTGACCGCGACGACCGTGGCGGCTACAAGTCCGGTGACCGCGACACCCGCGGTGGCTCCAGCGACCGTGGTGGCTACAAGCCCGCGGACCGCGACAGCCGTGGTGGTTCCGGCGACCGTGGCGACCGCCCCAGCTACCGCTCCAACGACCGCGACGACCGTGGTGGCTACAAGTCCGGTGATCGCGACAGCCGCGGCGGGTCCAGCGACCGTGGCGACCGCCCCAGCTACCGCCCGTCCGGTAAGGACGACCGCGGCGGCTACCGGGGCTCCTCAAGCACCAGCGACCGGCCCAGCTACCGATCGTCCGACCGGGACAGCCGTGGCGGTTCCAGCGACCGCCCCGACCGTCCGAACCGCGGCGGCTACGAGCGCGGCACCTCCGGCGACCGCCCCACCTACCGTGCGGCGGGCAAGGACGACCGCGGTGGTTACCGCGGCTCCTCCAGCACCGGTTCCAGCGACCGCGGCGGTTACCGCCCGGCCGACAAGGACAGCCGTGGCGGCTACAAGCCCGCCGACCGCGACAGCCGCGGCCAGGGCGACCGCCCCAGCTACCGGTCCAACGACCGTGACGACCGGGGCCCCCGCTCGGACTCCCGCGACGACCGTGGTTCCAGCTACCGGCCGTCCGACCGGGACAGCCGTGGCGGTTCCAGCGACCGTGGTGACCGTCCCAGCTACCGCCCGTCGGGCAAGGATGACCGTGGTGGCTACCGCGGTTCCTCCAGCACGAGCGACCGTGGTGACCGTCCGAGCTACCGCTCGTCCGGTAAGGACGACCGTGGTGGCTACCGGGGCTCCTCAAGCACCAGCGACCGTCCCAGCTACCGCCCGTCCGACAAGGACGACCGCGGCGGCTACCGGGGCTCCTCCAGCACCAGCGACCGGGGTGGCTACAAGGCAGGCGGCGGCTCCCGCGACGACCGCGGTGGTGCCCGCGACGGCCGCAGCACCCGTCCCACCGGCAAGAGCGAGCGCGGCGGCTACAAGCCCGCCGACCGTCCCGGCTTCCGCCCCGACCACCGCGACGACCGCCCGGCTTACCAGAACCGCGACAACGTCGAAGACGTCGCGTCGACGGATGAGCCCATCGTCAGTGAAGCCGGCGAATCCACTGTGCAGGCAACGGAATCAGCCTCGGCCGAGGTCGTTTCCGACAGCCCCGTGACGGAGGCCGACGCCGGGCCCGCCAAGGTCGAGGCTCCGGCGGAGCGCCGGTTCGACCGGGACGAAGAGCGCCGTCCGCGCCGCGATGACGGTGACCGGCGTCCGCGCCGGGAAGACCGTCCCCGCGAGGAGCGCCCCCGCCGTGAGGGCGACGCGCCGTTCGACAGTGGTCCGGCGGTGCCGGAGGGCGCCGACTACGCCAAGCTCGACGTCGAGGCCCGCGCCGGCCTGCGGAGCCTGCCCAAGTCGCTGGCCGAGATGATCGGCAAGCACCTGGTCGCCGCGGGCATGCTCATCGACGAGGACCCGCAGCGGGCTCTCGTCCACGCCCGCTACGCCCGTGAGCGCGCTGCTCGCGTGGCCGTGGTCCGTGAGGCCGCAGGTCTGACCGCGTACCACGCGGGGGAGTGGGCCGAGGCCCTGTCGGAGCTGCGGGCGGTGCGCCGGATGAGTGGCGGAAACGCCCACATCGCCGTGATGGCCGACTGCGAGCGCGCCATGGGCAGGCCCGAGAAGGCGTTGGAGCTGGCGAAGGAAGCCGGTTCCGACCTGCCCGCCGACGTCGCCGTGGAACTGCGGATCGTCAGTGCCGGTGCCCGGCGGGACATGGGGCAGCTCGAAGCCGCCGTCGTCGCGCTGCAGGGCCCGGACCTCGACCCGAAGCGCCACGACCCGTGGAGCGCGCGCCTGTTCTACGCCTACGCCGACAACCTGGAAGCGGCGGGCCGCACCGACGACGCGGTCCGCTGGTTCCTCAACGCCGCGCAGGTCGACGACGACGAGGACACCGACGCCGCTGAGCGCGCGTTCGCCCTCGGCGCCGACGAGGCCGAGGTGGCCGCGGTGCTCCCGGGCGAGACCCTCGAAATCGACATCGAGGTCGAGCCCCTGCCCGCCGACGACACCGACGCCGACTCCAACGAAGACGTCGACGCGGAACCGTTGGCGGACAAGGCATCCGACGACGACGCGCCGGCCGACGAGTCCGACGAAGCAGCGGATTCGGTGCCGAGCACCGACACCGCCGCCGACAAGGACTCCACCGACCGAGGCTGACAAGCAATGACGGACTCGCTGCTCGACCGCTACGACGCGCTGCTGCTTGACCTCGACGGCACCGTCTACCGCGGTGGCGAAGCCATCCCAGGCGCGGCCCCGGCCGTCCTGGCCGCCCGCGACCACGGCGTCGCGGTGCGGTTCGTCACGAACAACGCCTCACGGGCACCCGAAGAAGTCGCGGCGCACCTCACCGGGATCGGCATCACCGCCGACCCCGGTGAGGTCAGCACCAGCGCCCAGGCGGGCGCCGCCGTGCTCGGCGAGCACCTCGACCCCGACGACGACGTCCTCGTCATCGGCTCCGACGCGCTCGCCGACGAGGTCGTCAAAGCCGGTTTCCGTGTCGTCCGCGTCGCCGGTCCCGACACCAAGGCCGTGCTGCAGGGCCTCTCCCCGAAGACCGCCTGGCCCGACCTCGCCGAAGCGTGCGTCGCCATCCGCGCCGGGGCGCTCTGGGTCGCCTGCAACGTCGATCGCACTCTCCCCACCGAACGCGGCCTGCTGCCGGGCAACGGTTCCCTCGTCCACGCCCTGCGCGTGGCGACCGACCGCGAGCCGCTGGTGGCGGGCAAGCCCGCGAAGCCGCTGATGGCCGAGTCCGTCCGCTCCGCCGACGCCGACCGGCCGCTGGTCGTCGGCGACCGCCTCGACACCGACATCGAAGGTGCCGTGACGGCCAAGCTCGACTCCCTGCTCGTCCTCACCGGCGTCGCCACCCCGCGTGACCTGCTGGAAGCGGGCGCGCACGAGCGCCCCACCTATGTCGCCGAAGACCTCGCCGTGCTCACCGAACCGGCCCCCGAATTCACTGCGAAGCCCGGCTGGACCGTCGAAGCGACGGACGGCGACCTGACGGCGAGCGGCGACGGCGACCACCTCGACCTCCTGCGCGCCCTCTGCGCCGCGCATTGGGCAGGCGACGGCGGTCCAGTGACCGTGCGGTCGGCCGATAGGGGCTCGGCGGCCGCACTCAGTGCGTTGGGACTCTCCGGACCGCGCTGACGCGGTCACACCCGTCGATCGGATAGCGTGGAGGGGTGCAGGTGGATTTCGACGAAACCAGGCCACGACCCATTCCCGGGCCGCCGCCCAGCGGCTCTGTGACTGACCCGGTCATCGACGACGAGGCGATCAACGACGCCGTCGCGGGTCTCAACGGCCTTGACGCGCTGCCGGTCGCCGACCACGTCGAGCGCTACGACACCGTGCACGTCGCGCTGACCGCCGCTCTCGCCGGCATCGACAAGGTCTGACCCGGTGCCGCCCAAGAGGGCGCGGCTCGACGCGGAACTGGTGCGCCGAGGCCTCGCCCGCTCGCGGGAACACGCTTCCCAGCTCATCTCCGACGGCCGGGTCACCATCCGCGGCACCGTCGCGACCAAAGCCGCCACCGGCGTCGAGAACGACGCCCCCATCGTGCTCCGCGACGACGTGGAAGACCCGAACTGGGCCTCCCGCGGCGCGCACAAACTCATCGGCGCGCTCGACGCGTTCGGCATCGCCGTGGAAGGCAAGCGCTGCCTCGACGCGGGCGCGTCCACCGGCGGGTTCACCGACGTCCTGCTGCGCCGCGGCGCCACCCAGGTCGTCGCCGCCGACGTCGGCCGCGGCCTGCTGGTCTGGCGCCTGCAGACCGACGACCGCGTCCTGGTCCGCGACAAGACCAATGTGCGCGCGCTGACCGCCGAGGACACCGACGGCCCGGTCGACCTGATCGTCGCCGACCTGTCGTTCATCTCCCTCGGCCTGGTCCTGCCCGCGCTGCTGGCCTGCGCGACCTCCGGCGCCGACCTGCTGCCGATGGTCAAACCCCAGTTCGAGGTCGGCAAGGAGCGGCTCGGCACCGGCGGTGTCGTCCGCAGTCCCGAGCTCCGCGCCGAGGCCGTCCTGGGCGTCATCGAGACCGCCGGGCGCAAGGGTCTGCGCGCACACGGTGTCGTGGCCAGCCCGCTGCCCGGGCCGTCCGGGAACGTCGAATACTTCGTCTGGCTGCGCCGCGGCGAACCGCTGCCCGAGGCGGAGGCCCGCGCGCTGGTCGAGAAGGCCGTCGAGGAAGGGCCGCAATGACGGACCGCGAGATCCTGCTGGTCGTGCACACCGGCCGCGTCGAGAACCGGCGCACCGCGGAGAAGGTCGCGGGCGCGTTCGCCGCCGCGGGCGTGCGGCTGCGCGTCCTCGACGACGAGGCCCCCGACCTCGACCCGTCCTGCTACGGGCGGGTGGTCCCGCTGGGCCCGGAGGCGGCGGTCGGCACCGAACTGGTCTTCGTCCTCGGCGGCGACGGCACGCTGCTGCGCGCCGCAGAACTCGCGCGGCCCGCGGGGGTGCCGGTGCTCGGCGTCAACCTCGGCCGGGTCGGCTTCCTCGCCGAAGCCGAGTCGGACGCGTTGGAGGAAGCCGTCAGCCTTGTCGTCACCCAGGGATACCGGGTCGAAGAGCGGATGACCGTGGACGTCATCGCCCGGCTCGACGGCCAGGTCATCGCCGACACGTGGGCGCTCAACGAGGCCAGCGTCGAGAAGAGCAGCCGCGAACGCATCCTCGACGTGCGCATCGACATCGACGGCCGCCCGGTGTCGTCCTTCGGCTGCGACGGCGTCCTGTGCGCCACGCCGACCGGGTCCACCGCCTACGCGTACTCCGCGGGCGGGCCGATCGTGTGGCCCGACGTGCAGGCGATGCTCGTGGTGCCCAGCAACGCGCACGCCATGTTCTCCCGGCCGATGGCGGTCTCACCGCATTCCGTGGTCGCCGTCGAGGTCGACCCGGCGGGCCATCCCGCTGTGCTGTGCTGCGACGGCCGTCGCACCTTCGACATCCCGCCGGGCTCCCGCATCGAGATCGCGGGCGGGAAACTGCCGATCAAGCTGGTCCGGCTGCGCGACGAGCCGTTCACCGACCGGCTGGTGGACAAGTTCGATCTGCCGGTCCAGGGGTGGCGATCCCGGTGACACGTGCGCCCGGATGTCGGTCGGAGCCGCTAGGGTGCGCCCTGTGCTAGCGGAGATGCGTATCCAGGACCTCGGCGTGATCGATGAGGCCACGCTGGAGCTCCACCCCGGGTTCACCGTCGTCACCGGTGAGACCGGTGCGGGCAAGACCATGGTCGTCACCGGCCTGCACCTGCTCTCCGGCGGACGTGCCGAGGCGTCCCGTGTGCGCAGCGGGAAGTCCAAGGCCGTCGTCGAGGGCCGGTTCGAGGGCCTGACCGGGTCCCCGGCCGCGGCGGTCGCCACCGAGGCGGGCGCCGAACCCGACGACGACGGCAGCCTGATCGCGCTGCGCAGCGTCAACAGCGACGGCCGTTCCCGAGCGCACCTCGGCGGCCGGTCCGTGCCCGTCGGCGTGCTTTCCGACCTGGCCGAGCAGCTGATCGCGGTGCACGGGCAGAACGACCAGCTCCGCCTGCTGCGCCCGGCCGAGCAGCGCGCGGTCATCGACCGCTACGCCGGCGAGGACGTCAGCTCCGTGCTGGCCGACTACCGCCGCGTCCGCGACGAGTGGATCGCCGTCAGCACCGAACTCACCGACCGGACCCGCCGAGCCAAGGAAATGGCCCGCGAGGCCGACATCCTTCGGCTGGGCCTGGACGAGATCGCCGCGGTCGACCCGAAGCCCGGCGAGGACGTCGAACTCGTCGACCGCGCCCGCAGGCTCGCCGACGCGGACCAACTGCGTGAAGCCGCCACCGGCGCCAGCCTCGCCGTGTCGGGCTCACCCGACGGCGACCCGGATCTGCCCGGCGCCCTCGGCGCGATCGGCGAAGCCCAACGCCGCCTCGCGGGCGCCGACGACCCGCGCCTGCGCGAGCTCGAACCGCGTCTGGCCGAGGCCGCCGTGCTGCTGACCGACGTCGGCTCCGAGCTGACCGCCTACCTCGATTCCCTCGACGCCGACCCGGCCGTGCTCGAACAGGTCCTCGCGCGGCAGTCCGAGCTGAAGACGATCACCCGCAAGTACGCCGCCGACATCGACGGTGTCCTCGCCTGGGCCCGCGACGCGAACGAGAAGCTGGCGGGCCTCGACACCTCCGAGGGTGCCCTCGGTGAGCTGGCCGCCCGCAAGATCGCGCTGGCCCAGCAGCTCGCAGGCATCGCGGTGGCGCTGACCGCGGCGCGCGAGAAGGCCGCCGAGGAACTGGCGAAGGCCGTCACCGACGAGCTGGGCGGGCTCGCGATGGGCCAGTCCAGCATCCAGATCACCGTCCGCCCCCGCGCCGCCGACGAAGGCGACCCGGTGGCGCTCGACGTGGCGGGCCAGACCCTGCACGCTGGCGCCGACGGCGTCGACGACGTGGAGCTGCTGCTGGTCGCCCACGATGGAGCGCTCCCGCTGCCGGTGCACAAGGGCGCGTCGGGCGGTGAGCTGTCGCGGGTCATGCTGGCGATCGAGGTCGTCCTCGCCCACTCCGACCCGGTGCCGACGTTGGTGTTCGACGAGGTCGACGCCGGGGTGGGTGGTCGGGCGGCGGTCGAGATCGGCCGCAGGCTGGCCCGGCTGGCGCGCAGCCACCAGGTCATCGTGGTCACCCACCTGGCGCAGGTCGCCGCGTTCGCCGACCGTCACCTGATCGTCGACAAGAGCGCCACCGGCGGCGTCACGCGCAGCGATGTGCGGACCCTGGACGAGCCGACGCGGGTCATCGAGTTGGCCCGGATGCTGGCGGGCATGGAGTCCACGGAAACCGGTCGGGCCCACGCGGAAGAGCTGTTGGCCTTGGCCGACGGCGAAAAGCACGACTGGGAACTCAGCGGCAAACCCCGCCCCAAGCGCCGCTGAGGGCGCGCGGGGCGCATCCCCCGTGCGCGGGAAACCGCCCGCACCCCCGGCGTGGCAAACGGACCAAGCCGGATCGGTTTGTCACCATCGGGCCATGAAGCTTCCCGGCGTCCTCCATCGATCACAGCACGCCCTACCTGGGGTGACCGGCGTAGCACGGGTCGACAGGCGTACCGGTGACCTGCTGCGCCGAGTGTCCCAAGGGGACATCGTCGTCCTCGACCAGCTCGATCTCGACCGCGCCACCGCCGACGCCCTGGTGCGCGCCGAGGTCGGCGCGGTGGTCAACGCGTCGCCCTCCATCTCCGGCCGTTTCCCCAACCTCGGGCCCGAAGTCCTTGTCGGAGCGGGTGTCCCGCTGATCGACGGCGTCGGCCAGGACGCGTTGCGGGCGATCAAGGAAGGCACCAAGCTCCGCCTCCACGACGGCACCGTCTACATCGGCGAGCGCGAGATCGCGCAGGGTGTCCAGCAGACGCGCGAGTCCGTGGCCGACCAGATGATCGAGGCCAAGGCGGGCATGTCCGCGCAGCTCGAGGCGTTCTCCGCGAACACGATGGAGTTCCTGCACCGCGAGCGCACGATGATCCTCGACGGTGTCGGCGTCCCCGAGTTGGCCACGCCGCTCAAGGGCAAGCAGGTCGTCGTCGTCGCGGGTGGACACGAGCACGTCGCCGACCTCAAGCTGCTCAAGCGCTACATCTCCGAGCACCGCCCGGTCCTGGTCGGCGTCGACTCCGGCGCCGACGCCCTGCGCGCCGCGGGCTACAAGCCGGACATCATCGTGGGCGACCCGCGCGGCATCAGCACCGAGACGCTGCGGTCCGGCGCCGAGGTCGTCGTGCCCGCGCAGACTGACGGCCATGCGCCCGGTCTCGTCCGCATCCAGGACCTGGGCATCGGCGCGGTGACGTTCCCCGCGTCCGGCAACGCCGAGGACTTGGCGCTGCTGCTGGCCGACTTCCACGACGCCACCCTGGTGGTCACGGTCGGTTTCCAGGCCACGCTCAGGGAATTCCTCGACCGGGGCCGCTCCGGCTCCAACCCGTCGACCTTCCTGACCCGGCTCAAGCTCGGCAGCAAGCTCGTCGACGGCAAGGCCGTCGCCGCGCTGCACCGCAGCCGGGTGTCCGTCGCCGCCATCGTGCTGCTGGTCATGGCCGCGATGGTCGCGATCGCCGCGGCGCTGGTCGTGTCCGGTGTGGGCGCGGCGTACACCGACTCGATCATCGGCACGTGGAACTCGTTCGTCGACTGGTTCAAGGGGCTGTTCTCGTGATCTCGCTGCGCTACCACGTCATCTCGATCGCCGCGGTCTTCCTAGCGCTTGCTGTCGGGGTGGTGCTGGGCTCGACCACGCTGAGCCGCACGCTGCTGTCCGGGCTCAACAACGAGAACAGCGAACTCGGCGGCCAGGTCGCCGAACTCGAAGACGACCGCAACGCCCTCAACGCCCGCCTCGGCGACGCCGACTCGTTCGCCGCGACCATCGGCCCGGCCGCGGTCAAGGGCTCCCTCGCGCAGCGCACGGTCGTGTTGGTGACGACCGCCGACGCCCGCCCGTCCGACCGCGACTCCCTCAAGGGCCTGGTGGCCAACGCGGGCGCCGTCGTGACCGGGGAGCTGCAGCTGACCGACGCCTTCGCCGATCAGGGCCGCGCCGACGAGCTCAAGGACATCGTCACCCGCCTGCTCCCCGCCGGTGTGCAGCTGCCGACCGTCAGCGACCCGGGTTCCCTCGCGGGCGGCCTGCTGGGGCCGCTGATGCTCATCAGCAAGGCCGACAACAAGCCGCAGGTCAGTCCGGAGGAGTCGGCGGCGGTGTTGTCCGGGCTGACCGATGGCGGGTTCATCAAGGCGTCCCCGGAGCTCAAGCCCGCGCAGCTCGCGATCATCCTGACCGGTGGCGCCGCCTCCGGTGACGGCGCGGGCGACCGCGCGGCCACCCTCGCGCGCTTCGCCGCCCAGGTGGACCGCTCCGGCGCGGGCGCGGTGCTCGCCGGGTCGGCGGGCTCGGCCAACGGGACCGGCGCGGTGGGCGTGATCCGCGCGGACACGGCGGCGTCGTCGATCCTCTCGACGGTGGACAACGCCGACACCCCCGCGGGCCGGATCGTCACGATCCTGGCGCTCGGGGAGCAGCTGGAGGGCAAGGTGGGCCGCTACGGCAACGCGGGCAACGCGCAGGCCCCCGCACCCGGTGCCCCAGCCGAGTAGAACTCCACGCACAGCGAGCGGTAGTCACCCGCGAAACCCGTTCGGATGGTCTGCCCCGCACGGACGGGTGGGCTGCCGGTGATCCTGCTCATTTCCCTTGTCCCTGGACCGATGTGCCCCATGAAGGCATCGATATCTGCGCCAGGAACAAGGGAAGTGAGCGGCAATGGGACACATCAGGGCAACGCGGCTGGGGTTCTGCGCGGCCGTGGCGGCGGTCGGGTTGGTCGCGGGCGCCACGCCCGCGCTGGCCAGCAACCCGGCGGGGGTGGCGGCACTCGGATCGGCCCAGTTCGTCAAGGCGGGCGTGACGACCAGCGTGCCGACGCTCGCCCAGTGCGCTGTCGACGGCCAGACCACGGCGTCGACCCCGGGAGTCACGGCGTCCGGCGTGCGCTGGGGCACCGCGAACACCTCCTGCACGACGACCGTGGTCGACCCGGCGAACGACGTCACCACGACCAAGTCGGAAGCGGCGGGCGGCGCGTTCGAGCTCTCGGCGCTGGTCTCGGTGGGCGGCCCGCGGGTGAAGCTGACGAGCTACCGCGTCACCTGCAACGCGACGCAGGGCGGCACCAGCGCGAGCTGGTCGTTCGCGGGGATGACGGGCATCACCGGCCTGCCGAACCCGATGCCGCGCGGGTACGTCAAGAACCTCACCAGGACCGGCGGCACGGTGCTCGCGACGGCGACGTTCAACGAGATCACCCTGCCCGAGCCCAATGACGGCAGCATCGCCCTGACGATGATGCGCATCACCTTCCTCCCCGCCTCCGGGATCAATGGCGAGGTCGTGGTCGGCCGAACCGCCTGCTCGCCCACGCCGTGAAGCTGAACAACCACGCTCGGTCGCGGTGACGTTTCGGGGGCCCCGCACGAACACGCCATCGAAGTTGGCAGTGTTCGTGCGGGGCCCCCGAAACGTCACCATCAAGGCGACCGAGCCGCGCACCCGAAGGGTGCGCCATCCAACAGAGTGTTAGTGTGAAGTCCCGTGGAACGGGCGGTAATTTCCAGCCGCCGACGCAAAGATCGACCACGGGAGCATCGTTGCCTCAGCAAGCTCGGACGACCAAGCACGTCTTCGTGACCGGAGGCGTCGCCTCCTCGCTGGGCAAGGGGCTCACCGCGTCCAGCCTCGGCCAGCTACTTACTTCGCGTGGCCTGCGCGTCACCATGCAGAAGCTGGACCCGTACCTCAACGTCGACCCCGGAACGATGAACCCGTTCCAGCACGGCGAGGTCTTCATCACCGAGGACGGCGCCGAGACAGACCTCGACATCGGCCACTACGAGCGCTTCCTCGACCGCTCGCTTTCCGGTTCGGCGAACGTCACCACCGGCCAGGTCTACTCGGCGGTCATCGCCAAGGAGCGGCGCGGCGAGTATCTCGGTGACACCGTGCAGGTCATCCCGCACATCACCGACGAGATCAAGTCGCGGATCAGAGCGATGGCGCTGCCCGACGAGAGCGGTGTGGCGCCCGATGTGGTCATCACCGAGGTCGGTGGCACCGTGGGCGACATCGAGTCGCTGCCGTTCCTGGAGGCCGCGCGCCAGGTCCGCCACGACGTGGGCCGCGACAACGTCTTCTTCCTGCACGTGTCGCTGGTGCCGTACCTCGCGCCGTCGGGTGAGTTGAAGACCAAGCCGACGCAGCACTCCGTCGCCGCGCTGCGCAACATCGGCATCCAGCCCGACGCGATCGTCTGCCGGGCCGACCGGGAGATCCCGGACGGGCTCAAGCGCAAGATCGCGCTCATGTGCGACGTCGACACCGAGGCCGTCGTGGCCGCGCCCGACGCGCCTTCCATCTACGACATTCCGCGCGTGCTGCACGGCGAGGGCCTCGACGCCTATGTCGTGCGCCGTCTCGGCCTGCCGTTCCGCGACGTCGACTGGACCGTGTGGGGCGACCTGCTCGACCGGGTCCACAAGCCGAAGGAGACGGTGCGGATCGCGCTCGTCGGCAAGTACGTCGACCTGCCCGACGCGTACCTGTCGGTCACCGAGGCCCTGCGCGCCGGCGGTTTCGCCCACCGCGCGAAGGTCGAGATCCTGTGGGTTCCGTCCGACGAGTGCGAGACGCCCGCCGGGGCGGCTGCCGCGCTGTCCGGTGTGGACGGTGTGCTGATCCCGGGCGGCTTCGGTGTGCGCGGTATCGAGGGCAAGCTCGGCGCGATCACCTACGCGCGCACCAACCGCATCCCCACGCTCGGCCTGTGCCTGGGCCTGCAGTGCATGGTGATCGAGTCCGCGCGCAACCTCGCGGGCATCGCAGGGGCGAACTCCGCGGAGTTCGACGAGAACACCAAGCACCCGGTCATCAGCACCATGGCCGACCAAGAGGACGTTGTCGCGGGCGAGCGCGACATGGGCGGCACGATGCGGCTGGGCTCGTACCCCGCCGCGCTGACCGCCGGGTCCGTCGTCGCCGGGGTCTACGGCAGCCGTGAGATCACCGAGCGCCACCGGCACCGCTACGAGGTCAACAACTCCTACCGCGACCGCCTTTCCAAGGCCGGTCTGGTGTTCTCCGGCACCTCGCCGGACGGCCACCTCGTCGAGTTCGTCGAACTGCCCGCGAAGGTCCACCCGTTCTTCGTCGGCACCCAGGCGCACCCGGAGCTCAAGAGCAGGCCGACCCGCCCGCACCCGCTGTTCGCCGGTTTCATCAAGGCCGCCATGACCTACCTGCTGGCCGAGCGCCTGCCGGTGGAACTGGACGAGGAGCCGGTGGCCGCGGGAGCGAAGGCGTGACCGACCGGCACGAGTTCTCCGTGGCGTCCACTCGCGACATCCACATCGGACGCATCCTGGCGCTGCGCATCGACGAGGTCCGCATGCCCGGTGGCAACACCGCGTCGCGCGAGGTGGTCGAACACCTCGGCGCGGTCGCGGTGGTCGCGCTCGACGACGACGGGACGCTGGTCCTGGTCGACCAGTACCGGCATCCGGTGGGGCGCAGGCTGTGGGAGTTGCCCGCCGGGCTGATCGACGCGGGCGAGGACCCGCTGGTCGCGGCCAAGCGTGAACTGGTCGAAGAGGTCGGCGTGGTCGCGTCGGACTGGTCGGTCCTGGTGGACATGGCTGTCTCGCCCGGGTTCACCGACGAGGCCATCCGGGTCTACCTGGCCACTGGTCTGTCCACTGTGGACCACGAGGTGCTTGGGGACGAAGAGGCCGACATGGTCGCCGACCGGGTGCCGCTGGAGCAGGCCGTCCGGATGGTCCTGTCGGGCGAGATCGTGAACGCCGCGGCGGTCGGCGGTGTGCTGGCGGCCTTCGCCGTGGACTCCGGCGCCGCGGCGCCCCGCGTCCCGGACGCGCCGTGGACCGACGAGCCGACAAGGTTCGCCCAGCGGTCCTGAACCAGGACGGCGGGGGTCAATCGCGTAGGCGGCGGCCCTCGCCGTCGGTGCCGCCGTTGACCAGCAGCAGGATGCCGTCGATCAGCGTCCAGATGCCGAAGCCGCCGCAGGTGAGCAGCTGGGCGACGGCGATGCCGTAGTGGCCGGTGTAGAACCGGCCGACCCCGAACGGCAGGAAGATCTGCAGGATGCCGGCCACGACCTTGGACTTGGGCGAGTAGTAGTAGTCCGGTGGCGGCGGGTAATAGGCGTGCACCGGCGCGGGCGGCGGGTAGGCGGGCAGCGGGGGCGCGGCGATCGTCGGCGGGACCATGAACGCCGGGTAGGGCGGCGGCAGGTCGACGAACAGGGCACGCACGTCGCGGCGGGTGACCGCGTTGACCGCCACGTTGATGCGTTCGTCGTACTCGTCGACAGGCAGCCTGCCCTCGGTGAAATGCGCGCCGAGGATCCGCACCACGTCGTCGCGTTCCGCGGTGCCGATGCGGATCGCGTCAGGGTCGTTCACGGTCGTCACAATAGATCAGACGCGCGGGGTCGATGACCGGTTTCGCCGCGCGTCATCGGGTCGAGGGCGGCGTCCGGCACTACGCTCGACTGCGTGCTGGTCGGCGTTCCGCGGGAGGTCAAGAACCACGAGTACCGGGTGGCCATCACGCCCGCCGGGGTGCTCGAGTTGATCGACCGTGGGCACCGGGTGCTGATCGAGGCGGGCGCCGGTGACGGCTCGGCCTTCCCCGACGCGGAGTACCTCGAGGCGGGCGCCGAGATCGCACCCACCGCCGACGACGTGTGGGGTGCCGCCGAACTCGTGCTCAAGGTCAAGGAACCGGTCGCCGAGGAGTACCCGAGGCTGCGCCGCGGCCAGACCCTCTTCACCTACCTGCACCTCGCCGCGAGCGCCGAATGCACCCGCGCCCTCGTCGACGCGGGCACCACCGCGATCGCGTACGAGACGGTGCAGCTGCCGGACCTGTCGCTGCCGCTGCTCGCCCCGATGAGCGAGGTCGCCGGGCGGATGGCGCCGCAGGTCGGCGCGCACTGCCTCGAACGCGCCCAAGGTGGCCGCGGTGTGCTGCTCGGTGGGGTGTCCGGCGTGGCGGCGGGCAAGGTCGTCGTCATAGGCGCCGGGGTGTCCGGGATGAACGCGGCGAGCATCGCGCTGGGCTTCCAGGCCGAGGTGGTTGTCCTCGACACCAACGTCAACCGGCTCCGGCAGATCGACTTCACCTACCGCGGGCACCTGCAGACCATCGCGAGCAACGCCTACGAGATCGACAAGGCCTGCCGCTGGGCGGACCTGGTGATCGGCGCGGTCCTCGTGCCCGGCGCCAAGGCCCCGACGCTGGTGTCGAACGAGCTCGTCTCGCGGATGCGCCCGGGGTCGGTGCTCGTCGACATCGCCATCGACCAGGGTGGCTGCTTCGCCGACTCGCGGCCCACCACGCACGCCGAGCCCACGTTCCGGGTGCACGACTCGGTCTTCTACTGCGTCGCCAACATGCCCGGAGCGGTGCCGAACACCTCGACCCGCGCGCTCGCCAACGTCACGCTGCCCTATGTCCTGGCCCTCGCGGGCGGGGTGCGGGCCGCGGTTGCTGCCGACCCCGCGCTCGCCAAGGGGGTCAACGTGGTCGATGGCGCGATCGTGCTGCCCGAGGTCGCGCAGGCGCATGGGCTTGAGCACGTGCCGTTGGCCGACGTGATCGGGGGACTCCGCTGAGCGCCCCCGAAGCCGTCCTGCGCACCTATCTCGACCACCTCGCCGTCGAACGCGGCACCTCGCCGAACACCATCGACGGCTACACCCGCGACCTGCGCCGCTACCTCGACCACCTGTCGGCCGAGAACGTCGGGGATCTCGGCAACGTGGGGGAGCGGCACGTGTCGGCGTTCCTGGCCAAGCTGCGCGAAGGCGACGCCGACCACCCGCCGCTGGCCGCGTCGTCCGCCGCCCGTGCGCTGGTCGCCGTGCGCGGGCTGCACCGGTTCGCCGTGCGCGAGGGCATCACCGAACACGACCCGGCGCGCGAGGTGAAGCCGCCGACCCCGCCGCGCAGGCTGCCCAAGGCGCTCCCGGTCGACGACGTCCTGCGCCTGCTCGACACCCCGGTCGGCGAAGGCCCGGGCGTGCTGCGCGACCGCGCGCTGCTCGAAGTCCTCTATTCGACGGGTGCGCGGATCTCCGAGGCGGTCGGGCTCGACCTCGACGACATCGACACGGTGGAACGCACGGTCCTGCTCGACGGCAAGGGTGGCAAGCAGCGGTTGGTCCCGATCGGCAGGCCCGCCCTCGACGCGCTCGACGCCTACCTGGTGCGGGCCCGGCCGGGGCTGGCCGCGGGCGGGCGGGGCACCCCCGCGGTGTTCCTCAACGTCCGCGGCGGGCGGCTCACCCGGCAGAGCGCGTGGAACGCGCTGAAGCTCGCGGCCGAACAGGCGGGCATCCGGGTCCCGGTCTCCCCGCACACACTGCGCCACTCGTTTGCCACGCACCTGCTCGAAGGTGGCGCTGACGTGCGGGTTGTCCAGGAACTACTCGGCCACGCGTCGGTCACCACGACCCAGATCTACACGCTCGTCACGGTCAACACGCTGCGCGAGGTCTATGCCACCGCGCATCCGCGCGCCCTCGGGTAGTCCTGAGTTCCGCTCACCTATTGGTCTCCAATACCCTGTGCGCCCTGGAGGTGCGAGATGGGTGAGCTGGACGAACCGACGGTGGACCACGTCACGCTTCCCGGGGTGCTGCACGCGCTGAGCGACCCCACCCGCCTGGCTGTCGTCGCGCAGCTCGCCTCGACGAACGAGATGTCGTGCGGGCACCTCGAGGTCGCCGTGGCCAAGTCGACCCTGTCCCAGCATCTGCGCGTGCTGCGTGAGTCAGGGGTCACCCATACCCGCCCGGACGGCAACCAGCGGTGGCTCTCGATCCGCCGCGACGACCTGGACCAGGCATTTCCCGGGCTGCTCGACTCCGTCCTTGGGGCTATTGGCCCCACCGACACCTGACCTGACCTGAGCGTTCGTGCGGCGAGCCGCGTTGGTGGGTGACCAATACCCGCTTACGCTGCGCTTGACACCGATCGCAGGCGACAAGGAGCTAGATCGCCATGTCGACACTTCCGCAGTCGGGACGTGGCACGGTGGAGCTGAGTATCGCGCCGCGCGCCGCGTCCGACGACGACGAGCAGCCCTTCGCCGACTCCAGTGGCAACGGGGGCGGCGTCGGTCCGACCGGCCGGGCGTGGCGGCACATCCCCGAGCCGTCGTTACTCAACGGCCACGGTCCGGCGAAGATCTTGGCCGTCTGCAACCAGAAGGGCGGGGTCGGCAAGACCACGTCCACGATCAACCTGGGCGCCGCCCTCACCGAGTTCGGCCGCCGGGTGCTGCTCGTCGACTTCGACCCGCAGGGTGCGCTGTCGGTCGGCCTGGGCATCCCGGCCCACCAGCTCGACCGCACCATCTACAACGTGCTCATCGAGCGGTCCGTCGGCATCCACGACGTGGTGATCCGCACCTGCGTCGAGGACATGGACCTGCTGCCGAGCAACATCGACCTGTCCGCCGCCGAGGTGCAACTGGTCACCGAGGTAGGGCGTGAACACACCCTGGTGCGCACGCTGCGCCCGATCATCGACGAGTACGACTACATCCTCGTCGACTGCCAGCCCTCGCTCGGCCTGCTGACCGTCAACGCGCTGACGGCCGCCGACGGCGTGCTCATCCCGCTGGAATGCGAGTTCTTCAGCCTGCGCGGTGTCGCGCTGCTCATCGACACCATCGAGAAGGTGAAGGACCGGCTGAACCCGAAGCTGGACATCACCGGCATCCTCGCCACCATGTTCGACCCGCGCACACTGCACTCGCGTGAAGTCATGGCCCGCGTGGTCGAGGCGTTCGGCGAGACGGTGTTCGACACAGTGATAAACCGCACGGTGCGCTTCCCGGAGACCACGGTCGCGGGCGAGCCGATCACGACTTGGGCCCCGCGTTCGGCGGGCGCGAAGGCCTACCGCCAGCTCGCACGTGAGGTGATCGCCAGGTGACTCGTCGCAGTTCCCTGCCGGGGGCGGCGGAGTTGTTCCGGCCCACCGGTCCCGCCCCACAGGCCGAAGGCGAGACCGACTGGTTTGACGCACCTTCTCCGGAGGTGTTCGAAGCGCCCCCGTCCCCGTCCCCGCCGCCGGTCGTCCGGAGCCCACGTGGCACGCCCCGGCAGAAACACAACTCCAAGATCACCGTCTACGTCTCGGATGAGGAATTGCTCGCCCTCGAACACGCCCGCCTCACCCTGCGCGCCGCCCACGGCCTCGCCGTCGACCGCGGCCGCGTCGTGCGCGAGGCGATCTCGGTCATCCTCGCCGACCTCGAGGCCTACGGCGAGGACTCGGTGCTGGTGCGCAGGCTGCGCCAGGACACCGGGCAGTGACCGCGGTGGCAGATGCGCCCGAGGCGGTGCCGAGCGGCCGGTTCACGGTTCGGCTGTCGAACTTCGAAGGCCCGTTCGACCTGCTGCTGCAGCTGATCTCGCAGCACCAGATGGACGTCACCGAGGTGGCGCTGCACCGCGTCACCGACGACTTCATCGCCCACCTCAGGGCCCTGGGTGACGACTGGAACCTCGACGAGACCACGGAGTTCCTGGTCGTCGCGGCGACCCTGCTGGATTTGAAGGCGGCCCGGCTGCTGCCCGCGGGCGATGTCGAGGACGAGGACGACCTGGCGCTGCTGGAGGCCAAGGACCTACTGTTCGCCCGGCTGCTGCAGTACCGGGCGTACAAGCAGGTGGCGGCCCTGTTCTCGGAACTGGAGAAGGGCGCGCTGCGGCGGTACCCGCGGTCGGTGGCGTTGGAGGACCGGTTCGCGGAACTGCTGCCGGAGGTGATGCTCGGCGTCGACCCGGAACGGTTCGCCGCGATCGCGGCGGCGGTGTTCCGGCCGAAGCCGCCGCCGACGCTGTCGCTGGACCACCTGCACATGGGGAAGGTGTCGGTCCGGGAGACGGCGGCGCTGCTGCGGGTGCGGCTGGCGGAGATGGGCCGGGCGAGCTTCGCCGAGCTGACCGCGGACTGCGAGCACACCATCGAGGTGGTGGCGCGGTTCCTGGCGCTATTGGAGCTGTACCGGGAGGCGACGGTGCTCTTCGAGCAGGCCGACCCGCTCGGTGAACTACACGTGGAATGGACCGGCGGCACGGTAGCCGACGCCGAAGCGGCGTCGCCCCCGACGACGGGCACCGAAGAGGAGGACTACGGGTGAGCCCCGTCGACGACACAGCACCCACCGAACCCGGCGACGAGAGCACTGCTCACAACAGTGAGCACCGCTCTGCCGGCGCCGTGACCTCGGGTTTTGGGGAAAGCGAGAGCACTGCTCACAACGGTGAGCACCGCTCTGTTCCCGGCGAGGCCGCCGATCCTGGGCCGGACGAGAGCACTGCTCACAACAGTGAGCACCGCTCTGGCGGCGCCGTGACCTCGGGTTTTGGGGAAGGCGAGAGCACTGCTCACAACGGTGAGCACCGCTCTGTTCCCGGCGAGGCCTCTGAACCGGGGACAGCTGAGAGCACTGCTCTCGATGGAGAGCACCGCTCCACCGCGGGCGAGAGCACTGCTCCCGACGCGAGCACCGATCCCGACCTCGGCACCGATTCCACCGACGGCACCGAAGAACCAGACCCCGCCGACGTCCTCACCGAAGACGACCTCGTCACCATCGGCTCCCAGTTCCCAGACCTCACCGAGGACGCCGATCTCGACGCCGCCCTCGAAGCGTTGCTGCTGGTCGTCGACGCCCCGGCCGAGGACGAACTCCTCGCGGGCGCGGTCGACCAGAGCGTCGCCAGGGTGCGTGAGGCCCTCCGTCGGATGGCCGCCCGCTACACCGAACAAGGCAGCGGCATAGACCTGCGCCGAGTGGGTCAGGGGTGGCGGTTCTACACTCGTGACAGGTACGCGCCGGTCGTCGAGAAGCTTTTGCTCGACGGGCAGCGGGCGAAGCTCACCCGGGCGGCGCTGGAGACCCTCGCGGTCATCGCCTATCGGCAGCCGGTGACCCGGTCGCGGGTGGCGGCGGTGCGCGGTGTGAACGTCGATGGCGTGATCCGCACCCTGGTCGTGCGCGGTCTGATCGAGGAGACCGGCACCGACACCGAGACCGGTGGGCTCCTGTACCGGACAACCGAGCTGTTCCTGGAGCGATTGGGTTTGGCCTCCTTGGAGGACCTGCCCCCGATCGCTCCGCTGTTGCCAGAAGTGGATGCGATTGACGATGTCGAATAGCCCGGAAGGCATTCGCCTGCAGAAGGTGCTCTCCAGCGCGGGAGTCGCCTCGCGGCGTGCGGCCGAGGATCTGATCGATCAGGGCCGGGTGAGTGTCGACGGCAAGGTCGTGCGCGAGCAAGGCATGCGGGTCGACCCGCAGACCGCGGTCATCCATGTCGATGGCGCGCGCGTCATCGTCCGCGATGACCGCGTGTACCTGGCCCTGAACAAGCCCAAGGGCGTGCTCAGCACGATGGACGACGAGCGCAACCGCCCGTGCGTCGGCGACTACGTGCGTGACCGCGCCGACAAGCTCTTCCACGTCGGCAGGCTCGACGCCGACACCGAGGGCCTGCTGCTGCTCACCAACGACGGCGACCTGGCGCACCGGCTGATGCACCCGTCGTTCGAGGTCCTCAAGACCTACCTGGCCGAGGTCCCCGGCCCGGTCGGCCGCGACGTCGGCAAGCGCCTGCGTGACGGCGTGATGCTCGAGGACGGCCCCGCGCGGGTCGACTCGTTCCGCATGGTCGACAACTTCGCGGGCAAGGCCCTGGTCGAGGTCGTCCTGCACGAAGGCCGCAAGCACATCGTGCGCCGGATGCTCGAAGAGGTCGGCCACCCGGTCCTCAAGCTCGTGCGCACCCAGATCGGCGACGTCTACCTGGGCAACCAGCGTCCGGGGTCGATCCGCTCGCTCAACCGGCCCGAGGTCGGCTCGCTATACAAGTCCGTCGGACTATAAGAGTCTTATTGTGAGACGCACCCATGCAGAATGATCCTATGACTGGCTGGGTGCGTCCGATCAGGCGCGGATGGGTCGTTCGGTCCGAGGTTCCCGGGCCGGACGTCGACGAGTTCGCCGAGAAGCACCGTGTCCGCGCGGCACTGGCCCAGCCAGGCGCCGCGCGGGGCACGCTGCTCGCCGTGCAGCACCCGCACCGCACCCCGGCGGCGCTCGCGGACGGGCTCAGCCTGCTCGAAGCGCTGCCGCAGGCCCGCCGGGCGCTCGTCGATCTTGTTCGGATGGCCTACCGCCCGGTTGTCGACGTCGTCGCGCCCTACGAGGTCGACGGTCCGGACGGCTCGGCGACCGGCCTGCTGTGCATGGTCGACCCGGCCGCGGTGGATCTGGACGGGCTGAGCCAGGTCCGCCACACCGAGCAGGTCTACCCCGACGTCGTCACCGAACGCGCCGCTGTCCTCTCCGGGCTTGGCTGCGCGACCAGCGCCGCCCTGCTCGTCCCGGTCACCCATGGCGAGACGCTCACCGCGGCGGTCAAAGACGCCATCGCCGCCGCGGGCGCGCCCGCCGTGTCGACCGTGGACTCCGCGGGCAGGCGGCACCGGGTCTGGCTGCTCGGTCCCGGCCCCATCCGCGACGCGATCATGGCCGTCGCCGCCGCCCGCCCGCTGCTGGTCGCCGACGGCAACCACCGGGTCGCCGCCGCCGCGGAAGCCAAGCTCGACGGCATCCTCGCCCTGATCAGCGCCGGCCCCGGGCTGCGCATCGGCGCGTTCCACCGGGTCATCGTCGGCACCGGCCGCACGGCCGACGAGTTGGCCGCCGCCTGGCGCGCGTGCGGTCTGACCGTCCGCGAGGACCCGGACGCCGTGGCGCCGACCGTCCCCGGCACCGTCGTCGTCCGGCACGGCCACCGCACCCTGGTGGTCGACCTGCCGCCGCCCACGGCCACCGACCCGCTGCCCCGCATCGACCACGAGGTCGTCGAGGAACTCCTGATCCGCAAGGCGCTCGCCCTGGACCCGGAGGGACCGAACGTGCGCACCCTGCCCGCGGGCCGCGACCCGGGCCCGGACGTCGAAGCCGTGCTCCAGATCGCGCCGGTTCCGCTGGCCGATGTCCTCACCGTCCACGCGGCGGGCGGCCGGATGCCCCGCAAGAGCACCTACTTCACCCCGAAGCCGCGCAGCGGCCTGCTGCTCGCCGACCTCGCCTGAACTGTCGTACCCCCGTGGCAGGCTCGGGCCCATGGAACTGACATTGCAGGTGACCATCGACTGCGCCGACCCGGTGCGTCAGGTGGCGTTCTGGACCGAGGCGCTCGGCTACATCCCGGAGCCGCCGCCGGGTGGGCAAGCGACCTGGCGCGACTACTGGGCCGAGATGGGGGTGCCCGAGGAGGAGCTGCCCGAAGGTGTCGGTGAGACCCCTGAGTCCATCGTCGACCCGGCGGGCATCGGGCCGAGGGTCTGGTTCCAGCAGGTCCCGGAGCCCAAGGTCGGCAAGAACCGCGTGCACCTCGACCTCAAGGTCAGCGGCGGTCGCGCGGTGCCGATGGCCGAACGCAAGGAGCGGGTCGACGCCGTTGTGGACCGGGTGCTCAAGGCGGGCGCCACGGTCGTGCGCAGGCTCGACGACCCCGGGGTCGACCACTACGGCGTCGTCCTGCAAGACCCGGAGGGCAACGAGTTCTGCGTCGCCTAGGCGGGCACCTTGCGCCGGAACAGCTCGGCGACGGGTTCGACGACTCGCGCGGCGACGGGCCCGAGGATGGCCATGAGCAGCACGTACGCGGTCGCCAGCGCGGCCAGTTGGCTGTCCACGGCGCCCGCGCTCACCGCGAGCCCGGCGATGACGATGGAGAACTCGCCGCGTGCGACCAGAGCCGCGCCCGCCCGAGCCCGGCCCAGCCTGCCGATGCCCTGCCTGCGTGCCGCCCACCAGCCGGTCGCCACCTTCGTGAGCGTGGTGACGAACGCGAGCGCCACCGCGTAGCCGAGCACGGGCGGGATCGTCGTCGGGTCGGTGTTCAAGCCGAAGACCACGAAGAACACGGCCGCGAACAGGTCGCGCAGGGGTTCGAGCAGCTTCGTCGCGTTCTCCGCGGTCGCCCCGGAGATCGCGATGCCGAGCAGGAACGCGCCGACCGCCGCCGACACCTGCAGCTGCGAGGCGACACCGGCGACGAGCAGGGCCGCGCCCAGCACGCGCAGCAGGAAGACCTCGGGATGCGGGCTGTCGACGATCATCGAGACGAACCGGCCGAACCGCAGCGCGACCACGAGCACCACGGTCACGGCGACGAGTGAGATCCCGACCGCCGTCAGGCCGCCGAGCAGGGTCGCGCCCGCCAGCAGCGCGGTGAGGATCGGCAGGTAGACGGCCATGGCGAGGTCCTCGAACACGAGGATCGACAGCACCACCGGCGTCTCGCGGTTGCCGAGTCGACCGAGGTCGCCCAGGACCTTCGCGATGATCCCGGACGAGGAGATGTAGGTGACGCCCGCCATCGCGAGCGCGCCGATCGGCCCCCAGCCCAGCATCAGCGCCACCGCCGCGCCCGGTGCCGCGTTGAGCACCAGGTCGAGCAGGCCCGCCATCCAGGACCGGCGCAGCCCGGTGACGAGTTCGGCCGCCGAGTACTCCAGCCCCAGCAGGAGCAGCAGCAGGATCACGCCGATCTCGCCCGCGATGTGGGTGAAGCCCTCGATGCCGTGCAGCGGCACCAGCCCGCCCGCGCCGAACGCGAGCCCGCCGACGAGGTACAGCGGGATCGGGGAGATGCCGATGCGCCAGGCGAGTCGTCCGAGCAGGCCGAGGCCGAAGAAGACGGCGCCCAGTTCGATCAGGGGGACCGCTGTCTCCGGCATCAGCCGTGTTCGATGACGTCGGCGGCCCGGGCGAGCCCTTCCGCGGTGCCGACAGTGACCAGCATGTCGCCGCCCGCGAACCGGAAGTCCGGCCGCGGCGACGGGTGCACGGTGCCCGTGCGCACGACCGCGACAACGGAGACCGCGGTGCGGGTGCGCAGCTCGGTGTCGCCGAGGGTCTTGCCGTCGAACGGCGAGCCCGGCGCGAGCGGCAGCTGGCGCGTGGTCACGCCCGTGACCTCGCGGTGCTGGTCCTCGAGCTGCGCGACCAGGTGTGGTGCGCCCAGCAGGTTCGCCAGCGTGCTCGACTCCTCGATGGTCATCGGGATCGACGCGACGCACGAGTCGGGGTCGTCCTGCTTGGAGACGATGAGCTCGGCGTGGCCGTCGCGGTAGGTGATCACCCCGATGCGGCGGCCGGAGCGGGAGACGAAGTCCTGGCGCGTGCCGATTCCCGGCAGGGGTGTCACCTCGACGTTCACCCCACCACCGTAACAACCGCGCTTCCGTTGGCCGTGCCGGCGCGACAGTTCTAGCGTTGGACGGATCGACCGAGCCACGGGAGGCGGGCATGTCCGGACGCACGAAGTTCCTGCTCGACGAGTCGGAGATGCCGACCCAGTGGTACAACATCATCCCCGACCTGCCGGAGCCGCCGCCCCCGCCGCTGCACCCGGGGACGAAGCAGCCGGTCGGGCCGGACGACCTGGCGCCGCTGTTCCCGCAGGCGCTGATCGCGCAGGAGGTGTCGGGGGAGAGCTACATCGACATCCCCGACGAGGTCCAGGACGTGTACCGGCTGTGGCGGCCGTCGCCGCTGTACCGCGCCCACCGCCTTGAGCGCGCGCTCGGCACGCCCGCGCGGATCTACTACAAGTACGAGGGTGTCAGCCCGGTCGGCTCGCACAAGCCGAACACCGCCGTCCCGCAAGCGTTCTACAACGCGCGCGAGGGGGTCACGAAGCTGACGACGGAGACCGGTGCGGGCCAGTGGGGCAGTGCTCTCGCGTTCGCCTGCGCGGTGTTCGGCTTGGAGTGCGAGGTCTGGCAGGTGCGGGCGTCGTATGACCAGAAGCCGTACCGCAAGCTGATGATGGAGACGTTCGGCGCGACCGTGCACCCGAGTCCGTCGGATCTCACCGTGTCCGGCCGGGCGGTGCTGGCCGAGCACCCGGACTCGACCGGCAGCCTCGGCATCGCGATCAGCGAGGCGGTCGAGATGGCCGCCGCCGACCCCGACACCCGCTACGCGCTGGGCAGCGTGCTCAACCATGTGCTGCTGCACCAGACGGTGATCGGGGAGGAGGCGCTGAAGCAGTTCGAGCTGGCTGGGGACACCCCGGACGTCATCGTCGGCTGCACGGGCGGCGGATCCAACTTCGGTGGCCTGGCGTTCCCGTTCCTGCGGGAGAAACTGGCCGGTCGCATGTCGCCCGCCATCCGCGCGGTCGAGCCCGCGGCGTGCCCGTCGCTGACCCGGGGCGTCTACGCCTACGACTTCGGCGACACGGCGGGCCTGACCCCGTTGCTGAAGATGCACACCCTCGGCCACGGCTTCATTCCCGACCCGATCCACGCGGGTGGTCTGCGCTACCACGGCATGTCGCCGCTGCTGTCGCACATCTACGAGCTGGGCCTGATCGACGCCGTCGCCCTGCCGCAGCAGGAGTGCTTCGCCGCTGGCGTCCGGTTTGCCCGGGCCGAGGGCATCATCCCGGCGCCTGAGCCGACCCACGCTTTGGCTGAGTGCGTCCGCGAAGCGTTGCGGTGCAAGGAGACCGGCGAGGAGAAGGTGATCCTGACGGCCCTGTGCGGCCACGCCCACCTCGACCTGCCCGCCTATGGTGCCTACCTCGGCGGCGAGATGATCGACCACGACCTGCCCGAGGAGGAGATCGAGCGCGCGCTCGCCGAGCTGCCCGCGTCTACCTGACGCGCGCGCTGAACAGGAGGCTCAGCCGGGGGAGTCGGGCGGCGACCACAGTCAGGTCTGAGGGGTCCCAGTCGACGTCGGCGGGGTCCGGGTTCACGGGCAGGTCGATCCCGGCGTCCAGGAGCGCCTTCTCCAGGCCGAGTTCGCGTCCGGTGGCGTCCTGGTAGGCGGTGGCGGCGGCGTAGTCCAGGCTTTCCCAGTCCGGCCAGTCGCGCTCCGACCACGTCCGGAGCGGCTTCGCGGCCAGGGCGCGCACGGACTCGACTTCGGCCAGCAGGTCCGGCTCGGCGACGACCCGGTCGAAGGTGTGCCTGCCGAGTCCGAGCAGCCAGAGCTGGAAGTACCAGAAGCTGTCATCGGAGCAGAAGCCGTCGAAGATGACGCGCGCCGCGGCCCACATGTCCCAGGTGTCGGCGCGTAACCGGTGGGCGGACAGCTGGATCTGGAAGCCGACGATCTGCTCGACCGGGAGCCGCGTGAGTTCCTCGGCGAGCCACTCCGCTTGCTCGTCGCGGTCGCCCGCCTGTTCCGCGGCTCGCTCGATCAGCAGCCAGAACGCCTCATCGGTCATGCCCGCATCGTCTCAGCGGGCACCGACACTCTTGAACAAGCTGCGCGCGATGATCTCCCGCTGGACCTCCGACGCGCCTTCGTAGATGCGGGGCGCCCGCACCTCCCGGTAGAGGTGTTCGAGCAGGTGTCCCCGTTCGAGCGCGCGGGCGCCGTGCACCTGGATGGCCAGGTCGACGGCCACTTGGGCGGTCTCGGTGGCGAACAGCTTGGCCATCGCCGACAGGTGCCCGGTCTTCCCCGGCTCGGCGTCGTAGGCCGCGGCGGCGTCGTGGACGAGGAGCCGTGCGGCCCGCAGCCGGGTCGCCACATCGGCGAGTTGGTGCGACACCCCTTGGAAGGAGGACAGCGACCGCCCGAACGCCTGCCGCTGCGCCGCGTGCGCCACCGCCGCGTCCAGCGCGGCCTGCGCCATGCCGACCGCGAACGCGCCGACACTGGGGCGGAACATGTCGAGGGTGCGCATCGCGACCCCCCACCCGCCGTCGACGTCGCCGAGGATGTGCGAACGAGGAACGCGCACACCGTCGAACCGCAACCGCCCGATGGGGTGGGGCGCCAACAGGTCGATGTGTTCACCGGTGAGACCAGGGGTGTCCCGCGCGACCGCGAAGGCGGTGATGCCGCGGGCGCCCGCGCCGTCGGTGGTGCGCGCGAACACCGAGTACACCTCGGCTTCCGGCGCGTGCGAGATGTAGGTCTTCTCGCCGTCGAGCACGAAGTCATCGCCGTCCACAGTGGCCCGCAACGCCAGCGCCGCCGCATCGGACCCGGCGTCCGGTTCGGTCAGCGCGAACCCCACGGCGGCCTCACCGGCGGCGATCCGCGGAATCCACGCCTCAACCACGTCGGACGACCCGGCGAGCAGAATCGGATAGGCCCCAAGCCCTTGGAGCGCGAAGGCGGTCTCCGCCTCGGTGCAATGCCGCGCGAGAGCTTCACGGATGACGCACAGATCCATCGCGGAGGTCGGCACATACCCGGCGGCACCCCGCTGGAAGATCCGCCCAAGCAACCCATGCTCCGCCAACGCGGCGAGCAGCGGTCGGTTAATCAGCCCCGGAACCCCTCGCTTGGCGATCTCCCGAAGTGGACCCGACGCCACCTTCTCGGTGTACTCGGCCAACTCGGCCCCACCGCCCCGCCTTCCATCGCGCGGCCCGTCGGGCGCGGGTTCGCCTGCCCGTGCTTCTCGTTCTTCGCGACCGTGCAGCCCACCAGCCTGTCCTTCGCTGCGCGACCCGCTGGGCACCCGGCCTGCGGGTTTTTCTTCATCTTCGCCATCGCGCAGCCCACCAGGCAGCCCCCGCCCTTCCCCGGGGGGACGGCCCTTGGCCAGTCTATCGGTGGGGGGTGTCAAAGGATCTTGGTTTGGGGTCGGCTGTGGATAACTTCGGGGGTCATTCATGGGGGATCACCGCGGTGGCGATTAGTTCGATCATGGCTTCGGCGTCGAAGAGTTCGGTGACGCCGAGGAGGGCGACGGCGGGGTAGTGGCGGCCGAAGTGCTTGCGCCACAACGGGCCCAGCTCCGGCAACGCCGCCTTGTACGCGGACACGTCGGTCACGTAGATCACCAGTGACACCAAATGGCCAGGCGACCCACCGGCCGCCGCGAGGGCCGCCACGACATTTCCGGCGGCCACGTCGAATTGGTCCGCCATGGCGGTGCCGACGATGTTCCCGTCCGCGTCCTGGGCGGTTTGGCCGCCCAGATACACCGCGCGGCCCGGGGTGGCGATGACGGCGTGGGCGAAGCCGACCGGGGCGGCCAGGCCGGGGGCGGTCACGATCTCGTGCGGGGTCATCGGCCGGTCCAGACCGGGCGGCGGCCCGCCGACCACGCGGCGTAGAACTCGGCGTGGTCGGCGCTCTTCATCAGGAGGGCCTGGGTAATCGCCTCCAGTTCGATGGCGCTGCCCAGGTCCATGTCCAACTCCCGGGTGAGCAGCACCTTCGTCGTGGAGTACGCCAGCGCCGGGCCGTCGGCGAGCCTGCGGGCCAACGCGGTCGCGGTGGCCGCCAGGTCCTCGTCGTCGACGACCTGGGTGGCCAGGCCGATGCGGTCGGCGCGGTCGGCGTCGACTTTGTCGCCGAGGATCAGCAGTTCCGTCGCCCGGCCGAGGCCCACGAGCCGGGGGAGCAGGTAGGCCGAGCCCATGTCCGCGCCGGCCAGGCCGACCTTGGTGAACAGGAACGCGAACGACGCCGAGCGGGCCATCAGGCGGAAGTCGCTGGCCAGGGCGATCACCGAGCCCGCCCCCGCGGCGATCCCGTTGATAGCCGCGATCACCGGCAGCGGACATTCCCGCAGCGCCTTGACCACCGCGCCGGTCATGCGGGTGAACTCCAGCAGCTGCGCCGGTTCCATCCGCTGCAGCTCGCCGATGATCTCCTCGACGTCACCGCCCGAGCAGAACCCGCGGCCCTCCCCGCGCAGAACCAACACCCGCGCGTCGCCTCGATGCGGAAGCTCCGCCAAAAGGTCCCGCAGGTCCGCGTAGACGTCGAAGGTCAGCGCGTTGAGCTTCTCCGGTCGGTTGAGCGTCACCGTGGCCACGCCGTCGGTCACGTCGAAGCCGAAGTGTTCCCACTTCTCGGTAAACCCAGGCGAAGCCCTGAAAGGACTCACTGAACTCCTCCTCCGTCAAGTACAAGCGTTTGCCCGTTGACCGCCCCGGCCTCGGGCGCGGCCAGGAACGCCACGGCGAACGCGACCTCCTCCGGCTCCAACAACCGGCCCAGCGGCGACATCGCGGCCAGCGCCGCCTCGCCGTCGCGCCCGGTCCGCTCCTCGATCCGCCGCACGGTCTGGTCCGTCATATCCGTCCGCACATACCCCGGGCACACGGCGTTCGACGTCACCCCGGTGCCGGCGACCTCCGCCGCGACCGCCCGCATCAAGCCGACCGCCGCGTGCTTCGAAGCCGTATACCCTGAGGTGTAACGAAACCCCACCCGCCCGGCGACCGAGGCGACGGTGACGATTCGTCCACAGTCGCGTGAGGACATTCCCGGCAGCACCGCCCGTGTGCACAGGAAAGCGCCAGTCGCGTTGACGGTCAGCTGAGCCTCCCAGTCGGCCAGTTGCGTCCGCGCAAGCGGTGCGCTGGTCGAGATGCCGGCGTTGTTGACGAGCACATCGACCGGACCCAGACCCGCGAAGAACGACGCCACGGCATCCTCATCGGTGACATCGCACTCGGCGCGCCCGACCGCGACCACCTCGTCACCCGCGGCCCGGAACCGCGCCGCCACGGCGGCCCCGATGCCCCGGGTTCCGCCGGTCACCACCACCAGCCTGCTCACCGCGCCACATCCAACCCGCGCAGCGCCCGCCGGTCGAGCTTCCCGTTGGTGGTCCGGGGAAGCGCGTCGACGAACACGACCCGCTCCGGCGTCTTGTGCGGAGACAAGCGCTCCCGCACATACGCCCGCAGATCCTCGGCGTCGATCTCCACTCGGGCAACGACGAACGCGTACGGCCGCACCAGCCCGTCGGTCTCGTGGCCCGCCACAGCGCACTCGATGACGTCCGGGTGTCCGATCAGACAGTGCTCGATCTCGCTCGGCGCCACCCAGATGCCGCTCACCTTCAGCAGGTCGTCCGCGCGCCCCTGATAGTGGAACGCGCCGTCGGCGTCGCGGCTGAACAAGTCTCCCGTGTGGACGGTGTCACCACCCGGAAACGTTTGCGCGGACTTGTCCGGGTCGCCGTAGTAGCCGACCGCAGCGGTCGCGCCGATGATCTCCAGCGTGCCGGTCTCGCCGTCTGGAACGTCCGCGCCGTCCTGGTCCACGATCCGGGCGTCATACCCGGGCACCAGAGTGCCCACGCTCCCGGTCCGCGCCGCGCCCGGCCGGTTGGAGATGTAGATGTGGTACGCCTCCGACGACCCGATCCCGTCGACCACCTCGACACCGAACGCCTTGTCCCACTTGCGGTGCAGCTCCGGCGGCAGCGCCTCGCCCGCCGACGTGCACAGCCGCAGGCAGCTCAGGTCCTGCGACGCGGCATCCGGATGCGCGACCATCGCGCTCATCATCGTGGGCACGTTCACCAGGATCGTCGGCCGGTACTTCGCGATCAGCTCGAAGATCCGCTCCGGCGTGGTGCGCTCGCCGAACACGATCCCGGCACCCCCGACGCCGAACGGGTAGAGCGCGGCGAGATCGCGGGCGTAGCCGAAGAACAGCTTCGGCACCGGCAGCACGATGTCGTCCGGTCCCAGGTCGAGCACCCCACGGGCGTACCAGTCGTGGCTGAGGACGGGCGAGCGATTGGTGTGCACGCAGGCTTTCGGCGCTCCGGTGCTCCCCGTGGTGAACTTCCACAGCGCCACGTCGTCGCGGTGCGTGGGTGCGGAATCCAGACGAGGCGACGCGGCGGAGACCAGGGGAGCAAACGAGTATTCGTTGTCCCGCAAGGAGGTTTCGCCGATGACCAGCACCTTGCGGCCAGCGGTTCCGGCCTCGCGGACCCGGTCGAGCGTGGTCAGGTCGACGACCACGACGGCGGCGTCGGTGTAGTCCAGGAAGTACGCGTAGTCCTTGGCGGGCAGGAACGTGTAGACCTCGGCGGTGATCGCCCCGATCTTCTGCGCGGCGTACCAGGTGGCGACGAACTCGACGCCGTCGCCGAGCGCCAGCAGCACCCGCTGCCCGACCCGAACGCCGAGGTCGTGCAGGACGTGGCCGACGCGGTTGGTCAGCTCCGCCAGCTCGGCGTAGGTCGTGGGACCGGTGGGCCCGAGCAGGGCGGTGCGCTCACCCCGCCCCTCGGCCAGGTTGCGGTCGAGAAAGTACGTCGCCAGGTTGAGCCGGTCGGGGATGTCCTCGTAGCGCAACACCTCGGTGTCCTCTCATTCCTGATCGGCCAGGTCGCGGATGGCGTCGATCAGCAGCTCGGTCAGGGTGTCGAAAGTGGACTGTCCTTCCTCGGCGGTCGCCTCGGCGGGCGATCCGCAGTACGCCTGGTCCATCCCCATCGCGACGAAGTCGGTCCGGCCCTCGCGCATGGCGGTCGGCATGTCGACGATGAGCGGGGGCAACCCGCGCATCACCGACGTGTCCACCAGTGCGGGCTGGTCGGCGAGCACCAGCGAGGTCTCGTAGCGGCCCGCGTGGCAGGAGCCGGACCGGAACTCCTCGGTGAGCCGCTCGACATTGCGCCGCCGCAGCAGATGCAGGTATCCAGTGTGGATACCTTGCTCGGCCAACGAGTCGACGGCCCAGGTCAACGCCGTCACGTGCTCCGGCTCGAAGTGGTTGTTCACCAGGACGACCTTGGTGAACCCTTGCCGCGCAAGGGACGTGCACACGTCGACCACGATCGCGTGCAGCGTCTCGGCGTTGATGCCGACCGCGCCGGGGAACGCCTCGCCGTAATGCGTGACCCCGTATGGCAGGGCGGGCAGGACCAGTACCCGAACCGCGGGGTCGTCGGCGAGCCGCTCAGCGGCCCGTGCGCACATCCCGGCCGAGATGATCGGGTCTGTCGACAGTGGAGCGTGCGGCCCGTGCGGTTCGATCGCGCCCACTGGCAGCAGCAACACCGGAGTCCGGTCGCCGACAAGGAGATCGGCGACCTGCGGTGAGCTGAGATCGGCGAACTGGGTCATGACAACACCACCGCCTCGATCGGTGACGGTTCCGGTGCGAGCACGCACAAGTCGGCGCGTCCGGCGGCGACGATCGTGTTGACCTCGTCCGGTGTGGTCAAGTATCCGCCCACCAGCGTCGGCACGCCCGCCTGGTTGCGCACCTGGTCCGACAGCGTCGTCAGGTAGCCGCGCCGGAACTCCGGCCGCGCCTCGGCCACGCTTTGCCCAGCCCGCACGTGGATCAGGTCCGCGCCATGCTCGTGCACCGCCTTGGCCAGCCGGATTCCCTCCGGCAGGCCAAGTCCGCGCGGCGCCCAGTCGGTCACGGTCAGCCGCACCGAGAGCAGCCGCGGCCACATCTCACGCACCGCGTCGAGCACCGACAGCGGATACGCCCACCGGTGCCCCCCGCCCCACTCGTCGTCGCGCCGGTTCGTCAGCGGCGACAGGAAACCCGCCAGCAGGTGACCGTCGGCCATGTCGAGTTCCAGCACGTCGACCCCGGCCTCGGCCGCTCTTGCAGCCGCGTCGGCGAACGCCTGCCGGACGGCGGCGAGATCGTCGGCGTCCATGGCTTTCGGGGTCTGCGCGAACGGTCCGAACGGCACCGCGGACGCGGCCAGCAGCGGCCACGCCTGGTCGGCGGGCAGCGGGATGTCGAGCCCCTGCGCGGCCGGTCGCGTGGCCCCACGGGCACCCGCGTGGGTCAACCGCAGACCCACCAAGGCGCCCGCGTCGTGCAGCTCGTCGACGTTCGCCGTCGACGCCAACGGCGTGTCGGGGCAGATCCGGCCCTCGGGTGACACCGCGATGGGACCGGCCAACACGAGTCCGGCGCCCGCGCGCGCCGCGCGCACCGAGTCGTCCTCCGCGACCAGCCGGTTCGGCAGCGTGGTGGCGCCCAGGCGCAGCGGGGCGAACAGCGGGGGAGGGGCGACCGCGCCGGGCACCATCGACGTCCCCGAGGCGAACCAGGCGTCGAGCACCCGGATCAGGTCGGGGTCGCGCTGCGCGAGGTTCGTGTGCGAGACCCGGCCGCTGCGGGTGAGCAGGTTGAACGCGAACTGGACCGGCTCGAACCCGGTGTAGGTGGCGGTCCGGCCGAAGTACGCCGCGCTCTCGCCCGCCGCCTGCTGGAACCGCTCCACCATCGGCTGGCGGTCCAGCTCGTACTCGGTCAGCGCCGCGCCGAGGTCGCTGTGCCGCGCCAGCGCCGTGGCCAGCGCGATCGCGTCCTCCATCGCCAGTTTCGTGCCCGAGCCGATGGAGAAGTGCGCGGTGTGCGCCGCGTCGCCGAGGAGCACCACATTGCCTCGGTGCCAGCTCGCGCACCGGACCAGCGGGAAGTCCAGCCACAGCGACCGGTTCGACATCAGCCGGTGCCCGCCGAGGTCGTCGGCGAAGAGCTTCTCGCAGAACGCGATGCTCTCCGCCTCGCTCATCGTGTCCAGCCCGGCCCGGCGCCACACCGGCTCGGCGCACTCCACGATCCACGTGCTCGTGTTCTCGTCGAACGGGTACGCGTGCGCCTGGAACAGGCCGAACTCGGTCTCCTTGAAGGAGAACGTGAACGAGTCGAGCACCAGGTCGGTGCCGAACCAGACGTACTTGCAGCCCTGCGGCTTCACCGAAGCGCGGAAATCCCTGGTGCGTACCCGGGAGTTGGCACCATCGGCGGCCACCACCAGATCGGCTTGCGGCAGCTCGTCCACCTCGACGCCGAAGCGCAGGTCGGCGCCCAAGTCGGCAGCGCGGCGCTGCAGGATTCCCAGCAGGTGCTTGCGGGCGATCGCGGAGAACGTGTGCCCACGCGAGCGCAGCAGCTTGCCCCTGTACCGGATGTCCACAGTGGACCATCGGGCGAACGAGTCGGTGATCTCCAGATGCGTCGCCGGGTCCGCGTCGCGCAGCGCGCCGAGCGTCTCCTCGGAGAACACCACGCCCCAGCCGAACGTCGCGTCCGGCGCGTTGCGCTCCAACACCGACACCTCGTGCCCGGCCTTGCGCAGCAGGATCGCCAGGTACAGGCCCGCCGGACCGGCGCCGACGATGGCGACCTTCATGACAGCGCCTCGGCCAGGCGGTCCAGGTCGTCGAGATCGGCCACCGTGGGGAACAGGATCAGCTCGTCGCAGCCCTCGTCGGCGTACCCGCGCACGTAATCCTTGACCTCGCGGACACTCGTCAGCGCGCCGGCGGCGATCTTCTCGGCGAACGGGCCGGTGAAGGCGTAGTAGTCGCGCAGGTAGTCGCGGCCACGCTCGGCGTCGCCCAGCGCGATGTATCCCTGACCCCACAAGGCGGGAGCACCCGGCCGGCCGAGGTCACGCCAGGCGGCGCGCGCCTTCGTGGCGGCCGAGCCGAACGCGCGCGGCGGTCCACCGCCGTGGGCGTAACCATCGCCGTAGCGAGCCATCCGGGCCAGCGCCGCGCCGCTCGTACCGCCGACCAGCAACTCGATTCCCTTGGCCCCGAACGGAACAGTCGGCCCGATACCCGCCGAATCGAACTCGCCGCGCAAGTACGCGAGCTGCGTCGAGAGCGCGGCGCCGCGGGTGCGGTGGTCGACCCCGGCCGCGTCGTAGTCGTCGAGCCGCGCGCCCACGGCCAGCCCCAGCGTGAACCGCCCGCCGGACAGCGCGTCGACCGACACGGCTTGCTTGGCGAGCATCGCCGGACCGCGCAGCGGCCCGATCGCGATCATCGTCGCCAGCCCGATCCGACTGGTCACCGCCGCGGCCGCGGACAGCGCCGCGAACGGCTCGACGCTGTCGTAGCGCACCCGGTCGAGCACGGCGAGCGTGGAGAACGGCCCGCCGTCGGCCCGTCGGGCCCACTCGACGAGCGTCGCGCCGTCACATCCCGGAACAGTGTTGGGGAGCCCGATACCGACCTTCACCAGCGTCACGTCCTTGTGGCCGCGGTCACGTCCTACGAAAACCCTACGGTTGACCCAGCTGGGGTGTCAACTATGCTCCGACTGTGTTCGAACCCGCGCCGCAGGACCTGGTCCTGACCATTCTCGGAGCGCACGTCGGCCCCCGCGAGGGCACCGCCGTGTGGTCCGGCGGGCTCGTCGCCCTGCTGGGTGAATTCGGCTTCACCGAGGGCGCCGCCCGGGTGGCGCTGACCAGGCTGGTCCGCCGTGACCTGCTCGAACGGGTCAAAGACGGCCGGATGGTCTTCTACACGGTCACCCCGCGCGCCGCCGCGGTGCTCGCCGAGGGCGACCGGCGCATCTTCAGCCTGGGCCGTGATAGCTCTGCGGGCCCGTGGACGATTCTGTGGCACACGATCCCGGAGTCGCAGCGGGTGTCCCGGGCCCGGCTGGTGGCCCGGCTGCGGTTCCTTGGCTTCGGCTCGGTGCAGGACGGCACCTGGCTCGCCCCGCGCGACCGCACCGCCGAGGTGGCCGCCCTGCTCGACCAGCTCGACGTGAGCGCGCATGCTGGGGTGATGGTCGGCGAGCCCGCCCAGGTGCCCGACTTCGCGGCCTTCGTGCCCCGGGTCTGGGACCTCGACGCCCTCGCGGCCCGCTACGAGTCGTTCGTCGCCGAGTTCGGCGAAGCCAAAGCCGACAACCCGCGCTCGGCGTTCGAGCTGCGCGTCCGCCTCATGCACACCTACCGCCAGTTCGCGCTGCTCGACCCCGAGCTGCCCGCCGATCTCGTCGCCCCGCCGCCCTGCCGGGCCGCGGCCGTGACGCTGTTCCACCACGCCTACCCGGCGCTCGCGCCACAAGCGCAGCGCCACTTCGACGGAGTGATGACGCCGTGACCGACCAGTCCGCAGACACAGCAGCATCGTTGACCTACACCTCGTACCTGGCGCTCGATGAGGTGCTGGGGGCGCAGCGGCCGCGCTCCGACGAGCACGACGAGATGCTGTTCATCGTCATCCACCAGGTCTACGAGCTGTGGTTCAAGCAGCTGCTGCACGAACTTGACGAGCTGCAGCGCGTCCTGGTCTCCGGGCACACCCCGCACGCGGTGCGGGTGCTGCGCCGGGTGCTGACCATCTTCAAGGTCATCGTCGCGCAGATCGACGTCCTGGAGACGATGACGCCGCGACAGTTCACCAGCTTCCGGGCCCGCCTCGACGCGTCCAGCGGCTTCCAGTCCGCGCAGTTCCGCGAGCTGGAGGCGGTGCTGGGCAGGCGTGACGAGCGCGCGTTCGCCCACTATCCGCAGGGCGGTGCGCAGCGGGCGCAGATCGAGGGCGCGATGTCGCGGCCGTCGGTGTTCGACTCGTTCCTGGCCTACCTGCACTCCCACGGCTACGCCGTCCCGGTCGACCTGCTCGAACGCGACGTGCGCAAGCCGGTGGAGCCCTCGCCGGGGCTGCAGAAGGTGCTGCTGCAGGTCTACGCCGACGACTCCGGTCCGTCCACAGTGGCCGAACACCTCGTCGACCTCGACGAGGGTCTGCAGGAGTGGCGCTACCGGCACGTGAAGATGGTCGAGCGCACCATCGGCGACAAGCCGGGAACCGGTGGCTCGCCCGGCGCGGCCTACCTGCGCAAGACCCTGTTCCAGCCGGTGTTCCCGGACCTGTGGGCTGTGCGGAGCGAACTGTGAGCGATCTGGCCGCGCACTACAGCCGTTTCCGGGTCGCCGACCGGCTGCTGCTGACCGGGCACTCGCACCAGGCGTGGCCGGATGTCGCGCTGGAGGGCCAGATCGAGGCGTTCGACGACGCCGCGTCCACTGTGGACGAGAAGTGGTCGCGCGCGTTCGCCAAGGCCGACAAGTTGCGCGACTGGTACCGCGTCCTGCTCGACGACCCGGCGGGCGACATCGCGCTCGGGGCGAACACCCACGAGCTCGTGGTGCGGTTCCTTTCCGCGCTGGACCTGCGTTCCCGGCCGCGGCTGGTCACCACCGACGGCGAGTTCCACACCCTGCGCCGCCAACTCGCCCGGCTCGCCGAGGAGCGGATCGAGGTCGTGCAGGTGCCCGCGCTGCCCGCCGACACCCTGGCCGAGCGGCTGGCCGCCGAGGTGAACTCCTCGACGGCGGCCGTGCTCGTGTCGTCGGTCCTGTTCGAGACCTCGCGCATCGTCCCCGACCTCGGCGGGTTGGCGTTCACCTGCGCCGGGCACGGCGTCGAACTGCTCGTGGACGCCTACCACGCGCTCGGGGTCGTCCCGATGTCGTTGCCCGACTTCGGACTGACCGACGTGTGGGTCGTCGGCGGCGGCTACAAGTACCTGCAATTGGGGGAGGGCAACTGTTTCCTGCGGCTGCCCGCGCACGCCCAGCGGCTGCGCCCGGTCGTCACCGGCTGGTTCGCCGAGTTCGACGCGCTCGCCGACGAGAAGGACCCCACCAGGGTCACCTACGGCCCCGGCGGCACCCGGTTCGCGGGTTCCACCTACGACCCGACAAGCCATTACCGGGCCGCCGCGGTGATCGATTTCTTCGCCGAGCAGGGGCTGACGGCGCCGGTGCTGCGTGACATCTCCCTGCGCCAGACCACCCTGCTCGCGACCGCGTTCGACGACCTCCTCCTGCCCGCGTCGGTGGCCACCCGAGACCGTTCCCCGCGCAAGTTGTTCGGCGGTTTCCTGGCCATCCGCACACCGCGCGCGGCCGAGTACCAAAAGGCCCTCGCCGAACGCGGCGTGCTCACCGACAGTCGCGGCGATCACCTGCGCTTCGGCCCGGCACCGTACCTGCGTGACGACCAACTGCGGGCGGCGATGGCGGCGTTCGGCGAGGTCAGCGCGTGATCGAGTCGCCGTGCGGCGGTGGTGGGGGCACGCTGGGAGGGTCGTGACCACCCAGCGGAAGGAGCCGCGAATGACTACCGCTCGCGACATCATGCATGCCGGTGCCGAGTGCATCAACGAGGACGAAAGCCTGCTCGTCGCCTCACGGATGATGCGCGACCTCGACGTCGGCTCGCTGCCGATCTGCGGCAACGACGACCGGCTGCACGGGATCATCACCGACCGCGACATCGTCCTGAAGTGTTGCGCCGAGGGGAAGAACCCGGCCGACATGAAGGCGTCCGACCTCGCCAACGGCGCCCCGCACTGCGTCATGGCCGACGCCGACATCAACCAGGTGCTGCGCACCATGCAGTCCCACCAGATCCGCCGCGTACCGGTGCTGGAAGGCAAACGCCTCGTCGGGATGATCAGCGAGGCCGACGTGGGCAGGCACCTGTCGGAAGACCAGATCGCCCAGTTCGTCGAAAGCGTCTACGCAGCCAGGTAACCCCACGACTGAGCCGCCTTCGGGACGCCGAAGGCAGCTCAGCCGACTCCAAGCGGCCATCCGCTTGACGCCTTGGCAAGCATGAACGAGCCGCCCGCCCCCGCCGGCTTCGGTGGTTGAGCGTTGACCCCGCGATGGGTTGATCCCGCGATGGTCCGCACCCCGACGCCTGAGGCGAGGCCATCAACGCGACTGCAGCTTCGGGTGGTTGGGCTTTATTCGGGGCGGAGATGGCCCTACCCTCGCGGGGGCGGGGCGTCCCTTTCCCCACGCTCTTGACCCGCAGGGCCATCTCAGGGGTCCCCGAATCAAGCCCAACCACCCGAAGGTGCACCACCGCACCAGCCCGGTGTGGACGCGGCAGTCAGCCCAACCACCCGAAGGTGCACACCCACCCAAGCCCGGTGGGGATGCGGCAGCCAGCCCAACCACCCGAAGGTGCACCACCGCACCAGCCCGGGATGGATCAGCCCAACCAAGGTGCACCCACCACTCACGCCTGGGGCACCAGGAATGCGGCTCAGCGATGCCGCTCAGCCAACCTCCACCCGCTGGTCCGAAATCTCCCCAGCCAGGAACGCCAACAACCGCGCCCCCTCCTCCTCCGCCTCATCCCGCGCCGCAGCAGGCCACGGATCGAACGGCCGCACCTTCAACACCGCCCGCTCCTTGCCGATCTCCGTGGTCCACGCGCCTGCCGTGACCCCGTCCACGAGTACCAACCGGGGGATCGGCCCATGCGGGTCGAAGTTCTGCTCCTTGACCCGCGGCGTGACCACCCGCGACCGGTCGGCGTGGGACAGCAACAGGTTGTCGAAGTCGTAGAGGAACCGCACTGGCGCGGGTGTGTCCTCGTCCGGCCGCGGCGCGTCGGGTACGTCGAACAGTTCGCGGCCGTGCTCGTCGGTGAAGGTGACGAGGTCCATCTCCTCGACCACTTCCGAGAGCCTGGTCAGCCCCGACCACGTCTGCACGTCCTTCACCGACGCCGGGCCGAACGCGCCCAGGTAGCGCCGGACCATTCCGGCTAGCGTCAGCTCCGAGACCTCGAGATCTCCCAGCCACTGCTCGGCCGTGGTGTGCGCGGCCTTGCCCGACCGCCCCCACAGCCCGCGCGGGGTGACCTGCACCAGCGGCGTATCCCCCCGGACGGCCTGCGCCAGCGCCAACGGGTCGTGGTCGGGCCACTTCGAGGCCAGCGTCTTGCCCAGCTCGCCGAACGTCATGGCCTGCTCCTCCAGAATGGAGCGGCCCGCGGCCACCAACTCCTCCCGGTCGACGCCGACGAGGCGTTTGCCGAAGATCGCGTTCGTGCCAGTGGTCAGCATCGCGGCCAACAGGGGGCGCAGCCGCAGGCAGTCGGCGGCGCTGACCAGGTGGATGGTCGAGCGCATCAGCGCGATCCGGACCAGCTCACGCGACTCCAAGGCGTCCGACACCTGCTTGGGGGTGAGATCGCGCAGCCGCGACCACAGGCCCACGTACCAGGTGTGCGGCGTCTGCGCCTGCAGCCCGACCAGGTGCTCGACCGCGTCGACGACTCCGAGGTCGGAGCGTTCGAGCAGTAACTGCCGGGCCAGCGTCGCCCGGTTCAGCGCGCGAGTGCTGATCACACCCGCTCCAACACGACCACGGGGATGTCACGCGGCGACTTGCGCTGGTAGGAGGCGTACGTCGGGAACACCTCGACCATCGCCGCCCACAGTTCCGGCTTCTCCTCCGGAGTCGCGGTGCGCGCGCGGGCGGCGAACACCTCGCCGCGGATCTGCACCGTCACCTCCGGGTCGGCCGCGAGGTTGAGATACCAGGCCGGGTGCTTCACCGCGCCGCCATTGGACGCGACCAGCAGATAGCGGCCGTCGGACTCGCCGAAGATCAGCGCGGTGCGCCGCAGCTGACCCGATTTGCGCCCGCGCGTGGTCAACAGCAGCGTCGGATAGCCGTTGAACAGGTACCCGTCGGCACCGTCGGTCTCGACGTAGCGCTGGATGTGCCTGGCCACCCACCCGGTCGAGCTGTCCGTGATCTCGGTCATGCCACGACGGTATCGCGGCCCACCGACATCGCCCGGGCGTCGGCCCGCCGGAGGGGCCAGGCAGAATGGAGCACTGGTCTGGGACAAATCAGCAGGAGGATGCCGCGGTGGGACAGGGTCAGCTTCGTGGAGTCGTCGCGATGGACGGACCCTCGGGCACCGGTAAATCCACCGTAGCGCGTCGGCTCGCGGCCTCGCTCGGCGCGGGTTACCTCGACACCGGCGCGATGTACCGGGCCGTGACGCTGGCCGTGCTGCGCGCGGGCGTCGACCCGGCCGACGTGACCGCGGTCCGCCGCGTCGCCGAGGCCACCGACCTGCACGTCGGCACCGACCCCAACCGCGCCAACGTCCACCTGGGCTCCGAGGACGTCGCCACCGAGATCCGCGGCCAGCAGGTCACCCTCGCCGTCTCCGCGGTCTCCGCGGTGCCGAAGGTGCGCGAACTGCTGGTCGCCCGGCAGCGGCAGATCATCAGCGAGGTCCGGGCCACCGTCGGCGGGATCGTCGTCGAGGGCCGCGACATCGGCACCGTGGTCTCGCCGGACGCCGGACTGAAGGTCTACCTCACCGCGTCCGCCGACGCGCGCGCCGCGCGCCGCACCCGCCAGGACAGCGCCGAGGGCCGCACGGCCACCGTCGACGTGGTCAAGGCCGACGTGGAGCGCCGCGACCGGCTCGACTCGACCCGCGCCGCCTCGCCGCTCAAGCAGGCTGATGACGCGATCGAGGTCGACACCACCGAACTCGACATCGACGGCGTGGTCGCGCACCTGCTCGACCTGGTCCGTGACCGCGGCCTGAGCGGCACATCCGTGCAACCGGCGGGTCGATGACCACAGATCTCCCCGCGGGGGCACTGCCCTGGCTGCACGACGTCGGCCGGATGATCGGACGCTGGGGTTTCCGCCCCGCGTTCCGCATCCGCGTGCACGGAATCGACCGGGTCCCGCGCACGGGACCGGTCGTGCTGGTCGCGAACCACAGCTCCATGCTCGAACCGCAGCTCATCTTCGGAATGCTGCCGCGCCGTTCGGTGTTCCTGGTTAAGCAGGAGATGTTCCGCGGCATCGCGGGACGGGGTCTTCGCGCGATCGGGCAGGTCCCGGTCAAGCGCGGTGAACCCGACCGAACCCCGCTCCTGACCGCGGTCGACGTCCTCAAGGGCGGCGGCCTGGTCGGCGTCTTCCCCGAAGGCACCCGCGGCGAAGGCAACGTCGCGGTCGCCGAGCAGGGCGCGGCCTGGCTGGTCCGCTCGACCGGCGCGACCCTGCTGCCGGTGGCGACCCGCGGCACGCACCGGCCCGAAGGCGCCCGGCGGCGGTTTCGCCCCAGGATCGACATGATGGTGGGCGAGCCGTTCGACCTGACGGTCGGACGCGGGCGCACCGGCCTCATCGAGGCCACCGAACAGATCCGGGTCCGGCTCGCCGGCCTGGTTGACGAACTTGACGAACAGCGGAAGCGGAATCAATGACAGAGCTCGATGGCACCTGGTCCGACGAGTCCGAATGGGACTCGATCGGCGACGAGTTCGCCGACGACGACGGCGAGGCCACACCGAAGCCGGTGCTCGCCGTCGTCGGGCGGCCGAACGTGGGCAAGTCCACGCTGGTCAACCGCATCCTCGGCCGTCGTGAGGCGGTCGTGCAGGACACCCCTGGCGTCACCCGCGACCGCGTCGCCTACGACGCGCTGTGGAACGGCCGCAAGTTCACCGTGCTCGACACCGGCGGCTGGGAGCCCAGCGCCGACGGCCTCGCGGGCGCTGTCGCCGCGCAGGCCGAGTACGCGATGACCCACTCCGACGCGGTCGTCGTGGTTGTCGACGCCACTGTCGGCGCCACCGCGACCGACGAGGCCGTGTCCAAGGTCCTGCGCCGCTCGAAGGTGCCGGTCATCCTGGTCGCCAACAAGGTCGACGACGACCGGCTGATCGCCGACACGGCGTCGCTGTGGTCGCTCGGCCTGGGCGAGCCGTTCCCGGTCAGCGCCCTGCACGGGCGCAACTCCGGCGACCTGCTCGACGCGATCCTCGCCGCGCTGCCCGAGTCGCCCAAGGACACCTTCGGCGTGCAGGGCGGCCCCCGCCGCGTCGCGCTGGTCGGCAAGCCGAACGTGGGCAAGTCCAGCCTGCTCAACCGCCTCACCGGCGAGAACCGCGCGGTCGTCGACTCGGTCGCGGGCACCACGGTCGACCCGGTCGACTCGATCGTCGAACTCGACGGCCAGCTGTGGCGCTTCGTCGACACCGCGGGCCTGCGCAAGCGGGTCAACTTCGCCAGCGGCACCGAGTACTACGCGTCGCTGCGCACCAAGGCGGCCATCGAGTCCGCCGAGGTCGCCATCGTCCTCCTCGACGCCAGCGAGCCGATCGCCGAGCAGGACCTGCGGGTGCTGACGATGGTCGTCGAGTCGGGTCGCGCGTGTGTGCTCGCGTTCAACAAGTGGGACCTGGTCGACGAGGACCGCCGCCACGCGATGGTCCGTGAGCTTGAGCGCGGACTGGTGCGGGTGCCTTGGGCGGAGAAGGTCAACGTCTCGGCGCTGACCGGCCGCTCGGTCCGCAAGCTCGCCCCGGCGCTGCGCACCGCGTTGAACTCCTGGGACCACCGCGTCTCGACGGGGCAGCTCAACTCGTGGCTGGCCGACCTGGTCGCCGCCACCCCGCCCCCGGTCCGCGGCGGCAAGCAGCCCAAGATCCTCTTCGCCACCCAGGCATCGACCCGGCCGCCGACAATCGTGCTGTTCACCAGCGGCTTCCTCGAGGCGGGCTACCGACGCTTCGTCGAGCGCAAGTTCCGTGAGACGTTCGGCTTCACCGGCAGCCCGGTCCGCATCTCGGTTCGCGTCCGGGAGAAGAAGGCCCGCAAGTAGCCAGAGCCTTCTCCACCGGTGCCCGACCCCCGCGAGGGGTCGGGCATTTGTGTTTTCGGGGCCGCCACCTGCGCTTTTCGCGGGTTGTCCACAACGTTCGCCGATCACCTTGAAAGTTGCGGTGGATCTACGACATAATCGAAGTAGCGACCCGAGTTTCTCGGTCTCGTGTCACTCAGCCTGGCTGAGGACGATGGGGGTTTGATCCGCGACACAACGTTCCTGGGGGAATAGTGTCTTTGTCTTGTATTTCGTGTGCCCGGTCGGCCACGACGACGGATGCCATACAGGTAGCCACGTTCGCCCACGGGCAGATCTCTTTACGCTAGGTGCGCTCGGCTTTGGCGCACCCTCTTCGGTAGCTCGACGCGCGCAGTCCGCAATCTGCGGACGGCGTATTCGCGGTCGCCTCCTCACCGGTTGATTCCTCGTGCGCTATTAGCGCGCGCCGATTCTTCCGGGGTCTCGTAAACGCCGAATTCGGCATTCATAAGGAGAGTCATGCCCAAAATCCGGCTGACCTATTGGTGGGACGGTCACGCGCCCGGTGACGAGGTCGAAGTCGACTCCGACACCGCGCGGTCACTGATCGGGCGCGTCGCCGTCGCCGTGGAAGAGGAAACCCGCAAGCCGACGCGGCGCCCACCCGCGCCGAGCGCGGAATGACCGGGCCCGCGATCGTCTTCCCGGACATCGAGCGGCTGGTCGTGGACTCGGTGAAGAACCGGCCGGAGCTGGCCGGGGTCCTGGTGGACAACCGACCGCCCGCCGGGTTCGACGGGACGCGCAAGGCCGTGCTGGTGTCCCGGGTCGGCGGCGCGTGGGTCGATGACCAGTGGCTCGACCACCCGCTGGTCGACCTGGAGTGCTACGGACCCGACAAGACAGCCGCGCACGGGGTGGCGCTGCTCGCCCGGTCGGCGGTCCTGACGCTGCGTGACCTCGTCTACGGGGGCGCGCTCGTGGTCGACGTGATCGAGGAGGACGGGCCGCGGTGGCTGCCCGACTACCACCACCCGGCGGGAAATCGTTACCTCTCCACCGTTCGGCTGCTCGTGCGGCCCAACTGACCCCGTTGTTCAGCCCGCCGCCGATTCCCGGCGCGGGACCCGTGATGGTGCACAAGGAGTGAGCATGTCTGGTTCGAACGCCAAGGAGATCCGGGTCGCGGGCAGCGGCCGGATCCTGGTCGCCCCCCTGGGCACCGCCGCCCCGGCGGACGCCACCGCGGCGTGGGGCGCCGAGTGGAAGGACCTCGGCTACACCACGACCGACGGTGTCAAGGTCACCAAGAAGGACAAGATCGACCCGATCGACACCTGGCAGAGCGTCAGCCCCGCCCGGTTCGTGTACTCCGACCGCGACCTCACCTTCAAGTTCCAGATGTTGCAGCTCAACGAGGACACGCTGCCGTTCTTCTTCGGCGGCGGCGCGGTCAGCCCGACGGCGGCCGGGTCGGGGATGTTCAAGTACGAGATGGCGGCGGAGCCGGTCTACGACGAGCGGATGCTGGGCATCGAGTTCACCGATGGCACCGAGGTGAAGTACCGCCTCGTGGTCGGGCGCGGGCAGGTCACCGAGACCGACGAGATCGCCCTGGTGCGGACCGCGCCGCTGAAGCTGGGCGTCACCTTCACCGCGCTCGCCGTGGAGGACAAGGCCCCGCTGGTCACGTTCCTGATGAAGGACCCGGCGTACGCCGTCGCCTGAGCAGTTCCAGCCGAGGGGCGCGTCCCAGCGGACGCGCCCCTTCCCCCGAGAGGAAAACGCACTGATGACCCGCTTCAACGTCAACGCCGCCCGCGCCCAGCGCCTCGAGGCTGTCGGCTCCGACTGGGAGTTCGAACTCGACGACGAGGTTTTCACCCTGCCCCGGGAATTCCCGCGCAGCACGGCGAAGCGTCTCAGCGAGGTCGACGACAACGACATCGACGGCCTGCTGGCGGTCCTGCTCGGCGACGACCAGTTCGAGCGGTTCAACAAGCACAACGTGACCGTTCAGGACGTCGCGGCGCTGTTGGAGGCCTACGGCAGTGAGACGGGCCTGAGCCTGGGGGAAGGCTGAGCCTCGGCGCGCTCGTCGACGAGCACGCCGAGGCCCTGGAGGCCGATCTCCTTCGGTACTACGGGATCGACCTCCTCGACTGGCACCGAGACCAGCTGACCTCCCGGCGGCTGCGGGTGCTGATCGAGCACCTGCCGGGGGATTCGGCGTTCGCCAAGTCGATGCACGGCGAGGAAGCGGCCTGGAACCTCAGCGACCACCTTCTGGCCGCGATGGTGGACCACCTGGCCGTGTCGAACTGGATGTTCGCCTCGGTCAACCGGGACGAGGACGCCGAGGAAATCCCGTACCCGCAAGCGATCCCCCGCCCCGGGGACGCCCCGCAGGCGAAGGACGAGCAAGACGGTTCGGCGGGCCCCGCCGACCTCGCGGCGTTCTTCTCAAGCTGACCGAGGACCACCATGACGCACCCTTTCCTGACGCCCGAGCAGTCGTTGGCGATGGTCAAGGCCGTTGGCGACTTGATCGGCAAGGCCGAGAACGCGATCTTCGAGGACATCAAGGGGATCAAGCGCGAACTGACCAGGCTCAAGCTCGACGCCAACTACGCGCTCGTGGGCGTCAACGGGATCAAGGCCGAATGGAGCGCGATCAAGTTCGAGCCGCCCGGCCTCGACATCTGGAAGATGATCGAGGACCGCAAGCTGCGCGCCCGGGGCGAACTACCCGAGCAGCTCAAGGCCACGGCGGTCCGGGCGCACACCCGGATCACCGAGCTGCAGGGGAAGACCGGCGATCTTCGCAGCCAGGTAAACCGGCGGATCTCCACGGAGCTCACCGGCCTCTCGGGGCGATTCGCGGCTATCCGAACCCAGATCGGAGCGGTTGACCGGCGGGTGTCGGGCGTCGCGCGCGACGCCACTGCGGCCGTCAGCGGCGTGCGGCGGGTCGGTACCGACCTTTCCACCGCGAAAACCGCCCTGAATCGGCGCATCGACGCGGTGCGGCGCGACGCGGCGGCAAACCGGTCGGGGGCGGGCAACGACACCGCCCGGGTCCAGCGGGAGACCCAACTGCTGCGCAAGGCGCTATTCGACCTGGACCGCGAGCTGCGCGGCAACGGCTCCGCCGCGACCCGGTTCCGCAACGAGCTTCGCGCCATCGAGTCCTTCCTCCGCTGATCACCCTCACCAGACAAGGAAGCCAGCCAGCATGAGAACTGCCTTGGTACAGGCCACAAGCGCGATCGGCCGGTTCCGCACCGCGCTGACGCAGGCCAGTGGCGCCGGTGGCCGCTTCCGTGCGGCGGCGACGCAGAGCACCACGCAGGTTCGGCAGCTCAAGACCGCCGCGGATCAGGCGTCGAGTTCCATCCAGCGGGCCGGGCGGGAGGCGGCTTCGGGCGGCGGGTTCTTCTCGCGGTTCAGTCAGGGCCTGCGCACGGCCACGACCGCGCAAAAGGGACTCAACGCCGCGATGAAGGCCAACGTCCTGGGCTTCCTGCTCGGTCTGTTGATGCCGCTGATCAGCAAGCTCGTCGACATGGCCATGCAGTCGCAAAAAGTGCGACAAGTCGTGTCGACGGCCTTCCGGATCATCGGCCAGGTCGTCGGCGCGGTGATGGACTTCATCAAGAAGATCATCAGCGTCGTCTGGCCGTGGATCGAGGCCTATGTCCGCACCTACATCAACATCGTGATGACCGTGATCCGCACGGTCATGAACATCATCAGCACGGTCATCTCCACTGTGTGGAACGGAATCTCCGCCGTCATCCGCACGGTCATGAACGTGATCAGCTCCGTCGTCTCCGGTGCGTGGAACGGCATCAAAGCCGTGATCATGCCGGTGATCAACTGGATCGGCGAGGCGATCCCCGCCGTGTGGAACCGGGTCACCGGCGCCCTGCGGTCGGCGTGGGACGGCCTCGCCGGGTTCGCCAGGGCGGCGTTCGAGGCGGTGCTCGGCGCGGTCAAAGCTCCGATCAACGCGATCATCGGACTGGTCAACATGGCGATCCGCGGCCTCAACAGCATCAGCGTGACCATCCCCGACTGGGTGCCGCTGGTCGGCGGCAAGACGTTCGGCCTCAACCTGCCGCAGATCCCGCAACTCGCCCAGGGCGGCATCGCCACCCCCGTGCCGGGCGGGCGGCTGGTGAACGTGGCCGAGGCGGGCCAGTCCGAGGCGATCATCCCGCTCTCGAAGCTTCCCGCGCTGATGGAGTTCGCCGGGGCGAAGCGCCGTGAGGCGGCCCCGGTGACGGTCAACATCCACCCGCGGGCACGGCAGTCCGAATACGAGATCGGCCGGATCGCCGCGCGCGAGCTGGCCTGGGCCGGGAAGCGGTGACGGCGATGCGACTGCCGGGAAGTGTTCTGCAGCAACCGGTCTTCACCGTCGACGGGTGGATCGGCAACTCCGTCGACGAGGACGGGGTCGAGTGGTGGATCACCAAGGAGGAGGGCTGGTCGTCCTCGCCGTCGGTCCGCCTGTCGCTGACCGACCGGCCCGAGCGGGACGGCGCGTTCGACGCCCCCTCCTACCGGTCGGCCCGGGTGATCACCCTGGAGGGCACCGCACTGGCCCCGGACCGGCTGCGCAAGGAGCGCGCCAAGGACCGGCTCGCGGCCGTGCTCAACGACGGCTCCCGGCTGCAGCCGATGGTCGTGACCGAACCGCACGTCACCCGCCGTTCGCTGGTGCGCCTGTCGGCGGAGTCGAAGGTGCTCGACAAGAAGGCGGGGGTCTTCGAGTTCTCCTTGCAGGTCACCGCGCCGGACCCGCTGCGCTACTCCGCCGAGCTGCGGACCGCGACCTGCCCGCTGGCCACGTCCAGCGGCGGGCTGACCTTCCCGCTGCGCTTCCCGCTGGACTTCGGCGCCGGGTCCTCCGGCGGCCGACTGACCCTCGAGAACGCCGGGTCGGCCGCCACCTGGCCGACCTGGAAGATCAGCGGCCCCTGCGCCGACCCGGTGATCGTCAACTCGCAGACCGGCGAGGAACTCGCGTTCGCCATCCGGCTCGCGGCCGGTGAGGTGCTCGTGGTCGACACCGACGCGCGCACGGTCCTGTTGCAGGGCCTCGCCTCCCGCCGCTCGGCGCTGCTGCCCGGTTCCCGCTGGTTCCCCCTGGTTCGCGGGGGCACGACCGTCGCCTTCCGGTCCGCGAGCTACGAAGCGGCGGCCCGCCTGACCGCCGAATGGCGGGACGCATGGAGCTGACCCGCCACCCCACCTCCCAAGGAGTTCACTGATGCCCGAACGCGATTCCGGATGGCTGTCCGGCAACGTCGTGGACGCGGAGGACGCCCGTCTCGCCACCGGAGTGTTCGCTTCGGGCGGCGCGAGCGCGGTGCAGAACCGGTCCGGTCTCAAACCGTTCCCCTCCGCGGGAAAGGTGATCCCCGCCAGCCCGGCGTCCGGCCAGGTCCAGGTCGGCCCGTTCCAGGCGGTGCTGCAGGGCACCCGCTCGCCCAGTGCGGGGTCGTACCTGGTCACGCTCGACCAGACGAAGACGATCGACGTTCTCGGCGCGGTTCCCGCACACCAGACCTTCGCGCGGGTCGACCTCATCGTGGTGCGCCAGACCGACGCGCAGTACGGCGACACGTCCTCCGCGTTGACGGTCAGCCACATCGCCGGGACACCAGCGGAAACCCCGGTCGAGCCGACCGTCGCAGGCGACCACATCGTGCTCGCCCGGATCAATGTCCCCGCGAACGCGACGGTGATCGACACCGCGCAGATCGTGGACCGGCGGGTGTTCACCGCGGCGGTCGGCGGGATCATCCCGATCGCGAGCGCCACCGCGCGTCCGGTCGCCCCGTACCCCGGTCAGGCGGCCTACCGCCAGGAGTTGCGGCTGCTCGAGGTCTACGACGGGCAGCGCTGGGAACCCGCGGTCACCAACAGCATCGCCACGTACGGTCCGAACGACGCAGGCTGGCCACAGGGGATCTCGGCGGGCGCCGACTCGGCCAAGGTGTTCAACCGGCTCACCGTGCCCGCCGTGTACTTCCCCCGCACCCTCTACGTCACCGCGCAGGCGATCATCGACTCGACGTCCAATGTCGACCGCTACGACTGCACGCTCAGCGCCAATGGCTCGGTCGTGGGCCTGTCCGTGGTGAATTCGGGGCCTGGAGCGGGCATGAACACCGTGGTGCTGACCGCGCTGGTCAGCCAGCCCGCGAACACCGTGATGACGCTCAAGGTCGCCCTGCAGCGCATGGACGGCACCGGTACGGCCGGGGCCGGCTGGGGATATCCCTACGACTCGATCAACGTGCTCGCGATCCCGACCGCCCGCTAGTCACCAGCGAAGGAAGCACCATGCCCGAACGTGATTCCGGATGGCTCTCCGGCAGCGTCGTCGACGCCGAGGACGCCCGTCTCGCCACCGGCGCACTCGCGCTGGCCGCCAAAGGCCCGCTCCAGTCGCGCAGCGGTCTCCGGCCCGCGCCTGGGGACCCGGGGCTCGTGCGGCCGACCGCGACACCGTCGGCGAGCATCACCGTGCAGCCGTTCCAGGCCGTCATCCAGGGCACCCGCAACCCGGCCGCGGGCTCATACCTGGCCACGCTCGACCAGGTCAAGACGGTCGATGTGCTCACCGCGGCGCCCGCCCACGCCTCCTACCCGCGCTACGACCTGGTGGTCGCCCGCCAGTCGGACGCGCAGTACGGGGATTCGAGGTCGGCGTTCACCGTCGAGGTCGTCACCGGCACGCCGACGGCGAGCCCGGCGGACCCGGCGGTCACCGGTGACGTGGTGCGCCTCGCCCGCCTCAAGGTGCGCGCGGGGGCCACGATGATCGCCGCGGCCGACATCGTCGACCTTCGCCCCTACACGTGCGCGGTCGGCGGGATCCTGCCGGTGCGCAACGCTTCTGAGCGCCCGGTCGACCCGTACCCAGGGTTCTACGTGCACCGGATCGACACCGGCAAGGTGGAGTTCTGGAACGGCACGGGGTGGCGGTCTCTCGTCGTGGAGGACGACACCGGCTGGGTGGAGGTCCCGCTGCTCGCCGACTGGTCCGCGGTGGGGCTCGAACCCGTCAACGACGGCACGGCGATCCGGGTCCGGCGCATCGGCCAGATCGTGCACCTGAGCGGTTCCGTCACGCGCAAGAACACCACCGCCGCCCACGGCACGGCGATTCTCACGCTCCCGCAGGCGTATCGGCCGACGTGGGCGCACCGCTGGGTCGCCACCACCTACTACGGACACCAGAAGAGCGCCCCGCAGTTCTACGAACTGGGCCTCTACCCCAGCGGGTCGCTGGTGCTGTGGACCGACAACGCCCAGCAAGTGCCGATCGACGAACAGGTCTTCCTGAACACGTCCTACCTGCTGGGCTGAGGAAGCATGCCGACCACTGACACGCGCCGCTCCGGCGGCCGCTACCGCTACATCGTCGCCGACCTGATCACCGGCCAGGTCCTCGCCGAGCTTCCATTGCGCGGGGTCTCGTTCGGCATCACGCTGAACGACGCGGGGGAGTTCCAGGGCCAGCTCGTGCTCGGCGACCCGCGCATCGCCGTCCATGACCCGGAGTTCGTCACCCGGCCCGCGCACACCGTCGTCTACGTCGAGCGCGACGGGGTTCTGGTCTGGGGCGGCATCATCTGGACCAGCAAGTACTCCTCGGCCGACCGCGCGATCGACATCGGCGCGGCGGACTTCCTGTCGTACTTCGACCACCGCCGGGTGCTGCCGAGGGATTTCGACCCGTCGGTGGGCAACCTGTCGCCGATCACCGTCACCTACACCGACACCGACCAGGCCGAGATCGCCCGCGGCCTGGTCGCCACGGCCCAGGCGCACCCGCGCGGCAACATCGGCGTGCAGTCGGATCCCCTTGTCGTGTCCGGCTTCCGGCGCACCATGACCTACCCGGGCCGCGAGCTCAAGACCGTCGGTGACGCGCTGCGCGAACTGTCGAACCTCGAGAACGGGCCCGACTTCGTCTTCGACGTCGCCTACGACGACCGCGGCGACGTAGTGCGGCGGCTCCGCGTCGGCACCCCGGAGCTGGGTCAGTCCGGGACGCCGCTCGTGTGGGAGTACGGCGGGAACCTGATCGAGTACGCCTGGCCGCGCGACGGCTCGTCGATGGCCACCCGGGTGTTCGCCCTGGGCGACGAGGACGACGCCGGGCAGATCGTCGGCATCGCGCAGAGCACCGCGCCGGGCAGGCCGTTGTTGGAGACCGAGCTGTCGCTGGTCCACCTCACCGACGCGGATTTGCTGCGCTCACAGGCCCGCTCGGCGCTGGCCGCCGCGGCCGACCCGGTCGTCCTGCCCGAGCTGACCGTCCGCGGCGACCTCGACCCGGTGCTCGGCTCCTACCAGGTCGGCGATCACGCGCTGATCGTCGTGCGGGACGAGTTCTTCCCCAAAGGCACCCAGTTCCAGGTGCGCGTCGTCGCCATCGAGGTCACCCCGGGCGACGACGCGGGCGAGGAGCAGGTGCGACTCACCGTTTCCCCGATCAGCGGAGGACTGCCATGACCCGGGTCAACCAGCCGGACTCGTTGCTCAGCGAACTGCGTGACATCAAACGTCGCCTGCGCGCCCTGGAAACCCGTGGCGGCCCGTCAGCGGCGCAGACCGCGCAGGCGGCGGCGTCGACTCCCGTGCCGGACAGCGACGACGAGACCCCGGAGCGGTGAGATGCAGATCCTCGACTACTCGGCGGGCTATCCGGCCGCGACGGCGATCAAGCAGGCGGGCTACGGCGGTGTCATCCGCTACCTGCGCAAGGAGGGCGCCTCGCGGGTACGGCCGATCACCGCGGGGGAACTAGCCGACATGCGCAGGCACGGGCTCGCCGTCGCGCTGGTCTACCAGGCGGTGTCGACCAGCCGCATTCTGGAAGGCCGGGCGGCGGGTGCGCACGACGCACGGTGGGCGCTCGGCCAGGCCGCGGCGATCGGTGTCGCGCAGCCGCGGGCGATCTACTTCGCCGCCGACCGCGACATCCTGCCCGGGCAGCTCCCCGCCGTGCGCGCCTATCTCGACGGCGCCGCTTCCGTGCTGGGCAAACACCGGGTCGGCATCTACGGCGAGGCCAGTGTGATCGACGCCGCCGTCCCTGGCCACGCCGCGTACGGCTGGCAGACAGCGGCGTGGTCCGGCGGCCACCGCAGTCGGGCGGCGCATCTCTACCAGCGGATCGGTCAACCCGTCGTGGGCGGTGTCGCCTGCGATGTCAACGACGTGCTCAAACCCGACTTCGGGCAACTCGACCACCAGGAGGACGACATGGCAGCCCTCGACGAGAACATCCCTGTCCACGGCCAGGACCGGACGACGAACCTGCGCACCGAGGTGTCCTACCTGCCGTTGAACTTCGCCCGGCTGATGGCGGCGGACAGCCGTATCGAGGCGAAGCTCGACGCGCTCGCGGGCGCGCTCAGCGACGACGAGGCGAACCTCATCGCCGCGATCCGCAGTGGCCAGGGCATCACCCCGGAGCAGCACGCGGAGATCCTGCGCGTGCAGCTGCCCGCCGCGGTGCTCGCGGCGTTGCTCGAGCTCACCAAGGGTTCGGACGAACAGAAATCCGCCTGACCGTCAGCGGGCGTGTCCTCGGACCAGCTCAGCGCTGCGTTCGGGCTGTTCCCACCAGAACAGGTGCCCGACCCCGTCCATCGTCTCCAGGCGGACGTCGGGCACCAGGCTCGCCACGTGCTGCCCGTTCACCGGCAGGATCATCTCGTCCGCGGTGCCGTGCACGACGAGCGTGGGCACGTCGAGAGTCCGCAGCCCCGCCACGGCGTCGTGCTGGAGGATGGCCTGGAACTGCAGGAGGATCACCGGCGACGGGACGCGCACGGACAGCGAAACCTCGGTGAACCGCGTGAACCGGGATTCATCGGCGCGGAACGCGGGGGACAGGTTCGCCTCGTAGCCCGCGCGCAGGATCTTGGCGACGTCGCCGGTGTTCATCGCCTCGACCATGCGCAGCGGGCCCGGCGCCCGTAGTGAACCGCCGTCCGGCCCGGCGTAGGTGCAGCCCAAGGTGAGCGTGCGGACCCGGTCGCGGTGCCGAACGGCGAGTTCCTGGGCCACCATGCCGCCCATCGAGATGCCCAGCACGTGCGCGTGGTCCCAGCCCACGGCGGCCATGAGCTTCGCCGCGTCCTGAGCCATCTCGGCCACGGTGAACGGCTCGTCGGCCCGGTCGCTCTCGCCGATGCCGCGGTGGTCGAACGCGAGGACGTCGTAGTGCTGTTCGAGCAGCGACAGGAACGGCTCGCCCCAGATGGCGTGGTGACCGGCCATGCCCTGGATCAGCAGCAGCGGAGCGCCCTCGCCGCGGCGGATGTAGTGCAGCTTGCGGTCACCCAGGTCAGCGATCGGCACGGTGGGTCTCCTGTCGTCGCACCCACCTTAAATAGCGCGCGCCCGCTGCCCGATCGCCACCTCCACGACCGCGCCGAGCACCTGCTTGACCGACGCGCGCGACCGGGCGTCGCACGAGACCACGGGGACGTCGTCGGTGAGGTCGAGTGCCTCCCGGACCTCGCCGAGGTCGAAGCGCCTGCCGTCGTCGAACCGGTTGACGGCCAACACAAGCGGGGTGCCGCGGGACTCGAAGTAGTCCAGGGCCGGGAAACTGTCCTCGATCCGCCGGGTGTCGGCGAGCACCACGGCGCCGAGCGCGCCCTCGGACAGGTCGTCCCACAGGAACGAGAACCGCTCCTGGCCGGGCGTGCCGAACAGGTAGAGGACCAGCCGCGGGTCGAGGGTGATCCGGCCGAAGTCGAACGCCACCGTCGTGGTCGTCTTGTCCGGCAGCCCCGCCGCGTCGTCCACCCCGATCGACGCCTGGGTCATCACCGCGTCGGTGGCCAGCGGCTCGATCTCGGAGATCGCGCCGATGAGGGTCGTCTTCCGACGCCGAACCCGCCGCCGATGACGATCTTCACCGACGCCGGGCCGCGGTCAGAGCGCATGGACAAGCTCGCGAATCCTTTCCAGCGCGGACAAGTCGAGCTCCGGGACCGGTCCGCAGGCCAGCAGCCCGGCCGCCACCAGGTCCGCGATCAGCACTCGGGCGACGCCGAGCGGCACGCCGATCGCGGTCGCCACCTCGGCGACCGACTTCGGGGTGCGGCACAGGTCGGCGACCTGCTTGGCCTCGAAGGTGAGCCGGGCGGACCCGGCGGCGGGCAGGGTGGTGATCAGCGCGTCGACCCGCAGTGTCGGCTGGACCGGGCGGGTGCGGCCCGCGGTGACCAGGAAGGGCCGGATGAACGGGCCGTCGTCGGGCAGCGCGTGTCTGGTCATCGTGGGAGCACCTCTCGCAGTTCGCTGATCAGCGCCGGGCTGAGCGCGGCGCCGAACCGCTCGGCCAGCAGGGCGATCTCGTAGCCGACGACCCCGATGTCGGCGTCGTCGCCCGCGAACACACCGAGGCAGCAGCCGCCGGAGATGGCCGAGACAAGCAGGAAGCCGCGGTTCATCTCGATCATCATCAGCTTCAGGCCACCGAGGTCGTAGCGGTGCGACGCGCTGCGGCTCAGGCTGGAGAGCCCGGAGACGACGGCGGCGAGGTGGTCGCCGTCGGCGCGGTCCAGGCCGGGGGACAGGGCGAGCAGCAGGCCGTCGGAGGACACCGCGACGGCGTCGAGCACGCCGTGGGTGTTGCGGACGAACGTGGCCAGCAGCCAGCCGAAGGTCTGCGGATTCGTTGTGGCGACAGTCATGCGGTGTCCTGTTCGCTCGTGCGGTTGGTGCCGCGCTGGTGGCCGTTGCGGAACGACGACAGCATCGAGCGGACGTCGTCGGGGGAGCGGCCGTTCGTGGTCTCGACAGCGGAGGGGCGGACGGGTTCCGGGGCGGGCCTGCGGGTCCGCTTGGCCAGCCCGTTGCGGGTGCGTCCGCTGCTGGGCGGCACGTCGTCGAGGGCTTTGGACGGGCGGGTGCGCACGATCACAGGTAGCGGCTCCACGGGTGCCTCGGCCAGTAGTTTCGTGGGGAGCAGAACTCGGGCGCTCACACCGGAAGTGGGCGACTCGACGAGTCGGACCCCGATGTCCAAAGTGGCCGCGAGCATGCCGATCACGTAGTGGCCAAGGAACTTCGTGGGCGCCACCAGGAACGGGTCGACACCGCGGAACTTGGCGTTCGCCGCGTCGAGCTGCTCGGCGGACATGCCGATGCCGTAGTCGGTGACGACCAGCAGGTAGCCGTTTTTCGTGCGCCTGCCCTGGATTTCGACGGCGCGGTCGGGTGGGGAGAACGACAGGCCGTTCTCGATCAGCTCGGCGAGCAGGTGCGCCACCTCCGTGACCACGGAGCCGGAGATGAACACCGGGTCGATGCCGCGCAGCTCGACTCGGGTGTATTCCTCCACTTCGGACAGTGCGGCGCGGATGACGTCCACCACCGGAAGCGGTGTGCCGGACCGTCTCGGGCTGGTTTCGCCGACCAGGACCAGCAGGCTCTCGGCGTTGCGCCGCATCCGGGTCGCCAGGTGGTCGAGCAGGAACAGCTTGCCCAGCGCGTCCGGGTCGAGCTCGGTCTGCTCGAACTCGCTGATCGCGCTGATCTGCCTGCGGAGCAGGTTCTGGTTGCGGTGCCCCAGATTCGCCAGCGACTGCCGGGCGTTGTGCCGCAACAGCGCCTGCTCACCGGCCAACGTCATCGCCGACGTGCGGACCCGGTCGATCGACTGCGCCAGCGCGACGATCTCGCCGCAGGCCTCGGCGTCGACCCGCACGGGATCGTCGTCGACGCCGGTGTGCCCGGCCTGCACGGCGGCGATGGCCGCGGGAAGGCCCGTGGAGGCGACGGTGTCGGCGTCCTTGGCCAGCTTGGCGAGGGGGACGGTGATCGAGCGGATGCTCCTCATCACCAGCCACACCAACACGACCACGGCCAGGAAGGCCACCAGGATGGCGAGGATGACGTCGGTCTCGGCCTCGCGGTGCAACACCTTGGCGTGCGCGGTGATGTCGTCGCCGACGGAGGTCTGCACGTCGCGCAGGTCGTCGATGACCGTGGTGATGGAGTCGAACCACAGCATCGGGTCGACTTCCTCGGGCAGCGGCCCAGCGGCGCCCAGCAAAGCCACCTGCTCCAACCGCGCCGCCTGCTGCCCGGCCTGCGTCCGCTGCGCGGCGGCGAAGGCGTCCTTCTGCGGGCCGGTCGCCAACCGCTCGAACTCGGCCGCCGCGGCCAGCTTGGTCGCGCGGATCTCGGTGAACCGGACGTACTCGTCCCCGGAGAACCAGCCGACGGCGAACACGCCGCTGAGGAACCCGCGTTCCCGCCCCACCGACTCCTTGACGTCCCCCAACGTCCGCAGCGCCTCCAACCCGCGGCGCAGGCCCGGGTCGGTGGTGTCCTCAGAGGTCAGGACCACGTCGCTGAGCCCGGAGATCGCGGAGGTGTAGAAGTCGAAGGTCTCCGCCCGCTTCCCGGTCCGCGCGTCGGCGCCCGCCCGCACGGTCACCAGCTTGTCGAGCCCCCGCACAGCCGCGGAAAGCTCCTCCCCGCCCCGCGGGACCCCACGGTCAAGCTCGCCGCGCAAGGCCGCCACCGCGCTGTCGGTCTGGCGCCGCTGCTGAGCGAGCCCCTCGGCGAACCGGTCGTCGCCCCCCAACAACCCGAGAGTCAGCCCCCGCTCCCGCTGCAACTGGTGAACGACCCCTTGCACCCCCAACGCGAGCGAAACCGACTCGACCGCCGCCGTGACCGCCCGGTAGCTGCGCACCTCGACGGTCATCGCGTAGCCGATCAGGCTGAGCACGATGGTCAGCGCCACGGCCAGCAGTTGGGTCAGCCTGCCACGAACAGAACCACGTCTACGCTCGGTCATGAGTCCCCAGCTAATTAGTCGGCCCCGTCAGTCTATGGCCGCCGCGTGCCTTTCCGGCCGTTTGAATGCGCCGAGCTCGCACTGTTCACATGGCTGGTTCCGGGGTTCACCGGCAGGCAACAAATAGGGACGGAACTGTGCTCTACCAGCGAGTTTCCGCGCGCAGGTGTGGATCCAGCGCGATTGTCGTTAACTGCTGTTGACGAAATCTCACGGCACTCTGGGGGTCTACGTGCGATTCCCGATGAATTGACTCGCACTACCGTTCCCGGTGGGCATTGGGCAATGTGAGGGCGGCTACACCCATTCCCATTCACGGGACCACGCCCGCCTCGTGCCCCCAGCAAGATCCCCGCCCGGCTGCCCCCGATTAGATCCCCACACGGCCGGTGCGCTAGTCTTGCCCAGCACCCGCGAGAGCGGATGCGGCCGGGCTGTGGCGCAGTTTGGTAGCGCACTTGACTGGGGGTCAAGGGGTCGCAGGTTCAAATCCTGTCAGCCCGACTCGGAAGACACGTTTACGCAGGTAGGCGGCCTTTCAGTCGACAGTAAACACGAACCGCCCGAGGGCTGTGCAACATATGCACAACACGCCCCAGGGCGGTTCGTTCGTTTACGCGGCCCGATCCTCGTCCTCCAGCGCCGCCGTTCGGCGGATGTCCAGGACGTCTGCCACCTCGTCCAGCCGGTCCGGCCACAGGTGCCCGTACACGTTCAGCGTCATCGACGCGTCAGCGTGCCCGAGCATGAGCTGAATGACCTTCACATCAGCCCCTACGGCGATCGCGAGGGACGCGGCGGTGTGCCGCAGCTTGTGCGGGGTGAGCCCCTGCACCTTGAGCTTGGCGGCCTCGACAGCCGGAACGAGCGTCATGGGCGAAGCACCCAAGCACTCAGTGAGCGTGGCGGGCGTAGTCATCGACGCTGACCAACGGATCCTGGCCATCCGTCGCCGCGACAACGGCCACTGGGAAGCGCCTGCGGCATCCTCGAACTGGGGGAGTCCTTCGAGGAAGGTGTCCGGCGCGAGATCGAAGAAGAAACCGGCTTGAGCGTCCATGTTGGATCTCTCAGCGGTGTCTACAAAACATGCCGCGCGGCATCGTCGCCCTCGTCTTCCGTTGCACACCAGGCGAAGGCTCCGCCCGTGCGGCGGATGAAGCCCATGAGGTCCGTTGGCTCACCCGCGACGAAGTACGCAACCTGATGTCCCCAGCATTCGCGATCCGCGTCCTCGACGCCTTCGAGCCCTACCCATCCGTGCGCGCTCACGACGGCTTCGACTTGATCTCTGCCTAGTCCGGGGGCTGCCGATCTGCTGTAGCCGGTGCGTGCAGAGTTTCTTTACTTGTTCAAGGCGGACGCCCTGCGGGCGCCCGCAGGCACGCTGATTCTCTACCGCTCGCCCAAGCGTGGGGCCTGGGTCCTCCGGACCGGCCCCACGCGGGCGGCGGACTGAAGGCGTGCCGCGCATGCCGAACCGCCTGGGCTGTGTAAGACCCAACGTAGGCCCCCACGCACATCGCGGTTAGGCCCATTGGTACAGCCCAGCCAGACCGAATCGCACAACATTGTTCGAATACCGACCAGTAACGAATTGCATTCGGGTTCTGAAGCAACCGCCAAACGGATGAATTGGCCTGCCGTTTTGGCTACGCAGAGCGATATCTAGCATAATTTCTAGAGCGAACTACATCAGTGTAAGTACTGGTAGGCGGCACGCGACAGCTCTGACGCCTTCAATATGTGGGTGCACGGTCCGTTACGGGCACTACATCTAGTGGTTTGGAGCGCCGCATCTGCTTGCACTCACAGAGTGGGAGTGCTAAAAATGGGAACCAACACGGTCCGATAACGGTCGTGTAACTGATGAAAGAAGACGAAGACATGACCTTCCGCATCCTCAAGGCGACGTCCGGGCAATGGTTCTTCCGAATCGTCTCCAGCAACGGCAATGTCCTCGCTCATAGCGAGACCTACATCAATAAGTCGGACGCGCGCACGTCGGCGCAGACGATCATCAACCAGGCGGGAGGGGGCAAGATCGTCGAGTAGACCGCTCGACCGAACGCGAGAGGTCCTTGCGGGTCCGAGGTGTCTCAACCACCTCGGACCCGCAAGGACCATCCGGTGACACTAGTACCACAATGCGCCTGCCGCGCGGCAGGTCTTCAGGATGGTCAGCGCGCGTGTGATCTCACGTTTGTCGGTGACTTCCCAGTGGGTGTCCACTAAGGACCACCTCACCAAGCAATGATCGCGTCACATGAAGGGAATCGACATGGCACTTGACGTTACGCACAGGGGTAAGACGACGTCACATCAGGACGGGCACGGCTTCCTGATCAAGGATGGACATCTCACGGTGATGACCTCCCAGTTTTCCACCAACTCGTTTCCGATCGCGACATACGCGCCCGGAAGCTGGGACACCGCCGTGATCGTGCCCGAGTCGCCGGGCGGGTACGACCGCTAGCGACCGACGGCATCACGGGACAACATCCACGAAACGGTTCAGTAGTGGGCATGCTGAATCGCCCAGCCGATGGGACTTATAGCTGCGGGAGCGGCAGCTTGCTGTACAGCAGCCAATGGCAAGGACAGCGCTCGCCGCGCGGCAGGTCTCCAGGATGGTCGGCGAGCACGTGATCTCACGTTTCGTCGGTGGCTTCCTGCCATCCCGACGACCTCCCGAGGGCTATCACACCGCGTCAAGGGGGCAGTCCGCGGTAACCTCACTCTTGGCGGCAGGTGCCCCCTTGACACGGCGCGATCGGGCTGAAGCCAGGTCGACGGGATGGCAGGAAGCCCCCTCCCTGTGGGTGTCCACAAAGGACAGACCCGTTCAACATTTGCACAACATGCCACCGGCAGAGGGCGTAAAACGACCACAACGGTCAACAACGTTTTTCGAGGTCAGAGCGTGTTTGGGCCGAGAATCCGCAGGTCAGATTGGACCCGAATTAGAACAAGGGGTCGCAGGTTCAAATCCTGTCAGCCCGACGGTCATCGAAACGCCCGTCTTCCTGGAAGTTTACCCAGGTCGGCGGGTGTTTTGATATTGAACGACACTTACGTTGTTGATCGTCCCTTGTGGACGCATAGATCTTTCTACCGGCCGGTATGGAGCGAAACTGGAGCCGGGTCCTCCTGCGGTGTCCGTTGATCTCGTTGAGGGGTCGTAGTCGATCTTACCGATCGGGCGAACTTTCCCGACCGACCTGAACTGCTGCTATTCGCCCTGGTCAGACCTGTACGACCAGAAACCGGTACATCGCCGATTGGCTGTCGTTGACGCCGGTAGACGCCGCCATGGGCCATCGGGGGCCGGACAGGGCCGTTCATGTCGGTTGACTGTGATGACGCGCAGACGACCACGCAGGAGATGTCCGGGCGACTTGTCGATCTTCGGAACCGCGGGATCCGGTCGCCGTTTGCTCGCTGGATGGGTGACTCTCAGCCGCGGCGGGTCAAGGTGAGCATCGACGTTGTCGTAGAGGTGCACGACCCTGCGGCGCTGGTCCTGAGCGAGCAGTCCTGGTGCGGCGCAGACGGTCATCAGCACGCCGATGCTCGGTTTCGGCGACGGCCGGTATCAGGACGACATGGTCGCCGCGTGAGTCCTTCGGTGTGAGTGGGTTCGCTCCGGACGATGCGGCGAAGGTGCGCGACTCGTCGCACTTGCCTGCCGACCAGCATGGGTGACCTGTGAGTTCGATCGACCACAGCGCCGTGTCGAAGCGACTCGCACGGATCCGCCGCGCCACCGAGGCGTACTTCGACGAGACTGGCTCGCCAGTAGCTCGACCCGCGCTAGGTGCCACCCGATGCCCGCGCAGCAAGCGGCACGTCGAGCCCGCCGGGCAATTTTTCTGGCTGGGAGGGGCGCAGCGAGCGATGCCGGGCACATTGCTCGCTGCTCTGCATGGTGTTCTCGGCCAGGCGGAGGGCGTTCCCGTTCGTCTCAGCAAGGTTCGGTCTGCACTGCCCACCCTCGTTTCCACGATGCTGGCCGCTGCGGTGCTCGATCCGCGCCTGGCTGATGGAACTCCACGCCGGTGGAGACCGGGCCAGGCCACGGTCGCGCAGCACCCTCTACACCTACTTCGGACTTCGGACGGGTCCAGCCGTGCCTGACGACTTGGTCGGGCACCTACCGACACCTGCGCGAGGTTACCGAGCAGGACGTCATCGACGTGCTCGACAGCCAGCGGGGGCACCGCCGCGCGGGCGCGTTCACCTCATTTGCGGTCGCTGTTCCGCTTCGCCCACCGCCGCCGCCTGGTCTTCATTGATCAGACCCGCTGATGTACGTCAGTCGGGTGTCACCGGACTTCGGATCTGGGGCTTGTCGGGGCATGGTCAGGTGGTTTTTCGGATGAGGCCGGTGTAGGCGGCGATGGTGAGGGTGGCCAGAGCCCACAGGAGGGCTTGGAGTGTCCAGAGCAGGTAGGTGAAGGCTTGTCCCCAGCGGGTTGTGGTGTCGAGGTCGCAGCGTGCGCGTAGGCCGGTGGCGCCTAGGGGGAGGCCGCGGTCGATGCCGAGGCCGATGAGTTCGGCGGTGGAGCAGGGGATGCCGGGTGCGGTGGCGGGGGTGGTGGGTGGTTGGACGCGTTCGGCGGTGTGGTGGTCGGGTCGGGTGGTGATCTCGCCGGCGGTGTAGCCGGTGGCTCCGGCGAGGGTCAGGACGATGAGCAGGGCTGTGACGAGGCGTTGTGCGCGGTAGCCGTAGCGGCCCAGCCAGCCCCACAGCCAGTGCCGCCACCGAGCCACAGGGCCGCCGAATGCGTCGGGGACGCGGCGGCGGAGGTCGTCTTGCTGGGTGATGAGGATGAAGCGGGCGTTGTTGTCGTGCCCCGCGGAGCGCTCCACGGCGGCGAGTTGCTGGTAGGGCTGGGGTCGGTACTCGGGAGTGTGGTGAACCAGCAGGTGCAGCCACTGCCGCCACGAGATGTCCCCGAGCTGGGAGAACACCAGCCCTCCCACGACCATCCGACGCGTGCTGTCGGGGCAGAGTCGGTCGCCGATTTCGAGTCGGGATCGCGGACACACCAGCGTGGCAGGCAGGAACAGTGGGCCGCTGACGTGGGTCTCCATCAGCTTCATCAGGGGGCCCGACTCGTTGGTCAACTGTGTTCGTGCCAGGTCAGCCTGGCTGCCGATGTGCGCGCCGAGGAGCCGGATGGTGCCGTCCTCGCTGGTGCAGGTGATGTGCGCGTCGCGCAAGAACAGGCTGCTGTCGATGCGGGCGCGGTCGGCGTGTAGGGCGGGGCCGGTGGTGTTGGTGATGGTGATGCGGTCGAGGCCGACTTGGCCGCCGATGTGCGCGCCGGGGAGTCGGAGGGCGCCGTCCTCGCTGGTGCAGGTGATGTGGGCGTCGTCCAAGAACAGGTCGCTGTCGACGCGGACGCCGTCGGCGTGTAGGGCGGAGCCGGTGGTGTTGGTGATGGTGATGCGGTCGAGGCCGAGTTGGCCGCCGATGTGCGCGCCGAGGAGTCGGAGGGCGCCGTCCTCGCTGGTGCAGGTGATGTGCGCGTCGCTCAAGATCAGGTCGCTGTCGATGCGGGCGCCGTGGGCGTTCAGGGCCGAGAGCATGCTGTAGCGCATGTCCACATGGTGGAGTTGGGCCTGCCTGCACGTGAGGCCGTCCGGCAGCGCGCAGCCGTCCAGAGCGAGGCCGGTGACCGCGTTGACGTTGTCCAGGTCTAGTAGGCCGAGCACCCGAACACCCCGGATGAGCACGCCGCGGGGATCGAGTTCGCCGCGGCGCCCCGTGAGCAGTTCGCGGATCAGCTCGGCACGTACCTGCAATCCCAGGTCCTCGGTTGAGGCGAGTTGCTCGGCCTCCAGCTCGGTGTCGGGCTGTGCCCAAGTTCCTCGGCGGGCGGCGTCGATGACTGCTTTTTCCAGTTGGCTGAGCCCGTCCAGGACGGGCGGCGTCTGCGAGTCGCTCACCCGTTCAACTGTGGATCATCGCCTACGCGGGGTGCCAACCGGCACCCGGTTGGAGGTGTTCCGGTGGTGGATCCTCTACCGGAACACCGCGCTAGGCGCACCCGACCGCTGGTCGGGATGTTCCGTAAGCCTGTTCAGGGTGTCGTCCAACTTGTGGGGCCCTATCCGGACATCCGGGGTCATGCAGGGACAGTAGGGCGGGTACGCGCGCTGCTCGACCAACGATCCGGACGTCGAGATTCAGGTCGAACAGCTCGCAGCGCTGGGGTGCCAGCGGATCGGGTCTACATCGACCGCGGCTTCTCCGGCACCACCCGGGACAACCGCGCTGGGTCGTGAGCACTGACATTGGGCGTGTCCCACTTCCGGCCCGAGTCCTCGATCTTCGGCAGGTTCGAGTTCCTCACCCGGTTCAACATCTTCCGAAGGTGAGTCAACAGCCCGGCCGGTACGCGGCTCGGTCTCAAGTCGATCCCCGCCGGACCCGTCAACGCGCGAATGTTGCGTCGCGCCCTCGCCCTCGCCCTCGCCCTCGCCCTCGCCCTCGCCCTCGAACTCGCGCACCGCCCGCAGGGTCTGTTCGCGGCGAAGATCAACCTCAAGCACATTCGGTCGCCACCACCGAGGGCTATGTCCACCGCCCCGGCGGCTCCCAGGCCAACTTCCACGCCGAGATGGTCGTTGAGGAGCAGGCCCACCGCCGCGAGCTCACGATGGCGGCCTACCGCGACTACCAGAACGGGGTCCGCCCGGCCGGTCCCGGCGCGAAAGCCCTGCTGGACACGTTCGCCTTCGTCGATGACGAAACTGGCCCAGCTCGCGCGGCTCAGACCGGTCATGGTTGACAAACTCGTTCCCGGCTATGCGCTGCGGCGGCGGGAGTGACGATCTCAGCCGGCGAATGGGTCCTGCTTCCAGGTGACGCCGATTGGCCGAGCTTGTTTGTGGACGTACTCGGTGAGCGCGGCCCGGATGTCGGCGGCGGGAATTTCGCTGTGGTCGGGGAAGTCGACCTCGGCGTAGACCGGGCCGTGGTCGTCGGGGGTGGGGCCGTGGGTGTACCAGGAGCCGGTGTCGTCGCTGTAGTAGAGGGCGCCCCGGTTGTCGTGGATGCCGACGACGAGTTCGCTGGCGACGCCACCGCCGTCGGTGGTTCGGAGGGTGGCGCCGAACGGGGCCGTGGTGGTCAGGACGTGCATGAGGTGGTCGACGTCGTCCCCAGGGATCGAGACTCCGCGCGACCGCAGCAGCGAGATCAACTGGGTCGCGGACCACCCGGGAACGCCTGCCGTCGCTCAAGTCGCGCTGATCGCCGCGGTCCCCCCCCAACGGAGCTGCCGGGCTCAGAGCGTGACCAGGATCGGCCGGGTCGTCACTGGGAGATCCGCCGCCTGCGCCGTCGTCGTCCCGTCGAGGTGGCGGATCTCCCGCACACCCGGCGGCGCGGGCATCCGAGCCGACCCGCGCTCTGCCCACACGATGAGGAACGGCCTTCCGTCGGCTCCTCGGAATCGGCACTGCCACACCGATGCGGGCAGTCCGTACCCGGTCCCGTGCCCGCACGACTCGATCGCCGCGTCCCGCAGCCAGCGCTGGAGCTCCTCGACGTGCAGGGCGGCGCGGGTCGGGGGGCCGCCGTCGCGTTGCAGGACGATGGGCAGCTTCACCCCGCCCCAACTGTAGAAGTACATCCGGTTGACCTGCCCGTACAGGCCCGCGAGGTAGAAGCGCACGGCGTGGTCGGCCGCGGTGTCCTCGTCCAGCGGCGCGGCCAGCGCCGTCTCGTAGCTCGTCCCCGTGTTCCACACCTTCGGGTGTATGCCCGCCTTGTGGAACGTGCGGTCGATCAGGGTGATCAGTTCCGCCAGCGTCTCCGGCGGGTCCGACGCCTGCCGCTGGTGCAGCTTCACCCCGGCCGCGTCGCAGTGATCGTAGGCGCGGGTCGCGGCGAAGCGCTCGAACCACGTGCGGCCCTCGTTCTCCCACAGCCTGCCCATGGAGGGGCAGATGACCGCGGCACGCCGGTCGACGGCCTTGATGATCTTGCTGGCCCGGGCCGTCATCTCGGCCAGAGTCGCGGGGTCGCCGCTGAAGAAGCGGCTGTCGTTGGCGACGACCCACAGCTCGTAGGCCTGGATCCGGTCCTGGTACCGCTCGGCCAGCGTCCGGATGAAGGCGTCCCAGTCGGCCAGATCGTCCGGCGGACCAGTCCGGGAGCCGTCGGCATAGGTCGAGCGCGGGCTCGTCGGCGCGGCCCACTCGGGGGTGCCGCCGATGGTGAACAGCACGGGAAGGCCCTGCGCCTGGGCTCCCGCGACGAGGCGGTCCAGGATCGACCAGTCGAACTGGCCGCGGCGGGGCTGCAGGTTCGCCCACCGGGTGCGGCTGTCCCACAGCCGGACCGCGCCCACCCGGAAGGTCGGCATGGCGCCGGTGGAGCTGTTGATCGTCACCCCGAAGAAGTGCGGAGAGACCGCCGCGGGCGCCTGCGTCCACGGCGGCGCGCTGTCGGCGGTCGGTTCGGCGGGACCGGTCGGCTCGCCCCCGCTCGTGCCCACCACCGCGAGCGCGAGGACCGCCAGCGCGACAGCGGCCGCCGCGGCGATCCAGCGCACCGCGCCGTGCCGGGACCGCGGGGCGGCGGGCGCCTCGACGGACGGTCCCGGCTCGGGCGTGCCCGGAGTGGGTTCGGTCGCCTCAGCCAGGGGCTCCTCGGCGGGCGACTGGGCCGTATGGGACCACAGCCGGTACAGCGAGTCCAAGTCTGCCTTGCTCGCCCCGCACGCGGTGGCGATCCGCTCAACCGTGCCGAAGTCGGGCGGCAGGCCCGCACCGCTGCAGAACCGGTGCACCGATGACCGGCTGATGTTGGTCTTGCGTGCCAGCGCCGCGTAGCTCAGACCGCTGCGGTCCTTCAGCTGCGCGAGCAGGTCCGCGAGCGCGGATCTGTCGTCCGACCGTGACACGACTGCTCCCCCATCCACGCCGCGCGCCCGCGCGGACGGCGACAGTATGCACACCCCGTCAGACAGGTCGTCGCACTGTCCCAACTAGGCGTGTTCGCGCTGGTCAGCGCACTGAAATCGTCCCACCGTCCCTCGTCGCGGCAAAGCCCTTGCCGGGGCTGGCGGTGATCGGCGATGCTCCCGCCGCCGCGTGAGCCACCGCTCCGCGCAACGACCATGAGGGGGACTCCGGAACATGAGAACAACCAGTCGGCGGGCCTATGCCCGCCGTCCGCTGCTTGTCGCCGTGGTGGCGGCGCTGGCCTTGAGCGGACAGGTACCCGGCCCCGGGCCCCTGGCCGCCGCGGCCCCGGCCGCGCCGCAACCCGCACCGGCAACCTGCCCAGACGCCCGGCCCGACGCGGCGGCCGCGCGGTCGACCGCCCGCTTCTGCGGCAAGCGGATCGAGGTGGCCTCTGCGGCGTCCGAGAACACCACCGTGTGGGCAAACCCGGACGGCACGCTCACCGCCGACGTGACGGCCGGGCCGTCCCGGGTGCGGCAGGGTGATCGCTGGGTGCCCGCCGACCTGACCCTGCGCAAGACACCCGACGGCGCCATCGTGCCCGCCGCGCACCCGCGCGGCCTGAAGCTGTCCGGCAGGGCGGGCGCCGGCGAGCACGCGCTGGCGACCGTGGACGCGGCCGGGGACACCGTATCGATGCGCTGGTCCGGTCCGCTGCCGGAGCCGGTGCTGAACGGGGCCCGCGCCACCTACCGCGCGGTGCGCCCCGGCGTCGACCTGGTCGTGGAGGCCACCTCCACCGGGTTCGACCAGTTCCTCGTCGTGCACACGCGCGCCGCGGCCGCCAAGCTCACGAAGCTGACGCTGCCCTTGGTGAGCCGATCGCTGAAGTTCGTCGGTGACGGTCCCGGCTCGCTCTCCATCGTCGACCCGTCGGGCGCGCCGGTCGGCCGGGTGCCTACGCCGCTGATGTGGGACGCCCAGGGCAGCCGCGACGGCGGCCGGATCCGGGAAAAGCTGCTCGGCGTTGCGGCGGAGTCCCGCGCGGGCGGGGTGGACCTCGCTCTCGAGGGCGACGCCGCGTGGCTGTCGAGCCCGGAGACGCAGTACCCGGTGACCATTGACCCGTCGGTGACCATCAATCCGACGTCGGACACCTACGTCAAGCAGAACGACACCGTCGACCGCTCCGGCGCCAACGACCTGCAACTGGGCAAGGGCGGCGGCGTGATCGCCCGGTCGTTCCTGCAGTGGGACACCAGTGCGTTCGCCCACGGCCGGATCACCTCGGCCAGCCTGAAGTTCTGGAACTTCTGGTCGGCCTCGTGCACCGCGGCGGCCTGGGAGATCTGGACGGTCGCGCCCTACAGCAACCCGATCCACTGGACGTCCCAGCCCGCGCTGCTGACGCGGGAGGCGACCTCCACCGAGACCAAGGGTTACAGCACCACCTGCGACGACAACTGGGTGGGCGTCGACGCGACGGCGTTCTTCCAGCGGGCGGCCACGGCGGGCGTGGCCAAGGCGTACATGGGCGTCAAGGCCGCCGACGAGACCGACAACTGGAAGCAGTTCCGGTCCCTGCAGGGCGGTTCGGCCGTCATGCCCCGGGTCACGGTCACCTATGCGGCGGCGCCCTCGGTATCGGCCCCGGCGACCACGCCCAGCACTGGCGGCTGCGTGATCGGCTCAGGCAGGCCATTCACCTCGTCCGCCACGCCGCGCCTGTCGGCCACCGTGTCCGACCCGGACACCGCGACCGTCACCGCCGAGTTCGAGTGGTGGGTGACCAACGGCGCCAAGATCGGCGGCACCACCGTCGGCGCGGCGGCGGGCGCCACTGTGGCGGCCACCGTTGCCGCGGGCGCGTTCGCCGACGGCGGCACGTACTCCTGGCGCGCGCGGGCCACCGACGGCACCAACACCTCCCCGTGGTCGGCGTGGTGCGAGTTCACCGTCGACACGACCGCCCCGGCGGCGACGCCCACCGCGGCCTCCGCCGAATACCCGGAGGGCGAGTGGTCGGGCGGCGCGGGCAAGCCGGGCACGTTCAGCCTCGGCGCCGCGGGCACCGCCGACGTGGTCGGCTTCGTGCACGGCTTGGATACCAACCCGCCGACTGCCGAAGTGGCCGCCTTGGGCGGCGCGGCCTCGGTCACCGTCACCCCGGCGGGCGACGGACCGCACACCCTGTTCGTGCGCGCCAAGGACCGGGCGGGCAACCTCTCGCCCACGAGGGCGTACGCGTTTTACGCCGGGACGGCGGCCGTGCTGGTGCCAACGGCGGGTGACGTCGTCGCGGGCACGAGCTCGCTGCAGGGCCAAGCGCCCGCTGGCGCGACCGGCGTGACCTACCACTGGCGCCGGGCCGACACGGACGACTGGCGCACCATCCCGGCCGGAGACGTCACCATCGCCGCGGGCGGCGGCGCGGTCGCCTGGCCTGCCCCGGTCGCCGCGGATGGCACGACCACCAAGGTGAATTGGGACGTCGCCCGCACCCTGGGAGCGGGCGGCGGGACCGCGGCCGACGGCCCGGTCCAGGTGCGCGCGGCCTTCAGCGGAGGCGGCACGTCCGGCGCGGCCCGCTTCACTTTCGACCGCGACCAGGGCACCGCCGCGACCAGCGAGGTCGGCCCCGGCACGGTCAACCTGGTCACTGGCGACTTCTCCGTCTCGCACACCGACGTGGCCGCGGGTAGCAACGTCGGCGTCACCCGTACCTATTCGACCCGCCAGGCCGACGGGCTCGACCCGATGTTCGGACCGGGCTGGACCTCGAGCCTCACCGTCGCCAACAGCTACACCAAGGTGACGGTGTCGGGCACTCTGGTCCAGGTCGACCTGGCCAAGGGCGGCACGATCGGGTTCACCCAGTCCACATCGGACGCGAGCGGGGCGACCTTCGCGCCGCAGCCGGGCGCGGAGAACCTGACTCTGACCTACAAGTCCGCCACCGATGCCTACACCCTGCGCGACACCGAGGGCACGAGCACGGCGTTCACCCGGCCCGCGGGCGCGCCGAGCGGGCAGTACATGCCCACCTCGGCCACCGCGGACGGCTCCGCGGGCGCCACGGCGTACTCGTGGGAGCAAGCCACCGTCGACGGGGTGTCCATGCTGCGCCCGACCAGGGTGCTCGCCCCAGTGCCCGCCGGCGTGTCCTGCGCGGCCGGGCTGGTGCGCGGCTGCCGCGCGCTCGAGTTCGCCTACGCGGGCGCGAGCACTGCGACCGCCGAGCAGTGGGGCGACCGGGCGGGCAGGCTCAGCCAGGTCTCGCTCACCGCGTGGGACCCCGACGCGGGTCGCATGGCCACGGTCGTGCTCGTGCGCTACGCGTACGACACGGCGGGCAGGCTGCGGTCGGCCCGGGACCCGCGGCTCGACTGGACCGACGGCGGCACCACGCGTCAGGTCGCCCAGGTATACGAGTACGGCCAGGATGGGCTGCTGTCGGTGATCACCCCGCCCGCGCAGGCGCCGTGGCGGCTGAGCTACACGGCCGTGCCCGGTGACGCCGGCGCGGGCAGGCTCGCCGCGGTGTCGCGCACCGGCCCGGCGGGTGAGGCGAAGACGACCGTCGTGTACCGGGTTGCGGTGTCCGGCGCGGGCGCGCCGCACGACCTGTCCACGGCGCAGACCAGCCGCTGGGGCCAGCAGGAGTCGCCGGTGACGGCGGCCGCGGTGTTCCCGCCGACCCAGGTGCCCGACGGCGACCAGGCGGCAGGGACCCTGCCGAGTTCCTTCGCGCAGGCCGCGCTCACCTACCTGGACGCCGATGGCCGCGCGGTCAACACCGTCGCGCCGGGCGGGCACACGTCCACCACGTGGCACGACGCCCGCGGAAACGCGGTGCGCTCGCTGACCGCGGCGAACCGTGCCACCGCCCTGGCCACCGCGTCCGAGCAGGCCGCGCTCGCCGCCCGACTGTCCACGGTGACCACCTACACCGCGGGCAACAACCCGGTGGAGACGCTGGGGCCGGAGCACCCGGTGGCACTGCCAGACGGGCGCACGGTGACCGGCCGTGTCCGCACCCACGTCGCCTACGACGAGGGCGCGCCGCAGGGCCAGACCCCCGGTCTGCCCACGACTACCACGACGGGCGTGCGCCACGCCGAGGGGGACGCGGACCTGCGGGTCACCAAGTCCGAATACGACTGGACGACGAGCGCGGAGACCGGGCAGACCGTCGATCCCGGCGGCCTGAACCTGGTCACCCGCACGGCGTACGACGCCGACGGCCGCATCGCCAGCCGCACCGTCGCAGGCGGCGCGGGCTCTACCGCGACGCCGGACACCCGAGTGACGCTCTACTACCGGTCCGGCACCGGGGCAGGCGCCACCGAGTGCGACAACCGGCCGGAGTGGGCCGGGCTCGTGTGCCGCACCGGGCCGGGTGGGCAGGCCGCCACAGGACCCGAGGTCCCGGTGACCGTGACGACGTACGACCTGTACAACCAGGTCCGGACGCTGACCGAGCGCACCAGCGCGGGTGTCCTGCGGGTCACGGACAAGGCCTACGACGCCGCGGGCAGGCTGTCGGCGGTATCCGTCACCGGGATGCCGGTCACGCGGACGGTTTACGACGAGGCAGGCGGCTTGCCGCTGCGCACCGAGTCCGACGGCGGCGCGGTCACCAAGGCGTACGACGCGTTCGGCCGCGTCACGGCCTACACCGACGCCGACGGCAACACCACCCGCACCGAGTTCGACGCGGCGGGCCGGGTGTCCAGAGTGGACGACGGCAAGGCGGTGCGCTCGTACACCTACGACGCGCGCGGTCTGGTGACCGGAGCCCACGACAGCCAGGCCGGGCAGTTCCAGGCGGAGCACGACGCAGATGGTCGTCTCGTGCGGGAGACCTGGCCCACCGGTGTGGTCGTCACCCGCGGGTACGCGGCGAACGATGTGCCCACCTCGGTTCGCTACGAGCGGCCGGGCTGCGGCCAGGCGGACTGCACCCTGTGGACGGAGAGCGCGGTGCTCAACGCCCACTCGCAGCGGGCGCTGACCACGTCGTCGTTCGGCACGCAGACCGCGGCGTTCGACAAGGCGGGCCGCACCGTCACCGACAGCACGAAGGACGCGACCGGGTGCGTGTCCCGGGTGTATGCGCTCGACGCGGACGCCAACCGCACGGGGCTGACCACGTTCGGTCCCGCCGCGGAAGGGGCGTGCCAAACGACGACGGCGTCGGGGTCGCGCACGTGGACCTACGACAGCGCGGACCGGGTCACCGGGCCGGGCTACGCCTACGACGCGCTCGGCCGGACCACCACGGTTCCCGCGGCGGACGCGGCGGGCGGCGAGATCGCGGTGGCCTACCACGGCAACGACATGGCGAAGTCGATCACCCAGGGCTCGCGCACGAGCACGTTCACTCTGGACGTGGGCGTCTCGCGCGTGCGGTCGTGGACTGACGGAACGGTGACTCGCAAGCACCACTACGGCTCCGACAGTGATAGTCCTCTGTGGACGGATGAGGGCGGTGGCGTCAGCACCCGGATGGTGCCCGGCACGGCCACGCCGGTGGCGACCTGGTCGAGCGCGGCGGGCATCACGTGGCAGCTGACCAACCTGCACGGCGACTTCGTGGCGGGCGTGGTCGGCAACGGAAGCAGCGGTCTTGCCTACACCGCGGCGTACGACCAGTACGGCGCGACGTCCGACGCGGGCGCCCGGCGCTACGGCTGGCTCGGCGCACGCGAGCGGGCCGCGGACAACCCGGGCGGTCTCGTCCTGATGGGCGCGCGCGTGTACAACCCGACCACCGGGCGCTTCCTCAGCGTCGACCCGGTGTACGGCGGCAGCGCCAACCCGTACGACTACTGCTCCGGCAACCCGGCCAACTGCACCGATGTGGACGGACTCGGGGACTGCAAGCGGTGGTGGATCTTCAAGATCTGCGGAATCGTGATCAACGTGGGTGTGCGGTCGGTGCTGATCGCCAAGAACCGGTGCAGTTGGTGGCGGGTGTGCGGGGACAGCCCGACCGCGTGGCTGCGTCCGGGCCAGTGGTCGAAGCGGTACTGGGAGGACACCGACGCGTTCCGCTGGTTCGGCGCGTGGGTGCCGGTCTACGACGGATGGACCAGGTACGTGAGTCTGCCGTGGTGGGGCTGGTCGTGACGAGGGGGTGAGGAGGGCGGGGGCGGTCGCGTGCGACCGCCCCCGCCCGCTTTCTGGCGGGGCGAGTGCCGCTGGAACTTCGACCGCTGACCCGCGAATTCCCCACGCCTGTTTGAGGCAGGTGTGTGGCGGCACCGGGCTCGTACCAAAGGCATTGGGGTCGGAGCGTGACCAGTGCTGACCTCTCTCCGGGTACCGGCGCGTGTTACCCCTGAAGCCCGAGTCCGGCAGGGCTCGGGCTTCAGGGTCGCGACCTCATCTCTTGATGAGGTTTCGCACCTTCGACCACGGGACGAATCTGCCGACCATCCCCTCGACACAGCCCTCGCGGCCCGCGCGGCGGACCTGCTGCCAGACCCAGCCGTTCCAGAAGATCTGCCACGCCGCACCGGCCAGGTAGCCAAGCCCGCAGGCATAGGCGGCTGCCTGGAACGCCCCGACGATCACCGTGGGCGCGATGATCCAGAACGGGTCCGCGGTCACCGGGTAGGTGGCACCCGCGTGCTCGACGTGTTGTGTGAGCGCGCTGCCGTCGGTGGTGAAATGCGTCGGGATGGACTGGCCTGCCGCGTCGCGAGCCCACGGCGCTTGGATGAGCGCGACGACGTTGTTCGCGGAGTCGAGGACCTCGGCCCCACCTCCTTCGAGCTGCAGGGCGACGCGGCCCCCGCCGGGGACCGTGATGTTGTAGGCGAATTCCGTTGGGGCGTCGGCGCTGTCGATGACCGTCAGCATCCGAACGCCACCGTCCTCGGTGACCTGCACGGCGTTGGAGGTGCCGTTGTCGGCGGGGTAGGCCACGGTGCCGGGTGCGACGAGATTCCCGGTCGCCGCGTCGTCCGCGTTGGGCAGTTCCACGGAGATGGCGGGGGTGCCCGCGGTGTCGATGGTGATGCCGTCGCCCGCGTCTTTCGGCACGTCGAGGGTCGTGCCGTCCACCGTGCTGGTTGCCGCGGAGTCCGCGTCCGCGGTCGTCAGGACCGTGTCGGACTCGGCGAGAAGGCCCGGTGTCGCCGACAGCGCCTGGCTGGTCTCCGCTGTGGTGACCAGGTCGGCCTCGTCGGCGGACGCCGGCGTCGCCGTGACCAACGATGCCACCATGGTCGCGCCCAGCACGGCGAGTGAGAGTTGTTTCATGTCAAGGACTCCTGATCTGTGCCCGACTGGCGGTTGCGAACAGCCGTTGTTCGCGCCTGGGGTGACCCGAGTCTGTGGGCTTGGCCGGTGAGCCTTCAACGGAGCGATCTTGCGGGTCGCGCTAACCCAAGTGAGTGAACACCTTCGCCGCGGGTGAGCGATTACTAACGTCTGCCGGTTGGGGCGCGATGTAGGTGACGCTGGTGGCCCAAGCCATCGGCTGGTCTCGTTGTCGAGCAGAGGCATCCGATGGTCGATCCGAATCCAGCGCGCGCGAGACTGATCGCTGCCGGGATTTCCCAGTTGCTGGAAGACGGGATCAAGGTCTTGAGCCGGGGACTCAATGTCGCCGAGATAGCCGAGCGGGCGGGAGTCAGCGAAAAGACGTTCTTCGCCACCTTCGGTGACAAGGGCCGCTACGTCGATGAACTTCTGGCTTCACTGGTGGAAGCGCCGGAGCGAGTCACGCGCAGCCTTACCGACATGGTGGAGAAGTCTTTCATCCAGACCAAAGGTGATCCGCGGCAGACGATCAGGGCGGTGTGTGCCTGGGACTTTCAGCAAGTGCGCCAGGATCCCGCTACGCTGGCGCAGCTGGCCACCCTCGTTCTGGCGCGCGAGCACCGCGGCGCGATGAAGAAGCTGCGTCAAGCCTATGCGGCGTACGACGACGCCGGGATGAAGGCATATCAGGCCATCCTCGCTCGCTGGGGAGCGTCGCTGCGTGCGCCGTTCACCGCCGAGTCGATGGCCGTGTCGTTGACGGCCTTGGTCGAAGGCCTCGCCGTGCGGCATCTCGCCGATCCGACCGCCGTGCCCGACCATCTCTTCGGCGATGTCGTCGTCGCGCTCATCGGCTCCATTGTGGACACCGGCCAGAACCATGAGCACATCGACGACGTGGTGGGGCCGCTCGCCGACGAGATCATGGTGACCTATGAGGTCGCGCTGACCGACAGCCTGCCCGAGGACCCGCGCAGCGCGGTCGTCGACGCCGCGCGGGTCGAGTTCGCGGCCCGGGGCTATTTCTCGACCACGCTCGTCCACATCTCCGTCCGGTCAGGCGTGCCGCTGCCCGTCTTGAAGCAGTTGTTCCCCAGCAAGGCCATGATCGTCGTCAGTGCCCTGCGCGTGCCCTTCCAGGAGCTCAAGTCGCAAGTCGGGGACGACATCGCCCTTGGCATCACAGCCGATGTCATCGTCAAACGTTTCCTCGGCCGCTTGGCGACTTTCGCTGTGCGCCATATCGAGTATGTGGAAGCATTCCTGATGGTGGTAGCACATGACACCGCTACCGCCCCCGAGACGGCGATCCATGTCAAACGTGAACTTGATCTGCCCAGTCTGATCGAGCCCGTCATCGCGGCAGGCCAGCGGAACGGACTCTTCGACGACGCTCTCGCGTCCTACGACTTGGCCGCCGCGCTGACGAACAACCTGCTGCTGCGGTGTTTCACCCGCCGCGATGACGATCCACTCACCCATGCGGCCGTCGTCGGAGCGACGTGCTTGCGGGGCTTGCTCGTTCGTGACGACGACGGCGGATGAGTCGTGGGGCACTGCTGAGACCGGATCAGGGCCTTGGCCGAGGATGAGGTAGCGGAAGACGTGGTGCAGCGGGCTGCCTTCGGACCATTCGAAGTGGCAGTGCGGGCGGACGCCGGTGCTGTCGCGCAGGGCGAGGAGGATGGCGGCGAGTGCGTTGGGGACGGCGGGGCTCTCGGCGCGCAGGATGCGGTAGCCGTCGACTTCCAGGCCGCGTACTGAGAGGACGCCGCTGAACTGTGAGGGGTCGGTGACGTCGATCTCGAGGAACAGGACGTCGGCGGTTCCGGGGAGGGGGTTCATGTCTCGCTGTTCGAGTTCCTTTTCCTGGTATTCGGTGGCTTCGCCGGTCTGCCGCTTGTTGGCGATGAGCGTGAGCTGCCCGTCGTGGGCGAGGGTGTCGGTGACGAACTGGCGCGCGGTCTCGTCGAACTCGATGCGCTCGGCGCGCAGTTCCGTTGTGCGCGAGACCCGGGAGATCAGCTAGATCACGAGGGCTGTCCCCACCACACCGAAGACCTGAGGCGGTAAGTCCGGGTGCTCCCCGCACCCGCGGGGCTGTCCCCCTTGGGCGGCTGAAGCAGAAAGATCCGTTTGCGGCCGTAGAGGTCACCGAGGCGGCCGCAAGCGGAGAACGTCCGCCCCCTCTGACCTGGCTTAGGCGTCGGCGATAGGGCTCGCGACATCCGCGCGCGGCGGGACGGTCACATCGTGAACCCAGCGGCGGTATGCCCGCAAGACCGTCGGCAGCCCTTCGAACAGGATCACCCAGAGTGCGGCGAGGAGTAAGCCGACCACGATTTCGGTGAGCGCTCCTTCGAAGAGCGCGAGGGCCACATAGCCGACGCGGGCGCCGCTGCTCAATCCCGGATCGAACGGTCCGGGTGTGCCCGGCGAGACGTCTTGGTAGATGACGACACCGAGTGGGAGGGCGGCCGCTAGTAGCGCCAGAACGAGCAGCCACCCCGAGATCCGGTCCCGCAGTCTCAACGGAGCAGCGGCCGGGGGTGCGGGCTCGTCGACCTCCTCCTTCGGCGATTCTGGCGGCCACTGTCCATACCGGAACGCGTAGTGCTCGTATCCGGCGACGACCCGCCCCCAGCCGAACGGAAGCAGGATCCCGAGCACCAGCGGATAGCCGTAGAGGGCGAGCACGAATCCCAGTCGGAAACCGGTGTCGATCGCGTCGGCGCCGAAACCCGCCACGTCGAGCGCGGTCGCCAGGGCGAATGAGCCTGCCAGGACGAACAGCACCGCCGCGGACGCGGCGAGTGAGACAGCGAGCGCGAACACGACGAGGAACAGTGCCGCCGCAATGGATCCGAGGGACACCGCGAGCAACCGCACCCGGGTGGCGACCGAGAGTTCGTGTGTCGGCCGCCGCTCGACGCCGAGGGCGGACAGGAGGACTTCGGTGAAATCCGGGTCGCGCTCGTAGGCGGTGTGGGCGGTGGCCAGCCATGCGCGGCCGAACAAGGGTATGTCGTGCACCGGACCCCACGTGGTCTGGTGGCGGAGCTTGCCCGCGACGAGATCGAGTCGGTCGCGCAGGTTCGTCCAGGACAAGTTCGGGATGCGTGTCGCCAGGCTGGCATGGGGTGAGACCAGCATCGGCCAGATCCAGCGGATCTTCGCCAGTGGGCTGCCGATGGTGATCAGGTGCGAGACGCGTTCGGCGTCTTCGCCTGCCAGCAGGGGCACGGCCGCGCCGGGCTTTGCCGCGAGTGTCCCGGCCAAGGCGTGGTAGGCGATCACCGTGCCCAGACTGTGCGCGACCACCACCACCCGCCGGGTTCCATCCGGATTGGCCGCACGTACCGCGTCGATCACCCGCTGCTGGATGCGCGCGGCGGCGTCGGCAACGGACGATCCCGGGCGCGTCGCCCTTCCGGCGGAGGCCAGGTAGTTGCCGACATCGGCGAGCACCTCGTCGAACAGCGGGCCCATCGTGAACCGCTCCGTCGAGTCGCCCCTCCTCATCCGCATGAAGAAGGACGCGACCGGGAGCCACACTCGGGCGGTCAACTGCATCAGCACCGCCGCGGGCGCCAACACGAGTGTCCAGAGAATCGCGCGGACGACGGGCCGGTTGGCGTAGGCGGCGAATTTGAGGTTGAGCCACGGGAACCAGGCCAGGACATGGATGTCGAGCGGCCGGAACGTGCCGCGCACGGTGTCCCCGCCGAGGATGTCGGCCCACCACGCCTCGTGCACCGTCACCGTTTTGTCCGCGACAGTCACCCGCGCGGTGGCCTCGTCGACGCGGATCAGGTTCGGGCGATCGACAAGGGTGGTCTCCAAGCCGCGGAGGAACTTGCTGAGCGTGTCACCTATCGCCTGCGCGCCGATTCCGTGCACCAGGACGACTGATACGTCATCGGACGGCTGGGCCATGGCACGCTCCGCATCGCTCTACCCACATCATCGGCCGAACCGCAGGGGGAGTTACCGGGCGATTGGGGTGGGTCAGTATCCGAGTTCGCGCGCCCGGGTCTGCGCTTTGGCCCTGAGGGCGTCGTCGTCCGCGTCGGTCATCTCGGCCACGAGCTGTCGGACGCTGTCCTCGTTGTCGGGCGTCACGCTTTCGACGGCGAACTTTCGCACTCCCACCTCCCGATCGGTCAGGAGTTTGGTCAGGACTCGGTCGGCGGCCTCCGATGGGAGCAGGTTCGCACTGGTCGCGCAGGCGACGCGCACCTCCGCGCGGCTGCTGTCGCTGGCCTGCTCGAGCGCGGCGAGAGCGTCCGGTGTCGCGATCCTGGCGAGGGCGTACACCGCTCGCTGCGCCATCCATGCCTCCTCGTCGTCGAGGAGTTCCACCAGCAGGGGGACCTCGTCGTCACCGAGGTCGACGTACATCTGCGCGTCGCCCTCGATGGAGCTGAGCCGCGACCGGATCTCCTGCATGTTCATGGCCATCGCCACACCCCTCTCAGAAGGCCCGGGTGAGGGCCGAGTCCACCATGGTCGCGACCTCCGTCTGGACGATGTCCGGCGGCGTGCCCGTCCAACCGACGTTGGGGAACATGAGGTACTGGCTGTTCGTCGCGGGCGGGTTGGCCCAGTGTCTGAGCCCGAGCACGTGGCCCACCTCGTGGGCGAGCAGCCACCGGGCGTTCGCCTGTACGACCGCGCACCCCGGCTGGTTGGCCGGGTGGGTGGCGCAGCCGAGCAGGTTCGTCGATCCCGCGCCGTTGGTCAGGGTCCGGACGACATAGACGACAATGTCGTTGACGCCCGCGCCGTTGCGCCGGGCGAAGAGCGTGTTGTGTTCGGCCGTGGGGACTCCGAGGAGACACGAGCCCACGTCGAGGTCGACCACGCCCGCGAGCGTCGTGTCGGCGCTCAGGTCCTCGGTCGTCCCGCGGTAGGTCGCGATGCCGTAGTCGGCGAACAGGTCCTCCATCGCCTTGTACTGCGTGTCCATGAACGTGGTGATGGCGGCGGTTTGCGCGACGAGCGTCTTGAAGTGGATCACGACGTGCTCGAAGCACGACCGGCGGACGCCGAACCGGTTGTCGACCGTCTGGAGGTTCCAGCCGCCGAAGCGGGTGCCGTTGGGGGCCATCACCGGCGATCCCGCCGACGTGCCGGTCGGCTTGAGCACGCCGAGTCCCCAGGGGCTGGTGGCGATGAGCTCGGCGCGTCCGTCGCCGTCGTAGTCCGCGGCCGGGCCGTACCGGTTGTTCGTGGTGTCGACGACCCAGCCCCCGACGCGCGTGCCGTTCGCGGCCATGAGCGGGGAGGTGAGAGCCCCGCCGTTCAGCTCGAGCGTGCCGATTCCCCACGGGCTGCTCATCAGCAGCTCGGCCCGCCCGTCGCCGTCGTAGTCCGCCGCCGGACCGAAGCGGTTGTTCGTCGTGTCGACGACCCAGCCACCCAGGCGCGTCCCGTTCGCCGCCATCGTGACCGCCGAGAGGGTTCCGCCGGAGAGTTCGAGAATCCCAATGCCCCAGGGACTGGTCACGAGGAGCTCCGCACGCCCGTCGCCGTCGAAATCCGCGGCGATACGGAAGAAGTTGTCCCGGGTGTTGAGCAGCCAGCCGCCGAACCTCGTCCCGTTCGGCGCCATCATGAGCGGCCGCATCGTGTTGCCCTGCAGTTGCAGAATCCCCACGCCCCAAGGGCTGGAGACGAACACCTCGACCCGACCGTCACCGTCGAAGTCGCCGACGGGCCCGAATCGGTTGTCCCCGGTCTGGAGGTTCCAGCCGCCGAACCGGGTGCCGTTAGGTGCCATCATCGGAGCCGCGAGCGACGACCCGGCGAGCTCCAACACGCCGAGGCCCCACGGGCTCGAGATGAGCAGCTCGGTGCGCCCGTCGCCGTCGAAGTCCCCGGCCTTCTCGAAGCGGTTGTCGCCCGACTGGAAATTCCAGCCGCCGAAGCGCGTGCCATTGGGCGCCATCATCAGCGGTGCCAACGTGCTGCCCCGCTGTTCAAGAACGCCTATGCCCCAAGGGCTCGAGAACACGATCTCGGCCCGGCCATCGCCGTCGAAGTCCCCGACGGGGCCGAACCGGTTGTCCCCGGTGTTGAGCAGCCAGCCGCCGAACCGGGTGCCGTTGGGCGCCATCACCGGCGCGGTGAACGTGCTGCCCGACATCTCGAGGATCCCGATGCCCCAAGGGCTGGACACCAGCAACTCCGCGCGTCCGTCGCCGTCGAAATCGTCGTTGCGAGACATGGGAACCCTTACCTCCAGCCGGCCCCGTACCTGATTCGATCCTGAGATGGCCATCGCACACGGTCATATATGCATCCCACTGAGTAGTGGTCGCTCAGCGCGCTCCGCCTGTTACGCGATCGGATACGTCCGAACGGGCGATTTTCACTCGGTCGTCGATCTGCTAAGACGCCGAACACGCTCGAACGGCCCCCGTCATCACCGCGATCGACCTCAACCACGAGGATCTCGCCGAGCGCGCCGTCGAACCCATGCTCGCCAGATTCGGCGGAGCCGACGAGCCAACCGGCACCATCGTCGTCGACCGCCCTGACCTGCGCGCCCCCAACTCGCGGCCATCGACCTCGGAGGTTGGATCAGTGAGGACCGCGACTCGCATGTTCCCGGTATCTCGGTCACGCGGCGGGTATCGAAATCGCGCGGCGGTGGACGAGTTTCAGCCAGGGGTTCCAGGGCGTCCTGTGTGGACCGGTGAAACGTGGCTTGACCTCGACCTTGGTCGATGTACGAGAGTTGTGTCATCGAACGGCGAGACAGGGGGATTTCCGATGACACAGCCCAGGATTCTGGTGACCGGCGCGACTGGAAACGTTGGGGGTGCGGTGGTGGCCCAGTTGCACGCGGCGGGGATACCCGTGCGGGCGCTGGTGCGTGGGGAGGCGCACTTCCCGGAGGGTGTGCGGGCGGTGCGCGGCGATCTTGGTGATCCCGCGTCGCTGGAGGAGGCTTTGGAGGGTGTCGATTCGGTCTTCCTGGTGTGGCCGTTCCTGAGCGCTGAAGGCGCGTCGGATGTGATCGACGCGATCGGGAAACGCGCACGGCGGGTGGTGTACCTGTCTTCTGAGGGGGTGGGGAGCAAGTCGGAGGAGCCGGGTGAGGCGATCACGATGTTCCACACGGAGTTGGAGCGCCTGATCGAGGCATCGGGTCTGGAGTGGACGGCGTTGCGGCCCACCGGGTTCGCGAGCAACACGCTGGGTTGGGCGGACGAGGTTCGCGCCACCGGTGTGGTGCGGGCGCCGTTCGCGGGGCTGGCCCGCCCGCTGATCCATGAGGCGGACATGGCCGCGGTCGCCGTTGAGGCATTGACGACGGATGCCCTTCTCGGTACCCGTCCCGTGATCACCGGGCTGGAACTGGTCACCCAGAAGCGGCAGGTGGCGCTGATCAGTGCGGCGATCGGACGGCCGGTGCGGTTCGAGGAGGTCTCACTGGATGAGGCGGTCGAGCAGATGAAGGCCGCCGGGTACCCGGCGGAGCTGGTGGAGGCGGTGGTGCCCGCCCAGGCGGAGATGCTCGCCAATCCGGAGCCGGTCAACGACGAGGTGGAGCGCATAACCGGCACCCCGCCCCGTTCCTTCCGGCAGTGGGCGGTAGACCACGCGGCGGACTTCCGCTGAGCGGAACGGCCAAACACGGTGACATGGATTCGATCCCTGCTGCCCGGGCATAGCACATCGAGAGTGTCAGGCAAGCAGCCGAAACCATGGGCGACCCAGCCGATCCAGCTGATACAGCCGAACTGGGGCGGAGTAAGGGTGCAGGCAGAGCAGGAGCGGATCTGGAGCGTGGTGCGTTCTTGATCCAGCGTCAGCTGCGCTCAACGTTGTTCAACAGTCCCATGTTGTCCAGCGGATTCTCTGTTTCAGCAGGTCAGCGCATGATCGGGACGCCGCTGGGGGTCAAGGGGTCGCAGGTTCACATCCTGTCAGCCCGACGGCCATTGAAACGCCCGTCGTCCTGGAAGTTTTCCCAGGTCGGCGGGCGTTTGAATTGGAGCCGGGTGCTCCCGCGGCGCCTGTTGATCCCGTTGAGGCGTCATAGTCGATCTTCCCAATCGGGTGAACTTCCCCAACCGACCTGAACTCCGGCTGCGGTCAGCCGAGAAGCCGCACGGCTTCGACGGCGTCCACCCGGCCGTGGCCCCATGCTTGGTCGAACACGGCAACGCCGTCGACTTGGCGGGCCGAGGCGACGAGGATCGATCGGATCTGCTCGCTGGTGAGGCCCGGCCTGCGCTGCAGAAGCAACGCGATGATGCCCGCGACGTGCGGCGCGCTCATGCTGGTGCCGGTCTTCGGGACCCGCATCGGGTGCACCGCGCCCGCCTCGGTTGGACGTCCGCCCATCGAGCAGGCTGACATGATCCGCACACCGGGGGCGGCGACATCCGGCTTCGCCCGGCCGTCGCGGGTGCGCCCGCGGCTGCTCGCGTCCTGGATCATCGTCGTGCGGTGGTCGTAGTTGGCCACCGCGATGCCCGTGCGCGACGTGGCGGGGGTGCCCAGGGTCTGCTCGCCGTCGAAGTCGGGCGTGGGGAAGAACGACTGCATGTGCTGCACCCCCCGCTCGCGTGCGTCGCGTTCGATGTAGGCGTCGAAGCGGCCCTCGCGGATCTCCGCGGCGGTGATCTCGACCTGCCACTTCCCCGATGTCACCGCGGGCGCCGTGCCCCGTTCCACCCGGATGAACACGCGGGCGTCGCCGTTGAGCGCGGAGAACTGCTCGGAGTCGACGAGCGCGGTCGTGCCGTCGGCGAACGTGTGGAAGTCCCGGTCTCCCGGCGCGAAGGCAACGGTCGACGCGCCGGTCGGGCTGATCAGCCGGACGTGGAAGCTGTCATTGGAGGAGTACCAGAGCTCCAGCTCGTTGAGCGACGGGTCGGGTGCGGCGGGCACGGCGCCGCCGGGCAGTTCCAGACCGCCGCCGACCTGCCAGCTCAGTGTGCGGGTCGCGCCCGCCGCGAGCGTGCCCGAGGCGTGGTTGTCCCAGACATGGCCGTTTCCTGCCGCGTGCACGAAGGCCCGACCGGACTGGGCTTCCACCAGGCTGTCGATGACCCGCTCGACCAGGCTCGCGCCGTCGTGGCTGCCGCCGTTGCGCGAGAGGCTCATGTTGATCACGCACGGCAGGTCCAGCTCGTCGGCCTTGGCGTAGATGTAGGACACCGCCGCGGCCACGGTCCACGAGTCGGTGAACGACCCGGCGCGGGCGGGCTGGGGCTGCACGAAGACGATCGTCGCCTCCGGTGCGGCGCCGACGAACTTCCCCGCAGGGAACTGCGCGTCCGCGCTGCGGCCGTTGCCCGCGGCGATGCCCGCCACGTGGGTGCCGTGGCTGCTCGGCTCGGGCTGGTGGTGGGCGACGTTGAACGGGTCGTCGTGCTTGAGGGCGAGGTCGAGCGCGGCGGCGTCGTACTCCACGCCGAGGCCCCATGGGCTCGCGGCGTGCTCCCCCGCGGCTGGCTCCTCGGTCTGGTCCCAGAGGAAGGCGACCCGGCTGCGGCCGTCGGCGTCGCGGAAGTCGTCGAGGGTGTAGTCCATGCCGCTGTCGATCACCCCGACCACCACACCCTTGCCGGTCAGTGCCGGACGCGGCGCCGCGGGCTGGTGCAGCAGGTCGACACCGGTCTCGCCCAGCGCGGTGTCCAGTTGCGGCGCGTAGGGCTGCGAGGCCTCGACGTAGTCCACCGTGGGGTGGGCGGCGAGTCTTCGCAACTCGGCGACCGGGACCTCGACGGCGTGGATGCCCGCGGCCAGCGGAATCCACGTGCTGCCGGGCACGTGGGGTGGCGCGCCGGACACCTTCACCAGCACGCGCACGGTGAGGACCTTCTCGTGCTCGACCGACTGGACCCGCACGCGCCCGGCGTCGAGGTCGTCGTCGAGCAAGCCGGGTTCGGTGAGCTTGTCGACCAGGTCGCCGAGTCGTGGATCCAGTGCGGGATCGCGGGTTGCCATGTCGTTTCCTTCGTCCGGTTATTCCGTCTGCGGCCACTTTGGAGGTCCGGGACGCGGACCTGACGGATCCGGACGAATCTGGACGGCAAAGGACCACCTGGAAACCGGCTTTACAGCGAGTCCTGTGGTCGTCACGCTGAGACGGTGCGGGGTCGCCCACGGAACACCGGGGGATGCCGATTTCGGTGGGCGCCAAGGGAGGCAGGCGTGGGCGCGCTGTCTAGACCGAACGTGTCGGGCACGGACCTTGCGGCGCTGTTCGACGCGCTCCACAATCTGCACCACCGGGCGGGGTGGCCCAGCCTGCGGGACATGGCGAAAGAACTGGGCTGTAGCCGGACGACCGTGCTCGCCGCGTTCTCCGAGCCCAGGCTGCCGAAATGGGGCCTGCTCGAGCTCATCGTGGAAACGCTGGGCGGCGACGTGGAGCGGTTCCACGAGTTGTGGCTCGCGGCAGGCACGCCGGACCGATCAGGCACCTCATCGACCACCCCGCCGCTGACCGCCCAGCCGACCACTGTGGGGCCGCGGGAGCTGCCTGGCGACGTGCGCGGGTTCGTCGGCCGTGCGGCGGAGTTGGCGACGCTGGACCACCTGACCGAGCAGGCACGGACCGGACAGGCCATGGTCGCCGCGCTGATCTCCGGCACGGCGGGGGTCGGGAAGACGGCACTGGCCGTGCACTGGGCCCGCCGGGCTGCCTGCCAGTTCCCCGACGGCCAGCTCTACCTCAACTTGCGCGGCTACGACCCGGACGAACCGATGTCCACCGCTGTGGCGCTGGAGCGGCTGCTCCGCACGCTCGGCCTCTCCGGTGCCGACATCCCGTCGGACGTGGCCGAGCGGGCCGCCAGGTTCCGGACCCTGACGGACCGCAAACGGATCCTCGTCGTGCTCGACAACGCGCACAGACCCGACCAGGTTCACGACCTGCTGCCCGGGTCCGAAGGCTGTGTCGTCCTGGTCACCAGCCGCGACACCCTGCCCGCTCTGGTCGCCCGATACGGCGCGGTCCGGATCTCCCTCGGCAGGCTCCCCCCAGCGGAGGCGTTCTCGTTGCTGCGCGGGCTCATCGGACCGCGCGCTGCCGCCGAGCCCGCGAGCGCCGCGGTGCTGGCGCGGCGGTGTGCGCGGCTACCGCTGGCGTTGCGGCTGGTCGCGGAACTGGCCGTGAGTCGTCCAGCCTTGCCCCTCGCCGAGTTGGTCGCCGAGATGGAGGACGAGTCACGTCGTCTCGATCTCCTCAGTGCGGGCGACGATGAGCACACGGCCGCGCGCGCGGTGTTCGCGCACTCGTTGCGGCACCTCACCGGCGACGCCGCGAACGCGTTCGCGCTGCTCGGCCTGCACCGGGGGGCTGACATCGACCTGGCCGCGGCCACCGCGCTGTTCGGCGTCGACCCGGCGGCCGCCAGGACGATCCAGAGCAGGTTGGCACGAGCTCACCTGATCGAGGAGGTGGGCGCGGACCGGGTGGCGATGCACGACCTGCTCCGCGCGTTCGCGGCTGAACGGGCCGAGGGGCTGGCCGAGCCGGTGCGGGCGGGGGCGCTGACCCGCTTGCTCGACCACTACCTGGACTCCGCGACCGATGCCCGCGACCGAGGGTTTCCGTCCCCGGGTGGCGAGGCGATCACGTCCCGGTTCGCCGACGCCCCGGCGGCCGTGCGGTGGTTCGACGCGGAACGAGCGAACCTGCTGACCGCCGCGCGGCTGGCGGCGACGACGTCACCCGGCCACACGGTAGGGCTGTCCCGGGCGCTCGCGGCGTACCTGGACGCGCACTCGCATTACCACGACGCGCACTCCCTGCACGACCTGGCGCGATCGGTGGCGCGGGCATCCGGTGACCGCGCCGGGGAAGCCACGACAACCGGTCTGTTCGCCACCGCGTGCGGTCGTCTCGGCGACAACCGTGAGGCGTTGCGCCACCACCAGATGGCGCTTGAGATGCACCGCGAGACCGGCGACCGGCGCGGCGAGGGCGCCGCGCTGCACGGTCTCGCGCTGGCGTGTTGGCGCCTGGGCCGCTATCGCGAGGCGTTCCGCCACGTCGGTGCCGCGCTGGAGGTCTACCGCGAAACTGGTGACCGCGCCGGGGAAGGCCGGGCGCTCTACGCCCTCGGCCTGGCCCACCTGCAGCTGGGCCGGTACCCCGACGCACTTCGGACACACGAGCAGGCGCTCGCCGTCCACTGCGAGATCGGGGACCGCAGAGGCGAGGGACGTACCCGCAACAACCTCGGCATGGTGTACGAACGGCTTGCCCGCGACGACGACGCCCGCACGCAATTCGCCGCCGCCCTGGCCATCGCCGCGGAAGTCGGCAACCGCGTCGGCGAAGCAGTGGCGCTGGGGAACCTCGCCGACCTCAAACGGAAGCACGGGCACCACGCGGACGCGGAACGCGACTACCGGCACGTCCTCGTTCTGTTCCAGGAGCTCGACTACCGAGTCGGCCAAGCCGAGACGATGCGCGGTCTCGGTGTTGTGGCGCACCGGACCGGCCGTCTCGACGAGGCCGTCCACCTCCTGGACGAGGCGGTCTCACTCGCCCACGACCTCGGCGACGCCACGGCCGAGACCTACGCGCTGCTCGACCTCGGCCTGGCCCTGCACGACCTGGGCCGATCCGCCGACGCTGTCCAACGGCACGTCGCGGCCCTGGCCCTCACCGAGGACACCGCCGATCCGTACGCCCGGGCCGAGGTGCTCACCGGATCCGCGCTGGTACTCCGCGACATCGGCGACACTGCCGCGGCCCGTCGTGCCCTGGAACAGGCGTACACCGCGTACTCCCGGCTGGGGCTGACCAAGTGCGGCGAGGTTCGTTCCCTGCTCGCCGAGCTCGACGACGCCATGGCGTAGCCCTTGGTCCCGACCATCGGCAGGCGATTTCGTCCAGTTTCGTCCGGATGTGTCAACCGGCCGGACGGCGACCTCAGGCTGATCCCGTACTGATAACGCCGATCGGAACGGAGCCAGACATGCCCGAGAACGTCGCCGGAACCGGCACCACCGGGGCGAAGGACAAGGTGACCGACGCGCCGGGAGGCGCGAAGGACAAGTTCGGGGCCAAGGACAGCCTCGACGCGAGCCGGAGCGCGGAGCCGATCTTCACGGAGAGCAGGAGGCTCATCGCCATCGCCGAGGCCTTCACCGCGCGTGCCGACTTCCACACGGTGGTCGCCGAGCTGGCCGACATGGACGGCGATCACCTCAAGCAGCTGGCCGACGATGGCTTCACGACGTACCTGCTCGCGCACGACGTCGACGTGCCGAAGGACGTCACCGTCAACCTCCGCGTCCCCGGCGAGGCGGAGGAGTCGCTGCTCGACACCACGATCAGCGTGTGCGTCCACACCGTCGACTCGGCAGGCCACCACCACGACTACGGAATCCATCTGACGATCTTCGGCTGGACTCCGGGTTGCTGAGAGACGAGGTGCGGACATGAAGACCTTGTTCAGCCTGATGACGACCGTCGTCCTCGCGATCGCCTGCTACGTCGGCTACCTCTCACTCACCGCGGAACCACCCCCACAACGCAAACCGGCTGAGCGGAGCACATCGGCGCCACCCGCGGCTCAGTACGCGATTTCCACCGATGCCAGCTGCTCGTATGGCACCGGCAAACCCCGCACCTGCAAGGTCACGCTCACCAGCGAAAGCAGTTCGACCGGCGACTTCGACTGGACGGTGCGAGGTGAACCCGACGTCGCGTCGGCCGACCCGCAGTCCGGCTCGCTCGCCCCGGATTCATCCTCCGTGCTCACGGTGAGGATGCCGTGTACCCCCCACGGCGGTGACCCTCGTGTTCGAAGACACCACGCACTCCTTCTCCCACCGGCACATGATCGCCCCGGTACCCAAGTGTTGATCGCAGCAGGATGCGCTGAAACGCCCGACCTCCTGCACGCGACGGACCTCCTGCGACCGTACGAACACCACGCAAAGGGGAGTCCATGAACCGCGACACCGCGTACCGGTTCCTCGTTCCCGATGCTCCCCGACACAAGCGAACCGACCGTGACCCACTCCCAGCCCTCGACGCCGGCCGCATCCGGTCGCTGAACCTGTTCCGCGCCTTGGTGAGGTCCACCCCGGGGCTGGCGGACCCCAGCCTGGTCTCGTCTTTCTCCGGCGCGATCAAGAGCATCTTGTTCGCGTTCCCCAGCTTCGGTGTCCGCTCGCGTGCCCTGTCCAGCGGATACCGTTCGGTGATCAGGGCGCTGCGTCCTGGGACCACTTTCATCGTTGTCCACCACGAAAGTGATCGACAGACGATCGAGAGTTGGTTCGACTCAGCCTCGCACCTGCCCGCGCACGTCACCTACGTTCCCATGCCCGACTACATCGACTTCACCGACTGGGCCGAGGACGGCTACGTGGCCCTGACGGACGGGGGAGAGCGGCAAACCTACCTACTCGAGCCCTGGACCTTTCCCAGGAGCGGCGACTCTCTGATCGCGGACAACGTGGAGGAGTACAGCTCCGTCCGGGCGAGTCAAGCCCCCCTGATCTTCCAGGGCGGCAACTGCCTCGTCGGCGACGACTTCTGGATGCTGGGCGCCGACTACTTCCTGGACACCCTCGAGCGCATCGAAAGCGGCGAGATCCCCGTCACCGTGCCCCCAGGGCAGTCTCAGCCCGATTTCGTCCGCGAACTGTTTGGCCGACACGTCGACAAGGGCCGCACACTGCGGCTCGTCGGTACGCGGCGTCCACTCGGCATCAAGGAGTTCTACGCGACGGTGGAATCCGGGGATTTCCACCTCGACCTCCCCGCCGGGGGCACGGGTGTCCTCCAGCCGATCTTTCATATCGACATGTTCATCACCCTCGTCGGCCGGGCGGAGAACGACCGCTTCCGGATCCTCGTCGGCAGCCCGGCCCTGGCCGACCGGATCCTGGGAACCACGTCGCCGTTCGCTATCCAGAACGCCTACGACGAGGTCGCCGCCGCGCTCACCGCCGACGGCTTCGACGTCGTGCGCAACCCGCTCGTGCACTGGCCCACGATCGTCAACCAGCTGCCGTTCGAACGCTTGCGGGAGTTCGCGAATACCCCGGATGGGGCGCACTTGGCTGAGGCCGTCGCCGCGTTCGCGGCGGCGGGGGCGCAGCCGGACTCGACGATCCGCGTCCGGGAGTGGCACCACATCACCTGGAACAACTGCCTGGTGGAGAACAGCACCAGCGTGGGCAGGAATGTCTACCTCCCCACGTTCGGCCACGGTGACCACTCCGATCTCGCCAAGCTGGACAACGAGATGGAGCGACTGTGGACCGGCATGGGCTTCACTGTGCGCCTTCTCGCCGACTTCAACGCCTTCGCCACCCGCCAGGGCGTGGTGCACTGCATCAAGAAGTACCTGCACCGCGAACCCTGAGGCGCGACGCCCAAGCCGCCTTGAGCGCATAACCTCCACAATGGACTCATTGGCGACCAGTGAGCATCCTCAACCCAGGATTCCTATTGCTGTACGGCAGACTTCGAATGCCCCCCGGTGGGCCGGGTCTGGTCCCGGGGACAGGCCCGGACCGGCGTTTTCGGTATCAGGCTCGACCTCGAATGTCTCGTCGGCGTCGTCCGACTCGAAGGTCGTCACGGCGTCGCCGTCCACCGACGGTCGCCTTCAGTGAAGTAGGTCCGGCCGGACTTTGGCTATCTCCTGGGCCAGCTGCCGGACCGTGGCGATGTTCGGCACTCTCAGTTCCACGTCCGGATTGGCGTCCGGCAGGGGCTTCACCAGCGCGCTGTGGCGAGTCGCGAAACGGCCGTCCGCGGGGGTGAACACCAGGGCCGACCGTACGGGCTTTGAGGTCGGGTCACCCTTGACCGGCGGGCGCGGTTCCCGTGCGCGCACGGCACGCAACTCCTCCCACGCGATCAGGTCGGATTTGCGACCGGCTCGCCACCACAGTCCACGTTGATCGACGACGAAGCGATGCGTGCGGGGGACGGAGCCGATCATGACCAGCAGGCCGCTCAGCGCGAGTGCGCCGAAGAGGAACGACGCGGCGGCCGGAGAAATATTCTTCGCTCTCGACGAAGCTGACGGTTGCCCGACGTCCGGGAAGACGGCGATCAACCCGAAGACGACGACCATGGCCAGCCCGCCGATGAACGCCCACCGGCCGGGTCGGTGTTCGATGACGGGTGTCTCAGGATCGGGGGACCATGTCTGTCCGGGCACGAACGGCAGCGTAGTCGAAGACGGCTCCAGCAATGAGGGTTTCGCGACCTTCGCTCCGGAGCGCGCTAGCCACCACCGGGGCGCGCAATGAGCCGATAGCCGGGTGGGGACCGCCGGCCGGTCGTGCCCGCCATCGGGGTCACAGTAGACGGTCATAAGGACGTTTTGAGTCTGTGGATGGGCGTGGAGGGCGAGGGCGCGAGCTCTGAAAGGGCAAGTGGATCGGCGGAATATCCCGGGAAGACGGCACCGAAACCAAGGCTGTCCAATGGGTCGAACCCTCTGCGCCTGGCTCGACGATCCACGTGGCCGCGGCCCATGGGAGGTCCACCTCTTTCGACACGCTCACCGGCGACCGCCTTTGGCGCCGCTTCCCGCGGCCCCGGGGCACACCATGTCCATGACCGGCGCAGTCAGGGCCCCCGGGAACCGGGCCAGACAGGATCGCGCTACGGGATCACGGAAATCCACATCGGAATGCCGAGCCGCTGGAAGATCATCGTCGCCGAGGCGAGTTCGGCCTTGGCGAAGGAGAACAGCGAATCCTTGCTCAGCGGTCGGTCGCCGCGGTGGATGGCGTAGACGACCGCGCTCGGGCGGTCGCCGAGGGCCTTGGCCCGACTGGGATCCAACTCGGTGACCCGGTCGACGAACATGTCCCACGTGGATTTCTCGACCAGGTTCTCCACGGCGACGATGCCCTGGGCGAACAGGTGGCTCAGCGGGCCGGACCCGGTCCGAGAGCTCACTCGTTTGACGTGGATCAGTTCCTGATTCGGCCCCAGCAGGTCGCAGGCCTCGAAACCTTGCCTCCCAGTCGGACGGAGCAGGTTCCGGTCCAGGCACAGGAAGCCCTCCAACGTGCCGACGTGCAGGTTGTACGCCTGCTCGTCACGTGTGGCCGCGGTGTCAGCTGTTTCCCGCCAGTCGGGTAGCCGCCACGGCGGGTCGGGCCGGAAGGCGGCGTCGATGACGCGGTCGACGTAGCCGCGGTACCGGTCGGTGAGGTCGTACCAGTGGCCGTCGAGCAGGACCAGGCGCTTGCCATCGGCCAGGTCGACCTGGGCGGTGAGCCAGTGCAGGGCGTTGACGTCGTCGCCGAGGGGGTGGTCTTCCTCGGAGTAGCCGGTGATGTGTCCGGACTTGAGTACGTGGGTGTAGGCGTCGGTGTCCTTGCCCACCAACCCGTCGCGGATGTCGGCGAGAGTCAGCTCGCGGGTGTCGATCGCGTTCTGGCCGACCTTGCCGCGGTAGGTAACGATGTCCGGCCCGGCGTGGTACGCGGAGGGGTAGGCGATGCTCACCGAGTCCGCGTGGTCGCGCAGGTCGCGCCCCACCTGTGCCCACGCCTCGGGGAGGAAATCGGCGTCGGACGGGACGCGGCTGATCCAGGTCAGCGGCTCCAGGTCTGGCGACGGTGCCGAGCCCAGGACCCGGCTGATCTCGCGGAGGTCGTCGATGAGGTTCGCCCGGTCCGACGGTATGGGTAGCCGAACGCGTGTGGTGCAGTCGATTGTGATGCGACGCTCCGTTTTGCGGACCTGGCTGATCCTCAGTGACTCCGGCGACCTGATCCTTCCTGCGATCTGGCCCACCAGTTCGGCGTGTTCGCGGATGCCGAACGACCAGAGCGAGGTGCCGCCGGGAACCGTGTTCCGGTCGACGCGGGCTTTGCTGCTGAAGTAGGTCCGGCTGATGGTTCGGACGGCGGCCGAGTCGAGCACCCGCAGGGCCAGGTTCAACCCGAAGTCGTGGTCGATCGCGCTGGAGCGCAGCATGCGCCAGCCGCCGCCGAACGTGAGCGCGAAGGCGTTTGAGCCGACGCGCACGAACAGGATCGCCGAGGACTGGCCGCCCCAGAAGTCGAGTGATGTGCCGGTCAGACCCGCGATCAGTGGTACCCACGCGACCCTGGTCGGCGCCGGGCTGCCCGCCACGAGCATGGCTTCGTCGCCGAGCGCGTCGACTGGTTCGGCCACGTAGGTGTCGGCGGCGCTGTCCTTCGGGCGAGCCCAGCAGTTCGCGAACGCGACGTCTGTGCGCAGCCGGTAGAGGTTGGCCGTTCGAGTCGATTCGGGGGCGGGCGCGTGGCTCTCCATGGCGGTCACCTGCTGTTTCGGGGGTCGAGGGCGTGGCGGGCGGTGGCCTCGACGACAGTGGCCGGGTTGACCCAGACCGCTTGGTCGTCCGCGTGCCGCCACAGATCGTCGGCACGGGACGAGCGACCCTGACGTGACTCGACGTTGCCCAGACCGAGGAAGGCGCGAGTCATCTCGTAGCGGCTGTCCGCCCGCGAGGCGAGTTCGACGGCTTCGCTGTAGTGGCGGGCGGCGTCGTCCAGGCGGTCGGCGTGGAAGTCGACCCAGGCTAGGCAGTTCTTCCCCATGGCGGCGTCCAGCGGTTGCTGGGCGCGAGCCGCCGCCTCGCGGGCGTAGTCGGCGGCAGCCTCGTGCCTGCCCGCCGCCGTCGAGGCGAACGCCAGCCCGCGCAGGGCGATCACGGTGTTGCGGATGAGATCGTTCGACCGGTAGTAGGCCAGCGCGATGTCGAGGTCGGTGATCGCCTCGTCGGCACGGCCCTGGTACAGCCGCACCCAGGCGAGGCTGGACTGTGCGTCGATCTCCCCGCGCCGGTCATCGATCGCCGCATAGGCGATCTGGGCGCGCTGGTGCGCGTCGGCGGCCTCGGCCAACTCGCCTATCTCCACATGTGCCATCCCGAGGCTGTTGAGGATCATCGCCTGGGCGGTCTGGTCGCCGGTGGCCTCGGCGGTGGACAGGGCGGTGCGGTGGGTGCTGACCCAGGGCTCGAAGAGGCGGTCGGCGAAGAAGAACCCCCGCAAGGCGAGAGCGAGGTGCCAGCACCGGGATTCCCCGGCGGCCAGCTCTACCACGCCCGCGACCATGGGCCACCATGCCCGCAACCACGTCCGCGCCGTATCCGCGTCCTGGAACGGGAGTCGCGCGGGAAGAGGCGGTGTGGTCGAGAGATGGCGGTGCGGCTCGATCAGGCGGTCGGCGGCCACCACGGTGCCCAACGCGAGGTCGATCAACCGCGACGTCGCGGTCTGGCGGTCCTGTTCGCTCACCTCGGATGCGGCGTGGCGCACCGCGAACGCCCGCACCAGGTCGTGCACGCCGATGTCGCCGTGCTCGTCGCGGGTGATCAGGTTCGCGTCGTGCAGCCGGTCGAGCACTTCGTCGACCGGTTCGCCGCCCAGGTCGAGCCAGGCCTCGGCGGACCATTGCGCGATCGGACCATACGGGTGGATGGTGAGCAGGGCCAACAGCTTGCGCTCACGGGGCGCCAGAGTGCTGTAGGACAGCTCCAACGCGCCCGTGACGCTGCGTTCACCGTCGTTCAGCGCGGTCAGGACAGTGGCGCCGTGGTCGAGGAGCGCGACGAATCGGGCCATGGTCCACGATCCGGTGGCGAACCTGGACGCCGCGATCCGGATCGCCAGCGGGAGGCCGCCGCACCTGCGCACCAGCCGCACCACCGCGTCGTCGTCAACCGAGGGACGCTCACCGCAGATCGCGCGGAACAGCGCGATCGCGTCGGGGTCGTCGAGCATCCCGAGCGGCACGCGGATCGCTTCATCGAGGGCGGCGAGGTGGTGGCGGCTGGTCACGATCACCCGGCTGGACGAGCCCTCGGGCAGCAGCGGACTGACCTGGTCGGTGGACCTCGCGTTGTCCAGCACGACCAGAACCTGGCGTGTGGAGAGGATCTGTCGCACCATCCGGGTCCGGTCGTCCGGGTCGGCCGGGATCACCTTGACGTCGGTTGCGAGCTGGCGGAGCAGCCGGTACGCCGTGTCGGCGGCCGTCAGCGGGGCCTCGGTCGAGTAGCCCCGCAGGTCGACGAACAGGGTGCCGTCGGGAAAGCTCGGCTGAACGCGCCGCGCGGCCATGATCGCGAGTGTGGTCTTGCCCGAGCCCCCGAGTCCGGTGATGACGAGCACGCGGCTGTCCCGCGGGGCGACGATGACGCCGGCGAGCAGGTCGAGTTTTGGCCCATGGCCGACGAAGTGGCGGGTGACGGTCGGAAGGGTCGAGCGATGGGCGGGCTGAGCACGGTGTGCGGTGAACTGGGCTATCAACTCCCCGTTGGCGTGCAGCGCGCGGTCGTAGGTGTTGATCACTTGGGATGACGGGGTGTGCTTGTTGTTCTCGATCTTGCTCAGGTGACCTTTGGTGTAGCCGGTCATCCTGGCGAACTCGGAAAGCGAGTGACCGCGCCGGATTCGCCATTGGCGCAGTTCCGGGCCGAATTGACGCATCAGGGGAATCTCCTGTGGTGGGGTGAGGTGGGGTGATGGTCCGGTCCACGGCCCGAGGCCGTGGACCGGACACGGTGACTAGACGATCAAGCACATCAGGGCGCTCAGCACGGTGATGAACAGGTGCGTGTGCATGGGTTTCCCTTCGACGGAGCGTTCGCGGGCGCCGACGTACAACGGGGCGAATCCGCTGGTGATTGGGGTCGGCCGATCGGTCGACCCCAATCATGATCGCGGCAGGCGAACGACGTGAAGGGGTTTCCTGCGGCACAACGGGTTTCGTCCGCGACCGGGCTTCGACCTGCGGTGTTTCGGCGTTTCCGAAACGATGCGGCAACCATTTGGCGCACCCGCGACGGCGTGGCGCGCCGGTACACTGCGTGACCAGGTCATCGCACCGAGGGTGGGCGGATGGACACAGTTGGCGACAGACGGGGTGACAATGCCAAGGCCCTGTTCGACGAATTGAAGTCTCTGCGCAAGGGATTCGGGCTCAACGGTTCCCGACCCATCGGTGAGTTCGGTCCGTTGGTACGCAGGGCGAGCGGGGTGACCGCGGCCGACACCGAGTGGACGACCAGAGCGAAGATCCGCGCCACGTTCGACCGGCTCTCCGACTGCTTGGCCGAGCTCCACCGGACCGTCGCCCGCGCGGCCCTCGGCTTCGACGCACCGCCTACGGTCCGCTACACCGAGCGGCTGATGGCCGTGGCGACACGGGCACCCGACCTGGACCGGAGTGAGCGGACCCTGAAACGCCGATGCGACGACGCGTTGCGGCTGCTCGCCGAGCTGGCGCTCGCCGAGCAGCGGGCCGAAGTGGCCGCCCGGAACCAGGGGCCTTGGCACACCAGCATCCTGCGGACGAGGGTGCTGCTGGACGAACCGGAGATCGAGGCCATTGAGACCCGCCGGATCGCCAGCCATGTGGCCGGCCTGAGCGTGATCCGGCTTTCCCTCACGGTCGCTCCGCCCGAGAAGGGCGACCGCGGCGCCGTGGGGCGGCTGCGACTGCGCATGCTCTCCGGCGCCGAGGTGATCGCCAGCAGGCGCGCCGCCGCCGCCCGCGTGGAGTTCGACCTTCGGCTCAGCCGCGTGCTGGACGCCGAGGAGGAGCACGACATCGAGTTCATGGTCGGGGTGCCGGAGATGTCGCCGTATTACCTCTGCACACCGGCTTACCCCTGCGAGCTCTTCGACCTGCGGATCCGGTTCGGCCGCCGACGAGGGCCGAGCCGGGTCCAGGTTGTGGACGGCGCCTTCGCCCACGAGGCAGGCGATCCGACCGTGCCGCGGGCGACCGTGGGGCTGGACCGGGCCGGCGAGGTACGGCACGTATTCCGCGATCTCGCGCCGTACCGGTCCTACGGACTGCTCTGGGCCTAGCGCAGGGTCGGGGTGCCCCACGCCAACTCCGGCAGCCGCGACGATCGCTCGGCCAGGTCGCCGGCGACGGTGATCCAGGGCCTTGACATCTCCAGCCGCAGCCGCAGCGCGCCCGCGACGTCGACCTTGATGAGGTCCGGTTTGCCGTGGGACACCTGGCGCTGCAACTGCACCACCCCGTCGACGTGGACCCGGAAGAGCCCGACCTGCGACCGCTCGGAGGCGTCGTCGAGCACCCCGATCGCCGAGCGCATCGTCTGGAACCGGCCGCCGAGGTCCACGTCGAGGAACCCGATGGCCTCGGTGGACATCGAACTCGGCCGCATCACGATGCTGTCGGCGTACCGCACCCCTTCGAAGACCGCGTCGCCCAGCCGGACGTCCGGAGTGCTGAGCAGCCAATGCATTCGCGCCACGGTCAACGCTCCGGTCACCGGTGTCGCCGCTATCGCCTGGGCGTTGCCGCGCCAGATGCCGCGCTCGGGCATCTTGTGGCGGCCCTCTCCGGTGATCGCCGCGATGAGGTCGGCAACGCCGTCCTCGGTGAACTCCCGGATCTCGTACCTGGTGGTGGAATATGCGTTGAGAAAGGTGGGGATCTCCTCGACCGAGCGGCCAGGGAGCACCACAGGGAGGATCCGCTCGGTCTGCTCCTTGAGATTCCTGGTGAGGTTGTCGCGCAGAATGGCGGCCTCGAACTGAGCCCCCCGGCCCTCGTGCGGTGCCGCCATCCCGTCCGCCCGCTGTTTGAACTTCGGTGAGGCGATCACCAGGATGAAGTCGGCCTCGGAGAGTTGTTCGACCGCCCAGAGGGACCAGTCGCGGCGGACGTTGTCGTACCAGAGGTCCACGTGCACGTCGAGGCCCATGCGCATGCGGAGAAATGTCGCCAGTCGGTGTACTTGCTGCTGATGCTCGGGCGTGTCGTGGGAATAGCTGACGAACACGCGTGGCGCCGCATCCTCGGGTTCCCGAGCGGAGTGGTTCCCGTTGGTCACGTCGCAGATCGTGCCTGCCCCGCGGTCGTGGCGGAGCGACCAGACACGGAGTTGTCCGGAAACTGTCGTGAATGTGTCGTGTTTTTCCGCTGGGCCACGCTCAGCGACGCCGCCTACGATCGCGGTGATCGGAAACGGCGACGGGAGGCCGGGCCCGGTCCGATTGCGTGCGTGTCGGCGGATCAGCTGGGGTCCCGCCGATCCGAGTCCACGACCCATTCACCGCCATCGATGCGCGTGCGCGAACCCTCGCGTGCGCGGAAGGAGCTGGAGTGACGAACCGGCTGGGGCACAAGCAAACCGCGGTCATGTTCATCCTCATGGCGCGGGCCAGGGAGGTCTCCAACACCGAGCTGCGCGACACCGTCGGGTTCACCCTCGACGGCGCGGACCGGCGCGACCTCAACGGCAGGCACCTCGTGGACAGCACCAAGCAGAAGCCGACAAACCACTTCGTGCACCGGTTGACCGACAAGGGATTGGCCTGGTGCCAGGCGGAGATGGAGCACGACGAGCCCGCGCCGCCGCGGCCACGCAGCAGCCTGGCGATCGCCCTGTACGCCATGCTCGGCGCGCTGGAGCAGTACCGGCGACGTGAGGGGCTGCGGATCGAGGAGATCTTCACCGCGGACGTCGAGCTGACTGAGGCCGAGATCGTTGAGCGGATCCACAGCGCCTACCGCAAGCTCGCCAGGGCGCCGCGTGCGTGGGTGTCGCTGACCGAACTGCGCTCGATGCTCGTCCACGCGCGCAGGCCGGACGTCGACGCCGTGCTGAAGGAACTCGACCGGTCCGGCAAGGCTCACTTGGTCCCGGAGTCCAACCGGAAGGTGCTCACCGAGGCCGACCATGCCGCCGCGATCCGAATCGGTGGCGAGGACAACCACCTGATCTCCATCGAGGCGTCATGATCGACCAACGTGCGGCGCTGGCCTCGCTGCGGATCAACTGGGCCAACACCCCCGACGAGGTCTGGCACGACTCCCCGTGCCACGTCGACGCGCTGCACGCCGACGCGGTGGCGGCCGTCGACGCCGCAGTCGGCGACGCGCGCGCCAGCTTCGGCCCCAGCCCGATCGGCCTGGTCCTGCAGGGACAGAAGGGGGTGGGCAAGACACACCTGCTGGGCCTGGTCCGGCGTCGGACCCACGAGCAGGGCGGCTATTTCTTCCTCGACGACCTCACCGCGGGCGACGCGTTCTGGGAGAACACCGCCGAATCGCTGCGCCGCGGTCTGGCCCGCGACTCCGACGACGGCACGACCCAGTTGAGCAGGTTCCTCAGCCGCGCCTGCGAGCGCGGCCAGGTCGACCCGGATGTGGCCGCCCGCATTGTCGGCGGGTGGCCGGTGACGCGGACGGATCTCGACGCGTTCGTCGCGGGCCTGCGCGCGCTCGACCGGCAGGTCGCGGCCGAGTGCTCCGACACCGCGCGGGCCATGGTTCTGTACGCGCGGCACAGCTCCGAGGTGGCCTACGTCGGCGAGTGCCACCTCACTGGAGTTGACGGGGTCACCGCGGACGAGCGGACTCCCTGGGGCATCCGGGCCACCCCCAAGTCCGCCCTGACCCGGGTCCAGGACATCACCCGGCTGCTCGCGCTGACCGGGCCGGTGGTGATCGGCGTGGATCAGCTCGACAGCCTGATCGCCAAGTCCCGACGGCACAGCGGCGACTCCGCTCCAGCCGAGGACCTACTGGTGGCGCGAATCGCCGACGGGCTGATGCGGTTGCGGGAGATCACCCGGCGCACGGTGACCGTGCTGGCGTGTCTGCCCGGAACCTGGTCGAGTATCAGCGCCGCGGCCGCCGACACGGTGGGCGACCGGTTCCGCGAGTCGCTGATCCTGAGCCGTGTGGCCGACGGCGTGGTCGGGCGGGAGCTGGTCGAGCGGCGCCTGTCGGTCGCCTACCAGGCGATGGGCTTCGACCCGCCGCACCCGACCTGGCCGGTCGCGCCCGAGGCCTTCGCGGGGGGATGGGAACGGCAGACACCGCGTGAACTGTGGAAACGGCTCAGCGCACACATCGACGCGAGCCTGCGCGAAGGTGAGATCGGTGAACTGACGACGTTCACCGGCGACGACGGGCGCGCGGTGGACCGGGGGCACTCGGCGGTGGACATGGCCGTAGAGCCGGACCGGTTCGTCGAACTGGACGAGGAGTTCGAGAAGCTGCGGTCGGCCGCGGACGTCGACCTGCTCCTCGACCCCGCCGCCGAGGACCGCGAAGTCCGCGATGTCCTGTCCGCCGCCCTGCTCTCGTGGATCACCGAGCTGGGCGGGCACCGCATGGAGTGGGAACGCGGGTCCGATGGGCGCGACCTGCACGCCCGGCTGATCCACACGGTGGACGAGACGTCCGACCTGACCGAGCAGTGGGCGTTCCGGATGATCTCGGCGCCACACCACAACGCCGTGCTCAGCCGCCTGCGCAAGGCCAGGTCCGCGGCGGGACTCGAGATGGGCGGCGACAACCACCTCGTCGTCATCCGCAACGGCGACTGGTCCCCGGGGCCGATGACCGCCGCGGAGATCTCGGCGTTCGAAGCGGCCGGTGGCCTGCGCCGCGGGGTCTCGGACGGTGACCTGCGCACGTTCTGGGCGCTGTCGCAGATCTGGACGGAGAGCGCGGAGTTCCTCGCGTGGCTGGTCGATCGCAAGCCCGCGAGCCGGTCGGAGCTGCTGTCGACGGTGTTGCCCACCGTGGTCGAGGGAGGTGAGGGCGCCCGCAACGCCGCGTCGTCGGACTCGGTGCCGCTCGGGACGGCGGCCGGTGGCCGGGCGGTGACGGTGCATCTCGCCGCGCTGCGGCAGCACGCCGCGGTGTTCGCCGGATCAGGGTCGGGCAAGACCGTGCTCCTGCGCCGCGTCGTGGAGGAGTGCGCCCTGCACGGGGTGTCGGCGATCGTGCTGGACCCGAACAACGACCTCGCCCGGCTCGGCGACGCCTGGCCGGAGCCTCCCGACGCGTGGGCTCCTGGCGACGCCGACCTGGCGCGGCGCTACCTGGATGAGACGGACGTCGTGATCTGGACACCCGGCCGGACCGCGGGCAGGCCGCTGACGCTGCGGCCGCTGCCGGACTTCGCCGAGGTCCTCGGCGATGCCGACGAGTTCGAGGTCGCCGTCGAGATAGCTGCGGCGACGTTGGCGGCGCAGCTGCGGATCGCGCGAACCACGGACCGGGCGAACATCCGCCGAGCCGTGCTGCGGGAGGCGATCACCTACTACGCGACGAGCGGAGCGAGTGGTCTGCCCGGCCTGGTCACGCTCCTGTCGGATCTGCCGGAGGATGCCAGCACCCTCAACGACGGCCGCCGCATCGGCGCTGACCTCGCCGAGGCGCTGAAGGCCGCGATGGTGAACGATCCGCTGTTGGCGGGCGGCGGCGACCCGGTCGACCCAGGGGTGCTTCTCACACCGCCCCAGGGCAAGCGCGCCAGGGTGTCGGTAATCAGTTTCGTCGGCCTGCCCGCGGACGACCAGCGCCGCAACTTCGTCAACCAGCTGCAGATGGAGCTGTTCGCCTGGATCAAACGCAATCCGGCGGGCGACCGCCCCCTCGGCGCCCTGTACGTGATGGACGAGGCGCAGTCCCTTGCCGCCTCGGGCTCGATGACCGCCAGCACCCGCAGCACGATCGTGCTGGCCTCCCAGGCCCGCAAGTACGGTCTGGGCCTGCTGTTCGCCACCCAGGCGCCGAAGGGTCTGCACAATCAGGTCGTGGGCAACGCCATGACCCAGTTCTACGGTCGCCTGAACAGCAATGTCCAGATCGACGCGGTGAACGACCTCGCCAGGGCGAAGGGGACGCCGGTCGCGGACATCTCCCGGCTGGAACGCGCGCAGTTCTACGTCTCGGGCGAGGCATCCGGCTTTCACAAGATCACCACACCGCTGTGTCTGACGCATCACCCGGCCGCACCGCTCCGCCCGGAGGAGGTGATCGAACGCGCGCGCAGGGGTGGCAGCGGGTGAGGGGGCCCGTCGGCAGGTGATCAGCTATCCGGCGAGTGGGTGAACGACGTGGGCGGGCAGCGAGTCTGTGCGTCCACTTTCGACTGGCGGACCTGGGTGTCGCTGGCGTCCTCTGTGTCGCACAGGGTGGCTCGGTCGCGCGCCGGCCAAGCGGGTATCGCTGAGGTTCGCGTCGCTGAGGTCGGCTGTTGTCAGCGTGATTCCGTGCGGACCGCAGCCGGTGAGGTTGGCCGCGGAGTCGCGCGTGATCCGGTTGAGGGCGCGGACCCCGCCCGCCCGGACGGTCGCGTTCGGCGACTCGACGTGGGTGTACCTGTTGGTTCCGGTCGAGGCGGAACCTCCGCCCGGTGTGGTAGCGCCCACCTACCGCGAAGGCTCACGCCGAGGGATACCGGTCCGTGGTCGGCGCTGACGCCGACCACGGCCCTGATTGTCCGTTCCCCAACGGGAACAGTGATCTTCAGCGCGGGCAGAGCGGATACGGTCGAGGTCGAATGACTGGCCGACGTTCGCCCCCTTCTCGATCTTGACCTCGGCTGCGTCCGCCCGCCATCCGTCCTGTTCGTAGACGCCCTCCTTGCCGGTCTCCACCGTCGACCTGGTCGGCTGGTGATTCCCAGATATCCGCCGCCGCTCGACCCGCCGATCCAGTACAGGCGGTCGCGGGGCAGGCCGGGCCGACGCTCTGCTGATGGCGGTTTCGACCGACTGGCGCACATTTGCGCGAGGTGTGGCGCAGGCCACATGGATCTCTCCCCGTCGAGGGTTTGAGTCGTCTAGACTCAAACTATGTTCACCAGGGAGGAAGCGCTCGAACGGGTCGAGGGGGCCCGTTCGCCCGCGGACTTGTTCGGGCCGTTCGACGCGGCTCGAAAGAAGGAGGTGCAGGGGCTGATGCGGGCCTTGGTGCTGGTGTTGCACCCGGATCGGGTGGGTGCGGACGACGCGAGGGCCTACGCGGCGTCGGTGAAGGTGACGCAGTTCCATCGCAGGTGGCTGCACTCGGACCAGGTGGTGATGCGTACCGCGCGCTCCACCTATCCGATCACCGGGCGGCACGCGGTGGGCAGTGTCGCCAACGTGTATCGGACCGACGGGCCGCACGTGGTCAAGGTCGTCCGCGCCCCGGCGCTCAACCCGCTGCTGCGTGCCGAGTGGGACGCGTTGCGCCGGCTCGGCAGGCTCACCGACGAGCACCCGTGGCTGCGGCCCTACTACCCGCGACTGATCGACGAGTCCGGCGACGTGGGTCGTGGCGAGCGCGCCTTCACCGTGCTGGAAGCGTTGCTGGACGGGTTCGTGACGCTGGCGGACGTGCGCCGCGCGTTCCCCAGTGGGCTGGACGGACGCGACTACGCGTGGATGCACCGCAGGCTGCTGCGGGCGGTCGCGGGCGCGCACCGGATCGGCTTGGTGCACGGCGCGATTGTCGCGGAGAACGTGTTGGTGCACCCCGAGCGGCACGGGATCGTGCTCGCGGGCTGGACGTTCGGCGTCACGGCGGGGGAGCGGCTGCTGGCGACGGACAAGACCATCTCCTACCCGCCGGAGGTTCGCGACGGGCGCCCGGTCACCGCCGCCACGGACGTCCACATGGCACACACGCTGATGCTGGACCTGTTGGCGGCCAGCGAACACCGGCAGCGGACGTTCGCGCGGTGGTGCACGCAGGACGACCCCGGTCGACGGCCCGACTCCGTCGACCTGCTCGCCGAGTACGACGAAATGCTCGAAGAACTCTATGGCGAACGGACCTTCCGCCCGTTCGCGCTACCCAGGACAGGAGCCTGACATGGGACACGGCAAATGGGACGACAACGCCTACGCGGCGGCCCGGACCTTCCGCGCCGCCAAGGGAGTGGACGACTTCGGCTACACCTCCGCGCTGCGGTCGCGGGCCAGGAGCGAGTGGAAGGCCGACCCCGCGCTCGACCCGAAAGGCGTGGTGGCGCGCGAGTGCCGCGACTCGGCCGACCACGCCGACTCCACGCCGATCGCGGTGCTGTTCGACGTCACCGGCTCGATGGGAACGGTGCCGAAGATCATGCAAGGCAAGCTGGGCAGGCTGCACGGCCTGTTGCAGCGCAAGGGCTACCTGGCTGATCCGCAGCTGATGTTCGGCGGCATCGGCGACGCCGACAGTGACCGGGTGCCGCTGCAGGTCGGGCAGTTCGAGTCGGACAACCGGATGGACGAGCAACTGCGCACCATCTTCCTGGAGGGCAACGGCGGCGGGCAGAAGAGCGAGTCCTACGAGCTCGCGGCCTACTTCGTGGCCCGGCACGTGGTGACCGACGCGTGGCAGAAGCGTGGGCGCAAGGGCTACCTGTTCCTGATCGGCGACGAGCTGAACAAGCCGCGGCTGGAGGCGCAGCACATCCGCCGGATCATCGGGGACGACGTGCGGGAGGACATCGACCCGGCGTCGGTATACCGGGAACTTGAACGCAAGTGGCACGTGTACTTCGTGCTGCCCAAGCAGTCGTCGTACTACGACGACCCGGAGATCGCCGACCACTGGCGCGGCCTGCTCGGCCAGAACTTCCTCAAGCTGGACGATCCGGGCGCGGTGTGCGAGTTGATCGCGGCCACCATCGGCATGGAGGAGCGGGTGGTCGACCTGGATCAGGCGATGGTGGACCTGGCCGAGATCGGGTCCGCGGCGGAGAGCGTGTCGGTCGGCAAGGCACTCGTCCACGCGGGCGGCAAGGCGGTGGCCGCGTCGCCCACGCCCCCGCTGCTCGACGGCCCCGACGACGTGACGTTGAACTGATGGACGGGCACCTCATCGTCGTCGGGCTCGGGTTCGGCGACGAAGGCAAGGGAGCGGTGGTCGACGCGCTGTGCCACGAAAGCCCGGTGGTGTCGGTGGTGCGGTTCAACGGTGGCGCGCAAGCCGCGCACAACGTGGTCGTCGGGGACCGCCACCACACGTTCAGCCAGTTCGGGTCCGGCACGCTCTCGGGCGTGCCGACCCACCTCTCCCGGCACGTCCTGGTCGAGCCGATCGCCCTGGCCCGCGAGTCGGAGGAACTGGCGGCGCTGGGCGTCGCCGACCCGCTGCGGCTGCTGTCGATCGACGCTGACGCCCTGCTCACCACGCCGATTCACGTGGCCGCGAACCGGGCGCGGGAGGACGCCCGGGGCCGTGGCCGGCACGGCTCGTGCGGCAAGGGGATCGGCGAGACAGTCTGGTATTCGCTGCTCGCGGGGGCGAGCCCTGGCGATGTGGTGGAGAGCCAGCGGGTGCTCGGTGTCCCCGGTCCGCCGCCGGTGGTGGGCGACTGCGGGCGACCGTCGGTGCTGCGCGCGAAGCTCGACGCGCTGGCCCGCTTCTACGAGCCGCTGATCGGGGCGGGCACCTCGGTGGACGACCTGGTGGCCCTGTACCGGGACTTCGCGGGCGCGGTCCGCGTCACCACCGGCGACGAGGTCGGCAGGCTCGCCGATCGGGGCAGGCTGGTGTTCGAGGGCGCCCAGGGCGTGCTGCTCGACCAGTGGCGCGGATTCCACCCGCACACCACCTGGTCGACGGTGACCCCCGACAACGCCGTCGGCCTGCTCGGGGGCCGCGCGGCCACGGTGATCGGCGTGACGAGGACGTACCAGACCCGCCATGGCGCGGGGCCGTTCCCGACCGAGGACCAGAGCGTGCTGGCCCGGTTCCCGGAGCGGCACAACGGCGCGGGCGAGTACCAGGGATCGTGGCGCGCGGGGCATCTCGACGCCGTGCTGTTGCGCTACGCGGTGGCGGCGTGCGGTGGCGTGGACGCCCTGGCGGTGACGCACCTGGACGTCGACGGGCTCTCCGTGGCCACCTCGTACGACGCGCCGCTCCCGGAATCCGGGCTCACCGAGTTCCTCGCGGACCGCACACCGGAGTTGGTCGCCCTGCCGGACCCGGTGGCGTGGCTCCAGGAGCACCTGGGCGTTCCGGTGGTGGTGACGGGCGCGGGGCCGGACCGCGCCGACTACGCGGTGCGGGCGCCGGTCCACCGGTGAGATGCGGGAGAATCCGCCCGTGATCGAGTCAACCCTCGTGTCGGTGGACGTGCTGGCGTTGCGCTTCGACCCGCACTCCAGAGCGGTCCTGCTCGGGGTCGCTCCCCGCGCGTTCGACCCGTTCGCGGGCGCGATGGCCCTGCCCGGTGTTCTTCTGGGCAAGGGCGAGCGGCTGCGCGACGCGGCCCGGCGCGCGGTGACCGGCAAGCTCGGGGTGCCCTCGGCGGCCATCTCGGCGACGGGTCAGCTGACGACGTTCGACGAGCCCTCCCGAGACCCGCGCGGCCCGACGTTGTCGATCGCGCTGTGGTGCACCTTCGACGTGAGCCGGATGGACGGCGACCGCGCGACGTGGGCTCCGCTCGACGATGTGCCGCCGTTGGCCTTCGACCACGACCGCATCGTCGGCGACTGCCGCCCGATGCTCGCCGACCGGCTGTGGCGGGACGCGGCGTTCACCGCCGGACTGCTGGGCGGCGAGTTCACCACCGCACAGGCACTGGACGTGACCGAGTCCCTCACCGGCGACCGTCCCTATCCGGCCAACCTCAGCCGCACGATGGAGCGGGTGCCCGGCCTGGAACGCACCGAGCGGCACGCCGCCGCGCAACCCAAGGGCGGCAGGCCGCCGCTGGTGTGGCGCTGGAGCCCGTGAGGAAGGCGGCCGCTATTCCTGCTCGATGGCGGGTGAAGCCGTTCGAGCAAGGTCCTTGCGGGCGGCGAGCCAGGTGATGAGCGCGGCGAATGCGAGGTGGCCGCCGATGGTCACGATCATTTCCCGTGGCGTGAACTGGGCGGCGCCTTGCTCGGTGTGAACGCCGCTCGTCAGCTCCACGGAGAGGGCGAGCAGGTTGTTGATCGAGTGGTAGGCGACGGTGGCTTCGAGGCCCCCGGTGCGCAGCGTGATCCAGACCATGGCCAGGGAGAACACGACGAACTCCGCGATGATCATCGGATCGCTGTAGTCGTGGGCGAGGCCGAACAGCGCGGTGGAGATCAGCGCACCGATCCAGGGGGTACGGAACCATGAGGCGAAGGACTGCACGAGCAGACCGCGAAAGACGTACTCCTCCCCGGCGGCCTGAAACACGATGAACGGGAGGTACACGAGCACCGGGACCAGCTTGAGTGGCGTGACGGACGACAGTGCGAGAGTCTCGCCCCTGAGCAGGATGACCGCGACCAGCATCAGTGCCGCGATCAGGAAGCACCAGCCCAGCCACGGCAGGCGAATCCGGCCGAGGACGCTGGAGACAGTGCCGCCGGGACGGCGGTCGACGACTCGCGCGATCAGCATGACGCCGGGGACGAGGGTCACGGCCAGCCCGGCGACCAGGGGCAGCATGCCCCAGGGCAACGACCCCTCCGGCAGATCGAACACCACCTGGAGCACCAGACCGAGCGCCTGGCCGAGCGCAAACACCACGGACACCAGCACCAGTGCGAGCAGGGGTTTCCACCAGCGGTACGCCGCCGTCTTCGCCTGCAGGTGATAGGGCGTGCCGGGCAGTTGTCCGATACGGGTGGCCATGCGGAAATGTATAGGGCAATGCCGATCCCCGCTGCGCGGTCCGGTTGCGGGTATCACTCAAACGAGACTCGTCCACTTGGCGGATTCACCGGAGAGCGCCGTCTTTTCCAGCGAAAACTGTCCGGCTTTGAGCACTGATGCCGGCCTCGCGCCGGAGCATCGCGATGGCGACCGAGCCGACCAGGCGGGTGAACGTCTCGGCCGGGTCGGTCGCGCCGGTGACGGCGTAGCGGGGGCGCAGGACCAGCCGACGACGCCGGTTGCCTGGGCCGAAGTACAGCAGCGGCTCCACCGTGCCGGGTAGTCTGCCGAGCCGGGGAGTCAGTCGGAGGGGGTTCGATGCTCGCAGGCTTGCTGTCGGCGGCCGCCGGCGACCTGTATGACGCGCTGGTGCGTGAGGGCGCCATCTCGCTGGACGATCCGCGGGCGACCGGCGAAGCGATGGCGGAGTTGATCGAGAAGGGCTTCGCGCGGCGCAGCTATCGGGCCGATCCGGACAATCCGGTGATCGCCGCGGTCGAGCCTGCGCACGCCGTCGACAATGCGATTCTCGCTGCCCAGAAGCAGGCGCTCGACCAGCAACGAATGATCGTCGCCGCGCGCGAACAACTCCATTCCCTGCAGGCGGCGTACCGGGCGAACAATGGTGTCGACGATGCCGGCATAGAACTGATCACCGATCCGAAGCGGATCGGTGCCCTTTCCGTCGAACTCTGCCTCTCAGCCCACGAGGAATTCGTTTCCTTCAGCACCGTCCGGTCCCAGAAGCCGCCGGATCCGCGGACCGCGATGACATTTCCGGCCGCCGTGGCCGACCGAGGCGTTGTCCTGCGCGCCGTGTACGAGCGTGCCGCCCTCGGGTTCGACGGCGCCAAAGCGATCGTCGATGCCTGTGTCGATGTCGGCTGGCAACTGCGGGTGGCACCCGAGCTGCCGATGAAGATGGTGATCGCCGACCGGCACACGGCGCTGGTGCCGATCGATCCGAGTGGCAGCACGGGGGCCATGCTGATCCGGACCCCGACCGTGGTCGCCGCCTTGCGGATGCTGTTCGAGCTGGTCTGGGGGCTGGCCGTGCCGGTCGGAGGTCGGGAAGCGGGCAGCCCCAACGGCCTGACCCCGGCTCAGGCCAAGGTGCTCGACCTGCTGGCCACCGGCATGACCGACGGTGCGATCGCCCGGCACCTGGACATCAGCGAGCGCACCGTGCGCAGGCACCTGACGGCGCTACTCGAAGTCCTTCAGGCCGACAATCGAGTGGCCGCGGTCTATGCGGCCACCCGGCTTGGATGGCTGCGGTGACGTGAGGTCACCACTCCCAGGGCTCGCCGCAATCGTTTGACGGATCCGTGCAGGGCGACGGCGGTGGTGGTGGCGGTGGGTGTTCTCCCGCCGACGCGGACAAGTTGGCCGCCACCGTGATCGCCCCAGCCGCGACCAGCGCGGCGAAGGCCGCCGCCACAGTGCGCTTCATTGATGTCTCCCCATGTCGTCGTGCTCGCCGGACCTTAGGACGTCGCCTGCTCGAGGGACAGTGTCGGATCCGGACATCGGCCGGATCCGACCATGATGCCGGTCTCAATGATGACCGGATATGGCCGATGGCCGGTTTCGACACTGGTTGAGCCGGAAATGCCACGCCTAATGTCCCCGTCGGCGCCGACTGTGGGCGCGGCCAAGGGAGAAACCCGAGGCGCATATTTCCTCGCTTAGCTCGAGATCACCTCAGGGGAGAGAAAGTGAAGAAGATCGTTGGTACGGCCATCGCGTCGCTGACCATCGTCGCCGCGGGCATCGGGGGAGCCGCCCCCGCTTCGGCGACCATCGCGCCGTGGGAGGTCGTCGCGAAGACCGCCGGCGGGACGTGGAAGGCCTTCGGCATCTACGAGCACTGGAACGACAAGCTCTGCGTCCGGGTCTACAACTCGGTGTCCAGCGCCTACGCGCGGGTCACCATGAAGGTCATCAGCCTCGGAGACAGCTATTCGTGGACCGACAACGGCGGAGACGACGTGCGGCGGTGTCTGCCGCTTCCCGACCTGTCGGGCGAGAGCATCACGCTCGAAGTGACCCACTTCGCGACCGACGGCTCCACCCTGAAGGACCTCGGTCCGTGCTTCGTCGTCCCCGACGACAGCCCGTTCGGAAACCAGGCCGCTCGGGAGCAACTGTGAACAAGTTCATCACCACTGTGATCATGGCGGCCGGGCTGGTGTCCGCAAGTGTCGCCACCGCCGCGCCGGCATCGGCGGACGACCGCCCGTGGACGCAGCTGATCACCAACGACGCGGGCAAGTGGAAGGCCTACGGCATTCACGAGTACTGGAACGACCAGATCTGCGTCCGCGCGTACAACTCTGTCGCGGGCGCCAAAGCCAAGATCGAACTGCAGGTGATCGGCGGCAACACCTACGTCAAGTACGACGAGGGTGGTGACGAGGCTCGGTCCTGCTTGCCGATTCCCGATCTGGGTGGGAGGGGCGTAGCGCTGAAGATCTTCCACCTACCGGTCTCCGGATCGGTCGTCGGGTCGTTAGGCGTCTGCTATGCCGTTCCGCAGGACTGACCGCGGTTTGGCGCCGAACGGCCGTGCGGCCAGTGGTGCCAGTGGGGGAAACCATGAGTACTGACAGTGATGCGGGCTTTCGCCCGCTGAACTTCGTTTCCGAGCAGCTCGATCCGGCTCTTGATCTTTTCGAGGAAAGCCTGAACCGCCGCTGGCGTGCGGAGGTGGTCGACTACATCTACAAGTGCAACGAGATGAGTGGGTACGTTCTGCCGGGCACCGAAGACCCCGCGCCGGACCATGACGGCAGGTGGGCGTCCCAGATCAAGACGCACACCAGGGGCACCGGCAGCCTCATCGGCAGTTCGAACTCCGACCCCGACGAGTTCTGCACGTACGTGCGATGGGTCAAGAACGGGCAAGAGGGTTCGCTCAGCGACGTCTCCGACCATGGGCCGCCGGGCGGGGGGTTCGGCGATATCAGAAACACCGATGATCCGTCGGATTTCGAGTACGACTCCTGCCCGATCGGCAACCAGGTGTTCCGGGAAATCGAGGAACTCGCCCGCCGGGAACGGGGAAACCTACTCCCGAAGATCCCTCTCTTCGACGCGCACGACTTGGGCGAGATAGAACAGTCGCACGGCTCGCTGGTAAAATTGTGCGCAATTCTCGGGTTGGACCTCGACAACAGCGTCGGCCTTACCGGCCACTCGAATCTGACCGGCATCACCAGTAACGACCTGCAGAAATGGAACGGCGCCGGGACGAATATCGGATGGTGGGCGAATTGGACCGGACTGGTTCCGGGAATCCTCGCCGGCGGCTCCGACAGCGACGCGTTCTTCCAGTCGACCACGCCCACGCTCCACTACCATGCCCAGATCGCCGGGAGCCTCGCGAATCTGCTGAATGTCCGCGCCACCATCGTCCTGAACACTCGCAAGAACGTGGTGAACGCCGTCACGTCGGCGGCAGGCAGACTCGACCAGTTCGAGTTCCAGGACACGACCTCGGAATCCAGCTCGATTTTCGCGGTGGTGGCCGCGGGCAGCCTGCTTCTAGCCCTGTATCCGCCTGCCGGTGTCGCCGCGGCGAGCCTGTCCATCGCCGCGTTCCTGGGCGACGGCATGATGGACAAGGCCAGCAGTGACTTGGCGTACCAGCAATCACGCGAAGGAATCATCGCCGACCTTCATGCGGAAGTCGACCAGATTAATGACATCCTGTACGACGACGAATTGAAGTACACCTCTTTCGTCGCCACGCTGGAGAGTGACATTCTTGGGTTGAAAGCTTCGCACCGGGCCCTGTACGACTTTACCCAAAACAATCCACGCGGGGCGAAGGGTGCGAAGGGGTTCGAAATTGACCCGGAGCATACGTTGGAGATCGCGCGGCATTGCTTCAGAGCCGCCGAAGAGTACGAGTCCACAATCAGCGCCCTGGTGGGATCGGATCCGGCCGACGCCCACCTGCGAAACGCCGATGGTGTGCAGACCTGGGCGGACGCGCAGGTGGCCGAGATCAGGGAGGTCCTCCTTGGTTATCTCAGGACGACGATTGCGCGCTACCACGAGGCGGGCTTGCAGACGAAGGACGGGATCGACAGGACGTATCGAACGGACCGTGCGATAGCCGACAACTGGGCGGCCTACGAAGCGCAACTTGAAGCGGGCCAGGCGCGGGAGCGCAAGGGCGGGGAGAATCCCTACAGCCCGGACAAACCCGATTTCAATGGCAGCGAGGAGGGCACTGGCGGCCGGTCCGACCAGCAGGTGGAACAGCCGGACGATCAGCAGCTCGCACCCGATGTGGTCAATCCCGGCAGGAACTGACGCGGGAGATGGCTGTTACTCGGGCTCGCTCGCGCGGGGAGTGGTCGCGGTCCAGGCGGCCACTTGTGCGCGGTTGTGGAAGCCGAGTTTGGTCAGGATGTGGTCGACGTGGGTTTCGGCGGTGCGCTGGGAGATGAACAGCTTCGCGGCGATGTCCTTGTTCGTGAGGCCTTCGGCGATGAGGTCGGCGATCTCGGTCTCCCGCTTCGTCAGCGGCTTTCCCGAGCGCGTCGTCGACTCTGTGGTCGTCGGTTCCTCCAAGGCGTGGCGTACGGCTTCGGGTTTGGGCAGGGCCCGGCCGCGGGCCCGCTCCGCATCCGACGCCGCGTCGCCGAGGGCGTTGCGGGACGCGTCGATTCGTTGTCTGCGTTCGGTTCCGAACATGCCGAAGCGATCGGGGTCGGCGGCCAGGGCGTCCCACATGGCGTCGGAGACGCCGATCAGGGTCATGGCTCGGGTGTACCGGCTCTTGCGCATGGCGGTGCCGGACAGGATGGTCACCAGGAATGCCTCGGCGAGCCGGTTGCTGATCAACTGGGTCAGCCGCAGCCCCTGCTTGGCGCAGAGCTCGGCTTCGTCGTTGTCCCCGTAGAGCAATTCGACCGCGCTCAGCGCCCACAGCGCCCACGAGCGCCAGAAGATCTCGCCGATCTCCTCGCACTCCGCGATCGTCTTCCGCAGCCGGCTCCGTCCTTGGTCGACTTCGCCGCTCACCGCGGTGGCGAGCCCGAAGGTGAACGACGCGTACAAACCGCCGATCCGCTCCTGGTGCGCGTCGAACGCCGTGAGCGCTTGGGCGAAGAGATCCCTGGATCGCGCCTCGTTGCCGGTGAACAGCGCGGCCATGCCCCAGACCAGCGTCACATGGGCGTCCTGCACCTCGTCTCCGGTCTCGGCCACCAGGTCACCGGCTTTGACCAGTTGGGCGACACCACCTTCGGTGTCGCCCTGCAGCAGGGCGAACCACCCGTCCAGCCGGTACGCGGCGACCCGCTCGGGTGCTCGCGGTGGGGCGGCGGCATCCGCGCGTTCCAGCCACAGCCGGGCCTCGGTCAGTGCGCCCCGGATACCCCAGTAGAGGTCGACGCGGGTGATCATCTCCAGCGCGACGGTGGCCTCGCCGGGTTCGGTGACGCAGTAGTCCAACGCGACCCGCAGGTTGGCGTGCTCGGCCCGCAGCCGGGCCACCCACGCCACCTGGTCGCGCCCGATCCACTCGGCGTGCCAGCGCGCGGTCAGCTCGGCGTAGAAGTCGCGGTGCAGCCGGGCCACCCGCGGCCGGTCGCCGGACCGTTCGAGCAGGTCATGGCCGTATTCCCGAAGGGTTTCCAGCATCCGGTAGCGGGCCTGTCCATCCTGGTCCTCCCGGCTGAGGATCGACTTGTCCAGCAGCGAGTGGATCAGGTCGAGCACCTCACTGTCCTCGACCCCGTCGCCGCCGCACACCTGCTCGGCGGCCGTCAGGTCGAATGACCCGGAGAACACCGAGGCCCGCGCCCACACGAGTTGTTCGGCCGGTGAGCACAGTTGGTGGCTCCAGTCGATCAGCGTGCGCAGCGTCTGCTGACGTCGCGGGGCGGTCCGGCGGCCGCCGGTGAGCAGCCGCATCTTGTGCGACAGGCGCTCGGTTATCTGCGACAGCGACAGCGACCGCAGCCGGACTGCGGCCAGTTCGATCGCCAGTGGCAGGCCCTCCAACTCGCGACAGAGCTGGGCGACGTCGCGATAGTTGTCCTCGGTGATGGTGAACGAGGGCAACACCGCGACCGCCCGGTCGACGAACAGCCGCACGGCATCGGATTCGGCCACCCGCTCGGCTGAGTGCGCCCGGTCCGGCTCCGGCGGCAGCGGCAGCGGCGGCACCTGGATGAGGTGCTCACCCGCGACGCCGAGAGACTGCCTGCTCGTCGCGAGCACCACCAGCTGCGGGCAGGCCGCGATCAGCGCGGAGACGAGATCCGCGCAGGCGCTGATCAGGTGCTCGCAGTTGTCCAGCAGCAACAGCATCCGCATGCCGCGCAGGTGCTCGATCAGCACGTCCACGGTCGGGCGCGACGACTGGTCGTGCAGCCCGAGTCGCCCGGCGACCGTGCTGGCCAGTAGTTGCGCGTCGCGCAGCTCGGCGAGCTCGACGAGGACGACCCCGTCAGGAAAGCGAGCCTCCTCCCTCGCCGCGATCCGCCCGGCCAGGCGGGTTTTGCCCACCCCGCCCGGCCCGACGAGGGTGACCAGCGGCCCGGCCGCCAGCAGCCGCTGGGCCAGGACCAGCTCGTCATCGCGGCCGATGTAGCTCGTGCGATCCTGCCCGGTCACCATCACCGGCCTAGAGTGCCCCACTCCCCGCGCGCGGACAAACGGCGAAAGATCTTCAGGCTTGGCCGGGATGGATGGGTTGTCAGCTGCCGCAGACTCCGCGAGTCGCCCGGTGTGCATTCGCTGCTAAACCCCCATTCCGGGGTCATGCGGGCTCGGTCGGCAGGTGCACTGTCGCCCAGGCGGTGAACGCGGGAACGGTCACCTCCACATAGTCGCCGTCGCGGGTGGCTGTGGCCGCGCGCAGGGCCGGGCCGGCCTCTGGGGAGCCGAACAGCGCGCGTGCGACTGGCCACCGGACCCGCAGCCGCACACCGTCCAGCGGTCCGCCGACCGACTTGGCGCGGTTCCACTCCACTTCGGACTGTCCGCCCAGGTCGATCAGGTGCACCGTGAGCCCCCGCCCGCTGCGCCGCACGATCACCCAGAGGTGTCCTGGCAGCGGGTCCGCGCTCACCGGCACGTCCGCCGACACCGCCAGTTCGTCGTTCTCCTCGCTCGCCAGATACGACCGGGTGACTTCGTGCGACTCCGGGTCGTACAGCAGATCCCCTTGCGCCACAGCGAAGTCGAAGTACCGGCGCAGTACGAGCTGGGAGTCCGCGTCGACTCGGACGAACTTCGGGTAGTAGGCGTGCACCAGCACGCCGTCGCCCTCGCCGCACAGCAGGTAGTGGCCGCCGTGGGCGAAGACGGTCGCCAGCGACAGGCGTGCGGCCCACGCCGCCTCCGCCGCCGGGGCCACGGCGAACGGGACGAGGTAGGCCGCCAGGATGGTCGGCAGGCCGGGAGCGAGCGTCCGCGCCCGCTGGATCAGGCCGACCAGGTGGCTGTACTCGAGGTGCGGATCCCACACCTCGATGTAGCACGCGTCCTGCGGGGTGGTCCCGGTCGCGAACGTCGGGTAGTCGTTGACGTTGTTGACGATCAGCGTCGACGACGGCAGCTCGTCGCGCACCGCGCGCACGAAGGGCGGGAACTGCTCGGCGAGGTCGACGGCCGTCCCCGTGGCGTCCCAGGCGATCTTCGGGGTGCCGTAGGTGTCCAGGTGCAGGCCCGCGAAGCCCAGCCGGTCGACCGCCGCGCGGTACTCGGCGACGATGTGCGGCGTCCAGGGCCCGGAGAGATCGGCGATATACAACAGGTCCGCCAGCATCCGGGGGGAGCCGTCGGCGTGGTAGAGCAGCTGTTCGGGTTGCCGTGCCGCGTATTCCTTGCCCACGCCGTAGGTCGCCGCGTAGGCCATCGGCAGCGCGCCCGCGGCCCGCACCCGTGAGACCAGGTCGGCGGTCGTCCGGTGCGACTTGGGGCTGTCGCAGGCGTCGGTGAACTCGTCCTCGGTGCCGAGCAGGTCGGCGTGCCGGTACATCCAGTCGTAGAACTGGACGATGTTCAGGTGCAGCCGCAGCACGCCCAGCACGGCGTCCTCGGCGTCGGCGCGGCCGGGGGAGAAGTCGGTGAGGAACCCGTATCGGGGCCGCAGCATCGGCGTGGCCAGCACGTCGAACGCGGTGCTCGCGTCCCCGGCGGTCACCGCGTAGCCGCCGTCATCGAACACCCCCAGCTCCACAGTGGATATTCCGGCGGGTACCGAAGCGGTCGACGAGGCGACCTGCTCTCCGAGTCGGGTCACCACGACCTCAAGGGTCGCCGCGACCCCGGATGAAACCGCCAGCGAAACCTGCCTGCCGGAGGTGAAGGTCGCCTGAGTGGGCCAGATCTCCATGCTCACCCCTCGTCCAGAGCATGGACCAGCACCAGGTACATGGCGTGCGACCACAGCAGCGGAGTCGCGACCGGACCCCACCGGTCCACCCACTCCGCGACCCGCTCGGGCGCCTGCGGGTCGGTGATCACCTGCTCCGGCAGGTGGCCCGACTCGACGGTCTGCCGCTCGACCCACGCCAGCAGCCGGGCCGCGGACTCCCGATCGCCCGACGCGGCGTGGAACCAGCCGAGCCACGCGGTGAGCAGCACCCACTCGCCGCCGCCGTAGAACGTGTCGCCCAGGTACCGCCGGGTGCCGCCGGACGGCCCGGTCAGCTCCGCGGCCACCCGCGCCGCCGTGCGGGCCATCACCGGGTCGTCGACCGGCACCACCCCGAACGGCAGCGCCAGCCACAGCAGGCTGGCGTCCACGGCGGAGCTGCCCACGTGCTTGACGAACGACCCGTCCCGGACGTGCTGGGCGTGCAGCAGCTCCCGCAGTTCCGCCGCCCGACGCACCGCGATCTCATCGCCGAACGCCTCCAGCCCGGCGATCACCGCGCCCAGTGTCGCGGTGTGGCGCAGGTCGCCGAACTCCTCCCAGCAGTCGTAGCAGGCGAGATGGCCCGCGGCGCACAGGTACCGGGTGACCAGCTCCGCGGCCTGCCGGACCCGCTCGCCGAGGACCCCGCCCCGGTGGGCGTGGTCGGCGAGCACCCACAGCCAGGTGCCGTACCCGTCGAGCTGGAAGTTCGGCCAGACCTCGTCGGCGGTCCCCTCGGCCTCGATCTCGCCCGCCAGGGTGTACCGGGTGGGCGGCATGTGGTCGGCGGAGCCGTATTCCCGCCTGATCGCCGCGCGGAACCGGTCCTCGTGGTCGAGCACGGTGTTCGCGACGAACCGGTGGAACGCGGCGGCGCTGTCCTGCTCGCCGTGCAACTCCATGGCGTAGGCGCAGAAAGCCCCGTCCCGCAGCCAGGCGAACCCGTAGGTCGGGTAGGTCGGGCAGGCGACGTAGCCGCCGCCCGGGTGTTGGCCGTCGCGGATCACCCTGATGCTGGAGGCGACCAGGTCGGCGGCGGTGTGAGAGTGCTCCCCAAGAGCGGTCATGGTGTGGTCTCAGCCTTTCAGGGCGCCAGAGCGGAGCCCGGATACGAAGTGCCTCTGGAAGACGACGAAGATGACGATCACCGGGACCACCGCGATCACCGACGCGGCGAACACCAGGCCCCACGAGGTCGAGTACTGGCCCTGGAACAGTGCGATGGCGATGGGCAGGGTGCGCTTGTCCGGGTCGTTGATGATGGTCAGCGCCCAGGCGAACTCGTCCCAGGCGCCGAGGAAAGTGAAGATCGCCGCGGTCGCCAAAGCCGGGCGCGACAGCGGCAGCATCAGGTTCCAGTAGACCCGCCACGGCCCGGCGCCGTCGAGTTCCATGGCCTCCTCCAGTTCCCTGGGCACGGACTGGAAGAAGCCGCGCAGCAGGAACGTGATGAATGCGAGCTGGGCGCCGACGTAGAACAGCACCAGCCCGAGCCTGCTGTCGATCAGGCCGAGGTCCCTGGCCACCAGGAACTGCGGGAGAATCAGGATCATCCCCGGGATCATCAGCGCCGCCATCAACGCGCCGAACAGCACGGACTTGCCGGGGAAGGTGAAGCGGGCGAAGGCGAACGCCATCATCGACGACAGCAGCAGCACTCCTGCCACCGTCGCCACCGCGACCACCGCGCTGTTGGCGAAGTACAGCGCGAAGCCGCTGGAGCTCAGCGCGTCGGTGTAGTTGCGGGTCGTCGGGTCGGCCGGGAGCAGCTTGGGCGGCAGCTCCAGCACGAGGCTCTGGTCGGTGAACGACGTCGAGATCATCACCAGGAACGGTGTGATCGTCAGCAGCAGCCCGGCCACGAGCACGAGGTATACCAACGGGTTGCGCCGGGCTGTCCGGTCACTGTGGACAGACACGCTAGTCCTCCTCGGAATAGCGGAACACGCGGAACTGCACGACGCTCAGCGCGAACACGATCAGCGTGAGGAGGTAGGCGATCGACGAGCCGTAGCCGAAGTCGAGGAAGTCGAACGCCTGCTCGTACATGTAGGTGAGCAGCACCTGGGTGTCGTTGCCCGGCCCGCCGCCGGTCATCAGGTAGATCGAGGTGAACGCGTTGAACCCGCCGATCACCAGCATGATCGTCACGAACGCGACAGCCGCGCGCAACATCGGCAGCACCACCGAGAAGAACCGCCGGGTGGGGGAGGCCCCGTCGAGTTCGGCCGCCTCGGTCAGCTCCTTGGGCACGTTCTGCAGCGCCGCCAGGAAGATGATCATCGACCAGCCGACGCCCTTCCAGATGCCCAGCGCGCAGATCGCCACCATCGCGGTCCACCGGTTCTGCAGCCAGGCGATGCGTGTGTCGGTCACGTGCAGGAGGTCGACCAGCACGTAGTTGACCAGCCCGGCGTCGGTGACGAACAGGTAGCGGAACAGCAGCGACACCACAACCCAGCTGGTCACCACGGGCAGGTAGTACAGCGCCCGGAACCAGGTGCGCCCCTTGATGGCCCGGTTGAGCATCAGCGCGACCAGCATGCCCAGCGCGAGCTGCGCGGGCACCGTGGCGAGCATGTAGACGCCGGTGTTGACCAGCGCTTTCCAGAACACCGGGTCTTCGAGCGCCCGCAGGTAGTTCGCGACGCCGACGAACGTGCTCTCGGCGCCGGGCAGGATGTTCCACTCGTGCAGGCTGATCCGGAACGCCTGCGCCATGGGGTAGGCCATGACCAGGACGAACACGGCGAACCCCGGCAGCAGGAACAGGTAGGGCACGCGCGCGGCGCGCAGTCTGGTGCTCAGCCGTGGGCCGCGCGGCCCGCTCCCGCGTACGGGAACGGAAGCGGGTCGCGCGGTGGCTTCGGAAGCCAGGACCGACACGGTGTCAGTCCTGCGCCAGCACGGCGTCGATGGCCCGGGCGGCGTCGGTCAGCGCCTGCTGCGGGCTGACGGTGCCCTTGAGGGCCTCCGCCACGTGCTGGGAGAGCAGGCTTTCGATCTTCTTGTACTGCGGCACCGGCGGGCGCGGGCGGGCGGTCTTGAGCTGCTCGACGAAGATCCCGTAGTAGGGCTTGATCGAGGTGAGCCGCGCGCCGAGGTCGGCGAGCACGGGCATCTGGCCGACCTTGGCCATCTCCAGCTGTGCCTCGTCGGAGAGCAGGTAGCGGATGAACTCGCCGCCCGCTTCCTTGTCCGGGCAGGACTTCGTCATCACGATGTCCTCACCGCCGACGACGGAGACACTGCCGCCGGGACCCGCGGGCATCTTCGAGGTGGCCACGGTGACACCGGGGAACTGCTTCTCGTAGATCGGGAACGTCCACGGACCGTCCAGTGTGGACAGGTACTCGCCCTTGGCGATGCCCTCGTCGGTCGGTGTGCCGCCGGTGCCGCCGAGCATGATGTCGGGCAGCTGGCCCTCGTTGCGGAGGTCGACGAGCAGCTGCACCGCCGCGACGCTCTCCGGCGAGTCGAGATATCCGGAGGCCTTGGTCAGCTCAGGATTGAGCAGGTCGCCGCCCGCGGACCAGATCCACGGCAGCAGGTTCCAGCCGTCGGTGCCACCGTCGGCGAACGCCTTGACGGGGGAGCCCTTGAGCTTGGCCGCCGCCGCCCGCACGTCCTCGAACGTCTCCGGCGCCTTCTCCAGGCCCGCGGCCTTGAGCGCGGCGGGGGTGTACATCAGCACCCGGGTGTTGGTGTCGAGCGGCAGGCCGTAGTACTTGTCGCGGTACTTGTTCGTCTCCAGCGGGCCGGGGAAGGTCCGCTTGGCCAGCGCGTCGAAGTCCTTGAGCTTGGCGTCGAGCGGTTCCAGCACACCGAGCTTGGCCAGTTCCGGCACCCAGACGATGTCGCTGCGCAGCAGGCAGGGCAGCTCCCCGCCCGCCGCGGCGCCGAGCACCTTCTGCCGCAGGGCCTCGTCCGGGAAGGGGACCTGCTTGACCTTGATGTTCGGGTGGGCCTTCTCGAACGCGGGGATCACGACGTCACGCAGTGTCTGCAGTTCCTCGCCGGTCTCGTTGTACCCGTGCCAGTAGGTGACGGTCACCGGACCACTGCTCGGCTGCTCTCCCGACGAGCCGCAGCCCGCGGTGGCCAACGCCGTCGCGGCCAGCATCGCCAGCACCTTCGTGCCTGTCATGGCATGTCCTTTCAGTACCGGCCAAGACAGGCCGGGATTCAGCGGCTCGCGGGCGACACCCCGACGGCGGCCTGGATGACCAGGCAGGCCGCACCACGTGCCCAGAGGTCGTCATCGACGACGTCGATGATCAGTTCGCAGTCCTGCGCGGCGGTGGAGAAGCTGTGCGCGCGCCAGGCGGCCTGCAGCGAGGGGCCGAACAGGTCGTAGGCGACCGCGCCCTCGCCGGACAGGATGATCTTTTCCAGGTTGAGCAGGTTGCAGAGCGTGGCGAGGCCGCGGCCGAGCGCCTCACCGGTGTTCTCGAACGTGGCCTTGGCGGCGGCCCCGCCCGTGCCATGGTCGTCGTGCGCCAGCCGCATGGCCTGGGCCAGCGTCTTGCACTTCGGGCCGCCGCGCTCCTCGATCCCGCGCAGGATCGCGCCGGTCGAGGCGACCGCCTCCAGGCAGCCCCGGTTGCCGCAGGTGCACTTGGGACCGCGCGGCGAGAGCGGGATGTGCCCGAGTTCGCCCGCCGTCCCGGACGTGCCGGTGTGCAGGTTCCCGCCGATCATCAGCCCGCAGCCGATGCCCGCGCCGACCGAGACGACCGCGAAGGAGGCGGTGTCGCGGCCCTTGCCGAACCAGTGCTCGGCGATGACGAGCGTGCTCATGTCGTTGCTGACGACCGTGCCCAGTCCCGTCGACTTCGCCAGCGGGCCCGCGATGTCGACCGATTCCCAGCCGAGCACGCCGGAGCGGACGCAGACACCGGCCGCGGTGTCGACGTGCCCGCCGACGCCGACGCCGAGTCCCAGGACGGTGGGGACCTCGGGTCCGCGGCCGGACAGCAGCTCGCCGACCAGTTCCGTCGCGGCGGCGAGCACCAGCTCCGGCCGCGAGCTGCGCAGCTTGCGGCTTCCGCGGGCGGTGACCCTGGCGGCCATGTCGGTGACCACCGCCGTCACGTGCGCCGGGTGCAGCTTGACCCCGACGACCGCGTGCCGCTCCGGGTTGACCGCGAGCATCCGCTGCGGCCTGCCCGCTCCGCCCTCGGCGGGTGCGACGCCCACTTCGAGCACGTAGTCGGACTCCAGCAGCGGGGTGACGACCTTGGTGACGCTGGACGCGGACAGCCCGGTGCGCTGGGCCAGCTGGGTGCGGGAGAGCGGTCCGCCGCTGAGCAGCGCCGCGAACACCTGCGCCCGGGTCTGCTCGCCGATGACGTCGGCAGCGCCGCCGGGCCTGCCGTAGGTGGGGAAGGTGAGCGTGGGCGAGGTTGTCGCCTGTGCTGTGCTCCGGCCGCGGGATTGGCCGCCGGGGGTGGGGCTGTCGGTGTTCATCGCTGCCTCTCGGTCCCTCCGCTCCGTCCGGAGTGGAGCCATCATCAGGTCTCAAATTTCGTGTGTCAAGAAATTCGGCGGAAATCCCCCGCACGTTCCGTCACTTTCTTGACACACGAAATTCACGGTGTCACGCTTCCGGGACTCCCGACTCGGAGGCGCCCAATGCCAGCCACCTCGTCCGTCGTTCGTCGCCGGTTATCGCGTACTGGCCTCACTCTCCTCTCCACCGCGGCCCTCGTCGCACTCACCACGCCGCCCACCGCGCTCGCCGTCGGCGACGTTTTCGTCACCGACGTGTACGTCGACAAGGCGCGCTACGCACCCGGCGCCCAAGTGCCTGTCGTGGCCGTGTTGAAGAACAACTCCGGGTCCGGGTGGACCGGTCCGGTGCAGCTGTCGATGACCCACCTCGCCCAGGGGGCGGGCTCGGTCTCGCAGCAGGCGAGCGTCCCCGCCGGACAGCAGGTCGCGGTCACCCTGAACTGGACCGCCCCCTCGACCGACTTCCGCGGCTACCTCGCCGAGGTCACCGCCGACGGCTCCAAGGACGTCACCGCGGTCGACGTCTCCAGCACGTGGACCCGCTATCCGCGCTACGGCTACCTGCACGACTTCCCGGTCGGTGAGACGACCGAGCAGGCGCGGGCCAAGGTCCAGCAGCTCGTGCGCGACTACCACCTCAACGCCGTGCAGCTCTACGACTGGATGTGGCGGCACGAGAAGCCGATCAAGCGGGTCAATGGGGTCGTCGCCGACACCTGGGACGACTGGTCCGGCATCCCGATCGCGCGGCAGTCGGTGGTCAACCAGATCGACGCCGCCCACGACGCGGGCGTGGCCGCGATGCCGTACGCGATGACCTACGCGGGTCTGCAGGACTACGAGCAGGTCTCCGGCGTCTCCCCGACCTGGGGTTTGTTCAACGACACCGCCCACGCCCAGCAGTGGCAGTTCGACTTCGGCGACATGGACCCGCAGACCAACCTGTGGATGTTCAACCCGCAGGACCCGAACTGGCGTGACCACATCGTCGGCGAGTACGTCGACCAGGTCGACACCATGGGCTTCGACGGCGTCCACATGGACCAGCTCGGCGCGTGGCAGGGCACCTACCACACCCACGACGGCAGTCCGGTGCCGCTGACCAGCAGCTTCTCCGGGATCGTGGACGCGGCCAAGGCGGCGCTCACCGCGAACGACCCGAACCGCGCGGTGACCGCGTTCAACCTGGTCGACGGCGCGGACGGCGGGTTCGGCGTCGCCGACGTGACCGCCAACGCCGACGTCGACTTCCTGTACTCCGAGATCTGGGACGCGGCGCCCACCTACCAGTCGCTGAAGAACTACGTGCACGCCGCGCGCCGCGACGCGCCCAAGGTCGACGGCGCGAGCAAGGCCATGGTGCTGGCCGCGTACATGAACTACGGCGAGAACCTCGGCCCGCGCTACGAGGCGGAGAACGCCACGCGCAACGGGGTCGGCGTCAACACCAACCACACCGGCTACACCGGCACCGGGTTCGTCGACGGCTACGGTGACGTCGGCGACTGGGTCGAGTTCAGCGTGACCGTCCCCGAGGAGCGCGACTACTCGCTGAACTTCAGCCACGCCAACGCCACCGGCGCCCCCGTCTCGCGCACTCTGCTCGTGGACGGCGTCGACGCCGGGACGGTCCGGTTCCCGTTCAAGCCGACGCACAACAGCTGGGACACCTGGGACTACGACGCGTACAAGGTCGTCCACCTGACCCCGGGCACCCACACGCTGCGGCTGCGGGTCGACACGGCGGGCTGGGTCAACCTCGACAACCTGACGCTCGGCACGTTCGACGAGGCGTCGGTGCGCCTGACCAACGCGGCCTTCGCGGCGATGGGCGCGAGCCACATCGAGATGGGGGAGGGCGGGCAGATGCTCACCCACCCGTACTTCCCGAACCACTACAAGCAGATGCCGAACTCGCTCTCGGCGTGGATGAAGGACTACTACGACTTCACCACCGCGTACGAGAACCTGCTGTTCGACGCGGTCAACACCGACTCCGGGGCGCAGTTCGTCAAGCTCAGCGGCGTCGCCACCAGCCCGGACGCCACCGGCAACACGGTGTGGACCAACCTGTCGCGGACCTCGACGCACGACGTGATCAACCTGGTCAACCTCATCGGCAACGACGACGTGTGGCGCAACGCGGCGAGCACCGCGCCGACGCTGAACAACATCCCGGTCAAGTACTACATCGGCCCGGACATGAATCCCACCGGCGTCTACGTCGCCTCCCCGGACACCAACAACGGTGTCAGCGCGTCACTCCCGTACACCACGGGCACGGACTCCTCGGGCCGGTACCTTCAGTTCACCCTGCCGTCGCTGCGGTACTGGGACATGGTCTACATCCCGCGCGGCTTCTCCCCGCCCGCCGCCGACCGGTACGAGGCCGAGACGGCGACCAAGACGGCGGTCACGGTCGGCACCGACCACGCCGGCTACACCGGCACCGGGTTCGTGGACAACTTCGGGCCGTCCGACAGCGGCGTCTCCTTCGTCGTCCAGGCCCCCACGAGCGGCAGCTACACACTGAAGTTCCGCTACGGCAACGGCGGCGCGCCCGCGGTGCGCACAGTGGCGGTCGACGGGGCGATCCAGTCCAGACCCACCTTCGGTGGCCTGGGCAACTGGGACACGTGGTCCGACGTGGCGGTGACCGTCCAGCTCTCGGCCGGGCTGCACACCGTCGTGCTCTGGCGCGGTCCACAGGACACCAACGCGATCAACGTCGACCACCTGACCGTCACCCCGAGCTGAGCGGAGTCTCCGATGCGCCGAGCAGCGCTGCTCGCCACCGCCATTGCCCTTGCCACCACAGCGATAGCGACCGTTCCCGCGCACGCGGCGGGACTCGGCGCGGTCACCGGGGTGACCGTCACCGGCGACACCCTCGACATCTCCGTGGGCGCCGACAACCTGATCGTCCAGGTGCTCCGGCCCGACATCGTCAAGGTCGACTACCGGCCGGGCGGCGACTTCGAGGCGCCCACGCAGGTGATCGACCCGGCCAAGACGTGGGGGAGCGGCAACACCGCCTCGATCGACACCGCGTCCGACCCGATGGTCGTCACCACCGCACGGCTGACGGTCAAGATCGACAAGAACCCGGCCCGACTGTCCATTTACGACTCCGTGGGCGCGCTGGTCCTGCGGGAGCAGGCCGCCGAAGGCGTGCACCCGGACGGCGTGAAGTTCACCCACGCCGCGGGTGACCGGTTCTACGGCATCACCAGCAGCCCGGTGCCGTGGGCGGAGAACGACCCGAAGCAGAACCTCGCCGAGGGCATGCAGCGCAACGACGGCGGCCGGGTCAGCGCCAACCAACAGGGCGACGCCGGTGCTCCGCTGGCTTACACGAACCGGTACGGGCTGCTGGTCGACTCGGTCGACGGCGACTTCGCGATCACCGACACCGCGCTGGAGTACAGCGGGGTGTCGAAGGTGAACGTCGCGTACTACGTGACGGTCGGCGCGCCCAAGAACACCATGGGCGCGGTCGCGGAGATCTCCGGAAAGCCCGCCATGTCACCGAAGTGGGCGTTCGGGTTCAACAACAGCGAGTGGGGCAGCGACCAGGCCGAGGTCGAGGCGATCGTGCGGGGCTACCGCAGCCGCGGCATCCCGCTCGACGCGTTCACCCTGGACTTCGACTTCAAGGCCTGGGGTGAGGACGACCACGGCGAGTTCCGCTGGAACTCCACGTCCGGTGCTGGCAACGTCCATCCGAACAAGTTCCCCGACGGCGCGTCGGGGGCGTTCGCGGCGACCATGGCCGCGGCGGGCGTGAAGCTCATGGGCATCATGAAACCGCGGGTCATCGTGGAGAAGGCGGGCGGCGGGAACACCGTGCAAGGCCAGTGGGGCAAGGACAACCACTGCTTCTACCCCGGCCGCGCCGACTACCCGGAGTACTTCTCCCACCGGCTGGCGAACGACGTCGACTTCGCCAAGCAGCACTGCCGGGAGTGGTTCTGGCAGCACTCCAAGCCGTTGGCCGACACCGGCATCGCGGGCTGGTGGAACGACGAGGCCGACGAGGCAGGCGGGTATGTGTTCAACAGCCTGCAGCACGTCAACATGCAGCGGTCCCTGTATGAGGGGCAGCGGCTGCACACGGACAAGCGAGTCATGTCGCTCAACCGAAACTTCTACCTCGGCGGGCAGCGCTACGGCTACGGCATGTGGTCCGGCGACATCGACTCCGACGCGACGACGATGGCGAACCAGCGGACCCGAATGCTGACCGCGGTCAATCTCGGCGAGACCAAGTGGGGCATGGACATCGGTGGCTTCTCCGGCGACCCGACCGCGCAGACCTACGCGCGGTGGATGCAGTTCGGCGCGTTCGTCCCGCTCTACCGGGTCCATGGCACGCACAACAAGCAGCGGCAGCCGTGGGTGTTCGGTCCGACCGCGGAGCTGGCCGCCAAGGAGGCCATCGAACTGCGCAGCAAGTTGATGCCGTACATCTACGCCCACGACCGGGCCAACCACGAGACCGGGATCGGCCTGGTGCGGCCCCTGTTCGCCGAGTTCCCCGACGACCCGACCGCGGCGAACCTGACCAGCGAGTGGATGTTCGGCGACTCCCTGCTGGTCGCCCCGGTGGTCGAGCAGGATGTGGCGAGCAAGCGGGTGTACCTGCCGGAGGGGACATGGACCGACTGGTTCCGCGGGACCAGCTACACCGGCCCGGTGACGATCGACTACCCGGTGAACGCTTCCACGTGGCGTGACATCCCGCTGTTCGTGCGGGAGGGCGGGATCGTGGCCACCCAGGACGTCCAGCAGCACGTCGGGGAGAGCGTCGTGCGGCAGCAGGAACTCAACGTGTTCCCCGGCTCGGCGACCTCTCAGGCCACTGTGTACGACGACGATGGGGTCACCAACGGGTATGAGAACGGGTCGTACTTCAAGCAGCGGGTGACCGCGCGCCGGTCGGCGGACTCCGTCACGGTGACGACCGATCCGAGGACGGGAACCTATGCCACGCCGCTGACCCATCACGTCGTGAAGGTCAACAAGTGGTCGGGCACCGGGGCGACGATCGACGGGACGGGAGCGCAGCGGTACGACAGCCTGGCCGCCCTGAAGGCCGCGCCCGGCGAGGGCTGGGCGACCGGCACCGACCAGTACGGCCCGTACACGGCGGTGCGCGTCGCCGTGGGCACGGCCAAGCAGGTCGTCGTCGCCGGATCGGCGCCGGGAACCGCCACCACGTCGACCGTGGAGGCGGAGAACGCCGCCCTGTCCGGCGGCGCTGGGCAGGCCACGAACCACGCGGGACACTCGGGCGCCGGGTTCGTTGACGGCTACTGGAACGTCGGCGCCACCACCGCGTTCACCGTCACCGCGGCGAACGCGGGCCGCCACGCCGCGACCCTGCGCTACGCCAACGCCACCGGCGCGCCGCGCACGCTCAGCGTCACGGTCAACGGGGTACGGGACCAGCTCACCCTGCCGCCGCTGGCGAACTGGGACACCTGGGGCACCCAGACCACCCAGGTCTCCCTCCGACCGGGCGCCAACACGATCACCTACGCGCGCGGTCCCGCCGACAGCGGCGACGTCAACCTCGACTCGCTGACGCTCTCGGCGGACGCGCCCCGCTGCGGCGCCAGACACCAGGCGGAGGCGGCGGCCCACTCGGGCGGGGCGCGCAGCGCGTCCAACCACGTCGGCTATTCGGGCGGGGGTTTCGTCGACGGCTACTGGAACACGGGCGCCACGACCACCTTCACCGTCGACGCGGCGACGGCGGGACCGCACGCCGCGACGCTGCGCTACGCCAACGCGACCGGGTCGGCGAAGCGGCTGACCCTCGCCGTGAACGGCACCCACTCCGAGATCACCCTGCCCGCCTTGCCCAACTGGGACACCTGGGGCGAGCACACGGTCCAGCTCCCGCTTGCCGCGGGCGCCAACACCGTGGCGTACAAGCACGGGCCCGACGGCGACGTCAACCTCGATCACCTGGACGTGGCGCCAGGTGCGGCGCCGTGCCGGCTGGTGGTCGAGGCGGAGACCGGGGCGCTGACCGGTGGCGCGCAGCGCGTCGCCGACCACGTCGGCTACTCCGGCAGCGGCTTCGTCGACCGGTTCACCGCCGTCGGCGCGACGGCGACGTTCACCGTGCACGCCCCCGCCGCGGGCACCTACCCGCTCACCGCGCGCTTCGCCAACGCCACCGGCGGCGCCCGCACGCTCACCAGGACCGTCAACGGCACGCCCGTCCCACTCACCGTCCCGGCCATGGCCGACTGGGACACCTGGATCAGCCAGACCAGCCAGGTCGCGCTCACCGCGGGCGCCAACACGATCTCCTTCTCCTACGGCCCAACCGATTCCGGCAACGTCAACCTCGACCACCTGGTCGTCGACTTCTGAAGGGCCCGCCATGGCGACCGTGACCTATGAGGCAGCCACCTGCCAGTACGACAGCGCCGACCAGCCCGCGGTGGACGCGCTGGACCTGGCGATCCAGGACGGTGAGTTCCTGGTCATGGTCGGCCCGTCCGGGTGCGGCAAGTCCACCTCGCTGCGGATGCTCGCCGGGCTGGAGCCGGTGCGCTCCGGCAGCATCCGCATCGACGGCCGCGAGGTGACCGGGCTGGCGGCCAAGGACCGGGACATCGCCATGGTGTTCCAGAACTACGCGCTCTACCCGCACATGACCGTCGCGGAGAACATGGGTTTCGCGCTGCGCATCGCGGGCGTGCCGCGCGCCGAGCGCGACCAGCGGGTCGCCGAGGCGGCGCGGCTGCTCGACCTGACCGACTACCTGCACCGCAAACCCAAGGCCCTGTCCGGCGGACAGCGCCAGCGGGTGGCCATGGGGCGCGCCATCGTCCGCTCGCCCAAGGTGTTCTGCATGGACGAGCCACTGTCCAATCTGGACGCGAAGCTGCGCGTGCAGACCCGCGCGCAGATCGCCGCGCTGCAGCGCAGGCTCGCGGTGACCACGGTGTACGTCACCCATGACCAAGTCGAGGCGATGACCATGGGCGACCGCGTCGCGGTCCTGCGGGAGGGCGTCCTGCAGCAGTGCGGCGCGCCGCGCGAGCTCTACGACACCCCGGCGAACGTGTTCGTGGCGGGGTTCATCGGCTCGCCCGCGATGAACCTGTGCGAGTGCCCGGTCATCGACGGCCGCGCGGTCATCGCGGGAACCGCCGAGATCCCGGTGCCGCGTTCGCCGGGCCGCGCGGGGACGGTGACCATCGGTTTCCGCCCGGAATCACTGGACCTGGTCACCGGCGCCACCCGGCAGGCGTTCCCCGTCACCGTCGAGCTCGTGGAGGAACTCGGCGCGGACGCGTTCCTCTACGGCCGTGCCACCGCGGGCGGCCCGCAGGTCGTCGCCCGGGTCGACCCGCGCACCCCGCCGCGGCCGGGATCCAAGGTGTGGCTGGCACTTCGGCCGGGCTCGGCGCACTTCTTCGACACCGTCAGTGGGGAACGATGGCGATGACCCTCTCGATCAGGATGGCCGACATCGCCCGCGCCGCCGGGGTGTCGATCACGACTGTCTCGCATGTGGTCAACGGGACCAGGTCCGTCGCGCCCGCCACCCGGGCCAGGGTGCACGAGTCGATGCGGCTGCTCGGCTACGCCCGTGACGTCGGCGCCCGGCCCGCCAGGGCGGCGACCAGGGCCATCGGCCTGGCAATGACGGCGACCGCGTCGGACGCGTACTGGGTCGACCTGATCCGCGGCGCGAGCGCCGCCGCCGAGGCGGCGGGACTCGGCCTGGTCGTGGTCGACACCCGGGACGACCCCCGGCACGAGGCGTCGGCGGTGGCGACCCTGCTCGACCGTGGCGTCGACGGGCTGATCGTCGCGCCCGCGCACGGCTGGCGGGACCTGCCGTGCCCGGTCCTGCGCGACGTGCCGGTGCCGTTCGTCGTGGTCGACCGGTTCTGCGAGCTGCCGGTCGACCAGGTCGGTGTCGAGAACGAGGCGTCGGCGGCCGCGGTGGTCGACCACCTGCTCGCCATCGGGCACACCAGGATCGCCATGATCGCGGGACTGCGCGGGCTGTCCACGAGCGAGGAACGCGTGCGCGGCTACGAACTGGCCCACAAGATCCGGCAGGTGCCGACCGACGTCGCGCTGCTGGCCTGCGGCGAGTCCAGCTACGAGGGCGGGCGCAAGGCGATGCTGGACCTGCTGGAGATGAACCCGCCGCCCACGGCGGTCTTCGCCGCGAACAACAACATGGTCATCGGCGCGATCGCCGCGCTGCGCGCCGCCGGTGTGCACGTGCCGCAGGAAATGGCGGTGGTCGGGTTCGACGACTTCCCGTGGGCGGACTACTTCGACCCCGGTTTGACCACCGTCGCCCAGCCCGCCGGGACGATCGGGGCCAGGGCCGCCCAGCTGCTGCTGCGGCGCCTCGACGACGACGCCGCGCCGTGGCAGGTCAACCGGTACCCCGCCGAGATCATGCACCGGTCGAGCTGCGGCTGCGGTCTGCCGCGCGCCCTTGCGCCTTTGGCGGTATGACCCCGTATTCTCCCAGGCATTTCCGCATTGTTTCCGCGCCCATTTGCGCAACTGTACGGCCGCTATTTGCGCAATTGGGAAAATGGCGACTTCGCCTTGACTCGGCTACTTTCGCGCACGCATAGTCTTCTCGCCCCGAGGAATTCCGCCCAGGAATTCTGGCGTGTTTATCAGGCGTCGCGCGCGGGGCGGTCGCGGCGCCGCCGATCATGCAGGAGCATGCTCATGAATCTCACACTCCAAGGGACGCGCCCAGCCGCGCGGCGAAAGCGGCGGACCATCGCCGCGGCCACCGTCGCCCTGCTCGGCGCCTCCGTGCTCACCGCGGGCCTCGCGCACGCGGTCACTCCGCATCCGGAAATCCCGCTGGACAAGAACAACCTGCAAACCCTCACGGTCCAGGGTGTGACCCCGACCGCGGACGGCGCCACCTTCGACCTCGGCGGCTACCTCGGCCTGGTCCGGCTCTATTCCGAGGACGTCCTGAAGATCTCGGTGCAGCCCAAGGGTAAAGCCGAATACTTTTCGCCCGCGATTCAGAAAAAGGACTGGGGCACTCCGAAGTTCAAGCACAACCGGTCGAAGAAGAACTACACCCTCAAGACCGACAAGATCACCGTCGAGATTTCCATGGACCGATTCGGCGTCCGCGTTCTCGACCCCCAGGGAAATGTGATCAACGCCGACGACATGGCGTACGGATCGGGCTACGAGGCGGGCAAGCCCTATGTGTTCAAGAAGACCGAGCCGGGCGAGGACTTCTACGGCTTCGGTGAGCAGACCAGGGGCCTGAACAAGCGGGGCGACAGCATCCGCATGTGGAACACCGACAACTACGCCTACTCGCCCACGGAGAAGTACCTCTACGCCAGCATCCCGTTCTTCATGGGCCTCAAGCCCAACGGCCACGCGTACGGCGTCTTCTTCGACAACACGCACCGGTCGTACTTCGAGATGGCCAGTGAGCGCGACGACTACTACTACTTCTACGCCGACGGCGGCGACCTGAACTACTACTTCTTCAACGGCCCCGACATCCCGAACGTGCTGGAGAGCTACACCGAGCTCACCGGCCGCTACCAGCAGCCGCCGAACTGGTCGCTGGGCTGGCAGCAGAGCTCGTGGGGCTACGAGCCCGCCCAGAAGATCGTCGACGTCGCCAAGGGCTACCGCGACCGCGGCATCCCGCTGGACACGATGAACCTCGACATCGACTACATGGACGAGTTCCGCGTGTTCACCTGGGGCGAGGGGTTCGAGAACCCCGAGGCTCTCGACGCGCAACTGGAGTCGATGGGCATCAGCACGGTGACCATCAACGACCCGGCGGTGAAGGTCGACGACGGCTACAGCGTCTACGACTCGGGCAACGACATCGGCGCGTGGGCGACCAACCCCGACGGCTCGGACTACGTCGGCTCGGTCTGGCCCGGCCCGTCGAAGTTCCCCGACTTCACCCGCCAGGACGTGCGCAACTGGTGGGCGGACCACCACGGCACCCTGCTCGACCGCGGTGTCGAAGGCATCTGGCTCGACATGAACGAGCCCGCCGTGTTCGACAACGAGTACCACACGATCCCCAACGACACCGAGTTCAACCACGGCACCCAGCAGGCCACCGAGATCCACAACCTGTACGGGATGCTGGAGACCCACGCGACCACGCAGGGCTTCGAGCAGTTCCAGCCCAACCAGCGGCCGTTCATCCTGACCCGCGACATGTACGCGGGCTCGCAGCGCGACGCCGCGCTGTGGACCGGCGACAACGTCAGCACCTGGGACCACCTGGCCATGTCCCTGCCGATGCAGATGAACATCGGCCTCTCCGGCGTGCCGCACGTCGGCAGCGACATCGGTGGCTTCGCCGGGCAGGCCACACCGGAGCTGATGGCCCGCTGGCTGCAGGCGGGCGCGTTCTACCCGCACGCCCGCGTCCACTACCAGGGACACGGCAACGAGGGCTACTCGCAGGAGCCGTGGTCGTTCGGCCCCGAGGTCGAGGCGATCGCCAAGAAGTACATCAGCCTGCGGTACCAGCTGATGCCGTACCTCGTCACCGCCTTCCACGAGGCCTCGGTGACCGGTGCGCCCGTGCAGCGGCCGCTGGTCTACGAGTTCCAGAACGACCCCAAGGTCCGCGACCTCGACCACGAGTTCATGTGGGGCGACGACCTGCTCGTCGCGCCGGTCGTGCAGCAGGGCGCCACCAGCCGCGAGGTGTACCTGCCCGCGGGTTCCAAGTGGACGGACTGGTGGACCGGCAAGAGCTTCGAGGGTGGCCAGACGATCACCGCCGCGGCCCCGCTCGACGTGCTGCCGATCTACGTCCAGTCGAACTCGATCGTGGCCAACCGCGCGGTGCAGCAGTTCCACGACGAGAAGCCGCTGACCGACCTGGTGCTCGACGCGTGGGTGGACACCGCGGCGAAGTCGACCGTCTACGAGGACGACGGCGCCACCAAGGACCACCAGAAGGGCGAGTTCGACGAGACCGAGTTCTCGGCGACCCGCTCCGGGCAGGACATCACCCTGGAGAAGCGGATGGCCCACGACGGGTACGACTCGACGGTCACGACCGTGACCTGGCGCCTGCACGACGTTCCCGCGCCCAAGGGCGCGACGGCGGCCACCGTGTCCTACGACCCCAACACCAAGATCGCGACGGTGACCGCGCCAGCGGCCGCGACCGCGGTCAAGGTCCACTTCTGACGGGTAGGCGGAGACCATGACCAAACACAGAGACACCCGCGCCCGGCGGCGCTGGGCGGCCGCCGCCCTCGCCGGGACGTGCGGCGCGACCCTGGCCCTGGCGCCCTCCGGCGCCGCCGCGGCCCCCGGGCCCGACGAGGTGGGCAACGCCAAGCAACTCGCCCAGCCGAGCCTGCGCAGCCCGCTCACCAGGGAGCGCATCTACTCCCTGATGACCGACCGGTTCGAGAACGGCGACCCGACCAACGACGACCAGGCCAGCAGCGAGGCGGTCAACGAGTACGACCCCACGCACAAGGGCTTCTACCACGGCGGTGACCTCAAAGGACTGACCAGCAGGCTCGACTACATCAAGGACCTCGGCCAGACCGCCATCTGGATCACCCCGCCGATGTACAACGACTGGCTGTTCGAGGGCAAGCTGCCCACCGGCGAAACCAACACCACCGCGTCCTACCACGGGTACTGGATCACCAAGTTCGACCAGGTCGACCCGCACGTCGGCACCGCGGAGGACCTCAAGGAACTGGTCCGCCAGGCGCACGCCCGCGGGATGAAGGTCTTCTTCGACATCGTGGTGAACCACACCGGCGACGTCATCAGCTACGAGGAAGGGGAGCAGCAGCCCTACCGGTCCAAGACCGACCAGCCGTACAAGGACGCCGACGGCAAGGTGTTCGACGACCGCGACTACGAGACCGCGGCGGTCTTCCCGAAGCTGGACCCCGAAACCAGCTTCCCCTACAACCCGACGTTCCGCACCGAGGCGGACAAGACGGTCAAGTCGCCCGCGTGGCTCAACGACCCGACGATGTACCACAACCGCGGCGAGACCACGTTCCAAGGCGAGGACTCGCTCTACGGCGACTTCTTCGGCCTCGACGACGTGTTCACCGAGCGGCCCGAGGTCGTCGCCGGGATGACGAAGATCTTCCAGGACTGGATCACCCAGTACAACATCGACGGGTACCGGATCGACACCACCCGCCACGTCAACATGGCGTTCTGGCAGCAGTTCATCACCGGGGTGCTGGACTACGCCAGGGCCAACGGCAGGCCGGACTTCTACATGTTCGGCGAGGCCGCGGTGGAGGACCCCGTCGAGCTGTCGGCCTACACCGGTGAGGGCAAGTACCAGTCCGTGCTGGACTTCACCTTCCAGGCCAACGCGCGGAACTTCGCGTCCAAGTCGGCGTCGGCGGCGGACCTCGCCACCTTCTTCCAGACCGACGACATGTACACCGACAGCGACTCCAACGCCTACCAGTTGCCCACGTTCGTCGACAACCACGACCGCGGGCGCATCGGCTGGATGATCCAGGCCGACAACCCGGGCATCGCGAACTCCGAGACGCTACGGCGGTCGCAACTGGCGCACGAGCTGATGTACTTCGCCCGGGGCAACCCGGTGGTGTACTACGGCGACGAGCAGGGCTTCACCGGCGACGGCAACGACCAGGACGCCCGCGAGGACATGTTCCCCAGCAAGGTAAGCAGCTACAACGACAACGACCTGCTGGGCACGGACGCGACCACCGCGACGTCCAACTTCGACAAGAACCACCCGATGTACCGGTACCTGCAGCGGCTCAACCAGCTCACCGCTGAGCACCCCGCCCTGCGCGACGGTGCGCAGGTCCACCGGCACGCCGACAACGGTCCCGGCGTCTACGCCTTCTCCCGCATCGACCGCGACGAGAAGGTGGAGTACGTGGTCGCGCTGAACAACAGCGAGACCGAGAAGACCGCCAGTGTCCCGACGTACTCGCCGAACGCGCCGTTCGTCCGCCTGTACCCGACCCCGGACGGCACGCACAACACCGACGCGGCGGGCAAGCTCACCGTGACCGTCCCGCCGCTGTCGGCGGTCGTGTACCGGGCGGCCGTGCCACTGGCCGACGTCAACGGCGGCAAGGCGGCCGCGACCACGCTGGACCTCACCCAGGGCGGCAAGCTCAACGGGCGGCCGTTCATCCGGGCGACCGTGCACGGCCAGGGTTTCCACGAGGTCAGCTTCGCTGTCAAGGTCGGCAAGAACGGCAAGTGGACGCACGTCGGAACCGACGACAACCCGGACTACAAGGTGCTCTATGACACCAAGGGGCTTGCCGACGGCACCGAGGTGACCTTCCAGGCCATCACCACCGACAGCTCGGGAAGGGTGTCGGTGTCCGACAAGGTCGTCCACACCGTCGACCGCACCGCGCCCGCGCCCAACGTCTTCGAACAGCCGTAGACAGCGGGATCGACAACCCGAACAACGCGCGACCCACGGCCCGCCGGTCACCCGGCGGGCCGTGGCGCGTTCGAGTCGTTCAGAAGAACCAGTAGACGTTTGTCGGACATCATCACTGGAACAGATCCAGGCTGTATACGACCTGTGCGGCGCCCGCCAGTGCGATGGCCGCCGCGGCGATCCGCCACTTCGGTGCCTTGTCGGACTCGGTTTCCCACTGCATGGCCATTCGCCACCCGATGGCGATCGCGGCGAGCCCGCCGACGACGCCGGCGATGTTCAGTCGGTTGTCGACCGTCTTCACACCGTTGATCACGACCTCCTGGCTGGCCCCGATGAAGAGCACATACGGGAGCAGCGCGCACACGAGGCCGCCGATCAGGAGCTTGAGTTGCCTGTTCACCACCCTGCGACGCTCGGATCCGACGAACGGTTCCTCGGCCGCGACAAGTCGGGCAGGGTCACCTGCTCCAGGGGCGGTGAAATAGGACTTACCCAAATTGTCTGTTCGCAATGGAAGTCGCACTGAAAACTGTCGTGAATTGAGGCTGGGTCGCGTCGGCTCTTTCGGATACGTTTCGAAATGAATTGTGACCGACGTGACTTGGGGGTCAAAGACCATGTTCGTATCAGCCAGAAGAGCCGCGGCTGTCTCCACGGCAGTCCTCGTTGTCGGAGCGCTCACCGCGCCGACCGCCGCGGCGATACCCGTCAGTGTGGGAGACGCAACGGGCCCGTGCTATCTCTCGGGCACCGACTTTCCGCAGGCTGAGGTCAGCTCGTACGGCGGTGCCACGTTCGACTTGCCGGAGACGGTGTACGAAGGTGAACACGTGGAGATCGAGGCCTCCCTCTCGGGTGGGGTCTCCGGAGTGGCGATCGGGCGGCTGATCGACGCCGGAGCCACCACGCTCGACGGCAGTACGAGTATGACGATCTACCCCGACATGCGTGGTCCTGTCCGGGCGAGCATCGACGTACCGGGGCTGCCCATTACCCAGGGGTCCTACGGCCCAGGGGCGTCGTGGTCGGGCAAGGCCAAGTTCGTCCTGCCCACGACGACTCTCGGCAAACACGCGATGTACTCCGGCCTGGCCGGGTCCGGGATCACGGCCAGGAAAGCCGATGGGTCGCTGACCAGGCACGGCGAGGTGTCGATCGGGTGTCTCGCGTCTCCCAACCTCCCGAAGATCGGCGAGTACACCGTCCTGCCCGCCGTCCAGCACGCCGACTTGTCGGCCACCGGCACGACGCGCATCGCCAAGCTGGGCGTGGACGCGCCGATCGGCCCGGCCCCGTTCGCCATCGACCATGATCGGCGCACCGACGCGGTCACCGGGACACTGGGCGCCACGACGGCGACGATTCCGTTCCGGCTCTTCGGTTCCGTGCCCGCGACGGCGACGGTCAGGTTCACCCCGGGTGCCGTGACCGGAACGCTCGACGGCGGCGTGCTCACGGCTCAGGCCCCGTTGGCGGTCACGGTCACCGACTTCTCCTTCGCCGGGATTCCGATCGTGTCCGGCAGTGCGGCGTGCGGATCGAACACCACGTTGAGCTTGTCCGGTCAGGGATTCAGCCTCACCGGAGGGGGAACGGTGACCGGCGCGTACGCGATCTCGGCCCTCGCGAACTGCGGCCCGTTCACCTCCCTGGTGAACGCGTTGGTCGCGGGCGGCGGCAACACCTTGGTCGCCAAGGCCACGACAGGCTGAGCGGCGGCGATCGCCGTGGACTAACTCGGCTCGGTGTTCAGTCTGTCGACGTAGTGGCTGAAGAAGAGCCAGGTCATCAGTTCTTGGCGGGTGTGCACGCCGGTCTTCTCGAAGATGTGCCGCACGTGGTCGTTCACGGTGTGCGGGCTGAGGAACAGTTTGCGGGCGATCTCCACGCTGGTTCGGCCGGCGAGGAGGTGTTCGAGCACCTCGGTTTCGCGCGGGCTCAGGCCGATGACCGCGGCGACGATCGTGACGATCTCGGGGGGCCGGGCGGGTTCGATCGTCACCACGACGCGCCCAGGGCCGTCGGTGCGCAGGGGTGCGGCGTGCAGCACGAGCCAGGTCCCGTCGGCGCCGCGCAACCGGGCTCGGGCGATGCCGGTGGAGCTGGCGCGTACCCGTGCGGCGACGGCGTGGACGGCCGGTGCGAAGGCGGCGGGCTCGGACTGGTCGGGTCGGGCCAGCAGCGCCAGGGCCTGGTCTGTGCCGCTTTCCACTGCGCCATCGGGTCCGAGGATGATCACGGCGGGCCCGGTGGGCGGCGGCTGTGTGACCGCGCCACGCACCAGCATCGCCCGCAGGCCCTCGGCGATCACGCCCTGGATGGCGCCGATGGCGGCCGCGTCGTCGTCGGTGAAGTCGCGTCCGGGTTCGCGAGCCAGGGACAGGCCGCCCCAGCAGGACCCGGCGGACTGTGCGACCGCCCGCAGTTCGTCGTGCAACCCGAACGGCTGGTATAGCTCGCGGTAGCGCGCGCTATGGCCGCGCTGATCGCCCAGCCTGCGGCTGAGCGTGGCCACCGCGGTGCCCGCGTCGGCCATCTGCTCGTATCCGTCGCTGTCGCGCGCGCCGAGCTCGATGTCGAAGGCCGTCGCGCACTGGTCGGCATCGAGGTCCACGCACGTCGCCGCGGTGGCCAGATGGCTGGCCGGGTCGAACTCGACGAACACCGCGCCGTCCCACGGCACCAACGTCTCGATCACCTCGAGGACCCCTCGGCGGTAGCCCGAGGAGTCCTGCGCAGAGCGGGCGAGGTCGCGAAGCCTGGCCCGAGCCCGGTCGATCTGGTCGGTTCGCACGGAATCCATCATCCGCGCGCCACGAACCATCCGGAACCCCGAGTTCTTGGGATAGCACCGTGTCCTGACCCGAACCTAGCGTCGGTTCGCACCAGGCATCACCCGAGGCCACAGGAGGTTCCAGCGATGACCACCGTGAACGATTCATCCGAGATCCTGACCAACCCGTACCAGCGCGGCCCCGCCCTCGGCGTGTCGCAGTGGTACCTGGGCGCGCTGTTCACCTGGCTCGCCCGCGCCGAGGACACCGGCGGTGCGTTCGCCCTGGCCGACGTGCACGCCCGACCGGGCTCCGAGCCGCCGCCGCACACCCACACCCACGAGGACGAGGCCATGCTCGTGATCAGCGGCGAGATCACGTTCCGCGCGGGCGAACAGGCCATGCCCACCTCCGCGGGCCAGCTCGTGTATCTGCCACGCGGCGTCGAGCACGGCTTCACCATCACCAGCCCGGAAGCGCACTTCCTGCTGATCATCAGCCCCGCCGGGCTGGAGACGACATTCGACGAACTCAGCGAACCGGCCCAGGCGTTGATCCCGCCCGAGATCCCGGACGGGCCACCGCCCGCCGACCTCATGGCCACCGTCCTCGCCGCGTACTCCGCCGCGGGCGTCCGCTTCAGCACCTCGGTCGACGCGCGCTCGGTCGACGCTGCGCCATTACGCTGAGGCCGTGCAGCCGACGGAGACGCTCGCCGGGGATACCGCTGGTCAAGTGACGCGTTCGGCGGGCTCGCTTCCCGAGCAGCCAAGCTCCTATGTCGGCCGTCGGGCGGAGACCCAGGAGGTCAGGCGGCTGCTGGGCCAGTCCCGGCTGGTGACGCTGACCGGCCCGGGTGGGGTCGGCAAGACCCGGTTGGCCACGCAGGCCGCGCGCGCGGCGCGCGGCGCCTTCGCCGATGGGGCGGCGTTCGTCGGCCTGGCCGAGTTGGCGGACCCGGAGCTCCTGGTCAGCGCGGTCTCCGCGGCACTGGGGTTGGGCAACCAGTCCACGCGTCCGCCGGTCGACCTGCTGGTCGAGCAGTTGCGGCGACGCCGGATGCTGGTGGTGCTGGACAACTGCGAGCACCTTCAGCCCGCGTGCGCGGCCCTGGCGCACGCGCTGATCGTCGGCTGCCCGAAGCTGGTGCTGCTGGCCACCAGCAGGCAGTCGCTCGGGGTCGACGGTGAACGGGTGCTGACCGTGCCGCCACTGGACGTGCCCGCCGACACGCGGAATCTGACCGACTCCGACTCCGTGCGGCTGCTCGTGGAGCGGGCGGTAGCGGTGGTGCCCGGGTTCGCCGTCACACCGGTGAACGCCGACGACGTGCGACGCGTGTGCCAGGCGGTGGAGGGCGTGCCGCTGGCCATCGAACTGGCCGCGGTCCGGCTGCGATCGTTGTCGGTGGGTCAGCTTGCCGACCGGCTCCACGAGCGGTTCACGCTGCTGAGCGCGGGCAGGCGGGCGGGCCCCGAACGGCACGGCACGCTGCGCGCGCTGCTTGGCTGGAGCCATGAGCTGTGCACCGAGCAGGAGCGTCTGCTGTGGGCCAGGGCCACGGTGTTCGCGGGCAGTTTCGACCTGCGCGCCGCCGAGGCGGTCTGCGCCGGAGCAGGTCTGTCCGCCGCCGACGTGCTGGACACACTCGACGGGCTGCTGGACAAGTCGATCCTGCAGCGTGAGGAGCACGACGGCACGGCCCGGTACCGGATGCTGGAAATGGTGCGGCAGTACGGCCAGGACCAGTTGTCCACCGGAGAGCTGGACCGTCTTCGCCGCGGGCATCGGGACTTCTACCTGTCGGTCGCGCAGCGGTTCGAGGCCGACTGGTTCGGTCCGCGGCAGCACGCCTGGCTCGCGCGGTTGCGGACGGAGCACGCGAACCTCGGCGCGGCGATGGATTTCTCCGCGACCTCTCCGGACGAGGCGACTCTGGGTCTGCGGCTGCTCAACGCGATCACGCAGTACTGGTTCACCCGGGGCCTGCTCGTCGAGGCGCGGCACCGGTTCGCCGTGCTTTTCAAGGCCGCGCCCGACGACGCTCCCGACCGGGCGGGAGGCTTGTGGATGTCGGCGTTCCTGGCGCTGCTGCACCAGGACCGGCCCGCCTACGACGAGTTGATCGAGCAGGCCGAGGCGGCCGCTGAGGCGTCCGGTGAGCCGATGGCGATGACCTACGTCCGCCTGGTGCGGGCCCACGTCCCCTTCTTCGACAACGACCTGCCGCTCGCGGCCGAGCTGTTCGGTGCCGTGGCGCGTGACTTCGGGGCCGCGGGCGAGGTCTACGGCGAGTTGTGGGCGCTGCGGCACCACGGCCTCGCCCTCGGCGTCAGCGGTGACCTCGACCGCGGCAGGCAGGTGTTGGCGGCGGTCGAGCGGCGACACGCCGACCAGGGCGAGGTCATGTGGCGGTCCTGGGTGCTCTACATGTGGAGCGCGACCGAATACCTGGTCGGCGACTACCGGCGCGCCCTGGAACTGAGCCGCCAGGCGTTGCGGACGCAGGGCCCGGATGGCATCAGAGTGCTGATCGGACTCATCTTCAACATCATCACCGCCTGCCAGGTGCGCACCGGCAGGCTGACTGACGCCGTCCGCCTGGCCGGTGCGGCGGGCACCGTGTGGCAGGAAGTCGGTGGGGATCCGACGTCCTACGGGATCTTCGCCGACCATGTCGCCGTCAACACCCGGATCGTCACCGAGCGGCTCGACCAGGACACCATCGTCGAGGAGATCAGCCGGGGCCGCCTGCTTTCGCCCGCCGAGGCCATCGCCTTCGCGCTCGACGAGAAATCCGCCGCCCAGCCGGGCGTGCGACCCAAAACCGGCCCGCTCACCAAGCGGGAGGCCGAGATCGCCGACCTCGTCGCGGAGGGCCTGACGAACCAGGAGATCGCCGACCGCCTGGTGATCTCCCGCCGCACCGCCGAGACCCACGTCGACCACATCCTGACCAAGCTGGAAGTGCACAACCGCGCGCAGATCGCGTCCTGGGTCGCCGCCCGCAGGCCCCCGGCGGAACGCGACTGACCCAGGCACCTGCGTGCGGTTGCCACCCCCAGCGCCAGGCGGTCCTCAGCCGGCGGGCGCCTCCTGGAGGGCGCGCACCTCGATCTTGCTGCGCAGCGCCCGCGAGGCCTGCTTGGCCCACTCGATCGCGACGTCGTCGTTTTCGGCCTCGATGATCCAGAAGCCACCGAGGTACTCCGCGGCCTCGACGAACGGGCCGGGGGTGAGGACGGGGCTGTCACCGGAGTAGTCCACCGTGGTCGCGCTCGACGGCGGCTGCAGGCCGCCCGCGGTCACGAACGCGCCCGCTTCGTTGACGGCGGTGTTGAACGCCTCGACGGCGGCCATCATCTCCTGCAGCTCCGCGGGGTCCATGCCCTCCATCGTCGGCTCCTCGGCGGAGTCGTGGGGGAGGCTCAGGAAGTACTGCGTCATCGTCGTCTCCATTCGAGCGGTGCGGCCGGGCGGCCGCCTGCTGATGTCGGAAACGTTAGGCGGTACTCCAGGGTGCGGCATCGGTCATCGTTACCGGTGTCCGGGCACCGATGACCGGCCTTGGCCATCAGACGAGGTGGGCCAGCTCATTGCGACCGGTGACGCCGAGCTTCGGATACGCCTTGTAGAGGTGGTGGCCGACGGTCCGGGGGCTGAGGAACAGCTGTGCGGCGATCTCCTTGTTGGTACGACCGTCGGCGGCCAGCCGCACGACCTGCAGCTCCTGCGGGGTCAACAGCGTGAGCGGGCCGCTGCGCTGCGGCTCGTCGCCCCGCTCGCCGAAGGCGGCCAGCTCGCCGCGCGCGCGCTCGGCCCAGAGCTCCGCGCCGAGGCGCTCGAACGCGGACACCGCCGCCGCGAGCCTGCCGCGCGCCTCGGTGCGGCGGCGCCTGCGGCGCAGCCACTCGCCGTAGACCAGCTGGGTGCGGGCGAGCTCGTAGGGGCCGCCGTGCCGCTCGTGGAGCCGCAGCGCCTCGGCGTACAGCGCGTCGGCGTCGCCTGTGTCGTCGCTGCTGGCCAGCAGGGCCTGGCAGCGCAGGAGGAGCCCGGTGGCGACCGGGCGGTCGACGTGCTCGGCCCAGTGTCGGAACGCCGCCAGTGGTCCGTGGGCGCGATCCGGCATGCCGCCGCGCACGGCTGCTTCCACCAGGTCCGGGACCGCCCGCACCAGGAGGTCGCGGCTCGCAGGCCCTTGGGACACTTGCTCGAGTCGGTCGAGCGCTTCCCCGAACCGCCGCGCGGAGAGGTCGAGCATCCCGAGGCCCCAGGCCGCGATCTCGGCGTTGACCCGGTGCCGGGCTCGGGCGCGGGGGAGCACCTCCTCGGCGAGAGCTCGGCAGCGTGCCTCGTCACCCGACACGGCGTGCAGCCACACCTCCACCGACCGGTGGGCCAGGTTCTCGGTCGTGTTCCCGAATTCGGCGCTCACGGCAGCGCCTTCGGCCACACACGCGCGGGCGTCCGCGAACTCGCCGCGGAGCAGCCGCGCCACGGCGAGCACGTTCAGGGTGTACGGAACCCACCCCAACGCCCCGGTGGCCCGCACCTTGGCCAGCATGTCCTCGGTCCCGGCGGCCACGACGTCGTCGTCGGCGATCATGAGCCCGCCGAACCCGACCGTGATGCGACACATCAGGTCGTTCCCGTCGACGCTGGTGGCGGTGTGGAGATCGCGCATCGGGCCGACGGCCCGCTCCGGGCGTCCGGCGAAGAGCTCCGCCCACCCGATAAGGGCGGTGACAACAGCTGCCCAGTGTTGCGGCGGGGTGAACCCGCGCAGCAGCTCCGCCGCCCGCTGCAGGAGGTCGTGCGCCGCACCGTGGCGGGCGGCGTGCACGGCCTCGAAAAGCGTGAGCGCCATGCGCTCCGGATCGGTGTCGCGCACCAACTCGGTGGCCCCGAGCGCCAGCTCCGCGTCGGCCCGCGGCGACGTGCGCTCGTACTCCACGGCGCCGCGGGTGTAGATGGCGTCGGCCCGGATGCCGGGGTCGGCGGTGAGCGCGAGCGCCTCGGCCGCCAGCCGGGCGGCGCGGTCGGCCTTGCCCGCGTCGAACGCGGCCTGGCTGGCCCGGGCGATCCGCCGGGCCTTGCGCTCCCGGTCGGCACTGAGCCGACCGGCGCGTTCGTAGGCGGCGCACACGGCCATCGCGCCGCCCCGGTGCCAGGCCCGCTCCGCCACGGCTTCGAGTTCGGCGGCCACGACCTCGTCGGGGGTGGTCGTGGCAGCGGCGAGGTGCCAGGCCCGACGGTCGGCGTCGGCGTCCGCGCGCAGCGCCTCGGCGTACGCGCGGTGGACCTCGATCCGCCGGTGCAGCGGCGCGTCCTGGTAGGCGGCCGCGCGCACCAGGGGGTGGCGGAACGTGATCCGGCTGTCGATCCGGACCAGCCGGTCGCGTTCGGCGGGCGCCAGGTCGCCGGGGGCGCCACCGAGGGATTCGATCACGTGCAGGATCGTCGCGAGGGGCGCCGCCGTGTCGGCCGCCGCCACCAGAAGCGCCCGTTGGGTGGGCTCGGGAAGCTCCACGATCTGGTGGCGGAACGCCTCCTGCACGCGGCGGGTCACCGGCAGCGGGCCGACCTGCTCGGCTGGGTCGGACTCGTCGACATCGGGTGCCGCGAGCCGCGCCGACCCGAGCTCGATGATCGCCAGTGGATTGCCGCTGGACTCCGCGAGGACCCGGGTCCGCACCGGTTCGTTCAGTTCCGGCGCGTGGCCGTCGAGCAGTCGGGCGGCATCGGGCGCGGCGAGGCCGGACAGGTCCACGACCTCGACACCCGCGATGACGAACGGCACCGACGTCTCACGCACCGCGAACAGCATCGCGATCGGGTCGGCGACGAAGCGGCGGGCCGCGAACAACAGCGCCTCCACCGAACCCTGGTCGAGCCATTGCAGGTCGTCGATCACGCACAGCAGCGGCGCGTCCTCGGCCAGGTCGGCGAGCAGCGACAGGGTGCCCGCGGAGATCAGGAACCGGTTGGCGTCGTCTCCCTCGGCCAGGCCGAAAGCGCAACGCAGGGCCGTGGCCTGGGGAGTGGGGAGGGCGTCCAACCGGTCCAGGTGCGGAAACAGCAGTTGATGCAGGCCGCCGTAGGCCAGCTCGGAGTCGGACTCGACCCCGGCCCCGCGGACCACGCGCATGCCGCCCTCGGCTTCGGCGATCGACACAGCGTGGTCGAGAAGGACCGATTTCCCGATGCCCGCCGCACCCCGCAGCCCCAGCGCGCCGCTGCGTTCTTCGCACGCGTCTGCCAGCAGGCGTCGAATCCGCGCCTGCTCGGCGTCCCTTCCCACCAGCGACATGGCGGTCACCCTAATCCGTAGCGATACGGGGGATGGGTGGTTCACCCGGGCGCGGTGAATGGGGCGGCGGCCGAGCAGGCTAGTTTGCCCGGGTGAGCTCCCTGGATGAAGTGGCCGAGCGCGATGGCTGGCGGTGCTGGGTGTGCGACGAGCCGGTCGACGCCGACATGTCGGTGAATGACTCGCGGGGGCCCAGCGTCGACAGCCGGACCGCCGACCGCAAGGCGAAGGTCGCGGAGCGGCTCGCGCACCGGGGGTGCAACACGCGCAAGGGCGCGGTCAAGGTGGTCATCCCCTGGCCGGACCGCCTGCACGTGGTCGAGCCCGCGCCACTGATCACCGTCGCCGGGCGGTTGGAGCGCAAGGGAGGCCGGGAGATGGTCGCCCGGTGTCCGACCAAGCAGGACGCGCAGGAGGCGGCGGACTGGCTGGTGGACCGGTTCTCCCGGCTGGTACCTGGGCTGCCGGTGACCGCGGCCGTGGAGGCGGGCGGCGGCCAGTTCCTCGTCATCCTGGCCACCGGCAGGCGCTGACCGGGATAGTCCGGCACGTTTCGGTCGTGCTGTGGCAGCCGTGGCGCCTAGTGTGGAGGCGTGGCTGAGGGGTGTCTGATCTGTGCCAAGCACCGCGGGGAAGGCCCGCTGGTCGGTCACCGGGTCTGGGCTGACGAACACGTGATCGTGTCGCACCGACCGGTAGGCGACGACGGCACAACCGTGCTGGGGTACCTGTTCGTGGAAAGCCGCCGCCACGCCCCGTCGCTGGACGCGCTGACCGAAGTCGAGGCCGGGGCCGTCGCCAGAGCGGCCTGGCGGGCGGCCCGGGGCCTCCGCGCTGAGCTTGACCCCGAGTTCGTCTTCTCCGCGATCGTCGGCCGCGCTGTCGCGCACTTCCACCAGCACCTGTTCGCCCGCTACCGGGGCACGCCGGAGCCGTACCCGTGGATGGAAAGCGCGCAGTGGCCGGGCGCGAAGCGCGGGGGTGTCGGTGAGGTGGCCGAACTGTGCGTCCGGTTGGCCCTTCACCTGGACTGACCGCGTCCAAGGCCATCCGGGTGCCCACCGCCTAGGCCGTGTGCGCCCACTGCACCCACAGCGGCAGCAGCAGCAGCGTGACCACCGAACTCTTCACCACCACCGCCGCGGCCATGTCGACCTCGGTGTCGTAGCGCTGGGCGAAGATGAACAGGTTCTGCGGCGACGGCATCGCCGCGATCAGTACCAGGTACTTGAGCCAGTCGCCGGTGACGCCGAAGACGTGGGCGCACACCACGAGCGTCACGAGCGGGAACACCACGCACTTCATCGCGATGAGCGCGATCTCCTCGCGGGTGGTGCCCCGGATCGCGATTCCCGCGCCGCCGAGGTAGAGACCCAGGGCGAACAGGGCGACCGGCGACGCGCTGTCGCCGACGAACGCCAACCCGTCCAACAGAACGCTGGGAACGTTCCACGACAACAGGTTGAACGCGATCGCGAGGTTGCACGCCAGCACCACCGGCGTGTTCAGCGACGCCCACACCGCGCGGGCGAGTTTGACGCTCGTGCGCCCCGCGCCGCCGAACTCCATGATCGAGATGACCACGGTGGACAGCAGGCACACCTGCAGCAGCAGGATCGGGAAGATCGGCGCGGCGTCGCCGAAGAGCATGATGAACACCGGGACCGCGAAGTACGCGGTGTTCACCTGCACCCCGGCCATGATCCGCAGGGCGATGCCGCGGGCACCGCCCTGCGTGAACATGTGCGCCAGCACGCCTACGGCCACCACGCACAGCGCCGCGCTCGCCGCGTACGCCGAGATGGCCCGGATGTCGAACAGGTGCCCGAGGTCGCTGGTGTAGATCTTGCCGAACAGGTAGCACGGGATCGCGAACAGGAACGCGAAGTCGGTGAAGACGCTCGCCGCCTCGCTCGGGATGATCTTGCGCTTGGCGAAGAACGCGCCGAACCCGAAGGCCAGTGCCACCGGCACCAGCTTGCCGAGCGCGGCGATCGCGTCCATCAGTTCGCGCTACGGGTCAGCGACGCGTACTCGGTGATCAGCGTGGCGATGACCTTGTTGCCCGCGAGGTCGTAGGTGTGGTCGTCGATCCGCGACACCGGCAGGATCTCGCAGGCCGTGCCGCAGATGAACGCGCCGTCGGCCTCGGCGACGAACTCCGGCGCGAGTTCCGCCTCCACGCACTCGATGCCCTGCCGGGCGGCGAGGTCGAGGACGGTGGCCCGCGTGATCCCCTCGATCGTGCACTTCGTGGTCGGCGTGTGCAGCGTGCCGTCCTTGGTGAAGAAGATGTGCGCGCCGGTGGATTCCGCGATCATGCCGTCGGTGTCGAGCAGCATCGCGTCGTCGAACCCGGCGCGCAGCGCCAGGTTCTTGCTCACGGTGCCGATCATGTAGTTGCCCGCGGCCTTGCTCTTGACCGGCGCCGAGTCCGCCGACGGACGCCGGTACTGCCCGGTCTGCAGGGAGATCCCCTTCTCCAGCGCGTCCGCCGCCGCGTAGTAGCCGCTCGGGATCTCCCAGGCGGCGACCGACAGGTGGACCGACGTCTTCGGCGCCGCGGTCTGGATGACCTCCGAGCCGCGCCAGGCGTTCATCCGGATGTAGCCGTCGGCGAAGCCCGCCTTGGCCACCACCTCCACCGTCGCCGCGCACAGTTCGTCGTCGGTGTGCGGCAGGTCGAAGTCCAGGATGTGCGCCGAGACGCGCAGCCGTTCCACGTGCTCGCGCAGCAGGAACGGCTTGCCGCCGTAGACCCGGACGCCCTCGAAGATGCTGCTCGCGTAGTGCAGCCCGTGGGTGAGGACATGGATCTTCGCTTCCGCCCAGTCGACGAACCCGCCGTCGAGCCAGATGTGCCCGGTGCGCTGGTCGAATGGCACCATCGCGGTCAGACCTCCAGGTCGAACAGCATGTCCTGCATGTCGCCGACGAAGGCGACGAAGCGGCGCTGGTGGTCGGTGATCTCGCGCACCGAGACGCCGTGCAGCGCGTAGCGGTTGATCGGGTACATCACCAGGACGTTGCTGGAGTAGGGAATCGTGGTGACTTCCTCGACGTACTGCGGGTCGATGTCGAAGCGGCTGTCGCCGTACTCCGACTTCGACGCGTAGAACTTGTGGTCGTCGCTGCGGTACTTGTAGAGCACCAGGTCGCCGCCGACCGCGTCGTCCTCCGGCAGCCGCATGTAGAACAGGCCGCCGAAGAGCTTGTACGGCTTGTCGACGTGCGGGCCGCGGTAGGACGTGGGCGTGCCGACGACCGGCGAGCCGATGACCGCGGTGCAGTCCATCAGGATGTCGTGGGTCTCGTGGGTGTCGAAGCCGCGGCGGCCGACGCGCAGGTCGCGCAGCTTGCCGTACTTCTCCTCGACCTCCGGGTGCGAGGCGAGGAGATCGTCGTAGAACAGGTCGAGGAACTGCTCGTAGAACTCCGGCGACGCGTGGTAGGCGACGAAGTCCTTCCACACCTGGGCGATCGTGTCGTCCTTGCGGATCAGCTCGGACATGTAGTTGTAGCGCTCGTTGGAGACGATCTTCTTGCCGATCTTCTCCGAGATGTACTCGGCGGTCGGCATGGTCTCCGCCAGCGCCTGGTACAGCTCGTCGTTCAGCACGTCGCGGATCACGATGTGCGGGAACGGGTCGCGCTTGATGTCGGCCTTGGTGACATTGGCCAGGATCGACTGGATTTCGGGCGTGCTCACGGGGGTTTCTCCTTTACGGGGTCAGGTTTCGCACGGCGAGCCACTGCTCCAGCATCAGCACCGACCACAGGACCTCCGCGGCGTGCCCGCTCGGGTTCTCGGTCTGAAGCCGGAACAGCTCGCGCAGCGCGCGCTGGTCGAAGTAGTCCTTGCACCGGAACGCCGGACCGAGCAGGGCGTCGCCGATGAGGTCGTAGAGCGCTTCACCGGGTCTGATCATCGCGGCGATGGGCAGGGTGAAGGGCTGCTTGGGTCGGTCGATGACGCTGCGCGGGATCCAGCGCCGGGCCGCGTCGGCGACCGGTGTCTTGACGGTGTCGCCCACGACCTTCAGCGCGGTCGGCAGCTCCCGCGAGAAGCTCATGATCCTGGGCTGCAGGAAGGGGATGCGGGCCTCGACCGAGTGCGCCATGCTCAGGTGGTCGACGCGCCGCAGGATGTAGTACGGGAAGCGCTCGAACTGGTCGTAGCGCAGCAGGGTCTCCAGCTTGTCCTGCCCGCTCGCCGCCACCCGTGCCGCGAGTTCGTCCCCGCTGCGGTCGGCGAAGAAGCCTCCGGCGCGGTCGACCTCGGCGCGGAACGCCGTGCTGTAAAGGGTGGACAGGGTGACCGGGCCCGCCGCGGCCATGGTGTCCTGATAGGACCGGTGCCAGGTCGCGCTGTCGTCGCGGCTCGCCTTGACGTAGCGGGCGTACCCGCCGAACAGCTCGTCCGCGCCGTCGCCGGTCAGCGCGACCTTGAAGCCCGCCTGGTGGATGGCCTCGAACAGCCCGAAGGTGCTCAGGCTGTGCGGGGCGTTGTTCGGCTGGTCGAGGTGGGCCAGGAACCGGTCGATCAGCGACGGGAACCCGGCCGGGTCGAGCAGCACCTGGTGGTGGCTGGTGCCGCAGTGCCGGGCCACCTCCTCGGCGAAGTGCCGCTCGTCGCTGGGCCAGGTGCCCGCGTACGCGACGTTGAACGACGCGAGGTCGGGCACCATCGACTTCGCCATGGCGGTGAGGTAGCTGGAATCCAGGCCGCCGCTGGTGATCACGCACACCGGGACGTCGGCGTCGAGCATGCGGGTCAGCTCGTCGTGCAGCAGCCCGTCGAGGATCTCCCCGGCCGCCTCCCGGGTCGGCACGCCGCCCGGCCAGTCGAACGACGCCGGGGCGAGGTCGACCTGCCGCTCGGTGAGCCTGCCCCCGGAGGTGAAGCGCAGCACGCTGCCCGGCACGAGCGTGCGGACCTCGGCGTACACGGTTTCCGGTCCCCACACGGCTTTGCCGCCGAGGTAGCGGTCGACCGCGAGCGGGTCGATCCGCGAGGGGAAGTCCGGGAACCGCGACAGCGCTTGCAGTTCCGAGGCGAAGCACAGCCGCCTGCCGTCGGCTGAGAGGTAGTAGTAGAGCGACTTCATCCCGGCTTGGTCGGTGAACAGGGTCAGCCGTGGCTCGTCGCGGGTGTCCACGATCGCGATCGCGTACATGCCTTCGAGCTTCGAGACGAAGTCGTCGCCGTGCAGCTCGTAGAGCGGCAGCAGCACGTCGCCGTCGCACTGGGTGCCGTCGCGGTCGCCGGGGAACCGGTAGCCGTGCGACTCCAGTTCCCGGCGCAGCGCCCGGTGGTTGTAGATCTCGCCGTTGAAGACGCACGTCATGCCGTTGCGCCGGAACGGCTGCTCACCGGCGTAGATGCCCTGGATGGCGAGGCGGTTGTTGCCCAGTGACCAGCTGTCGTCGATCCGCACGCTCTGCGCGTCGGGACCCCCGTGCAGCTGGGCCAGCGCGACCGCGTCCAAAGTGGAGCGGTCCATCGGCGCGCCGCCGAAGGACCCGTGGATCCGGCACATCAGCGCACTCCCGCGAGTTCGTCGTCGGGCACCAGGGAGACGATTCCCGGCGACTGCTTGGCCTGCGGGTAGTGCCGCCCCAGGAACTCGGTGACGACCTCGATCTGGGTGAGGATCGCCTCGATCTGCGTCGGCGACGGGGTGGTCCCGTGCTTCTCCAGCGCGCTGTTGCCGGTCTTGAGGTACACCGGCGCGGCGATGCGCACGAACTCCGGCGCGTCGTAGGTGCGGATGAACCCGCCGGAGTCCTTCGGGTTGTCGACGTGGATGTCGAGCGGGATGCGCACGGTCCGCCGGATCGCGGCGATCATCGGCAGGGTCAGGTCGCGCACCGGGTTGAAGCTGTTGGCGCCCAGGGTCTGCAGCAGCCGCGCGGACGCTGGGTTCGCGTGTCCGCAGTGGGCGGACACCTTGAGATGGATGTCCGCGGGAAGGTGGCCCAGGCCGCGCAGCTCGTTGAGCACCCAGAGCAGACCTTCGTCGTAGACGACGAAACCGGTGATGCCCAGGTCGATCGCGCGCTTGACGTCCTCGACGGCGCGCACCACCTGTTCCTGCCCGCGCAGCCGGTAGCCGATGCGGCTGCCCTCCGGGGTCTGCACGCCAGCGCCGATGTCGTAGTTGGCGCGTGGGCCGACCGACATCAGGATCTCCGCGCCGTACTCACGGCCCAATTCGGCGTAGCGGCGCACTTCGGCGGTGGTGTGCCGGAACATGCCGAGCGTTTCGGTCACCCGGTTGATCGTGAATCCGCGCCGCACGCTCTCCGCCAGCAGCGTCTCCGCGGTCTTCGCGGAGTTGATCGTGGGCACCTCGATGCGGAACTGGCTGCCGTCGGCGAAGGTCCGCGTGGACGACTCGCCGTTGTAGCCTTCCCCTTCCGGTAGGCCCAACGAGCTGAGCTGCGCCCGCGTCTCGTCGAAAAATCGGTTCACCACGGTCCCCGTCATTTGGTCAGCTCGATGCCGAGCTGCGCTTCGATCTTCTGCACGATCTCTTCCGCGATCCCGATCGAGGCGCCGTGATCGGCGTGCGCGACCTGCACCTCGCCGAAGTTGTCCAGATTCCCCCGGCACGCGACGAGCGGCCCGGCCTCGGGGAACCGCACGCTGAGCGAGTGCACCGCTTCGCCGTAACCGTCCACCCAGGACAGATCGGGCACCTCGGCCGGAATCGATGTTTCCTCGGCGGCGCCGAACCAGCGGACCGTGGCGTACTTGTCGAACTCGACCGTGCCGACGTCGACCGGCTCGTCGAGGTAGATCCGCACCAGCAGTTCGAACAGGTCGCCGCCGCCCGCCAGGCAGAACAGGTTGGGCAGGCAGGACCCCATGATCCGCGGGTTCAGCTCGATGAGCCGCGGACCGTCCGCGGTCAGCATCACCTCCACGTGGAAGATGCCCATCCGCAGGTCGACGGCCTTGATCACCCGCTCGGCGAAGTCCATCACGATCTCGTAGTGCTCGGCGTCGATGGCCGCCGGGATCGTGGTCCCGACTTCCAGTGCCTCGTGCCGGTCCCACGTCTCGCGTTCGCTCACCGCGAGCCGCACGGTCTCGCCGCGCGCGAGTCCGATCTCGGCGGAGACGAACCGGCCCGACAGGTACTCCTCGACCAGCAGGCCCGCCTGGTACAGCTCAGCGTCGAGCACCTCGCTGAAGAAGGCAGCCAAAGCGTCCGCGTCGGCCAGGACATGGGCGCCCTGGCTGCCGGACCCGCTGGCGGGCTTCACCACGACCGGGTAACCGGTGGTGGCGGCGAACGCGAGCGCCTGGCCGAGGTCGCGGACGATCTCGTGTCGGGTGCCGTCGATACCCGCCGCCGCAAGCGTTTCCCGGCACCGGTTCTTCGCCTTCGCCGTCTCGGCGCCGTGGCTCGAGGTGAACGGGATGCCCAGCTCGTCGGCGATCCGGGCGACCGGGACGACCAGGGCGTCGACCGTCGCGAGGAAACCGTCGATCGGCCTGCGCGCGTGGATCTCGGTGACACAGGCCCGAAGCGCGTCGAGCTCGGTCGCGTCGTCGAGGGTGTGCACGGTGTCCACGAACCGGCCGAACGGCGTGGTGTCGAAATCGACGTGTTGCATCCGCTCCATGGCCCGTGACCGGATGAGCGTGACCTCGTGGCCCAGCCGTTTCGCCGCCTCAAAAGCGGGCGCGTTTCCGGTCTTCCAGGTCACGAACACGACGTGCTTGTTCATCCGACCCTCCTGGCGACACGCTGGCCCAGTCGGACGAACTTCGGCCGCGCCGGGTCCGTCGACCAGATGAAGGAGATCGAACCGGCGAGGACGTTCTTCTCCGACATGGAGGTGAACCCGCCGGTCCCGGAGGCGACGAGGTCGCCTTCGTCGAGCCGCGTCCAGTCCTCTTGGGACTCGCGCTGGAAGAACACGTAGCGCAGCCGGTCCGGGCCGCGGGTCACCTCCAGCCGGTAGCCGTCGGAGGCGTACTCGCCGACGCAGACGTCGATGTCGACCTCGCCGCCGCGTCCGGGGCGGATCAGCCCCTCGCCCGTCACCGACTTGACCAGGTCCTCGTACAGCCCGAACGTGGGGTAGGCGTTGGCCAGCATGACCAGCACCGTGCGCGTCTCGGCGAAGACCTGGACGAAGTTGTGGTGCCCGCTGCCGTTGGAGTTGAAGCCGAAGACGTTCTCGTCGAAGTGCAGCCAGCCCAGCCCCCACGAGTGCATGAAGTGGTGGCCCGGGATGTCGATCTGCGGTGTCCGCATCTGCCTGGCCAGCTCAGCCGACAGCAGCCGCTTCCCGTCGCGGGTGACACCGTCGTCGAGCGCGAACAGCGCCAGGGTCGCGACTTCCTCGGTGGTGAAGCAGACCGAGAACGAGTCCGCCGCGTCGTTGGCCATCGTCTGCGGCCCCGGGACGAACGGCGCGTAGGCGTTCTCCGGCTCGTTCCACAGGTATCCGGTGGCGACCGAACTGCCGTAGTGGTCTCCCGCCGCGAGGCTCTCGGCGATGGTCTCGATTCCCAGCGGTTGCAGCAGCATGGTGTTCACCGCCCGCCGCCACGACATGCCCAGCACCCGCTCGATCGCCAGCGCGGCGATCGAGGTGCCACACGCCGAGTAGGCGAAGATCTCGCCCGGATCGGCCACCTGCGGGTAGTGCTGGAAGGACGCCACATAGCTCGCGAGATCCGGGAAGTCGGTGGTGTTCCAGACCTCATAGGAGTCATCGATGCCGCTGGTGTGCGACAGGAGCTGGCGCAGGGTGAAGTCGACCGGCCCGCCCCGCCTGCGCGCCGCCTCGGGGACGAGATCGCCCAGCGGGTCGTCGAGGGTCAGTCGACCCTGGTCCACCAGCATCAGCGCGACATAGGCGACGAGCACCTTGGTCACGCAGGTGACGCGCTGGCGTGAGGTCTCGTCGCGCGCGGTCCCGGCCGCGAGGTCGTCGAGGCCGTAGTAGGTGGCGTGCGACCGGCCGTCGATGACCACCACCGACGCGGCGCCGGGCACGCCGTGGCTCTTGGCGGATTCGCGCAGGGTCCGGTCCGCCAGTGCGAGGCGACCGTCGACGTCGTCGTCGGCGAGGGTTTCGGGCGCCGCGGCGCGCTTGTCCCGCACCATGTCGGCCTGCGCCGCGACCGTGCGGAACTCGTAGATCTCCGACACGCGGACCCCGACCGCGCAGCGTTCGCTGAGCCGCGCGGCGAGCAGGTTGGCCAGCAGCGAGTGCCCGCCGATGGAGAAGAAGTCGAGATCGGCCGGGATTCCGTCGAGCCCGAGCACTTCCGACCAGACCGCGGCGATCTCGCTCTGCGCGGCGTTCAGTGTGGACTCACCGAGGTGCGCCGTCCCCCAGTCGACGGTCCGGGCGGCGAGCGCTTTGCGGTCGACCTTGCCGTTGGGCAGCAGTGGGAGCTCCGGCTCGATGACGATCTTGGCGGGCTGCATGTAGTGCGGCAGCCTGCCGCGCAGGTGCTCACCGATCGCGGCCTCGGCCAGCCCGGTGCCGACGTAGCAGACCAGCCGGGTGTCCGTGCCGGTCCGCACCGCGAGCGCGGCCACGTCGCGCACACCCTCGACTTCGCGCAGGACCGACTCGATCTCGCCCAGCTCGATCCGATAGCCGCGGATCTTGACCTGGTTGTCCTTGCGCCCCATGAAGAACAGCTCGCCGTTCTCGGTCCACCGGGCCAGGTCGCCGGTGCGGTACAGGGTGCGGCGGCCGATCACGGCCGGGGCGTCGACGAACACGGCGGCCGTGCGCTCGGCGTCGTTGATGTAGCCGGAGGACAGCCCGTCGCCACCAAGGTGCAGTTCACCCACGACGCCGTGCGGGACGAGCGCGCCGCGCGCGTCGAGCAGGTACGCCTTGGTGTTGTGGATCGGGACGCCGATGGTGGGCACGTCCGCGGTCGGATCGGTGAAGCACTTGTACGTCGAGTACGTCGTGTCCTCCGACGGCCCGTAGAGGTTGTAGACCCGCTGGACCGGCGAGGAGTCGAACACGGAGTTGACGAGTTCGCGGGGGAGGGGCTCGCCCGCGACGTTCATGACCGTGGTCGACGCCGGGACCGCGTCACGCTGCACCAGCACGGTGAGCGCGCTGGGCACGGTGTTGACCAGGGAGGGGTTCAGGTCTCCCGGTTCGGTCAGGGCCAGGACGTTGTCGACGACGACCACGCAGCCGCCCATGGTGAGCGGGCACCACAGCTCGAACACCGACAGGTCGAAGTTCAGCGACGTGCTGAACAGCACCCGGGCCACGTCGTCACAGGTGTAGGTCTCCCAGGCCCAGGCGAGCAGCGCGGCGACGTTGCGGTGGTGGATGACCACGCCCTTGGGCAGGCCGGTCGAGCCGGAGGTGTAGATCAGGTGCGACGCGGCGGCGGCATCCACCACGAGGTCGACGTTCGTGACCTCCTGCTCGGCCGCCCGCGTCCACAGCGCGGTCTCGTCGATCGCGGTGACGTCGAGGTCCGCGAGCCAGCTCGGAGCGCTGTCCACCACCACGGCCGACATGGCGGCGGTGTCGGCGATCGCCTTGAGCCGGTCACCCGGGTACGCCGGGTCGAGCGGAACGTACGCGCAGCCCGCCTTGTGGACTGCCAGCAGCAGGCACACCAGCCGCGCCGAGCGCGGCAGCGAGACGCCGATCCGGTCGCCGGGGTTGACGCCCGCCGCGAGCAGGGCGCGGGCCAGCGCGTTGGCGCGCTCGTTGAGCTCGCGGTAGGTCGTGGTCTGGCCGAGGTGCTCCAGCGCGGGCGCATCCGGGGTCTGGGTGGCCTGGAACTCGACCATCGCGTGGACCGGGGTGTCGCGCAGGTAGGACCAGTCCGTGGCGTTGACGGTCTCGAGCAGGTAGCGCTGCTCCTCGTCTGCCAGCAGCCGCAGGCCATGCACCGGCTCGCCGGGTCGGTCGACGGCGTCGGCCACCAGCGTCTGGTAGTTCGCGGCGAGCCGGGCGATGAACTCGGGGGCGAACAGGGCGCCGTCGTAGCGCAGGGCGAAGTCGGCCTTGTCACCCTCGATTCGGACTTCGAGGACAAGTTCGACACCGTCAGGCGAGCCGAACCCGGCTCCGGCGAAAGCGACCTGAATCGAGTCCTGAATCGACACCGCCTGCGCCGATTCGAGTTGACCGACCAACTCGGCGAACGAGGTGTCGGCACTGATCCGGGACTGGACCCCGGTCAGTCCTGCCCCCTTTTCGGTCCGGCCGACGACAATGTCGTCCTGACCGGTGTAGCGGTGGACGAGAGCGACAAAAGCGGCATTCAGCACTTCGTCGACGGAATGGATTTCGGCCAGTTTTCCGAGCCGGGCGACATCGGCCCGCCAACAAAGATCACCCGGCGTCGAAGCGTTCCCGCTCGCCGCTGATCGGGTATAGCTGGTCGGAAACTGCAGCGCCGTTGCTGCCATCAATTCCCCCACTGTGGTGGTATTCCCCGTTTGTTTACCCGTGGTACATTTCCGCTTTTCACACGAGAACAGGAGCGGTTTCCGGTCGGCGGGTGCGCGCCCACGCCACGACCGGCGGCATGGCGAGTCCGACGGCGCCGAACACGCCCGCCATGACCAGCCATCCGGCGACGCCGTGCTCGAGCGCCAGCCACACCAGCACGACCGGAGCGAGCATCCGGCCGAGGTCGATGCCCATCGAGTACGCGCCCTGGTACTGCCCCTGCGCGTGGTCGGGCGCCAGGCCGAACGAGATCCCCCAGCTGCCCGCCGCCTGCCGCACCTCCCCGAGCACGTGCACGAGGGCGCCGAGCCCGAGCAGCGCGCACGCCGCCAGGGCCGAGACCTTCCCGGTCATCGAGAACACGACGCAGGCGATCGCGACGCACACCCCGCCCCACCGCGCCGCGCGCGCCGCCCCGCGCAGGTCGTCGGTGCCGCGGGTGGCCCGCACCTGCAGAAGCACGACGAGGACGGTGTTGGCCAGCAGCAGCGCCGCCACCATCCACTTGGGCGCCTCCGTGTGCCGCACGATCCACAGCGGCAGCACGACGTCGAGCAGCAGGTAGTGCATGGACAACAGGCCGTCCAGCAGCACAAACACCAAGAACGGCCGGTCGCGCAGGGCTACCAGCCGAGGTCCGCGCCGCGCGGGCTGCGGCGCCACCGTGGGCAGCCGGGCGGTCAGCAGACCGGCCAGCGCGTAGGTGACGGCGTTGCCCACGATGGCCCAGCGGAACGCCGCCGGCGTGCCGATCACCAGCAGCAGGCCCGCGAGCCCCGCACCCACCGAGATGCTGACGTTCGTCGCCGCGCGCAGGTAGCCGCGGATACGGACCCGGTCGTCCGCCGGGACCACGCCCGCCACCATCGCCATCTGCGCGGCCCGGTTGGTGCCGTAGGCGATGGCGTGCGCCGAGACGACCACGACGTACTGGGCGAAGCCGTGGACGACGGTCAGCAGCAGGGTCAGCGGGACCAGCGCGGCGAACGACCAGACCTGCACGACGCGCGGCCCGCACCGGTCCGCGAGGTGGCCGGTGGGTGCGCTGAGGACCAGCCGCAGCCCGGACGCGACGCCGAGGCCGATGCCGAGCTCGCCAGGAGTGAGGCCGATGACGGTGATCGCGTAAATGACATTGAGCGCCATCCACAGACCGATCCCGGCCGTATTCACCACGGTCACCACAGTGAGCGTCCGCGATGGACCGGGAGGGGGGAGCAGACGGCTGAGCACGCGCGAACGATAGACAGCGCCGAGCCCGCTCAGCAAACAGAACATCGACATTTTTAATAGCAACGAATAGGTGACCGCACTGCGTCGGGCGCGATTCAGCCCAACAACATGGACTGTACGCGCCGGTAACGTTGACCGTTCGGGTGCTACTGGCGATCCTACCCGCTGGTTTTGCGGAGATTTGTGACGCTTGGCACTACTTTTTCCGCCTGTTCGGTAGCCGAACGGCAGAAAATCCGGCTTCGATTCAGTGGCGGGCGTCACACGTCGCTCTGCTCGGGAAAAACTTGCCCGAACCGGGTCGGCGTGCATACTCGAAAGCGTCAACTCGGGGGAATGCCGTCAGTGCAAAAATGGCCTTCGCCCTATTTTCCAATGGAAAGAGGTCGCGCTCGTAATGGTGCAGACAAAAGAGGCCACGGCAACGGAGATCACCGTCCGCCGGGTGGCCGGGCGCATCGGCGCGGACGTGAGCGGGATCGATCTCTCCGCCGAACTCGACGACGCCACCGTGTCCGCGATCCGCCGGGAGCTGCTCGTCCACCGCGTGCTTTTCTTCCGCGACCAGGACATCGACCACGCGCAGCACATCGCGTTCGGCCGCCACTTCGGCGACCTGACCCGGCGTCCCGGCAAGCAGCACGGCATCGCGCCGGAAGGGTTCCCGGAGGTCCTCTCCGTCGACCGCAACGCCGAGCACGAGCGCTACGGCAAGGACTACGAGGAGCGGTTCCGCCGCAAGTGGGTCTCGGCGCTCGCGGGGTGGCACAGCGACCTGACCCCCGCGGTCAACCCGCCGTCGATGTCGATCCTGCGCGCGGAGAAGACGCCGCCCTACGGCGGCGACACCCAGTGGACGAACATGGTCGCCGCGTACGAGGGCCTGTCCAAGCCACTGCGCGACTTCGTCGACACCCTGCGCGCCGAGCACGCGTTCTTCACCGCGGTCAACCTGCTGCACACGGACCCGGAAGACCGCGAGATCCTGAAGATGTACTGCGACCTGCCGCAGGTCGCGATCCACCCGGTGGTGCGGGTGCACCCCGAGACCGGTGAGCGCGCGCTGTTCGTCAGCCCCGGGTCGACCACCCGGATCATGGGCCTGAGCCAGGTCGAGAGCCGCCGCGTGCTCGACCTGCTCTTCGAGCACCTCACCAGCGCCGAGTACACCGTGCGGTTCCGCTGGGAGCCGGGCAGCATCGCCTTCTGGGACAACAGGTCCACGTGCCACTTCGCGCCGACCGACTTCGCCCACTACGACAACGAGCGTGTCATGCACCGGGTGACCATCCTCGGTGACGTGCCGGTCGGCGTCGACGGCTCGGTCTCCGAACTCGTCAGCGGGGAGCCGATGGCCGCCTGGTGAAGCGTCGCCCGCTCGGTCCACGGCAGTCCACAGTGGACCGGGCGGGCACCTCATCGCGGCCCCGGCCCGGATCAGGTCGCGGCAGGCAGCGGTGTGTCGGGGTCCTCACGGTATGAGCGGGCCTGCAGGTCGTACAGCTCGGCGTAGCGGCCGCCCGCGGCGTGCAGCTGGTGGTGGGTGCCGGTCTCGATGACGCGCCCGTGGTGGAGCACGACGATGAGGTCGGCGTGGCGGACCGAGGCGAGCCGGTGGGTGATCAGCACGACGGTGCGCCCTGCCTGCAGGGTGCGCAGCGACTCGTAGACGGCGGCCTCGGCGCGGGCGTCGAGCGCGGCGGTCGGTTCGTCGCAGATGAGCACGGCGGCGTCGCGGTAGAGGGCGCGGGCGACCGCCAGTCGCTGCCACTGCCCGCCGGACAGGTCGTTGCCGTCGCGGAAACGGGTGGTGAGCAGCGCGTCCCACCCATGGGCGAGGTCGGCGACGACGGTGTCGGCGCCGGAGTCGGCGGCGACCTTGTGCAGGATCTCCTCGTCGGGGTCGGCGCGGTCCGGGCGGCCGAGGGTGACGGCATCCCGTGCGGTCAGCGGCCACCGGGTGGGTTCCTGCATCACCACAGCGATCGGCAGGGTCGTGGGGTCCAGGCCGGTCAGGTCGTGGCCGTCCCAGAGGATGGCGCCTTGGCCGGGCAGGTACAGCCCGGCGAGCAGCTTGGCCAGGGTGGACTTGCCGGAACCGTTCTCGCCGACCAGGGCGATCACCTGGCCGCGCCGGATCGTCAGGTCCACATCGGACAACGCGGGGGCGTCCTTGCCGGGGTAGGTGAACCCGAGACCGCGGAGCTCGATCGTCGCGGGGTCGGTGGGCGCGGGCAGCTCGGCTGGCCGGGCGTTCGCGCCGACCGCGGCCAGGAACGTGCGCAAGTCGTTGACGTACAACGACTTCTCGAACAGCCGGTTGGTCGCGACCACGGCCTGGGTGAGCGAGGACCGCACGGTCCGGATGGCCAGCACGGCCGCGCCCGCCACCGCCAGCGGCATCGCGGCGGTGTAGAGCAGCCACCCAAGCATCGCGTAGGCCGCCGCGATGCCGACACCGGTCAGCGACCGCCCGGTCAACCCGACGCGGGTCTGCCGGTCGCCGAGCCGCACATGCCCGTCCATCATCGCCGTGGCCGCGCGGTCGTGCTCACCGAGCAGCCGCGGTTGCGCGGCGAAGGCCCGCAGCTCGGCGGCGGAGTGCTTGTGCACCAACAGGTCCAGGTACACCGCCATCCGGCGTCTGGTCTCGATCCACTGCGCCAGGAACTGGTACTCCAGCCGGGCGTTCTGTAGCGTCGACCACGCCTCGGGCAGCACCGACAACACCAGCACCGGCAGGAGCAGCGGGTGCAGCAGCGCCACGGTGGTGGCGGTGGCGGCCAGTGAGATCAGCGAGCCGAGCAGCACACTGCCCTGGTTGATCGAGGTGTCCACCGCGTCCATCCCGGCATAGCGGGCCCGGTCCAGGTCGTCGTGGAAGGTGGGCTGCTCGAAGGCGATCAACTCCACGCGCGAGATCGCGGCCGCGAGGTCGTTCTCCACCTGGCGGCGCACCCGCGGCCGCAACCGCGCCGTGGCACCGGACACCACGGTGTCGGCGAACCCGCGCAGCGCGTAGGCCCCGGCGAGCGCGAGCAGCGACGGCACTGCCGCCACCACCCGCTGCGGTGTCGGCCCCGCCGTGAGCAGGGTGGTCAGCACCCCGGTGATCGCGAACAGCCCGAACCCGGTCACCACCCCGGAGACGACGTGGGCGACCCCGCCCGCCACCACGGCGCCCCGGTGCGCGGTCCACGCCGTGGTGGCCACCAGCCGCAGCGTCGCGGGCAGCGCCCGGGTCATGCGCCACAGGCTGATCCTGGTCAGGTCCCCGGACAGGCTGTGCCAGGCCGCCGTGGACAGCTGCGGCAGCGCCGCCGCGGGTTCACCGCGCCGGGTACGGCGCTGCCCGGTCGCGGCTTCCTTATCGGGGTCGCGGGTGGTGGTCGCGGTCATCGGCATCCTCTCAAGGTGCTCTCGCACGACGGGTCGGCGCGTCGGTCGGTCACGAGAATGTCGTGTGGGTACGACACATCCGCTTGGCGCGAGGGCGCTGGGTGAGCCCGATCAGGTGAACTCGCACCCTTCCGCCGCCGATGCTCCGCGCTACCCTCGTGTGGTCTTGTGTACGCATTCCGTGACCCTGGGGGTGGTCATGCGCCAAGCAGGCGGGGGCCCGCACCGCTCCCACGAGGTACCGACCCGGTGAACAACGACATCAACAACACAGTCACGGGCGGGGTCTTCCTCAGCACGGTCATCCAGGGGCGCGATATCACCGTGGTGCTGCCGCCACAGATCTTCCCCGCGATGACCGGCCTGCCGCCGACGACTCCGACCTTCACGGGTCGTGACTCGGACCTGGCCGCCCTGCTGGACACGCTCGCCCCGGTCGAGAACCGGGTTCCGGCGACGGTTCGCACGGCGGCCGTCGGCGGCATGGGTGGGGTCGGCAAGACGGAGCTGGCGCTGCAGGCGGCCCGCATCGCCCTGGCCCGCGGCTGGTTCCCCGGCGGCATCTTGTTCACCGACATGCGCGGTTACGACTCGGACGACGCTGTTCGCCGGGAACCCGGCCAGGCGCTTGAGGGTCTGCTGCGCGCGGTCGGTGTGCCCGGCGAGCACATCCCCGCGGACGTGCAGGACCGGTCCCGGCTGCTGCGGTCGGTGCTGGCCACCTACGCGGCCCAGGGCCGACGGGTGCTGGTGGTGGTCGACAACGTCGCCGCGGGCGCGCAGGCCTTGCCGCTGCTGCCCTCCGACGGGGCCTGCGCGGCGATCGTCACCTCGCGCCATGTGCTGGCGGACCTCGACGCCCGGCTGCTCAACCTCGACACCCTGCCCGCCGCCCCGGCCACCGACCTGCTCGACAAGGCGTTGCGGCTGCGCGACCCCGCCGACTCCCGCGTCGGCGACCAGCCCGGTGCGGCCGAGCGCCTAGCCGACCTGTGCGCGGGGCTGCCGCTGGCGTTGCAGATCGTCGCCGCGCAGCTTGCCGCCAACCCGGCCAAGCCACTGGCCGCGATGACGGCCGCCCTCGATGACGCCGCGTCGCGGCTGGAGGGCATGACGTTCGCCGACCGGGCCGTGCGGGCCGTCTTCGACTCCTCATACCACCAGCTCGGCGACGCCGAGGCGCGGCTGTTCCGCTTGCTGTCGCTCAATCCCGGCCCCGACATCTCCACGGCCGCCGCGGCATCCCTCACCGGCCTGGCCGAGGGCGACGCGGGTCGTGGCCTGGAGGCACTGGCCCAGGCTCATCTGATCGAACCCGGTGTCACCTACGGCAGGTGGCGGGTGCACGACCTGCTGCGCCTGCACTCCGCCCGCCATGGCGACGCCCAAGCCGAACCGGACCGGCGCGGTCAGGCGCTCTCCCGGCTGCTGGAGTACTACCTCACCACCACCGCGGCCGCCAACGCCCACATCGACCCGCGGGTCACGGACCCGGCGCGGCTCGGATTCCCCGACCAGGCGCGGGCGATGGACTGGCTGGACACCGAGTACCCGAATCTGACCGCGGCCACCGTTGCCGCCGCGGCCGCCGACCATCCGGCCATCGCCCGCGATCTGCCGCAGGCGATGTGGCATTTCCTCCGCAGGCGCAGGCATCTCAACGACTGGGTGGCCCTGTCCGGCACCGCTGTCGCCGCGTCCCGCACCCTTGCCGACCGCGACGCCGAGGCCACCGCGCTCAACGGTCTCGGCAGTGCCCTGCAGACCATGCGGCGGTATGAGGAGGCCATCACCGCCCACACCGACGCCGTCGAGCTCTACCGGGAGGTCGGCAACCGCCACGGCGAAGGCAAGGCGCTGATCAACCTCGGAGCCGCGCTGGAGCAGAACCGGCTGTCCGATCGGGCGGCGACCGTGCTCGCCGGCGCCGTGGAGACGTTCCAGCGCGCCGGGGATCTCCTGCACCAGGCCATGGCGCTGCAGAACCTCGGCATCGTCCAGCGCACGATTCGACGGTTCGTGGAGGCCGCCGCCAACCACACCGAGGCCGTGCGGATCTATCGCGAACTAGGTGATCGCCACGGCGAAGCGATGGCACTCGACAGTCTCGGCAGCGACTTCCGCAGCCTGGACCGGCCCGACGAAGCCATCACCGCCCACCTGGAGGCCGCCCGCTTGTACCGCGAGGTCGGCGAGCCCCACGGCGAGGCGATAGCGCTGAACAACCTCGGCACCGCCCTCGCCGCCTGCCGCAAGGTCGACGAGGCCATCGCCGCCTACCAGGACGCGGCCCGGCTCCACCACGAGACTGACGACCACAACAGCGAGGCCATGACACTCGACAACCTGGGTGGGGCCCTTGGCAAGGCGCGGCGGTTCACCGAAGCGGTCGCCGCCCACGAGCGAGCTGTCCAGCTCTACCGGGAGACCGGCGACCGCCACGGTGAAAGCTCCGCTATGCACAACCTCGGCATCGCACTGCGTCAGGCAGGCAGGTTCGACCAAGCCATCGCCGTGCACCACGACACGATCCGGATCTGTCGCGAACTCGGCGATCGCTTCTACGAGGCCGCGGCGCTCCATGGCCTCGGCATGGCACTGCACGAGGTGCGCGGGTTCGACGAAGCCGCCGTCGCCTGCCAGGACGCGGCCCAGCTTTTCGGCGTGCTCGGCGACGACCACAACAAGACCCTCGCCCTCGGCGACCTTCGACGGGCACGGGAAGCCCAGGACACGGCCGCGACCCGTTGGTGGCGTCGTCGGCGTCCCGTGGATCGTGAAGAACCGTCTTGACCTCCACCTTGCTTGAGGTTGCAGGATCGTGGCATGGAGATCAACAAGCGAATCGCGGTGGTGGGCGTCGGCGCGATCGGTGCCGCGGTGGCGCGCGGGCTGCTGGCCGACGGACACGACGTCGTGGTGTGGAACCGGACCCCGGAGCGGGCGGCGGCCCTGGCCGAGGCGGGAGCGCGGGTGGCGGGCTCGCTGACCGACGCGGTACTGGCGGGGGAGTTGGTGCTGCTCACCCTCACCGACCATGACGCCGTGGGGCAGTGCCTGGACGCGATCGACGTGGACCTGTCCGGCCGCACGGTCGTCACGATGTGCACCGGGACCGCCGACGAGGCCGAGCGGACCGCGAAGCGGGTCACCGCCTTGGGCGCGGACTACCTCGACGCCGGAATCCAGGCGTCGCCGGACATGATCGGCACGGGGACGGCGACGATTCTCTACAGCGGTTCGCGGTCGGCGTTCGACCGGTACCGCGAGGTTCTCGGCTCGCTGAGCACGCCCCGGTTCGCGGGGGAGGAACCCGGTGCCGCCGCCGTGTGGGACCTCGCCCTGTTCGGCGTCTGGTACGACGCGCAGCTCGGCCTGCTGCGCGCGCTGGACGTGGTGCGGGCGGCCGGGGTCGACGTCGCCGAGTTCGCGGCCACCGCGGGCCCGCAAATCGGCCACGTCGTCGCAGGCGTCCCGGCCACCGTCGCGGAACTGCGAGACGGCGAGTACCCGGCGGGACCGGCGACGCTGACCGAGCACTTGACGCTCCTCCGCAAGCTCGGCGGCCAGCGGGCGGGTACCCGGCTCGGCGACGGCGGCCTCGCCGAAGTGGGCACGCGGATCTCGGCCCTCGTCGACGCCGGGCGCGGTGGTGAGGGGCTGACCGCGACGATCGGCTGAGATCGGGGCCCCTAGGGGGAAACCCGGACCCAGGGAGTGATCCGGCCCCCTACCTGAGGATGAGGCGCGATCAAAGGATCTTGAGGAGACTCGAGCTGTCAGTGACAGTTTCGGGAGGAAACACATGACGATCAGGGGAATGCGGTCCGCCGGGGTACTGGCGGCCGTCATGGCGCTCACCGTCACCGGCGCGGCGAGCGCGACCGCGCAGGTTTCGGGGATCGACCGGGGGGTGGTGCAGGCCGGGCTGGACAAGATCGCCGCTGACGGCGCCACGGGGGTGCAGGCCCGGGTCACCGGCCGCGGGGAGTCCTTCACCGCCCGGGGTGGGGTGGTCGAAGTCGGCGGGCACCGGCCGGTGCCGACCAACGGGCACTTCCGGATCGGCAGCATCACCAAGACCTTCGTCTCCACGGTGACCCTGCAACTGGTCGGTGAGGGCAAGGTCGGACTGGACACACCGGTGTCCACCTACCTGCCCGGCCTGCTGCCCGACGGCGACGCCATCACGGTGCGACACCTGCTGCAGCACACCAGCGGGCTCTACAACTACACGAACGCGATGCCACTGGATCCCGCCGGTTTCGAGACCATCCGGTTCAAGCACTACGAGCCGCGTGAACTGGTCGCGATGGCCACCTCACGCCCGCTGGACTTTCCGCCGGGCACCAAGTGGAACTACTCCAACACCAACTACATCGTGATCGGCCTGCTGATCGAGCAGGTCACGGGCGCGCCGTACGAGCAGGCGGTGCGGGATCGCATTCTGCGCCCGCTGCACCTCTCGCACACCAGCCTGCCCGGCGACCGGGTGACCGTGCCCCACCCGCACGCGCACGGTTACCTGCAGCCGACCAGCCCGCCGGTGGACGTCACGGCGCTCAACCCGTCCTGGGGCTGGGCCGCGGGCGAGATGATCTCCACCACGGCGGACCTGGACCGGTTCATGTCCGCTCTGCTGCAAGGGAAGCTGCTCGCACCCGCGCAGCTCGCCGAGCTGACCAAGAGCCTGCCGTTCACGCAGGGGTACGGCCTCGGTATCGCGGAGATCCCGCTGCCGTGCGGGGTGACGGTGTACGGCCATGACGGCGGCATCCCCGGCTACGCCAGCGTCGCGGTGAGCACCAAGGACACCAAGACCCGGCTGGAACTCTCGATCACCACCGGACCGGTCGCAGGCGAGTTCTCCGGTATCGGCGAGGTGATCGACGAGGTGTTCTGCCCGTAACCAGGGGGCCGGGGTCGGCGCACGGCGCCGACCCCGGTCTGGGGCTACGGCAGGTCGGTGTGGCCGTTGTCGCCGCGTGATCCAGGCGGTCGAAACGGCGCGGGTGGCGGATACTGGGAAGTCGGGCTGCAGGACGTCGGGCAGCCAGGTGGAGACGGGAACCATTCGCGGGGAGGTGCGCGATGACCGAGGTCAAGCTCTGGCACATCGAGGTCGTCATCGACGAGCACACCGAACGGACTCGGGCCAAGGCCAGGCTCACCACGCCCGAGACGACGCTGGTGGGGATCGGGCTCGCCCGGCTCAGTCCGGATGACACTAATGTCCCCGAGATCGGCGATGAACTCAGCGTCTCCCGGGCGTTGGCCGATCTGGCGCACCAGCTGTTGGAGAAGTCCGCCTCCGACATCGAGGGGATCACGCACCTCCCGGCCCAGCTCACTCGCTGACGCTCGGTTGCGCCTGCCCATCGCCATCATGCTCATGCGTCGCTGAATGACCCGCCCGCTCCGCGCGCGCACGCGACGCAGATCGGTGTGTGGTCGCGGATCGCGAGCAGGGTGGCTTCCCGGTCCGTGCCGCAGCCAGGGCAGGACAGGTCGACGGCGATGTCGAGGCTGAGGAGGACCAGGTCGGGGGACAGGGCGTAGGCGGTGAGGATGGTGGCGGGCCAACGTTCGGACACGATCACTTGCAGTTCGGCCAGGACTCGGCGTCGGGTGGGCGCCCGGGAGCGGCGGGGCCGTCGTCCGCAGACGATGAACCGGGCGCGCGCTTGCCGATGTGGTCCCACCCGACACCTCCGGAAATCCGGCAATACCCGGAAACGACGGGTTCACGCCCGCGTAAGCCGAACGTGTCCATTTCGGTTCGATAAAGTGGACCTTGACGTCGTTCGCGGCGCGCGAGCCTTGAGCCGATCCGACCTGGAGTCGACACGGTCGTGGGCGACGACGTGTGGTTCGGGAGCGGCCGACGGGACCTGGTGAGTCCCTACTTGGCCGGGCTCTTGGAACGCACGCGCAGGGCCCAGGCGATCAGCGGCAGCTGCGCGGGCAACCGCAGAACGGCGCCGACCCGCAGGTGGAGTGGCTTGCCTGACCGGTGGTAGTCGACAGCCATCTTGATGTTGCCGGGCAACACCGCGACGAACAGCAGCGCGGCGAGCAGGCCGCCGACCCTCCGCGTGCGTGGAATGGCGACGGCGGCCGCCACGCCCAGTTCGGCGGCGCCGGACCCGTAGGTCCACAGGCGCGGCTCGCCGGGCAGTTCGCGGGGGATCATGCTGTCGAAGAAGCGCGGCTGGAGGAAGTGCGCCATCCCGGCGACGCCCAGGAACAGCGCCAGAGCGGCGGCCGGGCGGGCGGACTCATCGTCGTGCATGGAGTCACTCCAGGATCGAGGGTCGCGTGTCGGCGGCATCATCATCTCCGACCCGCCGTTGGACCCGCCGGTCGCCTGGAGCTACGCCAAGGCAGTCAGGATGAAAGCGTCGACGGGGTCGGCCTTGCCTTTGACCGTCAGGTGGCCGAGCGGTCGCACGTGGCCGGTCGAGCCCAGGGCCCGGTGGGTTGTCGCACTGATGACGACTTCGCCGGGTGGGGCGGCGGTTTGCAGGCGCGCGGCCAGGTTTGTGGTGTCGCCGATGGCGGTGAAGTTGCGCATGTGCTCGCTGCCGATGTTGCCGACGAGGGCGGGGCCGGTGTTGACGCCGACGCGGAACGGGGGCCAGTCCGGCTGCGCTATCGCTTTCGTGGTGGCTTGGATGGCCAGGCCGGCGCGGCAGGCGCGCAGGGCGTGGTCGGGCTGCGGGACTGGGGCGTTGAACAGGGCCATGACGGCGTCGCCGACGAACTGGACGACGGTGCCGCCGCTGTCGAGGATTTGCGGGACGACCTGGCCGTAGTAGGCGTTGAGCATGGAGACCACGGCGGCCGGGTCGGTGCGTTCGGCGAACGGGGTGAAGCCCTGCAGGTCGGCCATCAGCACGGTGACCTCCGCGACGGCTCCGCCCAGGCGGGCCTGGGTGGGGTCGGCGAGCAGGGAGGTCGCGACGTCGGGGGACATGTAGGAGCGGAAGAGGCCGTCGAGTTGTTGGTAGAGACGGGCGTTCTCGATCGCGATCGACAGTTGGGCCGCCAACGACAGCAGAACCGAGCGGTCGCGTTCGGCGAAGCCGCCGGTGGGGGAGCGCACTTCCAGGAGGCCTGCCGGGTGGCCTTTCACGGCCAGGGGCAGCAGGAGGGTTCCGCCGGTTTCGACTGGCTCGCCCGGGTCGAGCGCCCGCTGGTGCGTCGAGTCCGTGTCGCCTTCGGGGAAGACGAGGGCGCCGGAGCGCACCACACCCAGGCGGATCGACTCGCGGCCGAAAGCCTGCCGGATGACGTGTGTCGCCTTGTCGAGAAGGTCGTCTTCGGCGCGGATGACGCTCGCCTCGCGGCCGATGGCGACCAGGGCGCCGAGCCTGCGGAGCTGTTCGCGTTCGTGGGCGAGCGCCTCGGCGCCGCGTTCGAGGACCTGGACCTGGCGTTCGGTGAGGTCGAACCGGTCGGCCAGCCGGGCGGTGACCGGCCCGGTCCGCTCGCCGTGTTCCATCGCGTCGACCAGCGCCTCCAGCGCCGCGGTGTGTTCCTGGCGGACCTCGGCCAGGGTCTGCTCCAGGGCGATGCTGGTGAACAGGCCGGAACGGGTGCCTTCCCTGCGGTACTGCTGGTGTGCGCTGTAGGCGACGAAACCGAAGGCCAGGACCATGAGCACGTGCCATTCCCACCACGACGTCTGCCAGTTGCGGGCGTAGGCGATGGCCACCATGGACTCGGCGAGCAGGACGAACGAGGTGATCACGCTCAGCAGCACGGCGGCGGGCCTGCGCCGGTGCAGCAGGTAGTAGCGAACCGCGGCCATGACATAGAGCAGCGAGCCCGCCGCGGCGGCCAGCAACAGCGGACCTTGCGCCTCGGTGGGCGGCAGGTCACGTCCCAGCAGCGATGCCCCGGACAGTGACACGGCCGCCCAGCCGCCCAGGATCGCCACCACCATGAGCCTGCCGAGGCGCTGGTGGGCGATCACCCAGCTCGCCGCGGCCGGTGAGTAGTCCAAAGAGGACAGCAAGGCCAGCGCGCCCGCGACGAACAGCCCCACCGGGGTGGCGATGACGAACCCGGTGTTCTTGCCCGCGAGCAACACCCCGGGCGTGGCGAGGGCGTGCAGCCCGAGAAACCCCGCGGCGGTCACGAACGCCAGTGAAACCAGGAAAAGCCGCGCGTCGGCCCGCCGCCGAGCATCCTCATTGACCCGCGCCGCAAGCCCGACGTTGATGGCCGCCGCGCCGACGACCAGCCAGAAGTGGGCTTGGTGGTTCTCCCACTTCACATCGATGGACGGCTTCGCGATGAGCAGCCAGAGGCCGAGCAAGGGGAGGGCCATGTGCAGCAGCCACACGGCGAACGGCAACAGCACGGGCCGGCGGAGCTGCTCGGCGCGGGCCATCAGCGGATCCGCCTGTTGATCGGCCCGGTGATCGACTCGGGGGAGTGCTGGGCCACCACCGGTTGGGGTGGAGTGGTTCGTGGGCCGCATTCGGCGGGTGGGTCCCAACGGTTGGTGGTGGTGGGTTGGGGCGGGCGGCTTGGGAGAGTGACCGTCTTCGGCTGGAAGGTGACGGGTGGGTCCCAACGGTTGGTGGTGGTGGGTTGGGGCGGTCGGCTTGGGAGAGTGACCGTCTTCGGCCGGAAGGTGACGGGCAGATCCCAACGGCCTGTTTGGGTGGTTCGCCTTGATTTGGGGGAAATGGGGCTAAACTTTCGGCGCGGGTGGGCTTCACCTCCCCACCCTCTTTGCCCGCGCAGCCCCATTTCGAGGGGCCCCAAATCAAGGCGAACCACCCAAACAGGCACCCACCCGCGGCCCGCCATCACGGCCCCATCCCAACGACCGACAGAGCCAACGGCGATCGCAGCACGGTGTAATGGTTACCCGGCACGACCCGCGTCTCCACAGCCGCCGTCGTCCAGCATCCCCAGTCCGTAGGAGGTTCGCCGTCGACAAGAGAGTCCTGAGCCCACAACACACTTAGCGGCACATCAACAACAGAAGGCTTGTGTGCCAACAACAACCGCGTATGGACTTCCCCCACCTCCCGGGCAACATCGAACGCCGACAACGTGCTGCCCTCCGGAACCAGCCCCCGCTCCACCGCCATCCGCAACGCCGCCCCGGGGCGTTCCTCCGCCGGAAGGGACAGCACCTCCTCGACAGCCGCCTCCCACGAGCCGGTCTCCGCGAACACCGGTGCGAGCGGCCCGAAGGCGGTGGACAACAGCCACATCGGATGCCGCTTGAGTTCCGGGTGACTGCCGGGCAGGGTGGCGTCGATCAGGGCGACGAACGCGACGTCACGTTCCGTCGCGCGGAGGCGGGCGGCGACGGCGTGCGCGATGACTCCGCCCATCGACCAGCCCGCGAGCACGAATGCCCCGCTGGGCTGAGCCGCCACCAGGACCTCCGCGTACGCATCGGCCATCGCGTCCAAGGTCGGGTGTTCCGGGATTCCGGTGAGCGCCTGAGACTGGATGCCGAGGACCGACCATTCGGCGGGCAGCTGGTCGACAGCCGCCCGGTACGGCAGCACCTCACCGCCTGCCGGGTGGAAGCAGAACAGGGTCTTCCCCGACCCCTCCCGCAGCGGCACCACCAGCGACGCCGTCCGCGGGCCCGCCAGTTGCGCGGCCAGTTCGGCGACTGTGGGCGCGGTCAACAGCACCGACAGCGGCAACCGCATCCCCAACGCCTCCTCCAACGCCCGCGCGATCTCGACCGCCTGCAGCGAGTGGCCGCCGAGTTCGAAGAAGTTGTCCGAAGCGCCGATGCGGTCGAGGCCGAGCACCGCGGCCCAGGTTCGGGCGATCAGCCGCTCGGCCTCGTCGCGGGGTTCGACGAACGCCGCGGACGCCTCGCGTTTGCGGTCGGGTGGGGGTAGGGCTTTGCGGTCGATCTTGCCGTTGGCGGTCATCGGCATCGCGTCGAGGACCACGACGTGAGCGGGGACCATGTAACTCGGCAGTTTCTCGGCGACGAACGCGCGCACCTCGCTGGGGTTCAACGGCCCGGCGGCCACGGCGTAGGCGACGAGCACCCGCTCCGGTCCGGCGTCGTCGCGGGCGAGGACGAGACACTCGGCGATGCCGTCGTGTTGCAGCAGGACCGACTCGATCTCGCCGAGTTCGATCCGGTAGCCGCGGATCTTGACCTGGAAGTCCTTGCGCCCCAGGAACTCGATGTTGCTGTCGCTGTAGAACCGGGCCCGGTCTCCGGTGCGGTACATCCGCCCGCCCGGGCGGAAGGGGTCGGGCACGAATTTGCCCGCGGTCAGCACGGGATCGTTGACGTACCCCTTCGCCAAGACGTCGCCGCCGATGTACAGCTCACCCGGAATGCCTACCGGGCAAGGGATTCCCTGCGCGTCGAGGACGTAGTAGCGCGCGTTCTGAATGGGTCTGCCGTACGGAATGGACACCCAGCGCCGCTCGATCTCGCCGATGTCGTAGTAGTTCGACCACACCGTCGCCTCGGTCGCCCCGCCCAGGCTCACCACGTGCGCCCGCGGGAACACCGCGCGGATCCCGTCGGGCAGCGGCAGCGGAATCCAGTCGCCGGAGAGGAACACGAGTCGCAGCTTCGCCTCGGGCGCGCGGTCCGGCAGGAACGACACCAGTTGCTGCAACGCGGGCGGCGCGGAGTTCCAGAACGTCACCGGCTGCTCGGTGAGCAGCGCGAGGAGCCTGCGCGGGTCCCGCAGGTCGTCCGACGTCGCGATCAGCAGGGACGCGCCCGCCGCCAACCCGCCGAAGATGTCGTAGACCGACAAGTCGAAGCACAGCGAGGTCACCTGCAGGATCCGGTCGTCCCCGCCGACTTCGTAGGTGCGGTTGACCCAGTCGATCAGGTTCACCCCCGGCTGGTGCGCCACCTCCACGCCCTTCGGCGTCCCGGTCGAGCCGGAGGTGAAGATGATGTACGCCGTGTCCCCCGGCTCGGACACGTTCGCCAAAGCTCCAGGGTCCGACAAGGCCAGGTCGTCGGTCCCGGCGACCGTGCGCGGCCCGTCCGACGAGGGCGCCGGGGCGTCGACGCAGATGAGGTGTTTGAGCGCAGGGGCGGCGAGGTCCTGCAGTTTCGGCACCAGCCGGGCCTGGGTGAGGGTGCACGACACCGGCAACGAGGACAGGATGACGTCGGTGCGCGCCAACGGGTGCGAGGTCTCCAGCGGGATGTACCCCGCCCCCGCCTTGAGCACCCCGAGCAGTGCGGCCACCATCTCCAGTGACCGTTCCAAATAGACACCCACCAGACCGTGCCTGCCCACGCCCCGCGAACGCAGGTGGTGGGCGATCCGGTTCGCCTCGGCGTCCAGCTCGGCGTAGCTCAGCTGCCGGTCGCCGCACACCACGGCGGGAGCGTCCGGGGTCCGCACGACCTGCTCCTCGAAGAGCTGGTGCAGGCAGGCGTCGGTGCGGACCGGTCGGACGGTGTCATTCCAGCCCTCGACCAGCTGGTGCTGCTGCGCGGCGTCGAGCAGCGGGATCCGGTTCACCGGCCGGTCCGGGTCGGCGACGATCTGGCGCAGCATGCTGCCCAGCAGGAAGGCCATCCGCTCCCCGGTGCGCCGCTCGAACAGGTCGGAGCCGTACTTCAGCTCCCCGATCAGTTCCTCGCCGGAGCGGGCCATGACCAGGGAGATGTCGAACGCCCCCTGCTGCTGGCTCAGCCCGGTCGGCTCGAAGCGCGTGCCGTTGAGCTCGAACCCGGCCCGGCCGGGCGCGCGCAGCGCGAAGTGCGCCAGTTCCTCGATCGGCATCCGCTGGAAGACCAGGGCGACCTGGAACAGCGGCGACCGGCTGGCGTCGCGGGTCGGCTGCAGCCGCTCGACCAGGGCGGCGAACGGGTAGTCCTGGTTGGACATCGCCGCGCGCACCGCGGCGTCCACCCGGCGCAGCAGCTCACGGAAGGTGGGCTCGCCGGACAGGTCGCCGCGCACCACGATCATGTTGACGAAGTGCCCGATGACGTCGGCGAACTCGGGGCTGGTGCGGCCCGCGACCGGTGCGCCGATGAGGATGTCCTGCTGCTCGGTGGCCCGGAACAGCGCCAGGTGACAGGCCGCGAGGACCACCCGGAACATGCTGGAGCCCTCGGCCCGGGCCAGCGCGGACAGCGCCCGGGTGGTCTCGGCGTCGACGGTGAACGGCACCGAGTCGCCGCGCAGCGACTGCACCGGGGGCCGCTGCTTGTCCGGCGGCAGGTCCAGCACCGGCGGGGCGGCGCCGAGCGTCTCCTCCCAGAACGCCCGCTGCCGCTGTCCCTCCGCACTGTCCATCAGGTCGCGTTGCCAGCCGACGAAGTCGGTGTACTCCCCGGACGCGGGGGCGAGCGGCTGCCCGGCGTAGGCCCGGGTGAGCCGGTCGAGCAGCGGGTGCAGCGACCCGCCGTCCATGAACGCGTGGTGCCACGTCAGCAGCAGCGTGTTGTCACCAGGACCCCGCTCGTAGAGCGACGCGCGGAAGCCGGGGTGCGCGGCGAGGTCGAACGGGCGCTCGTAGTCGGCGTTGAGCCGCTCCCGCAGTTCCTCATCGGACAGTCCCGCCGTGTCGTGCCGTTCCAGGGTCACCGGCCAGTGTTCGTGGACGGTCTGCAGCGGCGTGCCCGATTCGGCGCTGATGGTCGTGCGCAGCATCGGTGAGTGCTCGACCAGTGTGTCCAGTGCGGCGGCCAGCCGGTCGACGTCGAGCGGCGAGGTGATGCGGGCGCAGAACTGGACGTGGTAGGCCGAGCTGTCGGGCGCGAAAGCGTGGAGATACCAGACCGACAGCTGGTTGTGCGAGAGCGGAAACGAGGCCATAGTGCGTCCCTTCCGGCACTATGAAGTCGATGGACGACGATGTCGCGTTACTGGGCGGCGTACCGCTGTTCGGCGCTCTCCCCGTCGACCTGCTGACCCAGGTGGCGCAGGCCGCGGAGACGGTCGCGGTCGGGGCGGGCGAGCTGCTCTTCCGGCAGGGCGACCGCGGTGAAACGCTCTACATCGTACGGTCGGGCAGGCTGGAAGTCCTGGTGGACGACGAGATCGTCCGGGTTCACGGCCGCGGCGAGGCGTTCGGCGAACTGGCCCTGCTCTCGGGCGGCGTGCGGACCGCCTCCGTGCGGGCCCGCCGCGACAGCGACCTGCTGGCCCTGCACCGCGCGGAGTTCGACCGCCTGCTCGACACCGAACCCGCGTTCTCCCGCGCGCTCATCCATGAGCTCGGCGCCCGGCTGCGGCGCGGGGACGTGCCGGTCGCCAGGCCACAGTCGAGCACCGTGCTGTCGCTGCTGACGGTGCAGGAGCTTCCCGAGTCCGTCGTGCTCGGCCTCGCCGACCGGCTGACGGTGGAGCTGGCCCGGCACGCCACGGTCGCCCGCGTCGACGGCGGCGAACCGCGGGAGTCCTGGGGCGAGCGGCTGGACGCGCTGGAAGCCGCGCACGAGGTGGTGCTGCTGGTCGCGGCCCGGCGTGCGGGCCCGTGGTGGGAGTTCTGCGCTCGACAGACCGATCGAGCGCTGGTCGTGGTCGATCCGGCGGCGTCCGATCCGGTGCCCACCACGCTGCCCGGGGCGCACCTGGTGGCCCTCGGGACCGCCGGGCTGGCGGGCTGGTTGGACGCCATCGAGCCGGCCGCGCACCACCTGGTGGACCCGGCGTCGCATTCGGACATCGCACGGCTTGCCCGACGGGTGTCGGGACGTGCTCTTGGGCTCGTGCTGTCCGGTGGCGGCGCCCGCGGTCTCGCCCACCTCGGGGTGATCGACGTGTTGCTGCGGGCGGGGGCGCGAATCGACCGGGTCGGCGGGACCAGCATGGGCGCGCTCATGGCCGGGTTGGTGGCGGTGGGGCTCGACATCGACGAGATGCTGCGGGTGGTTCGGCATGAGTTGGTCGAGCGGAAGCCGTTCAGCGACTACACGGTTTCGCGTTACGGGCTGATCCGGGCGAAGCGGGGGGCCGCGATGCTGGAGCGGGTGTTCGGGGATTTGGCGATCGAGGCGCAGCGGCGGTCGTTCTTCGCTGTCAGCGTCGATCTGGTGGGGGCGGAGGTGGTGGTGCACCGGCGGGGGCGGTTCGTGGACGCGATCGGGTTGTCGGTGCGGCTGCCTGGGGTGGCGCCGCCCGCGTGGGTGGATGGGCGGCTGCATATCGACGGTGGGGTGCTGGACAACCTGCCCATCGGGGTGATGGCTTCGGATGGGGAGGGGCCGGTGGTGGCGGTGGACGTGATGCGGCCGTTCCAGCCTGTTCCTGGTGATGAGACGGTGCCGACCGCGGTGGACACGATCGCTCGGGCGATGGTGTTGGCGAGTTGGCAGCGGGCCGCTTCTGGGCGGCTTCTCGCGCATACGTTGATCACGCCGGGGTTGGACACGATGGGGATGTTCGACTTTCGGCGGATGGGGGAGATTGTCGATGCTGGGCGGCGTTCTGCTGAATCGGCTTTGCCCGGGTTGGCTGGGCTGCTTTAGCTGGGCCTGTTCGCCGGCTGTGGCGGGCTTGTGGGCGGGTGCCTGTTTGGGTGGTTCGCCTTGATTTGGGGACCCCTTTGAAATGGGCCGCGCGGGTCAAAAAGGTGGGGCATGAAGGGCCCACCCGCGCCGCGAGTTTGGCCCATTTCAACCCCAAATCAAGGCGAACCACCCAAACAGGCCGTCGGGATGGGCCCCTCACGAATCGGGGTGGTCGGGGGTGGTCGGGATGACGGGTCGTCACACCCAAACAGGCCGTTGGTCTTGGCTCGTTGCGTTCTGTGGGGGGTTACACGGGCTGCTCGATCGCATGGTTCGGTGCTTTGTGCAGGTCCAGGACTGCTGTGAGGGTGCGCATCAGGCCTTCTGGGCCGCCCCAGAAGGTGCCTGCCATGCCGTAGGCCGGGGGTACTCCTTTGGCCAGTTCGGCTGCCTCGAAGAAGATCGTTGGTTCGATGACGTAGATGCCGTCCGCGCGTAGGCGGTCGACGTTGCGGCGGACGCCCTGGTTGTCCCACATCGCGGTGTTCATCGTCGGGGCGACCACGATGGGTGCGGTCGTCGCCGCCGCCACCAAGGAAAGCAGGTCGGAGCATTCCGCCGCTGCCAGTCGTGCTATTGACCGCGCGCTTGCCGGGACTACGGCGATCAGGTCGGCCGACTTCGCCAAGCCGATATGCGGGACGGTCATTCCCTCACGCCGTTCGAAGGGGTCGGTGAAGGTTCGGATGCCGTAGTACTCGTACATCTCCGGCTGGACGAACGCCTTCGCCGACTCGGTGACGATCAGGTCGATCCGCTCGTGGAACCGGGAGTACGCCAGGCTCAGGATCACCGGCCCCATCAGCCCGGCGACCACGCTGCCGGTCATCGCGAGGACGAGGTGGCGGCAGCGCACCGGGCCGGGTTGGAAGCAGTAGCCCTGGTTGTCGCCGAACACCTCGTCGCGTAGGGCCAGCAGGGTTTCCGGGGTGTCGGCCTCGTGCAGCATTCCGTCAGCCAGCAGGGCCTCCACCGCCGAGCGCGCGCCTTGGGCCTCGCCGTCGAGGTGGTTCAGCAGGTCTCGGCCCGAGAGCGGGGTGGCGAGCAGTTGCAGCATCCGTGAGAGCGCGGGTGGGTCGTCGGTGGTGACCACTGATTGGGTGGTGGCGTCGCGGAGCAGGAAGGTGTTCTTCGAGCCGACCGCGGCCGTCGCCGGATGGCGCAGATAGAACTTCTCGGGATCCACGGGTGCCTCCCGCGAGCGAGGTGACTGCTGTTGGGTGACGATACGCCCGGGACGGTCAAACCCCGAGTCGAGCTGAGGTGGGTGCGGATGAGGCGGCTGCTCGGCGTGTTCGCCCACCCCGACGACGAGGTGTTCTGCGCGGGCGGCACGTTCGCCCGACACACCGCGGCGGGTGGCGACGCCGTCGTCGTGTCCGCCACCCGCGGCGAGGCGGGCCAGATCCGCGACGCCGCCGCGGCCACCCGGCGCACGATCGCCGAGGCCCGGGAACGTGAACTGCGGGCCGCGTGCGCCGAACTCGGTGTCGGGCGGGTGCGCCTGCTGGACTATGTGGACGGAACGCTGGCGGACGTCGACGCCGAGCAGCTGACCGGCGAGGTGTCCGGCCTGATCTCCGAGTTCGCCCCGGACGCGGTCATCACCTTCGGCGCCGACGGCGGCTACGGGCACCCGGACCACCAGGCGATCGGCGTCGCAACCACCGAGGCGGTGGCCCGGTTGGGTGGTGCCGCGCCACGGCTGTTCCACAGCCACTTCCCGCGCAGCAGGCTGTTGCTGCTCGACCGGCTCGCGCACTGGCTGCGGGAGTTCGACTTCCGGTTCCAGGGCCAAGGCGACTTCGTCCGCGCGTTCTCCCTGTTCACCCGTGAATCGACGACGATGGGCTTCGCGGGCGACCACATCGAGGTGGGGTGGTTCCCGGCGGGCACGGCGATCGTGGAGCAGGGAGAGCAGCCGAGCAGCCTCTACCTGATCCTCTCCGGTGAGGTCGACGTGCTGCAGGAGCAACCCGACGGGGTTGTCGAGCACCTGCGCGCCATGCGGCAGGGCCAGTTCTTCGGCGAGGTCGCGCTCGCGCAGGGAAGCGCCCGCACGGCGACAGTGGTCGCCAAGGACAGCGTCACCTGCCTGGTGTTCTCACCCGGCTCCCCGACCCTGTTCGGCGGTCGCGGCGCGGGGGCGGGCTTGCCTGCCTTCGCCGGTGGGAACGGACTCGACCTCTCCGGGGCCACCACGGTCATCGACGTCTCCGACCACGTCGACCGCAAACTCGCCGCCATCGCGGCGCACCGCACGCAATACCCGATCGAGCCCGGGATGTTTCCGCCCGCGATCGCGCGGGAGATGCTGGGCCGCGAGTACTTCATCCGGGTGCACCCGCCGGTCGAGCCGGAGACCGATCTCTTCGCAGGCTAGGAATCGCGATACGACAGCGGCGGCCCGTTCGCTCGTGGCCGCCGCAGTCGTGGTCGGGCGGGTCAGCTGCCCTCGACCACCTCGTAGATGTGGTCGGCCACCAGGCCGTGGGCCTCACGGTGCACCCGGACCGCGGATTCCGCGTCCGGCGCCTCGACGAGGCAGAACACCTTGCCGTTCACGTCGTCGACCCAGTAGCTCTTGTAGTTGACGCCGTACTGGGCCTGGGTCTCGAGATCGGCCTTGTGCGCGCCCGCCACGTCGGACGCCGAGGCGCCGTCGGGGAGCTGTTCGTGGACGTCCATGAAGAGGGGCATTTCTCCTCCTTGTGTCGGGATGCCGTTCTGTCACCATGAGTCTCATGCGGGGTCGCACCCAGACCCATGACCGCGCGCCCGCCGTACCTGACCGGGACGCCGCCGTGGTGGCTTCGGCCGACGCGCTCGCTCGGCTGCGGCTGCGGGGCGCGATTTTCCTGCGCGGGGAGTACACCGAGGGCTGGAGCTACGAATCGCTGCCCGCCCGCGACGCCGCGTCGCTGCTGCACCCGGGGAGTCCGCGGGTGATCCTGTTCCACGTCGTCGCCCGCGGGCGGTGCTGGATCGAGGCCGGGCACGACCGGCACTGGGCCGAGGCGGGCGACGTGATCGTGCTGCCCTACGGCGACGAGCACCGGATGGGTGGGGCCACCGAGGTCGAGCCGGTCTCGGTGCTGACCCTGATCGACCCGCCGCCGTGGGCGAGCATGCCGGTGATCCGACACGGGCGCGGCGGTGAGCGCACCGACCTGGTGTGCGGGTACCTCGCCTGCGACGACCCCCTGTTCGACCCGCGGCTGCGCGCTTTCCCGCCGGTGTTCGTGGTCCGCCCGCCGCAGGGGCGGGCCCGGGACTGGGTGCGCGCGAGCATCGAGTACGCCGCCGACCAGACCTCCCCGGTCACGGCGCACCGCATCGCGGCGCCGCCGGAGCTGCCCGAGGTGTTGTTGCGCGAGGTGCTGAAACTGCACCTGGCGGGCGCGCCCGCGGCCCCGACCGGCTGGATGGCGGCCCTGCGCGACCCGGTGCTCGCGCCGCCGCTGGCCGCGATCCACGAGTCACCTGAGCGCAAGTGGACGGTCGCCGACCTTGCCCGGATCGCCCGCGTGTCGGCCACTGTGCTCGACGAGCGGTTCCGGGAGGTTCTTGGCATCGCGCCGATCCGGTACCTCACCGGCTGGCGGATGCACGTCGCCGAGGACCTGCTCGCCGGGTCCGACCTCGGGGTCGCGACGATCGCCCGGCGCGTCGGATACGAGTCGGAGGAGGCGTTCAGCCGCGCCTTCAAGCGCAGGCACGGCTACGCCCCGAGTGTGTGGCGCACGAGCGGTTAGCCCCGCGGTGTCGAGGGTTGGCCGAGGAGATGGGACCAGGTCGTGGTGAGCCAGTCGCGGTAGGCGGCGGCGGTCCAGCCGGTCGTGCCCGCGAGGAGGAGGTAGGTCTCGGCCTGGCCGGTGACCGCGACCGTTTCGGCGAGCCAGTCGAGGTCGCGGTCGGGGGGCAGCAAGCCGTCGGCGGCCATCGCCCGGACGAAGCCGGTCAGCGCGCGGCGGGTGTCGTCGCGTCCGGCGCGCGCCATCTCGGCGATGACGGCCTCGGTGGCCTCGGCCTGCCGCGCGACCGCCAACAGCGGCCCGGTGCGCTCCATCAGCTCGCCGCTGAGCTCGGCCATCGCCCGGACCCGCTTCTCGACGCTCGGCGCGGACATCGCCGCGGCGAACGAGTCGCTCTCGGCGACCGCGACCCGCTCGGGCCCGCCCGCGATCGCCACCTCAAGGCAGCGGACGAGCACCGCGGCCTTGGTCGCGAACCGGACGTAGACCGTGCGCTCGGCGAGTCCGGCTCGCCGCGTCACCTCCGCCAGGGTGGTCGCCGCGTAGCCCTGTTCGAGGAACAGCTCGGTCGCCGCCGCCACCACCCGGGCCTCGGTCTCGGCCCGGCGGGCCGCCCGGAGGTCCTTCTTGACAGTCTCAGCCATGAGATGCAGCATAACTGCATAAGTGCAGTGTCACTGCATTTAGGTCCAAGGAGGCGACCATGGCGCAGGCCCCGCTGCTCGACGGCATTCACCACCTCAAGCTGCCCGTCACCGACATCCAGCGGTCGCTGGCGTGGTACGAGAGCCGCCTCGGCTACGCGACGATGACCGAGTTCGTGGAGGACGGCGTCCTCATGGGAATCGCCATGGGCCACCCCAACGGCGGGCCTGGCATGGCGATCCGACTCGACCCGGCGCGAGCCGCGGCGGCTGCGGGGTTCGACTACTTCGCGATCGGCGTCCCCGGCAAAGACGCCATCGACGCGCTGGCGGACCATCTGACGTCGATGGGGGAGACGCACGACGGCGTGCACCGCACGCCGGTCGGCTGGGTCCTTCTGGGTGCGCACGACCCGGACGGACACGAGATCCGGTTCTACACCGTGCCCCTCGAACTGCCGAATGGCGCCTGAGCTGTCCACGCCGACGCGCTGCCCGGCAGGCTCAGCGTCGCTACCCTGGTTGTGGGTCCTGAATCACCCGATCGGCTCCCCTGAGAGGCCACAATGGACGATCCGGAATTCCTCAAGTGGGTGAACACGCGGCTGCGCGCCGCCGAGATCGCCGTCCACGACGGCGACGCGGACCCCCGGCGCGAGATCTGGTCGCGCCGGGAGCCGGTCAGCATTCTCGGGGCCGCGTGGGTGGCCGTCGGTCGCGCGGAGGTGGACGCCACGTTCGACTGGCTCGCCGAGCGCTTCTCGGGAGCCCAGTCCTATGAGTTCGAGCTGCTCGCCGCCGACGTGGTCGGCGATCTGGCGTACACCGTCGGGTACGAGCACATCGAGTGCCTCACCAACGGCGAACTCTCCAAGTACACGCTCCGCGCCACCCAGATCTACCGCCGGGAAGACGGCGAGTGGAAAGTCGTGCACCGACACGGCGACGCGCTCGACACACCCCGGCAAGCAACCTGAGTGGTTACTCGAAGTCGGCCGCGAGCCGGGGAAACACCTCGCACTTCGTGGGCGTCCCCTTGATTTCCATCACGCCGTACTGGAAGTCGTGGTCCTTGGTGACCGTTTCACCAGGGGCAGCGGAAAAGCCCCAGGTCACCGCCGCGACCACTTTGCTCGCTGCGTCTCGGCAGATCAGCACGGAGAAATGGTTCTCGATGGCTTCGGCGTAGCCGTTCGTGAACGAGGTCTTCACCTGCCACGGCGTCCGGGTGCCGTCGCCGGTGAGCGTCGCCGACTTGTCCGCGAAATCGCCGTCGCCCGCGGGCTTCACCTTCGCGTCGGTCGGTTTGAGGTCGACGGTGACCTTGGCGGGCACCTTCGAGCCGAGATCCATGGCCACCGGGATCGTGCTCGACGCGGGCAGCACCACGACCGCGGAATCCCCGATCGCGGAAACGGGAGCGCCCGCCGCGTCCACCGGGTGGAACTCGAGTCGGGCCACCACGACGCGGGACTCGTTGTTGCGCACCACGGCGAACATCCGGCCGGTCGCCGCACCCGTCTCGACCACCTCGATGTCCGCGGCGGGCTCGGCGGGCTCGGCGGGCTTCCCAGTGGACTGGTCAGCCCGCTGCTCGGGTGTGGCGCCTGTTCCGGTGTCGCCGCCGCTTTGGCAGCCCGCCACCAGCACGGTCGAGGCGATCACGGCCAGGGACAACACGGATCGAGGGAAACCCACGAACAGCTCCAATCTGGTGACCGGACGTGGAGACATCCCAGCTGCGCGTGTCATCCCCAGCGACCGACATAGCGGCATCGACGCGGAGGCGAGCGTACCGGCCGAACGCGGGACGCGTCGGCGGAACGGCCAAGTGCCGCTCAGCCGCCGAGTCGCGGAGTCAGCACCAGGTTTCGGCCATTGAGCGGCTGCACCGACCGGGCGTTGCCACTGGTGAACATCCCCTGAAAGCGCGCGATCGTCGCCGGCGACACGGTCAGGGGCGTCGTCAGGTACCACCGCACCCCTTCGGTGAACGGCGCGGTGGTGAGCGAACCGGTGTAGCCCAGCATGAGGCGGTTGGCGGGCAGCAGGGTTGCGAGATCGATGTCGGGCACGTCGACCGGTTCGCCGCATTCCGGCGCCAGTCTGGACAACACCGTGTCGACAGTGGACCGCGCGCCCGGGCGCAGCGGCACCCCGATGACCACCAGCTTGCCATCGGCGGAGCGGTGGACCAGGTGCATCTCGAGCGGATCCGCTCGTCCGCCGACGCGGTGCTCGGCGGGCGTGTGGAAGTGGAACTGGACCAGGTCGTAGCGCACGCCTGCCAGCGTGACGTGTCCCGAACCCGGTTCGACCGCGGCTTCCTCGGTCTCCTCCGCATGGCGCGTGGCGCATCCGGTCGGGCTGGACAGGTCCTTGCGGACGTACTCCAGCTCCACATCCGTGCGCCCGTAGGAGACCGAGAGCTTGGGCTGGGCGGGGTCGAATCTGATCGCGTCGAAGGTGACGTCGATCGGGCTTTGGGTTGGCTCCCGCGAGTGCGCGGCCCCGCCGGTGGCGGTGACCATGGTTGCGGCGAGCACGAGAGGAACGATGATGAGGCCACGACGTGCCACGGGCTCAGAACCTTTCGGGTCCCGGACGGGCGTCGATACGCCCGTCCGGAGTGATCACCCAGGTGGATGACGCACAAGAGAATGAGCTCGATCTTTGACCTGTGTTAACCCATTCGCAAGTTCCTGGAAACGGGCATATGCCGTCGAATCCGGCAAACAGGCTGAATTCGCGCCGCTATATAGGGTGATTTGGACTACTTTCCGGTTGATCACGCCGCTGGGCCTGCGCCACGGGGACGATGCCCATACGTTCGGACCGTGTCCCTACGTAGTCATCTCGCCGCCCTCGCCCTTGCCGTGTCCGCGGTCGCCTCGACGACCCAGGCGGCGACGGCGGGTCCGGTGTGGACACCGGGACCGTGCGACGGGAGTGATGGGGTCACCGTCGCGGTCGACCTCACCGGCGCGGGTCGCCCGGAGGTCGTCGTCCGCTGCGCCCACGGCCACCATGGCGACGCGCGAGCCGCCCTCGAAGGCGCGGGAGTGCCGGTGCACGCCGGTCAGCAGCTCGGCGCGTATCAGGACAACGACTACGTCTGCCGTGTCGACGGGCTGCCGGCGTCCGACCCGTGTGCCGGGCACGCCGACGGTCAGCCGTACTGGAAGGTGTGGCGGGTCGGCGTCGACCCGCTCTCCTGGCGCGGCGCGATGACCGACGGCGGACCGGGCGCGGTGCGCACGTGCGCGGGCGCCCTGGTCGGGTTCAGCTTCGGCGTGGGAACGCCACAGGACCCCAACGTCATGACGGTGGCGCCAGACCAGGTCGTCACCGACCCGGCCTGGCTACCCCCAGCTTGCTGACTAGCTCAGCTCAGTTCGGCTTCGGCGCGCTTGATCGCGGCGAACTCCTCCTCGGGTGCGTTCGCGACCAGGCGGTGGCGGCTGTAGAACCAGAAGTAAGCAAGGGCGGCGAGGAAGATGCCGCCGGTGATCGCGGCGGCGACCAGGTCGACCAGGAAGGTGGCGACCACCGCGGCCACCGCGAGCACCAAGGCCACGCCGGTGGTGATGGCGCCGCCGGGCGTGCGGTACGGCCGCTCCAGGTCCGGTTCGCGCTTGCGCAGGACGATGTGGGACAGGTTCAGCAGGACATAGGACACCGTGGCGCCGAAGACGGCGATGTTGATGAGCAGCGCGCCCGCGGCCGCCGGGTCCTTCGCGGCCAGGACGGTGGCCAGGACGAAGCCGATGGTGCCGGGAACGATCAGGGCGAGCACCGGGGTCTTGCGCGAGCCCGTCTTCGACAGCCAGCGCGGCACGTAACCCGCCCGGGACAGGGCGAACAGCTGGCGTGAGTACGCGTAGATGATGGAGAAGAAGCTGGCGACCAGGCCCGCGAGGCCGACGTAGTTGATGATCTGGCTCAGCGCGTTCTGCCCGCCGTAGGCGAGCTTCACCGAGTCCACCAACGGGTTGTTCGAGTTGGCGATCGCGGCCGAGCCGGAGCCGCCGGGGGCGACCAGCAGGATCAGCGCGGCGAACACGGTCAGCGCGCCCATCGCGGCGATGATGCCGCGCGGCATGTCCCGCTTCGGGTCGCGCGCCTCCTCCGCGGCGAGCGGGACCCCTTCCACCGCAAGGAAGAACCAGATGCCGTAGACGAGCGCGGCCAGCACACCGGTGATACCGAACGGCAGGAAGGCGCTGGCGCCGAACGCGTCGGTGGCGGGGATGTCGAGCAGCTTGCCCGCGTCGAACTTCGGCACCATGCCGACCACGAAGGCCACCAGCGCCACAACCGCGACCGCGGTGATCGCGAACATCACCCGCAGCGCCTCGCCGACGCCACGCAGGTGGATGCCGATGAAGATCAGGTAGCACGCCAGGTACACCGGCCAGCTGTTCGTCAGCCCGAACAACCCGAGCGCCTCGACGTAGCCGCCGATGAACACCGCGATGGCGGCCGGGGCTATCGAGTACTCGATCAGAATGGCCACACCAGTCGCGAACCCGCCGAGCGGGCCGAGCGCGCGGCGCGCGAAGCCGTATCCCGCGCCCGCGACGGGCAGGGCCGAGGACATCTCCGCGAGCCCGAACACCATGCAGCCGTACATGACCGCCATCAGCACGGTCGCGATGAGCAGCCCGCCCCAGCCGCCCTTGGCCAGGCCGAAGTTCCAGCCGGCGAAGTCGCCGGAGATGACATAGGAGACCCCGAGTCCGGCCAGCAGCAGCCACCCCGCGGCTCCCCGTTTGAGCTGCCGCTGCCGCAGATAGTCCGCGTCGACTTCGCTGTATTCGACGTGCTCGCGGTTCCGGTGCACGGACACGGTGCCTCCCGAGATGGGTCAATGGGCCGTGGGCGGTCCTTTAAAGTGTGCTAGAGGTTCCGCCGCTCTCACGTTCTTGTCAAGTGTTACTGCGCGAACCCGTTTTGACCAGAACCGGCTGTGGACACCCAAGGTTTAATGGGCTACAAATGCTCCATTGAACGAGCGGGAGGTGGACGGCGATGGGGCGACGCAAGGGCATGCTCACCGTGGCGGAGCTGCGGGCGCTGGTCGACGCGGGCACGGTCGACACCGTGCTGGTGGCGATCACCGACATGCAGGGCCGACTGCAGGGCAAGCGGTGCGGGGCGGAGTACTTCCTCGCCGAGGTCGTCCCGCACGCCACCGAGGCCTGCAACTACCTGCTGGCGGTGGACGTCGACATGAACACCGTCGACGGTTTCGAGATCTCCTCGTGGGAAAGGGGATACGGCGACTGCGTCCTGCGGCCCGACCTGGACACCCTGCGCCTGGTTCCCTGGCAGGAGGGCACCGCCCTGGTCCTCGCCGACGTCGAGTGGGTCGGCGGCGGCGACGTCGCGCCGTCGCCCCGGCAGGTGCTGCGCCGCCAGCTCGACCGGCTCGCCGAGCGCGGCCTGGGCGCCTATGTCGGCACCGAACTGGAGTTCGTCGTCTTCGACGACACCTACGAGCAGGCCTGGCAGCGCGGCTACCGCGACCTGACGCCGTCGAACCAGTACAACGTCGACTACTCGATGATCGGGACCGGCCGCGTCGAGCCGCTGCTGCGCCGCATCCGCAACGAGATGACCGCCGCCGGGATGTATGTGGAGTCGGCCAAGGGCGAATGCGCGCCCGGCCAGCACGAGATCGCGTTCCGCTACACCGACGCGCTGTCCACTTGCGACAATCACAGCATCTACAAGACCGGCGCGAAGGAGATCGCGGCCCAGGAGGGCAAGAGCCTGACCTTCATGGCCAAGTACGACCAGCGCGAAGGCAACTCCTGTCATATCCACCTGAGCCTGCGCGCCACCGACGGCGAGGCCGTACTCGCCGGTGAGTCCGAAGCGGGCTTCTCGCCGCTGATGGAGCACTTCCTCGCAGGCCAACTGGCCTGCCTGCGCGAGTTCACCTACTTCTACGCGCCCAACATCAACTCCTACAAGCGTTATGTGCCGGGGAGTTTCGCGCCCACCGCGATCGCCTGGGGGGTGGACAACCGCACCTGCGCGCTGCGCGTGGTCGGGCACGGCGAGTCGCTGCGGGTGGAGAACCGGGTGCCGGGCGGCGACGTCAACCCGTATCTCGCGGTGGCGGCGATGATCGCGGCCGGGCTGCACGGCATCGACAACGAACTGCCGCTGGAGCCCGCGCTGACCGGCAACGCCTACACCTCGGGCAGGCCCACTGTGCCCACGACGCTGCGGGAAGCGGCCGAGGTGCTGGCGAACAGCAAAGCCGCCCGGCTCGCCTTCGGCGACGATGTGGTCGAGCACTACCTCAACGCGGCCAAGGTCGAAGTGACCGCCTACGACGCCGCGGTGACCGACTGGGAGAAGGTCCGTGCCTTCGAACGCCTCTAGGCCCGTCATCGGGCTCACCGCATACCTTGAGCCTGCCCGGTTCGGCGTGTGGGACACCGAGTCCGCCGTCCTGCACCGCGAGTATGTCGACGCGACGGTGGCGGCGTGCGGCGTGCCGGTCCTGTTGCCGCCCATCGGTGTGCCGGACCTGGCCGGGATCGTCGACGGCCTCGTCCTCACCGGTGGCGCCGACGTCGACCCGGCGCGCTACGGCGCGTCCCCGCACGGGACGACCGTCAGCAGGCCGGGCCGCGACGCCTTCGAGTTCGCCCTGCTCGACGCCGCGATGGCGGCGGGCGTGCCCGTCCTCGGCGTCTGCCGGGGCATGCAGGTGCTCAACGTCGCGCTCGGCGGGACGCTGACCCAGCACCTGCCGGAGGTGACCGGCACGGCCGACCACCAGCCCGCGACCGCGACCTTCGGCAAGTGCGAGGTCCGGCTCGCCGAGGGCAGCCGGGCCGCCGCGATCCTCGGCGCGCACACGACCGCGCACTGCTACCACCACCAGGCGATCGCCACGCTCGGCCCGGAACTGCGCGCGGCCGGTTGGGCCGAGGACGGCACGGTCGAGGCTGTCGAGCGACCCGGCGACCAGTTCGTCCTCGGCGTGCAGTGGCACCCCGAGCAACAGTCCGATGATGTGCGGCTCTTCGCGGCCCTGGTCGCCGCCGCGCGCCGCCACCGCGAGGAGAGGGCATGACAGCCACGTTCGACGTGATCAACCCGGCCACCGAACAGGTCGTGGACTCGGTCCGGCTGGTCACGGCCGAGGAGACCGACGCCGCGATCGCCCGCGCGGCCAAAGCGTTCCCGGCCTGGCGGGCGGTCGCGCCGGGAGACCGGGCGCGGTTGCTGCGTCGCTTCGCCGACGCGGTCGACGCCGACCTGGAGAACCTTGCCCGGCTAGAGGTGTTGAACGCCGGGCACACGATCGGCAACGCGCGCTGGGAGGCGGGCAACGTTCGCGACGTGCTGCACTACTACGCGGCGGCCCCGGAGCGGCTCACCGGCAGGCAGATCCCGGTGCCCGGGGGAGTGGACCTCACCTTCGCCGAGCCGCTGGGCGTGGTCGGCGTGATCGTGCCGTGGAACTTCCCGATGCCGATTGCGTCCTGGGGTTTCGCGCCAGCGCTCGCGGCGGGCAACACAGTCGTGCTCAAGCCCGCCGAACTCACCCCGCTGACCGCGGTGCGACTGGCGGAGTTGGCGCACCAAGCCGGGATTCCTGAGGACGTGTTCCAGGTCTTGCCCGGCAAGGGTTCGGTGGTCGGGCAGCGGTTCGTCACGCATCCGTTGGTGCGCAAGGTGGTCTTCACCGGGTCCACAGAGGTCGGAAAGCAGATCATGGCGGGCTGCGCGGACCAGGTGAAGCGGGTGACGCTGGAACTGGGCGGGAAGAACGCGAACATCGTCTTCGCCGACGCCGACCTGGAGAAGGCCGCGGCGGCGGCGCCGTACGGGGTGTTCGACAACGCGGGCCAGGACTGCTGCGCCCGGTCGCGCATCCTGGTGCAGAAGTCGGTCTACGACCGGTTCATGGAACTGCTCGAACCCGCCGTGCTCGGCGTCGTCGTCGGCGACCCCGGCGACGAGAAGACCGAGATGGGCCCGCTGATCTCCCACGGGCACCGGGCGAAGGTGCGGTCATACCTGCCCGAAGGCGCCCCGATCGCCTTCCAGGGCAAGGCCCCCGACGGGCCGGGCTACTGGTTCCCGCCGACCGTGGTCACCCCGTCGGGCGTGCGCGACCCGCTGGCCGCGGACGAGATCTTCGGGCCCATCGTCGCCGTGCTCCCGTTCGCCGACGAGGCCGACGCGATCGCCATGGCCAACGACACCGACTACGGCCTGTCCGCCTCGATCTGGACCCGCGATGTCGGCCGCGCGCTGCGGGTGTCCCGGGCGGTCGAGGCCGGGAACCTGTCGGTCAACTCGCATTCGTCGGTGCGGTACTGGACACCGTTCGGCGGCTTCAAGCAGTCCGGCCTCGGCCGGGAACTCGGCCCGGACGCCCTCGCGGCGTTCACCGAGACCAAGAACGTCTTCATCGACACGGAGGGATGATCGGCTATGCGACGTTTCGAGGGCAGGGTGGCGGTCATCACCGGCGGCGCGAGCGGCGTGGGACTGGCCACGGCGCACCGGCTGGCCGACGAGGGCGCCACGATCGTGGTGGCGGATGTGTCCGACGCGGCGGGCAAGGCGGTGGCCGACGAGGTCGGCGGCCTGTTCGTGCACACGGACGTGACCGACGAGGAGCAGGTGCGGTCGCTGTTCGACACGGCGGTCGCTGAGTTCGGCTCGGTCGACGTGGCGTTCAACAACGCGGGCATCTCCCCGCCCGACGACGACTCGATCCTCACTACCGGGCTCGACGCCTGGCAGCGGGTCCAGCAGGTCAATCTGACCTCGGTGTACCTGTGCTGCAAGTACGCGATCCCGCACATGCAGCGGCAGGGGAAGGGGTCCATCGTCAACACCGCGTCGTTCGTGGCGGTGATGGGCGCGGCCACCTCGCAGATCTCCTACACCGCGTCCAAGGGCGGGGTGCTGGCGATGAGCCGGGAGTTGGGTGTGCAGTTCGCCCGCGAGGGCATCCGGGTCAACGCCCTGTGTCCGGGTCCGGTGAACACGCCGCTGCTGCGGGAACTGTTCGCCAAGGACCCGGAGCGGGCCGCGCGCAGGCTGGTGCACGTGCCGGTCGGGCGCTTCGCCGAACCCGGCGAGATCGCCGCTGCGGTAGCATTCCTTGCCAGTGACGACGCGTCGTTCATCACCGCGTCCCAGTTCCTTGTGGATGGTGGGATCTCAGGCGCATACGTGACCCCGGTGTAGGAGAGCAGATGAGTGTGCAGGCGAGTGCGGCACTCTTCCGACCGGTCCGTGCGGGGAACGCGTTCGAAGAGACCGTGGAACGCCTGCTCCAGGCCGTCCGCCTCGGCGTCGTCGAGGCAGGCGGCCGGCTCCCGCCCGAGCGCGAGCTGTCCGAACGCCTCGGGGTCAGCCGGGTGACCGTGCGCGAGGCGATCCGCGCGCTGTCCGACGCGGGCTACGTCGAGTCGCGCCGCGGTCGCTACGGCGGCACCTTCGTCAACGCGGTGCTGCCCCCGAAACCCGCCGGCGACGGGATCATCGACGCCGAAGAGCTGGAGGACGTGCTCTGCCTGCGGCACGTGCTCGAGACCGGGACCGCCGAACAGGCCGCGATGCGCTCGCTCACGCCCGACGAGCGGCGCCACCTCAAGGACGCGCTCACCGAGGCCTCGGTGGCCGACCTGGACGACTACCGCCGCCGCGACGCCCGGCTGCACCTGGCGATCGCGGAGTCCAGCGGCTCGACGTCGCTCACCAGCGCGGTGGCCGACGTGCGGATGCGGGTGGACGCCCTCCTCGACCGCATCCCCCTGCTGCAGCCGAACCTGGACCACTCCAACACCCAGCACGCGACGATCGTCGACGCCATCCTCGGCGGCGACCCGGCGACCGCGCGCCAGGCGATGGCCGAGCACACCGAGGGCACGGCGTCGCTGCTGCGCGGTTTCCTCCGCTGAGTGTCGAGTGCGCGAAGTTGCGTGTAATGGTTGGTTTTCGGCTATTTGAGCCTTGACGCGCTCATCTTTGTGCGTCAAGCTTCCTGTCCAGGCGAGTCTAATGGGTCACATTTGATCCATTAAACCCTGGAAGGACTGCTCATGCGAGTACCGCTCCTCATCCCCATTACGGCCCTTGTGGTCGGTGCGCTGAGCTGGGCGCCGACCCCGTCCGTCGCCGCCGCGCCCCCCGCGTGCGCCACCCTCGACCCGGGCCAGGCCTGGTACGGCGAGAACCGCCAGCGGCTCGACGCCATGATCGCCGAGCACGGCCGTTGCGGCAGCCCTGGGCGGCCTCCGGTCGCCGTGTTCGACTGGGACAACACCGTGATCCGCAACGACGTCGGCGACGCCACCCTGTTCTGGGCGCTGCGCAACGACGTCGTGCGCCAACCCGCCGACTGGGCCGCCACCAGCCGGTACCTGACACCCGCCGCCGCGACAGCTCTGCGGGCGGCGTGTGGCACCGTCGCGCCCGGCAAGCCATTGCCCACCAGCACTGACACGCGGTGCGCCGACGAGATCCTGGCCGTCTACTCCACGGCGGCGACCACCGCGGGCGCGTCCGCGTTCGCGGGCTTCGACCACCGGCGGATGGAACCGGCCTACGCCTGGCTCCCTCAGCTGCTGGCCGGGTGGACGCCCGCCCAGGTCCGTGGGTTCGCCGCGGCCGCGCGGCGGGAGAATCTGGCGGCTCCGGTGGGGGCCACCCAGCTTGTCGGCACCCAGCGGGTGACGGGCTGGGTGCGCTACTACGACCAGCAGCGTGATCTGCTCCGGACGTTGCGGCGCAACGGTTTCGACGTCTGGGTTGTCTCCGCGTCACCGCAGGACGTGGTCGAGGTGTGGGCCGCGGGCGTCGGCGTCGCGGCGAACCGGGTCGTCGGCATCCGCTCGGTCACGCGGGCGGGCGTGCTCACCCACCGGCTGACCGGGTGCGGCGACGTGCCCGACGGCGCGGACAGTGTGATCACCTACCTTGACGGCAAACGCTGCTGGGTCAACCAGGAGATCTACGGCGTGCGCGGCGCCAAGGCGTTCGAGCGACAGGCCGACGACAAGCGGCCGGTGTTCGCCGCGGGCGACTCGACGACCGACCTCACGTTCGTCCGCGACGCCACCGCGCTGCGCCTGGTGATCAACCGGAACAAGACCGAGCTGATGTGCCACGCCTACCACGACCTCGACGGCCGCTGGATCGTCAACCCGATGTTCATCCAGTCCAAACCCGCGCAGGCGAAGCCCTATCCCTGTGCCACCACGGGTGCGACCGACGCCGCGGGCACTCCTGTGCCGGTTGTCGACGACGCCGGACACGTGATCCCCGACCAGCTCGACACCGTCCACTAGGGACGGTCTTCTTCCCTGTCACCCCTGCAGATAGGAAGATCATGGATCGCCGTAGTTTCTTAGGACTGGGCGCGGGCGCAGCGGCATTCTCCCTGCTGCCGCTGAGCGTGCGCACCGCGATGGCCGCCGCCGCGCCGACCGGCGGGCTCGAACTGATCGAACACGTGGTGATCCTGATGCAGGAGAACCGCTCGTTCGACCACTACTACGGTTCGCTGCGCGGTATCCGCGGCTTCAACGACCCTAACGCCCTCACGCTCTCGACCGGCCGCTCGGTTTTCCACCAGCCCGCCGCGGTGACCACCGACCTGAAAGTGGGCCATCCCAACGGATACGTCCTGCCCTACGCGGTCAGCGACTACCACATGGCCGGAACCCCGCACAACTGGTCGGACGGCCACGCCGCGTGGAACAAGGGCCGCAACGACGCCTGGGTGCCCCACAAGCAGACCAACACGATGTCGGGTTACCGGCGTGAGCACCTGCCGTTCTACTACGCGCTCTCCGAGGCGTTCACCATCTGCGACGCCTACCACTGCTCGGAGATGGGCCCGACCAACCCCAACCGCAACCACCTGTTCAGCGGGATGATCGGCTACGAACCCGGCTCCACCACGCGGGCGACCGGCAACGCGCCCTACGGCAACGCGAACCACACCGGCTACACCTGGACCACCTACGCCGAGCGGCTGCGGACCGCGGGCATCTCCTGGCGGGTCTACCAGGAGTGGGACAACTTCACCGACAACTCCTTGGAATACTTCAAGACCTTTGTGGACGTCGCGCTGAAGGCGCTGGCCAAGACCGGCTACAAGAAGGTGGAGGCGTTCTACGACGCGCTCCGCGCGGCGTCGAGCACGACCCAGAACACCATGCTCGCCCAGCTGGCGGAAGGTGTGGCCACGCTGACGCCCACCGAGCGCGCGCTCTACGACGGCGCGTTGCGGCGCGAACGCAGCGGCGGCCTGCTCGCGGCGTTCAAGGCCGACGTCGACCGCGGCACACTGCCCAAGGTCTCCTGGCTCGTGCCCAATACCGCTGAAAGCGAGCACTCGACCAACGGGCCCGCCAACGGGGCCGTGCTCACCAGCAAGCTGCTCGACGTCCTCGCGTCGAACCAGACGATGTGGAACAAGACCGTCTTCATCCTGAACTACGACGAGAACGACGGCTTCTTCGACCACATGCCCGCGCCCGCGCCGCCGGTGGTCGGCGACGGCTCGGACGGCAAGTCGACTGTGGCGTTCGCCGACGAGATCGCGCTGGGCGCCCCGATCGGCCTCGGCGCGCGGGTGCCGTTGCTCGTCGTCTCGCCGTGGAGTCGGGGCGGCTACGTGTGTTCCGAGGTGTTCGACCACACCTCGGTGCTCAAGTTCCTGGAGCGGATCACCGGCGTGGCCGAGCCGAACATCACCCCGTGGCGGCGCGCGGTGTGCGGTGACCTCACGTCCACTTTGGACTTGAACACCGCCGTGCCCACCTACCCGACACTGCCGGTGCCCGCGCCGTCCAGCGGACCGCGCGGCACGTTCCGCACCCCGCCGTCGACGCAGGCGTTCCCGTTGCAGGAGCCCGGCGTCCGGCCAGCCCGGCCGCTGCCCTACAACCTTGCCGTCAACTCGACGGTGACCGCGGGCTCGGTGGCCTTCGCTTTCGTCAACAACGGGACCGCGGGCGCGCACTTCTCCGTCTATGCCAACCGGTTCCGCACCGATGGACCCTGGCGGTACACGGTGGAGGCGGGCAAGTCGCTGTCCGACTCGTTCACCGCGGGCACGCCGACGGGGGCCTACGACCTGACGGCGTACGGCCCGAACGGGTTCGTCCGGCGGTTCGCGGGCAACCGGGTCACCGCGACGTCGGCGGGCAAGGCCAACCCGGAGGTCACCTTGCGGTACGCGCCCGCCGAGGGCCGGGTGTACCTGCGGATGACCAACACCGGTTCCGCGGCGTGCGTGGTCAAGGTCGTCGCGGGCAACCGGTCGGGCGGGCCGTGGACCTACCCGGTCGCGGTGAACGCTGTGGTCGAGGACTTCTTCTCGGTGGCCGGAACCGACTACTGGTACGACCTGACGGCCACCGCGGACACCACCGACGGCTTCCTGCGGAGGTTCGCGGGACACGTGGAGACGGGGACGGCGAGCAAGAGCGACCCGGTGATGGGCTCCGGCCGACTGTCCACAGTGGTCTCCTACGTCAGCAGCGAGGAGACGGCGGGGGAGAACGGCGCGGCCCGCAACGCCGTGGACGGCACCACGTCGACGATCTGGCACACGCGGTGGTCGGCGTCGCCCGCGCAGCCGCCACACGAGATCCGGCTGGACATCGGCAGCGCGCGGACCGTCACCGGACTGACCTACGTGCCCCGTCAGGATGGCGGCGCAAACGGGCGCTTCGGTGGCTACGAGGTCGAGCTCAGCACGGATGGGACGGTCTGGTCCAAGGTCACCTCAGGTTCTTTCCCGGACGACGCGACTACCAAAACTGTGCGGTTCTGGCCGACGTCGGCTCGGTATGTGCGGGTACGGGTGTTGAGTGAGGCGGGTGGGCGGGGGCCGTGGGCTTCGGCGGCTGAGCTGTTCCCTCTCGGATACTGAGCTTTCCCTTCGGATACTGACGACCGCTGTGGACGGGGTGCGCGCTTCGGTGTGCACCCCGTTCGCCTTCCGGACCCAGGGCTTTGTGGGTGGTGCACCTTCGGGTGGTTGGGCTGATCCACACCGGGCTTGGGTGGTGTGCACCTTCGGGTGGTTGGGCTTGATTCGGGGACCCCTGAGATGGCCCTGCGGGTCAAGAGCGTGGGGAAAGGGAAGCCCCGCCCCCGCGAGGGTAGGGCCATCTCCGCCCCGAATAAAGCCCAACCACCCGAAGCTGCAGTGGTGTTGATGGGCTCATCTTGGGTGGGTGGGTGGGTGAGTGGGTGCCCAAGTCATAGTGGCCTTGCGTCGAATGCCGCGTCGACCGTTTCGTACAGCGGCAGCACGGTGTCCAGGCCGGTCACCTCCAGTGGTCTGCGGATCGAGGTGTCCGCGGTCATCACCACACCCAGGCCGTTCCCCGCGCTCCGCGCGTTCGCGCGCACCAGAGCGCTCAGCCCGGACGAGCCCAGGAACGTCACCGCCGTCAGGTCCAGCACCACCCGGTCGGACTCGGCTCGCTGCGCCTGTTCGAGTGCTTCCTCGAAGCGCGGGGCGGTGCCCAGGTCGAGTTCGCCGGTCACCACGAGGACGACGCCACCGGGGTGTCGCCAGGTCTGTACGTCCACCTGTCGCGTCCTTCCTGCCGTTCGCCCCCGGGTGGGCCACGCTGACCGCGTGGGCGTCATGCGGGAGTTCCGATCGGATGGCCCAGTTCGGCGCACAGTGCGTCGAACAGGGGGGTCCACCCCGACTCGTCTCGTCCGCTGGGTGCGGTTTCGGCGGTGGGCGCTTCAGGGCTGGTCAGCAGCTCGGTCGAGGTCATCAGGGTTCACCCCTTCGTCAGGTCCGGGTGTTACTCCCGGTCTCACCTGTGGAAGTCGCGAACCCCGCGACTGTGACGCGGTTCTGCCACGCCTCTCCTGAATTAGGCCGAATGGGTTAACCCGACCGGTTCGTCGGGTCGGGCATCCTGGAGGTCCACGGTGAAGCGACCAAAGGAGTCACTCGGGTGTCTGACCTCGGCACGGTCGTCGCTGTCTGTCGGGATGGTGGGCACCGCTTCAGCAAGCCGGTCATCCCATCTATCACCCTGCTCGCCGGGCTCGGGGTCGAGGGTGACGCGCACGCGGGAGTGACGGTCCAACACCGATCGCGGGTCGCCGTCGATCCGACCCAGCCCAACCTGCGCCAAGTCCACCTCATCCACGAGGAACTGTTCGAGGAGTTGGCCCGCGACGGCTTTCGGGTCGACCCCGGGCAGCTCGGGGAGAACGTCACCACCCGTGGGATCGATCTGCTGGGCCTGCCCCGGCACACGATCCTGCGGCTCGGCGCCGACGCCGTGGTCGAGGTGACCGGGTTGCGCAACCCGTGCGCCCAGATCAACGTATTCCAGCCCGGACTGCTCAAGCAGGTCGCCTACCTGGGCGCCGACGGTCGCCTGGTGCGCAAATCGGGGATCATGGCCATCGTGCGGCACGGCGGCCGGATCGAGGCGGGCGACCCGATCCAGGTCGAGCCGCCCCCGCCGCCGCATCTGCCGCTCGAACGGGTGTAGCCCTCAGCCGCCGCTCGCGACCCACACGGCGATCTGGGTGCGGGTGGTGAATTCGAGTTTGGTCAGGATGTGCGCGACATGCGATTCGGCGGTGCGCTGGGCGATGGTGAGCCGCGCGGCGATCTCCCGGTTGGTCAGGCCCTCCGCGACCAGCCGGGCGATCTCGACCTCACGCTTGGTCAACAGGGTCGACCGGTCGGAGTCGGCCGTGGGCTCGCTCGTGTCCTCTTCCAGCGCGTAGTGCATCGCGAGGTCGCTGGGCAGTGCGCTCCCCTCGGCGAACGCCTTCTGGAACGCGGGTGCGCCGAGGCACTGCCGGTTCAGTTCCAGGTACTCGCGGTGCGGCTGGTCGAACACCGCGGACAGGCTCGGTGAACTGCCGATCGCCGACCAGATCGCGCTGGCCGCGCCCAGCAGCATCGCGGCCCGCACCGGCCTGCCCTGCCGCTGCGCGACCCAGGCGAGCAGGTCGGTGCTGAACGCCTCGCCGAGGCGGTTGCCGAACTCCCGTTCCAGCCGCAGCGCCTCCTTGGCCGCCTGGTCCGCCGCCTCCACGTCGCCATAGGTGATCTCGACCTGCGACAGGCCCCACAGCGCCCAGGCCCGCCAGAAACTCTCGCCGATCGCCGTGCTGCGGTCGATGGCCTCCTGGAGCATCGTCCGACCCGCGGCCGGGTCGCCTGCGAGGCCGAGCGTGTACCCGTAGATGAACAGCGTGAACAGCTCACCGCGCAGTTCGCCGTGTTCGCGGAAGGTGGGCAGCACCCGCGCGAACGCCTCGGCGGCCTTGGTCAGGTCGCCGCTGAACAGCGCCGCCATGCCCCAGGCGTGGGCCAGGTACGCCTCCTGGACCGGGTCGCCGGTGGCCGCCACGAGTTCGCCCGCCTGTGTCAGCCGGTCGATCCCGGTCGGGATGTCGCCCTGCAGGAGCGCGAACCAGCCGGACATCCGAAGCGCCGCAACGCGTTGCGGTGCGTCAGGGGCCGCCGCGGCCAGTGCGCGGTCGAGCCACAGGCGGGCCTCGGTGTGGAAGCCGCGGATGCCCCAGTAGTCGTCGACGCGGGTGGCCATTCGCAGGCCCACCACCGCGTCGGCGGGGTCGTTGACGCAGAAGTCGAGCGCCACGCGCAGGTTCGCGTGATCCTGGCGCAGCCGGTCCACCCAGGCCACCTGCCGCGGGCCGTGCCACTCGGCCTCGAACCTCGCGGTCAGCCCGGCGTACCAGTCGCGGTGCAGCCGCGACACCCGTGCCCGGTCGCCCGCGCGGTCGAGGCAGTCCTGGGCGTACTCCCGCAGCGTTTCCAACATCCGGAAGCGGGCGACCCCGCCGTGCTCGTCGCGGACCAGCACCGACTTGTCCAGCAGCCCGTCGACCAGGTCGAGCACCTGGGTCCGCTCGACCCCCGGACCGCCGCACACGTGCTCGGCCGCTTCGAGGTCGAAGGTCCCGGAGAAAACCGAGGCGCGCTCCCATACCAGTTGCTCGGGGCGGGAGCAGAGCGAGTAGCTCCAGTCGATCATGGCGCGCAACGTCTGCTGGCGGCGAGGGGCCGTGCGCGTGCCCACGGTGAGCAGGGAAAGTCGCTTCGAGAGCCGCTCGACCATCTGGCGCACCGACATCGACCGGCACCGCACGGCGGCCAGCTCGATGGCCAGCGGCAGGCCCTCGAGGCGCTCGCATAATCGCGCGAGGTCGGCGCAGTTCTCGTCGGTGACCGCGAACGATGGCAGCACCGCGGTCGCCCGGTCGACGAACAGCCGCGCGGCGTCGTATTTCGCCAGTTCGTCGGGGGAGCGCACATCCTCGCCGCGCGGCACCGAGAGCGGCGGCACCATCAGCAGGTGTTCGCCCTCGACGCTGAGCGACTGCCTGCTGGTCGCCAGGATCACCAGCTTCGGGCAGGACACGATCAGCTTGTCGACGAGATCGGCGCAGGCGCCCACCAGGTGTTCGCAGTTGTCCAGCACCAGCAGCGTGGACCGGGTGCGCAGATGCTCGATGAGGGTGTCGGCCGCCGCCCGCGCCGACTGGTCGCGCAGGCCGAGCCGGTCGGCGACCAGGTTGGCCAGCAGGGCGGGATCGCGCAGCTCGGCCAGCTCGACGAAGGTGACCCCGTCGCGGAACTGTTTCTGGGCGCCCGCGGCGATCCGGCCCGCCAGCCGGGTCTTGCCCACGCCGCCCGGACCGGTGAGCGTGACCAGCCGGACCGTGCCCAGCAGCCGCCGTGCCTCGGCGATCTCGTGCCGCCTGCCGAAATAGCTGGTGAGGTCGACGGGTCTGCCCGCCGGCACGCCCTCAACCACCATCGCTGCGCTCAATATTCCACCGTGGCCCGTCGACTCGATGAGAGTCACGCAGTGTAACCCAGGTCACAAGCGGTCTGGCTGGGTCACTGCGCGGCGACTCGGCTGAGCAGGAGCGCGCGCTCGCGTTCGTTGCGGGTGAGCCCGGCGGCGCGTTCGAATTCGGCGCGGGCCTCGTCGGTGCGGCCGAGTTTGGCCAGCAGGTCGCCGCGGGTGCTGGGCAGCAGGTGGTAGTCCTTCAGGGTGGGCTCGTCCCGCAGCTCGTCGAGCAGCTCGAGCCCGACGGCCGGGCCGAAGGCCATGCCGATCGCGACGGCGTGGTTGAGCTCCACGATGGGTGACGGCGCGACCAAGGCCAACGCTTCGTAGAGGCCGGCGATCCGCAGCCAGTTGGTGTCCTCGGGGGTGCGGGCGTTGGCGTGGCAGGCGGCGATCGACGCCTGCAGCGTGTACGGGCGGCCCAGGCCGCCGAGGGTTTCGGCGGTCTTCAGCGCGGCGAGGCCGCGCCGGATCAGCAGCTGGTCCCAGCGGGCGCGGTCCTGCGCCAGCAGCAGCACGGGCTCGCCGTCGGAGCCGACCCGGGACTTCGCGCGCGACGCCTGGATCTCCAGCAGTGCCACCAACCCGTGCACCTCGGCCTCGCGCGGCATGAGACCGGCGAGGACCCTGGCCAGGCGCAGCGCGTCCGCGCAGAGCGCGGGCCGCATCAGGTCCTGGCCCGCGGTGGCGGAGTACCCCTCGTTGAAGATCAGGTAGATCACGCCGAGCACGGCCGCCAGGCGGGCGTCGCGTTCGTCCTCGGGCGGGACTTCGAACGGGACACCCGCCTTGGCGAGGGTCTTCTTGGCCCGCACGATCCGCTGGGCGATGGTCGACTCGGCGACCAGGAACGCCCGGGCGATCTCGTCGGTGGTGAGCCCGCCGAGCATCCGCAGCGTCAACGCGACCTGGGCCTCGGTGCTCAGCACCGGGTGGCAGGCGGTGAAGACCAGGCGCAGCAGGTCATCGTTGATATCGCCGACACCCGTGCTCGCGTCGGGCGTGTGGTCGTTATCGGTGTCGCGGCCGATCTGTTCGAGCTTGCGCTGGTAGTTCTGGTCGCGCCTGCTCAGGTCGACCGCGCGGTTCTTCGCCGTGGTCATCAGCCACGCGCCGGGATTGCGCGGGATTCCCGTGTCCGGCCACTTCTCCAGGGCGGTGACCAAGGCGTCCTGGGCGAGTTCCTCGGCCAGCCCGATGTCGCGCACCTGCCGTGCCAGCCCGGCGATCAGGCGGGCGGATTCGATCCGCCACACCGCTTCCACTGCCCGCCGCGCGTCGGTAGCCGTCACTCCGGGATCAAATCAGCTACCGATGCGCGCGAGCAAGGCAGGTCAGCCGTTCCCGATGACCGCCCGCAGCTCCTGCTCGTGCGCCTTGACCTCGGGCGACGCGTTCTCGAAGTCCTCGACGGTGAACACCTGGCGGATCTCGATCTCCGACTCGCCGCCGTCGGTGTTCGGCACCCGCTTGACCCACTCGACGGCTTCCTCCAGCGACTTGACCTCCAGCAGCCAGAACCCGCCGATCAGCTCCTTGGTCTCGGCGAACGGGCCGTCCACCACGGTGCGCTTGTCCCCGGAGAACTGGACCCGGGCGCCCTTCGCGCTCGGGTGCAGCCCCTCACCGGCGAGCAGCACACCCGCCTTGACCAGCTCCTCGTTGAACGCCATCATCTCGCGCAGCATCTCGTCGCTGGGCTGCACGCCTGCTTCGGATTCCGCGGTCGCCTTCACGAGCACCATGAAACGCATTGTGTTCTCCCGGTTCGGGTCCTTCGGCCGGGTCCATCCTGGCCTGTACTGAAGCGACGATCGAGCCGACCCTCGGATCGACACGCGCTCCAAAGTTTTTCCAGACCTTCCGACCGGGAGGTCGACCCAGGTCAGCTGACCGGCTCGGTGACGATCTCGTACGGCGGCGTCGCGGTGGGCTCGTCGAACTTGCTGTCGACGTAAAGCACCTGCCCGCGCAATGCCTTCGCGGTGGTGAGCACCCGGGTCGGGTCGGTCGCCTGCTGGCGCACCAGGGTCGCGGACCGGCCGTCGGCGGACAGGCGCAGGGTCGCGAGCATCCGGGAGAAGTTCCGCACCACGGTCAGGGTCTCGCCCTGGCGGAGCAGGCCGTCGGCGTTGACGAGGTCGGCGCCGGTCGCGATCGCGCTCACCGCGCCGGTGGCCGCGTCGAACCGCCACAGCTTGCCCGTGTTGCCCTGGGCCACCACAAACGCGCCGCGGTCTGCGGTGAGCACGATGCCGCCGAGGTTGAATCCCGGCTGCCGCTCGACCACACCGGACGCGTCGGCCCAGCGGGTCGCAGTCCAGCCGGTGCCGTCGTCCGCGACGCGGTAGATCTGGGGGTCATTGGAGTTGGTGAAGTACGCGGCGCCGTCCGGGCCGATCGCGACGTCGTTGAGGAACACGTCCGCGCCCGGCGCGCGCAGGGCGGCCAGCAGGACGCCGTCGGGGGAGTACACCCACAGGTCCGGCCTGCCGGTGCCGATGCCGTTCGGGCCGCCGGCGACGTACACCCGGCCCAAGGCGTCGACGGTGATCCCGCGGGCGGTGAAGCGGCCGTCGGTGCCGTCGCCGGTCAGCCACTCGGCGGCCTGCGCGGACCCGGACGAGCCGCGGTGGATCTCGCCGCCGGTGACCTCGCTGACGTAGAACAGCCCGCGCCGCTCGTCGGCGCCGATGCCCTCGAATTTGGAGCCGCCCGCGTCGCCCGGCAGCTGGTAGCGGTCCGGCCGGGCGTCGGCGTCGGCGACGCCTGCTCCGGTCAGCAGGAGCAGGGTGGTGGCGATCAGGACCGGACGCTTCATCGTCAGTTCTCCTCGACTCGGGGAAGGTGTGCCTCCAGCCTGCTGTGCCCGCGGGCGTCCGGCGTCGGGCAGCGGGCCACTCCCGGATAGCCGATCGGATGATGCCGACAGCCGCCGCAGTCCTTACGCTGGCCGGATCATGGCTGCTCAGAGCGCGACGCACGGGATACACGGCATCCTCGCCCCCGCGGCCAGGCTCGACCGCTGGCTGCAGGTGGTGCTGGTCGTCCTGGTGGCGACCGGCGCGGTGCGCTACGTCGACCGGCACGGCCTGGGCGTCACCGGTGTGCTCGTCCTGCTCGGCGCCGCGGTGCTGGCTCTCGCGTACGCCACCCGCACGCTGTTGCCCGGCCGCTCGTGGTGGCCGACGGCCTGGGTTGCCGGGATGGTGGCGATTTGGACCGCGCTCACCCTGGTCGCGCCGTCGTTCGCCTGGTGCGCGGTGCCGGTCGCGTTCGCCGTGCTGCGGGTGCTGCCGTTCGGATGGGCGGCCGCCACGACGGTGCTGATGACCCTGGTCGTCGCCGGGGCGTGGTGGCGGGTCGTCGAGGCGCCGGACCCGACCCTGGTCGCCGGGCCGGTCGGGATCGCGTTGGTCACCGTGATCGCCTACCGGACTTTGGAGCGCGAGTCGCGGGCCCGGCAGCGGCTGCTCGACGACCTCACCGAGGCGCAGGCCGAACTCGCTGAGGAGCAGCGCCGCTCCGGCGCGCTCGCCGAGCGGACCCGGCTCTCGCGGGACATCCACGACTCCGTCGGACAGGGGTTGTCCAGCATCAACCTGCTGCTGCAGGCCGCCGAGCAGTCCTGGACCAGGGAACCCGCGACGGCGCGCGACCATGTCCGCACCGCGGCCGCGACCGCGCGCGACGGTCTCGACGAGGTCCGCCGCGTCGTGCGGGACTTGGCCCCGGCCGAGCTGACCGGGGACAGCTCCGGGACCGCGCTTCCCGCCGCGCTGCGCCGGGCCGCCGCCCAGGCCGCGCCCGGACTCGACGTCGAGGTACGGGTTCACGGCACGCCGGTGCCGCTGCGGCCCGAGGTCGCCGCCGCGCTGGTGAGCACCGCCCGGGGCGCGCTCGCCAACGTCCGCGAGCACGCGGGCGCGGCGCGGGTGGCGGTCACCCTGACCTACCACGACGACGAGGTGCTGCTCGACATCCGCGACGACGGGCGCGGCTTCCAGCCCGGGCAGCCGCCGTCCGGCCCGCTGCGTGGTCGCGGGCTGCGCGGCATCCGCGAGCGGGCCGAGCAACTCGGCGGGCGGGCGGACGTGGAGAGCGCGATGGGGGAGGGCACCACGGTGTCGGTGCGGTTCCCGCTGGAGGTGGCCAGGTGATCAGGATCGTGCTGGTGGACGACCATCCCGTCGTGCGGGCAGGCCTGCGCGCGCTCATCGACGGGCAGGACGACCTGTCCGTCGTCGGCGAGGCCGACGGGCTCGACGCGGCGCTGGGCGCGGTGGCATCGCAGCGGCCGGACGTGGTGCTGATGGACCTCAGCCTCGGTGCGGCCGCCGCCGGGGGCGCCGAGATCACCGCGCGGCTGCGGGGTCTGCCCGAGCCGCCGGAAGTGCTGGTGCTGACCACTTACGACACCGAGTCCGACATCCTGCGCGCACTCGACGCAGGCGCCCGCGGCTACCTGCTCAAGGACGCCCCGCCCCCGGAGTTGTTCGCGGGCATCCGGGCGACGGCGCGCGGGGAGACGGTGCTGGCCCCGTCCGTCGCGGCCACCCTGGTCCGCCGGACCGCCCGGCCGGGGCCGACGATCACCGAGCGCGAGGTCGAAGTCCTCGAACTGCTCTCGCGCGGCTTGGGAAACAAGGAGATGGCCCGCGAGCTGTTCGTGTCCGAGGCGACGGTGAAGTCGCACCTGTCGCACATCTACACGAAGCTCGGCGTCGACACCCGGGCGGGCGCGGTGGCGGCGGCGATCGACCGCCGGATCATCCGGGCCACGTGACCCCTCAAGGGTCGCGGCCGCGGTGATTATTTCACCGCATCCGTTGACGCTTCGTGAATCGGCCTGCGACTCTCGATAACCCTGCCGCAGCAGGGACTTCGCGACGAGAGGACGTTCGATGAACCGATTAGCCAGGCCGCGGCGCACGATCCTGACCATGGTGAGCGCGCTGCTGGCGGCGGGAATGCTGGTCGCCGGGGCGGGTCAGGCCTCGGCCGCGAACTACTACTACGAACTGCCGTACCCGGCGGGTGAGGCGTACCGGGTGACCCAGGGGCCGGAGGGCACCTACTCCCACGTCGGCCCGTACAACGAGTACGCGTGGGACTTCGGGCTTCCCGCGAACTACGAGGTCTCCGCCGCGCAGGGCGGCCAGATCCTCGTGTCGAACTGGTCGCAGTACTGGCAGAACGGCATTGAGGTGATCATCCGGCACTCCAACGGCACCTGCACCCACTACGCGCACCTGAACCGGGCCATCTACAACGCGGGCACCTGGGTTCCGCAGGGCCGGGTCATCGGCTGGTCGGGCGGCACCGGGGCCGCCACCGCGCCGCACCTGCACTTCCAGGTGATCAACTGCTACAACCGGGTCGGCATCCCGGCGTCCCTGCAGGGCTGGAGCCCGCCCACGGGGTCCTGGCCGGTCAGTGTGAACTACTACGCCTGAGTCCCGGCGTCCCCGCGCACGGTCCTGTGCCAGGCCGTGCGCGGGGCCGCGCTCTCGAACTGAGAACTCAGTGTCGGGAACGACGAACTCGGTGTCGGGAACGGGGAACTCACTGTTCTGAACGTGGGACTCGCGGGTTATAGGGGGATTTCGTCGGCGTAGGTGAGGCGGCGTTCCCAGATCGGGAAGACGCCGATCACTGGGCCGGTGTCGGCGGGGGCGGGTGGGTCGCCGGGCAGCATCTCCCATTCCTCCACCATGATCCGCCAGTCCGACGCGGTCCCCGGGCGGCGCAGCGGGAGCTTGGCGCCCGCGTCGAGTTCGCCGACCCAGGCGACCTCGCCGTCGCCGGCGCCGCGGACAGTCAGCCGGTCCGCCGCCACGGTCGACCAGCCGAGGTCGGTGTCGATGGCAGGGTCGCGGCGCTGCAGGCGGGCGATCACCCGGCGGTTCTCGTCGACCGCCGCGGCCAAGGTGTCGATGCCGCCGCGTCCTGGCTGGCGGCGCAGGCCGATCGGGCCGCTGACCACGACCCGCACGTGCGTCTCGTCGGTGCGGCTCACGCTGGTGGTCCGCTCGGCGGGCAGCTGCACGTAGTCGCAGCGCACCGGCGCGGACAGGTGGCAGCCGTCGACGCTGTTCGGCTGGTACCGGCACACCGCGAGGCGGACGAACGGCCAGAACGCGTTCCCCGGGTCCAGCGCCACGTCGACGTACCAGAGCCCGCGGTCGAGGTTGAACCGCGGCTTGTAGCCGACCACGGTCACCTCCGGCCGGTCCGGCAGCGTGGCGAGCGGCAGCCGCACCGGCGCGGTCACCGGCCTGCCAGGTGCCGGGCGGTCGTCGAAACCACTGGTGTGCAACAGGTTGTCCAAGGTGACCAGTTCCAGCGCGCGACGCCGGACGGGCGCGCTGATCCACGCCGGGTCCTGGCCCCACTTGCTGACGAACGGGAATCCCGAGTCGTCCGGCGCGGGCGGGCCGAACTCGTCGGAGCCGCCGGTCGCGAGCAGGACGCCGAGCAGTTCGCCGTCGCCGCTGCTCCACCACGGCCGCTCCAGGTAGATCCGCACACCGGCCCGCCTGCCGTGCCGCCGCGCCATCGGCTGCTCCGGCTCGGTGCCGTCCGACCAGCGGAACAGCGGGATGACCGAGTGCACGACCGGCGCCGCGGGCGGGGCCGACGACGGCACCGACACGACCACCTCGGGCCCGACCACGCTGCGCCCGTCGTCGATCGGGTCACCGTCGGTGGGCTTCAGCAGCTCCGGGTGGAAGTACTCGCGGAACCGGGTCGACGCCCGGAACCGGTAGGTGACCACTCGGTGCCGGGTGTCGCCGAACTCGTGCGAAGCCTTGTGCAGCCGTACTTTCCCGAGGTTCGGCACGGTGACCTCGCCGTCCGTCGACGACAGCACGGCGATGTCCTCATAGGACTGGACGGGCGTGGTGAACGCGACCCCGTTGGCCCGGCGCTCCTCGTCGCGGGGCAGCGTCAGGTCGTCGACCCGGTCGACCCAGCGCGCCTCGGCGGCGACGCTGTCGGTGCTCGGCCCGTGCACGTCCAGCCCGCCGAACAGCACCACCGACGTCGTGCCGATGCCCCGCACGGGGAGGATCTTCGTCGGCCGCGGCGCTTCCAGCGGCCTCGGCACCGCGTGCACCAGCAGAACGTCCTCGAACGGCGTCAGCCCCCACAGCCAGCCGTCGGCCGCGGCCTCGGCGACGTCCGGGTTGGCCCGCACCGACGGCGGCAGGCCGCGCCACGGGCCGAACAGGTCGAGGTCGGCCCGGTCCAGCGAACTGGCGAGCCGGAACCGCTGCAGGTCACCGGGCGGCAGGCTCAGCGTCAGCACCCGACCGGACACCGCGCCGTTCAGTTCGCCGCCGCCGTCGAGCACCAGCCGGAACGGCTCCACCACCGGCCACTGGCCGCTGTAGCGCGCGGTGAATCCCTCGGTGCCGAACGGGAACGGGATCGGCCGGTCGCGGCCCGCTTCGGGGAACACCAGCGAGATCCCGCGGGCGAGCGGGTCCGGCAGGTACGGCAGCACCAGGTCGTCGACGTCGTGCACGACATACTGGCCGGGCGGCAGCGGATCCCCGGGCTTGGCGAGCGGCAGCGTCGTGCGGTCCGCGTGCGGGGGACCGGCTTGGTGTTCGAGTCGCACGTTCAGCTGGTCGACCCGGCTCGGCGGGTTGTCCACGTCGGCGATGTCGAGGTCCAGGAACGACCCGTCCTCCCGCAGCGCCCAACCGAGCATCTTGAGATGGTCGGCAGGCGTCGTGCTGCCGATGGCGAGGTCGAACATGCCGTGCTGCTCGGCCTGGCTCTGGCTGGTCTTCGGCGGCGCGAGATGCCGCTCGGAGCGATCGTGGTAGCGCAGGTCCAGGCCGGGATGCGCGGTCGCGACGGCCGCGGCGTAGGCCGCCGGATCGGTGACCGTGATGGCCAGCGTGGTGAGGTCCTGGGTGACGCCGGAGCGCACGACGAGCACGCGCAGGGACTCGCCCTCGGTGTAGCGGTCGCGGGGGACCAGCGCCGGGCTCGGCACCGGGTCCCAGCGCAGGTACGGGCGCAGCGCGGTGACGGTGTCCAGTGCGGCGGCCGCGGCCTCGGCCAACGGCGCGCCCGGGGTGAGGTGGGTGGAGATCAGGTGCGCGAGTCCCGCCGCGGACCGCACGGCCACGTCGGTGACGAACGGCTCGTGCGGGTCGTTGACCGCCGCGGCCACCGCCTCGGCGACCAAAGCCCGCCGGGACAGCAGCGGTGCCCGCGTCGGGTCGACGGCGGCGCGGCGTTCGCGCAGCCTGCCCGCCAGGATCGGTTCAAGCTCGGGATGCCCGAGATCCCCTTGGCCCTCAACGGTTTCCTCGGTGAACCGGTTCGCCTGCAGCGCGGCGTTGGTGGCCACGCGCAACCCGACCCCCAGTCGAGCCGACGCGTCCCGCGCCGGGTCCTCGACGCCGAGCGTCCCGGCGAGCGCGGCGGCGACGGCGTCCGCGGGCGCCGCGGGCGGCGGGTCGAGCTCGTGCGGCCGGGAGTTGCCTGCCAGGTCGACCGCCCAGGCCCGGAACGCGTACGACCGGCCGAACCGCAGCCGGGGCAGTGATCCCGGCCGGACCTCGTTGGTGATCAGGATCGGGTGCGTCGGCGACACGTCCGGCGCCGAGGGGGTGTCCTCGACGATCTCGTCCGCGCCCTCGTTGCGCACCCGCTTGCCCGGCCTGCCCGCCGACAGGCTCCATCCCTCCCAGCCGAACATCGCCTCGTGCACGTGGATAGGCGACTTCGCCTTGCCCGGGGTCTCGTGCGCGGACGTGCCCTGGATGAACCCGTCCTCCTCCAGGTCGTCGAGCAGCATGCCGTGGCCCAGCACGGTCACGTCGGTGAGCCGCTGGTGCAGCGACCGCCACCGGCGCACCGTGTCGTCCCACACCTCGATCCGCAGGCCCCGGCACACGTCCTCGGTCAGCAGCCGCGGCGGGTCGCCGCCCGCGAGCGAGGACTGCACTTCCAGCTGACGCGCCAACCGGTCCTGGGTGTTGAGCGCCTGGCCGGTCCGGGCGACGGTGAACCCGCCCGACCGGTGGGCCGGGGTGGCCGCGTTCACCGGGTCACCGTTCGCCTGCGACGCCAGCAGCCGCGGCAGCGTCCAGAGGAAGCGCTCGGTCTTGATCGCGCTGCCGTCGGTGTCGAGTTCCAGCACCGCGAACCGGTCCTCGTCGCCGAGCCGCAGCGCGCCGTCTGACCAGTCGGGAGTTCCGGCGACGGTGACGAACGCGTCCTCGGCGGTGACCTGGCACCGCACCTCGTTGCTCCGGCCGTGGCTGAAGTCGTCGTCGATCGCCGCCCGCGCGGACAGCCAGCGCGACCGGCGCAACCGGTCCGGGTCGGCGACCTTCAGGTCGATCACGAGTCCGAGCGCGCGTAGCAGCGCCGGGTGGTCGCCCGCCATCGCGCAGCGCTCGTGGAACTCCGGCTGCTGCTGCGGAAGCGTGGGCGACACCGCGCCGGGGACCGGCCGTTCCCGGTAGTCGTCCTGCGACTCGGGACGCTCGTAGAACCGGCGGCAGCGGTGCAGTTCCAAGGCGATCTTGCGCAGCCAGTTGCCCTCGGCCGCGACGAGCCGCTCGATGACGGCCAGCCGCTCGGGGCTCTCGATCAGGCCGTCGAGGTCCGCCGTCATCAGCGACTCGTCGTACACCTGACGCCGCTCGCTGCCGAACTTCTTGACCCGGTGGTACTTCGCCGCCAGCTCCGTGAGCGGACCGGCGAGGGGGTGCGCGGACGGCGCGGGCGGACTGGTCGGGTCGGCGTAGATGGTCGCCATGTGCAGGGCCTTGGCGATGTCGTGGGTGGCGCGGGCGGAGAAGCTGCGCCAGCGCCGGTCGTCCCACTCGGGCACCCGGTTGCCCTTGACCGGCGTATCCGCCGGGAACGCCGCCCGCCACACCTGGGGCTGGATCGGGTCGAGCAGCGGCTCGGCCTCGATCACGCCCGCCTGGTCGAACAGCTCGATCCGCAGCGCCGTCTTCGCCGTCTGGGCCCAGTCCGGGAAGATCCGGAAGTCGCCGAGCACGCGGTCGTCCGCCGGGCTGATCTTGGGCGCGACGAACAGCGAGACGTGGAAGTGGTTCAGCGCGGACACCGAGTGGGGCAGCGCGCACAGCATGAAGAGCTCGGTCTCCATCGGTCACTCCTCGGCGAAGGCGAGGCAGTAGGCCGACCAGGCGGGCGACGACCCGTCCCCGGCCACGCCCATGATCTGCTTGAAGGTCGGATCCCCGTTGGAGCCCGCGAACTTGCGCTCGGCGCTGATCTTGACCGAGCCGGAGAACACCAGCACGTCCACCTCGACGGTGATGGTGGCCCGGCCGATCATCTTGCCGGTGTCGAACTCGTACTTCAGCTCCATGTACAGCTCGATGGACGCCGAGATCAGCCCGAGCACGTCGACCTCGCCGCGCAGCCGGAAGTACCCGGTGAGCGACCCCTTCTCGCCCTCCAGTCGCATGTAGACACCGACCATGGCCGAGATCGAGCCGGACGCCACCCCGAGGTCGACCGACAGGACCGCGCCCGCCTCCAGGCCCAGCTCCAGCACGTCGAGCCCATCGGGCGAGACCCGGATGCCGAACCAGCCGCCGCCGCCGAGGAACAGCACCGCGAGGGTGAACGGGCGCTCCCTGGTGCAGAAGTTGAACCCGAACGTCACCGCCTTGCCGAGGAACGGCACCTGCACGTCCGCGTCGAGCGACAGGTTCGACAGGGTGAACACGCCGATGGCCAGGTTCGGCAGCGTGAGGGTGAAGCCCGCGGTCATGCCCGCGGGCGTGACCTCCATGAACGGAGGGTCGGAGAACCCGTCGAACGGGATCAGGTCCTTGATCACCTCGACGAAGCCGAGGATGCCGAGGAACTCGATCTCGCCGAGCACCACGTCCACCTCGGGCTTGCCCGCGGTGCCGGACTTGAACGACAGGTGCTCGAACGGCACCCGCACCAGCGGCGCGCCGGGCAGCAGGTGCAGCGTGAAGTCGCGCAGCTCGGCCAAGGCCTGCACGCCCATCTTGCCCTTGCCGCTGGCCCGGCCCTCGACCGCGAGCAGCAGGCTGTCCGGCTGGACCTGCAGGATCGGCGCGGCGCCCGGCGGCCAGGACGACACCTTCGGCGCCCACTCGAACCGGAACCGGGCCTGCACGCTGGTCGGGTCGAACCCGTTGACGAACCGGTAGATGTCCTCGATGAGGTCGGCCATCGCGAGGACGTCGGCGAGCACCTCGGTGATCGAGGCGATCAGGTTGCGCATGAACGGCGGCAGGGTCGGGCCGATCGCGCGGAGTTCGGCCACCTCGTCGCGCAGCTTCTGCAGCGGATTCGCCATCGCGGCGGCGACCTCGGCTGGGCTCTTGTTCTTCAGCGAGGCGAGCAGGGCCGGGATCTGGTCGACCAAGGCGACGATCTTGTCCCGGGAGCTGGTGGTCTTGGTGAGCGCCTGCTGCGCCTGGGCCTGCAGCTCGGCGGTCTTCCCGCCCGCGCGGGCGATCATCTTGTTCGCCTCGTCGACGGCCTGCTCCGCGGCCGCCTTGACCCGCCGCAGGTCGGCGACCAGCGCCTCGACTCGGTCCAGCGCCTCCGAGACCAGCGCGGGGATCTTCAGCGCGTCACCGGTGACCGCGTTGACGAGATCCACCAGGCTGACCAACCCGAGCAGCTTCGGCGAAGCGCTCTTCAGGAACTCGGTGGGGTTGAACTGCTTCGTCTGCATCCCCACGATGTCGCCGACCGCGCCGGACGTCCTCGACAGCCCGCGGATCGGCAGGTCGGGGCTGAGGAAGCCGCCCGCCTTGTCGCTGCCCGATGGCGCGCCCGCACCGAACTTCAGCTGCGGCAACGTGGTCGTCGGATCGGTCGGGTGCTCGCGCTGGGCCGGATCGACGAGCACCTTCGCCCACAGCTCGCCGGTGTTGGTCGGGCCGCTGAAGCCGACCTTGCGGTACTCGTCGTGGTAGGCGATCGGCACCGGGCCGGTGCCGGACAGCGCCTGCACCGCCGGAACGGACACGTGTGCCGCGCTCATGCGCGGGGTCGAGTCGCCCAGCCTCGCCTTGCCGCGCAACAGGATCGAGTCGGTCTCGGCGACGGTGTCACCGCCCGCGCGCACCGGGCCGAAGGCGATCTTCTGGCCAAGTGCCGGGACCTTGCGTGCCGGGTCCTCGTCGTAGGCCTTGTCGGTCTTGGCGAAGTCCTGGTAGTGCTCGGCCACCCACATCAGCGGCGCGCGCAGCCGGACCGGCTTGAGCTCGTGGTCCAGCGCGTCGATGACGAAGCTGAACCGCTGGAAGCCGACCTTCGGCCAGAAGAAGTTGTCCTGGGAGTCGCCGAACTGCTCGGTCGGGTCGTCGAGGGTCGGCGTGACCAGCGGGCGGATTTCCACCCGCAGGAACGGGAAGTCGTGGTTGTCGGCGTAAGTGCGGGCGCGCTCACCGAGCACCAGGAACTTGCGCTGGTAGAGCCCGGCGACCGAGGGCGCGGACTTCTTCATCTTCCGCTCAGTCAGCTTGACCAAGGCCGCCTGGTGGCCGAACGGGTAGAGGTAGCCCGGGTAGACGACGCGTACGTACTGGTCGCGGCCCATCGGCGCGACATGGTCCCAGGACAGCAGCGACGACATCCGCATCCGCGAGTACGGCTTGGTGGTCCATGCGCCGTGCAGGTCCAGCCAGGCGCCGAGACTCGACAGCCACAACGCCTCCGCGCCCACGGGCACCGGCTCGATCTCGGTCGGCCTGCCGGGCCAGGTCTCGGCGGTCTGGCGGACCAGCATGTGCCGGTCGGCCCGGTCGAGCGACATCCGGAACGGGTCGGTGGTCGAGTGGCCGAGATTGTTGGCGGAGTCCTTCCAGTCCTCGCCCACGGTGTCGCGGTCGCGGGCCCACACCGCGCGGATGACCCGGCGTTTGGTGTTGTGCTCGTCGGGCACGATGCTGCCGTCCGGCCGCTCGGCGGCGATGGCGAGCCTGCTGTGCCACAACTCGATGTGCTGCGCGGCGTCGTCGGCGACCACCGGCTCGGTCGCGTGCGCCCAGCGCGCCTCGTCGCTCGGCGAGATCACCAGGCGGTAGGGCGCCTCGATGGCGGTCTCGTCAGCCGCGGCCGGCCTGCTCAGCGTGCGGCGCGCCCGGCGCGCCCGAATCGGGTCGCGGATCAGCCCACCCGGCCCGAACAGCGAGGACACCGGGATTGTGGTCTCGCCGATGGTCACCGACGGCTGCTCGCGTTCGTCGGGAAGCGTGGTGCGGGCCCGGGTCGTCGGGGTCCGGGCCTGCAACTCAGTGCGGGCGCGACGCAGCTCGCGGGCCTCGAATGCCACGTCCGCAACGGTTTGCGCGCGCTTCGCCTTGGAGATCACGGCGCCGTTCGCGGTGAGCTCGGCGATGAGGCCGCCCGGCAGCGCGATGGTCGGCGACGACAACCCGTCGACGCCGCCCTTGGCGGGCGCGTCCCCCGGCAGCGCGAGCGGGTGCACGGCGAGTTGGAGCCGACTCATCGCGGCGAGGATGCCCGCGGTGGAGAACTCGATGGTCTCGCCCGCCGGGACCTTGAACACCAGTCGGCTCGATCGCGCGGGCACGACGCCGACGGGCGGCTGGGTCACCACACCGGGCCCCTCATCCGGTGGCTGGTGCGCGGGCGCGGCGACGGGCTTGCCCTGGTCGTCGGGCTGCAGCATGGGTTTGCCCGGCACGAAGCCCTCGTAGATCGCCTGCTCGCCGAGGTGCTGGAAGGCGAACCGGACAGTGAGCCGGGCTTCATCGCCGGTCGACCGCAGCCGGGCGGGCGCGCCGCCGCCGGTGATCAGCTCACATCCGGACGCCGTGACCGACAGCGCGACCAGGTCGCTCGGGCGGACCAGGTCGACCCGGATTCCCTCGGCCTCGGCTTCGGCGGGCGGGCCCACGACCGAGCCCCAGCCGTCGACGAACCGGAGCGGATCGACCTCGACCCGCCGTTCCTTACGGGGCTTCCTCGATCGCGAAGGCACGTCGGCCTCCTCTCGCCACCCGCGAGTGTCCTTTGTGCTCCAAGGGCCCGCAAGATGATCGCCCGAGGACCGCACCAAAGGGCAGCGATGAGTGTCGGGTCAGCCGGTGAGTTGGTCGCCGGCAGCATCTCGCCCGCCAGGGCGATGGACCCGCCGACGCTCAGCCGGACCCGCGGGGCTGACCCGTCAACGAGCAAGCACATCCCGAACAGCGTCGACCGTTTCGGCACTCGTGGACGCGTGCGGCGACAGCCGTATGTGATCGCCACGGACAGTCGCCGCGATCCCGGCGCCTCGTAGGGCGGCCCCAGCCGCCGCTACGTCCGGCATGTCGAACGTCAAGATGTTGGGCCCCTGCGCGCGAATCCGCCCACCCGCCGACCGGACCGCCTCGGCAAGCGCCTCGACACCCGAGGTGATCCGAGCCGCGATGGCTTCCACCCCAACACTTTCGACCAGTTCGAGCGCGCTCGCCAAGGCCCCGGAAGTGATCGGGCTCAAGTTGGTGATGTTCCAGCGCGCCGCGCCGTCGGCGGGGGAGTGGATGAGATCGTCGAACCGAACCGGGTCTTGCGCCCCGGTCCAGCTCGACACCAACGGCTCCAACCGGTCGAGCGCCCGGTCCGACAGCACCGCGAACCCCGTCCCCCACCCCGCGCGCAGCCACTTCTGCCCGCCGACGACGAGAACATCGGCCGCCGCCCACTGCGAGGAGACCGCCCCGAAGCCCTGGATGCCGTCCACGATCAGCAGCCGGTCGCCCACAAGGTCGCGCAGGGCGGCCAGGTCCAGGTGGTACCCGGTGCGGAAGTCGACGGCGCTGACGGTCACCGCGGTGGTGCGCGCGGTCAGTGCGTCCGCGATGCCCTGGGGTGTCGCGGGCCCGGACAGCCAGTCGACCTTCACCCGGCCCGCCTGCTGGGCCCGGGCCCACGGGTAGGTGTTGGCCGGGAAGTCGCTCGCCGGGACCAGCACCTCCCCCTGGCAGCCGAACGCCGCCTGGACCAGGCCGAGGCTGGTGTTCGGCACGAGCACGACGTGGTCGGGGCTGGTGCCGCAGAGCCGGGCCGCCGCGGCTTTGGCCCTGGGTTCCTCGGCCATCAGCTCGTCCACGGTGGTGGGCCCGGCCTGGGCCGCCCGCCGCAGCAGCGACTCGGACGTGGCGAGCACCGAGCGCCCGGGCGGGCCGAACCGGGCGAAGTCGACATAGCCGGTGGGCTCGTCGAAGTCGGCCAGGTACTCGGTCAGGTGGTCGGTCGCACGTCGGTCCATGCCATCACCTAACCGGGCGTGGCCCTGAGCGGGTTTACCCGGCCCGCTCACGCGCCGATGCGGAAGTGCGCCTGGATGGTGGTCGACGCGGGGTCGGTGTGGGTGCGGACGAGGTCGCTGACGTGGTGGATGAGCAGGAGCCCGCGGCCGCCCGCCTGCTCCGGCGACGACGGTCGCCTGCCCGCGAGCGGGTCGGTGAGCTTGCCGCTGTCGCGGACCTCGCAGACGAAGTGGCGGCCGGTGGTGCCGAGCCGGACGAGGGCGGTCCCGCCGCCGTGGAGGAGGCTGTTGGTGGCCAGCTCGGTGACGACGAGCTCGACGTCGGGGACGCGTTCGGCGACCACACCGGCGCGCTCGGCGCGCTCGCGGGCGAGCAGGCGGGCGCCGGTCAGGTCCGGGCCCTCGACGAGGATCTCGGCCGGTCGGTCGAGGTCGGGCAGCGGCAGGTTGTACCGGTCGATGACCTCCAGGGGCGCGTACCGCGTGCTCGCCCGGGTGCCCGCCGCGTCGATCAGGACCGGGTGGGTGGCCTCGGCGTCGGTGATCACCGACGGGGCCAGCTCCTCGGTGTCGTACGGGCACAGGATGGTCGCGTCCCGGCCGGTGAAGGCCAGGTTGATCAGCGCCTCGTGCTGGGCGCAGGCCGGGTATTCCAGGTCGGAGCGGCCCGCCCAGATCGGCTCGCCGATGATCCGCACCGGCCGGTCGGGGTGGCTGTCGGCGAAGCCTCGCAGCACGGTCGCGATGATGCGGCCGGGGTTGCGGCCCGCCTCGGTCATGTCGAGCATCCGCACGTCGTCGGCGTCGGCGCCCAGCGCGTCGCGGAGGAGCTTCAGGTTGGGGCCGGGCACCGCCACGGCGACCGGTTCGCCCGCGGCCCGCGCCGCCTGGATGAACGGCAGCGTCCCGTCGAGGTACTCGTCGGCGCCCCGATAGAACAGCGCGGGATGGGCGAAACGCTCGGAAGCGGTCATCGACCTCGTCTGACCTCCATCGCTCGACCGTCCGCTGTCGCGGACCGAGTCCACCAGCGTGCCGGCCATGGTCCGATTGGTACCCGCCGCGATGCCCACGCAAACGTGTCCCGAGTTGTCTAACCAATCAGGTCGGGAACGGTCAAGTCGTCCGGGGCCCGGTTGCCCGTGTCGCTGACTCGCACCACGAACCAGCCCAACCCCGCGCCCAAGGCGTTGGCGATCAGGTCGTCGGCCGCGACCGCCCCCTGGTTCAGCACGAGCTGAGCGGCCTCGACAACGATCGACACCGCCAGCCCGGCCACGACCGCCGTCCACCAACCACCGGGGAATCGGCGTTCCCGCTTCGCCACGGAAAGCAGTGCCACGACCACGCCCAGGGGAGCGAACAATGCGACATTGGCCATCGTCGCGACCGCCACGTTCTCGGCCGAATTCGACGAGAGCCCGCGAATCGTGTCGATCAGCGGAACCAGGCTCAGCCGCGCGGGCAATTCCGCCGACCAGGGCAGCACCAACGCCACGTACGACACCGTCAAGAACCACACAACGAGCGCGGCGGCGCCGAGCGGCGAGACCGCCCGCCGGGCTCGGTCGCCGCGGGCCGACACCCAGGTTGCCGCCAGCAGAAGAAGCAGCGCGGCACCGAGGGCGAAGCTCACCGGATTTCCGAATGAGCGCATCAACGAGGTCACGAATCCTCCGCGCCGGTCAGTCCGGCCCCGACGTTGCTCGTCCACCGCAAGGAAAGGCCCGAGGCCGCCCGCTCGGCCCTGACCTCCATCGCGTCCCCGAGGATGGTGGCCCGGTCGACGACGACCGGCTCACCGTCCATCCCGTACGTGACCCGGTCGCTGACGAACACCGGCACACCGGCGGGCTGTCGCAACAGGTCGCCGATCGCGGTGTCCAGGATCGCGGGACGCAGGCGTTCGGTGGCCCGGTGCACGACCACGTCATGCTCGGAAAGCGCCGCATAGAGCGAAACCTGCGTGAAATCGACCGCGCGGACCATCGACCCGTAGGGCTCGCGGACCCACGACACCTGGTGCACCGCGGGCCTTCCCCCGAGCAGCCGAACCCGCTCGATCCGCAGGGCGTCGTCCGTGCCCAGCTCGGTAGGGGCCGGGCCCGGGCGCACGCCGACTACCTCGGTGCGCACGGTGTGGCCCTGCTCGCGGAGGTCCTCGGCGAGGCCGCGCAGCGAGTCGAGTTGGTAGGCCGCCCGCGGCTCGGTGACGAACGTTCCCCGCCCGACCTGCTGGGACACCAGGCCGTCGTCCTCGACCACCCGAAGCGCCTGCCGCAGCGTCATCATCGTGACGCCGTAGGCCGCGCTCAGCTCCCGCTGCGACGGCAGTGCCTGGCCGGGCCGGTACTCACCCGAGCGGATCTTCGTGGCGAGGTCGGCCGCGATCGTGTGGTACTTCGGTTCACGTGGGGCCTGTGGGTTCATCGGCACTCCGGTCGAGTTCGGTGCGCATGGCGTCGACGTCCGCGCCCACCTCGGCCGGACCCGCGCCGTCGAGCACCCGGCGCATCAGCGCCGCCCCGACAGCCACGCCGTCGGCCGCGCGGCACGCCTGCACCGCGTGGGCGGGGCGGGAGACGCCGAAGCCTAGCAACACCGGCAGGTCGGTCACGGCCTTGAGCGCCCGGGCAAGGGCGACTCCCGAATCCGCGAACTTGTCACGTTCCCCGGTCGTGCCCATCACGCTGACGGCGTAGACGAAACCCCGGCTGCGCGCGCCGATCTCCCGCAGCCGCGCGGGCGGGGTGGAGGGCGCGGCGAGGAGCACCAAGTCCACTCCGGCCGCCGCGGCGGCGCCTTCGACTTCACCCACTTCGCCGAGTTGGAGGTCCGGCACGATGAGACCGCGGACCCCGGCGTCGCGCAGCTTGCGGCAGAAGGTCTCGGCTCCTTGGCGCAGCACGAGATTCGCGTACGTCATCACCACGCGCGGCACGGTCAGGTCGATCTCGGCGAGGTCGGCGAGGATCCGGTGGGCCGTGGTCCCGCGGGCGAGCGCGCGGTCCGAGGCCTGCTGGATGGTGCCGCCGTCGAGCATCGGGTCGGAGAACGGCAGCCCGATCTCCACCGCGTCGGCGCCCGCGTCCTGGTAGGCGGTGAGGTAGCGCGTCCAGTCGTCGGTGACGCCGCCGGTGACGTAGGGGACGAGCAGCTTGCGGCCCCGGTCCCGCGCGGACCGCAGCTGGTCTTCGAGCGTGTTCACGACGCCTCCATGAGTGCGGGCATGTCCTTGTCGCCGCGGCCGGACAGCGTCAGCATCACCGTCGATCCGGTGGGCAGTTCGGCCGAGCCCGCCGCCCGCAGCACCCAGGCCAGCGCGTGCGCGGACTCCAGCGCGCAGAAGATGCCCTCGGCCCGGCACAGCCGGTTGACCGCGTCGAGCACCTCCTCGTCGGACACCGTCACGTACCGGGCGCGACCGAGGTCGGCGAGATGGGCGTGCTCCGGGCCCACCCCGGGATAGTCGAGGCCCGCGGAGATGGAATGCGCCTCGCGGACCTGGCCGTGCTCGTCCTGCAGGAACTTCGAGCGATAGCCGTGCAGCACGCCGTTCGCGCCGAAGGTCATGGCCGCGCCGCCCTCGGCCTCGACCCCGATCAGCCGCGCGGGGGTGTCGACGAACCCGGCGAACGTGCCCGCCGCGTTCGAGCCGCCGCCGACGCAGGCCACGACGTAGTCCGGCGTTCCCGCCGTCAGTTCGGCGGCGCACTGGGCGCGGGCCTCGTCGCCGATCACCCGCTGGAACTCGCGCACCATCCACGGATACGGGTGCGGGCCCATGACCGAGCCGATGCAGTAGTGGGCCTCGTCGACCGCGCCCACCCAGTGCCGCATGGCCTCGTTGCACGCGTCCTTGAGCGTGCGGCTACCCGAACCCACCGGCACGACCTCGGCGCCGAGCATGCCCATCCGGAACACGTTGAGCGCCTGCCGCTCGATGTCGCGCTCGCCCATGAACACCGTGGCCGACATGCCCAGCAGCGCGGCCGCGGTCGCGGTGGCCACGCCGTGCTGGCCCGCGCCGGTCTCGGCGATCAGCCTGGTCTTGCCCATCCGCCGGGCCAGCAGCGCCTGCCCCAGCACGTTGTTGATCTTGTGTGACCCGGTGTGCGCGAGGTCTTCGCGCTTGAGCAGCAGCGTGATGCCGAGTTCGGCCGACAGCCGCCAGGCGGGCGTCATCGCCGTGGGGCGACCGGCGTAGACCGCGAGCAGGCGTTCGAGCTGCTGCCGGAACCGCGGATCCGCCCAGGCCTGCCGGAACTCACGGTCCAGCTCGACGCACGCGGGCACCAGCGACTCGGGTACGAACTGGCCCCCGTAGTCGCCGAACCGCCCGGTGCCGGAGGGTTCGCGCATCCCGGCGGCGGCCACGATGCCGCCGTGGTTGTCGCTGACCAGCGAATTGTCCACAACTACCCCTAGTGTTCTAGAACGGTTGCGGAGAGTCTGACACAGTTCCGTCGAGAGTTCTAGAACAATAAGCATCGGACACGATCGTGTGGCCTTGGAAGTGGTGACAACCTTCCGGGCGCCCTCGGGCGTCTTCCTGTCTGTCGAGGGGAGTCCGCGTGGGCGGCGAGGAGAAGTTCCACGAGTTCGTGGCGACGCGGCGGGCCGCGCTGCTGCGGACCGCGTGCCTGCTCAGTGGGGACTGGGCGAGCGCGGAGGACCTGGTGCAGACAACGCTGACCAAGACCTACCTGGCGTGGGAGCGCATCAAGGACCACGACGCCGCTGACGCCTACGTCCGCAAGATCATGGTGAACACCGCGACGTCGTGGTGGCGGCGGCGCTGGCGGGGGGAGCAGCCGACCGAAGTGCTGCCCGAGATCGTGCAGCCTGACTTCGCGGAGTGCAGCGCGCTGAGCCAGGACCTGTGGGCCGAGGTGCGCAAGCTGCCCGCGAGGCAGCGGGCGGTGGTGGTGCTGCGGTTCCATGACGACCTGTCCGAAGCCGCCACTGCGGCGGCGCTCGGGGTGACCGTCGGCACCGTCAAGAGCCAGACCTCGCGCGCGATCAGCGCACTGCGAGACCGCGTCCAGCCTGCCGCCACCGAGGGGAGCGTGACCCGATGAACGTCGAGGAACACCTGCGTGCCGCACTCGCCGCCCGGGTCGCGGCGGTGCCGGAGACCACCGACCTGGCCGACCAGGCGATCACTCAGGCAGGCCGGATCCGCGGTCGGCGACGGATGGCCGCGATCACCGCTTCGGTGGTCGCGGTGGTCGCGGCCGTCTTCGCCGTCGTGCAACTGGTGCGGCCGCCCGCCGTCTCGCTGCCCGCCGACCCGCCGCCGATCTCGGTGGCGCCCGCTCCCAGCTCCGCCGGGCTCAAGGTGGACCTGATCCACGGGCTCGTGCTGCACCGGGCGGGCGGCGGTCACGTGGCCTTGCCCGTCAAGTCGAACCAGCGGGTCATCGAAGCTGTCCGGACCGCGGGCGGCTGGCTGGTCACCTACCAGCACACCGGTAGCGAGCGGAGCCAGACCGTCGAGTTCGTCCGTGAAGACGGCATCAGCACCACGCTCGGCGTCGCGCCGGACACCGCGATCGTGGTGCACCCAGTCGGCACGCGGGCCGTCGTCCAGTACTGGCACAACGCGGGCCAGGTCTCGACCGCGGTCGTGGTCGACCTGCCGTCGGGCAACGTGGTCTCCCAGGCACCGCTGCCCGGTGGGGACAACTCCATGGTGGTGCGCGCCTGGTCTGGGGACGCGGTGGTGCTGGCCCGGATGAGTGGCGACTTCGGTCCGGTCCCGGTGGACCTGTGGAACCCGACGCGCGGTGCGTACGTGGCGTCGCCGCCGCAGGGGGAGTTCGCCCTCCTGGGCAGATTCGGCACCGCGGGCCACCTGATCGCCATGGTCGCGGACACCGATCCGCTGAAGGCGTGCCTGGTCGAACTCGACCCACCGGACAAGTTCGCGGTGCTGCGCAAGGAATGCGGCCTGACCTGGGAACGCCCGCTGGTCTCCACCGACGGGCAGCACCTGGTGCGGCCCAACGGATCCCGTTGGATCGCCGTGGGTGCGCTCTTCAGCGGCAGTCCGCAGATCAAGGAGCTCGGGTTGGCGGAGCCCTTGGACGCACCCGATTTCCACTGGGAGAGCGCGGAAGCGGTGCTGGTCAACGGGCACCGCGGCCGAGGCCTGCTGCGGTGCGAGGTCAGCGGTAGGCCGTGCGAGACCGTGGTGCTGCCCGGCGTGGACACGGAAGCCTCCATTGTCGTGCGCAACCCGTGAGGAACCGCCAAGGGCACCTGCGAGACAGGTGGTGAGGTGGACACGGACACGTCTGTTGTCGCACAACGAGGAAGTGGACCGTCAACGGGGGCACCCAACCGCCGCCATACCAGGCCGCCGCACTGATCGCCGCGAGCCGGATCTGGCCACCTGAACCCAGCACCCCATCAGAGCATCAAGCGGTTTCGCGGACGTACACCCCATCGCCGCTGAAGAGGTGCCCTGGCGCCGACTCCGGAACTCGCGCCTTCTTTCCCGGGCGCGTCTGCAGGCGAGGGGCACGGCGGCGGCGACGTCGAGCCGATGACGCCACCCTCGCCAGTCACCGCTTGGTCTTCGCCGTCGAGCGCGCTCGGCGGACCGGGACTGCCGTCGGTCTCGAAAGCTAGCTCTCCGCGGGCTCGACGCGTACGCAGCAGTGGTCCGGCTCGGGATGCAGGCTCGCGGTCAGGTCCGTGACGGCGAGCCCGCGCAGGAGCCCGTCGATCAGGCAGACGTTCATGCCGCACACCAGTTCCGTGTGCCGCTTGGCCAGGCTGTGGAACGGGCAGTTGCCGAGGACGATCGCGGCATCCCTGGCCCGCGGCTCGAATCCGTACGACTCCAGCGCCCGCAGCACCGTGTCGCGGCTGTCCACGCCGGAGTCGGCGGACCGCGCCGACTCTCCGATGTCCTGGCCGAGTTCGCGGGCGCGTCGGGCGAGCACGCTTCGCGGTGACTCGCCCGAGCCGTCCGCCTCCTGGACGGCCGCCGCGAGCAGGTCTCCGACCAGTTCGTACCGCCGGTCCGGGAGCGAGACCGCGATCTGCCGCGCCGAGCGCCGGTAGAGCTTCGACGGGCGACCGGCCCCGGGCCCGCTGCGGCCGGTGCGCCGTTCGTGCACGACCTCGAGCAGTCCTTCCTCCGCCAGCTTCTCGAGGTGGAACGCCGCCGTGGTGCGGGCCAGGTCCACCGCCGCCGCGGCCTCGTCCCGGCTGACCGGCGCGGGCTGGCGCACGACGAAGTCGTAGAGCCGTCTGCGGGTCGGCTCGTCGAGCGCTGCCACGGCCGACACACGGGCGTCCCAGGACTCTGCCATTTCTAAAACCAATCTATGTTGACTAAATCCCTGGTCGGGTTCTAACGTTAACACGAGTTGTCGATAGAAGGAGGAGTCATGGCCACCGAAACGCCTGCCGCCGCGACCGAGAAGCACGGCGTGCTGTCCGACCCCGGCTACCAGTCGTTCTTGTTGCTGCGCACGGTCTTCACCGTCGCGCCCATCCTGTTCGGACTCGACAAGTTCCTGAACCTGCTCGTCGACTGGCCGCGCTATCTGGCCCCGTGGATCGACGGCATCCTTCCTGGCACGGCCCAGCAGGCGATGTATGGCGTCGGCGTGGTCGAGATCCTCGCGGGCGTCGTGGTCGCAGTGGCTCCGAGGTTCGGCGGCCTGCTCGTGGCGGCCTGGCTGGCCGGGATCATCGTCAACCTGCTGTCGTTCCCGGGCTTCTACGACATCGCGCTGCGCGACTTCGGCCTGTTCGTCGCCGCGATCGCCTTGGCCCGCCTCGCGGTCCGGTACGCCCCCGCGCGTCGAGGACGAGTGGCATGAGCCTGAGCCCGGCGCCGGATCACCTCGACGAGCACCGCAGGCTTCGGGTGGTCCACGAACGCGAAGCCGTCGACCTGCCCGCGGCGCAGCGGGCGGTGGCGGATCTCCTGATCGCCTTGGGACGGGATCCGGCGTCGGAGCACCTGGCGGACACCCCGAGGCGCGTGGCGCGCGCGTACGCCGAGATGCTCACCCCGCGCGAGTTCAACCTGACGACGTTCCCCAACGACGAGGGGTACGACGAACTCGTGCTCGCCAAGAGCATTCCCGTGCAATCGCTGTGCGAGCATCATCTGCTGCCGTTCCAAGGCGTCGCCCACGTCGGCTACCTGCCCGGTGAACGCATCCTCGGCCTGTCCAAACTGGCCCGGGTCGTCGAGCTGTTCGCCCGCGACCTGCAAGTCCAGGAACGCCTCACCAAACAGGTCGCCGACTGGCTCCAGCACCATCTGGATCCCAAGGGTGTGGGTGTGGTGATCGAGGCCGAGCACTTGTGCATGTCCTTGCGGGGAGTTCGAGCCGCGGGCGCCCGGACCGTGACGTCCGCTCTGCAGGGAGCGCTGCGTGAGGATCCACGATCGCGGCAGGAGTTCTTCGCGCTCGCCGGAGTCAACGGCTAGGCGGATTACCACAGGAGTCGGGGCCCGCGGGCCTTTCCGGGTGCGGCGCTGCCTGATCCTGCACCGCTGTTGTGTGGCTCACACGCACTACGTTAGACCTGAGTCATGACGAGAGTAAACAAGATCACCGCAGGCAATGACTCCACCGGAAGCAAGCTCCGCACGGCGATGCTGGTCGGGATGTTAGCGGTGGCCGTGGCGGGCGCGGCCTCACCTGTAGCAGGTGGTGAGGCGCCGAACACCACGGCCGCACGCGACACTTCTCCCGGTCAGCTCGCCGCCAAGTCAGACGACTGGCCGTGGCGGGTCGTGTAGCCGATCGCCGGTGTCCGACATCGGGGCCGCGGCCGCACAAAAGGTCGACCGTAGTTATGCTACGTTGACTATTCAGCAAGGCAGTTGACTCTAGATAGGTAATTGACTGGCGTATCAGTCATGAGACTCGAGGTCGGGGCGTGTGAGCATCGTCGGGGTCCAGCAGCCGGAGTTCGGTCGCCGGTTGCGCCAGTTGCGTCAGGAGCGCGGGCTGTCGCAGCGGGATGTGGCGGGCGACGTCGTGAATCCGAGCTACATCTCGTTGTTGGAGACCGGAGCCCGGGTGCCCACCCTCGAGGTGGTCCTCCAGATAGCCCGGGCGCTCGACGTGCACCTCGAGGCCCTGGTGGCCGACGCGGTCCTGCCGATCAAGGAAGTCGAGCAGAGCCCGGAGGCCAACCGCACGCTGGTGCTCGACATCCTCGCTCGCAGCGCGCTCGACGTCGGCGACCTCGACGACGCGGGCGACCGCTACCAGAGCGCCTATGACTCGGCCGTGCGCGACGGCGTGCCGTCCGCTGTGGTCGAACGTGGCATCGCCCTGCAGGATGTGCTGATCCTGCGCGCGGACCACCAGGCGCGCTATGCGCTGCTCGACAACCTGGTCACCGTCGCCGACCAGCTCGACGTGCCCGAACTCATGGTGAAGCTGCGGCTGGACAAGGCCGCGGCCGCGCGTGACTGCGGGCGCATGGCCGAGGCGATGGTCCTCGCGTCCTGTGCCATGGAAGCGCTGCCGGACACCGAACTGGCCGACACCGGCGAGAACGTCCGCGCGCTCGGCGTCCTGATCTCGGTCAAGGTCGACTCCGGGGACACCGGTGAGATCCCGGCCCTGGTCGACCGGATGCTGGCCTGCGCGGAGAAACTCGGCAGCCGCACGGTCCTCGGCCGGGCCCACTGGGCCGCGTCGGTCGCCTTCGCCCGGCTCGGTGTCGGCGAGCGCGCCGAGCGGCATGTGCGCCACGCCAAGGACATGCTCGCCCAGCCGGGCACCTCGATCCGCGAGTGGGGCCGCTTCGCCAGCGCCGCCGCGTCGGTGCTGCTCGACGCCGACGCCGAGCTGTCCGAAGTGGACCAGTACGTGAACTGGATGCGGTCGGCGCTCGAGCTGGCCGACTCCCCGGGCGACCAGGCGAAACTCGTCAGCATCGAGGCCAGGTACGCGCTCGCCCGCGGCGAGTCGGAGCGGGCGCTCGAGCTGTCCGAGGACGAACCGGACGGGCTCGCGGCCGCGGACCTCCTGCGGCTGCGGCGCACCCGCGGCCGGGCCCTGCACCGCATGGGCCGCACCGAGGAAGCCGTCGAGGCGCTGCGTTCAGCCGCGCGCCTGGGGGAGGAACTCGCCTCCTACCGGGTCGCCGCCGAGGTGTGGCGGGAGATCGACGAGCTGCGCTCGGCCTGATCGCCCCGCCCTCCCACGTCCCAGGTGGACCAACCGTGAACCCGTGAGGGCGCCCGGGCGTGGAGCGCGTTAATTACCCCTGTCAAGCGTCCGGAACGACGCGGCCGACTGGTTTACTGACGTCGGAGTCACCACGGTCGAGACCGTGAACCCCTATAACTGCGGCAACCACCTGCGCGGGGGTCCAAATGACGGTCAAGTCACTGGTAGGTGACCTTAGGATGCACTTTCACCCAGTCATTGACACCATGACTCAACCAGTCATAGTCTTGATGACGGGCGTAATGAAGTGACCGGGGTCACAGGTCAGGGCGGAGGGGCCGAGATGAGTGATTGCCCAGAGTTAAGAACGAGGCGCAAGTGTGGTGGGGCCGGATGACCGACACCATCTTCGGGCTCGAATCGGGCGGGGACCTGCTTCACCGGACGGCGGGCCGGTCGCCCGTCGAGCGTGCCCGGTTCGACGGGTGCGCGGACGCGGCGGCGTTCGTCGAGCAGATGGCGGCCACCGTCGAGGGTGAGGTCATGCAGTTGGTGCCGGTCTTCACGGCCGGATCGTTCGAGTTCTCCCGCCTGGTCGCCGACGCGGTGCTTCGCCGCGGTGCGAAGCTGCGGGCGGTGTGGAGCTCCAAGGTTCTTGAGGAGCCCGCCGCGGCCGCGCACGCGAAGTGGCTCGCGGTCCGGCGGTCCGCACCGCGGGTGGTCGACCATGTGCCGATTCGGGCGACCCTTGTGGACCGTGCCGCCGCGATCGTCCACGATGACGACGGCCGGGCCGGGCTGATCCAGCTCGACCGGGTGCTGGGCTCGCTGAGCCTGATCGGGGACCGGTTGTGGCGCAACGGGATCGAGTCGGAAATCGGTGGGGCCGATGCCGGTGAGAGCTCGTGTGACGCGCGGAAGAAGATGGTGTTGCGGCTGTTGGCCGAGGGGTTGACCGACGACGCCATCGCGCGTCGGATCGGGGTCAGTGTGCGCACGGTGCGCAATGATGTGGCCGGGGCGATGGTCGGGCTGCGGGCCCGCAGCCGGTTCCAGGCAGGCGTTCGCGCTGTCCAACTCGGACTCGTTTAACGCGCCGGTAAACAAGCAAGAGCACGGAGAGTCGCGCCGGGTCAGCCGGTGCGACTCTCCGTGCTGTTTGCGTTGAAACTGTTGGCACGTAAGGAAAATCGGTCGGCTGCAGCTATATGCAGCTTCCTTGAACGCTCCCGCGGATCACGATGAAGTAGAGGAGTGTTCGAACGTCCGGGGGCGTTCCGGACGTTCGTCAGGTCGACCTGGAAGGTACGTCATGAACTCGGTGACCGCGTTACGCCCCGAAATCACACCGCTCGTCGGAGCCCACCTGATCGATGTCTACCGCTACGCCGCGCGAAGAGGGGCCATCGAGTCGGTCGAACAGGCGGCGGTGGATCTCGGGCTCACGGTCCACGAGGTCAACGCGACGGTGAACCATCTGATCGAGAGCAGGCTGTTGCGGGTCGACCCGGACCGCAGGCTGGTGCCGGTCGACCCCGAGGTGGCGGCGGCGCTGCTGGTGTCCCCGATGGAGCGTGAGATCTACCAGCGCCGGGAGCTGATCGCCCAGATCCGCGAGCGCACCGATGTGTTCCGACAGGACTATGTCCACACGGGCCTGCGCGGCGCGGGGTCCGCCTCGGTGGAGAGTGTCTCCGGGGTCATGGAGGTGCGCGGGCTGCTGAAGGTCGCCAGCGACGCGTGCCGCGAGGAGATCCTGGTCCTGCTGTCGGGGACGGTCGAGACCGACGACTTCGACGACTTCATGAGCGTGTGCGACCGGCTGCTGAGCCGGGGCGTCGCGGTTCGGGTGGTGTGCAGGCACAAGAGCCGCACCGACTTCGCCACCCGGGTGAAGATCAAGAAGCTGATCGACGCGGGCGCCGTCGTCCGCACCGCCAGCCACATCCCGCGGGCCGCTGTCGTGTTCGACCGGTCGTCGGCGGTCCTGCTGGGTGACGGCGCCGCCGAGGCGACCGCTTCACGGGTGCGCCAGGACGAGGTCGTCGAGTTCCTGCTGGCCATGATCGACCACCTGTGGGATTCGGCGACACCGTTGGAGAGCTTCGAATCCGGGTACGCCGAGGTGGCCGACGAACTGCAGCAGACCGTCGCCTGCCTGATGGCGAAGGGCTTCACCGACGAGGTGGTCGCCCGCAAGCTGGGCATGTCGGTGCGCACCTGCCGCCGCCACATCGCCGCCCTGATGAGCGACTTGCACGCCGTGAGCCGCTTCCAGGCCGGTGTCCAAGCCGCACAGCGATGTCTGGTCAATTAGGAAAGCGGCCGCCCACTTCGGGCGGCCACTCAGATCGTCGTGGTCACTGCCGCGGTCAACCGCGCGGCCAGCTTCGACAAGGCGACGCCGGAGGCGAGTTGGTGGACGGTGATCCCGGTCCAGCCTTGCTCGGCGAGCAGCGCGAGCACTCGGGGGATACGCAGGACCCGGCCGCCCGCCACCGTGTAGCTGTCCGACAACCGGACTTCGCCGAGTCCGTTCGCCTGGCCGACGGCCGCCGCGAGTGCCAGTGCGGCCTCCGCCGCCGTCGCAGCGGTCTCGACCTCAGACATCCGCGTCGGCGCGGCGGGCGCGAACCCGATCATCGCGGCGATCTCGTCGAGCCGGAGGTCGCTTCCCTGTTCGTCGAGGGCCAGCAGTACGGACTCGTAGCCGCGCAGGAACTTCTCGACGGCGTCGGCGTCCATGACCGTGGACAGGGCGTTCAGCGCGATGACGACGGCGTCCTGCAACTCGTAGATCCGGAAGAACGTGTCGGCGCCGTACTCCGCCCACGCGGCCGGTGTCGGGCTCCAGGTGAACTTCGTCCGCCGGGCCTTGGACACGTGCGCGCCGTGGTTGAGGAAGTTCAGCTCCGACCCCGTGCGCACCGCCTCGCCGCGCCGGGAACTCTCGCGGGACAACAACTCCACGAGTTCGTCGTACGGCACACCCGCGTTGTCCTGAGCCGACCGGAACCGGGTGGCGGCGCCGCGCAGCACCTCGGAGAACGGCGGGTTGTCCCCGCAGTCCACGCGCAGCAGCAACGGGGAGAACATGCACGTCATGACGTCGGCGTACGGGTTCGCCTCCCGGTTGCCCGAGAACGACAGGTGCGCGACCTCGGCGCTGCCGGTATAGGCGGCCATCACCATCGAGTACACCGCCACGTGGACCAGCGACGGCCACACCGTGTGCCGGTCGGCGATCCGGCGGCACGCGGCGAGCATCGAGGGCGAGGTCAGCGTCGCGCCGCGGGCGGCCGGTTCCGCACCGGGTCCGCGGCGCGTGGCGAACAGGTCCGTGGCCAACTCGGTGATCTCGCCGCGCCAGTAGGCGAGCGCCTTTTCCTTCGCGGCAAGGGCTTCGGCGGAGGACTCCCACCGGGCGAGGTCGGTCGGCTGGTGCCGGATCGGTTCGAGCACCGCGGGTTTGCGTGCGGCGAGACCGGCGCCGAGGGCTTCGAACTCGCGTTCGAACCGGTCGACGGTCCAGGCGTCGAACGCCATGTGGTTGAGCACCAGCACCAGTTGCTTCGGGGCGCCACCGGCGGTGATCAGGCACGCGCGGATCGGCCACTGGACGGCGAGGTCGAACTCCGTGGAACTCAGTTCCTCGACCACCTCGGCCGGGGTCGCGGTGCCGTCGCGCTCCACCGTCACCTGGACGACCGGGACCGCGGCCGGCGGGTGGACCCGCTGCTCCGGGTCCCGGTCGGCGTCGAAGTGGTACGTGGTGCGCAGCGCCTCATGCCTGCGCACCAGGTAGTTGAGCGTCGCGCGGACCATCGCGAGGGTGACACCGGCGGGCATGTCGAACCTGAGGACGATGTGCGCCTCATGCCGGGCGTGCGCGGGCAGGTGGTGGTGTCGCAGCCAGATGTACCGCTGGCCCCAACAAAGGTCTGCGCTCTTCACGGTCCCGCCTCCCCGGAATTCACTGTGTTGGTTGCGCGGGTGGTTATGGTGCGTCGTCTGGCAGTCTGCTTGCCCGCTTGTCGTTCGTCGCGATTACCGTCGATAATCGTGGGTGCGGGATGGCGCGGCAATGGGTGCCTCGGTGGCAGGTAGCGGACGGCGATAATGGCCACCGCCCAGGGAAAGGGCCACCTTGACGGGTGTTCCGGCGTCGACGAATCTGAGGCAGGCGAGCTGTTTCGCCGGGTTGTGCCTGCCGACTGTGATGAAGTCAGAGGTGAGACTTTTGTCCGCATCCGAAATTCCCGACACGTTTCAGGACATTCTTCGTCCGCATTTGCCGTACGCGGATTCCGGTGAACTGGCGGCGGCGAGCGAGCTGGGCGGCCTCGGGCTGGACTCGATGAGCATCGTGGCCCTGCTGGCCGACATCGAGAACAGCTACGACGTCGAACTGCCCGACGACATCCTCAACGAGGAGACCTTCGCGACCGTCGGCTCGCTGTGGCGGACGCTGTCCACGCTCGTGGCCTGAGGACCGCCGATGCCGACTCGACTCGACGACCTCCTGCGGTGTGGCGATACGGACCACCCGGCGGTCACCTTCAAAGACGAGACCGTCACCTATGGCGAACTCCGCGCCCGCGTCGACGGTGTCGCCGGGGGCCTGCGCCGCCGCGGGCTGCGGCGCGGCGAGCGGGTGGTGGTGTACCTCGACAAGCGGATCGAGACCGTCGTCGCCCTGTTCGCCGTGTCCGCGGCCGGTGGTGTCGTCGTCCCGGTCAACCCGGTGTTCAAGTCCGCGCAGGTGGGCTACATCGTGGCCGACTGCGCGGCGGCCGTGCTGATCACGACCCCGGAGCGACACCGGACGCTGCTCGCCGAAGGCCTGGATACCGCGTCGCTGCGCGAAGTTGTGCTGGTCGGTGAACTCGATGACAACGACCCGACGGCCACCGCCTGGGCGGACCTGGACGGTCCGGCCGAGGCGCCCGTGGGCGTGATCGACGCGGATGTCGCCGCGATCCTCTACACCTCGGGCAGCACCGGCGGGCCCAAGGGCGTGGTGCTCTCGCATCGCAATCTCCTGGCGGGCGCGGCGAGCGTCGCCGACTACCTCGGGCACACCGCCGACGACGTCGTGCTGTCCGTGCTCCCGCTGAGTTTCGACGCCGGGTTCAGCCAGCTGACCACGGCGTTCATCGCGGGCGCGCATGTCGTGCTCGTCAACTACCTGCTCCCGCGCGAAGTGGTCCGCCTCTGCGCGCGCCACGGCGTCACGGCGCTCACCTGCGTGCCGCCGCTGTGGATACAGCTCACCGCCCTGCCCTGGCCGCCGGAGTCCACCCACGCGCTGCGGTACTTCGCCAACACCGGCGGCCGGATGCCGCGCGCCACGTTGGACCGGCTGCGCGAGATCTTCCCCGACGCCCACCCGTACTTGATGTACGGGCTGACCGAGGCTTTCCGGTCGACGTATCTCGACCCGGCCGAGGTGGACCGCAGGCCCGATTCGATCGGCCGGGCGATCCCCAACGCGGAGATCCTGGTGGTGCGACCGGACGGCACCGAGTGCGACCCCGGTGAGCACGGCGAGATCGTGCACCGCGGAGCGCTCGTGGCGCTCGGTTACTGGAACGACCCCCGGCGGACGGCGGAGCGCTTTCGGCCCTGTCCGACCGGGGGTGCCAGCAACCCGGGCCTGCACAGCACCGAGATCGCGGTGTGGTCCGGCGACACGGCTTACCGCGACGAGGATGGCTTCCTGTACTTCGTCGGCCGAACCGACGACATGATCAAGACCTCTGGCTATCGGGTGAGTCCCACGGAGATCGAGGAAGCGGCCTACGCCACCGGCCTGGTCGGCGAAGCCGTGGCGTTCGGCGTGCCCGACGAGAGACTCGGGCAGCACGTGGTCCTGGTGGTCGGTGGCGGTTCGTGCGACACCGAGACCTTGCTGAAGTCCCTGGAGAAGGACCTGCCGAAGTACATGCTCCCGCGCCGCGTCGAGGTGCTCGGGGAGCTGCCCCGCTCGGGCAACGGCAAGTTCGACCGCAACGAGCTACGTCGGAGGTTGTCGTCGTGACCGAAGGGTTTGGGCGGGTCGACGGGCAGTTGGCGGTCGGCGGGATCGCGGTGGAGCGGCTCGCCGCCCGGGTGGGCAGCACGCCGTTCTTCGCTTACGACCGCGGGCTTTTGGCTGCCCGGGTGTCGGCGGTGCGGGCCGCGCTGCCCACGGAGATCAACCTGAGCTACGCGGTGAAGGCCAACCCGATGCCCGCGGTGATCCAGCACATGCGCGGCCTCGTCGACGGGTTCGACGTGGCTTCCGGTGCGGAACTCCGCAACGCGCTCGACACCTCGATGCCCGCGTCCCGGGTGAGTTTCGCCGGGCCGGGGAAGTCCTTGGCGGAGCTGACCCAGGCGGTCGCGGCCGGGGTGACGGTCGAGTTGGAGTCCGAGCACGAGGTGACCCGTGTTCGTGCCGTCAGCGAGACGCTCGGCGTCGCGGCGAGGGTCGCACTTCGGGTCAATCCCGACTTCAGCGTGCGCGGGTCCGGGATGCGGCTCGGTGGTGGGCCCCAGCAGTTCGGGATCGACTCGGAGCGGATTCCGGCGGTCCTGGAGACGTTGGGGGACCTGGACTTCCAGGGGTTCCACGTGTTCGCCGGGTCGCAGAACCTGAACGCCGAGAGCATCTGTGAGGCACAGCGCAAGACCGTGGAGTTGATCCTGGGGTTCGGGGTTGCGGTGCGGTACCTCAACCTCGGTGGTGGCTTCGGCATCCCCTATTCCGCGCGGGACAAGCCATTGGACCTCGCGCCCATCGGGGAGAACCTGGCGGCCTTGGTGGACGGCCCGATCCGGGCAGGGCTGCCGGAGGCGCGGGTGGTCGTGGAACTCGGGCGCTATCTGGTCGGAGAAGCGGGCGTGTACCTCACCCGGGTCGTGGATCGGAAGGTGTCTCGCGGCAAGACTTTCCTTGTCGTGGACGGCGGTTTGCACCACCAGCTGGCCGCGTCCGGGAACTTCGGGCAGGTGATCCGGCGGAACTATCCGATCGCCGTGGCGAACCGGATCGGTTCCCCGGCCACCGAGACGGCGACTGTCGTGGGCTGCCTGTGCACTCCGCTTGACCTGCTCGGTGACGATGTCGAGCTGCCCGCGGCCGAGATCGGGGATCTTGTCGCGGTGTTCCAGGCCGGCGCTTACGGACTGACCGCCAGCCCCACAGCGTTCCTGAGCCACCCGGCACCGCTCGAAGTGCTGGTCTAACCACCAAAGCAGAAGGCCCAAGTCCAGTGGACTTGGGCCTTCTGCTTTTGGCTAGTGGGTAGTGACCAGATTCGGCTCCGGCTTCGCGCCGACCGGCTCGTCCGGGTCGTCGGACTCGTGGAAGCCGTAGCGGCTGTACATGCGCCGCAAGAACTTCGGGGCCCACCAGTTCGCGCCGCCGAGCAGCCGCATCGTCGCCGGCACCAGCAGCAGCCGGACCAACGTGGCATCCACCGCGAGGGCGACGAGCATGCCCACGCCGACCATCTTGATGAACGTGATGCCCGACGTCGCGAAAGCGCCCACCACCACGCACAGCAGCAGGGCCGCCGAGGTGATGATGCCGCCGGTGCGCTGGACGCCGCTGGCGACCGCCGCCGTGTTGTCGCCGAGGGTGTCCCACTGCTCGCGAATCCGCGACAGCAGGAACACCTCGTAGTCCATCGACAGGCCGAACAGGATGGCCAGCATCAGGATCGGCTGACTCGCGTCGATGTAGCCGGTGGGGGTGAAGTTCAGCAGGCCCGCGAAGTTGCCGTCCTGGAAGATCCACACCACCACACCGAAGGCGGCGCCGATGGACACGAGGTTCATCACGATCGCCTTCAGCGGCACCACCAGCGAGCCGAAAGCCAAGGCCAGCAGGACGAACGTGATGCCCGCGACCAGCAGCAGCATCCACGGCACCCGTTCGCCCAGGCCGTTCACCTGGTCGACGACACCCGCTGTCGGGCCGCCCACCAGGACTTCCGCGCCCGCGGGCGGGGGCAGGTCGCGGATGCCGACCACGATGTTGCGGGCGTGCTCGGAGTTGGACGCGCCGTCGTAGCCCACGGTCAGCAGGGTCGAGTCGCCCTTCTGGCCCGCGACCGAGGTGGCGCGGACGCCGGAGACGTCCTCGATCTGCTTGGCGAACGCCGTGGCCGTGTCCTTGGACGCGCCGCTGATCAGGACCCGGATGGGGTCGACGCCGTCGCCGTCGAACTCCGACGCCAGGCGCTCGGAGACGACGCGGCTCTCGGTGCCCGGCGGGAGGACCCGCTCGTCGACGCCGCCGAACTGCACGCGGGTGAACGGGGCGGCGAGCAGCAGCAGGATCATGGTGACGCCCAGGGTGTAGAGCACGGGCCTGCGCATGACACTGTTCGCGATGCGGGCCCACACCCCGCTGTCAGCGGTCTTGGCCACCGCGCCGGTCACGGTCGGGATCTTGCGCTTGCGCAGCCACGGCAGGCGAAGCGCGTTGATCCGGTGTCCGAGCACCGCGAGCATCGCGGGAAGAACCGTGAGGCTCGTCAGCATCGCGACGATCACCGCCGACGCGCCGCCGAGGCCCATCGAGCGCAGCAGCATCTGCGGGAAGATCATCAGACCGGACAGCGCCAGGGTGACGACGACACCGGACACCGCGACCGTGCGGCCCGCGGTGGCCATGGTGCGCCGCACCGCGTCGTTGACCTCGTAGCCCTTGTCGAGTTCCTCGCGGAAGCGGCTCACCATGAACAGCGCGTAGTCCACGGCCAACCCGAGGCCGAGGATGGTGATGATGTTGATCGAGAACACCGACACGTCGGTGACCATCGTCAGGCCCCGCACGGCGGTGAACGCGCCGAGGATGGCCACGCCGCCGATGAGCAGCGGCATGCTCGCCGCGACCACGCTGCCGAAGATGAACACCAGCAGCAGCAACAGGATCGGCGTCGCGATCAGCTCCGCGCGCACGATGTCGTCGCCGACCTGCTTGTCGATGTCCAGGTTGACCGCGAGCTGCCCGCCGATCTGCGTGGTCAGGCCCTCGATGGCGAGCCGGTCCCGGACCTGCTTGACGACCGCCTCTCCGGTTCCCGCGACGAACCGGATCGGCACGTAGGTGGCGTTCTTCTCCGTGGAGACCAGCGAGGGCGCCTTGGTCTCGTAGAACGACGTGACCATCTCGACGGCCTTGTCCGCCTTGAGGTCGGCGACGACGGCGTTGACCGGGTCGCGGAACCGCGCGTCGGTCACCTCGAGGGTGTCGCTGGAGTAGAGGGCGATGAGATGGACGTTCGCGCGGCCGATCTCGTCGGCCACCCGGGCGATGATCCGCTGCGATTCGCTGGCCGGGTCGCTGAGGCTGCCGTCATCGGCGAGGCGGTCGAACACACCGGTGCCCCAGATCCCGGCAAACGCTACGAATGCGGCCGTCCCGACCAGGATCAACCACCGAATCCGGCCTACAACCGTTCCCCACCAGGCAAACATGCGCTTCCTTCCGTCGGATCTTCAGCTACTTCGGTGGCGCCGGGACGACCGGCGGGAACAGGGTGGGCGCGAGCGGTTCGGCGCGGGCGCTCCAGAGGTCCTTCAGGGTGGTGTCCGGGTCGGTCGCCGCCCGCTCGGTGCCGAGGGCGACGGCGCGCAGGATGTCGGTCACGCCTTGCGCGGAGACGACGTCGGGATCGGCGCGCAGGGCGATGCTGGTGCGCCCGCCCTTGACCGTGACCCGCACGTCGAACGGCTGCCCGTACTGGCGGGCGACCGGGGTCCACACCAACTCGGCGGGGCTCTCATCCGCGGCGTCGCACGGTTGGCCGTCGAGCTGCAGATAGTTGAACCAGCACTGGAAAAGGTGGTTGAACCAGCAGTCGTGGTCGCCGTCGGCGTTCGACTCGGCGGCCAGGGCGGCGACGCGGTCGAGGTCGTAGAGGGAGTACCGGTATGCCTTCGCGCTCGCCCAGTGCAGGGCGGTGATGTGCTCGGCCAGCGTCGAGCGGTGGTCGACCGTGGTGACCACGGGAATCAGCTGGTTCAGCGTGCCGACAACCTGCTGCAACTCGGGAGCGAACCGGTTCGACGACATCAGGCTCATCGCGACCCGCTCGGCGCCGGTGTGCTCGGCGAGCCCGGCGGCGACCAGCCCCATCAGCACGGCGGGGGCGGACACGCCGTGCCGCTTGGCGGCCTGGGCGGCCAGCCCGCCGAGGCGGTGTGAGTGCAGCGTCGCCTGGACGCGGTGGCGGGTGGTCTCCAGCGGCAACGTCGGCAGCTGGTGGGTCAGGTCGTCGGCCAGGACGCGGCGCCAGTACCGCTCGGCGCTGTTCTGCCTGCCCTGCCAGGATTCCTCGTGCTGCTGCCGGGCCAGCTCACGCGGTGAGAGGCACACCGGCTCGGGTGCGTCGGGGTTCTCGATGAGCGCCTTGAACTGCGACTCGAGCTCGATGATCGACCACACGTCGACGATCAGGTGCGAGAAGGACAGCGACAGGAACATCGGGACGTTTCCGGTCGTGACCAGGACTCCGCGCCAGCACAGGGAATCCGTCATCGGGAACGCGACGTCGACCAGCGCGGCGGTGGTCCGGTCGGGGTCGCCGTAGTCGGTGATCACCCGGTCGACGCGGTCGACCGGCATCGGCAGGTCTGTGTGGACCCGCTGCACGGGCTCGCCGTCGCGCAGGTGGTAGGTGGTGCGCAGCGGCTCATGGCGGTCGAAAAGCCTGCGCAGGGCGGAGTCCACCTGCTCCAGCGTCAGGCCGCGCAGGTCCCAGGTCGCCGGGAGATTGGCTTCCTTCTTCCAGTCCCGCGGATAGGTGTCCACTTCGCGCCAGCTGTAGAGCTGGCCATGGCTGAGGACGGCGTCGAGGTGCACGTGGACTCCTAAATGAGGTGAATCGGCCTCTTCACGCGCGAGACGCCTTACCGCAACTTGTTCGCTATCTCCGATTCCGCTGCCGAAAGCAATGTGAAACTTGTTTCAGGTCAGGGTTGAACGTGAACACGTGATCGACGCCTTACGTCGCGCTGCGTGATCGCAACGCTAGTGCGGGCCGCTTCACAGCGTCAAGCGCGGCCGACGGCAGATTGTGGTGGCCGTTTGTTGTCACCGCGCGCCCCGCGCAGATGGCCTAGTTCTCCTGTCGGGCGGTCCGCTGATCGGGTATTAATTCCGGGACAAGCACGAACGAGAGAAACTCCGGCACGTATTCCGCGGTCCGAGTGGTCTTGCTGACCATTCCTCCCGCGAATTTGCCGACCAGAAATAAAGGCGACGACCGTAAGGGTGGCGCAGCGCATGGTTGGTGAGACGATTCAGCCGAATGGCACGAAGGTCGACCAGGACGGTCGGCGGGTTCGTCATGAGGGCGTCCCGGCGTCCGCCGAGCCGATCGCCGTCGTCGGCATGTCTTGCAGGCTGCCCCAGGCGGGCGACCCGGACACGTTCTGGCAGCACCTTCGCGCGGGCGTCGACGCCGTGACCGAGGTGCCCGAAGGCCGCTGGCCGCACGCGGGTGAACCCGAGTACCGTCGCGGCGGCTTCGTCGCGGACGTGGACCGGTTCGACGCCGACTTCTTCGGGATCTCGCCCAACGAGGCCGCGGTGATGGACCCGCAGCAGCGCCTCGCCCTCGAACTCGCCTGGGAGGCGCTGGAGAACGCGCGCCTCGCGCCGACCGCGCTGCGCTCGACCCCCGCGGGCGTCTACTTCGGTGCCATCTCCCAGGACTACGCCGCACTGCAGGACCGGGTTGGCGCACCCGGCCCGCACAGTTACACCGGCTCCCACCGCGCCATGATCGCCAACCGGGTGTCCTACTTCCTCGGCCTCGCGGGTCCCAGCCTGACGCTCGACACGGGCCAGTCCTCGTCCCTCGTCGCGGTGCAGCTGGCTTGCGAGGCCCTGCGTCGCGGCGAGATCGAGCTGGCGCTCGCGGGCGGGGTGAACCTGAACCTGCTCGCCGAGACCACCGACGCGATCGGCTCCTTCGGCGCGCTGTCCCCGGACGGGCACTGCTACGTCTTCGACAGCCGCGCCAACGGTTACGTGCGTGGCGAGGGCGGCGCGCTGGTCGTGCTCAAGCCGCTGTCCGCGGCGGTGCGCGACGGCGACGTCGTGCACTGCGTGATCCTCGGCGGCGCGGTCAACAACGACGGCGGCGGCGACGGCCTGACCGCGCCGAACGGCTTGGCGCAGCGGCAGGTCATCGAGGCGGCGTGCGCGCACGCCGGTGTTCGGCCCGCCGACGTGCAGTACGTCGAACTCCACGGCACCGGCACCAAAGTCGGCGACCCGATCGAGGCCGCCGCGCTCGGCGCCGCCCTGGGTGAGGGGCGCCCGGCGCCGCTGCTGGTCGGGTCGGTGAAGACCAACATCGGCCACCTCGAAGGCGCCGCGGGCATCGCGGGCCTGCTCAAGGTCGTCCTGAGCCTCAAACACGGCGAACTCCCGGCCAGCCTGAACTTCCAGACCCCCAACCCGGACATTTCCCTTGACGACCTCGGCCTGCGGGTCGCCGAGACGGCCCAGCCCTGGCCCCGCCCGGACGAGACCCTGGTCGCGGGTGTCAGCTCCTTCGGCATGGGCGGCACCAACTGCCACCTGGTCCTCGCCGCCGCGCCCGCCACCCTTGACCAGCCCGTCGCCTCGGGCAGGCCGGACGCGCCGTGGGTGCTCACCGCCCGGTCCGCCCCCGCCTTGTCCGCGCTGGCCGAGCGTCTGCGCGCCCGCGTCGAGGAAGCGGGGATCGATTCCGCCGACGTGGCCATGTCGCTGGTGCGCACCCGCGCCGAGTTCGACCACCGCGCGGTGGTCCTCGGCGACGACCTGCCGACCAAGGTCGAGGCACTCGCGGCGCTCGCCGCCGGACGCCCCGACATGTCGGTCGTCACCGGGACCGCGACCCCCGCCCGGTGCGCGTTCACCTTCCCCGGCCAGGGATCGCAGTGGCCCGAGATGGCCCGCGCCCTGCTCGACAGCTCGCCCGGGTTCGCCGACCGGATCGCGGAATGCGACGCGGCGCTCGCCCCGTTCGTCGACTACTCGCTGACCGAGGTGCTTCGCGGTTCCGGGCCCGATCTCGACCGGGTGGACGTGGTCCAGCCCGCCCTGTGGGCCGTCATGGTCTCCCTCGCGCACCTGTGGCGCTCGCACGGTGTCGAGCCGGACCTGGTGATCGGCCACTCGCAGGGCGAGATCGCCGCCGCCACCGTCGTCGGCGCACTGTCCCTTTCGGACGGAGCACGGGTCGTCGCGCTGCGCAGCAAGGCCATCGCGGCCATCGCGGGCAGCGGCGGGATGATGTCGGTCGCCGCACCGCTCGACGTGGTCGAGTCCGTCGTGGCCGCGCACGCGCCGCGGGCCACGGTGGCCGCGGTCAACGGGCCGCGCTCGGTGGTGGTGTCCGGCGACCGTGAGGTGCTCGCCGAACTCGGCCGGATCTTCGACGCCGACTACCGGACGAAGCTCGTCCCCGTCGACTACGCCTCGCACTCGGTCGCGGTCGAACAGCTCCGCGAACGACTTCTCACCGAGCTGGCTCCGATCCGGCCCGTGTCCTCGGGCACCCTGTTCATCTCGACGCTCACCGGCGAGCCGATGGACACCGCGGGCCTCGACGCGGAGTACTGGTACCGCAGCCTGCGCCAGCCCGTCCGGTTCGCCGCCGCCGTCCGCCGCGCGCTCGACCACGGCTGCGACCTGGTCATCGAGTGCAGTGCGCACCCCGTGCTCGTCGCCGGGGTCGAGGAGACCGCCGAGGAGGCCGAACGCGACCTCGTCGTCGTCGGCACACTGCGCCGCGCCGACGGCGGGTTCGACCGGTTCCAGCGGGCACTCGCCGAGGCGTACACCGCGGGCGCGCCCGTCGACTGGGTGAGCACCCTGGACGCGGCGCGGATCGTCGACCTGCCCACCTACCCGTTCCAGCGGCAACGGCACTGGTCGGCTCCCGGCAGTTCCCCGCGACCGGCTGTCACCAGTGGACAGACGCGGGTCGAGGAGCCGGCCCCCGTCACCACCCACTCCCGGCGATCCCTGCGCGACCTGGTGCTCAGCACCACCGCGGGCGTGCTCGGCCACCAGGACGCCACGAACGTCCTGCCGAACCGCACCTTCAAGGAACTCGGCGTCGACTCGGCCACCGCCGTCGAACTGCGCAACCGATTACGAGCCGCGACCGGGCTGCGCCTGTCCACCGGCCTCCTGTTCGACCACCCGACCCCGGACGCCGTGGTCGACCACCTGACTTCCTTGACCGGCAACGACAAGCAAGCAGCAATCACGCACAGCGCCGCCCCCGCGGACGACGACCCGGTCGTGATCGTCGCCATGGGCTGCCGCTACCCGGGTGACGTGACCACCCCCGAGGAGCTCTGGCAGCTCGTCGCCACCGAGACCGACGCGATCTCGGCTTTCCCGACCAATCGCGGCTGGGACGTCGAAACCCTCTTCGCCACCGGCGCGGAACGCTCCGGCACCAGCGACACCCGCCACGGCGGCTTCCTCCACGACGCCGACCAGTTCGACGCGGGCCTCTTCGGCATCAGCCCGCGCGAGGCGATGGCCATGGACCCGCAGCAGCGATTGCTGCTGGAGATCTGCTGGGAGACCATCGAACGCGCCGGACTCGACCACGCCGCCCTGCGCGGCAGCGACACGGGCGTCTTCATCGGCGCCATGGCCCCGGACTACGGCCCCCGCCTGCACCAGCCGGTCGGCGACGTCGACGGCCACCTGCTGACCGGCAGCGCGCTGAGCGTGGTGTCCGGCCGCATCGCCTACACCCTGGGACTTCAGGGCCCCGCGCTCACCATCGACACCGCGTGCTCGGCGTCGCTGGTCGCGGTTCACCTGGCGGCGCAAGCGCTTCGCCGCGGCGAGTGTTCGCTCGCCCTGGCGGGCGGCGCGACCGTGATGGCCACCCCGGGCATGTTCGTCGAGTTCAGCCGCCAGGGCGGGCTCGCCGAAGACGGGCGCTGCAAGGCGTTCTCCTCGACCGCCGATGGAACCGGCTGGGCCGAGGGCGCCGGAGTCCTGCTCCTGGAACGCCTTTCCGACGCACGCAAGCACGGGCACCCGGTGCTCGCGGTGCTGCGGGGGAGCGCGGTCAACCAGGACGGCCGCAGCAACGGCATGACCGCCCCCAACGGGCCGTCGCAGGAACGCGTGATCCGGCAGGCGCTCGCCGACGCCCGGCTCGACGCCGCCGACGTCGACGCCGTCGAGGCGCACGGCACCGGCACCCGGCTCGGCGACCCGATCGAAGCCCAAGCCCTGCTTGACACCTACGGCCGCGACCGGCCCGAGGACCGTCCACTGTGGCTCGGCTCGGTGAAGTCGAACCTCGGCCACACCCAGGCCGCCGCGGGTGTCGCCGGTGTGATCAAGATGGTGAAGGCCCTCGAACACCGCAAGCTGCCGCGCACCCTGCACGTCGACGCGCCGACCGAGCACGTCGACTGGGCGAGCGGCGGTGTCCGGCTGCTGACCGAACCGGTCGACCTGCCCGGTGACCGGCCCTCGCGGGCCGCCGTGTCGAGCTTCGGCATCAGCGGCACCAACGCTCACGTGATTCTCGAACAAGCCCCAGCCGAAACCCAGGTCGAACCCGCGACCGGCCCGATCGTGTGGACGCTGTCCGCCCGGACCGAGGCCGCGCTGCGCGCCCAGGCCGCCCGGCTGTGCGACTACGCGGTGACCGCGCCCGAGGGTGACCTCGCCGCCGCAGGCCACGTGCTGGCGCGCCGGGCCAGGTTCGACCGCCGCGCGGTGGTCGTCGCCGAGGACCGCGACGACCTGACCGCCGCGTTGGCCGCTCTCGCCGAGGGACTGCCGCACCAGTCCGTAGTGGACGGTGTGGCCGCCGCCGACGTCCGGCCGGTGTTCGTCTTCCCCGGCCAGGGTTCGCAGTGGGCGGGCATGGCGACGGAACTGCTCGACACCAGCGCTGTCTTCCGCGACGAGCTGACCAGGTGCGACGAGGCGCTCGCCCGGCACACCGGCAGGTCCGTGCTCGCCGTCTTGCGCGGCGACGAGGACGCACCCGCACTGGTCGGCTCGGACGTGATCCAGCCGGTGCTGTTCGCGGTGATGGTGTCCATCGCCGCGGTGTGGCGGTCGGTCGGGATCGAACCCGCCGCCGTCGTCGGCCACTCCCAGGGCGAGATCACCGCGGCCTGCGCGGCGGGCGCGCTCAGCCTGGCCGACGCGGCCAAGATCGTCGCCCTGCGCAGCCAGGCGCTGATGAAGCTCACCGGCACCGGCGGCATGCTCGCCGTGTCGCTGCCCGCCGACGAGGCCGGCCGACGAATCGAGCCGTGGGCCGACCGGCTGTGGGTGGCCATCCTCAGTGGACCCAGCAGCACCGTCGTCGCGGGCGACCTGACCGCGCTCGACGAGTTCGCCGCGACCTGCGCCGACGTCCGGGTCCACAAGGTCGCCATCGACTACGCCGCGCACACCCCGCACATCGAGGCCCTGCGCGAGGAACTGCTCGCCGCGCTGGACGTCGTCAAGCCCCAGCCGACCGACATCACCTTCTGCTCGGCGATGGCGGGGGAGTTCATCGACTCGGCCGAGCTGACCGCCGACTACTGGTACGGCGGCCTGCGCAACCCGGTCCGGTTCGCCGACGCGGTGCGCGCCTTCGCCGGACAGGGCACGCCGCTGTTCATCGAGTCGAGCCCGCACGCCGTGCTCACCGGCCACATCCAGGACACGCTGACCGCCGCGGAGTCGGCCGGTTCCGCCATTGGCTCGCTGCGCCGCGGCGACGGCGGACGACGCCGGTTCCTGCTGGCGGCGGCCCAAGCCCACGTCCTCGGCGCCGACGTCGACTGGTCGGCCGCGCTGGCCGACGTGCCGCGCCGCCACGTCGACCTGCCCACCTACCCGTTCGAACACCGCCGCTACTGGATCGAGGGCGCGGCGCCGACCGCGGACCTCGCCGCGAGCGGGATGACCGAGTCCCGGCATCCGCTGCTCGGCGCCGTGGTCTCCCTCGCCGAGGGCGACGGGTTCCTGCTCACCGGGCGGCTTTCCGTTGCCGCCATGCCGTGGCTCGCTGACCATGTCGTCGACAGCCAGGTCCTGTTGCCGGGCACCGCGTTCGTCGACCTGGCACTGGAGGCCGCGTCCGTCGCGGGCTGCGCCGAGATCGCCGATCTCACCCTGGAGTCGCCGGTCGTCCTCCCCGAGACCGGCGCCGTCCGGATCCAGCTCGTGGTCGGCGGTGCGGACGCGGCGGGCCGTCGCGGCCTGACCGTCCACACCCGTCCGGCCGATGACTCGGACGACCTGAACGACACCGTGTCCTGGACCCGGAACGCCACCGGCGTGCTGGCCCCCGCCGCGTCTCCGGCCGCGGGCGATCTCGCCGCCTGGCCGCCCGCCGACGCGGTCGCCGTCGACCTGGACGAGGTCTACGAGCGGCTCGCCGACCGTGGTTACGCCTACGGCCCCGCGTTCCAGGGCCTCGTCGACGCCTGGCGAGTCTCCGCTGATGGCGGCACCGACACCTACGTCGAGGTCGCGCTGCCCGAAGCCGTCCGTGCGGACGCGGGCCGGTTCGCCCTGCACCCCGCCCTGCTCGACGCCGCGCTGCATGTGCTCGTCCTCGGCGACCCGGCGCACGCGCTGATGGACCAGGGCTCGATGCTGCTCCCGTTCGCCTGGAGCGGCGTCCGGGTGACCGCCCTCGGCGCGGAAGCGCTGCGCGTGCGGATCACCGAGACCGCCGACGACCGGGTGTCGCTGGCCATCCACGACGGAGCCGGGCAGCGGATCGCCGACGTCGACGCGCTGACCCTGCGCCGGATCGAACGCCAAGGCGCCGCCGCGCCCGCTCGCAGCGGTGTCGCGCCCTATGTCGTCGACTGGATCGACCTCACGGTGCCCGACGCGGTCGCCGAGCCGCGCCGCTGGGCCGTGGTCGGCTCCGATGGCGCCGCCGACGACCTCAGCGCGACCCTCGGCCTGGCCGGGATCGACGCGCCGCTCTACTACGACCTCAACTCCCTGGCGGAGATCACCGCGGGAGACCTGCCGGACACCATCGTGGTTCCCGGTCTGTCCGAGGTGGACGACGACCTCGCTTATGCCGCGAGGGAAGCGATGTACCAGGTCCTCGACCTGGTTCAGGTCTTCCTCGGCGACGACCGGTTCACCAAGTCCCGGCTCCTGTTCGCGACGCGCGGCGTGTTCGCCGGGTCGGCCGCGGGCGTCGCGGGCGCGGCGCTCTGGGGCCTGGTGCGCTCGGCCATCGCGGAGCACCCCGGCCGGTTCGCCCTGGTCGACGTCGACGAAGGCTGCACCGAGTGGGCCGCGGTCGCCGCCGCGGTCGCGGCGGGGGAGACCCAGCTGCTGGTGCGCGACGCGGACGTCCTCGTTCCCCGCCTGGCCCGCCCCGGCACCGGCGCCGACACGTCCTCTATGGACGGATCGGGAACGGTGCTGGTGACCGGCGGCACCGGCGGCCTCGGCGCGCTGGTCGCCGAGCACCTCGTCAAGCAGCACGGCGTGCGGCACCTGCTGCTGGCGTCGCGGCGCGGTGAAAGCGCGCCCGGCGCCGAAGACCTGGTGACGCGGCTGCGCGACCTGGGCGCCGAAGTGGACCTGGTCGCCTGCGACGTCTCCGACCGGTACGCCGTGGCCGACCTGCTGAACTCGGTTCCGGCGGACCGGCCGCTGACCGGCATCGTGCACACGGCGGGCGTGCTCGACGACGCGACCGTCGACGGGCTTTCCGCCGGCCGCCTGGACACCGTGTTCGGGCCGAAGGCCGACGCCGCCTGGCACCTGCACGAGCTGACCCGCGACCTGCCGCTGTCGACGTTCGTCCTGTTCTCCTCGGTGGCCGGAGTGGTCGGCACCCCGGGACAGGGCAACTACGCGGCGGCGAACATGTTCCTCGACGGCTTGGCCGCGCACCGGCACGAACTCGGCCTCCCCGCGGTCTCGGTCGCCTGGGGCCTGTGGGACACCGAGGCCGGGATGACCGGTGGGCTGACCGCCGCGGACACCGCCCGCCTGGGCCGGTCCGGCATCGCCCCGCTGACCTCGCGTCAGGGCCTCGACCTGCTCGACCATGCGCTCAGCTCACCGGACCCGCAGCTGGTCGCGGCGAAGTGGGACACCGCCGAGCTGCGGGAGCGGGCGGAGACCAGTGAACTCCCCGCCGTGCTGCGCGGACTCGTGCGCGTCACCCGCAGGGCCACAACGCCGACCGCCTCGAACGCGGTCTCGGCACCCGCGGACGGCTTGGCGCAACGCCTTTCGGCGATGGCCGAGACCGACGCGCGCAAGGTCATGACCCAGCTCGTCCGCTCGCACGTCGCGGCGGTCCTGGCCCACCCCAGCGGCGACGCGGTCGAGGTGGACCTGGAGTTCAGCGAGATGGGGTTCGACTCGCTGACCGCGGTCGAACTGCGCAACCGGCTCGACGCCGAGGTCGGGGTCCGGCTGCCCGCGACGGTCGCGTTCGACCACCCCACGGTCGCCGCGCTCGCCGAGTTCCTCCGCGCCACCATCGCGCCTTCGGCCCAGTCGCCGGAGGACCTGCTGCGGGCCACCCTCGACCACATCCACGGCGTGCTGCCCGACGATGACGAGACGACTCGAAGCAAGCTCGCCGCGATCCTGCACAGCACCCTGCACCGGCTCGGTTCCGGCCAGGCGGCGAAGGACGAAGGTCCCATCAACTCCATTGCAGATGTCGTGCTGGACCAGGTCGATTCCGCCTCGGATGAGGAGATGTTCGCCTTCATCGACCAGAAGTTCTGACCCCTCCCTGGATTCCACGCTCCGAAAGGCTCGATTCATGGCGACCGAGGACAAGCTGCGCGATTACCTCAAGCGCGTGACAGTCGACCTCACCGAGGCCCGTCGGCACCTGGCCGAGGTGGAGCAGGCGCGCCACGAGCCGATCGCGATCGTCGGGATGGCCTGCCGGTTCCCCGGCGGGGTCACCAGCCCGGAAGACCTCTGGGAGCTGGTGACCGACGAGGTCGACGCCATCGGCGAGTTCCCGAAAAACCGGGGCTGGGACCTGGACGGGCTCTACGACCCGGACCCGGAGGCGCTCGGCAAGTCCTACACCCGCCATGGCGGTTTCCTCTACGACGCGGCGGATTTCGACGCGGGCTTCTTCGACATGAGCCCCCGCAACGCCTTGGCGACCGACCCGCAGCACCGGGTGTTCCTGGAGACCTGCTGGGAGGTCTTCGAGCGGGCGGGCATCGACCCGGCGACGCTGCCCGGCAGCAAGACCGGTGTCTTCGCCGGGCTGATGTACAACGACTACGCGATGCGGTTCAACGGCGCGTCGCCGCCCGCGCTCGAAGGCATGCTGCTGGTGTCGAGCGCGCCGAGTGTCCTTTCCGGACGGGTCTCCTACACCCTCGGCCTGACCGGTCCGGCGCTCACGCTCGACACCGCGTGCTCGTCGTCGCTGGTGGCGATTCACCTTGCGGTGCAAGCGCTGCGCAACGGTGAATGTTCGCTGGCCCTCGCCGGGGCCACCACGGTCATGGCGACGGCCGATCCGTTCATCGAGTTCTGCAGGCAGCGCGCGCTGTCCACCGACGGCCGTTGCAAGTCGTTCTCCGCCGCCGCGGAAGGCGCCGCGTGGTCCGAGGGCGTCGGCGTGCTGCTGCTGGAGCGGCTGTCGGACGCGCGCCGCAACCACCGCAACATCCTCGCCGTGGTGCGCGGTTCCGCGGTCAACCAGGACGGCCGCAGCAACGGCATGACCGCGCCGAACGGCCCCGCCCAGGAACGCGTCATTCTCGACGCGCTGGCCGACGCCGGCCTCGACGCGGCGGACGTCGACGCGGTGGAGGCGCACGGAACGGGCACCACGCTCGGCGACCCCATCGAGGCCCAGGCCCTGCTGGCCACCTATGGCCGCAACCGGCCCGAGGAGCAGCCGCTCTGGCTGGGCTCGGTGAAGTCCAACATCGGCCACACCCAGGCCGCCGCGGGCGTCGCCGGGGTGATCAAGATGGTGATGGCGATGCGGCACGGCGTGCTGCCGACCTCCCTCTACGCCGACGAGCCCACCACGCACGTCGACTGGTCCACCGGCGCGGTCGAACTGCTGGCCAAGGCCCGGGACTGGACCCCCAACGGCCATCCGCGCCGCTCCGGTGTCTCGTCGTTCGGCATCAGCGGGACGAACGCGCACGTCATCCTCGAGGAGAGCCCCGAGCAGCCGAGCCCGCTGGTGGACCCGCCGACCGTGCGCCACGCCGGTCCGCCCGCCTGGGTGATCAGCGCCCGCAGCGCGGATTCCCTTGTGGCCCAAGCGAAGCGCTTGCACGAATTCGCCGCGGGAGACGTCGACCCGGTCGATATCGCCCGCGCCCTGGTCACCACCCGCTCGCGGCACAAGCACCGGGCGGTCGTGCTCGGTCAGGACCGCGACAGCCTGCTGGCCGCGCTCGGCGACTACCTGTCGGGCAAGCCCACCGCCGATGTCGTGCACGGCGTCGCCCGGGAGAAGGCCAAGCTCGCGTTCCTGTTCACCGGCCAGGGCGGCCAGCGCGTGGGGATGGGCCGCGAGCTCTACGCCGCGTTCCCCGTCTTCGCCGAAGCGCTCGACGAGGTGTGCGACGCGCTCGACGCGCACCTGGACCGCCCGCTGCGCGAGGTGATGTGGGCCCGCCCGGACACCCTGGACGCGTTGCAGCTCAACCACACCCGCTACACCCAGCCCGCGCTGTTCGCCCACGAGGTGGCCGCGTTCCGGCTCCTGGAGTCCCTCGGCGTCCGGCCCGACTACCTCGCCGGGCACTCGGTCGGCGAGTACGCCGCCGCGCACGTCGCCGGTGTGTGGTCGCTCGACGACGCCGCCCGGCTGATCACCGCCCGGGCCCGGCTGATGCAGGCACTCGACGCCCCCGGGGCCATGGTCGCCATCGAGGCGACCCCCGAAGAGGTGGAGCCGACGGTGTCCGGCCTGGTCGGCATCGCCGCGGTCAACGGACCCACCAGCGTGGTCATCTCCGGCGATGAGCAGGAATGCCTCGCCGTCGCCGAGCGCTGGCGCCGGGAGGGCAGGCGCACCCGCAGGCTGTCGGTGAGCCACGCGTTCCACTCGCCGCTGATGGAGCCGATGCTCGACGCCTTCGCCGCCGAACTGGCGGAGACGAAGTTCGAGGACGCCCGCATTCTGTTCGTGACGAACCTGGTCGGCTCCGACGAGCTGACCTGGTCCGCCCCCGAGTACTGGGTGGAGCAGATCCGCCGCGCGGTCCTGTTCCGCGACACGGTCGCCGCGCTCGAAACCCACGGCGTCGACACCTACCTGGAGGTCGGGCCGGACGCGGTGCTCTCCGCGATGGCCCACAGCTGCCTCAGCGCGCCGGAGGCCTCCGTGATCGCGCTGCACCACCGCAAGCGCGACGAGCCCGACGCGCTGCTCGCCTGCCTGGCCCAGGCCACGGTGGCGGGCGTGGCGGTGGACTGGTCCGCGCTGTTCGGCGCCGCCGACACCCACGTCGACCTGCCCACCTACGCGTTCGACCGCCGCCGCTTCTGGCTCGACCCGCCCGCGAAGGGCGCCGACGCGGCGTCGATGGGCCAGCGCGCTCTGGAGCACCCGCTGCTCGGCGCCGCGGTCGACCTCGGCGGCGACGGCGGCCTGATCCTCACCGGCAGGCTTTCCCTGGCGGGCCACCCCTGGCTCGCCGACCACGTGGTGTCCGGCGCGGTCGTCGTGCCCGGCACGGCGGTGCTCGACGCGGTCATGGAGGCCGCGGCGCAGGTGGGCTGCGACCACGTCGAGGAGCTGATGTTCGAGGCGCCGCTGGTGCTGCCCGCCGACGGCGACCTGTGCCTGCAGATCGTGATCGACGGCCCCGGCGAATCCGACGACGCGCGGCCGGTGCGGGTCTTCTCGCAGACCGGTGACGCGGGCTGGGTGCGGTGCGCGTCCGGTGTCGTCGCGGGCGGCGGTGGCACGGGCGGGGTTCGCGCCTGGGCCGAGTCGTGGCCGCCCGCCGGTGCCACGACCGTGTCGGTCGACGGCGGCTACGACGGCTTGGAACTGCTCGGCTACGAGTACGGCCCGGCTTTCCGCGGCGTGTCCGCGGTGTGGCGCCGAGGCGAGGAGCTGTTCGCGGAGGTCCACGCCCCCGAGGGACTGGACCTGGCGGGCTTCGGTATCCACCCCGCCGTTCTGGACTCCGCGTTCCATGCGCTGGTGCTCACCGCCGACACCTCCGAACTGCGGCTGCCGTTCGTGTTCCGCGGTGTGCGCCTGCTCGCCTCCGGCGCCTCCTCGCTGCGGGTGCGGCTCGCGGCGTCCGGCGACGAGGTCGTGGTGGAGGCCGTCGACGGCGACGGCAGGCTGGTCTTCGGGATCGACTCGCTGCGGGTGCGGACCATCTCCGCGGCCCAGTTGGCGTCGTCCGCCACGGCCGGGCCGGTGCCGTACGCGGTGCGCTGGACACCGGTCGCGGCCACGGGCGGCGACGCGTCCCGCTGGGCCTGTGTGGGCGAGCCGGTCCCCGGACTCGTGGGCTACCCGGACCGCGATGCCTTGCTGGCCGCGGTGTCCAGTGGCGAGCTGCCGATGCCGGAGTTCGTCGTGGTGCCGTGTGTCCCGGGTTCGGGACCGGTGCCTGAGAGCGTGCGTGACCTGTCCGGCCGGACCCTCGAGGTGTTGCAGACCTGGCTTACGGACGAGCGGCTCGCGGACTGCCGGCTGGTGTTCCTGACCAACGGCGTGGTCGATACCGCCCCCGTGGTCGCCGGCTCCGTGTGGGGCCTGGTGCGCTCGGCCCAGTCGGAATACCCCGGACGGTTCGTCCTCGCCGACGCGCCGGAAGGGTTCGCCGACTGGGAGTCCCTCGCTGCCGCCGTCTCCGCAGGCGAGTCGCAGGTCCTGGTACGCGACGGCGCCGTGACTGCTCCCCGAGTGGAGCGGGTGGCGATCGAGCTGTCCTATGTGGACCAGTCGGGCACGGTCCTGGTGACCGGCGGAACCGGCGGCCTCGGCGCGCTCATCGCCCGGCGGCTCGTCGAGAACCACGACGCGCGGAACCTGCTGCTGCTGTCGCGACGCGGCATCGACGCCCCCGGCGCGGCCGAACTCGTGTCCGAACTGGAGGGTCTCGGGGCCTCGGTGACGGTCACCTCGTGCGACGTCTCCGACCGGGACGCGCTGGCCGGGGTGCTGGCCGCCATCCCCGCCGACCGCCCGCTCACCGGTGTGGTGCACACCGCGGGCGTGCTGGACGACGCCACCATCGACGGGTTGTCGGCGCATCGGATGGACACGGTGTTCACCCCGAAGCTGGACGCCGCCTGGCACCTGCACGAGCTGACCGAAGACCTCCCGCTGTCGATGTTCGTGCTGTTCTCGTCCCTGGCGGGCATCCTGGGCAACCCGGGGCAGGGCAACTACGCCTCGGCGAACACCGCCCTGGACGGCCTCGCCGCCCACCGGCGGGCCGCCGGCCTGCCCGGCGTCTCGGTGGCCTGGGGCTTGTGGGACACCGGCTCCGGGATGTCCGACACCCTGACCGACGCCGACGTGGCGCGGATGGGCCGATCGGGCATCGCGCCGCTGACCGTGGACCAAGGCCTGGACCTGTTCGACCTGGCCCTGGTGTCGTCGGACTCGCTGCTGGTGGCCACGAACTGGGACAACGCCGGGCTGCGCTCCCGCGCCGAGGGCGGCGTTCTCCCGTCGATCCTCACCGGACTCGTCCGGGTTCCCCGCCGCGCGGCGGGCACTGGCGCCGCGACCGGTGGCCCGGCCGCGCTCACCGCCAAGCTGGCGACCCTGACCGAGGCCGAGGGCGCGCGCCTGCTCAGTGACATGGTGCGCGGGCATGTCGCGGCCGTGCTCGCTTATGCGGGTGCGGACGCGGTCGAGGTGGACCGGCCGTTCAGCGAACTCGGCTTCGACTCGCTGACCGCCGTGGAACTGCGCAACCGGCTCGACGCGGAGACCGGGCTGCGGCTGCCCGCGACGCTCGCGTTCGACCACCCCACGGTGGCCGCGCTCTGCGAGTTCCTGCACCGCACCCTGGCCCCCGCGCCACCGTCCGCTGAGGACACAGTGCGGGCCGCGCTGGACCAGATCCAGCGGCTTGTCGACGGCGAGGACGACGCCACCCGCGCCACGCTCGTGGCGATGCTGCAGAGCACGCTCGCCCGGTTCGGCGGCCCGGTCGGGGCCGACGGGGTCGAGGACAAGATCCACTCCGCCTCCGACGACGAGATCTTCGCCTTCATCGACAGCGAACTCTGATTCCTGCAAGTCCACCACCGCTTGATCATCATTGCTTGGAAAGGCTGGGACATGGCGACCGAGGAAGAACTGCGCGGCTACCTCAAGCGCGTCATCGTCGACCTTGCCGACACCCGCCGCCGCCTCACCGAATCCGAGAGTGTCGTGTCGGCCCGCCAGGAGCCGATCGCGATCGTCGGCATGGCGTGTCGGTTCCCCGGCGGCGTGACCAGTCCCGAGGAGCTGTGGGACCTGGTGGCCGGCGGGGTGGACGCGATCGGCGAGTTCCCCGACAACCGGGGCTGGGACCTCGACGGGCTCTACGACCCGGACCCCGACGCGCTGGGCAAGTCCTACACCCGGCACGGCGGTTTCCTTTACGACGCCGGTGATTTCGACCCCGGCCTGTTCGGCATGAGCCCCGGCGCGGCGCTCGCGACCGACCCTCAGCACCGGCTGTTCATGGAGACCACCTGGGAGGTCTTCGAACGCGCGGGCATCGACCCGGCGGCGATCCGCGGGTCGCGCACCGGCGTCTACATCGGGAACATGTTCGACTTCTACGGCACCCAGTTCCTCGGCGCGGTCCCCGAGGAGGTCGAGGGCACGCTCTACACCTCAAGCCTGCCCTGCATCCTGCCCGGCCGGGTGGCCTACACCTTCGGCCTCGAAGGCCCCGCGCTCAGCGTGGACACCGCGTGTTCCTCCTCGCTGGTGGCCCTGCACCTCGCCGTTCAGGCGCTGCGCAACGGCGAGTGCTCGATGGCTCTCGCCGGCGGCACCACGGTGATGGTGACCCCGGACATGTACGTCGAGTTCTGCAGGCAGCGCGTGCTGTCCCCGGACGGCCGCTGCAAGTCCTTCTCCGCCGACGCCGACGGCGCCGCGTGGTCCGACGGCGTGGGCGTGCTGCTGCTGGAGCGGTTGTCCGACGCGCAGCGCAATGGACGCCGCATCCTCGCGGTGGTGCGGGGTTCCGCGGTCAACCAGGACGGCCGCAGCAACGGCATGGCCGCGCCGAACGGGCCGTCGCAGGAGCGGGCGATCTGGCAGGCGCTGGCCGACGCCCGGATCGACGCGGGCGAGGTCGACGCCGTCGAGGCGCACGGCACCGGCACCCGGCTCGGCGACCCGATCGAGGCGCAGGCCCTGCTCGCCACCTACGGCAAGAACCGGCCCGCCGACCGGCCGCTGTGGCTGGGGTCGCTGAAGTCGAACATCGGCCACACCCAGGCCGCCGCCGGTGTCGCGGGCGTGATCAAGATGGTGATGGCGATGCGCAACGGCACGCTGCCGCCCACCCTGCACGCCGACGAGCCGTCCCCGCATGTGAACTGGGACAACGGCGGCGTCCGGCTGATCACCGAGCCCGCGCCGTGGCCCGCGGACGACCGGCCCGCGCGGGCCGGGGTGTCGAGCTTCGGGGTCAGCGGCACCAACGCGCACGTGATCCTTGAAGTGGGCCCCTCAGAGACCGCTTCCGACGAAGCCGTGACCGAGGGCCCGCTGGTGTGGGTCGTGTCCGCCCGGACCGAGAAGTCGCTGCGGGCGCAGGCCGAGCGGCTGCGGGCGTTCGCGGAGTCCGCGTCCGACGCCGACTTCGCGGCCGCCGGACCGGCGCTGGCACGGCGCACGACGCTGGCCTCCCGGGCTGTCGTGATCGCCGACGACCGGGCCGAGCTGGTGGCGGCCCTGGCGGCCATCGCCGCGGGCGAACCCCACACGTCCATTGTGGAGGGTGTGGCGCCCGCCGACGCCCGGCCGGTGTTCCTGTTCCCCGGCCAGGGAACGCAGTGGGTGGGCATGGCCGTCGACCTGCTGGACTCGAACGAGGTCTTCCGCGACCAGCTCGCCCTGTGCGACAAGGCGCTCGCGCCGCACACCGGCTGGTCGGTTCTGAGCGTGTTGCGGGCCGACGATGGCGCGCCCACGCTCGACAGCTCCGACGTGATCCAGCCGGTGCTGTTCGCGATGATGGTGTCGCTGGCCGCGGTGTGGCGCTCGATCGGGGTCGAGCCCGCCGCCGTGGTCGGCCATTCCCAAGGCGAGATCGCCGCCGCACACATTGCGGGCGCCCTCTCCCTCGAAGACGCCGCCCGGATCGTGGCGCTGCGCAGTCGCGTGCTGGTCAAGCTCGGCGGCACCGGCGGGATGCTCGCGGTGGCCCTGCCCGCGACCGAGGTCGCCGAGCGGATCGCTCCCTGGGCCGACCGGCTCTGGATCGCGGTCCACAGTGGACCCGCCAGTGCGGTCGTTGCGGGCGACGGCGACGCGCTCGACGAGTTTGTCGCGGCCTGCGGTGAAATGGTCAAGACCCGGCGGATCGACGTCGACTACGCCTCGCACACCCCGCACGTCGAGGCCCTGCGCGACGAACTGGGCACGGTGCTCGCCGGGATCACCCCCGCCGAGACCGACATCAGGTTCTGCTCGTCCATGGCGGGCGGCTTCATCCCGACCACCGACCTGACCACCGGCTACTGGTACGACAGCCTCCGCGAGCCGGTGCGGTTCGACCAGGCGGTCGCCGCGTTCGCCGGCCACGGCACCCCGGTGTTCATCGAGGTCAGCCCGCACCCGGTGCTCGGTGGCGACGTCGAGGACATCCTCGCCGCGGCGGGAATCCCGGGCCAGGCCTGCGGATCGCTGCGCCGGGGGACCGGTGACTGGCGGCGCTTCCTCACCGCCGCCGCCCACGCCTACGTCATCGGAGCGCCGGTCGACTGGACCGCGGTGCTCGGTGCCGCGCCGCGCCAGGTCGACCTGCCCACCTACGCGTTCGACCGGCGCCACTTCTGGCTCCAGGCGACTCGACGCGCCGCGGGCACCGACTCGAAGCACCCGCTGCTCACCTCCGTGGTGCCGATGGCCGACGGTGGCTTCCTGTTGTCCGGCACGCTGTCCCGCGAAGCCATGCCCTGGCTGTCCGACCACGCCGTCGAGGACACGGTTCTGTTCCCCGGCAGCGCGTTCGTCGAGCTGGCGCTCGAAGCGGCCGCGGTCGCGGGCTGCGACCACCTGGACGAACTGACCCTGGAACACCCGCTCGTCCTGCCCGAGACCGGGTCCGTGGACGTGCAGCTCGCGGTCGGGCAGGCCGACGCCGAACAGCGCCGAACCGTCACCGTCTACTCGCGCTCCGGTTCAGCCTGGGTGCGCTGCGCCTCCGGTGCGGTCGGCACCGGCTCGGTCGACGAGGTCTGCGAGTGGGCGAAGCAGTGGCCCCCGCGCGGCGGGGCCGTCGGCGACGCGGAGCGCGGATACCGCGACCTGGCGGCCCTCGGCTACCACTACGGGCCCGCTTTCCAGGGGGTCGTCGGGGTCTGGCGCCAGGGCGACGAGCTGTTCGCCGAGATCGCCGCCCCCGCAGGCCTCGACGTCACCGGATTCGGCATCCACCCCGCCGTGCTCGACGCCGCGCTGCACCCGATCGCCCTGGCGGCGGGGTTCGGCGAGCTGCGGCTGCCGTTCGTCTTCGGCGGCGTCCGGCTGTGCGCCACCGGCTCGTCGGCCCTGCGCGTGCGGTTGACGGTCACGGGTGACGACGCGCGAGTCGAGGCCGCCGACACCACGGGCCGACTCGTCTTCGCGATCGAGTCGCTCCGGATTCGGGAAGTCGCCGTCGAGTCGCTGCGCGTTGGCGCACCCTCGCCCACCGACGCGCTCGGGGTGGACTGGGTCGACCTCGCCGTCACGCCGGACGAAGACCTCTCCCGCTGGGCCTCCCTGGGCAAGCCGGTTCCCGGCATCGACGGGTTCGCCGATCTGGACGCGCTGGTCGCGGCGGTGGCCGGTGGCAGGCCGATGCCGGACTTCGTGGTCGTCGCGACGGCGGCCGAGCGGATGGACGTGCCCGACGCCGTGCGCGAGCTGTCCGCCCGCGTGCTCGACACGGTCCAGCGCTGGATCGGCCGGATCGACACCGAGCTGTTCCCCCAGGCCCGCTTGGTGTTCCTGACGACCGACGCGGTCGGCCCGGACTCCGGTGACCGGCCCTGCAGTGTGGTCGGCGGCGCGGTGTGGGGTCTGGTCCGCTCGGTCCAGTCCGAGCACCCCGACCGGTTCGTGCTCGCCGATGTGCCGGACGGCTTCGCCGACTGGGGTTCGCTGGCCGCCGCGGTGGCGCTCGACGAGTCCCAGCTGGTCGTGCGGGACGGGTTCGACGGAACCGTCCTGGTTCCCCGCCTCGCCCGCAGGCCGATCCCCGCGCCCCGTGACGTGGACAAGCTGGACAAGCTGAACACGGTGCTCGTGACCGGTGGCACCGGCGGCCTTGGCGCGCTGGTTGCCGAGCGATTGGTGACCGGGCACGGCGTGCGGCGGCTGGTGCTGACCTCCCGGCGCGGCGCCGACGCGCCAGGCGCCGCGGAGCTGGTGTCGCGGCTGGAAAGCCTCGGCGCGGCAGTCGAGGTGGTCGCCTGCGACGTGTCCGACCGCGACGCGCTGGCCGCGCTGGTGGCCGACGTGGCCCCACGGCTCTCCGGTGTGGTGCACACCGCGGGCGTGCTCGACGACGGCATGGTCGAAGACCTCTCCGCCGATCGGCTCGACACCGTGCTGCGGCCGAAGGTGGACGCGGCCTGGCACCTGCACGAGCTGACCCGCGACGTGCCGCTGTCGATGTTCGTGCTGTTCTCCTCCCTGGCGGGCGTTCTGGGCACCCCGGGACAGGCCAACTACGCGGCGGCGAACGTCGTCCTCGACGGACTCGCCGCGCACCGGCGCAGGCTGGACCTGCCCGCGGTGTCGATCGCCTGGGGCCTATGGGACAACGCGACCGGCATGACCGGCGCGCTCACCCAGGCCGAAGTCGCCCGGCTGGCCCGAACCGGAATCGCCGCGCTGACACCGGAGCAGGGCTTGGCCCTGTTCGACGCCGCCCTGGCCGAGCCGGAGGCCTTGGTCGTCGCCGCGAACTGGGACCTGGCGGGCCTTCGGTCGCGGGCCGAGCGCGGCGACCTGCCCCCGGTCCTGACCGGGATGGTCCGCGGTGTCCGCCGGGCGGCGGCCGGACCGGAGTCGGGATCGCGCGGGCTGGCGGTGAAACTCGCCGCACTGACCGAGGACGAGGCCCGCCAGGTGCTCACCGACCTGGTCCGCACCCACGTGGCCGCCGTGCTCGCCCAGGCCACAGTGGACAGTGTGGGACTCGACCGGCCGTTCGGCGACCTGGGTTTCGACTCGCTGACCGCGGTGGAGCTGCGCAACCGACTCGGCGGCGAGACCGGACTTCGGCTGCCCGCCACGCTCGCCTTCGACCACCCCACGGTGCGCGCGCTCGCCGAGTACCTGCACCGGACCCTGGCCCCCGAGGCGCCCTCACCCGAGGACACCCTGCGGGCCTCACTGGAACAGGTGCACCGGATGCTCCCCGAGCACGGGGAATCCGCGCGGGCCAAGGTGATCGCGATTCTGCACAGCACGCTGGCCCGGCTCGGCGCCGAGACGAACGGGTCCGCCGGGGTGCAGGACAAGATCCGCTCCGCCTCGGACGACGAGATCTTCGCCTTCATCGACAGCCAGCTCTGACCCCCCGATTCCCCGAAAGGCTCGGCTCATGGCCACTGAGGACAAACTGCGCGAGTACCTCAAGCGCGTCACCGTCGACCTCACCGAGGCCCGCAAGCGCCTGGCCGAGGTGGAGGAGACCCGGCACGAGCCCATCGCCGTCGTCGGCATGGCGTGCCGGTACCCCGGTGGCGGCGACACCGTCGAGAGCTTCTGGGACCTGCTGCGCGACGGCCGGACCGGCGTGGTCGAGGTCCCGCCGTCGCGCTGGCAGGTCGACGACTACTACGACCCCGACCGTCGTGCCGTCGGCGGCGTCTACACCCGGCACGGCTCGTTCCTCCCCGACATCAGCGGCTGGGACGCGGAGTTCTTCGGCCTCTCGCCGCAGGAGGCGCTGCGGATGGACCCGCAGCAGCGGCTGCTGATGGAGCTGCTGTGGGAGGGCCTGGAGAACGCGGGCACCACCCCGGCGAAGCTGGCCGGGAGCCGGACCGCCGTGATGGTCGGCTTCATGGACACCGTCCAATATGGACGGCTGGAGCAGGAGTTCACCGGCCCGGGCGTCGTCGCCGACCCGTACTTCGGCCAGGGCGTGTCGGCGAGCGTCGTCGCGGGAAGGCTCGCCTACCAATACGACCTGCGCGGGCCCACGGTCACGCTGGACACGGCGTGCTCGTCCTCGCTGGTCGGCGTGCACCTCGCGGCGGAAGCCCTGCGGCGCGGTGAATGCGAGCTCGCGGTCGCCGCGGGCGCGTTCCTGATGATCCACCCCGACATCTACGTCCAGGCCTGCGCCACCTCCATGCTGGCGCCGGACGGCCTGTGCAAGACCTTCGACAGCGGCGCCGATGGCTACGTCATGGGTGAGGGCGGCGGCCTCGTCGTCCTGGAGCGGCTGTCCTCGGCCATTCGCAACAAGCGGCGTATCCGCGCGGTCCTGCGTGGCTCCGCGGTCAACCAGGACGGCCGCAGCAACGGGCTGACCGCGCCGAGCCGCGGCGCCCAGGTCGACGTGATCCGCCGCGCGCTCGCCGCGGCCCGGGTCCGCCCCGAGGAAGTCGACTACGTCGAGGCGCACGGCTCGGGAACCCAGCTCGGCGACGCGATCGAGCTGTCCGCGCTGCACGACGTCTTCGGCAAGCGGGACCGCCCGCTGCATGTGGGCGCGGTGAAGACGAACATCGGCCACACCCAGTCGGCGGCGGGCGTCGCCGGGCTGATCAAAACCGTGCTGGTGCTGGAGAACGGCTTGGTGCCGGAGAACCTGCACCTGTCCGAACCGGCGGTCGCCATCCCCGCGGACGGCACGGTCCAGCCCGCCGCGACCCAGGTCCGGCTGCCCGAGAGCAAGCGGATCGGCGGCGTCAGCTCGTTCGGCTGGTCCGGGACCAACGCGCACCTCGTGCTGGAGTCCGCACCCGAACCCACTGAGCGCACGGAAAGCGCCGCCACTACTCACGTCCTGCCGGTGTCGGCGACGAGCGCTTCCGCGCTGCGCGCCCAGCTCGAAGGCCTCGCGGGCTGGCTCGAAGCACGGCCCGACGCCGACCTCGCCGATGTCGCGCACACCCTGCAGACCGGCCGCGCCGAGCACGACCACCGCCGCGCACTGCTCTGTACCGACACCGCCGAGGCGATCCGCAGGCTGAGCGGCGCCGCCTCGGCGGGCGAGCTGGTCCTGGCCAAGAAGCGCCCCCGCGTGGCGTTCCTGCTGCCCGGAACCGGCGACCAGTACCTCGGTCTCGGCCGCGAGCTGTACCGCACCGAACCGGTCTACGCGGCGGCGGTGGACACCTGCGTCGAGATCGCGCAGTCGCGCAGCGGAGTGGACCTGCGCCCGGTGTTCTTCGGCGAGGACAAGGCCCCGGTCGCCGACGACCTGGCCACGATGCTCGGCCGCGGCCCGACAGCCACCTCCGATGACGACCCCATGCACCAGGCCGAGATCGCGCACCCGTTCCTGTTCACCGTCGAGTACGCCCTCGCGAAGCTGTTGGCGCACTGGGGAGTCACGCCCGACCTGCTGATCGGCTACAGCCTCGGCGAGTACGTCGCCGCCTGCCTGGCGGGCGTGTTCTCCCTGGAGGACGCCCTGCACGTGGTCGTGGAGCGGGCCCGGCTGATCAGCTCCGCCCCGGCGGGCGGGATGGTCGCGGTCGCCGCCGACGAGACCACCGTGCGAGCCGCGATCGCCGACAGCGGCGCGGAGGTGGACGTGGCCGCGCTCAACGGCCCGTCGATGACCGTGCTGAGCGGAGTCGACGAGGCGCTGACGGCGGTGTCCGGGCTGCTGACCTCCCGCGGTGTCGCGTGCAGGCCGCTGCGCACCGCGCACGCGTTCCACTCCTCGCTGCTCGAACCGGTCCGCGACAAGCTCGCCGCGCTGATCGACTCGGTGCCGCGCCAGGCACCGACCACCACGATCGTCTCCAACCACACCGGGGCCGCGCTGACCGCTGCCGAGGCGACGAGCCATGGGTACTGGGCCGACCACCTGGTCAACCCGGTCCGCTTCGCCGACGGCGTGCGGCACTGCCTGGCCGAGGACATCGACGTGTTCCTCGAACTCGGCGCGGGCCAGACCCTCGGCGGCCTGGTGCGCCAGAACCTCACCGCGGGCCAAGCGTCGGTGCTCGGGACGCTGCCCGCGCTGTGGGCCGGGCGGGAGACCCCCGACGAGCGGGTCGAGCTGCTGGCGGCCTGCGGGCAGCTGTGGGAACTCGGTGTCGCCGTCGACTGGGCCGGCCAGGACGGCGCCCGGATCGTCAGCCTGCCCACGTACCCGTTCCAGCGCACCCGCTTCTGGCCGGAGCAGACGTATCAGGGCGGGACCGCGACGACCAAGCGCACCCAGCCCGCGGAGCTTTGCTACGCACCCTCGTGGCGCCGTGATGTCACCCCGGAAGCCGCGCCGCTGTCGCGCCTGTCTGGTCCGCTCGTGGTGTTCGCCGACCCGGACGGCGTCGGCACCCGGCTGGCCGCCATGGTCGCCGCGACCGGAACCCCCGTGCTGGAAGTCGTTCCCGGCACCGCGTTGAGCCGCGACGGCGACCGCATGGTCATCGACCCGGCCGAGCCCGAGCACTACCGCGAGGTCCGCGCCGCTGCCACCGCACTGGCCGACACGGGACCGGTGCACGTCGTCCACACCTGGAGCCTGCTAGCCGACTCGGCGACACCCGTCTACGCCACCGACGACGAGTTGCGTGGCTCCATCCGACACGCCTTCGACAGCCTGCTGCTCACCGTGCAGGCCTTTGCCGAAGTGCCCGCGAGCCACGGGATGCGGCTGCTGACCGTGAGTCGCGGCGGCATGGAGATCCTCGGCGCCGACGCCCCCGCGCCCTACCGCTCCGCCGGCCACGGCCTCGCCCGAGTCGTCCAGCACGAGTTCGCGGGCCTCACCTGGAGCGGCGTCGACCTCGACCCCGACCAGACCGACGACCTTTCGGCGACTCACCTTGGCTACGAACTGGCCAGGGAGAGCGACCCGCACGGAACCGTCGCGGGCTGGCGGCGCGGTCGCCGGTGGATCAACGACTGGGCCGAAGTGTCCACACAGGACAACGCGGACTGGCCGTGGCGCGCGGACGGCGTGTACCTGATCACCGGCGGAACCCGGGGCCTCGGCATGGGTCTGGCCAAGCACCTGGTGCGCGCAGGCGGGCGCAAACTGGCGCTGGTCAGCCGCTCCGGCGTCGCCCCCGCGGCCGACGTCGCGGAACTGGAAGCGGCGGGCGCCGAAGTCCTCACCCTGGCCGCCGACGTCGGTGTTCCCGACCAGCTGCGTGCGGCGCTGCGGAGCTGCCGCGAGCACTTCGGCGAGCTGACCGGCGTCCTGCACGTCGCCGGCCTGCCCGCCAGCGGGATGGCGCAGCGCCAGACCATCGACGGCGCGGGCGCTGTACTCGCGCCGAAGATCCTCGCGATGGGCCCGCTGGCCGAACTCGTCGGACCGGACTCGCCAGTGGAGGAACGACCTGAGCTGCTGGTGCTGTACTCCTCCGCGGTGACCGCGTTCGGCGGCATCGGCGAGGGCGACTACTGCGCCGCGAACACCGTCCTCGACGCCTACGGCTCCGCCCTGGCGGCCACCGCGCCGTCGACCCGGGTGGTGACCGTTGCCTGGGGCCCGTGGCTGCACGACGCCTGGCAGGACGCGGGCGACGGCAGCGTCAGCGACCTGGCCGAGCGGGCAAGCCAGTACCGGCAGAAGTACGGCTTCAGCGACGAGGCGGGCAACGCCTTCCTCGACCGCGTGGTGGGCCGAGGACACGGCAGCGTGCTCGCCGTGCGTCAGCCCATGGCTGAAGCGCTGAGGGAGTGGACCGCGCTCGTCGACATCGACGCGCTCGTCAACGCCAGCTTCGTGGCGCCGGCGGGGGAGCGGTTCCCCAGGCCGTTGCTGCGCACGGAATTCGTGGCGCCGCGCACCGATTTGGAAACCACGATCGCCGAGGTGTGGCAGGCCTACCTGGGCATCGACCGCGTCGGCGTCAACGACCCGTTCTTCGACCTGGGCGGCAACTCCCTGGTCGGCATGGCGATGGTGCGCGCCGTGGAGAAGGAACTCGACTCGACCATCGCACCCGCGGTGCTGTTCGAGCACCCGACCGTCGCCGCGTTCGCCGCGGCCCTGGACCGCCCGGACGGGCCTGACCAGACCTCCGAGCAAGTGCTCGCCACCAGCTCGGCTCGTGGGCAGCGGCGGCGCCGCGCCCGTTCGGACTCGCGGAAATGAGGAATCACGTGACTGACAACGACGACATGAACGACCGCGGGGACACCATGGTGCCCAGCACCGACATCGCGATCGTCGGCATGTCCGGGCGCTTCCCGGGCGCCGCCGATGTCGCCGGGCTGTGGGCCAACATCCGCGCGGGCTTGTCCGGGCTGACCCGGTTCACCGACGACGAACTGCGCGCCGCGGGTGTCCCGCGCGAACTGCTGGAAGACCCCGGCTACGTGAAGGCGGGCGCGGTCCTCGACGGCATCGAGCTGTTCGACGCGGGCTTCTTCGGGGTCAACCCGAAGGAAGCGCAGATCCTCGACCCGCAGCACCGCCTCTTCCTGGAGCACAGCTGGGAGGCGCTGGAGGACGCCGGCTGCGACCCGACCCGGTTCGACGGTGCCATCGGCGTCATCGCGGGCAGCTCGTGGAGCTCCTACCTGCAGAACAACCTCTCGCCCAGCGGGATCGCCGCGTCCATGGGTGAGCTGGCGGTCGGGCTCGCCAACGACAAGGACTCGCTGACCACCCGCGTGGCGCACACGCTCGGCCTCACCGGGCCCAGCTACGCCGTGCAGAGCTACTGCTCGACCTCCCTGGTCGCGGTGTGCGCGGCGGCGAGCAGCCTGGCCAACTTCGAGAGCGACCTCGTGCTCGCGGGCGGCGTGAATGTCGCTGTCCCGCACCGGGTCGGCTACCTCTACCAGCAGGGCGGCATCGCCCCACCCGACGGCGAGTGTCGGGCGTTCGACGCGGCAGGCCTGGGCAGCCTGGTCGGCAGCGGCGTCGGTGTCGTCGCGCTGCGCCGCCTTGAGGACGCGATCGCCGAGGGGGACCGCGTCTACGCCGTCATCCGCGGCTGGGCGGTCAACAACGACGGCGGCCGCAAGGTCGGCTTCACCGCCCCCGGCGTGCAGGGCCAGGCCGCGGTCATCGCCGAGGCCCTGGCCTGTGCGGACCTCACCCCCGCCGACATCGACTACATCGAGGCCCACGGCACCGGCACCGCACTGGGCGACGCCGCCGAGCTGGCCGCCATGCAGCAGGTGTTCCGCGACCAGTCGGTCAAGATCGGCTCGATCAAGACCAACGTCGGCCACCTCGACCGCGCCGCCGGTGTCACCAACCTGATCAAGGCCGCGCTCGCCCTGCGCAACGAGGAGATCCCGCCCTCGCGCAACCTCACCGAGCCGAACCGCCAGCTGAGCACCGGCGACGCCCGACTCGAGGTCGTCACCAGCCTCACCGCGTGGCCCCGCGAGGAGATCCACATCCGCCGCGCGGGTGTCAGTGCCTTCGGCATCGGCGGCACCAACGCGCACGTCGTGGTCGAGGAGGCTCCGCTCGTCTCGCGCCCGGAGCCCCGGCCCAGGCCTGAGCTGCTGGTCTGGTCCGCGCGCTCCGCCGACGCGGCCGACGCGATGACCACCCGCCTCGCCGACTATCTCGACACCGGCGCCGAGCGTCTCTCCGACGTCGCGTTCACGCTGCAGACCGGCCGCCAGGTGTTCGAACACCGCCGCGCGATCGTCGCCTCCACTGTGGACGGCACGGTCGCGAGCCTTCGTGACAGCGCGGCTTTGGGCCGCACCGACGGCCGCGCCGACCGCGACGTCGCCCTGCTGATCGCCGGAACCGGCGAGCAGTACCCGGGCATGGCCGCGGACCTCTACGAGACCGAGCCCGTCTTCCGTGCCGTGCTCGACGAGTGCCGCATGGTGCTGGTGGAGCGGCTCGGACTCGACCCGCTCGAAGAGATGCTGAGCTCCCGCGAATCCACCGACGGCTCCGGCCTGAGCTGGCTGCTCGGCCGCGAAGGCGACACCACGCCCGGCGCTGGGGAGTCGACCGACCGCCTGCAGCCCGCCATGTTCGCCGTCGAATACGCGCTCGCCCGGCTCCTGGAGTCCTGGGGCATCCGGCCCACCGTGCTCGCCGGTTACAGCGTCGGCGAGTACGTCGCCGCCTGCCTCGCCGGTGTCCTGTCGCTGCCGGACGCGCTGGCGCTGGTCGCCCGCCGCGCCCAGCTGATCAACGCGATGCCCGGCGGCGCCATGGCCGCGATCCCGAAGTCCGCCGCCGACGTCCGCGACCTGATCGAGCGCGCGGGCATCACCGGCGTCGACGTCGCCGCCGTCAACGGACCCGACCTGACCGTGGTCGCGGGCGAGCCGGAGGCCATGCACGCGCTCCGGACCTTCCTCGAAGGCGAAGCCGTGCCCAGCCGCCCGCTGGCCACCACGCACGCGTTCCACTCCGCCATGCTGGAGCCGATCCGCGCCGCGCTGACCGAGTGGGTCGCCGCGAACGTCACCCTCAACGCGCCGGAAATCCCCTATATCTCCAATGTCACCGGCACCCTCGCCACCGCCGAGCAGCTGACCGACCCGGGTTACTGGGCCGAGCACATGTGCGCGCCGGTCCAGTTCGACGCCGTCCTGAGCACCCTGCTGGAGCAGGGCGACCTGGCGCTGCTGGAGATCGGCCCCGGCCAGTCGCTCGGCGCCATGGTGCGCGGCCACCGCGACTGCCCGCAGGACCGCTGGCCCCTGGTCGTGCCGACGATCCCCGCGGCGGGCGACCCGCGCCAGGCGAGCGTCATGCTCGCCGAAGCGGTCGGCCGACTGTGGCTCGCCGGTGTCCCGATCGATTGGGCCGGCTACCAGGACGACCGCTCCGTCGGCAAGGTCGGCCTCCCGAGCTACCCGTTCCAGAAGCAGCGCTACTGGATCGACCCGCCCATCGGCCAGACCGCCGTCGCGGCCGTCTCGGCGAACCTCCTGGTCGGTGAGCTGGACGAGCCGGTCGACCACGTCCGGCTCATGACTCCACAGTGGACCGACACGGCGCTGACCGGCGACCTGGTGCCACTGGAACGTTGTGTGCTCCTTGCCGACGCCACCGGTGTGGCCGACGCGCTGGCGGAGTCGCTGCGCGCCGACAAGGTCGACGTCGTCGTGCTCCGCGACGCGCACAGCCTCGCCGAGACCGACGAGATCCCGACCACCCTGGTGGACCTGCGTTTGCTCGACCGCGAAGAGTCCGATGAGGACGGACGCGACGTGGTGGCCCCGATCGCCGCCATGCTCGACGCCTGGGGCGGCCAGGGCGGCAACACCCGGGTCATCCTGGTCACCCGCGGCGGCCAGGCGGTCACCACGGCCGAGAGCCCGGTGCCCGCGCACGCCGCCGCCGCGGGCCTGCCTGTGGTCGCCAACCAGGAATACCTCAACCTCGAATGCCGCACGGTCGACCTCGACCCGGTCGCCACCCCGGAAGCCTCGGCGAAAGCCCTGGCCGCGGAGGTCCGCCGCCCGGCCGACGACGTCCTCGCCACCTACCGCAAGGGCGTCCGCTTCGTCCGCGGCTACGCCCCGACCGAATCCGACCGTCCCGGCACCCCGATCCGCCGTGGCGGCACGTACCTGGTCACCGGCGGTCTCGGTGACGTCGGCCTGATCCTCGCCGAGCACCTCGCCACCGCGGGCGCCGCCAAGCTCATCCTCACCAGCCGCGGCGGCATCCCGACCGGCATCGGCGACCGCCGCAGCGACGGCGTCGCCCGGCTGCGTGCCCTCGGCGCCGAAGTCCTCACCCCCGCCGTGGACGTCACCGACGCCGCCGCGATGCGCGCCATGCTCGCCGAGACCCTGGCTGACGGCAGGCTCGACGGTGTCGTGCACGCCGCCGCCGTCACCGGACCCGAGACGTTCCGGGCCCTGCGCGACATCGACACCGAAGCCGTCGACTGGCACTTCGGCGCCAAGGTCGCGGGCGCGCTCGCCCTCGGCGAAGTCCTGGGCGAACTGCCCACCGAGCAGGCGCCGGACTTCTGTGTCGTGTTCTCCTCGACGTCGTCGATCCTCGGCGGCATCACCTTCGGCAGCTACGCGGCGGCCAACGCCGCCCTGAGCGCCGTCGGCCACGCCAACCACGCCCGCTTCGTCGCGGGCGAGTCGCCGACGTGCTGGATCGCGGCGAGCTGGGACACCTGGTCGATCACCCTGGAGCGGATGCAGGTCGGGGTCGGCGCGGCGATGGTCGCCCACTCGATGAGCACCGAGGAGGGCCTGCAAGCCTTCGACAGGCTGCTCACCGAGCGGCAGCCGAACCTCGTCGTCGCGGCAGGCGGTCTCGACGACCGGCTCCCGCGCGCGGCGGCCATGCTCGACACCACGGTCGGCGCGGCGGACCGCTTCCCGCGCCCGGAACTCGCGCAGTCCTACGCCCCGCCGCTGACCCGGACCGAGCGGTCCCTGGCCGAGCTGTGGACCGACGTCATCGGCGTCGAGCCGGTCGGCATCAAGGACGCCTTCTTCGACCTGGGCGGCAACTCGCTGCTCGCCCTGCAGATGCTGGCGCTGGTCAAGAAGCGCTTCGGCGTCTCGCTTCCGGCGGTCACCCTGTTCGAGGCCCCGACCGTGCACACCCTGGCGGCCATCCTCGACCAGCACGGCGTCGCGGCCCCCGCGTCGACCACGCCCGCCATCACCAAGGTGCGCGCTCGCCAGGAGAACGATGACGACCGCCGGATCGCCGTCATCGGCATGGCGGGCCGGTTCCCCGGCGCGCCCGATGTGCGGACCTTCTGGAACAACATTCGCGGCGGTGTCGAGTCGATCAGCTTCTTCACCGACGAGGAACTGCTCGCCTCCGGTGTCACCCGGGAGGAGTTCTCCGACCCGTCCTACGTGCGGGCCCGCCCGGTCCTCGACAACGTCAGCGACTTCGACGCCGGCTTCTTCGGCATGAACCCGCGCATGGCGGCGGTGACCGACCCGCAGCAGCGCATGTTCCTCGAAGTGTGCTGGGAAGCGTTGGAGCAGGCCGGTTACGTGACGCCCAAGCACCGCGGCCGGGTCGGCGTCTACGGCGGCGCCAACATCAGCACCTACCTGCTGCAGAACCCCGCCAGCCTCACCGACGGCCAGTTCTCCATCTACGAAGTGATCATGGGCAACGACAAGGACGCCCTGACCACGACCGTCTCCTACCTGCTCGACCTGTACGGCCCCAGCGTCGCGGTGCAGACGTTCTGCTCGACCTCGCTGGTGGCGATCCACCTCGCGATCCAGAGCCTCCGCAGCGGTGAGTCCGAAATGGCCATCGCGGGCGGTGTCTCCATCCGCGTGCCGGACAAGATCGGCCACGAGCACATGCCCGGCGGCATGGAGTCGCCGGACGGCCACGTCCGCACGTTCGACGCGCAGGCGCAGGGCAGCATGTTCGGCGACGGCGCCGCGGCGGTCGTCCTCAAGCGACTGTCGGACGCGATCCGCGACGGCGACCACATCTGGTCGGTCATCCGCGGTTCCGCGATGAACAACGACGGCGCGCTCAAGGTCGGCTACACCGCGCCGAGCGTCATCGGCCAGTCCCGGGTGATCATCGACGCGATGGCCGACGCGGGCGTGACCGGCGACGACGTCAGCTACATCGAGGCGCACGGCACGGCGACCGAGCTGGGCGACCCGATCGAGGTCACCGCCCTGACCCGCGCCTTCGGTGACACCAAAGAGAAGCAGTTCTGCCCCATCGGGTCGGTCAAGACCAACGTCGGCCACCTCGACCGCGCGGCGGGCGTCACCGGCCTGATCAAGACCTCGCTCGCCCTGTGGGACAAGGTGATCCCACCGAGCCTGCACTACACCGCGCCCAACCCGAAGATCGACTTCGCGAACAGCCCGTTCTACGTCAACACCGAGCTGTCCCCGTGGCCCGAGCGCGACGGCCGACCGCCGATCGCGGGAATCAACTCCCTCGGCATGGGCGGCACCAACGTCCACCTCGTCGTGGAGCAGGCGCCCGAACGCGCCCTGGCCACCGCGGCCAACCCCGAGTCGGCCCGGCGCTACCACGTCCTGCCGGTCTCGGCCCGCAGCGCGGTCGCCGCCGACGAGGCGCTGGCCCAGCTCGGCGCGCACCTCGGCTCGGCCACGGACACCCGGCTGGCCGACGTCGCCTACACCCTTCAGGTGGGGCGCAAGACCTTCGAGCACCGCCGCGCGCTGGTTTCCGCCGGTATCGACGAGGCCGCGACAGCGCTCACCGAAGGCGAGGTGCTGGGCCGGGTCGACACGACCACCGGCAGGCAGGTCGCGTTCGTGTTCTCCGGCGTGGGGGAGCAGTACCCCGGCCTGGTGAACCAGCTCTACCAGCGCGAACCGGTGTTCCGCGGTGTCCTCGACGACTGCCTCGCGCGGCTCGCCGAGACCCTGCCGGACGTCGACCTGAAGGATCTCCTGACCGGCGAGCGCGGCGCTGGCGCCAACCTCGCGGCCCTGCTGGGTCGCGGCGATGACAGCACCGACGAGCGTGTGTCCACACTGGAGCGCACGGAGATCGTGCAGCCCGCGCTGTTCGCCGTGGAGTACGCGCTGGCCAAGACCCTCATGACCTGGGGTCTGCAGCCGCAGGTGATGCTCGGCTACAGCCTCGGCGAGTACGTGGCCGCATGTCTGTCCGGCGTGCTGTCCCTGCCCGACGCGCTGGCCCTGGTCGCGCACCGCGCCAAGCTGATCGACACGGTGGACGCCGGGTCGATGGTCGCCGTGCCGATGCCCGTCGCCGAACTGGAGCAGTTCGGCTTCCCCGAGCGTGGCCTCGACATCGCGGCGGTCAACGGGCCGCAGATGACCGTGGTCGCAGGCCCGGTCGACGCGGTCGACGCCTTCGTGGCGGACCTGCGCGAGGCGGAGATCCCGTGCCGCCCCTTGCAGACCACGCACGCCTTCCACACCCGCATGCTCGACGGCATCAGCGGCGAGCTGACCGAGTGGGTCAAGGCGAACCTCACGCTCAACGCCCCGGAGATCCCCTACATCTCCAACGTCACCGGCACCCGGGTCACGACCGAGCAGGCGACCAACCCCGCCTACTGGGCGCGGCACATGTGCCAGACCGTGAAGTTCACCGCGGGCATCGAGACGCTGCTCGCCGACCAGGAACTCGCGATCATCGAGATCGGCCCCGGCCAGTCGCTCGGCGCCATGATCCGCGGCGCGGGCGCCCCGCCCACCCGCTGGCCGCTCATCCTCAGCACCCTGCCCTCGGCCAACGAGACCCGGGCGGACGACGCGGTCCTCACCGACCTGCTCGCCCGGCTCTGGCTCAACGGCGTGGACCTGGACTGGACCGTCTACCACAACCGCCACGAAGATGCGGCTGACGACGTCCTCCAGCCCAACCGCATTCCGTTGCCCACCTACCCCTTCCAGCGTCAGCGCTACTGGATGGAGTCCTCGGGTCGACCCGCGCTCCCGGCGGCGGGCAAGCCCGTCGTGGTCGAGGACGAAGGCCCGCACGTGCGGGTCATGCGGCCGGACTGGACCGAGGCCAAGATCGTCGGCAAGCCCGCGACGCTCGGCACCTGCGTGCTCTACGCCGACACCCTCGGCGTGGCCGACGCGCTCGCCGAGTCCCTGCGGGCGGTGGGCACCGAAGCCGTAGTGGTTCCGAGCGGCGCGCTGACCGCGGCCGATCACGCGGCCCTGGTGCGCAAGCACGCGTCCAAGACGCAGAACATCGTCGTGGACCTGCGCCTGCTCGACCACCCCGAGTCCGATGTGGATGGCCGGGACGTGGTCCGGCCGACCGCGGCCATGCTCGACGCGTGGGGCAGTGACGGCAGCGGCAGCGCCCGCGTCATCGTCGTCACCCGCGGCGGCCAGGTCATCAGCGAGGGCGACACCCCGCTGCCCGCCCAGTCCGCCGCCGCGATCCTGCAGATGGTCGCCAACCTCGAATACCTGAACCTGGAGTGCAGCACGGTCGACGTCACCGGCGACGCGGCCGAGGCGGCGCAGGCGTTGCTGGCGGAGATCCAGCGGCCGGAGGACGTCGGCGACGTCCTCATGGCCTACCGCGGCGGCACCCGGTACGTGCGCGGGTTCGCCCCCATGGAGCCTGGTTCGGGCAAGGCGGGCAACCACTCCGTCCGCAAGGGCGGCACCTACCTGATCACCGGTGGTCTCGGTGACCTCGGCCTGCTCATCGCCGAGCACTTCGCCAAGCAGGGCGCGGGCAGGCTGGTCCTGACCAGCCGTGGCGGCGTCCCCACCGGTATCGGCGACCGCCGCAGCGACGGCGTCGCCCGGCTCCAGGAGTTGGGCGCCGAGGTCATCACCCCCGCGGTGGACGTGACCGACCTCGACGGCATGCGCGCCGTGATCGCCGACCTCCTGGTCGACGGCGGCACCCTCGACGGTGTCGTCCACGCCGCCGCCGTGACCGACCCGGACACCTTCCGGGCGCTGCGCGAGGTGGACGAGGAAGCCGTCGGCCTGCACTTCGGCGCGAAGGTCGTCGGCGTGCGGGTCCTGGAGACCCTCCTCGGCGAGCTGACCGACGAGCAGGCCCCGGACTTCTGCCTGCTGTTCTCCTCGACGTCGGCGGTCCTCGGCGGCATCACCTTCGCCTGCTACGCGGCGTCCAACGCGGCGCTGGCGGCGATCGGCTACCGCAACCACATGCGCTACACGGCGGGCCAGATCCCCACGTGCTGGATCTCGTCGAGCTGGGACACGTGGTCGGTGGAGAACGGCCACGGCACGCTCGGCGCGGCGATGTCCAAGCACGCCATGACCGCCGAGGAAGCGCTCGACGCCCTCGACAAGCTGCTGGCCGAGCCCGGCCCGTGGCTGGTCGTGGCGGCGGGCGGCCTCGACGAGCGGCTGCCCAGGGCGGTGACGGTCTCCGAGGTCGTCAGCACCGGACCGAAGCTGCCCCGCCCGGACCTGCCGCAGCCCTACGCGCCGCCGGTCACCGCGACGGAGAAGTCGCTGTGTGAGCTGTGGTCGCACCTGCTCGGCATCGAGCCGATCGGCATCAAGGACGCGTTCTTCGACCTGGGCGGCAACTCGCTGCTCGGCCTGCAGATGCTGGCGCTGGTCAAGAAGCGCTTCGGCATCGCGGTCGCGGCCGTGACCCTGTTCGAATCGCCCACCGTGCAAGCGCTTTCGCTGGTGCTCGACCCGGAAGGCAAGTCGGGCAAGGCAAAGACGACGGTCACCGCTCGCCCGGAGCGGCCCGCGGTGGAGCTGACCGACGACCGGCGCATCGCCGTGGTCGGCATGGCGGGCCGGTTCCCCGGCGCGCCCGACGTGGCCGCGTTCTGGGACAACCTGCGCGGCGGCGTCGAGTCGATCAAGGTGTTCTCCGAGGAGGAGATGCTGGCCTCGGGCGTGACGCCGGAGGAGATCGCGAACCCGGCGTACGTTCCGGCGCGGCCGGTGCTCGACAACGTGCGTGGGTTCGACGCGGCGTTCTTCGGCATGAGCCCGCGCATGGCCGCCATCACCGACCCGCAGCAGCGTTTGTTCCTGGAGGTCTGCTGGGAGGCGCTGGAGCAGTCCGGCTACGTCGTGCCCGAGCACCGGGGCCGTGTCGGCGTGTTCGGCGGCGCGAACCTGAGCACCTACCTCATGCGGATGCCGGAGCGGCTCGCCGACGGCGAGTTCAGCACCTACGAGGTGATCATGGGCAACGACAAGGACGCCCTGACCCTCACGGTGTCCTACCTGCTCGACCTCTACGGCCCGAGCGTCGCGGTGCAGACCTTCTGCTCCACCTCGCTGGTGGCCACCCACATGGCGATCCAGGCGCTGCGCAACGGCGAGTGCGAGATGGCGATGGCGGGCGGTGTGTCGGTCCGCGTGCCCGACAAGATCGGCCACGAGTTCGCCGCGGGCGGCATGGAGTCGCCGGACGGGCACGTGCGCACGTTCGACGCGCAGGCCCGGGGCAGCATGTTCGGCGATGGCGCGGCCGTGGTCGTCCTCAAGCGACTGTCGGACGCGCTGCGCGACGGCGACCACATCTGGTCGGTCATCCGCGGCTCGGCGATGAACAACGACGGCGCCCTCAAGGTCGGGTTCACCGCGCCCAGCGTGGTCGGGCAGTCCCGCGTGGTCGTCGACGCGCACGCCGACGCCGGGATCACCGGTGACGACGTCAGCTACATCGAGGCGCACGGCACCGCGACCGAACTCGGCGACCCGATCGAGGTCGCGGCCCTGACCCGGGCCTTCGGTGACACGAAGGACAAGCAGTACTGCGCGATCGGCTCGGTGAAGACCAACGTCGGCCACCTCGACCGCGCCGCCGGTGTCACGGGTCTGATCAAGACCTCGCTGGCGATCGGTGAGCAGGTGATCCCGCCGACGCTGCACTTCACCAGCCCGAACCCGCAGATCGACTTCGAGAACAGCCCGTTCTACGTCAACACCGAGCTGTCCCCGTGGCCCACCAACGGCAAGCCGCCGATCGCGGGCATCAACTCCCTGGGCATGGGCGGCACCAACGTCCACGTCGTCGTGGAGCAGGCGCCGGAGCGTCCGGTGCCGCCGCCCGCGGACCCGGAGACGAGCCGCCGCTACCAGGTCATCCCGGTCTCCGCCCGCAACAACGGCGCGATCGAGGCGGCCTGCGCCCGACTCGGCTCGCACCTCGACGGCAGCGAAGCCCGGCTGCTCGACATCGCCTACACCCTTCAGGTCGGGCGCAAGACCTTCGAGCACCGCCGCGCGGTCGTCGCCGACAGCGTCGAGGGCGCCAAGGCGATGCTGGACGGCGACGTGGCCGGGCTGCTCGGCCGGGTCGACACCACCACCGGCAGGCAGGTGGCGTTCGTGTTCGCCGGTGTCGGCGAGCAGTACCCGGGCATGGTGACCGAGCTGTACAAGCGGGAGCCGGTGTTCCGCGCGGTGCTCGACGAGTGCGTCGGTCACCTCGCCGACGCCCTGCCCGACGTCGACCTCACCGACCTGCTGGCGGGGGAGCGCGGCGGCGGCCTCGACCTGGCCGCGCTGATGGGCCGCAACGGATCGGCGCCCGATGCGCGAGCGTCCACTTTGGAGCGCACGGAGGTTGTGCAGCCCGCGCTGTTCGCGGTGGAGTACGCCCTGGCCAAGACCCTGATGACGTGGGGCCTGCAGCCGCAGGTGATGCTCGGTTACAGCCTCGGCGAGTACGTGGCCGCGTGCCTGTCGGGCGTGCTGTCTCTGCCGGACGCGCTGAAGCTGGTGGCGCACCGCGCGAAGCTGATCGAGGCGCTGCCCGGCGGCGCGATGGCCGGGGTGTCGCTGTCGGTGGCGGAACTGGGCGCCTACAACCTCCAGGACCGCGGCCTCGACATCGCCACGGTCAACGGGCCGTCGATGACGGTCGTCGCGGGCCCGACCGAGGCGATGGCCGCCTTCGTCGCGGACCTGCGCGAGGCCGAGGTCCCGTGCCGGGAACTGCAGACCACGCACGCGTTCCACTCCCGGATGCTCAACGAGATCAGCGACGAGCTGACCACGTGGGTCAAGGACAACCTCACCCTCAACGCGCCGGAGATCGACTACATCTCCAACGTCACCGGAACCCGGGTGACGGCGCAGCAGGTCACCAACCCCGCCTACTGGGCGCGGCACATGTGCCAGACGGTGCAGTTCGCCTCGGGCATCGCCACGCTGCTGGCCGACGAGGAACTCGTCATCGTCGAGATCGGTCCGGGCCAGTCGCTCGGCGCGATGATCCGCGGCGCGAACTGCCCGCCCAGCCGCTGGCCGCTCATCCTGAACACGCTGCCGCCCGCGGGTGACAGCCGCGCGGACGACGCGGTCTTCACCGACTGCCTCGCCCGGCTCTGGCTGACCGGCGTCGAGCTCGACTGGACGACCTACCACGACCGCCACAACCCGGACGCCGATCTGGCAACCCAGCCCAACCGGATCCCGCTGCCCACCTACCCCTTCCAGCGGCAGGACTACTGGATCGAGCCCCCGGTTCGCGGCGCCGTGCTGCAGGCGGGTCAGATCCCGGCGGAGGCCACCCTGGAGGTGCTCGCGGACCTGCCGAAGCTGCCGCAGGAGCAGTGGCTGCACCTCCCGGTGTGGCGACAGACCGCGTCGCCCGCGCCGGTGGAAGGACAGCCGGGCTCATGGCTGGTCTTCACCCGCGACGGCGTGGCTGAAGATGTGGTGGCGGGTCTCCAGAAGTCGATCGGCAAGACCGGGGCCACGCTGCGCCTGGTCCGCCCGGGCACGGCCTACTCGGTTGAGGAGAACAGCCACACGCTGCGGCCGGGCAACGTCGACGACACCCTCGCCCTGCTGCGCGACCTGCGCACGGCGGGCACCCCGCTGGAGCGGGTGGTGCACCTGTGGACGCTGGGCGAGGAGTCCGGCGACGAGACCGTCCGACTCGGCCTGCACACCCTGGTCGCGCTGGCCAGGGCGGCCGGTGAGCTGGGCATGGAGGGCTGGTCGCTCGACGTCGCCTCGGCGGGCACCCAGCAGGTGCTCCCCGGCGACAAGGCAAACCCGCACGCGGCCACCCTGACCGGGCCGAGCATGGTGATCCCGCTCGAATACCCGACGGTCAGCGCCCGGCTGCTCGACGTGGACGCCGACCTCGGCGCCCGCGCGGTCAAGGCGCTGGTCGCCGAGCTGGGCAGGCCGTTCACCGACCGGATCGTGGCCCTGCGCCACGGCAGGCGGTGGCTGCCCTCCTACGAGTCCATGACCGCCCCCTCCACTGTGGACAGCACGGTGCTGCGGGACGGCGGGGTCTACCTGATCACCGGTGGCCTCGGCGGCATCGGGTTGGCCATGGCCGAGCAGCTGGCCATGGACCGGAGCGCGAAGCTGGTCCTGTTCGGCCGCAACGGCCTGCCTGAGCGGGAGACCTGGCCTGCGATCCTGGCCGGGGACGCGGGCAACCCGATCCAGCGGCGCCGGGTGGCCGGTGTGTCCGCGCTGCTCGAACTCGGCGCGGAGGTCGAGATCGTCGCCGGTGACGTCAGCAACGCGGCCGACGTCAGACGAGCGGTCGACGTGGCCCTGGAGCGGTTCGGCGCGCTCAACGGCGTGCTGCACGCCGCGGGTGTGCCGGGCATGGGGCTCATGCAGTTCAAGCAGCCCGATGAGCTGGACCAGGTGCTGGCGCCCAAGGTCGCGGGCACCCTGGCCATCGCCGAGGCGCTGCGCATCGGTGAGCCCGACGAGGTGGAGCTGGACTTCTGGGTCCTGTTCTCCTCGATCACCTCGGCCACCGGCGGCGGCCCCGGCCAGGTGGACTACTGCTCCGCCAACGCCTTCCTCGACGCCTACGCCCACCAGCTCGCCGCCACCGGTCGGAATGTGCTCTCGGTCGACTGGGGCGAGTGGATCTGGAACGCGTGGGCCGACGGGCTCGCGGGCTACTCGGAGACCCTGCAGGAGTTCCTGCTGGAGAACCGGGAGCGCATCGGCATCGGCTTCGCCGAGGGCTGGCAGTCGCTGCTGCGCGCCCTGGACTGCGGCGAGCCGCGCGTGGTCGTGTCCACACAGGACTTCGACACGATGGTCCGGTTCAGCTCGCAGTTCACCCTCGAAGCGGTGATGTCCTCCGCGATGGCCGAGGGCGGCGGCACCCGCCACCCGCGTCCGGACCTGGTGACGCTGTTCCAGGAGCCGTCCGGGGACACCGAGGAGACCATCGCGGCGATGTGGTGCGAGGCGCTGCGCCTGGAACAGGTCGGCGTGCTGGACAACTTCTTCGAACTCGGCGGCAACTCGCTGCTCGGCGTCAACATCGTCGCCGCGCTGCGCAAGAAGTTCGAGCTCGACGAACTGCCGCCGCACATCCTCTACGAGGCGCCCACGGTCGCCTCCCTCGCCAAGGTCATCGAGGCGGCGGCGGACGGGCCCGCGGCGGCCGAGACCGCGAACGGCGACGGCGGCGTCCGCGCCCAGCTGCGCCGCTCCGGGCTCGAGGCGGCGGGCGCGCGCAGGCGCGGTCGGTGACCCAAATGGCTTCCCCCAACGCGAACTCACACGAAATGGAGCGGTCATGACCGTGGTAGGCGTAATCGGCGCGGGTGTCATGGGCGTCGGAGTCGCCCAGAACCTGGCGCAGACCGGACACGAGGTGATCCTGGTCGACACCAGCGAGGCGATCCTCACCCAGGCACTGGCCACCATCCGCAACAACTGCCGGTTCAGCCGGATGATGGGCGGCCCCGCGGTCGACGCGGACGAGGTGCTCGCCAAGATCAGCACCGGCATCGGCGCGGACGCACTGGCCAAAGTGGACGTGGTGATCGAGAACGTCCCCGAGGACTGGACGATCAAGCGCGAGGTGTACCTGGCGCTGGACGCGGTGTGCCACCCGGACACGGTGTTCGTGGTGAACACCTCGGCCATCCCGATCACGAAGGTCGCCGCGGTGACCAGCCGCCCGGCCAACGTGATCGGCGTGCACTTCATGAACCCGGTGCCCGCCAAGCCCGCCGTCGAGCTGATCCCCGGCTTCCACACCTCGCCGGAGACCATCCAGCGCACGCGTGACCTGTTGGCCGCGATGGGCAAGCACGCCATCGACGTCAAGGACTCGTGCGGGTTCATCTCCAACCGGCTGTCCCACGTCTTCATGAACGAGGCCGCGACCCTGGTGTACGAGGGCGTGGCCACCGCCGAAGGCGTCGACGAGGTCTTCCGCAGCTGCTTCGGGCACCCGATGGGCCCGTTGGAGACCGCGGACCTGATCGGCGTGGACACCGTGCTCTACAGCATCGAGGTGCTGCACGAGCACTACGCCGACCCCAAGTACCGGCCGTGCCCGCTGCTCAAGCAGATGACCGAGGCGGGCCTGCACGGCCGCAAGAGCGGTCGCGGCTTCTACGACTACACCGGCTCTTCCAAGTAATCCACTTAAGACAAAAGGAGACATGATGTCGGACACCGCTACCACCCAGATCCTGGCCTTCATCAAGGGCCGGTTCCCGGACGTCGAGATCGACGCGTCGCAGGACATCTTCGCGCTCGGGTTCGTCAACTCCCTGTTCGCCATGGAGCTGGTGATGTTCGTCGAGAAGACCTTCAGCGTCACCATCCCGAACACCGAGCTGCAGCTCGACAACTTCCGCTCCGCGGACTCGATGGCGGCCCTGGTCGAGCGCTGCTCGGCCGCGGTCGCGGTGTGAGCATGACCGCCATGGCCACCGCGCCGGACGTCGGCGCGGTCACCGACCGCGCCGCGGCCCGCGCGTTCGTCGACACCCACATCGCCCCGCACGCCAACGCTTTCGAGCGGGACGCGCGGATCCCCGAGGAGCTGATCGAACGGATCGGCGCGGCCGGGCTGTGGGCGCCGTTCCTGTCGCCCGCGCTGGGCGGCGCGGGGATGGACATGGTGACGCTCGGCGCGATCCACGAGGAGGTGGGCCGCGGCTGCTCGTCGGTGCGCAGCCTGCTCACCGTGCACACCATGGTGTCCTGGACCCTGGCCCGCTGGGGCAGCCAGGCCCAGCTCGACCAGTGGGCCCCGGCCCTGGCCAGCGGCTCCGCTCTAGGTGCCTTCTGCCTGTCCGAGCCCGGCGCGGGCAGCGACGCCGCGGGGATCACCACGACCGCGGTGCCCACGGGCGGCGGCTGGACGATCAACGGCGTCAAGAAGTGGATCACCAACGGCAACCGGGCGGACCTCTACCTGGTGTTCGCCCGCACTGAGACCAGCATCGGCGCGTTCCTGGTGCCCAGGGACGCACCGGGCGTCGAGGTCAGCCCGATCACGGAGATCCTGGGCACCAGGGGTTCCATGCTCGCCGAGGTGTCCTTCAAGGACGTCTCGGTCGGCCCGGACGCCTTGCTCGGCCCCAGCGGGTTCACCGCGGGGATGGTGCTGACCGGCACGCTCGACCTCGGCCGCTACAGCGTGGCGGCCGGGTCGGTCGGCATCATCCAGGCCTGCCTCGACGCGTGCACCGCGTACACGTCGAAGCGCAGCGTCGGCGGCACCGCGATCCGCGAGTTCCCGCTGATCCAGGCGAAGGTGTCCGACATGCTCACCGACGCCCGCGCGGCCCGGCTGTTGGTCGCCGAGGCCGGTCGGCTCAAGGACGAGGGCGACTCGGCGACCCTGATGGCCACGTGGGTGGCGAAGTACTTCGCCTCCGTCGCCGCCGCCCGGCACGCGTCGGAGGCCGTGCAGATCCATGGCGCCAACGGCTGCGGCCCGGACTACCCGGTGGCAAGGCTTTACCGCGACGCCAAGGTCATGGAGATCATCGAGGGCAGTAACGAGGTCCAGCGAATCACCATCGCTGGCGAGGCTTATCGGGAGATGAACTGACGTGAGTGTGCAGACTGTCGCGGAGCCCGGTGTGTTCGTGGCTCCCGAGAAGCCCGTGCAGGGCCGAATCAAGTGCGTCGTGTGGGACCTCGACAACACGCTGTGGGACGGGGTGCTGCTCGAAGACGAGGCCGTGACCCTGCGGCCCGAGGTGGTCGAGCACATCCACCGCCTGGACAAGATGGGTGTCCTGCACTCGATCGCCAGCAAGAACGACCACGACGCGGCCATGGCGAAGCTCGCCGAGTTCGGCCTGACCGAGATGTTCCTCTACCCCCAGGCCAACTGGAACGCCAAGTCCGACTCGATCAAGCACATCGCCAAGGGCCTCAACCTCGGCCTGGACGCCTTCGCCTTCATCGACGACCAGGAATTCGAGCGCGCCGAGGTGGCACACGTCGTCCCCGAGGTGACCTGCGTGGACGTCGCCGACCTGGATGAAGCCCTGGCCCGCCCGGAGTTCATCCCGCGGTTCGTCACCGACGAGTCCGCCCTGCGGCGTGAGATGTACCAGGGCCAGATCGCCCGGGACGACCTGGAGCGGGAGTTCGTCGGTACCAACAACGACTTCCTCGCCAGCCTCGAGATGACCTTCACCATCGAACCGGCCCGCCAGGAGGACCTCCAGCGCGCCGAGGAGCTGACGGTCCGCACCAACCAGCTCAACTCCACCGGACGCACCTACTCCTATGACGAACTGGACACCCTGCGTGAATCGCCGGATCACCTCCTGCTGGTCGCTTCCCTCACCGACAAGTTCGGCAGCTACGGCAAAATCGGACTGGCCCTGGTCGAAAAGGCCGATGACGTCTGGCAGCTGAGGATGATGCTCATGTCCTGCCGCGTCATGTCCCGCGGCGTCGGCATGGTCATGCTGAACCACATCATGGGCCTGGCCAAGGAAGCGGGCGCCAAGGTCCGCGCCGACTTCGTCGAAACCGGCCGCAACCGCATGATGCAGGTGACCTACGCCTTCGCCGGCTTCCGCGAGGTGAGCCGCAACCACGACCACGTGGTCCTCGAAGCGGATCTGGACACCCTCCAGGCCCCGCCGCCCTATGTCCGCGTCGAAATCCTCGGCTGAGGCAGCCATGACCTCCGTCGAAGTGACAAGCAAGTGGCTGCCCTTCAAAACCCAATCCGGCTCAGGCCTCCCACTGTTCTGCCTACCCCACGCGGGCGGCGGAGCGTCGGCCTTCCGGACGTGGCTGGGCCAGGTCCCCGGCGTCGCCGTGCTGCCGGTACAGCCCCCCGGCCGGGAAGCCCGATTCCGAGAACCACCCCACCAACACATGGAACCTTTGGTCACCGCCCTCGCCGACCTGGTCCTCGGCGAGGCGGGCGACCGCCCCTACGCCGTCTACGGCCACAGCCTGGGCGCTTTGGTGGCGTTCGAACTCGTCAGAGAAATCCGCCGACAGAACGCCCCCCTGCCGACACGACTCATAGTCTCCGGCTGCTCCGCCCCAGGCCATCCCTTTGACGACGGCCCACCGGTGACCGGCATGACCCGCCCCCAACTCGTGCGGATGCTGCGGGACCTCGGCGGAACCCCGGAGTGGCTACTGGCCGACGAATCCTTCGTGGACATGATCCTCCCCGCCGTACAAGCAGACTTCAGCGTCAAAGAAACGTATGAGTACCGCCCGGAACCACCGCTGGACATCCCCCTGACGGTCCTGGCCAGCACCGAAGACCCCCGCGCCTCCCACGACGCACAAAGCCGCTGGCGCCAACAGACCACCAAGGAGTTCGACCTGCACACACTGGTAGGCGGCCACTTCGAGGTATTCGAGCAATCAACAATCACTCACAAGTACCTCGCCCAAGCCCTACACCTGCCCTAAACCAGGCAACGCCCAAGGACAGCTCGTTGCCCTTATACGCACCCCCACACTTCGGTCGCGTACAGGGCAGCGAGTTACCCCTGGCCCTCCGACGGCAGTCACCTCTAGGAACAGTTCGTTACCCGGGACCTCAGGACGCGGTCCCCTTTAGCGACTGCCCTTGATCCCTTGACCTCCAACTCGGGTCACCTCAAGGGACCGCCCTTAATCCCTTGACCTCCGACCCGGGTCACCTCAAGGGACGAGCTTCCGCCCCTGCACTTCCCCCTTGCCCCTCGTCCTGGCCGCTTTTAATTCTCGATCATCGCTGTCAAGGGTCGGCTTGCCGATCGCGCAGCGACGGCCGTTTACGGCCGCCCTTGACAGCGATGATCGAGAATTAAACAATCGAGCCAGAGGGGCCACCCACGTGATCCCCGAGTTCTTGTTGGCTCCCAAGGGAAAGTCCCCCTCGGCCACAATTGTTTAACTCTCGATCATCGGCGTCAAGGGCGGCCGTAAACGGCCGTCGCTGCGCGATCGGCAAGCCGACCCTTGACACCGATGATCGAGAGTTAAAGACGGCCAGGACGAGGGAGCAGGGGGCAGAGCAGGGATTAAAAGCAAAAGACCCCGATGGCAACCGCGTTCTCGGTTGCCATCGGGGTCTTTTGCGTTGTCAGGCTCGCTTCGCCACCGGCACCACGAATCGGTTGAAGACCATGTCCCTTAGGACGTCGTCCCCACCCTCGACAATGGAAACGTAGCGAACGTCCCGCAGCAGCTTGCCGATGACCGACTCGTGCGTATAGCCAAGACCGCCGAACATCTCCGAAGCCGTCGAAGCGATCTGCCAACCGGTCTGCCCGCAGAACATCTTCGTGGTCAGCGAAGACTTCAACGTCCCCTGCCGGACGAACTCCTCATCAGCATCCGGCCGAGCTGAAATCGCGTCGTACTCCCGGGCCGCGGCCAGGAGCTGGTTGGACATGACCTCGATCTGCATGTCGAACTGCCCAAGCCGGCTCGCGAACACCGCATTGGTGACCAGCGGCGCGCCCTTGACCTGCTTGGTCTTCGCGTAGTCCATGCACACATCCCGAACCCGCCGCGCGATACCCAAAGCGGTGGTGGCGATCAGCGTGCGGCTTGCGTTGAGGCCGACTTCCAGCAGCCGCAAGCCGTTGCCCCGCAAAGCGTTGCCCGCCGGGACGCGACAGTCGGCCAGGGTGACCTCATAGGTCGCCGACGACCGCAGCCCGATCACGTCCCACCGCTTGTCGACCCGCAGCCCCGGTGTGTCCCGAGGCACCAGGACCGCCAGATAGCCGTTGTCCTCCGTGCGGGCGACCACCACCACGAACTGGGCGAAGTCGGTGTCACTGGAGAACGCCTTCAGCCCGTTGAGGACCAGCGTGTCCCCTTCACGGCGGACAGTGGTGGTGATGCGGGTCAGCTCACTGCCGGACTCGTGTTCGCTGCCCAAAGTCGCGCAGAAGCCGTTGGTGGCGACCAGGTGCCCGAGGTACTGCTCCTTGAGTTCCTCGCTGCCATACCGGGCCACCATGGAGCTGGCCAGGATCGGGATGAGCTGGGTGAAAGCCACACCGGCATCGCCATAGGCCAGTTCGGCGACGATCCGCACGCCCTCTTCGAGCCCGAGGCCCTGGCCGCCGTACTGCTTCGGCACCCACCAGTTCGCCAGGCCCGTGTCCGCGAAGCGCTGGTACACCGGGAGTGGAGCATCGGCCAGCGAGTCGAGCATCGCCTCCTTGCCGATCAGCTCGCGGCGGGCGAACGTCTGGGCTGTGCGGACGTAGTCAGGTTGCTTCATCCCTGCGTCCCTTCCTCGATCAGGGCGGCGAGCTGCCGCACCGTGGGGCACTCCAGCAGCGCGGTCACCGGGATCGACGTCTGCAGGCTCTTGCGGATCCGGGTGGTGAGCTTGATCGCGACCAGCGAGTGGCCGCCGAGCTCGAAGAAGTTGTCGTCGAGGCCGACCGGCTCGATCCCGAGCACCGCGGACCAGATCTCGGCGACCGTGGCTTCGGTGCCCTCGCGTGGGGCCACGAACGGGGTGGGCAGGTCGGGGCGGGGGTGGCGTTCCCGGCCATCGGCGTCGGTGGCGTCGCTTTCGGCGCTGACGTCGCCGATGACCCACTGGGCGATGCGGGCGTCCAGCGAGCCCGTGGAGATGACCAGGTGCCCGACCCGGTCACCGGCCGACAGGGCGCGCTCGAAGACGTCGACCGCCTCCTCGGGCACCATCGCGAAGTCCTTCACGGTGGGTCCGTGGGTGTCGAGCCGCTCGGCGTCGGTGTTCCACGTGTCCCAGTCGACGGTGATCCACTTGCCCGCGCCGCTGGTGCGGGCCACGCGGGTGTAGGCGTCGAGTGCCGCGTTGGCCGCCGCGTATGGCGCCAGGGTCATGCCGCCGAGGACCGCCGCCAAAGACGACAGGGTGATCCTCCGGTCCGGGCACTGGCCGTCCAGAACCGTTTGCAGCACATGGAAGCCGCGCACCTTGGCCGCCATGTGCGGGTCGCACGCGTCGCGGTCCATGAGATGGGCGAAGTTGAAGTACCGGTCGTCCTGCACACCCGCGCCGTGCACCACGACGTCGATCCCGCCGAACCGCTCGGTCGCGGCCGTCACGACCGCGCGCATGGCTTCGAGATCGGCGACGTCGGCCGACATCGCCAGCACAGTCGCGCCGCGGCGCTCGAGGTCCAGGATGTTGGTGATGTGCCGGGCGGTCCGCTCCCCGCCCTCGGGAACCGCCGCGAGGAACGACTCCCACTGCTCGCGCGCGGGCAGCGGCGAACGAACGGTGAGCACAAGTTGGCACCCGTACCGGCTCGCGAGGTGCCGGGCCAGCCGCAGCCCGATATCGCCGAGACCGCCGGTGATCAGCACGGTGTCGCCATCGCGGATCGCCACGTCCTGGCCGGTAGGCGCCTCGATCGGCAGGTGCTCATACCGCCGCTGCCACACCTCGTTCGCGCGCACCGCCACCGGCCCCTCATGCGGGCACACCGCGGCGGCCAGGACGGCGTCGACGGCCAGGTCGACATCCACGTCGACATGCCTGCACCGCAGCCGCGGGTTCTCCTGCGACAGCGACGGCCCGACCGCAGCCAGCGTCGCGTGCTCGGGGTGGCGAAGATCGGTGCCGACCACGGCGACCGCACCAGAGGTCAGCAGCACCAGGTCGATGGGCGGCGCGACGCCGCTGTCGTCGGTCAGTTCCCGCGCCAGCGTCATCACGGAGTAGAAGCCGCGGTCCTGCTCGGCGTCGAAGTGCGCGATGGGGTCGCCCGCGTCGACCGGGCTCGCCAGACTCCAGCCGTGCACGATCGTGCGCGGCGTGACCAGCTGCGACGAGATCAGGTCGGTCAGGTGGCCAGGGTCGTCGACCGGGACGGTGAAGTCACCGATGTCGTCCTGGTCGAACGCCGCACCCGGCCGCACCGCGGCGACCTCGGCGCCCGCCGAGCGCAGCCGCTCCACCAGGACCTCGCCACGCTCGTCGTCGGTGAGTACCAACCAGGGACCAGCCGCGCGAAGCTGCTCGTCGAGGTCCGCCAAGGGGAGTGGCCGCTGCTTCCACGTGGGCAGATGCGTCCACTGTGCCCGGTCGAACGTCCGCCCGGTGTCCGCCGGCGCGGGCGCCTGCGTCAGGTCGGCCTTGACCCAGTAGCGGCGCCGCTGGAACGGGTAGGTGGGCAGCTCGACCCGCCGACCGGCGCCACCATGCAGCGCGGGCCAGTCGACCGCCGTGCCCGCCTGCCACAGCCGCGCCACGGTCGTGAGCAGCCAGGCACCCGCCGAACCCTCGTACCTCGGCGCGACCACGACGTCCTCATCGGCTTCACCGGGGACCAGGCGCACACCCAGGCGAGTCAGCGCGTCGCCAAGCGCGGCCAGGGTGCCGTCGCGGCCGGTGTCCGTGCTGACGGGGAACAACGTGGCAACAGCCGCGTGCAGCTCCGACCACCAGGTCTCCGGAACCTCGGCGGGCGCGACGAGCCGCACCTTGGGGTTGCGGCGCCGGGTCGAGCCGTCGATCCACCGCGTCGGGTCGGCCAGCGCCGCGATCGCGTCCTCGCGGCTGTCGCACACGACCGCGCGCCGCTGCGCGAAACCGCCACGCGAGACCTGCAACGTGTAGGCGATGTCGTCGATATCGGCGTCAGGATGGGAAACCAGGTGCTCACGCAGCAGCGTGGTCAGGTCATTGAGCGCGCGCTCATCGGCCGCGGAGAACGTCAGCAGGTGCGGACCGGGCCGGGTCGGCCTGGCCTCCCGAACAGGCGCCTGCTCCATCACGACGTGCCCGTTGGTCCCACCAAGACCGAACGAGCTGACCCCGGCCCGCCGCGGATGCGTCCCGCGCGGCCAGGGCTGGTGCTCGGTGAGCACGGTGAACCGGTCCTTGGCGGTCACCAGCGCACTGTTCGGCGACTCGTAGTTCGGCGTCCCCGGAAGGATCTCGTGCTCCAGGCTCAACGCCGCCCGGATCAACCCGGCCACACCCGACGCGCGGTCGAGGTGGCCCAGGCTGGGCTTGAGTGAGCCGAGCACACACGGCGTCTCCGGCGTCTGCTGGAACACGCGGTTCATCGCGGCGAGTTCGATCGAGTCGCCCAGCACGGTGCCGGTGGCGTGGCACTCGACGTATCCGATGGTATCCGGCTTGATCCCCGCCACGCCGATCGCGGACTCGATCACCGAGGCCTGCCCGTCGACACCAGGAGCCGTGTACCCGGCCCGGACACGGCCGTCGTTGTTCACCGACGACCCAAGGATCACCGCGTGGATGACGTCGCCGTCCTCCAACGCCTCCGACATGCGCTTGAGCGCCACCACCCCGACACCGCTGCCCATGACCGTGCCACCGGCGCCCGCGTCGAAGCTGCGCACCTCCCCGTCGGGCGAGAGGATCCCGCCCTGCTCATAGAGGTAACCCGTCGGCTGCGGCAGCGGGATGTACGCGCCGCCCGCCAGCGCGATATCGCTCTCGTAGGTCAGCAGGCTCTGCACCGCCAGGTGCACCGCGACCAGCGAGGTCGAGCAGAAGGTCTGCACCGTCATGCTGGGACCACTCAGGCCCAGCTTGTACGAGACCAAAGTGGACAGTGAGTCGCGCTCGTTGCCGATGCCCAGCAGGATCTCCCCGCCGGGCTCGTCCGCGACCTGCCGCACGTTCTGGATCATGTAGAACGGGAAGCCGGACCCACCGAACACCCCGACCTGGCCAGGCGTGTCTGTCGGGCAGTATCCGGCGCTTTCCAAGGCCTCCCAAGAGCATTCGAGGAACAGCCGGTGCTGCGGCTCCATCGTCTCGGCCTCACGCGGGTTGAACCCGAAGACGGACGCGTCGAACTGGTCGAGCACCTTGAGTGGACCGCCGACCCGCACATAGCGCGGGTCGGCGATCACGCCCTCGGTCACGCCCGCTTCACGCGACTCGTCGTCGGTGACCTCCCGCAGGCCTTTCACGCCCGCGAGCAGGTTGCGCCACAGCTCGGAAACGCTGTCCGCGCCGGGGAAACGACCGGACATGCCGATCAGCGCGACCGCGGAGCTGTAGTCGGTTTCCGTCATGGGTGACCTCCCGGGTCCGAGAAATGGCGCGGCGCCGCCTGACCGCGGCCCAGAACGAAGGTGTGAAAGGGAGTGCTCAGAGCAGGTCGCTGCGGCCCCAGCCGCGCGCGATCCGCCGAATGGCGAAGCCGCCCGCGACGATCGTGACGCACAGCAGGATCCCGGCGGGCTTCAGCGTGCCCAGTTCGTCGCCTCTGATCGAGGCCTGCAGCATCTCCAGCGCCCAGTATCCGGGGGAGAAGTGGGCGATCACCTGCGCCCATCCGGGCATCAGGGCGACCGGCACCAGGGCGCCGCCGATGGCGCTCAGCGTGATCGCGCCGAGGTCGGCCACCATGCCGAGTTCGGCGTGGCTGCGCATGATCGTGGCGAGCGCCGCCCCGATCGCCAGCAGCGTCAGACCCCACATGACAATGGACAGCAGCACCAAACCCATCGTGCGGGGGATGGGCAGGCCGATGATCAGGCACCCATAGACCAGCAGAACCACCTGCTGCACCATGAGGATCGCGAAGACCGGCACGGTTTTGCCCAGCAGCAACTCGAAAGCCGTCGCCGGGCTGGTGCGCAGCCGGTCCCAGGTGCGCCACTCGCGCTCGACCAGGATCGAGTTGCCGATGATGGACAGCGTGAAGACCGAGAACATGATCAGTGGGCCGGTGACGACCTGGATGGTGCCGGTGTTGAACGCCCGCTCGTAGATGGGCTTGAACATCAGCATGATCACCATCGGCAGCACGATGTAGCTGATCATCTGACCGGGGTCGCGCAGTCGCATCACGGTGTTGTGCCGCACCAGAACGCCGACGCGGTGGGCCGAATCAAGAGACATCGTCGACCGGCGGGGACCGGCGGCGGACGGTGTGGTCTTGGTCGGCGCGGAATCAAGAGACATCGTTGACCGCCATGGTGTTGACCGCCAGGGACCGGTAAAGGTCGTCAAGGGAGGGTTTGCGCAACTCGACCGCGGTGACGTTGCGGTCGTTGCGCTTGAGCAGGTCGATCAGCGTGGCGCCCGGATCGGTTGTGGTGACCCGGATTTCCTCGTCATCGAGGGTGACCAGCACTTCGCCGGGCAGCTGCGAGAGGAGGTCCTCGCTCGTGCCGCGCGCGATGATCCGCCCGGCTCGAGCGACCGCGATCGTGGCCTGGAGCTCGACGAGTTCCGGCAGGTAGTGAGTCGTGTAGATGATCGCGGCCCCCTCGCCCGCGCGCTGCTTCACCACGTCGAGTAGCGCACCCCGGGTCTCCGGGTCGGCGCCCGCCGTGGGCTCGTCGAGCAGCAGCACCGAGGGCCGGTGGATCAGCGCCGCGGCGGCCTGGGTCCGGCGTTGTTGGCCGCCGGACAGCAGACCGGCACGCCGGTCGATGAAGTCGGTGAGGTGCAGCGCGACGGCGAGTTCGTCGATCGCGCTCGCGAGTTCCGCGCGCCGCAGCCCGGCGAGGCCGCCGAACAGCTCCATGTGTTCGCGGACGGTGATGGAGCGGTAGAGCGCGATGTGCTGCGGCGCGATGCCGATTCTGCCGCGGACCCGCCCGGGGTCCTGGCCGTCGACGGTGACCGTGCCGGTGTCGGGGCGCGCGAGGCTCGCCGCCATCTCGATGAACGTCGTCTTACCCGCGCCGTTGTGCCCGACCAACCCGACGATCTCGCCTGCTTCGACCCGCAAGCTGAAGCCGTCGAGTGCCTGGACCGGACCGTAGCGCTTGGTGAGGTCGATTGCTTCCAGCAATGGGTCACCTCTGAACGTGAATGGACCCGAGAGGGTCGTTGAGCCCGGGCTCAGGTGGGGTTGTCATGCTCGACGCCCACTATCGAACGGGGTGCAGACGCCCGGCCAGAGGGGAATCACTGTCGGCAGCTAACTGCCACCGCTCAACCCGGACGTGTCGCGTGCGGCGGGGCAGGCGGGGCGCGTCGATGGCATGATCGCGGGGTGCCCTCCAGCCAAGCAGGCCTGACGGTGACCGACGCGGGCGTCGGTCGAACCACCCTCCCAGCTTTCGCCACCGGCCCGGTCGCGGCCGTCGCCGCGGTGCTGGCGGCCGTGCAGCTGGCATTGGCGGGCCGATACGGCTTCCACCGCGACGAGCTGTACTTCCTGGTCGCGGGCGATCACCCCGCGGCGGGGTACATCGACCAGCCGCCGCTGACCCCGCTGCTGGCGCGCGCGAGCACCGAACTGTTCGGCGACACGCTCGTCGGCCTCCGGGCAGTCGCCATCCTGGCGTACGTCGCGATCGTCTTCGTGGTCGCGCTGATAGCCCGCGAACTGGGCGCCGACCGCCGCGCGCAGACAGTCGCGGCGGTGTGCGGCGCGGTGTCCAGCATCGTCCTGGTGATCGGCCACATGGTCTCGACGGCCACGTTCGACATGCTCATCTGGCTGCTGGTGAGCTGGTTCGTCCTGCGGCTCCTGCGCACCGGCGACGGCCGCTGGTACCTGCCGATCGGCGCGGCCGTCGGTGTCGGGATGCAGAACAAGTACCTGATCCTGCTGCTGGTGTTCGGTTTGCTGGCCTCGGTCCTCATAGTCGGCCCGCGACGGGCGCTGGTCACCCCGTGGTTGGCGGCAGGTGTGGGGATCGCGCTGCTGCTGGCGCTGCCGAACCTGTGGTGGCAGGTGGTGCACGGGTGGCCGCAGCTGACGGTGGCCGGGGGGATCAGCTCGAAGGACGGGCTGGAGAACCGGCTGCTGTTCGTCCCGCTGCAGCTGGTCTACGTGTCGCCGCCGTTCGTCCCGATCCTGGTGGCGGGCCTGCTGCGGCTGTGGCGGGCCCCGGAGCTCCGGTGGGCCCGGGCGTTCGCCGTGGCGTACCCGTTGTTGGCGGTGGTGGTGCTGGCGATCGGCGGAAAGCCGTACTACGTCTTGCCGCTGCTGATCGTGATTCTCGCCGCCGGCGCCGAACCCGCCGTCCGCTGGGCGCACACGGCTCGCCGTCGGACGATCCTCGCGGCGGTCATCGCGGTCTCGGCGCTGGTCAACGCGGTGGCGACCCTGCCCCTGCTGCCGCCGAGCGTGGTGGGCGTGGTCAACGCGATGAACAAGGAACAGGGCGAACAGGTCGGCTGGCCTACGCTGGTTCAGACCGTTTCCACGGTGTGGCAGCGAATCCCGGCGGACCAACGGGATCGGGCGGTGATCTTCACCCAGAACTACGGCGAAGCGGGTGCGATCGACAAGTTCGGGCCCGACTACGGCCTGCCGCCTGCCCACTCCGGCCACATGAGTTATGCCGACTGGGGGCCGCCCGCGGATTCGTCGGATGGGCCGGTGATCCTGGTGCACTATCCGAGCAATCGGGCCATGGTCCGGTATTTCCGGGGTTGCTCGCCGGTGGCCCGTGTGGACAACGGGTACGGGTTGGAGAACGACGAGCAGGGGACTGTGGTGCAGCTCTGTTCCGGCACCGCTGGGTCGTGGTCGAGCGTGTGGGCTTCGCTGCGGCACTACTACTGAGCACTGAGCCGTGCCTGGCAAACCGCCGCGCTTGACCAACACCTTGAATTCCGGGGAGGCGGACTAGCGTCGGCGTATGCCACTTTTCTCATTCGAAGACAAGAGCCCGAACGTGCATCCCACCGCGTTCATCGCCCCGACGGCCACCCTGGTCGGCGACGTGATCGTCGAGGAAGGGGCATCCGTCTGGTACAACGCCGTGATCCGCGGCGACTTCGAGCAAGTGATCATCCGGGCCGGCGCGAACGTCCAGGACGGCGCCGTCCTCCACGCGCCGCCGGGGATGCCGTGTGTCATCGGACCCGGTGCGACGGTGGCCCACTCCTGTGTGGTGCACGGCGCGACCGTCGGCGCGGAGGCGTTGATCGCCAACGGGGCCACGGTCCTCGATGGCGCGAAGATCGGGGCGCGCACGATGGTCGCGGCCCACTCGCTGGTCGTCGGCGGGTCCGAGTTTCCCGACGGGGTGCTCGTGATCGGCATCCCGGCGGAGGTGAAGGGGCCGATCGCGGGCACGGGCGCGGAGTTCTGGGTGAACGTCAACCCGCAGGCCTACCGCGACCTCGCCGCCCGCCACCGTGCCGGAGTTCGCCCGGTCCCGGAGTGACCACCCCCGCTTGACGAGGTGTACGGCGTACGCCTACTGTTCCGACGTACTGGTGTACGTCGTACACCTCAGCGCGGAAACAGGGGTCGGCACATGAGCTCGACGAGGACGACGGCAGTGACCGCGGGTGTGTTCTTCCTGATCACGGAGATCACCGCGATCGCGGGAATGGCGCTGTACCAACCGATCCTGGCCGACCCGAACCACCCAGGCGGCGACGGTCGCGTGCTGCTGGGTGGGCTGTTCGAACTCCTGCTGGTCGCCGCCGTGATCGGGTCCGCGGTAACGCTCTACCCGGTAGTCAAGAGACAGAACCACGGATTGGCCCTCGGCTACGTCTGCGCGCGGCTGCTCGAAGCCGCCATCATCGTCGTCGGGACCATCAGTGTCCTCTCGGTCGTGACTCTGCGACAGGACATGGCGGGTGCCGACAACGTCGTGAGCAAGGCGCTCCTGGCGATCCACGAATGGGCGTTCCTGCTCGGCCCCAACTTCGTCCTGGGCGCGAACAGCCTCATGCTCGCCGCCCTGATGTACCGCTCGCGGCTGGTGCCGCGCGCCATCGCCGTGCTGGGGCTCATCGGCGGTCCGCTCATCTGCGTGTCGGCGACCGCCGTGCTGTTCGGGCTCTACGAGCAGCTCTCCCCGGTTGGCGCGCTCGCCGCCCTTCCCGTGTTCGCCTGGGAAGTCAGTCTCGCCCTGTACCTCATCATCAAGGGGTTCCGGCGAGCTGCGCCCACGGCCACACTGCCTCACTGACCAGCAGCACAGCCAGGAGCGCCCCGAACACCAAGCCGAGCACGGTCGCCCCGGTCGCGATCAGCGCGAACGCCGCCCCGGCGAACACGAACGCCTTCGCCGTGAGCTTCGCGGGCACCGGCAGGGGGAACTTCGCCTTCGGCGAGAGGAACAGTCCCCACGCGACGGTCACCACGGCGAAGGCGGCGAGGCCGAGCGCCCAATGCACGGTCCAGCCCCAGTACGCGAAGGCGGCGAAGACGGCGAGTTCCAATAAGAGCGCCGAAGTGAGTTGCAGACCGCGCACAGCTACCCCCAGGTTCCGGACCGGACAGGCGCACTCTGCCACGCGAACTCGTCCGATGACCATGGGTGGGAGGGGCGCGGGGCGCCCTGACCCGGCGCATACTTCGCAAATGGACGATCCGCACGCCACCGCTCTGGACGCGCTCCGCGCAGCGGTGCTCGACGGGCCCGGCGCCACCGACCAGGCCACCCGCGCCGCGGCGGCCTCGGGCGGACCGCTGCCGGACCCGCTGGGCGCCTATGTCACGAAGGTGCGCGAGCAGTCTTACCGGGTCGCCGACGAGGACATCACTTGCCTGCGCGCGTCGGGCCTCGACGAGGAGCAGATCTTCGAGCTGACCGTGGCCACCGCTCTGGGCGCGGCGCTGACTCGCCTGGATGTCGGCCTTCGCGCGGTCCGGGAGGGCACGCGATGAGACTCGACGTGCTCGAACACGGCCACCGGCTGCCTGCCCGGCTGTTCCAGCGGATCGCGGCGCTGGTTTCCGGTGAGGAGCTGGACGACGTCGGCAAGACCGCCTTGCACCGCCCGGAGTTCTTCGGCAAGCCCTTCCTCGCCTACGTCGCGGAAGTCCTGCGCGGCCCGTCCTACTGGACCCCCGCCGAGCGCGAGTACCTCGCGATGGTCACCTCGGCGGCCAACGAATGCCCGTTCTGCAGGCGGGTCCACACCGAGGTGGCCCGCCTGGTGTCGACGGGCGAGGTCGACGTCGACACCGCCGCCGTGCGCCCGGAACTGGCCGCGACGGCCACGTTCCTGGAACGTCTCACCCGCACCCCCGACGACGTCACCGCCGCCGACCTCGCCCCGCTGCGCGCCGCCGGTGTTCCCGACCAGGCCGTCGTCGACGCCTTGCACGTCAACGCCGTCTTCAATCTCGTGAACCGGCTCGCCAACGCGTTCGAGTGGTCCTGGGACTCCGACGCCCACGTCCTGGCGGGCGCGAAAGCCCTCAAGCGCTTCCGCTACCGACTTCCCGGCATCTTCATGCGATGAGTTTCGGGAACTTCCCGGATCTGTATAGGCAGAGGACCGATACGGATACGGGGAGAGCAACCGATGAGCACGATGTTCGTGGTGCGTTACACGACGAGGCCCGAGGCGGCCGACGACAACCAGGCCGCGGTCGAGAAGGTGTTCGCCGAACTGAACGAGGAACGGCCGGATGGCCTGCGGTACGCCACTTTCCGGCTGGCCGACGGGGTGAGCTTCGTCCACGTCGCGGTGATGGAGGGCGAGCACAACCCGCTGACAAAGGTGGCCGCGTTCGCCGAGTTCCAGGCCGGGATCACCGACCGCCTCGCCGCGCCGGTGGAGCGGTCCGAGGCGACCCTGGTCGGCTCCTACCGGGTGGTGTCCGCATGAGCGCCCCCAAGGTCGTCACGCGCGACGAGTGGCTGGCCGCCCGGGTGGAGCTGCTGGCGCGGGAGAAGGAGATCTCCAGGGCGAAGGCGGAGGTCGACGCGCGGCGTCGCGAGCTGCCGATGGTCCGCCTGGACAAGGAGTACAAGCTGACGGGGCCTGACGGTCCGGTGGGGCTGCTCGACCTGTTCGAGGGGCGCAGGCAGCTCATCGTCTACCACTTCATGTTCGACCCGGCCTGGGACGAGGGCTGCGCGAGCTGCTCGCTGATGGCCGACAACCTCGGCCACCTCGTCCACCTGCACGTCAACGACACCTCGCTGGCTTTCGTGTCCCGCGCGCCATTGGCGAAGATCGAGCCGTTCAAGGCCCGGATGGGCTGGAGCATGCCGTGGGTCTCGTCGCACGAAAGCGACTTCAACTACGACTTCCAGGTGTCCCATGACGAGTCCATCGCGCCCCCCGAGTACAACTACAAGGACGCGGACACCCTGCGGGCCGAAGGGCTGACGTACTTGCTCACCAGCGAGGGCCCCGGCGTGAGCGTCTTCCTCCGCGACGGCGACGACGTGTTCCACACCTACTCGGCCTACGCGCGGGGCCTCGACACACTGCTGGGCACCTACCACTTCCTCGACCTGACGCCGCTGGGCCGACAGCGCTATGTCAACGAGTTCCGCCACCACGACCGCTACGACGAAGCGACCGGCCATTCCTGTCACTGACGTGTCGTAACCTCATCCTGGCGACGCCGTGACCTGCGCGGCGATGAGTTTTCCGCACTGAACGGATCTGTATCGGGGAGAGGTCCGTGCGGTGAGAGGAGCAGTTGGTGTCATCGACAACCCAGGAGCGGGCCGGTGCGGATTTCGCCAGGCTCACCGACCCGTTCCGCCGGGAACTGCTGGCGCACTGCTACCGGATGCTCGGCTCGATCCACGAGGCCGAGGACGTGGTCCAGGAGACCTACCTGCTGGCCTGGCGCGCCTACGGTGACTTCGAGGGCCGGTCGTCGCTGCGCACCTGGCTGTACAAGATCGCCACCCGGGCCTGTCTCAAGGCACTGGAACGCGGAACCCGCCGACCGCTGCCGTCCGGACTGGCCGGACCCAGCGACGATCCGGAGGGCCCCTTCGGCCCCCGCCAACCGGAAACGGCTTGGCTGCACCCTTTCCCGGACACCATGCTCGCCCCCGACCCGGCCGCCACGGTCGAGTCCCGCCACACCACCCGCCTGGCCTTCGCCGCCGCCCTGCAACACCTCCCACCCCGCCAACGCGCGGTGTTGCTGTTGAGGGAGGTGCTGGCCTGGCGGGCCGCCGAAGTCGCCCAACTCCTCAACACCACCACCGCTTCGGTGAACAGCTCCCTCCAACGCGCCCGAACCCAGTTGGCGGCCGCGGATCCGGTGGAGGACAAGGTCATGGAACCTACCGACCCAGACCAACGAGCCTTGGTGGACAACTACGCCAAGGCCTTCGAAGACGCCGACATCCCCGCCATGATGCGACTGTTGACCGAGGACGCCGTCTTCGAAATGCCCCCCATGCCCACCTGGTTCGCGGGCCGCGACAACGTGGGAGCCTTCCTCGCCACCCGCCTCCGCACCCCCGGAGCCATGCGGATGGTCCCCACCTCCGCCAACGGCCAACCCGCCTTCGCCGTCTACATGCGACAAGAAGATGGCGGATACCACGCGCACGCGATACTCGTGCTTACCTTGGTGGGAAAGCGAATCAACCGAATCACAATGTTCCACGAGCCGGACCTGTTCAGCACGTTCGGAATGCCGGACCACGCCCCATCGCCCTAAGCCCCCCGTCCCGCCGGTCCTCAACCAGGGCAGGCGGTGGGCCACCACCACTCACCCCGAAACGCAACAGCCCACCCAAACAGGCACCCAGCATCGAGAACGCCCGATCACGCCAAGAACGAGGCCACAGTCTCGGTGAACCAGTCCGGATCATCGAGCCACGGAAAGTGCCCACCACGCGCCAAGGTAACCAACTTGGCGTTGGGGAACAGGTCGGCCAACTCAGCCGCGGCAGCCTCCGGTGCCGAGAGATCATGATCCCCAGCGAGAACCAAAACCGTCGCGCCAAGAGCGCCGAGCGCCGCCCGCGTGCTGTCAGGCGAGAAGGCACCCTCAGCAGCGTAAGCCTCAGCCGCATCAGGGTTCCGCTGAAACTCCCCAGCGGCATGGTGGGCCCGCGCGGTGTCGTCCCATCGTCCATAGGTGAAGGGCACCAACGCCTCCCAATCCTCCACAGTGCCCTCCCCAGCGGCGATCGAGTCGAACGCCGCCGACACCTGCCCGTACCAAGGCTCGCCCTTCCGCCGCTCGATAACCGCCCGCCTAACGTCCGGACTGATCGTGATCCCGACCGCGTAAGTGCTCGGCGTGACGAGAACCAGCGCCCCAACCCGCTCCGCATAACGCGCGGCATACAGGGCGGCGAGGTTCGTGCCGGCGGAGTGCGCCAAAAGATCCACCCGGTCGAGCCCAAGCTGCTCCCGAAGCGCCTCGACATCCTCCACCAGCCGGTCGCACCGACAAGAAGCCAGATCGGTCGTCGGTGACTCGCCAGTCCCGCGCAGGTCCAACCGGATCAGGCGCACCCGCGAGGACAGGCCGCCAAGGTCCCCGAGGTAAGCCGAGTCCTGCATCGGCCCGCCCGGCAGGACGATCACCGGATTCCCCTCCCCGAGCGCGTGGTAGGTGAGCCTGGTCCCGTCGAAAGCGATGAAGTCGGACATCCGCGGATCCTCCCAGCCCACCCGTCCCCAAGCCATCGCTTTACCCGTAAACCCCTTCTGACCTGGTAAAATCGACCTAAGGACGAGGGGGATGAGTGGACCGGAACATCCGCACGGTCGAGGACGTACTCAAGCTCATGGACCAGCTGTTCGCGCCCGACGCCGACCGCTGGACGACCGGCGGCGCCGACTGGTGGGACCGCTTCTACGCCGACCGCGCCAAGCCCGTGCCGTTCTTCGCGGCGAAACCCGACGAGAACCTCGTCTCCTACCTCGACCGCGGCCTGATCGCCCCCGGCCGCGCGCTCGACTTGGGCTGCGGACCCGGTCGCAACGCCCTCCACCTCGCTTCCGCAGGCTTCACCGTCGACGCCGTCGACCTCTCCCCGACAGCCATCGCATGGGCGAAGGAGCGGGACGCGCGCGGCGAGGTTCGCTTCCACTGCGGCGACGCGTTCGAGGCCGACCTCACCGGACCGTACGACCTCGTCTACGACTCCGGCTGCTTCCACCACCTGCCACCGCACCGCCGCGTCAGCTATCTCGCCCTGCTCGACCGCGTCCTCGCACCGGGCGGCCACCTCGCGATGGTCTGCTTCGCCCGCGAAGGGGGCTCCGAACTCCCGGACGCCGACTTCTACCGCCATTCCCGCTTGGAGGGTGGCCTGGCCTACACGCCGGAATCGCTGCGCCGGATCTTCGACCAGTTCACGGAGGTGGAACTGCGCCGCATGCGCGACGAGCCGCCGGAGTCGCCGCGCTTCGGCGAACCTTTCCTCTGGACCGCCCTGTTCCAAGCGCCCGAATAAAGTTTCGGCGGTGCTGTCACATTCGGCTGCTGCCCCGGGTCAGGTGAGTAAGAGACCCGAACAGAGGAGCAGCTGATGTCCACCACCTACACCGTCGTCACCATCGTCGCAGCCGCCATGGCCGCGTTCTCAGCGGTTTCGGTCTTCACCCACGCCAAGTGGGTCGTCGAGCCGCTGGCCGACTACAGCGTGCCCCGCGCGTGGTGGCCGTGGCTCGGTGTGGCCAAGGCCGCGGGCGCGGCGGGCCTGGTGATCGGCCTGTTCGTGCCGGTCATCGGTCTCATCGCCGCGATCGGGCTGATCCTCTACTTCACCGGCGCCGTGGTCACCGTGGCGCGGGCCCGCTGGTACTCACACCTCGCCTTCCCGCTGATCTATATGGCGCCCGTCGTCGCGTCCCTCGCCCTCCGGGGGTGACGGGACGAGGTGGACGATGGCCTGCGCCAACGCGTCCAGCGGCGCCGAAGTGGGGTCGGCCAGGTACTCCGAGGCGATCCCGTTCACCAAGGCGATGAGGGTCAGCGCGAGCACGTCGGGCGGCAGCGGCAGGTCTACGCCCGACTGCCTGGCGTACTCCCGGAGCCAGTCGGCCACCGCCGTGCGCAAGATCTTCCGCGAGCCGAAGATCCGCTCCCGAAGCGCGTCGTCGCGGGCGGCGTAGAGCAGGGTCTCCAGGGCCAGCCGGTGCCCGGTCGTGTCGGCCTTGACCTGGGCCGCCAGGTAGGACGCCACCAGGGCGGGCAGACCGGCCCCCGCCCCCAGGGTCAGCGCCAGGCCCTTGCCGGTCATCCCCTCGACCCGGTCGGCGATCACCGCGGCGACCAGGTCGTCCTTGCCGGTGAAGTTGGAGTACACCGCGCCGCGGGTGAAGCCTGCCGCGGCCGCGACATCCTCCAACCGGGTCGCGTGGATGCCGCGCTCGGCGAACTGCTCGGCAGCGGCGGCCAGGAGGCGACGGCGGACCTCAAGGCGCCGGACGCGGGGAGTGGGGGCGGTCGACTTCACCCGGTCACGCTACCGCCGGGCAGGCGGGCGCTCGCCGACGATGGCGCATCTGGGACAGATTCCCATGTGGGCCAACGAAACCAGCCCAAACGACTATCACCGCAGGCAATGATTCCCAGGAATGGCCGGACATTCCGGCCGGGTGAGGAAAGGTGCGGCGAAACCCCCATGGCACTCAAGAGACTGGTCGGCGGCCTGCTCGCGGCCGCGGTGGTCATAACCGCGACCGGCGCGATGAGCGCGTCGGCGGCGCAGCGCGACGCCAGGGCCGAGGCGCAGGTCAAGATCGACAAAGTCGTGACCGACTTCCGCGCGATGGGCGCCTCGGCGTTCCGCTACGGCGGCGACCAGAGCTGGACGGTCCAGGCGGGCAAGGTGTCCGGCTTCGAGAACCGGCCGATCACCGACAACGACCACATCCGCATCGGCAGCCTGACCAAGTCGTTCGTCTCCACGGTCGTGCTCCAGCTCGTCGCCGAGGGCAAGGTGGCCCTCGACAGTCCGATCGAGCAGTACCTGCCCGGTCTCGTCGCGGGCAACGGCCACGACGGCACGAAGATCACGGTCCGGCACCTGCTGCAGCACACCAGCGGCATCCGGGACTACCTGGGCACGATGGTCATCAACCCGCTCAACCTCTGGGCCACCCACGACCCGGCCGCACTCGCCCGCAACGGCCTGGCCAAGGGCTCGAACGGCGCTCCGGGCGCGGTGTTCCTCTACTCCAACACCAACTACATCATCCTGGGCATGATGGTCGAGAAGATCACCGCGCGCTCGCTCACGCAGGAGATCCACGACCGCATCACCGCGCCGCACGGCCTCACCGAGACCGAGCTGCCGCCCGCGGCCAAGCACCGGCTGCCCGAGCCGTTCCCCTTCGGCTACACCCACCTGCTGCCCACCCTGAAGATCGACACCACCCACTACTCGCCGACGCTGGCCTGGGCGTCGGGCGCGGTGGTCTCCACCGGCCGTGACGTGGGCAGGTTCTACGCGCTGCTCGCCGAGGGCAAGCTGCTCCCGCCCGCGCAGCAGGCGGAGCTGGTCAAGACCTTCACCGACGAGCCGTACGCCTACGGACTCGGCCTCATCGTCTGGCGCCTGTCCTGCGGCGTGACCGCGTACGGGCACAACGGCGTGGTGCCGGGCTTCGTCTCCGTCGCCTTCGCCACGGCCGACGGCAAGCAGGGGGTCGTGACCACCAACGCGAACATCGGCCCGAGCCAGCCCCACACGCAGCCCATGCACGAGGCAGTGGAAATCGCGCTCTGTGCCTGATAAGCGCCCTACGGCGGCGGTTCCTGATCTCCAGGGGCCGCCGCCGCATGTCACATCACAGGTTCTTCCGGGGATTCTCCGGCGTTCTACGCCGGGAGGAATGGTGCGGGAGGTTCGCCTCGATCCGACTGTGCCGTGATCTATCGGGTCTCCCCGTTGTCTTGTGGCTTTGTCGGTGGTGGCAGCTAGGTTGATCTGCATGTCCCGGTTCCGCCTTCAGCCGACACCCGCTCAGGAGCGGGCGTTGCTGGAGTATTGCGCGCATGTCCGGTTCGTGTGGAATCTCGCCGTAGAGCAGCACGCCCACTGGAGGCCGGGGCGCAAGTCGGTGCCAGGGCTCACCGAGCAGTGCCGCCAGTTGACGGAGGCGCGGGCGGTGAACCCGTGGTTGGCCGCCGGGTCAGTGATCGTGCAGCAGCAGGCGTTGAAGGACTTTTCCCAGGCGATGGCGAACTTCTTCGGCCGAACCCATCGGCGGCCGACCTGGCGCCGACGTGGGCGGGCCGAGGGCTTCCGGATCGTGGCTGTCAAACCGGGCGATCTGCGCAGGGTCTCCCGCAAGGTCGGTGAGGTGCGGGTGCCCAAGGTTGGGTGGGTGCGCTTCCGCTGGTCGCGTGCGGTCGCCGATGGTGTGAAGTCCTACCGGGTCACCCGTGACCGGGTGGGTCGCTGGCATGTGGCGTTCGCCTTGGTGCCCGATGCCATCGCCGGTCCGGGCACGGGTGCGGTGGTGGGCGTGGACCGGGGTGTCGTGGTATCGGCTGCGTTGTCTACCGGGGAACTGTTGAACGCGTCGATGTTGCGCGGACCTGAGAAGGCGCGGCTGCTGAGGCTGCAGCGCAGGCTCGCCCGGGCCCAGCGCGGTTCCAACCGGCGCGGCAAGGTCAAGACGGCCATCGCGAGGCTCAAGGCCCGCGAGACCGACCGGCGTAAGGACTGGGTGGAGAAGACCAGCACCCGCCTTGCCCGGGAGTTCGACGTGGTCGCGGTCGAGAACCTCAAGATCAGCAACATGACCCGGTCGGCGAAGGGCACCCGCGAGACGCCGGGCCGGGGTGTGCGGCAGAAGGCGGGCCTGAACCGGGGCATCCTCGCCAACGGGTGGGGTCGGTTGGTGACTCGGCTGGAGCAGAAGGCTCCGGGGCGGGTGGTGAAGGTCGACCCGCGGTTCACGAGTCAGCGTTGTTCGGCGTGTGGGGTTGTGGATCGGGAGGCGCGCGAGAGCCAAGCCGCCTTCCGGTGCCGGTCCTGCGGTTTCGCCTGCAACGCGGACGTGAACGCGGCACTGAATATTCGACTCGCGGCAGGGCATGCCGTGACTGCACGGGGAGGCCCGCCGTCGGGTGAGCCCGCGAACCGTGAACCTCAACGCGATCCCCTCGCGGGGTAAGAGCAGTTGGAATCCCCAGTATTCATGCGGGGAGGATGTCAAATTTCATGGAGTTGACCCCACGGTGCACCGGACGACTCGATACTCTTGTGTATCGAATCGGCCTGGGGGGTGGGCATGGGCGACGTGCTGGATGTCGAGACGGATCATGGGCGGGTGTACCGGGCCCTTGTCGGCCAGCCGCGGACGCGGGTACCGGGCATCGTCGAGCGGACGGGTCTCTCCGTCGAGGTCGTGGAGACGACGCTGCGCGACCTGCTCGACGAGGGGGCGGTGTCCGAGCTCGGGGGAGCGTGGGAAGCACACTCGCCCGCGGAGGTCACCGAGGAACTGCTGCGCCGCGACGCCGAACGCCAGGCGGGCCTGCGGCGCAACGGGCTGGAGTTGGAGCAGCTGTTCCGTTTCGTCCGGCGGGAAAGCGGCCACTACGGCGCGCTCGAGGTCATCGACGACACCGCGCGCATCTCGTGGACGGCGCAGCAGATGCAGCGCGCCGCCAAGGAGCAGTTCCGGGTGGTCGACCGGCCGCCGTACTTCGCGCCCGACGAGTACTACGTCAACCAGGAAGTCATGCAGCGCGAACGGATGGACGCGGGGGTGGTCTACCGGACCATCTACTTCGAGTCCGCGTTCGACGACCCGCTGATCGGGCCCAACATGGCGCGGATGATGGCGGCGGGGGAGCAGGCACGCACGATGGAGGATCCGCCGATCAAGCTGCTGCTGGCCGACTACGACTCCGCCGTGCTCACCCTGGAGGCGGAGGGCGCGCACGGCGTGGTGTCGCTGTTCGTCCGGCCGTCCGGTCTGCTCGACGTGCTGTCCGGGGTGTTCGAGACCCTGTGGAAGCTCTCGGTCCCGGTGTCGGCCTCGCGCATCGAGGGTTTCGTCGACGACCGGGACCGGCAGATCATCTCGCTGATGGCCAGCGGGGCGACCGACGACGCGATCGCCCGGCGGCTGAACCTGTCGCGCCGCACGGTGGTGCGGCGCACCGCCGCCCTGTTCGACCGGCTGGGCGCCACGACCAGGTTCCAGGCCGGGGTACAGGCCTCCCGCCGCGGTTGGCTCTGACAGCGGGGAAACCGGGGTCGGACGGACTCGCCCGACCCCGGATTTCCTAGGCCGCGACCCGGAATCCGGCGCCGACACCGCCGTTGGCGTCCATGTCGGCGATGATGCTCAGGATCGGGCTGCCGTGCTGCAGTCCCCACGCGTTGCCCACCAGGGTCTGGCCCACCACGACGGGCGCGCCCGAGTCACCGGCCCAGGTCCAGATCGTGTGGGCGAACCAGATCCCGCGGTTGCCGAGGTTGAAGCCGCAGGTGAGGCCGGTCGTCTGGCCCTGCTTGCACATCCGCACGCCTGCCCCCGGAACGGCGCCGACCGAGGTGATCGTCACCGCGCCGACGGTGGTCGTGGGCACGACCTTGGTCTCGTCCAGGTCGATCACCGCGTAGTCCAGGCCGTCGGGGCCGTCGGACGCCAGGTTGTTCGGGGTGCTGACGTGAGTGACGGTGCCGATGACGCCGGTGTCCGTGTCGGGCGTGATCACCTTCGCCGTGTTGAACGCCGTGCCCGCGGGTGCGACGTTCTTGTAGATCGGCTCGCCGACCAGTTTGGTGCCGTCGGCCTGGATGAAGCAGTGGGCGTTGGTCAGCCCGACCAGGTTCCCGGTCCGGTCGTACCCGACCGCCGTGAGCGTGCAGCCGAACGCGGTCGCCTGCGTGACCTCAGCCGGAAGCCCTTTGTCGAAGGCGATTCCGCTGCCGCCGCCGAGGGTGACGGAGGTGGCCGCGGTCGAGGTCGGACCCACGACCCCAAGTAGGCCCGCGGCGAGGCCGACGACGGCGAGCCCCAGCGCCGCGAGCCGTGGTTTGGATCGGATTCCCCGAGACATCTGTGGATTCCCCCTGATTGTGGGATATGGCTGGACAAGGGCGAACCTACATTTCCCGCGGTTCCCGAAAGCCGTCTTGGCGCGACCTGTGTGGGCAATGGCGCAGGTGGGCCATGGCATTCGGCCATGTTCGGTCCATCCGGCCGAGAGAATCGTGGACGTAGGTGTGATTTTCGAGGAGAGGAAACGAATGCGCACGAAAACCAGGGGGACGAGCTGGGTGCTGGCGGGGGTGGTGCTCGCCGCGTCGGTGGGCATCGCGCCCGCGGCGTCCGCGGCGGAGCCGCACGCCGCCACGCAGGCCGCCATCGACACCCTCAAGACCACCAACGTCTCGCCGGGGGCGGGCGTGGTGGTCCGCGACGGCGACACCCAGTGGGATCTGAGCAGTGGAACCCGGGCCCTGGGCCAGAATCTGCCGTTCGGCCCCGACCACAAGGTCCGCGCGGGCAGCCTGACCAAGTCGTTCACGTCCGCGATCACGCTGCAGCTGGTCGCCGAGGGAAAGCTCGATCTCGACGCAACGGTGGAGACCTACCTTCTCGGTGTGGTCAAGGGAAACGGCTATGACGGCACCAAGATCACCGTGCGGCAGCTGCTGAACCACACCAGCGGAATCGCCGACTACGTCATTCCCTTCACCCTCAACCCGTTCGTCCACCTGTTCACGCACACGAAGGCCGAGATGGTGGGCTGGGGCCTGTCAGTCGCGCCGTACTTCGCGCCGGGGACCTCACACCAGTACTCCGGCACCAACTTCCTCCTCGCGGGCATGATCATCGAGAAGGTCACCGGTCGGACCTACGAGCAGGAGCTGGACTCCCGGATCATCACCCCGCTCGGCCTGACCAACACCTACATCCCGGCCCCGGGCTACAAAGCGCTGCCGCCGGGACACGTCCGCGGCTACGTCGGCCGGGTGGTGTACGCCGACTTCACCCAGATGGTCGAGCCGAGCGTCGGGCAGTCCAGCGGCGGCATCGTGACCAGCGGCGCCGACGCGACCAAGTTCTTCCAGGCCCTGATCACCGGCAAGGTCGTTCCCGCCGCGCAGCTCGCGGAGATGCTCAAGGTCACCGGCATCCCCGGGCCGGGCGTGGACTACGGCCTCGGCCTGATCCGCTACCCGCTTCCCTGCGGCGGCGAGGCCTACGGCCACCCCGGCGTCTGGCCCGGCTACCAGTCCGTCGCGGCCGCGACCACCGACGGGCGGTCGGCTTTCGTCGTGCTCAACGTCCTGCCCGCCGTCGACGCCATCAGCGGCGCCGGTGTCGACCGCACGGTCGCCCTGGGCACCGCCCTGTGCGACCGGGGCTGACCGGCTGACGAGCCCGCGCCCGCCTTCCTCGCGGGCGCGGGCTCGTCGCTCGTGGTCAGCGCAACTGCAGCGGCAAGGCGATCTGGTGTGCCGAGTCGACGGGTGCGGCGCCCGCGCGGGCCGTCGGTGAGGCCAGGCAGTTCGAGCAGGTGACGGTCTCGGCCACCGCGTGCAACTCGCCGACGCCGGTGCCCGACCAGCCCTGACCACACGCGGGCGCGGGCAGGGTCAGGCTCGCCAGCCACGGCGCCCACCGGACCGCGTGCACGATGGCGGATCGGCGCACCCGCAGGTTGCGCCCCTCGAATCGGGCCTGCTCGCCCTGCGCGACGCGGGCCAGCATCTCCAGCGGTGTGTCGGTGGGGGCACTCATGCCGCCAAGCATGCCCGAGGCCACCGACCAAGACCACGCTGTCGGCCGGTCATGCGAAAGTGGACCCATGACCGACGAGCGTTTCGAGGTTCGACGACAGATCGCCGCGCCGCCCGCGAAGGTGTTCGCCCTGCTGTGCGACCCGCGCGGCCATGTGGCGATCGACAGTTCCGGGATGCTCCAGTCCGCCGAAGGCGAGCCGGTGCGGCAGGTGGGCGACGAGTTCGTCGTGCACATGGACCGCGAGGCGCTCAACGACTACCCGATGGGCAAGTACAAGGTCACCGTGATCATCACCCGGTTCGAGCCGGACGCCGCCATCGAGTGGACGATCTCGGGGCAGATCCAGCCTCCGCTCAGGCATCTCTATGGCTACCGGCTGGAGCCGAGCGAGATCGGGACCCTGGTGACGTCGTACTACGACTGGAGCGAGATCGAGGAGCGGTACCGGGACAAGAACATCTTCCCCGTCATCCCGGAGGCCGCGCTGCGGGCGACCCTCGGCATCCTCGCGCGCACCGTGGAGTGACTTAACGCCACGCCTTCGCTACCCAAAGATACATCAGATCTATGTCTTGTGTCACACGGCCGATTGGGGCATTGTGTGCCGAGATTCGGCTCGCGTGCGCTTCGCGTGGCTGATTCATCTGATGTCCGATCGTGTCCCGACTGGTGGTGGTCGGCACTGCCGTTGGTGGAGGCGTTCGATGCGCGCACGCAGGTCACTAGCGGTGGTCGCGGTCGTGCTGACCCTGCTGTCGGCGTGCGGTTCGACCCCTCAGCCCGCCGAGGCCGCGCGGTCCAAGGGGGTGAAGGTGGCCTTGGTGCCAGGCGGCCCGCATCCCTACTTCACCGCGTGGCGGCTCGGCGGCGCCCAGGCCAAGGAGCGGTTCGAGGTCGGCGAGGTCACCTATGACGAGTCGAGCGACTGGGATCCGGCGAAGCAGGCTCGAACCCTGAGCTCGCTGGGCGCGCAGGGGTACACCGCCTTCGGCGTGTTCGCGGTGTCCCAAGTGGACACCAACGCCATGTTCTCCCGGCTGAAGCGCGACGGCATGGTGGTCGCGTCGTTGGGGTCCTGCCCCGGGGAGACGACGAACAAAGCCGACTTCTGCCTCGCCACCGACGTGGAGCTCGCGGCGTACAAGGCCACCAAGGCCGCGATCGCCGCCATCGGCGGCCGGGGCACGCTGGTGCATCTCACCGGGAACTCGGTCGACACCAACACGTTGCGCCGGACGGCCGGTGTCCGGCACGCGGTGGACGAGACCGAGGGCGCCGTGACGCTGCTGGCGACGGTGACCGACGTCGACAAGGACCAGGACGCCTCCGACCGGGCGGTGGTCGATCTCCTCGCGGAGAAGGGCACGGCGATCGGCGCGATCGTGACGACCGGCTACCTGCCCGCCATCGCCGCCGTGCGCGGCGTGCGGTCCTCCGGGCTGCCGATCAAGATCGTCGGCATCGACGACGATCCGCTGATCCTCGATGGCATCCGGGACGGCTCCGTGGCCGCGACGGTGGTGCAGAACCCGGTGGGCCAGGCCTACGTGGGCACCTGGGCGCTGACCCAGCTGTCGATCGGCGAGTGCAAGAACAACCGGCGCGGCGCCATCGTGGACTCGGGCTCGTTCGTCGTCACCACGGCCAATGTGGACACCTACGACGAGGAGCGCAAGGCCAAGACCGAGCAGCTGATCGACGAGTTCCGGGCCGACGTGCTCGCCTGCGCGTGATGGAGGAACAGGTGCGGATGGACCGGTTGTCGCGGCGCGGTTTCCTCGTGGGAGCGTCGGGCCTGCTCGCCGCGGGATGTCGGCCGGAGTCGGCCGAGCCGCCCCCGCGGCCGCCGCGGGCAGCCACAGCCGCGCCCGCCCCAGCCGGGCCGGTGACGGTGTTCCGCGCGCTGTCCTACGCGCGCGGCCGAGATGTCCGGGTGGTCATGTACCGCCCGGAGGGGGTCGACCGCGTGGGTCTGCCGGTCTGCCTGGCGTTCCACGGAAACGGCGAGGACGCGGACGTGTTCGGCCGCATCGGGGTCGTCGAGGCGCTGACCCGGCTGGCGGGCACCGGGGCGATGCCGTTCGCGGTCGCCGCCGTCGACGGCGGCGGCACGAGTTGGACGCCGACCGGCGCCGACGACCCCGCCCGCATGCTGAGCGAGGAGGTCCCCGGCTGGCTGTCCCGCCATGGCCTGGCAGGCACGCCCTTCGGGGCTTTGGGGCTCGGCGAGGGCGCCTACGGAGCGCTCCGCTACGCGGCGAACCCGGGTCTCGCCGCCGTGGCCGTGCTCGACCCGACGCTGTTCACCACCTGGCCCGACGCCCGCACCCGCGGCGGCATGGCGACCGAGGACACCTGGCGCGCCGCCGACCCGCTGCGCCGCGCGAGCAGTCTGGCGCGGCTGCCGCTGGGGGTGTGGTCGTCGGTCGAGGACCCGGCGACCCGGCGGCTGGCGAACGAAGTCAAGGCCAAGACGGTCTGGGTCGGCGACGGCGGACCCGGTTACCGGAAGCAGGCGTTGCCCGAGGTGCTCAGGTTCCTCGGCGACCACGGCGGACGGGTCGGCGACGGGTACTAGGCCCTAGGCGCGCTGGGGAGCGGGTTGTCGTCGACGAGGAGCTCGGGGGCGGAGAGCCGCCACGCCTCGTAGAGCAGCTCGGACAGCTCGTCGGCGTCGATCTTCGTCAGGTGCACCACGACCCAGCCGAATCCGCCCGCGGTGAACTGCACCTCGAACACGTCGGGCCGCTCGGCGACCAGCGCGAGCTGCTCCGACAGCGTCTGCTTCAACCCGACGGTCTTGGTCCGCGGCCAGTGGTACCCGAACCGCTTGCCCCGCACACTGAACGACGTGTAGTCGCGCGCCTGCGCCCGCTCGACCTCGGCAAGCTTGTCCATCATCCGCGCGAACTGAACACTCGAGACACCCATGCCGCTCATTCTCGCGCATGCCACCGACGGCCCGGACCTGTTCGATGAGCGCAGCCCAACCCCGCCCGCCCCCCAACCCGCCGGTCCCCCAAACTCACTGGCCCCCAAACCCGCCGCCCCCCAAACCTGCCGCCATGCCATCCGCACCAAACAACGCAAGCGCACGGGTGGGTGGTGTTCGCCGAGTCGGCTTGATCTGGGGGGAGAAGGACCTAAACTTTCGCGGCGCGGGGCAGTTTCTTCACCCTGCCCGCTTTACCCGCGCAGGTCCTTCTCCGGGGTCCCCAGATCAAGCCGACTCGGCGAACACCACCCACCCGTGCACCCCCCGCAGAGCCTCCCGTGCATCCCCGTCGAGCCTCCGCCGGGCTTCCGGGAGCGGGCAGCTCGACCCGGATCTATGTTGAGCCCGTGACGTTCGGACTGCTCGCCCTACTTCCCGCCGCGCTGTTCGTAGTGGGCGTGAGCCGCGACCGCCGCAAGGTCGGCAACGCCGTATGGCTCGGTTTGACGCTGATGTTCCTGCTGCTGTGGGCGCTGTCCTCCGCCCGCGGCTGGGCGGCGGACGTGGTCGGCGTCGGTGTCGTCGTGGCGTTGCTGCTGCTGGCCCTGGCGCTGCCGGTCGCCCTCGTGGTCAACGGGTTGTTCATGGTCCTGCGCGAGGGCCGTCGGCTCGGCAACCTGCTGTCGCTCCTGGCGGGCTTCGGCATCCTGGGGCTCGACCTGGTCTTCCTGATCGCCGCCGCGGACGAGGTCGGGTGGATCGCCGTCACCTCGGGGGCGCTGGTGGTCGTCGCGGGGTACGTCGGGTTCCTGTTCGGCAGCCTGCTGCTCTACGCGGTCATCTACGGCCGGACTGGCAGGCGGTCCGGGTTCGACGCGGTCATCGTCCTGGGGTCCGGTCTCATCGGCGACCGGGTGCCACCCCTGCTGGCCAGCAGGCTCGACCGCGGCGCGGAGATCTTCCGGCGCAGCGCGGACCGGGCGCCCCGGCTGGTCGTCTCGGGCGGCCAGGGCCGCGACGAGCTGGTCTCCGAAGCCGCCGCCATGCGCGACTACCTGCTGGCCAAGACGATCCCGCCGGACGCCATCCTGGTGGAGGACGCGGCGACCACAACCGAGGAGAACCTCCGCCTGAGCCTCGCCCTTCTCGATCCCCCGACCGAGCGCGTCGCCGCCGTCACCAACAACTTCCACGTCTTCCGCACCGCCATGGTGGCCCGCTCCCTGCGCCTGCCGGTGGACGTGATCGGCTCTCCGACGGCCTTCTACTTCCTGCCCAGCGCGTTTCTGCGTGAGTTCGTCGCCATCATGACGCGGCACTGGGTCGCCCACGCGATGGCGTGCGGGCTCCTGGTCGCGGCGTACTTGCTGCTGGTCCTCGGATAGGGCTCCCACCGGGGGACGCCGCCGCACCCGCACCCCTCGAACGCCGGAAGAGGCGACGCGAGTCGCCCCTCCCGGCAAGCGAGTCGCCCCTTCCGGCAACTGAGTTCGACCGTCGAGACGATGTGCGGCATTGGCGACATGTCGCGCCCGGTCGCTGCCGCGGCTACTTGAGGATGATGCAGCCCAGTCGCGCGCCGGCGGTGCCCGCGTGGCCCGCGTGGGTCTGCGTCGCCTTCTCGTGGATCACCACGGAGGCGGGCTTGCGGTCGGTGAGCTTCCAGTCCACTGTGGACGTGGCGGTCGCGCCGCCGGTCGCGTCGGTGGTGAAGTCCAGCCAGATCTCGTTCTTGGCGTTGGCGTATGCGGGGTCGACCGACGGGGTCACCGGGTCGGCCTTGTCCTGGAAGTGCGGGCCGGCGGCGTCGCCCTTCTCGCCGCAGGGCTTCACGTGGGCGTGGGCGCCGTAGGCGCGGTTGGGGAGCAGGCCGGTGACCTTGAGCTCCGTGCGCACACCGGTGTCCGCGGCGGTGACCACGGCTTCGGCGGCGGATCCGGCGGGCAGCAGTTCCGCGTTGTACACGGTCGCCGCGCCATCGGGTGCGAATTTCGCGAAGGTGCCGCCGCCACGCAGGGCCGGGGCGGGGGCGCTCGACGACTGGGACTCAGCCGCGGGCGGCGTGTCGGACTGACCGCATCCGGCGAGCAACAGGGCAGTGGCCAGAATGGACAGTGTGCGAGCGGACAAAGAGAGCCTCCTTGATCGGCCGGAGCCGTTCACCGCGCTCCGAGGGGGATCCGACAGGCTCCGAGATTAGCCTACTGGTGAGTAGAACTTTCACCGGGGTACTCCGAATAGTCCAAAAGGGACTTGGGCCGATTGGCCGCATATCCAGCGATACCAAGGGTTTCGCGCAACAAGCGATGCCCGGCGGTCGTCGTGACCCGCCGGGCTGTCCACTATGGATGATTTGCTACATGGCCGCCGACGCGCGCTTGATGGCGTCGCGGATGCGGCAGTAGGTGCCGCACCGGCAGACGTTCTCGATCGCGTCGATCTCGGCGTCGGTCGGTGTCTTGGTCGTCTTCAGCAGGGCGGCCGCGGCCATGATCTGGCCGGGCTGGCAGAACCCGCACTGCGCGACGTCCTCATCGAGCCAGGCCTGCTGGACCGGGTGCAGTTCGTCGCCGTCGGCCAGGCCCTCGATCGTGGTGATCTTGCGGCCGTTGCACTCCGAGACCGCGACGGTGCACGGCTGGAACTCCTTGCCGTCGAGGTGGCTGGTGCACGCCCGGCACGCCCCGACCCCGCAGCCGTACTTCGGCCCGGTGAGGCCGAGCCGCTCGCGCAGCACCCAGAGCAGCGGCGTGTCCGCGGGCGCGTCGACCGCGACCGGCTTGCCGTTGACGTTGAACCTGTACGTGGGCACGGACGTACTCCTCAGAAGTTGATCGGGAAGCTGCGCGGCTTGGTTCCGGTCGCCCGGGCGTAGGCGTTGGCCACCGCCCCCGCCGCCGCGGGCACACCGAGTTCGCCCGCGCCACCGGGTTCGCCGGTCGGCGGCATCACGAACACGTCGAGCTTGACCGGCGCGTCCTTCTGCCTCGCGTAGCGGAAGTCGGCGTAGCTCTTCTCCCGGACCTTGCCCGCGTCGAGGTGCACGCCCGCCTGCAGGACGGTCGAGATCGCGTCCATCAGCCCGCCCATCATCTGGGCCTTGAGGCCGGTCGGGTTGATCGCCCGGCCCACGTCGACGGCGATGGTCGCCCGGGTCACCCGCGGCGCCTTCGGGTCGGTGGCGTTGATCTCCACCAGGCACGCGGTGACCGACCGGTACTCCTCGTGCACCGCGACACCCTGCGCCCAGCCGCGCGGCATCGCCTTGCCCCACTGGCCTTCCTTGGCGACCTTGGCCAGCACGTCCTTGGCCCGCTTGGACTTCAGCACCGACATCCGGAACTGCACCGGGTCCTTGCCCATCTTCGCGGCGAGCTCGTCGACGACCACTTCCTCGGCCGTGCGCAGGCCCGCCGAGTACACCGAGCGCCAGCTGCCGGTGTGCACCGGCACGGGAACCTCGGTCAGCAGCTGCGTGACGAGACCGAAGTGGTACGGGTTCGACGCGGAGAGGTGGAAGAACAGCAGCCCGTCGGCGGGCCCGGAGATGGCCGCGCCGCTGGCGGAGACCAGTTCGCCGAAGCCGTGCTTGAGGTCGGTCTCGACCGAGGCCATCCGGTGCTCGAAGGACAGCACCTCGCCGAGCAGGTAGGTGGCCCGGATCTTGTGGTGCGACGCGGGCCGCAGCCTGCCGTGGCGCACGTCGTCGGTGCGGGTCCACATCAGCCGGACCGGCTTGCCGATCTTCTTGGAGACCTGTGCCGCCTCGACGGCGGGCTCCCAGAACAGCCTGCGGCCGAACGAGCCGCCCGCCCGCAGGACGTGCAGCTTCACCTTGGACGACGGCAGCCCGATGCTCTTGGCCACGTCGTTCTGCGCCATGATCGGCGACTGGCAGGCCACCCACACCTCGGCGCTGTCCTCGCGGACGTCGGCGATGGCGCTGTGCACCTCCATCGGCGCGTGGCTGACGAAACCGAAGTCGAAGCTCGCGTCCAGGTGGTTGGTCAGCAGCCGGGGGACCGCGAGCGGCGCGGTGGCGGACCGCAGCTTCGTGCGGATGTCGGCGTCGGACAGTCCGACCGCGGGCCCGTTCTTCCAGGTGATCACGAGCGCGTCGCGGCCCTTGAGCGCCAGGTCGATCGTCTCGGCGCTGACCGCGACACCACTGGGGATCTCGGTCACGGCGACCACGCCCGGGATGGCCAGCGCGGGCGCGGCGTCGAACGAGGCGACCGTGCCCTTGATCGTCGGCGGCCGCGCGACCACGGTCGCCAGGGCGCCCTCGATCGTCATGTCCATGGCGTACTCGGCCTTGCCGGTGACGATGTCGCGGGCGTCCATCCGGCCGGTCGGCTGACCGATCAGGGTGTAACCCGAGGCGTCCTTCGGCGCGGTGGACACCGCGGTGCTGGTGGTCGACGCGGCGGCCGAGGCCAGCGAACCGAAGCTCTCGCTGCGCCCGTCCGGCGCCCACACGGCGGAGTCCCGCGTGGTCAGCGTGCCCGCTTCGACGCCGAGGCGCTTCGCCGCGGCGGTGATCAGCCGCGCGCGGGCGGTCGCGGCGATCCCGCGCAGCGGGCCCCACAGCGTCCGCACCCCGGTCGATCCCGCGGTGAACTGGTTCCACATGAACTCGGGCCTGGCGTCGGACAGCTCGACCGCGACGTCCGAGAGCCGGGCGCCCAGCTCCTCGGCGATGATCATGGCCGCGGTGGTGGTGATGCCCTGGCCGGACTCGGCGCGGGGGAGTTCGAACCGGACCCGGCCGTCGTCCTCGACCCGCAGCACCATCGACCACGCGGTCGGCTTCGTCGCCAGGGTGATGACGTCACCGAGGTCGAGGAGATCGGAGGGCGCGGGGAGGCTCGGCAGGGCGTCGGCGACCGGGTCGAAGGTGAACTTGGCGGCGACGGTGAGCGTCGGGGCCGCGACCAGGAATGTGAGGAACTTGCGCCTGCCGACTCTCGGCTTGGCGTCCGGGGATTCCTCCGTGCGGGCAGTCGGCTCGCCGGGGCCTGCCATCCGAACTCCTTCCGGGAATGCGCGGCAGGAGCGTTAATCCCGGTCCGCACGCTGGTTCAACTGCGAAAACGCGCGATCCGTGAGCTTCGCGGCCGCGCGGTGGTCTAGTTTTTAGCACATCCGAAATACAATGACTAAAGCGGTATCGGTGTGGCGGGAAAGAGGCCTCTTACTATTTCGCGGGCGGCACGAATAACCGACAACACGGTGCGTGATGTGATCAGCACCTTGCGGTCGGTGGTCGACCGACACTCTACGTACGCCCACACGAGGGATCGATCCCCTGTTCGGAGTAATCACGACTGGGCCGTTCGGCGCGGCTACCCTGGAGTAGCACCCGTACGGGTGATCTGCTATAAGTTCTAGCACCAAACTTGTTCAAAGTTGCAGGAAATGTCGCCCCGCCGCCTGTGGTCGTCGGCAATCCCGGCCCCGGAGCGCACCCTAATGCGGGCGTCCGCTCGTCCGCCGCCGTGCCCATCGCATTGTTTGACGTCAAACTGATTCGTCCCTACGGTGTGTTTCCATTCATAGCCGCGCAACGATCGGGCCACTCGATCGTTACGGCTGGGACGGCAAAGATCACAACGCCACTGGCGATGATCATGGAAGGTTCTGGGGCGGCATCCATGCAGAGACTGAACCGGCTACGCGGGTCGGGCACGATCCAGTCGCGGGTGCTGGCCATCGCCTTGATCCCGTCGATCGCGATCCTGGTCGTGGGTGTCGCTCTCTCCGTTTACCTGGCGTACCAGGGCGTGAGCACGCAGTCCTTCGCGGACAACGTGCGCGGCGCGCTCGGCCCCAGCTCACGGGTGATCGTCGCGGTCCAGGAGGAACGGCGACTGACCACGCTGCAGGTCACCGGCGCGGGGGGCGACCCCAACGAGCTCGACCGGCAGCGCCGCGAGGTGGACGCCGCGGTGAAGGACCTCGCCGCCACGACCGAGACCCTCGCCGCGGACGCCCCGGACGAGCTCAGCCGCCCCTTGGAGCGGCTCAACGAGACCGCCCGCGAACTGCCCGCGACCCGGCAGCTGGTCGACAGCGGCACGGCGACCGTGCAGCAGGTCTATGACTTCTACGGCGAACTCGTCGACTTCGTCGGCGAGGGCGTGCAGGGCATCGCGCGCTCGGCCACCGACGCCGAGGTCGGCTTCGAGCAGATGATCAGCTCCGAGCTGTTCCGCTCGGTCGAGGCGCAGGCGCGCTCGCACGTGCTCGTCGAGCGGGCCATGGCCAACGGCCTCGACACCAAGGAGTTCCACGAGCTCGCCCACCAGATGGGTACCTACCACGAGCTGATCGAGACGATCGTGCCGCGGCTGACCGACCAGGAGCGCAAGCAGTACACCGCGCTCAAGGCGACGCCGAACTGGAAGACCCTGGTCGCGGGCGACGACGCGATCATGGCCAAGGGCCCCGGCAAGCACGCGGTCCCGTTCGACGTGGCCGCCTGGGAGGACGCCAACCGCAAGGTCTCCGCGGGCCTGGTCGAGCTGTACAAGTCGCACTCGTCCTACGCGGCCGACCTCGGCACCGACAGCGGCAGCCGCGTGCTGGCGACGTCGCTGGCCGCCGGTCTGACGATTCTCCTCGTCGCCATCGCCGCCATGCTGATCGCGCTGCGACTCTCCCGCGGCCTCATCCGCAGGCTCACCCGGCTGCGCGTGGAGACCCTCGAGGTCGCCGAGCACAAGCTCCCCGACGTGATCGACCGGCTCGGCCGCGGCGAGCGGGTCGACGTCGAAGCCGAGCTGCCGCTGTTCGACCACGGCGACGACGAGATCGGCCAGGTCGCGAACGCGTTCGGCAAGGCCCAGCGCACCGCCGTCGCGGCGACGGCGAAGGAAGCCGAGATCCGCCAGGGCGTCCGCTCGGTGTTCCTCAACATCGCCCACCGCAGCCAGGTCATGGTGCACCGCCAGCTCAAGGTGCTCGACAAGGCGGAGCGGTCCGAAGACGATCCGGACCAGCTCGCCCTGCTCTTCCAGCTCGACCACCTCGCCACCCGAAGCAGGCGCAACGCCGAGAGCCTGATCATCCTCGGCGGCAAGCAGCCCGGTCGGCGGTGGCGCAACCCGGTCGCGCTGCTCGACGTCGTGCGCAGCGCGGTCGCCGAGACCGAGGACTACGAACGGGTCAACACCGGCAAGCTGCCCGAGGTGTCGCTGCAGGGCGCGGTCGTCGCCGACCTCATCCACCTGCTCGCCGAGCTGATCGACAACGCGACGTCGTTCTCCCCGCCGGAGACGCACGTCGACGTGGTCGGCACCCTGGTCGGCCGCGGTGTGGTGATCGAGATCGAGGACCAGGGCCTGGGCATCGAAGAGGACAAGATCGAGGACTTCAACCGCAGGCTGCAGAGCCCGCCCGACTTCGGCGTGATGGCGCTGTCCGGCGAGTCGCGGATCGGCCTGTTCGTGGTCGGACGGCTGGCCACCCAGCACGGCATCAAGGTCGCGCTGCGCGAGTCGATCTACGGCGGGGTCCGGGCGGTCGTGCTGGTGCCCAACAGCGTCGTCGTCCGCGAGCCCGCGCCGGACGCGCGGCCCGGTGAGCCCACTCCCAGACCCGAGCCGGTCGCCCCGGAGCAGGCGAGACCGGAACCGCTGCACCGCCGCACTTCCGGGCAGCTCCCGATCGGCAAGCACGCCGAGACCGCGCCCGCGAGCAACGGCTTCTCGACGTGGATGACGCCCGCCGACGAACAGGCGGCGCCGTCGAACGGCTCCAACGGCTCCAACGGCTCCAACGGCACCGGCCGAGCCAAGTCCCACGGCGACTTGGCCCAGCCATCCATTGTGGAGAAGCTGGATGCGGCGGGCGGCGCGCCCACACAGCGCATCCCGCACACGCCGGGCACGCCCGGCGAACCGGCACGGCCCAACGGGGCCACGCCGAGTAGGCCGACGACCCCGCTCGCGCGGCGGACGCCGCGGGCCAATCTCGCCGCGCAGCTGCGCAAAGAGCCTGGTCAGACACCCGCCGATCCGGTGCCGCCCGCTTCTGTTCCCACACCTGAGCGTTCTCGTGCGAGCATGTCGGCGTTCCAGCGCGGCACGCGCCGTGCGCGCGCGGGTGAGCCGGACACGGGTCGACCAGGTAGGCCAGGGGAGGAAACATGACGGGCATGTCGACGAACAAGAACCTGGACTGGCTGCTCGACGACTTGGTGCAGCGCGTCGGCGACGTCGAAAGAGCGGTGCTGCTGTCGGCCGACGGGCTCATGATCGGGAAGTCCAGAAGCCTCGCGCAGGCCGACGCCGAGCACCTCGCCGCGGTCGCCTCGGCGTTCCAGAGCCTCGCGACCGGGGCCGGACGGCACTTCGGCGGCGGTGACGTCTACCAGACCGTGGTGGAGATGCAGCACGCCTTCATGATGGTCACCGCGGCCGGGACCGGCGCGTGCATCGCCGTGCTCGCCGCGCAGGACTCGGACCTGGGGATCATCGCCTACGAGGTCAACCGCATGGTGACAAGAGTCGGGGGTTACCTCACCTCCGCGCCGCGGTCCGCGGTCGCAGGGCCGGCGGCGCCGTCGGTGTCATGATCGACAACGACGACGACGAGGCCTGGTTCGATGAGGACGCGGGCCCGCTGGTCCGCGCGTACGCGGTCACCCGCGGCCGGACCAAAACGTCGGGCACGCAACTCGACTTGATCACTTTGGTTGCCGCGACCGGGCTTCAGGCGCAACAGTTGGGGCCAGAGCACGACAGTGTGCTCGCGGTGTGCGTGGAGCAGCAGTCGGTCGCCGAGGTCGCGGCGAAGGTCGGGCTCGCGCTCGGCGTGGTGAAGGTGCTGATCAGCGACCTGATCGAGCGGAACTGCCTGATGGTGCGGTCGCGCCAGACCGCGGTCGAGCCGGACCTCGAGATGATGCAGAAGGTGCTGGATGGAATCCGCAGGCTCTGAACCGAAGACCGCCACCGCGGTGAAGGTGCTGGTGGCGGGCGGGGTGGGCACCGACACGCCCGCGCTGGTCGACGCCGTCAGCGAGATCCCCCTGCTGCACGTCGAGGAGTTCTTCGTCGTCGCGGGCGTGGCCGACCTGGCCTCGGTCGGGGTCGACCTGGGCCGCATCACGATCAGCCCGGACCTGATGCTCTACCTGTTCGGCACGTCCACCGAGGACCGGTCCTGGTTCCTGTGGGACGAACTCTCCACGGGCGCACTCGGCGCCATCGTGCTGGCCGACGCCCGCGCCCTCGAGGAGTCCGCGGCCGCCGTCGACTTCTTCCGCGGCCGCGCGATCCCGTTCGTGGTCGGCGTCGACTGCCCCGAGGGAACCAGGCTGCCCGAGGTGGACGAGGTGCGCGCCGCCCTCGGCCTGGGCCCCGACGTCCCGGTCCGCCTCTGCGACGCGTCGCGGCGGGAATCCACCAAGCAGCTGCTGATCGCCCTGGTGGAGTCCCTCATGGCCGCGGCGCGATCGGTGCCCGCGATCACCCGCTGACTTTTACTGCCACAGGGCGACGATCACCGACACCACGAGGATGCCGACCAGGTGGTATCCGGCGGTGATGGCCACCCATGCCATCGGCTGCGGCTTCTTCGGGTCGAAGAACCCGGTGACCAACAGCGCCATGGCGGCCAGACCCAGCCCGGTGACGACGCCGAGCGCGATCGCCTCGCCGAAGGTGTCGGTGCCGGTCGCCGCGGCCAGCATGGCGACCGCGATGCTGGTGACGAAGCAGGTGAGCAGCGGCATCAGGTAGATCGTGACCGGCGGCTTCTCGTCGCCGTCCATCTCCCAGCCGACGGCGCGGCTCCAGATCTTGCCGAACAGCAGATTCGAGTACCAGAGCCCACCAAGGGCGAAGAACGCGATCGTGGACACGATCACCGCGAGCCAGTTGAGGTCTGCCAGTACCGAGAAACTCACGATTCCTCCTGGAGGGTGCCTGAGGTCCCCGACCGCCCTTCCCCGAATGATCGCCCCGAGTCCTCGCTCTGTCCACACGTGGCAGCTCCGCCCGCTCGCCCGCCGCGCCACCAGGCGCCATGTCACAGCGCACACTGGAGTGCGACGGTGTAATCACGGGCGAGGCGGTGGTCGACGTGTCCGAAGACCTTGAACCACGCGCGCCCACCGAGGCCGAAGCCCTCGACGCGTACTCACGCACCGTCAGCGCCGTCGCCGCGGCGGTGACACCCCAGGTGGCTGCGGTCCGGCTCGGGCAAGGCGGCGGCTCTGCCGTGGTGTTCGACGAGCAGTCGCACCTGATCACCAACGCGCACGTCGTCGGGTCCGCGGGCTCGGGCACGGCCACGTTCTCCGACGGCGCCGAGACCCCCTTCGACGTGGTCGGCCGCGACGCCCTGTCGGACCTGGCGGTGCTGCGGATCCACGGCGACTCGCCGCCCTCGGCCGTGTTCGGCGACGCCGACAAGCTCGTGGTCGGGCAACTCGTGGTGGCCGTGGGGAACCCGCTCGGGCTGGCCGGGTCGGTCACCGCGGGCGTGGTGAGCGCCCTGGGCCGCGCGCTGCCGGTGCGGCAGGGCCGGGCGGGTCGGGTCATCGAGAACGTGATCCAGACCGACGCGGCCCTCAACCCCGGCAACTCCGGCGGCGCCCTGGCCGACTCGGCGGGCCGGGTGGTCGGCATCAACACCGCGGTGGCGGGTTTCGGGCTCGGGTTGGCGGTGCCGGTGAACTCGACCACGCTGCGGATCATCGACACCCTCCTGACCGAGGGCCGGGTTCGCCGCGCGTACCTGGGGGTCGTGGGCGTCCCCGCGCCGCTGCCCGACGACGTCGCCGAGCGCACCGGTCAGCGGGCGGGTCTGCGGGTGGTGGAGGTCGTCCCCGGCGGACCCGCGCACCGCTCGGGTCTGCGTGCGGGAGACCTGATCCTGACCGTCGGCCGCACCGAAATCCATGACGCACAAGGAATCCAGCGCAAGCTGTTCGCCGAGGCGATCGACCGGGACCTGCCCGTCACCGTCCTGCGCAACGGCGCCATGGTCGACGTCTACGCCGTGCCGAGCGAGCTTTCCGCTCAGTGATGGTGCTCGGTCACCATAGAGCCCGAGGTGTTGAGGCTGCTGGGATCCCCCAACGCCGATACCGTTGGACCATGCCCACTGCAGGCGAACCGACGACAAAGCGATGGGCCTGGGCGGGCGCGGCCATCCTCATCTGGGCCGCCGTCGCCTACCTCATCTGGCGCATAGCGGGCGCCTTGGCCCCCGTCCTGGTCCCGCTGGCCGTGTCCGTGCTGATCGCCGCCGCCCTCCGCCCCGCTGCCCGATGGCTGGTCGGGCGCGGTTGGCCGAGGGCGCTCGCGGCCGCCCTCCTGGTCATCGGCCCCCTCGCTGTCCTGGGTGTCCTGCTGGTGGTCACCGTCGACGCGCTGGTGCGCGGCGGCGGCGAACTCGTCGACGCGCTGCGGGACGGCGTCGGCACCGTGCGGGACTGGCTCGTGCATGGCCCACTGGGCCTGAGTGAGCCGCAAGTCGGCGCGGCGGTGGACAACCTGGTCGCCTTCCTGGGCGATCAGGGCGAGCGGATCGTCGGCGGAGCTACAGCGACGGCCGCCGCCGTGGGTTCCTTCCTCGCGGGCTTGGTTCTCGCCGTGTTCGTGTTGTTCTTCCTGCTCTACGAAGGAGACCGGATCTGGGTCCGGTTGCTCGCCCCGCTGCCCGAGTCGGTCCGCACCCGCATCGATCGCGGTGGGAGGACGGGGTTCGCCTCACTGGGGGCGTATTCCCGCGCGACCGTCGCGGTGGCCGTGGTCGACGCCGTGGTGATCGGCGCCGGGCTGGCGATCATCGGTGTGCCGATGGTGATTCCGTTGGCGTCACTGGTCTTCCTCGCCGCGTTCGTGCCCTACGTCGGCGCGTTCGTGGCTGGGTTCGTGGCGGTGCTGGTGGGTCTGGTGTCCGGCGGGCCCGTCACGGCGTTGCTGGTCCTGGGCCTCAGCGTGCTCGTGCAGACGCTGGAAGGTGAAGTGCTGCAACCATTCCTGCTTGGGCGAATGGTGCGGCTGCACCCGCTGCTGGTGGTGGTCTCGATCGCGGTCGGTGTCGTGCTGGCCGGGATCGTCGGGGCCCTGTTCGCCGTCCCGTTCGTCCTTGTCGTGCGCGCGATGATCAACCAGTTCTGGTCGAATCCCGACCCTGCTCCGTAGTGGCGATCGGGCGGTGACAAGATCGCCGCAGCCGCGGGCCGAGTCCGTCCTGGTCGGCCGGACGGACGTGGGGGAGACCAGCGGTGAACATCTACCTGGCCGGAGTTCTGTGGGTCGTGGGCGCCGCCGCGGTCTCGGCACTGGTGGCGTACCTGATCCGGCACATCGGCGAGACCGACGGGATCGTGGAAAACAATGAGGCCGCGGGCCAGGTCTTCACCATCGTCGGCGGCCTGCACGCGGTGTTGCTCGCGTTCGTGCTGATCTCGCTGTTCGACGGCGTGGGCGCCGCCGAGGAGGGCGCCTCCCGCGAGGCCGAGAGCCTGGTGGCCGCGTCGTGGGCCGCCGACTCGCTGCCGGAGCCCGCGCGAACCCAGGTTCATGACCTGTCCCGGTCCTACGCCGTCGCGGTGGCCGAGCAGGAGTGGCCGAAAATGCGCGCGGGCGAGGACATCGCCGGCCCGGGATGGGCGACGCTCGACCAGTTGCGCCGGTCGGTGGCCGACGCGACGGTGTCCGACGAGTGGCAGCACGGCCGCAAGGCGGAGGCGGCGAACCAGCTGTGGGAGGTCTACCAGGCCCGGCAGGCCCGTCTCGACACGGCGGCGGGCGAGGGCGTCAGCGGCGTCATCTGGTTCGCGCTGATCGTCGGGAGCCTCCTGTCGGTGGCGCTGCCGATGCTCTTCGGCGGGCCGCGGCCGGTCACCCACATCATCATCGTGTCGATCCTCGCGGGCACCCTGGCGCTGCTGCTCTTCGCCACCCAGCAGCTGCAGAACCCGTACATGGGCGGCGCCCAGGTGGGGCCGGACGCGTTCGAGGCGGCCCAGGTCCGGCTGCGATGAGCCGGGCGCGGTGGGCCTTGGCGCCCGTGATCGGGTTCGCGGTGGTCGCCGTGTCCTCCGGTCCCGCCGCGGCGGCGGCGCCCGCGGTGTGCGTGGCGCTGCAGGTCCAGGGCGCGGGCGGTGGGCTCTCGGCGCTGGCGAGGGTGGAGTTGCCGTCCGGTCGGGTCACCCCGGTCGCCGACCTCGGTTTCCGGGTCAACGCGATCGGCTACGCGGCAAAGCAGGACGTCGCCTACGGATTGGCTTCCCACGGCCGGTCCGGCGCGCTGTCCGGTGGTGGCCATGTGGTCACCATCGGCCGGGACGGGAAGATCACCGACCGCGGTCCGCTGCGCTCGCCCGGGCAGGCACTCGGCGCGACCGCGGGCGCGGTGTCCGGAACCCGGTGGTACCTGCGGTCCGGCCTGACGCTCTCGGTGGTCGATGTGGACCCCGCGAGCCGCACGTATCTCACTGTCGTGTCAACGGTGTCGCTGCGTTCGCCGGGGCTGGCGCAGACCGTCGACGATTTCGACCTGGGGCCGGACGGTCTGCTGCACGGCGTGGCCACGCAGGGCAGGCTCGTCACCATCAACCCGGCCGACGGCGAGGTCCGCGAGATCGAGTCCGCGAACCTCGGCGGCGGGCGAGGCTACGGCGCGGCGGTCACCGGACCGGACGGGATGCTCTACGTCCTGGGCGAGCATGTGCGTGGACGCAGCACGTGGTTCCGGGTCTCCCTGCGGTCACCGTCGTCAGTGGAGACGATCGTCAGCCCGACGTCGATGGACCACACCGACGCGGCGGGCTGCCTGCGCCCCGGGGCGGTGCCCGTGCCGCCCGCCCCCGCTGTGCCACCCAGGCCCGCGCCCCGGTCGACCCCCACGGCCGCGATCCCTGCGACCCCAACGGTTCCGGCCCCACCAGCGAGCAGCGCGCCGGTGATGGCGCCGCCCACGAACCCGGCCCCCAGTCGCAAGCGGTACAAGACGGCCACGACGGTCCCGCGGGCCGAGAACGCGCTCGACCGGACCGAGGAGAAGCGCCGCTGGGGCTTGGCGGTGCTCGTGCTCATTCTCGCCGGCGGCGCCGGAGCGGTTCGCCGCACACGCGGCTGACGACAATTCGCGGAAACCGAATTAAATGATTGACGCCCGACGTCGGACTGGTCCATGATTGCGAAGGACAACGACGAGGGAGTTTGTGATGGCGAGCATTCGGATGCGAGGACGGCGCTACGGCGTCGCTGCCGCTTGCCCGCTTCCCGTACTGGCCCTGCCGCTGCTTGAGCAGCAACTTGGCAGCTCAGGCTCCCCACCATGACGTGAAGCGTCATGCTCAGGGAGCCGCCATCGGGAAACCGGTAGGCGGCTTTCTTTATTTCGCACACCCATTATGTGTGGCGGCGAATTAATGAGGTGTGTGCATACCTTCGGGCAATTTTTAGCTATTTACCATCCAGGAGAAGGGAGGGCGGACCGATGTCCCGTGGACTGCTGCTGATCGACGTGGACGGACCGCTGAACCCCTTCGCGGCCAAGCCGACTCGGCGGCCACCGGGGTACGAGACGTTCCGCCTGACCCCGAATGGCGGCTGGCACACCGGACCGGCGGCCCGCCGACACCGGGGCATGCGGGTCTGGCTGCGGCCCGACCACGGCGAACTGCTGCTGCGGGTCGCCGCGGACACGGGCCTGGAGCTGGTGTGGGCCACGACGTGGACGCACGAGGCCAACACGTACATCGGGCGGACGATCGGCCTGCCGGAGCTGCCGGTCATCGAGTTCCCGGAACGGGATCTGCGGGTCGGCCACGGCTGGCGGGCCGACGGCGGCTGGAAGTGGCCCGCGGTCGCGGATTACGCCGCGGGCAGGCCACTGGCCTGGCTGGACGACGAACTCGTCGGCCACGACACGTTCGGCCCGGCGCGGGCGGCGTTCGACCAGGCCCGGGCGTCGACACAGACGCTGCTGTGTCACGTCGATCCGAGACACGGGCTGCGGCCCGACCAGCTCACCGCGGTCCGTGCCTGGGCCGCGGGTCTGACCGACCCGTCCGCTTGAGGGCGGGTCGCCACGGGTGCGAGGGAGACGGCAACCCATCCGCCTTGGGAGCGGAAGACACCGCGTTCGACTCGCGGGCACCCGACTACAGCCAGGCCAGGCGCGTTGGTCCAGTGGGATGGACACCGGCTTCTCACGCCGGAGACACCGGTTCGACCCCGGTACGCGTCACGTTTCACGCGGTCGTAGCCCAATCGGCAGAGGCACCTGGTCGAGGGCCAGGCCAGTCGGGGTTCGACTCCCCGCGACCGCACTACGTCCCGCCTGGCGGGAGAAAGCCCTTGTAGCCCAACGGGAGAGGCACCGCGCTCAGAACGCGGCCAGTGCAGGTTCGAATCCTGCCAAGGGCACCGGTCCCGGCTGGTGTAGCGGCAGCACAGCGGTCTTTGACACCGCGAGGTCAGGTTCGAACCCTGAGCCGGGAGCAGGCAGTGCCCGTTGGTCCAGTCGGCATGGACACCGCGTTCTGACCGCGGAGACCGAGGTTCGAACCCTCGACGGGCAGCTCAACCAACGCGTCCTAGTGCGGACGGGTCTGGACCAGGGCGTCCTGGACGTAGTTCAGCCACGTGACGGTCAGGTCAGAACTAGCCCCGGTGCGCGGCGTGATGAGGGAAACGCGCTAGTCGAAGGTGACCAGCCAGTCGTCGACGGCCAGGTCCTCAGCGCCGCCTGGGTCAGTCAACGCTGTCGGGCGGGCCCGAATTAATTCCGTTGACGCTCCCGTGCCCCCGATGAGAACCTCATGGGGTGATCCACTGACCTCCGCCGAGCCCACGTCCGAGCGACCCGCGTCCATGCGGGAGAGCGCCGGTGGGCATTCGTATCCGAGTTCCGGGTGGTGGATGTCTATGTCAATTCTGCATGCGACCGAGCTGGTCAAGTCCTATGGCGACCGTCGGGTCCTCGACGGTGTGTCGCTGACCGCGTCGCCGGGGCGGCGGGTTGGGCTGGTGGGGGAGAACGGCGTGGGCAAGTCCACCCTGCTCCGGCTGCTGGCCGGGGTGGAGGAGCCGGACTCCGGGACGGTCGAACGACCCTCCGACTGCGGATTCCTCTGGCAGGAGACGCCGTTCGCCCCCGACGCGACCGTGCGTGACGTGGTCGACGACGCGCTCGCCGACATCCGGGCCGCCAAGGCGCGGCTGGACGAGCTGGCCGCGCTGCTGGAGAAGCGCCCGGACGACCCGGACGTGCTCGCGGAGTACGGCGAGGCGCTCGGCTGGGCGCAGGACCACGACCTGTGGGACGCCGACCGGCGCGCCGAACTCGTGCTGCACGGGCTCGGACTGGCCACAGTGGACACAACTCGACGGCTGGACGCCATCTCCGGTGGGCAGCGGTCCCGGCTGGCGCTGGCCGCGCTGTTGATCCGTCGGCCGCGGGCGCTGCTGCTCGACGAGCCGACCAACCACCTCGACGACGAGGCGGTCGCCTTCGTCGAGCGGGAGCTGACCGCGTTGCCCGGGGTGGTCGTGGTCGCCTCACACGACCGGGTCTTCCTCGACGAGGTGTGCACCGACATCGTCGACCTCGACCCGGCGCGCGGCGGCGTGACCCGGTACGGCGGCGCCTACAGCGACTACCTGGTGGCCAAACGCGCCGAGCGGGCGCGGTGGGTGCGGCGGTATCTCGCTGAGCAGACCGAGCTCGGCGAGCTGCGCGTGGCGGTCGACGTGACAGCCCGCGCGGTGAACCATGCCCGCGAGATGAAGGACAACAACAAGATGTCCTACGGCATGATCGGCGACCGGGTGCAGAAGCAGATCTCGCGCCGCGTGCGCAACGCCCAGCAGCGGCTTGACGAGCTCGTTCGCACCCGGATCGCCGAACCCCCGGAGCCGCTGCGGTTCAGCGCCGCGCTCACCGGGCAGTCGGCGGCGGACCGGCCCGCGCTGGCCCTGCGCGAGGTTCGGGTCGACGGACGCCTGGAGATCGGCGCCCTCGACGTGCCGGGTTCGGCGCGGCTGCTGGTCACCGGCCCCAACGGGTCGGGCAAGTCGACGCTGCTGACGGTGCTCGCCGGGCGGCTCGCGCCGGACGCCGGTGCCGTGTGGCGCGACCGCGGTGTCCGGGTCGGCCTGCTGGAGCAGGACGTCGTGTTCCCCGACGCCCGCGCCACGGCGCGAACGCTGTACGCCAAGGCCGCGCAGGCGGGTGCGGTGCCGCTGACCCAGCTGGGCCTGCTGCCGCCGCGGGACCTGGACCGGCCGGTGGGTGCCCTGTCGGTCGGGCAGCGCAGGCGGGTGGCGTTGGCGCTGCTGATCGCCCGCCCGCCGCAGGTGCTGCTGCTCGACGAGCCGACCAACCACCTCTCGCTCAGTCTGGCCGAGGAGTTGGAGGAAGCGCTCGGCACCGCTCCCGGCGCCGTCGTGATCGCCACCCACGACCGCTGGCTCCGCCGAACGTGGGACGGCCCGGAACTGGCCTTGGTCGAGGGCCGAGTCGCCTGAACCAGCGGCCGTGTGGGTGAGCATTGCGTGTGTGGGCTTGGTGCCGGATCGATTCAGGCTTCGCGTTCGCGGAGTTGGTCGCGCAGGTCGCTGATCTCGGCGTTCGCGGCGGCCAGATCGTTCTGCAGGCCCACGATGCGGGCGGCGGCCGCGAGCGGGTGGCCCTGGTCGAGCAGTTCCCGCAGGCGGGTGATGGTCTCCAGTTGTCGGCGCGAGTAGCGGCGGTGCCCGCCCCCGGACCGCTCGGGCGAGACGATCCCGGCGGCGTCGAGGCTTCGGAGGAACGCCTGTTGGACGGTGAGCAGGGTCGCCGCCTGCCCGATGGTGAACGCCGGGTACTCCGGGTCGTCGAGCCTGCCCAACCCGCCCACGCCGTCGCCCTCGGGCCCCTGGTTCGTCATGCCCACACGTTATCTGCGCGCGCGGATTGACACAATCTCCAGTGCGAGCTATAAGTTACTTGCGAAAAATCTCCATCAGCGGGAACAGGAAGCTTGAGTCAAGCGTTAGCAACATTGCCGGGTCCGAGACCGGCACACGAACCGTGATCGTGGAAGGAGACGATGACGATGTTGATGCGGACCGACCCGTTCCGCGAGCTGGATCGACTGACCCAGCAGTTCTTCGGCACCAACGGCACCACGACCCGCCCCGCGGTCATGCCGATGGACGCCTACCGCAGCGGCAACGAGTACGTCGTCCAGTTCGACCTGCCCGGCGTGGCCCCGGAGTCCATCGACCTGGACATCGAACGCGACGTGCTCACGGTGAAGGCGGAGCGCAAGGCCGACTTCGGCGAGGATGTCGAGGTCACGGCCGCGGAGCGCCCGCGCGGGCTGTTCTCCCGGCAGCTGTTCCTCGGCGAGACCCTGGACGTCGACAACGTCGCCGCCACCTATGACGCGGGTGTCCTGACCCTGCGCATCCCCATCGCCGAACAGGCCAAGCCCCGCAAGATCACCGTCGCCGCGGGCGCGGGACGCAAAGAGATCAACGCCTGACCCGACCGACGACCCGTCCCGCCGGGCTTTCCCCGGCGGGACGGGGAAGGAGCGTTTCGTGAGTACCATCAGCGAGCCGCTGACCGACGCTCGCCGCTTGCTCGAACAGGTCGAACATTCCCTCGAAGGCGCAGGCACGGAAGGACTTCGTGCCGCTGTCGAGGGCGTGCACGAGGTGACTCGTGCGCTGGCCGCCGTGACGGCCGCTTTGATGGAGCAGGTGCCGGTCGGACTTGACGATCAGGGGATCGCCAAGGAAGTCGTCGCGGACCTGCGTGCGATGCACGGCTGCCTGACAACCAGCACGTTGTTGCTCGCGCCCGCGCTAGAAGATCTGCGCGGGCTGACCTCACCGGAGGCGGCAACCGTTCCACGCCAACAGAACCCGCTTGATCGCCCGATGCCCATCCCAGCCTGACCCAACCCACCCGGACCCACGCCACCCACCCGAACCCACGCCACCCACCCGGAATCGCAAGGGGCAGAACAGAACGGCCTGTTTGGGTGGTTCGCCTTGATTCGGGGCAAATGGGCCTAAACTTTCGGCGCGGGTGGGCTGTACTTCGCCCACCTTTTGAGCCCGCGCCAGGCCCATTTGGCGGGGTCCCCGAATCAAGGCGAACCACCCAAACAGGCACCCAGGCAGGCGCGGGCGGCGATTCCGCCAAACAGGCACCAGGCAGGCGCGGGCGGCGATCCCGCCGAGCAGGCACCCCAGGCAGGCAAGGGCGGCCGAACAGGCACCGCAGGCGAGCAGCGGTCCCGCCGAAGCGGGCCCGCCGCCCAACCCTCAGTCCGGCAACCGTTCCCCAGTCGCCGTGTCGAACAGGTGCACGTCCGAGCGCTGAACCTGCAACCCGATCGTCGACCCGCGCATCGGCACATCCCGCGCCCCCGCCCGCACCACAATCGGGTGCGCCGTGTCGCCGTTCGTCGTGGTGTACAGGTAGCTGTCGCTGCCCAGTTCCTCCACCATCTCCACCATCACCTGCTGGCCCTCCCGAGCCCCCGCGATGCGCAGCCCCTCAGGCCGGACCCCGACCGTGATGTCCCGACTGGTGGCCGCCGCCCGCTGAGCAGGCGTCAAGTCGATGCGCGTTCCCGCGAACTCGACCGTCCAGTCATGCGCGTGCAACGGGATCAGGTTCATCGCGGGCGACCCCATGAACCCGGCGACGAACAGGTTCCGCGGCCGGTCGAAGACGTTGCGCGGCGTGTCGCACTGCTGCAGTTTGCCGTCCTTGAGGATCGCCACCCGATCGCCCATCGTCATCGCCTCGACCTGGTCGTGGGTCACGTAAATCGTGGTGACCCCGAGCCTGCGCTGCAGTGACGCGATCTGGGTGCGCGTCTGCACCCGCAGTTTCGCGTCCAGGTTGGACAGTGGCTCGTCCATACAGAACACCCGCGGCTCACGCACGATCGCCCGGCCCATGGCGACCCGTTGGCGCTGGCCACCGGACAGCTTGGCGGGCTTGCGGTCCAGGTACGGCTCCAGGTCCAGCAGCCGCGCGGCCTCGTCGACCTTGCGGTCGATCTCGGCGCGACCCACCTTGGCGATCTTCAAGTGGAACCCGATGTTCTGCCGCACGGTCATGTGCGGGTACAGCGCGTAGTTCTGGAACACCATCGCGATGTCGCGGTCCTTGGGCTGCGCGTGGGTCACGTCGGTGTCGCCGATGTGGATCTCACCGCCGTCGACGGCTTCGAGGCCCGCCAGCATGCGCAGGGCGGTGGACTTGCCCGAGCCGGACGGGCCGACCAGCACCATGAACTCGCCGTCGCGGATGTTCAGGTCGAGGTCTTGCACGGCGGGGGTCTCGGTGCCCGGGTAGAGCCGGGTGGCGGCCCGGTACTCGACTGTGGCCATGGTGTTTTCCTTATCCTTGAACGGTTCGGGGAAAGCCGAGGGGGTTGTCGGTGCGCAGTTCCGGCGGCAGCAGGTGCTCCGGCCAGTCCTGGTAGGCGATCGGCACGAGCCAGCGGTCAATGGCGGCCGTGCCGACGGATGTGTGTGCGGGGGCGGTCGAAGCGGGCCAAGGCCCGCCGTGGTGCATGGCCCAGCAGACGGCGACGCCGGTGGGCCAGCCGTTGTGGACGAGCCTGCCGACGCGGGTGCGCAGGATCGCCGCGACCTTCAGCGTCGCGGAGTCGTCTGCGCCCGCGTGCACGGAGCCGGTCAGGCTGCCGGGCAACGCTTCCAGCGCGGCGAGCAGGGTGTCGAGGTCCCGGTAGGTGACCACGAGACCGCTGGGGCCGAAGGTTTCCTCGGTGAGCGACTCGGCCCGGGCGACGAAATCCGCCGCGTCCGTGGCGAACACGACCGGTGCCACCGCCCAGGCGCCTTCGCCCGCGGTCCCAGTCGCCAGCACCCGCGCGGGGCCGGCGGCCGTGTGGTCCACATAGGAGCGGTGGATTCCGGGGCTGAGCAACGGGCCCGCGGTCGTGCCGCCGACCGCCTGGGCGATCTCATCGAGCAGCACGGCGTCATCCGGGACGAACAGCAGACCCGGGTTCGTGCAGAACTGTCCCGCCCCAAGCGTCAGGGAAGCGGCGTAGCCCTCGGCAACGCCCGAAGCGCCGGGCAGAACCACCACAGGGTTCACGCTGCCCAGTTCGCCGTAGAACGGAATCGGGTCCGGCCTGCCCTGGGCGAGGTCGAACAGCGCCCGGCCGCCCGCGAGCGACCCGGTGAACCCGACCGCGCGAATCCCCGGATGCCGGACCAGCGCCGTCCCCGCCTCCCGGCCCGTGACCAGCGCGAACACGCCCTCGGGCAGGGTCCGACGCAGGATCTCGGCGACGGCCAGGGAGGTACGCGGGTGCGCCTCGTGCGCCTTCACCACGACCGGGCAGCCCGCGGCCAGCGCGGACGCTGTGTCCCCACCGGCGACGGAGAAGGCGAACGGGAAGTTGCTCGCCGAGAACACCGCCACCGGCCCGATCGCCTGGCGGGTCCGCCGCACATCCGGTGGACCTGGGGAGAACACCACGTTCAGATGTGCACCAGTCCGCAGCAGCGAGGCGAACATCCGCAGCTGGCCCGTGGTCCGCCCGACCTCCCCGGTGAGCCGGGGGACACCGAGCGCGGTCTCCGCGTCCGCGATCTCGACCAGCCGCGCGCAGTCCGCGTCGAGCGCGTCCGCCACCGCGTCGAGCGCGAGCGCCCGGTCGGCAGGCGACGTGTCGGCCCAGGTCCGGCTCGCCGCGGCCACGACCGCGTCGACTTCAGCAGCAGCCGTGGCGGGCACCGGTTCCCCGACAGGTGCGGCGGTGCGCGGGTCAAAGCCCTGCACGGCGCTCATGAACGTCCTCCCTGATCCAGCTTGGGCGAGCAGAACGCCCCGCCCAGGAACCTGTCGTACTCGTCGGCCTCCACGGTGACCTCGCCCGCGTAGTCCTCGGCGTTGTCTTGCGGCTCGTAGCCCAGCGAGCGGGCCTCCGCAAGCGACCACCACGCCCGGGTGTTCGCCGAAATCCCCCACACCACACGGAAACCCGGTGAGGGCGCGCTCAAGGCGGCCTCGACCAACCGGGCGCAGTCGTCCGGAGAAAGCCAGGTCGCGAGCATCCGATCCGTGGAAGGCCGCTCGAAGCACGAGCCGATGCGCAGGCAGACCACGTCGAGCCCGTAGCGGTCGTGGTACAGGCTGCCGAGCGCCTCCCCGGCGACTTTGCTGACGCCGTAGAACGTGTCCGGGCGGGGAAAGCCGTAGTCGGGGGCCTCGGCGCCGTCGTTCGGGTGGAACCCCACGGCGTGGTTGCTGCTGGCGAAGACCACGCGCGGGACCCCGGCCCGGCGGGCGGCCTCGAACACCCGGTACGTGCCGTCGATGTTGACCGCGGCGATGTCGTCCCACGCGTGCTCGGTGCTCAGCCCGCCCAGGTGCAGCACCGCGTCCATGCCCCGGCAGGCCTCGGTCATGGCGTCGAGATCGGTGACCGACGCGGTCACCGCCTCCTCGCCCGCGCCTGGGGTGACCGGGGCGATGTCGAGCAGCCGCAGCACCCGGTCCGGGCGGGCCAGCCGGGGTCGCAGCATCGTGGCGACGCCGCCCGCGGCGCCGGTGATCAGCAGGTTCATCGGGGAGACCTCGCTCGGCACAGTTGGGCGATCTCGTCGGCGGCGGCCATGAGCGCCTCCACCACCTCTCGTTCGTGGTCGTCGCTGATCCGCGACTGCGGGATGGAGCAGCTGATCGCGTCGACCGTGGGCAGGTTGGGAATGGCCGTCGCGTAGCAGGTCAGGCCGGGGGTGTTCTGTCCCTGCTCGAACGCCCAGCCGCGCACCCGGGCCTCGGCCAGTTCGGCGCGCAGCTCGTCGTGGTCGGTGACGGTGTCCGGGGTCAGGGCGATCAGCTTCGCGGGCAGGATCGTGGCGACCTCGACCTCGTCGATGGTCGACAGCACGGCCTTGCCGAGCGAGGTGGCGTGCGCGGGCAGCCGCCTGCCGATGCGCGAGGTGACCCGCAGGTGGTGCTGGGACTCGCGGCTGGCCAGGTAGACCATGTCCGGCCCGTCGAGCCGTGCCAAGTGGACGGTCTCGTCGAGCTGGCGGCGCAGCCGGGCCAGCACCGCGCTGGCGACCTGCACCACCGGGTCGCGGTCGAGGAAGGTCGCGCCCGCCCGCAGCGCGCTCAGGCCGACGCTGTAGCCGGTCCCGCGCTCGTCGGTCTCCACCCAGCCGCGCGCCACCAGGGTGCGCAGCAGGCCGTGCAGGCTGGACTTCGGCACGTCGAGTTTGCGCTGCAGTTCGCTGAGGGTGAGCCTCCGCTCGGACCCGGCCAGCAGCTCCAGGATGTCGATCGTCCTGGCCGCCGACTTCACCGAGTCCGGACGCGGCCCCCCGCTCGCCTCACTGACTGTCATCGGTTCTCCTCGTTGCGTTTCCTTCGCGAAACCCGGCGGACACCCCTGCTTGACACCGGGTGTGGGCAGTCTTACGGTTCCGCCCCACAGTTCGCAAGTATGACCGACGTTCACATACATGAACCCTGGAGTTCCGGTGCAGATGCTCGACCGGGTGTTGTTCTTCCCCGTAACGCCGTTCGACGCCGCGGGTGCGGTCGACTTGGACATGTTCACCACGCACCTGGAGCAAGGGCTGGCCGCCGGACCCGGCGGAGTCTTCGTCGCCTGCGGCACCGGCGAGTTCCACGCGCTGGAGCCGGTCGAGTACGAGGCGCTCGTGCGCCGCGCGGTCGAGGTCACGGCGGGTGCCGTCCCGGTCTACGCGGGAACCGGCGGGTCACTCCCGCTGGCCAGGCAGTTCAGCCGCGCCGCCCAGGGAGCGGGCGCCAACGGCCTGCTCATGCTGCCGCCGTACCTGGTGGCCGCGCCGCCGAGCGGGATGGTCGCCTACACCCGCGAGGTCGCCGCCGCGGCCGACCTGCCGGTCATCGTCTACAGCCGGGGCAACGCGGTGTTCGACCCGGAGACCGCCGCCGAGGTCGCCACCATCCCCAACGTGACGGGCTTCAAGGACGGCCGCGGCGACCTCGACCTGCTGGGCCGGATCGTGCTGGCCGTGCGCGGCGCGCTCAACGGCAGCGGAAAGCCGTTCCAGTTCTTCAACGGCATGCCGACCGCCGAGGTGACCGTCCCGGCCTACCGCGGGATCGGCGTGACGCTGTACTCGTCGGCGGTGTTCTGCTTCGCGCCGGACATCTCGCTGGCCTTCTTCAAGGCCGCCGCGACCGGCGACGACGTGCTGATCGACCGCTTCCTGGTCGACTTCTTCCACCCGCTGGTCGAACTGCGCAACAAGGTCCCTGGCTACGCGGTCTCGCTGGTCAAGACCGCCGTGCGACTGCGCGGGCTCGACGTCGGCACCGTCCGCCCGCCGCTGGTGGAGCCGTCGCCCGAGCACGTCGTCGAGCTGGAGCGGATCATCGCCGCCGGGCTCGCCCTCACCGCCGCGGCGGTGGCCGGATGAGCGTCCCCATCACCGGCGTCACCCTCACGCCCGTCGCCTTCGCCGACCCGGCGCTGCTCAACGCGGTCGGCGTGCACGAGCCCTACGCGATCCGCACGATCATTGAGGTGCACACCGCCGACGGCGTCACCGGGCTCGGTGAGACCTACGCCGACACCGGCCACCTCGACCGGCTGCGCGCGGTCGCCGACGCGATCGTCGGCCACGACGTCTTCGCGCTCAACGCCATGTTCGCCACCGCCAAGCGCGTCCTCTCCGGCAACACCGGGGCCGACGGCCACGGACTCACCGGGATGATCACCACCAGCGGCACCGTCGACCGGGTGTACTCGCCGTTCGAGGTCGCCTGCCTTGACGTGCAGGGAAAGCTGCTGGGCCGTCCGGTCTCGGACCTGCTCGGCGGCGCGGTCCGGGAGGCCGTCCCGTTCAGCGCGTACCTCTTCTACAAGTGGGCCGCGCACCCCGGCTTCGAGCCGGATTCGTGGGGCGAGGCACTCGACCCGGCGGGCATCGTCGCGCAGGCGCGCAAGATGGTCGACGAATACGGCTTCACCGCGCTCAAGCTCAAGGGCGGCGTCTTCCCGCCGGACGAGGAGATCGCCGCGATCCACGCCCTGCGCGCGGAATTCCCCGACCTGCCGCTGCGGCTCGACCCGAACGCCGCGTGGACGGTCGAGACCTCCATCAAGGTCGGCGCCGAACTCGACGGCGTCCTGGAGTACCTGGAGGACCCGACCCTTGGGATCGAGGGGATGGCCGAGGTCGCCCGCGCGGTGCCGATGCCGTTGGCCACCAACATGTGTGTCGTCTCCTTCGACCACCTCAAGCCGTCGGTCCTTCAGGACGCGGTCGGCGTGATCCTCTCCGACCACCACTACTGGGGCGGCCTCCGACGGTCGGCGCTGCTGTCGGGCATCTGCGAGACTTTCGGCATGGGCCTGTCCATGCACTCCAACTCCCACCTCGGGATCAGCCTCGCCGCGATGGTGCACCTGGCCGCCGCGACGCCGAACCTGACCTACGCCTGCGACACGCACTGGCCGTGGAAGTCCGAGGACGTCATCGAACCCGGCGTCCTGTCCTTTGTAGATGGATCAGTGCGGGTGCCGACCACACCGGGACTCGGCGTGGAACTCGACCGCGACGCGCTCGCCGGGCTGCACGAGCAGTACCTGTCCTGCGGCATTCGCGACCGCGACGACACCGGCTACATGCGCCGGATCGACCCGTCCTACGAGCTGCGCAAGCCTAGGTGGTAACAGTGGTGATGAGTATCGATAAGACAGTCGGCTACGCCTATCCCTGGGACTTCGCCGGTGACCCGGACGCGCCCGCCCGGGCAGCTGAGGTCGGCGTCGACGTGGTGGCCCTCGCCGCCGCGTACCACACGACCAGGGTTCCGACCCCGCAACACCCGACGCGCAGGCTGATGACCACGCCGCACGCGGCCTGCTACCTCCCGGTGCGACAGAGTGCTTGGCAGGGGCGCAGGCTGACCCCGCGCTTCGCCGACTGGCTGGGCGAGCCCGACCCGTTCGGCGCGGCCGCGAAGGCGATCCGCGGGCACGGCTTGGGCGTGTACGCGTGGATGGTGTTCACCCACAGCAGCGTGCTGGGTGCGGCGAACCCGGACCTGGTGGTGCGCAACGCTTTCGGCGAGCCGTACGAGTACGCGCTGTGCCCGAGCGCCGAGGAAGTCGTGGACTACTGCGCGACCCTCGCGAGTGAGATCGTCGTGACCGGTGAGCCGGACGGCGTGATCCTCGAAGCGTGCGGGCGGCTGGGGATCGACCACGGCGGACACCATGACAAAGTGGACTTCGCGCAGTGGACCGCGACGCAGAAGCGGCTGCTATCGCTCTGCTTCTGCGCCGCTTGCGAACAACTTTACGCCGGTGCGGGCATCGACGCACGTCGGCTGGCCGCCCAGGTGCGGTCCTGTGTGGACGTCGATGGGGCAGGGCCGGAGTCGGTGGAGGAAGCGCTCGGCGCCGATCTCGCCGAAGCCTTGGCGAGAGTCCTGGCCGACACGGCGGTCACGATCCGCCGACGCGTCGTCGACAGCGCCCGGGCCACCCGCCCGGACCTGCCGGTGACCCTGCACGGCGCCGCCGACCGCTGGGCCACCGACGCCTTCACCGCCATCGGGGGGCCACTCGGTTCCGATGTGGACAGTGTGGTGGCGAACTGCTGGGCGGGCGGAGACGCCGCCGTCGCCCGGCTGCGAGAGATGTCCGCGGCTGTCGGCGACGACATCGCGGTCGGGGGATATTTCCGGCCGGACACCGTCCGACCGCCGGAGGGACCGTCTCTTGAGGACTGGGCGGGCGAGTTCGCCGCCGCCGGTCTGAGCGAGCTGCACCTCTATCACCTGGGGCTGGTGCCCCGATCGGCTTCGGCCGTGCTGCGGGCGCTCGTCGCCGCGGCCAAACTCCCTCACCCCCAGCGCGCCGGGGCGACCCGCGCGAACGAGTCCCAGATAGGTGGTCTGTAGATCATGACCCGAACCGGGCGGCTGCGCCGTTCCATCAGTTTCGCCGCGCTCGGCCTCAGCGCCCTGCTCGCGGTGTCGGCCTGCGGGTCGCCGAGCGACGCCGGAAGCGGTGGGGGCTCCGGCGAGTTCACGTACTGGTCCATGTGGCAGGAGAAGGAGCCGCAGGCCCAGGTCATCAAGGCGGCCATCGACTCCTTCACCAAGGACACCGGCGTCAAAGTCGACGTCCAGTGGCACGGCCGCGAGGTGATGAAGAAGCTCACCCCGTCGCTGCGCACCAAGGCCGCCGCGGACCTGGTCGACCAGTCGATGAACCAGCTCGGCAACGGCCTGTCCAACACCGGCCAGGCCGCCGACCTGACCTCGGTCTACAACCTCGAGGTTCCCGGCGAGGGCAAGAAGGTCTCCGACGTCATCCCGTCGAAGTACGTCGACTACCTCAAGGACAAAGAGGGCAAGCCGTTCATGGTGCCCTACGAGGTGACCGGCGAAGGCCTGTGGTTCAACGCCAAGCAGGTCCCCACCGAGCAGCCGCAGACCTGGGACGACCTGGTCAAGCTGCTCGACGCCGCCAAGGCCAAGGGCGTGTCCCCGCTGGCCCTCGACGCCGACAACACCGGCGTGGCCAAGTACTGGCCGCTGCTCACCCTGATCCGCGCCGTCGGCCCCGAGGGCATGCAGAAGCTGGCGAGCGACCGCACCGGCGCCGCCTGGGACGACCCGAAGGTCCTCGACGCGGTGACCAGGGTGGAGAAGCTGGTCAAGGGCGGCTACTTCGCCCCCGGCTACAACTCCGGCCAGTACCCGGCGCAGCAGAACCTGTGGGCGCAGAACAAGGCCGCCTACATCCTGCAGGGCTCGTGGGTGACCAGCGAGACCAAGACCTACGCCGCGCCGGGCTTCGAGTACAGCTCCGTGCAGCTGCCGCGGATCGACGGCGGCACCGACGCGGTCGGCGTCAACTTCTTCGGCTTCGGCATCCCCAAGACCGCCAAGAACTCCGATGCGGCGGGCAAGTTCATCGCGTACTTCCTGAACAAGTCGCGACTGGAAGGCATCAGCACCAAGGCCGACAACATCACCCCGCGCTCCGACATCCCCGCCCCCGCGGCGCTGGAGAGCCTGAGCAAGTCGTTCCAGGACAAGGCGGTCTACCCCTCGGGCGCCGCGCTCGGCCTGAAGTTCGGCGGCTGGGAGTCCACCGCGTTCCAGCCGGTCGCGCAGTCCCTGGTGCAGGGCAAGACCAGCGCCGCGGACTTCGTCAGCCAGGTCAAGGCGAAGTCGGTCGAGTTCTGGAAGACGCAGGGCTGATGGCTGTGACCCTCGAGCAAGCGAACCTCGAGCAGCGGTCCGCGAGCCGCCGGGACTCCCGGCGGCCCGCGGGGCCCCGCCCGGTGCGCGGCGGGCAGTCGCCGCTGGCCCGCAGGCAGCGGCGGATCTTCGGCCCGTTCCTGGCGATTCCGCTGGCGTTGTACCTGGTCCTGTTCATCGGGCCGACGCTGTACTCGGTGTACGCCGCCTTCACCAACTGGGACGGCATCAACACTCCGACCTGGCGCGGCACGGACAACTTCACCGCGCTGTTCGACGACCCGCTGTTCCTGGAGTCCTTTTGGAACACGCTGCTGATCCTGGTCGTGGTCGGCATCGGCATCTTCGTGCTCGCGTTCAGCTTCATGCTGCTGCTGCGGGACATGAAGGGCAAAGGCTTCGTGCGCGGGGTGATCTTCCTGCCGCACATCGTCTCGCCGATCGTGCTCGCCATCTTCTGGGGCTTCCTGCTCCGGCACGACGGCCTGCTCAACGCGCTCATCGTCAAGTTCGGCGGCGAGCCGGTGGCGTGGATCGGGCCGGACAGCGCCTTCCTGATGATCATGATCGCGATGGTGTGGATCAGCACCGGCTTCTACGTCGCGATCCTGATGGCGGGCGTCGACCGGATCCCCGGCTACTTCTATGAGGACGCGTCGCTGGCCGGTGCGTCGGCGTGGCAGAAGCTGCGGCACATCACGCTTCCGCTGTCGTGGGACGTCATCGGTGTGGCCGCGGTGCTGTGGACGATCAGCTCGGTCAAGGTGTTCGAGTTCATCTACGCCTTCGGCGCCAGTCAGGGGCAGATGCCGCCCGCCTACGAGTGGAACGCCGCCGTGTTCGTCTACGGCGTCACGTTCGGCGGCGCCACCCCGCAGTACCGCTTCGGCTACGCCTGCGCCTCGGCCCTGGTGATGCTGCTGCTGGTCACCGGCATGGTCGCGCTCCTGCGTCGGGCCATGCGCCGCGACGCGGTCCAGTTCTAGTCCGGAGGATCCAGTGACAACACGTATCGCCACGCGCACCACCCCACGCATCCCAGTACTGCGGCCGATCGGCACCACCGCGGTGTGGCTGTTCGTCTCCTTCTGCCTGTTCGCGTTCCTGTTCATGCTGATCAGCTCGGTCAAGAGCAGCAGCGAGATCCTCAACACCCCGTGGTCGCTGCCCGCCGCGCCGGACTTCGGCAACTGGAGCCGGGCGTGGGTCGACAGCGGCTTCGGCGCCGCCGCGATCAACACGCTGGTGCTGGTCGTGACCGCGTCAGTGGTCGTCGTCGGCGTCTCCGCGCCCGCCGCCTACGCGCTGAGCAGGCGCCGAGGCGGGCTCTCGGCCGGGCTGACCATGTTCTTCGCGCTCGGCCTCGGCATCCCGCTGCAGATCATCGTGCTGCCGCTGTACTCGGTGCTCGCCGAGTTCGGGCTGATCGACAGCCTGTTCGGGCTGTTCCTCGTCTATGTCGCCACCCACCTGCCGTTCACCGTGTTCCTGCTGACCGGGTTCTTCCGCTCACTGCCCAACGAGTTGGAGGAGGCGGCGGCGCTGGACGGGGTGTCGGCGAGCGGCACGTTCTTTCGGATCATGCTGCCGCTGGCCCGCGGCGGCCTGGTGACCGCGCTGCTGCTCAACGCGATCGGGCTGTGGAATGAGACGCTGCTGGGCCTGATGTTCATCCAGAGCAACGAGAACTACACGCTCTCGCTCGCGCTGATCGGGTTCATCCAGCAGCAGCAGTACAACGGCGCGGACTACGGCGCCCTGTTCGCCGGGGTGTCGATCACGATTCTGCCGATGCTGCTGCTCTACCTGTGGCTCGGTCGGCGGATCACCGAGGGCCTCACGGCGGGACTGGGCAAGTGAGCCGGTTCGGCGGGAAGACCGCCCTGGTGACCGGTGCCGCCTCCGGGATCGGCGCGGCCACCGCGCGCAGACTCGCCGCTGAGGGCGCGTCAGTCGTGGTGACCGACATCGACGACGACCGCGGTCAGGCGATCGCGCTCGAGATCGACGGCCGCTACCTGCGCCTGGACGCCACGCTTCCGGGGGACTGGGCTGTCATCGCGGAGGCCGTGCCCGCGCTGGATGTGTTGCACCTCAACGTCGGCCGCAACCCGCCGGACCGGGCGCAGCCGCACGAGCTGGCGGTCGAGGCCTGGGACGAGGTGCAGTCCACGACGCTGCGCAGCGCGTTCCTGGGCGTCCGCGCCATGGTGCCCGCGCTGCGCGAGCGGGGCGGCTGCATCGTGGCCACCGGCAGCATCCACGGCCTGGTCGGACTGCTCGGGGCGACCGCGTACGCCGCGGCCAAGGGTGGGCTGCACGCCATGGTCCAGCAGTTGGCGGTGGAGTACGGCCCCGACCTCCGGGTCAACGCCGTCGCGCCGGGGCCGATCCGCACCCCGGCGTGGGGTGACTGGACCGGCGCCGAGCACATCGCGCGCACGGTCGCCCGGCGGGCCGGAACCCCGGAGGAGGTGGCCGCGGTGATCGCGTTCCTGGCTTCGGCGGACGCCTCCTACATCACCGGCGCGACCATCCCGGTCGACGGCGGCTGGCACGTCAACGGTCTGTAGAGGAGACCTGGTGAAGATCACCGGCTTTGAGCTGTTCCGGGTGCCGCCGCGCTGGCTGTTCCTGCGGGTCGACACCGACGAGGGCATCGTCGGCTGGGGCGAGCCCATCGTGGAGGGGCGGGCCGAGACCGTCGCCGCCGCTGTCGGCGAGCTGTTCGACTACCTCATCGGCGCCGACCCGATGCGGATCGAGCACCACTGGCAAACCATGGCCAAGGCCGGTTTCTACCGCGGCGGCCCGGTCCTCTCCAGCGCGCTGGCGGGCATCGACCAGGCGTTGTGGGACATCAAGGGCAAGGCGCTGGGGCTGCCGGTGCACGAGCTGCTGGGCGGGCCGGTACGCGACAAGGTCCGCATCTACGGCTGGCTGCGCGGCGACACCACGGCCGAGTTGGTCGAGTCCGCCCAGGCCCAGGTGGGTGTCGGCTTGACCGCGGTCAAGCTGAACCCGTGGGGTCTGGTGTCCGGTTTGGACACGGCCGCGCGGGTGCACGAGATCGTGGACCGGGCGGCGGCGGTGCGCGAGGCGATCGGGCCGGACCGCGACTTCGCCCTGGACTTCCACGGACGGTTCACCGGAGCCATGACGCGGCGGGTGCTGCCGCTGCTGGAGCCGCTGCTGCCGATGTTCGTCGAGGAGCCGGTGCTGCCCGAGTTCAGCTCGGACCTGGCGCGGATCACCGCGTCGACCAGCATCCCCATCGCCACGGGGGAGCGGCTCTACTCACGGTGGGACTTCGACCCCGTGCTGCGGTCCGGCATCGCCGTCGCCCAACCAGACCTGTCGCACGCGGGCGGCATCTCCGAGTGCCGCCGCATCGCCGCCGCCGCGGAAACCCATGACGTGTTGGTCGCACCGCACTGTCCACTTGGCCCGATCGCGTTCGCGGCGTCGCTGCAGTTGGACTTCGCGGTGCCGAACTTCCTGATCCAGGAGCAGAGCCTCGGCCTCGGCTACCACCCGGACAGCGAGAAGCTCGGCTACCTGGCCGACGACTCGGTGTTCGCCTCGACCGACGGCCACATCGACCGGCCGCTCGGGCCGGGGCTGGGCATCGAGATCGACGAGGACGCAGTGCGTGCCGCGGCGGCGAACCCGCACCGATGGCGCAACCCGGTGTGGCACCACGCCGACGGCTCCCTGGGGAGCTGGTGATGACCCCGGAGATCGTCGTCGACGCTGGCGCCCGGCTCGGCGAGGGCCCGGTGTGGGACGTGCGCGCCCAGCGGCTGTACTGGGTCGACATCCTCGGCAAGTCGGTCCACGTGCACGACCCCTCGGGCTTGGCTGACGAGGTCTTCGACGTCGGCACGCACGTCGGATCGCTCGCGGTGCGCGAGCAGGGTGGGCTGGTGCTGGCGGTGGCCGATGGCTTCCGCGCCTTCGACTTCGGCTCGACCTCGGAGATCGCCGTGGTGACGCACCCCGGACCGCCGGCGCGGTTCAACGACGGGAAATGCGATCCGTCCGGGTCGTTCTGGGCTGGGACCATGCCTTACGACCAGGAGCCAGGGGCGGGGATCGTCTACCGGCTCGACCCCGATCACAGCGTGCGGCCGGTCCTGCCGGGGGTGACCGTGTCGAATGGGCTGGACTTCACCCCGGACGGCCGGACCCTGTACTACATCGACACACCCACCGGCCGGATCGACGCGTTCGACGTGGACGCCGGAGTGCTCTCCGGGCGTCGGACGGTGGTCGAGGTCTCCGCGGGCTCACCGGACGGGCTCACCCTCGACGCGGACGGCTGCCTGTGGGTGGCGCTGTGGGGTGGGTCGGCTGTGCACCGGTACACCCCGGACGGTCGGCTGGACCGGGTGGTCGACTTCCCGGTGTCCCGACCGACTTGCCCGGTCTTCGGTGGCGCGGACCTGGGCACGCTCTACGTGACGTCCGCGTCGGTGGGTGTCGACGAGCCGCACGCGGGAGCGTTGTTCGCCCTTGAGGTCGGCGTCAAAGGCCTGCCCGCCAACAGGTTTGGTGGGTGAGCCATGGACGTGGTGACTTTCGGCGAACTCATGGGCCTGATGGTGGCCTACCCGGGCGACCCGCTACGGCACGCCCACGACTTCCGGCGCGGCATCGCCGGGGCGGAGGCCACGGTCGCGATCGGCCTGGCCCGGCTCGGCTACCGCACCGGCTGGTTCGGCAGACTCGGCGATGACGCCTTCGGCCACGCTGCGCTGGAGGTGTTGCGTGCCGAGGGGGTCGACGTCAGCCGGGTCGGGCTCGACGCCGAAGCGCCGACGGGAATGCTGGTGCGTGACGCGCACGCTGTGCGGCGGATCAGTGTGCAGTACTACCGTTCGGGTTCCGCGGCCAGCTTGATGCGGCCTGCTGATCTGGACCCGACCTATATCGCGGGTGCGCGCGTGTTGCACGTCACCGGGATCACGCCCGCGCTGTCGGAGTCCTGTTTGGACACTGTGCGGGCTGCTATCGAGCTGGCGCATGAGCATGGGGTGGTGGTGTCGTTCGATCCGAATCTTCGGTTGCGGTTGTGGTCTGCTGAGCGGGCGGCTGCTGTGCTGGGCGAGCTTGTGGTCGGCGCGGACCTGGTGCTCACGAGTGACGAGGAAGCGCTCGTGATGACTGGGCAATCGGACCGGTCGCTGGCGGCCAAGTGGTTGCTGGACCGTGGTTCTCGGTTGGTGGTCGTCAAGGCTGGTGCCGATGGGGCTTGGGCCAGCGATGGGGTGGATGAGTGGGCGGTGCCTGCTTTCTCGGCTGCTGTTGTGGATCCGGTCGGTGCTGGGGACGCGTTCGACGCGGGGTTTCTCTCGGGCTGGCTTGATGGGGTGTCTGTTCCTGACTGCCTCGCGCGGGGGGCCGCTTGTGGGGCGCTCAACGTCCAGGCTCTGGGTGACATCGACGGTTTGCCTTATTCGGCCGACCTTGTTGCCGCGCTGGCTGTGGATTCGGAGGTGGACCGGTGAGCTGTGGTCGGGTGCCTGTTTGGGTGGTTCGCCTTGATTTGGGGCCCCTCGAAATGGGGCTGTGCGGGTTAAAAGGCGAGGCGAAGGAACCTCACCCGCACCGCGAGTTTAGCCCCATTTCCCCCAAATCAAGGCGAACCACCCAAACAGGCCGCTGGGATCGGCCCGTTGCGATTGGTGGGTGGGGCGGTACTGCCACGACTGCCATCGCCATCGGCACCGGCACGACTGCCGCCGCCACCGGCACAGGCATGACTGCCACTGCCACCGCTACCGGCACCACTGCCGCCGATGGCAACGGCACGAGTGCCATCGCCATCGGCACCGCCGCCACGACTGCCACGACTGCCGCCGCCACCGCTGGCGCCGGCATCGGCACGACTGCCGCCGCCATCGGCACCGCCGCCGCCATCGGCACCGCCGCCGGCACCGGCACTACCGCCGCCACCGCCATCACCACCACAGACGCGGGGGTGGGACGGTGAGCGGGTATCTCTGGCAGCGCACGGGTGCCATCGCAGCCGGGCGGGTGGTGGGCATCTTGCGGTCCGCTGATGCGGAGAGCGCGGTCGCGGCAGGGGAGGCGCTGGTTTCGGCTGGGATCACCGTCGTCGAGGTCTCGCTGGTCACGCCGGGTGCTCTCGATGCCATCCGAACCCTCGCCGCCACACCGGACGGGCGGATGGTCGGCGCGGGCACAGTCCTGGACGAGGCGAGCGCGCGGCTGGCGATTCTGGCAGGGGCGACCTTCCTGGTCTGCCCCACCGTCGTGCCCGAGGTCATCGCCTGTGGAAACCGCTACGGCGTCCCGGTGCTGGCGGGCGCGCAGACGCCGACCGAAGCCGTTCGTGCGGCCGAGTTCGGGGCCGCGCTGGTGAAGCTGTTCCCCGCCGGGGAACTGGGGCCCGCCTATCTGAAGGCGGTCCGGGCGGCGCTCCCGCACATCGGGTTCGTTCCGACCGGGGGGATAACCGGGGACAACGCCGGGGAGTGGTTCGCCGTGGGAGCGGTGGCCGTGGGGGTCGGGGGATCACTGACGTCGGGTGCGCCGGAGTCCATCCGGTCCCGTGTCACCGACTTCCTCGCCGGTCTGGGCGATGGAATGGATCAATCAGGAGGTTGATCGTGAGGGCACCAACACGCAAGGCAGGCATTCGCAAGCTCGCTTTAGGCACCGTCATCGCCGTGGGGGCGGGCGGGGCGATCGCCCTGTCCATCCCGCCGGCGGTGGCGGCGGACACCACGTACTACGTCGACTGCTCGTCGACCGCGACTCCCCAGGGAACCCTGACTAATCCCTGGAACGCGCTGAGCCAGGTCAACGCCACCATTTTCGGCCCCGGTGACCAGGTGCTGTTCAAGCGCGGCACCACCTGCACCGGCCAGTTCGTCGGCCAGGGCTCCGGCGCCTCGGGCAGCCCGGTCACCGTCGGCGCGTACGGGACCGGGACGGCCCGAGCGGTGATCAACGGCGCCGGTGCGGCCAATGCCATGTACCTCAAGGACCTCAGCCACTGGACGGTCAAGGACCTGCGCCTGACCAACCCCAGCGCCACCCGCGCCGAACGCAACGGCATCCGGGTCGAGACCACCACGACCGCGGCCAAGGCGGGCATCGTCATCGACGGTCTCGAAGTGGACAACGTCGCCGGTTGGGGCGACAAGACCGGCACCAACGCGCCGTGGTTCTCGCGGTCCGCGGGCATCATCGTGCTCGCCTCGTCCACGGCCGGACCGGTCAACGGCCTCCGCATCGTGAACAACAACGTCCACGACACCGGCGGCGGTGGTATCAAGATCTCGACCAAACCCAGCGCCTACCACACGAATGTCTACATCGGATCGAACCGGGTCATCAGCGCGGGCGGCGACGGCATCGTCGTGCACGGATCGGACGCCCCGCTGGTCGAGAAGAACCGGGCGGACAACCTGGGTGGCGGCGCGTATCCGTTCGTCGCGGGCAACTTCGCCGGGATGTGGCCGATCAACTCGAAGAACCCGGTGTTCCAGTTCAACGAGGTCACCCGCAGCTACCCGTCGAGCTTCGACTCCACGGCCTGGGACTGCGACGGCGCGATCGTCGGCACCTGCACCTTCCAGTACAACTACTCGTCCAACAACGCGGGCGGTTTCCACCTCGGCTGCCAGGCGTGCACCAACCTGGGCAACAACAACGCCAAGGAAGTCATCCGCTTCAACGTCTCCCAGGACGACTGCCGGGTGGCCCAAGGCCCCAGCACCACGGCGCCCATCGAGTTCTACAACAACACGTTCTTCTGTTCCAGCAAGCCGTTGACCCTCGATCTGCCGACGGCGAACACGAAGATCTACAACAACATCTTCTACGCCGCGTCCGGAACGTTCCCGAGCGGAGCGGGTGTCACCTACGGCACCAACCTGTACTACGGCGGAATCACCGCGCCGACGGCCGACACCACGGCGGTCAAGGCCGACCCGAAGCTCAACTACCCGGGCGGCGCGGTGGAAATCGCCAGCGTGGGCGGCTACAAGCTCACCACCGGCTCACCCGCCCTCAACGCGGGCACCCCACTGTCCACACTCGGCGCCCGCGACTTCTGGGGCGCGACCGTCCCAAAGGCGGGCGGAACGGTCAACATCGGCGCTGACAACGGTTCCGGCGTGTCGGCGAAGACGTTCAGCTCCCTCAAGGAGGCGTTCAACAACCACGGCATCACCAGGGACGCCAACCCGCAGATCGGCGGCTACTCCCTCAGCGGCCGCAGCTTCTCCGCCGAGGCATTGGCGGCGAAGGGCTTCACGTACGGCCCGGTCACTTCCGGCGGCGTCACGTTTGACTGGGCGCAGCAGTACATCGGCTTCCCGGACAACGTGAAGGCCACGGGCCAGAAGATCACTCTGTCCGGCTCGGGGACCAAGGTGGCACTTCTCGGCTCCGGCGCGTACGGAACCCAGACCGGCACCGGCACCCTGCACTACACCGACGGCACCACGTCCACCTACACCCTGTCGTTCGCCGACTGGTGGACCAGCACCCCGGTGGCGGGCACCACGGTCGCCGCCATCACCGACTACCACCACAAGAAGCCCACCACCTACAACAACCCGACCACCGGCCGCGACGAACAAGACGTGACCCTGTTCCAAGGGAGCATCCCGATCACCGCGGGCAAAACGGTCGCCGCGATCACCCTGCCCAACGTCGGCGGCCCACTGGCCAACGCCGGCCTGCACGTGTTCGCCATGAAGATCGCCTGAGTTCGGTATCCCCAGACCGGGTCGGGCAGGTTCCCCTCCTGCCCGACCCGGTCTGGGGACACGCACTAGTCGCCGATGATCCAGCTGATCCGTCGAGTCATGTACCGCTTGCGCAGCTCAGGATCGAGCACCGCCGCGGTGTCGTCAGTGACAGTCGCGGTCACAGTGTGCGCCCCAGGAGACAACGCGGGCGCCACGAACTGGGTGCCGGTGCCCGCGGGCTGTCCGTCAAGAGTCCAGGACACCGAAGCACCCCCGACAGGCCGAACCCAAGGCGACTCACTCTCATCCGACGCGGCCGCCTCCACCACCCCGGTCTCCTTGTAGAACGCGGCGATCATCGCCTCCCGCCCAGGCAGGTTGAACGCCCGACCCAACGACCGCATCAACGAGTTGTCCGTGGGCCGGTAGACACACCGCGTGTAGTAGCTGGAGCCGGTGTAGGTGTCGACCACCCCGCCGTCAGGCGAGGTCTGACCCAGCCACCGGTACCACTTGGCCTGGTTCTGTCGCATCTGCTCGGCCGTGTACCGGGAAGAGTTGATCTCACGCGGCTCGCGGTACGGATAACAGTCGCCACCGCCATAGGTGTACTCGTCAGCCAATCCGCCGATCGAGTGCCCCAACTCGTGCACCACGATCTGCCCCGCCAACGCGTTGCCGCCCGAGGAGGTCGCCACATTCCCGCCTGCCCCGCCGTACTTCGTCGTGTTCGCCAGCGCGATGACCTGATCGGCGTCATCAGCCGCCGAGGCGTACTGCCGGGCCTTGGTCTCGTTGACGCACAGCAGCCGCTCGACATTGCCGCACCAGAAGTACATGTCCAGCGCCGTGTTACGCCGAATGCCGTAAGAGGGATCGTTGTCCACGCCCGATTCCGCGGAGACCACGTTGACCTGCCAGACGTTGAACTGCCCGCGGTAGGTCTTGAACGGCTCCACCGCCATGAGTTCCGCGAGCTTGCTCCGCACGTGTTCCCCATAGGTGCCGAGCTGGGCGCCGGTGTAGCCGTCACCCACGAAGACCAGGTCGAACCGGCTGGCACTGGGTCCGTTGATCTCGATCGGGATCACCTCGGCCGCCGCCAGCGCCTGGGCCTGCGCAGGCAGTTCGATCGCGGGCCGGGTGACCGGGCGGCGGCTGATCGAGCCGTCCGGGCTGAACACCTCACGCACCTCGGTGACGGTCTCGTCGTCCGGCGCGGCGCTCGCCTGCCGGACATCCGGAAGGCTCACGGCCATCAGGGCCGCGGCCAGTAAGGCCAGGAGTATCGATTTACGGCGCATTGCTGCCCCTTCAATGGCTCAGTCGCAGGGAGACCAACCATCGGATTCGCCAGGGGCCCGCCGGTACTCTCAAAATTCCATCCAGGAACCGTATGGATCTTGCGGTTCCGCGGGCCCGCACTGGCCGGTACGGTCTGGTCAGCGGCCGGGCCACGAATTACCGTGCGGGTCATGGAACTCGAGGTCCGGCATCTCCGTGTCGTCTGCGCGATCGCGGAGACCGGCAGCCTGACCAGAGCGGCCGCGGCCCTGCGGATGGCCCAACCCGGCCTCACCGCCCAGTTGCAGCGCGTCGAGCGGGTCCTCGGCGGCCCGCTGTTCACCCGCGACCGGCGCGGCGCCGTCCCCACCGCCCTCGGCAACCTGGTGTTGTCCCGCGCCCGGGCGGTGCTTCCGGCCCTCGACGACCTCAAGCTCGCCGCCACGCTCAGTTCCGGCGAGTCACTGGCAGTGCTGAGAGTGGGCACGGTGAACGCCGGTTTCGCCGGAGCGCTGATCAGGCGGCTGCGCGCAACGTTCGCCGAGGCCGACTTCACCACCAGGGCCCAGTCCTGCGCCACCCCGCTGATCGAACTGGTCGCCGAGGGAAGGCTTGAACTGGCTGTGGTCGGCGACTGCCCCGGCTACGAGATCGCCCCCCGACCAGGGGTGACGCTGCTTCCGGTGCACACCGAGCCGATCTTCGCCCTGCTCCCGGAGGATCATCCGCTCACCGAACAATCCGAAGTGGACTTGAAGGACCTCGCCGCGATCGAGTGGACGCTGCCACCGGACGACGACGACCGCGTGTGGGAGTACTACACCGAGGTCTTCGGGCAGTCGGGCGTCGAACCCCGCATCGCCCACCAGGTGGAGGGCGTCCTCGTCTTCGACCTGATCCGCAGCCTGCGGGTGGCGTCGCTGTGCCAGGCCACCTGTGTTCCGCCGGATGGCGTAGTGGTGCGTCCGATCAGCCGAACCCCGCTGTGGTACCGGCATGTGCTCGCCTGGAACACCAACGGCCCCCTCGCCGCCCACGCCGACACACTCGCCGAGCTGGCCCACGACTCGTACGAGGAAACCGCCACCCGCAGCCAGACCTACGGCGAGTGGCGGCGCGCCCAGCTGCGCTGAGCACGCCGCCACCGCGTCAGTGGACCTTGACCTCCGAGAGGGACAGCGCCGCCGTCCCCGCGAGTTGGACCCGGACGTACCGCCCGGTCCGGCCGATGTCCAGGAAACTGGGCCGCAGCGCCCTCGCCGAGTGGTGGTAGGACGACACGCCTGCCTGCGCCCGGGCCTCAGCCAGCCCCGCCGCCGTGATCGGACTGTCCGACACCAGCACGTAGAAGTCGCTCAGGGCGGCCACCGCGTTCGGGTTCCAGATCTCCACCTGACCGAGCTGCCGTGACACCCCGAGGTCGACCTGCCAGTACGGCTGCGCCTGCGACAAGGTCTGGCTGGAGTTGTAGGTGTTCCCATCGTTGGCCAGCCCGGCCGCGCTCGCGGTCGACGACTGCGTCGCGGGCTTGCCCCGGGCGAAGTCGGGGGCGATCTGCTCCACCGTCGTCGCCGATGCGCCCGCCGAACGGGCGACCGCGAGGGCTTCCTCCGGCAGCGTGGCGAGCGTGGTCTGGTTGTCGACCATGGTGCTGCCGGTGCCCGACAGCGCGGGCGCCCACGTGTCGGTCCAGTTGTTGCGCGCGGTGTTCTGGATGCCGTACCCGGCCCAGTTGGACACCCACTTGCCGCCGACGCGCAGGATCACGTTGCGCTCCACGGTCAGGTACGAGCCCTGTTCGTCGAGGTAGACGCCGTTCCCGTCGCGTTCGGTGCCCTCGTACTCACTGCGGTTGAGGTAGTTGCCCGAGATCACCGAGCGCGGCTGCGGGCCTTGGGTGTAGATCGCGCCGCCGTCGTGCTGGCCGCCCGCGGGCATCAGGACGTTGGTGATGGCGTTGTTGGTGATCCGGTTGTCGCGCAGCACCGGCTTCTGGGCCTCGGTCTGGTTCCAGCCCCAGCCGACGCTGATGCCGGAGTACGGCAGGTTCGCGATCGTGTTGTGGTCCACCGACAGCTCGGCGTCATACCCCGACCAGATCGCGACCGAGTCGGTGAACTCCTTGGCCACCCACGTGATCGTGTTGTACGAGACTGTGTTGGCCAGGGAGACCAACTCCGCGGGCGGGTTGGGCTCGGTGTCACCCACCAAAACCGCGCCGCCGGAGATGTCGGTGAACGTGTTGCGGGTGACCGTCGACCGCTGGGTGCCGGTCTCCAGCTTGATCCCGGCACCGCCGAGGTGGGTGAACGTCGACCCGCTGACGGTCACACTCCGGCCGGTGCGCACGTGCACCGCCGCTTCCGGCTTGGTGTAGTAACGACCCGCGTGGTCCACGGGGCCGGTGAAGCCGGTCAGCGTGAGCCCGGCCTGCATCCCGGCGTAGCCCTCGTCGGACTTCGGCTGCTGCCAGGTGGTGTACGCGAAAGTAATGCCGTTGACGGTGAGGTCGTGGACCGGGTCGGTCGTGGATCCGCCCAGCCGCAGCAGCGTCTCGGTCGCGGGAACCTCGAAGGTGCCCGTGTTCGGGTCACTGCCGGGGTAGTTCACCTTGTAGTACAGGTAACCGTCGTGGGCGTTCGCGTACCACTCGCCCGGGCGGTCGATCAGCTCGTAGGCGTTCTCGAAGAAGGCGACACCGGTGTACCGCCCCGAGTCCACTGTGGTCGAATCCCAGTAGGGCCCGGTCCGATTGGTCCCGGAGGCGGAGTTCTTCCAGCACGGCTGCCGCATCACCAGCTTGTCGCCGGACACCGAAGCGACCCCGCAGCGGTAGTTGCGCCACCGCACCTTGATCGACGCCTCCACGTCCTGCGGGTACCGGAACCCGGCGACACCGGTCGCCGAGGCGCCGCCCAAGCCCGTCGCGTCCGCCGGGCACACCACCTTCTCGCAGCCCGCTCCGGCGGCGCGCGGTCGAGGCGAGCCGTTGACGTAGAGCTGGCGCGGGTTCGTGCCCGCGGGCAGCGGCGCGCGCCAGATCTCCTTGGCGGCGTCCCACTTCTGCCACCCGGTCACGGTCTTCGCCCCGCTGAACACCGGTTTGGCGCCCGCGGCGGCCGTCCACACCACCCGGAAGCCGTTGCGCCCGGAGTCCTGCGGGCCTAGCTCGAAGGCGCTCGTCCGGGCGTAGGTGCCGCCCGCGAGGGTCACCACGAGGTCGCCGGTCATGGTCGGCACGAGCGTGCGCACTACGGATCGCGCGCCGTCGAGCGAACACGGCGCGGTGGCCGTGCAGGCGGTGCCCGAACCGGTGGGGGAGGCGTACAGCACTCGCTGCGCCGAGGTCTGGGCGGAGGCGGGCGTGGCGGCGACCAGGCCGCATAACGCCAGCGCCGTCGCCGCGGCTCGAATGGCGATCATTGTTGCTCCAGGTCGAAATCGGGCGCGGGTCATGAGACGACCAGCGCGGCGAGCTTCCAGTAGGTGCCCGCGGTCGTCGCGGAGATCACCAGGTCGTGCGTGCCGCCGGTCAGCGGGACGGCGTGCCAGCGGAACGAGCCTTTCGGCAGGGCGGCGGTGTCGAGCACCGTCGTGCCCCCGGCACTGATCCGCATCGGATCGGCGGCGTACTGCCGGTCACCGACCAGGACGTGCACCGTCCGGCCGCCTGACGGCACGGTGATCCGCAGGGTGCGGGCGGCGGTGTCGGTGGCGAAGTCGCGGCGCAGGTCGTCCGGGTTGGCCCGGTCGCGCTGCTGCGGTCCCGTGCCCACCCAGCCGAAACCGGTGGCCGTGCTGTAGGAGGTGGAGGTGCCGAGCCGTTGGTAGCCGGGTGCGAGCGGCGAGGTGTCACCGCCCGCGTCCAGCGCGAGGACCCCACCCGGCGCGGGCCACAGCGGCCGAGGCTGGGCTTCGGTGTCCGCGTCGATGACGGCCCGCACCAGACCTGGGGCGCCATCGGTGCCCGCCTTCGGGAACTGCCCGGTGAGGGGCACGTCGACCGTCGTCGAGCCACCTGGCGGCACGGTGAACGGCTGGTCGGCCGGGCCGGTGAACCCGGCGGGCGGTGTCACCTTGAGCGTGCCGGACGCGCCTTTGCCGTTGACGTCGTCGATCGTCACCGAAGCCGACGAGGTGAACGGCGCGATCTCCCGGATCCGCACCGGCGCGAACATCACCCGCCAGCCCAGTTTCGCCTCACCGAACCACGTGCGCATTCCCTTGGTGTGGAACGGCGCCACCGGCTCGGGGTTGCCGCCCGACCAGGTCGGCGAGGCGACGAACTCCGTGGACGTCCAGTACATCAGGCCGAGGGTGTGCGGGCGCTTGCCGACGAGCCGGTTGTACTCGTCGATCATCAGGCCCTGGTAGTACTCGCCGCCGAACCCCAGGTTCGACCGGCCCTTGACTGCTTCCGCGCCGTACTCGCTGATCATGACGGGCTTGCCGCTCGCGAGCGCCTGGATGCGGTCGAGCAGGCCGGGGACGTCGGTGAACTTCGAGCCGTACCAGCCGTAGTAGACGTTGGCGAGCACGATGTCCTGGTGCGCGTAGGACTTGTCGCTGGTGTGCCACGCGCTGACCTCGGTGTAGAGCCGGGTCGCGTCCAGGGACTTGCCGTAGGTGACGAGATCGCGCACGTACTCGGCGCCCTCGGCGGTCTGGGTGTGGTTCTCGTTGCCCACCGACCAGATGACGACGCTCGGGTGCCCGCGGTCGCGGTCGATCATCCGCCGCAGCTGGTCCTTGGCGAACGCGGTCACCGCGGGGGAGATCAGCGCGGTGCCGCTGAGCTGCTGGATCGACACCTCCTCGATGACGAGCATGCCCAGTCGATCGGCCTCGTCCAGCACGGCTGGCGTCGTCGGGTAGTGCCCGGGCCGGAAGATCCGGTATCCCTTCGCGTACAGCTCGCGCAGCTCGCGGACCACCAGCCCGTCGGGGATCGTGCGGCCGAGACCGGGGTAGTCGGCGTGCCGATTGAAGCCCGGCAGGTTCGCCAGGACCTGTCCATTGAGGACGACGTCCGAGCCCGACACCGCGACGTCCCGGAAACCTGGCCGCAGCGTCACGGACCGGCCATAACCGGAGGGGACCGCGATGTCCACTGTGTACCGGGACGGGTTCGCCGGACTCCACAGCACAGGCGCGCCGAGATCGATCGTCACCGGCTGCACGGCACCGCCACCGGCCGGGACGTTGAACCACACGGTGCGGTTGGCTGCCTCCGTGCCGTCCGGACGGCGGACGACGACCTTGGTCGCGATGCCGATAGCTGTCGTCGCGGTGCTGGTTCCCTGCGCGCGCAAGGTGAGCACACCCGCGCGGCTGCCCTCCGCGGTGAGGTTGGTGATCGCCACCCCGCGAACCCGCTCCACCCGCGCCGACTGGACCAGCCCACCCCACTGCCAGTACAGGTGGGTCGTGGTGAACGCGTTGGTGGTCGAGTTCCGGCCGTCCGCCACGACGGCGAGGGTGTTGGCGCCGTCGCGCGCGGCGGCGGTCGCGTCGAGCCGGACCGGGAGATAGCCGCCTGTCGAGGCGCCGACGTCGACGCCGTTGAGGAAGTACCGGCAGGCGAAGAAGCAGGACTCGAACACGAGATGGGTGCGCAGTCCGGCGGCCGGGGCCAGGTCGATCGACCGGCGGTACAGCACGCGGTTGCCCTGCGCGGCGTCCCACTTGCTCCGGACCGCGCCATACGAGCTCGGAACCAGCACCGGGCTCAGGCGTGACTCGTCGAATCCGGGCTGGGCGGCGGCGGGCCGGGTGCCGTCGAGGGCGCCCGCGGCCAGCTCGGCCTCGGTGGCGAACGCCCACGTCCCGTCGAGCGAGGTGGTGCCGGGCGGGTCGGCTGGTCTGGTCGTGGTCACCGCCTTGGTGGCGGTCACGGTGCCGGACGGGGTGATCGCGTCGGCCCGCAGGGTGTGGGAGCCGGCGGTGAACCAGCCCGCATCGGTTGCCGTGCGCCAGATCGGCGCGCTGCCGGTGGCGGTGGCGTACTGGCCGGTGACCTCGGCGACAGCGGTGCCGTCCACCGAGAACCGGACGCTGGTGGTGCCCGGGGGAGCGGTGACCTCCAGGTCGACCGTCCCGCTCAGTGACGACACTGTCGGGCTGATGAAGGCGACGGTGCTCGCTTGCGCCGACGCGGGGACGAGGAGTGGGACGAGGGCGATGGCGATGGCCAAGGCGGCCGACCCGCGCGAACCTGCCTGCACGAAACCCCCAACTTGTTCGGGGCGATACATCGGAGCTATCCGTGGAAAATTGGACGCTCGATGGGGACGCGGGCAAGTGTTGCACCGCCGATAAACGGCCACAACTAGCAAGTATTGCCATCGCCCGAACGGCGGTAGACCACTTAGACCTCTGATGTATTAGCCCACGGGGATGGTGAACATCGGCGTTGCGCGGTCGGCTGAACCGACCGTCGTCGTGGTTTCCACCGGTCTGCCAGTGGAATCGTGGACGACGTGGTGGGCGACCAGGACCGGTCGCGTGGCCTGGATGCGCATGGTTGTGCACTCGGGCTGCTCGGGCATCCGGGCGCTCAGCGTGACCGCGGCGACCACCGGGTTGAGCCCTGCTCGGCGCATCAGGTCGGTCAGGTTGGCGTACGGGGTGTCGTCGCGGTCGGCGATGTCCTGGCCGGTGTGCTCCTCGATCCGGCCCGCGACCGTCGCGGGCACCCACTGCTGATCGATCTGCACGATCCGGCGTCCGGTGCGGTGATGGCGGACGCGGTGGACCACGAGGCTGCCCGACGCCACGCCGAGCCTGGTCGCGACCTCGGCGTCGGCGCTTGTCCACCCGCTCAGCACGACCTCCGGGTGGCCCGGGCGAGGTGTCTCGACCGGCGTCGGCGGGGCGGGCCGGGAAGCCGGTCTCGTCGCGCACACCAGCGTGCCGACGCCCTGTCTCACGACCGCCAGCCCCTCGCCCACCAGGATGGCGACCGCGGCGCGGGCCGTGCCGCGGGCGACGTCGAAGCGCACCGTCAGTTCGCGCAACGGCGGCAGCACACTGCCGACCGGGTACTCGCCGCGCTCGATCGAGCTGATCAGCTGGTCGGCCACCACTCGGTACTTGCTGTGCATGGAGGGTTCCTCTCGCGGACGGTGGCGGTGGTGCGCGCGGTGCCGTTCGCGCGCACCACCGCCGTTTCCTACGCCGCGCCCACTTCCAGCGACCACAACGAGTAGCCGTAGGTGGTGCCCCGCGCGGTTCCGTGGATCCGCAGGTATCGGCCGCTGCCGGACAGCCCGGTCAGGTCGTCCACGCCGCCGTCACCGCCGACCTGGCTGCGGATCGTGGTGAAGTTCGTGCCGTCGGTGGAGACCTGGACCTGGTAGTCCCGGCCGTAGGCCGCCTCCCACGTGAGCTTCACCCGGTTGATCGCCTTGACGCTGCCCAGGTCCACCCGGATCCACTGTGGATCCATGCGGGTGCTCGACCAGCGGGTCGACGAGATCCCGTCCACTGCCGCCGACGCGGGGAAGGCGGAAGTCTCCACTGTGGACGCCGTCGCCGGGCTGCCCAGGGCGGCATCGGACTGGTACGCGCTGTGCAGCGCCGCGATCTGGGTCGCCGACAGTGCCTCGTCGTAGATGCGCAGTTCGTCGAGGGTGCCGCCGAACGCCCGGTTGCCGCCGATCGCGCCTCGCGGCAGCGCCACGGTCTGCGGGATCGTCTGCACCAGCGAGCCATTGGCGTACAGGCTCGTCCCGGTGGGCGTCGCCACGATCGCCAGGTGCGTCCACTGGTTGAGCGGGACCGTGTACGCGAAGGAGTAGTCCCCGACGCCGTAGGTCGTCACGCCGACCCGGTTGGTGGTCCCGTTCTGCTCCAGCTTGATCGCGGTGTTCCAGCCGCGCAGGAGTTGCGTGTCCGTTCCGTTCACCTCACGGCGCACCCACGTCGCGACCGTCCACGGTGGAGCGAGGTCGGAGCCCGCGATGTTGAGCTTGTCGTTCGCCCCCGCGGTGAACCGCGCTCCGCTGCCGCGATACCCCGCGGTCGGGAAGGTCGGCGCTTCGGCGGTGTAGGCGCTCGCGTGCTTGCCGCCGACACTGTCGCGGGCCGTCGGATAGGTGTAGCCGCCGGGGAAGTGCGTCGCCGACGTCACCGGCAGGTTCTCGTTGAAGTCGTAGTGGTGGTCGGGCTGCCCGTTGGCCGTGCGAGCCGGTGTCGCGGTGCTGACACCGGGCGCCGCCCCGGCCGCGGCGACCTTCGCGACGAACTGGCTGTAGGTCGCGCTGGTCGCGGTCGAGTTCCAGGTCCGCTCGGCCAGTTCGGCGCGCCGCGAGTCCAGTTCGTCGGTGAAGTACTTGGTGTCACCGAAGTAGATCTGGTCGGACCAGATGGCGACCTGCTGGCCGAGGTTGCGCCCACCCGGTGTCGCGGGTGTCCAGCCGTAGATCGTGCCCTTCGCGACGTGCCTGGTGTCGCCGAACGCGGCGGGGATCAGGAAGAAGCGGGTGTAGGAACCGGTGTTGTACGCGGTGTTGACGACGTCGTAGCCCATGTTCCGCAGCGTGGCCGCGTTGGCGTCCGAGCCGAAGTTGACCAGGATGATCTCCTTCTCCGGCAGGATGTTCGCCGCGTTGGCCCACATCATCGTGCGCTTGCCCGCCGCCTTGACGACCGCGTTCTGCTCGCTGATGAAGCGTTCCTGCAGGTCCTCGAAGTTGGTGATCGCGGGATCGGTGTCGATCGCGTTCTGCACGTACGGGCACGACGCCAGCGTGTGGGGGACCTCGTCGTTGCCGATGTGGAAGTACGGTCCGCTGAACCACGAGACGAACTCGCCCAGCAGGTTGTTGGCCCACGACCGCACGGCCGGGTCGACGTAGTCGAGCACCCATTCGTTGCCGCTGCCGCACTTCGGCGCCATCGACCGGTTCGCGCCGCCGCCGAGGGCGATGGCGGTGGAGTGCGCGGGCATGTCGATCTCGGGGACCACGGTGACGTGGTGCTCGGCGGCCACCGCCTCGATCGCGGCGATGTCGGCCTGGGAGTACCTGGCCTTGGCGTCGGTCGGCGCGATGCCCGCGTAGTTCGGGCTGTAGAGGCGGAACGCCTCGCTCTCGTTGAAGTGCAGCTGCAGGATGTTGAGCTTGTGCCAGGCGAGCTGCCGGATGACGTCCTGGATCGCGGAAACCTCCCAGTGTCGCCTGCCGAGGTCGACCGACACGGCCCGGTAGGTCAGCGAGGGCAGGTCACGGACCGTGCCGCGGGTGAGGTTGTCGTTGCCCGCGTCGGTCTTGAGCAGCTGCAGGATCGACCGGCCGGCCTGGAAAGCGCCGGTCGACGTGGGGGCGGTGACGGCCACCTGGTCGCCCACGGCGATCCGGTAGCCCTCGACGCCCAGCGTCGCGTCACTGTTGGACAGGGCGAGCGTGATGTCGCCCGTGGCGGCTGCGCCGCCGGTGACGACGGTCAGCGCGCGTCCGGTGACGGCCTGGATGTCGGTGCGCAGCTTGGTCGCGACCTGGGACAGGGTGCGACGCGAGGTGGTGGGGGAGTCGGGGCCGGACGTGTAGCTCGACGCGGTGGCCGCGTCGACGACGATGCGGCTGGTCGAGGTCAGGGTGAAGGTGCCGGTGGCCGGGGTCCAGGAGGCGACCCTGGGCACGATCGTGTCGGCGGCCGACGCCTGCGCGGGCGACTGGCCGAGGACGACGATGCCCGCGGCGGCGGTCGTGACGACGGTGAGTTTGGTGATCATCGCGCGGGCGCGCGATGCCGGTGGGGACAGGCGAGAACTCATGCTGGGTCCTTGCTGCGTAGCAGGGGATGGTGACTTTCGAACGGCTCCTTCGCTCTTCGGTTGCTCAGGGCTGGTGTGGTGTCCCGGCCGAACGACCGGGCGACCTCGTGGGCGCGGTCCGGGGTGAGCCCCTCGCCGCAGAAGACGACGACACCACTCGCGGCCTCGGCCGCGTGGGCGAGCGCGTCGGCGAAGTCGGCGGCGTCGAAGCGCGGCCCCCAGTCCGCGCCGTCGCTCACCGCCGGGTCCGATGTGGACTGGACGACGGGGACGACCACGCCGCCGCTGCTCGCCGCGATCTCCCTGGTCACCTCGGCGACCCAGGACGGCGGGCGGTGCGTGATCGCGTGGTAGGCCATGGGGAACAGCACGTCGCAGTGCTCGGCGAAGGCGGCGACGTCCTGGCCAAGCCACGTCATGCGCTGCGGCTCGGTCGCGGGCACGACGAACGCGCCGACCAGCGCGTCGGGATTGGCTTCCCGCACCGCTTCGCCGATTCTGCGCAGCACGTCGGTGATCACCATGCGGCGGAAGTCGTACCAGGTCTCGGCGTGCTCGCTGTGGATGCGCTCGGCGGCGGACACGGGCTCGTGGGGAACAGCGACGCCCGACCAGTCCGCGAACCGGGCGAGGGTGATGGCGTCGTAAGACGTCTCCTGGTGGCGCTCCGGGGCGCGCAGCTCCAGCTCCCAGTGCATCGGCCAGCGGATGAAGTCGGCGATGACACCGTCGACGCCCTGCTCGGCCAGCCGGGCGCAGCGCTGGACGACGGTCGCGTTGTGCGTCTCGTCGGTGGGGATCAGGCCGGTGTACCACTCCTGGCGCGGCCTGCGCCTGCCCGTCGACTCGATCGGCCACAAGTGTGGGTTCTCGGGCAGGATCGGGTCAGCGTGGTCGGAGAAGCACGCGACGGCAACCAGTGCGGCCATGCCCAGCTCATGCGCGGTGGGCACCAGCCACTCGGGTAACCGCACCGGTTCGGTGACCACGGCGGTGAAGCCGAGTTCCGCTGCGGCGGCGAGGAGTGAGCGCCCTCCTTCGGGCCCGGCCCGGTGCAGGGTGTCCTCGAAGTAGTACACGGCGCGGAGCTGGCCAGGGATCAGGTGACGCCTGCTCATTTGACTCCTGCCATGGCTTCCAGGCCGCGCAGGTAGGGGCGTTCCAGGATCAGGAAGAAGACCAGCGGCGGGATGATCGCGATGGTGGACGCGGCCATCCAGACGCTGTAGTCGGTGTTGAAGGTGTTGCCCATGCCGAGCATGGACAGGCCCAGCGGTGCGGTGAAGCCCTCCTGGGAGGAGGTGATCACCAGCGGCCAGAGGAACTGGTTCCAGGAGAACAGGAAGCTCATGACCGCCACCGTCGTCACCGCCGGTCCGGTCAGCGGCACGATGATCCGCCGGAAGATCACCCACTCGCTCGCGCCGTCGAGCCGCGCGGCCTCGATGTAGGCGGTGGGGATGGCGCGGATGAACTGCCGCGAGATGAAGACGGCTTGGCCGGTGATGACGAAGGGAATGATGAGACCGGCGAGGGTGTCGGTCAGCGCCAGCGAGTCGATGACCAGGTACAGCGGGATGACGACGGAGGAGAACGGCAGCAGCGTCGAGCCGAGCAGTGTCCACATGAACGCCTCGCGGCCGCGGAAGCGGAACTTGGCGAAGCCGTAGCCGACCATGATGGACAGCACGACGCTGGCCAGCGCGGTCACCGTGGCGACGATCGTGCTGTTGATCAGAAATTCGAGGAACGTGTGGCCGGTGAACCGGGGTTCCATCAGCGCCTTGACGAAGTTCTCCGGGTGCCACTCCTTGGGGATCCAGCGGACCGGCACCTCCAGCACGTCCTGCGGCGCCTTGAACGCCGAGGACACCATCCAGGCCAGCGGCAGCAGGCTGAACGCGGTGAACGCCAGCAGCACCAGGTACTTCGCGGCCAGGCCGAGTGTGCTGCCGGTGCGTCCGGACCGGCGCTTCGGGCGCTGCGGGGCGGCCGTGCTCTGCGGTCGCGTCGCGAGGCTCGTCATGACTCGTCCCTGTCCTTGAGGATGCGGGAGGCGGCGTAGGTGAACATCAGGCTCAGCAGCAGGAAGTAGATGCCGGCCGCGGACGCGTAACCGCTGTTGCCGAAGGTGAAGAAGTTCTCGAAGAGGAACAGCGGGAGTGTTCGGGTCGCGCCCGCCGGGCCGCCGCCGGTGAGCAGGTAGACCGGTTCGAACAGGCCCAGCGTGGTCACGAAGGCGAGCACCACCACGAACACCGTCACCGGGGTCATCATCGGCCAGCGGATGCGCCAGAACGTCTGCCAGGAGTTCGCCCCATCCACTTTGGACGCTTCGAGGATGTCGCCGGGAATGCCCTTGAGGCCGGCCAGGAAGAAGATCGCGTACAGGCCGGTCTGCTTCCAGATCACGAAGATCGCGATCGCCCACGGCGCCAGGCCCGCGTCGGTCGTCCAGCGCACGCTGTTGAGCGCGTCGATGCCGAGTGACTGGCCGAACGAGGCCAGAACCCCTTGGTTGGGCAGGAAGAACAGCTGGAACACCAGTCCGGTCGCCACCCAGTCGGTCACGACCGGGACGATCACCGAGACCCGCCACAGCCTGCCCGCCTGGATGCGCGGGTCGGCCAGCACGATCGCCACACCGAGCGCGAGCACCAGGCTCACCGCCATGACGATCAGGACGATCGACATCGAGGCGAGTACCGCGGTGTGGAATTGGGGATCTGACAGCAGCTTCGCGTAGTTGGCTACGCCGGTCCACGTCTCGTCCTGCCCGACCTGCCAGTCGGTGAAGGAGTAGTACAGGGCCAGCAGCACCGGCGCGGCCCAGAAGACCAGGAAGAACAGGATGGCGGGGGAGATGAAGACGGCGGCGACGCGGAGTTCGCGGTTGCGGAGCATGGTGGGCCTTTCACGGCGTGGCCAGGGAAGGCGCCGCCCGGGGTGCGAGTCACCGGGCGGCGCCGGGTCTCACTGGCTGTCGAGCCTGCTCAGTTCCTGCTGCAGGGACTGGGCCGCGGCTTCAGGGGTGGCCTTGTCGTAGATGACCCGGTCGATGGCCCGCACGAGCGCGGCCCCCGGCTCGTCGTAGCTGTGCTGCACGGGCGCGATCTTGTACTTGTTGAACGCGTCGATCCACAGCTGCAGCCACGGCGACTCCTTGAGCGCGGCGCGGTAGGCGTCCGACTCCAGGAAAGCCTTGCTGGGCTGGAGGAAACCAGCCTTCTCGAACCAGTAGGCGGCCTGGGCGGTCTCGCCCTTCTTGCCCAGGATGAACGCGAGGAACTTCTGCGCGGCGGCCTTCTGCGGTGTCGGGCTCTTGGCGTTGACCGACCAGCCCCACAGCCACGAGATGTTCTGGTACGTGCTCGGGTCGTCCGGGTCGACCACCGGGTTGGGCGCGACCGCGAACTTGAAGTTCGGGTTGGACTCCTTGGCCGAGGCCGGGTACCAGGTTCCGGCCTGCACCATCGCCGCACGGCCCTGCGGCACGTCGGCGAACCAGTTGTTGAGGAACGTCGGGTCGTAGGCCTTGTACTGGAAGGTGTAGTCGTGGATCAGCTTGAACGCCTTGACGACCGGCTCCGTGGTCGCGGCGGGCTTGCCGTCGACGTAGAGGTCGTCCTGGCCGTACTGGCGCATGAGGGTGTAGAAGTTCTGCGCGTACCACTGCGGGGAGCGGAAGTTGGCGAAGAAGCCGAACTGGAAGCCGGTGCGCTCGACCTTGCCGTTGTTCTCGACCCGCAGCTTCTTGCCGATCTCGCCGAGCTGCTCCCAGGAGACGGGCTTGTCCGCGGGCAGCGCCGGGATGCCCGCCTGGGCGAAGACCTCGGTGTTGTAGAACAGGTTGAGGGTGTTGAACTCGGAGAACAGCCCGACCAGCTTGCCGTCCCGCTCGACGGCCTTGGTCGCGCCGGGCTGGTAGGAATCGATGAGCTCCTTGTCCGAGGCGTAGCCGAACGCCGTCGGGTCGATGGGCTCGAGATAGCCGCCCTTGTGGAACGAGTCGTAGTTCCAGTCGCCCATGTCCCACACATCCGGGCCCTTGCCCGACGACAGGGCGGAGAGCAGCTTGGAGTCGTAGGAGACGACACCGGCGAACGGAATCGACGTCAGCTTGATCTTGGTGCCGGGATTCGCCTTCTCGTACTCGGGAATCCACTTCTCCTGCAGGGCTTTCTGCAGCGGGGCGAACTCGTGCGTCCACACCTCGACGACCAGCGAGTCGCCGTCCGCGGCGCCACATCCGGCCGTCGCTAAGGACGCCGCCAGCGCGACAGCTGTCGCGCGCTGGCGGAAGTGTTGGGACAAGGCCATTTCTTCCTCCTCATTGGGCCTCCCCGACGAAGGCGCCGAACCATCCGAAACAGCGTCCGGAAGGGTGACCATGACTCCGAGCTCCTGGCACATGGCGTGGGCGGCGGCGCCGATCACCACGTCGTAGCCGCCGAACTCGGAGAACTCGACCCGCACCGTGGAGAATCCCGGCACGGTTCTGGCTGACAGTTCGTCGTTGACCGCGGCCAGCACGGCGGGTCCGATGGCGTGGGTGACCAGCGGCCCGCCGACGATGAAGTCGGCCACGTCGAGCGTGGCCGCGAGGGTGGAGACCAGCCGCGCCAGTTCCCTGGCGGCGCGCTGGACCCGGTGGGCCAGCGCGCGGGCGGCGTGGGTGTTCGGGCGGCCGCGGACGAAGTCGTCGACGGTGGCCGCGTCGGCGTCACCGACGATCGCGAACAGGCCCGCGACCGCCTCCAGGCAGCCGGTGCGGCCGCAGACGCAGAGGGCGTCCGTGCCGGTGTCGATGTGCCCGATCTCGCCCGCGCGGTGTCCGTGGCCTTCGTAGAGCCGGTCCTCCAGCACGATGCCCGCGCCGATGCCGGTGCCGAGCCACAGCAGGACGAGGCTGACTCGGGACCGGTCGGACAACACGACCTCGGACAGCGCCACCGCGTTGCTGTCGTTGATCACGTGCACCGGCAGCCCGCCGCAGGCCTGGGAGAGCTGCTCGCCGAACGGCATCATCGACCACCCGTAGTTCAGCGCCTGGGTGAGCACGCCCTCGCTGGTCACGATGCCGGGGGTGGCGAGCCCGATGGAGCTGATGGAGCCGACGGCCGTGGCGGTGAGCCGCGCGACGGCTTCCGCGGCGGGCGGGATCGGGTTGTCGGTGGGGTTGTAGGCGATCCGCACGGACTCCTGGATGCGCCCACCCAACGTCACCCGCGAGGCGACGATCTGGCTGCGTCCGATGTGGACGCCGATGAACAGGTGGTGGTCGCGGTCGAGGGCGAGCAGGGTGGCGGGCTTGCCGCCGCTGGAGCGGGCCTGGCCCACCTCGCGGACGACCCGCCTGGCCACGAGATCGCCCACGACCTCGGAGACGGTGGCTGAGGGCAGCCCGGTGGACCGGCGGATGTCCGCCCGACTCACCACACCGTCGCCCGCCGCCACGCTCTGTAGCACAAGCGCGAGGTTCCGGGCCCGAAGCGACTGCTTCGTGCCGCGGCGATCGACCCGGAATTCATCCGCCACCGATGTCCACCTACTTTGATCGGTCACTGTCGTTACCCGTTGGGCGAGGATCGTATGTGGCCCGAAATGGGGCGTCAAGGGGCCGCTGAACTGGGTTTTCCGGGTTTGTTCGCGGTGTGCCGGAAGAGGGTCAACCCACCTCAAATGGACCGGGTGAACCGGTGCTCTCTCAGCAAGGGGTCGGGGCGTGGATTCCTACCCGCTTCGCGGAGGTCGATCCAGGATCGGCGCGATCACTGTTAGTGACGGTTGATGGTCGTCACTCAGCCGGGCGGCGATCGTTTCTGATCAGCGCACGAGGCCGCGGAGGCGGGCCGCCGACACCGCCGCCGTGCGGCTGTCCACCCCGAGTTTCATGAAGACCTGCACCAGGTGTGACTTCACCGTCGCCTCCGTGACGAACAGTGCCCGGGCGGCCGCCTTGTTGCTGTGGCCGTCCGCCACCAGTTGCAGCACCGCGATTTCCCTCGGCGTCAGCGACTGCGCCGGGGCCTGAAAGCGGGCCACCAGCCGAGACGCCACATTCGGCGCGAGCACGGTCTCACCGCGCGCGGCCGTGCGGATGGCGGGCACCAGGGCTGCGGGGTCGGTGTCCTTGAGCAGGTACCCGGTGGCCCCGGCCTCGATCGCGGCGAGGATGTCGGCCTCACTGTCGTAAGTGGTGAGCACAAGAACCCGCGCGGGATCAGGCAGCGCCCGAATCCGCCGGGTCGCCTCGGCGCCGTTGATGCCCGGCCCGAGCTGCAGGTCCATCAGCACCACATCCGGCCGCAGCCGTTCCGTCACGGCGACAGCCTCCTCGCCGGTGGCCACCTCGGCGACCAACTCGACCCCGTCGACCCCGGCGAGCGCCGTCCGCAACCCAGTGCGGACAATGGGATGGTCGTCGACGAGCAGCACCCGGATCATGGCAGGCGAACACCCCGCCCACCGCGCGGCTCTCGCACGCGAGCACGACCGGCACCGACCTGGCGCTCACCGACAACCGCACCATCCACGGCCGGTCCGGGTCTGGGTAGTTGCCGGGGCCGCGTCATGCGGGTACCTCCGTGGCGGGCACGATCGCGCTCAGCGCGCTGCCTTCGCCCGGGGTCGACTCGACGACCAGGATGCCGCCGACCTCGCCGAGGCGGCCACGCATCGACGACAGGCCGATCCCGGATCCCTTGCCCACCGGAGGCTCGTGCGGGTCGAAACCATGGCCGTCGTCGGCGACGTCGAGGCGGACTTTGTCGGGCTGGTAGGTCAAGGTGACCCGCGCGTGGCTCGCCCGGGCGTGGACGCGGACGTTGGCAAGCGCGCCTTGGGCGACGCGCAGCAGCGCCACCTCGGTGGAGGTCGGCAGCCGGTATGGGGTGCCGTCGACCACCAGCGCGGTGTCCAGGCCCACCCGCATCGAGTCGTCCGCGACTCGCTTCAGCGCGTCGGCCAGCGGGCGGCCGTTCAACTCGGCGGGAGCCAGCGCGGCGATCAGCCTGCGGGATTCCTCAAGGCTCGACTGCGCGGTGCTCAGTGCCGTGGACAGATGCGTGCGACCGCCCGCCTGTAAGAGGAATACGATGCTCGTCAGGCCCTGGGTGATCGTGTCGTGGATCTCGCGGGCCAGGCGCTCCCGCTCGCCCACCGCACCGGCCCGGCGCTCGCTCTCCCGCAGTTCCTTTTGTGCGGCAAGCAATTCCTGGAGCAGTTCGGCACGAGCGGCGGCGTCGGCGCGCATCGTGTCGTACACGGCGGTCATGACGATCGCGACGGCCGCGCCGATCACCGGCCCGACGAGGGCGGCCACGTCGAGCGAGCCCCGGTGCCACATGAATCCGGCCGCGGCGAACAAGGTGAGCGCTCCTACCGCGACCTGGCCCACCGGCGTGGGCAGCACGCGCAGGCACAGAAAGAACAGTGGAAACGCCACCCACACCCAGTCGGCGCCGTAGACGCTCAGGGCGATCCAGCCCGCGACCAGTACGCCGAGCCACCACATCCGCGCCTTCGTCAGCGGGCCGAGCGCGTACCAGGCGATGAGCCCGGCACCGCCGAGCGCGCCCACCCACGGTGAGCCACTCTGCGCGGTCCGCACGGCCGCGACGATCACGAGGACGGCGAAAAGCACGTGCTGGGCCCTGCGCAGCACGGTCATGGTGGCGTTCGGTGTCGTGTCCATGTCGGACTCAACGTTAATGGGCTGTCGGCGGGGGCGCCTGCAACTTTTGATTGAGTTTCCTCCGCTTCGTTCGATGCCCCGATCCTGAACTCTCGACCGATGCCCCACGCCCCAAGCCACGGCACGGTTGACACATGTTCATCGCCCTGCGAGACCTCCGCTTCGCCCGAGGCCGATTCGCGCTGCTCGGCGCGGTCATCGGCCTGATGACCCTGATGGTCGTCCTCCTCACTGGGCTGACCTCGGGGCTGGGCGCGGCGAGCGTCTCCGCCATCTCCGCCCTCCCCACCGACCAGGTCGCCCTCGCCGCTCCGCCCGGCCAGAGCGATCCGCAGTTCGCCCTGAGCGCCCTGCCCGCAGACACTGTCGACCGCCTCCGCGCCCAACCAGGCGTCCGCACCGCCCGCCCGCTGGGCATCAGCACGAGCAGGCTCACCGCCGGCGACACGACAGCCGCCGTGAGCGTGTTCGGCACCGATGATTCGCTCCCGCCCGACCAAGTGCGCGTTCCCGACAGTCTCGGTCTGGCCCCGGGAACCGAGGTCGAACTCGGCGGTCACCGGCTGATCGTGGCCGCGGCCGGCGACGAGACGTCGTTCAGCCACCTTCCGGTGGTGCACACGGCCATCGACACCTGGCACAAGATCGCCCGCACCGACAGCCTCACCGGCGTCCTGGTGGACCTGGCAGGCGACCCCGCCGCCATCGGCGCCGCCACCGGGACGCGGGTGCTGACCAGGGAGCAGGCATACGACGCCGTCGGCGGGTATGCCGCGGAACAGGGCTCGCTGACCATGATCAGGGTGCTGCTGCTCGTCGTCTCCGCCCTGGTCGTCGGCGCGTTCTTCACCGTCTGGACCATGCAGCGCACCCCCGACCTCGCCGTCGTGCGCGCCATGGGTGCCTCCCGCGGCTACCTCCTGCGGGATGCCCTGGGGCAGGCCGCCGTGGTGCTGGTGCTCGGCACTGTCACCGGTGCGGCGGCAGCGACCGGGTTGGGCCTCCTGGCGCGCGAGGCGGTCCCGTTCGTCGTCGACAGCGGCACCGTCTTGATCCCCCTGGCCCTGATGATCGGCGTCGGCTTATCAGGCGCCGCGATAGCGGTCCGCCGCGTCACCACCGTCGACCCGCTGACCGCGCTGGGAGCTTCCCGATGACCTTGCGACTGGACTCTCTCCGCCTGCTCTATCCCGACGGCGACCGCGACCTGGTCGCCCTCGACGACGCCACGCTCACCGCGGAAGCGGGCGAACTGGTCGCGGTGACCGGGCCGTCCGGCTCGGGGAAGTCGAGCCTGCTGGCCGTCGCGGGGCTGTTGGTCAGTCCGGCCTCGGGCACGGTCCGGATCGCGGGCCAGAACGTGGGAGCGCTGAGCGCGGCCGCCCGCGACCGGGTCCGCCGGGAGCGGATCGGGTTCGTGTTCCAGCAGTCGAACCTGTTGGCCTCGCTGACCGCACTCGACCAACTGCTGCTGGTCGGCACCATTGTCGGGCGGTCGCGCCGAGACCGGGCGCATGAGCTGTTGGACAGGGTCGGCCTGACCGGCAAGGAACACCGTCGCCCACATCAGCTGTCGGGCGGCGAACGCCAACGGGTCGGCGTCGCCCGCGCCCTCATGGGCGAGCCCGCGGTACTCCTCGTCGACGAGCCCACGTCGGCGCTCGACCGGGAGCGGGGAAGGCAGGTGATGACCCTGTTGCGGGAGATCACCAGGGAGTCGGCGACAGCGACGATCGTGGTCACCCACGACGTCGAACACCTGGACCTCGCCGACCACACCGTAACCATGCGCGACGGCAAAACCAGCGCCCCCCGCCGCCCCCGGTGAACCCCGCCGCTCACGGGCGGCACTCCTGCCCGGAGCGACCCGGACTCACCGGGTGGCATGAGGGCCGCCGTCGCCCTGGCCTGAGATGAAGGGAGCCGAGCTGAATACCTCGCCATAGGAAACCAAACCCACCGCCACCGCCACCCGAGGCGCCGCGCCCCCGCCCGCCCAAACAAAAGCACCGCCCCTAAGCCACCCTCGCGCAACCCGCCCCGCCCCCAAGCAGACCCCCGCAAGTCGCCCCGCCGGGCAAGCGAGTCGCCCCGCCGGGCAAGCGAGTCGCCCCGCCGGGCAAGCGAGTGGTGCGTTGGGCGAGAGGGTGGCTCGGCACGGGGCAAGCGAGTGGTTTCGCCGGGCGAGTGAGTCGCCCTGCTGGGGGAGTGAGTGGTGCGTTGGGCGAGAGGGTCGCCTCGCCGGGCGGGTGAGTGGTCCCGCCGGGCGAGTGAGTCGCCCTGCTGGGGGAGTGAGTGGTGCGTTGGGCGAGAGGGTCGCCTCGCCGGGCGGGTGAGTGGTCCCGCCGGGCGAACGAGTGGTCTCGTCGGGCGAGTGAGTGGTCCCGTCAGGCGAGTGGGTTGGTCGGCCGGTCGCCTGGCTAGGCAACGCCGCGGGCGCGCGCGGTTGCCGCCGCGCGGCCGTCCTCGGGTGCGCTGCGGCCCGCTGCGAGCCGGCTGACTTGCCGAGGTCGCCGACCCGCCTGCCTCTGTCGCCGGGTCGGCGCGCGCATGTGCTGGTCGGCACTCGCTTGCCCGACGGACACCCCGTCGCCTGGTGAGGCGACCCGCTTGCCCGGCGGGGCTACTTACTCGCCTGGGTCGTCTTGTCTGGCAAGCGGTCCGCCCTTTCGGCACCAGGCCAGCGGGATCGGGCGGCCGCAGACGGTGGCGCTCTTGCCGAACTTTGTGGAGGGGCGAAGTGCCGGCGGTTGAGCAAGGTCGGCGTTGGTCACCAGGTGACCCGTTGGGTGCAGCCCGCCACCCGGCGGTCCCGGTTCGCCCGTTCAGCGGTACTGGCGAGTAAGGGCGAAAGGCTTTCATGTTTACCGTCGGATCGACGCTCAAGGAGGAGCGCATGACCCGTTCGCGCAAACTGATCCCGCTATTGGCCTTGGTCCTGGTCGGCACCACCCTCGCCGCCCCGGCCTCCGCCGAACCCGCCGCCCCGACCGCGAGGGCAGGCGACCTCGTCAGTGCTCGCGCCATCTGGGCTCCGGGTTTCGAGTACGCCCGGGTTTGGAAGATCACCTACCGCTCGACCTCCGCCACCGGAGCGTCCACTGTGGTCAGTGGCACCGTGATCGTGCCCAACGGCAGTACCGGCGCCATCGTCGGCTACGGGCCCGGCACCCACGGTCTCGGCGACCAGTGCGCGCCGTCGGTCGGGCTGCAGCGCGGCGACGAGTTCGAGGGTGGGTTGATCCATCAGTACGCCCGCAAGGGTTTCGCTGTCGCGGTCACCGACTACGAAGGGCTCGGCACGCCCGGCGACCACACGTACACGGCCGGGCGCTCGCAAGGCAACGCCGTGTTGGACGTCGTCCGGGCGAGCACTCGGCTGTCCGGCACGGGGTTGTCGCCGAAGGCGCCGGTCGCGGTGGTCGGGTACTCGCAGGGCGGGCAGACCGCCGGGTGGGCCGCGGAGATCGCCCCGGCCTACGCCCCGGAGCTCAACATCAAGGGCTTCGCCGTCGGCGCGGCGCCGTCGGATCTGCGTCGCGTGGCCGACGCCAACGACGGGGGCGCGAACTTCGGTCTGGTTCTCGCCGCCGGTGTCGGCCTCAACGCCGCCTATCCGGAACTGGCGCTGACCAACTACCTCAACGCCGCCGGCCAAGCCGCGTACGCCGACATCCGGGACGACTGCGGATCGGACTTCGGCAAGTACGCCAACCGTCGCCTCTCCGACTACACGACCACGGACGTCCTCAACCGTCCTGATTGGAGCGCCCGGCTAGCCGAGCAGAACCTGGGCACCCGCGCACCCACGGTCCCCACGCTGATGTACCACTCGACGGGCGACGAGATCATCCCGGTCTCGGTGAGCGTCGCGCTGCGGCCGCAGTGGTGCGGCAAGGGCGCCAAGCTCACCTACTGGCAGGTCGACACCGGCGGGCACTCCCAAACCGCGGCGTACCTGAGCCCTCTGGTCACCCAGTGGGTAGCCGACCGGCTCGCGGGCGCCCCCGCGGCAGGCAACTGCTGAGCGGCCCCCGCCACGCCTGACGCCCAGGCGTGGCGGGGGACGGCCCTCCTGATGCTTTCGTTCCGCTGTAACGCGATGCGCGTTCTGTTCGACGTCGTAGAGAAGCGCAGCGACCCCGCGTGTCAGCCGAGTGGCAGGAGTTGGGGGATGACTCGAACAGTGAGCAACATGGCCTGCGTGGCTTCCGGCATTCTCCTGGCGGTGGCCTGTGGCTCACCGGGTCCCGAGGTGGAGCCCACCACGAGTGCCACCGTGGGCGGGGAGCCCACGATCGTCGTGCGGGGAAAGCCATATACCTGCGAAACGATCGCGAATCTGATTGAACCGTGTGGTCGCGACACTCAGGAGATCTTCGACCGGTTCGGGGACCGGATCGACAGGTACGTCAATGGCGGCGGGCTGGGCCCGTTGGACAACTCTGTCTTCATCTTCGAGGACGTCGCGTACGTCGGCCTGACCGCGTGCACCTATCAGCGCCAGTCCAAGTCGCAAGCCGACTATGTGGCGTTCCTCCTGGGCGATGCCGACCTCAGCGCGAAGCTTGAAGCCGCGCGCGGGGACCGGGTGACCGGGTTGCAGCCCGCCTGGAACAGGGCGCTTCGGTTTCTCTGTGCGGAAAACCTGCCCGCGCAGCCGGGTACGGCAGGCGCGGACGACGGTCATATTCCAGGCGTGGGCACGCGTTCGCCGGGGCAGGTGACCCCATAGTGGGGGCCGATACGGCGCTCAGGCGGCCTGCGTGGGGTGACCTCTCCGGCAGGGTGACGGCGGTTCTCGCGCCAGTTTCGCTGCTCACCTCTACCCTGTTCTTCTTCGGCTGGGTCAGGTCGAGAGCGTTGTTCGCCTACTTCGGGGTCGACCTCGGCCTGGTCGGATTCAGCCCGGCGGACTATGTCCTGCGCAGCGTCGAAATACTCTTCCAGCCCATCCTGATCGCTGGATTCATCGCATTCGCCCTGTTTCTCGCTCGTCTCACCTTGACCGGATACCTCGGGCGTTCGAGGGAGAAGTCGCGGGCACTCGTCAGGTCGGCGTTCCTGGTTGTCGCCGTCGTCGGCGCCGCGTTGGCGGTCGGGGCTGTCATCGGCTGGGTGTCGGCTTTGGTCGGCGCGGTCGCACTCGGAGTCGCGGCGATCTCCGGCTACCAAGCGCACGCCATCGGCGCCGAATCCCTATCGCCGCGCGGCGATCGGGCAGTGGGGTTCGCCGTGTTCGCGGTCCTGGCGGTGGTCGCGTCGGCGTTCTGGTCGGCGGCCATCGTCGCCGAGCGGAGTGGGCGCGAGTTGGCTGAGGCGTTCGCGGACGGGCGGGTGCCACGGTCCGAGGTGCTGCTCTACAGCAGATCGAGGCTGGCGCTCCCAGCGGAGGAATTCACCGGCCTCGCGGGCGTCGAGTCGGACAAGCCGTATCTCTACGTCTACCGCGATCTTCGTCTGCTGACCTTCTCTGGCCAGAGGTGGTTCTTGATCCCCAAGGACTGGGGCTCCGGGAGCGCGACGGTGATCCTCCGCGACGACGACTCGATTCGGCTGGAGCTCGTCGGCTGAGCATCACGGAAGGGCCTGAAAGACGATAGGTACCGATTGACATTCGATAGACAGCGGCCGATACTCGATGCATGAACACTGAACGTCTGGCGGTAACCCTGCTCCGGATCTTCCTCGCGCTGCTGTTCGGGGTCCTGGTCCTGTTCCAGACCATGTCCCTGCCCGGCCAGTTCGCGCACATGGCTCAGGAGTCGCCCGACTTCGCCTATCTGCGGTGGCCCGCGACCGCGGTGACGATCTTCTGGGTGCTGTGTGTCCAGGTGGTGATCGTGTGCACGTGGAAGCTGCTGACCTTGGTCAAGGACGACCGCATCTTCAGCGACGCCGCGTTGGGCTGGGTCGACGCGATCGTGTGGGCCGTCGCCGCGGGCTGGGTGGTGCTGGTGGGGGTGTTCCTCTACGTCGGCTTCAACGCCGACGACCCCGGGCTACCGCTCCTGCTCTTCCTGCTGTCGGTGGGCGCGACCGTGCTGGGTCTGCTGATGGTGGTGCTGCGTGCGCTGCTGCGCCGTGCCACCACGCTGCGGACCGACATGGAAGCGGTGATCTGATGCCGATCGTGGTCCGCATCGACGTCGAGTTGGCCAAGCGCAAGATGAGTGTCGGTGAGTTCGCCGAGCGGGTCGGGCTCACCCCGGCGAACGTCGCGGTGCTGAAGAACGGTCGTGCCAAGGCGGTGCGGTTCAGCACCCTGGAAGCCATGTGCCGGGTGCTCGACTGCCAGCCCGGCGACCTGCTCGAGTGGGTCGACGAAGACGAGGACCAGCCCTAGATCCAGCCCTCGTCCCACGCCATCCGGGCGGCATCGTGGCGGGACGAGACGCCGAGCTTGGCCATCGCCGAGGACAGGTAGTTGCGGACGGTGCCGTGCGCGAGGTGGACGGTCCGGGCGATGTCCTGGACCGACCCGCCGCGCCGGGTGTGGCGCAGCACCTCCAGTTCCCGGGCCGTCAGCGGGCAGGTGTCCTCGGTCAGCGCGGAGGCGGCGATCTCCGAGTCGACGTAGCGCCCGCCCGCGTGCACGTCACGCAGGATCGTCGCCAGCCGCGACGCCGGGGTCGTCTTCGGCACGAAGCCCCGGACTCCCGCCGCCAGCGCCCGCTTGAGCACACCCGGACGCGCGTGCCGGGTCACGATCACCACCGCCGCGCGGTGGCCGATCGCCTCGGCCGCGGCGACGCCGTCACGCCGGGGCATCTCCAGGTCCAGCACGGCGATGTCCGGGGAGAGCCGCTCGACGGCAGCGACAGCGGCGTCGCCGTCGCTCACCTCGGCCACCACGGTGATGTCGGGCTCCAGTTCCAGCAGCGCCGCGAGGGCGCCGCGGATGAGGTCCTCGTCGTCGGCCAGCACCACCCTGATCATCCGACGGCCGCCTCGCCGACCAGCGCGAACCGGCCGTCGCCTGCCTCGGTGCGCAGCTGCCCGCCGATGGCGGCGAACCGCTCGCGCAGACTGTCGATGCCACTGCCCGGGTCGCCGGTACTCGGTCGGACACCGTCGTTGCTCAACCGCACCCGCGCCCGCCCGTCGGCCACCGACACCACCAGGTCGCACACGCCCGCGGCGGTGTGCCGCAGGATGTTGGTGGTCCCTTCCCGCACCAGCGCGCCGAACAGCGGCTGCAGGGCGGGCGGCACGGCGGTGGCGTCGCCGTCGACCGCCGCCGCGATGCCCGCCGCGCGCAGAATGTCGACGGCGTTGCCGATCTCGGTGGACAGGCTGGTGCGGCGGTAACCGTGCACGACCCCGCGGGTCTCGCGCAGCGCCTGCCGCGCGAGTTCGCTGACCGCGGCGGCCTGGACGCGGGCGGCGGCGTCGTCGTGGCCGATCAGACGTTCCGCCAGTTCGCCCTTCAGCGCGATGGCCTGCAGATGGTGTCCCTGCACGTCGTGCAGTTCGGCGGCGAAGCGCAGGCGTTCCTCGGCCACCGCGAGGTCGGCCGCGAGCGCCCGGGCGTCGTCGAGTTGCCGGATCACCGACCACAGCCACACCTGCAGCAGGTTGCTCAGCACGAACACCACGCTGATCACCGCGACGGCCAGCGTCCACGGGAGCGCCTCGGTCGTCATGGTGTCCGCCGCCTCGGCCGCGGCCAGGCCGGACACCCCGATGAACGCGCTTCCCAGGACCGTGATCGCCCACCGGGTTCCACCCGTGTGGCAGGCGGCGACCGCCGCCAGGATGCTCGCGGGCAGTATCGCCCACCCGAAGCCGAGCGGCAGGGTCATGAGGCTCGCCCACCATCCGACCAGGGCGACGACGGCGGTGGCCGGGATCTCCCACGGCCGCGCGACCGGGATACCCAGCCCCGGCATCGCGATCGCGCTGATCCGCACGTACTGCGGCACGACGACCGCCACGCACACCAGCAGCCACGGGCTGCGGAACTGCACCTCGGCGGTGAGGAGGAGCCCGATGATCCCCGCGGCGCCCACCAGCGTCCAGACCGTGTACTTGCGCATCCGCTCCAGTGGTGTCCGCACCAGCAGAATGTACGGCGGCCACGACCCGCGCAGCGCCCGCATCGGTCAGGAACCTGACATTTGTCACGGGAGAACAGGCGTTCCCGCCGGCCACGGGTGATCTTCGCGCCTACCGGCCCGGCCGTCGGGTCGCGACGCTTGCCCCATGAACGAGCCAGTCATCGAAGTGGTCGGCCTGCGCTGCCGCTACGGCAGGTTCGAGGCCGTGCGCGGCATCGACTTCGCCGTCCAGCCAGGGGAGCTGTTCGCCCTGCTCGGCACCAACGGGGCGGGCAAGACCACCACCATGGAAGTCCTAGAAGGCCTGCGCGCGCCGAGTGCGGGCAGCGTGCGCGTGCTCGGTCTCGACCCCGCCGCGGACCGGGCGCGGGTGCGGCCCCGGACCGGGGTGATGCTGCAGGAGTCGGGATTCCCCGGCGATCTGACGGTCCGCGAGGCGGTGACCCTGTGGCGCGGCCTCACCAGCCGACCGTCCCAAGTGGATGAGTCACTCGCCATGGTCGACTTGGCGCACCGCCGGGACGTGCGGGTCAAGGCGCTCTCCGGTGGCGAGCGGCGGCGGCTGGACCTCGCCCTGGCCACCCTGGGTCGGCCGGACGTGCTGTTCCTCGACGAGCCGACCACCGGCCTGGACCCGGAGTCCCGCGCGCGCACCTGGCGGACGCTGCGGGACCTGCTCGCCCACGGCACGTCGATCGTCCTCACCACGCACTACCTGGAGGAGGCGGAGAACTTGGCCCACCGCATCGCGATCATGCACGAGGGCCGGATCGAGGTGTGCGGCCCGCTGGCCGATGTCCTGGAACGGGAGGCGTCGCGGATCTCCTTCACCCGACCCGACGAGGTCGCCTTCCTGGACCTGCCCGGCGTCGCGGGCCGGGTCGACCCGGAGGCGTTCGGCAAGGGCCGGGTCGAGATCCGCACCCGCGTGCTGCAGGACGACCTGGCGGAGGTGCTGCGCTGGGCGGCCGACCGCGACATCCAACTCGGCCGACTGCGAGCCCACCACGCCTCACTGGCCGACGTCTTCCACGGCGTGTCGCACCACGCGGCGGTGGCGGCGTGAACCGCGTCCTCGCGCTGGCCAGGGTTGAACTGGTCCTCCTGCTGCGCAACAAAACCGCCGCCGCACTCGGGTTGGCGATGCCGCTGCTGATCGGCGTGGGTTTCGCGCTGACCCGCGGCGGTGGCGACTGGGCCGGGTCGATCACGATGCAGCTGCTGGTCGTACACGGCCTCACCGTCTACATCAGCGCGACCACCGCGCTGGTCGCCCGCCGCCAGGACCTCTCGCTCAAGCGGCTGCGCAGCGGTGAGGCGCCCGAACCGGTGATCCTGGCCGGGGTGATGGCGCCGATGGTGGTGCTGGGGCTGGTCCAGGGCGTGCTGCTGCCCACGGTCGCCGTGATCGCGGACGCCCCGATGCCACGGGATCCGGTGGCGTTGGCGGCCGCGATCGTCGGCGGGACCGTGGTGGCGGCGGCCGCGGCGCTGGCCACGGCGTCGTTCACCGCGACCCCCGAGACCGCCCAGCTCACCACGACACCGCTGTTCGCGGCGACCTTCGCGGGCGCCATGTGGGCGCTGTCGTCGCCGACCGTGACCCCGCTGATGCTGGCCGCTCCCGGTGGAGCGACGGCGGCGCTGGTGCGGGCCGGTGTGGAGGGCGGGCCCAGCTGGGGGCCGGTGGGCGCGATGGCGGTGTGGACGGTGGCGGCGATCGCGGTGGGGCGGCGGTACTTCCGGTGGGAGCCCCGGGCATAGGGCGAAAATGTCGGTGAGCGACGGTAGTTTGACGAACATGCCCGACTATGCCGACGTGCCGAAGGAGATCCTCGCCGAACTCCGGGCGGTGTGCCTCGCGTTGCCCGACGCGTATGAGGAGCAGGCCTGGGCGGGGACGCGGTGGCGGGTGCGCAAGCGGACCTTCGCCCACGTGCTCACGATCGCGTCCGGGTACCCGGACGCGTACGCCCGGGCGGCGGCCGATGGCGGCCCGGTGACGGTGCTGACGTTCCGCGCTCCGCTCCCGGAGATCGATGCGCTGTGCGCGGTGGGCAATCCGTTCTTCAAGCCGGACTGGAGCGAGAACGTCCTCGGGATGGTGCTGTCGGCCGACACGGACTGGGACGAGGTAGGGGAGTTGCTGACCGAGAGCTTCTGCGTTCAGGCGCCGAAGATGCTGGCAGCCCAGGTGGATCGACCCGCACCCGGCTGATCAAGGGGTGGTCGCACCAGCCCCACGGCACTCGTGGTGTCGTGGGGCTGGTGCCGCTAGGGGCTAGCGGGACAGCACCACCACGGACCGACCCGGCACGGTCACCGACCCGTCACCGATCACGGCCCGCGAAGCATCCGTGCTCAGCGGATGTGCTGTCCACTCATTCCCGGGCGCCGATACCGTCTTCTCACCAGGGAACGGATTCACCACCACCAGTAGAGCACGCCGCCCAGGGTCGACATCCACTCCTACAGTGTCGTCCAGGTAGGCCACGATCAGCCCGGCGTCAGCGGCCGGGAACGACAGCTTCTCCTGCACCGCACCGGCGTCGGCCAGGGTGAACAGCGGTGACGACTGCCGGATCCGCAGCAGCTCCAGTGTGTCGTCCACGGCTCGACGCATATCCGCCGAAGTCGGCTTGACCGACGACGTGGCCAGCACCGGGCCCATGTACGGCCACTTCGCCTGGTTGTCGGCCGCCGGTGGCAGGCCGCGGCCGAAACCGTTGGACTCCAACGACGGGTCGTAGATGTTGAACCAGTCCCCGGAGTCGTAGCTGTTGCGGTCCAACGACTTCGAGCGCAGGAACTCGCTGCCCGCCAGCATGAACGGCTGGCCCTGGCCGAGCAGCACCGGTGCGTGGGCGATCTTCTGCATCCGGACCCGGTCGGCCATCGACGTCCCGATCGGCAGCTTCAACGCCAAGGCGTCGAACAGCGTCTCGTTGTCGTGGGCGTCGGAGTACGTGATGACTTCTCCCGGAGCGGCGGTGTAGCCGGCGGGGGAGCCGTTGTAGGAGACATCCCGACCACGGACCTCAGCGCCCGCCGTGGAGCGGAAGCGGAAGTCGGCCAGATTGCCCGCCATGCCGAGCTTCGCGAGGTCCGTGTAGTTCACCAGCCGGGCCGCTGTGTCGCCGTTGGCGGGGGAGCCGTTGAGGTCTCCGGCCAGGCCGGAGGCCAAGCCCTGCACTCGTGGGTCCTCGTCGAACGGCCCACCGCCGCGCATGGCGTCGCGTTGGCGGTCGCTGAAGGTGGCGATGCCGGTCCCGGCCATGTTGGGCTGGGTGGCCTGGACGAACCGGGCGTTGCCCGCGACCTCGCCGAAGTCCCAGCCCTCGCCGTAGATCCGGATGTTGCGACCGTCCACACCGTCCCGCTCGACGGTCAGGGCGTCCAGTGCCGCCCGGACCGCGAGAATGTTCGCCTTGGGGTGGTGGCCCATCAGGTCGAACCGGAAACCGTCCACTTTGTACGTGCGCGCCCAGTGCACGACCGAGTCGACGACGAGCTTGCCCATCATCGTGTTCTCAGTCGCGGTGTTGGCGCAGCAGGTGGAGTTCGCCACCGCGCCGTCGGGGCCGAGCCGGTGGTAGTAGCCGGGGACGACCTTGTCGAGCACGGAGTGCGCCGCGTCGCCGGACACTGTGGTGTGGTTGTAGACCACGTCCACCACGACCCGGTTCCCGTTGTCGTGCAACGACTGCACCATCTCGCGGTACTGCCGGGCACGCGCCGGGCCGGACTGGGCGTCGTCGGTGGCGTAGGAGCCTTCAGGGACGTCGTAGTGCAGCGGGTCGTAGCCCCAGTTGAACCCGTCGCGGGCCGCGGCGGCCCTGGTGCACTCCTGCTGTCGGGGTGAGTCGGCGGGCATCGACGCCAGGTCGCAGTCGGGCCGCTGCTGGTCGGCGCGGCGCTCCGGGATGCTAGAGATGTCGAACGTCGGCAGCAGGTGCACGGTGTCCATCCCGGCCTCCGCCAACGACTTCAGGTGCTTCATCGCGATCGATTCGCGGTGGGTGAACGCGCGGTACGTGCCGCGCTCGCCCTCCGGGACGGTGTCGTCGGCGATCGAGAAGTCGCGCACGTGCAACTCGGTGATGCCGTGCTCGGTCGGGTCGCCGCCGAGCCCGCGGGCGACCTGCTGGTCCCACCCGGCGGGCTTGGCGCCGGAGCCGCCCAGGTCGGCGAACTGCGAATGGGTCGAATCCACCGACAGCGCCACCGAATACGGGTCGGTGACCACGATGGTCCGGAACTTGTTCTCCGGCACCGACCAGCCGGTCACCTCGAACTGGTAGTACCGGTCCCGCCAAGCCCCACTGCCCGACCACGACCCCGTCAGGTCATCGCGGACCAGGTCGACGACCTGCGCTGGCTGCGCGTCCCGTGCGGGCGCTGTGGTGCCGAACAGGCGAAGCTTCACCGACCGCGCGGTCGGCGCCCACAGCCGAGTCGACACCTGGTCACCGGAGAAACCGGGCCGATAGCTGTGCTTCACCGCTTCCGACCCGTACCGGTCGTCCAGCGCCCCTGCGAGCTGGATGCCTGTGGCGTGCCGGACAGCGCCGCTCGCGTCGACGTGGACGGCCGCCTGCTGCGCCCGCAGCGCCTCATCGATCCGGCCGGCGTCGGCCGCGCGAACCTGGAACGTCGGCTTCCCCGCGAGGTGCGGGAACTTCGCCGCGAGCTCACCGGCCAAGGCACCACTGGGCTGTAGTCGCAGCACCTTGCCGCCCTGCACCTGCCCGTCGACCACGGTGATCCGGCCGTCGGCGTCGTAGCGCACCTGGTAGCCGTCGGTGGCGACCGCCGGGAGGTCCCAGACGAGCTTGTCCCGGCTGACCCAGATCGCCTTCGCCTTGGCCAGGTCCACGTCGGCGGCCGGGGCGGTCGACGGCGGCAGCACGTAGGTCGCGGAGCCGTCGGCCCGCGCGGACCCGGAGAGGAACCAGACCTCATGCCCGGTGCCGCCGACATCGAGGAACTGGTCGCTGCCCGGGTCCTTCGTGTCGCCCTTGTGGATGATGTGGCTCAACCCGGCCGCGCCCGGCGCGAGCGGCACCGACCAGTAGATCCCGAACCCGTCGCGCCCGTCCGCCGGCCGTGACTGGGTCCAGCCCGGACTCGGCTCCAGCGAACCGGTCCAGTGGTAGAGCACCCAGTCGGTGTAGTCGCCGTCGGGGCGCGAGTAGTGGATCACCGCCCGGTTCTCGGCGGCCGCCAGGCTCGGATGCACGGTGGGTGACCCCTCACGCACCCACCCCGCCGCGCCCGTGAGCTTGCCGGACATGACCGTGCTCGATCCGTTCACCACGGCGAAGTCCAGCGGTGTCGCCGTCGCCGGGATCTCCGCGACGGCGCCGAACGCGTCGCGTCCGGACAGCGGCACGTCAGGCTTACCCGGCACTCGAACAGCGAACCCGGTGTAATCGCCGGAGGGGCGCTGGAAGTGCACGGTCGCCTTGCCGGTGGCCGCGACCTCACTCGGGTACTGCGTGTCCTGCCCCTGCTTGAGCCACACCTGCGGGGTCGCGGCGGGCGCGGCGAACCGGTCGCCGCCGTCCTTCTCGTCGCCCTTGTGCGTGATGAACCCGACCTGCGTCGCCCCCGGCTTGAGCTTCACCCAGGCGAACCGGCCATACGCGGTCTCACCGGCGAAGGGCAGCGGGGTGCTCCAGTCGGTGGGCGTCTCGACGTCGCCCCACACGTGCAGGCCCCAGCCCGCGTAGTCACCGGCGGGCCGGTTGTAGTGCACGACCAGCCAGTCCGGGCTCTGTCCGCCGGGTCCACCGGGTGGTGGGGGAGCGGCGGCCAGCTTGATCGCCGCGCCGTCCGCGCCGAGCGTGCCCGCGCCGTCCTTGGCCACGACCCGGAACTCGACCTTCTTCCCGACCGCCGCGCGATCGAGCTTGGACACGTCGGCGAACACCCGGTACGGCGCGGCGTCGTCGGTGCCGAGCACGGTCCAGTCGCTCGCCCCCTCGACCCTCGCGGCGAACGTGGCCTGCGCGAACGGTGAGGTGATGCCGTCGGCCCGCACCTCGACCCGGTCGTCGAGCACTGTGCCGACCGCGGGCGCGACCAGCGTCGGCGTCGGTGCGGCGGCCGGAAGCCTCTCGGTGGAGGCCAACACCACGGCGGAGAAAGCGGGCACACTCACCCGGACCTTGCCGTCCTGACCGCTGGTCGGACCCTCACCGCGCGTCGGCAACTCGGTGCGGAACTTGCGGCCGGGAGCGCCGACCGGCACGTCGACCGTGCTTGCCGCCGCGCCCGCGTTGGCCACGACGACGTATTCGCGCTGGTCCCGGTGGGTGATCCGGCTGAACGCCAGCGTGTCGCCCTCGGCGAGCCGGAGCACCTGGTTGCCGTCCGCCCACACCGGGTCGCGGTCCACAAAGGACGCGAGGTCGGCGAGCTGGCGGTACAGCGGGTGCGAGGTGACGAAGTTGTCCTGAGCGCCCGTGCGGTCGCTTCCGACGAACTTCTCGGCAATGAACTCCGGGGTCTTGCTCGCGAACATGTCCTGCCGGGCCAGCTTGTCGCCGCCGCCGCCCGCGAAGCCCTGCTCGTCGCCGTAGTAGACGACCGGGTTGCCGCGCCACAGGTACATCAGCGTGTTGCCCAGCTTGAGCCGCTTGAGCAGCTCGTCCTCCGTGACACCGGGACGCTCCTGACGCAGCATCCAGGCCATCCGGCCCATGTCGTGGTTGCCCAGGAACGTCGGCAGCGACGCGGCGTTGGAGTCGGCGTCGGTGTACTGGTCGTCGGCGAGCAGCACCTCGGCCAGCCGACCGGAACCCTTGCCGGACAGGTAGTCCAGCGCGCCACTCTGGAACGGGAAGTCCAAAGTGGCCTGCATGCGGCCGGTGGTCGTGTACGACGAGGTCAGCGCCGTGTCGGAGCTGAACACCTCGCCGAAGACGAAGAAGTCCTTCTTGCCCTTGGCGGCCGCGTACGCCTTCACGTGGGGTGCGAGGGCCTGCCAGAACTCCATGTTCACGTGCTTGACCGTGTCCACCCGGTACCCGTCGATGCCGAGGGTGTCGATCCATGTGGTGAAGATGTCCTGCATGCCTTTGACGACCTTGGGGTTCTCGGTCATCAGGTCGTCGAGGCCGAAGAAGTCGCCGTACTCGTTGGACTCGCCGCTGAACGTCGAGTCACCGCGGTTGTGGTAGAGCGCGGGATCGTTGAGCCAGGCCGGTGTCTTCGCGTTCGCGTCGCCGGGTGAGCGGAAGACCGGCGTGTAGGGGAACGACGATTTCGGGTCCAGGGCGGGGAAGTCGGGTTTGCCCGCCGCGGCCTTGATGTCGACGACGTTGCCCTGCGCGTCCAGGTAGGGCTGCGCGCCGGTGCTCAGGTACTCGTACTTGCCCTCGGCGTAGTCGATCACGTCGGCGGTGTGGTTCGCGACGATGTCGAAGAACACCTTCATGCCCTTGGCATGCGCGTCGGCGATGACGGCCTGCATGTCGGCGGTGGTCCCGAAGTGCGGGTCGAGCCGGGTGAAGTCGGTTGTCCAGTAGCCGTGGTAGCCGGCGGAGATGTCGTTCCCGCTGCCCTGGACCCACCGGTTGGCGAACATCGGCGTCATCCAGATCGCCGTGATCCCCATGCCCTTGAGGTAGTCCAGTTTGGACCGCAGGCCGGGTAAATCGCCGCCGTGGTAGAAACCTTTGTCCGCGGGGTCGAAGCCGGTCTTGAGCCGGTCGGTCTCGGCCGACCCGCCGCGGTCGTTGCCAGTGTCGCCGTTGGCGAACCGGTCCGGCATCACGAAGTAGAACCGCTCGCCCGACAGGTCGTCGCGCAGTGCGTCCTTCGCCAGCTTCTTGTCGCCCGACCGGACACCGGGGGCGATGTCCACGACCTCGCCGACGGCAAGTCTGCCGGTCGGTTCGGCGGCCGCCTCCGGCATGAGTTGCGGCAGCAGGGGAACGGCCAGCGCCGCGCCCAGGATGAGAGCGAGAACCGATTTCGCGCGTCGACCCATCACAACCTCCTCGGTGGTAGGGGAACCGGACTACTTGACCCCGCCCGCGGTGAGACCCGCGACGATCCGGCGCTGGAAGAGCAGGACCAGGATGACCAGGGGGATGGTCACGATGACGCCCGCGGCCATCTGGGTCCCGAAGGGAGCGTCGAACTGGGTGGTGCCGGTGAACTGGCTGGTGATGACCGGCGCGGTCTTGAGGTCCTTCTTGTTGACCACCGAGAGCGCGATGATGAATTCGTTCCAGGCGGCGATGAACGTGATGATGGCGGTGGTGAACACACCCGGCGCGGCCAAGGGCAGGATGACTTTGCGGAAGGCCTGGGCGGGTGTGCAGCCGTCGATTTGGGCGGCTTCCTCGAGTTCGATCGGCATCTGCCGGAAGAACGCGGTGAGGTTCCAGACGGCCAGCGGCAGGGCGAAGCTCATGCTGGGCACGATCATCGCCTGGTAGGTGTTGATCCAGCCGATCCCGCTGAACAGCTCCAGCAGCGGAACCAGCAGTGAGATGCCCGGGAACATGCTGGTGGTGATGATGATCGCCAGCACGAGGTTCTTGAAGCGGAAGTCCAGCCGGGCCAGGGCGTAGGCCGTCAGCGTGCCGATGATCAGCACCAGGACGGTGGTCACCCCGGCGACCAGGAAGCTGTTGCCCAGGGCGCGGACGAACCCGTTGTTCGCCGCGAACGCCGCCTCGTAGGAGTCCAGCGACAGGGGAGCGGGCACGGGGGAGGAGTCGAAGATGTCGTTGGTGCGCCGCAGGCTGGAGACCAGCATCCAGTAGAACGGCGAGAGGCAGTACACGACGATGGCGGCGATGCCGAGGTACGGCGCCCACCAGAAGCGGCTCCGGTGCCGGATGGGGGCGCGTTCCAGAGTGGCGGTCATCGGCTCTTCCTTCCGGTCCGGGCCCCGATGACGTCGGCGCCGAGCAGTTTGACGAACGCGAAGGCGACGGTCGCGACGTAGAGGAACAGGAACACCGCGTAGGCCGAGGCGGGCCCGTACTTGCCGAACTTCACCGCTTCCTCGAACGCCAGGATCGTGACCGTGTCGGTCGCGTTCTTCCCCGGCCCGATCAGCGTGTACGGCAGGTCGAACATCCGCAGCGTGTCGAGGATGCGGAACAGCACCGCGACCAGCAGGGTCGGGCGCACCAGCGGCAAAGTGATGGCCCAGAACGTCTTCCACGGCGAGGCGCCGTCCAGTTTGGCCGCTTCGTAGACCTCGTTGGAGATGACCTGCAGGCCCGCCAGGACAAGCAGTCCGATGAACGGCGCGGTCTTCCACGTGTCGGCGATGATGACGGCGAACCACGCCTGGATGCCGTCGGTGGTCCACAGGACCGCCTCGCCGGGCAGCAGGTCGTTCGCCACGCCGTCGGCCTGGAAGATCCAGCGCCACAGCAGACCGGCGATGGCGGTCGGCACGGCCCAGGGCACCAGGATGCTGGCGCGGACGAGGGCGCGGCCCTTGAAAGCCTTGTGCATCACCAAAGCCATGAGGACGCCGAGCACCACTTCGAGGGTGACCGCGACGACGGTGAACGTCGTGGTGTTCCACAGCGCGTTGAGGAACCGGTCGGCGGTGGCGCCGGTGAACATGTCGGTGAAGTTGTCGATGCCGACGAACTTGTCGCCGGTCTGCAGCACCCCGGTCTCGGGGTCGATGCCATCGTTGCGCTGGTAGAAGGCCAGCCGCAGCGCGGAGATGATCGGGTAGGCGACGACCAGGCCGAGCACGAGCAGGGTCGGCGACACCAGCATCGCCGCCAGGCGGTTCACCCCCGCGTTCCGGTGCGTCATCTTCGGGGGTGCGGGCGACTCGGGTCGGGGTGGGGCGTCGACGAGCGTGGCCATGGCGGATCTCCAGGCAGCGGCGGGGAAAGGGGACGATCGGTGGCAGCAGGGGCGCCAGGGATCCGGGGCACCGGATCCCTGGCGCGGTCCTGCTCAGCCCTTGGTCAGGCTTTCCAGCTTCGTCTGCAGCGCGGCGAGAGCGTCGGCGCTGGTGGCCTGGCCGCTCATCGCGGAGTACGCCGCTTCCTGGATGGCGGAGGAGACTTCCTGGTACTTGACGACCGCGGGGCGCTTCTTCGCCTTCTCGATCGACTTCTTCAGCTCGGTCAGGTACGGGAACTTCTCGACCAGCGCGGGCTCGTCGTAAAGGGAGGCCCAGGTCGGGGCGAGGCTGGTCTTCTCCAGGTTCGCCCGCTGCTGCTTCTCGTCGACCATGTACTTGATGAAGTCGAGCGCGGTCTTCTTGTTCTTGGCGAACGAGCTGATCGCGTAGTTGTGCCCGCCCAGGGTGGACGAGCCGGGGCCGTCGAGGCCGGGCAGCGGCGCGACGGCGAACTTGCCCGCGACCGTCGACGAGCCGTCGGCGGCGTTGGCCTTGGCGTACTGGTAGGGCCACTGGCGGTGGAAGATGAGCTCACCGGCCTGGAAGGCGCGGCGGCCTTCCTCTTCCTTGAAGGTGCGGGCCTTGGCGGCGATCTTGCCGGACTTGACGCCGTCGACGAGGAAGTCCAAGCCCGCCTTCGCCTTCTCGGTGTTGACGTTCGGCTTGCCATCGTCGCCGACGACGTCACCGCCGGCGGAGTTCACCGCTTCGCTGAAGTTGACCGTGAGGCCCTCGTACTTCTCGAACTGACCGGCGTAGCAGGAGAGACCGGGGTTCGCGGCGATCACCTTGTCGCAGGCGGCGTTCATCTCGGCCCACGTCGTCGGCGGCTTGGCGCCCGCGGCGTCGAGCAGGTCCTTGCGGTAGTAGAGGAGGCCGCCGTCGCTGGTGGTCGGGACGGCGTAGAGCTTCTTGAAGTACTTGCCCGTCTCCACGGTGGCCGGGAGCAGCTTGTCGAGCGGGAACTCGGTCTCGGGCAGCTGGGCCACCCACTGGTTTGCGGCGAACTCGGCGGTCCACACGACGTCGAGGTTGAGGACGGTGTAGGCGTCGGACTTGGTCTGCGCGTTCTGCACCATCTGCTGCCGCTGCGCGTCGGCGTCCTCGGGCAGTTCGATGACCGTGACCTTCTGGTCCGGGTGTTCGGTGTTCCAGCCGTCGACCTGGTTCTGCAGGTTTCCGGAGGTGTCCTTGCCGGTGACCAGCGTGATCGGCCCGACTCCCTCCAACGCGGTGGGAGCGGTGCTCGCCCCGCCACCGCCACCCGAGTCCGACGATCCGCACGCGCTGACGCCCAAGATCAGGGCTGCCGCGAGCGCGGCACCGCGCAGGGCGCGACCTTGTGTAACCACGACGCCTCCAGAATTTATTCAGAGCGATCGGCCCGGCACTGGCCTGCTCGTTGTTAAGCGGACTTTCCACGCACGTTGCGAACAAGGGAACGTCGAATCCGCATCCGTTATCGTTTCGAGACCGAAATCACGATAGTTCCTTCATGAAGTTGCAGAAAGTCTTGCAAGACCCTGGTGTTCACGGTAGGGATGCGGCATCCTGGCGGCTCGACCGTCCAGCGGACGCAAAGGATGTGGCATGGCCCAGGTCAGTTACGACAGCGCTTCCCGGGTTTACGCGGGGTCGCCGCCGGTGCGGGCGGTGGATCAGCTCGACCTCTCGGTGGAGGACGGAGAGTTCCTGGTCCTGGTGGGCCCGTCCGGTTCGGGCAAGTCGACCGCGCTGCGGATGCTCGCCGGGTTGGAGGACGTCGATGAGGGGACCATCCGCATCGGCGACCGGGATGTCACCCATGTGCCGCCGAAGGGCCGTGACATCGCGATGGTGTTCCAGTCCTACGCGCTGTACCCGCACATGACGGTCGCGCAGAACATGGGCTTCGCGTTGAAGCTGCAGGGTTTGTCGAAGTCGGTGATCTCGGAGAAGGTCGGCGAGGCGGCGAAGCTGCTCGACCTGGAGAAGTACCTCGACCGCAAGCCCAAGGCACTGTCGGGCGGCCAACGCCAGCGCGTCGCCATGGGCCGAGCCATCGTGCGCGACCCGGCGGTGTTCCTCATGGACGAGCCACTGTCCAACCTGGACGCCAAACTCCGCGTCGAGACCCGCGCCAACATCGCCGCCCTCCAACGACGACTCGGCACCACCACGATCTACGTCACCCACGACCAGGTCGAAGCCATGACCATGGGCCACCGCGTCGCCGTCCTCAAAGACGGGCTCCTGCAGCAATGCGACACCCCGCGCGCCCTGTATGACCGGCCCGCCAACGCGTTCGTCGCCGGCTTCATCGGCTCACCGGCGATGAACCTGCACGCCGGAACCGTCGCCGGTGACGCGGTCCGCCTGGGCGGCCTCGACATAGCGCTGCCGCGCGACACCGTCGCCGCGATCCGCGCGGAGCAGCTGAACACGGTCACCGTCGGCGTGCGGCCCGAGTCGCTGACCGTCGTCCCCTCCGGCACATCTGACGCCTTCGGTGTCGTGGTGGACCTCGTGGAGGAACTCGGCGCGGACGCGCTGGTGCACGGGCATGTGGCGGGGGAGAACGGCGACCGACTGGTGATCCGGGTCGACGGGCGCACACCGCCGTCGCTGGGTCAGGAGGTCACGGTGAGCGTGCGTGATCCCGAGGAGCTGCACCTGTTCCACCCCGAGACCGGCGAACGTCTGGTCTGAGGACAGCAAAAGGGGCCCGCGACCAAGGTCGCGGGCCCCTTTTCGTGTGCTCAGGACTTGGGGGGAGCCGCCGCCGTCGAGCCGCGGACGACCAGTTCCGGCATGAACACGTACTCCGCGTGCGGCGCCGGGGTTCCCGTCACTTCCTCCAGCAGCGCGTTGACCGCCGCCTGCCCCATCGCCTCCACCGGCTGCCGCAGCGTGGTGAGCGGCGGGTCGGAGAACACGATCAGCGGCGAGTCGTCGAAGCCGATCACCGAGACGTCGCGCGGGACCTGCAGGCCGCGCTGCCGGGCCGCCCGGATCGCGCCGAAGGCCATCAGGTCGCTGCCGCAGATGATCGCGGTGCATCCCTTCTCTATCAACGCGTTAGCCGCCGCCTGGCCGCCCTCGACGGTGAACAGCGAGTGCTGCACGAGCTGTTCGGCTTCCTCGGCCGACATGGGCAGCGCGGTGCGCATGTGCTCCACGAAGCCCTGGATCTTGCGCACCACCGGCACGAACCGGCGCGGCCCCACGGCCAAGCCGATGCGCGTGTGTCCCTGCGCCACCAAGTGCTGCACCGCGAGCCGCATGGCGGCGCGGTCGTCGGTCGACACGAACGGCGCCGACACGTGCTCGGTGTAGCCGTTGATCATCACGAACGGCACGCCCTGCCCGGCGAGCTTGACGTAGCGGTCCATGTTGGCCGTGGAATCGGCGTGTAAACCCGAGACGTAGATGATCCCGTTGACCCCGCGCTCGACCAGCGTGTTGGTCAGTTCGTCCTCTGTGGACCCGCCGGGGCTCTGCGTGCACAGCACCGGCGTGTACCCGTCGCGGGTCAGAACCTGCTCGATGACCTGGGCGAACGCCGGGAAAATCGGGTTGCTCAGCTCCGGGGTGATCAGCCCGATCAGGCCCGCGCTGCGCTCCTGCAGCCGCGCGGGACGTTCGTAGCCGAGCAGGTCCAGCGCCGCGAGGACGGTCTGCCGGGTCGTGGTGGACACGCCCGGCTTCCCGTTGAGCACCCGGCTGACCGTCGCCTCGCTCACCCCGGCCTGGGTGGCGATGTCGCTGAGCCGGGCGGTCCCACTCGCGGCCGATGCCTGGGCCATATCAGTCCTCCCACCACACCGCGGTGTCTGGCGGCAGCAGCACGTCGCCGCTGTCCGACCCGAGCCGCCCCGAGGCCAGCAGCACGGCGCCCGCCACCGGAACGCTCGCCGGGGTGGCACCGAAGTTGATTGCGCAGTGTAACCGGCGCCCGGTGAAAGAGTCGACGCGGGCGAAGCGCAGCAGCGTGTCGTCGCCGTCGTGCCATTCGAGCGCGGGCCGCTCGCCGAGCGCGGGGTGCTCGCGCCGCAGCCGCAGCGCTTCGCGGTAGAGCTCCAGCATCGACTCCGCGGCCCCGACCTGGGCCTCGACCGACATGTCGGCCCAGTGCGCCGGCTGCGGCAGCCACGGCGTCGACCCGTCCGGGCCGAAGCCGAGCGAGCTTCCCTTGGTGGTCCACGGGATCGGCACGCGGCAGCCGTCGCGACCACGCTCAGTGCGCAGCGACCGCTCCCACATCGGGTCGCGCAGCGCGTCGTCGGGCAGGTCCAACACCTCGGGCAGACCCAGTTCCTCGCCCTGGTAGACGTACACCGATCCCGGCAGCGCCAAGGTCAGCAGGGCCGCGGCCCGAGCCCGGCGCAGGCCTTCCTCGCCGTCGCCGTAGCGGGTGACGTGCCGGTGCACGTCGTGGTTGGACAGCACCCAGGTGGTGGGCGCGTCGACCGGCGCCATCGCCGCCAGCGACTCGGTGATCACCTCGCGCAGCGCGGGCGCCGCCCATTCGGCGGTCAGGTAATGGAAGTTGAACGCCTGGTGCAGCTCGTCGGGGCGCACGTAGCGCGCCGTCCGGCCCGCGCCGGGCGTCCACGCCTCGGCGACACCGATCCGCGCGGGCTGGTAGGTGTCGAGGACCTTGCGCCACTCGCGGTAGATCTCGTGCACGCCCTCCTGGTCGAAGTACGGCAGCGGGCGGGTGTCGAGGAGCTTGCGCTGCTCGGTGGCGCCGACGTCGGGCAGCCCGTCCTCCTTGACCATCCCGTGCGCCACATCGATGCGGAAGCCGTCGACCCCGAGGTCGAGCCAGAACCGCAGGATGCCGAGGAAATCCTCGTGCACGACCGGGTTGTCCCAGTTCAGGTCGGGCTGCGCGGCGTCGAACAGGTGCAGGTACCAGTCGCCGTCGGGCAGCCGCGTCCAGGCGCCGCCGCCGAAGATGGACTCCCAGTCGTTGGGCGGCAGCTCGCCCGACTCGCCGCGGCCGGTGCGGAAGATGTAGCGGTTGCGCTCCGGTGACCCCGGGCCCGCGGCGAGCGCCGCCTGGAACCACGCGTGGTCGGACGAGGTGTGGTTCGGCACCAGGTCGACGATCACCTTGATGCCGAGCGCGTGCGCGTCGGCGATGAGCCCGTCGGCGTCGTCCAGCGTGCCGAACAGGGGATCGACGTCGCGGTAGTCGGCCACGTCGTAGCCGCCGTCGGCCATCGGCGAGGTGTAGAACGGCGTGATCCACACGGCGTCGACGCCGAGGTCGGCGAGGTAGGGCAGGCGGGCGCGGATGCCGGGCAGGTCGCCGATGCCGTCGCCGTCGCTGTCGGCGAAGCTGCGGACGTACACCTGGTAGATGACGGCATCACGCCACCAGTGCCGGTCGTCCCGTCGCTGGCTGTCGTCCCGGGTCATGGCGGCTCTCCCTGTCGTGGCCGGTCGTGTGCCACCGACGCTAGCAGCGCTTGCAGGCTTGCCGAAAGAGTTTGCAGAACATCATTCCGTCATCTGGCCCACGCGGCGGCCAGGACGGCGTGAACAGGGCGTTGACTTGCCGGATACCTGGAATTTACTCTGCAAGGACTTGCGCAACCGCTCCCTCCCTGATCCCTGCCGACAGTCAGGAGAACCAGAGTGCGCCCGAAATCCCGCAAAACCGCCCTGCTCGCGGCCATGGTCATGTCTTCCACCGTCGTGATGACCGGGGTGAGCCCGCCGACCGCGGCGGCGGCCGACACCGGGGTCGCGAACGGCGATGTGATCGCCAACCTGTGGTCGTGGAACTGGCGCTCGGTCGCCGCCGAGTGCGTGAACGTGCTGGACCCGGCCGGGTACGGGGCGGTGTGGGTGGCCCCGCCGTCGGAGTCGCTGAAGCGGCCCGACGGTGTCTGGTGGGACGTCTACCAGCCCTACAGCTACGCACTCTCGAGCCGGTTCGGCACCCAGGCCGAGTTCAGCGCCATGATCAACGCCTGTCACGGCGCGGGGATCAAGGTCTATACCGACGCGGTGATCAACCACAGCGCCGCGCAGACCGGCGTCGGGTACGCGGGCACCACGCTGGCGAACAAGTACGACCCGGTGATGTACGACCGGGTCGACTACAACGTCGACGTCTGCCCGCGAAGCATCAGCAACTGGAGCGACCTGTGGGAGGTCCAGCACTGCGAGCTGCTCGACCTGCCCGACCTCAAGACCAGCAGCTCCTCGGTCCGCGCCAAGATCGCCGGCTACCTGAACTCGCAGCTCGCCCTGGGCGTGGACGGATTCCGGGTCGACGCCGCCAAGCACATCCCGAACACCGATCTCTCAGCCATCGTCGGCCAGCTCGGCAACACGACTTCCGGGGTCCGGCCGTTCGTCTTCCATGAGGTGTTCCCTGGTCAGCCGCCCGCGCCGAGCGACTACTTCAGCTCCGGCCGGGTCCTGGATTTCACCTACGCCGACAAGCTGAAGAGCGCCTTCCAGGGAGACATCGCGACTCTGTCGTCCTTCGGCCCGAGCTGGGGCATCCTGCCCGCGGCCAACTCGGTCTCCTTCGTCACCAACCACGACACCGAACGCGAGCGCCGCCATCTGTCCTATAAGGATGGAGCGATCACCAAGCTGGCCAACGTCTTCCAGCTCGCCTGGAAGCACACCACGCCGACGGTCTACTCGGGTTTCGAGTACAGCACCAACGACCAGTCCCCGCCGAGTTCCAACGGCTTCGTCACCGACACGAACTGCGCGTCGGGCTGGCACTGCCTCAACCGGGACCCGGCCGTTGTCGGCATGGTCGACTGGCACAACAAGGTGGGTTCGGCGGACGTCGCGAACTGGCAGTCCCCGGCCGCGAACGTCATCGGATTCGGGCGGGGGAGCGCGGGTTTCGTCGCGATCAACAACAGCGGCGGCGCGCACACCTGGCAGTACACCACCGGTCTGCCGGACGGCTCCTACTGCGACGTGATCACCAACTGCGCGTCCCGGGTGACGGTCAGCGGCGGGCGGGCCACACTCACCGTTCCGGCCAAGGGCGCGGTCGCCTTCCACGCCAACGGTTCCACGCCCGCCGCGGTCACCGGCAGCTACACGGTCCAGGCCCACACGACGTGGGGGCAGAACGTCTACATCGTCGGCGGTGTGCCCGCGCTCGGCAGCTGGAACCCGGCGAACGCGGTGCCGCTGACCACGGACTCGAGCAGCTACCCGCGCTGGCGGGGATCGAGTTCACTGCCCGCCAACACCCGGATCGAGTACAAGTTCATCATCCGGGAAGACGGCAAACCGGTCATCTGGGAGACGGGCGCCAACCGCGTCGTCACCACTCCCGCCAGTGGCACCACACCGATCGACGGCGGCTGGTTCCGCCGCTGACGGTTTGTAGACTCGCGGGCGGGGGTGTCGGCTGCCGCTGACGCAGCCGACACCCCCGCTTTGTTCGCGGCGGGACTAGCCGGTGATGTGGAGCGTCTGGTCGTAGGCGCCCGACCCGGCCTGCTTCTCCCCGAGCAGCTTGTAGGTGCCGGTGAGGGTGGCCGTGCTGGGGCAGCTGGTGGAGCCGCTGGTCAGCCTGAGGCCGACCGCGGCGAACGATGCCTGGGCCTGTGCGACCGAGGACACCGGGCGGTTCGCGTTGTCCGGGTTGTGGACAGAGCCGGTGACGCTGTTGTTGGCGCCGGAACCGACGAAGTTGCAGCTGATCCTCAGGCCGAGGGAGTTCGACGAGTCGACCTTGGCTGAGACGTTGTTCAGCGTGATGGTGCCGTCACGGCCGCCCGCCTGCGGCGCGTAGGTGACGTTCCCCCCGGCCCACGGCAGGTTGGTGGGGGTGATGGTGGTGCGCCCGCCCTGGTTGTTCGGGCAGGAACCGCTGGTCGAGCTGGTGTCGCTGAACGAGGCGTTCGAGGCGTTCGCGGCGGAGCCGTCGGAGTTCACCGACCCGGTCAGCGACGACCGGTTGCAGGTGGCGTTGCCCGCGGAGCTCTCGAACTTCACCGTCGCCGAGATCAGCGAGCCCTGGACGTTGCCGGAGTAGGCCGCGCCCGTCGCCGTGTCCCGGTGGATGGTGGTCCCCGCCGCCGTGGCGGTCGGGGCGATCAGGGCGAAGCTCGCGACTAAGACGAGTCCCGCGATGCCGAAGGTGGCAGACCTCTTCACAGATGTCTCCTCTCGTTTCCCGGGAAATCCCCGGGAAACAAATAGAAACATGAGTGTTTCTAGAAGTCAAAGCTCCTTTTTAGTGATCACCGGCGATGAGGAGCGGGGCTAATCGGGTGAGCCGATCGGCCAGGCGGCGGAGGTCGACCGCGGTATTCCGCAACTCCTCGTCGATGATCTGGCGGATGAGGCCGAAGACGTACTCGAGGTTGACCTCGTGTGGCGCAGTCAGGGCCGCGGTGGGGAGATGGGCGAGAGCGATCGCCGTGAGCCGCTGCCGTGCGCGCAGCGCCTGCAGGCGCAAACCGGGGTCGACGCTCGCGACCGCGTCGCACCAATACAGCCGGGCCTGCTCGGGATGCTCCTCGATCCACGTGACGAGCGAGTCGATGACGGCGCGGAAACGGTCCACGCAGCCGCCTGGGTGGTCGCCCAATCGCAGGCAGCGACCATGTAAGACCTCCGCGGCACGGGAAAAGGTTGCCGCGGGATCGGAATTTCCCTCGTTATGTGTAAGTTCTCGCATCGGCCCGCGCACCACGTTGTCGGTCGATTAGCCTGTAAACCCTCGCAGCAAAGACTGACAGGTTAACGAGGAACGTGGTCAACAAGTCACGCAAGCCGCACCAGCTGCCCCCGGGCAGGCATGGGCTGTCGGACGACTACGTGGCGACCAACCAGCGCACGCGCATCCTCGCCGCCGTCGCCGAGGCGGTCAGCGCCAACGGATACGCCAACACCACGGTGGAAACGATCATCACCGGGGCGGGGATCTCGCGCAAGACCTTCTATCAGCACTACTCGGGCAAGGAAGACGCCTTCCTCGCCGCGTTCGACAGCGCCGTCCGGCACATCAGCACGGAGGTCATCGGCGCCTACGCGGCGCACGACGACTACGTCGAAGGCGCCCGCGCCGGTCTGGAGTGCTGCCTGCGGGTGCTGGCCGCCGATCCGGCCGTGGCGGCGATGGTCATCATCGAGGTCCTGGCCGCGGGCCCGGAGGCGCTGGAGCGGCGCAGGCAGGTGCTCGGCGCGCTGACCGACCGGATCGCGCGGGCGTCGCAGGGCCTGCCGGAGACCCCGATCGGGCCGCAGCTGACGGCGGAAACCATTGTGGGAGCGGTCATCCAGGTCATCTACAACCGGGTGTACCGCGGTGAGGCCGAGCGGCTGCCCGAGCTTCTCCCGGACCTGCTCTACAGCGTCCTCGTCCCGTTCGTCGGCCACCGCCGCGCGGCGGAGGAACGGGACAAAGCGGTGTCCTGACCGGCCCTACTCCTTGGGGTCTTGCGAGAAGAGCATTCCCGCGACGGCCCGTGCCGCGGATTCCGGGTCGTCGCCGAATCCCGCGGGCAGCGCTCCGGTGAGCCAGAGGGTGGCGAACCCGTGCACGATCGACCAGGCCGCCACCTTGGCGACCTCGGCGTCCGGGCCGGTCGGGTCGGTGACGGAGCCGACCCCGCCGACGAGCAGGTCGCCCGACCGGCCACGTGCGGCCACCACGGTCGAGTCGTCGGCGTGGTAGAGGTCCGGGCGGAACATCACCTCGAAATGGGCTCGGTGTCCGACGGCGAACCGCACGTAGGCGACGCCCAATTCGACGAACTGCCCGGTGGATTGCTGCGCCTCGCGCAAGGCCTCGGCCAGGAGGTCGTAGCCCTCGGCGGCCAGTGCGGTGAGCACGCCCGCCTTGTCGCCGAAGTGGTGGCCGGGGGCGGCGTGCGAGACACCGGCTCGGCGCGCCAGGTCGCGCAGGCTGATTCCGGCCGGGCCGTGCTCGGTGATCGCCGCTGCCGCGGCGTCCAGGACGGCTCGGCGGAGGTCGCCGTGGTGGTACGCGCGGGAGGACATGGCACGAGCGTATCTAGTCATTGACAAGATGGCATTCGCGGGGCAATCTAGCCACTGTCAAGTTCCTCGTTCGGAAGGTGTCCCAGATGGTTCCGCTCGTCGCCCTGGTCGTCGTCACGCTGGTGCTCCTCGGCGTGGGAAGGCTGCGTTCCTGGCATTGGGTCGTCGCCGTGCGCGGTGGGCTGGCGGCGATGTTCACCCTCACCGGCGGCGCGCATTTCATCGGGATGCGCGAAGAGTTGATCAGCATGGTCCCGCCCGCGCTGCCCGCGCCCGGACTGCTGGTGACGATCACCGGCGTCCTCGAACTCGCCGCCGTGGTCGGCTTGCTGTGGCGCCCGACCGCGCCGTGGGCCGCGGCCGGTCTCACTGCGCTGCTGCTCGCGATGTTCCCGGCGAACGTGCACAAAGCGCTCGGCGAGAACGTGCCGTGGGACGACCAGCTGGTGCCGCGCACCCTCATGCAGGTGGTCTTCCTGGCCGCGACTGTGTCGGTTGTCCTGCATTGCCTGCGCGGCCAAGCCATGATCGCCAGTCATGACCGTCCGGTTGCTGAGTCCGCGGCGCGCCGCTGAGTTGCGCGCTCGACCGTGGACATACCCAGAGGTCGGGCAGAGTCGGGGCGATCTCCCCGTCGGCTACAAGACGTTCCGTCGCACGGCGGACTTGCCCGCGGGGACAAGCTTCGACACCGCGGCAAGCGACCTGCTGGCGTGGCGGGTTCAGCGATCGGCAGGTCTGCGGGTGACGGCGTCCGAAGCGGCCACGCGGAGTGCGGCGAGGAGGCGTTCGTCCTCGACCGGCGCGAGGACGGGGCCATCACCTTCACCGTCACCGCCTTCTCCCGCCCGGCCTCGCTCCTCGCCAAGCTCGCGGGTCCCCTCGGCGGCTTGGTCCAGAACGCGATGACGGCGCGCTACCTGCGGGCGTTCGACAAGTAGCGCGAAACCAGTCGGATATGGGCCTTGATCAGCGGCGATGATCGTCCAGCGCGGGGAGCGTGGCACAGCTCACGGCGATTTGACCGCGGCCGTCCGCCGTTCCTAGAGTCGCGCCGCTCAGTCCCGGCGCGCTGAACCGCCGCGAAGATCTCCGCCGCGGAAAGCCCGCCCGAGGGACGTTACTTGACAGGAGAACAGAGAAACGTGCAGCGATCATTCCGACCGCGCGCGCGGCGGGTGACCCTCGCCCTCGCGACGGTCGTCTGCTGTGTGGCGGGTCTGCTCGGCGGCGCGGGTCCCGCGTCGGCCGACAGCTTCGGGCCATACCCGGCGAAGGTGGCCATCGACGGCCGCGGCAGCATGAACGTCGACGACCGGGTCAAGACCGACGCCTACCTCGCCGGGCAGAACGTGTACCTGCGCTGCCAGGACGTCGGCCAGCCGGTCAACGGCAACGCTGTCTGGGGTTACACGGTCCAGAACTACTGGGTGCCCGACACCTACCTGACCACCGGCGTCAACGGCTACCTGCCCGGCATCCCGCGCTGCCGCGACATCGGCATCAGCGGCGGCAACTTCTTCGGCGACTCCGGCCCGTTCCTGGCCAAGGTCGCCATCGACGGCCGGGCCGCGATGAGCGACAGCTACCGGGTGAAGACCGACGCCTACCTGGCGGGCGACAAGATCTGGCTGCAGTGCCAGGACAGCGGTCCGTCGGTCGGCGGCAGCACCATCTGGGACTTCACCGAGCACGGCTACTGGATCCCCGACGCCTACGTCAGCACGGGCACCAGCGGCTTCGTGCCCGGTGTCCCGCGCTGCACGAACATCGGCATCAACGGCAACGTGACCACCGGCGGCGAGGGCAAGTTCCTCACCAAGACGACGCTCAACGGCTACCACGGCAAGAGCCTGTCGGCGACCAAGGTCGTCGACAAGTACCCCGGCGGCAGCTACATCACGGTCGTCTGCCAGGCCTACGGTGAGCAGAACTACGGCGGCTCGCGCATCTGGGACAAGACCAGCGACGGTCTCTGGGTGCCGGACTACTACGTCAAGACCGGTTCCTCCGGCATCATCCTGAAACGCTGCGACACCGCCGGTCCGTCCGACGGCGCCTCCAACGGCGCGGGCTTCCTGGCGAAGACGACGCTCAACGGCTACCAGGCGAAGAGCCTGTCGGCGAGCAAGGTCGTGGACAAGTACCCGGGCGGCAGCTACGTCACGATCGTCTGCCAGGCCTACGGCGAGCTGAACTACGGCGGGTCCTACGTCTGGGACCGCACCACCGACGGTCTCTGGGTCCCTGACTACTACATCCAGACCGGCGCGTCGGACATCATCCTGCAGCGCTGCGACAACGAAGGTCCGGTCGGCGGCACGTCCAGCGGCGCGGAGTCACCGCCCGCGGTCGGCTCGGTCGCCGCGGCCGAGGTGCGCAACAAGATCGTCAGCGCCGCCCAGTCCAAGGTCGGGCTCGCCGAGTGGGGCGACAACTGCAACCCCTTCGGCCTCTTCGGCGTGAAGTGCGGCGACCCGTGGTGCTCGATGTTCGCCAGTTGGACCTGGCGGATGGCCGGGATCAACACCTACTACCCCTACAGCGGCGACTTCTACTACTGGGGCAAGAACCGCGGCCAGCTGCGCAGCTTCAACCACGTCAAGCGCGGCGACGTCGTGCTCTACGGCAGCGGCGCCTCCTCCAGCCAGCACATCGGCGTCGTCGAGACCGTGCACGCCGACGGCAAGATCACCACGATCGAGGGCAACTACGGCAACAAGGTCACCCGCGTCGGCCCGTTCGACCCGGAACACCCGCAGCCGCAGCACACCTACAGCAACATCTTCGCCATCGTGGCGCCGATCAACGACGCGCTGCCCACCACGGCACCGCCCGCGAAGCGCCACCTGTACACGTTCGACTACCCCGTCACCTACGCCGACGCCGCCATCCGGCTGCCGGTGAAGGCGACCTGGGCGACCGCGTCCAAGGAGCTGCACCGCGACTTCAACGACAGCTTCCCGATCGGCGGCGCGCCCAACGCGTTCCCGGCGGAGGGACAGACGATCCCGTTGCGTGCCTGCGTCCTGGCGGTCTGCAAGGACGCGCCGTTGAAGTACTACGGCGATCCCAGCGGGTACCACTTCGACACCCTGCCGGGCCACTTCGACGGCGAGGGTTCGACGGTCGCGTTCCGGTTCTACACCGACTCCAACGGCTGGCTGCGGTTGGAGGTCAAGGGCTGGGTCACCGACCCGGACCTGCCGGACTTCCTGAACAAGGCGGGCGCGTACACCGCGTGGGTCAAGTTCGCCGCGAAGCTCGGTGACAACCTGCACACACACCAGAAGTGCGACACCAACGGCTGCGGCTGACCGGTGGACACGGCCCCGTCCTCCCGGCTTCGAGCCGGGAGGACGGGGCCGTGAACTCAGCTTGCGACGTTCTGGACGATCACGTTCCCGAAGCCGATCAGCACGGTGCTGTCCGTGCGGACCTGGACCTGCCCGAGCAACTGCCTGCCCGCGGCCGGGACCGCGTTGGCCGTCACCGTTCCCGGCACCACCCACACCGCGCCCGCCGGGCGCAGTGCGTTCGCGTCGGTGACCGAGACCGAGCCGAAGGCCGGGTTGACGAACACGTCAACGTAGTCGTACTGCGTGGTGCCCGCGGGCACCGCGAAGCCGTCGACGAGCACGACCCAGTTTCCCGCCGCCGGGTTGGCGATGGTCACCGACTCCTCGGAGTCGCCGTCCGCGGCCTGACCGGCCAGGACACAGGTCCCGGTCGTGCAGTTGAACACGAACAGGTCGAGGTCCGCCGCCGGGTCGGACGTGTTGCCGATGGTGGCTCGCAGCGAGGTCGTGCCCGCCGTGACCACCACTGCCCGTTGCTGCTGGGCGAGGTTGGCGATCGTCGGCCGGTCGATGAACGCGCTGCCCAGCGTGCTGCCGGTCGCGCGGCCGACGAAGGCGCCGAACAGGTTGGTGATCGTGTAGGACCGGTTGACCGGCACGCCGACCGTGGCCGACGCGATGACGTCCGGGTTCGGGCTGACCGACGCGCCGAGGATGGACGCGGTCAGGGTGAACGGGGTGAACTCCAGATCGGAGGTCCGCCGCGCCTCGACGGTGACCTCCCAGACGCCGGGCGTCGGGTTGGTGACCGTGCGGCTGGTCGGGTCACCGACGCAGCTGCCGCCCGGGACCACGGTCGGCGAGTAGCACGACAGGCTGGAGTTGCTGTCGATCGGCACGCCGAACGGGTGGAACCGCAGGAACCGCGCCTGACCGGTGCCCGGGGTCGCGCTCGGGCCGGTGAAGTCGACCTTGAACGCCGGCGTTCCGGGCGCCACCTCGAAGAAGTAGCTCAGCGCCTGGTTGCGTGCCACCGAGCCGGTGATGGTGTGCGAGTAGCCCGGCGCGGTGAAGTCGCGCGCGACCACGACCGTGTTCAGCGTCTGGTATTCGATCCCCGGGCTGCTCGGGTCGTCCAGGTTGAGGATCGCCGAGTGCGCGCCGAGGCTGGTCGGGTTGATCGACACGGTCAGCGTCCGCGGCTGGTTCTTCGGCAGGGAGATCGACGTGGCGCCCAGGGAGAAGGTGCCGTCGTTGCCGACCAGGGACAGGTTGTAGGTGGTCGACCCGCCCGCGCCGGAGGTCCGGTTGAACGTGTACGTGCGGGTGTAGGGCTGACCGAGGTTGACGTTCTCCCGGTCGTGGATGCCGACGCCGATGCCCGGCCGGGCAAGGAACTGCTCCAGCGCGGTGTCCACCGGGACGGCCGAGCTGATGTCGACGGTCCTGAGGTTGGCGGCCAGCATCGACCAGGCGGCGGGCACCTGGACCAGACCGTTGCCCTGCTCGTAGGCGCCGTATGCAGGGAAGAACCGGGCCGTGGAGTTCAGCGCCTTGCGCAGCTGCGCGGGCTGGTGCTGTACACCGGTCTGCTTGGCCGCGCTCACCAGCAGCGCGCCCGCGCCCGCCGCCTGCGGTGAGGCCATGGAGGTGCCGTTGAACATCGAGTAACCGGGCGGGAGCACGTGCAGGCCCGTGAGCGCCTCGCCGTCCTGCCACACCGGTGTGGTGGAGACGGCCGCGCCCGGCGCGGTGATGTTCGGCTTGAACCCGCCGTCCTCCCGCGGTCCGCGCGAGCTGAACGTGTGCTGGTTGTCGGTGCCCGGCGCGGGCGCGGTCGAGCCGTAGTTGGCCGCCCATGTCGCGTCGGTGATGGTCGTGCCGACGCTCATGACCTTGGTCGCCACCGAGGGGTCGCCGACCGTGTTCTCACCGGGGCCGCTGTTGCCCGCGGAGATGAACATCTGGACGTTCTCCTGCTCGATGAGCCGGTCATAAAGCACGGCACGGGTGTTGTTCGCGTCGTTGAGCGAGGGCAGGCCGCCGATCGACATGTTGATGACGTCGACGTTCGCCTGCTTCGCGGCGTAGATCATGCCTTCGATCAGGGCGTGCGCGGTGCAGCCGGCGACGAACAGGCAGACCCGCACCGACACCAGCTGCGCGCCGGGTGCGGCGCCGCTCATCGCGCCGCCGAACATGCCGTTGGCGGCGATGATGCCCGCCACGTGGCTGCCGTGGGCGCCGGAGACTATGCCGATGTTGACGGTCTTGGTCGCGCCGTCGGGCTGCACGACGAACGGCATGCGCTCGGCCACCGCGGTCGCCGGGTTGTCGGTGCCGAAGTAGCGCACGTCGCGGTTGACCCGGTAGTCGGTCATGACCGGCTCGTCGGTGAAGTCGCGGTCCTGGTCGACGTCGACCCGGACACCGGACGCGCCGTCCCACAGGACGCCGAACAGGCCGCTGGAGCCCGCCGGGTTGCCGTCGCGGTTGACGTCGTTGCCGACCTCGCCGCCCAGGTCGGGGTGCCGCTCGTTGAACACGCCGAAGCGGAACGCGCCCGCCGGGGCGGTGTAGGCGACGCCGCCCGCGGTGAACGCCGGGCCGGTGACCGGTGACGTCGTGACCCACGTCGGGTCGTCGTCGGTCAGCGGGTGCGTGTAGGTCACCCAGTCGACGATCTTCGGCGCGCCGGTCGTGGTGGTGGCCAGCGCGGGGTGGTCGAGGGTGATGCCGGTGTCGAGCACACCGACGGTGACCCCGCGGCCGTCCCAGGTGGCGTGCGCGGCGGTGAAGGCGTCCGCGCCCATGTCGGCGACCGGCATGTACGGGTTGGCTCGCGGCGTGCTCGAGTCCGGCGGCGGGAACGGCGTCGGGTTGGTCTGCCCCTCCGGCCGCGGGTCGTCGAGCGCGATGGTCTCGTCGAGGTCGGCGGCCTGTACCCCGCTGACCTTGGCGGCCTGCTCGGCCCGGCCGATCGGGACGGAGGCGCGCAGGTAGCCCAGGACCTGGTCGTGGTAGTCGACCCGACCGCCCAGGGCGGTGACCCGACGGCTGACGTCACCACTCGCGCCGAGGCTCGTGGCGATCAGCATGGTCACCGCGGACTTGCCGTTGACCTGCGCCTCGGCCAGCAACTGGCGGTCGTGGCGCCCCAGCCCGGAACCTGGCGGCTCACCGGCCCCACCCGGCGCGGCACCCGCCAGTCCAGGCGTTAGCGCGGCGACGACGGCGGCGGTGAGCAGGGAGGTGGCGGCCGCCCGGAACGCGGGTCGACGGCGGCGAGCTGAGTCCATTGTGGCCCCAAGGGGTGCGTCGTTCGCTGGGCGAACGGGGACCGGCGGCTCGTCGGAAGCCGCTCGCAGCATTCTCATCGCCCGTTTGCTCGCCGGTGTTTCACCCGTTCGGCGGATCTGAGCCCGAGTTTGATCGAGGTCGACACCACCAGGTCAGTCGGTGGTCGGGCCGACCTGGTGGTAGCCGCCGCGGTAGAAGATCAGCGGGGGCGTGTCGCGGTGGACCGCCAGGGACACGACTTCGGCGAGGACCAGGACGTGGTCGCCCGCCGGCTGCATGGTGAGCGAGTGGCATTCCATGGTGGCGACGGCGTCGTCGAGCAGGGCCGCGTCGGTGTGGGGGCCGAGGTGGTGGGCGATGCCGTCGAGGGTGCGGGGGCCGTGGGCGAAGTGGCGGGACAGGTCCTGCTGGTCGGCGGCCAGGACGGACACGCCCCACCGGCCGGACTCGCGCAGGGCGGTGACGAAGGGCGAGGTCGCGCCGAAGCAGACCGAGACCAGGGGCGGGTCCAGGGAGACCGAGCCGAAGCTGTTGGCGGTGCGCGCGGCCTGGCCCGTGGCGGTGGCGGTCGTGACGACCATGACCCCGGTCGGGACCCGGCCCATCACCTGCCGCAGCGTGCCGGGTTCGACGAGGAGGTGTTCGGACGCGGTCATCGTGGCTCCAAGCGGGTGCCATTCAAGCGCGCGGGTGGTCCCTGCCAGCGGACGGCCTCGGGCAGGTCCAGGTCGAACTGGTCGAGCACCCGCGCGCAGATGTGGGTGACGATGTCGTCGATGGTCTCCGGGCGGGTGTAGAACGCCGGGGTCGGTGGGGTGATCACCGCGCCCATCCGGCTCAGGGCCAGCATGTTCTCCAAGTGGATCTCCGAGAGCGGCAGCTCACGGGGCACGAGCACCAGCTTGCGCCGCTCCTTGAGCGTGACGTCCGCGGCCCGGGGGATGAGACCTTCGCCGTAGCCGCTGCGGATCGCCGCGAGGGTCTTCATGCTGCACGGGGCGATGATCATGCCGTCGGTGCGGAACGAGCCGCTGGAGATGGGGGCGGACTGGTCGCCTGGGCCGTGCACATGGTCGGCCAGCGCGTACACGTCGGCGGCGGCGAGGTCGGTCTCCATCTCCAGGGTCGCCCGGCCCCACTTGCTGAGCACCAGGTGCGTGGTGACGCCGAGGTCGCGCAGCCCCCGCAGCAGCCGCACCCCGATGGCCGTCCCGGTCGCCCCGGTGATCGCCACGACGAGCCTCATCGGGCACCCACCGGGCCGAAGCTGCGGACCACGTCGCCGCGCCGCGCGAACGGCGCCGTCGCGTCGACCCAGGTGCGGTCGCCCGCGCCGCCGCGGCCCCACTCGGGGCGCTGCGACGGGTCCATCCCCAGCGGCCGGAAGCCGGTGAACGTCGCGCAGTCCGAGCCGAGGTTGGCCCGGGTGGTGATGGCCCAGAAGACGTCCTCGGTGGAGCGGATGTCGACGTCGTCGTCGGTGAACACGATCAGCTTCAAGAACCCGTGCCCTTCGAAGATCCGCCGGGCGAGCGCGCCCAGCCTGCCGTCGTCCTCTGTGGACCGTTTGCGCACCGCGACGACGAGCAGCAGCATCCCGCCGCCGGACGGGCCGTAGTGCAGGTCGCTGATCAGGTCCGTGTCGGCCGACAGCGCCACTGACAGGGCTCCGGCGAGTCCGAGGATCACCGACTGCTCCCGGCCGGGGCCGATCACCGCCTGGAAGGTCGGGTCGCGGCGGGTGGTCACCGCCGTCACGGTCAGCACGGGCAGGCCGGTGCGGGCGTCGCCGTCGTAGCCGAGGAACTCCGGCAGCGACCCGGCGGGCGGGCCGCTGAGCGCCTCGTCGGCGGTCGTGGTGTCGAGGTAGCCCTCGATGACGATCTCGGACTCGGCCAGCACCGACGTCGGCTGGCTGACCGCGTCGGCGAGGGCGATGGGGGCGCCCGCCAACGCGCCCGCGATATCGAGCTTGCCGGTGGGGAGCAGCGCGGAACTGAGTGCCGAGGCGACCATGGCGGCGGGCGGCGCGCCGAGGTTCACCGACACGGGAAGTCGCCCGCCTGCCTGTTCGTGCAGGGCGCGCAGCGCGCGTCCGGGGATCATCCACATCGCAAGTCTGGTGCTGTCCAGCACGAGCATCCGGTGCACGGACAACGCGATGGTGTCGTGGCCCTCGGCGTAGACGAGGCCCATCGTCAGGTACGGGCCCGCGTCGCGTGGGGTGGCCCGCAGCGCGGGAAGGTCGTGCAGGGTCAAGCCCCGGACCTGCCTGCACGGCGGCTCCGCGGTCCTCGTCGGTGGCTGCGCGGCGTTCACCACGGCGCGCGCGGTCGCCGCGGTGAACGCCGGGGGCAGGCCGGGAAGCAGCCGCCGGACGCGTTCCGCGCTGCCGTAGAGGCCCAGCAGGACCGGGATCGGCGAGTCCCGCACCCGGTAGCGGACCAGCTTCTCCTCGCGCGAGACGGAGTTGGCGGGCACACCGGCGAACGTGTCGGCGTAGTGCGCGGCGATGTCCTCGCGGCTGAACTCGCACGGGGGCTCGCTCCAGTCACCCGGGGCGTGCGTGCGCACCCAGTCGACCGCGTGGCGCAGGGAAAGGCTCCGCAGTGCCATTACAAGCGCTCCTTTCGCGCGGCGGCGAGGTCCGCGAACCAGTGGGCGGGGCTGTGCGCCCGCAGCAGTCCGGTGCCGACCAGGACACCGGCGTACCCGGCGTCGATCAGCCGGGCGGCCTGCTCGGGGGTCTCGATCCCGCTCGCGCTGACCGGGCAGCGGGTGCCGCGGGCGAGGGCGGGGGAGAGCAGGCGGGTGCTGCGACCGAGATCGGCCGGGCCGCGCTCGCGGTCGCGGATGTCCTTGTTGTTCACCGCGATCACGCAGTCGGCCGCGTTCGGCACCCGCTCGATCTCGGCTTCGTCCACCACCTCGACGAACGGGGTGAGCCCGAGCGCCAGCGCGCGGCCGACCAGGGTGGCCAGGACCGCGGCGGGCAGCAGGGTCGCGGTCAGCAGCACCGCCGAGGCGCCCAGCTCCAGCGAGGCCACCAGCTGCTTGTCCCGGGTGAGGAAGTCCTTGCGCAGCACCGGAACCGGACTGAGCCGGGTGATCTCGGCGAGCATGGCGGGGTCGCCGCCGAACCACCGGCCGGTCACCACCGAGAGGCAGGCCGCGCCCGCGTCGAGGTAGGCGCGGGCGATGTCGGCGGGGGCACGGGTGCCGACGAGTTCTTCGCCCGCGGCGCTGCGGGGCTTGAGCTCGGCGATGACCGGGAACGCCCCCGTGGTGAGGGCGTTGATGAACGCGCTCATCCGGCCACCGCCCGGTCTGTCCACTCGCGACGGAGCAGCGCGATCCGGTCCCGGTCGAACCTCCCGTCGGTGCCGCGTGATCCGCTGTCCACGTCGATCCCCGCGAACCGCGGATGCCCGCTCACCGCCCGGAATTCCCCGGCACTGTCCGCCCGCAGCCCGCCCGCCAGCAGAAACGGCCGCGTCACCGCCTCAGCCACCTCCAAGACCACCGCCGGATCGAGCGACTGCCCGGTGCTGCCCAGCGCGCCATCCGTGCCGACCGCGTCCAAGAGGAACAGGTCGACACCAGCCCGTTCGTACGCGCCGATCAGCGGCGTTTCCAAGCACCGGCCGTCGCGCACATGGAGGACTTTGACCACCGTGAGCCCGGCGGCCTTGAGGGCTCGGGCGGTTCCCGGCTGCTGGTAGCCGTGTAGCTGCACCCACTCCACCCCCGCGGCGGCCGCCAGGTCGACGACCGCCGCGGAGCTGCTCAGGAACGTCACCAGCACCGGCGTCATGCCCGACGCCGATACCGCCCCGGCGAGCGAACCGAGCCGGTCGGCGGGAAGGTCCGCGTGGCCGCCCGGCACGCCGCACCACAGGCCGACGAGGTCGGCGCCGCCGTCGGCGAGCAGTGCGATGTCGGCGGTCCGGGTGGCACCGCAGATCTTCAGTCGCATCGGTCAGGCGCCCGGGAATCCGGGCAGATCGGCCAGCGCCCGCGCCATCTCCACCTCGTCGCAGTCCTCGTCGCGCAGGGCGCCGGTGAGGTGGGCCTCGTAGGCGGACAGGTCGAAGTGGCCGTGGCCGGACAGGCCGAACAGGATCGTCTTCGCCGTGCCCTCCTCGCGGCAGCGCAGGGCTTCCCGGATGGCGACCTCGATGGCGTGGGTCGACTCCGGCGCCGGGACGATGCCCTCCGCCCGGGCGAACTGGATGCCCGCGGCGAAGCAGGCGGTCTGCTTGACGGCCTCCGCCTCGATCAGGTTGTTCATCAGCGCGTCGCTCACCAGGGGTGCCATGCCGTGGTAGCGCAGGCCACCCGCGTGGAACGACGGCGGGATGAACGTGCGGCCCAGCGTGTGCATCTTCAGCAGCGGCGAGATCCCGGCGGTGTCGCCGAAGTCGTAGGCGAGCTTGCCGCGGGTCAGGGTCGGGCACGCGGCGGGCTCCGCGGCGATCACCCGGACGTCCTTGCCGCCGCGCAGTTTCGCGCCGATGAACGGGAACGCGAGCCCGCCCAGGTTGCTGCCGCCGCCCGCGCAGCCGATCACGATGTCCGGGTAGTCGTCGGCCAGCGTCATCTGGGCGATCGCCTCCTGCCCGATGACGCTCTGGTGCAGCAGCACGTGGTTGAGCACGCTGCCGCCCGCGTAGTTGGTGGCCGGGTCGTTCAGCGCGATCTCCATCGCCTCCGACGTGGCGATGCCGAGGCTGCCCGAGCAGTCCGGGTCCTCGGCGAGGATCGCCCGGCCCGCCTCGGTCTCCACGCTCGGGCTGGCCACGCAGCGCGCGCCGTAGGTCTCCATCAGCAGCCTGCGGTAGGGCTTCTGGTGGTAGCTGACCTTCACCATGAACACCTGGACGTCGATGTCGAACATCGCGCCCGCCAGCGACAGCGACGAACCCCACTGGCCCGCGCCGGTCTCGGTGGCGAGCCGGTTGATGCCCGCTTCCTTGTTGTAGTAGGCCTGCGCGATGGCGGTGTTCGGCTTGTGGCTGCCCGCGGGGCTGCCGCCCTCGTACTTGTAGTAGATGTGGGCGGGGGTGTCGAGGGCGCGCTCCAGCCTGCGGGCGCGGAACATCGGCGACGGCCGCCACTGCGCGTAGATCTGCCGGACCGGCTCCGGGATCTCGATCTCGCGTTCCCGGCTGAGTTCCTGGCGGGCCAGGACTTCCGGGATGAACGGCGTCAGGTCGTCGACGACGATGGGGGCGCCGGTTCCGGGGTGCAGCAGCGGTTCGGGGTTCGGCAGGTCCGCGGCGAGGTTGTACCAGGTGCGGGGGATCTCGTCTTCGCCGAGCAGGTACTTGATGCGGTCGGTCATCGGGAACGCTCCTGGGGGGCTGGGGTGGCTGGGGTGGCGTCGACGACGAGGGAGCCGTCGGCGAACCGGTCGGGGGTGGCGAACAGCGCGGGGTGCGCCGCGCGCAGGCCGTCGATCACGAGTCGGTAGGGCAGGTCGGCGAAGTCGCCGTGGGTGTGCAGGAACTCCATGTGGCGCTTGCCGCGCAGGTCGTACGGGTGGTGCATGCTGTCGGCGGTCCCGTCGAAGTCCAGCGGCGTGATCCCGTACAGCCGGCACAGCGTCTTGTTGAACACCGGCGTCGCGGTCACCCAGCCGCCGTCGAGGCCCACCTTGGTCAGGCAGTGGAACCGGAACACGTCGCCGCCGACGAGTGCGCGCAGCCGGTCGGACGCCAGGTGGTTGCGCACGTCGGTGAGCACGAGCCTGCTGGGCACGCCCGCCGCCCGCAGCGCGGCGGCGTAGAGCACCGACTTGTGCAGGCACATCCCCGATCCCGCGGCCAGCACCGAGCTGGCGCGCAGGCCGGTGCGGGACAGGTCGGCGCCGTACACCTCGTAGCGGACGCCGTCGCGCACCGCCAGGTACAGCGCGGCGGCCCGCTCGCGCGGGTCGTCGGCGCACTTGCCGATCGCCTTCTCGGTGAACTCGCGAACCTCGACGGACTCATGGTCGAGGAACTCGGTGGCCGCCAGTTCAGCGGATGTCCCGGCGCCGATCACTTGGTCACCCCGATCATCGACGCGATGCGGTTGCGCTGGATCTCCGAGGTGCCCGAGTAGATGGTCCCGGCGACGGCGTTGCGCAGGTCCTTCTCCAGGCCGTACTCGGACATGTAGCCGTTGCCGCCGAACAATCGCACCGCGGCCATCGCCGAGGCGACGTTGCTCTCGCTGGCGACGAGCTTGGTGATGGCCATGTCGACGGTGACGTTCTCCCCGCGGGTGAGCCGGGTAGCGGTGTCGTAGAGCCACTTCCTGGTCGTCTCCACGCCCATCTTCATCTCGACGATCTGGTGCGACACGGCTTGGTACGCCCCGATCGGCTGGCCGAACTGGACTCGCTCACTCGCGTACCGCACGCAGCGTTCGAGCCGGTGGACCATCTCGCCGAGGTTGATGGCGAACGAGCAGAGGACCTCCCACTTCATGACGTGGTTGAGGACCAGGAACCCGCCGCCGGGCTTGCCGATGACGTTCGCCGCGGGCACCCGGCAGTCGTCGAAGAACAGCTCGCACAGCGGTGAGGTGCGCAGGCCCATCTTCGAGATCGGCTTGCCGACGGTGAAGCCGGGTGTGTCGCGCTCGACCAGGAACGCGGTCGTGCCCAGCGGGCCGCCCAAGGGGTGTGTCCGCGCGTAGACGATGAACATCCCGGCGATCGGCCCGTTGCTCACGAAGGTCTTGCTGCCGTTGAGCACGAAGTCGTCACCGTCGCGGACCGCCGAGGTGCGCATGGCCAGCGCGTCGGACCCGCTGTCCGGCTCGGAGATCGCGTGCGCCCCGATCGCCGCGCCGGAGCAGATCCGGGTGAGGTGCGCCCGCTTCTGCTCGGCGGTGCCGAAGCGCTGTAGCGGAACCCCCGCGCTGACCATGTGGGTCGACACCGAGAAGTTCAGCCCGCCGTCGCGGCAGCCCGCGCCGAGCCCTTCCAGCAGATACATCGTGGTGAGCAGGTCCAGCCCCAGTCCGCCCCACTCGGGGTCGAACGGCAGGCGCAGGATTCCGCACTCCTGGATGAGCTTCCACTTGTCCCACGGGAACTCCGCGTCGGCGTCGCGCTCGACGTGGTCGGCCGAGAGCGCCTCACACCACGGCGCGAGCCCGGCGCGCAGGTCACGCTGTTCCTGAGTCCACTGGATCACTGTTCTCGGCCGCCTGTTCGGATCAGTAGTGGGAGAACTCGGCGGAGTCGAGATTGTGCACTTCGTCGCCGCGCAGCGCCGGGCTGAACACGCACACCAGCCGCAGGTCCGTTTCCGGTGCGGCGACGAGGAAGTGCGCGTCGTGGCGGTCGAGCGCGTAGATCGTGCCGGGCTCGATGGCGTGCGAGACGCCGTCGGCGTCGATGACCTCGCCGCTGCCCTCGATGCAGTAGCAGGCCTCCAGGTGGCGCCGGTACTCCAGCCGGGACTTGGTTCCCGCCCGGACGAGGGTGTCGGTGATGGTGTAGCCCATGCCATCGGATTCGAGCAGGAACCGGCGGCTCAAGCCGTTGCCCCATTCCACCGTGGTCACGTCGGAGATTCTTCGGACGATCATTGCCCTGTTCCTTTCGTGATGGCAGCCGTCGCGGGCTGTGGTTCCCCTGGTGCGCGCAGAGTCGCGACCAGGTCGGCGAGTTCGGTGACCACGTCGAGTCCGTGCGCGTCGGCCCGTTCGACCGCCGAGACGGCCGCGCTGCCGACGATCGCGGCGTCCGCCCCGGTGGCGCCGACGGCTTCGATGTCGGCCCGCGTCTTGACGCCGAACCCGATGGCGATAGGCGCGTTCGCGAGCGGACGCAGCCTGCGCACGACCTCGTTCAGGTGTGCGAACCCTTGTGGTGCCGCGGTTCCGGAGCGGCCGTAGTGCGCGACGAGGTAGAGGTACGCCCCGGCCAGCTTGGCCGCGTCGTCCTGCACCTCCGGCAGCGAACTGGCGTAGCAGGTGGTGACCACCGGCATCGCGGCCGCCGTCGCCGCGTCGAGGTACCGTCCTTTGAGGACGGCGGGCATGCCGTGCAGCAGCACGCCGTCGGCGCCCGCGTCCCGCACCTGGCCGAGGAAGCGCGGCAGGCCGACGGGGCGCACCGTATGGCTCCAGTCGGCGAGCAGCGCGATGCGCAGCCGCCGCAGCCGGGGCCGGGTGCCGCGCACCGCGGTGAGCACGGCGTCGAGGTCGGCGCCGCGGGCCAGTGCCCGCCCGGCCGAGGCCCGGATCACCGGCCCGTCGGTGAACGAGTCGGGGAACGGGACCGCCAGCTCCAGGCAGTCCACACCGGACTCGTCGAGCATCCGCAGGACGTCGGGCAGTTGGTCGAGCGGGGGATCCCCAGCGTTGAGGAACAGCGCCAGCCCTGGGCCCGCGCCGCGCCGGACGAAGAAGTCAGCCATGGGCCACCGCCGTCCGGTCGCCCGCGCTCAGCCGGGCGAGCAGGTCGGTCGCGGCGCCGTCGCGGACCGCGGTCTCGGCGGCGTCGAACGCGGTGTTCCAGGTCGCGTGGGCGCCGGAGAGGACGGCGAGGGTGGCCGCGTTGAGGCACACCGTCTGCACCGCGGCGGGCGGCGCGTCCCCGGCGAGCACGCCGCGGAAGTGGTCGGCGACCGCGCCGAGGTCCGCGGGCGGCGCGAGGTCGCGCAGGTCCCCGGCGTGCAGCGGCAGGGTGGCCGGGCCGATCTCGGTGACGTCGCCGCGGTCGCAGCGGTGGATCACGTTGTCGGCGAAGCTCAGTGCCTCGTCGGCGCCGATCTCGTTGGCGCACAGCCACGTCCGCCGCCGCGGGGTGCGCACGGCGAGGGCCCGCAGGGCGGTTAGATCAGCCCGCCGGGAGACTCCGGTGAACTGGGCGGGCACCGACACCTGGGCGAGGAACGGCCCCACGGTGTTGATGAACCGCCCGACCACCCGCACGTCGAGCGGGAGCACCTCCCTGGCCAGCATGGCGATCTCGGGCGGGTAGACGAAGTAGCCCGCGAACGCCACGCCGAACCGGTCGAGCGCGTCGGCGGCCTGCTCGGCGGAGTCGGCCAGGCCGATGCCGAGCCGGTCGAGCAGGTCGAACGAGCCGACCCGGCTGGTGTAGGCCCGCGAGCCGGTCTTGAGCACGCGCACACCCATGGCCGCGGCGACGATCGCGGCGGCGGTGGAGACGTTGAACGTGCGCGGCCCGCCGCCGGTGCCGACGATGTTGACCGCGCCGGGGAACTCGTCGTCGGCGGTCCGGCGCTCGGCGAGGGCGTCGAACAGCGCGGTCAGGCTGAGGTCGTCGGGCATCGCCGTCGTCAACGACGTCAGCACGGCCGCCGCCTCACCCCGGGTCAGCCTGCGTGCGCGCAGGCGGTCCAGGAACGAGCGCCAGGTCGCCATGTCGACCGGGTGCTCGCGTCGGGTCAGCTCGACCAGGAGGTCGGACATGTCAGCTCGCCCCGGCCGGTGCGAGCGCGCAGCGGATGAACTCGTCGATGGCCTCGATGGTGCGGAAGCTGTCGGGGGCCAGTTCGACGTCGTCGATCGGGACCGCGAACCGGTCCTCCAGCCAGGCGATCACCTTGAGCAGGCCGAGGCTGTCGATCACGCCGCCCGCGAGCAGGTCCTCGGTGACGCCGAGCTCGTCGGCGGGCACGTCCGGGAGGAACTCGTCCAGCACGAATTGCTTGATCTCCTGCAGGTTGCTCATCAGGTGCCCTTCTCTACGTGGTCGCGGGTGATCCGAGCGCGGTCCGGTTTGCCGGTCGCGGTCCTGGGCAGGGGCGTGTCGAGCAGATGGACCGCCGACGGGATGGCCTGCCGGGGCAGCCGGTCGGCGCAGTGCTTGCGCACGGCGAGGCTGTTGAGCGAGCGGTCCCGTCTGCCGACGAACGCGTGCAGCGCGGTGCCCGCGACCGGGTCGGGCAGGGCGAGGACAGCCGCCTCGGCGACGTCGGGGTGCGCCAGGAGCACGCGCTCCACCTCCTGCGGGTTGATCCGCACCCCGCGGACCTTCACCTGGAAGTCGGTGCGGCCCTCCAGCGTCAGCTGCCCGTCGGGGTGTCTGCGCACCAGGTCGCCGGAGCGGAAGTACCGCCCGGCCCGCCCGCCCGGGCCGGGCCCGAAGCGGTCGGCGTCGAGCGCGGGATCGAGATAGCCCGCGGTCTGGAACGGCGTGCGAACATGGAGTTCACCCACGCCCGGCCCGTCGATCACCGCGCCATCGCTGTCCACCAGCACCGCGTCGACGCCGCTGATCGGCTTGCCCAGCGGCACCGGCACCCCCGCGCCGGGGTCGATCTCGTGCAGGAAGCTGTCGTTGGTCTCGGTGCAGCCGTAGAGGTTGTGCAGGCGCGCGTTCGGGAACAGGTCGGGCAGGGCCGCCAGACAGCGCTCGGGCAGCACATCCCCGGTGACGATCACGTGGTCCACAGTGGACACCGGTGTGCGGGTGTGGTCGGCGAGCAGCTGGAAGAACATCGGCACCGCCTGCACCACGTTCACCTCGTGCGCGACCAGCAGGTCGAGCAGATAGGCGCCCCGGGTCGAGTGGTCGGCCTCGGCCAGCACGACCCGGCCGCCGGCGGCCAGCGTCGTCCAGAGGTCGAGCAGGCTCAGGTCGAAGTTCAGCGGCGCGTAGCTGAGCACTGTCCGATGTGGACCGATGTCGAACTCCGCGGCCGCCCAGTCGGCGAACCGCGCGGTGGCCCCGGTGCTCAGCGGGACCACCTTGGGCAGGCCGGTGGAGCCGGAGGTGGTGAGCATGAAGCCCACCTCGTCGGGGTCGCTCGCGGTGGGCAGCTCCGGGCCGTCGCCGTCGGTGGCGATCACGTGGTCGACCAGCGGCCGACCCTGCTCGGTCGAGAGCACCGCGACGCAGCCGGCCTGGGCGAACAGCGCCCGCAGCGTCGGCTCCGCCAGGGTGGGCGAGGGCAGCAGGAACGGGCGGCGCTGCGCCAGCAGCGCCAAGACCAGCGCGATGGCGTCGGGCGACTTCGCCGCGAGCACACCGACCGGCGCGCCCGGCGGCAGGCCGAGCGCGTCGAGCCGGGCGTAGGCGGCACGAGCCAGCCTGTGCAGGCCGCCGTAGTCGACCTCGGTGTGCCGCCACACGAGCGCGGTGGCGCCGGGCCGCCGGGCGGCGCGCGCCTGGAAGCGGTGGACCAGCGACCGCGGCGCCGACCGGTCGGTCGGCCGCACGGGCGCCTCGGTGGCCGGAATCGGCCTGGGTAACCAGGTTTGCAAGGTTGGCCTCGTCGATCGGAGTGGACCGCGTCTGGTGCCGACGGTGCGAGAAATGCTGCGAGAAGGCTGCGAAAGAGCCGGGTCAAGATCACCCGCAAGGCCCAACGTAGGCGCGGCGGTCGGCGAGTGGCATGGGTGGTGCGTACCCAAATTCCCAGGTGGCCCCGGCCGCGTGGATCGGCGATCGGCCTACGCCGTGATCCGTTCGGCCGCAGCCGGGTTGCGCCCGGCGGCCCCGCTTACGTGGCCCCGCCGACGGTTCCGACGCCTGTGCGCGCGTCAATCGCGAAAGTGCGTAGTTTCCACCCATGACGTCGCGTACGCCCCGTGGCACGGTCCACCGCGTGACCGGACAGCCCAACGGCGGCGAATTCCCCGACCCGGCCTGGTGGGCACCCGGGATCGCGCTGCACGAACGGCGTGGCACCGAGGTGGACGCGGGCGTGCTCGACGCGCCCGCGGCAGCCGGGCGGCTGGACCGGTGGCGGGCCGTCCACGGGTCCGCCGAGGCCTTCGAGCGGCGCCTGGCCGAGACCGGTCTGCACGAGAAAGCCCTGGCCGCACTGCTCTGCGAGCCACCGGTGAGCCTGGCCTCGCGAGTGGACAAGCCGACTTGGGCCGAGACCGTCGAACGCGCGCTGGCTTCGGCACCCGTGGGGGAGCTGTCGGCCGAGGCGGACTGGCGGGACGCTTTCGCGGTGCCGTTGCGGCCGTTGGTGTCCGACGCCGTCACCCGACTGGCCGAGTCGGTGCGGGGACTCGCCGAGATCGACCTCGACGCGGTCGCGCGCGGCTTCGCGGACCGGCTCAGCCGCGACCTCGTCGAGACCGCCACCGCGACCCTGGTGGCGAACCTGGGCGACGCCGCCGCCGCGGGCCTGCTGACCGGCGCGGATGGCGCGCAGCGGTTCACCGACTACGTGCGGCGCCTGACCCGTCCGGCGAACCTGGCCGCGTTCCTCGCCGAATACCCTGTATTGGCGCGGTTGTTGGGCCAGGCGGCCGACTTCGCCGTGGAGGCGCACACCGAACTGCTCACCCGGTTGGCCGCCGACCGGGCCGCGGTGGTCGCCAGCCTGTTCGACGGCCGGTCGCCGGGGCGCCTGGTGGGCGTGGAGGCCCGGCGCGGAGACTTGCACCGGCGCGGCCGGTCCGTCGCGATCCTCACCTTCGCCGACGGCCGCCGGGTGGTCTACCGCCCGCGGGACGTGCGCTCGCACGTGCGGTTCGGCGAACTGGTCGGCCTGCTCAACCACGCCGTCCCGGACCTGGCGCTGCGCACGGTGGACGTCGTCGAGCGGCCCGGATACGGCTGGCTGGAGTTCATCGAGACCGGGCCGCTGCCTGACCTGGCCGCCGCGGACCGGTTCTACCGCAGGCAAGGCGCCCTGCTGGCGCTGCTGCACCTGGTGCACGCGGCCGACATCCACTTCGAGAACCTGATCGCGAGCGGTGACCAGCCGGTGCTGGTCGACATGGAGACCCTGTTCCACCCCAGGCTGGCCACCCCGATCCCGGTGACGGACCCGGCCGCCGCCGCGCTGTCGGACTCGGTGTACCGCACGTCGCTGCTGCCGGTGATCGTCGTCGGCGAGAACGGCGCGATCGACGTCTCGGGCATGGGCGGCGACCGCGGGGCCGTCGCGCCGGACATGGCGATGGACTGGGAGTTCCCCGGCACCGACCGGATGCGCCCCATCGCCCGGTCCGTGCCGTTCCGCGGCGCCGACAACCGGCCGCGCCTCGCGGGCCGCGACCTCGCGCCCGAAGACCACGAAACGGCCCTGCTCGACGGATTCGGCGTCGCCTACGAGGCGGTCATGCGCCACCACAAGGACTTCGCGGCCCTGGTCGAAAGCTGCGCGGACGTCGAGGTGCGCGTCATCGCCCGACCCACCCGCGGCTACGTGACCCTGATTGAGGAGTCGACCCACCCGGACCTGCTGCGCGACGCGCTCGACCGCGACCGGGTGCTGGACCTGCTGTGGTCCGAGGCGGCCGGTGATCCCGGTCGGCGCGGGCTGTCCCGGCACGAGGTGGCCGACCTGTGGGCGGGCGACATCCCGATCTTCACCGGCAAACCGGGCTCCGCGGACCTCTGGACCTCCGAGGGACACCGGGTGTCCGGGGTGATCGAGCGGACCGGGCTGAGCCGCGCGCTGGAGAAGGTCGGGGCGGGCAGCGAAGCCGACCGCCGTGACCAGGCGTGGATCATCTCCGCCACCCTGGCCACCCGCAGGCCCGCCGCCCCCGGCGCCGACGTCGTGCCGCTGGCGCTGGCGGGCACCGCGGCCGACCCGCAGCGGCTCGTCGCCGAGGCGTGCGCCCTGGGCGACCAGATCATCGCCCGGAGCATGGGCGACCGCGACCGGGTCAACTGGCTGGGCCTGGAACTGGTCGACGACCGGCAGTGGCTGGTGCTGCCCATGGGCGCCAGCATGGCCAACGGGTACCTCGGTGTCGCCCTGTTCCTCGCCCAACTCGCCGACCTGACCGGGATCTCCCGCTACGCCGACGTCGCCTCGCGTGCCGTCGGCGCGATCCCCGCGTTCTACGACACCGTGGCCGCGCGCCCGGACCTGGTGCCGGTGATCGGCTGCGGCGGCCTGCACGGCTTCGGTGGCATCGCCTACACCCTGACCCGCCTGGCCACCCTCCTCGCCGACACCGAGCTCGGCTCGTGGGCCGAGCACGCGGTCGACCTGGCCACGGCCGCGACGCGGGCACCGGGCTCGGCCGACTGGGCCACCGGCAGCGCGGGCTGCCTGGCCGCGATGACCGCCGTGCACACCGAATCGGGCTGTGCCGCGGCGGGCAGGCTCGCCGCGTCGTGCGCCGAGGAACTGGCCGAATACGTCGAATACGGGGATCTGGGCCCACACCACGGCTTCGCCGACGGCGCCGCCGGAATCGCCTGGGCGCTGGGCACCTATGGCCGGGCGAACGCCGACGGCCGGGCCACCCGCGCCGCGCGCGAGGCGATCACCGGTGCCCCGCAGTCGGCCGAACCTGGCTGGCATTCGGGGGAAGCGGGCCGATGCGTGGCCCGGTGCCTGCTCGCCGAGCCGGTCGAGGACAGGCCGCGGCCTGTAACGCGCAGGCCCGTGCTGCGCGATCTGAGCTTGTGTCACGGAGAGCTGGGCGTCGTCGACACCCTCACCGTGCTGGCCGCCGCCGACCGACCAGGTGCGGCGCGGGCGATGCGCCGCCGGGCCGGGCTGGTGCTCGACGCGCTCGACCGCTACGGGCCGGTGTGCGGCACGCCCGGGGGTGTGTTCACCCCTGGCCTGCTCACCGGGGCCGCGGGCATCGGCTATGGACTGCTCCGGCTGGCACACGTGGACCGGGTGCCGTCGGTGCTGATGCTCCAACCAGGATGTGGGCCGGCCTGATCGGCCGGCTCGTCAGGAAAACCGTCAGTGGGAGGAAACCCGTGTCCGACAGACAAGCTGAATCCGTGGTGTCGCAAGAGTTCACCGCAGAGGATCACGTGGCCGGAGGTGACGGCCAAGCGTTACCCGAGCCTGGCCGTGGCCTGCGGAGACTGCGTCCCACGGTGTCCTTCGGACTGCGTGCCGCGGCCCTCGCGGGGCTCGTGGTGACCGCGGGAGCCGCGACGGCGGTGGGGTTCAGCGGCATCTTCGACGATCCGGCGAACCTCGCGTCGTGGCCCACCAGCACGACGTGCTGCCCGGAGAAGCCCAAGTAGTCGTGGGCTGAATGCCGACGCGGATGGCGGACCGGGCGCAGACCCGGGCCACCATCCGCGTATCGATAGACCACCTTTGACTGACATAGGTACTGTGCGGCCCGTGAATCGGACTTCAGTCATCGTCGGGCGAGACGATGAACTCGATGCGATCGAGTCCGCGCTGAAGTCCGCGCGCGGGGGGCGCGGCGGCGCGATGTTCCTGGTCGGCGAAAGCGGAATCGGCAAGTCGCGGCTCGCCGCGGCCGCCGCGGATCTCGGCTTCGCCGCGGACATGCGGCTGCTGCGCGGCCGCGGCAGCGCCATCGGCCCGATGGTTCCCTACCGCTCGCTGACCGAGGCGCTGCTTTCGCTGCTGCGCACCGGCGACCCGATCGACGTCGCCGCGCTCGGTCCGTACCGGCCGATCCTGGCCCGGCTCATCCCGGACTGGGGCGACCCGCCCGCCGAGGCCGAGTCCGCGTCGCTGGTGATCCTGGCCGAGGCGGTGCTGCGGCTGACCGGGCTCGCCGGGCACGAGCGCGGCTGCCTGATGATCCTCGACGACCTGCAGGACGCCGACGCGGAGACGCTGGCGGTCGTCGAGTACCTGATCGACAACCTCGACCGGCAGCCCACCATGCTGCTGGGCACGATCCGCGCCGACCAGTGCCCGGCGCTGGACCTGGCCCGGTCGGCCGGGCAGCGCGGCACGGGCGTGCTGATCGAGCTGGACCGGCTCGACCGGGCCGACATGCGCAGGCTCGTCGGCTCCAATCTCGGTGTGCGCGCCGAGGAGGTGCCCGAGCCCGCGGTGGACCTGCTGTGGGCGGGCAGCGCGGGAAACCCGTTCCGCATCGAGGAACTGCTCGGCGGAGTCATCGACGGCGGGCTGCTCGTCCAGGGCGGCGACGGGTGGCAGGTCACCGACGAGCTGCACACGACTCTGCCGGCCACGTTCGTGCGCAGCATGGCCACCCGGGTCGACTTGCTCGGCCCGCGCACCCGCGACGTCCTGTCGGTCGCGGCGGTCCTGGGCAGGCGGTTCCCGCCCGCGGTGGTGCAGGCGGTCACCGGGCTCGACTACCGGGACCTGCTCAGCCATCTGCACGGTGATCTCGCGACCCAGTTGGTGGCCCCGGACGGGCACACGCCCGACTGGTACGTCTTCCGGCACCAGCTCATCGTCGAGGCGCTGCTGACCCTGCTCAGCCCCGGCGAGCGGGCGCGGCTCGCCCATGAGGTCGCCGACGGGGTGGAGCGGGTGTACCCGGGGCTGCCGGGGGAGTGGTGCCAGCTGTGCGCCGCCCTGCGGGTCGACGCGGGCGACCCGGTCCGCGCGGGCCTGCTGTTCGCGGAGTCGGGCGCTCGGGCGCTCGCCCAGGGTGCGGCCCAGTCGGCGGTCACGTTGCTGGACAAGGCATGGGATCTGCTCGCCCACGACCCGGCGGCGCGGGCCGCGGCCCTGGAGACCCAGCTCTACGCGCTCGCCGAGGCCGGGTTGATCGACCGGGCGCTCGCCGTCGTCGGCATCCTCGACCAGGTGGGCGCCGGGCTGTCGGCGCAGCGCAGGGCGCGGCTGCACACGCGCATCGCGTGGGTCGCTGTGCACGCGGGCCGGGTGGCCGACGGACTCAACCAGGTGGCCGCCGCCCGGGCGCTGATCGGCCCGGACGCCGCCGCCGAGGACACCGCCCCCATCGACGTCGTCGCCGCGCACCTGGAGATGGACGTGCCGGGGCCGGGGCAGATGCGCAAGGCCGAGGAGATGGCTCGGCGGGCCGCGGTGGTCGCCGAGGCCGTGCCGCTGCCCGCGGTGGCCTGCCAGGCGTTGCAGCTGCTCGGGGCGTTGACCCGCCCACGCGACCCCGAGGAGGCCACCGCCCTGCTGGAGCGCAGCAGATCCCTTGCCGTGCAGCACAACCTGCCGATCTGGGAAACCCACGCCTTGGTCCGCCTCGGCCACGACGGCGCCCTGCGCGACGGCAGCATCGACCGGCTCGAACAGGCCCGGGAGCAGGCGTCCCGGTTCGGCGCGGTGACCGCCCGCTACCAGGCCGAAGTCAACATCGCCCTACAACTCATCCTCCGCGGCGACTTCGACGCGGCCGGGACGCTGATCGAGCAGGTGGTCGCGGCGACGACCCGGTTGAAGCTGTTGGAGACCACCCAGTACATGCTGCTGTACCGCGCGGTCCTCGCGGGCCACCGCGGCCGACGCCGAGACCTGGACACCGCCCTCGCCGAGTTCCACCACCGGGGCGGCGACCAGGCCCAGCACGCGTCCCGGGTGCACGGCCTGGCCCGCGCCTTCTGCGCCCTGCTGGAGGAAAACCCGGACTTGGCCCGCACGGAACTGGCCAGCTCACTCGCGGCTGAGGAGAGCAACCCCAACATGTTCCAGCTCACCGGCCGGTACGGGTTGGACCTGCTGCTGGGCGCCCTGTCCGGCGAAGTGGACTGGACCCGCTACGACCGGGTGGTGGCCGCCCCGGCGAGCAGGCTTCGGTGGGACCGCCAGTTCGCCGTGTTCGCCCGAGCGGTCCTGGAAGGGCAAGCGGGTCACGCTGAAGCAACGGCCACCGTCGCCGAGGCACTGGCTATCGGCGAGCCGTATGCGATGGCCCGCCACTTGGGTCTCCGTTTGGTGGGGGAGGCCGCGTTGGCGGGCGGCTGGGGCGAACCCGTCGAGTGGCTGCGTGCCGCTGAGGAGTACTTCCACACCGCCGAAGTCCCGGCCGTTGCCGGTGCTTGCCGTTCTCTGATGCGCCGGTCGGGGGCGAAGATCGCGCAACGGCGGGGTGGGATTGATGAGATACCGGTGGCTTTGCGGTCTTCTGGGGTGACGGTGCGGGAGTACGAGGTTTTGCGCTTGCTGGTGAAACGGTTGGGGAACAGGGAAATCGCTGATCAGCTGCATTTGTCGCAGCGGACGGTGGAGAAGCATGTTTCCAGCTTGATCACCAAGACGGGGTTGCCGAATCGGATCGCTTTGAGCAAGTTTGCTGAGGGGGCTTTCGCGGCTGACACTCCGGGTGCCGCCTCGCGGTGATAGCGCAGGAGTGCTCTGCGCGGGGGAATCCGGGGGTGGGCCCCTCTGGCTTGATTGTTTAACTCTCGATCATCGGCGTCAAGGGCGGCGCGAGCGCCGTCGCTTCGCGATCAGCAAGCTGACCCTTGACACCGATGATCGAGAGTTAAAGGCGGCCAGGACGAGGGGCAAGGGGGAAGTGCAGGGGCAACGGGTCCCATAGGCGCCCTCCGCGCTAGGTCGGCCGCACAGTTCAAGCCGGCCGTGCAGTTACAGACGCCCGGCAGCCGAAACCGGCAGCTAGATGATCGGCCCCGGCACTTCGCCCACCGGACCATGCCGGCGCAAATCGTTCCAGGCCAGCGCAAGTCGATGCACCAGTTCAGTCAGCACATCGCTGGGCAGTGTGAACGGCAGCCGCACGTAATTGTCATGGCCCCCACTCGGGTCGGTCGCCGATCCAGGCACCAGCTCCACCCCATGCCGTAACGCCACCTGGGCGAAGATCTGTGCCGAGGTGTCCGGTAGCTCGATCCACAACGCCGAGCCCCCATCCGGCGTTCGCCACCGCCAACTGGGGAGCCGGTCGGTGAGCAGGTTCTGCAGGTGATCGAGCCGCTGCCGCAAGATGTCCCCACGTGCCGCCGCGATGTCCGACAGTTTCGGCAGCAGCCGGGCCGTTAGTGCCTGGTCCAGAACCGGGCTTCCGAGGTCCGCCCGCACCTTGTACCGGGCCAGCCGCTCGATGATGGCGCTGGGCCCACGGACCCATCCGATCCGCAGGCCGCCCCACACCGCCTTCGCCATCGAACCCACCGTGAGGATTTCCGCGTTCCCCCGGGCGAAAGCGCCGATGGGGGACAACGCCGCCACGCCGTCGCGGCTGACGAAACCGGTGTAGGCGTTGTCCTCCAACACCGGTACGTCGAACTTCGCGGCCAGTTCCGCCACCCGCTGCCGTCTGCCGGTGGACATCAAAGCGCCGGTGGGGTTGTGGAAGGTCGGCATCACGTAGGCCAGCACCGGCTTCTCGTCGGCGAATGCCTTCGCGAGGTGGTCGGGTCGGATGCCTTCCTCATCGAGCGGGACGCCCACCAATCGCGCACCCGCCGCGCGGAAGACGTCGAGGCAGCCCGGCCAGCTCGGTGACTCGACGATCACCGTGCACCCCGGCCGCAGGTACATCTGCGCCACCAGGCCGATCACCTGCTGCGCGCCCGTGGTCACCAGCACCTGGTCCGGGGTCGTGGGCAGCCACAGTTCCGCGTAGTGGTCGGCCACCGCCTCACGCAGAGGTGGGTAGCCGCGGGGGTGGTAGCCGACGTCGGCCATCAGGTCGTCGAGGTCGGTGCCCGCCAGGTCGCGGATGGCTTCGGTCAGTTCCGGTGCCGCGGGCTCGACCGCCATGGCCAGCGAGATGATCTCGCCCGGCCCGTCGACGAGCCGCTGGAAGATCGAGGTGGCCCGGCCGCCGGGGACCCGGCCGTCGGACCCGGAGGACTTCGGCCGGGCCCGGGTGGCCACCCGGGTGCCGCTGCCGCGCAGGCTGTCGACCAGTCCACCGCCGCGCAGTTCGTCGTAGGCGGCCACCACGGTGGCCCGGCTGACGGTGAGCAGCTTGGCCAGGTCCCGCTCCGAAGGCAGGCGCTGGCCCGCCCGCAGGTCGCCCGCATCGATGCACTTCGCGACCGCGCCCGCCAGCTTTCGGTACAGCGGCCCGTGCGCGGTCGTCCAGTCACCGAGTAGCTCGACAAGTGCGCCCGCGTCGGTGAGACGGTCCATTTCGCTCCACTGGCCTGAATTGGACCGGTGTGGCCCGCCCTCGCTGCGGTCCGCGCCGATCACGGGTGTTACGGCCCGCTTGGGGGACGGTATCGGAACTTCGCCGCTCCAGAACGGTCCACATCGCCGGACATTGGCACGGGTGAGGCGCGGTGGCGCCCGGCAGGCTGCGGAGGCGAACCGGCCACATCGGTGAAGTGGACCGGCGCGGGGGCCACCAGCGCTTGGGAGAGGTGCGATGATCGAGTTCGGAGCCGGCGCGGAGAGGTCCATCGAGGCGGAGCCGACCATCGCGGGGCTGTTCGCCGAGCAGGCCACGCGGACGCCGGGGGCGCCCGCGCTCAGCTTCGAGGGCGTCACGCTGACCTACGCCGACCTCGCCGAGCGGGTGGACCGGCTGGCCGACACCCTCCGCGACCGCGGCGCCGGGCCCGGCCGCGTCGTCGCCATCGCCATGCCCCGGTCGATCGACTTGGTCGTGAGCCTGCTCGCGGTGCTCCGCGCCGGCGCGGCCTACCTTCCGGTCGACCCGGACTACCCGGCCGACCGGGTGGCGTTCATGCTCGCCGACGCCGCACCGATACTGGTGTTGCGCCCCGAGGGCCTGGTCGCCACCGAGTCCGCCGGGTGGGTTCCCGCCGACACCGCCTACGTGATCTACACCTCCGGTTCCACCGGCAGGCCGAAGGGCGTCATGGTGCCGCACCGCGGCATCGTCAACCGGCTGCTCTGGATGCAGGCCGAGTACCGCCTCGGCGCCGACGACCGGGTCCTGCAGAAGACGCCGTCGAGCTTCGACGTCTCGGTGTGGGAGTTCTTCTGGCCGCTGATCACCGGCGCCGCGCTGGTCGTGGCCAGGCCGGACGGCCACCGCGACCCGGCCTACCTGGCCGCGCTCATCCGCGACGAGCGGATCACGACTGTCCACTTCGTACCGTCGATGCTCCGTGCGTTCCTTCAGGAGCCCACCGTTCCCGATGCCTGCACGGGTCTGCGCCGGGTGATCTGCAGCGGCGAGGCGCTGCCCGGGGATCTTGCCGCGCGATTCGCCACGCTGCTCGACGCGGGCCTGCACAACCTGTACGGCCCCACCGAGGCCGCTGTCGACGTCACCTACTGGGAATGCGACCCGCGCAAGCCCGAGTCGTCGGTGCCGATCGGCCGCCCGGTGTGGAACACCCAGACCTACGTGCTCGACGCGGACCTGCGCCCCACACGCGAGGTGGGGGAGCTGTACCTGGCGGGCCACCAACTTGCCCACGGCTACCTCGGCAGGCCCGCCCTGACCGCCGAGCGGTTCGTCGCCAACCCCTTCGGCGCACCCGGTTCCCGCCTCTACCGCACCGGTGACCTCGCCCGGTGGCGCGAGGACGGCGCGCTCGACTTCGTCGGCCGCTCCGACGGCCAGGTCAAGCTCCGCGGCTTCCGCGTCGAACTCGGCGAGATCGAAGCCGTCCTCAACGCCCACCCCGGGGTCACCCAGGCGGCCGTGTCCGTGCGGACCGATCACCCCGGCGCGCCCAGGCTCGTCGCGCACGTCCTGACCCAGTGCGACCCGGCCGAGCTGACGGCGTGGGCCGCCAAGGCGCTCCCCGAGCACATGGTGCCCGCCGACTTCGTGGTCATGGCCGAGTTCCCCTTGACCCCCAGCGGAAAGCTCGACCGGCTGGCGCTGCCCGCGCCCGCCCGTGCGTCAGCCGGGACCGGCCGGACAGGGACCCCGCGCGAGGAGCTGCTGCGGGCGTTGCTCGCCGAGGTGCTCGAAGAGTCCGAAGTGGACCTTGACGACGACTTCTTCGCCATGGGCGGCGACAGCGTGCTGTCCATGCTGCTGGCGGGCCGGGCGCGGCGCGCGGGCTTGCTCCTCACCCCCAAGCAGGTGTTCGAACACCGCACCGCCGCGGCCTTGGCGACGGTGGCAACCGAAGCGGACGCCGAAACCCCATCGACCCTGCCCGGCCCTTCCGCGGCGGACGCCGCGCTGCTGAAGACCAGCTACCCCTGGGCGGTGGAGACCTGGCCGCTGACGCCGCTGCAGGAGGGCCTGCTCTTCCACGCCGCCTTCGACGAGTCCGCGCCGGACGCCTACGCCATGCAGTTCGCCTTCGACCTGCACGGACCCCTGGACAGCAGCCGACTCCGCGCCGCTGCGCAAGCCGTGGTCGACCGCCACCCGAACCTGCGTGCGGGGTTCGTCCACACCGGACTCGAACGGCCCGCGCAGCTCATCGCTGAACGGGTGGACCTGCCCTGGCAGGAGCTTGGCGTGGCCGACTTCGACCGCGTCGCCGAGGCCGAGCGGGCGCACCGCTTCGACCTCGCCGCCCCACCGCTGCTGCGGTTCACCCTGGTGCGGCTGGGCGCCGAGCACCACCGCGTCCTGCTGACCCACCACCACATCGTGCTCGACGGCTGGTCGATGCCCCTGCTCATCAGCGACCTGCTGAGCCACTACGCCGCCGAGCCCACGGCACCGCCGGTCCGCTACGCCGACTACCTGGGCTGGCTGGCCGGGCAGGACGCCGAAGCGGGGGAGCGCGCCTGGCTCGACCTGCTCGACGGCATCGACGAGCCGACCCTGGTCGCCGCCGCGGACAAGGAGCACACCGAGACCGAGCTGTGCGTGGTCGAACTGCCGGAGGAAGCCACCACCCGATTACGCGAGGCGTTGCGTGCCAACGGGATCACCCTGAGCACCGCGGTGCAGGCAGCGTGGGCGGCGGTCCTCGGCAGGCTCACCGGCCGCGCCGACGTCGTGTTCGGCACCACGGTCTCCACCCGCCCCGCCGCCGTCGCGGGCGTGGAATCGGCGATCGGCTTCCTGATCAACACCGTCCCCGTGCGGGTGCGGCTCGACCCGGCCCAGTCGGTGCGCGAGCACCTCGGCGACCTCCAATCCCAGCTCTCGGCGATGGCCGAGCACCACCACGTCGGGCTCACCGACATCCAGCGCGCCACCGGTGACCTGTTCGACACCCTGACCGTCTTCGAGAACTTCCCCGCGACCGTCGCCGCCCCCGAAGGCGGCCCGCAGGTGGGCGAGCTGAGCACGACCTACCCAAGCCACTACCCGCTCGGCCTCTACGCCGCCCCCGGCCCCCGGCTCACCCTGCGGCTGCGCTACCGCCCGGACGTCGTCACCGATGCCCTGGCGCGGCGGATCGCCGGACAGGTCGCCCGCTGGCTCGAAGCCGCCGACCTCGACGCCGCGCTCGGCACGGTCGACCTGATCGACCCGGACGAGCGACGGAAGCTGCTGTCCGCCAACGACACCGCCGCCCCCATGTCCGACGACCTGGTCGACCTCATCGGCCGCGGCGCCGCGCGCGCCCCGGATGCGGTCGCCGTTGTCGCGGGCGTCGACACCCTGACCCATGCCGAACTGGACTCCCGGGCGAACCGGCTGGCCCGGTACCTGGTCGACCGCGGCGCGGGTCCGGACCGCTTCGTCGCCGTCGCCCTGCCGCGCTCGGCGGACCTCGTCGTCGCGCTCCTAGCCGTGCTGAAGTCCGGCGCCGCCTACGTCCCGATCGACCCGGACTACCCGGCCGACCGGGTGCGCTGGATGATCGAGGACGCCGACCCGGCCCTGGTCCTGGCGGGCGCGGACTTCGCCGAAGGCGCGACGGTCCTCGACGACCCGCGCACCGCCGCGCTGATCGACGCCTATCCCGACGACGACCCCGGCATCCGACCCGGACCACTCGCGGCGGCGTACACGATCTTCACCTCCGGCTCGACGGGCAGGCCCAAGGGCGTCGTCGTCACCCGGGGCGCGCTGGTGAACTTCCTGCTGTCCATGGCGACCCGCTGCCCCCTGGGCCCCAAGGACCGCCTCCTCGCCGTCACCACGGTCGCCTTCGACATCGCGGGCCTGGAGCTGTACCTGCCGCTGCTGTCCGGGGCAGCGGTCGTCGTGGCGGACAAGGATTCCGTCCTCGACCCGGCCGCGTTGGCCGCCCTCCTGCAGCGGTCGGGCGCCACCGTCATGCAGGCCACCCCGTCGCTGTGGCAGGGCCTGATCGCCGAGGCGCCGGACCAGGCCAGAGGCCTGCGGATGCTCGTCGGCGGCGAGGCCCTCCCGCCCGGGCTCGCCGACTCCATGCGCGCGCTCGGCGCCTCTGTCACCAACCTCTATGGCCCCACCGAGACCACCGTGTGGTCGACGGCGGCCGACCTCGACGACCGGCCGGGCGCGCCCACGATCGGCCTGCCCATCGCGAACACCAGCGTCTACGTGGTCGACGCCGCGCTGCGACCGGTGCCCGCCGGTGTTCCCGGTGAGCTGTACATCGGCGGCGCCGGGCTGGCCCGCGGCTACCTGGGCCGGGCCGCGCTGAGCGCCGAGCGGTTCGTCGCGGACCCGTTCGGGCCCACGGGTTCCCGCATGTACCGCACCGGCGACCTGGTGCGGTGGGGCGACGACGGCAGGCTCGACTTCCTCGGCCGGGTCGACCACCAGGTCAAGCTGCGCGGCTTTCGCATCGAACTCGGCGAGATCGAGGCCGCACTCGCCGCCGCGCCGGGCGTGGAGCGGGTCGCCGTGGTCGTCCGCGAGGACGCCCCTGGGGACAAGCGGCTTGTCGCCTACGCGGTGCCGGAGTCGCTCGACCCGATGGTCCTGCGGGCGCACGCGGAGAGCCGCCTGCCGGAGTACATGGTTCCCGCGGCCGTGGTCGCCCTCGGCGCGCTTCCCCTGACCCCCAACGGAAAACTGGACCGCGCCGCCCTGCCCGTGCCGGACCGCCGCGCCTACCACGCCATCGGCACGCGCAAGCCCACCTCGCCGCGGCAGGAAGTGCTCTGCGAGCTGTTCGCCGAGATCCTGGGTCTGCCCGGCGTCGGCATCGACGACGACTTCTTCGACCTCGGCGGCCACTCGCTCGCCGCGATCCGCCTGGCAGGCCGGGTGCGGGCGGTGTTCGGGGTGGAGTTGCGGATCAAGACGGTGTTCGACACCCCGACGGTCGCCGGTCTCGTCGAGGCGATCGACAGCGCGGGCGTGGCGCGCGAGGCCCTGGAACGCGGCGAGCGCCCGAGCCGAATCCCGCTGTCGTTCGCCCAGCAGCGCCTCTGGTTCCTCAACCGACTTGAAGGACCCAGTGCCACCTACAACATCCCGCTGACCCTGCGCCTGTCCGGCGCGCTCGACGTGGCCGCGCTGCGGGCCGCCATCGGTGATGTCGTGACACGGCACGAGATCCTGCGCACCGTCCTGCCGGAGGTCGACGGCGAACCACACCAGCACATCCTGGAGCCGTTCACCGAATTGCACCTCGAGCAGGTCGCCGACCTCGATGGCGCCGTGCATCGCGCGGCCACCCTCGGCTTCGACCTCACCGTCGAGACCCCGCTGCGCGCGCACCTGTTCTCCGCGGGCGACGAGCACACGCTGTGCCTTGTCCTGCACCACATCGCGGGCGACGGCTGGTCCCTGACCCCGCTGACCCGCGACCTGGCCCACGCCTATGCCGCCCGGCACGCGGGCGATGCTCCACAGTGGACCGAACTGCCCGTCCAGTACGCCGACTACACCCTGTGGCAGCACCGGCTCCTCACCGCGGGCGGCACCCTCGAACCGCAGCTCGCCTACTGGGCCTCCACCCTGGCCGGGCTGCCCGACCAGCTCGAACTGCCGACCGACCGCCCCCGGCCGACCGTCGCCACCTACCGCGGCGACACCGTCCCGATCAGCTTCGGCGCGGACCTGCACCGGCGGCTCGCCGACCTGGGCCGCGCCCACGGTGCCACGGTGTTCATGGTGGTGCAGGCCGGTTTGGCCGCGCTGCTGAACAGGCTCGGCGCGGGCGCCGACATCCCCATCGGCACCCCGGTCGCGGGCCGGGCCGACGCGGCGCTCGACGATCTCGTCGGGTTCTTCGTCAACACCCTGGTGCTGCGCAACGACACCAGCGGCGACCCGACATTCCGCGAGCTGCTGCGCCGCACCCGGGAGACCGACCTCGGCGCGTACGCGCACCCCGACCTGCCGTTCGAGCGGCTCGTCGACGAGCTGAACCCGGCCCGCTCGCTGGCCCGGCACCCGCTGTTCCAGGTGATGCTCGTGTTCCAGAACGCGCTGGCGCACGAACTGGACCTGCCGGACCTGACCACGTCGGTCGAGATCGCCCCGGCCGGGGTCGCCAAGTTCGACCTCGTCTTCGACCTCGGCGAGCGCCGCGCCGACGACGGCACGCCGGCCGGGATCGACGGCGCCATCGAGTACAGCACCGATCTGTTCGACGCGGTGACCGTCGCCGAGTTCGCCGAGGCGCTGGTCCGGCTGCTCGACTCGGCCGCCGCCGACCCCGACCAACCGATCAGCGGTCTCACCGTCCTGTCGGCCGCACAGCAGGACCGGGTCGTGCGCGAGCTCAACGCCACCGACACCCCGGTCGACACCCGGCCGCTGCCCGACCTGGTCCAGGCGCGGGTCGCGGCCGACCCGGGCGCCCCGGCGGTCGTCTGCGGAACCGAGGAGCTGTCCTACGGCGAACTCAACGCCCGCGCCAACCGGCTCGCCCACCACCTCGTCTTGCTCGGTGTCGGCCCGGAATCCCTGGTGGCACTGGGCCTTCCGCGCTCCGCGGAGATGGTCGTGGCGTGGCTGGCCGTGCTCAAGGCGGGCGCCGCCTATCTGCCGATCGACCCGGCGTACCCGGCCGACCGGATCGCCTACATGCTCGCCGACGCCAAGCCCGCCCTGGTCCTGGCCGTCGCGGACACCGCCGCCGCGTTCCCGACGAGCCTGGTGCTCGACGACCCGGCCACCGCCGCCACGATCGCCGCCCACCCCGACTCCGACCTCACCGACGCCGACCGGACCGCGCCGCTGCGGGTCGCGCACCCGGCGTACGTCATCTACACCTCGGGTTCGACCGGCCGCCCCAAGGGTGTCGTCCTGTCGCACCGGGGCATCGCGTCGGTGGCCGCCGCGCACATCGAGCGGATGGGCCTGCGGCCGGGCAGCCGGTTCCTGCTGGTCGTATCGATCAGCTTCGACGTGTCCATGGCGGACATCGCGATGACCCTGCTGTCCGGCGCGCTCCTCGTGGTGCCGGAGCCAGGCCGTCAACTCGTCGGCCCCGACCTGGCCGCGCTCATCGACGAGCACGGCGTCACCCACACCGACCTGGTCGCGCCGATGCTGGCCTCCATCCCCGCGGGCACCGACTTGCCGACCCTGCGCGGATTCGTGGTCGGTGGCGAGGCCTGCACGGCCGAACTGGTGGCGCGCTGGTCGCCCGACCGCACGATGATGCAGGTCTACGGCCCCACCGAGACCACCGTCGTGGCCACGATGAGCGACCCGCTGCACGGCCGCGAGACCCCGCCGATCGGCAAGCCGATCCACAACGTCCGGGTGCACGTGCTCGACTCGGCCCTGCGACCCGTCCTGCCCGGTGTTCCGGGCGAGCTGTACATCGCAGGCGGCGGCCTGGCTCGCGGCTACCTGGACCGGCCCGCGCTCACCGCCGAGCGGTTCGTCCCGGACCCGTACGGTCCGCCCGGGTCGCGGATGTACCGCACCGGCGACCTGGTGCGCAGGCGGCGGGGCGGCGACCTCGAGTTCGTCGGCCGGGCCGACCAGCAGGTGAAGCTCCGCGGTTTCCGCGTCGAACTCGGCGAGATCGAGGCCGCCGTCGCGGTGTTCCCCGACGTCGCCGAGACGGCCGTGGTGGTGCGGGAGGACCAGCCGGGCCTCAAGCGCCTGGTCGCCTACGTGCGCCCGGCGGGCATCGATGGCGCCGCCCTGCGCGCGCACCTGACCGGTGTCCTGCCCGACCACATGGTGCCCGCAGCCGTGGTGGGACTCGACGCGTTTCCCCTGACCCCCAACGGAAAGCTCGACCGGGCGGCGCTTCCCGCGCCGGATCTGGCCGCGGCCCCCGACTCGCGGGAACCGCGCACCGAGCACGAAACCGCGCTGTGCGAGGTGTTCTCGCAGGTGCTCGGCGTGGCCAAGGTCGGCATCGACGACAACTTCTTCGACCTGGGCGGGCATTCGCTGCTGGCGACCAAGGTGGTCAGCCGGGTCCGTGCGGCGCTGGGTGTGGAGCTGAGCATCCGCAGTCTGTTCGAGGCGCCGACGGTGGTCCGCCTCGCCGTCGAGGTCGCCTCCGCCAAGCGCGCGCGGCCCGCCCTGGTGGCCCGACCGCGAAGGACCGTGTGATGGAAGAGATGGACATGGACGACGCGATTCCACTCTCCTCGGCGCAGCGCAGGCTGTGGTTCCTCGACCGGATGGAAGGGCCGAACCCGGCCTACAACAGCCCCACCGCGTTCCGGCTGTCCGGCCCGCTGGACGTGGCGGCGCTACGGGCGGCTCTCGGCGATGTCGTCGAGCGGCACGAGTCGCTGCGCACCACGTTCCCCGAGCGCGACGGCGAACCGCACCAGGTGGTCGCCGACGCGGCCGAGCCGGTGTTCGAGGTCGTCGACACCGACGAGGACGGTCTCACCGCCGCGGTGGCGCGGGCCGCCGAGCACCCGTTCGACCTGACGGGCGAGCCGCCGCTGCGCACGGTCCTGTTCGCGCTCAGCGCCACCGAGCACGTGCTGCTCCTGCTGATGCACCACATCGCCGGTGACGCCTGGTCGATGGCCCCCTTCGCCCGCGACCTGTCCTCGGCGTACGCGGCGCGCTGCCTGGGCACCGCGCCCGTGTGGAGCCCGCTGCCGGTGCAGTACGCGGATTACGCGCTGTGGCAGCAGGAAGTCCTCGGCGACGAGTCCGACCCGGAGAGCCTGATCGCCCAACAGCTCGAGTTCTGGCGCGCTGAACTGGCAGGTCTGCCCGAGCGGCTGGAGCTGCCGACCGACCGGCCTCGGTCGGCCGACGCGGGAACCCGGTGCGACAGCGTCGGTTTCGACCTCGACGCCGACCTGCACGCCGCGCTGACCGCGCTCGGCCGCGAGCAGGGGGCCAGCCTGTTCATGGTCGCCCAAGCGGGCCTGAGCGCGCTGCTGACCCGACTCGGCGCGGGCACCGACATCCCGCTCGGCAGCCCGATCGCCGGTCGCACCGACGAAGCCCTGGCCGACCTCGTCGGCTTCTTCGTCAACACGTTGGTGCTGCGCGCCGACACCTCCGGCGACCCCAGCTTCCGCCGGCTGCTGCGCCGCGTGCGCGACACCGACCTCGCCGCGTTCAGCCAGGCCGACGTGTCCTTCGAGCGGGTCGTGGAGGCGGTCAACCCGGCCCGCAGCCTGCAACACCACCCGCTGTTCCAGGTGATGCTGGTCGTGCAGGCCGACGACGAGCCCGGACTCGCTCTGCCGGGTCTCACTGTCAGGGAACACCCGGTGCGCTCCTCGACCGCGCGCTTCGACCTCACCGTCCGGCTCGACGAGCGCCGGACGGGCGGCGCGCGCCTCACCGTCGAGTACCGCACGGCCCTGTTCGACGAGGAGACCGCCGCGGGGTTCGGCGCCCGGCTGCTGCGCCTGCTCGCCGCGGCCGCCGCCGACCCGGATTGCCCCATCACCGATCTCGACGTCCTCGACGCCGGGGAACTCCGTCACCTGCTCGTCGAGCGCAACGACACCGCCCGCGAGGTGCCCGACCTGACCCTGCCCGCGCTGTTCGAGCGCCAGGCGAAGCGCACGCCCGACGCCACCGCACTGGTCTTCCAGGGCGCCGAGCTGTCCTATGTGGAGCTGAATCGACGGGCGAACCGGCTGGCACACAAGCTGATCGGGCTCGGTGTCGGCCCCGACGACGTCGTCGCCATGGCACTGCCGCGGTCGGTCGAGATGATCGTCGCCCTGCTCGCCGTGGTGAAGGCCGGTGCGGCCTACCTGCCCGTCGACCGCGCCTACCCGGCCGAGCGGATCGCGCTGATGCTCGACGACGCCCGCCCCGCGCTGGTGCTGACCACCGCCGACACCGACCTGCCGGGGGCGCGGACCATAGTGCTCGACGGCGAGGCAGGCCACCCGGAGACCGACCCGACCGACGCCGATCGGGTCCGCCCGCTGCGCGCCGCGAACGCCGCCTACGTCATCTACACCTCCGGCTCCACCGGCAAGCCCAAGGGTGTGGTCGTCACCCACCGCGGGATCGCCGCCGTGGCGGGCATCCACGTCGACCGGCTCGCCATCGACGCCGCGAGCCGGTTCCTGCTGGTGGTGTCGATCAGCTTCGACGTGTCCATGGTGGACCTCGCCGCCACGTTCCTCGCCGGCGCCGCGCTGGTCATCCCCGGTCCCGACGTCCAAGCGGCGGGGGAGGAACTCGCCGCCCTGATCGCGGACAACGCGGTCACCCACACCGACCTCGTCGCCTCCATGCTCGCCTCGATGCCCGAGCGCGACCAGCCGACGCTGCGCGGCCTGATCGTCGGCGGCGAGGCGCTCTCGGCCGACCTGGCCGCCCGGTGGGCACCCGGCCGCAGACTCGTCCACGTCTACGGCCCGACCGAGGCGACCGTCGTCACGACGATGACCGAGCCGGTCGACGGGACCGAGGCCCCCGGCATCGGCGGGCCGATCTGGAACGCCCGGGTCTACGTCCTCGACGCGCGCCTGCGGCCGGTGCCGGTCGGCGTCGCGGGGGAGCTCTACATCTCCGGCACCGGACTGGCCCGTGGCTACCACGACCGCCGGGGGCTGACCGCCGAACGGTTCGTCGCCGACCCGTTCGGGCCCGCGGGATCGCGGATGTACCGCACCGGAGACCTCGTCCGGTGGTCGGCGGACGGCGGCCTGGTGTTCGCGGGCCGGGCCGACCACCAGGTGAAGGTGCGCGGCTTCCGCATCGAGCTTGGCGAGATCGAGGCCGCCGTCACCGCTCACCCCGACGTCGACCACTGCGCGGTGGTGGTCCGGGAGGACCGGCCCGGCGACAAGCGGATCGTCGCCTACGCGGTGGGCGTGCTCGACGCCGCCGACGTCCGCGCCCATGTCGCCGCGCTGCTGCCCGACCACATGGTGCCCGCCGCGGTCGTCCCGATCGACGCGCTTCCCCTCACCCCCAACGGAAAGCTCGACCAGCGCGCCCTGCCCGCGCCCGCGCTGACCCAGGCCGCGGGGCGGGCGCCGCGCACCCCGCGCGAGGAGATCCTGTGCGGGCTGTTCGCCGAGGTCCTCGGGCTGCCGAGCGTCGACATCGACGCCAACTTCTTCGAACTGGGCGGGCATTCGCTGCTCGCCACCCGGCTGGCGAGCCGGGTCCGCGCGGTCGCGGGCCTGGAACTGCCCATCCGCACCCTGTTCGAGGCGCCCACCGTGGCCCGGCTCGACGCCCGGCTGGCCGCCGGGACTCGCGTCCGGCCCGCGCTGCGCGCTGCGGAAAGGCCAGAGCGGATCCCGCTGTCCTACGCCCAGCAGCGCCTGTGGTTCCTCAACCAGTTCGAGGACGCGCCCGGCCTCTACTCGGTGCCGCTGGCCATCCGGTTGCGCGGCGACCTCGACCCCGACGCGCTGCGTGCCGCGGTCACCGATGTCGTCGACCGCCACGAGACGCTCCGCACCACATTCCCCGGCGCCGACGAGCCGCACCAGGTGGTCAACCCCGCACGCCCCGAGTTCGAGGTGCGCGCGATCGAGGAGACCGACCTGGCCGCGGCGATGGCCGCCGACCTCGACCGCCGTTTCGACCTGGCCACAGACCTGCCCGTGCGCGCGACGCTCTACCGACTCGGACCGGCGGACCATGTCCTGCACCTGGTCATGCACCACATCGCCACCGACGGCGCCTCCATCGCGCCACTGACCCGGGATCTCGCGACGGCCTACACCGCCCGCCGCTCGGCGCGGAGTCCACAGTGGACTCCGCTGTCGGTCGGCTACACGGACTACGCCCTGTGGCAGCACAGCTTCCTCGGCGACGAAGCCGACCCGGACAGCGTGATGGCGGCGCAGACCGCGTTCTGGCGCACCGCCCTCGACGGGCTGCCCGACCGGCTCGCCCTGCCGACGGACCGGCCGCACCCGCCCGTGGCGGGCAGCCGCGGAGACCGGGTGGCGCTGCGTGTCGACCCAGATCTCCACCTGCGACTCACCGCGCTGGCGAGGGAGTCCGGGGCGAGCCTGTTCATGGTGCTGCAAGCCGCGCTCGCCGCCCTGCTGACCCGGCTCGGCGCGGGCACCGACATCCCGCTCGGCAGCCCGGTCGCCGGCCGCACCGACGAGGCGCTCGACGACCTGGTCGGGTTCTTCGTCAACACCCTCGTGCTGCGCACCGACACCTCCGGCGACCCGGCCTTCACCGACCTGTTGGCCCGGGTCCGGGAGACGAACCTCGGCGCCTACGCCCACCAGGACGTGCCGTTCGAGCGGCTGGTGGAGACGCTCAACCCGCGGCGCTCGCTCGCCCACCACCCGCTGTTCCAGGTCATGCTGGCCCTGCGCAACACCGCCGACGCCGAACTCGACCTGCCGGGCCTGCGCGCGGAGATCGAGGACCCGGACAGCTCCTACGCCAAGTTCGACCTGTCCTTCGGCTTCGCCGAGCACCCGGACGGCGGCATCGACGGCAGCGTCGAATACGCCACCGACCTGTTCGACCGGGCCACCGTCGAGCGGCTCGCCACCCGGCTGGTGCGGTTGCTGGCCGCGGTCGCCGAGGACCCGCGGGCACCGCTGAGCGCCGTCGACCTGCTCGACGACCAGGACCGCGCGGACCTCGACCGCTGGAACGACACCGCCCACGAGGTGCCCGCCGCGACGTTCGGCGAGCTGTTCGAACAGCAGGCGGCGCGCACCCCCGACGCGGTCGCCGTCGTCGCCCAGGACGGGCGGCTCACCTTCGCCGAGGTCAACGCCAGGGCCAACCGGCTGGCCCGCGAGCTGCTCGCCCGCGGCGCGGGCCCGGAACGGCTGGTGGCGCTCGCGCTGCCGCGCACCGCCGACCTGGTGATCGCGTTGCTCGCGGTGCTCAAGTCCGGCGCGGCGTACCTGCCGCTGGACCCCGCGCACCCGGCTGAGCGGATCGCCCGAATGCTCGCCGCCGGCGACGTCGTCACCGCGATCATTCTCGAGCGCACCGCCGACACCGTGGCGGGTCGCGTCCCGGTCCTGCGGCTCGACGACCCAGCCACCGCCGCCGCGATAGCCGCCCGCTCGGACTCCGATCTGTCCACATCGGACCGCCCGGCCGTGCTCCCGCACCACCCCGCGTACGTCCTCTACACCTCCGGGTCGACCGGCCTGCCCAAGGGCGTCGTCATCGAACACCGCGGCCTGGCCAACCTGGCCGAGCACCACCGCAGGCATCTCGTCGAGCCGAGCTTCGCGGCTCCCGCCCGCGTCGCGCACGTCGCCCGGTTCACCTTCGACGCGTCCCTGGATCCGCTGTGTCTGATGGTCCGCGGGCATGAACTGCACCTGGTCACCGACGAGACGCGAGCCGACGCGCAAGCGCTCGCGCGGTACGTGGCGCAGGAGCGGATCGACTTCCTCGAGCTCACCCCGTCGCACCTGTCGGTGCTGGTGGCCGAGGGGATGCTCGACGCCGAACACGTCCCCGCCGTGATCGTGGTCGGCGGGGAGGCGTGCGACCCGGACCTGTGGAGCACGCTGCGCGCGACGCCCGGCGTGACCGGGATCAACGTCTACGGCCCGACCGAGTGCACCGTCGACACGGTGTGGTCGCCGATGGCCGACTCGGTCGAGCCGGTGATCGGCACGCCGGTCGACAACACAACGGCCTACGTCCTCGACGGCCGGGGCATGCGGGTTCCACCCGGTGTGGCGGGGGAGCTGTACCTCGCGGGCAGCGGTGTCGGCCGGGGATATCTCAACCAGCCGGGGCTGACCGCGCAGCGGTTCGTCGCGAACCCGTTCGGCCCCGCCGGGACGCGGATGTACCGCACTGGCGACCTGGTGCGGTGGACCGCCGACGGCAGGCTCGTCTACCTGGGCCGCGCCGACGACCAGGTCAAGGTCCGCGGGTTCCGGATCGAACTCGGCGAGATCGAGGCCGCTCTCACGGCGCACACCGCGATCACCCAAGCCGCGGTCTTGGCCGACGGCGAGCGGCTCGTCGCCTATGTGGCGCCCGCCGCCCCCGCGGATCTGCGGACGCACCTGGCGCGGACGCTGCCGGACTACATGGTGCCCGACGTGGTCATGGAACTGGACACGCTTCCCCTCAACACCAACGGGAAAGTGGACCGCCGCGCCCTGCCCGCCCCGCGGGTCAGGCACGAGGTCCGCCGTGGCCCGCGCACCGCGCACGAGGAGATCCTGTGCGGGATCTTCGCCGAGCTGCTCGCCGCGCCCGCTGTCGGCATCGACGACAACTTCTTCGCCCTCGGTGGGCACTCGCTGCTCGCCACCCGCCTGGTCAGCCGGATCCGCTCGGTGCTGGGCGTCGACCTGAGCATCCGCGCGCTGTTCGAGACGCCCACCCCGGCCGGACTCGCGGGAGCGCTCACCGCGGGCGCGGGCACCCGGCCCCGAGTGCGGCCGGTCTCCCGGCCCGACCGGGTGCCGCTGTCCTTCGCCCAGCGGCGACTGTGGTTCCTCAACCAGTTCGACGACTCCGCGGGCCGCCACCACGTGCCGTTCGCGCTGCGGCTGCGCGGCGAACTCGACCTGCCCGCACTGCGGGCCGCCATGGCCGACGTCGTGGCCCGGCACGAGTCGCTGCGCACCGTCCTGCCCGACGAGTCCGGCACGCCGTGGCAGCGGGTGCTTCCGCCCGCCGCCGTCGGCCTCCCGGTCGTCAAGGTCGACGAAGCCGGTCTCGACGACGCGATCGCGCGGGCCATGGCCCCCGGGTTCGACCTGGCTGTGGACCTTCCGCTGCGCGCGACGGTGTTCGCGCTCGGCCCGGACGACCACGTGTTGGCGCTGGTCCTGCACCACGTCGCCACCGACGGCTGGTCGATGGGACCGCTGACCCGCGACCTCGCGACCGCCTACGCCGCCCGGTCCGCGGGTGACGCTCCACAGTGGACCCCGCTGCCGGTGCAGTACGCCGACTACGCACTGTGGCAGCGGGAACTGCTCGGCGACGAGACCGACCCGGCGAGCCTGGCGGCCGCGCAGCTCGGGTACTGGCGCACGGCGCTGGCCGGGCTGCCCGACCAGCCGACGCTGCCCACCGACCGGCCCCGGCCCGCCGTCGCGGGCACCCGCGGCGGACAGGTCCCGATCGAACTCGACGCCGCGACGCACCAACGCGTGGTGGACCTCGCCACCCGGCACGGGGCCAGCGTGTTCATGGTGCTGCGGGCCGCCTTCGCCGCCGTTCTGAGCAGGCTCGGGGCGGGCGAGGACATCCCGATCGGCACCCCGGTCGCGGGCCGCACCGACGACGCCCTCGACGACGTGATCGGCTTCTTCGTCAACACCCTGGTGCTGCGCGCGGACGTCTCCGGCGACCCGACGTTCGCCGAGTTGCTACGGCGGGTCCGCGAGACCGACCTCGCCGCCTACGACCACCAGGACGTGCCGTTCGAGCGGCTGGTCGAGGCGCTCAACCCGACCCGGTCCCTGGCCCACCACCCGCTGTTCCAGGTGCTGCTGGTCCTGCAGAACACCCCGGACGCCACCCCTGGCCTACCCGGGCTGGCGGTGAGCGAACAGCCGGTCGGCGGCGCGCTCGCCAAGTACGACCTGACCCTGGCGCTCGCGGAGAGCGGCGGCGGGCTCGCGGGCGTGCTCGGCTACTGCGAGGACCTGTTCGACCGCTCCACCGCCGAGTCCCTGCGGGACCGGCTGCTGCGGCTGCTCGCCGAGGTCGTGCGCGACCCGGACCAGCCGGTCGGCGCCATCGACCTGCTGTCGGACACCGAACGCGCGTTGCTCACGCCCGCCGGTCCGGCCGCGGTGGACGTGCCGTCCGTCGTCAGCCTGTTCGCCGATCAGGTGCGCCGGACCCCGGACGCCGTCGCGGTCTCCGGCGCGGGCATGGAACTGTCCTATTCGGACCTCGACCGAGCCGCCGACCGGGTGGCGAATGGGCTGGGCGAGGCGGGTATCGGCCCGGAAGACGTGGTCGCCGTGTGCCTGCCCCGGACCCCGCAACTGGTGTCCGTGCTGCTCGGGGTGCTCAAGGCGGGCGCGGCGTACCTGCCGATCGAGCCCGACCACCCGGCCGAGCGCGTCGCCGCCATCCTCGAGGACGCCGCGCCCACGCTCGTGCTCACCGCGGACGACCTCGAACGCTTCGCTGACGCGCGGGCGACTCCGGTGGACCGGGTGCGCCACGACACGGCGGCGTACGTGATCTACACGTCCGGGTCCACTGGGCGGCCCAAGGGTGTCGTCGTCGGCCATCACGCGCTCGCCGTCTACCTCGACCGCGCGCGCCGGGTGTATCCCGCCGCCCAGGACCGGGTGCTGCTGCACTCGCCGATCTCGTTCGACCTCACCGTCACCGCGCTATACGTCCCGCTGGTGACCGGCGGCCGGGTGCACCTGGCCGACCTCGACGGCGCCGAGACCGGCCCGCGGCCGACGTTCCTCAAGGCCACCCCGAGCCACCTGGCCCTGCTCGACGTGCTGCCCGACGAGGTCTCACCGACCGGTGAGCTCATGCTCGGCGGTGAGGCGCTGCTCGGTGAGCACCTCGCGCCGTGGCGGCGGCGCAACCCGGAAGCGGTCGTGCTCAACGTGTACGGCCCGACCGAGACCTGCGTCAACTGCACCGAGTACCGCCTCGACGCGGGCGCGGACCTGCCGGATGGCGCGGTGCCGATCGGCGTCCCGCACGACTACGTGCGCGCCTACGTGCTCGACGCCCGGCTCGCCCCGGTGCCCGCCAACGTCCCCGGCGAGCTGTACATCGCCGGGCCAGGCCTGGCCCGCGGCTACCTCAACCGGCCCGGCGCGACCGCGGAACGCTTCCTGCCCAACCCCTTCGGCCCGCCCGGCACCCGCATGTACCGCACCGGGGATCTCGTGCACCGGCGCCCCGACGGGAACCTGGTGTTCCGCGGCCGCACCGACGACCAGGTCAAGGTCCGCGGCCACCGCGTCGCGCTCGGCGAGGTCGAGGCCGCGATCGGCGCGCACCCCGGTGTCGCCCGCGCGGCGGTGATCGTGCGCGAGGACCAGCCAGGGGACCGTCGTCTGGTCGCCTACGTGGTCGGGGACCTCGCGGGTCTCGACAGCCACCTCGCCCGCACCCTGCCGCCGTACATGCGGCCCGGTGCGGTCGTCGGACTCGCCGAGCTTCCCCTGACACCGCATGGGAAGCTCGACCGCCGCGCCCTGCCCGCGCCCGAGGTGGACCCGACGTCGGCCCGGGCTCCGCACACCTCCGGCGAAGCCCTCATGTGCGCTCTGTTCGCCGAGACCCTGGGCGTGCCCGCGGTCGGCGCGGACGACGACTTCTTCGACCTCGGCGGGCATTCGCTGCTCGCGATCGGGCTGATCAAGCGGATCGGCGCCGATCTCGGTGTCGAGCTGAACATCCGGGCCGTGTTCGAGGCGCCGACCCCCGCGGCCCTGGCGGGCAGGCTCGGCCGGGCCACCGAGGGCGACGGCGCGCTCGACGTCCTGCTTCCCCTGCGGGCCAAGGGGGACCGGCCACCGCTGTTCTGCGTGCACCCGGCGGCGGGGGTGGGCTGGGTCTACGCCGGTCTGCTCCGCGGCCTCGGCCACGACCAGCCCGTGTACGCCCTGCAAGACCCCGGCCTCACCGGAGCTTCGGCGGCGAGCGTCGACGAGTTGGCGGCGGTCTACCTCGCCAAGCTCCGCGAGGTCCAGCCGTCCGGGCCGTACCACCTGCTCGGCTGGTCTTTCGGCGGCAATGTCGCGCACGCCATGGCGTGCGCGCTGGACGCGGCGGGGGAGAAGGTCCCGACGCTGGCCCTGCTCGATGCCTACCCGTCGACCGGGGACGAACCGGGCGGCGACGCCTTGGCAGGTCTCCTGTCCTCACTCGGCGTCGACCCGGGCACTTCGCCGCTCGACCTGACTCAGGCGATGGCCGCCCTTCGCGCCGCGGGAAGCCCGTTGGCCACCCTCGGCGATGACGCCCTGGAAGCCATGACTCGGGTGTTCGCCCACAACGCCGGGCTGCGCCGAACCCACCGTCCGACGCCGTTCGACGGCGACGCGCTGTTCTTCGAGGCCACCCGCGACAAGCCCGCGGACATGCCCGGCCCATCAGCCTGGTCGCCGCATTTCACCGGCCGGATCGACGTGCACCCGGTCGACTGCGAGCACGGCTCGATGACCCGCCCGGACCCGATAGCCCACATCGCCGCCGTGCTCTCCACACGGCTGACCTGAGGAGGACGACATGACAAACCCCTTCGAGAACAACGAAGGCACCTACTACGCGCTGGTCAACGACGAGGGCCAGTACTCGCTGTGGCCGGAGTTCGCCGCCGTGCCCGCGGGCTGGACCGTCGCGCACGGCCCGGCACCCCGGCAGGCGTGCCTGGACCACATCGAGGCCAACTGGACCGACATGCGCCCCCGCAGCCTGGTCGAGGCCATGGCGCGGGACCCTCGATGACCAAGCGCGAATACGACCCGTGGGTGGTTCTGGGCACCTTGCTGCTCGGGATGTTCGTGATGGCTGTCGGCAGCACCTCGGTCAACACCGCGGTCCCGGCGATCAGCGACGACATCGGCGCCACGTTCGACCAGCTGCTGTGGGTCATCAACATCTACACCCTGGTCCTGGCCGTGCTGGTGATCACCGCGGGCAGGCTGGGCGACCTGTACGGCCCGAAGCGGCTGTTCATCGTCGGGCTGACCGTGTTCACCGCCGCGTCCGTCGCGTGTGGACTGGCCCAGTCGCCGACGCAGCTGATCGCGGCCCGGTTCGTCCAGGCCATCGGCGGGGCGCTGGTGTCGCCGCAGTCGCTGTCGATGATCAGCAAGGTGTTCCCGCCTGAGAAGCGCGGCGCCGCGCTGGGCGTCTGGGGCGCCACGGCGGGGGCGGCGGTGGCGATCGGACCCAGCCTCGGCGGGCTGATCGTCAGCGCCTGGGGGTGGCGCTGGATCTTCCTGGTGAACGTGCCGATCTGCCTGTTCGCCGTGATTCTGGCGGCCGTGGTGATCCCGTCGCTGGGGGAGGTGCGCAAGCGCAGGCTCGACCTGCTCGGCTCGGCCCTGGCGACCGCGGCGCTGTTCCTGATCACCTACGGGCTCATCGAGGGCAAGACCCACGACTGGGGCCCGGTGTGGGGTCCCGTCACCATTCCGATGGTCATCGGCCTGGGGCTGGTCGCGCTGGCCGCGTTCGTGCACGTCGAGCGGGGCAGGCAGGACCGGGAACCGCTGCTGCCGCTGGTGATCCTGCGCAACCGCAACTTCAGCCTGATGGCGGCGGTCACGATCACCCTGGTCGGCGGTGTCGGCGCGATGCTGCTGCTGCTTTCGATCTACCTGCAGTCCGCGTTGAGCCTGTCCGCGGTTGCCGCCGGGCTGATCATGGCGATCGCGCCGGCCGTGTCGATCGCCGTGGCGCCGGTCTCGGGGAGGCTGACCGACAAGGTGGGTGGCAAGCCGGTCCTGCTCGTCGGGCTCGTCCTGTTCGCCGCGGGCCTGCTGTCCATCGTCGTGGCCGCCCAGGCGCACACCGACTGGTGGAACCTGCTGCCCGGCCTCGTCCTCGTCGGCGTGGCCATGGGGGTCACGTTCGCGCCGCCGCTGGTCATCGCCATGCACGACATCGACCCGGCGGTCGCGGGCGCGGCGTCCGGCACGCTCAACACCATCCGCCAGTTCGGCGCCACCATCGGCGCCGCCGCGGTCGGCGCTTTGGCCCAGTCCCAACTGGCCTCGTCCCTGCGCGACTCGGCCGCGGGTCAGGCGGATGTCCTCGCACCACCCCTGCGCGACCCGTTCCTCGACGCGATGCACCGCGCGGCCGACGGCGGCCTGCGCGTGGGCCGCGGCGACCTGGCGATCGACGTCCCACCGGGCCTGCCCGAGACCTCGGTCGACGCCCTGCGCGCGGCGGCCCAGTCGGCTTTCGAAACCGGCATGGCGAGCGCCGTGCGGGCCACGTTCCTGCTGCCCGCGGGCCTGCTGGTGCTGTCGATCGTGCTGATGACTTTCGTCCGACGGGCCGCGAGCGCGCCCGAACCACTTCCCGCACAGCCATCGGCGGTCAGGTGACCGCCCGGAAGGACCCAGCGATGGACTTCAGCCTCTTCTACTTCGCCGACGACTCCGACGCGAGCGAGCAGGGCGAGCGCTACCGCCTGCTGCTCGACGGCGCCCGCTTCGCCGACGACCACGGCTTCGCCGCTGTGTGGACGCCGGAGCGGCACTTCCACCCCTTCGGCGGCGGCTACCCGAACCCGGCGGTGACCGGGGCGGCGGTGGCGGCGGTGACCAAGAACATCGGCATCCGCGCCGGTAGCGTCGTCGCCCCTCTGCACCCACCGGTCCGCATCGCGGAGGAGTGGTCCGTCGTCGACAACCTGTCGGGAGGCCGGGTGGGGGTCTCCTTCGCCTCCGGCTGGCACGCCGTCGACTTCGCCATCCGGCCGGAGAACTACGCCAACCGCCGCGACGTGGTGGTGGAAACCATCAACTCTGTCCGGGACTTGTGGCGGGGCAACAAGACCACGTTGCTGGATGGCGAGGGCAAGTCCGTCGAGGTCAAGGTCTACCCGCCCCCGGTGAGCCCGGAACTGCCGGTCTGGCTTACCAGCTCAGGCAGCCCGGAAACCTTCAAGGCCGCGGGCTCCCTCGGCGTCGGCGTCCTGACCCACCTGCTGGGCCAAGACCTCAAGGATCTGAAAGCAAAGATCGCTACCTACCGCGAATCCCTCCCCGAGGGCACCCCAGGCCACGTGGCCCTGATGCTGCACACCTTCCTGGGCGCGGACCGCGACGAGGTCCGAGAGGTTGTCCGCGAACCGTTCAGCGCTTACCTGCGCAGCTCCATCGGCCTGATCATCCGCGCATCCGGTGACATCCTTCCGGGCGTCGACCCGGATTCCCTGTCCCCGGAGGACATCGACTTCCTGGTGGAACGGTCCTTCGACCGCTACTTCGACACCGGCGGCCTCTTCGGCACGGTCGAAGACGGCACCGCGATGCTCGACCAGCTGCATGAGGCGGGGGTGGACGAGGTCGCCTGCCTGATCGACTTCGTCGGCAACACCGACACCGTGCTGGGCGGCCTGAAGTACCTGGACAGGCTCAAGAACACCTGGAAGAAGTGACCGCCCACCCGCAGGTCGCTCCCGCCATCCGCATTCGCAAGGGCCGACCCGTTTGACTGACCTGCCCGCAGCCACATTTCGTAATGGGCCAGTCCCACCTGCCTGTTTGAGTAACCCGCCTACCACCGCAATTCGTAACGGGCCGAACCCAACGGCTGTGTGAGCCGCTTGCCCACCACCACACTTCGCAACGGGCCAGTCCCACCTGCCTGTTTGAGTAACCCGCCCACCACCGCAATTCGTAACGGGCCGAACCCAACGGCTGTGTTAGCAACCTGCCCACCACACTTCGCAACGGGCCAGTCCCACCTGCCTGTTTGGGTGGTTCGCCTTGATTTGGGGTGAAATGGGCCTAAAATTTCGCGGCGCGGGGCAGTTTCCCTATCCTGCCCGCTTTACCCGCGCAGGCCCATTTCCGGGGTCCCCAAATCAAGGCGAACCACCCAAACAGGCCCCCACAACAAAGCCACGCAAACCCCCAGAGGCTGCCCTTGTCCAGTTTATCGGGATAGCACTGCACGAAGGGGTGAGCGGAGCGATCTGTGGGGGGCCGGCCTGTGGACAACACCGAACAGTCCACTTCACCCCCGAATGGCTCGGGTGGACCGCCCCCCATCCAGGCCACAGTGACAGCGCCGCCCAACCCGCAAGAGGAGAACCAGATGGTCCCCCAGGATCTAGCCGACAGCGTCACCGCCGACGCGGTCCTGCACCATCTCCAAGCCTTCCAACGCATCGCCGACCGCAACGGCGGCCGCCGCGCGTCGGGCACCCCCGGCCACGAGGAGTCCGTCGACTACGTGGCCGAACGCCTCATTGCCGCCGGTTTCGACGTGTTGCTCCAAGAGTTCCCCATCATCTATGAGGAAACCGTCGCCGAACGCCTCCAAGTCGGCGCCGACAGCGTCCCCATCACGGTCATGCGCCACTCACCTGACACCCCACCCGGCGGCATCACCGGGCCGCTCGTCGTCCTGGAAGCCAACGGGTGCGCCGAGTCCGACTTCGACGGCGCCGACTACACCGGCACCATCGTCCTGATCCCGCGCGGCGGCGGACCGCACTGGGTCAAGCAGGCCAACGCCGCGAAAGCGGGTGCCATCGGCACGGTCATCCACAACACCAACGACGAGTGGCTCCTCGGCAACCTTGTCTCCCCGGACAACGCCCGCATCCCCACCGGCGGCATCGGCAAAGCCGACGGAAGCGCCCTGCGCCACAAGGCGGGCCACCAGGTCACCCTGGAGCTGAGGCGCTTCTCCGAGCCCCGTGTCTCCCGCAACGTGATCGCCCAGACCAGGACCGGCCGCACCGACCGGGTCGTCATGGCGGGCGCGCACCTCGACAGCGTGGTCGACGGCCCCGGCATCAACGACGCGGGCGCGGGGTGCGCGGCGCTGCTGACGGCGGCTCTGGAGCTGGGCGGCACACCCGAGGTGCGCAACGCCGTGCGGTTCGCCTGGTGGGGTGCGGAGGAACTCGGCCAGATCGGCTCCAACCACTACGTCCGCGACCTCACCGAGGCGCAGGTGCGCGACCTGGCCCTGTACCTAAACTTCGACATGCTCAGCTCACCCAACGGCGGCTACTTCGTCTTCGACGGCGGCCCCGGCCCGGCGGGCTCCTCCCACATCGAGCAGTCCTTCGTCGACTTCCTCGCCGGGCGCGGCGTGGAGACCGAGCCGCTGTCGCTGTTCGGCGGGTTCGACCACGCCGTGTTCGTCGAGGCGGGTATCCCCACCGGCGGGCTCTACACCGGCGCCACCGCGATCAAGACCCCCGAGCAGGCCCGCAAGTGGGGCGGCACGGCCGGTCTCGCCTACGACCCGAACTACCACCAGGCGGCCGACCAGCTGTCCAATGTGGACCAGGTGATGCTCGCCCACAACGCCGCCGCCGTCGGCTGGGTCATCGCCCGGTACGCCGCCGACACCGACGCCCTGCCCCTGACCCACAACCCCTGAAAGCGAGCCCGGATGTCCCGCAGCAGAGTCCTCAGAGGGGCGGCGCTGGCGATCGCCGCCTGCCTCGGCATGACCGTCTTACCCGCGGGCGCGCAAGCCGCCGAGCCCGACGGCCCGGCCCTGGCCAAGCGTCTGACGAGCAAGGTGACGCTGGACGCGATGAACCGCCACCTCATCGCCTTCCAGCGCATCTCCGACCAGACCGGCGGCAGGCGCGCCCCTGGCACCCCGGGCCACGAGGCCTCCGTCGACTACGTCGTCGGCAAGCTCACCGCCGCCGGATACGACGTCACCACCCAGCAGTTCCCGATCCCGTACTCCGAGGCCCTCGTCGAGCGCCTGACCGTCGGCGGGACGCCGGTCAAGATGCACATGGCCCTCTACACCCCGGACACCCCCAAGGGTGGCATCACCGGCCCGCTCGCGGTCCTCCCGGAGAGCGCGACCCCCGGTTGCGCCGCGTCCGATTTCGCCGGCGCGAACTACGCGGGCACGATCGCGCTGATCCGGCGCGGTGGCTGCCCGTTCGCGGTCAAGCAGCAGAACGCGGCCAAGGCGGGCGCCATCGGCGTGATCTTCGCCAACAACATCGACGGCTGGCTGCGCGGCAACCTCACCTCGCCCGACCAGGCGGTGATCCCCAGCGGCGGAGTGTCCCAGGTGGACGGTGTGGCGCTGCGCGCGAAGGCGGGTCAGACGGTCAATCTGGAACTGAAGGTGCTCAACGAGCAGCGCACCTCCCGCACGGTGATCGCGCAGACCAAGACCGGCCGCGCGGACAACGTCGTGGTCGCGGGCGGGCACCTGGACAGTGTGGTCGAAGGCGCGGGCATCAACAGCAACGCCACCGGCTCGGCGGCCCTGCTGGAGACCGCCCTGCAGCTCGGCGGCTCGCCCAAGGTGAGCAACGCGGTGCGGTTCGTCTTCTTCGGCGCATGGGAGTTCGGCATCATCGGCTCGCCCTACTACGTGTCGCACCTGAGTTTCGAGGAGCAGCTCGACATCGCGCTGTACCTCAATTTCGACGCGATCGGCTCGCCCAACGCGGGCTACTTCATCTACGACGGCGACACCGGCCCGTACGGTTCCGGCCACATCAAGGCGTCCTTTGTGGACTATCTGACCACGCGGGGCGTGCCGGTCGAGACCACCCCGCTCAACCACCGCTCCGACCAGCTCGCGTTTCTCTCGGTCGGCATCCCGTCGGGCGGCCTCTACACCGGCACGATCGGCGCCAAGTCGGCCGCGCAGGCGCAGAAGTGGGGCGGGACGGCCGGGGTGTGGTTCGACGCCTGCTACCACGAGGCCTGCGACAACCTCGGCAACGTCGACCGGGTCGCGCTCGACCGCAACGCCGACGCGATGGCCTGGGTGACGGCCTCCTACGCGGTCAGCACCGAGGGCGTCAACGGCGTTCCGCCCCGCTCCGAGCGGGCCGGGCTGCGGTCGGTGTCCCGCGCGTCGGCCATGGCGGTCGCGGCGGACTCGATCTGACCTGCTCTCCAGTGGGCCGTCCCGTTCGCGGGGCGGCCCATTTCTCGTTTCGCACCAGCAGAACGATCCACTTCGCGGGTCATTGGACCGGGCTAGTCGGGCCATGAAGGGCGAGAGTGGCACGGAACGTCCTGATTGGACTCAGCGAATGACCTTCGAGAGGAGATGACGTGCGCCTCAACCCGTTGCGCAGCACTGGGCGGTCCGCCCTGGCGATCCTGGCGGTGACCGTCGCGATGCTGGGCGGTACCGGCCCGGTCGCGGGCGCCGCCCCCGAGCAGTCCGGGGAGACCCTCGCCGACACCCTGGTGCGCAAGGTTTCCCTGGACCGGGTCAACCGGCACCTCATCGCGTTCCAGCGCTTCGCCGATCGGGCGGGCGGCACCCGGGCGGCCTACACCGGGGGATACCGCGACAGCCTCGACTACGTCGCGGACAAGCTGCGCGAAGCCGGTTTCGTCGTCGAGACCCCGGAGTTCACCTTCGACCGCCGCGTCACCGACGCCGCTTCCGTTGTGGCGGGCGGAACCTCCATCGAGCCGTTCCCGATCATCCACACCATCAGCACCCCGGCGGGCGGGGTGACCGGCAGGCTGGTGCACGTGCCCGTCGACGCCAACCCCGGCTGCGACGCCGCCGACTACGCCGGGCTCGACCTCACCGGCGGCATCGCACTGATCAAGCGCGGCGGCTGCACCTTCACCCAGAAGCAGGCACTCGCCGCCGACGCGGGTGCGTTGGCCGCGGTCATCTACAACCAGCTCGAAGGCCCGCCCCGCGGCATCCTGGCAGGCGGCCCCACGGCGTCGCGCATCCCGACCGGCCTGGTGACCATGGCCGACGGCGCGGCACTCGTCGCGCTTGCGGGCACGACCACCACGGTGGACATCCGCACCCACATCGTGCCCACGGTCAGCCACAACCTGATCGCCCAGACCCGCACCGGCCGGGCCGACAACGTGGTGCTGGCGGGCGCCCAGCTCGACAGCGAGGACGACGTCCCCGGCATCAACGACAACGCCACCGGCGCGGCGGCTCTGCTCGAGGTCGCACTGAAGCTCGGCGGCTCCCCCAGGACGTCCAACGCGGTCCGCTTCGCCTTCTGGGGCGCGGAATGGACGCAGAGCGGCTCCCGGGCGTACTTGGACTCGCTCGACTTCGAGGCCAAGCTGGACATCTCCATGTACCTGCACTTCGACATGCTCGGCTCCCTCAACGCAGGCCACTTCGTCTACGACGGCGACGACTCCGACCGGGTCGCGCCCGGCCCGCGCCCCTACGGCTGTGCCCAGATCGAGAAGACCTTCCTGGACTTCTACTCAGCGCGCGGCATCCCCACCGAGGGCACGAACTACGACGCCAACACCGACCACCCGGGCTTCGTCGCGGTCGGCATCCCCACCGGCGGCATCTACGGCGGCTCTTTCACCTACAAGTCGGCCACCCAGGCCGCGAAGTGGGGCGGCCAAGCCGGCGCAGCGTTCGACCCCAACCACCAGACCTCAAAGGACAACCTGGGCAACGTGAACCCGGCCTTCCTCGACCGCAACGCAGACGCCATCGCCTACGCGATCGGCAACTACGCGACCAGCACCGAGGACGTCAACGGCGTACCCCCACGCGCCCAGCGAGCGGCGGCACAACGAATGGCGAAGTCGGCCACCCAGGAGATCGCCCCCGCCATGTGATTTTGACGAGTGCCGATGGTGCGTTCCACACCCCAGGGGACGCACCATCGCACCTCGCGTAGACCCACGAAGGTTCATAACCAGCCCAACCAAATGCACCACCCACAGCCCCACCCCGGACGAGGAAACCCGAGGGGATAGCGGGGTGCACTGGGCGGGTGGGCAGTGAGCATGCTTTTAATCCCTGCTCTACCCCCTGCCCCCTCGTCCTGGCCATCTTTAACTCTCGATCATCGGTGTCAAGGGTCGGCTTGCCGATCGCGCAGCGACGGCCGTTTACGGCCGCCCTTGACGCCGATGATCGAGAGTTAAACAACTATGGTCGAGGGGGACTTTCTTGTTGGTACCAAAGAGAAGTGGGTGGGCCCCTCTGGCGCGATTGTTTAATTCTCGATCATCGCTGTCAAGGGCGGCCGTAAACGGCCGTCGCTGCGCGATCGGCAAGCCGACCCTTGACACCGATGATCGAGAATTAAAAGCGGCCAGGACGAGGGGCAAGGGGGAAGTGCAGGGGCGAAGAGCCGTCCCCGAAGGTGACCACGTCCGGAGCTTAAGGACCAAGAGCCGTCCCCGAAGGTGACCACGTCCGGAGCTTAAGGGCGAAGGGCCGTCCCCGAAGGCGACCACGTCCGGAGGTTCAGGGCGAAGAGCCGTCCCCGGAGGTAATTGTGTCCAGCGACGGCCTTGATCCCTACTTCACCCCACCCGCAGTCAGCCCCGCCACCAGTCGCTTCTCGATAAGGGCGAACAGGACCACCACCGGCAAGATACCGATAATCGACACAGCGAACACATACTGCCAAGCCGAGTCGTACTGTCCGACGAACTTCGTCAGCGCCACCGTCAACGGCTGGTTCGTGTCAGTCGGCAAAAGAATCAAGCTCGCCGCGAATTCATTCCAGCAAGCGATGAAAGTGAACACGACCGTCGTCACGATGCCCGGCCAGACCAGGGGCAGCATGATCCTTCGCATGGAGTCGAAGCGGGAGCAGCCGTCCAGCCAGGCCGCTTCCTCGATCTCCTTCGGGACCGCCGAGAAGAAGCTGTGCATGATCCACACGGCGAAGGACAGGTTGAACGCCGCGTTGACCAGGATCATCGACAGGTACGTGTCGTTGAGTTCCAATGTCACGAACTCACGGAACAGGCCTGAGGCCAGCACCGTGGGCTGCAACATCTGGGTGATCAGCACCAGCAGCAGGAACGGCATCTTCAGCCGGAAGTTGTGCCGTGCGGTGAAGTACGCCGCCGGTACCGCCGCCACCAGGGCCAGCAGGGTGCCGCCGATCGAGATCACGACGGTCGACCACAGGTTCGAGGGCAGCGGTGTCTCCGGTGTGCCCCACATGGTCAGGAAGTTCTCGGGGTGCCATTCGGCGGGCAGGTACGTCGGGGGGACCTTGAGGATCTCCGGACGCGACTTGAAGGCGCCGGACAGCATGATCAGGTAGGGCGCCAGGAAGATCAGCGCGATGACCCCGCCGATCGCGGTGAGGTCCCAGCGCCGCCGGGCCCGCAGGGCCGGTCGGGGTGTGCGGTTCCCTGAGCCCAGTGCCGGGGGAGTCTCGGTGAGGGTGCTCATGGACTCAGACCTCCCGCATCGGGCGCACGATGCGCAGGTAGAAGGCGATCACGATGAGGACCACCAGGAAGTTGATGACGCTCAGCGCGCTCGCCGTGTCGATCTGGCGGTCGCCCTGGATGATCTTGAAGGTCAGGGTGGTGGTCGTGTCGGCGTCGTATCCGGGGATCGCGCCGGTCATCGTGCGCAGGATGGGCAGCGAGTTGAACACGTTGATGACGTTGATCAGCGCGGCCACCGCGAGCGCGGGCCGCAACATCGGGAACACGACCCGCCAATAGGTTTGCGGTTTGGTCGCGCCGTCGATCTGCGCCGCCTCCAGCACGTCACCCGGCACGGTCTGCAGGCCGGCGAGGATGACGAAGGTGGTGAACGGGACGGACACGAACACCGCCACCGCCGCCGACGACAGGAAGCCCGAGACCGGGTTCTTCAGGAAGCCGTAGGGCTGCGCCATCACGCCGGTGTCGACCAGGAACTGGTTGATCACCCCGTAGAACGGGTCAAGGCCGTAGACGAAGATCGTCGAGGTCATCACCACCGACGCCGCCCACGGCACGATGACCGCCAGCCGCACGACCGTGCGGCCCGGGAAGGTCTTGTTCAGGAACTGCGCCAGCACCAGCGAGACCAGCACGCTGACGAGCACCACGCCGACGACCCACACCCCGGTGTTGAGGAAGACCCTCGGCAGGTGCCCGAGCGCGAAGACCTTGCCGTAGTTGTCCCAGCCCGCCCAGCCCAGGTCGGTGCCGAACCGGGAGATGTCGCGGAACGAGGTGTAGAACATGTAGCCCGCCGGGTACACCACGACGCCGCCGATTAGCAGCAGCGCGGGCGCCAGCCACGGCAGGGCCTGCAGGGTCGACTCCCTGGTGACCTTGCGGCGTCGGGCCTTGGTCGGCGGGGCGGTCGCCACAGTCGGGTCGATCACTGGCACAAACTCCCTCGGTTCTCTCAGAACCGTGGGTGGCGACCGATGCCCCGGTCGCCACCCACGGACGGGCGGACGGCTCGCAGGGGTCAGCCGCCCGCGTCCACCTTGGCCTGAATCTCCTTCAGCACGTCAGCGGCGGGCTTGGTCTGGATCTGGCCGACCAGCTGCTTGAACGCTCCGGAAGCGGTGCTCCACGCCGGGTTCGTCGACGGGTAGAACTTCGCGCCGGGAAGGGCGGCGATGAACTCCTTGAGCTCCGGCTTCGCCGCGGCGGCCTCACCACCGGACTTGGTGGCCGGGATGAAGCCCTCGTTGTCGTTGAACTTGACGTAGTTGTCCTTCTCGTAGAAGAAGTCCAGGAACTTGCGGATCGCTTCCTGCTTCTTCCCGTCCTTCTTGAACCCGACGAAGTAGTCGGCGACACCCAGGGTGGCGGGCTTGCCGTCCTTGGTCGGGCTCGGCGCGATCGCCCACTGCAGAGAAGGGTTCTTCTCCTTGATCTGGCCGACGACCGGCGGCAGGCCGGTGATCATGCCGATCTTGCCCTGGATGAAGACGTTGATCAGTGGCGTGCGGTTGGTCGCGCCCGGGTCGGCCTGGGTGGCCTTCTCGTCGATCATCTTCTTCATGAAGGTGAGCGCCTCGGTCGCCTCCGGGGTGTTGACGGTGATCTTCGAGCCGTCACCCCACGAAGCGCCCGCGCCGTAGGCCCAGATGGAGGTCTCGCCCTGGGCTTCCTCGTTGCCCAGCGGCATGCCGTAGCCGCTGACCCCGCCACCGAGGGCGGAGATCTTCTTGGCGGAGTCGAGCAGCTCGTCCCAGGTCTTGGGCGGAGCCGCGATGCCTGCCTTGGTGAACAGTTCCTTGTTGTAGAACAGCGCACGGGTCGAGGCCACCGTCGGCACGCCGTACGCGGTGCCGTCGATCGCCGCGCTCTCGACGAACGCGGGCACGACGTCGGCCAGCGTGCCGGGGGAGACGATCTCGTCGGCCTTGAACAGCAGGCCTTCCTTGCCGTAGGCCGGACCCGCGGAGTCGAGTTCGAGGATGTCCGGCGCCTTCTGGCCCTGGATCTTCGTGTCGAGGACCTTGTAGATGTCGTCCCAGCTCTGCACCTCGAGCTTGACCTTGATGGTGGGGTTCTTGGCCTCGAACGCCTTGACCAGGTCTTCCCAGTAGGGCTTGGTCTTGTCGCCGTAGGACGGGACCATCAGCTCGAGCTCGGTGTTCCCACCGGCGCCGCTGTCGGAACCGCCGCCGCACGCGACCAAGCCGAGCGTCGCCGCGGTGGCGATCGCTGCAGCCTTGATGACACGCCTCAACTTCTCCTGCCTTCCTGCTGGACCGGTCCGCCGGCACTGCCGAACGAACCGAGCGATGCAATCTTACGATTGAGAATGAGCACTTCTAATCACTTGTAAGCAGATTGCGAACATGTTCCCCCCTGCCCTCCGGTTCGTCAACGGTCTCAGGCCAGCTTTGACGCGCGTTGCATTAATGCAACACGAAGCAGTGACACCACGCCTGTCATGCGCTAGACATGTGCGAAAGATGCTCGAAGATGCTCGAAGTGAGGGCCTTATGCGCAGAAGTGTTCAGATATGTCGAAATCTGGGGATTCTTGCTGCCACCGGGGCGGTGGCGGCAACCCTGCTCATCGCGCCCATGGCCACCGCCGCCGAACCAGGGCAACTCGGCGCGGTCACCGGGTTCGCGGCCGACAAGGCCACGTTCACCCTGGACGCGGGTGAGGCCAAGGTGCGCGTGATGTTCCTGCGTGACGACGTCTTCCGGATCTGGCTGGCGCCGGACGGCGAGTTCAGCGACCCGGCGAACACCCCGCCGACCGACCCGGCCGCGCCGAAGTCCGACATCGTGGTGAAGAAGGACTACGCGCCCCCCGCCACCACCTGGTCCGACCAGGGCGCCTACTACTCCCTGCGCACCAAGGCCGCCGAGGTGCGCGCCTACAAGGACGCGCTGCGCTTCGCCCTGCACCGGGCCGACGGCACCCAGGTGTGGTCCGAGCGGGCCCCGCTCGCCTGGACCGCCACCAGCGCCACCCAGTCGCTTGGCCGCGGCCCCACAGAGCAGTTCGTCGGCGGCGGCATGCAGAACGGCCGCTTCTCCCACCGCGACAAGACCATCAAGATCTCCCGCGACTTCAACTGGGAGGACGGCGGCAACCCGAACGCCTCCCCGTACTACATGAGCACCGCGGGCTACGGCGTCCTGCGCAACACCTTCGCGCCGGGCAGCTACGCCTTCAACGAGCCGGTGGCCACCACCCACCAGGAGCAGCGCTTCGACGCCTACTACTTCGTCGGCGACATGAAGACGTCGCTGGACCGCTACACCGAGCTCACCGGCAGGCCGTTCCTGCCGCCGATCTACGGCCTGGAGTACGGCGACTCCGACTGCTACAACCGCGGCCACTACCGCCCCGGCGTCGACCCCGACCCGCGCAACGACGGCAAGTACCACCCGGACAAGGAGATCACGACGGACGCGGCGAAGATCGCGCAGAAGTTCGTCGACAACGATATGCCCGGTGGCTGGATGCTCGTCAACGACGACTACGGCTGCGGCTACAGCGCCGACCGCGACGCCTACCTCCAGAACCCCAACCCCGGCGGGGTGGAGAAGTACATCGGCACCCGCGACATCAACGCGCTGACGGCGGCGGGCGACGAGCTGCGCAAGCGCGGCATCGAGATGGGCCTGTGGACCGAGTCGTCGCTGGACAAGCAGCCCGAGGAGGTCGGCCAGGCGGGCGTGCGGGTGCGCAAGCTCGACGTCGCCTGGGTCGGACCGGGCTACCGGCACGCGCTGTCGGCGTGCGACACCGCGCACTCGGGCATCGAGCAGCACAGCGACGCCCGCGGGTACAGCTGGATGGTCGAGGGCTGGGCGGGCGCGCAGCGCTGCGCGGTCCAGTGGACCGGCGACCACGCCGGCACCTTGAACAACATCAAGTGGCAGATCCCGGCCATCCACGGCTCGGGCAACTCCGGCATCGCCTACGCCGCCGGTGACGTCGACGGCATCTTCGGCGGCAGCGCCACCAGCTACGTCCGCGACCTGCAGTGGAAGGCGTTCAACCCGGCCCTCATGTCGATGAGCGGCTGGTCGACGCCGAAGTTCAAGCAGCCGTGGGCCTACGGCGAGCCGTACACCGCGATCAACCGCCAGTACCTCCAGCTGCGCGAGCGGCTGCTGCCGTTCTTCTACAGCTACGCGGCCGAGGCGCACCGCACCGGCGCGCCGATCAACCGGTCGCTGATCCTGGAGTACCCGAACGACCCGAAGACCTGGGACGACACCACCAAGTACGAGTTCCTGGCGGGCAAGGAGTTCCTCGTCGCCCCGATGTGGGACGAGGGCGAGGTCAAGAACGGCATCTACCTGCCGGAGGGCACCTGGATCGACTACTGGTCCGGCCAGGCCCACCAGGGGCCGAAGACGATCGACGGCTACCACGCCCCGCTCGACCGGCTGCCGCTGTTCGTCAAGGCGGGCGCGGTGGTCCCGATGTGGCGCGATGGCATCACCGGCCACGCGCAGCAGAAGCCGGGCGACCGGGTGACTGTCGACGTCTATCCGCAGGGCGACTCGTCGTTCTCGATGTACGAGGACGACCGGGTGACCCGGGCGAGCCGCGCGGGCAAGTCGGCCACGCAGAAGTTCGACGTGACCGCGCCGAAGAACGGCTACGGCACGGTCGCGGTGCGCATCGGCGAGAGCGTCGGCGACTACGCGGGCAAGCCCGCCGCCCGGCCCTACGAGCTGACCGTGCACACCGGCTCCAAGCCCGCCGCGGTCCAGCCGGACGGTGGGGCGCCGCTGGCCCAGCTGCGGACCAGGGCCGAGTACGACGCGGCCCAGACCGGCTGGTTCTACGACCAGAACGACCGCCGCGGCGTCGTGCACGTGAAGACGGCGCCGGTGTCCACCGGGGCCTCGTCGACGGTCAACCTGTACGGCACCACCTCCGTGGGCGGCGGCCGGGTGAGCGACTCCTTCGGCACCGCCACACTGTCCACTCCGGACCTGTGGGCCGCCGCGGGCACGCCGACCGAGGTGGCCGCCGAGTTCCGCAACGGCACCGAGATCCCGGTGCAGGACGTCCGCCTCGCGCTCGGCCTGCCCGAGGGCTGGACCGCCACCGCCAAGGGGAACTCCACCCATTCGGTGGTGTTCCCGGGCAAGAGTGTTCGGACTGTGTTCGCCGTGACGCCGCCCGCCGCCGCGGTCGGCACGCACACGATCAAGCTGGACACGACCTATGTCGCCGCGGGTGTCAAACACACCAGCAGCGCCGTGGGCCGCGCCCAGGTTCCGTTCGGCTCGGTGGCGGCGGCGTACAACACCGTCGGCATCACCGACGCGGCCACCTACAAGGCGGGCAAGTTCGACCCGGACGGCAACAGCTTCCCGGCCGAGCTCCTCGCCGCCAAGGGCTACACCCCGGGTGCGACGGTGACCGCGCAGGGAGCCCAGTTCACCTGGCCCGCCGCGGCCCCGGGCACACCCAACCTGGTGAAGGGTCAGGAGCAGCCGATCCTGGTCTCCGGGACCGGCACGCACCTGGCGCTCCTCGGGTCGGGCGCGAGCACCAGCGCGCGCGGCACGGTGACCGCCATGTACACCGACGGCACGGAATCGACGCACACGCTGGCCTTCCCGAACTGGTCGTTCCAGGACCCGACCACCGGCGGGGCGAAGCTGGCGGTGTCGGTGAAGGGCCGGTACACCCCCACCGGCCTGGCCAACACCGATGTCGACTACCGGGTCTTCTACAACACGGTGGAGTTGGCCAAGGGCAAGACGATCCGCGCGTTCAAGCTCCCCGCGAGCGCCACGTTCGGTGTCTTCGCCGCGGCGGTGCACGACCGGCCGCTGCCGCCCGCGCCCAAGGGCGAGGCGTTCGTCAGCGATCTCGAATGGCTGAGTTCGACGAACGGTTGGGGACCGGTGGAGCGCGACCGCAGCAACAACGAGAGCGCCGCGGGCGACGGCAAGCCGATCACCCTCAACGGCACGGTGTACGCCAAGGGACTCGGCGCGCACGCGCCTTCCAACGTTCGAGTGAACCTTGGCGGCGTCTGCTCCTCGTTCAGCGCGCAGGTCGGTGTGGACGACGAGATGGGTGACACCAGTCCGTCCACTGTGGTCTTCAAGGTGTTGGTGGACGGGGTGGAGAAGTACGCCTCCCCGGTGCTGCGGCCCACGTCGGCCACGGTTTCGGTGCAGGTCCCGGTCACCGGGGCGCGGTCACTGGAACTGGTGGTCGCCGATGGCGGCGACGGCATCGCCAGCGACCACGGGGACTGGGCGGACGCGAAGCTGTCGTGTAATCCCTAGCGGGTAATCGACAGCCGAGAACGGCGGGGCGGGTGACCAGGCGTACTGGTCGCCCGTCCCGTTTCCCGTTTCTTGGGCCGTTCGGGTGCTACCCACGGGTAGGGCAGTCGATCAAGGTTGCGCGACAAAACTATCGCCTATATATAGAAATCCGATGATCCGCTGGTCATCGAACTGTCACGCGCAGTCTCCTGTTCGCCGCCACTGCTGCGGTAGCATCGCCCGCGTCGCAGAGCCCCCAGCCATTTGGTCTGGCCACGCTACATAGACTTGATCATGGTCGTCGGTCGCTGTCGGTCGCCTCGTACAGGAAGGACCAGATGTCTGAATCGCCATCGCCGGAGACGCCTCACCCCACCCGCGGCACCCGGCTCGACACCGACTACTCGCGGGCGAGCGAGCATCTCCAAGCCAGGCTTTTACAGATCGGGCTGTCCCTGCTGGCGGTAGTGGTCCTCGGCGGTGGCGCCGGGATCCTGTCGATCACCATGAATCCCGGGTCGGCTTTTGTCGCCTCGGTGAGTGTCGTGGCGGGCAGTGTGATCGCCGTCATGATCGCGCTGCTGTGCGCGGGGTCGGCCACCCGCAAGATCCGGCTCCCGGAACTCACGTACCGGGCGGCCGCCGCGGCCTACCCCCAGCGTCCGCCGTCGCCGTCGCCGGTTCCACCGCCGACGCCCGCGCCCGCACCGACGCCCGCCGAGCAGGCGTACGAAGCCGCGCGCAAGCCGCAGCCCGCGCCGCTCTGGGCGCACCCGGACGAGCTTCCCGCGACGCTCACCGACGACCCCGGCCAGCGCCGCGAGGTGTTCGTCAAGCTGGCGCGGCGACTGCAGTCGCTGATCAACCGGTCCATCCAGCGCATCGACCAGCTGGAGCAGGACAACGAGGACCCCGTGCTGCTCGACGGGCTCTACGAGATCGACCACCTCTTCACCCTCGCCCGCAGGCAGGGTGAGAACCTCGCGGTGCTCGGCGGCGAGCCGCCGCAGCGCCGGTCGAACCGGCCGGTCAGCGTGTACGCGGTGCTGCTCGCCGCGGTGTCCGAGGCCGAGCACTACCGGCAGATCGCGATCGTGCCGGTCGAGGATGTCGAGATCCACGGCCACGCGGTCGCCGAGATCATCCACCTGCTCGCCGAGCTCCTCGAGAACGCGACCAGGTTCACCTCCCCGGACGGGCCGAAGGTCGAGGTCCGCGCGCACAAGGTCACGGCGGGCCTGGCCATCGAGGTCCAGGACCGCGGGCTCGGCATGAGCTACGAGGACCTGGAGCGGATCAACCACCTGCTCGACGGCTCGACCCGCATCGACGTCAGCGAGCTGCTGCAGGACGGCCGCATCGGCCTCGCGGTCGTGCGTGAACTCGCACGGCGCCACGGCATCCGGGTGCGGCTGCAGTCGAACATCTTCGGCGGCATCGCCGCGGCCGTCGTCATCCCGCCGCACCTGCTCAGCGAGGCGCAGCCCGTGGCGGAGACCCGCCGCCGCGTCCAGCCCTCGCCGGTGCAGCGGGAGCGCCGGGTCGAGCAGCAGGCGATCCCGGCCGCGCCCGAGCCGCCGCGTCCCACCCTGGAGCCGAGCCCCCGGCCGACCTCGCAGCCCAGTCCGCAGGTGTCGGCCCCCGGGCTCACCGCGCCGCCGCTCAGCGCACCCGCGCTCAGCTCCGTGCACCTGACCCAGCCGACGAGCAGGCGCCAGGCGCCCGCCGAGCCCGAGGCGGCGCCCGCCGACCACGGGCAGGCCGACGAGCAGCACTGGTCCAGGGAATCCGCCCTGCCGGAACTTCCGGTGCGGGCCCCCGGCCGCTCCTACAACGAGTTGCGCTCCGGTGTGCACGACGACGCCGAGGAGCAGGCCGCCCAGGAGCAGGCGGGCAACCAGCCGCCGCCGCTGCCGCAGCGTCGCGGCACCCACCTGCGGGAGGAACTGTTGGAACCGCCCGCGCCCGCGCCGTCCATCACCGGACACAACACGCGCTTGATGGCCGCTGTCCAGGAGGGCCGCGACCACTGGCTCACCGAGCAGATCCGTGAAGCGTCACCACATGAGCCGACCCAAGCACCTACCAGAGGAGAATCCGCCGCATGGCCGACGACCTGAACTGGCTCCTTCGCCGCCTGGTCGAGGCAGTTCCCAACACCCGCAGCGCGCTGCTGTTGTCGGTCGACGGGATCCCGAAGTACTGGTACGGACTCGACATCGACGGCGCCGACCGGCTGGCGGCCCTGGCCAGCAGCATGCGCTCCCTGGCCAACCAGGTGGGCACGACGTTCAGCAGCGGCGGCGCCGAGGGCGTGCGCCAGGTGATCACCGAGCTCAACGAGATCATCCTGTTCGTCACCGCCGCGGGCGCGGGCAGTGTGCTGGCCGTGATCGCCGACCAGGAGGTCGACGCGGGCATCCTGAGCTATGAGATGCAGCGGCTGTGCACCCAGGTGCCCGCCGTCCTGGAGACCCCTGCCCGATACCAGGTCGCGGCGCCCCCGAGCAACGGGTCCCGGTGACGATGGCCGGTACGGGCGAGGATCCCGACACCGACGCGGACCTGTTCGGCGTCCGTCCCTACGCCGTCACCGACGGACGCACCCAGCCCAGCACACCATTGGACCTGATGTCGCTGGTCCGGGCCACGGGCGGCGGGATGGTCGCGCCCGACCGCCTGGGCGTCGAACACGCCCAGGCATTGAAGCTGTGCCAGGTGCCGACGTCCGTCGCCGAGATCGCCGCGCACCTGCGTCGCCCGGTCACCGTGGCGAAGGTCCTGTTGTCCGACCTGATCGAACTGGGGGCTGTCATCGCCAGATTCCCGCCAAGCACGTCCTATTCCAATGACCCCGACGTCCTGCGGGCGGTGATCGATGGCCTCCGCCGGATCGTTTGAGCAGTTCCCGATCCAGGTCAAGATCCTCATCGCGGGCGGTTTCGGGGTCGGGAAGACCACGTTCGTCGGCGCGGTGAGCGAGATCGAGCCGCTGACCACCGAGGAGACGCTGACCGCGGCGAGCGTCGGCACGGACAGCGTGGCCGGTGTCGAGAGCAAGACGACCACCACGGTCGCCATGGACTTCGGCCGGATCTCCTTGACCGACAAGAACTTGGTGCTGTACCTGTTCGGCACGCCCGGGCAAGATCGTTTCTGGTTCATGTGGGACGAGCTTTCCCGCGGCGCGCTCGGCGCGGTCGTCCTCGCCGACACCCGCAGGCTGCAGGACTGCTTCAGTGCCGTCGAGTTCTTCGAACGGCGTGACATCAAGTTCATCGTCGCGCTCAACGAGTTCGAGGGCGGCTACTGGTACGACGACGCACAGGTGCGGGAGGCGCTCGCGCTCAAGCCGCAGGTGCCGCTCGTCCGGTGCGATGCCCGCAGCACCCGCTCGGCGAGCGAGGTGCTGATCGCCCTGCTCGAATCCGTCCTCGCGACGTTCTCCGTCGCCGGGACGACTGCCCCAGTCCCTAGGATCCGGAGCCACCCATGAACTACGACATGATCGACTCCCGGCTGCTCACCGCGCCCAACGACCCGGAGGTCGGCAGGCGGCTGGTGCGGCTGCAGGAACTCGGGCTCGGCGGCACCCCCGACCCGGAGTTCGATGCTTTCGCGACCGAACTCGCCGAGGCGGCCGACGCCCCCTACGCGATGGTCAACTTCATCGGCGAGAACGAGCAGTACTTCGCCGGACTGCACGTGCCGTCCAGTGTCCAGGCGGACGCGCTGAAGGCGGCCCAGTCGTCCTCGAACGCCACCCCGAGCCGCACGATGGCCCGCGACCACGGCTACTGCCCCCACGTTGTGGTGCGCCGCAAGGCTTTGGTCCTCGACGACGTGTGCTCGTACCCGCGCTTCGCGGTGAACCCGGTGATCAACTCGATCGGCGTCCGCGCCTACATGGGCGCCCCGCTGATCGACCGCACCGGCACCGCACTGGGCACGATCTGCGTCGTGGCCACCGAGGAGAGCCGCTGGGGCCGCCCGGGCCTGGAACTCATCAAGTCGATGGCCGCCAAGGTCGTAGACCTGATCCACCAGCGCGAGCGCTGACGCCGGTCCACCAGCGGGAGTGACGGCGATGCCCGGTCGCCGTCACGACCCCGCGAACGCAAGGGGTAGAACAGAACGGCCTGCCTAGGCGACCTGCGTGCCGCCGACCACACGCGATCGCAAGGGGGATCCCTCCCGGCCGCCCGCGATGGCAAGGGGATCCTTCCCGACCACTCGCGATGGCAAGGGGATCCTTCCCGACCACTCGCGATGGCAAGGGGAAGCCTCCCGACCACCCGCGATGGCAAGGGGAAGCCTCCCGACCACCGCGAGGGTGAGGGGAATCGTCCCGACCACCCGCGATGGCAAGGGAACTCTCCCGACCACCCCGAATCGCAAGGGGCCCAACAGAACGGCCTGTTTGGGTGGTTCGCCTTGATTCGGGGTGAGAAGGACCTAAACTCGCGTGGCGCGGGGCAGTTTCTTCACCCTGCCCGCTTTACCCGCGCAGGTCCTTCTCCGGGGTCCCCGAATCAAGGCGAACCACCCAAACAGGCACCAGCCGCACAAGCCTGCTGGCGAACCACCCAAACAGGCACCAGCCCCACAAGCCCGCCGGCGAACCAGCCAAACAGGCACCAACACACCCAAACGCCGGTGAGCACCTACCCCGCGTTGCGCAGAAAAGTGCTACTAGACCGCAGTTCGGCCGCAAACCGCTCCGACCACTGATCGCGGTAAGTCCCGAGCGCCACCTCAGCCAACCGCAACCGCTGCACATCCGAAGTGCCCGCCGGAGCATAAATATGGTTGGCATCGCGGAAGAAGCGCTCGATGTGACGGTCCGGGTCGAGCCCGTACGCCGCGTGCACCTCCATCGCCACCCGCGCCGCGTCCAGAGAGGACTCGACGTTGAGCAGCTTGGCGTTGATCAGGTCCGCGTCGCACGGGATGCCCTGGTCGAGCAGGTGCGCGGCGTGGTACGCGGCGAGTCGGCACATCATCAGCTGGGACTGCAGCTGCCCGAGTTTCTGTTTGACAGTCGGGAGTTCACTCAAGGATTCGCCATAGCGCTGGTGCTCTTTGGTGAAGTGGACGGTCCGTTCGACCAGTGCCTGGTGGATGCCCAGAGAGACGGCCGTCAGGTTCGGCCGGCCATAGAGGACACTCGAGGAATACGCGACGGAGAGACCGTCCCCCTCGGCGCCGAGCAGGTTCTCCGCCGGGACCCGGCAGTCGTCGAAGATCAGTTCGCCGAAGCTGAAGCCGTGCAGTCCCATCGCTGGCCGGTGCGGGCCGAGGGAGAACCCGGGGGTGGTGGACTCGACCAGGAACGCCGACATCCCTTTCGAGCCGGGCCCGGTGCGCACCACGACGCCGTGCAGGTCACCGACGTGGCTGTTTCCGACGAACACCTTCCGCCCGTTGAGGACGTAGTCGCCGTTCACTCGTTTGGCGGTAGCCGACATTCCGGCGACGTGCCCACCGGACTCGGGTTCCGTGACCGCGATCGTCGGCAGGCACCGGCCGTCGCTGACGGCGGGCAGCCAGCGCCACTTCTGGTACTCGTTGCCGAAGTGCACGATCTTCGCGACGCCGAGCTGCGAGGCCTGCACCATGGCGCCCATCGCGCCGCTGACCCGTGACAACTCCTCGATGATGATCGTCTTCGCCAGGTGGCCGAGCCCCATGCCACCGTAGCGGGGGTTCACCGTGACACCGATCCAACCCTGCTGTGCGATCAGCCGCGACAATTCGAAATGGACCGCTCGGGACTCTTCCATCTCGGCTACCCGGGGTGCGACCTTGCTCTCCGCGAACTCACGGACCTGCTCGCGCAACTGTTCGTGGCGGGCTGTCGTGAAGTAGCTGGTCGACTGGGCGGCGAGGTTCACTGCGGTCCCCTAAATATCTCGTCACCGACCGACGCGACTCCGGCTTGGAGTGCCGGTGAGTAACCCTGCCATCGACACAGCGTGCGCGGTACCACCTGATTGGTGATTCCTGGAGTCCAAGATCCTTTGTTACTGACGAGTTCGATCACTTGCAGTGATCACTCCTGTTAGGAACCGTGGTCGGACGTCGTTTCCCCGCAGTGCTTTCCATCACTGCCGAGAGCATTGCGACTGTTCGGTCTATTCGCTGTTTGGACGGTTGTTGTCATTCGGGTGACAAGTTTCCGCCCCCGTCGGACCTCACCTGACGGGGGCGGAACGTCGTGGGCCGGTGGGGGCGGGCGGAGTCGAATTCCGCCCGCCCCACCAGGTTGCGCTATGTAGTCGGCGTCACCGTCCGACCGCGGTGATCTCGGCCGCGGAGGTCCACGGTCCACCGTTCACTTCGGACAGTGCGCGCAGTCGCAGGTACCGTCCGGTCTTCGCGGTGAAGGACAACGTCTTCTCTGTTGTTCCGCCGCTGAAGGTTCCGGTCGCGACGGGTGTGCCCCAGCTGGTGGTGCTGTCGCTGACGTAGACCTCGTACTGCCCGATGGTTCCGTTGACGCCGCCGTCTTGCCTTGGCAGGTAACGGAGTCCGTCGATCTGGTAGCTCGCCCCGAGGTTGATCTGCACCTCGTGGGGGAGCGGGTCGGCGCCACCGGACCACTTGGTGTGCCAGATGGTCGCGGTGTTCCCGTCGATCGCGTTGCTCGCCGGTTCCCCCGTCTGCTGGCTGCTGGCGGAGACAATGCTCTGTCCCGCCTTGGGAATCGGCGCCGACACCGCCGCGGGCTTGCCGAGCGTGGTGATCTCCGCGACCGACGTCCACGGTCCACCGTTCACTTCGGACAGTGCGCGCAGTCGCACATACCTTCCGGTCTTCGCCGTGAAGGACAGGGCCTTCTCTGTCGTTCCACCGCTGAAGGTCCCGGTCGAGACCGGTGTTCCCCATGTGGTGCTGTTGTCGCTGACGTAGACCTCGTACTGCCCGATGGTTCCGTTGACGCCGCCGTCTTGCCTTGGCAGGTAACGGAGTCCGTCGACCTGGTAGCTCGCCCCGAGGTCCACCTTGATCTCGTGCGGCGGCGCCGGGTCCGGGTCGACGTTCGACCACGCGGTGTGCCACAGGGTGCCGGTGTTGCCGTCGATCGCGTTGCTGCCGGGCTGGCCGGTCTCCTGGCTGTCCACCGAGAGCACCGTCTGGCCCGCCTTGGGGATGGGCTGGCTGCCGGTCGGGATGGCGTTCGCGGCGGGCAGGGTCGTGCCGGTCGCGGTGACGGTGAACGCGGTCGAGGTGCTCTGCGTGCCGGTCTTGACGTGCAGCACGCCCGCCCGGTCGGCCGGGTCGAAGAACCAGCCGGTCGTGGCGCTGTCGTAGGCGGACTTGGTGGTGTGCTTGACAAGCGTGGTCGTGCCGAGCGTCACCGCGGTCGGGGCGGATGCCACGTGGACCGCGAAGTCGTAGCCGCGGTTCGCGAGCTTGCCGGTGTACGAGCCGACGCTGGCGCCGACCTGGATCCGCACGTCGCCCGCGCCCGAGGTGGGGGCGGTGACGTCGACCTTCTGCTTGGCGAACGCGCCGGTCTGGTAGGACCGGGTGAGCCCGTCGTCCTCGTACAGCGAGAACGTGGAGGTGCCGCGGGGGTAGACGTCGTAGGTGATCGGGGTGGCGGGCTTCTCGCCGCTGCGGTTCATCTGCGGCCACATCGGGACGATCCCGCCGCCCTTGACGAACAGCGGCAGCGTGTCCAGCGGCGCGTTGTACCCGTTGAGCCAGCCCGGCCCGGCGTAGGTCTTGCCGGTCCAGTAGTCGGTCCAGGTCCCGGCGGGCAGGTAGATCCCGTCGCGCACGGTCGTGTCGCTGGTGACCGGGGCGACCAGGAACGCGTCACCCGACATGAACTGCTGGCTGGTCTCGTTGCCCCGGGCGACCGGGTCGTTCGGGTACTCCAGGACCATTGCCCGGGTCGACGGGGTGCCGGTCTCGGTCGCGACCCGGCTCATCGAGTACAGGTACGGGGTCAGCCGCATCTTGAGCTTGAGGTACTTGCGGTTGATCGACAGCGTCGGCTCGGCCCAGCGCCACGGTTGCTTGTCGCTGAACCCGGTCGACGGGTTCGTCGGGCCCCAGCCGGACATGGTCATCAGGGCCGGGGTGAACGCCTTCCACTGCAGGTCGCGCGCGTAGGTCTTGGCGCTGCCGTCAAAGATGCCGTCGACGTCGCCCGCGGCGTAGTTCAGCGCGGAGAGCCCGGCGCCCGCGATGGCGGGGACGTGCCAGCGCATGTCGGCCCAGGTGCCGTGGGTGTCGCCGCTCCAGACGACCGCGTTGCGCTGGGTGCCCGCCCAGCCGTCGACCGTCCACACGAAGCGGCGGGCGTCGCTGTTGTTCTCGATGCCGTTGACGGCCTGCTGCACTCCGTCGAAGGCCATCTGATAGCCGGGGCCGATCCAGGCGACGTCGGTCTTCACCGCGCGACTGCCGGAGACGCCGACCTCGTTGCCGATGTTGGACAGCCCGGTCGAGGTCCACAGCCCGGTCTTCATGCCCCGGGACTGCAACTGCGAGACGACGTTCGTCAGGTCCTTGTAGCCGCAGCCGTAGCCGTCGTTCGGGAGGAACCAGCCCGAGGGCATGTCCGCCGCGATGGCCTGGTCGGCGTACTTGACCACGTCTGGCGTGGTCTGGTGGTCGATCCGGTTGTGGTCGCCCTGGTAGTCGGGGTTGGAGGCGTTCCAGCAGTCGGCGTTGCCCATCTCGAAGCCCCAGATCGGGGCCAGGAACGGTTTGCCGGTGACGTCGGTGTACCGGTTCAGCACGTCCTTCGGGCCGTCGCCGACGAAGTAGAACGCGTCGAACCGGGTCTCGTTGTGGCGCAGCCCGACGGTCGACATGAAGTCGTACTGGCCGGGCGCCCAGGTGTTGCGCACGACGCCGTAGCCGTTGGTCGACAGGTAGAACGGCGCGGGGGAGGCGTTCTTGCCCTCCCGCCAGGTGTTGTCGACCGCCACGGGAACCGAGAGATCACGCAGCGCCCACGCGCCGAGGCGGAACCCGGTGCCGTAGAACTGTTCGTCGGCGCCGCGGACCAGGTTCTGCGTGGCGGAGCCGGTCTGCCAGGTCAGGCCGGTCGACTCCTTCCAGACCGGGGTGGTGTTGTCGGCCCGGTAGAGCTCGAAGCGCAGCGGGGACTTGTAGGCCCGCAGGGTCACCGCGCTGGTGTTCATCCGGTAGTAGGTGCCCGCGTCGGACCAGGTCGTGTTGACCGCGCCGAAGTCGGTCTTGATGGCGATCTTGCCGCCGACCGGGTCGCTGAACGTGCCGGTGGGCGCGAGCCACAGCCGGAACACACCGGGCTGGGCGAAGCTCACCCGCACCTTGGGTGTTCCCGCCGAGATCTCATAGGTGGACCCGTTCGGGGTGAACGCGGTGATGTTGCCCAGCGTGGCCGCTGCGGCGGTTCCGGTGCTGACCAGGGGCAGTATGGCGGCGCCGAGGACGGCGGCGGTGAGTAAGGCGAGTCGACGTGGAAGTCGGGCTCTCATGACTGGACCTCTCGGGTGGAGGGCAGGGGGAGTCTCCAGCGAGCGTGCTTGTTTTAGATTGAAGCAGGGTAGTTTTGTGCAGGATTACGCAGAACTGTCTCTCTTGCGCCACCTGCTGTCAATGCCCGTTTGGCGGCCTACCTGTTCGCGTTGTTGATTCATGTTCGTTAGTGCAGATGAATGAACAACTATTGACAGTCTTTGTGCAGACCCGCTTCACTCTTTTGGTCTGGACCACCCCCTGCCCGGTTCCCATTCCTGCGCTCCCGAAGGACACCGATGGCCTCCCAGCGATTGTTGGCGCGCGTCGTGCTCGCCGCTCTCTTACTCGTCACCGCGGTCGGCGGCATCGTGGTCGGCGGCCCACCGGCCCTGGCGGCGGTGTCGTCCATGGCCAACGAGAAACCGCGGACGATCCCCGCGCTGCGGGAATGGACCGGCGGCACCGGCTCCTATTCCTTCTCGAGCGCGTCCCGGATCGTCCGGGACACCCCCGCCCTGGCATCGACCAGCCAGACCTTCGTCGAAGATCTGAAGTCCTTGACCGGCAACAACATCACCCAGGTCGCGGGCACCGCCGCCGACCTTCGGGCGGGTGACATCCTGCTATCCCTTGGCTCGACGGACACCGCGCTCGGCGCCGAGGGCTACGCGCTGTCCATCACCGACCGGATCACCGTCTCCGCACGGGACGACCGGGGCGCCTTTTACGGCACCCGCACCATCCTGCAACTGCTCAAGCAGGGCACGGCGATCCCGCAGGGCACCGCCCGGGACTGGGCGCTCAAGCCCGAGCGTGGCCTGATGGTCGACAACGGCCGCAAGTACTTCACCCCGCAGTGGCTGCGCGACCACGTCAAGGAGCTGGCCTACCTCAAGCTCAACTACTTCCACCTGCACCTGTCGGACAACAAGGGCTTCCGGATCGAGTCGACCAAGCACCCGGAGTACGTCTCCGCCCAGCACCTGACCAAGCAGGAAGTCACCGACCTCATCGCGCTGGCCGCGAAGTACAAGATCACGGTGGTGCCTGAGCTCGACGCGCCCGGCCACATGGACCCGATCCTGGCCGCGCACCCGGAGCTCAAGCTCGTCAGCAACACCGGCGCGGTCAACCACGGCTTCATCGACCTGAGCAAGGACGCGGCCTACACCCTCATCAAGGACATCTACGACGAGTACCTGCCGCTGTTCCCCGGGCCGTACTTCCACATCGGCGCCGACGAGTACGTCACCGACTACAACGCCTACCCGCAGCTGCAGACCTACGCCCGCGCCAAGTACGGCGCCACCGCGAACGCCAAGGACGCCTACCTCGGTTTCGTCAACTGGGCCAACGGCATCGTGCGCGCCTCCGGCAAGACCACCCGCGCCTGGAACGACGGGCTGTTCGGCGGCAGCGCCATCACGGTGAACCCGAACATCATCGTCGAGTTCTGGTACAACTACGGCCTTTCCCCGCAGAAGCACCTCGACAACGGCCACCTGATCTCCAACGAGAGCTGGACCCCCACCTACTACGTGCTTTACTCCACCGGCCCGGGCGGCCCGAGCAGCCAGTGGGGATATGACACCTGGAACCCGGACCTGTTCCAGGGCAGCCAGACCATCGACGCCGCGTCGCGGTCGAAGAACCTGGGCTCGAAGCTGCACATCTGGTGCGACTACCCGGAGGTGGCGACCGAGGCGCGGATCGCCGCCGACATCAGGGACGGGCTGCGCATGATCGCGCAGCAGACATGGGGCTCGCCCAAGCTGGTGGCCACCTGGTCGTCGTTCACCTCGGTGATCGCCGCGATCGGCCGCAACCCGGCGTGGCCGTCGACCGCGCAGCCCGGAAACCTCGCCTTCGGCAAGCCGGTGACGGTCTCCAGCACCGAGACCCCGAGCTTCCCCGGCAGCCAGGCCGTCGACGGTGACTACGCGACGCGCTGGTCGAGCGGGTACACCGACGGCGAGCGGATCACCGTCGACCTGGGATCGACGAAGCCGATCAGCCGGGTCAAGCTGACCTGGGAAGCGGCCTACGGCAGGGGATACCGCGTCGAGACGTCGAACGACGGCACGACCTGGACCGCCATCCACACCACGACGGCCGGTGACGGCGGGGTCGACGACCTCACCGGCCTGTCCGGCTCCGGCCGCTACGTCCGGATGCAGGGCACGCAGCGGGCCACCACCTACGGGTACTCGCTCCACGAGTTCGAGGTGTACTCGCCTAGCCCGGTCGACTCCGGCGCCACCTACCAGCTCACCACCTCCGGCAAGGCGATCGACGTGCCCGGCTCGGCCACCGCGACCGGCACCCAGCTGATCGTGTGGGCGCCGCACACCGGCAACAACCAGCGGTTCGTCACCACGGCGAACGGCGACGGCACCTACACGCTCAAGAACGTCCACTCCGGCCTGTGCGTGGATGTCAACGGCGGCTCGGCCACCGCGGGCGCGGCGATCATCCAGTGGACCTGCACGGGCGGAGCGAACCAGCGCTGGTCACTGGTCGCGGCGGCGGCGGGCGGCTATGCGCTGGTGTCCCAGGCGAGCGGCCTGGCGATCACCGCGGCGACAGCCACCGACGGCGCGAAACTCACCCAGCAGCCCAACACCGGCGCAACCTTGCAGCGCTGGACCTTCACAAAGGTCTGAGTGAGACAGGTGCGGTGGCTTCGACCTGCGTCGGAGCCACCGCACCACTGTCTTCGGGGTCCGATTTCGACCAGAGGAGAAACTCCGCCCCGACCCGACAAGTCTCGCCGTCGTACGTCGTCTCCCACCCATGTGGACGATCGGGGCACCTAGCGCCTGCCCTTGATCCCTGAGCCTCCGACTCGGGTCACCTCAAGCGACTGCCCTTAATCTCTTGACCTCCGACTCTGGTCACCTTCAGGGACGGCTCTTCGCCCCTGCACTTCCCCCTTGCCCCTCGTCCTGGCCGCTTTTAATTCTCGATCATCGCTGTCAAGGGTCGCGCAGCGATCGCGCAGCGACGGCCGTCTACGGCCGCCCTTGACAGCGATGATCGAGAATTAAACAATCGAGCCAGAGGGGCCCACCACGTTGATCCCCGAGTTCTTGTTGGCTCCCAAGGGAAATCCGTCTCCCTCGGCCACAATTGTTTAACTCTCGATCATCGGCGTCAAGGGCGGCGCAAGCGCCGTCGCTGCGCGATCGCTGCGCGACCCTTGACACCGATGATCGAGAGTTAAAGATGGCCAGGACGAGGGGGCAGGGGGAAGAGCAGGGATTAAAAGCCAAAGACCCCTTGGGTTTCCTCGTCCGAGGTAAGGCTGTGGGGATGCGGTTGGGCGGGTGCCGTGGGGCTGAGGTCGGGGGGGGGCTTGTTCGATGCTTCGACTGAACGGCCTGCCCCGGCACTTGACCGGGACAGGCCGTTCAGTCAATTCGGTCAGGTCAGCTCGTCGGGAAGTTGTCCGCCGTCCGCATCCGCTCACGGATCCACACGCCCGCGGGCTTGAGCCGTGAGGTTCCCGCGTACGGTCCGCCAGGGCAGGTGCCCGGCTGGAAGACCGCACCCGAACGCTGGTCGTCGGAGAAGTTCCAGTTGACCCAGCTGATCTTCTTCGCCGCCATCAGGTCCAGGTACCGCTGCGACATGGTGAAGTTGTTCGCGCCGTCGCCGCTGTAGTCCTGGGTGCCGAACTCGGTGACGAACATCGGGATCCGGTCGGCCGCCCGGGACAGCGTGTTGAGGTACTCGTCGGTGTGGGAAGCGGCGTAGAAGTGGAAGACGTACATGATGTTGGCCGCCGACACCGGGTTGTTGATGACCTCGGTCTCGCTGCCGCCCTCGGAAACGCCGAGCGACGACCACGCGCGGGTGCCCACCAGGATCGGGGTCTCCGGGTCGTGGGCGCGGATCACCGGGATCAGCTCCTGGGCGTAGGACTTGATCCGCGACCAGCTCACGCCGCTGGGCTCGTTGGCGATCTCGTAGAGCAGGTTGGTCTTGTTGTTGTGCCGCTGGGCGATCTCGGTGAAGAAAGTCTTGGCACGGCTCAGGTTGTGGTACGGATCGCCCGGGCTGAGCATGTGCCAGTCCACGATCGCGTACATCCCGCGGGCCGTGGCCTGCTCGATGATCGAGTGGACCAGATCGGTGTAGTGGCGCGGGTTCGTCTCATACCCGCCTTCCTGGATGTACATCGAGATCCGCAGGACGTCGCCGTTCCAGTCCGTGGCCAACGCGTCGAGCGAGGCGCCGCTGACGCAGTTGCTGTACCACTGCAGGCCGTGCGTGCTCGCGCCGCGCAGCTGGATCGGTTTGCCGTACTGGTTGCACAGTTTCGTCCCGCAGACCTTCAGCTGGCCGTTGATCGCGGCCGGTGTCGCGCCCGCGGTCGGGCCGCCGACGGTGAGGCTGTCGAGGTTGGGTCCGCCGGTGGCGGCGACCGCTGTCGCCCGGATGCGGTTGGTGCCCGCCGCCAGGGTCGCGGTGGTCGACGCGGTCTTCCAGGTCGACCAGGCGCCCGTGGGGGAGAAGGCGAGGTCGTCGGCGGCGAGTGCGCCGTTGACCCGGATGTCCATCGGCCGGTTGGCCGTGGTGCCGTTGGCGAAGCGGAAGGTCAACGTGGTCGGGCCCGCCGCCGCGGCGGTGACGGTGAACTCGGCGTAGCTGCCGGTCACGTTGTGGTAGTTGACGAATCCGGTCCCGGTGAAGCCCGCGTGGTTGGACTCGACCACCCCCTGGGACACGGTCGAGGCTTCGGCTTGGTGCACCGTCGGAGCGGCGGACACCGGTTGGGTCGGCAGGACGATCGCCACCGTGGCGGTGGCGGCCCCCAGGGCGAGCAAGGCACGGGTCGTTCGCGAACGTGGTTTGGCGCAGGGTCGCACGTTGATTCCTCTCTCTAGTCAGATCTCTCCCGGTTGAGGTGCGGCGATCAGGCGCCGCACTTGCGCGCGCATCGCCTCCTGGGCGGCTTTGTCCGCCCCGAGCGTGTCCATCGCCAGCAGGGCGGCGCCCACCACCGGCGGATCGGTGACCAGCGCGATCTGCGCGCGTGGTGCCTCGGTGTGCAGACCGGTGCTGACCAGCTGGAACAGCAGCGGATCGAGGGCCCGCAGCACCCCGCCGCCGAGTACGACGGTGGTCGGCGCCGCGAGCAGATCGAGCCTGCGCAGCGCGGCCGTGGCCAGGGCGACGATCTCGTCGGCCTGCCTGGTCACCACCGAGCGCGCCACTTCGTCGCCCGCCGCGGAGACCCGGAACAGCACCGGGCTCAGTTCACCCAGCCGCCGGGGGGAGATCTCGCCGAGGTGCACGGCGGCGGACACCTCGGCGGCCGTGGTCCGGTCGAAATGCCCGGCCACGGCGGCGACCAGGGCGGTCGCCGGGCCGCGGCCGTCCTCGGCCCGGGCGGCGTGCCACAGCGCGAGCGCGCCCAGGTGCTGGCCACCGCCCCAGTCGCCGGAGACGTGTCCCAACGCGGGAAACCGGACCATCCGGCCGTCCGCCGCGCGGCCGAGGCAGTTGATTCCCGCCCCGCACACCACGGCCACGGCGTCGGCGGCCTCGGTGCCCGCCCGCAGCAGCGCCGCCATGTCGTTGTCCACAATGGACTTGTCGGCCCAGTCCGCCGTCTCGACGGCGGCGGTGAGGGCGGCGACCTCGACCGGCAGGTCCGCGCCCGCCAGGCACACCACGGCCAGGTCGGGGCGTCGCCCGTCTCCGACCCCGCGCACCAACTGGGTGAGCTTGCCCATCACCGCGGACAGTCCGCCCGAGGTCTGGTGGTTGGTCCCACCGCCCCGGGCGAAGCCCACGACGTGGCCGCTGGTGTCACCCACCAGCACCTCGGTCTTGGAGTTGCCGCCGTCGACGGCCAGGAACACGCTCATCTGGCCCAGGCCAGGTGCGCGGCGTTCTCGGCCAGCAAACGGTCGGTCAGCTTCTCCGCGAGGTCGACTTGACCCACCAGCGGATGCGCCAGCAGCGCCCGGAACACCCGGTCCCGTCCGCCGTGGACCGCGGCCTGAACGGCGAGTTCCTCATAGCCCGACACGTGGCTGACCAGACCCGAGATGTCCGGGCCGAGCGGCGCGGTCGGCAGCGGCGTCGCGCCCTGCGCCCCCACCCGACAGGACACCTCGACGACCGCGTCGTCGGCCAGGTTCGGCAGCGTCCCGTTGTTGCGCACGTTGACCGCGTGCACCGCCTGGTCGTCGCCCGCGAGCGAGGCGATCAGCCCGACCGCGGCCTCCGAGTAGTACGCGCCGCCCCGCTCGCCCAGCAGCGCCGGTTTGGTGTCCAGCAGCGGATCGGCGTACATGGCCAGCAGTTCCCGCTCGATATCGGCGACCCGCTGCCCCCGCGACGAAGTGGCGCGTTGTTCGACGACAACCTCGTCGTGGCAGTAGAAGTAGCGCAGGTAGTACGACGGGATCGTGCCCGTCAGCTCCAGGACCCGTGACGGAAGCCGGACCTGCTCGGCCAGCGCGCCCACGTGCTCGGCGAGCAGGTCCGGCAGCCGGTCGGTCCCGCCGACGGTGACGGCGCGCTCCCAGCTCAGGTGGTTGAGGCCGACATGGTCGAGCACGACCTCGGCGGGCGGCACGTCCAGGAGCCCCGCGACATGGCGCTGCAAGCCGATCGCGACGTTGCACAGCCCGACAGCGCGGTGCCCGTCGTCGAGCAGCGCCCGGGTGACGATGCCGACCGGGTTGGTGAACGCCACGACCCACGCGCCGGGGGCCGCCAGTTCGCGGGCGCGGCGCGCGATGTCGAGCACCACCGGCACCGTCCGCAGCGCCTTCGCCAGCCCACCGGCCCCCGTGGTCTCCTGGCCGACGCAGCCGCAGTCCAGCGGGAACGTCTCGTCGCTGATCCGCGCCGCCTGCCCGCCCACCCGCAGCTGGATGATCACCATGTCCGCGTCGGCGAGCCCGGCGTCGAGATCGTCGGTCCACGTGAGACGACCGGGATGGCCGTGCCGGGCCAGGATGCGCCGGGCGAACGGGCCGATCACGGCGAGCCGGTCGGCCGCCGGGTCGATCAGCACCAGTTCGTCGAACGGGCCGGAGCGGGCGAACCCGTCGACCAGCTCGGGCGTGTACGTCGACCCGCCGCCGACGACCGCCACCTTCATCCCTTCACCCCCGTGAGTGTGACGCCCTGCACGAATGCCTTCTGGGCGAAGAAGAAAACGATGATCACCGGTGCCATCACCAGGATCGTGGCCGCCATGACGAGGTTCCATTCGACGTGGTGCAGATGTTTGAACTGCGACAGCGCCAGCGAGAGCGTCCAGTGCTCCTGGCTCTCGCTGGTGTAGAGCAGCGGCCCGTAGTAGTCGTTCCAGGTGAAGAAGAACTGGAAGATCGCGGTGGCCGCGATGCCCGGCCGGGCCATCGGCAGCACGACCCGCAGCAGCACCTGCCACTCGCCGCAGCCGTCGATGCGGGCCGCGTCGAGGTAGTCGGCCGGGATGGTCAGCAGGAACTGGCGCAGCAGGAAGATGCTGAACGCGTCGCCTGCCAGCATCGGCAGGATCAGCGGCCACAGGGTGCCGGTCAGGCCGACGTCGGCCCACATCAGGTACAGCGGGACCGTGACCACCTGCGGCGGCAGCATCATCATGCAGATCACCACGACGAACGTCGCGTTGCTCCCCCGCCACCGCAGCTTCGCCAGTGCGTAGGCGGCGGGCACGCTCGACAGCAGCATGAACAGCGTCGCCAGCACGCTGTACATCAGCGTGTTCCCCAGATACCGCAGCATCGGGACCTGGGTGAAGATCGTGACGAAGTTCTCCGGGTGCCACGACGACGGCCACCAGTCGCTGGTCAGCGCCTGCTCGCTGGTCATGAACGCGGTCAGCAGCACGAAACCGAACGGCGCCAGGAACATCACCGCCACGGCGATCGCGATGCTGTGCCGGGCCACGCCCACCAGCCAGGACTGCCTCATCCGCGCTCACCTCCGGTAACGAACACGCGGAACCGGCGCAGCAGCACCAGGGTCACCGCGAAGGCGACCAGGAACAGCATCACGGCGAGCGCGTTCGCGTAACCCATGTCGTAGAAGCGAAAGCCCGAGACGTAGAGGTGCATCGGGTAGGTCAGCAGCGCCTGGTCGGGGTAGCCGAACGTCGACGAGATGCCGCCGCCCGTGGTGGCCTGGCCGCTGGCCACGCTCGCCGCGACCGCGGCCTGGGTGAAGAACTGCAGGGTCTGGATCACGCCGGTGATGCCCGCGAACATCAGCACCGGGGAGATCGACGGCAGGGTGATGAACCGGAACTTCTGCCAGCTGCTCGCCCCGTCGATCGACGCCGCCTCGTACAGCGGTTTCGGCACGTCGAGCAGCCCGGCCAGGAAGATCACCATCAGGTCGCCGACCGCCCAGGTGCCCAGCAGCACCAAAGACGGCTTGGCCCACTCCGGCGAGTCGAACCACAGTGGACCGTCCACACCGAACACCGCCAGCAGCTCGTTCACCGGCCCGGTGGCCGGGTTGAACAGGAAGACGAACGCGATCGTCGCGGCCACCGGGGGAGCGAGGGCGGGCAGGTAGAAGATGATCCGGAACACCGACCCGCCGCGCTTGACCGTGGTCAGCAGCATCGCCGTCCCCAGCGCCGCCAGCATCCGCGCCGGCACCAGGAAGACCACCAGCCACAGCGTGTTCGCCGCCGCTTTCCACGCCGTCTGGTCGCTGCCGAACAGGTGCTCGTAGTTGCGCAGCCCCACCCATACCGGGGCGGTGAGCAGGTCGAACCGGGTGAACGAGAAGTAGATGGCCGACAGCAGCGGATAGATGAGGAAGACCGAGATCCCGATGAGCGCGGGCGCCAGGAAGCTGAGCACGGTCAGCCGGTGCCGCCACCGCCGCCGGTCAGCTCGACGACGGTGGGGCACCCCCCGGCTGGGAACCGCGGGCCGCGTGACTCCCGTGATGGTCGCCGCCATCAGCGCCCGAGTTCCAACGCCTGGTTGATCCGCGTGTCCAGGTCGGCGAGACCCTGCTTGAGGTCGGGATGGCTGCCGCCGAGGTAGGCGTTGACGAACTCCTGGGTCAGTTCCACGTACTTCGGCCCGGACGCGTTCGGCGGCGTGGTCGCCGTCTTGGGGTGGGCGAAGATGTCCAGGAACGTCTTGAAGTGCGGGTCCGCCTCAAGCTTGTCCGATTTGAGGGCGTCGCGGGTGCTGGGCACGTTCTTGATCGCGTTCGACAGCGAGACGATCGAGTCCGTGTTCGTGGTGAGGTACCGGACGAGTTCCCAGGCGGCTTCCGGGTTCTTGGCGTTGGCCGAGATGCCCGCGATGTTGCCGGTCACGTAGCCCGCGCCATAACGTTCCTGCTGCCCATCGGGAACCGGCAGCGGAGCGGTGCCGAACTCGACGTTGGGGGCCTGCTCCCGCAGGAACGCCACCCGGTACTCGCCGTCGACGGCGATCGCGACCTTGCCCTGCTGGAACGCGTTGTCCGCGCTCCACTCGTCACCCAGGCCCGAGGTGAACTTCGTCAGGTTGTCGTGGCCGAACCAGTCGACCAAGTCCTTGTGCCACTTCAGCATTTCCTGCCACTGGGCGTCGCCGCCGATGGCCGACTTCTCCTCGGCGGTGAGCCACTGCGCGTTCCACACCGGCGCCATGTGCGACGGGACGTTCTCGTAGAAGTTCAGCAGGGGAACGAAACCGGCGACCTCGATGGTGCCGTCCGGCGCCCGCTTGGTCAGCTTCTTCGCCATGTCGGCCAGCTCGGCCATCGTCTTCGGGGGAGTGGTGTAGCCCGCGTCGGCGAGGAGCTTCTTGTTGAAGTACAAGCCATACACGTCGGCGAGGAACGGCATGGCGCACCGCTTCCCGCGGTATTCGGTGTAGCTGCGGACCGTGTCCGGGAACTGGCCCAGGTCCACCTTGTCCCGCTCGACGTAGGGTTTCAGGTCGCGCCAGGCCGCGCTGGCGCAGAACTTGCCGACGATGTCGGTGGAGTAGGACAGCCCGACGTCGGGGCCCTTGCCCGCCGAGATCGCCTGCAGCATCTTGGTGTCGTCCTGGCCCGCGGTGATCTTCACCTCGATCTTGGGGTGCGTGGCCTTGAACGCGGCGACGGCGTCCTCGATCGACTTGGCCTCGCGGCCGGTGAAGAAGTGCCAGAACTCCACGGTGCCCGAGACGTCCTGCCCCGCCGGGGCCACAGCGGTGTCCGTGGACCCTCCCGGTGTGCAGGCGGTCGTGATCAGCAACGCGGTGGCGGCGGCTAACAGGGAGCGGGTTTTCATGCGATCTCCCGAGATGGGGTGGGGGTCTACCTTCGGCCGAGAAGCGCGGCGCGGACCGCGGAGAGAGTGGCGTCGAGCGCGCCCAACAGGACGACGTCGTCGGTGAGGCTGGTGGCGGCCACGGTGGTGTCGAGCACGGAGACGGCGCGCAGGGCGGTGCTCACGGCGTCCTGCAGAGCGACACCGCCCGCCTGCCCGACCTCGCCGCTGAGCACGACCAGCGGCGGGTCGAGCACCGCGACGACCGCGGCGAGCCCGACCGCGACCCGGATCGCCAGTTCGTCGAGGAAGGGGGAGTCGTCGGGGCGGGCGCACGCGGCGGCCACGGCGTCGTGGCCGGTGTCGGCGGTGATTCCGTGGCGCAGCGCCAGTTCACGGATCGCCGGACCCCCGACCAGGTCCTGGAAGTCCTGCACGCCTTGGAGCTGGCCCGGCATCCCGACCGGGATGTACCCGATCTCGCCCGCCCCGCCCCGGGCGCCGCGCAGCAGCTTGCCGCCCAGGTCGATGGCCAGGCCGAGCCCGTCGCCGAGCCACAGCAGGGCGAACCCGTCGGACCCGGCGGCGATGCCCCGGCTGCGTTCGGCGACCGCGGCGAGGTTGACGTCGTTGTCGACGCTGACCTCGGTCCGCAGCCGTGCCCGGATCTCGCCGATGAGCCCCGGGCGCGACCACCCCGGCACGTCGACGTAGCGGATCACGTCCGCGCGCTCGTCGTACGAGCCGGGCACGCCGAGCTGGACGTGGTCGAGCTTGCGCAGCGGGATCCGGGCCTGCTTGCAGGCCGCGCGGATCGCGCCCGCCACGGCCTCGACCGGGTCCGTGAGCTCGAAGTCGACCGTGCTTTCCTCGCGCACCCGGACCTCGCCGGTGAGGTCGCAGACCGCCGTGACCAGGGTGTTCGTCGGCGTGCTGAGGGTGACCGCGGCGGCGTAGGCCGCGTCCGGGTTGACCGCGTAGACATCGGCGTTGCGGCCAGGGCCGCCGGTGGTCTGCCCGACGACCTTGGCCAGCCCCGCCTCCTGCAGCCTGCGCATCACCTCCGACGTCGTGGGCTTGGCCAGGCCGGTCAACTCCCGCAGATGCCCCCGGGTCAGCGGCCCGTGCTCCAGCAAGAGCCCGAGCGCCGCGGTCTCGTTGATCTCGCGGAGCAGGCGTGACGAGCCGGCCAGTTGGTCCACGTCAGGTCCCGGTTCTTCGGCGGTAAGCGAACAATTAGTTAGGCAGACTGTCTAACTAATGGCGAAACCTAGAACCGCGGGCCGGGTGTCGTCAAGGGGTCTGACCCTCTTGGTCTAGACCAGAATTTCCCGTTATTGGTTTGCCTGGGTCCGATTCGTCAGTAAGATCGTCGCCGTGACTGCCGGGTCGGCCATGGGCCACGAGCGAGTAAGCGGTCCGGCGAACGCTTGACCGCCGGGCGGGCCAGAGGCCCGCCAGTTGTTGTCTCCGCGCGTTTCCGCGCGACACCTGATGCTGAGTGACCGCGCTTCCGCGCGCCCCAAATCCAACAGCCATGGAGACAACACACCTATGCCCAACCCGTTCAACCAGCGAGTCATCGACGAGTTCCGCGCCAACTCAGGCCAGGTCGGCGGCGAGTTCGAAGGCTCCCGCCTGCTCCTGCTCACCACCACCGGCGCCCGCACCGGCGCCCGGCACACGACGCCGGTCAGCTACTTGCCCGACGGCGGTGACCGCGTGCTCGTCATCGCCTCCGCCAGTGGTTCTTCGAAGCACCCGCACTGGTACACCAACCTGGTGGCCGACCCGCTGGTCCAGGTCGAGGACGGTGTCTTCACCTACGAGGCCCGTGCGACCGTCCTGACCGGCGCCGAACGCGACGACGCCTACGCCCGCGCCGCCGAGGACGACCCCGAGTGGGCCGACTACCAAGCCAAGACGGACCGAGTCATTCCCGTGGTGGCGTTGGAGCAGGTCTCCGGCGGGCCGCCCAACGGCGCTACGTTCGGCGAGGCCCTCAAGCGCGTCCACGGCGGGTTCCGCCGGGAACTCGCGCTGATCCGCGCCGAGATCGCCAAGTCCGGCCCGCGGCTGGGCGCGCAGCTGCGGGTCAACTGTCTGACGATGTGCCACGGGCTGAGCATCCACCACAGCCATGAGGACCAGGGGATGTTCTCGGCACTGGAGGCGGGCCACCCCGAACTCGTCGAGACCCTGGACCGGCTGCGGGCCGAACACGTGAAGATCGCCGCGCTCCTCGCCGACCTCCAGCAGGTCATCTCCACGGAGGGGGCGGACACCCAGGTCGTGCTCGCCGAGGTCGAGCGGCTCACCGGGGAGCTCGAACGCCACCTCGACTACGAGGAGGAGCAGCTGATCCCGGTCATCGACGGCGTCGCCTGACGAGTGGTCGCCCGGCAGACAGCGTGAGAGAGTTTGGGTGTCACTCTCTCATGGAGGTGCGGATGAACCCGATGGATCGGTCCCGCGACACTTCACAGGATGACTGGGTGACGGACCCGGAGACACCGCCGCGCCCGCTCGGGCCGGACTCGGTGGCATGGCGCGTCGGTGGGGACCGGCGCGCCATTCTCGCCGGCGGGGCGGCGTTGCTGTTGCAGGTCGCCCACCCGGTCGTCGGGGCGGGGGTGAAGGAGCACTCGAACTTCCGCGAGGAGCCGTGGAAACGGCTCGACGACACGCTGCAGTCGTTGTTCTCCCTCATCTTCGCCGGCGACCGGGCCCTCGACGAAGCCGCCCGCCTGCGCGAGTTGCACAAGACGATCAAGGGTGTCGACCGGCACGGCGAGCGGTACCACGCGTTGAACCCCGAGGCGTACTGGTGGGTGCACGCCACGCTCTTCGAGACAATGCTGCGGTACAAGGACATGCTCGGCGAACAGATCAGTGAGGCGGACCAGGACCGCATGTACGCGGAGTGGCGGCAACTGGGCCGAATCCTCGGCCTGCGTGACCGCCACATGCCCGACACCCTCTGCGCCTTCCACGACTACTTCGCCGAGGTGGTCGAGAACCGCTTGGAAGACAACGACTCGGTGCGCGACGTACTGGCCTCGCTGCGGCTGCGGGATGTCCCCAAGCCGCCGGTGTGGTTCGTCCCCGGCGTCGCCTGGACACTGGCCAAGCCCCTCAACCGTGAGGTCCTGCGCCTCGCCACGGCGGGTCTGCTGCCACCGAGGATGCGTGAGATCACCGGTCTGAAGTGGACCACCGGCGACGAGAAACGCTTTCGCCGCCTGGGAAAGCTGATCGGCCTGGCCGGTAACCGGGCGCCCGCCCGGCTGCGCCTCTACAAGATCGCCTACGAAGCCAAGCGAACGGCGGGACTCCTGTGATCCTCAGCGACCGCAACCTCGACCTCGACCAACCCGAGATCCTCGACGGCGCCTTATCGGCGTTCCTGGAGTTTGGCATCCGCCGCACCAGCATGGGCGAAGTGGCCAAGCGCTCGAAGCTGAGCCCGGCGACGCTCTATCGAAGGTTCGCGCAGAAGAGCGACATCATCCGGGCCGTGGCCATCCGCGAGGCCCGCCGGTTCATCGACGAGGTCGACGCGCGGATCGATCCGGGGGCGTCGGCGGAGGAGCAGGTCGTGGAGGGGTTCGTCGCCTTCACCCAAGGTGTGCGGCGCAACAAGCTGCTGACCCGGCTGCTGGTCACCGAACCGGAGTTCACGCTCCCGCTGCTGACCACCGAGGCAGGCCCGTTCCTGGCCCTGGGCCGCGACTACCTGGCGGGCGTCACCCGGCGGCTGCAGGCCGAGGGCAAGCTGGGGGCTTACGAGCCGGAGCCGGTCGCCGAGATTCTCGCCCGGCTCGCGCTCTCCCTAGTGCTCACCCCGGACGGGGTGATTCCGGTGGATGACGTCGAGAAGGCCCGCGCTTTCGCCCGCGACCACATCACGGCTCTGGTGCGGCTGGCTTAGGCCCTGTCCATAGTCGAACGGCCGTTCGTCGGTGCCGGTCGCGATCGAGGCTTGGCCTCGCCGAAGTCGGACCGGCCGAACAACACCGCGGCGACCAGTGCGTAGAGCAAGTTCCCCGCGAACCTGACAGCGGTGCCGAAGGTGACCGGCTGGAGCCGCATCGTGGTGGTGGTCATGAGTGTCTCCTCTCCCCACCACCACTGTGTGCCCCCGTGCCGTGCGCCCGCGTCGTCCTGGCGTCGTCGGCCGACGTCCACCCCCGGTAGGACTCGACCCTGAGGCCGACCCTGAGCCCACTCACGGCAAAGGGGCGTGATCGGTGAGATCACGCCCCTCGTGGTTATGGCGAAACTCAGCCGTTGACCACGTTGTCGTTGCAGGCGACGTAGTCGGCGGTGTGGCCGACGGTCAGGGCCTCGATCGGGCCGTTCCACTGCCACGGCGCGACACAGGCGTTGTCGAGGATGCTCAGGTGGTGGCCGCCGCCGTCGGTGCCCACGGTGTTGCCGTTGCAGGCGACGTAACCGGCGGTGTGGCCTGCGGTCAGGGCCTCGATCGGGCCGTTCCACTGCCACGGGGCGACACAGAGGTTGCCCAGGATGGTCATGGAGTGGCCGTGGCCCGGCTCGGTGGCGAGATGCTGGGGGTCCGCCGTGGCGGTCCCGGCGGTTGCGAATCCGGTGATCAGCGCCGCGCCGGTGACGACCGCGGCGGCGAATGTCCTCTTGAACAAGGGAAACCTGATTTCTGTCGGGAACGATTCACGGGTGGCGGGGCTGCCACCACGGCCACCTTGCCCACTCCACGCCGCGCCGCGCCGCCGCCACACGCACTTGTCACCCGACCTGTGTGCCCCGATCATTCGATCGGGCAAGTAACACCGGCACGATTACCCACGCGGTGACGTTCTTCCCGAAAGAGTCGCACGAAATTACGTGCGTCCATTTCGGACGCTGAAAGGCCCCGGTCAGGCCGAGAACTGCCTCAAGTCGGGCCACCGTCTCCGGTGAACAGTCGCTGCCGGCTCGCACCGATGAGTGAATGAATTGACCCGATGGGTGGAATGCGGGCGTGCCGAACGCGTGATGTGGGTGCACGCAGCGGAGCGCTGGCGTCGTCACGGCCCGTGGGCCCGGAGGCGGGCGTGGTCGCGAGTCGCCTCAGCCTCGATGGCGGGTGGACGGCCGAGCCGGGCAGGTCAGTGCGCGCTGACCTGCCCCGCGAGGCTCGCCGCGGCCCGGAGGTCGTCGACCAGGCCTGCGTAGTCGGCGTCCCGGTCGCGGGACCGCAGGACCGCCGAGGGGTGGATCGTGGCCACCACGCGCTGACCGGCGAAGTCCCCCGGACCCGGGTCGACCAGCTCTCCCCTCTGCTTGGTCAGGCGGAACGCCGTGCCCAACACCGCCTGTGCCGCCGTGGCGCCGAGGCAGACGATGAGCCGCGGCCGCACCCGGTCGACCTCCGCGAGCAGCCACGGCAGGCAGGCCACGACCTCGGTGCGGCCGGGCTTCTTGTGGATCCGCTGTTTGCCGCGCTCCTCGAACTTGAAGTGCTTGACCGCGTTGGTCAGGTAGACCGTCGCCCGGTCGAAACCGGCCTCCGCCAGCGCGCGGTCGAGCAGCTTGCCCGCGGGGCCGACGAACGGGGCGCCCCGGAGGTCCTCCTTGTCGCCCGGCTGCTCACCGACGAGCAGGACGGCGGCGCGCTTCGGGCCCTCACCGAAGACGGCCTGGGTGGCGTGGCGGTGCAGGTCGCAGCCCCGGCAGCCCTGGACAGCCGAGCGGAGGGTCTCAAGGTCGGCGTCGTCGGGGACGAACTCGGCCGCGCCTTGGGCTTTCACGGTCATCTCCCGGCGCTCAGACGGGTTTGAGGGGGTCGTGACCCAGTGACATCAGGCGGTGCCGCCAGGCGTGGTCGGTCATTTCCCATTCCTTTCCTTAGCCGGGCAGGGTTTCTCCGCCGAGGGCGGCGAGGACTTCGCCGCTGTAGTACGAGGACAGGCGTTCGGCGGCGAAGAAGACGTAGGACGGCGCCAGTTCGTCCGGGTGGGCGGCGCGGCCCATCGGGGTGTGCTCGCCGAACTTCGCGACGTGCTCCTCGGACATGGTGGACGGGATCAGGGGCGTCCACACCGGGCCAGGAGCCACGCAGTTGACGCGGATTCCGCGATCCACCAAGGTCTGCGCCATCGCGTACGTCCACGCGATGACCGCGCCCTTCGTGGCCGAGTAGTCGATGAGCTTCTTGTTGCCGCGCAACCCGTTGACCGACGCGGTGTTGATGATCGCCGAGCCGTCCCCCAGGTGCGGCAGGGCCGCGTTGGTCACCCGGAAGTAGCTGTGGATGTTGACCTCGAAGGTGCGCAGCCACTGGTCGTCGGTGATGTCCTCCGGGCGCTCGACCTCCGCCTGCGTCGCGATGTTGTTCACCAGGATGTCGAGACCGCCCAGGTGGTGCACGGTCGAGTCGACGACCTCGACGCAGTGCGCGCGGGAACCCAGGTCGCCCGGCAGCAGCACGCACTTGCCGCCCGCGTCGCGGACGAACTGGGCGGTGTCCTCGGCGTCGTCGTGTTCGCTGAGGTACGCGATGGCGACGTCGGCGCCCTCCTTGGCGAAGGCGATCGCGACCGCCCGCCCGATGCCGGAGTCGCCACCGGTGATGAGCGCGGACTTCCCCGCCAGCAACCCCCGGCCCTCGTAGTCGGCCATCGTGTCCCGCGGCCGAGGTCGCATCGATTCAGTGTGGCCGGGCGGCCGCTGCCGCTGAGGTGGTTGTTCGCCGGTGCTGGTCATGGCTGCGGCTACCCGTCGCCTCGCGCGCGCAAACTGGTTAACCGGCCTGCGGGTGGGTACTCGGAACGCACCTGGGAACGGAGGTCGCACGGTGAACGGCACCAGGCGGGTCCTGATCACGCGGGAGGCCCCTTCGCCCTGGGGAACAGTTGTCATCGCCCCCGTGGACAGGGACCTCGCCGGCGGCGTCGGCGCGCGACCACGGCACGGGGCAGGCTGAGGAGGCAGAAATGCTCAGCATGGGCGACCGCAGGCGACTCGACGAGATCGAATCGCTGACCCGGGCGGCGGACCCCGACTTCGCCGACGGCCTGCGTGACTGGGATCCCGTGCCGCCTCGTGACGATCGCCGGGCGCCGGTGGTGGCGTTGGGGATCGGGACGGCGCTGGTGCTGCTGGTGGCGACGCTCGCGGGGAACTTGGTGGTGATGTTGGTGGCGTTTATCGGGTTGGTTTGTGCGGTGGTGAGGTATCGGGGGTGTGTTCGGCGGTCGCATCTGTGGTCTCGGGATGCTCGGTGGCGGCCTCGGTGGTGAGGGCGTTAGGGGCGGGCTCGCCTGCGGCATCGCGGGGGAGAGAGCTGTGGCGGGCTCGGGGTGATCTTGGCGATTCGGCTTGATCTGGGGACCCCTTGAAATGGGCCGATCGGTCACCGGGGCAGGAAAGGAATCCTGCCCGATCGCGGGGCAGCTTAGGCCCATTTCAACCCCAGATAAAGCCGAATCGCCAAGACCACCCCGAGCCCGAGCTTAGGTGGGGACGGGTGGGTTGGCGGGTGGCGAACGGCGATGGCCTGGGCGGCGGCGGCCAGTGGTGGGGAGTCGAGTTTCTTAGGTGGGGACGGGTGGTGGGGTAGCGAGCGTAGGTGGGGGGTGGGGGGTCGTTGGTGGGGTGGCGAGTGTGTGGGGGCGGGTGGTTGGTTGGGGGTGGGGGTGAGAGTTACGGTTCCTTGCCTTCCTTGCCTTCCTTGCCTTCCTTGCCTTCCTTGCCTTCCTTGCCTTCCTTGCCGGTCCACGTGACCGCGTTCAGCACATCGTCCAATCGTTGGCGTTGGCCGAATGCCCTGCGCTGCCGGTGAGCGCCGCCGCCGGTTTCGCGTAGGTAGTCCATTGTGGACTTGACCTCCGCCGCGTCCGGGCCTAGGTCGTGGAAGAGGTCGGCCAGGATGTCCCGGGTGGGGCGGGTTTCACCCGTTGTGGGGTCGGGGACCTTGCCCTCCAAACCATCCTTCGCCGCTCGCCACATGCCTGCGCGGATGACGGCCGTGGGGATTCTGGGGGCGGGCGTGCTCAGGTTGTCCAGGGCCCTGGCGACCAAGGCGCGGACCAGGATTCCCAGCAGCACGGCTTCGTCCACTGTGGTCTGCACATCCGCGACGCGGACTTCGACGGTGGGCTGCAGTTCCGAGGGGCGGACATCCCAGTACACCATCTTGCGGTCGAGTGCGGCGCCCGAGGACAGCAGGGCGGTGACCAGTTCCTCGTAGTGCTCCGGTGATTCCAGGTACGGCGTCGGGCCCGCGCACGGCCAGCGGGACCACTGCAGGTGCCGGGTGCTGGCGTAGCCGCTGTCCGTGCCGTCGTGGAACGGGGAGTTCGCCGATAACGCCAACAACACGGGCGACCACGGTCTGAGGTGGTTGCACACCCGCACCGCGTCAGCTCGGTCGGAGACGCCGATATGGACGTGGCAGCCGCAGGTCATCCCGCCGAACACGATGGGGCCCACCATCTCCGCCATCCGCTGGTACCGCGAGCCGGGGCCGACCATCGGGGCGCCGTGCTGGCGGTGGGGGACCGTGCCCGACGCGACCAGGCGGGCGCCGGTGGCCGTGGCGCCCTCGTGGAGGGTGGTGCGCAGGGCGGTCAGCTCGTCTCGCAGTTCTTGGGCGGTGCGGCAGATTCCGGTGGCCGACTCGACCTGGCAGCGCATCAGTTCGGGTTTGACGTCGACCTCGTCGTCGGCCCGGGCGAGTGCCTGCTCGGCTCGGGTGACCAGGCGGCCGGTGGGGTCGACGAGGAAGAACTCCTCTTCCACGCCCATTGTGCGTCCGTCGTCGGTGTTCATGCGCGCCTGCTTCCGGGTTCGCGGCCCGCGGGCTGCTTCGGCCGGGGCTGTGGGGGACAGTCGGGGATGGGCAGGCTCAGTCCGGGGCCTGCTTCGATGACGATCGGCTCGCCGTGGTGCGACGTCGACAGAGCGCCGCCGGAGATGTGGCGGTAGCGGGCGGCGTCGCGGTTGATCTCCACCTGGATGCGGCTGCGGTGCACGCACATGCGGAACGAGACCCGGTCGAGTTCCTTGGGCAGCCGCGGCGCGAACGTGGGAACCCCGCCGTGGTCCCGGAAACCGCCCAACCCCGCGACGACACCGGCCCAGGCGCCCGCGAGGGAAGCCATGTGCAGGCCGTTGCGGACGTTGTCGTGCAGGTCCGCGAGGTCGGTCATCGCCGCCTCGACGATGTAGTCGTAGGCGAGGCCCAAATGCCCCACCTCGGCCGCCAGCACCGCCTGCGTGCCCGCCGACAGTGACGAGTCCCGCACCGTCCGCGCCTCGTAATAGGCGAAGTTGGCCGCCTTCTGCTCGGGCGTGAACGCGTCGCCGCGCAGGTGCATCGCGAGGACCAAGTCGGCCTGCTTGACGACCTGCTTGCGGTAGAGGTCGAAGTACGGATAGTGCAGCAGCAGCGGATACTTGTCCTTCGGCGTGGCCGCGAAATCCCACTCCTCGTGCTGGGTGAAGCCCTCCGACTGCGGGTGCACCCCGAGCAGGTCGTCGAACGGGATGACCATCTCCTCGGCCGCGCGCCGCCACGCCTCGACCTCGTCGGGGGAGACGCCCAGCCGGTCGGCGACCTCCGGGTTGCGCCCGCACGCGGTGCCCGCCTCGGTCAGGTTCCGTTGCGCCATCAGGTTTGTGTAGACGTTGTTGTCGACGACCGCGGTGTACTCGTCCGGCCCGGTGACGCCGTCGATGCGGAACCCGCCATGCTGGTCGTGGTGCCCGAGCGAGACCCACAGCCGCGCGGTCTCCACCAGCAGTTCCGTGCCGTACTCCCGGTCGAAGGTGTCGTCGGCGCACGCGGCGGTGTAGCGGGCCGCGGCGTCGGCGACCGCGGCGCTCACGTGGAACGCGGCCGTCCCGGCGGGCCAGTACGCCGAGCACTCCGCGCCGGTGATGGACCGCCAGGGGAACGCCGCGCCGCGCTTGCCGAGGACTTTCGCCCGCTCACGCGCCTGCGGCAGGGTGCTGTGCCGCCACCGCAGGGCGTCGCGGGCCGCGTCGGGCATCGTGTACGTGAGGACCGGCAGCACGAACGTCTCGGTGTCCCAGAAGGCGTGCCCGTCGTAGCCGGGACCGGTGAGCCCCTTGCCCGCGATGGCCCGGCTTTCCCCGCGGGCCCCCGCCTGCAGGATGTGGAACAGGGCGAACCGGACCGCCTGCTGCAGCCGCTCGTCGCCGTCGATCTCGATGTCGGCGGCGGTCCAGAAGTCGTCGAGGAACGCGCGCTGCTCACGCAGCAGCCCCTCCCAGCCGGTCTGCCGCGCGCCCGCCAGCGCCGCCTCGACCTGCGCGCGCAGCGCCGGGACCGACCGCTTCGCCGACCAGCCGTAGCCCAGGTACTTGACCAGTCGGAGCTTCCCGCCCGCGGGGACGTCGACCGCCGCGGTCAGCCGGGCGAGGTCGCCCTCGGCCCGGATGTCGGTCTGCATGCCGTCGGAGGTGTCGATCTCGTGGTCCATCCCGGCCGCCACCCGCAGGCCGGACTCGCGGGTGTGGTGCACCAGCACCGCGTTGTAGCCCTCGGCGGCGGCGAAGTCGGCGACCAGCGGCGAGCGCAGCGCGGCGGCGACCCGAGGATCCTTGCCGCGCGACTCGATCGGCTCGTTGGCCAGCAGGTCGGACTGCACGACGAGCTGCAGGTCGTCGGCGGGCTCGATCTCGTAGTGGATCGCGGCGACCGCGCGCTGGGTGAACGACACCATGCGCCGCGACCGGATGCGAACCCGGCGGCCGGTCGGCGACTCCCACACGGTGTCCCGGCTCAGGATGCCCGAGCGGAAGTCGATCCACCGCTGGTGCGCGAGGGTGCGGCCGTAGCGCAGGTCCAGCGGCTCGTCCTCGACCAGCAGGCGGATGATCTTGCCGTCGGTGACGTTGACGATCGTCTGGCCGTCCTCCGGGTAGCCGTAGCCGATCTCCGCGTACGGCAGCGCGTGCGACTCGTAGAACCCGTTGAGGTAGGTGCCCGGCAACCCGACCGGCTCGCCTTCCTCCAGCGCGCCGCGCATCCCGATGTGCCCGTTGGCCAGCGCGAACGTGGACTCGGTCCGGTGCAGCTGGTCGATCGCGAGGCCGCGCCACCGCAGTTCCCATGGCGAGACCTCATAGCCGTTCATGACTCGTCCAGGAGTTCGGCGAGGTCGAGTACGACGATGTCGGCGCCGTTGGCCCGCAGTTCCTCGGCCTGGTCGGCGCGGTTCACCCCGACGACGAACCGGAATCCGCCGTCGTGGCCCGCCTTGACCCCGGCCAGCGCGTCCTCGAACACCGCCGTCGTCGCCGGGGTCGCGCCGAGGTCGGCGGCGCCCGCCAGGAACGAGTCCGGCGCCGGTTTGCCGCGCAGCTTGCGCTCGCCGATCGTCAGGCCGTCGATCCGCGCCTGGACGAACCGGGTCAGCCCGGCCGCGTCGAGCACCCGCGCCCCGTTCGCCGACGAGGTGACCACGCCGATGGCGAGCCCGGCCTGGTGCGCGGCCTCCAGATACGCCACCGAGCCGGGGAATGGCTGGACTCCCCGCTCTTCGATGATCTTCAGCACCAGGCCGTTCTTGCGGTTGCCGACACCGTTGACGGTCGGATCCTCCGGATCGTCGTTGGGCAGGCCCTCGGGCAAGGTGATGCCGCGCGAGGCGAGGAAGGTGCGCACCCCGTCGGCGCGCGGCCTGCCGTCCACATAGGCGGTGTAGTCGCGTTCGCTGAACTCAGGCTCATCCGGCCCGGCGTGGGCGGCCAGGAACTCGTCGAAGGTCTGCTTCCAGGCGATCTCATGCAGCGCCGCCGTGCTGGTCAGCACGCCGTCGAGGTCGAAGAGGCAGGCTGTCACGTCGTCGGGCAATCCGATCACCGGTCCGACGCTACCGGCGCGCCGCCCAGTCGGCATGACGCGCGATCACCGAATCCCGCCGCTACCGCTGTGCCTGCTCCGGCAGCCGGACCACCCACCCCGCGATCTGCGCGCGTGTGTTGAACCCGAGCTTGGCCAAGATGTGCGCCACGTGCGTCTCCGCCGTGCGCGGCGCGATGAACAGCCGCGCGGCGATGTCCTTGTTGGTCAGCCCCTGTGCGATGAGGCCGGCGATCTCGGCCTCCCGTCGGGTCAGCGGCCCGAAATCACCGGTGACCGTGGCGATCGCGGGGACAGTGTCGTTCAACGCGACCCGGACCGCCTCGCACCGCGACATCGCGCGGCCCGCCGCCCGGGCGGTGTCGAAGCCGGGTTCGCCGAGCGCCTCGCGGGTGGCGGCGATGGCGTCGCGGCGGCGGCGGCTGAGCCAGCTCACCTCCTCGGGGTCGGTCCCCAGCGCCGTCCACATCGAGTCGGCGGCCCCCAAAAGCAAGGCACAGCGCCGGTGTTCGCCCTTGTCGGCGGCGATCAGGACGAGGTTGGCCATCAGGAACGCCTCGACGATCCGGTTGTCGATGAGCCGGGTGAGCCGCAACGCGGGCAGCGCCGCCCGGTTGGCGGCGGCCGGATCGCCGTACAGGATCTCGATCGAGCTCAACGCCCACAGCGCCAGCGAGTGGTACGAGACCTCGCCCATCCGCTCACACGTCGCGATGGTCTCCCGCAGCCGGATCCGCCCCTTGTCCGGGTCACCGCACAGGGCCGTGGCCAACGCGCCCAGGTAGGCGGCGAACAGTTCGCCGTTGAGCACCCCCGACTCGCGGAACACCGCCCGCGCGTCGTCGAGCAGGTCCCGCGCGGGCACACCATCGAAGGTGAACAGCGCCGCCATCCCGCGTACGACGGCGATGTACGCGCCCTCGGTGCGGTCCGCGCACAGCCGCTCCGCGTCGGCCAGCAGCCGTTCCGCTGCGTCGCGATCACCTTGCAGCAGCGCGAACATCCCGTGCAGCCGCAGCGCGCCGACCCGCTCGGGGGCGTCGGCGGGCGTCAGCGCGAGCGTGCGGTCGATCCACATCCGGGCCTCGCTGTAGAGGCTGCGGATGCCCCAGTACGGCCCGATCCTGGTCGCCATCGCCAGCCCGACGGTCGCCTCGCCCGGCTCCGTCACGCAGAAGTCGAGCGCGGCCCGAAGGTTCGCGTGCTCATTGCGCAGCTGCGCGACCCACGCGATCTGGTCCTTGCCGACCCACCCACTCTCCAGCCGCGCGGCCAGCTCGGCGTACCAGTCGCGGTGCAGGCGGCGGACCCGGGGCGCGTCACCGGAGGCCGCCAGCCGGTCGTGCCCGTATTCGCGCAGGGTCTCCAGCATCCGGTAGCGGGCCAGGCCGTCCTGTTCCTCCCGGACCAGGATCGACTTGTCCAGCAAGGCGTCGACCAGGTCGAGCACCAGCCCGGGCTCGACACCGGCGCCGCCGCACACCTGCTCGGCGGCCTCGAGTCCGAAGGTCCCCGAGAACACCGACGCGCGCGCCCACACGAGCCGCTCCGGCTCCGAGCACAGCTGGTGGCTCCAGTCGATCATCGCCCGCAGCGTCTGCTGCCGCGGTGGGCCGGTGCGCCTGCCGACGGTCAGCAGCGACATCGGCCTGCTCAGCCGCTCCGCGATCTGGGTCAGCGACAGCGACCGCAGCCGCACCGCGGCCAGCTCGATGGCCAGCGGCAGCCCTTCGAGTGCCCGGCACACCCGGGCGATGTCCTGGCAGTTGTCGTCGGTGACGGTGAACCCGGGCACGACCGCGGCCGCCCGGTCGGCGAAGAGCCGCAGCGAGTCGAACCGCTCCGCGTCCGCCGCGCTGACCACCTCGTCGGCATTCGGCGCCGCCAGCGGCAGCACCGAGAGGAGGCGTTCGCCGTTGATGCCGAGCGACTGCCTGCTCGTGGCCAGCACCGCCAGCCGCGGGCACGCGGAGACCAGCGCGGCGACGAACTCCCCGCACGCGGTGACCAGGTGTTCGCAGTTGTCCAGCACGAGCAGAGTTCGCCGGTCCCGCAGGTGCTCGACGACGGCGTCCACAGCGGGCCGCGCGGTCTGGTCGCGCAGCCCCAGCCGGTCGGCGACCGTGCCCGCCAGCAGCTGCGGGTCGGCCACGTCGGCGAGCTCGCCGAACGCGACACCGTCGTTGAAGCGCGCCTCGGTCGCGACCCGCGCCGCCAACCTGGTCTTTCCCACCCCGCCGGGTCCGACCAGGGTGACGATCGGGCCTGCGGCGAGCAGCTTCCTCGCGACGGCCGACTCCTCGTCGCGACCGACGTAGCTCGTCCGGTCGACCGGGAGTGGCTCTGGACCCTCGTGCATCAAGCGATCTTAACGATGTATTGAAGATGCGCTTTACATACCGAACCGCCCGCGCCGGGGGCATCGGTCGGCGGGCGGTTCGGTCGTTCAACGAACAACTACCGGCAAGGCTACGGCCGTGCGGCGGTTTGTTCGAGCAGTTCGTGCCGCGGCTCGGGAACCGATTCCTCCTGGTCATCGACCAGTGACGCTTCGTCGAACGGTGCCTGCCCGGCGAACACCCGCGCGGCCTGACCGCGGTCGAATTCCTTGGTCCAGGTGCCGACCAGAACGGTCGCGACGGCGTTGCCCGCGAAGTTCGTCAGCGCCCGCGCCTCGGACATGAACCGGTCGATCCCGACGATCAGGCCGACGCCGTCGACCAGTTCCGGCCGGTGCGACTGCAGGCCGCCCGCCAGGGTCGCCAGGCCCGCGCCGGTCACGCCGGCCGCGCCCTTGGACGCGATGATCATGAACAGCAGCAGCGAGATCTGCTCGCCCGCCGAGAGCGGGTTGCCCATGGCGTTGGCGACGAACAGGGTGGCCATCGTCAGGTAGATCGCGGTGCCGTCGAGGTTGAACGAGTACCCCGTGGGCACCGTGATGCCGACGACCGGCTTGCTCACGCCCAGGTGCTCCATCTTCGCGATCAGCCGCGGCAGCGCCACCTCCGACGACGACGTCGACAGGATCAGCAGGAACTCGCGGCCCAGGTAGCGCAGCAGCGAGAACAGGTTGACCCGCGCGACCAGCCACAACAGCACGCCCAGCACCACCACGACGAACAGCAGGCAGGTGGCGTAGAAGCCCAGCATGATCACCGCGAGGCTCTTCAGCGCGGCCAGCCCGGTCTCGCCGACCACGGCCGCGATCGCGCCGAACGCGCCGATCGGCGCCGCCCACATGATCATGCCCAGCACCCGGAACACCAGCGTCTGGATGTGCCCGATCCCGCGCAGCACCGGCTCGCCGCGCGAACCGAGAGCCAGCAGCCCGAAGCCGACGAGCAGCGCGACGAACAGCGTCTGCAGCACCGAGCCCTCGGTGAACGCCGACACCAGCGTCTTCGGGATGATCCCGAGCAGGAACTCGGTCGTTCCCTCGGCCGACTTGACCTGCGCCTCGCCCTTGGCGGCGACCGCCTCGGTCAGCTGCAGACCGTCACCGGGGTGCAGGATGTTGCCCACCACCAGGCCGATGCCCAGGGCGACGGTCGACATGACCATGAAGTACCCCAGCGCCAGACCGCCGACCTTGCCGATCTTGCTCGCCCGCGCCACCGAGCCCACGCCAAGGACGATCGTGCAGAAGATGATCGGGCTGATCATCATCTTGATCAGGTTGACGAACGCCGTCCCCAACGGCTTGAGCGACTTCGCGAGGTCCGGGGCCGCGAAACCCACGGTGATGCCGAGGATGACGGCCGCGATGACGGCCAGGTAGAGGTAATGGGTTCGGTCCCTGCGACGGGGTTCGGTGCGTGTCGACACGGTGGGGGCCTCTCTGTGGGCTGGTTGCCGAACACCGTCTCCTTTGCTGTGGCCCCGGTCACGATTGAGTTCATAGCGTTCACACTGTCGACATGAAGCAGTGGAGCTTGGCCCGGCAGCTCTTGGTCGTCCAGGTGGTGATCGTGGGTCTGCTGGTGGCCGCGAGCGCGGCCCTGGCCTGGGCGGATGTCGCCGACCGGGCCGAGGAGTCCAGTGCCGCGGAGGTGACGGCGCTGGCCAAGGCGATCGCAGGCGGGCCGACCGTGGCCACGGCGGTGGCGGGCCCGGACCCGACCGCGGTGCTGCAGCCCTACGCCGAGCGCGTGCGGGCCGACACCGGGGTCGACTTCATCACGATCATGAGCACCGACGGCGTCCGCTACACCCACCCGAACCCGGCGATGATCGGCGGCCGCTTCCTCGGCAACACCGCCGAGGCGCTCGCGGGCCGGGCGTTCACCGAGACCTACACCGGCACCCTCGGCCCGTCGGTGCGCGCGGTCGTCCCGGTGACCAGCATGGCCGACGGCCGGGTGATCGCGCTGGTCAGCGCGGGGATCAGCGTCTCGGCGATCAGCGCGGAAGTCGCCGACCGGGTGCTGTGGCTGGTCGTCATCGCCGCGGCGATCCTGCTCCTCGGCGCGCTCGCCACCTACCTCGTCAGCAGGCGGCTGCGGCGCCAGACCGGGGGGCTGGCCCCGGCCGAGCTGCGCCGGATGATCGGCTACCACGAGTCGATCCTGCACGCCGTCCGCGAAGGGCTGGTGCTGGTCGACGACGACCACCGGGTCACGCTCTGCAACGACGGTGTCCGCGCCCTGCTCGACCTGCCCGCCGACGCCGACGGCAAGCGGGTCGACGAGCTCGGCCTGCCGGACGCCCTGGTCGAGCGGCTGCTCTCGGACACCGAGATGCACGACGAACTGCACCTGACCGACACCCGCATGCTGGTCGTCAACTCCTCCACCGTCCACCACGACGGGCGTGCGCTGGGCACGGTCGTGACCCTGCGCGACCGCACCGACCTGCAGGCCCTGACCGGCGAACTCGACACCGTCCGCGGCTTCGCCGAAGCCCTCCGGGCGCAGGCACACGAGGCCGCGAACCGGCTGCACACGGTCGTCTCGCTGGTCGAACTCGGCCGACCGGCGGAGGCCGTCGAGTTCGCCACGGGGGAGTTGGCCATCGCCCAGCGGCTCACCGACCAGGTCGTCGGCGCGGTCGCCGAACCGGTTCTCGCCGCCCTGCTGCTGGGCAAGGCGGCGGACGCGAGCGAGCGCGGGGTCGAGCTGATCGTCGCCGAGGACACCGAGATCGCCGACCAGGGCGGGGTGCCCGCGCGAGACCTGGTGACCATCCTGGGCAACCTGGTCGACAACGCCGTCGACGCCGCCGCGGACAGCGAGGGGCGCTGGGTGCGGATCAGCGCCCACAGCGACGCGGACGAACTGGTCCTGCGGGTCGCCGACAGCGGTGCCGGTCTCCCGGAGGACGCCCACGAGCGGGTGTTCCAGCGCGGCTGGTCGACCAAGCCGGGCGACTCGCGGGGGCTCGGTCTGGCCCTGGTCGGTCAAGCGGTTCGGCGGGCCGGGGGCTCGGTCGAGGTGGGACGTGAGGTGGGCGCGGTGTTCACTGTGCGCCTGCCGAGAGGAGAGCGGGCGTGATCACCGTGCTCGTGGTCGAGGACAACACCGTCGCCGCGGAGGCGCACCGGCTCTACGTGGGGCGGGTGCCCGGGTTCACCGTCGCGGGCGTCGTCCACTCCGGACGCGACGCCCTGCGGTTCCTCGACGCCACCCCGGTCGACCTCGTGCTGCTCGACCTTTACCTGCCCGACGCCCACGGCCTCGAAGTCGTCCGCGCCCTGCGCGCCAACGGGCACTCCGCCGACGTGATCACCGTGACGTCGGCCCGAGACCTCAACGTCGTGCGCGCGGCGGTGTCCGCGGGCGTCGTGCAGTACCTGCTCAAGCCTTTCACCTTCGCCGGCCTGCGCGAGAAACTTGAGGGTTACGCGAGGTTTCGTGCCCACGTCCGCCATGGTGAGGCGGCCGGCCAGTCCGATGTGGACGAAGCGTTCGGCGCCCTGCGCGGGTCGGACAACCTGGTGCTGCCCAAGGGAATGAGCGGCCCGACCCTGGACCTGGTGATCACCGCCGTGCGCGCCGCCCCGGAGGGCCTGCCCGCGACGGCGGCGGCCGACGAGGTCGGCGTCTCCCGGGTCACCGCCCGCCGCTACCTCGAATACCTCGCCGACAACGGCCAGGTCGCCCGCAAACCCCGCTACGGCACCGTCGGCAGACCCGAGGTCTGGTACGTCTGGAGCCGCTGAGCCCGCGCGCCCAGGAAGGTGTGCGCCGCCAACCCGATCGCGGCGGCGGCCATCAGCACGACCGGCACCCAGTCGACGGGACCGACGCTGTACACCGGATTGGTGGGCGCGTCGGTCCAGATCCAGTCGACCGCGTCCAAGGCCGCGCCGAGGGTGACCCCGATGACGCCGACGGCCACCGCCGATGGCCCGTCGCAGACCGCGGCGGCGCCCGCGACCACCGCGGCGATCACGGCCGCCACCGCGAACTGGTGCCACAGTGCGACTCCGGGGGGTTCGGCGTCGGCGAGGTACAGCGCCACCGCGCCGACCAGTGCGGCGACCGCCCCGAGGTAGCCCCTGATCGGGAGCAGCGCGAGCGCGGTGCCCACGGCGAGCCCGGTCAGGATCAACAGCCAGTCCGCGAAATCCAGGCCCCCGCTCGGTTCGCCCTGGAAGCCGGCGATCTCGAGGAACAGGATGTAAGTGGCGATTGTCGCGACACCCACCACCAGGGCGCCGAGCGAGAGCGCCGCGAGAGCCTGCCGCGGGTCGGCCCACGCGGTGAGCGCGACGACGATGAGCACCGCCACCACGGCGACGACGCCGATCTCCCGGAACCAACCCGTGTTCTCGACCGGCAGCAGCCACGACACGGCGGTGAAGGCGACGGGGATCAGCGCGGCCGCCATCGCCGCGATCACCAGGCGACGGGGCAGCCGCGCGTGCTCGCTGGGGAACCGGGTGCCAAGGGCCAGCAAGGCCGCAGCGCACAGGATCGCCAGACCCGCCACGGCGAACAGCGGGGTCAGGTCGGCTGCCTGGGACCCCAGATCGACCAAGGCGACGACGTGCCGGAGCCCGTAGGTCGCGACCGCCAGACCCGCCACCATCGCGGCGAGTGGCCGCGCGTCCGAGTGGGCCAGCCACCCGGCAGCGCCGAGGACACCGATCAGAGCCGTCATGCCGACCGGGCTCGCCAAGGTCATGACCACCGCACGGTCAGCCGTGCTGGAAGCGAGGATCCCGACGACCAGTGCGCACAGGGAGTCGGCGAGCAGCACCCACCGCCATCCCTTGTCCGGCCACCGCCAGATCGCCGCGATGGCGGCGAGCGCGGCCACCGGAACCACGATCCCGAACAGCCATGGCATCGGTCGGTCGCCCATCGTGATCCGCGACGTGTAGAGCGGCAGGGCGATGGCGGGAAGGACGAGCAGGGCGGTCCCGACCAGTACCACCGTGGTCGAGGTCCGGGTGTCGGCTGTGGTCACGGACGAAAGCTAAGCGTCGACCGGCATCGGCGTAGCCGTAGTTGCCGAGTCGTGACGCTGCGCCCGCAAGCCCAGGTAGGTGAACACCGCCAACCCCACCGCGGCCGCTCCCATCAGCGCGACGGGCATCCAGTTGACGAAGTCCTTCGTGTACACCGGATCGCTGAAGCTGAGCGTCCAGAGCCCGTCGACCCTGGCCAACGCGCCGCCGAGCAGGAACCCGGTGATCCCGACAGCCGCCGCCGATGGTCCGTCGCACACGGCGGCGACACCCGCGACGACCGCGGCGACCAGGGCCGCCACCGCGACCTGGGGCCACAGTGGACTTGTCGCGCCGTGGCTGTCGGCCAGATACAGCGAGAGCGCCGCCGCCAGCGCGGCGGCGGCCCCGAGGTAGCCCCTGATCCCGGGTAACGCGAACGCGACGCCCACAGCGAGACCGGCGAGGATCAACAGCCAGGTCGTTGTCCCGAGACCAGGCTCTCGGACGAACCTCAACTCGGGCACGCGCTCGCCGCTGGCGATGAAAGCGGCGTAGGCCGTGAGTTGATACGAGCCCGCGGTCAAGGCGCCGAGCGACAGCACACCGAGCGCGGGCCGTGGTCCGGCCCACACCGCGAGTGCGGCGATGACCGCGACGATCACCACGGCGACCAGGCCGATTTCCCGGACGCGATCGAGGAACGCCTCGCCGCCTTCGGACTTGCCTTGGGGTCGCAGCCACGACGTCACGGCGAACGCCACGGGGATGAGCGCGGCCACGGCCGCCGTGAGGATGACACGCCCCGACATCCGGGTGCCCGCGCTCCGGTAGTCCGCGCCGAGGCCCAGCAGGATCACCGCGGCCAAGGAGGCGGCCCCGGTCACGGCGAACAGCGCGGGCAGGCCCCACTGCGGAAGGAGCTCGATCGCGCGCGTGACGTGCCCGATCTGGGACGTCAGGACTGCGAGCCCCGCGACCACCGCGGCGAGTGCGCGCCATCCCGCCTGGGCGAGCCACCCGGCCGTGCCGAGCGTGCCCACGAGCACCGTCATCGCTGAGGCGGTGGCGACGGTCCCCATCACGTCGAGGTCCGCCGCCGTGACGAACAACAGCGCGCCACTGGACAGTCCGAGGAGGCAGCCGATCAGCACCGTCCAGCGCCAGCCCTTGTCCGGCCACCGCCACACCACCGCGAGGGCCGCCAGGGCCGCCACCGCGCCCGCGACCACGGTGAACCATGGAATGGGCCTGCCGTACGACGTCATCGGCAGCACCCGCAGCGGCACCGCGATGGCGGGCAGGAGGAGCAGGGCCGTCCAGACCAGGACGGTGGTCGTCGGGGGCCGGTCTTCGACTGTGGTCACCGGCGAAACTAGACGCCGTTTCGCGTTTTCGGGCCCGCCGTTGTCGACTCGTGACGACGATCAGTAAACCGGCCCGGTGAACTTCTCCCCGGGGCCCTGTCCGGGCTCGTCGGGAAACGCCGACGACTCCCGGAACGCGCGCTGCAGCGACTGCAGACCATCCCGGATCGGCCCGGCGTGCGGCCCGAGGTACTCCACCGACGCGGTCACCAGCCCCGCCAGCGCCGTGATGAGCCGCCGCGCCTCGTCCAGGTCGCGGTGCGGGCTGCTCTCCGGGTCGGCGTCCGCCAGCCCGAGACGCTCCGCCGAGGCGGACATGAGCATCACCGCGGCCCGGCTGATCACCTCCACGCTGGGAATACTCGCCAGGTCCCGGTCGTTGTCCAGGTCAGCGGACTGGGCGCCGGGGTTGTCAGGGGTGTCAAGGCCGTCGTTCACAGTCTGCTACCATTCCACGTGCGACCAGCCCCCGTTAGCGCGGGGGCGGCAAAGTGGAGCCCCCGCTCCCACCCGAGTCACCGCGAGGCGGCCGGGTCCGGTCACTGAAAACCCGCCGTTCATTCGGTGTGTTGTTGGTGTACTCGACGGTGTCCTAACCGGCGCCAGTGTCGAGGATCGGTCGGAAGCGGGCCCCGCATGCCATCAGGCATCGGGGCTCGATGTAGTTCAGGGGACCTCACTCGCGCGCTGTCATATCACTGGACCGAGGAGGCCCCATCAGCACGGAGACACGCATCAACGACCGCATCCGCGTGCCGGAAGTCCGACTTGTCGGACCCAACGGCGAGCAGGTCGGAATCGTCCGCATAGAGGACGCCCTCCGGCTCGCGCAGGAAGCGGATCTTGATCTCGTGGAGGTCGCACCTCAGGCGCGCCCGCCGGTATGCAAGCTCATGGACTTCGGAAAGTTCAAGTACGAGAGCGCGCAGAAGGCCCGGGAGTCCCGGCGCAACCAGGTGCTCACCGTCATCAAGGAGCAGAAGCTCCGGCCGAAGATCGATTCCCACGACTACGAGACCAAGAAGCGCAACGTCGTTCGCTTCCTCGAGCACGGGAACAAGGTCAAGGTCACCATCATGTTCCGCGGCCGTGAGCAGTCCCGCCCCGAGTTGGGCTTCCGACTGCTGCAGCGGCTCGCCGAGGACGTGGAGGAGCTGGGCTTCGTCGAGTCGTCCGCCAAGCAGGACGGCCGAAACATGATCATGGTGCTGGCGCCGCACAAGAACCTCAAGCCCAAGCCCAAGGCGACCGAGGGCGCGGACTCCGACGAACTGAGCGAGAGCTCGACCGAGGAGCCCTAGACCGGTCCCGCCGGTCGACGAACACCCCGATTGGCTGCCGCCCCGAGTGCCACCAAGGCTCGGGACGGCACGAGACGAGGAACCAACATGCCGAAGATGAAGACCCATTCCGGGGCCTCCAAGCGAGTCCGCGTTACCGGCAAGGGCAAGCTCCGCCGTCAGCAGGCAGGCCTTCGCCACAAGTTGGAGAAGAAGCCCACCTCGGTGACCCGCAGGCTCTCCGGCACCGCCGAGGTCGCGAAGGTCGACGAGAAGCGCCTCAACCGGATGCTTGCTCGCTAAGACACCCCCGAATGCCCACCGGGCGGATGACTCCGCCCACTAGATCGACAGGACGGAACCGTGGCACGCGTCAAGCGGGCGGTCAACGCCCAAAAGAAGCGCCGCACGACTCTCGAGCTCGCCAGCGGTTACCGCGGCCAGCGCTCGCGGCTGTACCGCAAGGCCAAGGAGCAGGTGCTCCACTCGCTCAACTACGCCTACCGGGACCGTCGGGCCCGCAAGGGTGACTTCCGCAAGCTCTGGATCCAGCGGATCAACGCCGCCGCGCGCCAGAACGGCATGAGCTACAACCGCTTCATCGAGGGCCTTCGGGTCGGCGGTGTCGAGGTCGACCGCAAGATCCTGGCCGAGCTGGCCGTGAGCGACCCGACCGCGTTCACCGCGCTGGTCGAGATCGCCCGCGCCAACGCGGGCACTCAGGGCAAGGCCGCCGAGGCCGAGGCAGCTTCCTGAGCATGCGCTCGCAGCGACCCGGGGTGGAGCCGTTCACTGAACGGACCCCCCGGGTCGCTGCCGCTCGCGCCCTGACCCGCCGCGCGGGTCGGGACAAGGCAGGTCGGTTCCTGGTCGAAGGCGCCCAAGCGGTGCGTGAGGCGTTGGCGTTCGGGCGGGTCCACGAGCTTTTCGTGACCCCCGAGGCCGCCGCGCGCAACGCCGAACTGCTCGACTCGGTGACCGCGCCGGTCTCGTACGTCAACGACAAGGCCGCGTCCGGCCTGTCGGAAACCATTACGCCGCAAGGCATCGTCGCGGTCTGCGACGTCCTCGACCAGCCGTTGGGTTCGCTCGCGGGTCCGCTGGTCGCGGTCATGGTCGGCGTCTCCGACCCCGGCAACGCCGGGACGGTCACCCGGGTGGCCGACGCGGCGGGTGCGTCCGCGGTCGTGTTCGCGGGCGACACCGTGGACCCCCATAACGGCAAGTGCGTGCGAGCGTCGACCGGCAGTGTCTTCCACCTGCCGCTGATCCGCTCCCGAGACACCACCGCCGTGTTCGACGCCTGCCGCTCAGCGGGTCTGCGCCTGATCGCGGCGGACGGCCACGCCGACCACGACCTCTTCGAGGCCACCGGTGAGCTGGCCGGCCCCACCGCCTGGGTCTTCGGCAGCGAAGCCCACGGCCTGGACGACCACGTGCTGTCCCAGATGGACTCGGTGATCAAGGTCCCCCTGTACGGCGCCGCCGAGAGCCTGAACCTCGCCACCGCCGCCGCGGTGTGCCTGTACGCGAGCGCCCGAGCCCACCACGCCTGACCACCGACGAGTTTCCGCCGCGCCGACAGTCTTACTTCGGAGACACTTGGTCGAGCGAAGGAGCAGTCCGTGAAGAACGAAGTCTGGCCGCTGGTACACGCCGAGCGAACGGCACTGATCGAGGACCTCACCGGCCTCGACGACGAACAGTGGAACACCCCGTCCCTCTGCGCGGGCTGGACCGTCCACGACGTCGTAGCCCACCTGATCAACACAGCCAAGACGACGCGCACCAGCTTCGTGACCACCTTCATCCGCGCCCGCTTCGACTTCCACCGCCAGAACGCCTCCGGCGTGGCCCGCGAACGCGGCGCCACACCGGGGGAGACGTTGGACCGCCTGCGTCAGGTGGTGTCCCGCACGTCGACCCCTCCGGCCCCGCTGGACACCAGACTCGTCGAGGAAGTCCTCCACGGTGAGGACATCCGCCGCCCCTTGGGCATCACCCACACCTACGCGCGGGAGGCCGTGATCCGGTCGCTCCGCCTGCAGGCTCGCACTCCGGCGTCCTTTGGCGGAGCCAAGGAACTCGTGTCCGGCATCCGCCTCACGGCGACGGACACCGACCTGTCGATCGGCGACGGTCCGGCGGTCAGCGGCCCCGCACTGTCCTTGCTCCTGGCCATTTCCGGGCGACGGGTGGCGTTGGATGAGCTTGACGGCCCGGGTTTGACGACTCTGACGGCTGTCTGACGTTCACCCAGGATCGGGCCGTGCACGTCGGACTAGTCGAGGCAGAACTCGTTGCCCTCGATGTCCTGCATGACGATGCACGACTCGTCGAAGCCGTCCGCGGCCAGCAGTCGCACGCGGGCCGCGCCCAGTGTGACCAGGCGGGCGCATTCGGACTCCAGTGCGGCGAGGCGTTCCTCGCCCACGAGGCCGGTGCCGACTCGCACGTCGAGGTGTACCCGGTTCTTGACGACCTTGCCTTCGGGAACGCGTTGAAAGAACAGTCGCGCGCCCACACCGGTGGGATCACCGCAGGCGAACGTCGCCCCCTGACGCTCGGGCGGCAGCGAGCGGTCGTAATCGCCCCAGCTGGCGAACCCCTCCGGTGGCGGCGGCACGACGTACCCCAACACCTCGCACCAGAAACGGGCGACGCGCTCGGGTTCCGCGCAGTCGAAGGTGACCTGGAACTGTTTGACCGACCCCATCGGTCCACCATAGCGGCCCGTCAGCGGCGCAGCCCGGCGTCCAACTCGTAGAAGAGTGTGGCCAGCCGCGTGCGACCCGGCTCGCGACCCGGAAATCGCCGCACGACCGAACGAACCGTTGGCGACGCTTGTTCGATCGCCCACCGGATTTCCTCGTCGCCGACGCTCAAGTCGTTGCCCGCGGCCAGTTCTCGGGCCTGGGCCTGGTAGACCGCAGGCCCGAGAACATGTTTCGACTGGTGTGGCGTCGCCAACGCGTGGGTGTACGGGGTTGCCGCCGCGAGGTTCGCGGAGCGGGCGGCGGCGGTGGCCGCCGGATCGTCGACCTCGCGTGCCGCCGCGAAAGCCGCCCAGCCGACAGCGCGCAGGCGGGCGGTCCGCCTGCCGTCCACCGCGAACGCCCGAGCGCCCTCGATCGCCTCGCGTGGCCGGGTGTCGGACGGGGCTTTCGCCTCGAACAGCGGCAACACCCGCGCCGCGCACTCGGCGGCCCAGTGCGTGACTAGACGGCGGTCCTCGTCGCTGAGCGCTATCTCCATCTCCCCACCGTACTCACGCGCAGCCGTGGCCAGGATTCCGTGTCCCGCAACAGTTGCCGGTCATGGGTGGCGATCACGACCGCGGCCGGGGTCGACCCGAGTGCGGCGGTCAGCTCGTCGACCAGCGACGCCGACAGGTGGTTGGTGGGCTCGTCCAGCAGCAACACGTGCGGGCGGTCCGCCAGCACCAGCGCCAAGTCCAGCCGCCGCCGCGCGCCGACCGACAGCTCCGCCACCGGCCGGTGCCGGTCGTACCCGGCGAGCAACCCCAGCTCACCCAACCCTGGCCCGGACTCACCGACCCGTTCGCCGTACAGCTCCGCCGCAGTGCGCCTGCCCGGCAGGTCGGACTCCTGGCCCAGCCGTCCGATCCGCGCCGACCGGGCGCGGGTGACGGTGCCCGCGCTCGGTTCCAGATCGCCCGCCAGCACGGCCAGCAGTGTCGACTTGCCCGCGCCGTTGGGCCCGGTGACCACCAGCCGGTCCCCGGCGTCCAGTGCCAGGTCGACCGGGTGCTCCAGCCGCCCGGACACGGTCACCGAGGTGGCCCGCACCAGCGTCGCGCCCCCGGGCAGCTCGGGCATGGAGAACCGCGCGGGCGGCGACGGGATCGCCACCACGTGCGCGGACAGGTCCTCCTGTCGTCGGTGCACGGCCCGGACCAGCCCAGGCGCCCGCGTGGCGCGGGTGTGCCTGCCGTGGCCCTTGTCGGGCCGCCAGTTGTCGCGCAGCCGGTTCTGCGCCGCGGACAGGTCGTCGGCCAGCCGCTGCCGCTCGGCGACCTGGTCGGCGTGCAGCGCCTCCCAGCGCGCCCGCTCGGCTCGGCGTCCCTCGACATAAGCGGCGTAGCCACCGCCATAGCTCCGCGGTCGGTCGTCGCTGGACGGGTCGAGGTCGATCACCGAGGTCGCCACGTCGGCGAGCAGCGCCCGGTCGTGGCTGACCAGCACGACCACGCCCGGGTGGGCACGCAGCCGCTCGGTCAGGTGGTCGAGCCCACCCGCGTCGAGGTGGTTGGTCGGCTCGTCGAGCAGCAGCACGGCGTGCCCGGCGCCGAGCAGGCAGGCCAGCCGCACCCGGTGGCGCTGCCCGACGGAGAGGGTGTCGAGCGGGCGGGTGCGGTCGTCGACGGCGTTCAGCGCGGCCAGCGAGACCTCGACCCGCCGGTCGGCGTCCCACGCGTCGAGCGCTTCGGCCTCAGCGAGCGCGGCGGCGTAGGCGTCGTCCGCGCCGGGACGGCCTTCGGTGAGTGCTTCGGTGGCGTCGTCCAGGCGGGCCAGGGCGCCGCGCACGGCGGCCAGTTCGAGGTCGATCAAGGCGCCGACGGTCCCACCGAGCGGGAGCTGCTGGTCGGCGACGCCGATCGAGCCCGCCCGATGTACCTCGCCGCGGTCGACGGGCAGGTCGCCCGCGAGCACCCGAAGCAGCGTGGTCTTGCCGCGGCCGTTCTCGCCGACGACGGCGACCCGGTCCCCGGCGGCGGCGACAAGATCGACCCCCGAGAGCACGGGACGCCCGCCGAAGGAGACGTGGACACCGGACACGCGAACATGCGCCGTGCGCACCAGCGCAGGCGAAAGAGGGGATGACATAAGGGAACTGCCTCCAACGAGAGGTGATGAGCGGAAAGGACGAACTCCGGTGCCGCGCGTTCGCGGTCACCGGTGGAGGCGTCGTCCCCTCAGAGGAAGAACAGGTGCTGCATCACGATCACGAGGGTAGGTCGACCCCGCTACCCGCGCATCCGAATTACGGGCGCAGGCGGTCGGCCAGGAAGGCGAGGATCTCGTCCCTGGCCCGCAGCGTGGGATGCCCGGCCTCGTCGACGAGGTGGGCGGTCACGACGCTGTGCGGAGTCCCGACCACGTCACGGAAGAACGGGGGCGGGTCGGTGTTGGCGGCGCTGTCCGGCATGACGCGGCCGTCGAAGGCGTCGCCGAGAAGTGCTTGGTAGGCCGCGAAACGCGCGGCGGTGCACCAGCGGTCGCCGGCGAAGCGGTAGGCGAGGACTTTCAGGCCGTCGCGCGTGACGCGGTCTCGGATCGCGAGTGCGTCCGCGTCGTCGAGTTCGAGTCCGGCGGGGTTGTCCAGCGGCAGTGACGGGTGGTTGACCACGGGCGCGATCACGGCGGGCTCAAGGGCCATGGTGAGAGCGAAGTTGCCCGTGAAGCACAGACCGATCGCGCCGACACCCGGGCCGCCGCACTCGGCATGGGCGAGCCGCGCGAGCCCGCGCAGCCACACCGTCACCGGGCTGGTACCGCCGCCGGCGAAGGCACGGAACTCGGCACTCACGCATGCCCGACGCGCGATCTTCTCGCCGGATGACGCCGTGGGATAGGCGCCGTCGACCCCGAAGAGCGAGGGCACGTACACGGTGAACCCCGCGTCCCGCACCCACCGTGCGAGTCGCAGGACGTCCGGGCTGATGCCGGGCATCTCGGGCATCAGCACCACGGCGGGCCCGGAACCCGCGACGTGGACCGTCTTCGTCACGCCGTCCACCTCCAGGGGACGGCGGGCGAAGTCGGAGATCGCGTCGTCGGTCATGCCGACAGCGTGGACCAGGGTGGCCACGGCAGGGGATAGGCCAGATCGCCAGGTATCAGGGTAATCTCGCCACATGCTGCGAGTCGGCGTCCTGGCCTATCCGGGCTGCTTCGCCTCCGAGGTGTTCGGCGTGCCCGACCTCCTCACGATGGCCATGCACGTCGCGGGGCCCGACCGCGCCGGATACGAGGTGTCGGTGATCTCCCCTCGCCACCGTGTCGCCGCGTCGGGTGGTGTGGCGTTGGCCGTGTCGCCGCTGCGCGAGGTCGATGTCCTTGTCGTGCCTGGATTCGAGCTCAGGCGCGACCTCGACCTCGACGCGAAGCTCGCCGACCTCGCGCTCGAGGTCGCGGCGATCCGCGCCCACGCCGCCGCGGGCAACGCCGTCGTCTCGATCTGTGTCGGCGCTTTCCTGCTCGCCGAGGCCGGACTGCTCGACCACCGCCAGGCCACCACCTCCTGGCTCTTCGCCGACGAACTGGCCCGCCGCTGCCCCGACGTCCGGCCGGACCGGCTGGTCGTCACCGACACGGGAGTCACCACGACCGCCGCCTTCAGCGCCATGTACGACTTCGCGCTCGAACTGATCCGCGAACACAGCGGCCCCGAAGTCGCCCGCACGACCGCGCGTGTGGCCCTGGTCGACGACGCCCGGTCATCCCAGACCCCGTACGTCGACGCGCGCCTGCTTCCGCGCCCCGGCAACGATTTCTCCCACCGGGTCATGCGCCTGCTCGACCAGAACCTCGCCGACCGCTACGACCTCACCGCGCTGGCCGACGCCTTCAACATCAGCACCCGGACCCTGCTGCGGCGCTTCGCGGAGGAGGCGGGCCAGAGCCCGCTCGACTACCTGCGTTCCTCGCGCGTCCGCCGCGCCCGCCACCTCCTCGAGACGACGGACCGAACCGTCGCCGCCATCTCCGCCGCGGTCGGCTACCAGGACTCCGGCACCTTCGCCGCTCTCTTCGCCAAGCACACCGGACGACGCCCCAGCGACTACCGGGCGGCCTTCCGGCGGGTAGTCGGCCCATAGCCCTCGAACGCGCCGAGCCGAATCACCGCCAGGCCGCGCGCCCCAGTCCGTCGAGGATCAGGTCGAGTCCGATGTGGAACTCCTCGGTGTACGCGGGTTCCTTGGGGCGGTTGACGATCAGCTCGGCGAGATGCGGAAACTCGTTGTCGGGCAGCTCTTTCAGGACCGAGCCCGCCATGTCGTCGAGTTCGGCGGACGACTTGGCGGGCAGGCTGAGCTGCTGGAGCGTGAACCCGTAGATGTAGCTGTCCAGCACCGAGAACGCGTGCACGGCACCGGTGATCGAGAAACCCCCGGACCGCAGGCAGCCGATCACCGCGTCGTGGTGGCGCAGGGTCGCGTAGCCGGGGCTCGTCCGCGAGTCCATGAGGCCGATGGCCCAGGGGTGGCGGATCAGCGCGTCGCGCATCGAGGACGCGCGGGCGCGCATGGCGGGCCGCCAGTCGACGTCGGCGGTGGGCAGGTCGATCTCGGCGAAGACCAGGTCGACCATGCCGTCGAGGATCAGGTCCTTCTTGCGGAAGTGGTGGTACAGCGACATCGCCTCGACGCCGAGCCGGTCGGCGAGCTTGCGCATGCTCGGCACCCCGGTGCCGGTCTCGTCGGCCAGCGCGACCGCGGTGCGCAGCACCAACTCCTTGCTGAGCGCCCGGCGAGGCTGGTCGGTGGCCACGAAAGCTCCTGTCTGACGGCTTGACAACCTTACACTGCAAGGTACAGCCTTACGCTGTAAGTCGAGGCGAGTCGAGGAGCGGCCATGGGTCGGAAGATGTGCGTCGTCGGTGCGTCCGGGAAGCTCGGCCGCCACCTGGTGCGGCACGCGCTGGAGCGCGGGTACGAGGTCGTGGGCGTGTGCCGGGAGAAGAGCGTGCCCAAGCTCGCCGAGTTCGAGGGGCGCATCATGGTGATCCCCGGCGCGACGAACGACCGCGCCGTCATAGCCCGAGCGGTGAGCGGATGCGACGCCGTGCTCACGGTCCTGGTGCCGTGGGGGATGAACCACCTCGCCACCGGCACGGCGCAGGCGGTGCTCGACCACGCCCCGGGCGCCCGGCTGGTGTTCTCCTGCGGCTGGCACATCACCCGCGACGGGAAGGACGTGTACCCCTGGACGTTCAAGCTGTACGCGGCCGTGTTCACCAGGCTGGCGAAGCTCATCCGGCTCGTCGACGTGGACGACCAGGTGGAGGCGTGCGAGCGGGTTTTCGCCAGTGACACCAGGTGGACGGTCGTGCGGGGCAGTGACCTGGAGGACGGTGAGAGCCAGGGCCTCCCGGTGTGGAGCAGACACGTCGGCGACCCGATCCTGGCAAGCAACCGGACTCGCCGCGTGGACTACGCCCGGTTCATGGTCGAGGCGGTGGAGAACGACGCCCTCGTCCACGAGGCCCCGGCCATCGTCGGCAGGCTGACCCCCTCGGCCCTCGCGTACGCGGACAGGCAGCCATGAGTCGCGGGAGCTAACGTCTCACGGGGACGCGGGAGGCTGAGTGACTGAGACGACGGTGGCCGAGGTCATGGCCGAGTTGGCCGCGCTCGAGGACCCGAAGATGCGCGCGGTCAACGAGAGACACGGCGACGATCACGGGGTGAACCTCACCAAGCTGCGCGCCCTCGCGAAGCGATTGAAGACGCAACAGGAACTCGCTCGCGCACTGTGGGGGACAGGTGACACCGCGGCGAGGCTGGTGGCCATCCTGATCTGCCGCCCGAAGTCCTTCGAGTGCAACGAGTTGGACGCCATGCTGCGCGAGGCACGCGTCCCCAAGGTGCACGACTGGCTCGTGAGCTACGTGGTGAAGAAGAGCCCACACGCGGAAGCCCTGCGCCTGGCCTGGTTCGCCGACCCGGACCCGGTGGTCGCGAGCGCGGGCTGGGCGCTGACGACCGACCGGGTCGCGAAGAAGCCTGAGGGCCTGGACCTCGCCGGACTGCTCGACACCATCGAGGCGCAGATGAAGGACGCCCCGGATCGGCTGCAGTGGGCGATGAACCACTGCCTGGCCCAAATCGGCATCGACCACGCCGAGCACCGCGCGCGTGCGATCGAGATCGGGGAGCGCCTGCAGGTGCTCAAGGACTACCCGACACCACCGGGCTGCACGTCCCCGTTCGCACCGAGCTGGATCACCGAGATAGTCCGCCGACAACACGCCAAGTAACGCGGCCACACGGCGGTCTTGTCGCCGTCGGGTTCACGCTTACTGCTGGGCGCGAACGGTTTCACGGTCCGGGCTGGTCGCCGACGGTGCGGTGCGGGGCCAGGTCCAGGCGTACCGCAGGATGAGGGCGAGAAGGATCACTTCCAGTACGACGCCAAGGCCGTAGAAGTACCTCCAGGACTCGCCCACCGCGTTGAATGCGGCGAAGGGGACCTGTACCGAGGCCACGACGAGGTTCGTGACGCGGTTCGCCCGGGCGGGCAGCGTCATCGACAGTACGACCATGAGGATCGGGATCGCCATGAGCGCGAGGAAGGTGACGAACAACGTCTGGCTGATGTCGAACTCGAAGACGACGCCGGCCAGGATGTCATCGATGACGCCCGGCTTGAAGAAGGCGAGAATGTCCACATAGGCGTACAGGAACATGACGCCTGTCCACAATGCGGCGAGCTTGGCCCTCACCGGGATCGGCTGGTCTTCCAGTGTGGTGGCGGTGGGTTGACGTGTTTTCATCCTGGCTCCGTTGTTGTGGTGAGGATCGGTAGGTCAACGATCGCTGAGCCCGGCGGCGGGCACATCGGCGTCGAGGCCGGACCCGCCTCGTTCGGTGGGAGGAGCGGCGTCTCGTTCTTTCGGTCGGTCCCCGACGCCTCGGCGGTCCCTAGACTCGATGTGTGATCACCACCGCCCTGCGCTCGCTGTGGGCCGAGCCCCGCGCCACGGACGTTCCCGAACGGGTGTGGCGCGACTGGGTGCTGGTCGGGGTGTCGATGGTGACGGCGCTGCTCGAGGGAGTCCTTCGGGACGACGTCGCCTGGCGGCCGTTCGCGACGATCGTGGCGGTCGGACTCGCGCCGGTGCTGCTGTGGCGGCGTACCCACCCGTTGGCCTGTGTCGTGGTGGGCTTCGGCACCGGCATGGCGTTGGGACTGGCGAGCCTGCTGGGCGGGGTCCCGAACGTGGGCCTGAACACGATGGTCTACCTCCTGGTGCTCGTCTACGCGCTGGTCCGCTGGGGCTCAGGGCGCGAGATCGTGATCGGGCTGGCGGTGGTGGCGGCGGCTGCGGTATTCAGCATTGCGACCGACTACGCCGGGCCGACCGAGCTCTTTGGCGGGTTCGCCGTCCTGGTGGCGGCGGCGGCGGGCGGAGCGGCGTTCCGCTACCGCGCCGAGAGTTGGCGCCGGGCGTCGGACCAGATCCGCAGCCAGGAGCGGGTCGGCCTCGCGCGCGAGCTGCACGACATGGTCGCCCACCACGTCTCGGCGATCGCTGTGCAGGCGCAGGCGGGCCGGGCGATGGCCGGGCAGCGACCTGAGGCGGCGCTCGAGGTGCTGGCGGCCATCGAAGGGGAAGCGTCGCGGACGCTCGCGGAGATGCGGGCGATGGTCCGGGTGCTGCGCGACGGAGCGCCGGCGGAGTACGCCCCCCAGCCCGGCGTTGCCGACCTGGTGTCCCTCGCCCGCCGCGACCCGGTGCCGGTCGTCGACGTGGAGGTGCCGGGTGACCTGGACGAACTTCCGCTCCAGGTCGACACGGCGGTCTACCGGCTGGCGCAAGAGGCGCTGACCAACGCCCTGCGGCACGCCCGCAACGCCTCGCGTGTGGAGATCCGGGTCGTCGAGGGTGGAGGAAAGCTGCGACTACGCGTGACCGACGACGGACAGATCGACCCGGCACGGTCGGTGAACCATGGCTTCGGGCTGCTGGGGATGACCGAGCGCGTGCAGCTGCTCGGCGGCACGCTGCGTGCCGGGCCTGCGCCCGAGGGCGGGTGGGCGGTCGACGCCGAACTGCCGACTAAGGTACGCCGATGACGGTGCGCGTGCTGGTGGCCGACGACCAAGATCTGGTGCGCACCGGCCTGTCGATGATCCTTGACGCGCAGCCCGACATCGAGGTCGTCGGCCAGGCCGCCGACGGCCACGCCGCGGTCGAGCTGGCGCATCGGCTCCGTCCCGACGTGTGCCTGGTCGACATCCGGATGCCAGGGCTCGACGGCATCGAGGTGACCGAGCTCCTCGCCGGGCGGGGCGTCCCGGACCCGATCGCGGTAGTGGTGATCACGACCTTCGACCTCGACGAGTACGTCCAGGGCGCGCTCCGGGCAGGCGCCCGAGGCTTTCTGCTCAAGGACGCCGGGCCGGAGCTGCTCGTCCAGGCCGTCCATGCCGCCGCCGTCGGCGATGCCCTGATCGCGCCGAACATCACCCGGCGGCTGCTGGCCACCCTCGCCGCCAGGAAACCGTCGAGCCGACGGACCCAACCGATCGAGCGGCTCACCGAACGCGAGGAAGAGGTGCTGACGCTGGTCGCCCGTGGCCGCACGAACGCCGAGATCGCCGCCGAGCTGTTCATCGGCTTGACGACCGCCAAGACCCACGTCGCCAGCCTGCTGACCAAAATCGGCGCCCGAAACAGGGTCGAGATCGCGATGTGGGCGTACGACACCGGCCGGGTGGGGGACTGAACGAGTACCGGCGGCGGCCGTCGGGGTCCAGGTGGCGGTGGGCGGACAGTGCCGCCGTGCGGGTGTCCCGCGAGATCCCTAGTGGGACAACCGGTCGGTGAGTTCGCGGACCAGGGGATCGGTGTCCACCGGTTTCGCCTGCTCCTCCAACGTCCGAGCCAACGTCCCCAACACCGCCCCGACCGTCGCGTCCCCGGCATCGGCGGTCAGCAACGCCGCCGCCCGCCGGGCGTCCGACTCGGCCGCCGCGAGTTGCCCGAGGTCCAACCGCAGCCGGGCCGCGCGGCCCGCCAGGAAGGCGTGCCACTCGCTGTTTCCCAGCCGGACCGCGTACTCCTCCGTGCGCTGGTTGACTTCCAGCGCCTCGGCGAACCGCTGGTGGTGCGCCAGCAACGCCACCCGGAACCCGATCACATCCGCCTGCTGGTCCAGCGCCCCCGGCACCGAGTCGTCCGGGAGCAAGTCGGCCGCTTCGTCCAACGCCAGCAATCCCGCCTGCAGGTCGTCCAGCCCCGCCGCGTGCGCGAGCTTGACCAACGACTCCGCCGCCGCCACCGGGTTGTCCGCTATCTGCCACGTCGCCGCCGACTCGCGGAAGGACGCCGCCGCCCCCGGGTAGTCCCCGAGTTCCAGCCGCGCGTCGCCGAGTTGGAACAGGACGTGGGCGCGCAGGCCGTGGTCGCCGTCGTCCGCCGTGGCCAGGACCGCGTCGAAGTGGTTGGCGGCGCCGTCGAACTCGCCGAGGTTTCGGCAGGCCAGGGCCAGCCGGTAGTGGATGTCCGCGACCGGGCCGACGAACGCCGTGGGCATCAGCCGCAGCGCTTCCTCCAGGGTCTCCGCCGCCTCGACGTCTCGACCGGCCGCCAGGTACCCGGCCGAGAGGTGTAGGCACGCCTGGCCGACCGCGCCCGGGGTCAGGTACGTCCTGGCCGCCGCGACCGCGTCGATCAGGACCGGCAGGTGTGACCCCGCGAGGTCGGTCTGGTCGAGCAGGCTCGCCGACTGCATCAGCGCCTCGGCCACCCACGGACCCGGGTACGTGCGCGCCACCTCGACGAAGTGCGCGAACTGTTCCACCGACTCCTCGACCCGCCCGAGATTGGCCAGCAGCCGGGCCCGGTGGCCGCTCACCGCGAGCCGGGTCGACTCCGGCCACCGCTCGGAGTCGGCCGCCAACGCTTCGATGATCTTCAGCGAGCCTTCGAGATCTCCCTTGCGCTCCAACAGTTCCGCGCGCGCCTTGCGGACCCCGCCGAGCCGGTTGGGTGCCGACTCGACCGCGATCCGCTCCGCTTCGTCCACTTCGGACGCCGCGCGGTCCGGGTCGGTCTCGGCGAGCAGATCCGCCGTCGCCAGGTGGGCGCGCATGACGCCGATCGGGTCGCCCGCGCGGTGCGCGATCTCCAGCGCCAGGGCCGCGTGCGAGGCGGCGTCGTCCGGGCGTTCGACCGAACTGAGCAGGTCGGCGAGGAACGAGTGCAGCCGGGCTGCCGCCGCGTCCTCGCCGGCGGCGGTGAGCCGGACGAGGATGCCGTTGAGGCTGTCGATCAGCTCCTCGGGTGTGGCCCGTCGCGCGAGCCAGGTGCGGTGCACGGCGACCCGGGCTGCGAGCCCGTCGGGCAGCAGTCCGTCGAGGTCGGCGGGCAGCGCGGCCAGCAGTCGGGCCCCGGTGAACAGTCCGCCGCCGTCCATCGCGGCGCACGCGCGCTCGGCGACGTCCACCGGGTCGGCCAGGTCCACCGGCTCGGAATCCCTAAGCGGGACAACGGTTCCCGGCACGGCGAGCACGATCGGCTGAGCGTCGGGCAGCGCCAGGGTCTCCTCGACCCGCCTGCTCGCCGCGTCGGTGCCGTTGCGCTCGTCGAACTTCTTGGCCGTGCTCCGCGCCGTGTCGACGCAGTGCGCCCACAGTTCCTCACCGGTGAGCGCGCTGTCGCCGACCCGGAACATCCGGTCCGCGCGGTCGGGCACGCGGCTCAGCAGCAGGGCGGCGGCGGCCGCGAAGTCCTGTCGCACCTTCGGGCTGGGCGCGTCGGCGAGCACGTCGAGGTTGCGGGTCAGGATCTCCAGCCCGCGCGCGGCGTTGCCGGTCAACGCGCAGAACCGCAGGTGCGCGTGCAGCGCCGACCGCGCCTGCGGGGTGTCACGCACCACCCGGTACGACACCAGGTGCGCGCGGGCGGCCTCGTCGAGCCTGCCGGTGGCGAGGTACGCCTCCAGCAGCGACGCCATCACCCCGTGCGGCTGCTCGGCGCAGTCCGACGGCTCCGTCAACACCGAGCGGGCCGCGTCGATGGCCTCGGCGAACCGCTTGCGGGACACGAAGTACCCGACCTGACTGTCCACGACGCACGCCGCGCAGTCGCTCATCTCGTCCGGCTCCGCGGCCCGCCACGCGGCGAAGTGCGCGTCGGCCGCCTCGGTGTCGCCGATGTGGTGGGCGATCGCGCGCAGCTTGTCGTGCACCGGGTGCAGCGAATAACCCTGCTGCCGGTAGCGCTCGGCCAGTTCCTCCACCACGGAGCCGATCTGCTCCAGGCTGAACCGGGGATCGCCGAGCAGCCCGGTCGGCAGCCACTTGTGCATCCAGTTGAACTGGTGCAGCGCCCACTCGTCGAAGCTCTCCGGGTGCAGCCGCTCGGTGGTGCGCAGCCAGGCGAACGGGGTCAGCATCAGGTCGTAGCGGCGGATCTCCCGGTAGGCGTTGACCAGGATCAGCCGGGCGGCGACGGCGTAGTCGGTGAAGCCCGCCGCGTCGGCCGCGCGCGCCGCCCGCTCCAGCGCCTCGCACTTGGCCTGGCCCGCGGGCATGGACTCGGTCGAGTGCACCATGTGGGCGACACGGTCACGCGACTCATCGGGCTCTGACGTGGACATATTCTGCTCTCAGTCGCCGATCGCGCGGTCCAGCAAGTCCAGGAAGGACCCGTTGAGCGTCGCGGTGTCCTTGGGGCGCAGCGGGCGGTGCGACTGCAGCACGGCGTGGACATACAACGCGAGCACGGCCGTTTCCAGCAGCGTCGGGTCGTCGATGCCTGCCAGGCGGGCCACCAGCGGGTTGCGCGTGTTCAAGACCAACTGCTGGGCCGCGCCCGAGTCGGCGTCCACCAGCCTGCCGAGCAGGTCCTGCCACAGCGGGTCGGCGGTCTCCCGGGCGTCGGCGGCGTCGCGCCTGCGCGCTCCTCCCGCGTCGGCCACCAGCAGCGCGGGCAGCGACACCGGGTCGAAGTCGCGCAGCATGGGTTCGCAGTCGTGGCTGTCGAGGACCTTGGCCGCCACCGACATGGTCCGCTTCATCGCCGCCGCGACCTGGGCGCTGGGGCGGCCGAGGGCGGCCAGCAGCTCCGAGGGCTCCACCCGGCGGGCGGTGTTGGCGCCGTCGAGGGTGGCCAGGCGCTTGAGCAGCTCCGTGTCGTAGGCGTAGCCGGCGTTGACCAGGCCGATGCCCTGGGCGCGGGCCACCGGCGCGAGCTGGCGGAACTCGTCGACGTCGGGGGTGTAGAGCACCGTGGCGTGGCCGCGGCGGAACTGGCGCAGCGGCATCGTGCCGCGGGTCGTCTCGAACGGCACCCAGCGCTCGGCCAGGCGCAGCAGCTCGTCGTCGATCAGCGCGACGGACTTGATGCCGAGCTGGTGCGCGGCGAGCATCGCGCCCGCCCGCTCTGGCTCGGTCGCGTCCAGCCGCAGCAGCCAGTCACGCAGCCGCGTGCCCAGCGCGTCGCGCACGGCGAGGAGCGTCTCGTCCTCATAGAGGGACTCGCGGCTCGCTGTCGGGCGCAGCGCCGACGTGTCGACCACGCACCGGACGAAGTACGCCCAGTCGGGCAGCAGGCCCTCGATCGACGTGCCCACGAGCATCCGCTTGAGGTACACCCGGTGCGCCTGCCGGGTCCCCGGGTTGGCGCCCGCGGGCAGCACGAACGCCGCCCCGGTCAGCCCGACCGCGCCGAACTCCAGCGGCACCACGTCGAACGGCTCGAAGCCCATCGTCTCGCGGCAGTACTCGGCCAGCCGCTCGTGGTGCTGGGCGACCGACTCGTCCTTGCGGCGGGTCCACGGCAGCTCGTCCTCGGTGACCAGCACCTGCCCGTTCGGCCCGGCGACCCGGACCTCCACCGGCAGCAGCGACCCGAACTCGGCGGCCAGCATCGCCACCGTGTCGTACTCGGCCCAGTGGTCGCAGTCGCGCCGGGGGACCAGCTCCACCGTCGTGCCGACCTCGGCGCGGGCGGTGTCGTCGACCTCGACCTCGTAGGTGCCGTCGCCGTGGGCGACCCAGCGCACCGCCGGGCTGCCGTTGGCCGAACGGCTCACCAGCCGCACCTCGTCGGCGACCAGGAAACAGGACAGCAGCCCCACGCCGAACTGCCCGAGGAAGTCCTGCCGGGCGAACCCGAGCTCGTCGCGCTTGGACGTGCCGCCCAGGGTGGACAGCAGGGAGTGCACCTCGGACTCGTCGAGGCCGATCCCCGTGTCCGTTATCCGCAGGGTGCCGTTGCCGGTCCGCTCGGTGGACTCGATCAGGATCCGACCGGGCGCCGAGGGGTCGGCGAGCCTGCGCGCGGTGACCGCGTCGACCGCGTTCTGGAGCAGTTCGCGCAGGTAGACCCGGGGGCTGCTGTAGAGGTGGTGGCTGAGCAGATCGATGACGCCGCGCAGGTTCACACCGAAGGTCTGGGCCAAGACGGAACCTCAACAGCGATAGGGAGCGCGGGCGCTGTGACAGTACAGGTGTCCTGAGACCTAGGTCTGTGACATTCGGTGGTGAAGATGTCCCCGAGGTAACTCGATGGGGACGCTCGACCTCCATCGCCTAGGATCAAGCTGCTCACCCGGCCGATCGGGTGTACCGCTCGGCCATCACAGGACCTCGGGAGCTGTCCACCAACCATGTCCGGAGCCAACGACCCGTACGACCCCAAAGAGGTCGCGGCGCTCTCACCGGAGACCCTGCAGGCCGCTGTCGAGAAGGCGCGCGAGGAGTTCTCCGCCGCCGCCGACCTCGACGCGCTCGCCGCGGTGAAGCCCGCCCACCTGGGTGACAAGTCCCCCCTCCTGCAGGCCCGCCGCGAGATCGGCGCGCTGCCTCCCAAGGCGCGTTCCGAGGCGGGCAAGCGGGTCAACGAGGCCCAGGTCCTGATCAACGCCGCCTTCGACGAGCGCCGCGCGGTCTTACAAGCCGAGCGTGACGAGCACGTGCTCCGCGAGGAGGGCGTCGACGTCACGCTGCCGTGGGACCGCACCCCCAGGGGCGCCCGCCACCCGCTGACCACGCTGTCCGAGCGGGTCGCCGACGTGTTCGTCGGCATGGGCTACGAGGTGGCCGAGGGCCCCGAGGTCGAGACCGAGTGGTTCAACTTCGACGCGCTGAACTTCAAGAAGGACCACCCCGCGCGCACCATGCAGGACACGTTCTACGTGGCCCCGGAGAACTCGGGCCTGGTGCTGCGCACACACACCTCGCCGGTGCAGATCCGCTCGCTGCTGGGTCGTGAGCTGCCGGTCTACGTCGTCTGCCCCGGCCGGGTCTACCGCACCGACGCCCTGGACGCGACGCACACGCCGGTGTTCCACCAGGTCGAGGGCCTCGCCGTCGACAAGGGCCTGACGATGGCCCACCTCAAGGGCACGCTCGACGCGTTCGCCCGGGCCATGTTCGGCCCCGACGCGCGGGTCCGGCTGCGCCCGTCGTACTTCCCGTTCACCGAGCCCTCCGCGGAGCTCGACGTGTGGTTCGCCGAGAAGAAGGGCGGCCCCGGCTGGATCGAGTGGGGTGGCTGCGGCATGGTCAACCCCAACGTCCTGCGCGCCTGCGGCGTCGACCCGGAGGTCTACTCCGGTTTCGCGTTCGGCATGGGCCTGGAACGCACTCTCCAGTTCCGCAACGGCATCCCCGACATGCGCGACATGGTCGAGGGCGATGTCCGGTTCACCCTTCCCTTCGGCACGGAGGCGTAGTTGAGGATCCCCGTCAGCTGGCTCATCCAGCAGCTTGAGCTCACCGAGGAACACCGGGACCTCACCGCCGAGCAGATCGCGGACGCGTTCGTCCGGGTCGGCATGGAGGTGGAGGAGATCAGCACGCTCGGGCCGGTCACCGGTCCGCTCGTGGTCGGCCGGGTGGCCGAGATCGAGGAGCTCACCGAGTTCAAGAAGCCCATCCGCTTCGTCACCGTCGAGCTTGGCGACCCCGAAGACGTCGACTCCGACGACCCGGACGCGCTTCCGGCGTCCACGCAGGTCATCTGCGGTGCGACCAACTTCGTCGAGGGCGACTTGGTCGTCGTCGCGCTGCCCGGCGCCGTCCTGCCCGGCGACTTCAAGATCACCGCGCGCGAGACCTACGGCCGCGTCAGCAAGGGCATGATCTGCTCCGCGCGGGAGCTGAACCTGGGCGACGACCACGCCGGGATCATGGTCCTGCCCACCGGCGAGACCGCCCCCGGCGACGACGCGATCGACCTGCTCGGCCTGACCGACAAGGTCATCGAGCTGGCCCTGACCCCCGACCGCGGCTACTGCTTCTCGGTGCGCGGCCTGGCCCGTGAGCTGGCCTGCGCGTTCGACCTGCGGATGATCGACCCGGCCGCCATCGAGGTGCCCGAGGCCGACTCCGAGTCCGTGCCGGTCACCATCGAGGACTCCGACGGCTGCGCCCGGTTCGTGGTCCGCCGCGTCACCGGTGTCGACCCGACCGCGCCGACGCCGTGGTGGATCCACCGCAGGCTGATGCTCGCGGGCATCCGCTCGATCTCGCTGGCCGTCGACATCACCAACTACGTGATGCTCGAGATGGGCCAGCCGATGCACGCCTTCGACACCACCAAGCTCAAGGGCGGTCTCTCGATCCGCCGGGCGAAGGCGGGGGAGAAGCTGGTCACCCTCGACGACGTGACCCGCACGCTCGACCCCGACGACATCGTCGTGTGCGACCAGACCGGCCCGATTTCGCTCGCCGGTGTCATGGGCGGCGCGAGCACCGAGGTCAGCGCCGAGTCCACCGACATCCTGCTCGAAGCGGCCATCTGGGACCCGGCTTCCATCGCCCGCGCGGTACGCAGGCACAAGCTGCCGAGTGAGGCGTCCAAGCGCTTCGAGCGCGTGGTCGACCCGGCGCTGCCGCCCGCCGCGCTGGAGCGGGCAGCGCGCCTGCTCCGCGAGCACGGCGAAGGCAGCATCCAGCCCGGCCGCACCGACGTGGGCAACCCGACCGCGCCCGCGGCCCTCACCATGGCCATGGACCTGCCCGACCGCGTGGCGGGCATCCGCTACGACCGCGGCGTCACGGTCTCCCGACTGCAGCAGATCGGCTGCCTGGTCGACTTCGGCACCGGCGAGGACGGCAAGCCGAGCGTCACCGTGCACCCGCCGACGTGGCGCGCCGACCTCACCCAGCCCGCCGACCTGGTGGAGGAGGTGCTGCGCCTGCAGGGTTACGACACGATCCCGTCGGTGCTGCCGCCCGCGCCCGCCGGTCAGGGCCTGAGCCCGAAGCAGCGGCGTCAGCGCGCTGTCTCCCGTTCGCTCGCCGAGGCGGGCTACGTCGAGGTGCTGCCGTTCCCGTTCGTCGCCAAGACGGTCTGGGACCAGTTGGGTCTCGCGGAGGACGACATCCGCAGGCGCACCCTGTCGGTGAGCAACCCGCTGGAGGCCGACCGCGCCGAGCTGGCGTCAACGCTGCTGCCGGGGATGCTCGATGTGTTGTCGCGCAACGTCTCCCGTGGCGCGAAGGACGTCGCGATCTTCCACATCGGACAGGTCGTGCTGCCGCGCACCGAGCGGGTCCCGATGCCCGAGGTGGGCGTCGAGGGCAGGCCCAGTGACGAGGACCTCCTCCAGCTCAACGGCACCCTGCCGGTGCAGCCCGCGCACGTCGCCGTGGTCCTCGCGGGCCACCGGCAGCGCGCGGGCTGGTGGGGCAAGGGCGAGCAGGCGAGCTGGGCCGACGCGGTCGAGGCGGCCAAGACCGTCGCCCGGGCCGCCGGGGTCGAGCTGACCGTCCACAAGGCCGACCTGGCCCCGTGGCACCCGGGTCGGTGCGCGCAGCTGCGCGTCGGCGGGTTCCCCGTCGGGCACGCGGGTGAGCTGCACCCGAAGGTCACCGAGGCGATGGGTCTTCCCGCGCGCACCTGCGCGATGGAGATCGACTTGGACGCGCTGCCGCTGACCGAGCGCAGGCCCGTGCCGCGCGTCTCGCCGTACCCGCCGGTGCTGCTCGACGTGGCGCTGGTCGTCGACGACGAGGTGCCCGCCGAGGAGCTGTCCGACGCGTTGCGTGCGGGCGGCGGCGAGCTGCTCGAAGACCTGAGCCTGTTCGACGTGTACACCGGTGAGCAGGTCGGCGAGGGCAAGCGGTCGCTGGCGTACTCGCTGCGCTTCCGCGCGGCGGACCGCACGCTGAAAGTGGACGAGGCGACAGCGGCGCGGGATGCTGCGGTGGCTACGGCGGCCGAGCGTTTCGGCGCCGCGCTGCGCGCGTGACACCAATGGCCCACGACGGCTGAGTGTTTTCTCCAGTCCCCACCGAGAACGCGGCGCGGTGCGGTTCCCCTGTGGAGCCGCACCGGGCAGCATCGGGTGATCCGGTTCGTCGACCGGACATGATCTAAGGGGCACTGTGAGGAAGATCGTGGCCGCCGCCGCGGCTGTGGGTGTCGTGGCGGGAACCGTCCTTCTGACGCCGACTGTGGGCGCGTCCCAGGAGCCGATCGTCTGGGGTCCGTGCGAGCGTCCGGAGTTGGTGTTGCGTGGGGCGGAATGCGGGAAGCTCGAAGTCCCGCTGAACCACGCGGATCCGGCAGGCGCGAAGATCAAGCTCGCGGTGTCGCGGATCAAGGCGACGGTGCCCGCGGACCAGTACCAGGGCGTCATGCTGATCAACCCGGGCGGACCCGGCGGCGCCGGGCTCGGCTTGGCCGTGCTGGGCGAGCGGGTGCCGAACGGCGCGGGGAAGGCCTACGACTGGGTGGGTCTCGACCCGCGTGGGGTCGGGGCGAGTGAGCCCTCGCTGTCGTGCGACAGCGGGTATTTCACGTACAACCGGCCGTACTACGTGCCGGTGTCGCGTGACCTCGAACAGACGTGGCTCGACCGGTCCAAGGGGTATGCCAAGGCCTGCGAGGCCGCGGGCGGCGACCTGCTGGGGCACCTGCGCACGGTCGACACGGTCCAGGACATGGACCTCCTGCGTGCGGCGCTCGGCGAGGAGAAGCTCAACTTCTACGGGTACTCCTACGGCAGCTACCTCGGCCAGGTCTACTCGACGCTGTTCCCCGAGCGGGTGCGCCGGATGGTCCTCGACGGCGTGGTCGACCCGCGAAGCGTCTGGTACCAGCTCAATCTCAACCAGGACGTGGCGTTCGACCGGAACATCAAGATCTACTTCGACTGGCTCGCCAAGCACGATGATGCGTACCACCTGGGCACCGACGGGCGGGCGATCGAGGCCGGGTACTACGCCGAGTTGGAGAAGCTGCGGCAGACGCCCGCCGGTGGGGTGATCGGCCCGGACGAGTTGGCGGACGTGTTCCTGCGGGCCGCGTATTTCGTGTACGGCTGGACGGATCTGGCGTCCGCGTACTCGAAGTACCGTGGTGCGGGCGACATCGCCGGGATCAAGGCGCTCTGGGATGGGATCAACAGTCAGAAACCGGGGTCGGACAACAGTTACGCGATGTACCTGGGCGTCCAGTGCACGGACGCGCCGTGGCCGACGAACTGGGACCGCTGGCGGGCCGACAACTGGCGGATCTACGCGACCGCGCCGTTCGAGACGTGGAGCAACGCCTGGTACAACGCGCCTTGCGTGCATTGGGCGGGAAAGCCGGGCAAGCCCATCGAGGTCGACGGCTCGAAGGCGCCGCCGGTGCTGCTGATCAGCGAGACCCTGGACGGCGCCACGTCGTTCGAGGGCGCGCTTGAGGTCCGCGACCGCTTCCCGAACTCGGCCCTGATCGAGGGCGTCGGCGGCACCACCCACTCGTCGAGCCTGTTCGGCAACCTCTGCGTCGACAACCAGGTGGCCGACTACCTGGCCACCGGCGAACTCCCGCGACGCGAGCCGGGCCGGGTGTCCGACAGCAAGTGCGACCCGCACCCGCAGCCCACACCGGGCGTGCGGGCAGCGTCGGACAACGCGGGCGACTGGACGCGGACGGTGTTCCGGCCCGGACACCCCTAGTCGGGTGCCGTCCGGTCGGAAAGCTTGAGCCAGACGACGCCCGCGATGATCACGGCGAGCCAGAACGCCTTGACCGGCGTGAGGGTTTCGCTGAAGAAGAGGGGGCCGAGCAGGGCGGCTCCGACGGCGCCGATGCCTGCCCAGACGGCGTAGCCGATGCCCACGTCGATGGTGCGCAGGGCGAGGCTGAGGGCGAACAGGGTCAGCAGGAAGAACACGACCGCCACGAGCGACCAGGACAGCACGGTGAAGCCCTGGCTGCCCCCGACGGACAGGGCGTAGCCGATCTCGAAGGCTCCGGCGAGCAGGAGCGCGAGCCAGGCGCGGGTCATCACGCCGCCCCGCTGAGCTGCAGGCCGACGACGCCGACGATGACGGCGGCGATGCCGAGGAGCTTGCGCCAGCCGACCCGCTCGCCGAGCAGCAGCGCGCCGAGGACGACGATCCCGACGCCTGCCACGGAGGTCCAGATCGCGTAGCCGACGCCGACGTCGAAGGTGAGCAGCGCCAGGCTGAGGAAGTAGGTGGCGATACCGCCGCTGACCAGCGTGGCGGCGGTCCAGGCGGGTCGGGTGAAGCCGTGGGCTTTGCCCGCGGAGATGGCGACGGTGATCTCGAAGATCACGGCGATGCCGAGGTACAGCCAGTGCATGGCGGGTGTCCAGTCCTTGAGGTGGGTCACGCGGGTGCCCTGCCATCGTGGAACCTCACACCGGTGTCAAGTGCAAGACTGGGTCCATGCGCATCGGTGAACTGGCGGACGCGAGCGGGGTCAGCACCCGGTCCCTGCGGTACTACGAGGAGCACGGGCTGATCCGCTCCGAGCGCACGCCGGGCGGGTGGCGCGACTTCGACAGCGCCATGGTCGAGCGGGTGGTCATGATCCAGCACCTGTTCGCGGCCGGCCTGTCCAGCGCCACCATCAACGAGTTGCTCCCGTGCCTGGAGGCCCCACCTGAGGAGCGCACCGGAGTCATGGAGCGGTTGCTCGCCCAGGAAGTCGAGCGCCTCGAAGCCAAGCGGCGCGACCTGGATCGTGAACTCGACACGCTGCGGGCGCTTCGCAGTGAAACGGCCTTGTCCGTGAAGTGAGGTCAGAGGTGTTTGAGCGCCTCACGGCGGGACAGGGGTGACAGCTCGGGGTGGGTTTCGACGAAGTGGCGCACCCAGCCCGGGTCGGTTTTCGCGTACTCGCGCAGCGCCCACCCGATCGCCTTGCGCAGGAAGAAGTCCGGGTCGTCCAGTGTGGACTCGATGGTGTCGGTCAGCAGGTCGGTGTCGGTGGCGTCGCGGGCCTTGAGCTGGCAGAGGACTGAGGTGCGGCGCTTCCAGCGGTCCGGGTCGGTGGCCCAGGCGCGCATGGTGGGGGTGAGGACGTCGGGGTGGGCGAGTACCAGCGGGCCGACTCGGCGGGCAGCGAGCTCGTCGACGAAGTCCCACCAGGCCCCGGTGACGATCATTTCCTCGTAGAGGGGGAGTAGGTCGAGGCCGTTCCAGGGGGTGTAACGCTTGTGGGCGAGCAGGTCGAGGGCGACGTAGCGCTCCTCGCGGTACGTGGCGTCGCGCCAGAGTTCGGTGACGGCGGCGATCCAGTCGGCGCGGTCGGTGAAGACGTGCTCGGCGAACAGGGTGCGGACCAGTGCCGTCCGCTCGGGCTTGGGGACGCCGCGGAAGGGCATGTCGGACTTCATGTAGCGCTGCATCTCGGGTGCCCGCGCCGGGTCGCCGACCTCGGCCAACCCGGCTCGCACGGCCTCGATGAACTCCACGCTCAGCGGAAGCTGACTAGGGCCGATCGCCAGGCTCGCTCGGAGACGACCAGCGCGCCCGCCTCAGGCTTCTTGGAATCCCGCACACCCACGGTCCCCGGCACGAACGCGACCTCGACACACTCTGTTTCCGTGTCGCCAGTGCTGCGGCTGGACTTGCGCCACCGTGCGTGATCAAGATCCATCGTGTTTCACCTTCGTCGGTATTCGAGGGCCACGCGGCGGAGGAACTTCACCGATTCGGCTGAACTCAGTGCTTCTCCGAGCATCTTATCCAGACTTGCGTGACACTTCCCGACTTCACCAGGGTCATCAGTGAAGATCATGACCGAGGTATCGAAGTGCAGCACTGTCGGCGCCTTGCTGAATTGCAGGAGGCCGTAGTTGCTGTCGGAACCTTCCCACCTGGGCAGATCGAAGGGGGCCACACGAATGTCGATGTGTGGCAGTTCTGCTAGGTCGGCGAGGTGCTGGACCTGTTCGGCCATCACCTGGGCGCTTCCGACGATCCGCCGAAGGGCGGACTCGTCCAGCATGGCGAGGTACTTGGGCGCTCGTGGCTTCCGGAGAACTGCCTGCCGCTCCAACCGAGCCTTGATGCCATGCTCGGCTTCCTCGCCGCCGATTCCGACGGCGTGCACCAAAGTGCGGATGTAGCTGGGGGTTTGCAGCAAGCCGGGTATTCGAACCATGTTGACGTGCGAGATCCAGGTGGCCTGCGCTTCGAACGCCGCCAGGATGGGCTGCTTGGTCACGCGGATGGCGGAGAGCAGGCTCCACCAGGTCGGTGACAGTGGGCTGCTGATCAGTGTGAGGATGCGTTTGCGTTCAAGTTTGGGGACGGCGTAGACGGTCAAGAGGGCGGCGGCGGATTCGGGGCTGGTCGGGCGGATGCCGTTCTCCATCCGATTCAGGCTGGCGTTGGAGAAGCCCGCCTTCTCGGCCGCGACCGAGGTGCTCATTTCGGCTGCCGCGCGCAGTTCGGCGAACAGGCTGCCGATCGCGCGGTCCCTGGCGGTGTCGTGCTTGGTCATCTGATCATCTCACCAGGGGACACGGTGATCAGCCATTGCCCGATCGGGGACGAGATTTCACCCCCGGAAACTCAACTGGCCAGTCGACCCGTCGCCGGTCGGGTGCGCAGCAGGGCCAGTGCGGTGTCGAGCATCTCGGCGTGGACCAGGTCGGCGACCTCGTCGAGGTCGAACCAGGCGGCCATGTCCGAGCTGCCGCCGACCTCGAACCGCAGTTCCCCGCCGACGACCCGTCCCTCGTAGATCACGCGCACGCCGTGGAAGTCCGGTCGCACGATCGTGTCGATGCCGAGCAGGGTGTCGATTTCGGCGATATACCCGGTTTCCTCTTCGACCTCGCGGATCGCGCCGTCCATCGGGTGCTCGCCGAAGTCGACCCCGCCGCCGGGCAGCATCCACACCGGGCCTTTCGGGCTGACCCAGCGCGAGAGCAGCACCTTGCCGTCGTCGACACAGATCACGTAGGCGGCGAGCCGGGTCTTGCGCGGGTTCGCGGACATGGATTCCCTTCGGGCGGGTGCGGGCCGGGGTAACCCCCAGCCCGCACCCTATCGCCGAGACCCGACCACTGTGATGGACATTCGACCGCCGCCTAAGGGGACCGTGAGGCGGACTGGTCACGGCTCGATGGTGACCTTGATCCCTTCCCCCGCCGCCACGATCCTGATCGCCTCCGACACCTGCGACAGCGGCAGCCGGTGGGTGATCAGGTCGAGCACGGGCACGCCGCCGGAGGCGATGAGGTCGAGCGCGTCCCGGTTGTCGGCGGGGCTGGAGCCGTTGGCTCCCACGATGGCGAGTTCGCGGTAGTGCACCAGGTTGGAGTCCAGGGTGATGGTCGGCGCGGTCTTGGGCAGGCCGCCGAAGAAGCTGATCCGACCGCCCCGCGCGGTCATCTGCAGCGCGTCCTGCTGGGCGGCACCGGACGCGGCCGCGGTGATCACCACGTCCGCGCCGCGGCCGTCGGTCAGCTTCAGCACCTCGTCGGCGATGTCCACTTCGGACCCGCAGATGGCCGCGTCCGGCCGCACGACGGCGGCGGACATGTCGAGCCTGCCCCTGTTCAGGTCCGCGAGGAACACCTGCCGAGCGCCGCGGGCGCGCGCGAGCCGCACGTGCAGGCATCCGATCGGCCCGGCGCCGACCACCACCACGACGTCGCCCGTGCCCACCCCGGCGAGCATCTGCCCGTTGATCACGCAGGCCAGCGGCTCGGCCACCGATGCCTCGGCGAAGCTCACGCCGTCCGGGATGCGGTTGAGCCCGTCGACCCGCAGCACCGCCTCCGGCACGATGAGGTACTCGGCGAACCCGCCGTCGTACTGGTAGCCGACCGACGTCTGGTCCGGGCAGACCGTCATCCGGCCGCGGCTGCACTCGTAGCAGATCCCGCACGGCACCGCGGCGATCACCTGCACGCGGTCGCCTGCCGCCCATCCCTCCACTTCGGACCCGACCTCGACCACCTCACCGGCGATCTCGTGGCCGATGACCCGCGGCGGCGAGAGGTTCTGGTGGCCGTGGTTGAAGATCTTCACGTCGGTCCCGCACGTGGAGCAGTTGCGCACCCGGATCTTGACCTCGGCTGCCGTGGGAGTCGGCTCCGGCACGTCCTGCAGCCGCAGGTCTCCCGGTGCGTAGAAGCGAGCGACCCTCATTCGTCGATACCCTTTCCGATCGAGTGCAACAGGTCGTACACGTCGTCCGCGGTGGACGAGGTGCGCAGGGTGTGGGCCTGGTCCGGTTCCATCAGGATTCGGGCGAGCGCGGAGAGCACCGCGACGTGCTCGTCTCCCTTGGCCGCGATGGCGACGCAGATGGTCACCGTGTTGCCGTTCCAGTCGACGCCGTCCGGGAACTGGAGAACCCCGAGCGTGGTGCGCCGGACCAGGGCCCGGGCGGCGTCGGTCCCGTGCGGGATCGCGACGCCTTCGCCGATATAGGTGGTGACGGAGCGCTCGCGGTCGACCATGGTCTGGGCGTAGCCGGGGTCGACGGCGCCGAGCTCGTCGAGCAGCGCACCGGACTGGGCGATGGCGTCCCACTTGTCGGCCGCGGTCAGGCCGAGCCGTATGCCGTTCCTCGCGAGGACATCAGCCACGGATCTCGCCGCCTTCGCGGATGGCGGCCTCGACCCGGTCGAACGCCGGGTCGCCGAGGAAGGACGTGAACTCCACGACCACCGCGCCAGGCGCGACCTGCCGTGCCCGCGCGGCGAGGTCGGTGTGGGTCAGCACGAGCTCGGTGCCCGCGGGGATCTCGTTGATCGACTTGTGGGTGACGCTCACGCCGTAGGGCTTGAGCCGCTTGGTCAGCTGGCCCGCCAGCATCACGCTGCTGCCCATCCCCGCGTCGCACGCGACGACGATCCCGGTCACGCCCTTGCCCTCGATCGCGTGGGCGGGTCCGGCGTCGGGCACGGTCTCGGGTGGGCTGTCCGCCGCCTGCTCGGCTGACGATCGGCCGAAGCCGAGGAGCGCGGCTGCCACGACGAAGGAGACTCCGGTGGCGACCACGATCGCGGCGAGGACACCGAAGTAGCCGCCCTTGGGCGTCACCGCGAGGTAGGCGAAGATGCTGCCCGGCGACGGGGTGGCGACCAGGCCCGCGCCGGTGGCCAGCGAGGTGCCGACACCGGCCGCGCCGCCCGCGATGGCGGCCAGGATGAGCCGCGGCTTCATGAGCACGTACGGGAAGTAGATCTCGTGGATGCCCCCGAGGAAGTGGATGACCATCGCGCCGGGCACCGACGGGCGCAGCAGCCGCGGGCCGAAGAGCAGGTAGGCGATGAGGATGCCGAGGCCGGGACCAGGGTTGGTCTCGATCATGAACAGCACGGACTTGCCGGTCTCGGTCACCTGCTGCACGCCGAGCGGGGCCAGCACGCCGTGGTTGAGCGCGTTGTTGAGGAACAGGACCTTGGCCGGTTCCACAATGATCGACACCAGGGGCAGCAGGTTGCTGCTCACCAGCGCGTCGACCCCGCTGCCCGCGGCCTTCGTCAGCGTCTGGACTACCGGGCCGACCCCGAGCGCGCCCGCGACCGCCATCGCCCCGCCGAGGATGCCCGCGCTGAAGTTCGCGACCAGCATCTCGAACCCGGCCTTGGTGCGGCCCGCGAGATAGTCGTCGACCAGTTTGAGCAGGTATGCCGTCAGCGGCCCGATGAGCATCGCGCCGAGGAACATGGGCACGTCGGTGCCGACCACCACGCCGATCGTCGCGACGGCACCGACCACCGCACCGCGCTGTCCGTGCACCAGCCTGCCGCCGGTGTAGCCGATGAGCACCGGCAGCAGCACGGTGATCATCGGCCCGACGAGCTTGGCCAGTGTCTCGTTGGGCAGCCAGCCTGCCGGGATGAACAGCGCGGTGATCAGTCCCCACGCGATGAACGCGGCGATATTGGGCATGATCATGCCCGCGAGCTGGGCCCCGAACCGCTGGACCCGGGCTCTGATGCCGGTGCCCGGCACGTGTTTCAAGTCGTCTAATGCCGGTGTCGTCATCGACCTAACCTCCACCACCGTGCTCATGTGAGCGGGAGAACTTGCATGTGAGCGGAGTTCAGTACACTTGTGACGGCAGTCATACGTCAAGCCGATGTGCAAAGATGTGCATGAGCGTGCTCATCTGAGCAGAGGGGTTGGGACGGTGGAGCGGTTACGCCCGGCGGAGCTGATCCGTGCGGCAGGCATCGCCCGTCGGTACTACATCGACGGTGTGTCTAAAGTAGACATCGCGGAGGAGTTCGGTCTCAGCCGCTTCAAAGTCGCCCGCATGCTGGCTGATGCCCAGGCAGCGGGCCTGGTCCGCATCGAGATCACCGTCCCCGACGACATTGACGCGGACCTGTCGGACCGCCTGCGGTCGCGGTTCGGCCTCAAGGACGCGATCGTCGCGGCGGACGGCCCCGCGGCGTCGGCACGCGAGCGGGTGGGCAGGCTCGCGGCAACCCACCTCACCGAGATCCTCCACGAGGGTGATGTGGTGGGCCTGGCTTGCTCCCGCACCCTCCACGAAATGGCCCGCGCCCTGACTGAACTGCCCAAGCTGACGGTGGTCCAGCTCAGCGGTGTCCACACGGGCGGCCTTGGCGAGAACTCCGTAGAACTCGTCCGGCGGTTGGCGAGTCTGGCGCGTGGCCCGGCATATCCTATCTACGCTCCTCTCATCGTTGATGGTCCGGCGACTGTTCGGAGCCTGCGTAAACAGCCACAGGTCGCCGACGCACTGAAGAGATATGGCGCTTTGACGAAAGCGGTGGTTGCTATCGGCTCCTGGCAGCCTCCCGACTCGCTGTTGTCGGATTCCTTGCCTCCGACCGAAAGCGCCGCGTTGCGTCGTCATGGGGTTCGGGCTGATGTCTGTGGTCGCATGTTGGACGGGGAGGGGAACCCGGTTCCTGACTTCGCCGACCGCACTATCGGGATCACGATCGACGAACTCCGTGAGGTTTCCGATGTGATTGCTGTTGCGGCGGGTGAGCACAAGACGGTCGCTATTCGCGCGGCTCTCAATTCTGGTGTTATCACCACGCTTGTCACTGACGCTGCTGCGGCCAAGGTCTTGATCGCGGCTGGTTGACTCCTGCCCACGCGCGCGGTGGTCCGGCGACTCGGTCGCGGGCCCGCGAGTGTCGGCGACCTCGCGGGCGAGACCACCATGACCTTGCCGTCGTTCATGAAGCACGTGCGGGTGCTCGAGTCGAACGGCCTGATCCGCACGGCGAAGTCCGGCCGGGTACGCACCTGCGAGCTCAACCAGGAGCGGTTCGCGCTCGTGGAGGACTGGCTGGCCGACCGATCCGGCCAAACTGGCGCAGTGGTGGGTTCCCGCCCCGGCCCGCTGCCGCGTCGAGCGTCTCGACGCCCGGCCCGGCGGTGCGTTCGTCACGCTGATGAGCGACGACGGCGACGCGTTCGTCCCGCATCTGGACGGGTGCTTCCTCGTGGTGGACGACTACGAGCGGATCGTGTTCACCAACGCGATCGACAGCGCCCTGCGGCCCGCGAGTCCCACGCCGATCGCGATGACCGCGGAGATCGTCCTGCTCGACCACCCGGACGGCACCGACTACCGGATCACCGTCCGCCACGGCGACCCCGCCACCCGCGCCCTGCACGCCGAGCTGGGCTTCGCCGAGGGCTGGGGCGCCACCACCGATCAACTCGCGCGAGTGGTCGAGCGGCTATGACGGCGGTTCAGCGTCGGGCGCGGCTTTTCGGCCCGTGACCCACGCGGCGAGCTGGGAGCGGTTGGCGAAGCCGAGTCTGGTCAGGACGTGGTCGACGTGGGTCTCCGCGGTGCGCACCGAGATCACGAGCCGGTGGGCGATCTGGCGGTTGGTCAGGCCCTCGGCGACGAGGTCGGCGATCTCGGCTTGCCGTCTGGTGAGCGGCTTGCCTGTTTCGGGGACTTTCCCCACCGTGGCCAGGGCGATGGCCTCGTCGGTTTCGAGCCGCGCGCCGCACTGGTAGGCGTCGTCGTAGTCCTTCTCGCCCAAGGCTTGGCGCGCGCGGTCGCGGTCGCGGCTGCTGATCGCCTGCTCCCACTCGGACAGCGACATCGCGGCGACGTCGGATACCAGGTCGTCGGCCGCGCCGAACAGCCGCGCCGCGCGGGTGTGGTCGCCCTGCGCGGTGGCGATGGAGGCCAGCAACTGCAACGCGTCGAAGGTCCGCGGGGGATGGCCGAGCTCGCGGGCCGCGCTCAGGCTGCGCAGGGCCAGGTCGGCGGACTCGGCGACCTCGCCGCGTTCGAGCAGGACCATGCCCAGGTTCCAGGTCATGTTGGCGAGCAGATCGACGTTGCCGCGGTCGGCCGCTGCCGCGATGCCCTCGCGCAGCACGGGTTCAGCCTTCGCGTAGTCGCCGGTCATGCAATAACCATGGCCGAGGACGCTCTGGGTCACCAGCCGCAGGAACTCGATGTTCTCCCGCTCTTGCTCCGAGGCGGGGACAGCACTGCGGAGAATGTCCGCGGCCTCGACCAACTGCGCCACGGCTTCGGCGACCCGGTCGGCGCTCAGGCTCAGGGCAGCCTGGGACCGCAGGATTCTGACGCGCCACAGCCAGGCATCGGGTGTCTCGTCAGCGATCCGCATGGCTTCGGCGAGGAGTTCGCGCGGCGGCGGCACGCCGCTGCCGGGGGCGATGGGGAGCCAGGCGCGCGTGTGCAACGCGTCGATCCGGTCGAGGTTCGGGGTGGGCTTGGCTGCCGCCAGCATCCGGTCCAGCCACTGTGCGCCCTCGACGGCGGCGGCCGTTATCCAGTAGTAGTCCAGGGTGGCGGCCAGGCGCAGGCCCGCGGGAGCCTCACCCGGTTCGGTGAGGCTGAACTCGAGCGCGGCGCGCAGGTTGCCCCGCTCCGGCCGCAGCCGGGCCATGGCGGTCTTCGATCCGCCGCGCCGCCATTCCTCCCGGGACCACAGGGCCAACCCGGTGTAGAAGTCGCGGTGCCTGCGCCGCACCGCTGTCCGCTCGGAGTCGGTGAGGCGGCGCATACCGAAGTCGCGCAACGTTTCCAGCATGACGTACCGGGTGCGCTCGCCGGATGCCTCGCGGACCAGGATCGACTTGTCCACCAGTGACGCCAGCACGTCGAGCACCTCGGCCGCGGGCAGGTCGTCCCCGGTGGGCACCGCTTCGGCCGCTTCGAGATCGAACCCGCCCGCGAACAGCGCGGCCCGCGCCCACAGCGCCTGCTCGGTCGCCGTGCACAGCTCATAGCTCCACTCGATCGTGGCCCACAGCGTCTGATGCCGCGCCGGACTGCCCCGGCGTCCCCTGCTCAGCAGCCGGTAGCGGTCGCCGAGCCGATCGACGACGTCCTGGACCGACAACGACCGCAACCGCACCGCGGCGAGCTCGATCGCCAGCGGGATGCCGTCCAACTCCGCGCACAACCGCGCCACCGCAGCGAAGTTGGCCTCATCGACCTGGAAGCTCGGCACGACCGCCTGGGCGCGCTCGACCAGCAGCTTCACGCCGTCGTAGCCGAGCACCGCCGCCACCGACGACGCCGAGTCAGGTTCCGGCACCGGCAGCGGCGGGACCGGGAAGCTCACCTCGCCGGGCATCCCCAGGGGCTCCCGGCCCGTGGCCAGCACGGTCACCTCCGGCGCGTCCTTCAGGATGAGGCTCACCAGGTCGGCCACCGCGTCGAGAAGGTGCTCACAGTTGTCCAGCACCAGCAACAGGCGCTTGCCGGACAGGAACTCCAAGACCGCGTCGGTCGCGTCGCCACCGCCGGGATCGGGCACGTCGAGCGCCGCGGCGACCGTGTGCGGCAGCAGGGCGGGGTCGGACAGCTCCGCCAGCTCGGCCAGCCACACCTGCCCGTCGAACCGGCGGCCCAGCGCGTCCGCGACCCGCAAGGCGAGCCGCGTCTTGCCCACTCCACCAGGGCCGGTCAAGGTCAGCAGCCGCCCGGCGTCGAGCAGCCGCCGGACGTCGGACACCTCCCGGTCGCGACCCACCAGGCTGGTCAGCTCGACGGGAAGATTCCCGACCCGTGCCGGTCGCACCTGCGTACCGCCCATTGCCGAACAGTACCGTTCCCCGTCCCTCCACATTGATCACGAACGGGTAGGAGGCCGGAAGTTGTTCAGGTCAGCGCATTGTGCGTGCTGGGAGTTGTGCACCCAGCGCGGCTCGCGCGACCAAGCCGGAGGCCCAGCCGGTCGGGGACACTTGGCGAGTGTTCGCCGACCCGGCCGGGCACCCCTTCTGCTTGACCCAGATCAGCGACCCAGCCGCTGGAACTTCCGCACCGCCAACGGCAGGAACGCCACGGTGATCACCAGCGGCCACACGACCGCCATCAGCATCGCGTTCTCCTCGATCCAGCTGCCGCCGCTGGGCACCGGGTTGCCGAACAGCTCACGCACCGCGTTCGCCGTGGAGGACACCGGGTTCCACATCGCGATCGCCCCGAGCCAGTCCGGCATGAGGTGCGGCGGCGTGAAGACACTGGAGATCATCCCGAACGGGAACGCCACGGCGAACAGGCTGCCCGCCGCCTCCACGTTCGGCACCAGCAGACCGAGGAACACCCCGATCCAGATCAGCGCGAACCGCAGCAACAGCAGCAAAGCGAACGCCGACAGGGTCGCCATGAACGACCCGTTCGACCGCCACCCGACCACCAGCGCGATGGCCGCCAGCACCACCAGGTCGATGGTCGCGCTGAGCAGGTCGGACACCCCGCGCCCGGTGACGACGGCGGACTGCGCCATCGGCATCGAGCGGAACCGGTCGGTGATCCCACGTTCCTTGTCGATGGCGACCTGGTAGGCGGTGTTCATGAACCCGAAGGCCATGGTCATCGCGAACATGCCGGGCATCGCGAAACTCTTGTAGTCGGCGGCCCCGACATCCATCGCACTGCCGAACACGTAGACGAACAGCAGCACCGAGACGATCGGAAACCCAAGCTGCCACGCGAACAGCGAGGGCTGCCGGATCAGGTGGCTGAGGTCCCGGCGCACGATCGTGAAGCAGTCGGCGACGGCCCAGTAGAGCTTGCCTTTGGGTGCTTCCACAGCGGTAGTCATCGGCCCCCCTCCTCGGAATTGCTCTGGCGCTCGTGAACGGCCTGCCTGCCGACGATGGCCGCCGCGCCGCCGTCTCGGCGCTGGGTCGGGCGATGCTGGTTGTCCAAAGCCGTGGTCATCGCGCCGCCTCCTCGGTCTCTTCCGTCCGATGCCCGGTCAGGCGCAGGAACACCTCATCCAGCGTCGGCCTGCGCAAACCGATGTCCTCCACCCGCACCCCCGCGTCGGCGAGCGCCCGAGCCACCTCGGTCAGCGCCGCAACCCGGTCCTGCACCGGGGCCTGCACCGTGCGCTCGTCCTGGTCCACAGTCGGCTCCGCCGAGGACGCCCGAGCCACGATGCTCGCCGCCTTCGGCAAATCACCTGCCTCCCGGACCACCACCTCGATGCGGTCCCCGATGTCCCGCTTGAGCGCGTCCGGGGTGTCGTCGGCGATCGTCCGGCCGCGGTCGATCACCGCCACCCGGTCCGCGAGCTGATCGGCTTCCTCCAGGTACTGCGTCGTCAGCAGCACCGTCGTGCCCTCCGCGACCAGCGCCCGCACTGCTTGCCACACCTCGTTGCGGCCACGCGGGTCCAGCCCCGTGGTGGGCTCGTCGAGAAACATCACCTCCGGCGCCAGGATCATGCTCGCGGCCAGGTCCAGCCGCCTGCGCATGCCCCCGCTGTAGTCCTTGACCGTCTTCTCGGCCGCCTCCTCCAGGTCGAACTGGACCAGCAACTCCTTCGCTCTGGCCTTCGCCGCGCGCCCGCCCAGATGGAACAGGCGGCCGAACATCTCCAGGTTCTGCCGACCGGACAAAATCTCGTCCACCGCGGCGAACTGACCCGCCAGGCCGATGCTGCGACGCACCAGCGCGGGCTCGCGCGCCACATCGTGTCCGGCGACCACCGCGCGGCCCCCGTCCATCCGCAGCAGTGTCGCCAGGATGCGCACCGCCGTCGTCTTCCCCGCGCCGTTGGGCCCCAGTAGCCCGTGCACCTCACCGCGCCGCACCGTCAGGTCGAGACCGTCGAGCGCGCGCTTCTCCCCATATCGCTTCTGCAAGTCCTCCGCGAGGACGGCATACTCTTCACCAGGCATGGGTACACCGTACCCGAATATGGGTACGGTGTACCCATCAATTTGTCGGGAGCACTGGATGACGATGGAACACAGCGGCAGCGGCGACCTGAACCGCAGCCTGGAGCTGCTGTGGGACTACGCCGACAAACCCGGACGGGGCCGCAAGCCCGGCCTCTCCCTGGAGCGCATCGTCGCCGCCGCCGTGGCCATCGCCGACGCCGACGGGCTGGAGGCGGTGTCGATGCGGCGGATCTCCAGCGAACTCGGCGCGGGCGTGATGTCGCTGTACCGCTACGTGCCCGGCAAGGCCGAACTGCTCGACCTGATGCTCGACAGCGTCTGCGTCATCCCCGAGTCCGACGCCGAGCCCGCGACCGACTGGCAGACCGCGATGGAGCGCTACGCGCGCGGCGCGATGGACCTCTACCTGCGCCACCCGTGGATGCTGCAGGTCGACCAGGCCCGCCCGGTGCTCGGCCCGAACCAGCTCGCCGGCATCGAACACGCCCTGAGCGGGCTGAGCGGGATGGCGCTGTCGGACCAGAAGAAGGTCAACATCCTGGTGCTCGTCGACGGGTTCGTCAGCAGCTGCGCCCGCTCGCAGGTCAACGCCAAGCGCGCCGAGGAGCGGACCGGCGTCACCGACGAGGAGTTCTGGACAACGCAGGCGCCGATCCTGGAGAAGGCCCTGGCCACCGGCAAGTACCCCATGATGGCCGCGCTGTCCGAGGACGCCTTCGCCGGCAGCGGCGAGGACCTGTTCGACTTCGGGCTGGGACTGATGATCGAGGGCCTGCGGGTCTACCTCCGGTAGGCCGATCTCAGTATGGGTTACGTATTTTTACCAATTGACTTGAACGCAATTCCGACAAATCGCATCGAATATCGAACGTTGCCTTCTCCGTGGGTGTACAGCTGCCTTTCCCCTTGCTAGTTTCCCCTGGCCGGCTGGGTGTTCGGCTGGCATCGAAGGTTCCCGGGAAAGGCTTTGGAAATGGCGTCTCGGCTAATGAGGACCGGCTTGGCGGCAATTCTGACCGTCTCTTCGGTCACTGGAATAACAATGGTGACTTTGGGGCAGGCTGCTGCCCGGCCCGATGCGTCGCCGGCGGTTTCGCGGGTCGGTGATGACCGATCGGCCGTGACCAACCGGTTGATCGTGACGTACAAGTCCGGTGCCCGTGCGGCGTCGGTGGACGCCGACGCCGGCGCACAGGTCGCGGCGCTGGCGGCTCGGATGCGGCACGACGCGAAGCTGGTCCGGCGGCTGGGCACCGGGGCCGCGCTGGTCGACCTGGGAGCTGCCGCGGACGCCCGCGCGATCCGTGAGCTGCGGGACGCGTTCGCAGCCGATCCCGAGGTGGCCGCGGTCGAACGTGAGCCGGTGTTCACGCCCGATGCCGACCCGAATGACACCTACTACCCCAAGCAGTGGAACCTGGCCGCCACCTCGGCAGGCATGAACGTGCCCGCCGCCTGGCCGGTGTCCACGGGTGCGGGCGTCACGGTCGCGGTGATCGACTCCGGCATCACCAAGCACTCGGACCTGGCCGCCAACAGCGGCCCGGGGTACGACTTCGTCGGTGACAAGAGCCGGGCAGGTGACGGCGACGGTCGCGACAGCGACCCCACCGACGAGGGCACCTGGTTTACCGACGGCCACTGCGGGACGGGCCACAAGGCCGGGAAATCGGGCTGGCACGGCACCATGGTGGCCGGCATCATCGGCGCGATCGGCAACAACGCCAAAGGAATCGCCGGGGTCGCCCCGCGGGTCAGCATCCAGTCGATCCGGGTCTTCGGCTCGTGCGGCGCGGTGGGTGGCGACATCCTCGACGCGATCACCTGGGCCTCCGGTGGCGCGGTACCCGGTGTACCGGCGAATCCCCGTCCGGCCAAGGTGATCAGCATGAGTCTGGGCTGGGGCAGCCGATGCAACACGTCGACCCAGAACGCCATCGACGGCGCCCTCTCCCGGGGTACCACCGTGGTCGCGTCCGCGGGCAACTCGAACGTCGACGCGACCAATCACTCGCCCAGCGGCTGCAACGGTGTGATCAGCGTGGCCGCCAGCGACTCGAACGGGGCGAAGGCGTCGTACTCGAACTATGGCGGCGGGGTGAGCATCACCGCCCCCGGTAGCGGTATCTGGTCGACCACCAACACCTCGACGACCACCCCCGGCGCCGAGGGGTACCGCGCGGGCAGCGGCACCAGCTTCGCCGCGCCGCACATCGCCGCCCTGGCCGCGCTGATGCTGGCCAAGAATCCCAAGCTCACCCCCAGTCAGATCCAGTCGATCATGAAGGCCAACGCCCGCCCGCTGCCAGCGGGCTGCCCACCAGGGTGTGGCGCGGGCCTGGCGGACGCGGCCAAGACGGTCGCGGCTGTCCCGAAGCCGCCCACCGGCACGGTCACCGTCACCAACCCCGGCACCCTGACGGCCTTCCGCGGCTGGCCGGTGTCCTGGCAGATCAAGGCGGCGTCCAGCGACAGCACACCGGTCACCTTCCGGGCGACCGGGCTGCCTGCCGGCCTGACGATTTCCTCCTCGGGCCAGATCAACGGCACGCCCGGAGCGTCGGGTGCCTTCACGGTCACGGTCACTGCCACCAACACTTCCGGTGCCACCGGCAAGACCACCTTCCCCATCCAGATCTGGGGCTGGTAACCGGATTCCCCGCCGCCCGCACCGGGACAGCCCCGGTGCGGGCGGCGGCCGACGTGGGTCACTCACGCGACGGCGGTTCCCTCCAGCTCCACCAGCTGGCCGGGGATCGCCAGCCGGGTCACGCCGAGCATCGTGGTGGTCGGCGCCACCCGGGCGGCGCCCAACCGCGCCGCCAGCACGCCGTAGTGCTGGAAAAGCAGGTCGACGTCGGTGGTGTAGACGTTGAGCCGGACCAGGTTCGCCAGCGACATGCCCGCCTCGCCGAGCACGGCCTCCAGGTTGTCCAGGCTCAGCGCCACCTGCGCCGCCATGTCACCGTCGTGCTGGGGTTCGCCGTCGCCGCTCATCGCGGTCTGCCCGGAGCAGTACAGGGTGCGGGTGTGCCCGGAGACGACCTCGCCCTGGTTGAAGCCCATCGCCACAGACCACGCCACCGGGTTGATCGCCGTTCGTTCCACTGCCATATGAACTTCCATCCGATTCATCGAGCGTTTGTAAGACGAAGCCTCTCGGTGAATCACGACATCCTGTGTCATGTATTCCGATAAGGTTTTCGCATGCGCGCCGACCGGTTGGTCTCGCTGGTGTTGCTGCTGCGCCAGCGTGGTCGGCTGTCCGCGACGGCGTTGGCCCGCGAGCTGGAGGTGTCCACCCGCACCGTCCTGCGCGACATCGAATCCCTGTCCGCCGCGGGGGTTCCGGTCTACGCCGAACGCGGTCGGCACGGCGGTTTCGCGTTGCTGCCCGGTTTCCGGACCGAACTCACCGGACTGAACGACGACGAGGCCCTCGCCTTGCTGGTCGCCGGATCACGGCGCGGCGCGCAGGCGTTCGGGCTCGGCTCGGCGCTCGCCTCGGCGATGCTCAAGGTGGTTGACGCGCTACCGGAAAGCCATCGGAACACCGCGGCGGACGTGGCCGAGCGGTTGCTCATCGACCCGGAGACCGACCTCCTCTCGCGTCGGCAGGTCGCCGAGGAGGTGCCGGACGCCATCGTGGCCGAGATCCGCCGCGCGGTGTTCGCCGGACACAAGCTGCGCATCCACTACGCGGCCGTGGACCAGGCACCGAAGTGGCGCACGGTGGACCCGATCGGCCTGGTCACCGTGCGAGACCAGGGCTACCTGCTGGCCACGAGATCGGGTGCGGACCGCACGTACCGGCTGTCCAGGGTCTTGGCCGCCGAGGAACTCGCCGAACCCGCTCAGCGACCGGCCCGGGTCGACCTGGACCGGGCCTGGCAGCAGCGAAGCACGCGGTTTCGCGCCGGTGGCGACCAAGTCACCGCGCTGGTGCGCGTGGCCCCGGCGCGCCGAGAGGAACTGGTGGGCACCGCGCTGGCCGTCCTCTCCGAGGAGCCCGACTCGGCTGGCCTGCTGCGGATGGAGGTGACCTTCCAAGATCCGCGACACGCCGAGTGGGCGCTGTGGCAACTCTCCACGAACGCGGAAGCCCTGGCCCCGCAATGGTTGCGCACCGCCCTACGCGACCGCGCCGCAGCGGTCGCCAACCGCTATGAGGGCTAGTCGGTGTGGCCGGTCGCGGGCCTGGCCTTGGCGAGTGCGAGTCCGGGCCCCACGAGGTCGCTGACGGGCAGCGAGTCCAGCTCCGTCAGGTCGAACCAGGCGGCCATGTCGGTCGACCCGTTCGCCTCGTGGCGCAGTTCGCCGCCGACGACCCGGCCCTCGTAGAACACGCGGACACCGTGGAAGGTGCCCTCGCGGTGCAGGCTGTCGATGCCGAGCAGGGTGTCGGCCTCGAAGTCGTAGCCGGTCTCCTCGGCGACCTCGCGCACCACGGCGTCCCACGGGTCCTCGCCGAAGTCGACCCCGCCGCCCGGGAGGCTCCACAGTGGACTTTCGCCGTGGATCCACCGGGCCAGCAGGATTTTCCCGTCCCGCACGCAGATTCCGTACGCCGACAGTCGGGTGGTGAGCCGTTTGCGGCGGAGGAAACGGGTCACTTCGCGAGCCGGGTGGTGATCCAGGACCGAAGGTCGTCGGAGAGGTCGTCGGCGGCGAGCAGGTCGGGCAGCAGCTCGGACTCGGTCGTGATCGCCCGGAACATCATCCCGATCGTCACCCCGTGCCCGGGCCGGTGGACCACGGTGATCTCGTCGCCCGCGCTGACCGATCCCGGCGTGATGACCTTGAGGTACGCGCCCGGGATCGCCCGCTGGGTGAAGGTCTTGATCCAGCCCTGCTGCGCCATCCACACCGCGAACACCCGGCACGGGACGCGCGGCTCGGTGACCTGCAGTTCCAGGTCCGGCCCGATCCGCCACCGCTCGCCGACCTCGGCGCCGGTCACGTCGACGCCGCGCGTGGTCAGGTTCTCGCCGAACACGCCGGACGGCAGGGGAGTGGCCAGCTCGGTCTGCCAGGCGTCGAGGTCTTCGCGCGCGTACGCGTAGACCGCCTGGTCGGGGCCGCCGTGGTGCTTCTTGTCGCAGATCTCGTCGCCGGCCACCCCGCTGGCCGCGGGCCCGGGCTCGCGCACCGCCACCGGGTGGTCCACCGGGCGCTTGTCGATCGCGCTGAGCCCCGACTTCCCCTCGACGGGTCGCGCGACGCCTACGTTGACCGAGAGCACGTTCGCCATGAACCGAACGTACCCAAGGCCGCCACCGCATTTGCGAGAGCTGGCTCACGGCGCGGGTTCCCGGTTCGTGCGCGGCCCCGACCGGCGCTTATGCTCCCGGCCTGTGTCCACCGCACCGATGATCGCGCCCAGCATCCTGTCCGCCGACTTCGCCCGGCTCGCCGACGAACTCGCCGCGATCCACGGCGCCGACTGGGTCCATGTCGACGTCATGGACGCGCACTTCGTGCCGAACCTGACCCTCGGCCTGCCCATCGTCGAGTCGCTGCTCAAGGTCACCGACATCCCGATGGACTGCCACCTGATGATCGAGGACCCGGACCGCTGGGCCATCGCCTACGCGGAGGCGGGCGCCCACAACGTCACCGTCCACATCGAGGCGGCCAAGGACCCGATCAAGCTCGCCCGCGACCTGCGCGCCGCCGGGTCGAAGGCCGGCCTGTCGATCAAGCCGGGCACGCCCATCGAGCCGTACCTCGACGTGCTCAAGGAGTACGACACCCTCCTGGTGATGTCGGTCGAGCCCGGCTTCGGCGGCCAGAGCTTCATCGCCCACGTCCTCGACAAGGTCCGCACCGTGCGAAACCTCGTCGACACCGGCCACCTGAACCTGCTGGTGGAGATCGACGGCGGCATCAACAGCGACACCATCGAGCAGGCCTCGGAGGCCGGTGTCGACTGCTTCGTCGCAGGCTCCGCCGTCTATGGCGCCGCCGATCCCGCGCGCGCGATCGAGGCGTTGCGCACCCAGGCGGTCTCGGCCAACCACAGGTTCGCCTGATCGGTCACTAACACGGCAGGTCGTTTCACCGATTGTGCAGGTGAGACGGCTGGGCCCGGCCCGGCCACGCTTTCTTGGGTGAGGTGGTCGCCATGGCCCCTGCGAAGGCATGGAACATTCCGCGCGCCTGGAGGATGGCCGCGGTGGTATTGGGAGCCGGAGACCACGACCAAGGGGACGACCACCATTTGGCCGGTCAGCCCGACCGCGGAACCCCCGGTCACGTCCACTACCGATGATGGCCGGCGGATGCTCGCCGAGCGGCAGGAAACGCTGCTGCGAAAGGCGAGGTCGTCTACCGGGCACCCCCTCCGATGCGAGTGAACGACTCGCATCGGGTCACGGTGCGGGGCGCGGAGAAGGCCGCGTCCTCGGGGGTGACTGCCGAGCTGCCGGGAACCGGCCGAATCAACATCAGTTCGACAATGATCGGCACAGTCATGGTGGCCGATCTGAGCAGTCCGTACAGGCGGACTCTCCTCACCGACAGTTTCGCCGAGTGGGCCCGGGACGTGCGCCCAACCCGCAGCGGATCGCTCAAGCTCGACTTGGTCATCAAGGTCGTGGACCTGACAAGAGAAGGCGCATCGACCTACTACAAGACGTATGACCAACCGGTGGAGGTCGAAGTCAACCTGGCCTACGGGATCACCAACTGGCTCAAGACGTACTGGCCGATGACCGGCCTGACCATTCCGGTCCTCGGCGCGGCGGGATGGACGCTGTGGCGCAACCGCCGACGCGCCGTGGCCGGTGTCCCGGCCAACGAGACCGACCCCGGTGAGCCGCCGGCAAGTCCGGATCGGTGAACCTGCGAAACTGATCGGGTGGACGACAAGCTGACCGCGGCGATGCGGGCCGCCATCGCGGGTTCCGACGCGGTGCGGGGGACGACGAGTCCCAACCCGCCGGTGGGCTGCGTCATCCTCGACGCCGACGGAAACCAGGTCGGCGTGGGCGCCACCCAGCCGCCCGGCGGCTCGCACGCCGAGGTCATGGCCCTGGTCGACGCCGGGACCAAGGCCCGGGGCGGCACCGCCGTGGTCACGCTCGAACCGTGCGCCCACCACGGCCGCACCCCGCCCTGCACCCGCGCCCTCATCGCCGCCGGCGTCAAAACCGTCGTCTTCGCCGTCGCCGACCCCAACCCGGCCGCCGCGGGCGGCCGCACCGTCCTGACTGAGGCGGGCGTCACCGTCGAGAGTGGACTGCTGGCCGACGAGGTCGAGCGCGGCCCGCTGCGCGCCTGGCTGCACTACGCGCGGACCGGGCGCCCGCACGTGACCTGGAAGTACGCCGCCACCCTCGACGGCCGGGTCGCCGCCGCCGACGGGACCAGCCGGTGGATCAGCTCGCCGGCGTCCCGCGCGCAGGTCCACGACCTGCGCCGACGCATCGACGCGATCGTCGCGGGCCGGGGCACGATCCTGGCCGACGACTCCGCGCTCACCGCCCGCGACGCCGACGGAACAACGGCGGACCGGCAGCCGTTGCGAGTGGTCGTGGGAACCGGAGACCTGCCCGAGGGCGCACGCGTGCTCGACGACGCCGCAGAGACGTTGCACCTGCGCACGCGCGAGCCAAGCGAGGTCTTGGCCGCTCTAGGGGAGCGCGGAGTGGTCGACGTGCTGCTCGAAGGCGGCCCGACGCTGGCGGGTGCGTTCGTCCAAGCGGGTGCGGTCGACCGGGTCCTCGCTTACGTAGCGCCTACCCTTCTGGGTGATGGCCCTGTGGCGTTGGGCGCATCGGGCGTGTCGACCATCACCGGAGCTCACCGGTTCAGGGTCGAAGGCGTCACCATGTGTGGACCGGACGTGCGGATCTCCGCCGTGCCGGACCGGAACTGAGGAGGCAGTCGGTGTTCACCGGGATCGTCGAGGAACGCGGCGAGGTCATCGCCGTGGCGGATCTCGCGGACGCCGCGCGGGTCACCATCGCCGGGCCGCTGGTCACCAGCGACGCCAAGCAGGGTGACTCGATCGCGGTCAACGGCGTCTGCCTGACCGTGGTGGAACTCGCCGACGGCAGCTTCACCGCCGACGTCATGCGCGAGACCCTGCTGCGCAGCAGCCTCGACAAGGTCGCCAAGGGCGACCACGTGAACCTGGAGCGCGCCGCCGCCGTGGGGCAGCGCTTCGGCGGGCACATCGTGCAGGGCCACGTCGACGGCACCGGCGAGCTGATCTCGCGCGAGCCCTCCGAGCACTGGGAACTGGTCAAGATCAGCCTCCCGGGCGGCCTGGCGCGGTATGTGGTGGAGAAGGGCTCGATCACCGTCGACGGCGTGTCCCTGACCGTCGTCGAGGTGGGTGCGGACTGGTTCTCGGTCAGCCTGATCCCGGAGACGCTGCGCGCGACCACGCTCGGCGTCCGCAAGCCCGGTGACAAGGTCAACCTGGAAGTGGACGTCATCGCGAAGTACGTGGAAAGACTGGCTATCCCGCACCTCGGATCAACCGGGCGCGGCACCGAGGAGGAGAACACCGGTGAGTGACTTCGCTGCCATCGAGCGGGCGATCGCCGACATCGCCGCGGGCAAGGCCGTGGTGGTCGTCGACGACGAGGACCGCGAGAACGAGGGCGACCTGATCTTCGCCGCGGAGAAGGCCACCCCGGAGCTGATGGCCTTCATGGTCCGCTACACCTCCGGCTACATCTGTGTGCCGCTGACCGAGTCCGACTGCGACCGGCTCGACCTGCCGCCGATGTTCCACACCAACCAGGACGTGCGCGGCACGGCCTACACGGTGACCGTGGACGCCAAGGAAGGCGTCAGCACCGGCATCTCGGCCGCCGACCGCGCCCACACCATCCGGCTGCTCGCCGACGAGCACTCCACGCCGGGCGACTTCAACCGCCCCGGCCACGTCGTGCCGCTTCGCGCGAAGGAAGGCGGCGTGCTGCGCAGGCCCGGGCACACCGAGGCCGCCGTCGACCTGGCTCGCATGGCCGGTCTCCGACCCGCGGGCGTGCTCTGCGAGATCGTGTCGCAGAAGGACGAAGGCGACATGGCCCGCTTCGACGAGCTGCAGGTCTTCGCCGCCGAGCACGACCTGGCGATCATCACGATCGCCGACATGATCGCCTACCGCAGGCGCACCGAGAAGCAGGTCGTGCGGGTCGCCGAGGCCCGCATCCCCACCGCGCACGGCACGTTCCGCGCGGTCGGGTTCGACTCGCTGCTCGACGGCATCGAGCACGTGGCGCTGGTCTACGGCGAGATCGGCGACGGCGACAACGTCCTGGTCCGGGTCCACTCCGAGTGCCTCACCGGCGACGTCTTCGGCTCGCTGCGCTGCGACTGCGGCCCGCAGCTCGACGCCGCCCTGGAGGCCGTCGCCGCCGAGGGCCGCGGGATCGTGCTCTACATGCGCGGGCACGAGGGCCGCGGTATCGGCCTGATGCACAAGCTGCAGGCCTACCAGCTGCAGGACGACGGCCACGACACCGTCGACGCGAACCTCGCGCTGGGTGTCCCCGCCGACGCCCGCGACTACGGCACGGGCGCGCAGATCCTCGTCGACCTCGGCGTTCGCACGATGCGGCTGCTGACGAACAACCCGGCCAAGCGGGTCGGCCTGGAGGGCTACGGGCTGACCGTGGTCGACCGGGTGCCGCTGTCGGTGTGGCCGAACCCGGAGAACGTGCACTACCTGCGCACCAAGCGCGACCGGATGGGCCACCACCTGGCCGAGCTCGAGCACTACGACGGCGGCACGGCGGCGGTCGTGTCGACGACGACGACAGGGGAGGACAAAGCTTGACGTCCTCCCCGGCCTCAAGGCCGGGGATTCAACAGCAACTACCGCACAGGGAGGAGGTCGCGTTGAGGTTCACGGTTCATAAGCTCACCCAACGGCGGGCCTCCCCGTGCAGTCACGGCATGCCCTGCCGCGTGCCGAATATTCAGTGCCGCGTTCACATCGGCATTGGCGGCGAAGCCGCAGGACCGGCACCGGAAGGCGGCTTGGCTCTCGCGCGCCTCCCGATCCACGATCCCGCACGCCGAACAACGCTGACTCGTGTATCGCGGGTCGACCTTCACCACCCGGCCTGGAGCCTTGTGCTCCAGCCGGGTTACGAGCAGGCCCCATCCGTTGGCGAGGATGCCCCGGTTCAGGCCCGCCTTCTGCCGCACACCACGGCCCGGCACATCCCGGGAGCCCCTCGCCGACCGGGTCATATTGGTGATCTTGAGGTTTTCGACCGCGATCACGTCGAACTGCCGGGCGAGGTAGGTGCTGGTCTTCTCGACCCAGTCCTTGCGCCGGTCGGTTTCGCGGGCCCTGAGTTTCGCGATCGCGGTCTTGACCTTGCTGCGCCGGTTGGAGCCGCGTTGTGCTCGGGCGAGCTTGCGTTGCAGCCGCAGCAGTCGCGCCTTCTCGGGTCGGCGCAACGTGGGTGCGTTCAGCAGTTCCCCGGTGGACAACGCCGCCGACACCACCACTCCGCGATCCACACCCACCGCCGCACCCGCGCCCGGTCCGGCGATGGGCTTGGGCGCCACGGCGAACGCAATGTGCCAACGGCCCGCCCGGTCACAGGTGATGCGGTAGGACTTCACACCCTCGGCGACCGCACGCGACCAGCGGAACCGCACCCACCCGATCTTGGCCACCTTCACCTCGCCGACCTTGCGGGAGACCCGACGTACATCGCCCGGTTTGACCGCCACGATCCGGAACCCCTCGGCCCGGCCGCGTCGGCGCCAGGTGGGCCGTCGGTGGGTCCGGCGGAAGAAGTTGGCCATCGCCTCGGTGAAGTCTTTCAACGCCTGCTGCTGCACGATCACCGAACCGGCCGCCAACCACGGGTTCGCCGCCCGCGCCTCGGTCAACTGACGGCACTGCTCGATGAACCCCGGCGCCGCCCTGCGACCCGGCCGCCAGTGTGCGTGTTGCTCCACGGCGAGATTCCACACAAACCGGGCATGCCAACAATGCTCCACCAACACCCGCTCCTGAGTGGGTGTCGGCTGAAGGCGGAACCGGGACATGCCGATCAAGCTAGCGGCCACTACCGACAAAACCAGGAGACACTGTTGAGACCGGACAGGCTGGGGCACGCTCAAGTCGTGGCCATGCGAAACCCCATTCCTCCCCGGCGTGAATGCCGGAGCATCGACGGGAGATCCTGGTGAGTGGCGAAGGCAGGCCCCAGACCGGGGTTCCCCGGTGTGAGGGCGTCCGGCTGGGCATCGCGGCCACCAAGTGGCACGCGGAGATCACCGACCGGCTGTTGGAGCGCGCGCTTGCCGCCGCGACCGAGGCGGGCATCGTGGAACCCACGGTCGTCCGTGTCCCCGGCGCGATCGAGCTGCCGGTGGTCTGCCAGGAACTGGCCAAGCACCACGACGCCGTCGTCGCGCTCGGCGTGGTCATCCGCGGCGGCACCCCGCACTTCGAGTACGTGTGCGACGCGGTGACCTACGGCCTGACCAGGGTGTCGCTCGACGAGAGCACGCCGGTCGGCAACGGGGTGCTCACGGTGAACACCGAGGAGCAGGCCATCGACCGCAGCGGCCTGCCGGACTCGGCGGAGGACAAGGGCTACGAGGCCTGCGCAGCGGCGCTGGAGACGGCGCTCGCGGTGCGCGGGCTGCGGCACCCGTGGACGGAACAGGGATTCCAGTGACCGCTCGACCGCGCAGGGTCCGCTTCGTCGCCGGGGCGTTCGCGGTGGTGTTCCTCGTCGTGTTCACCACCGTGGCGGTCCTGCTGCGCAACACCCCGACCGGCGTCTTCTTCCAGCCGTCCGACCAGGTCGCGATGGCGGGCATCGGCGTGCTCCTGGCCTGCGGCGCGCTGTGGTTCACCCGGCCGAAGGTGACCGCGGACGCCGACGGTGTCGACGTGCGCAACCTGCTGGGGACCACGCACTTCGACTGGTCGGTCATCGAGTCGGTGAGCTTCCCGGAGAGCGCCTCGTGGGCTCGCCTGGAGCTGCCCGACGACGAGTATGTGCCGGTCATGGCGCTGCAGTCGGTCGACGGCGCCCGCGCGGTCGAGGGCATCCGCGAGCTGCGGCGCCTACACCGGGAAGCGCACGCACGGCAGCAGTAGCAAGCCGGGTGCTACCACGGGTAGTATCGGCGGTGTGAAGCTCAGTGTCAGTCTGCCGGAGGACGACGTCCGGTTCATCGACGAGTACTCCGCGCGCGCCGGTGAGGCCTCGCGGTCCTCGGTGATCCAGCTCGCCATCGCCCGCCTGCGCGAGTCGCAGCTGCAGGACGAGTACACGGCCGCCTTCGACGAGTGGGACGCGGCCGAGGAAGCGGGCCTGTGGGACGCCGCCACCGCCGACGGCATGGCCGATGCGGCGCGGTGACATCCACCTGGTCGACCTCGACCCGGCCCGCGGCTCCGAAGCCGACAAGGTCCGCCCGGCCGTGATCGTCAGCAACAACGCCGCCAACGCCGTCGCCGCGCGCACGGGGCGTGGCGTGATCACTGTGGTCCCCATCACGTCGAACATCGAGCGCGTGTTCGGCTTCCAGGTCCTGCTGCCGTCGCGGGCGTGCGGGCTGGTCGTCGACTCGAAAGCGCAGGCTGAGCAGGTCCGATCCATCGCGACCAACCGGGTGCGCAAGCGCATCGGCAAGCTGCCCCCGGAGCTGCTCGACCGCCTCGACGACGCTTTGCGCACGCATCTCGCCCTGGGGTGAACCTCGTGCTTTGGGCCCGCGTAGGGAAAGGTGTAGATCCTTCCCGGACCTGGAGGCTCGCTTGACCGCCGTAGAACCCACCACGAAACCCGAAGCCCGGTCCCGCCGCGAGGTCCTGTGCGGCCTGATGGTGGCCTTGGTCGCCCCGGGCGCACTCGTCGCCGCCTGTTCCGACACCACCGCCCCCGCTCCTTCCGGCGGTGGCACGGGCACGTCGGGCGGCGCCGCCCCGTCGGGTCCGCTGGCCGCGCTGGCCGACGTCCCCAAGGGCGGCGGCCTGGTGCTGCAGAGCACCCCGAAGGGCCCGCTGGTGCTGGTCCGCCCCACCCCGGACACGGTCAAGGCGTTCAACGCGTCGTGCCCGCACCAGGGGACCGTGGTCTCGGCCCCGGCGGGCGGCACGATCACCTGCCCCAACCACGGCAGCACCTTCGACGGCGCCACCGGCGCGCTCAAGGGCGGCCCGGCCACGACGGGGCTCAAGGAGGTCCCGGTCAAGGTGGAGGGCGACCAGGTCGTCTTCGCCTGACGATGTGACCCCTCGGCCACTCCGGCATATCCACACCTCGCCCCCTTGATCGCTGGTAGCTTCCCGGCTGATCAAGGGGGCTCCGAGGATGTTCATCAAGATCGCCGCGGTTATCGCGGCGCTGTCCCTGGTCGCGGGCTGCGCCGCGGACGACCCGCACGGTGCGGTCGGGACCCTGCCCGCCGACCCGCCCGCGCCGCCGCCCGCGGCGGACCGGCACCTTCGCCCAGTGCCCATGCCGGCGGGCGACGGCATCGTCCATGTCCGCGGTGAGACCGCCGCGCAGGCGCTGTGCCACGCGCTCTCGCCCGAGGAATGGGAAGCCGCCCTGGGCGGTCCGGTGTCGCGGTCGTACGGCCTCGCCCCCTCGGGTGAGGCCTGCGAGGTGGAGAGCGGCGTGCTCCGGGTGGAACTGGCGATGACCAAGCACGGACTCGCGACAACCGGGACCGTGGACGAGAAGGTCGCGGGCCGCCCGGCCCGGTTCGCGAGCGGCGACGGACACGCTGTCGCCGCTGTCGCGATCGTCACCCTTGGGCTGAAGTCGGTCAAGGAGCAAGTCGAGTCGGAGGCCGCCGCACCGGTTTTCCACGCGTCCGCGACGGTTCGCGGGACTGAACACTGGGGCAGTGTCATGTCCCGCTTGCGCGAGCTGGTTGCCGTGATCGTCCCGCGCCTCGCCGCGCCCGGCCCCCCGACCCCGTTCGTCGAGGGCGTGCAGGACCTTCCGTTCACCCCGACAGCGCCACCGCCGGGAGTGCCGCTGGTCGACCTGCCCCGACCGATCCAGTCCCTCGTGCTGTGCACCGCCGCGGCGCGCCTCCTTCGCAAGCCCGACAGCGAGGTCCGGCCAAGCGCGACGGGCTACTGCCGGATCGGTGAGGTCACGCTCTACGTGACCGACTTCGGGCGACCGGGGTCGAAGGACACACCGGTGGCGGGCAGGCCCGCCGCGATCGACAAGGCCAAGGTGGAGGTCGAACTGCTTCGGCTGCCCAACGAGTTCTCGGCCCGGTACATCGTTCTGCAGATCGTCGGGGGCGCCGACGTCCAGGCTTTCGCCGAGCAGCTCTGCCCCGAGGTCCTTGTCGCCTGAACGACTCACGGGCGAGCGGTCACCCCGCTCGCCCGTGACCGCCTACTTCGCGTGGCACACCACCAGCAAGTGAGGGGCCAGCTCCGACTCACTGACCCGCCGGTGATCAGTCAGCACAAGCCCCGCCCCGGCCAGCGTCGCCACGACGTCCTCCACCGGTCGGACGATGAACCCGTGCTGGGTGACCGGCATCTTCGCCATCCCCTCCGGATCGCCGATGCCGATCACGGCCCGCCCGCCCGGTCGGAGCACCCGACCGATCTCGGCGAACGCGGTGGCCAGGTCCTCGATGAAGTAGATCGTGTTCAGCGTGATCAGCCCGTCGACCGAGTCGTCGGGCAGCGGCAGCGCCGTGATCGACCCGGTCGCCAGCCGCAGCCGGTCGTCGTGGAACTCGCGGCGGGCGCGGTCCACCATGGACGCGGAGTAGTCCACGCCATGGACCTCGGACGCCTTGGTGTCGAGCAGCAGCCGCAGGCCCACCCCGCCGCCGAAGCCCAGGTCGGCGACGACCTCGCCGTCCACCACGGCGAGCGCTTCGACGGCCCCGCTGGTGGCGGCGAAGTTGAACTTGTTCAGCCGCTTCGCGACCGACTTGCCCATCAAGCCGCGGGGATTGCCCAACTGGCTCGCGAGCATCTTCCGCAGAGCGGTCCGCACACCCATGTCGACTCCGTCGTTGATCGAGATCCGGCTCCTTCACCGTACTGTCGCCCACCGACGACGAGTTCCGACTAGCGGAGTCGCCGGTGCACGGCCCAAGCGCCGAGGGCGAGCACGGCCGCCGTCAGCGCGGCGAACAGGCCGGCCTCGATCGCCTGGAAACTCCAGAACCGCTCCCCGGCGTGGAACCACGCGAACTCGCTGCGCACTCCCTGCCCCGCGAGGCACTCCGCGATGGTTTCCATGCCGCACTTCTCGGGGGCGATCGACACCGGCTTGCCCGCGCCGTCGAGGTATCCGGACTCCACGCGCCAGACGTCGGTCGGCAGCAGGCCCGTCGAGTACGTCGGGTCGGCGTAGGCCGGGCGGGCCGCGTTCGACACGACCACGAGCATCGCGGTGTACCCGCCGAGGGTGATCGCCATGGCGGCCAAGGTGTTGCGCACCAACAGACCCGCCGTCGCGCCGATCGCGAACGCCACCGCCGTGTACGCGCCCAGCACCAGGCCCTGGCTCTCGAACAGCGGCGTGCGCATCCGGCCGGACATGATGAAGTTCAGCGGCCCCAACGCCCACGCGTTGACTATGCCGAGCGTGGCCATCGCGATGATGATCGGCAGCCCGGCCACCGCCAGCTTGGTCGCCCACCACCTGCTCCGGCTGATCGACTGGGTCAGTCCGAAGATGTGGGTGCCCTGCTCGATCTCGCGGGCGAACACCGGTGCGCCCGCGAACATCCCCAGCAGCACGGGCAGCACGAGCATGACCATCGGGACATAACTGAGGAACTGGTTGTAGCGGTCGCTGAGCTGTCCCTGGTCGCCGGGCATCGACGACACGTCGATCCGCACGAAGACCATCACCGCCGCGACCAAGGCGACCAGGGCGAACGCCACCATGAGCTGTGCCCGCTGTTGCCGCCACGCGACCCACGTCATGCCGCCACCTCCCGCACCGACTCGACGCGGTCCGCGCGCAAGTACGACAAGACCAGTTCCTCCAAGGTCGGCTCGTGCGCCTCGCAACCGGGCACGTCGCCCAGGCCGCGGACCAGCATGGTCGTCTGCCGGGCTGTGTCCCGCCGCTCCACGACCGCCTCGGCGGGCACGTCGAGCGTGCGCGGCCCGATGAGCAGGCGGTGCTCCGCCAGCAGGTCGTCGACGTCACCGGTCAGCCGGACACGGCCGGCGGAGAGCAGCACCAGGTGGTCGCAGATCCCGTCGAGGTCGGCGATCACATGCGACGACAACAGCACTGTCGTCCCGGTCTCGGCGACCTCGGCCAGTAGTGCCTGCATCACCTCCTGGCGGGCCAACGGATCGAGGTCCGCCAGCGGCTCGTCCAGCAGCACCACGGGTGGGCGCCTGCCGAGGGTCACCGCGAGCGCCACCCGCGTCCGCTGACCGCCGGACAGCGTGCCGATCCGCGCGTCGAACGGAACGCCCGCCTCGGCCACCAGCCGCCGGGCGTAGGCGTCGTCCCAGTCCGGGTTCAGCGCGCGGCCCGCGCGCAGCATCTCGGTGACGGTGAACCGCTGGTACAGCGGTTTGCCCTGCGCCAGGAGCCCGGGCTTGCCCAGTACGTCGACCGTGCCTTCAGTCGGCCGCACCAACCCGGTGGCCAGCGACATCAACGTGCTCTTGCCCGCCCCGTTCGGCCCGACCAGTGCCGCGACCCTTCCGGTCGGGAGCGTGAACGTGCAATCCCGAAGCGCCCACCCCCTTCGGTAGCGCTTGCCCAATCCGGTCGCGTCGAGCGCGGCCGACCCCTCGATCATTTGGTTCCCCCAACGTCGTAGTACTCATCGAGCACGGCGTTCAGCAGTGCTTCCACGTCTTCGCGCGCCAGCCCTCCCGCTGTCGCACCGGCCAACCAGGCGGTCAGCTCCTCACGTAGCGCGCCGTCGTCGGCCGCCCCAGGGCGGGCGAGCGTCCCGATGACGAACGTGCCCAGACCTCGCCGACCCTCGACCAGGCCTTCCCGCTCAAGCTCGCGATACGCCTTCAACACCGTGTTGGGGTTCATCGCGGTGGCGGTCATGACCTCCTTGGCCGTGGGCAGCCGGTCGCCGGGCACGAGCAGCCCGAGCCGCAGCGCCTGCTTGGTCTGGTGCACCAGTTGCAGATAGGCGGCGACACCGGAACGGCGGTCGATCCGGAACTCGATCACCCAACACCCTTTCACTACTTAAGGAGTGAAAGCAGTATGCAGGCGGGGTCAGCCGCGCGCAAGACCCCGACCCGATCCTTTGTCGGTGCTCGGCCGTAGGGTTGTGGATGTGGCCGACCCGTCCGCCTACCGACCCTCTCCCGGCACCATCCCGGACGCGCCTGGCGTGTACAAATTCCGTGATCCTGGTGGCCGGGTCGTCTACGTGGGCAAGGCGAAAAGCCTGCGCTCCAGGCTGAACTCGTACTTCGCCGACATCACCTCGCTGCACCCGCGCACCCGCCAGATGGTGACCACCGCGGGCGCTGTCGAGTGGACGGTGGTGTCCACCGAGGTCGAGGCGCTCCAGTTGGAGTACAACTGGATCAAGGAGTTCGACCCGCGGTTCAACGTCCGCTACCGCGACGACAAGTCCTACCCGGTCCTGGCCGTCACCCTCAACGAGGAATACCCGCGCCTGCACGTCTACCGCGGCGCCCGCAAGAAGGGTGTGCGGTACTTCGGCCCGTACGCCCACGCGTGGGCCATCCGCGAGACCCTCGACCTGCTCCTGCGTGTCTTCCCCGCCCGCACCTGCTCCACCGGGGTCTTCCGCCGCCACGGCCAGATCGGGCGGCCCTGCCTGCTCGGCTACATCGACAAGTGCTCCGCGCCCTGCGTGGGCAAGGTCAGTGCCGACGAGCACCGGGCCATCGTGCTCGACTTCTGCGACTTCCTCTCCGGCAAGACCGACGCCATGGTCCGCCGGCTGGAGAAGGAGATGGCCCAGGCGTCGAGTGAGCTGGAGTTCGAGCGCGCCGCCCGGCTGCGCGACGACATCGGCGCTCTGCGCCGCGCCATGGAGAAGCAGGCCGTCGTCCTGGGCGACGGCACCGACGCCGACGTGGTGTCCTTCGCCTACGACGAACTCGAAGCCGCCGTCCAGGTCTTCCACGTGCGCGGCGGCCGGGTCCGCGGCCAGCGCGGCTGGGTCGTCGACCGACTGGAGGACGCGGGCGAGGAATCCCCGGTCACCGGGCTCGTCGACCAGTTCCTCAGCCAGTTCTACGGCGACCAGGCCGACCTTGAGGACGATGTCGCCAACTCGGTCCCGCGCGAGGTCCTGGTCCCGGAACTGCCCGCCGACGCCGAGGCCATCGGCGAGTGGCTCACCGGGCTGCGCGGCTCGCGGGTCCAGGTCCGGGTGCCGCAGCGCGGGGACAAGCGGGCGCTGATGGAGACCGTCGAGCGCAACGCCAAAGAGGCGTTCACCCAGCACAAACTGCGCCGCGCGGGCGACCTGACGGCCCGCTCGGCCGCCCTCCAGGAGTTGCAGGACAACCTGGGTCTCGACAGCGCGCCGCTGCGCATCGAGTGCATCGACATCAGCCACATCCAGGGCAGCGACGTCGTCGCCTCGCTCGTCGTGTTCGAGGACGGCCTGGCCCGCAAGAACGAATACCGGCGCTTCGCCATCCGCGAGGCCGCCACCGAGGGCGACGTCGCCTCGATCGCCGAGGTCGTGCGCCGCCGCTTCGCCAAGTACGCGGGGGAGTCCGGCGGCCAGGACCGCACGCCCGGCATCGACCCGGACACCGGCAAACCCCGCCGCTTCGCCTACCCGCCGAACCTGCTGGTCGTCGACGGCGCGGGCCCGCAGGCCAACGCCGCCGCCGACGTCCTCGCCGACCTCGGCGTCACCGATGTGGCCGTGATCGGGCTGGCCAAGCGGCTCGAAGAGGTGTGGCTGCCCGCCGAGCCGGAGCCGTCCATCCTGCCGCGCACCAGCGAGGCGCTCTACCTGCTGCAGCGGGTCCGTGACGAGGCCCACCGGTTCGCGATCGCCTATCACCGGCAGAAGCGCGCCAAGCGGATGACAATGTCCGCGTTGGACGATGTGCCCGGACTGGGCCAGAGTCGCCGGGCGGTGCTGATCAAGCACTTCGGCTCGGTGAAGCGGCTCACGGCGGCCACCGTCGAGGAGATCACCCAGGTGCCGGGCATCGGCCTGGCCACAGCGAAAGCCGTTCACACCGCATTGAACAGGGGCGAGGAAAAGCAGTGAGCACGGAACATGTTGGGCCCGGCGTCGAAGTCGCCGTGGTCACGGGTCTTTCCGGCGCGGGCAGAAGCACGGCCGCCAAGTGTCTGGAGGATCTCGGCTGGTTCGTCGTCGATAACCTGCCACCCGAGCTGATCTCCACGATGGTGGAGCTGGGCTCGCAGGCCCGCGGCGCGATCTCCAAGGTCGCCGTCGTGATGGACGTGCGCAGCCGCGCCTTCACCGAAGACCTCTCCGCGATCATCAAGGACCTCGACGCGCGCGGGTACAAGCCGCGGGTGCTGTTCCTGGAGGCCACCGACGACGTCCTGGTGCGCCGCTTCGAGCACGTCCGCCGCGGCCACCCGATGCAGGGCGAGGGCAGGCTCGTCGACGGCATCAAGTCCGAGCGCTCGCTGCTGATGCCGCTGCGCGAGGAAGCCGACCTCATCCTCGACACGTCCACCCTGTCGGTGCACCAGCTCCGCGCGAAGATCGAGGACGCCTTCGGCTCCGACGCGGGCACCAGCACGCGGGTCACCGTGCTGTCCTTCGGCTACAAGTACGGCCTGCCGATGGACGCCGACCTGGTCATGGACGTGCGGTTCCTGCCGAACCCGTTCTGGATCCCCGAGTTGAAGGACCAGACCGGCCGCGACGAGGACGTCCGCAACTACGTGCTCAGCCAGGAAGGCGCCGACGAGTTCCTCGACCGCTACCACGAGCTGCTGCGCCTCATCGGCGCCGGATACCGCCGCGAGGGCAAGCGCTACCTGACGCTCGCGGTCGGCTGCACGGGCGGAAAGCACCGCAGCGTCGCGATTTCCGAGGAACTGTCCAGGCGACTGTCCGATGAGGACGGTATGGCGGTGAAGGTCGTGCACCGCGACCTGGGGCGCGAGTGAGCGCACCGGAACCAGGCCTCCGGGCCGTCGCCCTCGGCGGCGGCCACGGGCTGCACGCCACGCTGACCGCGCTGCGCGTGCTCACCGACGACGTCACCGCCGTGGTGACCGTCGCCGACGACGGTGGTTCCTCGGGCAGGCTGCGCCGTGAACTCGGCCTGCTCCCACCGGGCGACCTGCGCAAGGCGCTGACCGCGCTCGCCGGTCCCCAGGCGTGGGCCGAGGTGTTCGAACACCGCTTCGGCGGCACCGGGGCGCTCGCGGGCCACGCGATCGGCAACCTCGTCCTCGCGGGTCTGCTGGAGGTCCTCGGCGACCCGGTCGCCGCACTCGCCGAAGCCGCGCGGCTGCTCGGCGTGACCGGCCGGGTGCTGCCGATGTCGTTGGAGCCACTGGACATCGAGGCCGACGTGACCGGGTTGGAGGAAGACCCGAGCACGGTCCGCCGCATCCGCGGCCAGGTCGCCGTGGCGACCACGCCGGGCCGGGTGCGCCGCATCCGCCTGCACAACGCGGCCCACCGCGACCAGCCACCGACGGCGTGCCCGGAGGCGGTCGCCGCGGTCGGTGACGCCGACGTGGTGCTGCTCGGTCCGGGCTCGTGGTTCACCAGCGTCCTGCCGCACCTGCTCGTCCCGGAACTGCACGACGCGCTCGTGCGGACCGCCGCGATCCGGGTCGTCGTGCTCAATCTCGTCCCCCAACCGGGGGAAACCGCCGGATTTTCCCCGGAGCGTCATCTCGACGTCCTGAGCGAACACGCGCCCCGGCTGCGGATCGACGCGGTCGTCGCCGACGCGGACTCCGTGTCCACCCCGGACCGCCTCCGACGTGCGGCGAAGGCACTTGGGGCTGACCTGCTGCTCGATACCATCGCCTCGGGCCCGGCGGGTGACCGCCACGACCCCGAGGCCCTCGCCGAGAGCCTGCGACGCGCCGTCGGTTCGGTGAGGGGACGCTGAGCCCTTCGGCGTGTCGTGGTGGGATAGACGGCGGGGCGGCCCGTATCCCGGGCCAGGGAGAGGAGTACCAGTGGCGATGACAGCCGCGGTCAAGGACGAGCTGAGCAGACTGGCGGTGTCCAAGACGTGCTGCAGGCGTGCTGAGGTGTCGTCGCTGCTGCGGTTCGCCGGCGGCCTGCACATCGTGGCCGGGCGGGTGGTGGTCGAGGCCGAGTTGGACACCGGCTCGGCGGCCCGTCGCCTGCGCAAGGACATCCATGACCTGTACGGGCACCACGCGGACGTGCACGTGATCACCTCCGGTGGCCTGCGCAAAGGCACGAGGTATGTCGTCCGGGTGGTCAAGGACGGCGACGGCCTGGCCCGCCAGACGGGCCTGCTGGACCCGCGCGGCCGCCCGGTGCGTGGCCTGCCCGCCCCCGTCGTCTCCGGCGGCGTCTGCGACGCCGAAGCCGCGTGGCGCGGCGCGTTCCTCGCCCACGGCAGCCTGACCGAACCCGGCCGCTCGTCGGCGATGGAGATCACCTGCCCCGGCCCCGAAGCCGCCCTGGCCATCGTCGGCGCCGCGCGGCGCATGGGCATCCAGGCCAAGTCCCGCGAGGTCCGCGGAGCGGACAGAGTCGTCGTCCGCGACGGCGACGCCATCGGCGCCATGCTCACGAGGCTGGGTGCCCACTCCAGCGTCCTGGCATGGGAAGAACGCCGCATGCGCCGGGAGGTGCGGGCCACCGCCAACCGCCTGGCAAACTTCGACGACGCCAACCTGCGCCGCAGCGCCCGTGCGGCGGTTGCCGCCGCTGCCCGGGTGGAGCGCGCGATGGAGATCTTGGGGCCGGAGGCGCCGGAACACCTGACCGCTGCGGGGGAGCTGCGGTTGAAGAACAAGCAGGCGTCGTTGGAGGAACTGGGTCAGCTCTCGGAGCCGCCGATGACGAAGGACGCGGTGGCGGGCCGGATTCGTCGCCTGTTGGCGATGGCCGACAAGCGGGCGAAGGAACTTGGCTTGCCGGACACGGAATCGGCTGTCACCCCGGACATGCTCGAGGCCGACGCTTAACAGGGCGACGCCTCGCGGTACCGGGTTCCCCTGTGGGGTGGCTGGGTTCTCGATGCGGGGCTTGATTCCCCGACTTGTGTGGTGGGTCCACACACCGGGCTTGGGTGGTGGGTGCACCTTCGGGTGGTTGGGCTTGATTCGGGGACCCCTGAGATGGCCCTGCGGGTCAAGAGCGTGGGGAAAGGGAAGCCCCGCCCCCGCGAGGGTAGGGCCATCTCCGCCCCGAATAAAGCCCAACCACCCGAAGCTGCAGTGGGGTTGGTGGCCTCGCCTCGGGCGTCGGGTTGAGTCTCCGTGGGCGTAGAGATGTGACGCCACCGGATTGCCGCATCGCAAGGCGCGGAACAGGGCGGCCTGTGGGGTGGTGGTGGCCATCCCAACCCCCGGATCGCAAGGGGCCCAACGCAACGGCCTGTTTGGGTGGTTCGCCTTGATTCGGGGGGAGAAGGACCTAAACTCGCGTGGCGCGGGGCAGTTTCTTCACCCTGCCCGCTTTACCCGCGCAGGTCCTTCTCCGGGGTCCCCGAATCAAGGCGAACCACCCAAACAGGCACCCCATGCCCAAGACGCCGGTGAGCCCCCAAGACGCCGGTGAGCCCCCAAGACGCCGGTGAAGCGCAGCCCGAAGAACCCAAAAATGTGACCCCCGTCTCATCCATGTATCCCCACCCCAAAACCCCGCACTTGAACTCATGGGAGCGCGGGTGCTGCTTGGGGGAGGAGCATCCGCGAGAGGGGGGAATCGGACTGGAGTCCGCCCGACGTGGGGGCGGGCGGACTCCACTCCGGCCCGCATCCCGACCCATCAGCCGTGTTTCAGTCACCGGCGCTCAATCACCTCGGCCAGGCCTCTGGTGTTCATGACGTCTCTCTGATTCGATAAAGAGAGACCGCTGACCTCTTGACCTGCGGCACCACGCCCGGGCGCTAGGGTTCATCGGAGTACCAGTAAGCCAGCCCAAGGGAGACGCACGGTGACGGTTCGCGTAGGTGTCAACGGTTTCGGTCGCATCGGCCGCAATTTCTGGCGGGCGCTCGAGGCCAGCGACCACGACATCGAGATCGTGGCCTTCAACGACCTCGGTGACATCAACACCATGGCGCACCTGCTCAAGTACGACAGCGTGCTGGGCCGCCTGCCCCACGACGTGAAGGTGACCGACGAGGGCATCCAGGTCGGCGACCACCACCTCAAGGCCCTCGCCGAGCGCGACCCGGGCAAGCTGCCCTGGAAGGACCTCGGCGTCGACGTCGTGATCGAGTCCACCGGGTTCTTCACCAACGCCGCGGACGCGCGCAAGCACGTCGACGAGGGTGGGGCCAAGAAGGTCATCATCTCCGCGCCCGCCAAGGGTGAGGACCTGACCGTCGTCCTCGGCGCCAACGACGACCAGTACGACGGCTCGCAGACCGTCATCTCCAACGCCTCCTGCACCACCAACTGCCTGGCTCCGCTGGCGAAGGTGCTGCACGACTCGTTCGTCGTCGAGCGTGGTCTGATGACCACGATCCACGCCTACACCCAGGACCAGAACCTGCAGGACGCCCCGCACAGCGACCTTCGTCGCGCCCGCGCCGCCGCCCTGAACATCGTGCCGACCTCGACCGGTGCCGCGAAGGCCATCGGCCTGGTCCTGCCCGAGCTCAAGGGCAAGCTCGACGGCTACGCGCTGCGCGTGCCCGTGCCGACCGGCTCGGCCACCGACCTCACGGTCACCCTGGGCCGCGAGGTGAGCCTCGAAGAGGTCAACGCCGCCTACAAGGCCGCCGCCGAAGGCGCCCTCGCCGGCATCCTGCGCTACAACGAGGACCCGATCGTCTCCACCGACATCGTCGGCGACCCGGCCTCCTGCATCTACGACGCGCCGCTGACCAAGGTCAATGGCAACCAGGTCAAGGTCGTCGGCTGGTACGACAACGAGTGGGGCTACTCCAACCGCCTCGCCGACCTGACCGCGCTCGTCGCCTCCAAGCTCTGACCGCGATGAAAACTCTCGACGACCTGATCGCCGAGGGCGTCCAGGGTCGGCGCGTATTCGTGCGCTCCGACCTGAACGTCCCACTCGACGGCGACAAGATCACCGACGACGGCCGCGTTCAGGCGTCGCTGCCGACGATCTCCAAGCTGGCGGAAGCCGGCGCGAAGGTCGTCGTCGCGGCGCACCTGGGCAGGCCCAAGGGCAGCCCGGACCCCAAGTTCTCCCTCGCCCCGGTCGCCACGCGGCTCGGCGAACTCCTCGGCAAGCCCGTCGCGCTCGCGACGGACGTCGTGGGGGAGTCCGCCAAGTCCACTGTGGACGGCCTGGCCGACGGCGGCGTCGCGCTGCTGGAGAACGTGCGGTTCGACGCGCGCGAGTCGAGCAAGGACGCCGCCGAGCGCGGTGCCCTCGCCGACGAGTTCGCCGCGCTGGTCGGCACTGACGGCGCGTTCGTCTCCGACGGTTTCGGTGTGGTGCACCGCAAGCAGGCCTCGGTCTACGACATCGCCACCAAGCTCCCGGCCTACGCCGGCGGCCTGGTGCTCGCCGAGGTCGAGGTGCTCCGGCAGCTCGCGGGCGAGCCCAAGCGGCCGTACGTGGTCGCGCTGGGCGGCTCCAAGGTGTCGGACAAGCTCGCGGTCATCGAGTCGCTGCTGCCCAAGGTCGACACGCTCCTCGTCGGCGGCGGCATGTGCTTCACCTTCCTCGCGGCCCAGGGCCACGGGATCGGCGACTCGCTGCTCGAAGCCGAGATGGTCGACACCTGCAAGAAGCTGCTGGCCGACGCGGACGGCAAGATCGTGCTGCCGACCGACATCGTCATCGCCGACGACTTCTCCGCCGAGGCCAACACCGAGACGGTGCCCGCCACGGAGATCCGCGACGGCTGGAAGGGCCTCGACATCGGCCCGGACAGCGTCGCCGCCTACGGCAAGGTCCTGCGCGACGCGGGAACGGTCTTCTGGAACGGCCCCATGGGCGTGTTCGAGCTGGCTCCGTTCGCGGCGGGCACTCGCGGTGTGGCCCAGGCGATCGTCGACGGTGACTCGTTCTCCGTCGTCGGCGGCGGCGACTCGGCCGCGGCCGTGCGGCTGCTCGGCCTGCCCGAGGACGGGTTCTCCCACATCTCCACCGGCGGCGGCGCGTCGCTGGAATACCTGGAGGGCAAAGAGCTCCCCGGCGTAGCGGTCCTGGAGGCCTGAACGTGGCAAGGCAAGTCCTGATCGCGGGCAACTGGAAGATGAACCTCAACCACCTCGAGGCCATCGCCCTGGTGCAGAAGATCGCCTTCTCGCTGCCCGAGAAGTACTACGCGAAGGTGGAGGTGGCCGTGCTGCCGCCGTTCACCGACATCCGGTCGATCCAGACCATGACCGACGGCGACAAGCTGCTGCTCAAGTACGGCGCGCAGGACATCTCCCCGCACGACTCCGGTGCCTACACCGGCGACGTGTCGGGCCTGATGCTCGCCAAGCTCGGCTGCAGCTACGTCACCGTGGGCCACTCGGAGCGCCGCGAGTACCACGCGGAGACCGACGAGCTGGTCAACAAGAAGGTCAAGGCCGCGCTCAAGCACGGGATCACGCCGATCCTGTGCCTGGGCGAGCGCATCGAGGTCCGCGAGGCCGGAAACCACGTCGAGCACTGCACCACGCAGCTCGTCGAGGGCCTCAAGGGTCTCAAGGCCGAGCAGGTCGCCAAGGTCGTCATCGCCTACGAGCCCGTGTGGGCGATCGGCACCGGCCGGGTGGCCACCCCGCAGGACGCGCAGGAAGTCTGCTTCGCCCTGCGCAAGCAGCTGTCGGAGAAGTACGGCGACGACGTCGCCAACACCGTGCGCGTGCTCTACGGCGGCTCGGTGAAGTCCGGCAGCATCGGCGAACTGGTCGCCCAGGACGACATCGACGGCGCTCTCGTCGGCGGTGCGAGCCTGCAGGCCGACGAGTTCACCAAGCTCTGCGCACTGGCCGCAGGCGGACCGTTGCCGTAGGTGAGGACGCTTTTCCCGGGCCGGGTAGCATTGCGCTGCCCGGCCCGCGGCGTTCTTGCGGATGCGGGCGCCCGGGATATCTGGTAACAGTTCGCGGCGATCAGGCCGGGGCGGTGCTCGAAGACCTGTGCCGCACCAGGTAGCCTGTTGCTTCCACCGTTGACAGCGAGGATGACATGGTTCTGACCCTGCAGATCGCACTTATTGTGACCAGCCTTCTGCTGATCCTGTTGGTGCTGCTGCACCGCGGTCGCGGTGGTGGCCTCTCCTCGCTCTTCGGCGGCGGAATGCAGTCCAGCCTCTCCGGCTCCAGCGTCGTCGAGAAGAACCTCGACCGTGTGACGCTGTTCGTCGGGTCGGTTTGGATCATCTGCGTCATCGGCTTGGGCCTGCTCGTCAAGGTCATCTGAGTCGGCATACACCCGCTGCCGGGCTGGGGCCAGGCGGCGGGGCTCGCAGGACAAACTGACGAACCACGTGGTGGGGGTGTGAACATCAATGGCCGGTGGCAATGCGATCCGGGGTACCCGGGTCGGGGCTGGTCCCATGGGTGAATCCGAGCGAGGCGAGTCCGCCCCTCGGCAACGAGTTTCCTACTGGTGCGCGAACGGACACGAGTCGCGTCCGTCGTTCGCCCTCGACGCGGAGCGCCCAGAGTCCTGGGACTGCCCGCGCTGCGGCCTCCCGGCCGGACTGGACGAGAAAGAGCCGCCGAAGGCGCCGCGCAACGAGCCGTACAAGACGCACCTCGCTTATGTGAAGGAGCGCCGCTCGGACGCCGATGGCGAAGCCATCCTGGCCGAGGCATTGGCCAAGCTCCGCGCCCGCCGCGAAGGCTGACCTTCAGCTGAAAAGCCACCCCAGGGATTTCCCTGGGGTGGCTTTTCGTTTACCAACGTCGGCGGGCGAGTATTTGAAATCTAAACCGAAAGCGGATAGGTGGCGCGCACCCGGAATCCGCCGTCCGCTGTCGGGCCCGCGGTAAAACTGCCGCCGAGCAGACCGGCCCGTTCACGCAGTCCCAATAGTCCGTGCCCACCCGACGGAAGCCCTGATGGACGGCATTTCGGCCGGTCATTGCGGATTTCCACCACCAGCGTCGACCCGGCTGCCTGCACCCGCACCGTCGTCGGTGAGCCCGCCGCGTGCTTGTGCACGTTGGTCAAGGCCTCCTGGATCGTCCGGTACGCCGCCCGCGACACCGGGGCGGGCAGCAGCTCCGGCGACGCCTCCATCGCCAGCGTCACCGACACGTCGCAGCCGTGCACGAGCGTGCCGATGTTCTCCAGGCCGGGCTGGTACTCGTCCTCGTCGCCACCGGAGCGCAGGACGCCGACAAGCTCGCGCAGCTCCTCCAGGGTCCGGGTGCTCAGCGCGCGGATCGTCTCCGCGGCGTCCACCGACTCGGCGTCCTTGGCCGACACCTTCAGCGCCCCGGCCTGCATCGCGATCAGGGTCACCTGGTGGGAGACCACGTCGTGCATCTCCCGGGCGAGTTTGGCCCGTTCGGCCGAGCGCACGGTCTGGGCGTGCAGGCGCTGCTCTCGGGCGCGGCTGCGGGCGAGCTGGTTGATCCGGGCCGACAGCTCCTGCCGGACCGTGATCAACATGCCGATGGCCACGGGCATCCCGGCGACCAGCACCCCGTAGATGGCGTCGAGGAAGTGTTCGCGCCAGGTCAGTTCGAGGAAGTCGGCCCACGGCCACAGCACGAATCTGCACAGCCCGACCAGGAACGCGGCGACCAGCGTCCGCCAGGTCAGCAGGTAGCGCTTGGCCAGCGTCCCGAGGGCGATCATGGCCGCGAGCTGGGCCCACCCGGTGAAGAACCCCGGGATGGTCAGCACCAGCGCCACGCACGGCACGTGCCTGCGCAGCGGCATCGCCAGCACGGCCAGCCACGACAGCCAACTGGAGTAGCCGGGGGCGCCGTCCGGCTCGACCAGCCACACGTCGAGCGCGGCGATCGCCGTGGCGGCGATGTCGGAGACGATTCCCCTGACCCGGGGGTCGGCCCAGAGGGCGGCGAGTCTTGGCGGCAGGGGGAATCGGCGACGCGGCCGCCCGGGTGTTCGGGCGGGCGTCACGAGCGCGGTGTCGTCAGGTACGACCATCTGGGCGACCAGGGTGCCACCTCCATCGACGAGCGCTGTGTCCAAGACCGTTTCTCGCTGCTCAGGCAGGTCATGCGTAGCCGCGCGCTGCTCGGGAACGGTCTTGGAGGTTGTAGCATTCTTGCGGTTCGAGCCCGGGCGGCGCGGTAGGTGTGGCATGGATCGCCTTTCTGGCCCACGAGCAGTCGCGGGGCTCGCTACCCACAACGACGGATAATCGCCCATATCGGGACGACGAATTGCCCGATTCTGTGCGAGAGCAAATCGCCGGCCACAAGCTTGGCGGGGAGGGAGGAGGAGATTTGCGCACGCTGATCATCGACAACTACGACTCCTTCACCTACAACCTTTACCAGGCTTTGGCCGCCATCGATGGCGCTCGGCCGACAGTTGTCCGAAATGATGAGGACTGGGACCTCGGCGGCCTGGTCGATTTCGACAACGTGGTCATCTCGCCCGGCCCCGGTCATCCCGGCGTGCACCGCGACATGGGATTGAGCCGCGCCGTCCTCGCCGCCGCGCGCCAGCCGCTGCTGGGCGTCTGCCTGGGCCACCAGGGGCTGTGCCTGCTCGCGGGCGCGGAGGTCACCCGGGCGCCCGAGGTGCGCCACGGCAGGCTGTCGGAGGTCCGCCACGACGGCCGCGAGCTGTTCGCGGGCATCCCGTCGCCGATGCGGGTCGTGCGCTACCACTCCCTGGCCGTCGAAGACCTGCCCGACGAGCTGGAGGCCACCGCCTGGGCCGAGGACGGCGTCCTCATGGGCGTGCGGCACCGCGAGCGGCCCGCGTGGGGCGTGCAGTTCCACCCCGAGTCGGTGTGCACCGAACACGGCGACGCGCTGCTGGCGAACTTCGCCGACCTGACCCGCCGCTGGTGGGCCGAACACCCGCGCGAGACCGTGGTCGCCGCGCCGGTCCCCGAGGCCCACCACCCCGAGCCGCCGCCCGCCGCGCGGGTCCATGTCCGCAAGCTGACCGTGCCGGTCACCGCGGAGGAGACGTTCGACGCCCTCTACCGCGACTCCGCGCACGCCTTCTGGCTCGACAGCGCCACCGGCGGCCGGTTCTCCTTCCTCGGCGACGCCGCCGGCCCGCTGGCCCGGGTCGCCACCGCCGACGTGTGGACCGGCCAGGTCACCATCACCTCGCGCACGGGCGTCGAAGTCGTCCAGGACGAGTTCCTGGCCTGGCTCGACGCCGACCTGGCGCGGTGGCGGGTCGAGGTCCCCGACCTGCCGTTCGGCTTCGCCCTGGGCTGGGTGGGCTATCTGGGCTACGAACTCAAGGCCGAGTGCGGCGCCGACCGGGTCCACCACTCGCCCGACCCGGACGCGCAGTTGGTTTTCGTCGACCGGGCGGTGGTGTTCGACCACGCGACCGGCGAGGTGTACCTGCTGGCGTTCGACGCCGAGTGGGCGGAGCAGACCGCGGCCCGCCTGGTCGACCTCGCCGCCGCCCCCGCGTCCGCGCAGCCGGTGGAGCGCGGTGTGGTCGCCGACGCCCTGACCCCGCGCCACGACCGCGCCGCGTACCTGGCGATGATCGACGAGTGCCAGGCCGCGATCGCCGACGGCGAGACCTACGAGGTCTGCCTGACCAACGTGCTCACCGCGGGCGCCACGATCGACCCGTGGCAGGCCTACCGGTATTTGCGCCGCAAGAGCCCGGCCCCGTTCGGCGCGCTGCTGCGCTTCGGGGACCTGTCGGTGCTGAGCACGTCCCCCGAGCGGTTCTTGTCGGTCACGGCGTCCGGCCTGGTGGAGTCCCGCCCGATCAAGGGCACCCGCCCGCGCGGCCGCACAGAGGCCGAGGACGAGGCGTTGCGCCACGACCTCGCCACCGATGAGAAGGACCGCGCCGAGAACCTGATGATCGTCGACCTCGTGCGCAACGACCTGGGCGTCTACGCCGAGATCGGCTCGGTGCACGTGCCCGGGCTGTTCGAGGTGGAGACCTACGCGACCGTGCACCACCTGGTCAGCACCGTCCGCGCGCAACTGTCCGAAGGGGTCTCCGCCGTCCGTTGCGTCCGCGCCGCGTTCCCCGGCGGGTCGATGACCGGCGCACCCAAGGTGCGGACCATGGAGATCATCGACCGGCTCGAACGCGGGCCGCGCGGTGTCTACTCAGGAGCGATCGGCTACTTCTCGCTGAGCGGCGCGGCCGATCTGAGCATGGTGATCCGGACCCTGGTGGCCCGGCCCGGCCAGGTCGGCTTCGGCGTCGGCGGCGCGATCATCGCGCTGTCGGACCCGGCGGGGGAGTACGAGGAGACGGCGGTCAAGGCGACCACGATGCTCGGACTGCTGGACGCGGAGTTCCCGGATCGCGTGCGCGCGTCCTGAGTTTGCCCGCAGGCCACCGGTAGGCCATCTCGGCTTGCCACGATCCGCGCATGACCCCATCCCGGTTAGTCCGGGCAGGTGCCGTGGTCCTCGCCGCGGCCTGCCTTTCCGCCGTCCCCGCCGCTGTTCCCGTCTCAGCTGAGCCCACTCGCGCTTTCGACCTGCAAGCGCACCGAGGCGGCCTTGGTCTGCGCGTGGAGAGCACGCTCAGCGCTTTCGGCAACGCGTTCCGGCTCGGCGTGTCCACTGTGGAACTCGACGTCCAGGTCACCGAGGACGAGCAGGCGGTGGTCACCCACGACCGCAGGGTCGACGCGCGCAAGTGCCGTGACACCGCACCAGTCGCCGCGGGCGACCCGGAGTTCCCCTACGTCGGGAAGTTCGTGCACACGCTGTCGTTCGCCCAGGTCCGCACGCTCGACTGCGGGTCGGTCCGGCTCGCCGACCGTCCTGGGCAGGAGCTTGCGCCCGGCTCGAAGATGCCGCTGCTGCGCGAGGTGTTCGCGCTGGCCGAGCGCTACGGCGCCAAGGACGTCCGGTTCAACATCGAGACCAAGGTCGAAGCGGGCGCCCCGCACGAGACCGCGCCGCGCGAGAAATTCGTCCAACTCACCGCCCGCGAGATCGCGGCGGCGGGCGTGGAGCGCCGGGTTAGCGTCCAGAGCTTCGACTGGGGCGCGCTGATGCGGATGCGTGAAGTCGCGCCGCGGGTGCCGCTGGTCGCGCTGACCAACTTCGACTTCCTGCAGACCGGCAAGCCCGGCGCCTCGCCGTGGCTGGGCGGCATCGACATCGACGACTTCGGCGGCGACCCCATCGCGGCCGTGAAGTCCTTCGGTGTCACGGCGTTCTCCCCGGTGCACGGCTTCCCTCAGGGCGGTTCGGTCGTCGACCCCGGCTACCGCCCGTACGTGACCCGCGCGATGGTGACGCACGCGCATCGCAACGGGATCAAGGTCATCCCGTGGACGGTCAATGACGTGCCGACCATGGCCAAGCTCCTCGACGACGGCGTCGACGGTCTGATCACCGACTACCCCGACCGGCTGCGGGGCCTGCTCGCCTCGCGGGGCTACCGCCTCCCGCGTGCTTATGCGTCGCCGTTCGACGTCCAGGGCCATCGTGGGGCGCGGTCGGTTCGGCCGGAGAACACCCTGGCTGCCTTCTCCCATGCGCTTCGCAATCCGGGGGTGTCCACTTTGGAGCTGGATACCGGGATTACGGCGGACGGTCAGGTCGTGGTGATCCACGACCGGACGGTGAACGGCTCGCACTGCGTCGACACCGCGCCTGTTTCCGCTGGTGACCCGGAGTTTCCCTATGTGGGGAAGCGCATCCGGGATCTGACGCTGGCACAGGTCAAGACGATCGACTGTGGGTCGAAGACGCTGCCGGAGTTCCCGGCGCAGCAGGCCGCGCCGGGGGAGCGCATCCCCACGCTCGCGGAGGTGTTCGACCTGGTTCGGTCGAGTGGGCGTTCGGATATCGGCTTCAACATCGAGACGAAGATCAGCCCGACTGCCGACGACACAGCGCCTTATGACGTGTTCACCCGCAAGGTGGTCGGCGAAATCGGCCGCTCCGGTTTCGCTTCCCGGAGCACCCTGCAGTCCTTTGACTGGCGCACGATCATGCTGGCTCGGGAGCTGGACCCGCGGGTGCGGACGGTGGCGTTGGTGTGGCAGTACGGGCCGGCCGAGTGCGCCGCGCTTGCCGACGAGTGCTCGCTGCAGGCGGTTTACGGCGATCCTTCGGTGAAGAGCCCGTGGACCGGCGGCCTGGACTGGTGGAAACACCAGGACCTGGCGAAACTGGTCCGCCAGTCAGGCGCGACGACGGTGTCGGCGAACTGGCAGGTGCATGACTCAGCCCAGACCAAGGTCACTTCGCCGGACTGGTACCTGCGACAGGACCCGGCGTACTTCCACGGTCCGGACGTCGCTGGATTGCAGCGGCGGGGGCTCAAGGTGGTGCCGTACACGGTGAACGATGAGGCGACGATGCAGCGAGTGATCGACCTCGGAGTCGATGGCCTGATCAGCGACGACCCGGATCTCCTGGTGAAGGTCGCCACCCGCAACGGCCTGCGGTAGCGACGAGGGAAGCGAAGGGCGACCACCCACCAGCCGCAAGGGGCCGAACCGAACGGCCTGGTTGGGTGGTTCGCCTTGATTTGGGGCAAATGGGGCTAAACTCGCGGTGCGGGTGGGCTTTCCTTTGCCCCGCCTTTGACCCGCACAGCCCCATTTGGAGGGGCCCCAAATCAAGGCGAACCACCCAAGCAGGCACCCACACGCGAAGCCGGCGAACCACCCCGACCGCCGTGTCAGGCCAGCGGCGGAGCGAACACGTTGGGCACCTTTGCCGCAGCAGGCTTGTCCAGCAGCCACAAGGTCCGGTGAGTCCCGCGAGCACCCGCCGCAGGCAGCTGAACCTCTCCCGCACCGGACAAAGCCATCGCCACAGCGGGAGCCTTGTTCTCACCCGTCGTCATCAGCCACACCTCAGTCGACCGGCGAGCCGCCTCCAGAGTCAAGCTGATCCGCGTAGGCGGCGGCTTGGGGCAGTTGCGCACCGCCACCACCGTCCGCTCCTTCTCATACACCGCAGGGGAACCCGGGAACACCGACAGCGTGTGCCCTTCCTCCCCGACCCCGAGCAGACAGATGTCGAACTTCGGCACCGGCCCGTGATCCTCCGGCTCCGCCGCGTTCGCCAGCAACTCGGCGTAGGCCGCTGCGGCGGCTTCCGGGTCGTTGCCGAACTCGCCGTCCGAAGGGGCCATCGCGTGGACTCGGTCCGGTGACACGGGAACGTGGTCGAGCAACGCCGCCCTTGCCTGGGTTTCGTTGCGGTCCGGGTGGCCTGAGGGCAGGAACCGCTCGTCGCCCCAGTACAGGTCGACGTTGGACCAGTCCACGGCGTCGCGGGCCGGGGTGGCGCGCAGTTGCTCCAGCACCGAGATGCCGGTGCCGCCGCCGGTCAGCACCAGCGACGCCGACCCGGTGGCGGCCTGCACATCGACGAGCCGGGTGATCAGGCGGGCCGCGGTTGCCGCCGCCAGCAGAGCCGGGCTCGGGTAGACGACGACCTGGGGTCGGCTCATGAGTCCGCCTTCGGCTTGGGCGCCGCCTTCTTCGCCGCGGAGCCTGCCGCCGACGAGCGGGGCTTCGCCGAGGCGGGTGATCCGTTGGGCGAGGACTTCGCCGTGCCGCCTGTCGGCTTCGCCTTGCCGTCCGCCGCGGTGGTCTTCGCGGAAGACTTCGCGGTGGAGGTTCCCGTAGTCGTCTTGGCTTTGCTGTCCGCCGCGGCGGTTCTCGCCGCCACCTTGGCCGACGGCCTCGGCGTGTTCGCCGTCTGCGCCGGGGCGGGCTTGCGGGCCGCTGTCGCCCGGCCGCGGGTGACCTTGGTCAGCCCGTTGAGCGTCGCCTCGTAGATCTCGTCCGCGTCGAGCCTGCGCAGTTCCTCCGACAGGCAGTCCCGCACCTCCCGACGCTGCAGGGCCACCCGGCGCGCGGGCTGGCCCGGCTGGGTCAGGGTGCCGACCTTGCCGTCCGGCCGCTGCAACTCCACCGTGCCCGAGCGGCGGTCCATCGCCACCGAGACGATCCCGTGCCCGTCGCCCGCGTTGATCCGCTTGACCGGCACCTTCAGGAACGTCGCCAGCCACGCCGCGAGCAGGTCGGTCGACGGTGAGTCGCCGCCGCCGCTGACCGACGCGGCGGTGACCTTCTCGTACGGCGGCAGGTCCAGCGAAGCCGCCAGCACCGCCCGCCACAAGGTCAGCCGGGTCCACGCCAGGTCCGTGTCGCCGTCGGCGTACTGCTTCTGGCGGGTCTGCAGGGCCTTGATCGGGTGCCGCTCGGCCGCCGAGTCGGTGATCCGCCGCTGCGCGAGCCTGCCGATCGGGTCGTCTGAGGGCCGCGCGGGCGCCTCGAACGGCCACCACGCCACCACGGGCGCGTCCGGAAGCAGCAGCGGGATCACGCAGCTCGCGCCCTCGTCGGCCAACGGGCCGTAAAGGCGCAGCACGATCACCTCGCTCGCCCCGGCGTCGCCACCGATCCGGATCTGCGCGTCCAGCCGCGCCGCGGCTTTCTTCGCGCCGCGGGCCACCACGATCACCCGGCACGGGTGCTCCCGGCTGGCGTCGTTCGCCGCGTCGATGGCGTCCTCGACGCGCTCGCCGTCGTCGGTGACGATCACCAGCGTCAGCACCCGGCCCAGGGTGTTGGCGCCGCCCTGCTCACGCAGGTGCACCAGCTTGCTGTTGACCTGCGAAGTCGTCGTTGAGGGCAGGTCGATGATCAAGGTCGCCTCCAGTGCCTGCCGGTCCGCGACATCATCTTGTCCGCCGACTCGGGTCCCCACGTGCCCGCGGCGTAGCCCTCAGGCTTGCCCGCGGTCTTCCAGTACTTCAGCACCGGCTCCAAGATCTCCCAGGACAGCTCGACCTCCTGGTTCACCGGGAACAGCGACGGCTCCCCGAGCAGCACGTCGAGGATCAGCCGCTCGTAGGCCTCCGGCGACGACTCGGTGAACGCGTGGCCGTAGCTGAAGTCCATCGACACATCCCGGACCTCCATGGCGTTGCCCGGCACCTTCGAGCCGAAGCGCATGGTCATGCCCTCGTCCGGCTGCACCCGCACCACCAGCGCGTTCTGCCCGAGTTCCTCAGTGGACGTCTCGTCGAACGGCAGGTGCGGCGCGCGCTTGAACACGACCGCGATCTCCGTGACCCGGCGGCCCAACCGCTTGCCGGTGCGCAGGTAGAACGGCACCCCGGCCCACCGCCGCGTGTTCACCTCCAGCGTGATCGCGGCGAACGTTTCCGTGGTGGAGGTCTTCGCGAAACCCTCCTCCTGCAGCAGCCCGAGCACCTTCTGCCCGCCCTGCCAGCCGCCCAGGTACTGCCCGCGCGCGGTGGTCTCGGCGAACGGCCCGACCGGTTTGGTCGCCTCCAGCACCTTGATCTTCTCGGTGCGCAAAGCGTTGGGGTTGAAGGAGACCGGCTCCTCCATGGCGGTCAGCGCCAACAGCTGCAGCAGGTGGTTCTGGATGACGTCGCGGGCCGCGCCGATGCCGTCGTAGTACCCCGCGCGCCCACCGAGGCCGATGTCCTCGGCCATGGTGATCTGCACGTGGTCGACGTAGTGGGAGTTCCAGATCGGCTCGAACAGCTGGTTGGCGAACCGCAGCGCCAACAGGTTCTGCACCGTCTCCTTGCCGAGGTAGTGGTCGATGCGGAACACCGACTCCTCGGGGAAGACCTTGTTGACGACCTTGTTCAGCGCGACCGCCGAGGACAGGTCGTGGCCGAACGGCTTCTCGATGACCACCCGCCGCCACTCGTCCGGCCCGGCCGGAGTGGCCAGCCCCGCGCGGGCGAGTTGCTTGGTCACCACCGGGAACGCGCTCGGCGGGATCGACAGGTAGAACGCGTGGTTGCCGCTGGTGCCGCGTTCGCGGTCGAGGTCGGCGATCGTCGTGGCGAGGGTGTCGAACGAGGCGTCGTCGTCGAAAGTGCCCGGCACGAACCGGAAACCCTCGGCGAGCCGGTCCCACACGGCCTCACGGAACGGCGTGCGCGCGTGCTGCTTGACCGCTTCGTAGACGATCTGCCCGAAGTCCTGGTCCGCCCAGTCCCGGCGGGCGAACCCGACCAGGGAGAAGCCCGGCGGCAGCAGGCCGCGGTTGGACAGGTCGTAGATCGCGGGCATGAGCTTCTTGCGGGACAGGTCGCCGGTCACGCCGAAGATCACCAGGCCGCACGGCCCCGCGATCCGCGGCAGCCGCTTGTCTCGCTCGTCACGCAGCGGGTTGGCCCACTGCTTGGTCGTTGTCACCGGTTAACCTCCGAGAGGGCCTTCACCAGATGCGCGAGCCCCGCGGCGCGATCGGTGAAGTGCAGTCGCAGGACGGGCCTGCCGTGGTCGGCGAGGACCTGTCCGTCGCCGAGAGCTTGGGCGTGCTGGAGCACGCCGAGGGTGTAGGGGCGGTCGGGCACCGGCAGGTCTTCCTCCACAGCGCCGGTGATCTGGAGGAACACGCCGTTCTGGTGCCCGCCCTTGTGGTACTGCCCGGTCGAGTGCAGGAACCGTGGTCCCCAACCGAACGTGGTCTGCAAACCGCTGCGCCGCGCGACTTCCGAGCGCAGCAGCAGGGCCGAGGCGTCGTCGAGCCGGTCGAGATAGGCCTGGACGGACACGTAGCCGAACTCGGGCGCGGCGTCGAGCAGCGCGGTCAGCGCACCCGGGAGCGAGTCGACGCCCTCGGGCAGCCAGCCGTCGGAAGGATACAGCTCGACGTCACCATCCACAAAGGACGGAGCGACCTCGGCCGAGGCGTCGGGGGAGTCGAGCAGCGCGCGCGCCGCCGTCTTCGCCGCCTCGACGTCGGGCTGGTCGAACGGGTTGATGCCCAGCAGCCTGCCCACGATCGCGGTGGCGTACTCCCACAGCAGGATCTGCCCGCCGAGCGGACCGGACGTGGCGATGGCGCTGACCGGCGGGCCGATCGCGATGGGCGTCGCGTCCTCGCCCGCGTCGGCGAAGCCGGGGGAGTCGGCGTCGGCCACGACCACCGGCAGCAGGCCGGTGCCGTCCTTGCCGGTGGACTCGGCGACGAGCTGCTCGGCCCAGTCGCCGAAGCCCTTGATGCCGGAGCCGGTGTCGGCGATGACGACCTTCTCCGCGCCCCGCGAGTGGGCGGCGCCGAGCGCGGCGGCCAACAGCAGGGCCGGGTTGTCCTCGGTGTCGGTGCTGAGAATCCGGGCCGCGTCGGCCGCGTCGTCGAGCAGTTCGGCGACGTCGGCGCCCGCGAGCCCGGCGGGCACCAGGCCGAACGCGGTCAGCGCCGAGTAGCGCCCGCCGACGTTCGGGTTGGCCAGGAACACCTTGCGGTAGCCCGCTTCCACCGAAGCGGCTTCCATCGGCGAGCCCGGGTCGGTGACCACGACGATGCGCGAGGCCGCGTCGATGCCCTCGTCGGCGAACGCCTTGGCGAAGATCCGCCGGTGGCTGTCGGTCTCCACAGTGGACCCCGACTTCGACGACACCACCAGCACCGTCCGGGTCAGGTCGCCCGCGAGCGCGTCGGCCACCTGGCCGGGGTCGGTGGTGTCGAGCACGACGAGCGGGACACCCGCCGTGCCGGTGATGACCTCGGGGGCGAGCGACGAGCCGCCCATGCCCGCGAGGACCACCCGGTCGACGCCCTCCGCGTGCAGTTCCGCGCGGAGGGCGTCGATCTCGGCGAGCAGCGGGCGCGAGGTCTCGTGCAGCGTGGTCCAGGCCAGCCGAACGGCCGACTCGGCCTCGGCCTCAGGACCCCACAGCGTGGGGTCCTGAGCCGCGAGCTTCGACGCCACGGACTCGTCCACCAGTTGTTGGACGAGCGAAGCGGCTTCCTCGGTGAGCCGCTGGTCGACGATGGTTACTGCGACGGTCTCTCCGGGGTGTGCCACGTGGCGTCAGCCTTTCCTAGTGCGCCTTGTCGAGCTGTCCCTGCACTGTCTCAAGCAATTCGGCCCACGACTTCTCGAACTTGTCGACGCCCTCGGTCTCCAGGACCCGGAAGACGTCGTCGAGGTCGATCCCGACCTCGGCGAGCTTGTCGAAGACCTCCTGCGCCTGCGCGGCGGTGCCGGTGACGGTGTCACCGCTGATCTTGCCGTGATCGGCGACCGCGCGCAGCGTCTTCTCGGGCATGGTGTTGACCGTGTCGGCGACGACGAGGTCGTCGACGTACATGGTGTCCACGTAGTCCGGGTTCTTCACACCGGTCGAGGCCCACAGTGGACGCTGCGGGCGGGCGCCCTCGGCGGCGAGCGCCTCCCAGCGCTCACCGGCGAAGACCTCCTGGAACGCCGCGTACGCGAGCCGGGCGTTCGCGATGGCCGCCTTGCCGCGCAACGCCTTCGCCTCGTCGGTGCCCAGGGCGTCGAGCCGCTTGTCGATCTCGGTGTCCACACGGGACACGAAGAAGGACGCGACCGACTCGATCGACTTGAGCGCGTGGCCGTTCTCCTTGGCCCGCTCCAGGCCGGTCAGGTACGCCTCCATGACCGCGCGGTAGCGCTCGACGGAGAAGATCAGCGTGACGTTGACGCTGATGCCCTCGGCGAGCGTGCGCGCGATCGCGGGGATGCCCTCGACCGTGGCCGGGATCTTGACCAGCAGGTTCGGCCGGTCGACGGTCTTCCACAGGTCGGCCGCCTCGGCCACGGTGGCCTCGGTGTCGGCCGCGAGCCGCGGGTCGACCTCGATCGACACCCGGCCGTCGACACCGTCGGAGGCCGAGTGGTGGCTGCGGAACAGGTCGCACGCGTTGCGCACGTCCGTGGTCGTCAGCTCGCGGACCACCGCGTCGAGCGACGCGCCGCGCGCGGCCAGCTCACGGACCTGCGCGTCGTACGCCTCGCCGTCCGACAGCGCGCCGGCGAAGATCGTCGGGTTGGTCGTCACGCCGACCACGTGCTGCTCGCGGATCAGCTCGGCGAGGTTGCCCGAGGTCAGGCGCTCGCGGGACAGATCGTCCAGCCAGATCGAGACACCGGCGTCGGAAAGGGCCTTCAGGTTGTCGGTCACTTCTGGCCTCCATTCACGGTGAGCGAACGACGCGCCGCGGCCACGACGGCCTCGGTCGTGAAGCCGAACTCGCGGAACAGCGTCTGGTAGTCCGCCGACGCGCCGAAGTGCTCGATCGAGATGACCTCGCCGGTGTCGCCGACGTAGCGGTGCCACGGCTGGGCGATGCCCGCCTCGACGGCCACGCGCGCCTTGACGGTCGGCGGGATGACGGTGTCGCGGTAGGCCTGGTCCTGATCCTGGAACCACTCCATGGACGGCATGGAAACAACACGGGTCGGGATGCCGTCGGCTTCGAGGACCTTGCGGGCCTCGACCGCGAGCTGCAGCTCCGAGCCGGTGCCGATCAGCACGACCTGCGCGGGGCCGCCGGTCTCCTCGGCCAGCACGTAGCCGCCCTTGGCGACGTTGTCGCCCGCCAGCTCCTTCGTGCCTTCCAGCACGGGCAGGTTCTGCCGGGTCAGCGCGAGGCCGACCGGGGCGTCGGACTGCGACAGGATCGCCTTCCAGGCCGCGGCGGTCTCGTTGGCGTCACCCGGGCGCAGCACGACCAGGCCCGGGATCGCGCGCAGCGCGGCCAGGTGCTCGATCGGCTGGTGCGTCGGGCCGTCCTCGCCGAGGCCGATGGAGTCGTGCGTCCAGACGTAGGTGACCGGCAGCTTCATCAGCGCGGCGAGCCGGACCGCCGGGCGCATGTAGTCGGAGAACACCAGGAACGTGCCGCCGTAGGGGCGGGTCGGGCCGTGCAGCACGATGCCGTTGAGGATCGAGCCCATGGCGTGCTCGCGGACACCGAAGTGCAGCGTGCGGCCGTAGGGCTGCGCGTTCCAGTGCTTCGTGGTCGACTCCACGGGACCGAACGAGTCGGCGCCGGAGATCGTGGTGTTGTTGCTCTCGGCCAGGTCGGCCGAGCCGCCCCACAGCTCGGGCAGCAGGTCGCCGATCGCGTTGAGCACCTCGCCGGAGGCCTTGCGGGTGGCGACGCCCTTGGCGTCCGGGTCCCAGCTCGGCAGCGCCTCGACGAAGCCGGCGGGCAGCTTGTAGGCGCTCGCCCGGTCCAGCAGTGCCTTGCGCTCCGGGTTGGCCTGAGCCCACTTCTCGAACTCGGTCTCCCAGTCGGCGCGGGCGGCCTTGCCACGCTCGCCGACCTCGCGGGCGTGGGCGAGCACGGCCGGGTCGACCTCGAAGGTCTTCTCCGGGTCGAAGCCCAGGATCTTCTTGACCGCGGCGACCTCTTCGTCGCCCAGCGCGGCGCCGTGCGCCTTGCCGGTGTTCATCAGCTTCGGCGCCGGGTAGCCGATCACCGTGCGCAGCAGGATGAACGACGGCTTGCCGGTCTCGGCCTTGGCGTTCTCGATCGCCTCGAGGATGCCGGTGACGTTCTCGCCGCCGAGGACGCGCTGCACGTGCCAGCCGTAGGACTCGTAACGCTTGGCCGTGTCCTCGGCCATCGCGATCTTGGTGTCGTCCTCGATCGAGATCTCGTTGTCGTCGTAGAAGACGATCAGGTTGCCCAGCTGCTGGCGGCCCGCGATTGCCGACGCCTCGGAGGTGACGCCCTCGGCGATGTCGCCGTCGGAGGCGACCACGTAGACGTGGTGATCGAAGACACTCTCACCCGGCTTGGCGTCCGGGTCGAACAGGCCGCGCTCGCGGCGGGCGGCCATCGCCATGCCGACCGCGGAGGCCAGGCCCTGGCCCAGCGGGCCGGTGGTGATCTCCACGCCCTTGGTGTGGCCGTGCTCCGGGTGGCCCGGGGTCTTGGAGCCCCAGGTGCGCAGTGCGGCGATGTCCTCGATCTCCAGGCCGTAGCCGGAGAGGAACAGCTGCAGGTACTGGGTGAGGCTGGAGTGTCCGCAGGACAGCACGAACCGGTCGCGGCCGATCCAGTCCGGGTCGCTGGGGTCGTGGCGCATCGCGCGCTGGTAGAGCGTGTAGGCCAGCGGCGCCAGGCTCATCGCGGTGCCGGGGTGGCCGTTGCCGACGTTCTGCACGGCGTCGGCGGCGAGCACGCGGATCGTGTCGACCGCGCGCTTGTCGAGGTCAGTCCAGTCCTCGGGCAGCACCGCGGTGGTGAGTTCGGTCAATTCACTGGGTACTTCACTGACGGACACGGACTTGAGCTCCCATTTCCACGTCTGGCGGGTTCGCGGCTCATGATCACCCTTTGCCCCTGGATTCTAGATCGATACCGTAGGGGGCGACCTGGCCGGACCCGCATCCCATCCCTGGTCCGTGGTCAGCGTAGTCGCCGGGGTCCGCCGATGTGATTCGCGACCGACTTCGGGCCCCACGCCGCCACCCGATACGGGTACCCAGGAGACTCGCGGTTAACATTTCGTTCGGTGTCGCGGGCGTCCCGTGGCGCGGACGCAACCGCCGTGACCGGCGTCTCAGCCGGGTCGCGAGCAGATCTGAGGAGCGAGATGTCGTCGGTGATACCAGTGCCCGTCGACGCCGTTCCGCCGTCAGCGCCGACCCGCGGCGAGGTCTTCAAGGCCTACGTCGCTCTCACCAAGCCACGCATCATCGAGTTGCTGCTGGTCACGACTGTGCCCGCGATGCTGCTCGCCGAGCGCGGCATCCCGTCGCCGTGGCTCGTGCTGACCACGCTGTTCGGCGGAACCATGGCCGCGGGCAGCGCCAACGCGCTCAACTGCGTGGTCGACGCCGACATCGACGCGCTGATGAAGCGCACCAAGCAGCGCCCGCTGGCCCAGCACGTCGTGCCGACCCGCAACGCGCTCGTCTTCGGCGTCATCCTGGGCGTGCTGTCGTTCGCCTGGCTCTGGGCCACCACGAACCTGCTCGCCGCGGCCATGGCCGTCGGCGCGATCCTGTTCTACGTCCTCGTCTACACGATGATCCTGAAGCGGCGCACCGCGCAGAACATCGTCTGGGGTGGCGCGGCGGGCTGCATGCCGGTGGTCATCGGCTGGTCGGCGGTCACCGGCGACATCGGCTGGCCCGCGCTGGTCATGTTCGGGGTGATCTTCTTCTGGACCCCGCCGCACTTCTGGGCGCTGGCGATGAAGTTCCGCGACGACTACGCGGCGGCCGGTGTGCCGATGCTGCCCGTGGTCGCCACGCCGCAGCAGGTGGCCAAGCAGATCGTCATCTACTCGTGGGTGATGGTCGCCTGGACGCTGCTGCTGGTGCCCGCCACCGGCTGGGTCTACACGGCGTTCGCGCTGCTGGCCGGGCTGTGGTTCCTGATCTTCGCCCACCGCCTCAACGGCGCCATCCGGCGCGGTGAGCCGGGCAACCCGATGAAGCTGTTCCACCTGTCGAACAGCTACCTGACGCTGGTGTTCGTCGCCCTCGCCGTCGACTCGGCCCTGTCGCTCCCCGTGACCGGCTGGCTGTTCCGCCTCCCCGGAATTTAAACGTCGGGTCACGTACCGGGTGATGGTGCCGATGGGTGGGTCACCGTGGTCGGCTTGCATCACGGTCCCCTTAGGCGGCGGTCGTTTGCGCAGGTCGGCGGCGGGGTAGCCGTGGGCGGTGAGCCTGGGGCGGTCGATCAGCAGTACCGGGCCCGCAGGGGTGCACTGCGACCTGCGGCTCAAGGTCGACGGTCGGTTGGTCATCTGGCCGGTGCTCAAGGGGTCGCGGTACATGTCGCGGACCACTCCTTCTAGTCTTTCGACTTCGAGGGTGTGATCCCGTGAGGTCAGTACGGCAGCCGCGGGGACAGGGGCGAGCGGGCAAAGAGCAGTGGCTGCTGATCCACAAGAACGACGACCACGCCGCACCCGGCTGGGATCCCGAGGACCTACCGCGGTCGGTCAAGAGCGGTCGCACCAACGACGAGGTCGCCTCCGGTCCGACCGACGAACTGGCCGCGCTGGACGACCTCGGGAACGCGGGGCGGTGGCGGGTGGACGGCCGTGAGCTGCGGCTGACCAACCTGGACAAGGTCCTGTTCCCCGGTGATCCGCCGCTCACCAAACGCGACTTCATCCGCTACCACTTCCAGATCGCACCGCACCTGCTGCCGTACCTCGCGGGCAGGCCGGTGAACGCGCACCGGTATCCCGACGGTGTGGACAAACCGGGCTTCTGGCACAAGGAAGTGCCCGACCACGCGCCCGAATGGCTCACCCGGTGGCACAACACCGCGGCCGACGCCGACGAGACGCAGTGCTACGCGGTGGTCGACAGCGTGGCCTCACTGGTGTGGATGGCGAACTTCGGCGCCATCGAACTGCACCCGTGGACGTCGGCGCTGCCGGACGTCGAGCAGCCCACCTGGGCGCTGATCGACATCGACCCGGGCGCCGACACCGGCTTCGACGACGTCCTGGTGCTCGCCCGGCTGTACCGCACGGCGATGGAGCACCTCGGGGTCACGGCCATGCCGAAAGTCACCGGGCAGCGCGGAATCCAGATCTGGGTGCCGATCCGCGCGGGCTACACCTTCGCCGACACCCGCGAGTGGGTCCGCAAGGTCTCCCGGGTGGTGGGCCGGATCGTGCCTGACCTGGTCAGCTGGGAGTGGTACAAGGACCGCAGGCGGGGGCTGGCCCGGCTCGACTACACGCAGAACGCGATCAACAAGACGCTGGTGGCGCCGTTCAGCGCCCGCCCACGACCGGGGGCGCCGGTGTCGGTCCCGATCACCTGGGACGAACTCGACGACCCGGACCTGCGCCCGGACCGCTGGACCATCCGCGGCGTGCTGGAACGGGTGAACGCCGTCGGTGATCCGCTGGCACCGCTGGTCGGTCAGGAGCAGGATCTACCTGAGCTGTAGAGCGCGAGGGGGGACAGGTGCCGGTTGTCGTCGTGATGGGCGTGGCGGGTTCGGGCAAGAGCACCGTCGCCTCGCTGCTCGCCGAACGGCTCGGCCTGCCCTGGGTCGACGCGGACGTCTTCCACCCACCGGCCAACGTCGCCCGCATGGCGGCGGGCATGCCGCTGCGCGACGTCGACCGTGAACCCTGGCTGGCGGCCGTCGCGGACTGGATCGCCGCGCATTCCGACACCGGGTGCGTGGTGGCGTGTTCGGCGCTGACCCGGCGGTACCGCGACCGGCTGCGGCAGGCGGGGCGGCTCTGGTTCCTGCACCTGCGTGGCGACCGCGCGCTGCTCGCGGAACGGCTGCGCGGGCGCAAGGGGCATTTCGCCACGGTCGCGCTCCTCGATTCCCAGCTCGCGACGCTGGAGTGCCTGGCCGGTGACGAGTCGGGGACCGAGGTCGATGTGGCCCTGGATCCGATGTCGATCGTGCGGGTGGCCGTGGAGCAGTTGGCCTAGGCGGTAAACCGGGTGCGGACTGCCCGCACGCTGGTGTGTGATCGCGGGCATGGGGATTGTGTTGGGAACGCCGGGGGTCGACGGGCTGGGCGAGGCCGTGCGCGTGCTGCGGGAGTGGCAGCACGAAGGGGCGCCGATGCAGCTGCATCCGGGGGACCTGGGCTGGTTCTGGCGGTTCGGCGCGGAGACGACAGCCGCGGCCGTTCGCTGCTGGAGCCGCGACGGACGGGTGCTCGCGGTCGGGCTGCTCGACGGTCCCGACCTGTTGCGGCTCACGATCGCGCCGGACGCTCAGCGGGACTTGGAGCTGGCGCGGCAGCTGGTCGATGACGTGACCGAGCCGGAGCGTGGCGTCCTGATAGCGGGGAAGGTGTCCGTCGAGGCGCCAGCGGGTGCGCTGGTCCAAGACCTGCTGTCCGAGGGCGGCTGGAGCGCGGGCGAGCCGTGGACGCCGCTGCGCCGCGATCTCGCGGAGCCGGTGGAGGACCCAGGTGTGCGGATCGAGGTGGTCGGGCCGGAGCAGGCGCACGTGCGGACCGCGGTGCAGAGGGCAGCGTTCGACGGGTCGACGTTCACCGACGATCGCTGGCGCGCGATGGCGGCCGGGTCGCCGTACGCCGACGCCCGGTGTCTGGTCGCGTATGACGGCCGGGGCGACGCGGTGGCGGCGGTGACGGTGTGGTCGGCCGGTCCGGGCAAGCCCGGGTTGCTCGAGCCGATGGGCGTGCACCGGGACCATCGTGGGCACGGCCACGGCAGGGCGATCACCGTCGCCGCGGCGGCCGCGCTCCGGGAACTCGGCTCGTCGAGCGCGATCGTCTGCACCCCGAGCTCCAACGTCGGCGCCGTCGCGACCTACAAGTCAGCAGGCTTCCGGCCCCGTCCCGAGATCCGCGACCACTGCCGCGACGCCTAGCTCGCCCGCTGCCGCGGGATCATCGCCTCGACGGTCTCCGGGATCTCGGCGGTCTCCGCGACCCTGACGGCCTCGCGGGCTCGGCCGGTGTCCCGCCGCCGGGCCCACCGGCGCAGCCGCGGTTCGATCGCGGTGTAGACGTCCGGGTCGAACGCCATGCCCGTGTGGGTGCTGCGCACCTCGACGCAGCGGGCGTACGGGTCGCGGCACAGTTGCCAAGGAGCTATCCGGTCCAATCGGGAGTACACCGCCACCGCCGGGACGTTCGGCGGCAGCGGGATGGTCAGCGCTTCGACGCTCTCCCGGTAGCAGTCGCCCTCGAAGCAGTCCTGGTCCAGCAGACCCGGCACCCCGTAGGTGGAGAGCCGGGCCAGTGACCTCGCGACCTTGAGCACGCTCGGGCTCGCGCCCAGCGGGTCGAGCACCGGGCTGCCGAGCATCACCAAGCCACGCACCATTTCCGGGGTGCGGACCGCGGCGAGCCGGGCCAGGTAGCCGCCGCGGCTCTGTCCGATGAGGACTACCGGGCCGCCGGTGGCGTCGGCGTGTTCGGTGATCCGCTGGAGGATCCGGTTGACGAGCGTGGTCGTGCAGCCGACGTTGAACCCGATCCGGGCACCGATGGGCTTGTAGCCGCGGGCGCGCAGCCACGACGCGGTCAGCGCGAGACTGTATTCGCCCACACCGAAACCGGGTACCAGCACGACACCCTGTCCGTTGCCCTGGTCCGGGTCGGTCGTGCGCCAGATGGGGTGGCGCAGCAGACTCGGAACTCCCGTGATGATCGCGCGGAGCGTGTGCTCGCTCAACGCGGTGTCCACTGCCGCCATCAGCGGCTGCAACCGATCTCCGAGGATCCGCATGGCCACTCCCCGTGCCGACCAACCGTGTCGGACCAGGGATTTCCCATTCAGCGCCGGTTGAAACCAGGCCGGGTCACCCGACCGCGCTGAGTAGCCGTTCGACGGTCGGGTCGTTCAGCGACTCCTTGATGCAGGACCACAGTTCGAGGTTCGCCGTGGCCCACCGCGAGTAGCTCGCGGCGGCGGCGGGGGAGTAGAAGTAGAAGCCCTCGTCGTGCACGTCGCGTTGTTCGCCGACGATTTTGTCCGCCAGCTCGCGCAGGCTGACGCCGTTCTCCGCCAAGTACTTGTGCGCCAACACGACCGGGGTCACCGGCAGCGCCTTGAACAGGGTGTCGGCGTCGCTGAGCGCCTGGGCTTCCAGCGAGATGTCCCGGTGCCGGGTGCGCATCTCCGCCTCGTCGACGAGCGCGTCGATCCAGTCGATCGTGGCCGTGCCGATGCCCGCGTCGGCGAGGATGCGCCTGCGCAGCCCGCTTCCCGCCGCGGCGAAGGAGTTCCGCCGGACGAGGTAGTTGACGTCGTGGACCAGCGCGGCCGTCTCCACGACAGCCACGTCGGAGCCGTTGAGCGAGGCGAACTCGACGGCCTTGTCGCGCACGAAGCTGACATGGTGCCAGCCGTGGAACGGCAGCCGGTCGGCGTAGCGCTTGCACAGCACTTGGACCCGGCGGCTGACCTGCGCGATCGCGGCGGCGCCGACGGTTTCGGTGGACAGAACTGGCGTGGACATCGAACCCCTCCCGAGCGGTGTGGAATCGGGTGGGGCTGATGGTAAGTGGTTTTAGATCCTGCTGGTCAGCTCCTCAAGTCGGGATTCGACGGGGACGTGCCGGTGGCCGATCTTGGTGGCCGGGTCGAACGAGAGGCTGGCGGCGCTCACGGGCCGGGATTTCACCAGGAACGTCATCGTCTGGTCGGCCGCGCTGGGGATGCGGTGGAACTCGTCGGCGAGCAGGAAACCGGACTCGCCCACACCGCATTCGGTGCGGCGGAGCAGGGTCGCCGCCGAGATCAGGCCGGTGTCCGGGTCGATCGTGGTGGCGTAGCGCTCGTGGAGGTAGCCGCCGCGCAGGATGACCGTGCAGAAGTGGTACCGGTGGTTGTGCACGGAGTCGGCGTAGCCGGGCCGCCAGTCGCTCTGCGGTTTGTACTCGTGCAGCCAGAACGTGAACGGCTCGGCCTCCCGGTCACGCAGGCACCAGGCGAAATGCGTCGTGGTCTCCCGGGAGCGGCCGATCAGGGCCGCCGCCTTGTCCGGCCCCAGGCTCAGCAGGTGTTGGCGCAGAACGGATCGCAGCGTCGGACCGTCCACCCAGGACCCGAAGCAGTCGTGCACGGCGGACCAGCGGCGCGCGGGTGTGGTGCGCATCCGGTCGGCGAGCTCGGACAGCGCGGTCGACAACGGGATCAGGCCTCCAGTTCGGCTTTGGCGGAGAAGTCATGGCGGAAGGCGTGGAACTTGGCTTCCAGTTCACGGAACCGCTTCTCGGTGAGCGCGGCGCCGGTGACCCGTTCGAAGTGCGCCAGGAACTCCGCCCGGGTGGTGTCCGGGGTGATCTGGAACCGCCCCGCGTCGCGGGCGCCGCGCAGCCGCGCGAAATCGGCGCGTTCCATGGAATAGATGAACGACCCCTCGGAGAAGCGCAGGGTCCGCGGGTAGAGCGAGGCGACGCCGGCGACGTCGCTGTAGAGAGTGATCCAGACGCTGTCGTCGAACAGCTCCAGGCGGTCCAGCGGGGGATCGGCGATGACGGTCACGTCGATCACCGAACACCGGGCGCGGGCCAGGTAGAGGCCGACGAGCCCGATGCGGATCTCCTCGTGCAGCGTGGCCTGGATTTTCTCGTAGTCCGCGTCGACCCCGGCGTTGCGCACCAGGTGCCGGGCGCGGCCGCTGATCGCCGTCCGCTCCCGGGGATCGGCCACGACGGCCCGCACTTCCCACTCGGCGTGGGAGTGCAGCAGGCGGACCGCGGCGTGGCGGCCCGAGAAGCCGCGGAAGCAGAACTGCCTGGTGTCCTTGAGGTCGCGCATCATCAGGGCGTTGAACGTCGGGTCGGGGTCGGTGGTCGCCTCGAAGACGTGGGTGGGGAAGAACTCCTGGTTGAGGGCCCGGTACTCCGCGGACAACTCGCGAAGCGCGCGCCTGCTCTCCTCGATCACCGGCGTCACCATCGCCCGCTGGGCGGCCGTGGCGGTGATCAGCGTCTGGCCGAACCCGACGACGGCGGACACCATGGTCCCGGTGCCGAGCGCGGCGAGTAGATTCTTGGCCGTACCCGGGTCGAGACCGCTCGAAGTCCACATCGACGTTCCCGACACCACGAGCAGGATCAGGAGCAGCAGGCCCGTTCGGGTCCAGAAGAGCTCCTGGATCGGGTGGGTGCGGAGGCCCTCGGCATCCGCGGGCACGGTGGTCACCTCCTTGGGGCGCACCCGAACGGACGAACGCGGTCAGTATCCGATCAGGCGCGCGGAGTCACTTTACGCGTGATCGCCTGCCCGTGGATTGCGAAAATCGGGTGAGTATTCACCTTCGGGCAGACCGGGTGCGGCCCCTCGGATGGCCTTTTCTAGACTCGCTGACCATGCAGAACGTCGGCAAGATCATGATCGCGGCGGCGGTGGCGGTGGGCCTGACGGCTTGCGCCCCGTCGGAGCAGGCCTCCACCCAGCCGCCGAGTGGCCCGAGCACCCCGGCCGCGGCCCAGCAGCCCACCAAGACCAGCGAGTCCTCCGCCCCGACCAGCGAGGCCGCCTCCACCGGCGCCGAGTGCACCGCCGACGACATCAAGGTCACCGGCGCGGCGAACTCGAAGCCCGAGATCACCATTCCCACCACCTGCGCCCCGCCCAAGAAGCTCATCGTCAAGGACTTGACGCCGGGCACGGGCAAGGAGGTCGTGAAGGGCAGCGACATGCTGACCCACTACCTCCTGGTGACCTGGTCGAACAAGACCGAGAAGGACTCGTCCTGGAAACGCAACCAGCCCTTCCCGCTGCAGGGCGTCGGCGAGGCCTCGGTCATCGACGGCTGGAACGAGGGCCTGGTCGGCATCAAGCAGGGCGGCCGCAGGCTCCTGGTCGTTCCCCCGGACAAGGGCTACGGCCAGGGCGGCAACGGCATCGAGCCGAACGAGACCCTCGTCTTCGTGATCGACGCGGTTCAGGTCAGCTGACCCACCTCCACTGACGAGACGCTCGGCTGGGTTTCCCAGCCGAGCATTTCGCGTTGTACGACCTGCACCGCGTCAGGGCGGCGAACTCAATGAACGCAACCTCCATGGCCACCGCTGGGTGTGTCTAGCGTCACCTCGAGCGCGACGACGCGCACAGGAGGACGCCATGTACGCCGCATCGCTGGTCACCGCCCTCGTCGTGGGTATGAGCCCCGTGGGCATGAGCCCCATCCCCGCACCTCTGCCGACGGTCGCTTGCCCGGCCGAGTTGCCCGCGAACACCACTTGCCACGGCGGCCAGGACAGCACGGGGGCGTTCTACTCCATCGCGATCCCGTCGAACTGGAACGGAACGCTGGTGCTGCACGCGCACGGCGGGCCGGACCTTGGCGCGCCCACCCAGGACCGCAGCGTCGGCGACCTCACCCGCTGGTCGGTCATGGTGCGTGAGGGCTACGCCTGGGCCGGATCGTCCTACCGCCGAGGCGGCTACGGAACCCGGATGGCGGTGCGGGACACCGAGAACGTGCGTCAGCTGTTCACCAGCGCGTTCGGCGAGCCGGATGTGACGATCCTGCACGGCCAGTCCTGGGGCGGAAACATCGCCGCGAAGGCCGCCGAACTGCACGATTACGACGGCGTCCTGCTCACCAACGGCGTGCTGGCAGGCGGATCCCGCGGCTATGACTACCGGGTGGACCTGAGGGTGGTCTACCAGTACTACTGCGCCAACCACCCCCGGCCGAGCGAGCCGCAGTATCCACTGTGGACGGGGCTGCGCAAGGACTCGACGATGACCGGCAGCGGCCTGCGGGCCCGCCTGCAGGAGTGCACCGGAATCGAGTCGCCGTCGCAGCTGCGCACGCCGCTGCAGCAGCGAAACCTGTCGGACATCCTGGCCGTGACGAAGCTCCCGGAGCGGACACTGTCCTCGCACCTGAGCTTCGCGACCTTCACCTTCCGCGACATCGTGCACAACCGCCTGGGCGGCCGGAACCCGTTCGGCAACAGGGGCGTCCAGTACGCCGGCTCGCACGACGACGCCGCGCTCAACCGCGGGGTGGAGCGGTTCCAAGCCGACCCGTCCGCTGTCCGCGACCTGTCCTACGACAGCGATCTGACCGGCCGGGTCACCGAGCCGGTGCTGACGATGCACGCGGTCAACGACCCGACGGCGTTCGTGGAGCACGAGTCCGCCTACCGGGCGAGCGTGGCCGGGGACAATCTGGTGCAGACGTTCACCACCGAAAGCGAGCACAGCGCGCTGAGCGACTCGGGTTACGCGAGCGCGATCTCCGCACTGTCCACTTGGGTGCGGACGGGACAACGTCCGACCCCGGCATCCGTGGCGGAGTCCTGCTCGGCTTTCGACCGCACTTACGCCACCGGCTGCTTCTTCGACCCGCGGTTCACCCCTGGCAGCTACGACTCCAGGGTGTACCCGCGGCCCGGCGGCACGCACTGGCCCGCACTGACCTGGTCCCAGGCCGCGGCGTGGAGCCATATCCCGGGCGTCGGCATCACGGGATGAGCAGCAGCTTCCCTGTGGTTCGCCTGCCCTGCAGGTCCTCATGGGCCTGCCGGGCCTCGGCGAGCGGATACCTGCCGCCGATCCGCACCTTCAGGCTCCCGTCGACGATCGAGCCGAACAGCTCATCGGCCCGCCACCGCAGTTCCTCTTCCGTGGCAACGTGATCGGCCAGCTTCGGCCGGGTCAGGAACAGGGAGCCGCCGCTGTTGAGCCGCTGCGGGTCCACCGGGGCCACCGGGCCGCTGGCGGCGCCGAACAACGCCATCGTCCCGCGCCGCTTCACCACCGACAGGCTGCCGTCGAACGTCGTGCGGCCGACGCCGTCGTACACCGCGGCCACGCCTTCCCCGTCGGTCAGCTCGAGTGTCCTGGCGGCGAAGTCCTCCTCGGTGTACCGGATCACCTCGTCGGCGCCCGCCTCCCGGGCCAGGGCTTCCTTGTCCGAAGTGGACACCGTGCCGATGACCCGCGCCCCGCGCGCCTTGGCCAGCTGCACGAGCAGCAGCCCGACGCCGCCCGCCGCCGCGTGGACCAGCACCGTGTCCACCGGTCGGGCCGGGTAGGTCGAGGTCACCAGGTAGTGGGCGGTGAGTCCCTGCAGCATCGCGGCCGCCGCGGTCTCGTCGTCGACACCGTCGGGGACGCGGACCGCCGCCGTGGCCTTCACCAGGACGTGTTCGGCGTAGCTGCCCAGCGCGTCGGCCCAGGCGACCCGGTCGCCCACCGCGAGGTCGCCCACGTCGTCGCCGACCGCGGTGATCGTCCCGGCGCCCTCGAGGCCGAGACCGAAGGGCAGCGGCAGGGTGTAGATGCCCTCGCGGTGGTAGGTGTCGATGTAGTTGACACCCGCCGCCGTCACCCGGACGAGTGCTTCGCCGGGGCCGGGCGTGGGGATCTCCCGGTCCGCGTAGGTCAGTACTTCGGGGCCACCGGTGCGCGTCACCACCACTGCCTTTGTCATGTTCCAAGCATGCCCGAGTGGAACCGCTCACGGTGGACGGGTCTCACTGCCCGGTTGGTCCTAAGCTCGGTCCGTGGCTGACGAGAACACCGAACCCCAGGTCCCCGCCCAGGCCCTCAAGGCCGCCACCGCGTTCGTCGCGGAGCATGGCAAGCCGAGCCGGGCCGTTGTCCAGAACATCGGGCGCAAGGGCGCCCGCGTCGTGCTCGTCGGCGACGACGGCGCGATGGGCGACGTGATCGTGCCCGGACCCGCCGCGGGGGAGGCCCTCGTCGCGAAGATCGAGGGCCTCGAACTCTCGGAGTGGGACCGCGAGACCGTCGAGGCCACCAAGATCGGCGCCGGTCACCGGCGCAAGATGGCCGCCAGGGCCCGAGGCTGAGCTAGACCGCGACGGCCCGTGCCTCGCCCGTCTCGGCGGGGGAGCGCGGGTAGTCGCGGGTCGCGCACCACAGGCTCGCGGTGGCCACGATGACCGCCATCGCCCCGAGCACGTGCAGCGACACCAGCATCTCCGGCACACCGGTCCAGAACTGGACGAACCCCAGCGAGCCCTGCGCGAGCACGACGGCGACCAGGGCGTAGAACCGGCGCCACAGCGAGCGGTCCGCGCGCGAGTGCAGCAGGAACCCGACCGCGAGCACCATGCCGAGGTAGACGAACAGGAACGCGGCGTGCACGTGCGCAAGCGTCTCCACCGGCAGCCCCAGCCGCGGCGTCTGCGGGTCGCCCGCGTGCGGGCCCGCGCCGGTGACCATCGTGCCGACCACGAGCAGCCCGGCGAGCACGACCACCGTGGCGGTCAGCAGCCCGCGCAGACCGGCGGGCCCGCGGACGACCCGCGGCCCGTCACCCTCGTCGACCGCGTGCACGAGCAGCACCGCCAGCCACACCATCACGGCCGAGACCATGAAGTGCACCGCCACGGTCCACCACAGCAAGTCCAGCCGCACGGTCGCGCCGCCGATGACCGCCTGCAGGAGCACGCCGAGCGGCATGATCAGCGCCAGCCGCAGGTAGCGGCGGCGGTGCGGGCGGTCCAGGTAGGCCAGGAAGAACGCGGCGATGGCGATGAAGCCGACGACGCCGGTCAGCATCCGGTTGCCGAACTCGATCCACTGGTGCAGGGCCGCGAACTCCGGGTGCTCGACCGGCACCATGCTGCCCGGGTGGCACTGCGGCCACGTCGTGCAGCCCAGCCCCGACCCGGTCACCCGGACCACCGACCCGGTGACGGCGATCAGCGCCTGCGTGACGACGACAGCGATCGCGACGGCCCGCTGGGCGCGGACACTGGGCGCGGGCAGGCGGTCGATCCGGTCCTTCAACGATTGCGGCAGCACGCGACGATGGTAGGCGGGCGCCCCTGAGAGCGCGTTCGCGGCCGGTCGCCGATGTGGCCGGACTCCCATCGTGCGCTGAACGGGGAGATCCTCGGCGAGGTTCGCCGTTCATACCCACGCAGTGATCATGAGCTACTACACTGAGTCGTCAGAGGCGAACTCCCCCATCGCCTCTCTTGGCTGTCGCCGGCCCGGTCGCGTCCCCCCTCGACCAGGGCCGGCGGCAGCGCTAAACGAGTTTGGTGGTGCGGGTGGCCAGCAGCGCGGCGCCGCCGCCCCAGCCCGCGAGGATCGCGAACACCGACCAGTCCGGCACCTTGCCGTCGACCAACGCCGTTGTCAGGCCCTCGGTCAGGGCGGCGCTCGGCAGGAGTCGGACGACCGTCGCCATGCCGTCGGGCAGCGAGTCGGCGGCGACGATGATGCCGCCCGCCAGCAGCAGCACGAACCACACGATGTTGGCCAGCGCCAGCACGACCTCGGCCTTCAACGCGCCCCCGAGCAGGACGCCGAGTGCCCCGAAGGCCACCGTGCCCAGCACCACGAGCAGCACCGTCCACACCAGACCGGAAGACGACGGCGACCAGCCCAGCAGCGCCGCCGTCAGTGCCAGCAGCGCCAACTGCAGGATCACCACGCCCAACGCCGCGAGCACCCGGCCCGCGACCAGCAGCCAGCGCGGCAGCGCCGTCGCGGCCAGCCGCTTGAGGACGCCGTAGCGGCGGTCGAAGCCCAAGGCGATCGCCTGGCCGGTGAAGGCCGACGACATGACCGCGAGGGCGAAGATCCGGGGCGTCACCGAGTCGACCCGGGGCTCGGGCATCTCGATGATCTTCAGCACGCTCAGGCCCACCAGCAGCGCCAGCGGGATCAGCACCGTCAGCAGGACCTGTTCGCCGTTGCGCAGGGTCAGCATCGCCTCGGTGCGCGCGTGCGTGAGCAGCATCCGCAGCGGCTTGCCCGCCCCCGGCGCGGGCGTGAAGGTGCCGGGCTCGAATCGTGCGGTCACGAGCGCAGCTCCCGTCCGGTCAGGTCGAGGAAGACGTCCTCCAGGCTGCGCCTGCCCACCTGCAGCTCCTGGGCGAGGACGCCCTGCTGCGCGCACCACGACGTCACCGTCGAGACGACCTGCGGATCGACCGTGCCCGTCACCAGGTACTGCCCCGCCATCGGCTCGCTCACCCGGCACCCCTGGGGCAGCGCGGCCAGCAGCAGCGTGGTGTCCAGTCCGGACTTGGCCCGGAACTTCAGGTGCTGCTCGTCGGCGCCCTGCTCGGTCAGCTCACGCGGGCTGCCCTGGGCCACCACCCGGCCGTGGTCGATGATCACCACCTGGTCGGCGAGCGCCTCGGCTTCCTCCATCAGGTGCGTGGTCAGCAGGACGCTCACGCCGTCGGCGCGCAGGGCGGCCACCAGTTCCCAGACCAGCCTGCGGGCCTGCGGGTCCATCCCGGCTGTCGGTTCGTCGAGGAACACCAGCTCGGGCCTGCCGATGAGCGCGCACGCCAGCGACAGCCGCTGCTGCTGCCCGCCCGAGAGGCGCTTGTACGGGGTCCGGGTCGCGCCCGCGAGGCCCAGGATGTCGAGCAGCCAGGCCGGGTCGAGGGGGTTGGCCGCGCAGGCCGCCACCAGGGTGAGCATCTCGTCGACCCGCACGCCGGGGTAGGCGCCGCCGCCCTGGGGCATCACGCCGATCCGGGGGCGCAGCTTGTCGCCGTCGGTGGCGGGGTCGAGGCCCAGCACGCGCACCGAACCGCCGTCGCGGCGCAGGAAGCCCTCGCAGATCTCGATGCTGGTGGTCTTGCCCGCGCCGTTGGGTCCGAGCAGGGCCAGCACGGAACCACGGTCCACGGTGAACCCGATGCCGTCGACGGCAGGGGTGGACCCGTAACTCTTGGCCAGGTCGGACACCTCGACGGCGGGCGCACTCACGAGGCGAAAGCCTAAGGCGTGCCGGCGGTCACGCGGCGGGCGGGAGGCCACGGCAGGTGCCGCCACACCACGGCGACCGCGGCCAGGGTGGTGATCGCGGCGGCGAGGTAGGCGTAGGGGAGCACGAAGATGTGTCCGTCGAAGGTCCCCCCGGTCGGCGCCAGCACCACCGCGAGTCCCGCGCTGATCACCATCGCCGCCGTGCGGAACCGGGTGTTGCCCGCCGCGGCGGCCAGCGGGAGCGCCGCCCACAACAGGTACCAGGCGTGCACGGCCGCGCCGAACACCAGCACCGCGCCCAGTGCGACGCCGAGGCCGGTCAGCGGCCGCAGCTTCCACCGGAAGCTGTCGAGCAGCAGCTTCGCCGCGATCAGCGGGCCGATGATGGCGCCGAACAGCCGTGCCACGGTGATGGCCGCGTCGGTGTGGTTGCCCAGGCCCATCAGAATGCCGAGGCCACCCGCGCCGAACCCGAGTGCGGTCATCGGGGCGAGCCAGCTCTTGATGGTCGACGCGGTGTTCAGCGTGCTGACCCAGCCGTAGCCCAGGCCGCTGCCGAACGAACAGGCGGTGAGCACGACCAGGAACACCACCCCCAGCCCGCCCGCGACCTGGAACAGGTGTTTCCACGTGCCGCCCATCCGCCGGGCGATCATCACTCCGAGGAAGCCCAAGGCCAGCGCCGCCGGGATCTTCACCGCCGCGCCGAGGGTGATCACCGCGCCGCCGATGGCGTACCAGGCCAGCTCGCCGCGCTGCCACGGCGGGAAGGGGCCGTCCGGGGTCACCTTCGCCATCCTGGTCAGCGCCAGCTCGAACCCGACCAGCATCAAACCGATCGCCAGCGCCTCGTTGTGCACGCCCACGACCAGGTGGAACAGCACCAGTGGGTTGGCCGCGCCCAGCCACAGGGCGCTCACCGGGCTGACCCCGAAGCGCTTGGCCAGCCGGGGGAGCGACCACACGATCATCGCCAGGCCGATCAGCGCCAGCAGCCGGTGCAGGGCGACACCGTGCACGACGTGGTCGCCGGTGAGCCAGTTGATGGCCTTGCCGAGCGTGAGGAAGAGGGGACCGTACGGCGACGGCGTCTCCCGCCAGATCGTCGGCACACCCTGGGTGAGCGGGTGTTCGACACCGAGTGCCTGCGCCGGGCCGAGCGTGTACGGGTCCATGCCGCGGGCCACGATCTCGCTCTGCGCGAGGTAGCTGTAGACGTCGCGGCTGAAGCTGGGGACGGTGAACACCAGCGGCGCGATCCACATCACCAGCGTCCGGGCCATCTGCGGCACCGACACGACGCGCTCGCGGCCGGGGCGCGACAGCGTGCCCAGCGCGATCCAGGCCACCACGATCATGAACACGCCGGTGAAGCCGATGGCCAGCGACACCGTGGTCATTCGCATGAACAGGTTGAACACCGGGAGCCGGATCACCGGGTTGAACACCGGAGCGGCCCCCGCGCCCAGCGAGCCCACGGCGAGTAGCAGGGCGCCTACCGTGCCGAACCGGCGCACGACGTCGAGCTGCTTGCGCTCCACCGCGTTGAGCGCGCCCGCCTCGTTGTCGGACACCCGCACGCGCCGCCCCGTCTCTGCCGTCACCACGCCGAAGAGCCTATCCACCCCCATCCACCCCCCAAGCCCGGTTCACCCCAACCCGCGAGTCGCCCCTCCAGGCAAGTGAGTCGCCCCTCCCGGCAAGCGAGTGCGACATTCAGGCAACCGAGTTCGACGTTCGCCCTCACCCATCGACATTCGGACACTGGGGTTCGCCTTATCCGGCCCCGCCTCAATGTCGAAGTCACTTGCCCGAATGTCGCACTCGCTTGCCGGGAGGGGCGACTCACCTGCTGGAAGGGGCGACTCGCGGGGGCTGTGGGGTGAGGGTGGTCACCGGAAGGCACCCCACCTTTGCCCCCGCGTCGGAAATAAGACACACTTGTGTTGTGAAAAAGACCGCCCCCGCTCCGCGGGCCCCTGAGGAGACCACCGGTCTCGCTGGGGTCGGACAGCAGGACGGCCGCACCCGCGTTGGTGTGGCCCGCCTGCTGCTGGAGCAGGGACCGATCTCGGCCGTCGCGGTCGCCGAGGCGCTGGGGCTCAGCCCCGCCGCCGTCCGCAGGCACCTCGACGCCCTGGTGGCCGACGGGGAGGCCTACACCCGTGAGGCCCCGCGCCTGGGCCACCGCGGCCGCGGCCGCCCGGCCAAGCTCTTCCTGCTCACCGAGTCGGGCCGGTCCCGGTTCGGCCACGCCTACGACGACCTGGCCATCTCCGCCCTGCGCTTCCTCGCCGAGAGCGGGGGAGAGCAGGCGGTCCGCGCGTTCGCGGAGCGCCGGATGGGCACCCTGGTCGACCGTCACCGCGCCGCCATCACCTCGGTCGAGGACCCGGCGGAGCGGGCACGGGCCCTGGCCGTCGCGCTGACCCGCGAGGGTTACGCTGCGTCGACACGAAGTGTCGGCGCCGGGGAGCAGCTCTGCCAGCACCACTGCCCCGTCGCGCACGTCGCGGCGGAGTTCCCCCAGCTGTGCGAGGTCGAGACGGCGGCGTTCGCCGCGCTTCTCGGCACCCACGTGCAGCGCCTGGCGACGATCGCGAACGGCGACGCCGCGTGCACTACGCACGTGCCGCTCCAGTCCTCAGGCAAGACCGCTTCACCCGTTCCGCATGGAGGGAAGTCCCTATGACTGCCGCTGCCGAGCAGCGCACCACCACGCAGCTCACCCAGGAAGAGACCATCGACTCCCTGGGTCGCTACGAATTCGGCTGGGCCGACAAGGACGTCGCGGGCGCAGCCGCCCAGCGCGGCCTGTCGGAGGCCGTGGTCCGGGACATCTCGGCCAAGAAGAGCGAACCCGAGTGGATGCTCGAGTCCCGGCTCAAGGGTCTGCGGCTCTTCGACCGCAAGCCCATGCCGAGCTGGGGCGCCGACCTGTCGGGGATCGACTTCGACAACATCAAGTACTTCGTGCGGTCCACGGAGAAGCAGGCCCAGTCCTGGGAAGACCTGCCCGAGGACATCAAGAACACCTACGACAAGCTGGGCATCCCGGAGGCCGAGAAGGCCCGCCTGGTGTCCGGTGTCGCCGCGCAGTACGAGTCCGAAGTGGTCTATCACAAGATCAACGAGGAGCTCGAGAAGCAGGGTGTCATCTTCCTCGACACCGACACCGCGCTCAAGGAGCACCCGGAGCTGTTCGCCGAGTACTACGGCTCGGTGATCCCGCACGGGGACAACAAGTTCTCCGCGCTCAACGGCGCCGTGTGGTCGGGTGGCTCGTTCATCTACGTGCCCAAGGGCGTCCACGTCGAGATCCCGCTGCAGGCCTACTTCCGGATCAACACCGAGAACATGGGCCAGTTCGAGCGCACGCTGATCATCGTCGACGAGGGTGCCTACGTGCACTACGTCGAGGGTTGCACCGCGCCGATCTACTCCTCGGACTCGCTGCACTCCGCGGTCGTGGAGATCATCGTGAAGAAGGGCGGCCGCTGCCGCTACACGACCATCCAGAACTGGTCGAACAACGTCTACAACCTGGTCACCAAGCGCGCCAAGGCCGAAGAGGGCGCGACCATGGAGTGGATCGACGGCAACATCGGCTCCAAGGTCACCATGAAGTACCCGGCCGTCTACCTGATGGGCGAGCACGCCCACGGTGAGGTCCTGTCCATCGCCTTCGCCGGCGAGGGCCAGCACCAGGACGCGGGCGCCAAGATGGTCCACCTCGCGCCGCACACGACCTCGAAGATCGAGTCGAAGTCGGTGGCGCGCGGCGGTGGCCGCACGTCCTACCGCGGCCTGGTCCAGTTCAACAAGCGGGCGCACCACTCGAAGTCCACGGTCAAGTGCGACGCGCTGCTGGTCGACACGATCAGCCGCTCCGACACCTACCCGTACGTCGACATCCGCGAGGACGACGTGCAGATGGGCCACGAGGCCACGGTGTCGAAGGTCAGCGACGACCAGCTGTTCTACCTGATGTCGCGCGGCCTGTCCGAGGACGAGGCCATGGCGATGATCGTGCGCGGGTTCGTCGAGCCCATCGCGCGTGAGCTGCCCATGGAGTACGCGCTCGAACTGAACCGCCTGATCGAACTGCAGATGGAAGGGGCCGTCGGCTAAATGACTGCCGCTGTTGAAAGCCCACGCTCCGAGAGCGGAGCGCGGGTTCCCGAGGCATCGCGTGCCGACTGGTTCTCCTCCTACGACGTCAACGCGTTCGAGGTGCCCACCGGCCGCGAGGAGATTTGGCGCTTCACGCCGATGAAGCGGCTCGCCGGCCTGCACGAGGGTGCGCAGGCCACCGGTGCCGCGACGGTCGAGATCGACGCGCCCGGCGAGTTCACCGTCGAGACGGTCGCCCGTGGCGACAAGCGGCTCGGCGAGGCGGGCACGCCTGCCGACCGGGTCGCCGCCCAGGCGTTCAGCTCGTTCGCCGAGGCCACGATCCTGACCGCGGCGAAGGAGCAGCGCGCGTCCGCGCCGACGACCGTCAAGGTCACCGGACCGGGCGAGGGCAAGCTCGCCTACGGCCACCTGCAGATCCGCGCCGAGCTGTACGCCGAGGCCGTCGTGGTCATCGACCACCGCGGTTCCGGTGTGTACGCCGACAACGTGGAGTTCGTCCTCGCCGAGGGGTCGAAGCTCACCGTGGTGTCCATTCAGGACTGGGCCGACGACGCGGTGCACGTCTCCGCGCAGCACGCCAAGATCGGCAAGGACGCGGTGCTCAAGCACACCGTCGTCACCCTTGGTGGAGACCTGGTCCGCGTGTCCCCGACGGCGTCGTTCGCCGAGCGGGGCGGGGAAGTCGACCTCACCGGTCTGTACTTCGCCGACGCCGGGCAGCACTTCGAGCACCGGACCTTTGTGGACCACGCGCAGCCGAACTGCACGTCGAACGTGACGTACAAGGGCGCGCTGCAGGGCGAGGGCGCGCACACCGTGTGGATCGGCGATGTGCTGATCCGCGTGGCCGCCGAGGGCACCCAGACCTACGAGCTCAACCGGAACCTCCTGCTGACCGACGGCGCGCGCGCCGACTCGGTGCCGAACCTGGAGATCGAGACCGGCGAGATCGCCGGGGCGGGCCACGCCAGCGCGACCGGCCGCTTCGACGACGAGCAGCTGTTCTACTTGCAGGCGCGGGGAATCCCGGAGGACCAGGCCCGGCGCCTGGTCGTGCGCGGCTTCTTCCACGAGCTGCTGATGAAGATCACCGTTCCCGAGGTGCGCGAGCGCCTCGAGGCGGCGATCGAGGCCGAACTGGAAGCAGTCGGGGTATGAGTCGCGCTTGTGCACTGTCCGATCTGGACGACGGCAAACCGCACGCCGTCGAGGTCGATGATGTCTCCGTGGTGCTGGTGCGCCAGGGCGACGAGGTGCACGCGTTGCGCGACGAGTGCTCGCACGCCGAACTGGCACTGTCCGAAGGGGAGCTGACCCGCAAGGGTCTGGAGTGCTGGCTGCACGGGTCGTGTTTCGACCTGCGCACCGGCGCCCCTTCGGCTCCGCCCGCGACCGAACCTGTCGACGTCTATGCCGTGACGATCGTCGACGGCGACGTCCATGTGGACGTCACTACCACCACGAACTGAAGGAAACCGCACGACATGGCCACGCTGGAGATCAAGGACCTGCACGTTTCGGTCAGCACCGACGAAGGTCCCAAGGAGATCCTCAAGGGCGTCGACCTGACCATCAAGGCAGGCGAGACCCACGCGATCATGGGCCCCAACGGGTCCGGCAAGTCCACTCTGTCCTACGCGATCGCCGGTCACCCCAAGTACCAGGTGACCTCGGGCACGATCACGCTCGACGGCGAGGACGTCCTGGCCATGAGCGTGGACGAGCGCGCCCGCGCGGGCCTGTTCCTGGCCATGCAGTACCCGGTCGAGGTCCCCGGCGTGTCGATGTCGAACTTCCTGCGCACCGCGGCCACCGCCGTGCGCGGCGAGGCGCCGAAGCTGCGCACCTGGGTCAAGGAGGTCAAGGCCGCCATGGGCGAGCTGGACATCGACCCGGCCTTCGCCGAGCGCAGCGTCAACGAGGGTTTCTCCGGCGGCGAGAAGAAGCGCCACGAGATCCTGCAGCTCGCGCTGCTCGACCCGAAGATCGCCATCCTCGACGAGACCGACTCCGGCCTCGACGTCGACGCCCTGCGCGTCGTGTCCGAGGGTGTCAACCGGTTCCAGGCCTCCGGCGAGCACGGCGTCCTGCTGATCACGCACTACACCCGCATCCTGCGCCACATCACGCCCGACTTCGTGCACGTCTTCGCGGCGGGCAAGATCGTCGAGTCCGGCGGCAAGGAGCTGGCCGACCAGCTCGAGGCCGAGGGCTACGTGAAATACGCGGGCATCCAGGAAGCCGCGACCACTTCCTGACGTTGCACAGGACAGAAACCACGGAGAGGGGTGTCAGGTGACCGGCCACGGGTTTGACGTCGAGCAGGTCCGCAAGGACTTCCCGATCCTGCAGCGGAAACTCGCCGAGGACAGGCCGCTGGTCTACCTCGACAGCGCGAACACGTCGCAGAAGCCGCAGTCGGTGATCGACACGCTCACCGAGCACTACGAGCGGCACAACGCCAACGTGGCCCGCGCCGTGCACCAGCTCGGCGAGGAGTCCACGGCGGCGTTCGAGGGCGCCCGCGACAAGATCGCGGCGTTCATCGGCGCTCCCAGCCGCGACGAGATCATCTTCACCCGGGGCATCACCGAGGCGATCAACCTGGTCGCCAACGTGCTGGCCTGGGCCGATGAGCCGTACCGGGTGGGTCCCGGCGACGAGGTCGTCGTCACCGAGATGGAGCACCACTCCAACATCGTGCCGTGGCAGCTGCTCACGCAGCGGACCGGCGCGACGCTGAAGTGGTTCGGCATCACCGACGACGGCAGGCTCGACCTGTCGAACATCGACGAGCTGATCACCGAGCGCACCAAGGTCGTCTCGCTCGTGCATGTGTCGAACATGCTGGGCACGATCAACCCGGTCGCCGAGATCGCCCGCCGGGCCAAGGCTGTCGGCGCGCTGGTCGTGCTCGACGCCGCCCAGGCGGGTCCGCAGCTGCCGTACAACGTGCTCGAGACCGGGGCCGACCTGATCGGCTTCACCGGGCACAAGCTGTTGGGCCCCACCGGCATCGGTGTCCTGTGGGGACGGTCCGAGGTGCTCGCGGCGCTGCCCCCGTTCCACGGCGGCGGCGAGATGATCGAGGACGTCCGGATGGAGCGGTCCACCTACGCTCCGGCTCCGCACAAGTTCGAGGCGGGCACCCCGCCGATCGCGCAGGCCATCGGTCTGGGCGCGGCGATCGACTACCTCAGCGCGCTGGGCATGGAGAACGTGGCCGCGCACGAGCAGGCGATCACCGGCTACGCGCTGGAGCGGATGCTCGAAGTGCCGGGTGTGCGGATTCTCGGGCCGACCGACATGGTCGACCGCGGTGGGGCGATCAGCTTCACCATGGAAGGCCTGCACCCGCACGACATCAGCCAGGTGCTCGACTCGTACGGCATCGCCGTGCGCGGCGGTCACCACTGCGCCAAGCCCGCGCACCGCAGGCTCGGCGCGCAGTCCTCGACCCGGGTGTCGGGTTACCTCTACACCACCGAGGCTGAGATCGACGCGATGATCGAGGGGCTGCACCAGGTCCGCAAGTTCTTCGGGGTGGCGTGATGCAGCTGCAGCAGATGTACCAGGAGATCATCCTGGACCACTACAAGAACCCGCACGGACGCGGTCTGCGCGACCCGTTCGACGCGGAGTCCTTCCAGGTCAACCCGACCTGCGGCGACGAGGTCACCCTGCGGGTGAAGCTCGACGACGGCAAGGTCGCGGACGTGTCGTACGAGGGGCAGGGCTGTTCGATCAGCCAGGCGTCCACGTCGGTGCTGACGGACCTGGTGGTCGGCCGGGACGTGACGGACGCACTGTCCACTATGGACGCGTTCGTGGAGCTGATGCAGGGCCGGGGTCAGGTCGAACCGGATGAAGATGTGCTGGAGGACGGCATCGCCTTCGCGGGTGTGGCCAAGTACCCGGCGCGGGTGAAGTGTGCTCTGCTTGGCTGGATGGCTTTCAAGGACGCGGTTGCCCGTTCGGGCGAAGGAGTGACAGCGCGATGAGCGAAGAAGAAGTCCAGCGCGGCGCCGCCGGGATGCCTGACCAGGCCCCCCGCGCCGACCTGGCCACCTTGGACGACCTCGAAGAAGCCATGCGCGACGTGGTGGACCCCGAGTTGGGGATCAACGTCGTCGACCTTGGCCTGGTGTACGACATCCGGGTCGAGGACGACAACACGGCGACCATCGACATGACCCTGACGTCGGCGGCCTGCCCACTGACCGACGTGATCGAAGACCAGACGCGCGCGGCCCTGACCGGCGGCGGCCTGGTCAACGACTTCCGGATCAACTGGGTCTGGATGCCCCCGTGGGGCCCGGAAAAGATCACCGACGACGGCCGCGAGCAACTCCGCGCGCTCGGATTCACTGTGTAATTGGCGCCGCCTCCGGCAATCCACCCCGCTCGGTCGCGGTGACGTTTCGGGGGTCCCGCACGAACACGACTTCGATGGCGTGTTCGTGCGGGACCCCCGAAACGTCACCATCAAAGCGACCGAGCCGCGCCGGCGAGCCGGCGCTATGTCACAGCCGTTGTTTTCTTTTCACCCTTTCAGGGACTACTCCGCACCCCATTCCCGTGCGACGCTGGAATCTCCTTGGGGGAGGAAATCAACTTCCCCCATGTGACAAGGGGGAAATGAAATGCGTTCATCGGTAAGCCTGCGCCCATTGGCGTCTCTGGCCATCGCCCTGTCCTTTGCAGGACTCGCCGCCGCCCCGGCCGCCGCGGTCGTCGACCAGAACAGTCCTCGGGCCGCGGTCAGCCCGCTGGCCTGCGGTTGGGACCCGGACGGCCCGTCCGGCCGGGCGTACTACAACCACTGCGGCGGGGACTCGTGGGTGTGGATCCGCGTGGAGCGACACCACGGGCTCAGCGGGTACGACGAATGCGTCGGACCGGGCCGCACCTATCTGGGGGATGCGGGAATCATCAAGTTCGCCTGGTACAAGGGTGAGACCTGCTGAATCGAATGAATGGCGGGCCGAATAGCGTTGGGGGCTATTCGGCCCGCCCCTTCGGCATTTCTGATCAGCGCGCCTCATCCAGAATCGCGCGCTGCTCAGCTGACAGCTCCAAGTCCACCGCGGCGATACTCTCGTCCAACTGAGCCACCGAGGACGCGCCGACCAGCGGAATCGCCGGGATGTCGTTGCCGATCATCCACGCCAGCACGACCTGGTTCACGGTCGCTCCTGTCTCCTCGGCCACCTTGCGTGCCGCCGCGAGCCGGGACTGCGTGCCCGGGTGGTCGAAGTCCACGCCAAGCGGCTTGTCCGCGCGGGTGTAGGCGCCGCCGAGCAGCGGCGAGTACGCCACCAGCGCCAAGTCCGGTTCGGTGCGCAGATACGCCCGCAGGTCCGCGCTGAGATACCCCTGGTTGCCGTCGACCGAGCGCCTGCCCGGCAGATCCGTGCGCGGCCGCAGGTAACTGTGCTGGTACTGCAGCACTTCATACCCGGGCAGCCCCGCCGCCGCGGCCGTCGTCCGGGCCCGCTCCACCCGCCAGGCCCAGTGGTTGCTCACCCCGAGCATCCCGACCGATCCCTCCGCGACCAGCTCGGCGAACGCCGCCACGGTCTCGTCCATCGGGGTCACATAGTCCTCGACGTGGGCGTACAGCAAGTCCAAAGTGGACATCCCGAGTGCCTCCGCGCTGCGTGCGGCCGACTCGCGGATCACCTTGGGGGACAGGCCCTCGATGTTCTTCGCCAGCGCCGTGTCGGCGAAGCTGAGGTCGGGGGCGATCGGGCGGCCGCCGAGCTTGGTGGCGATCGTGACCTCGTCGCCCACCCCGCGGCTGCGGCGCCAGCGGCCGAGGAGCGCCTCGCTCTCGCCGCCCTGGGTGCTGCCCACCCAGAACGCGTAGTTGTTCGACGTGTCGATGAACGTGCCGCCCGCCTCGACGAAGCGGTCCAGGATGGCGAACGAGGTCTGCTCGTCGACGGTCGTGCCGAACAGCATGGCACCCAGGCTCAGCACGCTGACGGTGCGGCGGGTTCGCGGGTCCGTGCCGATCGTGCGGTACTTCACGCGGAGATCCTCTCAACTGGCCCGTGTGGTTCCGGGCGTCGAGAGCAGTCAACCTCCTGGAGCGCGCTCCAGGTCAAGTCAGCAGCGGTCGAGCATCTTCCCGAGTTCGGTCTTCTCCGCGGGGTTCACCGACAGCTTGTAGTGGTGCTTGACCGCGATCCAGTTGACCGAGTACCCGCACCAAGTGCTGGTCAGCGGGGGCTTCCAGGTGTCGGGCCCCTGGTCTCCCTTGGCCTGGTTGACGTTGTCGGTCACCGCGATCAGCTGTGGGCGAACCATGTCGTTGGCGAACTCGCGGCGCTGCTCCTTCGACCATTCGCCCGCGCCGCTGCGCCACGCGTTGGCCAGCGGCACCAGGTGGTCGATGTCCACATCGGTAGGTTCGGTCCAGGTCGCGCCGTCGAACGGGCTGACCCAGCGGCCCGACACCACCCGGCAGCGCCCGTCGACCACCACGTCACGGCCGTCGCGCTTCAGCACCGCTTCGCGGGCGTTGCACTGCCCTTCGACGGTGGCCCAGTGGGGAAACGAGTCGCGCGAGTACCCCGCCATCGGTCGGGAGGGGCGAACTTCCAACTCCGCCAACTGGGTCCGGGCGGTGCCGGGATCGTTGGCGGGCGCCATGTCCGCCGGTGTCGCGCCCGCGGGCCGCGACTCCAGCCACCCGACCGCCACCGCGGTCAGACTGAGCAGCACCAACGCGGCCAGCGCCAGCAACAGCCGAGTCCGGAGCGAGATCGCTTTCGACCGAGCTCTTGCCATCCCCCGGGACTCCCTCCGCGCGTCAGCGCGATCTTGGCACGGAGGGAGCCCGCTGATCGTTTCGGGGTGCTTTCGTTATCGGATCGAGGTTTCAGCCGTGCGAACGGCCTACTCGCACGTCGTGGATCACGACCGGATACCGGGGAGCGCCGTCGACCGCGCCGTCCGGATCGATGCCCGCCGCGACGATGCGGTCCATGACCTCGATGCCGCGGATCACGTGTCCCATCACCGTGTACACCGGCCGGATCTTGGCCACCGAGTGCACGATGAACCACTCGCTGCCGTTGGTTCCCGGTCCCTGGTTGCCCATCGCGATGGTGCCGCGCGGGTAGGTCTCCTGGCCGGTGACCTCGTCCGGGAACTTGTAGCCCGGACCGCCTTCCTCGGCGCGGTAGATGTCCCCGCACTGCAGGACACCCAGGCGCGCGCTGTTCGTGAGGCGGAAACACCTGCTGTCGTCATAGAAATCGGCGCGCGCGAGGTGAACGATGTTGTGCACCGCGCAAGGCGCGTTGTCCCGGTCGAGCCGCAGGTCGAGCGTCCCGTAGTTGGTGAAGATGCTGACATCCACGGTCCCGTGCGACTTCGCTTTCGCACGAGGCACGCGCACCGGTCGAGCGGCGGGGTTGTCCGGCGTCGGCGTGAACTCGCACTGAGCGGGCTTGCCAGTCTCCGCGGTAGCGGGCGACGAGACGATCACACCAGCGACAAGTGCCGTGATCACGGCGATCATGGTTCGCTTCATCGGGTCAGGTTAACGACGACCCCCGGGCGTGGCGATCGGCTGTTCGGCGGGGCAATCAGGCCCAGAACGCCGCGACCTGCCCCGCGCACCGTCTTCCCTGGGCTCGACCGGCGCGCGCGGCTGGAGTGCGGGTGGCCGGGTCCAGGGGGTCCGGCTCGAACGCGGCAAGGGTTTGCTCGTCGGGGGTGACGATCTCCATCCGACAGCCCTCGACCGGTTCCCACAGGGCGTCGTCGGTGATCGGGGCGATGACCAGCGCGCGTTCGCAGCCGGCGGCCAGGTCGACGTTGGCCATGGACCGCACGCCGCCGTCGACGTAGCGGGCGTCCCCGATGGTCACCGGCGGCCAGACGCACGGGATGGCGCAACTGGCGGCGACCGCGTCGACGAGGTCCACACCCGAGTCGGGGCCGAAGATCCGGGGCTCGCCGGTGGCCGCGTCCACCGCCACGATCAGGGCACGGTCGGGCCACGCGGTGCTCGGGAGCCGGTTCGCGATGACCGCCCGGCGGACCGGTTCGGGCACCGTGTCCGCCGCGAGGGCGAGCGCCCCGACGCGTCGGCGAAGTTCGGCCGGGTCCGCGGTCTCGGCCATCAGCCTGGCCAAGGTGTCGAGGAACTCCGCGCCGCCCGCGCCGGTCGGGGCCAGCTCACGGTTGTGCGCCGCCGGATCCGCCTGACGCCGGAACAGTTCCTCCAGCGGCAGGCCGCTGCCGAGCTGCGCGGCCACGGTCGAGCCCGCCGACGTGCCGATGGTCAACTCGGCGTCGGTCACGTCCACGCCCGCGTCGGCCAGGCCGGTGAGGATGCCGGTCTCCCAGGCGATGCCCGCCACCCCACCGCCGCCCAGCACCAAGGCTCGCCGCGTCATTCTTGTCATTGTGGTGCGTAAGGCAAGTCACCCGGTTGCGTGCTTCGGTCCGGGGAGCCGAAACGGCCCCGGTTCTCCTCTGCGTGACCGGCCGCCACCCACATGGACGGGGTCGATCCGCCATTCGCAGGTAACGATCATGTGGAAACCGAGAACCAGCCCCGCGGTGCCCACCTGACCCGCCGATCGGAGTCGCCCCGGTGGCGGATTGCCTGCCGGTCCCCGAGAAACCAGGCTCGCGAGGGAATCACCCACCGACGTCAATCAGCGTCGCAGCGTCACGCCGCGGCGGCAAGGAGCCGACATCACCATGGGGCGAACCAATTTCGGCGCCCGGCTGATCGCAGGGGTGGCGAGTGCCTCGCTGCTGGCGGGCGCCCTCCTCGTGAGCGCCGCACCCACCGCCGCGGCGGCCGTGCAGGAAGCTCTGGGGTACAAGACCTCCCCTTCCCAGCCGTACAAGGGCAACCCGGACGCGACGGACTGGTCCGGGTCGTACCTGGTCAACGGGCAGCAAGTGTGGTGCGTGCAGTACGCGTACCTCGCACCCGACACCGACGAGCAGTACCAGCCGGGCGAGACGCTCAAGACCAAGTGGGGAACGGAGCTGAGCCCGGACATCGCGGCCCAGAGCTCCTACCTGCTGCTGCGCTACTCGACCACCAAGAGCCCCGACGAGGCCGCCGCCCTGGCGCACCTGCTGCACTCCTGGACGGCCGCGCCGCAGAACCCCGGCCAGCTCCTGCCGACCAACACCTTCCGCACGATCGCCTACGACGCCCCCTTCCACCTGGCGAAACTGCCCGCGAGCGCCAAGGCCGCCGTCGACCGGCTCAAGGCCGACGCCACCGCCAACCGCGGCCCGTGGACGACGGGCATCACCAAGCCGACCGCGCCGCAGATCATCGGCACCCCCGACAAGTGGACCGTCAAGGTCGCCAACGCCGCGGGCAAGGGCGTGGGCGCGGTGCCGGTCAAGATCACCCTCACCGACGCCCTCGTCGACGGTCGCAAGACGCTCACGCTGCCGATCCCGGAGGCCGGCGGCCCGCTGACGCTCAACGTCACCCCGACCGGCCCCAACCCGAAGGTCGCGATCTCGCTATCGGCTCCGGCCGACAAACCCGTGGTGCGCCAAGCCGTCCAGGTCGACACCCAGCGCGTGGTGAGCACCGGCGGCGAGAAGCAGCTGACCGGCGCCGAGGCCGTCACGGCGGTCACCGCGCCGGGCAAGGTCGCGGTGGCGAAGGTCGACGAGAAGACCGGCAAGGGCATCGCGGGCGTGTCGCTGCGGATCACCGCCGCGGACAAGACCAAGCCCGCCGTGGACCAGGACGGCAAGCCGCTGACCGGCGCGGACGGGACGCCCTCGGTCGTGGTGACCGGCGCCGACGGGACCGCTGCGGTGCCGAATTTGCGCACCCCGCAACAGATCTGTGTCATCGAGGTCGCCGCGCCGCCCGGATACGAGCAGGCGTTCGACCCCGCGGCACCGCCTTCCGCGTGCGGCGAAGTCACCCCGGGGGCGACGCTCACGCTCAAGGTCGCGAACAAACCCAACGTGCCGACGGTGCCCAAGACGATCCCCGCGGGTGACGGCCAGGCCGTCGCGGCGGCGGCGCTGGACGACGGCGGACCGTCGACCGGCCTGCTCGCCGGGCTCGGTGTCCTGGTGCTCGTCGGCGGTGCCCTCGTGGCCCTGCTCCTGCTCCACGGACCGTCGCGCAGGCGCGTCGTGGTCGGCCGGGGCATGCGCCGGGACTGGGGGCGCTGACCCCGGATGGCCCGAAAGAGCTGGTGGCTCGCCCTGCCCGCGGTCGCGGGCGGGGCGGGTCTGTTCGTCGCGGTGGCCTTCGGCGGGGCGGTGACGGTGTCCGGGACCGCGGTCGCGGGACAGCACGAACCGCCACGGCCACAGGCGGTCGCACTCGGCGGTCTCGGCACCGTGCTGCCTGCCGAGCCGCCGCAGGCACCCGCACCCGCGCCCACGACCGCCGCGCCGCCCGCGGCGAGTGCGGCGCCTGTCGAACCGACCGCCGCGCCGGTCGGGCAGCGGCCGGGCACGGTCCGGTTGGCCAGGGGCGGCACGGCGACGCTGGTGCGCAAGGAACTCGGCCCGGACGCGACCCTGCCGGTGCCGAACGGCGTGCGTGAGGCGACGTGGTGGGGTGCCGGTCTGGACGCGGCCACGGGCGCGACGGTGTTCGCCGGGCATGTGGACTGGAAGGGGCAGACCGGTCCCTTCGCCGAACTGTGGAACGCGCGCAACGGTGACCCCGTGTCCGTCGTGGACGCGGCGGGTCGCACGTGGAACTACCGGGTGTCGCGGGTGGAGACCGTCTCGAAGGGCGACCTGCCCGCGCGCGCCGAGGAGTTCTTCGGCCAGAGCGGCGGGCACCGGCTGGTCCTCGTCACCTGCGGTGGCCGCTGGGTGGGCGGAGCCGACGGGTACGAGTCGAACCGGGTGGTGATCGCCACCCAGTTCTAGGAATGTGCGCGACCGGCTCGCCGTGGTCCATCATGTGCAGCCCGTCGACCGCACCCGCAGGAGCCACCCATGTCCGCCGAGGTCACCCGCAGGCATTTGTTGCGCTCCTTGGGTGCCGCCGGTGGGGCGGGGGTGATGTTCGAGGCCATGCGCGCCCTCGGCGTCGCGGGCACGGCTGAGGCGGAGACGGCGAACTACCAGGCGCCCAAGCGCGGCGACTTCATTACGACCGGCCGGGTCGCGCCCAGAGTCGTCATCCTCGGCGCCGGGGTCGCCGGGCTGGCGACGGCCTACGAGTTGGGCAAAGCCGGTTACCAGTGCACGATCCTGGAGGCCAAGGGGCGGGTCGGCGGGCGGAACTGGACGGTCCGCGAGGGCACGGCCGAGACCGACCTCGACGGGCACAGCCAGTACTCGCGGTTCGCCCCCGGCCAGTACTTCAACGCCGGTCCGGCCCGGATCGCCCAGTCGCACGTGACGCTGGACTACTGCCGGGAACTGGGTGTCCCGGTGGAGGCGTTCGTCAACCAGAACGCCAACGCCTATGTGTACAACCAGAACATGCCCGCGCCGACCCGCTTCCGCACGGCGAAGGCCGACATGTACGGCTATGTCTCGGAACTGCTGTCCAAGGCACTCGACCAAGGCGCGCTGGACCAGCGAGTGTCCGCTGTGGACAAAGACCGGCTGCTCACCTTCCTGTCCGACTGGGGCGCGGTCGGCCCGAAGGCCGACGGCTACGCCTACCGCGGCACCGACCGGCGCGGCTACGTCGTCCCGCCGGGCGCGGGGGAGGAGGCGGGTACACCGCTGGGCGCGCCGGACGCGATCAGCGACGTGCTCGCCCGCCAGGTCGGCCGGAACTTCTCCTTCGAGTTCGGCTACGACCAGGCGATGATGATGATGCAGCCGGTCGGTGGCATGGACGCCATCCCGCGTGCGCTGGTCGACGCGGTCGGTGCGGGCAACCTCCGACTGGGCGCCAAGGTCACCCGGGTCGCCGACCGGGCGACCGGCGTCGACGTGGTCTTCAGCGACCGCTACGGCGTCGAATACCTGATCCAGGCCGAGTTCTGCGTGTCGACACTGCCGCCGCACGTGATGGCCCGTGTTCCCACCAACCTGGACCCGCGGGTGGGCGCCGCCCTGCGCTACCCGGTGGCCCTTCCGGTCGGGAAGCTCGGCCTCGAGCAGCGGCGGCGCTGGTGGGAGACCGACCTGAGGATCTACGGCGGCATCACCGCCACCGACCTGGACATCGTCCAGATCTGGTACCCGTCATCAGGTTTCCACACCCAGCGCGGCGTCCTGCTCGGCTACTACAACGTCGGCCCGGACGCCCTCACCTACAGCGCTCTGACCCCGGCGCAGCGAATCGACCGGGCGCTGACCCAGGGGGAACGGGTCCACGGCCCGACCTACCGCGCCGAGTACGCGTCGGGCTTCTCGGTCGCCTGGCACCGCACGCCGCACCTCGAGGCAGGCTGGGTCGAGTGGCCCTCGCGCACGTCGGGTGAGTACGCGCTGCTCAACAGCCCCGCGGGCCACGTCTACTTCGCGGGCGACTGGCTGACTTACGAAATAGCCTGGCAGGCAGGCGCTTTCGCCTCGGCCCGCCGCGCCGTGACCGCCATCCACCAGCGAGTCATGGCAAGCTGAGCCGTCGCTGCGGGTACGGCTACGAAGTCCGCCGGTCATAGGACAGCCGAGCCAGCCGGACTTCGTTCACATATTGCTCAGCCCACTCCCGCACAGCCCGAAGCGGCCCATCGAGGGTCCGCCCCAACTCGGTCAGCTCGTAGTCCACTCGAGGGGGCACCGAAGGGTGCGCGGTCCGCTCGACGAGCCCATCCCGTTCCAGGCTGCGCAACGTCTGGGTCAGCATCTTCTCGCTGATCCCCTCGACCTCGCCGCGAAGTTCGCCGAACCGGCGCGGACCATCGGCCAAGGCGCCGACCAGCAGAGCCGTCCACTTGTCCGCGATCCGGTCGAGCGCCGCCCGAGACGGGCACGGAGCGCTGTACACGTCGGCGGGTTTGCCGTCGGGCAGCAAGGGCGGTCCTGGTGAGCCAGGGCGGGGCCGTCGGGTCATGCATTTGATGCTAACCGACGGAGAGTATTGGACGGCAGAAGGCGTACGCACTTGCAAGTGCGTACTTCCGCCGATCACCCGGGTGATCCAGAGTGAGTGGGACACCACCTCTGGAGGACCCATGATCCACCCCGCCGCCCGTTCTCAGGTCCACATCGGACAGACGAGTGTGACCTATCTGCCCGACGGTCACGCCTGGCTCGACCCGGCCGTCGTCTTCCCCGCGAGCGCCCCGGACGGCTGGGGCGCGCACGCCGAGTACCTAGGGTCGGACGGGCGCTTCCCGGTCAGTATCGGCTCGTTCCTGATCCGCGTCGCCGACCGGGTGATCCTGGTCGACCTGGGGCTGGGCGCGGTCGAGTGGGGAAACGAGGACCTGCGTGCGGACTTCCGCGGTGGCGCCCTGATCTCGTCGCTGGCCGCCGAGGGGCTGACACCGTCCGATGTGGACACCGTCTTCTTTACCCACCTGCACCACGACCACGTCGGCTGGGTCAGCGAGGTCGCGCCCGCCCCCGGCGCCGCTCCCGTCGACCCGGTGGGCCTGACGTTCGGCAAGGCGCGGCACTTGGTGGCGGAAGCGGAGTGGCGGCACTGGGCGGGCACCGACGAGGTGGTCGGGCCGCACCCGGTCGCGGTGATGGCTCCGCTGGCCGACCGCGTCGAGTTCACCGCGGACGGCACGGAGATCGCCCCCGGCGTGCGGGTGCTGGCGACTCCTGGGCACACGCCCGGTCACCAGAGCCTGGTCGTCACCGACCCGTCAGGCGCGGACGGGCGTCGGCTGGTGGTGCTCGGCGACGTCATGCACTGCCAGGTCCAGGTTGCCGAGAGCCACTGGGCCTTCGTCTTCGACGTCGACCCCGACCAGGGTGTGCGGACACGCGCCGACCTGCTCCGCGAGGTCGGCGACGGCAACACGATCGTGGCAGGCGGTCACTTCGCGGAGAACGTCTTCGGGAGGGTCGGAGCGGGGTGGGATCAGACGGTGAACCGGCAGTTGCCAAGGTGGTCGACTTCGGCGTGGGAGTCGTTGAACCACACGCCGTCGTCACCGAGGTAGCGGAACGTCAGGGTCGTCCCCTCCGCGACCTCGACCGTCGTCGACAGGGTGCCGTTGCTGCGCCTGCGCAGTTCGTGGCGGCCCGGCTCCCACTCGTTGAAGTTGCCGACCACCGACGCCTTGGCGATCCCCGGCAGGTCGTCCTGGGCCAGCGCGAACGTCACGCGCTGGTGGCCATCGGCCGCGCGCTTAACTCGGATCATCGAACACCTCTCGGCTCTCCGACACCTGTCGCTGACAGTGTCGGGGCACACACGGATGGTCGCAACCGGGGAGTGGTTGGCGGGTTCTTGCCCCGGTTCGTCTACTGGGACCATAGGTATAGGTATCGGGATAGCCTGATCGGACGAGCGCCGGTGCGACTGAGAGTGGGTGCGTGAATGAGCAACCTGGAACAGGCGCCCGCCGAGCTGGTCTGCTCGGCGGACACCGCGCCGACGGGCAAACTGCTCGACGGACGCCAGGTGCCGCTGGGCGGGCCCCGGTCGATGCTCGTGCGCCGGACGCTGCCGCAGCGTGAGCAGTCGCTGATCGGCGCCTGGTGCTTCATCGACCACTACGGCCCGGACGACGTCTCCACCACCGGCGGCATGGCCGTGGCCGGCCACCCGCACACCGGGCTGCAGACCGTGTCCTGGCTGTTCAGCGGCGAGGTCGAGCACCGCGACACCACCGGGGCGCACGCGATCGTCCGCCCGGGTGAGATCAACCTGATGACGGCCGGGTCGGGCATCGCGCACTCCGAGCACTCGCTGCCGGGGACGTCGGTGCTGCACGGGGCGCAGCTGTGGATCGCGCTGCCCGACCGCGACCGGTTCGTCGACCCGGGGTTCGAGCACTACGCGCCGCCCGTGCACGACCACGAGGGCGCACGCGTCGTGGTGTTCCTCGGAACTCTGCTGGGTCACACGTCGCCCGTGGCGACCTACACGCCGCTGCTCGGGGCCGAGATCACCCTGCGGCCAGGGCAGCACCTGCGCCTGGACGTGGAAGCCGGGTTCGAGCACGGCGTGCTCGTCGACACCGGCGAGGTCCGCGCCGCCGGAGTCACCGCGAGCGCCGGGAAGCTGGTCTACCAGCCGACCGGGTCGACCGTCCTCACTCTCGAAGCGGGCGACGAGCCCGCGCGGGTGCTCGTGCTCGGCGGCGAGCCGCTGGGGGAGCGGATCGTCATGTGGTGGAACTTCATCGCCCGCTCGCACGACGAGATCGTGACCTTCCGCGAGCAGTGGCAGCGGGCCCGCTCCGGAGCGGAGTCCGGGCGCTACGGCGAGTTCCCCGAGCAGTGGGCCGAGACGCTGCCCGCGCCGATCCTGCCCAACATCCGGCTCAAGTCGCGCGGCTGAGCCGTCACCGCCGGGTGATCAGGACGGCGACGACCACCGCGCCGACGGTGCCGATGAGCCGGTTGACGTCGATCGCGGGCCGCCACCGCACCGACGAACCGCGGATGACGAAGGCGCCCGCGGGCCGGGCGACGACACCGAAGCCCGCGCCCTCGGTGACCATCCCCATGCCGCTCCCGCCGCCACCGCCGCCGTGGATGGTGGCCGCGGCGATGACGGTGACCCCGTCGCGTTCGCACGGTTCGCTGTAGACGGTTCGCGCGCTGAGCGCGCCCTTGGCCAGCCGAAACGCGTCGAGATAGGTCATCGCGAATCCTCCCAGGTCAACGGTAGGCAACGCGGAGTAGGCGGGCGACCTCACCAGTGCGGATGTGTAACCGACGGCGATGTGGGTAACTCCTCGGCCAGCGGCCGCGAACCGTCGCGGACCCCTGCTGGAAGGGAGAACGCCATGGACTTCGGCCAAGGCCTATCCGATGCGTGGGCGTCGATCATCACCTTCGTGCCGAAGCTGCTGATGTTCCTGGTCATTCTGTTCATCGGTTGGCTTCTCGCCAAAGCGATCGCCAAAGCCGTCGACTTCGGCCTGGAAAAGGTCGGATTCGATCGTGCGGTCGAGCGCGGCGGCATCAAACGCATGTTGGACCGCGGCAAGTACGACGCTTCCGACATCATCGCGAAGATCGTCTACTACGCGATTCTGCTGATCGCCCTGCAGATGGCGTTCGGCGTGTTCGGGCCGAACCCGGTCTCCGACCTGCTGACCGCTGTTGTCGCGTGGCTGCCGAAGGCCATCGTGGCGATCATCATCGTGGTCGTGGCCAGTGCGATCGCCTCCGGTGTCAAGGACCTGATCAACAACACCCTGGGTGGGCTGTCCTACGGGCGGATGCTCGGCACGATCGCCTCGGTCTTCATCCTGGCGCTAGGCATCATCGCCGCGCTGAACCAGATCGGTGTGGCCACCACGGTCACCACCCCGGTTCTCGTGGCGGTCCTCGCGACGGTCGCCGGCATCCTGATCGTCGGCGTCGGCGGTGGTCTCATCAAGCCGATGCAGAACCGGTGGGACGGCTGGCTGAACCGCGCGGAGCAGGAGATCCCGAAGATGCGCGACGAAGCCGCGGCCACCGCGCCGCGACAGGGCGCTCCTGAGTCGAGCGAGACGAGCCAGATGGGGGCCAGGCCCGTGAGCCATGTCCCCGCGGGCGGCGTGGACCCGAGTGCGCCGACCACACCGATTCCGCCCACTGGTGCGCCGATGCCGCCGTCGAGCGGTTACCGACGCACTTGACGGGTTTCCCCTCCGGTCACCGGGGTAGCCACCATGCAAGACGGCGTAACCGACTCGACCGGAGGGGCCAAGACCATGGCCGAGCACACCCCTCGCGTAGCGGACGCGATCAACACCTTGGTGGCCGCGGTCCGAGACCGCGACATCGATGTCGTGTCCGATCTGCTCGCCCAGTGGTGCCGACCCGCCTCGGACTCCGACCTTCTCGCCATCGTGACCGCGCTGATCAGCGCGGGTGGGCGGAAGATCCTGGAGTCCGAGGCGGTTCAGCTGTCCGACGCGGCTTTCGCCGTGGAGGTGCAGAACGCCGACGGGCTGCCCGTCGACATCGACTCCATCGCCCCGCCGGTCCGCGCCGTGCTGCGCGCGCAGCTGGCGTGGCTCAACGACCGGCCGGAGGACGTCACCGACCAGATCCGGCTCGTGATCGACGCCGGCGACAGCCACGACCGGATGTCCATGCTCGTGCACGCACTCGTCTGGGCTGTCCAGGTGGGCGTCGGCGAGGACGGCGAGTCTACAGAGGACTTAGGGGGTCGATGACGATGACGGACATGGCCGCGCGCGGACCCGCCATCGTGTGGCGGGGACCGGTGGACGCCGACCTCGCGGTGGTCCTCGACCCGGCGGGGGAGGCCAGTCACGGGGAACTGCCCGCGACGTGGCGTCCGCTGACCGACAAGCTGCGCATCGGCTGGGTCCGGCTGCCCGCGGACGGCCCGGGCCTGGCGGCGCTGACGTCGATCCTGAGCGAGACCAAAGGCAGGCGCGTGCACATCGTGACCGCGGGGGTGGCCACGGAGCCGGTCCTGTGGGTGGCGGGCACGCAGCCGCGGAAGGTGAAGTCCCTCGTCGCCATCGACCCGCAGTCCTGCGCCCCCGACTCGCCGTGGGGGGAGTGGGCGCGCGCGTTGGAGGACAAGGGGGCGGTGGTCCGGTGCTTCCAGACCGCCCAGGAGGACGTGGACCTGCGCAGACCGCCGCCGGCGCCGCTGGGTCTGCCCGAGGTGGTCGCCTGGGTGGCGGAGACGATCGCGGCGACGGAACCCCCGTCGAGCGGCCTGCGCGACACCATCGCCCGCGGCTTGCGGGCTATGCGCCGCCACCGCGGCGCCGGTGGCGGGCGGGCACGGCGAACCACAGGGTTCCGAACCCGATAGCGGTGACCGCGGCCAGGATGGCCGCCGCGGGCTGGCCGATGATCACATCGGTGAGCAGCAGGACGGTGCCAGTGACCGCCAGGGCGAGCGTGGCCAACCCGACGATGGCGAACGTGTTGGCGCTGTCGACGATCAGGTCGCGCCTGCCCTGCCGGAACAGCACCCGATGCCACGCCGCGGGCGCGGTGAACAACGCGATCGCCAACACGGCGAGCAGCACTGTCACCAGATGCACCATCTGCTGGAACTTCGTCGCCTGTTCGTAGGACTCGGTGAACGTCACGGCGAGAAGGAAGCCGAAGAGGATCTGCACCCCGGCCTGAGCGACCCGCAGTTCCTGCAGCAACTCGTTGACGTTGCGCCGCAGCCGGTCGCCTTCGCTCTCGTCGTCCGTCATCGGTGGAGCAACCCGATGAGGATGAAGTAGACACAGCCGCCGACCACGATGGCCAGGGTCAGGTTGAACATCAGCCGGGCGATCATGGCCCACCCGCCGCGCAGTCGTAGGGAATCTCGCCGCGGCGGACGCACCCGGCGGCGGTGATCAACCAACCCTGGTTGAATTCGGCGAGGAACATCGTGTCGGCCCCGGCCCGCACGATGGCGCCGTCACCCCACACCTCGGTCTCCTCGATGGTGGCGGGCTTCAACTTCTCAAGGACGGCGGCACATTCCTCATCCTGAAGCACCCGCGGCGCGAACAGGGCGCAGGCTTCCTGGGGGCGGTTCTCGGCCAACGCCCCTTGAAAGGCCCGCGCCACGTCTTCCGCCTCCCGGATGCGATCGCCCCCACAAGCTGAGAGACCCACCAGGGCAGCGAGCACCACAGCGACCCGCCTCATCAACATGAATCGACGGTACTAGCGATCAGTGCCTTTCGCCTGACGTCGCGGGTCGAGGCTTCCCGGACGGCAAGACAGACCTCATTCGGCCAGCCCGCTACCGCCCCACTCACCACCAACCGAACTGCACTGCCCACACCATCACTCGGCCTGCATCCACCAACTCAGGCCGAGCCGCACAGCCAAACCAAACCGCCCACAGCCCCACTCCAAGCGGGTTGCCTTTGCGGTCTTTGGCTTTAATCCCTGCTCTACCCCCTGCCCCCTCGTCCTGGCCATCTTTAACTCTCGATCATCGGTGTCAAGGGTCGGCTTGCCGATCGCGCAGCGACGGCGCTTGCGCCGCCCTTGACGCCGATGATCGAGAGTTAAACAATTATGGCCGAGGGGGACTGTTCTTGTTGGTACCAAAGAGAAGTGGGTGGGCCCCTCTGGCGCGATTGTTTAATTCTCGATCATCGCTGTCAAGGGCGGCCGTAAACGGCCGTCGCTGCGCGATCGCTGCGCGACCCTTGACAGCGATGATCGAGAATTAAAAGCGGCCAGGACGAGGGGCAAGGGGGAAGTGCAGGGGCGAAGAGCCGTCCCTGGAGGTGGCCACGTCTGGAGGTGCAGGGACGAGGGCGTCCCTGATGGTGGCCACGTCTGGAGGTGCAGGGACGAGGGCATCCCCGAAGCTGGCCTTGTTCGGAGGTGCAGGGACGAGGGCGTCCCTGATGGTGGCCACGTCTGGAGGTGCAGGGACGAGGGCGTCCCTGATGGTGGCCACGTCTGGAGGTGCAGGGACGAGGGCATCCCCGAAGCTGGCCTTGTTCGGAGGTGCAGGGACGAGGGCGTCCCTGATGGTGGCCACGTCTGGAGGTGCAGGGACGAGGGCATCCCCGAAGCTGGCCTTGTTCGGAGGTGCAGGGACGAGGGCGTCCCTGATGGTGGCCACGTCTGGAGGTGCAGGGACGAGGGCATCCCCGAAGCTGGCCTTGTTCGGAGGTGCAGGGACGAGGGCGTCCCTGATGGTGGCCACGTCTGGAGGTGCAGGGACGAGGGCATCCCCGAAGCTGGCCTTGTTCGGAGGTGCAGGAGACGAACTGTCGCTGATGGTGGCCCTGTTCGGACGTTCAGGGCGACGAGTTGTCGCTGGTGGTGGCCCGGTCCGGAGGTGTGGGGGACGAGTCGCCCCGTTCGAGGTTCGGGGCGAGCGCTGTCTCCGATGGCGGCCCCATTCGGAGGTGCGAAGTGAAGAACCCTCCCTCGCATGGGCACGGCGGAACCGTCGCCGAGTCGTGGGTCTGGTGCTGCGTTCCATCTGCGAGTTGCGGGTTCTAGTCGATGTCCGGCGGTGTGCGAATGGTTTCCGCCATCGAGCCGCCCGCCTCATCCGCCGACTGGCCTCTCCGGGCGGCGTCGTCCGGGATCTGTCGCTGGGGTTCGGGCATCTCGTAGCCCTCGGGTTCGTTCGTGGCGTCCACGGATTCGTCGAGGTCGTCGATCGGGGCGGCGGCCACGGGGGTGTCCGGGACGTCATCCGGGGTCACGTCCGCCTGTTCGGCCCGTAGTTTCCGCTCCAGGCCCTCGCCCGCGAGTGCCTCCGACGGGGTGGTGCCGTACTTGTCGGCCGCCGACCAGTGTTCGGGGGGTTCGACACCCTCTTCCAGCGGGTCCACGTGCAATGCGTCCTCGTCCAAGTCTTCCGCGCCGGTGTCGGCGGGGTCGAGATCGCTCATGATGGCCTCCCTGGGGTTCGGCTGGGGTCTACCCCCGTCCCCGTTCGGCAAAACGACCGCTACCCGGACGTGGACTCCTCCGCCGCCTTGCGGGCCCGGGCCCTCCGCTTGCCCTCGTGCATCGCCTGGACGCGGGCGACGGGGATGGTGTGGCCTTCGGCGACCAGGTCAGCCGGGAGCGGCTGGGGGTCGGGCATTCCGGTGGCCCACGGGTCGGTGTCGCCGAGCAGCGCCGGGGCCGTTTTCACGGTGAAGTCGGTGGGCTTGACCGACGTGAGGTCCTCCCACGCCACGGGGAACGAGACGGGGGTGCCGGGGCGGATCCGGGGGCTATAGGCGGCGACCACGGTGGCGCCGCCCGACCGGGTGGAGTCGAGGAAGACCTTTCCCGCCCGGTCGTCGACGATGTAGGCCGTCGTGGCCAGGGCCGGGTCGATGCGTTCCGCGCGGGCGGCGATGGCTCGGGTGGCGGCGGCGACGTCCTCCATGGACGCTTCCGGGTCGACCGGGACGAAGACGTGGACGCCCTTCGCGCCGCTGGTCTTGGCCAGGCCGGTGAGTCCCGAGTCGGTCAATGCCTGCCGCACCAGCAGAGCGGCCTGGACGGCGGCGCCGAAGCTGTCGTCGCCCGCCGGGGGGTCGAGGTCGAGGATCAGGTGGGTGACATGGTCCGGCCGCTCCAGCACGGTCAGGGTCGGGTGGTACTCGATGGACCGCTGGTTCGCGAACCACAGGAGGGTTCGACGGTCGTCGCAGAGGGCGTAGGAGATCTCGCGCTTGGAGGCCTCCGCCCACACGGTGGCCCGTTTGACCCAGTCCGGGGTGTATTTCGGCAGGTTCTTCTGCATGAACGGCTGCTGCCCGGGCCGCACCCGCATCACCGACAGGGGCCGGTCGCGCAGCACCGGGATTATCCGGTCGCGGACCGCGTCCAGGTAGTCGACCAGGTCGCGTTTGGTGGCCTCGGCCCCGTCGAACAGCGGCTGGTCGAGATTGGTCAGCGACACCCCGTCGCGCACTTCGTCCTCGCTCACCCGATCACCTTCCCACGCGTGGCGGTCCCGTCAACTCCGATCTTGCGCGAGCGAAATGCGCGCCGGTCGGCTATCACTGAGGGATGACTACGAGACCGCGCCGGTCAGAGCTGTACCGGTCGAGCCGAATAGGGTGAGAATGACAGGTATGACGGGTGCCACGACCAGCGCGGGGACCGCGCACCAGGACCGGGTGGAGCGCCTGCGCGAGCGGTTCGCCGCCCTGCCGCCGGACTCGCCGATCCGGCTGGCCAAGCGCACATCCAACCTGTTCCGCGACCGCAGCGGCGCCGGGACCATCGACGTCGCCGACTTCACCCACGTCCTGTCCGTCGACCCGGAGGCGCGCACCGCCGACGTCGAGGGCATGGTCACCTACGAGCAACTGGTCGACGCGACCCTGCCGCACGGGCTGATGCCGCTGGTCGTCCCGCAGCTCAAGACCATCACCCTGGGCGGCGCGGTCACCGGGCTCGGCATCGAGTCGTCGTCCTTCCGCAATGGCATGCCGCACGAGTCGGTGCTGGAACTCGAGGTCCTCACCGGCGACGGCCAGGTCGTCGTCGCGCGCCCCGACAACGAGCACCGCGACCTGTTCCACGGCTTCCCGAACTCCTACGGCACCCTCGGCTACGCGCTGCGGCTCACCATCGAACTCGAACCCGTGCGCCCCTACGTCCACGTCCGCCACCTGCGCCACCGCGACGCCGCGGGCTACTTCGCCGAGCTGGCCGAGGTCTGCGAGACCCGCACCCACGGCGGCAAGCCCGTCGACTTCGTCGACGGCACCGTGTTCGGCCCCGACGAGCTGTATCTGACGCTCGGCACCTTCACCGACGAGGCGCCCTACACCAGCGACTACACCTGGCTCGACATCTACTACCGCTCCATCCAGGGCCGCACCGACGACTACCTGACCGTCCGCGACTACCTGTGGCGCTGGGACACCGACTGGTTCTGGTGCTCGGCCGCCCTCGGCGTGCAGAACCGCTTCGTGCGGCGGGTGCTGGGCCGCAAACGGCTCCGCTCGGACGTCTACTGGAAGGTCGTCGCCCTCGAACGCAAGCTCGGCGTGTCCGCCCGGATCGACAGGTGGCGCGGCCTGCCCGAGCGGGAGACCGTCGTGCAGGACATCGAGGTCCCGATCGACCAGGCCGCGGCGTTCCTCGACTTCTTCCACCGCGAGATCCCGATCAACCCGGTCTGGGTGTGCCCGGTGCGGCTGCGCGACAAGACCCAGTGGCCGCTCTACGTCATGGACCCGGACTCGCTCTACGTCAACTTCGGCTTCTGGTCGTCGGTCCCGCTCGACCCGGGCGAGCCCGCCGACACCCACAACCGGCTCATCGAGAAGACCGTCACCGAGATGCGTGGCCGCAAATCGCTGTACTCCGCCAGTTTCCACGAAGAGGATGAGTTCTGGTCCCTCTACAACGGACCCGCCTACCGGGATCTCAAGACTCGCTATGACCCCGGGGCAAGACTGCTCGATCTGTACGACAAATGCGTCCGGGGGCGCTGACCAGGGGAGAGCAATGACCACTCCGAGAATCGCTTCGGCTTTCGAGGGCCTCATCCCGCCGGACGGCGGGCTGGCCGTGTCCGCCTATGACGGCAGCGTCGCCGGAAACCCGGACGCTCCGGTCCGATTGGAACTGTCCACACCGGAAGCGGTGACGTATCTGCTTTCCGCGCCAGGCGAACTGGGTCTGGCGCGTGCGTACGTCACCGGCCACCTGACGGTCACCGGCGGCCTCTACAACCTCCTCGACGTGCTGGTGCCGATCATCGACGACCTGCACCTGCGCGACGGCATCAAGCTGCTGCGCGAGTTGGCGCCCACCCACCTGCGGCCCGTCCAGGCCCCACCGGAGGAACTCCCGGGGCGCGCACGGCGAGCGGCCCTCGGGCTGCGGCACTCCAGAAACCGTGACTCCGTAGCCATTTCCCGGCACTACGACGTGTCGAACCGCTTCTACGAACTGGTCCTCGGCCCGTCGATGGCCTACACCTGCGCCTGCTACCCGACCGCGGACGCCACGCTCGAAGAGGCGCAGTGGCAGAAGTTCGACCTGGTGTGCCGCAAACTGGCGCTGGAACCGGGAATGCGCCTCCTCGACGTCGGCTGCGGCTGGGGCGGCATGGCGATGCACGCCGCCGAGCACTACGGCGTCGACGTACTCGGCGTGACCCTGTCGCGCGAGCAGGCATTGTGGGCCCAGAAGGAGATCGCCGCGCGGGGCCTGTCCGACAAGGCCGAGGTGCGCCACCTGGATTACCGCGACGTCACCGAAACCGGCTTCGACGCGGTGTCCTCGATCGGGCTGACCGAGCACGTCGGCGCCCGCAACCTGCCCGCCTACTTCAGCTTCCTCTATGGGAAGCTGCGGCCCCAGGGCAGGCTGCTCAACCACTGCATCACGCGGACGAACACCACCGCACCGCACAAGGTCGGCCCGTTCTTCGACCGCTATGTCTTCCCGGACGGTGAACTGGAAGGCATCGGCGAGATCGCGTCCGCCATGCAGGACAACGGTTTCGAGATCCGGCACGACGAGAACCTGCGTGAGCACTACGCGAAGACACTCGCGGCCTGGTGCGCGAATCTCGATGAGAACTGGGAGGAAGCTGTCCAGGACGCTGGGGTCGCTCGGGCTCGGGTGTGGGCGTTGTATATGGCGGCTTCGCAGTTGGCTTTCGACCGGCATCAGCTTGAGCTGCACCAGTTGCTTGGGGTGAAGGTGGGGGAGAAGGGGGTTTCTGGGATGCCTCTGCGGCCGACTTGGTGAGCTGGTTCTAGCGGCCTGTTCGCCAGCTTCGGCTGGCGGTCAGCGTCATGGAGGGCCCGTTCGCCACGTTGCCCGTCCCGGTCTTGTTCGCGGGCGGCTTGGGGCTGGTGGTGCCTGTTTGGGTGGTTCGCCTTGATTCGGGGACCCCGGAGAAGGACCTGCGCGGGTAAAGCGGGCAGGGTGAAGAAACTGCCCCGCGCCGCGAAAGTTTAGGTCCTTCTCCCCCCGAATCAAGGCGAACCACCCAAACAGGCCGTTCTGTTGGGCCCCTTGCGATTGGCGGTGGTTGGGATGGAGGCCGCGCGCTTCGCCGTTTCGCCGTTTCGCCGCCCTGCCCCCGCTCGCCCCGGCCCGCCGAGTCGGTCACCCGCGTGCAGTCCTGGTCCGCCGAGTCGGTCACCCGCGAGTCGCCCCGGTCCGCCAAGTCGGTCACCCGCGTGCAGCCCCGGTCCGCCGAGTCGGTCAGCCGCGAGTCGCCCCTTCCGGTAAGTGAGTCGCCCATTCCGGCGGGTGAGTTCGACGTTCAGGACGGGAGTTTCCCGATCGGGTGAGGGACTTACCGCGTCCATCTAAGCGGCCGAGCGGCGGCGTTCGATCTCGTCGGGGTGAACCCGCCCGTCGCGCCCGCCGGCGTTGGCCGACTTCCTTGCGGTCGCGGGTGGTGGGACCTCCTGTGGCCACAGCTCTAGAACTGGGTGCGGTCCAGCCAGGTCGCGACCACCGCTGCGTCGCCGACGATGCTCAAGCCGGGGTGGTCGGCGGGCAGCCTGCGGAGCATCGCCAGCGCCAGGTCGGCCGCCTTGCCGCGCACTGCGGCCGTTCCCTTGGCGTGTTCGTGTTCCACCGTGATCCGTCCGTCAGCCGTCCGGAGGATCCACTCGCCGGGCACCGTTAGGTTGTGGTCGGTGGCGTGTAGGTGTAGTGACGTGCCCTCGGCCAGCGGTGCGTCGTCGGTGGCGGGGCGGGCGGCGACCAGGCCCAGCCACTCGGACAGGTTGTCGGCGGCGACGTCGGGTTCCACCTCGAACGGTACTCCGGCCGCGATGGCGGCGTCGGCGCGGTGGATGACTGTCTCGTGTAGGCGTCGGCGGATCCACCAAGCGGTCGGCTTGGGGCCGGTGAATGTCCACACCGGCGTCTCCGGTCCGGCCTTCTCGACGCTGTCGAGGACGAGTTGGGCGCCTGTGGCCATCCAGTCGACCGCTGCCGCCCAGTCAGCCGGGGGTTTGCCGTCGGCGACGGTCTTGGGGTCGATAACGACCTGGGATCGCTCACCGCTGATGGTGGCCGCCCACCGGTGGCCGCGGCCGACGTGGGTGACCAGTTGGCGCAGCGTCCAGCCGGGGCAGGTGGGTACGTCGGCGTCCGGGTCGGCGGTGCGGGTCAAGTCGGCGAAGAGGCGGTTCTGGTCGACTAATTCGGCGGCGAAATCCATGCCGACACCCTAGCCGGCCCGACCGACAATCCCCGCTCGTCCGCGGCCCGCCCAAGCCCACCGGGCGAAGCGCGGCCGCGAACCCCTCGGCGGTCGCGTCGGAGCCGCAGCCTGTCCGGCTCGGGCTCAGTCCAGGCGTTCGCCGGTGGTGGCGTCGAACAGGTGAATCTCCTCGGGGTGGCGCAGCGTGGCGGTGATCGTCTGGGCCAGGGCGGGCGGTGTCCGGCCGTCGACCCGCATCACGACGCGCGGGGTGTTGGGGTCGTCTTGGATGGCGGCGTGGACCAGGGCGTCGGCGCCCAGTTCCTCAACCAGCTCCACGACGAGCGACACCCCGTTCTCCGTGCCCGTCGGCGCCAGCTCCAGCGACTCGGGGCGGATGCCCGCCGTGACCGTGTCGACGCCGCTCCCGACCGCGCGCGGCAGCGGGATGTCGGCGCCGCCCAGGCGCATCGAGCCGTCGTGGACCGGGAGGGTCAGCAGGTTCATGGCGGGGGAGCCGATGAACCCGGCGACGAACGCGTTGGCGGGACGGTCATACAACGCCCGCGGGGTGTCGCACTGCTGCAGCAGCCCGTCTTTGAGGACGGCGACCCGGTGGCCCATGGTCATGGCTTCGACCTGGTCGTGGGTCACGTAGATGGTCGTGGTGCCGAGTCGTCGTTGGAGTGCGGCGATGTTGGCGCGGGTCTCCACCCTGAGTTTGGCGTCCAGGTTGGACAGTGGTTCGTCCATGAGGAACACGGCCGGGTCGCGCACGATGGCTCGGCCCATGGCGACGCGCTGGCGTTGGCCGCCGGAGAGTGCCTTGGGTTTGCGGTCGAGGTACTTCTCCAGGTCGAGCAGCTTGGCCGCCTCGGCGACCTTCTCGGTGATGGTGGTCTTCGGCAGGCCTTGCAGCTTGAGCGCGAAGCCCATGTTCTGGGCGACCGTCATGTGTGGGTACAGCGCGTAGGACTGGAACACCATCGCGATGTCACGGCCCTTGGGCGGCACATGGGTGACGTCGCGGTCGCCGATGCGGATGGTCCCCTCGTCGACGTCCTCAAGGCCCGCGAGCATCCGCAGCGCCGTCGACTTGCCCGAGCCGGACGGGCCCACCAGGACCAGGAATTCGCCATCCTCAATGGACAGGTCGAGCCGGTCCACGGCCCGCACCGGCGGGGATCCGGCGTAGACCCGCGACGCGGAATCGAAGCTGACTTGAGCCATCGCTGCCCATCCTTCATCGGTCGGCACACCGAGCTTCCCAGGATGCCCCATCCGGCGGGGTGACACCAGAGCGCCATGCCGAGTAGGGGTTCTCCGATCGTCCCCAGTTGTTGATTTCGAAACGGTAACGAGCACATGTCGTTCGTTCCCTTGCCGCCAACATGCGAGAACAGTCCGATTAACACCAAAAAGCCGCGCGCCCAGCGCGCGGGGAGCGTTCATCGATCCACTGGAGGTGTCGTGTTTACGCGAGGACCTGTCGCACGCGGAGTGGCTCTCGCAGCCGCGCTGGTGCTGAGCCTCAGTGCGTGTGGAACATCGGATTCGGGCGGTGGCGGCGGCACACAGCCGGGCCCCGCCGCGCTGGAGGGGGTCGGGCCGATCACCCTGGTCACCGGCAAGGACACCTCCGGGAACCTCCAGAACCAGGTCGACGGCTGGAACGCCGAGCACGCCGACCAGAAGGTCACCCTGATCGAGCTGCCCGAGGACGCCGACGCGCAGCGGCAGCAGATGGTGCAGAACGCGCAGACCAAGTCCGACGCGTACACCGTCCTCAACCTCGACGTCGTGTGGACCGCCGAGTTCGCGGCCAACCAGTGGGTCACCCAGTTGCCGGAGGACCAGTTCCCGATCGACAAGCTGCTCCCCGCGACGGTGGAGACCGCGAAGTACTTCAAGAAGCTCTACGCGGTGCCGATCAACAGCGACGGCGGCTTGCTCTACTACCGCAAGGACCTGCTCGACGCGGTCGGCGCGAAGGCGCCGACGACGTGGGCGGAGATGAACGCCGCGTGTGACAAGGTGATCGCGGCCAACCCGGCGGTGTCCTGCTACGCGGGTCAGTTCGAGAAGTACGAGGGCCTCACCGTCAACTTCAGCGAGGCCGTCAACTCCGCCGGTGGTGACGTCGTCGGTGAGGACGGCAAGCCGAACGTGAACACCGAGAAGGCGAAGGCGGGTCTGGACTTCCTCGTCGAGGGCGTCAAGTCCGGCAAGATCGCCGCCAAGGCGCGCACGTTCAAGGAGGAAGAGGGTCGCCGGGCGTTCCAGGCCGGTGAGCTGGTCTTCCACCGCCAGTGGCCGTACCAGTACGCCAAGGCCAACGCGACGGACGGTTCGTCGACGGTCGCGGGCAAGTTCGCGGTGGCGCCGCTGCCGGGTCTCGACGGCCCGGGCTCCTCGACGCTGGGCGGGCACAACTACGCGATCAGCTCGTTCGCCAAGAACAAGAAGAGCGCGTTGGACTTCATCAAGTACATGGTCGACGAGAAGCAGCAGCGGGCCAGCCTGGAGAAGACCAGCCTGGCGCCGACCTGGGCTTCGCTCTACGACGAGCCCGCCTTGGTGGAGAAGTTCCCGTACCTGACCGAGCTGAAGAAGTCGATCGAGAAGGCGAAGAAGCGCCCCGCGGTCGTCAAGTACCAGGAAGTGTCCTCCGCCATCCAGGAAGCCGCGTACGCGGCGATGAGTGGTCAATCAAGCAGCCAGGACGCGCTGGCCTCGTTGCAGACGAAGCTGGAGTCCCTGACCGGTAGCTGATTTCGGCACGCGGGGTTCCGGGTGCCGCCGGAACCCCGCCTTCGGTTCGCGGAGGGCAACCCATGGCCACTCTCATCGGCGCGCCGGTCGATCCCAAGCCCGCCAAGCCCGTCGGCCGCAGACAGGGAGTCGGGAAGCTCGCCGCCCTGCTCGTGTCGCCGACCCTGCTGGTGCTCGGGATCGTCGTCGCCTATCCCATCGTGTCCGCCATCCGATTGGCGTTCTACCAACGCAATGAGGGCATCGACCCGGAGACGGGCGTGCTGGAGACGGGCAACAAGTTCGTCGGCATCGACAACTTCACCGACATGTTCAGCGGCGCCACCGGCGCCAGGTTCCTCAACGCCCTGTGGAACACCACCAGCTTCACCATCGTCGCCGTCGGCCTGGAAGTCATCCTGGGCGTGCTGATGGCTTTGGTGATGCACAAGGCTTTCAAGGGCCGCGCGCTGGTCCGGGCCAGCATCCTGGTGCCCTGGGCGGTGCCGACCGCCATCGCGGGCATCCTGTGGCGGTGGATCTTCCAGGCCGACGGCGTGGCCAACGACCTGCTGCCCGGCGACCCGGTGCTGTGGACGACCGACGGGCCGCAGGCGTGGCTGGCGGTCGTCATCGCCGACACGTGGAAGACCGCGCCGTTCATCGGACTGCTTGTCCTGGCTGGATTGCAGGTCATCTCCAACGAGGTCTACGAAGCGGCCAAACTGGACGGCGCGTCGCCGTGGAAGACGTTCTGGTCGATCACCCTGCCGCTGGTCAAGCCGACGCTCATGGTGGCGGTCCTGTTCCGCATCCTCGACACACTGAGGATGTTCGACCTGCCGTACACGCTGATCGGGCCGGGGAAGAACTCCACTGACACGGTGACGATCCTGGCGTTCGAGGAAGCGGTGAAGTTCACCAAGTACGGACCCGCGTCCGCGTACGCGATCTTCCTGTTCGTCTACGTCGCCGTCGTGGCGTTCGTGTTCGTCAAGCTGCTGGGTGCCGATGTCGTCGGCGCGCGGACCGGGAGGAACCGATGACCGCCACGCTGGAACGCACCGAAGCCCCACCCGCGAAGCCGAAGAAGAGCGGCTGGCGATGGCTGCCCTACGTGGGTATCGCGGCCATCGTGATCTACTGCCTCGCACCGTTCTACTGGATGCTGGTGTCGAGTCTGCGGCGCACCAGCGACATCTTCGCCTCCGAGCCCGTCCCGTCACCGTTCTCGACCGACTCCTACACGGCCGCGTTCTCTCCGGCCAACGGCTTCCTCCGCGCGCTCGGCAACAGCTTCCTTGTCGCCGGGACCACGACGGTGGCGGTCCTGATCATCGGCATCCTGACCGCGTACGCGTTGGCGCGGCTGGACTTCCGGTTCAAGAACCTGGTGTTGGCGATCATCATCACGACCAGCATGTTCCCCGGGATCTCGCTGCTGGTGCCGCTGCTGGACCTGTTCAGCAACATCGGGTGGATCAACACCTACCAGGCGATGATCGTGCCCAGCATGAGCTTCGCCCTGCCGCTGGCCGTCTGGAACCTCACCGCGTTCTTCCGGCAGATGCCCGTCGAACTCGAGGAAGCCGCCCAGATCGACGGCTGCACGCCCGCCCAGGCGTTCCGCAAGGTGATCCTGCCGCTCGCCGCGCCAGGTGTGTTCACCACGGCGATCATCACGTTCATCGCCGCGTGGAACGAGTTCATCATCGCCCTTTCGGTGGTCAACAAGAAGGAGCTCAAGACGGCTCCGGTGATCACGAGCCAGTTCACCGGAACCACCCAGTTCGACGCCCCCTTCGGCACCCAGATGGCCGCGGGCGTCATCGTCACCATCCCCCTGGTCATCCTGGTCCTGCTCTTCCAGCGCCGGATCGTCGCGGGCCTGACGGCGGGAGGCGTGAAGTAACGGGTCGTCACCGGCGACGACCCTGGGTGATTCACCCGTTCGCGCGTAGCCGGCGACGCTAACCCGGCTCCACCGGCGAGCGACTCCCCTCATATGGACACACGAGTGGACGGGCAGGGCACCGATCTCGTGCTGGATGCGCTGCCGGACGAGTTGGTCGCCTCCCTTGAGGTGCGCGACGCCTGGCGCGAGCGGGTCGCCTCGCAACGTGAGGGCCTGGAGTTCCTGATCGACGACCTGGCCCGCTGGCGGCCCGGCTCGGCCGTGCGGGTCGCGTTCCTCGACGGCGACAAGGACCTGCACCGCGACATCGTCGACGCCACGGCGCAGATCACCGACGCCTGCAACCTGGAACTCGACTTCGGGTTCGACTCCGGCAGCGGCGAGTTCCGCCGGTGGACGGTCCTCGACACCGAGCACGCCGCGGACATCCGGGTCAGCTTCGACATGGGCGGCTTCTGGTCGCTCGTCGGCACCGACAGCAACGACAGCACCATCGGCGGCCCGGGCAGCCCGATCGGTGGCGGACCCGGACAGCGCAGCCTCAACCTCGGCGGGTTCAAGACCGCCAAGCCCAACCGGTGGCAGGGCACCGTGCGCCACGAGTTCCTGCACGCGCTGGCGTTCAAACACGCCCACCAGAACATGCGCGGGCCGTGTGAGGACGAGTTCCGCTGGGACGACGATCCCGGCTATGTCCCGACGAAGGACAACCGGGGCAGGTTCGTGCCGGACTCGAACGGCCGCCGTCCCGGCATTTACACCTACCTCGCGGGCGAGCCCAACAAGTGGCCGCGGGCCAAGGTCGACCACAACCTGCGCACCAAGGAGTCGCCGGACGTGATCGCGGGCCCGTTCGACGCCAAATCCGTGATGCTCTACCAGTTCGAGCCGTTCTTCTACCACTCCGCGCCGAGCGCGTGCGCCCCGACCGGGAACGGTCTCGACCTCTCCGAAGGGGACAAGCGCGGCCTGCAGCTGCTCTACCCGCACGCCGCCGACGAGCTCTCCGACCTCGCCGGGCGCGCGGAGTCCACTTTGGAGATCATGGGCGCGGGGCAGGAGGCCGATCTCGACCAGTCTCCCTATCTCGCAAGGGTTTTCGACCTGCTCAACGGGATGGTGGGCGTGACGGACTAAGGCGGGCGCGGTGCTTCTGACCGACGAACAGCACAAGCAGGTCGTGTACCTGATCACGGAACACCTCGGCGAGGCCCGATACGGCCGCATCGCCAGGGACCTGTTCGGCCCGGAGGCGCTGCGTGCCGTCCCGGCGGGGCTCAACCCGCACAACCACGCCAAGTGGCTGCTGGACTGGGCGCTGGGGCTGCCCACGGCCGACATCTTCGTCAACGTGGTGCTGCAGGTCGACGCCGCGGGCGAACTCACCAAGGTGCACCAGCTCGTGAACCAGCTGCGGGCCGGGCAGATCGACTGGGCGGGCCTTGGCATCGACGAGCTGTGGATGCCCGCCGAGTGGCCGTTCGCCGACCGGGAGCCCCTGCGGACCCACCTGGGCGACATCGCCCGCGGGGACGGCCCCACCGCCTCGACCATCGACGGCCCCGCCGGGCACGGGAAGCGCACGATGTGCGCCTACATCGACCACTGCGCCCGCAGACACGGCGTGTTCACCCCCGTCGTCGAGCACCTGCAGCGGCTGCACGACAACCGGATGGTGGACTACCTCGCCGACCAGTTGCGGCTCAAGCTGGGCGTGGTGGTTCCGCCCGCGATCGACCCGGAACCCGAGCGCCGGGCGGTCACCCTCGCGGCGAACCTCGGCAGCTTCGCGGTGCACAGCCGCACCCCGGTCTGGTTCGTCGCCAACCTCGTCGAGCCGGAGCAGGACGCTGGGGTGCTGAAGTTCCTCGGCGAACTCCTGCGGCAGGTCCAGACGACCCCGTTGCTGGCCAAGAAGCTGCGGATCACCGTGCTGGCCGATTTCGCCGCGGTCGCGCTGGAGAACCTGCCGGGGATCAACTCCCGGTACACCCTTGCCGAGATCTCCGAGGCGGAGGTCGCCGGGTGGCTGGCCGCGGCGGTGCCCGGCAAGGACGAGGCCTACTACCGGCACACCGCCGACCAGGTGATCAGCCACGTGGCGGCCTTGGCGCCCACGCCGAGGATGCGCCTGCGCCTGTTGGCGCAGAAGTGCGTCGACGCGCACCGCGTGCTGCTGCAGGAGGCCTGATGGAAGGCGGCGAGCGGCTGCAGGAGCTGTTGGCGGTCCTGTTCGACGACCCCCGGGAGCTGCAGAGCTTCCTGGCGCTCGAAGGTGTCCGGGTGAGCGTCCGCCCGGGTGGCAAAGGGTCGTCGTTCGCCGCCGAGGTGGCGATGGAGCTACTTCGCCGCGGGCAGGTCGACGAGCGGCTCTTCGCCGCGCTCACCAGGCGGTTTCCCGACCGGGCCGCCGACATCGCCGACGTGGCCAGGTCCTTTCTCGGTGTGTCCGCTGTGGACGTTCCGGTGGTCCCCGAGCTGCCCCCGAAGTACGCGGACTTCGCCGCCAAGCTGAACGCCGCACTGTCGGACACGGCGGTCCCCTCCGACGAGGAGGTCGCGCTCGACGCAGAGCACCTGCCGTGGACCGCGGCCGCCGCGGTGCTGGGGCGGTTCCTCCCGGCGAAGCTGCGTCCGCTGCGGCCGACGCCGACCTCGGCGGTCGCCATGCTCGCCGAGTTCAGCCACACCGCCATCGACGGCAGCTGGATCCTGCTCGACGACGTCCGAACCCAGTGCCTGCGCCACCTCTGGGAGACCGGAGCCCTGGACGACGCGCTGGCGGTCAACGCCGAGCTGCCCGACGCTGAGCGCGACAAGGTGCGCGAGCTGCTCGCGGGCGGGCGTCCGAGCCTCGCGGGGCTCGCCACGGCCGAACTCGAGGAGTACGCGGTCGTTACCGGCTGGCTGGAACTCGCGGGCATCCTCGACGAGACCGTCGGCACCGAGGTCGACGCCACCCTGGAGCGCCGCGCGCTGCTCGACCCGCTCCGGGCGCTCGTGGGCACCCATTTCCATGGCCGGGAAAGGGAATTGGCGGTGTTCGACGCCTTCGTGTACGGGGTGGCGAACCCGATGCTGCTGTGCCTGCGCGGGCCGGGCGGGGTCGGCAAGTCCAGCCTGCTCGGCAAAGTCCTCCTGGGACTGGAGCGGGCCGCGGGCGAGGACGCGGCGATCCCGTTCGCCTACCTCGATTTCGACCGGGCGCGCAACGACCCGCGTGACCCGATCGGCCTGCTGCGCCAGATCGCGCGCCAGCTGCGGCTGCTCCACGCGACCACCGAGGAAGCCCGCGAGCTGGCCGCGACCGAAAGCGTCTACTGGGGTTCCGACCTGGAGAAAGCCTCGGCGATCCTCGACATCGACCTCGACAGCCAGGGGAATCTGGCCGCGATGGTCGGCGTCCTCGCCGACCGGCTCCACAAGCTGATGGACCTCCACGGACCCGCCGGCTACCGGACGCCGCTCGTGCTCTTCCTGGACACGTACGAGGAAGTGCAGCTCAAAGGCCCGGGCGCGGTGCGCGACCTGGAGAGGCTCATCGAGCACCTGCTCGCCGCGCTGCCCGATATGCGGGTCATCGTCTCCGGGCGCGGCGACCCGACCACGTTCACGGGTTTCGAGAACCTGATCCTGACCCTGGGCGAGCTGGAACCGCCCGCCGCCGACGCGGTGCTCGCCGACCTCGGCGTCGCCGATCCGGCGCTGCGCACGAGCATCGTGGCGAAGTTCGGCGGCCACCCGCTGACCCTGCGGCTGGCCGCGGAGGCGTTGGAGCGCACCGGGACCACGGCGTTCGACGACATCGCCGCGCGCGGCGACGCGCTCGCCGGGATCGCCATCGAGCAGGTCCAGGGGATGCTCTACGGGCGCATCCTGAGCCACATCGCCGACCCGGAGGTCCGCCGGATCGCCTACCCGGGCCTGGCGGTGCGGCGGATCACCGTCGGCGTGCTGCGCGAGGTGCTCGCCGAGCCGTGCGACCTCGACCCCACCCACGCCGAGCTGATCTTCGACAAGCTGCGGTTCGAGGTCAGCCTGTTCGAGCTTGACGGGCCGGACACCCTGCGGCACCGCCAAGACGTCCGCACGCTGATGCTGCGGTCCATGATGGACGAACCCGGCCTGGCCGCCGTCGTGGCCCGCGTCCACCGGCGCGCGATCGACTACTACCACGCCCGCCCGGGCATCGAAGACCGCGCGGAAGAGGTCTACCACCGGTTGATGATCGGTGAGGACCCCCGCTACCTCGACCGGGTCTGGGAGCCGGGTTTGCGGCCCCTGCTGGCCCCCGCGCTCGGCGAGCCGCTGCCGCCCAGGGCGTGGACGTGGCTGAGCAGGCGCCTCGGCTTCGGTGACACCGACGACCGCGCCGAATGGGACCAGCGCGACTGGGAGGCCGACGCGGAGGGGCGGGCGATGTCGTGGCTGGCCTCCGGCGACCCGGCCCGCGCGCTGTCCGTGCTCGCCGAGCGCACGGAGCGGCTTCCCGACACCAGACTCCACTTGGTGGAGGTGCGGGCCAGGCTGGCGGCTGCGGACGTCGACGGCGCCGCGGCGGCCCTGGAACGCGGGATGGCCGCGGCCGCCGAATCCGACGACCGCGACACCCAGGTGGCGCTGGCCGAGCAGGCCGTCGTCGTCCGCGGACTGCGGGGTGACGGGTCCGGGGTGGTCAGCGCGGCGGAGTGGGCGGTGCGCGGCTGCGACCTGCTCGGCGACCAGACCCGCGGCGTGGACGTGCTGACCGACGCGGTCGGCATCCTGGGCGGACTCGACGACGCCGGGGAAGACCTCCGCGGCGAGTTGGCTTCCCGCTTCACCAACCTGTCGCGGTCAGAGCTGCTGGACAACGTGGACCTGGTGCGCCGCGTGCTGCACACAGCGGGCCCGGCGGACGACACCGTGCTGCACCACGCCGCGACGCAGGTGGGGGACCAGACCGAGGCCGACGACGGCGTGTTCCAGCACGACCCGTTCGCGATCGCCCGGCTGCTCCACGCGACCACACCCGACGCGGCGCCCGCGCTCGCGGACCTGGCGGCCGAGGTCGGGCTGTCCGGTCGGTGGAAGACCGAGGACCTGGCCAGCTGGGTGGTGCGCGCCGGCCGGACCGGCAAGGCGGTCGTGGTCGGGCTGGACTGGGCGCGTGACGCCGGTCAGGCCCGCCGGATGGTCGTGGACACGCTTGTTCGGCCGGTCGCCGGCCCCGATGGCAGGAGCAAGTCATGACGTTCGCGTATCTGACCTCTGACGAGCTCAGGGAAGTCCAGCAGGCGGCCGTCGCCCTGGGCTTCGCCGACCCGGACCAGAGCGCGGCGCTGACCGCGACCATCTCGCGGGCGTTCGTGGCCACCGCGACGCAGGGCGGCACGCCGATGGCGAAGCTGATGTCGCTGACCGCGCGGATGAACACCACCAGGGCCCTGGTCTCGGGCGAGGTCCCGCTGCGGGAGTGGCTGGGCGCTGCGATCCCGATGGCGGGCGGGCAGCCGGAGGAGATGGTCTTCCGGCGGGCGCTGGAGCTGATGTCCGCCGATGGCCGCGCGCGGACCACCCCCGGGGACGACCCGACCCCGGTGCTGGCCGACATGGACGATCTGCCGCGCAGCGACGGCGAACTCGAGGTCGTGATCTTCGAGGACGACACTTTGGACGTGGCGTTCCTGCACACCGGGACCGACGTGTCCCGGTCGGTGGCGAAACTGGTGGTGCACCGGCATTTCGACGGCGTGCCCGCGACCCTGGCGGGCAACGCGCCCGACGTCGGCCACGGCACCGGCTGGATGATCGGGCCGGGTCTGCTGATCACCAACAACCACGTCGTCAACGCCCGCGTCCCCAGCGAACCGGACGCGAGCGCGGCCGACTTCGACCTGCAGGGCAAGGCGATCCGGGCGCTGTTCGACTTCTACACCCCCGATGCCGCCGTGCACACCGCGGTGTCGGCGGGCTGCGTGGCCCACGACAAGACGCTGGACTACGCGATCCTGCGGCTCGCCCCGGACGCGTCGCCGCGGCCGCCGCTGCGGCTGCGGACCAGCCCGATCCTCAAACCCAAGGACCGGGCGCTGCGCGAACGGGTCAACGTCCTGCAGCACCCCGGCGGCAACCCGATGCGCCTGGGGTTCCGCAACAACTTCGTCGTCACCGGCACCGCCGAGCGCCTCAGCTACCTGACCGACACCGCCGGCGGGTCGTCGGGCTCACCGATCTGCGACGACGCCTGGTTCGCCGCGGCGCTGCACCGCGGGTTCCAGACCATCACCGGCGGATCGGTGTCGGTGTGGGGGCGGACCATCAACCAGGAGAACTACGGCACGCCGATCGGGAAGATCCTCGAACACGTCGCGGCCAACCACCCCGACCTGCGTGCGGAGATCCTCGCGGGCCAGGTGTGACGGTCAGACCCCGATCTTCCCCCAGGGACCCCAGATCGCGAACGTCATGCCGCGGCTGGCCTGGATGTTGACGAACAGCGTGTGCCCGTCCGGGCTGAACGTCGACCCGGCGAACTCGTCGTTGAACCTGGGGGTGCCCGTGCTGCTCACCAGCCGGTTGAGGGCGATGTCGAAGAGCTGCCCCTGCTTGGTGAGGCCGCGCATGTAGTTGTTGTTGGTGCCGTCCTCGCAGACGACGAGCGTGCCCCGGTTGCTCGTGGTGACGTTGTCCGGGAAGTCGAGCACGTCCGGCCCGGGGGACTGGTACTGCAGCCGCAGGACCTGCTCGCGGGTGTCATACGCCCAGATCTGGCCGGTGCCGTTGCCGTAGCCCAGGACCGTGTCCGGCCCCGTTTCGGCGGGGCCGCCGCCCTGGGTGGAGGTGAAGTACACGACGCCGCGGTCGATGGCTGCGCCCTCCAGCCGGGAGAAGAAGGCCGCGCCCTGCGCCCAGCCCTGGCTCGCGACGTAGGTGATCGCCTGGTTGTTGGTGGTGGGTGCGGTCTGGCCCGGGGTGTAGGGGAACGTCGGCGCCGGGTCCTCGATGTCGACCCACTCGACCTGGTAGGTGGTGCCCGCGGGCTGACCGGCCTCCAGGTGCGCGTTGGACTCGCCCTTGACCTTGAGCATCTGCAGCCTGCCGAGGTTGTCCAGGCGCCCGTACTCCATCGGGTCCATCCGCGGCTTGTACCGGTAGAAGCCCGAGGGGAAGCCGAAATCGTCCTCCGTGAGGTAGAGGCAGCCGCCCTCGCGGTCATACGCCACAGACTCGTGCGAGAACCGGCCCGCCGCGGTGATGGGCTCGCCGTCGGACTCGCCGTGCGCGGGGACGTCGAAGATGAAGCCGTGCGGCCTGGTCAGCGGGACATTGGACACGCCGGTGAAGTCCGGACCCACGTCCGGGCCGTTGATGGTCTCCTCGCAGCTGATCCAGGAACCGAACGGCATCTGGCCGCCGGAGCAGTTCATCTGCGTGCCGTTGAGGCTGGTGTAGGAGCGCACGACCTCGCCGTACCGGGTGACCTCGACGGTGGTGGTGCCGCCCATGGCCTTGGCGTCGTAGGCCTTGGACACGTCGCCGAACGCCGTGCCGGTGCCGTTGACCTCGTGGTTGCGCACCAGCATGACGTTGGTGCCATGGGCTTTGAACGCGCCCATGCCGTCGTGCCTGCCGGGCAGCACCGTCTTGTCGTCGAGGACGACGGTGAACTCGGTGTCGTGGAAGGAGCGGTACTGGAAGCCGTCGGGCAGCCAGAGCCGCACGGCGCCGTCGCGCAGGTCGGGCACCGGGCCCAGGGGATACGACACCCCGGGCGCCGCGGCCGCGCGGTTGACGAAGCCGAGGAAGGGGCCGCCGAGCAGTGCGCCCGCGACCGCCCCTCGGAGGACGGTGCGTCGGTCCATGTCCACCATCGGACGATCGTGCGCCTAGTTTGCGCGGCTGCGCAAGGGTTCTGTTACCCGACTTTGTGGACTGACACCGCGTAGTCGCCGCCGGAGAAGGGTTCCCGGTCCCAGGTGGCGAACCGTTCGACCAGCGACAACCCGGCCGCTTCCGCGTGGGCGTCGTAGTCGGCGACGGTGTAACCCCTATCGAGGCTGAATCCGGCCACGAGCAGCCGCCCGACGTGGCGCGCCACGCCCGCGACGAGGGCGGCCTCGGTGCCCGGCGCGGTGAAGAGCGGGACGTTGCCCGCCATGACCACGACGTCGAAGGTGCGGCCGAGGTCGAGCTCGGCCAGGTCGGACCGCACCCAGGTGACTTCGGGGGCGCGGGCGCTCGCGGTGGCGAGCATGGAGGCGTCGACGTCCACGCCGACCACCTCGATCCCGTGCCGGGCCAGTTCGATGCCCACCCGCCCGGTCCCGCACCCGGCGTCGAGCACGCTCGAGGGTTCGTAGGCCCGCACGAACGTCGCCTCACCGTGCACGTCGACCCCGGTCGCGGCCAGCTCGTCGAACCGGCGCTGGTAGTCGTCGCCATCCCATTGTGTGTCGCTCACGAGGGTCACTGTCTCACCCGTCGGTGTTATCGTCCGGCTCCGGTCCTGGGGAGGGTTCACGATGCGAGTGCTTGCCGTGGTGTTGGCGTTGATGTTCGTGCCTGTGACCGCCCGGGCCACGGAACCGTTGACGGTCCTTTACGTCGGCGATTCCGTCGCCGCCCAGAACTCCTCCGCCCTCGCGGCCGCTTTGGCCCCGGCATCGTTGCGGGACGCGACCCTGGGTGGGACCGGCATCTGCGACTACCTCGCGGGAACGCCGACCTGGCTTCCCGCGTCGTCGAAGTTCGACAACCTGATCCGGGAGGTGCGGCCCGACCTGGTCATCCTCCAGTTCTGGGGCAACGACTACTACTCGCCGTGCGTCGAACACACCCGGCGGGGCACGGAGACCTTCTACGACCAGTACCTGTGGAACGCCTTCTCCGCCCGCCGCGAGATCTCCGCGGCGGCGGACGCGGTGGGGCTGCCGCGGCCCAAGATGCTGTGGGTCCTGCAGGCACCGATGCCTTCGCCGCAGCGGGATGTGCCTCGGCGGCTCAACGGGATCTACACGTATGCGGCGGATCTGGCGGGGGACCGGGTGAGTGATGCCGGTGCTTCGGTGAGCATGGCGGCGTATCCGTATGACAACTTGCCGCGGGATCGGTATGAGTTCACCCGGTTCCTGCCATGCACGGCTGAGGAGCGCGGGACTCCGGCTTGCACGGAGCCGGAGGTTTTCGGTGGGGTGACGCGGTTGCGGGCGGACAACGACGACATCCACTTCTGTTTGGACGGGCTGGATCCGGGTCGGGGGTGTGGTGGGGTGGCTCCGGGGATCGGTCGGTACGTCTCGCGGATCTCTTCCGATGCCAAGGCGTGGCTGGGTCTGTAGGCGGCTCCCGGCGTTTCGTGCTGGGGTGCCTGTTTGGGTGGAGTGGTTTCTTTGGGGCCCCTATGAAGAAAGGCCCCTGTCGTGGAAGAGCGGGTGGGGAGCCTTCGGCCCACGACCACAGCGAGTTTAGGGGCCTTTCTTCTCCCCCAAAGAAACCACTCCACCCAAACAGGCAGTTGGGATCGGCCCGTTGCGCTGGGTCAAGCGGGACTTGGATGGTGTCCGCAACCCAAACAGGCCGTTGGGATCGGGCCGTCACCTTCGCGTGGTGGCGATCCGGGGTGCGGATGCCGGCTATGGTTCCGGTATGGACAGGCGGGAGGCCATCGAGCGGGTTCGGGCGGCGTTCGTGTGGCGGGGGGATCGGGGGGATGACAGCTCCTACGCCGACGTCACGGGGTGGTGGCGGGATCCCGTCCTGCTTGGCGCGCTTGGGCCGCTGATCGCGGGCCTGTTCGAGGACGAGCCGCCGACTGTGGTGTTGGGGATCGAGTCCCGTGGGTGTCTGTTGGGGCCGTTGGTGGCGGTCGCCTTCGGGGCCGGGTTCGTCGAGGTGCGGAAGAATCCCTCGCCGCTGGCCGACAGTGATGCGTGGGTTCGTCGTGACACGCCACCGGATTACCGCGATCGCCAGTTGACCCTGGGTTTCCCGCGCAGGCTGGTGCGGCCCGCCGACCGGGTTCTGCTGGTGGACGACTGGATCGACACCGGCGGGCAGGCGATGGGCGCCCGTCAACTGGTCCTCGACGTCGAGGCGACCTGGGTTGGGGTCGCGGTCATTGTCGACGCGTTGGAGGGCAATGAGGTGCGCAGGCGGCTGGGCGTGCGGTCGCTGCTGAGGGATCGGCAGCTTTCCTGACCTTTGGCATCTGGTAACGAACTCCTCCATTCGTCTGTTGACGGTTGCCGGCGACTGCACTTGGTTGGGTGCACACGTCCGCTCGGGAGGTCGCGATGCGCCTGGTCACCAAGTTCGCCGCCATGGCCGCCGTGGTGGCGGCGGCGCTGGTGGGGGTGTCGGTGCCCGCCGGCGCCGCCGAGCCCGCCGCCGATGGCGAGTACCTCGGCGCCGTCACGCTGATTACCGGGGACCGGGTCACGGTTCGTCGGGTGGGGGCGCGACTGGTTCCCGCCGTCGACCCCGCGGAAGGCCGCGAGCACGTGCATTTCGCGACCACCGGTGATGGGATCAGGCTGCACGTCATCCCCTCCGACGCCTGGACGGACGTCAACGCCGGGCGGCTCGACCTTCGGCTCTTCGACGTCGCCCTGTTGATCCGGGACGGGTACGACGACAAGAACGCCGCCGCGCTGCCGCTGATCGCCGACGACCTCACCTCCCTGAGTGCCGCCAAAGACGGGGACTTCTGGGTTCAGCGCAAACAGTCCCGCGACCCCGGCAAGCTCTGGCTCGACGGGATGCGCAAGCCCAGCCTGGACACCAGCGTCCCCCAAGTCGGGGCGCCGCAGGCCTGGCAAGGCGGGTTCACCGGCAAGGGGGTCACGGTCGCGGTGCTCGACACCGGGGTCGACGCCACCCACGCCGACCTGCGCGACCGGGTGATCGAGGCCAAGAACTTCACCGACGGCACCCTGCGCGACGAGGACGGGCACGGGACGCACGTCGCCTCCACCATCGCCGGGACCGGGCGGGGTGACCGCAAGTACACCGGGGTCGCGCCCGACGCGAAGCTGTTGGTGGGCAAGGTCTGTGGGCCGCGCGGGTGCCCGGAGTCGGCGATCCTGGCCGGGATGCGGTGGGCCGCCGAGTCCGGTGCCAAGGTGGTCAACCTGAGCCTCGGTGGGCCGGACGCGCGCGGGGATGATCCGCTCGAGGTGGGCGTCAACCAGCTCAGCGCCCGGCACGGGACGCTGTTCGTCGTCGCGTCGGGCAATGACGGGTCCTACGGCGCCGAGACGGTGTCCTCCCCGGCCAGCGCGGACGCCGCGCTCGCGGTCGGGGCGGTCGACGGTGACGACGCGCTCGCGAGCTTCTCCGGGCGGGGGCCGCGCATCCACGACGCGGCGCTCAAGCCGGAGATCGTGGCGCCCGGTGTGAACATCATGGCGGCCCGGTCGCGCCACTCCTTTGGGAAGCCACAGGAGAAGTACCGCGAACTCAGCGGCACCTCCATGGCCACGCCGCACGTCGCCGGGGCGGCGGCCATCCTCGCGCAGCGGCATCCCGAATGGACCGGCACGCAGCTCAAAGCCGCGCTCATGGCCTCGGCCATGCCCATCGAAGCGGGCAATTACGACCAAGGCGCGGGCCGGGTGGACATCGCCCACGCCGTCAAGCAAACCCTCTACGCCGAGCCCGCGGCCGTGTCGATGGGCAGGCAGGCCTGGCCGCACCACGACGACGCCCCGGTCACCAAGCCGATCGCCTACACCAACGCCGGCGACCAGCCCGTCACCGTCCGGCTGACACTCACCACCGCGGGCCCGGGCGGCGAACCGGCGCCCGACATGTTCCGCCTCTCCGCCACCGAGCTGACGATCCCCGCCCGCGGCCAGGCCACCGTGCAACTCACCGCGGACACCAAGGGCGACGCCGCGGAAGGCGCGTTCAGCGCCCGCGTCACCGCCGAGAGCGCGACCGGCCGGGTCACCACGCCCGTCGCCATCGACCGGGAACCCGAGAGCTACGACCTGACCATCAAGACGCTCGACACCACCGGCGCCTTGTCCGACAACAACTTCTCGTTCCTCTTCGGCATCGACCCCTCGCGCTACCGGGGAGTGCCCACGATCGACGGTGTCGGCACGGTCCGGGTCCGCAAAGGCAGCTACCACCTCGACTCCGTGATCAACACCCCCCGGCCGGACGGCGTGACCGTCAACTCCAACAAGGTCGTCCACCCCACCATCGACGTCACCGCCGACACGACCGTCGTGCTCGACGCGCGCTCGGCGAAACCCATCGCGGTCACTTTCGACCGGGCCGACGTCCGGCCCAAGGCGGTCGGCGCGGGCTACGGCCGGGTCAGCGGGGAGCGGGCGGTGTTCACCGGGGTGCTCGGCGACACCTTCGAGCGGATCTTCATCGGCCAGGTCGGCGAACCGCTGCCCGAAGCCGAGTTCGTCGCCGACATCGGCGGCGCCTGGGCCGTCCCCGACCGGTTCGGCGAGGTCACCCGCGCCGCCGTCGCCTACCACCTCGCGTGGTTCGACTACGGCAGGCTGCCGACCGGGTTCGCCAAGCACGTCGTCGACTCCGACCTCGCCGAAGTGCGCACCACGTACCGGGAGCAGGCCGCCCGGCGCGGCGGTACGAAGATCTGGGTGGCGAAGGAACCGGTGCACGGCACGGCTGTCGGCTACGGCATCCCGTTCGAGCTGCCGCGTACCCGCACGGAGTTCCACAACGTCGACGGCCTGTCGTGGTCGGCGGAGTTCCAGCAGTGGCGCAAGGTGCGCAAGTCCCTGCACACCGAGACGGTCGTGACCGGGGGAGCGGTCGCCCACGAAGCTGGCAAGTCCTATGTGGACGATTGGAACACCGCGGTGTTCGGCCCGAGTTTCCGGGTCGATCAGGCATCCCGGTCCCGCGACACGATGTCGTTGTCGATCCCGATGTACGCCGACGCCGGCCTTGACCGGGTCGGTGTGTCCGAAATGGACAGCGGGTCGACCGTTCTGTTCATGGACGGTGTCAAGGTCGGCGAGACCGACACCGCGGGCCAGGGATCGTTCGACGTCCGGCCCGAGCAGGCGGCCTACCGGCTGGAGACGACCGCGACCCGCTCGGGCGTGTCCGGCTACTCGACGTCGGTGTCGACCGTGTGGACGTTCACCTCCGTGCGCCCGCCGGACGACGCGCCGGGCAAAGGCAAGGGTGGCGTGCCGCTCCCGCTGATGGTCGTGCGCGCGGCCCCACAGGGCCTCGACGACGGCAACCGCACCACCGCCGACTCGGCGAAGGTGCCGGTGGCCGTCCAGTGGAACAAGGGCCTCGACCCGGTGCCGCTCACCTCGCTGACCGTCGAGGCGTCCTTCGACGACGGCCGCACCTGGCGGGCGGTGCCGGTCGCCGGGGGAGTGGCGACGGTCGACCACCCGCGGTCGGCCCGATTTGTCTCATTGCGCGCGAAAGCCGCCGACGCCAACGGGAATACCGTGGAGCAGACCACAATCCGCGCCTACGGGATCTGAAACGTCCCTAAGATGATCGCCATGGCGACATGGGGCGATCTGGCGGCGTACGTCAACGAGACCTACGACGTGCTGTCCGAGGATGAGGGCGAGATCCGCATCCTGTTCAACTTCGAGCACTACGACGACGAGGACGAGCGCACCCAGGTGATCTTCCTGGCCCGCGAGGTGCTCGACAAGCAGCACGAATGGGTCCAGATCGCCTCCCCGGTGGGCTTGGCCGACAAGATCGACCTCAAGGCCCTGCTCACCGAGGTCGGCCACACCACCATCGCGTGCGGCGCGGCGATCATGGGCGACCACGTCGTGCTGCGCCACGCGCTGCCGTTGACCACGCTGGACCTGCACGAGTTCACCGAGCCGCTGAGCCTGCTCGCGGGCACCGCCGACCAGATCGAGGAGATCTTCTCCGGCGGCGACGAGTATTAGTCAGACCGGACCTCACGCGAGCGCGGGCGGCGCCGGATCGGCGCCGCCCGCGGTCTCACCGTCGGTCAGCCGTTGTACTGGAACACGTAGAGACCGAAGTCCCGGTCACTGCCGAGGATGTACTTCACTCCGTTCTCGTCCTTCCAGACCTCGACGCCCCAGAAGTTGTTGCCGCCCTCGTCGATGAAGGCGCCGACCTCCTGGATGCCGTTCTTCCCGTAGTTCACCACGCGGAATCCGGCGGCGTAGTACGAGATGTAGGCGAGGTTGCTGTTGTCGGGGTCCATCGCGACCTCGTGCACCGAGAGGTCACCGAATCCGGTCGCGTAGGCCACGTCCTGCGCCTCGGGCACGCTGTAGGTGTCGAGCTGGTTGATCCCACCGGTCCCGCCCGCCTTGTGCGGGATGTTCGTCGAGAAGAGCCGCACGTAGCCCCAGCCGTCGAACACGGCCTGGATCGTGGTGGACTCACCCGGGCCAGTCGCCGGGCTCGCGGTGGTGCAGGCGTTGGCCTCGGTCACGCCGGGCACGCCCAGCAGCTTCAGGCCGTTGAGCCGGTTGACGAACACGTACGGGATGGTGGTCCCGCTCGCCAGCATCGTCACACCCGCCAGGCAGTCCGCGCGCACGTTCTGGAACACGATGCCCGCCGAGTAGCCCGCGGCGGTGATGTTGTCCAGCTTGATCTGGAACGAGCACGTGCCGCGTTCGGCGATCGCGGTTCCGGTGCCCGCCGGGAGGGTGGCGCACGCGTCGCCGACGTAGGTCGTCGGCCCGCTGATCGTGGTGTCCTGATCGATCGGCGGGGTGTCGCTCGCCTGGGTCGCGATGTAGGACTGGCCGGCGTACGGGCCGGAGTCGATCGTCGCGGTCACCCGGAACGGGTTGAAGTCCTCGTCGGTGCCGATCATGAACTTGTTGTTCGGCGACAGCTCGGACTGGTGGGCGTTGCCCTCCGGCGAGATCGAGTGCCCGCGGGCCAGCCGCTCTTCGTCGAGCTGGGCGTAGTCGGACTCCGCGATGAGGGAGACCTTGCCCGGACGCGGGTCGGTGACGTCGAGCAGGACGTAGCCGCCGTCCCAGTAGTTCATGTTCATCACGTACCGCTGGCCGATCTTGGTGACCATCATGTCGTGGCTGAACCGCGACGTCAGGTTGTCCGGGGTCGGCTGGTCGACGCCGAACAGGTGCACCAGGTCGAGCTGGTCGTTGACCATCACCGGGTGGAACGGGTCGGTGATGTCCATGATGTCGACGTCGGTGAGCTCCTCGTCGTCGACGAGCACGACATAGGTGCGGCCGTCGAACTCGTTGGTCCACATCCGCATGCTGTGCGTCTGGTTCGGCGCCGGGTCGGTGGCGCCGCTCGGGTTGCTGAAGTCACCGGCGTGCAGGGCGACCGGCTTCGGGTCGCGCGGGTCGGTGACGTCCCACAGGGAGATGCCGCCCAGGTTCGGCGGCGGCGGGGTCACGCCGGGGCAGGTCTCGTTCTGGTGGGCCAGCAGGTCGCCGGTGAAGAACGCGTTGGCGACGTGGTGGACCTGGATGCCCTCACCGGCGTAGGACCCGGCGCTGGTCGGGATGAACGCGTCGAGGACCTCGGTGGGGTTGGCGGGGTCGGAGATGTCCATGACGTGCACGCCGGTCTGCAGGCACGTCGGCTCGCGGAACGCGGTCAGGTAGGCGTAGTCGCCGTGGGCGGTCACGTCGGCGACGCGGCCGGTGTTGCCGGTGCCCGCCGGGTTGGTCACCTCGCCCTTGCCGACCAGGGTGACGTTGTTGTTGACCGGCGGGAGGTGGCCCTCGTCGCCGTCGTGCTGCTTGTACATGCCGTCGGCGACGCCTTCGCCGGGGAAGTCCTCCCGGCCGCCGCCGGGATGGTCGGGGTGGGCGCTCGACACGCCCGTGGTCAACACACTGGCTACGAGAACGGCAGCGCCGAGTAGGCCGGTCTGTCGTGCTCGCGATCTGCGCGGGTCACGCATTTTCGCCTCCGGGTAGGTCAGGCGGGAATCCAGCCGATGGACGTTATGCGTGGTCCAAGCGTTCGACAAGCAATTCCCTCATCTGGGGGAGTCGCTGCTCGGACGGGTGGCGTTTCGTTCCGATCTGTCCCATTGCGCCTGAATTTGCTACGCGTAGTCAGATGTGAACCGGGGGTTACCCCTACCGTCGATTCTGGTGTGCGCCCCATGGGTCCGGGCCCGGCTGGTTCCTACCGTGGTCACCAAGATCAGCGTCGAGGCATGGGGGACGAGATGGCTGCTGACGTGAACACCCGAAACACCGGGCCGAGGGCACATCCGGGGTGGTGGCGGCGACCTTGGGTGCTGCCCCTGGGGGCGCTGATCGCCGCCTTCCTCGCTTTCTCGATTCCGCCGTATCTGGGGCTCGACCCCGCACGCTCCCGGGTGCCGCAGCCCGCGGGATTCCCGGAGCAGTACTACTTCCTGATCGCCCACATCGCGTTCGGCACGGTCGCGATCGTGACCGGCTTCCTCCAGGTGTGGCCCTGGTTTCGGCGCACGCACCGGCGGTGGCACCGGATGGCGGGCCGGGTGTACGTCCTCGGCGGGGTGGTCCCCGCCGGGCTGGCCGGTCTGGTGGTCGGCGTGACGTCGGTGTTCGGGCCGCTCTCGCAGGTCAGCGCGGTGCTGCTGGTGACGTTGTGGCTCACCACGACCATCCTCGGCTACCGCCGGGCCCGGCAGCGGCGGTTCGCCGAGCACCGGGAGTGGATGATCCGCAGCTACGCGCTGACCGCCTCGACCATCACCAACCGTGGGTGGGCCCCGCTGGCCGCGGTCCTGCTCGAACCGAAGATCGACACGCTGTTCGGCGGGAGCGAGATCGCGTTCATGTTCACCGTCGCGGGCCTGTCGTCCTGGCTGGGCTGGGTGCTGCCGCTGGTGGTGGTCGAGGCGTGGCTGATCCGGGACCGGAACAAGCGGCGGGTCAGCGCGGGGCGGGTTGGCGCTGGGGAACGCGGTAGGCCCACTGCCACAGCGCCTCCATCGGACCGCGCTCGTGGCGGCGCAGCCACCACGGCGCTCCGGCCATGAGCAGGAGCGAGATCGCCAGCCACAGCGCGGCGGTCACCGCGGGTCCGTGGCCGTTGAGGCCGAGACCCCAGTCGTAGCAGAGGATCGACGCGATCACGTTCTGCCCGACGTAACAGGTGAGGGCGGTCCGCCCGACTGCGGTGAGGCCACGCCGTGCCATGCCTGCCTCGGCGCGCATCCGGTTGACCACCATGGTGATCAGGCCGAGCAGTCCGAAAGCGACAATCGGCGCGCACAGGTACCGGTCCACCAGGAACAACTCGGCCCCGGCGAAACTGGTGACCGCGTTGAGCGGGATGCCGAACCCGAGCCCCCAGGCCGTCAGCCTGCGCTGGATCAGCCTGCCGCGTTCGGAGTCCTCCAGGGCACCCGCCCGCAGCAGGCGGACACCCGCGAGGAACAGGACCGTGCTCAGCGGGACGGCGAAGATCGCCTCAGCGCGGTAGAGACCGGCGTAGTCGAGCCGGGCCTGGACCTGGGCGAGCCAACTGGACGTGTCGGCGGGCAGCCCACCCGACGGGCCACCGGCCTTGCTCGCGAGCAACGCCCACGTGAGCAGGCCGATGATCGTGACCAGCAGGACGGCCTGGCCGATCATCCACCCGCGGATCACCTTGGCACTGCGTCCGACCAGGTAGGCGACCAGGACGGACACGAGCGCGTAGAACATGAGCACGTCGAACTCGAAGATCAGCACATAGTGGATGAGCCCTTCGAGCAGCAGCAGCGCCGAGCGCCACAGGTACCAGCCGGGCCAGCGCTCACCCCGGCGCAGCGCCGAGGCATGCTGCATCGCCAGGCCGATGCCGAACATGATGGACAGCAGCGCCAGGAACTTCCCGTTGCTCAGGAACCTGAGGAACGTCTCGGCGAACCCCGACCCGCCGCCGCTGAGGAACCCGGCGGCGCCGCCGGGTGTGGTGAAGATCCAGATGTTCGTGCCCAGCGTGCCCAGGATCGCCACTCCGCGCAGCACATCCAGGGCCGCGACGCGTCCCCCGACCATGAGTCCCCCTCCGTTGTCGCACAACGGAGTCGACGCTAGCCGGCGCCGCCGACCCGGGGCGTCCACCTTTCGACGGATGCCGGGTCGGACCTTCGACTGACCCTTCGCGAGTCCCCACCTCCCGACAGTGAGTTCTCAATTGAACTGAGAACTCACTGTCGGGAGTTGGGGACTCGCGAAGGGGCTAGGGCGTGGGCAGTGGGATCTTCGCGGCCCGGCCGGGAAGGATTCGGGTGCTCGCGGTGCCCAAGCCGGTCGGCCCCAGGTGCCGGGCGACCGCGGGAGCATGGCCCGGAGCGGTCTGGTCCAAATAGGACTCCTTGTACCGGTCCACCTGCGCGTGCCAGTTCAGGATTCCGGCCATCCAGTGCTTGAGCTCCTCGGCGTACCCGGTCAGGGTGGCGCGCGCGGTCGCGTCGAGGCCGAAGTCGTCGAACAAGGTCGGGAGGTCGATGTCGACGACGTGCTCGAACTGGCGCATCCGCGAGGTCATCAGGTCGACCACCACGGCCGCCGCGTGGTCCAGGTCGCAGTCGAAGAAGTTCTGCACCACGAGCACACCATTGTGGATCTCGCCCTCGTACTGGATCTCCTTCTGGTACGAGTACAGGTCGTTGACCAGGCACGCCCAGTCGGCGGCGGCGTTCTCCATCGCCCTGATCGGGCGCGAGTGGTAGATCTCGGGCGGCACCGTCCGGCCGTGGGACAGCCTGCACAGGCTCATCGTCAGATCCGAGCCGAACGTCTGACGCCGCATCTCGAGGTAGTCGACCGGGTCGGGGATCCGGTTCATCGCCTGGTTGTCCAACTCCCACAGCCAACTCCGCGTCATGTCGACCACGGTGGCCTTGAACGTGCGCCGCGCCTCGACGCCCATCGGACCCGCCGTGCGCGCCCACAGGTCGGCCAGGCCGCGCTCGAGCCCGTTGACGGGGACGGGCGTGGGTTCGCCGTCGACCGGCATCAGGGCGTGCAGGCGGTCGGTGCAGGCCCGGGCGCCCGCCTGGTCGAGGGTGCGGCCGAACACGAGCGGGTAGTAGTCGTCGGCGTAGGTGCCCCAGGCCAGCCAGGCGCTGGTGAGGTCGAGTTCGGCGGGAGTGGCGTCCGGGTGGATGCCCGCCGCGCACAGCGGCAGGTCGGCGGCGCGCAGGGTGTGCTCGTGCCAGACCACCGAGTCCAGGATGCCCATTCGCGCACACCAGCCGACGAGGTTGTCCCGCGCCGCGGACAGGTGTGGGCTCAGCGTGTTGGCGTAGGGGAGGTACAGCTCCGGCACCGGAAGCGGCCCGACTCGCTCGAACGGGACGTGGGTGAACGAACGAGTCCGCTGCTCGGCGGTGTTCACCAGTGACGTCACGATCCGCGCCGCCGACGTGCCCAGCCCCTTCGGACCGCCGAGCGCCGGCTCCTCGGCGCCGCCGCCGTTCATGTACCGGCTCGACCGCATGTGCCACTCGTGGCCGCCCGACTGCCAGTCCTGCAAGCCCTTGACGTAGGCGAAGACGCCCGCGCGCTGCACCGGGTCGAGGCCGTGCTGGTCGAACAGCGGGGGCAGCTCGGTGAACGTCGTGTGCTCGAACTGGTGCAGCCGCGACGTCAGCAGGTCGTTGACCGCCGCGGCGGCCTCCTGCGTGGTGCAGCCGAGGAACTTCTCGAACACCAGCACGCCGTTGCTGAGCTCGCCCTCGTCGAGGACCTCTCGCTCGTAGGAGAACAGGTCGTTGCGCAGGTGTACCGCGTCGGAGAACGTGTCGCGCAGGACGTGCATGGGCCGCGACGCGGCGATGGCGGCGGGCACCTCGGCGCCGACGGCGTGCTCGACCAGGTTCGCCGACCAGGGCGCGCCACCGACCTTGCGGCGCATCTCGATGTACTCCACCGGGTTCGACACCCGGCCCTCGCTGATGTTCGCCAGTTCCCACAGCGACTCGTCGAGCAGGTTCTTGGTGCTCTCGGCGAACCGCTCGCGCCAGTCGGCGGACATCGCGGGCACCGTGCGTGCCCACAGGTCTGCGAGCCCGGCCTCGACCGGGTTGGTCGGCGTCTCGGTGATCTCGCCGCGCACCGGCATGAACAGCCGCAGCCGGTCGAGATAGGCGCGCGCGCCCGGGATGTCGCGGGAGCGCTTGTACAGCTCCAGGAAGTGGTCGTCGAAGTAGAACACCCAGACGTACCACTCGGTGATCAGGTCCAGCTCGGGACCGGACGCGTCCGGGTGCGTGTAGGCGCACAGCAGGGCGTAGTCGTGGGAGTCGAGGTCGGCTTCGCTCCAGATCGGGGTGCCCGCCTGGGGGACGTCGATCATGTCCATCGCGTACGCCCAGGCCTTGCTGTTGCGCCGGGCCTGGTCCACGTTCGGGTTCAGCCGTGGGGGGTGGACCAGATAGAACTCGGGCAGCTCGAAGGGCTGCATGGGGTGGTACCTGCCGTTTCGGGGGAGTGGGGCGATGGTCGGCGTTGATCTCGACCTTGTCCACGAAACCAAAGCGGCCGGGGCCTCGCCAAGGCTTCGACCCGGCAACCACACGATCGAGCGCTTCTGGCCGGTTTCCCCGCGTGGACATCACCAGTTCACAGATGGGTTCCGAGGGAGGTTCGTGAATCTCGTTCGACTACTTGTGGTGGCGGTCGGATTGCTTGTGCCACACCACATCCGACAGGCACACGGGGCTGTCGAGGGAAAGTCGATCACACAGCGCGACGGGGGCATCAGTTCGCTGAATACCCATCTCTGATGATGCGCGGCCCCCGGCCGGGGCCATCGTGCGAGACAAGCGGGGCCGCCTGCCTGGTCCCGCCCACCCTGCAGCGTCATCCGAGAGGGCAAACACATGAAGCACCGTTGGCTGGGCCGCGTCGCGGCCGCCGCGCTGGCATTGGGACTGGCGGTGACCGTCGGCGAGGCCGCGCTGGCCGCGCCGCCGTCGGACGACCCGCCTCAGGAGATCCAGATCATCGGCGGCGGCAACGCCACCGAGACCTACTCGTTCCACGCGGGCATGAGCAACGGCTGCGGCGGCAGCCTGGTCGCCCCGCAGTGGATCGTCACCGCCACTCACTGCGGCAACGCGTCGTCGGCCCGCATCGGCTCGGTCTACCGCTCCTCCGGCGGCGAGGTCCGCAGCGTCGACCGCCGAGTCGACAAGGCGGGCACCGACCTGACCCTGATGCACCTGTCGCAGCCCTCGACCATGACGCCGATCAAGATGGCGACGTCGAACCCGGCGCCGGGCACGCCCGCCCGGCTGATCGGCTTCGGCTGCACCAGCTGGCCGAACTGCAGCAACCCCTCCTACCTGCAGGAGATCGACCTGACGGTGCTGGAGTCGAGCCGCTGCTACCCGGGCGGCGGCAGCGCCACCGACGTCTGCATCTCCGGCGACCGCACCCACTCGGCCTGCCACGGCGACTCCGGTGGCCCGGCCCTGGTCGGCTCGCGCGGCAACTGGACCCTGGTCGGCGAGACCAAGGGCCCGGGCGACAACAACGGCGAGTGCGCGACCACGACGCTCTACACCGGCATCGCCGCCAACCTCACCTGGATCAACCAGCAGACCGGCGGCACCACCGAGCCCCCGCCCACCGGGAGCAAGTTCGAGAACACCAACAACGTCAACATCCCGGACGCGGGCGCCGCGGTCACCAGCGACGTCACCGTGACCGGCCAGGCCGGCAACGCGCCGTCGACGCTGAAGGTCAACGTCGACATCAAGCACACCTGGCGCGGCGATGTGGTCATCGACCTGGTGGCCCCGGACGGCTCGGCCTACCGGCTCAAGAGCTCCAGCTCCAACGACTCCGCCGACAACATCCTCACCACGTACACGGTGAACGCGTCGACGGAGGTCGCGAACGGGACCTGGAAGCTCAAGGTCCAGGACGTGGCCCGCTACGACACCGGATACATCGATGCCTGGAGCCTGCAGTTCTAGCGAACCGCTAGCTCCTGAATGACAGGTGGCCCATCCCCCGCGCCCGGGATGGGCCACCGCTTTGTCACTCGATCGGGTGGTGTGGGAACTTTTGTCCGCACCCGACCGACCAGTGGGACGTCGCCCCCGACGGCGATGCGGCAAGACGTCGTCACACCGGATCGGTCGCCAGTGTCGGCCTACTGATCCGGTGTCACGAGTTTCTTTCCCGGAGCACTCAACAAACGCGGCCGTCACCGCGTTTGTGGGGTGTCGACCAGGGAAAGGAGCGATGAGTGCCGGACAGTTTCGACGCGTTCGCGGCCGAACGGATAGACCGGCTGCTGCGCTACGCCACGGCGTTGACCTGCGATCCCCATCTCGCGCAGGACGTCGTCCAGGAGGTATTGCTCCGCGCGCAGTCACGATGGGGGCGGATCGGGAGGCTCGACGCGCCCGACCTCTACGTCAAGCGGATGGTCACCAACGAGTACCTCTCGTGGCGGCGCAAGCGCGCCGCGCGTGACATCACCTCGGCGCATTCGACGCTGGAGGCGATCGGGCCGTCCGGGGGTGACCCCGCCGTGCGCCACGCCGAGCGTGAGGCCATGCGGGTCCGGATCGCCACGCTGCCGCGCAAACAGCGGGCCGCGATCGTCCTGCGCTACTACGAGGACAGCACCGACGCCGAGATCGCCGAGGTCCTCGGCTGCTCCGCGGGCACTGTCCGCAGCCACATCTCGCGCGCGCTGGGCACCCTGCGCGCCGCCGACCTGACCGTGACGGAGGTCCTCTCATGACGTTCGACAAGACCGAGTCCTTGATCCGCGAAGCCGTCACCGAGCAGGCGGGCCGGGCGGTGGACGGCTCGACCGTCCTGCGCGCACTGCGGCGTGAGCGGCCGCGGCGGTCGATGCCGCTGGTGTTCGCGGCGGTCGCGGTGGTGGTCGCCGCGGTGTCCGCCGTGGTCATCCCGCAAATGGTGCGCCGCGATCAGGCACCGCCCGCCGCCCCCGGCGCCGTTCTCGAGGAACGCACGGTTCTGGTGCTCGGCCGGGACGAGGGGAGCCGCGCGGACACGATCATGCTGACCCGGCTGGCCGGGGAGCGGGCGACGGCGATCTCCGTGCCGCGCGACACGCTGGTCGACATCCCCGGGTTCGGCCAGGGGAAGGTGAACTCGGCGTTCAGCCGGGGGCGGGAAGCCGCCCTGTCGGCGGGCGCGAGCCAGGGCGAGGCGGACAAGGCGGGCGCCGAGCTGACGATGACGGCTGTCGGCGCACTCACCGGCATGGCGATCGACGACTACCTCGTGATCGACATGGCCGCGATCGGGCGGGCGGCGGACGCGGTGGGCGGTGTCGAGGTGTGTCTGCGGGCGGCGACCCGGGACCCGTTCGCCCAGGCCGACTTCCGGGAAGGCCGGCAGACGGTGGCCGGTTCGACCGCGCTGGCGTTCGTGCGGCAGCGGCACGGGCTGCCCAACGGGGACCTGGACCGGATCAAGCGCCAGCAGGTGTTCCTGTCCGGGTTGATCGGCCGCGTCACTCCCGCCAACGCGGCCTCGGTGCTGGCCGCTGTCCGCGATCAGGTGGTCACCGACGCGGATCTGCTCGGACTCGCGGAGGGCCTGGCCAAGACGCGTGGCGGGGTGCGGGTCGCGCTGATCCCGGTGGGTGAGGTGGTGAACTCGACGCAGGGCGCTGGGCTCGAGGTCTCGCCGGAGGCGGTGCGGCCGTTCGTCCAGGCAGCCATGGCCGGGGACATGCCTGCCGCGCCGGACTGTGTGAACTGACCTGGCACCGTCGGTGTCGGTGTCAGCCGGCATGCTCGGGTCGACGGGGCAGGTGCCGGCAGAGACGAGGGCGCGGGGTGCGGTGGACCGCTGAGCAGGTGCTCGACCTCGCGCCCGACGCCGCGTCCGCGAAGGCGGGTCGGAGCCAGGCGAGTCCGGCGAAGTGGCCGTCGCTGGGAGCCTCGGCGCATGCGGTCTGGGGTGCCTGCCAGGGGAGTGGGAAGGCGCCGTACCAAGTCGGCGTCGACCTGTCCGAGCCCGCGTTCAAGTGCTCATGTCCGAGCCGGAAGTTCCCGTGCAAGCACGCTCTCGGGTTGCTGCTGCTGTGGGCTGACGGCGCGGTCCCGGAGTCCGATGAGCCGGAGTGGGTCGACACGTGGCTGGCCCGGCCCAAGCGGGCCGAGTCTTCCGGTGAGCGCGACGAGGAAGCGGCGGCGCGGCGCGCGGAGAAGCGTGCCTCGCGGGTCGCGGGCGGTGCCGCGGAGCTGATCGGCTGGCTCGGGGACCAGGTGACGACCGGCTTGGCGGTGCTCGACCAGAGCCCTGACGTGCTCTACGCCGTGGCCGCCCGCATGGTCGACGCCCAGGCCCCCGGCCTCGCGTCGGGGTTGCGGCGGGCCGCGATGCTCCCCGGGCGCGGGCGCGACTGGCCGTCCCGGCTGCTCGAAGACCTCGCGCTGCTGCGGACGCTGGCGGTGGCGTACGCCCGGATCGACGACCTACCCGCTCCGCTCGCGGCGACCGTGCGCACCCGCTTGGGCTTCACCGTGGACACCGCCGACGTCCTGGCCTCCGGCGACCGGGTGCGTGACGAGTGGCTGGTCGCGGGCCACGTCGACCAGGAGAACGACCAACTGGTCTCCCGGCGGACGTGGCTGCGGGGTTCGGCGAGCGGGCGGTGGGCGCTGGTGCTGTCGTTCGCGGGCCCGGGGCGGATTCTCGACACCTCGCTGGTGTCGGGCACCCTCGTCCCGGCCACGTTGGCGTTCTACCCGGGCGCCCTCCCGCTGCGCGCACTGGTCGCCGACCGCGACGACGCCGTACCCGCCCCGGTGCCCTCCGGCGGAACCGTCGACGACGCGCTGGCCGCGTTCGCCGCCGGGCTGGCACTCGACCCATGGCTCGACCGGCTCCCGGTGGTGCTGCACGACGTCTCGCCGGTGTCGCTGGGCAAGGAATGGGGACTGTCCTCTGTGGACGGATCGGTGCTGCCGCTGGGCGCGGGGGTGGACCCGTGGACGCTGCTGGCGGTGTCGGGTGGGCGGCCGCTGACGGTGGCGGCGGAGCTTTCGGTGAGTGGGTTGCGTCCGCTGTCCTGTTGGGACGGGGAGCGGGCGGTGCGGTTGTGAGCGGGTGGGATGAGTTGGTGGCCGCCGCGCTGCTGGGGACGCGGCGGCGGGTGGTGCACACCGAAGGGTTGCCGGAATCCGTGCGGGCCTTGGTGCCCGAGAACGAAGACCCAGCGACCCGGCTGCTGACGGCCGCCGCGCTCATGGCCGGCTACCGGCGGGCGGGTCGGGTGCCGGAGACCGGTGGCCTGCCGGTGCAGGCGGCGGCTGAGGACAGTCGGGCCGTCATCCCCGCCGTGGCGAGGCGGCGGCTCGACCGGATGCTCAGCGGCGACCACACCGACCTGCTCGGTGACTGGCTGGACCTGGTGCGCCGCACCGACCTGCGGCTGCCGCCGGAGCGGCTGCCGATCTTGGCCGAGCTGGCCCGGACCCGGCACGCCCTGCGCTCGCCGTTCGCCGAGGTCGCCGGTGCGCGCGGTGGCTGGCTGGGCGCGCTCAATCCCGAGTGGAGCTACCTGGCCGACCACCGGTCCGACATCGCCGACGTGTGGCGCTACGGCGACACCGACCAACGGGTCCGGTGGCTGCGCGAGACGTTCGCCGCCGATCCGGCCGCCGCGGGCGAGGCGCTGGCCCGCGACTGGTCGGCCGAGCCCGCCGCGAATCGGGTGCGGTTCCTGCGCGCCGTCCGGGACCTGGTCGGGGACGACTTCCTCGAAGCCGCCCTGGACGATCGGGCCCAGGAGGTCCGGGCGCTCGCCGCCGACATTCTGGCAGGCAGACCCGCGTCGGCGTTCGCCGCCCGGATGGCCGAGCGCCTGCGGGCCCTGGTGACGGTGGCCGACGCGACGATCACCGTCCGCCTCCCGACCACCCGCGACGACAGCATGGCGCGCGACGGCGTCCCCGCCGCCCCCGCGCGGGGTGGGCAGCGCACGGCCTGGCTGCGGCACATCGTGGCCGCCGCCCCACTCGCCGGGTGGGAGCGGAACCCGGCCGACCTGTTGGGGATGCCCGTCCAGGGCTGCGATCCGGGCATCCTGCTCGAGGCGTGGGCCGCCGCCGCCGCCCGTCAGCGCGACGTCGCCTGGGCTCGGGCATTGCTCACCACCGACGACCTCACCACCCCGGAGACCGCCGCGTTGGTGAACGTGCTGCCCGCCGCCGAGCGGGCCCGCACGGTCGCCGAGCTCGGTGGCGCTCGCAAGTCCGCCGATCTCGCCGAACTTGTGGTGGCGCTACCCGCCCCCTGGCCCGTCGACCTGGGAAACGCCCTCCTGGACTGGTTGGCGGGCCACACCGACCACCGGGCCGTCGCCAGGGCGGCGGGAATGATCGCCCGCACGGTGCCCGCCGAGTGCCTGCGCCACCGGGTCGCCGTCGAGCCGCTGCCCCCGGACGCCCCCGCCTGGCGGCGGCACCTGTCCGAGACGCTGGTGTTCCGCCGGGAGATGGCGGAGGAGCTGCGATGAAGCCGGCTCCCATCGGCCACGCGAGCGTTGCGCCGCCATACGCCGCCATGACCACCCTGATCTGCCGCAGTGAGAGGGATGAGCGATGACCGAGACCGTGCTGCGCCCGCACGCCGAGCAGGCCCACGCCGCCGAGTTGGCCGCGCTGGCCGAGCACGACGACCGGCAGCGGCCGCCCTCGTGGCGGCTCTCGCCGTGGGCGGTGCTGAACTACCTGCTGGGCACGACCCTGCCCGACGGCACCGTGATCACCCCCAAGTACATCGGCCCGCGCAGGCTTATCGAGGTCGCGATCGCCACCCTCGCCACCGACCGCGCGCTCCTGCTGCTGGGCGTGCCGGGAACGGCGAAGACCTGGGTGTCCGAACACCTCGCCGCCGCGATCAGCGGGGACTCGACGCTGCTGGTCCAGGGCACGGCGGGCACCGCGGAGGAAGCCATCCGCTACGGCTGGAACTACGCCCGGCTCATCGCCGAAGGTCCCAGCGAGCAGGCGCTCGTGCCCAGCCCGGTGCTGCGCGCGATGCGGGAGGGCAGGCTCGCCCGGGTCGAGGAGCTGACCCGCATCCCCGCCGACGTGCAGGACAGCCTCATCACCATCCTGTCCGAGAAGACCCTGCCGATCCCGGAGCTGGAGTCCGAGGCGCAGGCCCGCCCCGGTTTCAACGTCATCGCCACCGCCAACAACCGCGACAAGGGCGTCAACGAGCTGTCCAGCGCGCTGCGCAGGCGGTTCAACACCGTCGTCCTGCCGCTGCCGGACACCGCGGAGGCCGAGGTGGAGATCGTCACCCGTCGGGTCAGCGATCTCGGCGCCTCGCTCGCGCTGCCCGCCGACAGTGCGGGCCTGGCCGAGATCCGCCGCGTGGTCACCGTGTTCCGCGAGCTGCGCGCCGGGCGCACCGAGGACGGGCGGATCGCGGTGAAGTCCCCGTCGGGCACTCTGTCCACCGCGGAGGCGATCAGCGTGCTCACCGGCGGTGTCGCGCTCGCCGCGCACTTCGGCGACGGGGTGCTGCGGCCGCACGACGTGGCGGCCGGAATCCTTGGCGCGGTGGTGAAAGACCCGTCCGCCGACCGGGTCGTGTGGATGGAGTACCTGGAGACGGTCGTGCGTGAGCGCGACGGCTGGTCGGACTTCTACCGGGCGTGCCGGGAGCTGAGCGGATGACCGAAGCGGTCACCCTTCTCGGCATCCGCCACCACGGCCCGGGTTCCGCCCGCGCCGTGGTGCGCGCGCTCGCCGACCTGGCCCCGGACCTCGTGCTCATCGAAGGGCCGCCGGAGGCCGACGCCCTGGTGTCGTGGGCGGCCGATGACACCATGGTGCCGCCGGTCGCGCTGCTGGCCTACGCCGCAGACGACGCGGCGCGCGCAGCGTTCTGGCCGTTCGCCGTGTTCAGCCCGGAATGGCAGGCGATCCGCTACGCGGTCGAGGCCGGTGTCCCGGTGCGCTTCTGCGACCTGCCCGCCGCCCACCAGTTCGCCGCCGAACCCACCCGCTGCCGTGGTCGCACGGAGGACCCGCTCGGGACGCTGGCCCAGTTGGCGGGCTACGACGACGCCGAGCGCTGGTGGGACGAGATGATCGAACACGGCCGCCACGGCGAGCCGCCGTTCGAGGTGATCGCCGAGGCGATGGGCGCGCTGCGCGAGGAGCATCAGGACACCGACGAACGCGAGCGGCAGCGTGAGGCGTACATGCGCCAGGTCATCCGCAAGTCGCAAAAGGACGGTCACGAGCGGATCGCCGTCGTCTGCGGTGCCTGGCACGTCCCGGCGCTGCGCCAGCCCTTCCCGCCCGCCGCGCACGACCAGCGGATCCTCAAAGGACTCCCGAAGCGCAAGGTCGCGTGCACCTGGGTGCCGTGGACGCACAGCAGGCTCGCCACCACCAGCGGCTACGGCGCTGGCATCACCTCACCCGGCTGGTACCACCACCTGTTCACCGCGACCGACCACATCACCGCCCGGTGGCTGACGGATGTGGCCAGGGTGCTGCGCACCGAGGACCTGCCGGTGTCGAGCGCCCATGTGATCGAGGCGGTCCGGCTGGCCGACACCCTCGCCGCGCTGCGCGGCCGGGCCGTCGCCGGGCTCTCCGAGGTCACCGAGGCCACCCGGGCGGTCCTCTGCGGCGGCGACGAGCTGCAACTGGACCTCGTCACCAGACGGCTGGTCGTGGGGGAGCGGCTGGGGGAGGTGCCCGAGGGCACCCCGCAGGCGCCGGTCGCCGCCGACCTCACCGCCCAGGCCCGCAGGCTGCGGCTCAAGCGCGACCCGCAGGAACGCGAACTCGATCTGGACCTGCGCGACACCAACGGCGCCGAGCGCTCCAAGCTGCTGCACCGGCTGCGGGTCCTCGGCATCGACTGGGGTGTCCCGGCGATCTCCGCCCGCCGCTCCAAGGGCACGTTCCGCGAGACGTGGTCGCTGGCCTGGGAACCCGCCTTCGAGGTCGACCTCGTCGCGGCCGGGGTGCACGGCACGTCGGTGGTCGCCGCCGCTACCTCCGTGGTGCGGTCGCGGACCACGGCAGAGTCCTCGCTGCCGGAGATCACCGGGGCCATCGAGGACTGCCTGCTCGCCGACCTCGCCGATGCCCTGCCCGAAGCGCTCGCGGCCCTCGACACCCGCGCCGCCGCCGACGCGGACGCCGCCGCGCTCATGGGCGCGCTCCCGCCGCTGGCCCGCGCCGCGCGCTACGGCGACGTCCGGGGCACCGACACGGCCGCGCTGACCGCGGTCAGCGAACGCATCCTGACCAGGGTCTGCGCGGGCCTGCCGCGCGCCGCGCACGGCCTCGACGACCAAGCCGCCGAGGAGCTGTGCGCGCTGGTCGACGGCGTGCACGAGGCCACCGGCCTGCTCGGCGAGACCGCGACCGGCCAATGGCTCGACGCGCTCGCGGCGGTCGCCGCCCGCGACTCCGCGCCGCCCCTGCTCGCGGGCCGGGTCACCCGGCTGCTGCACGACGCCGACCGCGTGGCCACCGGTGAGGTCGCGCTGCGCCTGGGCCGGGAGCTGACCGCCGGTGTCGCGCCCGCCGCGGCCGCCGCCTACATCGAGGGCTTCTTCGCGGGCGGTGCCCTGCTGCTGATCCACGACGACACGCTCCTCGACGTCCTCGACCGCTGGCTCGCGGGTATCGCCGGCGACCAGTTCGCCCAGGTACTTCCGTTGCTGCGGCGCACTTTCGGCGCGTTCGCCGGCCCGGAGCGGCGCACGATCGGCGAACGGGCGGCCCGGCGCGGCTCGGGTGTTCCCGAGGTGGTGGCGGAGATCGACGAAGAGCGGGCGGCGGCCGCCGTGCCGGTGCTCGCGACGCTGCTGGGGGTGCGATGAACGACGAACGCCTGCGGCGCTGGCGCTTGGTCCTCGGCGGCGACGAGGACGGCACCGGCGTCGGCCTGGATGCCGAAGACTCCAAAATGGACGGTGTGCTGGCCGCCCTGTACCAGCCCGAGCCGGAATCGGGCGCGCCGCGCTCGGCCGGACTGGGCGCGTCCGCGCCGCGGGTCGCCCGGTGGCTGGGCGATATCCGCGCGTACTTCCCGAGTTCCATCGTGCAGGTGATGCAGCGCGACGCCGTCGACCGGCTGGGCCTCAAACGGCTGCTGCTCGAACCGGAGCTGCTGTCCGCGGTCGAGCCGGACGTCCACTTGGTGGGGACGCTGCTGTCGCTCAACTCCGTGATGCCCGAGCGCACCAAGGAAACGGCGCGCGATGTCGTGCGGAAAGTTGTCGACGACTTGGAAAGCAGGCTGGGTGAACCGACTCGCGCGGCCGTGCGCGGGGCGCTCGACCGTGCGGCCCGCAGCGCGCGGCCCCGGCACGCGGATATCGACTGGGGCAAGACGGTCCACGCCAACCTGCGCAACTACTCGCCCGAGCTGCGCACGGTCGTGCCGGAACGGCTTGTCGGGTACGGGCGGCGCAACAAGAGCATCCAGCGCGACGTCATCCTCGCGATCGACCAGTCCGGCTCGATGGCCGAATCCGTGGTGTACGCAAGCCTTTTCGGCGCGGTGCTGGCGTCGATGCGGGCCCTGCGCACCCGGCTGATCGCGTTCGACACCGCGGTGGTCGACCTGTCGGACCTGCTCGACGATCCGGTCGACGTCCTGTTCGGCACCCAGCTCGGCGGTGGGACCGACATCAACCGGGCACTCGCCTACAGCCAGGGGCTGATCACCAAGCCCGAGGACACCTTGATGGTCCTGGTGAGCGACCTGTACGAGGGCGGCAACCGCGAGGAGATGCTGACCCGGGTCCGGATGATCGTCGAGTCCGGCGTGCAGCTGGTCGCGCTGCTGGCGCTGGCCGACTCGGGTGCGCCGTCGTACGACCACGACAACGCGGCCGCTTTCGCCGCGCTGGGGGTGCCCGCCTTCGCCTGCACCCCGGACCGCTTCGGCGACCTGCTCGCCGCCGCGCTGCGCCGGGAGGACCTCAGCCGCTGGGACTCGGACTCAGCCTGAGGAGGTCCGGCGCGTTCCGTCCGCCCGCAGCAGATCCTCACGGGCGCGGGCGATGCGCGACCGGACTGTCCCTACCGGACAGCCGCTGATCTCCGCCACCTCGCTGTAGGACAGGCCCAGCACCTGGGTCAGCACCAGTGCCTCCCGCCGGTCGTCCGACAGGCCCGCCAACAGCAGGTTCAGCTCCACGATGTCCTCGAACCCCGCCGCCGCCTCATGCGTCGACGCGTGCCGGGTTTCCGCCGAGGTGGCCCAGTCGTCGGTCGCCGCCACTCGGGGCCGGGTCAGCGCGGACCGCACGTTGTCCACCGCGACACGGCGGGCGATGGAGAAGAGCCAGGTGCGGGCGGTCGACCTGCCCGCGAAACGGGGGAGGCTCGGCAGGGCGCGAAGGTAGGTCTCCTGCGTCAGGTCGTCGGCCAGGTCGACGCGGGTCAGATGGGCGAGAAACCGCCAGACGTCGCGCTGGGTGGCGTGGACGAATCTCTCGAGGGCACGCCGGTCGCCCGCCCCGGCGGCGAGCGCGCACACCGTCAGTTCGTCGTGGCCGTCGCCCTGGTCGCCCTCTGGTGCTCCCACGACGCGCAGCGTAGCGGAGGAAGTCGAGGGAACTTCGAGGGCCGAATGGGCGACCAACTGTGATGTGGACTGTATGACGTGCCGTGAAGCCGTGTCCGCACGGCTCGACGGCGAAGGTGAGCCCGCGCCCGCCGAGGCCACTGACCGGCACCTCGCCGAGTGCGCGGCCTGTCGGCAGTGGCAGGCGGGCGTCGTGGCGCTGGCCCGATCGCTGCGCGTGCGCGAAGCGGTGGCGGTGCCCGACCTGACCGACGCCATCCTCGCCGCGGCGCCCGCCGCGACCAGGGTGTGGCCGCGGGTCGGGCTGGGAGTTGTCGCCATCGCCCAGTCGACCCTCGCCGTCGCGCAGATCGTCGGCGTCGACACGGCCATGGCGCATGTCGGGCACGGGCACGCCGGGCCGTTCGCCGGGCACCTGGTCAACGAGAGCACCGCGTGGACGCTCGCACTCGGGATCGGGCTCGCCTGGGCCGCGCTGCGGCCGCGCGCGGCGTCGGGGCTGATCCCGGTGCTGGCGGGCTTCGTCGTGGTGCTGCTGGGCTATTCGGTCTACGACCTGTTCGCAGGCGCCGTCCCCGCCTCCCGCGTGGGCGGGCACGGCGTGCTCGTGTTCGCCTTGTGCCTGCTGCTCTTGGTGCGCCGCGACGCCGCCGCGCCGACTCCCGGAAAGGGTGACGCCGTTGGCACGCCTGGGGAATATCCCGACACCGCGCGGTTCGACGACCGCAGGCCCGCCGAACGTGGCCCAGGGCAAGGATTTCTCCGACCCGCGGGCAGGCATCGCGCCGCGTAGCGCCGCTTTCGTGGACACCCCGGCGGCCGCCCAGGGCCGCGTGGAGATCGTCTCGGCATGCCCGAACGTCGGTGTCGAGCGGATGCGTCATATCCTCTTCGCTGTGGACGGCGAGGTAGGTCCCAGCGCGGATGTGCGCCCGTCCGCGGACCGGGCGGCGCGCATCGTCGGTCGGGCACGGGTATTGGGGAGCCTGCGAGGCCATCTCGCTGACGGCGGCGGGGTGCTGCTCACCGGGCCCAGCGGCATCGGCAAGACCACCCTGCTCGACGAGGTGGCGGCCGACGCGCAGGGGCGGGTCCTGCGGGCCACCAGCGCGGAGAACGAGCGGTGGATCCCGGGCACCGCCCTGGCCGACCTGCTCGCCCAAGTCCCCGGTCCGGCCGTGGCCGACCTGCCCGAACCCCAGCGCCGAGCGGTCGAGGGTGTGCTGAGCGGCGAGCGGGTCGACCCGCAGGGATCGCCCGCGCTGCGCATGGCCTGGCACTCACTGCTGCTCGGCCTTGCCGCCGACGCACCGGTCCTGGTGCTGCTCGACGACGTCCAGTGGATCGACGCCACCTCCGCCGACATCCTCGCCTACGCCGCGCGGCGGCTGCCCGGCAGCGCGGTGCGGGTCGTGGTCGCCGGCCGCGTCCAGGAGCCGACCGACCTCGCCGAGGACGGCGACGGCGCCGACCCGCGGCCGGTCCCGCCCGCCCTGCTCGCGCCGCGGCCGCTGTTGCGGCTGCCGGTGCCGCCGCTGACCGCCGACGACCTCGCCGAGCTGTTCGACGCCTACGGTCTGCCCGCCCGCACCGCCGTGGCGATCCACGCCGACTCGGAGGGCAACCCCTACCTCGCGCTGACCCTTGCGGGCGCGTTCTCCGAGCGCACCGGCCTGCGCGCGCCAGCGCCACTGCCGCCCGGCGTGGCCGCGCTGGTGCACGAACGACTCTCCGGGGTGGCCCCCCGGGTCCGGCAGACCCTGCTGATGTGCGCGCTGGCGACCCGGCCGACGATCCGGCTGCTGCTGCGCGCGGGCCGCGCCGACGCCCGCCACGACATCCGCCACGCCGTGCAGGCCGGGCTCGTCGTCACCGACGAGGAGAACATCCGCTTCACCCCGCCCGCCGCCGCGTCCATCGTCGCCGAACTCGCCGACGCCGAGCAGCGCGCCGAGGCGCACCGCCAACTGGCCGAGGCGGTCACCTTCGACGACCAGCGCGACCGCCACCTGGCGCTCGCCTCGGCCGCGCCGGACGCCCAGGTGGCCCGCTCGCTCGTCGTCGCCGCCGAGACCGCGATCCGCCGCGGCTCCCGGGACCTGGCCGCCGAGCTGTACCTCCTCGCCGCCGACCGCGCGCCCGCCGACCTGGCCAGCCAGCGGCTGGACTGGCTGGTCGCGGCCACCGAGGCCGCGGCCAACGCAGGCCTGCCCGAGCAGGCCAACCGCGCCGCCCGCGCCCTGCTGGCCGCCGAGGCCCGCCCGCTGCAGCGGGTCCGGGTGCGCATGGCGGTGATCCACCTCGCCGGACAGGGGCTCGGCGGCATGCGCGAGATGTTCGCCGCCGCCATCGCCGACGCGGGCGACGACGCCGCGTCCCAGGCCCTGCTGTTCCTCTGGCAGTCGTGGGCGGCCATGGTCGCCGCCGACTCCGACAAGGCGATCGCCGACGCCGAGCGCGCGGTCGAACTGGCCCGGCAGGTCGGCGACCACAACACCGAGGCGCTCGCCGCCGCCGCGATCGCCCTGCAGTTCCGGGTGGTCGGCCGGCCCGACAGCTGGTCGGCACTCGGCGCCGCCCTCGCACTGCCTGCCCCCGACGTCGACGGCTGGACGCACCTCTCGCCGCGCTACATCGGCACCCGCTTCGCGATCTTCGACGACCGCCTCGACGACGCCCGCTCCGACCTGCTCGACATGCTCGCCCTGGTCGAACACGGGGCGGCCGAGGAACTCGTGCACGTGCTGCGGTCGCTGTCGGAGGTCTCGGTCGGCCTGGGCCGCTGCCGCGACGCGCTGAACTACGCCGACCGCGCGCTGCGGATCGCGGGCGAGGCCAGGATGAGCCCCGGCCCCTGCTGGCACGCCAGCGCGGAGGCCGAACTCGCCGGCGGCAACGTCGCCCGCGCCCAGTTCCTCGCCGAACGCGGCATCCGGGCCTCGGAGCAGGAGGCCGACGGCGTGTTCGTCCGGCGGCACCTGCATGTGCTCGGTCAGGCCCTGCTGCGGTCCGGCCAGCCCGCGCAGGCGGTCGCCGCCCTGCGCCGGGTCGCGGAATCCGAACCGACCGGGGGCAACCCGTCGATCCTGCGGTGGCATGGCGACCTCGTCATCGGCCTGGTCGCCACCGGCGAACTCGACGACGCCGAGCGCATACTGTCCCAGGCCCGCGCCACCATCGACGGCAGGCCGCACACCGACGGCGTGCGCGCCCGCCTGGACCGCGCCGAGGCCAACCTGCTCGTCGCGCGGGGCGACTCCGACGGCGCCATCGCCCTGCTCGACCGCGCCACAGCGGCGTTCGCGGAGCTGCGCCAGCCGCTGGAAGTCGGCAAGACCCACCTGACCCGGGCCAAGACCGAACGCCTCCGCCGCCGCTTCGCCCCCGCCCGCGCGGCCCTGGACGCGGCCACGGAGGTCTTCCAGAGTGCCCACGCCCGGCCATGGATCGACCAGACCGAGCAGATGCGCTCCCGCCTCGACGGTTCGGACACCGCGCCGCCCACCGCGCTGCCGCTGACGACCGGCGAATCGCGGATCACGGAGCTGGTGGCCGAGGGAGCCACGAACCGGGAGATCGCCGACCGGCTCTTCGTCAGCGTGAAGACGGTGGAGGCGACGCTGACCCGGCTCTACCGCAAGCTCGGGATCCGGTCGCGGACCCAGCTGATCCGGTTGCTCCGCGAGCAGGCCTAGGTCTCCATTTCGTGAGAAACGCATGTCGGTCGCATGCGTTATTCATCTCGGGCGCCGTAATAGCTCACGACCTTTGGTGTCGCCGGACGAGTACCGTTTAGTTTATGGGCGCGGGTTTGCTCGCCGAGGATGAGTTCAGCGGTTTTTCGACTGGACACCACTGTTGTCGCCGGAACGGCAGCGGCAATTGTGGAGATGCACCGCGAACGGCGTGACAGCACGATGGAACGGTACAACCGCAGAAAACAATCCTACGGAGTGAACCCATCGTCGACTACGCCTGCGGCGACGGGAATGTCATCGGTTGCGGGGACGACGCAGATTGGATGCGGACACATGACGGATAACCAATGGAAACTGGTCGTCGACCGGGAGGGCGTGACCATCGCCAGCGATCGGTTCCGGCTGACCGCCGCGGGCGCCGTGCCCGCGCCGGATGAGGCCGTGATCGAGGCGATGGAGTCGAGTCAGCTCGACGGCATCATCTCCGAGCTGCAGTCGATGACCCGCCGGACCTATGGACAGTTCTGCGGCCTGTCCCGAGCGGTGGAGATGATCGGCGAGCGCTGGGCGCTGCTGATCATCCGGGATCTGCTGGTCGGCCCGAAGTCGTTCACCGACCTGGCTGAGGGTTTCCCGCGGCTGTCCATCGACGTGCTCTGCGCCCGGCTCCGCGAGATGGAGCACTTCGGGGTGGTCGAGGAGACGATGAAGGACGGCGACATGACCTACGAGCTGACCGCCTACGGTCGCGCGCTCGACGAGGTCGTCCTCGCGCTGAGCCGGTGGGGCGCGCTGTCGCTGGAGGACCCGCGGCCGGAGGACATCATCACCGAGAACTCGGTGATCATGGCGCTGCGTTCGACCTACCAGGCCGAGGCCGCCGCCGGGCTCACCGCGAGCTTCGAGCTGCGCCTGGACCAGATCACCATCCACGCGAAGGTCGTCGACGGCGTCCTCAAGACCGGCGCGGGTTCCCTTCCCGACGCCGACCTGGTCGTCGAGCTGGGCCCGGCGCTGAAGATGCTGATGAGCGGCGAGATGACGCCCGCCCAGGCCATCGAGGCGGGCCACGTCGGCCTGACCGGCGACGCGTCCTTGTTCCCCCGCTTCGTCAGCCTCTTCCAGATCACCCCGGTCCCCGTCCCCGTCTCCTGACCTTCACCCCCCAAGAGCCCGGCGCCCTCCCGCGCCGGGCTCTTCCTTTGCCCGGTCGCGAGTCGCCCCTTCCGGCAAGTGAGTCGCCCCTTCCGGCAAGCGAGTTCAACATTCAGAACCAGTCAACGCAGTGAGTCCCCCGCACTCACGGGGGACTCACGGTTCTGAATGTTGAACTCGCTTGCCGGAAGGGGCGACTCACTTGCCGGAAGGGGCGACTCGCGGCTAGCTGGCCTGGCGGGTGAGGGTGGTGCGGCGGCGGGTGAGGGCGGCGGAACGGACGTCGAGGAGGGCGCTGAGGACCGGGGGGTCGAACGTGCGCATCTCGTGCAGGGAGACGTCGGCGATCCGGGCGATGATGTCGGGCCGGATGGTGACCGGGCCGTGCGCGCCGACGTACGGCGCCGGGTCGAGCGACTCCTCGGCGCCGGGCGGCACCGCGTGGGCGAGCACATGCCACGTTCCCTCGGGGACGTCGTTGAGCGCGTACGGACCAGGCCGGTCCAGCACCGCGCAGCGGACCGGGGAGCCCTGAAGCATCCGGCTCGGGAACAGCCCGATGAACACGAGTCCGGCCTGCCCGCCCCGCGGCGGGGTGACGTGGCCGCGGATCGTCGACGTCCGCGCGGGCCCGGGAACTGGGATGTCCTCCGGTAATTCGGTGGTCGAGCCACCGAACTGCCGGTACGAGATCGGCGACAGGCCGACCGTGCTGCGGAAGCGCGAGCTGAACGTGCCGACGCTGTTGTACCCGACCTGGTGGCTGATGTCGGCGACGGTCAGCGACGTCGTCAGCAGCAGCCGCTTGGCCTCCTCGAGCCGCATGGCGGACAGGAAGCGGCCGGGGGAGACCCCGGTGACTTGTTGGAAGACTCTGGAGAAGTGGAACTTGCTGAACATGGCCGACCTGGCCATGTCGTCGATGGTGAGTCGATCGGCGAGGCCACGCCGCATCGTGTCGATAGCCCGCTCGACCGCTCGCACGACCATCTCGTCCATGGCGGTTCCCTTTCAGTGGAACATCTGTGACTGTGATGGATACAGCTCAAAAAAGCATTCTCCAGAGTTGCGGGAATGGCTTTCAAGTGTTTCACGCACGACTACGCGTGCCACATTCTCAAGGCGCACATGAAATATGCACCCGAAAATTGTGCGGATATCACGCCGCCTGGGCGCCGCCGTCAAGAATCGAGAGGTGGGCGTGGAAACGGCTCGCGTGAATCGCCGGGTCGGCATCGGACGGATAGGGCAGCGGCGAGTCCGGATGGGTGAGGACCGCGCGCACCAGCACCGGTGCGTGGCAATTCGCCAGGCCCCCGCGCAGCAGCGTGGTGAACTTGTCGAGCTGCGCGGTGGTGGAGACGTCGGCGTAGCCCGACGCGCGCGCGAGCGCGAGGACGTCGGCGCGGTCCGACGGCGCGGGCGAGGTGTTCCCGGAGCCGTAGAGCCCGTCGTCGAGCACGATGTGGATCAGTGGCAGGTCGACCAGGGTGCCCGCGGTGATCAGCCCGACCGGGTTGCGCACCAGGTTGCTGTAGGAGTCCACGATCACCGTGGCGCGCCGGGTCTCCAGCGCGATCCCGATGCCGAGCGAGCCTGCCAGCCCGGTCGCCGCGGTGAGGTAGAAGTGGTTCGGGCGGTCTTTGACGACCTGCGCGATCCGGCAGGTGGAGTCGGTGGTGAACACCACGGGCTGGGTGGTCGAGGTCGCCTCGATGATCGCCTGGATGGCAGCGGTCTTGTTCATCGCGGTAACCGGGCGGTGTCGGAGGCGAGCAGCAGGGCGGCGGGCCTGCGTTGGTCCTGGACGCACTCCTGGATCAGGTTCACCTGTTGCGCCATCGGGGTTTCCGGTCGCAGTTCGAACGTCTCGACGCCGAGTCCGACGAGCAGCGGCACGGTGAGCTTGCGCAGGATCACGCTCTCGCCGGGCAGGTCCGCGTCCGGCTGCCCGTCCGCGGTGACCCGCACGTCCACGACGAACAGCATCGGGATCCGGTAGGGCACCACGAGCGAGGCGATGGCGCTCAGCGACAGGCCCAGGCCCGCGTTCTCCATGAGGACCACCGGGTTGCGGCCGGTCAGTGAGGCGCCGACGGCGATGCCGACCGCGTTGTCCTCACGTGCGACGGTGAGCACTCCGGCCAGTTCGTCGAGCATTCGGTGTAATGGTGAGAGAATGGCGCAGGGTGTCGCGTAGAACGGGCCGAAGTCCGCCGCGATCAGTTCCTTGCCTAATTCATTCGTGACGTCGATCCCGTGGGTGAAAGTTGGCATCTTGTCTCCCCTGCAAGTGTGCCGTCGAGCGGACATGACGGCTGGATGAACTCAGGCGCAGCCGTATCCTCGATATCCTCGATATCACTGAGACGGGGCAACCGTCGATTCGAAAGTGATCCGGCCGAGGCGCGCACGATTGTGCGGAACGCGCCTCTCCGCGCCGGAGAAGTGGCTGTGACCTGTGGGTTCTGCCGCAACCGGGCTCCCCCCGAGGAACCCGGATTTCACCGGTCGGAGCGGCTCCGATAGCGTGACAGGACATCTTCACTCCCTCCGTCGCCCTTGGATCGCCTTATCCGGTGACCGCGGACAGCACGCCCAGAACACTCGCAGAATGAGCGCGTGGCCGACAGTGATGGCGCCATGTGGGGCCCCGTGAAAACAGGTCCACCCGGGGTATGAAAAAGACATGGACCGCCGGTGACACTGACACTGGCCGGGCGCCGTCGCGGACTCCCAGAATTGGCCTCCCACCACCGATTCACCGCACACCTGGGAGTCAACTGATGGTCACGTCAGACGTGGACAACATGATCACCCTCTTAGCCACCCTCGGCGTCGACGCCGCTCCGATGGAGCGCTCCGCCGAGCTCAGGATCGACCGGTTCGCCCAGTGGGTGGACGACCAGAGCCCGAACAGCAAGTCATGTGTGAATTGCTTCACCATCGCTTTCCCGGCTGAGCAGCTGGTCTGATGACGACCGACGGCGCGAAGGGGCCGCTGGTCGCGTTCAAGCGGCACCTTCGTGCCGAGATCGCGGCCGGTGAAGGCGTCTACCTGTTCTCCGAGGACGGTGTCACCGTCCTCAAAGGATCGGCGATCGAGTCGGTCGTGTCCCTCATGGACGGAACCAGGGACCTTCCCGGCGTGCTCGGGGAATTGCCCGACGACGTCAGCCCTGAGCAGGCAGGCGGGGTGCTCACCTCGCTGGCCCGGGCCGGTCTGGTCACGTTCCGGCCCGTGCGTGAAGGGGCGAACCCGAGCACGCTCGCCTACTGGGACGCGGCGGGCCTCGACGCCCCCACCGCCTTCGGCGCCACCACGACCGCCACCGTGGGTCTGCGGGTCGTCGGCGGTATCGACGCCGACGTCGCCACGACCGCCTTACGCGCGGCGGGACTCACCGTCGCCGACGACGCCGACCGGGCCACGGTCGGCGTCGTGCTGTGTGACGACTACCTGAACCCGGCCCTGGCCGACATCGACGCCGCGCACCGGGAGACCGGCGTGCCGTGGCTGCTCGCCAAGCCGGGTGGTACGAAGACCTGGCTCGGCCCGGTGTTCGAGCCCGCCAAGGCGGGTTGCTGGCACTGCCTGGCCCGCAGGCTCTGGGGCCACCGCAATGCGGAGCGCTGCCTGCAGGGCTTGATGGGCAGGGAGGGGCCCGCGTCGAGTCCGGCCGCGGCGACGCCCGCGTCCAGCGCGATGGCCCTGCACCTGGTCGCCGCGGAAGCCCTGAAGTGGGTCTCGGGCCTGCGGTACAGCGGCCAGCGCTCGGTGTGGACCCTCGACACGCTCGACCTGCGGGGCGCCCACCACGACATCCCGGTCTACCCCCAGTGCCGCTCGTGCGGCGACCCGGCCCTGGTTCGGGCGCGTTCCCACCGGCCGGTCCGGCTGTCGTCGCGGACCAAGGTCGCCGACGGCGGTGGCGGACACCGTTCCATGACCCCCGAACAGGTCCGCGACCGCTACTGCCACCTCGTCAGCCCGGTCACCGGCATCATCAAGGAGATCAAGCGCGACCTGCGTGGCCCCGCGTTCTTCAATTCGTACCGCTCCGGTGCCAACGCGGCCGCGCGCGCCCGCGACGTGGGCACATTGCGCGCGGTGGTGCGCATGGAGAACGGGGGCAAGGGCGTCACCCCGGTGCACGCCGAGGTCAGTGCCCTGTGCGAGGCCATCGAACGCTACTCTGGGACCTACCACGGTGACGAGGAGCGGGTCAGCGGCAGCCTGCGATCCCTTGGGGAGCAAGCAATACACCCGAACGAGTGCCTGCTCTACGACGAGCGCCAATTCCACGGCCGCGCGGAGTGGAATGCCACGCACGCGCCGTTCCAGCACGTGTCCGCCCCCTTCGACGCCGACGCGGTGCTCGACTGGACGCCGGTGTGGTCGATGACCGACGAGCGCCACCGGCTGCTGCCGACCGGGCTGCTCTACTACGGCGCGCCCGGGCAGGGGTTCATGACGGCGGACTCGAACGGCAGCGCCGCGGGCAGCAGCCTGGAAGACGCCGTCCTGCAAGGACTTCTCGAAGTCGTCGAACGCGACGCGGTGGCCCTGTGGTGGTACAACCGCACCCGCCAGCCCGCGATCGACCTCGCCGCCTTCGACGACAAGTGGACCGCCGAGACTCGTCAAGTCCACGCCGGTCTCGGCCGCGCCGTGTGGGCGCTGGACCTGACCTCCGACATCGGTGTCCCGGTGATCGTCGCCCTGTCCCGGCGCGTCGACGGCGCCACCGAGGACATCATGATGGGCTTCGGTGCCCACCTTGACCCGCATGTCGCCCTGCGCCGCGCGCTCAGCGAGCTGAACCAGATGATGCCCGCGGTCGTCGACGCGCGGGCGGGGGAGTACGACTCCGACGACCCCGACGCCGTGCACTGGTGGCGGACCGCGACCGTGGCCAACCAGCCCTATCTCACGCGCGACCCGGCGGTGCGGCCGCGCGTGCCCGAGGACTTCGGCTACACCCCGTCGTCGGACTTGCTGACCGACGTCACGACGGTCCGCGAGCGGGTCGAGGACAGCGGGCACGGTGTCCTCGTACTCGACCAGACCCGGCCCGACATCGGCCTCCCGGTGGTGAAGGTGATCGTCCCCGGACTGCGGCACTTCTGGTCCCGGTTCGCCCCGGGGCGGTTATTCGACGTGCCGGTGCGGCTGGGCAGGCTGGCCGCGCACACCCGCTACGAGGACCTCAACCCTTTGCCCATGTTCCTTTGAAAGCAGACAAAGCAAGCTGCACCCCAGCAGCGTGCGAGGAGTGTGATCGTGCCCATCGAGCCCGGCCGCCGTTCCGATCCCCGGATACGGCTGTGGTCGCTGCGAGAAGACGTTCTCGTGGAAGGCGAACCACAGGACGATCGACTGGTCGTGGTCACCCGCTGGGGTGAGACCAAGATCGATGACGCCGGCGAGATGGTGTGGGAGTCGCTGCGCAGGATGAGCCTGGGTCCGGTGTCACTGGACAACGTGCTCGGCCCGCGCGACGGCTCCCCGGCCGACGTGGCACGGCTGGAGTCGGTCCTGCTGCGTCTGTCGGACTCGGTCGTGCACTCGCTGGGCACGCGGACCGGGGAGGGGCCGATGCTGTCCGCGGTCCCGATCGCACGGTCGGCCCGGTTCGCCTTCGCCGATGTGGACACCGCCCTGCCCGTGCGGCTCTCACGGTTCGCGGCACTGCGCACGGCCGACGGCGATCTCGTCGTCGAGTCGCCGCTCGCGGACTACCGCGTGGTGCTGCACCGGCGGATCGCCTCCCGCGTCGTGGTCGGGCTCAGCGCCGCCACCTCGGTCGACGCGCTGACCACCGCGCTGGGATTCGAGCCCGCGCTGGTCGGCGACATCGTCTCGTTCATGACGGCGGCGGGCATCGTGCTGCTCGGTGAGTGGGCCGACGGCGCCACGGCCACCGTTCCGCGGTTCGTCGAGGACACCGACCCGAAGCTGGTGAACTGGTCGCACCACGATCTGCTGTTCCACTCCCGCACCCGGCTCGGCCGCTACGGCGGCCTGTCCGGGGTGCTGTTCCCGACCGCGCAGACGATGCCGCCGCCGCCGCTGGTCAAACAGCTGGCAGGCGGGGTCCGGTATCCGCTGTTCCACCCCGATCTCTCCCGGCTGATGGCCGCGGACCCGACGATGACCGAGGTCATCGAGAACACCCGGCTGTGCCATGAGCTCTCCGACCGGCCGGTGACCGCCGAGCAGGTCGGCGAACTGCTTTTCCGGGCCGCGCGGGTGCGGTCGGTCTCGTCCGCCTCGGCGGGCGGCGAGGTGACCTACGAGATCTCCGAACGCCCCTACCTGAGCGTCCACGGCCTCTACGAGTTGGAGATCTACCTGCTGCTGCACAACTGCACCGGCCTGCCGCGCGGGATCTTCCACTTCGACCCGCGGGAGCATTCGCTCACCCTGGTCAACGACGACGCGGGTGAACTCGACGAAGTCCTCGACTACGCGATGATCGGCAGTGCAACGACACAGCGGCCGCCGGCGATGATCACGGTGACGGCGCGCGCCGAGCGGTCGTCGTGGATGTACGGCGGCATCGCGTACTCGCTCACGCTCACCCATGTGGGTGCGCTCCAGCAGACACTGTGCCTCGCCGCGACCGCGATGGGCCTCACCGCGTGCGTGCCCGCGATCGACCCGGGCGACGTCGTGGACAGCGCGCTGCGGCTGGAGTGGCCTGCCGAGATAGGAGTAGGGGAGTTCGCGTTCGGATACCGTCGGCAAACGGCGGAACACAGACAGTGGCACCCGCCAAGCCGTTAGACTGCGGACCGATCGAGCTCGGGTGGGGGCGCGGGTCGAACCAGCTCAACGAGGGGGACACAATGCACCCGGTCGCCGTGCACGAAGAGTTACCCAGCGGCCCCAAAGGGTCAGTCGGGTCGGGGGCCGAAGACGATTCGTACCGGATGCCGCTGATCGCCCCCCGGTTCGCCCGCGGGATCACCGTGGTGGTGATCTGCTCGCTCGGGATGTTCGCTTTCCTGCCGATCGCCAGCTCCGGGGTCGGCGCGAGCACCGTGGTCCGCGCTGTGGTCTACCTGCTGGTGATTTTCGCGCTGCAGCTGTTCTACTTCAACCGGGCGGGGGACTCGGCGCGGTCCCCGGTGGGCTACGCGGCCCTCGCCGTGCAGGCCTACGTCTCGTTCGTCCCGCTGTCCGAATTCGGTGACCCGTGGCTGCCGATGCCGCTGCTGCTGGCCGCTACCACGTTGCTGGTGTTGCCGCGCGTGATCGCCTGGGTGGCCGTAACCGCGATCATCGCGATCGTCGTGTCCAAGCAGTGGCTGCTCACCGGATCGTGGCTCGACGTCGCGTATCTGTCGGTCGGCTTCGTCGGCGTGACCCTGTATCTCTACGGCCTGACCAGGCTCGGCGGGCTGATCGCCGACCTGCACCAGGCCCGTGCCGAACTCGGCAAGGTGGCCGTGGCCAGGGAGCGGACCCGGTTCGCCCGCGACCTGCACGACCTGCTCGGCCTGAGCCTCGCCGCGATCGGCCCGAAGGGCGCGATCGCCCGACGCGAGCTGCGCACCGACCCGGAACGCTCGCGCCGGGAACTCGGGGAGATCCTGGCCGTCGCCCGGCACGCGCTCGCCGACGTCCGGCTCATCGCCAGCGGCTACCGGGAGATGTCGCTGCACGAGGAGTCCCGCACGGTCGAGTCGCTGCTCGCGGCCTCGAACGTCGACGTCCGGATGGAGCTGAACCACGGCGAGCTGCCGGTGCACCTCCGCTCGCTGATCGTCTCAGTGCTGCGCGCGGGTGTGGCGAACGTGCTGGACCACACCGGGGTGGCCCGGTGCGAGATCGTGCTGCGCCAGGTGGGCCGGACGGTGACCCTGGACATCATCGACGACGGCATGACCGGGATGTGCCCGCTCACCCCGGACGCCGACTCGGGCCTCGAGAACGTGGTCGAGCGGGTGACCGCGCTGGGTGGTGAACTCGTCGTCGGACCGGACCCGGACGGCCGCTTCGGCCTGCACCTGACCATTCCGGTCTCCCGCGAGCACGGCGACGCCAAGGCCGAACCCGACCACCAGGTCGAGCAGATCCCGCGCTTCGCCTCGCTGTTCGCCACCGGGCTGATGAACGTCGTGTTCGCCGGGATGGCCCTCGCGGCGCTGCTGCACTTGTTGTACCTGACCAGGGACGCCGTGGTGCTCACCGTCAGCGGGCTCTGCATGGCGGGGCTGGCGGCGCTGCAGTTGCTCTACGTCAGCAAACCGGGAACCCGGTTCACCTCTCCGACGAGATACCTGGTGATCGCCGCCCAGGCCGCGATGGTGTACGTGCCCGCCCTGCTCTTTCCCCACGCCTGGATCAGCGTTCCCGGCATGCTCGCTGGGACCTGCCTGTTGGTGCTGCGTCCAGTCGCGGCCTGGATCGGGTTCGTCGCCGTGGTGGTCAGCGTTCCGTTCGCGCAGGCGGACTTCCACGTCGACGCGCTCAGCATCGCCTACAACGTCGGTGCCACCATGACCACCGGCCTGGTGACCTACGGCCTGACCTTGATGGCTCGGTCGGTGTGGGAGCTGCGCGCGGCGCGGCGCACGCTCGCGGAGGCCGCCGTCGCCGAGGAGCGGATGCGGTTCGCCCGCGACCTGCACGACCTGCTCGGCCTGAGCCTGTCCGCGATCACCCTCAAGACCGAGCTGACGCAGCGGCTGATGAAGGCCGACCCCGACCGGGCGGCCACCGAGCTGATGGAGATCGTGGAGATCTCCCGGCTCGCCCTCACCGACGTCCGGCTCGTCGCCAGCGGCTACCGGGACCTCTCCCTCAACGAGGAGTCACGGTCGGCGGAGTCGGTCCTGGCCGCGGCCGACGTCGACGTGCGGATGGACCTGCACTACGGGGAGCTGCCGGTCGAGGTGCGCACGGTCCTGGCGACGGTGCTGCGTGAGGGAGTCACCAACGTGTTGCGGCACAGCCGGGGCGCGCGGTGCGAGATCACCGTGCGCCAGCACGACAACATGGTGGAACTCGAGATCGTCAACGACGGTGTCGGGGTCGGCGACTCCGGTCCCGGCAGCGGCAGCGGCATCCGCAACCTCTCCGACCGGGTCGCGACGGTGGGCGGCAGGCTCACCGCCGGCCTGGACTCAGACGGATCGTTCCGGCTCCGTGCGCTGGTTCCGGCTTAGCTCCACTCCGTGGAGGCCGCACGGCACGCCCTTCGCATCCGGCCCGCTCCTCGCGCCCCTGCTCGCCCGCGCCATCGTCGCCGCGGTGTACTCCGGGCTCTGTGTGGTGGCGTTCCTGCACGTCCTGGAGTCGGCGCCGGCGTTCTCGGTCGCGCTGTTCGCCGCGGTCGCGCTGCTTATCCTGCTGGCACTGCAGGTCTGCTACATCAGCAGGCCGGGCGGGCCGCCGCGGTCCCCGCTCACGTACTGGGTGCTGGCGGCGCAGACGTGCCTGGTCTTCGTCCCCGCGCAGCAGTTCGGGCAGGCGTGGGTGGCGCTGCCCAGCCTGCTGGCGGGCACGGTGCTGCTGGTGTTGCCGCCCGCCGCGGCGGTGACCGCGTTCGTGGCCATCCTGGTGGTCACCGCGCGGACCCAGGAGATGCTGACGCACTCGGTGCTCGACGTCGCCTACATCGTCGCGGGGGGCCTGGTGGCGGCCCTGGAGGTGTTCGGGCTGACCCGGCTGGCCGGGCTGATCACCGACCTGCACGCGGCCCGCTCGGAGCTGGGGAAGGTGGCGGTCGCCCGGGAACGCACCCGGTTCGCCCGCGACCTGCACGACCTGCTCGGGCTGAGCCTCGCGGCCATCGGGCCCAAGAGCGCCGCCGCGAGCGCGGCGCTCACCACCGACCCGGACAAGGCCCGGGCGGAACTGCGGGAGATCCTGGTGGTGGCCCGGCACGCGCTGGCCGACGTGCGGCTGATCTCCAGCGGGTACCGGGAGCTGTCGCTGCGCGAGGAGTCCCGCACGGTCGAGGCGCTGCTCGCCGCGTCCAATGTGGACGTTCGGATGGAGCTCAACCACGGCGAGCTGCCCGCGCACATCCGCTCCGTCGTCGTCGCCGTGCTCCGCGCCGGGGTGGCCAACGTCCTGCACCACACGAGTGTCGCCCGGTGCGACATCACCATGCGCCAGGCCGGTCGGACCCTCGCGCTCGACATCGTCGACGACGGGGTCACCGGCCGCTGCGCCACCGAGGACAGTTCCTTCGACGGGGGACTGGACAGTCTGGCCGACCGCGTCCGCGCGCTGGGCGGGTCGCTCACCGAGGGGCCGGACCCCGACGGCCGGTTCGGTCTGCACCTGGCGATCCCGGTGGGCTCGCGGGTGGAGCACGCGGCGGCGTCCGACGAGATCGAGGAAGGCCCGCGCTACGCCACGCTGCTCGCCACCGGTCTGATGAACGTGGTGTTCGTCGGCTTCGGGTGCGCGGCGATGCTCCATTTGCTTTACCTGACACGGGATCCGGTCGTGCTGTGGTTCGGCGCGGGATGCCTGCTGGCGCTGGTCGCCCTGCAGCTGCTCTGGGTGAGCAGGCCGGGCGTGCGCATCGGTTCGCCCTCACGGTATGTCGTGGTCGCCGTCCAGGCGATGCTGGTGTACCTGCCGCTCGCGGTGTTCCCGCACGCGTGGGCCAGCGTGCCGGGGTTGCTCGCGGGGACCGCGCTGCTGGTGTTCCGGCCCGCGATGGGGTGGCTCGGGTTCGGCGCGGTGGTGGCCAGTGTCCCTTGGGCGCAGGGGTCTTCCGAGCTGATCGACGTGATCCTCGCCGTGACCGCCACGGTGATCACCGGGCTGGTCACCTACGGGCTCACGTGGATGGCGGGGTCGGTCTCGGAGCTGCGCGCGGCCCGGCGCGCCCTGGCGCGCGCGGCGGTGACCCGGGAGCGGCAGCGGTTCGCGCGGGACCTGCACGACCTGCTGGGGTTGAGCCTGTCGGCGATCACGCTCAAGGCGGAGCTGGCGCACCGGGCGATGAAGGTGGACCCGGTTCGGGTGGTCGCGGAGCTGGGGGAGATCGTCTCGATCGCCCGGCTGGCGCTGGCAGACGTCCGGCTGGTGGCGGGCGGCTACCGGGATCTGTCGCTCAACGAGGAATCGCGCTCGGTCGAGTCGGTGCTGGCCGCGGCGAACGTCGATGTGCGGATGGACCTGCGGTACGGGGAGTTGCGGCCTGAGGTCCGCACCGTGCTCGCGACCGTGTTGCGCGAAGGGGTGACGAATGTGTTGCGGCACAGTCGCGGGGCGCATTGCGAGATCTCGGTGCGGCGGCACGCGGACATGGTGGTGTTGGAGATCGTGAACGACGGGGTTTCGGTGCCGTTCGCGCGTGAGGGTGTGGGGAATGGGATCCGGAACCTGACCGAGCGGGTGGCCGTGGTCGGTGGGCACCTTGTGGCTGGGGTCGGGGATGACGGCATGTTCCGGCTCAGGGCAGAGGTTCCTGCTTGACCGCGTCTGCCGTCGCCGCTGCTACAGCCAGCCGGACTCCGTGGCTATCCGGATCGCGTCCACCCGGTTGCGGGCGTTGAGCTTGGTGACGATGGTCGTCAGGTAGTTCCGCACCGTGCCCGCCGACAGGAACAGGCGCGTGGCGATGTCCACCGCGTTCGCGCCGCCCGCCGCCATCTGCAGCACCTCGATCTCGCGGCCCGTCAGGGGGCAGTCGGCGCCGTCCCAGGCCGCGAGGGCCAGGTCGCCGTCCACGACCCGCCGCCCCGCGGCGACGCCGCGGATGGCGTTGGCGAGTTTGTCGGCGGGGGCGTCCTTGAGGATGAAGCCGCCCACCTTGGCCGCCAAGGCCCGTCGGAGGGTGCCGGGCCTGCCGAGGCTGGTGAGGATCAGGGTGCGGCATTCCGGAAGGTGTTCGTGCAACTCGGTGGCCGCGGTGAGGCCGTCCTTGCCCGGCAGATCGATGTCGATCACCGCCACATCGGCCTGCGATTTCCGTGCCGACGAAAGGATGTCGTCGCCCGAGGCCACCTCGGCGACGACATCGACATCCTGTTCCAAGTTCAGCAGCGCGACCAGCGCGCCTCTGACCATGTGCATGTCCTCGGCAATCAATACTCTGATCACGTCTCCACGCATCCTTCGCCCGCCCACGCCATAGTTGTTTGTACCACTGTTGTCCGCTTCAGCGGACGCGATAGGGGTTGGGGCATGCGGGAGGATAGGGGGGTCGAGTGTCCCGACCCCGGACTCGACCTGGTCGGTCGCTGCGTGCATGGCTCCCATGGCGTTCCTCCCCAAAACGTGGGCAAACAAGCAAAGTCTCGTGACACCGGCCGCCGTGCGGTGTCAGAACCCGACGGCGACCGTGGCCTGGGCGGTGGCCGCCAGCAGCGCGGTGGCCACCAGCGCCGAACCCGCGTGCACGGTGAACCGGGCGGCGCGGCGCCTGCACCCGACCAGCGGCAGCCACGCCAGGCCCGCCAGCGCCAAGATCACGCCGCTGTGGAGGGTCGCGGGCAGTCCCGCGCCCAGCCACGCCTTGGCGAAGTGGAGGACGGCGGCGACCGACGCGACGGCCAGGACGTACGGCGCCGTCCGGCGGGCGGCGGCGGCCAAGTTCCCGGACACGGGCGCGAGGGTGAGCAAGACCGGGAGGCAGCCCGCCACGAAGGCGACGAAGACGATCCGGTTGGTCACCTCGAGCCTGCCCGCGAGCATCAGTTCGAGCACCACTCCGAGCGCGGCGCTGCCGCAGACGAAGGCGGCGGTGTACTTGCTCGGCCGCTCGAGAAACCCGCGCAGCAAAGCGAATCCGGCGACCGCGGGAACGGCGTAGAACAGCGCGACCTTCAGTGCCAGCGGCCCGAACGCGACCGGCACGGACAGCGTGTGCCCGTGCTGCTGCGCCACCGCGGGCACCGCCCCGGCGACGAGCAGCAGCGCGACGAGCGGAAGGACGGCGAACGGCCGCGCCACCCGGCGCAGGACCGGGTGCGCGGTGGTGCGGGCCCGCCCGGTCGTGCGGTGTGGCCGGGAGCCAGGGGTGGACCACCCACCCGGACGACCCACCCCCCGCGTCATCCGACCGGCACCGGTGCGGCGCACGAGCACACCATCTCGGCACGTTCCTCCACGCGAGGCCGCAGGTGCGCGATCATCGCCACCACCATCGGGACGAACACGACGAGGTTGTAGAACAGGTGCAGTTCCACCCGGGGCGCGATGAGCTGCACGATGCTCGTCGGCTTCGCCTCGCCGAGCAGGTTCGAGCCGGTCAGCGCCTGCACGAGCAGCAGCAGGTGTTCGAAGTGGTGCCACACCTGGATCCACATCGCCGCCAGCCACCAAGTGCGCGAGCGGCCGGTGAAGCCGTGGCGCAGCACAACGAACCCGATGAGCATCACCACCGCGTAGCCGTAGTGCATCCACTCGGAGGTGAACAGCCACGGGACGTAGTGCCCGACCAGCCCGAGCGACTTCGGCCGGGGCCAGCCGAGGACGAAGATCTGCCACGCCTGGACGAGATGCTCGGCCCAGTGACCGATGACGATCACCGCGAACCCGATCAGGGCTGCCTTGTGGTACTTCCCGTTGAGCGCCGCGACGATTCCCTCACGTCTGCCCGCGCCCGCCTGCACTGCCATCACGCCCGCCTCTCTTCGCCTACCGCGGGCCGACCGGCACGGTGGACCCGCGGGTGATCATTCGTCATGCCGCACGGTCGATCAAGGCCGCCGAACGCCGATGGGCCAACAGCGCCAACGCGCTCACCTGATCGGAGTCCGGGCCGCCCTCGGCCGCGATCTGCTCGAGCAACCGTGCCTTGCGCTCGTACCAGGCCGCCACTTCCGCCTTGCTGGCTTGCGGTCCCGGCACGCTCAGAATCACCTGGGTGATCTCCCTCAATCCGCTCATGGCCACCGCCGTCATCGAACGTCCACACCGGACGCGGGTGCGGCCGGAGCTGCCGGACGACCTTGATCCGCGGGCCGCGACGGCACGGTCTTCAGTGCAACGCTTCCCCCTCGGGGACTCGATCCGCGGACGTCTGGGCCACCGCTTGGGCGACTGTGGTGGCGACGAGCCGGGTGCGGATCCGCTCGCGCCAGCGCTCGTACGCGGGATCGAGGCCCGTGCCCCACGGGTCGGCCGCGGTGCCGTCGCCGATCTCGACCGCCGCCGACACCGAGAGCCCCGTGAGGGCCCGGGCGGCGAGTTCGCTGTGCGGGGGAGTGAACCCGGCGTAGGTCCGCGCCTTCAGCGCGAACACCACCCCGAGCGCGAGTTCCGCCCAGTGCGCCCCGGACGCCGCGCGCAGGCGGATCAGGCCGGGTTCGTCGCAGCCGCCCGCGAACGTCGCGGCCAGGCCGACACCGCTCCACAGGTCGGCGTGCCGGTGCGGGGCGAACCGGTTCACCGCTTCGGTGACGGCGTCGGGACGGGCCCCGTGGATGAACCACAGCGCGCGGCCGACCCCCTGGTCGAAGGCCCGCAGGAAGTACTCGCCGGAGCCTTCCCACGGGTAGGGCTTGGGCACCCGCTGCTGGTCCACCCAGCGCCTGGTCTGGAAGTAGGCGCGGTCGAAGCCGTAGCCGTCGACGGCCAGCCAGGTCATCGTCGGGTGGTACGGCGACGCGGCCAGTTCGGGGATGACTTTCTTCCACAGCACCCGCGGCAGCCGCGCCATGGCGAACCCGATGCCGATGTAGGTCAGGAAGAGGTGCGGCTCGCCGGGACCGTCGAGCAGTTCCTTGGCGCGCTTCCCGCGTCCGCCCGCCATGGCGTCGCGCACGGTGGCCGCCATCGCCGCGCCCTCGTAGGCGAAGCCGCGCTGCCGCGGCTCGACGAGCGCCAGGCGCTGTTCGACCTCCCACAGCGTCTTCGCCTCGATGCCCCATTCGAACCCGCAGATCACCGACCGCGGAATCGCCTCGAGTGTCTCGGCGGCGGGTGAGTCCGCACCCGGGAAGCCGCGGACGCGGAAGGTCACGTCGGCCAAACCGGGTGTCAGGAGAACTCTGCGTAGCGTGCCGAGAATTGTCGGCATCGATGTCACCCCGCCTTCCCGACCATGGTCGGGTGTCCGTTACTCCCCGCGCATCTCCCAGAGTGCGGAATCGAATGAGAAGAACGCCCTGCCCGAATCGGCAGGGCGTTCCACTCGTTCAGTGCGCGATCAGGTCCAGGGGGCGAGCGGATACCACGGCAGGATGCCGCGCCCGGCGAGCAGCCGGACATCCCAGTAGAGGAAGGTGAACACGCCCGCGGCGATCAGCGCGGACGCGGTGACGATGGCCATCCGGCGGGGGTCCGCGGCGAACCAGCCCCGCAGTTTGCCGCCCAGGACGGCGCTGGTCACCAGCAGCAGCACCGCCATGATCAGGATGTTGCCGAGGGACTGCAGGGTGAACGCGGCGGCGCCGTAGAGCGGGTTCCCGCTCTCGGCGGCGTCGCGGAACAGCTGGCGGAACAGCCCGAACGGCCTGCCGATCAGGAAGCCGCCGACCAGCGCGCCCATGAACAGCATGGGAGCGTTGGGAAAGCGCTGGGACAGCTTGGCGAACGGGTCGCGCACGACACCGAGGGCGGCGAGGCCGAGGTAGACCATGGTCAGCCCGATGAGGCCGAAGACGATCATCGACTGGATGCTGCGGCCCGACAGCGTGCCCGCGACGTTCTTGGCGGTGGAGAACTGCGGCATCGACGTGCCCACGAGCCCCACGATCGCACCGTAGGTCGCCGACACCGCGGTCATGCCGACCGAGAGCCACAGCAGTGGCCGCAGCGTGGCTCGGACCCGGCTCCAGCGGGTCGCCGTGGTGCCCAGGATCGGTGTCATCGCACCGAATACCGCGATGTTGCACGCGGTGAAGGTGCCCGCCAGGCCGGTGACGAAGGCGAAGGCGATCCCGCCCGCGATCCCGCCGATCTCGGCGCCTTTGGCCGGGTGTCCCAGCATGCTGTCGGCGATGCTGTCGCCGATGGTGCTGTCGACGAACTTCGCCGACCACACCACGGTCAGGAGGAAGCCCACGAGCGCGCTCAGTCCGATCACCAGCCCCCGGCGGCGCGGGAAGACGCCGCTGACGAACGTGGAGGTCGATGCCTGCTCGGCGACCGGCTCCCGCGCCTGTCGGATATCGCTGCTGCTCATGCGCTGTCCTTTTCGGATAAGTGGCAGGTGCGCCTGCGAATGGCGGACATTCGAGACTTGGGGATCGTACTGAGCGGGCCGGCGGGAATGCGTCAGTCGGCGAAAATCCGCACGTTGAAAGGGGTTGTCCGAATCAGGGGTCACCCATACGGCGCAGGATCGAAGATCGGTACTCGCACGGCCGGAGACGACACCGATCGCGTTCCGCCGCAAACTTGGACTCGCGAAATGGTTGCGACGATTGTTTATGCGCGGCCCGGAAATGTGAACAGTGCCGGAACGGTCCAAATCGGTCCAGGGGTGGTGAGGCGTGGGCAGTGAGCGGATCGCGATCGTCGGCATTGGTCTTCGTCATCCCGGCGCGGGTTCCCGGGAGGAATACGCCTCCGCCGACTGGCTCGCCCTCGCGGTGACGACCGCGGCGCTGGCCGACGCGGGCTTCCCCGAGGGCGACGGGCTGCCCGAGCGGTCCACCGGGGTCGCGTTCGACTACCGCCTCACCGGCGAGTTCTCCGGCGCGAATATGGAGACCCTCGCGCGTGGCCTGACCGGCACCGTCGCCGGGCGCGTCCGCGACCACTTCGCCCTCGCGGACACCCACTCGTCGTCGCCGCTGTCCGTCGCCACCACCGCCAAGGCGTTGGTCGACGGGGATCTGGACGTCGCCATCGTGGGTGGCCTCGACCTGGCCATCGACCCGTTCAAGGTCGTCGGCCTCGCCAAGGCGGGCGCGTCCACCACCGGCGAGCTGAAGGACCCCAACGGTTTCCGGCCGGGCGTGGCAGCAGGCGTCCTCGTGCTGATGCGCGAGTCCGATGCCATCGCCCGCGGCGGCAAGATCTATGCCCGCGTCTCCGAGTGGGGCACCGCGGGCATCCTGGATCTGATCACCAACCAGGACGCGGAGCTGCTGCTGTTCGACGCCGACGACGTCGAGGGGCTGCGCGCCAAGCTCACCCGGGTCACCGCGCGGGCGCACGAACTCGCGCCCGCCGAGCTCGCGGCCACGCTCTCCACTGAACTGGCGGGCGGGCCACTGCGCGCGGCGGTGGTGACCAGTTCCCCCGAGGACGCCGAGCGCAAGCTCAACCTGCTGGTCGCGGCGCTCGACGCGGGGCAGACCGCACTGTTCTCCCCGGCCGAGGGAGTATTGCTGGACAGCCGGTCAGTCGCGCCGAAGCTGGGGTTCCTGTTCCCTGGCCGGGGATCGGGACGCGGAGTCGGCGCCCTGCGCCGCCGGTTCCCGGCCGCCGACCACGTCTTCCACTCCGACACGCTCGTCGGCGACCCGACCGCACCCGAGGTCGTGCAGGCACGCGTCGTCACCGGCTCGCTCGCCGGGCTGCGCGTGCTGCACACCCTGGGCATCGAGGCCGACATCGCCGTGGGCCACAGCCTCGGCGAGCTGACGGCGCTGGCCTGGGCGGGCGCCATGGGCGGGCCCGAACTGCAGGAGCTGGCCGGGATCCGCGGCCGGATCATGGCCCAGGCCAGCGACGGCGGCGGCGCGATGGCCGCCATGCTCATCGACCCCGCCGGCGCCGAGGGCCTGATGGCGGGCCACCCGGTGGTGATCGCCGGGTACGAGAGCCCCGAACAGACCGTCATCTCCGGGGCCGCCGAGGCCGTCGACGCGGTGTGCGCCAAGGCCGCCGCCGAGGGCGTCACCGCCATCCGGATCAACGTCCCGCACGCCTTCCACTCGCCGCTGGTGCGGCGGGCGGCGGAGGCGATGACCGACCGGCTCGCCGAGCGGCCCTTCGAGCGGCTGGTCCGCCAGGTCGCCTCCACGGTCACCGGCGACGTCCTCGACCCCGACACCGACCCGCGCGCCCTGCTGGTCGACCAGGTTCTCCTCCCGGTGCGGTTCACCGAGGCCGCGGCCCGCGCCGCCCGCGACGTGGACCTGCTGATCGAGGTCGGCGCGGCCGCCGGCCTCACCAGCCTGCTCGGACAGATCGCACCGGACAAGCCCGTTCTCGCGCTCGACACCGACAGCGACTCGCTCAGCCCGCTGCTCACCGTGGCGGGCGCGGCGTTCGTCCTCGGCGCACCGGTCGACACCTCCGCGCTGTTCGGTGACCGATTGCTCCTCGCACTCGACGGTGAGACGACCCCCTCGTCGAGCCAGTGCGAGGCCGCGCCCGCCATCGGCGCGGACCTGGTGGCCCCCCTCCACCAGGACAGCCATGGCGGCGGGGTCGCGTCCGCGGGGGGCTCCACCCCCTTGTCCCCAGCGGACGCGACCCCGGCGGACACGCGGGTCGACGACCCCGCCGCGGGCGGTCCCTGGGTCCGCCCGTTCCTGGTCGAGCACGTCCCGCAGCGACGCCCGTCGGTCGTCTCCGGTATCGGCGCGCCCGGGCAGTGGCAGGTGTTCGCCCCGGAGGGCCACCCGCTGGCCGAGCCGCTGCGCGCCGCACTGGCGAAGGCGGGCATCGGCGACGGTGTCCTGCTGTGCCTGCCGAATGACGGCGAACCCTATGTCGACCTGGTCCTCGCCGCGGGCAAGGCCGCCGTCGCCGACGAAGGCCGATTCGTCGCCGTGCAGCACCGCCGCGGCGCCGCCGAGTTCGCCCGCACGGTGCGCCTCGACACGCCGACGACGCGCACAACCGTCGTCGGGCTGGCCGACACCGAACCGTCCACACCGGACTCGATCAGGGTGGCCGTCGGGCGGGTCGTCGGCGAAGCGGCCGCCACCAACTGGTTCTCCGAGGTCCGTTACGGCGCCGACGGCACCCGCACCATCCCGGTGCTCAAGGCGCTGATCGCACCCGCCCGCCCCATCGGCTCCTCGCCGCTTGACGGCACCGACGTCCTGTTGGTCACCGGTGCGGGCAACACCATCACAGCCGACTGCGTGCTGGCCATCGCCCAGGATTCCACGGCCAAGCTGGCGCTGCTCGGTGAGGCCGACCCGAGCGAGAACCCCACGCTGGCCGGGACCCTGGCCCGGATGGCGGCCGCGGGCGTCGACTACCGCTACCAGCGGGCCGACGTCGCCGCCGCGGAGGAGGTCGCCGCCGCGGTCGCGCGATTCGAGGCCGAGCTGGGTCCGGTCACCGCGGTCCTGCACGGCACCCGGGCCAGTCCGTCCGAAGAGGACCTCGGACGGACGTCCGCGCCCGAGATCACCGAACTGCGCGCGGTGCTTGGTGCGGTGGACCCTGGCAAGCTCAAGCTGCTGGTCACCTTCGGCCCGGCCGGTGCGGCGCATCACCCCACGGCGACCGACTGGATGTCCGAGCTGACGGTCGAATTCGGCGGGAAGCACCCGGACACGCGGGTGCTGGCGCTGAAGTGGTCGGACGCTGACGGCGTCACCCCGGACAAGGGCATCGCTGTCCTGCGTGAGGTGCTCGCCGACCCGAGCGCCGGACCGGTGGTGCTCATCAGCGGCCGCACCGCTGGTCAGCCCGTGATGGAGGACATCGAGCTGACGATGACCCGGTTCGTCGACCACGTGGTCGCGCACTATCCGGGCATCGAGCTGATCACCGAGGTCGAACTCTCCGTGGCCGACGACCCGTACCTGGCGGACTACCTGCTCGACGGCGAGCCGCACTTCCCCGCCACGATGGCCTTGGAAGCCATGACGCAGGTCGGTTCGGCGCTGAGCGGTTCGGAGAGCGCGCCGCTGCTGGAGAACGTCGAATTCCTTCGCCCGATCACCGTCCACCCCGGCGGGTCCACCAAGCTCCGGCTGGCCGCGCTGGTCCGCGACACCGAGACCGTCGACGTCGTGGTGCGCGGCGAGGAGAACGGGTTCAGCGTGGACCACGTCCGCGCCACCCTGAAGGCGCGCCCGGAGCCGCCGCGGTCGGCCGCCCCCGACCCTCGGCTCCCCGCGGTCGCCTTGAACCCGGCCGAGCTGTATGGCAGCGTTCTGTTCCAGGGCAAGCGGTTTCAGCGCGTTCGTGCCTACCGTAAGGTCAGCGCGCGCCACGTGGTGGCCGAACTGGGCGGCACGACGACCGCTCCCTGGTTCGCCGCGCACCTGCCGCGGCGGCTGCTGCTGGCCGACCCCGGCACCCGCGACGCTGTCATGCACGCCATCCAGTGCTGTGTCCCCGAGGAAATCCTGCTCCCGCAAGGTGTCGAGCGGCTCTACTTGGCACAGTGGTCCGAAGAGGACCCGCAATCGGTGGTCATGGACGCCCGGGAACGCCGCCACGACGGCGAGTGCCACATCTTCGACGTCGACGTGCGCACGCCCGACGGCCAGGTCGTCGAGCGCTGGGAAGGCTTGTTGCTGCGGTCTGTCGGCCGCCGCGATGGCGCGCCGTGGGCGCCCGCGCTGCTTGGGTCCACTGTGGAACGCTCGCTGGAGCGGGTGTTCGGCGGCAGCCGGTCCGTCGTCGTCGAGCCCGACGCGCAGGGGCGGCGCCAGACCACACTCGCCGTCAGCAGGGCACTCGGGCGGACCGCCGAGGTGCGCCGCCTCCCCGACGGCGTAGCCATGTCCCATGGCGCGGGCCTGACCTTCGTGGTCGTCGGCTCCGGCAGGCTCGACTGCGCCATCGAGTCCGCCGCCGACGTGGACTGGCCGGGCCTGCTCGACGAGCAGCTCGCCCTGCGGGACCTGCTCACCACCGAGGCGGCCGACAGCGCCGCGGTCGCGGGCACCCGGATCCGGGCCGCGCTGCGGGCACTGGGCAAAACCGGGGCCGCGGGCCAGGCGCTGACTCTCGACCGCGTCCACCCCGATCGCTGGGTGGTGCTGTCCGCGGGCGACGACAAGATCGCGACTTGGGTCACGACGGTCAAAGACCGCCCCGACCCGGTCGTCTTCGCGGTCCTGTCGGGAGAGGAACGCTGATGGCGGACTACTTCGAGCTCCGGCACACGGTGGGCTTCGAGGAGACCAATCTCGTCGGCAACGTCTACTACGTCAACTACCTGCGGTGGCAGGGACTGTGCCGGGAGAAGTTCCTCAAAACCGAGGCCCCGGAGGTCCTTGAGGAGGTCAAGGGGGACCTGAAGCTGTTCACCCTCAAGGCCGAGTGCGACTTCTTCGCCGAGATCACCGCGTTCGACGACCTGTCGATCCGCATGCGGCTCGAAGAACTGACCCAGACCCAGGCCCAGTTCACCTTCGACTACGTGAAGCTGCACGACGACGGTGAGACGCTGGTGGCGCAAGGGGTGCAGCGCATCGCGTGCATGCGCGGCCCCTACCCCAACACCGTGCCCGCTCGGGTTCCGCTGGAGCTGCGCCGGGCGCTGGCTCCGTACGCGGTCGCCGGGGTCTCGACCTAGCCGCCGTCCGCCGACCCGGCACCGGACGTGCCGTGCGGGCCGCAAACGTGGAGACGACCCCGCGGGGCGGCCTGACGGATCCTGGAAGTCATTCGCTCGCGAAAGGACAACCGCCGTGTCCGATCTGCAAGACGTGATCATCGCGCTGACCGTTGAGGGCGAAGAGGTCGACCGAATGGTCGCGGGCCTCACCGCCGAGCAGTGGGGGACGCCGACCCCGTCGCCGGGGTGGACGGTCACCCACCAGGTCGCGCACCTCGCGGCGACGTTCCGGCTGGCGGGCCTGGCCGCGTCCGACCCCGCCGCCTTCGGCGCCCTGGCCGCGACGCTGAGCCCGGACTTCGACGCGAACGTGACCATGGCGATGTCGCAGTATCTCGGTGACCCGACCGAGGTGCTGCTCTCCCGCTGGCGGTCGGACCGGGACGACGCGATCAAGGCGTTGGCCGCGGTTCCGGCGGAGTCGATGGTGCCCTGGCTGGTTCGGCCGCTGCCGCCCGCCATCCTGGCTTGCGCGGGGATGATGGAACTCTTCGGGCACGGGCAGGACATCGCCGACGCGCTCGGGGTTCGGCGGACGTTCTCCGACCGGCTGCGCCACCTCGTGGCGTTCGCGGTGCGGACGTGGGACTTCGGGTATCTCGCTCGCGCGCTGCCCACACCGGACGCGGAGTTCCGGTTCGAGATCACCGGGCCCTCGGGGGCACTGTGGACATTCGGACCCGCCGACGCGGCGAACCGGATCTCCGGGCCCGCGGTGGACTTCTGCCTGCTGGTCACGCGGCGGCGCCACCACAGCGACTTGGCGGTCGAGGCCGCGGGCCCGGAGGCCACGGCCTGGCTGGAGATCGCGCAGGCGTACCGCGGGCCCGCCGGCGACGGTCGAACGCCTGGCCAGTTCGCGGCGTGACGTGATGTGTCCGGCCTCGCTCAGGGTGGCCGGACGGCAGTGGCGGTGCGGGGTGCGGGTGCGGTGAGGCGCCCGCCGACGGGACGAGGGTGAGTCGAGTGGTTGTCTGTCTCTTGTGGACCGCGCGATGAGCGCGCCGGAGTTCGAGTTACCGGACTCGCCGCCGCCTCCGCTGGGGGAGCGGATGCCCGGCAGGCATTTGCGTCGGGTCGAGCCGCCCGCCCCGCCTGCCCGGTCCATGCGGCTGCTGCGCGCCGAGCGGGACGCGTTGGAGAACGCTGTCCTCGAAGGCAAGCCCGAGGCCAACGCGCGGATGCGGGCGCAGGGCAAGCGAACGGCGCGGGAGCGGCTGGAACTGCTCCTCGACACCGGATCGTTCACCGAGTTGGAGATGTTCCGCAGGCACCAGGCCCGCGGGCTGAAGGTGGATGAGACGCGGCCGCACTCCGACGGTGTCGTGGTGGGGTCCGGCACCATCGACGGGCGCCGGGTTTTCGTCTACGCGCAGGACTTCACGATCTGCGGCGGGTCACTGGGCGCCGCGCACGCGGCGAAGATCCACAAGGTGATGGACCTCGCGCTCGCCGCCGGGGCGCCGATCGTGGCGCTCAACGACAGCGGGGGAGCGCGCATCCAGGAGGGTGTGCTGTCCCTCGACGGGTACGGCGGGATCTTCCGCCGCCAGGTCGAGGCGTCCGGGGTGATCCCGCAGATCAGCGTCGTGCTCGGGCCGTGTGCCGGTGGCGCGGCCTACTCGCCCGCGCTGGCGGACTTCACGTTCATGGTGCGCGACACGGCGAACATGTACCTGACCGGGCCCGACGTGGTGGCCGCGGTGACGGGGGAGCGGGTCACGCACGCCGAACTCGGCGGGGCCGACGTGCACGCGACCCGCTCGGGGGTGGCGACCTTCGTCCACGACGACGAGGACAGCTGCTTCGAGGACGTGCGGTACCTGCTTTCCCTGCTGCCCGCGAACAATCTCGAGACCGCGCCCGCCGGGCCCACCCAGGGCGCCGTCGACGACGTGCGGCCCGCGCTGGCCGACATCGTGCCCGTGGAGCCGAACCAGCCCTACGACATGCGCTCGGTCGTCGCCGAGATCGTCGACGACGAGGACTACCTGGAGGTCCACGAGAACTGGGCCGCCAACGTCCTGTGCGCCTTCGGCCGCGTCGACGGCGAGGTCGTCGGCATAGTGGGCAACCAGCCGTTGGTCCTGGCGGGCGTCCTCGACGCCGCGGCGGCCCAGAAAGCGGCCCGGTTCGTCCGCTTCTGCGACGCTTTCGCCATCCCACTGGTGACGCTGGTCGACGTCCCAGGTTTCCTACCGGGCACCGAACAGGAATACGCGGGCGTCATCCGCCACGGCGCGAAACTGCTCTACGCCTACTGCGAGGCCTCGGTCCCCCGGATCCAGGTGATCGTCCGCAAGGCCTACGGCGGCGCCTACATCGTGATGGACTCCCGCTCCATCGGCGCCGACCTCGCGTTGGCCTGGCCCACCAACGAAATAGCCGTCATGGGCGCCGCCGGAGCGGTGGACATCCTCTTCCGCAAAGAACTGGCCGCCGCCCCCGACCCCGAAACCCTCCGCGACACCCTCCGAGCCGAGTACGCCGACCAACTGACCCACCCGTACTACGCGGCGGAACACGGCCTCGTCGACGACATCATCGACCCGACCAAGACCCGCGCCGCCATCGCCCGCGGACTGGCCATGCTCCGCACCAAACGCAAGCAGGCGCCGCGGCGCAAGCACGGCAACATCCCACTCTGACGGGCCAGTCAGGTCGACTGCGCCCATTGCAGGCCGTTGCGGCCACGGACAAGCCCGAGCGACCGGAACACGATCAGCGGTTCCGCCGCGTCCGGCGACCCGACCGCGAGGATCGCCGAGGTGGGTTCGGCGGGTGAGACCCTGAGCTGGCGCACGATGTGGTGGGCGTACGCGTCGGTGTCGATCCGGCTGCCCTCCGTGCTTCGGGGTTCCCACAGCGCCAGGTCGTGCGGAAACGCCCGGTTGATCTCCAGGATGACCTGGTGTCGCTCGAGGTCGACCGAGCACCGGATCGGCCCGATCCGGGTTCCGTCGCGACCCACGTCGCACACCCACGTGGTGCCTGCCGCCTCCACCGCGCCGAGCGGAGGCAGACCGAGTGGTTCGGCGAGCGCGGACAGCTCGGTGAGCAAGTCCGCGGTGGCGGCGAGGTCGAGAGCCGCGGTGGCGTCGCGTGGGTCCTGGGCCAGCCGCCGGTGGCAGTCCAGCCCCGCCGACACCGCCACCACGCCCGCGCGGGTGACTGCGGCGGCCGCGGCCTGGGTCTCGCCGAGGGCCAGGGCGACCAGGATGAGCCAGCGGTGGGCGATCGCCGAATGCAGTGGCGTGTCCTGCGAGGCTCCGATCGCCTGCAGGAAACAGGTGAGTGCGTCCTCTTGCCGCGCGGTGCGCCGGGTCGCGTTCGTCACGTGGGCGGAGAACAGGAAGTGCTGGACGCCGGTGCGCAGCGGAATCAGCGATTCGCGGTCGGCGAAGTCGAGCTGCCGCTCCCGCGGCGGATCCATCCATCGCTCCAGCGGCGACTCACCCGCCGCGAGGGCGTCGAAGACCTCCGCCGTCAGGGATCGGAGGTCGCCACCGCCTGCGAGGGCGGCCACGGTCGGTTCCAAGCCGAACCTGGTGACGACGTCGTGGACCGCGGTGGACGACTTCATCTCCGTGCACCTCGGGCTGTCTTGTGGATGGTGGCGACCAGGCGCGAGATTACCGCCCGCCAACCCCCGGATGAGGCCGATTCCGCAAAGTCGCGGGTGGCTCGCCGATCAAGAGGTGCACGAAGGTGCCGGACAGGCCGTAGGTGCTCACGCCCGCGACAGCCGGGCCCGGGGCGGGCCATTCGACCGTGTCGGGGACGAGGGCGAGCCCGCTGTTCTTCCAGTCCACACTGGAAGTCGGGTTCGAACAATGCGGGCTCGCAGGCACCAGGCGGTGCCGCACGACCAGGGCGGCCTTGATCAACCCGGCGAGCCCGCCCGCCTCGGGGTGGCCGATGTTGGTCTTGACCGAGCCGACCAGGCACGGCCGCCCGGGCGGGCGGTGCACCCCGATGGCGGCGCTGAGCGCCCGCGGTTCGATCGTGTCGCCCGCGGGGGCGGCGTTGCCGTGGGCCTCGACGTAGCCGATCGCGGCCGGGTCGATGCCCGCGGTGGCGCACGCCCGGCCGATCTCCTGGAGGTAGCCCTCCACCGATGGTGCGATGATCGCCTTCGCCGTGCGGCACTTGCTCGCCTGCGCGCTGCCCAGGATCACCGCGTGCACGGGGTCGCCCCCGGCCGTGGCGTGGCTCAGTCGCTTGAGGACGATCACGCCGACGCCGTCGGCGCGGACGAACCCGTCGGCGTCCTCGCCGGCGAAGCGGCAGCGGCCCGCGGCTGACAGCATGCCCGCCGCGGAGTAGCCGACCGTGTGATCGGTGCCCAGCACCAGACTCACCCCGCCGGCGATGGCGGTGTCGCACTCGCCGGTGCGCAGGCTCTGGCAAGCCAGGTGCACGGCGAGGGCGCCCGACGAGCACGCGGCGTCGACAGTGGCGCAGGAGTTCGAACCCCAGCCGTGTGACAGGTCCGCGGTCGGCCGATCGCCACGACGGGGGAGAACGTGTCGGTGTGCTCGACGGGGACCAACCCGATGCCGGAGAAGAACTCCGCGTGCACCGCGAGCGCATCGGAATCCGGTCTGCCTTGTGTCGGCTAGGTTCCCCGCATGCCCACACATCTCAGCAACGGCGCTTCCGGCGCCATCCGGCGCTTCGCCGGATGGGTCGCCCGCGGCTCGGTCGGTCACCCCATGCTCGAAGGGATCGACTACTGGGACGCGCTGCGCGACTCGCCTTCCTCGATGGAGATCTGTTTCGCCGTCTTCGCCAACGTCCTCGAACTCGACGACGATGGTGAACCCACCAACGAGAAGCACGCCGAGCACCGCGCCGCGTGCTGGCTCTACGAGTACTGCACAGGAAACCAGCCGCCGGGGGAACCCGAGATCGAGCCGTGGGAGTGCGAGCTCTACTGAGCCTCGCGGGCGGTCGTCTCCAGTCGCTCCCGGTACTCCGACCACCAGGCCGAGTCGTCGCTGGGCATGTTGTCGGCGTCGACCCGAAGGCCGGTCGCTCCATCGATCAGTTCCCGCACGATGTCCGCGTGCCCGGCGTGGCGGTGGGTCTCGGTGGCCATGTGGATCAGGATCCGGTGCAGTGTGACCGTGTTGCGGTCGGCATCCCAATGCGGCACCCGCCCCAGGGACTCCAGGGTCAACGCTGTGATCGTCGCGTCCGAGTGGGCGCGCACCCGTTCGTACAGCCCGAGGATCTCGGCCCGCGACTCGTCGGCCGTCGCCCACATGTCCGCGTTGGGTTCGGCGTCGTCGGCCATCCAGGGGAAGGTCTGCTCGAACGGCCTGCCGAAGGTGTCGCCGAAGTAGGCGATCTCGCAGCCGGCGACATGCTTGACCAGCCCCAACAGGTTGGTCCCCGTCGGCGTCATCGGGCGGCGGATGTCGTACTCGGAGAGGCCTTCGAGCTTCCACAGCAGCGCGTCGCGGCCGAGGTTGAGGTAGCGGTGGAGTTCCGCCTTGGGATCTGATCCGGTCATGCGAAGAGCATCGCATCCGGCACCGACAAGGGCCTCAGGGTCTGGCCGAGCCCCTGCATGACACGGCCAGACCCGGCGCTCGGGTCACAGCGAGGGCATAGACCCGCGAACGCATCCCGCTCCGGTGAGGCGCCCTAACCGGCGAGACGTGACCCACTGTAGGGCACTACTCACGGGTACCGCGACCCGTACGGGTGGAGTTCCGCGATTCGCCATCAGGAATACGGAAAGGCGAGGGCCGGGCGTGTGAGGTACGTCCGGCTCTCGCCTTTCCTGCGGACCCGCGGCGGTGCTCGCATCACCGGTCGCGGGTGGGGTGGCGGTCGCCCCTGACGGCCTGGCCACCCCGGTGGTCTTCTACCTGGTCACGGCCCGTACGGGCGGGCCGCCTTGCTCGCCGCGTAGGTCAGCATCGGCTTCACCTTCGGCCAGTACGTGCCGCTCTGGCAGGAGTACGCGGGCAGGAACCCCGCACAGCTGCCACTGGTGTTGCCGATCTCCCACACGAAGCTCGCCGCGCCCAGGTCGTCGTAAACCCAGTCGTCGGTGGAGCCGCCCGCGTTGTACAGGACCTCGCCGGGCTGCCCGTAGCGCCAGCCCCCCGCGATCCGGGCCATCTCCTTGGCCATCGCGCGCAGGCTCGCGTCGTTACCGGTGTGGTAGGTCGAGCTGAAGCCCCACGGGAACAGCACCATGTTCGAGTAGCTGTGCATGCTGATCACGACACCCGTCGTGTCGGCGGGCGCCGCGGCCGAGGTGCCGGTGGCGCGGCGGTCCTTGTACAGGCTGCGCCACAGCTGCTGCAGCGCCTTGGTCTCGACCTCGGAGTTCGCGCTCGGGCCGCGGTAGGTCTCCGAGCACGGGTTGGTGCTGCTGCCGGTGCCGTATCCGGAGCTGGTGTTGCGGTTGAGGTCGATGCCGATCTGGCTGGTGCCGCCGGTCGTGCCGCAGTTCGGGCCGTTGGTGGTGTTCGCGTTCTTGCGGTGCGTGTACGGCGACCCGCCGCCGCGCTGGACGATGTCGACGCCGTCGGGGTTGGCGATCGGCACGACCCACACCTCGGTCGAGTTCAGCAGCGAGGTGACCTGGCTGTCGACGCCGTAGCCGTCGGTCAGGTGGTCGATCCAGCGGTACGCCACGTCGCCCGTGGTGATCTCGCGGGCGTGCAGCTGGGCCATCACGAACAGCCGCGGCTTGGGCGCGCTGGTGCTCAGGGCGCAGTCGCCCGCCGCCTTCTTGGTGATGCAGATGGCCTTGAGGTCGTAGCCGCCCGCGCCGCGGGTCTTGCGCCACGAGTCGCCGTAGTCGACGACGGTGGCCAGCGCGGCGTGGTCGCTCGCGACCTGGTTCAGGTGCGCGTACTGGGCGTTGACCGTGCGGTAGCCGCCGTAGTAGGTCTCCTCGGCGACCGCGGCGTCGAGCACCGCCGCCTGGCCGCTGCGGGCCGGGGGAGTCCACTTCGGCGGGGCGAGCACCTGTTCGATGGACACCCGGAAGCCGCCGCCGCGCAGCCTGCCGCCGGTGTCGTTGCGACCCATGACGAACAGGTCGTCGCCGTCACGGTCTTCGAGGACGTCGAAGCCTGCGGTCAGCAGGGCGTCGGCCTTCGCGGCCCCGCCGGTGATCCGGTACACGTAGGTGGGGCCGGTCGCCTCCGCGACGGCGGGGGCGGTGGGTGCCGCGGAGCCGGGCAGGGCGCTGAGCAGCACGGCGGCCGTGGCGGCCGCCGCGAGGCCCAGCGTGGCCGCGGTTCGTCGAGTGGGGGACAAGGACAACCTCCTGGGACGAGAGGATTTCCGCCAGATTGCCCCGAACGTAACAGCTCCACCAATCCCATCAAGACATAGCATTGCGATATGGGTTAACTGGGAAAATGGGATGGCGTAAGGGAAATCCCTCGCACCGGGTCAATGGGACGGCGAATTGCCGCCATCGAGCCGGGCCATCTCCGCGTCGTCGAGCCGCAAGTCCGCTGAAGCGGCGGAATCGCGGATGCTCTCCGGCCGCGAGGACCCCGGAATCGGGATCACCACCGGTGCCTTGGCCAGCATCCAGGCCAGACACACCCGCTGCGGGCTGACGCCGCGTTCCACGGCGAGGTCGGCGAACGGCCGGAACCGGCTGCCCAGGTCGGCGGCCCCGCCGATGCCGCCGAGCGGACTCCACGGCAGGAACGCGATTCCCAGTTCCGCGCACAGCTCCAATTCCGGTTCGCTGCTGCGAAATGCCGGTGAGAACTGGTTCTGCACCGCGGCCAGCCGCCCGCCGAGGATGTCGTTCGCCTCGCGGATTTGCGTGGGATCGAAATTCGACACCCCGGCCAGCAGAATCTTGCCCGCGTCGAGCAGTTCGGCCAGCGCGCCGACCGACTCCGCCACCGGCACGGTCGGATCGGGGCGGTGGAACTGGTAGAGCCCGATCGCCTCGACCCCCAGCCGCCGCAGCGACTCGTCACAGGCCTTGCGCAGGTACTCCGGCCGCCCGTCGAGCCCCCAAGCCCGACCCGGCCCGCGCGTGTGCCCGCCCTTGGTCGCCACGAGCACGTCCGCGTCCAGACCCTTGAGCGCCTCGGCGATCAGCTCCTCGTTGTGGCCGAAGTCGGTCTCGTCGAGCGAGTACGCGTCGGCGGTGTCGATGAGGGTGACCCCGGCGTCGACCGCGGCCCGGATCGTCGCGAACGCGCGCTCGCGGTCCGGCCTGCCGTCGACCGACAGCGGCATCCCGCCCAGTCCGATGGCGCTGACCTCGGTCTTGCCGATCCGTCGGGTTTCCATGCCCCCGATCCTGCCCGCGCCTGCCCGAGCCCGCCAGCCGTCAGCAGCGACGAGGCCAACTGGCCCGGCGGACCGCGGCGTTGAGCGCGTCGGTCGCGGGTTCGACCTGCGCGAGGTAGTCCTTCAGGTTCTCCGGGTCCGCGCTCGGGTCCGCGGCGGGCAGTGACCCCAGGGTCAGCCAGCTGACGTCGGCCAGCGGCGCCGCGACCTGCCGCCGCCACCAGCCCGTGACCTCCTCGGTCACCTTCGCCTCGGCCTCCTTCGCCGCCGTGATCTCCTTGTCCTCGGCGGCGATCTCGCCGATCAGGGCGAGCGAACGGGCTCGCTCGTGCTCGGAGTGCGTGCGGGCCGCTCGGTGCGCGGTGTCGAGGAGTTCCTTGTAGCGCGCGCTCGGGTCGTCGGTCATGAGGGGTCCATCGCGGTCGAGGTGTCGAACGGGATCACGACCTGCGGCCGGGCGTGCGTGGTGCGGTCGAAGAACACCGCGCGGTGCGGGCGCGGCGACCAGTCGACGAGCTGACCGGCCGCGATGCTGTTGAGCTCCTGGCCCTGCACGTCGAGCGCCACCCAGGCGCCCACGTCGTCGGTGCCGCCGAAGCCCAGGGTGTCCTTGAGCCTGCCGACACCGCGCCACCAGCCGATCGTGTGCACGTGGGCGGTCGGTCCGTTCTTGAGCAGGGACCGCAGCCGGTCGAGCCCGCTGCGCATCAGCGGCGGCTCCTTGACCTCCAGCCACGGGTGGGCCGCGTCGACGGCGTAGAAGAACACGAACCGCGGACGCTCGGCGGATTCCTCGGTCAGGGTCGCGATGTCCTCGCCGGTCCGCAGATCGACCACATGCCCAAGACCGGTGAGCACCTCGGCGAGCCGCCCGACCCGCTCGTGCAGTGATGCCACCGGGCACCACAGGCTGAAGTCGCACGTCCCCGGCGCGTGCAGCCGGGCCAGCGACAGCGCCGCACTCTCCATAATGGACAGAGCGTCCGCCGTCGCCGTGCCCAGGACGGCCAGGTTGCGGCCGGGCACCGGGTCCAGCCGCGGGCACGCCGACTGGTCGGCCACGTCGATGACCTGGCCCAGCACGGGACCGGTCGGGTTCGCGTACGCCGCCGCGGTGAGCAGTTCGGGCTGGTGGGCGCCGTCGAACAGCCGCGGCACGGGGGAGGACTGCTCCTCCCACAGCCTGCGCTGCAGCGCGTCGAACGTCCCCCGGCTCGACGCGTCCGGGATGTGCGCGATCTCATTCCCGTGCGCCACACCGGATTCGTGGTTGAGCACGGCGTGCCAGCGCGGCAGCGTGACCGAGGCGTTGTTGTGCTCGGCGAGCACCCGCTTCGCCTTCGGCATCGCGATCCGCAGTGTGCACTGGTCATAGACCGCGGGCTTGCCCCAGAACGCCTCGATGCCCGCGATGTCCTGGCTCGCGAGCACCAGGTGGATGCCTTGGGAGCGCCCGCGCCGCGCCACGTCCTCCAGCAGCGACGCCGCCTGCTGGGTGATCTGGTCGCGGCCGCCGAACAGCGCCTGGAACTCGTCGATGACCGCGACGATGCGCGGCCAGTGCCCGTCCGGGTCGGCCTCCCGCAGCTCCGCGAGCTTGGTGACCTCCTGGCGCTTGGCCGCCTCCGCCCGCCTGGCCAGCTCCTCGGCCAGGAACCGCAGCAGCGCCAACCCGAACTCGCGGTCGGTGTTCACGTTCACCCCGACCAGTCGCGCCTGCGGCAGCCAGCTCGGGTCCTTGCGGCCCGGGGTGAGGCCCGCGAAGGAGACACCTTCCTTGAAGTCGAGCAGGTACATCTCCAGCTCGGACGGCGGATACCGGGCGGCGAGACCGCCGAGCATCGCGTAGAGGAAGTTGGTCTTGCCCGACCCGCTCGGCCCCGCGACCAGCGCGTGCGGCGTCGCGTCGCCGATCACCACCTCGACCGGAGCACCGTCGTGGAACCCGACCGGGGTGCGTAGCTCATCGCGCGCCGACTCCTGGCACAGCGTGTCCGGCAGCAGGTCGGCGAACGTGCGCGGCCTGCCACGCCGCGACAGCACGACCTCGCCGATCGCGCTCGCCGCCCGGCTCACCGACGCCGCGGGCGCGGGCGCGTCGGCCCGGACCACCACGCCCGGCCCGGTCATGCTGCTCGTCGCGTGCTCGCCGTCGACGAAGGTCACTGTCTCCATCGGACTGTTCCCCGCCACCGGCACGTCCACCAGGATCAGGTGCACCCCCGCGTCCGGCCCGGTGCGCGCCACCCGGTTCAGCTCGCGGTAGAGCTCGTCCGCGGGCCGCTCGCCGTTGCCGAAGAGCACCGCCACCTGCCACGGCTCGACCCGCTTGCCCGCCGCCGCGCACGTCTCCCGCAGCGATCCGGCGCCGTGGCGCAGCGTCGCCGCGTGCACCTTGCGGATGTGCCCCGCGAGACCGGCGAGCAGGTCGTCGAGCCGGGTCGGGTCGTGCACCACCATCAACCCGGCCGCCGTCAGCGGGTGCAGCCTCGGCAGCGGACCGGTCAGATGGCCGATGTCCCACAGGTGCACCCTGATCGCGCCCGGGACGAACGTGCTCAGCATCCGGACCAGCAGCGACTCCACGATCGAGTCCACCGCCGCCCGGCTGTCGGCGACCGAGTTCAGCCGCAGGTGCCCCACGTCGAGCAGCGGCACCGCCAGCGGGAATCCGTGCTCCGGCGGGGCGTGCTCCACCCGCGCCGACCCGATCCGCCACAACCGCGGCGCCGAGGCGCCGGGGTCGCGCCCGACCTTCCCGAGCCAGTCCTCCCACGGCAGCCCGGCCGGGCCGACCGCTTCGGCGGCGACCACGTCGCGGACCGCGCCGAGGCCACTTTCGTGCCACTCGGCGTAGTTGCGGTCCCGCTCGGCCGTCACCCGCTGCCACACCGCGCGCCGCGCCGGGTCGTCCGCCAGGCTCGCCATCAGGGCGGAATCGCGGGCGGCCGTCGCCAGACCCATCCCGTAGACGGCCCGCTCGAACTCCAGCTGCCGCTTGCGGGTCTCGGCCCGCGTCCGCCGGTTCTGGGCCGCGCCCAGCGCCAGCCCCAGCACACTCCGCAGCTCCGCCAGCGCCTGCTCGGCCCGATTGCGACGCTCGCCCTTGCCCAGCATCTACAGCCTCATCAGATAGTCGATCACGGCTTGGCGCCCGCGCGCGATCAGCTCACTCGCCCGGTTCACCTCGGCGATCGCGAGTTCGAGTTCGGCCGGGTACCAGCCGTCCTCGACCCGCTTCACCCCGAGGAGGACCGCCTTGGCGTCCTCGAGGGAGGGCACGGCCGCCGCCGTGTAGGCGGCGGTCCGGTCCAACGCGTCGGACACCTCGCGCAGCCGCTCGGCCAGCTCCGAGATCGTCAAAGCCGTGCCGCGTAGCCCTCGGCGGTGGTGATGCTCGCCTGGACCGTCGCCTGAGCGCCCGCGAGCACCTGCAGTGCCTCCGCCAGCAGCCCGTGCGCCTGCGCCACGTCCGCTTGACCACTGCCTTGAGTCGCCGTCGCCAAAGCGCTGCGCGCCTCGTCTAGTTGGAGCGACGCCTGTGAAATCGCCGCGATACCTGCCTGGGCCTTTTCGGTGGCCACCGCGATCCCTGTCCGGATCTCTTCCACGCCCGCCATGCCGTCGAAGATTAGTGCTGATGATCTCCAAGCGGCGCACCGGGTGCACACCTCTGACCGATCGTGGGACCGCACCGGGTGAACGCTGGTTGAATGTCGGACATGGACACTGGGGACATCGCAAGCACTCCCGAACCGCCCTACTATGCCGTGGTCTTCACCTCGGTCCTGCGGCCGGACCACGACGGCTACTACGAGACCGCCGCGCTGATGGCGAAGCTGGTCGCCGACAGCCCCGGCTACCTGGGCCACGAGAGCGCGCGCGGCGCGGACGGCCTGGGCATCACCGTGGCCTACTTCACCGACGAGGCCGCCATCAAGACCTGGCGCGACAACGCCGAGCACGCCGCCGCACGCGCGCGCGGCCGCGCCGAGTGGTACTCCGGCTTCGAGCTGAGGATCTCAAAAGTAGAACGCGCGTACGGATTCCGGCGAGCCGACTAGCGTCTTGGCATATATCCACTGAGGACTTGTCGGGCTAGCCGGGTTGCCCGGTCAGGGTGAGCAGCTGCTCGATCTGACCCTTGCGGGACCGGACGACCCGGTCGGCGAGCGCCCGCGCGGAGTGGCTGACACCGCCCGCCAGCTCCGCGCGGGCCATTTCCACCGCACCGTGCTGATGCCCCGTCAGCACGGTGACGAAGCGGCGTTCGAACTCGCCGTCGGTGGTGGTCCTGAGGTTCTCGATGGTGTCGGGGGCGGTCACCGGCAGCCCGCCGTGCGCCTCGTGCGCGCCCGGGTCCGGGTCGGCGTCGGCGGGCTTGCCCCACTCCGTGAGCCACCTGGTCATCGACTCGACCTCCTCGGCCTGGGTCAGCTCGATCGCCCTGGCCAACTCGCCCACCTGGGCCCGCACCGGGCGTCCCGCGGCGAGTCGGACCAGGTCGATGCCCTGGCGGTGGTGGGCGATCGACATCTGCAGGTACATCACATCGGTGTCGTTGAACTCCACGCCCGGCACCGGGGCGAGCGTCGGGGCTGAGGCGGGCGCGCCGCACCCGGCGAGGGCGGCTAGGGCCGTGAGGGCGACCAGGATGCGGCGCGCCACGGTCAGCTCCGCAGCCAGAGCGCGGGGGTGACGTCGGGTTCCCAGCCCGACAGCGCCGTGTGGGCCTGCCTGCAGGTGTAGGAGGCGCCGTTGTAGGTCACCACCGCCCCGGTCGCGTACGCCGTCCCGGGAGTCCAGGTCCCGCTCGACGGCGGGGTCGTGGTCGGCGGCTTGGTCGTCGTCGGGGGAGTGGTGGTCGGCGGAGTCGTGGTCGGTGGCGTGGTGGTCGGTGGCGTGGTGCCGCCGCCGATCTGCAGGTCGACGCACGAGTAGAAGGCCATCGGGGTGTCCGCGATGTTCCAGATCGCCAGGAGCTTCTGCCTGCCGGAGAACCCGCTGAGGTCGACCTGGTGACTCACCGTCGCCCCAGGCTGGGCGCCGCCGCTGTTGAAGTACGCGACCCGGGTGTTGCCGATGTAGTACTCCCAGTCGCGGGTGGAGTGCCGGGCGGTGATCACCCAGTTGAACGTGACCCGGCCGCTGACCGATGTGGTGGGCCAGGGGCGCGAGTCGTCGTTGAGCTGGGCGAACTGGCTCAGCCCGGCGTGGCAGTTGCGCTGCCCCTTGGGTCCTTCGACGCTCTGCGGCTCCCAGACGATGGGGCCGCAGTCGGGCACCTTCCCCTGCGCGCACATGGCCTGCCTGCTGGCGGGGGACGACACGTAGCCGTGGGCGAGAGCCGGGGTGGCTGGGATGACGACGAGCAGGAGCGGGGCGAGAGCGGCTCCGGCGGCCAGGGCGAATCGACGTTTCACAGGGTCCTCCACAGCGGCGATTCCGTGCCGCGGGGCACGGTGCGGGAGCAGTGGGACGCCTGCTGCCTCAAGGGTGCTCGGATGGTCTAGACCATAAGTCGGGGTCCGGATGGCGTCAAGATCCGCGGGTGGGGCGGGAATTTCACAGAGTTACCGCGCGTACTCGGATCGGATCGGTACGGCCAGGTTGCCCAAGGGCGGGGACGGCCTCCGGTACCTTGGGACACCTGTTCGAGCGATAGACGAAGCCGGGAGAGCGAGCCAGTGACAGCCGAGACCCTCTATGGGGCCGACGACCTGACCCATCTGGAGGGTCTGGAGGCGGTCCGCAAGCGGCCCGGCATGTACATCGGCTCCACCGACAGCCGGGGCATCAACCACCTGTTCAGCGAGATCGTCGACAACTCCACCGACGAGGGTGTCGCCGGTCACGCGTCGAAGGTCACGGTGACCCTGCACGCCGACGGCAGCGTCCAGGTCGACGACGACGGCCGCGGCATCCCGACCGGGGTGCACGCCAAGTCGGGCCTCTCCGGTGTCGAGCTGGTGCTCACCCGGCTGCACGCGGGCGGCAAGTTCGGCGGCTCCGGCTACAAGACCTCCGGCGGCCTGCACGGCGTCGGCGCGTCCGCGGTCAACGCCCTGTCGCACCGCTTCGACATCACGGTCAAGCGCGAGGGCAAGGTCCACCAGATGTCCTTCGCCCACGGCGTGCCCGGGGTGTTCGACGGGCCGGGCCCCAAGGCGAAGTTCACCCGCCAGTCCGGCCTCAACATCGTCGGCAAGATGAAGCGTGGCGAGGCCACGGGGACCTCGATCCGCTACTGGTATGACGCGCGCTACTTCGAGAACGCCGCCGCGCTGGACGTGGAGGCGGTGCGGGCCAAGCTGCGCAACACCGCGTTCCTCGTCCCCGGCGTGAAGTACGTGCTGCGCACGGCCATCGAGGACGCGATCTCCGAGGAGTCGTTCCACTACCCCAACGGCCTGACGGACATGGTCGACTTCCTCGCCCCGTCGAGCGAGCGCGCCGTCTCGGGCACCCTGCTGATCCTCGGCGAGGGCACCTACCTGGAGAACGCGGCCGACGAGAACGGCGTCATGCGGTCCAAAGTGGAGCGAAAGGCCGAGGTCGAGGTCGCGCTGCGCTGGGGCACCGGCTACGAGCGCACCGTCGAGTGCTTCACCAACACCATCCGCAACATGCACGGCGGCACCCACCGCAAGGGCTTCGAGCGCGCGGCGGTGAAAGCGCTGCAGGACGCCATCTCCCGCACCCGCGGCCTGCTCAAGCCCAAGGAAGACCTCCCGACACTCGACGACGTGCTCGAAGGCATGACAGCGGTCGTCCATGTGCGCATCCCGGAGCCGCAGTTCACCTCGCAGACCAAGGACGAGCTGTCCACCGCGGGCATCACCAAGGTGATCGGCGGGGTCGTCGAGCGCCACCTCAAGGCGTGGATCGACGACCGCAAGACGAAGTCCGAGGCCAAGGTCGTCCTGCAGAAGATCGTCGACGCCGGTCGTGTGCGGGTCGCGCAGAAGCAGCAGAAGGACGCCGCACGCCGCAAGACAGCGCTCGAGGGCGCGGCGATGCCGCCGAAACTGGTCGACTGCCGCGCAACGGGTGTCGCCCGCAGCGAGCTGTTCCTCGTCGAGGGCGACAGCGCGTTGGGTTGCTTCACCGGCGACACGATGGTCGCGCTGGCGTCCGGGCGGACCATGTCCTTCGAGGACCTGGCTGCCGACTGGGCCAACGGGGTCACGCACTTCGGCTACACCACGAACAAGGCGGGCCGGGTTGTGGTGGCGCCCTTGGTTGAGCCCCGACTCACCAAACGTGGTGCCCCGCTGGTTCGGGTGACCCTGGACAACGGCGAATCCGTCCGATGCACGCCGGATCATCGCTTCCGCCTCCGCGACGGTTCATACCGGCGCGCGGACGCATTGCGGCCGGACGACTCACTGATGCCGCTCTATCGGTCTCTCTCAGCGAAGTCTGCCGGTGACAAGCTGGACGGTTACGAGAAAGTCTGGATGAACGACCGGGAGGAATGGGTCTACACCCACTATCTCGCGGACGCGTACAACCTGCGGCATGGCGCCGACAGCACGGACAACGGCAACGTGCGCCACCACATAGACGTGGACAAGCGCAACAACGACCCACGCAACCTGCGGCGGATGACGTGGGAGGACCACTCGGCGCTGCACGCCTCGATGATGGGCGAGCACGTCCACGCCGGGTATCGAGCCTGGCTGGACAAGGGTGGACTCGAGTTCAAGTCCGCGATGTTGTCCGCGCAGTGGAAGGACCCCGGTTTCCGCGAGGCATGCTTGAACCGTCTCGCCGCGTTGAACTCCGATCCCGATTTCCGCGAGCGCATCGAGCAGGGCTTCCAGGATTGGTACGCCTCTCTCGACGACGCCGAACGGGCGGCCTACGCAGAACGGATGCGGGAACTGCAGGCGGAGTACTGGGCACATCCCGAGCACCGCTTGGCGGCCGCTGCCCGCGTGCGCGCCTTCTTCGCCGACCCCGCGCGTCGAGCGGAGTGGAGCGCCCGGTCGAAGGCGCAGTGGCAGGACGAGGAACTGCTGGCGTGGCGGTCGAAGCTCACCATCCAGCAGTTCGCCGACCCCGCGGAGCGGGAACGCCAGCGGGCCGCGGTGATCACGTGGCACCGGCAGAATCCCGAGTTCGGCGAGCGTCATTCGGTTCGGATGCGAGCGCGGCTGAGCGACCCGTCCAACGGGCATTTGGCCGCCGCTCAGGCGGGCCGCGCGCGGTACGTGGAGACGGTTCCCCGAGCGGAGCGCGTCGCCAAACAGAACGACGGCCGCAGGCTGGCCGCTCTTCGGCGTCTCGCACCGCTGATGGAGTCGCTGTCCGACACGGAGCTGGCTGAGGCGTACGAGACCACTCGACTCGGCACCGCACGCACAGGTCTGCGCTTCGACCGTCTGCTCCAGTGCTATGAAGGCGACTTCCAGCGCTTGCGCGAAGCCGCTTCACTTGTCAATCACAAGGTCGTGTCGGTCGAGCCGCTGACCGAGACCGCCGACGTCTACGACCTCACCGTCGAGGGCTACCACAACTTCGCGCTCGAAGCGGGCGTCTTCGTCCACAACAGCGCGCGAATGGCCCGGGTGTCGGAGTATCAAGCGCTGCTTCCGTTGCGGGGCAAGATTCTCAACGTGCAGAAGGCCAGCCTCGCCGACACCCTGCGCAACGTCGAGATCGCCTCCATCGTGCAGGTTCTCGGCGCCGGGACCGGCCGCACGTTCGACCTGTCCACCGTGCGCTACGGCCGTGTCATCCTGATGGCCGACGCCGACGTCGACGGGTCGCACATCCGGACGCTGCTGATCACCCTGTTCGCCAAGTACATGCGCCCGGTGATCGAGGACGGCAGGCTCTACGCCGCCATGCCGCCGCTGCACAAGATCACCACCAAGGGCCGCAACCCCGAGACCCACTTCACCTTCAGCCAGCGCGAGATGGAGACCACCGTCGCGCGGCTGGAGAAGGCGGGCAAGTCGATCGTCACCCCAGTGCCCCGCTTCAAGGGCCTCGGCGAGATGGACGCCGACGAACTGTGGGACACCACGATGAACCCGGCCACCCGCTCGGTCCGCCGCATCACCCTCGACGACGCCGAAGCCGCCGAGGCCGCCCTCGAACTGCTGATGGGCGAGAAGGTCGAACCCCGGCGCAACTGGCTCGTCGAGTCGGCCGCGCGGGTCGACCAGTCCGCCATCGACATGTGACTTGAGCAGTCCGCACGAAAGAGAGCACTGAGCAATGGCACGCCGCAAGGGCACTTCGACGAAGATCGACCCCGCAGCGTTCGACCGGGCGGGAGCCCAGGTCTTCGACAACCCGGTGAAGGTCGAGATCGAGGACTCCTACCTGGAGTACGCGTACTCGGTCATCCACTCCCGTGCCCTCCCCGACGCGCGCGACGGCCTCAAGCCGGTCCACCGCCGCATCTTGTTCTCGATGAACGAGCAGGGCTATCGCCCGACCCACGCCTACGTGAAGTCCTCCCGTGTCGTCGGCGACTGCTTCGTCCGCGGCGCTTTGGTGTCCACGCCCGAGGGGCTGCGTCCCATCGAGGACATCGAACTGGGCGAACTGGTACTCGATCCCGCAGGCCGCCCAGTGCCGGTGACCGCCGTCTACGAGAACCCCGTTTCCGAATTGGTCAGGGTCACCTGGTCTAACGGGCACACCATGTTGGTCACCCCGGGTCAGCGGTTCCGTACCGTCGCGGACGACCTCACGACAGGATGGACCGAGGCGCGCGACCTCACCGGTTGCCGGACGGTCGCATTCGGGAGCGGCAGGCACGAGTCGGATGAGCGCGGCGACGATGTTTACCCGTACGTGCTCGGACTCGTAGCGGCTGAGGGATTCGCCGTCGACCGAGCGAGGAGCGCGGACGGCCGCGTGCGGATCCACATGGTCGATACCGAGCCGCTGGACGTGGCGCACGGCTGGGCGATCTCGGCAGGCCTCAATGTCACCCGTGGCAAGCGGGAAGCCAAGAACCCGAGGCACCGCGACCAGCACATCGTCACCTTCGCAAGGCACGAGGGTCTGCTGGAGGCTGGTACGCCGCTCAGTGCGCTGAAGTCGGTCCCCATGTCGGTCTTGGCCGATCGGTCCGCATGGATGCCGTTCCTCGCGGGCTTCTTCGACGGCGACGGGTATGTGCGCAAGCGCAATCGTGAGATCGTGTTGGTCAGCACGAGCAGCAGAATGCTGCGTCAGGTCCATTCGATCTTGGCTGACCTAGGCATTCATGGCCATCGCTGGGCGAACCCGCCTACTGAGGGCAAAGACTCCTTGATGGGTCTTTCCGTATCCGGGAGGGATGCGGCCACGCTGGCCTCGTTGCTGCGCCCCTGGGTGCGAATCGGATACAAGCAGGACGGGCTCGACGATCTGAGGGATATCTCCTACTCCTATGGCGGCAAGCAGGGCAACGATCGGCTGCCGTGGCGGGCGGTCGCGGCAGAGTTCACGGCCGCGCATCTCGGTGGCGGATGGTTCAAGGGTCGCGACGGCAAGTCGTTCCGATCCAGTCTGTCGACGGTGACCGGCACGAGTGTTCGCTACGGCAAGGATCGGCACGGCAACTCGCTGGCCGACCGCTCATTCCCACTCTGGCGTGCCGAAGCCGATGGCTGGTCTGCCAAGCTCGCGAGGATGGGCTCGCCGCTCGCGGCTCGGCTTGACACCCTGTCAGGGCTTTCGTTCCTCGAAGTCGAGTCGGTCGAACCCGTTGAGCCGGACACGACGTTCGACATCCAGGTCGGTTCGGATGAGCACGCCTTCGTCGTCGAGGGCTTCATCATCCATAACTGCATGGGCAAGTACCACCCGCACGGTGACATGGCGATCTACGACGCCATGGTCCGCATGGCGCAGGACTTCTCGCTCAACACCCCGTTGGTCGACGGGCATGGAAACTTCGGTTCCCCCGACGACGGGCCGGCCGCCAGCCGGTACACCGAGGCCCGCATGTCCCAAGCCGCGATGCTTCTCGTGGGGGAGCTCGGCGAGGACACTGTGGACTTCCGGCCGAACTACGACGGTTCCCTGCAGGAGCCCACAGTTCTGCCCGCCGCGTTCCCGAACCTGTTGGTGAACGGCACTTCCGGCATCGCGGTCGGCATGGCCACCAACATGATCCCGCACAACCTCGGTGAGGTCGTGGCCGCCGCGCGCTGGCTGGTCAACCACCCGGATGCCTCCCTCGACAAGCTGATGGAGTTCATCCCCGGCCCCGACCTGCCGACCGGCGGCATGCTCTTCGGTCTCGACGAGGTGCGCAAGGCGTACGAGACCGGCCGCGGCGTGGTGCGGATGCGCGCCAAGGTGGAGATCGGGCCGCTGGAAGGAAGTCGCGGCCGTCAGGCCATCACGATCACCGAGCTGCCCTACCAGGTGGGCTCGGAGAAGATCATCGAGAAGATCACCGACGAGGTCACCAAGTCCAAGCGGCTCACCGGGATCGCCGACGTCAAGGACCTCACCGACCGCGAGAACGGGACGCGGCTGGTGGTCGAGTGCAAGGTCGGGGTCAACCCGCAGGCGCTCCTGGCCGACCTCTACCGGCTCACCCCGATGGAACAGTCCTTCGGCATCAACAACTTGGTGCTCGTCGACGGCCAGCCGCAGACCCTCGGGCTCAAGGCGCTGCTGGAAGTGTTCCTGCGCCACCGCTACGAGGTCGTCACCCGCCGCACCCGCTACCGCCGCCGCAAGCGCGAGGAGCGACTGCACCTGGTCGACGGCCTGCTGATCGCGCTGCTCAACATCGACGCGGTGATCAAGCTGATCCGCGGCAGCGACGACGCGTCGGCGGCGAAAACCGGCCTGATGAACAAGTTCAAGCTCTCCGACATCCAGGCGACCTACATCCTCGACACCCCGCTGCGCCGCCTGACCCGCTACGACAAGCTGGAGCTCGAGTCCGAACAGGACAAGCTGCGGGCCGAGATCGCCGAGCTGTCGAAGATCCTCGACGACGAGGCCGTGCTGCGGAAGGTCGTCTCCACCGAACTCGCCGCCGTCGCGAAGGACCTCGCCGAGGAGCGCCGCACCGCGCTGATCGACGGCGACCTCAAGGAGGTCCTGGCCGCGTCCAAGCCCGCCGGGCCGCTGGAGGTCACCGACGACCCGTGCCAGGTGATCCTGTCGGCCACCGGCCTGGTGGCCCGCACCGCCGCCGAGTCGGAGGAGTCCTCCGAGGCACGCAGGCGAAAGGGCCGGGTCAAGCACGACGCGGTCGCCGCGGTGGTCCACTCGACCGCCCGCGGCCAGGTCCTGCTGATCACGAACCGGGGCCGCGCGGTCAAGACCGACGTGCTCCCGCTGCCGGTGCTGCCCGAACAGAGCGGCACGGTCTCGCTCAGCGGCGGCATGGCGGCGAGCGAACTGGTGTCGCTGGACAAGGGCGAGCGGGTCATCGGCATCGCCCCGCTCGACGAGGGCACATCGCCCGGGCTGGCGATAGGCACCCGCCAAGGCGTGGTGAAGGTCTGCTCGCCGGAATGGCCCGTGCGGTCCGACGAGTTCGAGGTGATCAGCCTCAAGGACGGCGACGAGATCGTCGGCGCGACCTGGCTCACCGACGGCTCCGAGAGCCTGGTCTTCGTCTCCTCCGACTCGTCGCTGCTGCGCTACGCCGCCTCGCTGGTGCGGCCGCAGGGCCTCAAGGGCGGCGGCATGGCGGGCATCAACCTGGCCGCGGGCGCCTCGGCCGTCTTCTTCGGCGCGGTTCGCACCGACGACCCCGAGCACGGCGCCCCGCAGTTGGTCACCTCGACCGGCCAGAGCGTCAAGGTCACCCCGTTCGACGTCTACCCGCCGAAGGGCCGGGCCACCGGCGGTGTGCGGTCGCACCGCTTCCTCAAGGGCGAGACGGAACTGGCCCTGGCCTGGGTCGGGCCACGGCCCGCGGGGTCGAGCCTGACCGGGGTCGCGGTCGAGTTGCCGGAGGCCGACGCGCGCCGCGACGGATCCGGTCACGCACACCCTGGACCGGATGTCGTGGGGCACTTGGTGGAACGGGATTAAGCCAGGTCAGAGCCTTGTTCACCGGCCGTTAGGGCACCCTAGGGTTTTCCCCGATGCTCGGGTCCAGGCCCGCGAATAACGTTGTCCTCGGTCGCCCGGGGCGACTGGGCGCGCAAACCAACCGCTCCCGGGCGACCACCACAGCACAACGCAATAGCGTGCCTAAGAACTCGGGCCCGGTGGGAATCCGGCCCGTAGCAGCCACGGACCCCGCTGCATTGCCCGCCTTACGCCCGAGGTTGGCGGGGTCCGTGTCTGTCCCTTTCTGCACAGTCGACCGATTCGCAAGTGGTGCGCGCGGACGAGTTCGGCCCGCGGACGACGCGACGGCGATGCCCCCGCCCGGTCGGCTCGCAGGCTGATCTTGCCCGTGCGGGAAGGGTGTTTTGATGGGATCACCGGGGTGCTGGCCCGGGGCCTCGCCTGAACCGGAACCGCATTCCGCGGTCGGGGGGTTCAGGGGAGGTCTCACACCCGCCGTTCCCGCGCCGCCGCTGTGGCTGCGGTACCACCAGTCCCCGGGGGCGCCGTGCGCGTTCCCGAGCGTGGCCGCCCCGTACTTCCCGACGGTGATCGACTCGTCCTACGGGCTGTGCGTCGAAGCGGTCCCCGCGAACTGGTAGGTCAGGTTTTCCCGGCTCGCACGTCGAGCAGCTGGTAGCCGGAGCGGGCCGAGAAGTCGGCCACCACGCTGAACCGGTCGCCGCGCACCAGGGTGTGCCGCCATTCGACCGGCTGCCCGTCCGCGGTGCCGGTGCGGTCGATGGCGAGGGCCGCCACCCCCGGCGGGATCTCCAGCAGGCGCTGCTCGGCCGGTGTCGGCACGACCGCCCTGATGTGTTCCTGTCCGCCGGTCAGCCGGACCCCGCACCTGGTGTCGAGTTCGTGGTAGAGCGACGTGTGCGTGAAGTCGACCGTGCGCAGAGCGGCGGCCACCGAGTAGGGCAGCCAGACCCGGTCCACCGCGAGGGGTTCGGCACCGGCGAGGCGCAGCCGTTCCAGGTAGAGCAGCGGCGTCGACTCCTCCAACCCGAGGCGCACCGCGACCAGCGCGTCCGCGCGGACGTCGAGGATGCGCACGGTGCTGCGCTGGTCCATGCCGGACGCGCGGACCGACGCGAAGAGGCTGTAGAGGGCGCCGAGGGGCTGGGCGATCCCCGTGGCCTTGCCGATCCGGGGCTGCTGCCCGCGGCCGGCGACGACGACCCCGTCGGCGCGCAGCCGACGCAGGGCCTCGCGCACGGTGTTGCGGCTGACCTCGTATTCGGCGGCCAGAGCCAACTCGCCGGGGAACGCGTCGTCGAACTCGCCCAGGCCGACGCGGCGCAGCAGGTCCGCGTGCAGCTGCGACCACAGCGGGGTGTGGCTCTTCCGGTCCAGACCGGCTCCGACGAGCTTGTTCACGCGACCTCATCCTCACCGACGACTGGGCCGAACGTAGCAAAAGTCGACGCTTCGGTCAGGGCCGTCCCAGGGTGTGGCCGCCGCGCACCCGGGCCGAACATTTAGCACTGCCGTGACAATGAATTTCGGGAAACCTCGTGCGGGGCCGCAAGGAATTTATCTGGTCGTCGACATCACACGGTTAAGGAAGTTAACGTCCGCGCCATGTCCTCTCCGCGCCATTTCCCGGCTTTCGCGCGGAGGTCTGGATGAGCAGGGTGCATGCCACGGTCGCGTTGATAGCGTTTCTCGCCGCCGCGGATAACACAGTGGTGGCCGCGGCGGCGCCGTCGATCGCGGCCGACCTGGGACTCGGGGTGACCGCGACGCAGGGGATCACGGTCGCCTATCTGCTCCCGTTCGCCGCGCTGCTGCTCGCCGCGGGCGCGGTCGTCGACCGGCTCGGGGAGCGCGTGGTGCTGCGCGCGGGCCTGCTCGCCTTCGCCGCGGGCACGGTTGTCGCGGGTGCGGCTCGCAGTGTGGAGCCGCTGTTGGCCGGGCGGGTCACGCAGGGCCTTGCGGCCGCGCTGCTCGTGCCCGCCACCCTCAGCCTGCTGCGCACCCGGCTCGCGCCGGAAGCTCGGCCGCGAGCGGCGGCGCTGTGGACCATCGCGCTCGCCTTGGCCCTCGCCGCCGGACCCGCGCTGGGCGGGGTGGTGGCGCAGTACGCGCACTGGAGCTGGGTGTTCTGGGGCGCGCTGCCGGTCGTGGCCTGCTGCCTGGCGGTGCTGCCGCCCGCCGGACCGACCCGGGCGCGGCGCACGGACGCGGTCGGGGCGGGCCTCGCCGCGTTGACGATGCTGCTGCTCACCGCCGCCTTGCTGGTTTTCGCCGAGGGTGGCGCCGCGGCGTCGGCCCTCACCATCGCCGCGGTGCTGGTCGCGGCCCTCTTCGCGCTCCGGGAACGCACTACCGCGGCCCCTCTGCTGCCTCCCGCCCTGCTCAGGCTCCCGGTCTTTCGGACGGCGCTCGTGGTGCAACTGCTGTGGGGGCTCGGTGTCACCGGCGTGTGCGTGGTGACGCCGCTGGCGCACCAGCGGATCCTGGGCCTCGGCCCGGCCGACGCCGCGTTGCCGCTGGTCGCGGTGGCGGTCGCGCTGATCGTGACGGCGCCGTGGGTGCCCAGGGTGCTCGCCGCGTTGGGTCCGGGCGCCACGGTCGCGAGTGGACTGGTCCTGGTCGCGGCCGGGCTGATCATGGTGGCGGTGGTCAACCACGTGCCGCTGGTCTGGCCGCGCCTGCCCGGGTTGGTCCTGGTCGGCATCGGCTCGGCGTTCACCGTGCCGCTCACGACGCTCGCGCTGGACGTGGCGGGCGACGACCAGACCGGGGCCGCGTCCGGCCTGCTCAGCTCCACCAGGGAGTTCGCGGGCGCGCTCGGGGTGGCCGCCGTGGCGGTCCTCATGGGCGGGCGGGTGGACGCCTTCGCGGCCGGGTACACCGACGCCCTCATCGCCGCGGCGGTGCTGCAGTTGGCGGCCGCCGCGCTCGCGGTCCGACTTAGTCGAATTCACACGGTGAACCGGCGGAGTTCTCGGGCCGCTGATAAAAAAGACGACCGAATAAGCGCTCGGTTGACCTGAAATGAGACGCAGGCTTAACTTGGCGCAGCGAGCATTTCTCCCGGCGGGGATTGAAAGTCGCCTCTTATCGCCTGGTGTCACAGTCGCCCCACGGGTGAGGACGGTGCAGATGAATTCCACTTCTTTCGGCGACGGCGAGACCACCGCCGATGATCTCCCCGGGCTGCTCGCGGCGTGGGCGCGGCGGTGTCCCGACGACCCGGCGGTGAGCCACCTCGACTACCGGGTGAACCCGCGCGGAGTCCTGACGAAGTGGTCGTGGCGCGAACTCGACGAGCGGGTCGACGCCGTCGCGTCGTGGCTGGGCGGCCGGGTGCGCCCAGGCGGCACCGTGGCGGTCCTGATCGGACAGACACCGGACTACCACGCCGCCTTCCTCGGCGCCCTGCGCGCGGGCATGGTCGCCGTGCCGCTGTTCCCGCCCGGCCTGCCCGGGCACGGTGAGCGGCTCGCGTCAGTGCTGCGCGACTGCGGGGCGAAGACCGTCCTGACCATTCAGGACACCGCCGTCGAGGTCGAGGACTTCCTGCGCACCCACGGTTTGCCGGTCGACCAGATCGTCTCGGTCGACAAGCTGCCCGCGACGTTCGGCGCGGGTTTCGCGCCGATCCCGCCCGCCCAGGACGCGATCGCCTACCTGCAGTACACCTCCGGCTCGACCGGCGACCCGCGCGGCGTGATGATCACCCACGCCAACGTGGTCGCCAACGCGCGCCAGGCGTGCGCGGCCTACGGGGTGCGCCAGGACTCGGTGTCGGTGAGCTGGCTGCCGCTGTTCCACGACATGGGCCTCGTCCTGTCGATCGCCGCGCCGCTGACCAGCGGGATGCGCGCGGTCCTGATGGACCCGCTGGCGTTCCTGGAGAAGCCGGAGCGGTGGCTGCAGGCGCTCTCGGCCAACCCCGGCGCGATCACCGCCGCCCCCAGCTTCGCCTACGGCTACTGCGCCGCGCGGGTGTCGGACTGGGAGAAGGCGCGGCTGCGGCTCGACACCGTGCTGGCGCTGATCGACGGCAGCGAACCCGTGCAGGCCGGTGTCATCGACCGGTTCTACGCCGCCTTCGCCGAGTGCGGGCTTAAGCCGGACGTGTACAGCCCGTCCTTCGGGCTCGCCGAGGCCACGGTCTTCGTCTCCGCGGGCCGCGGCGGCCTGATCCGCAGGCTGGACCGGGCCGAACTCGCCGCCGGGCACGCGGTGGCGGCGTCGGCGAACCACCCGGACTCGATCCGGCTGGTCTCGTGTGGACAGTCGATCGGCCAGCGGGTGTTCGTGGTCGACCCGGACACCGGCATCCCGCGTCCCGCAGGCGAGGTCGGGGAGATCTGGGTGGCCGGGCCGAACGTCGGCCAGGGCTACTGGGGCAGGCCGGAGGAGTCACGGCGCACCTTCGGCAACACCGTGCCCGGCTACGAGGGTTCCTGGCTGGCGACCGGCGACCTGGGCGTGTGGTGCGACGGCGAGCTGTTCGTGACCGGCCGCATCAAGGACCTCATCGTCGTCGACGGCCGCAACCACTACCCGCAGGACGTCGAGCGCACCGCTGAGTCCGCGCACGGCGCGATCCGTCCGCGCAACGTGGTGGCCTTCTCGGTGGCGGGCTCCGACGGGGAGAGCGCGGTCGTGCTGGCCGAGCGGGCCAAGGCGGTGAACGGCGTCGACCCGGACGAGGTCGCCGCGGCGGTCCGCGCCGCGGTCGCGCGTGCCCACGGCCTTGCCCTGCGCGAGGTCCGACTCGTCGAGCCGGAGGAGCTGCCGCGCACCACCAGCGGCAAGATCTCCCGCAGCGCGTGCCGCACCCGCTACCTCGCCGACATCCTGACCGAGGCGGTGTGAGCACCCGGGAGCTTGTGGCCTGGCTGGTCGGCCGGGTCGCCGACGCCACGGGAATCGCGGTCATCGATCCGGACCGCCCGCTGCAGGAGTACGGACTGTCCTCACGCGACACCGTGGGGCTGGTCGCCGAGCTTGGCGAGCGGGTCGGGCGGGTGCTGCCGTCCACCTTCGGCTACGAGCACCCGACCATCGCCGCCCTCGCGGCCGCCGCCACGGACGGTGCGGCGGCGGTGCTCGCGGCGCCCAGCATCGCGCCGGGTGAGCCGATCGCGGTTGTCGGGCTCGGCTGCAGGCTGCCCGGGGGAGTGGACTCGCCCGCGGAGTTCTGGGACCTGCTGGAAACCGGGCGCGACGCGGTCGGAACGCGACCGAATGGGCGCTGGCCCGGCGGCGCCGACGACGTGCCCGCCGCGGGCGGCTACCTCGACGATGTGGCCGGATTCGACGCGACGTTCTTCGGGATCAGCCCGCGTGAGGCCGCGGTCATGGACCCGCAGCAGCGGATCGTGCTGGAGGTGGCCTGGGCGGCGCTGGAGCACGCCGGGATCGCGCCCGGCTCGCTGCGCGGCAGCCGCACGGGTGTCTACATGGGAGTGTCGGCGGCCGAGTACGGCACGATGACCATGGCCGACCACACCGCCGTCGACGCGTGGTCGGGCACCGGCGCCGCCGCGTCCATCGTGGCGAACCGGCTGTCGTACCTGCTCGACCTGCGCGGCCCGAGTCTCGTGACCGACACGGCGTGCTCGTCGTCGCTGGTCGCGGTGCACCAGGCGGTGCAGGGGCTGCGCCACGGCGACGCCGACCTCGCCGTGGTGGGCGGGGTCAACGTGCTGCTGACGCCGGGGATCACGGCGACGTTCGACCGGGCCGGGGTGCTCGCGCCCGACGGCCGGTGCAAGGCGTTCGACGCCGCCGCCGACGGGATCGTCCGCGGCGAGGGCTGCGGTGTGGTCGTGCTGCGCAAGCTCACCGACGCGCGCAAGGCGGGGGACCGGGTGCTCGCGGTGATCCGCGGCAGTGCCACCAACTCCGATGGCCGCTCCAACGGTCTGATGGCGCCGAGTCCGGCCGCGCAGCACGCGCTGCTCGCCCAGGCGTACCCGGCCGCCGAAGTCGATCCGTCCACTGTGGACTACGTGGAGGCGCACGGCACCGGCACCCTGCTCGGCGACCCGATCGAGGCCGGGGCGCTGGGCGCGGTCCTCGGCGCGGGTCGCGGCGAGGAGCGGCCGCTGCTGATCGGCTCGGTGAAGACGAACCTGGGCCACCTGGAGGGCGCGGCCGGGATCGTCGGCCTGATCAAGGTCGTGCTGTCGCTGGCGCATGGCCGCATCCCGCCGACGCTGCACTACCGCTCGCCCAACCCGCACATCGACTTCGACGCGCTGGGCCTGCGGGTGGCCGCGACCGCGGGCGAGTGGCCGCGCTACAGCGGTCTGGCGACCGCGGGGGTGTCCGCGTTCGGGTTCGGCGGCAGCAACGCCCATGTGGTTCTTGAGGAATGGCCCGCCGCGCGGGCCGGGGTCGCCGCGGAGAGCACGCGGCCGGAGGTGGTCGCCTTGTCGGCGCCCACCGCGGACGGGGTGCGGGCCCGCGCGGAACGCCTGGCCGACTGGCTGGAGTCGCCTGCCGGGCAGGAGATCGCGGTGGCCGACGTCGCCGGGACCCTGGCGGTGCGGCGCGACCACCTCTCCTCGCGCGCGGCCGTGGTCGCCGATGACCGGGCGGAGCTGGTGGCGGGGTTGCGGGCGCTGGGTTCGCCCGTGACAGCGGACTTCCCCGAAGCTCCCGTGTTCGTGTTCTCCGGGTTCGGGTCGTCGTGGCCGGGCATGGGGCGGGCGCTGCTGGCCGAACCGGCGTTCGCCGCCGCGGTCGACCAGGCGGACCTGCTGTTCCGTGCGGAGGCGGGTTTCTCCCTGCGGGAGGCGCTCTCCGCCGACACGATCGGCGAGTTCACCGTGGCCGCGCCCGCGCTGTTCGGCATGCAGGTGGCGCTGGCGGAACTGTGGCGGGCCAACGGGGTCGTGCCCGCCGCGGTCCTCGGCCACTCGGTGGGCGAGGTCGCGGCCGCGGTGGTCGCGGGCGCGCTGGATCTGGCCCAGGGACTTCGGATCGTGGTCGCGCGCACGGCGCTGCTGGCCGGGATCAACGACTCCGGTGCGGGCGCGATGGCCGCGGTGGAGCTGTCGGAGGCCGAGTTCACCGCCGTCGCCGACCGGTTCCCCGGGGTCGGGATCGCCGTCCACGCCTCGCCAGAACAGCTGACCGTCACCGGCGACCCGGCCTCTGTCGCCGCCCTCGTCTCCTATGTGGACAGTCTGGGCAGGCTGGCCAAGGCGCTGAAAGTCGGCGGCGCGGGCCACTCCGCCGCGGTCGACCCGTTCCTCGACGACTTCCGCGCTGGGCTGGACGGTATCCAGCCCAGCGAACCACGGGTGCGCTGCTTCTCCAGCGTCGCCGACGAGCCGCCCGCGTTCGACGTCGAGTACTGGGCGGCGAACCTGCGCAGGCCGGTGCGCTTCACCCAGGCCGTCGCGGCCGCGCTCGCCGCCGGACATCGCGCCTTCGTCGAGATCGCGCCGCACCCGATCGCGACCGCCGCCGTCGAGCAGACGGCCGCTTCGGTGGGAGTGCCCGTGCTCGCGGTGCCCAGCCTGCGCCGCGACACCGGGGTGGCCTGCTGGCTCGACGCGGCGGCGACCCTGCACGTCAACGGACACCCCAAGGTCCTGGCCGCGCGGTACCCGCGATCGCCCGTGGTCGACCTGCCCGGGCCGGTCTGGCGGCACGAGCCACACTGGGTGAGCGCCCGCCGCGCCCCCGACGACCGGCATCCGCTGCTCGGCGACCACGTGGAGCTGCCCGACGACGGCAGACACGTGTGGCAGGCCGACCTCGGCGCGGACCCGCTGCCCTGGCTCGCCGACCACCGTGCGTACGGCGTCGTCGTGCTGCCCGGGACCGCGTTCGTCGAGGTGGCGCTGTCCGCCGCGCGCCAGGCGCTCGGGACCGACCGGGTGGCTGTCACCGACCTCGTGCTCGCCGAGTTCCTGGTGCCGGGCCCGGACACCAAGCTCACGACGGTGGTCGAGCCGGACGGCCGGATCACGATGTCGGCGCGCGCCGACGGCGGCTGGGTCACCCACGCCACCGCCACCGCCCGCCGCGACTCGTCGCCGCTGACGCCATTGCCGTCGCCGCCCGCGGGTGAGCCGACCGATGTCTACGCCGCCCTCGCCGCGGGCGGACAGGAGTACGGGCCCGCTTTCCTTGGGCTGACCGAGGTTGTCGCCTCGCCGGGGCACGCGATCGCGCGGGTGCGGCTGCCCGCGGAGGCGGGCGGGCACCGCGGGTTCGCGGTGCACCCGGCGCTGGCCGACGCCTGCCTGCAGACGCTGGTGGCCGCCGCGCTCGGGCTGCCCGGGGTGCACGGCCGGTATGTGCCGACCGCGATCGGCGGGGTCCGAGTCGTCGGGAACCCGGCGATCGGGGTCCGCTGCGTCGCGACGCTGCGCCCGGACGGCGGGACACTGCTGGGGACCGTGCAACTGCTCGACGAGGCGGGCGGTGTCGTCGTCGAGTTCTCGGGCGTCCGCGCCGCCGCGCTCGGCAGCGCGCCGGGAAGCTGGCCGGAGCTGGCGTTGGAACGCCGGTGGGACCCGGCCCCGCTGCCCGCGGCCGTGGTTCAGCCCCGTTCGTGGGTGGTCGTCTCCGACGAGGAATCCCCGGCGCTCGCGGCCGGTTTGGTGGACCGCGTGGTCACACCCGACCCGTCACTGGTCCCATCATTGCTCGACGGCCGCGCGGGAGTCGTGTTGATCGCCGGACCGGCGGCGGACCCGGCGGCGGCGGAGCGGCTGCTGCTGACCGCCGCGCGAACGGCGGCGAACGCGGGGGAGACGCGGCTGTGGATCGTCACCAGCGGCGACGATCCTGGCGTGGCCTGCCTGCGTGGGCTGGTCCGGGTCCTGGCTTTCGAGCACCCGGAGCTGCGGGCGACCCTGCTCAGTGTTGATGGGGCTGAGGCCGTCGCCGCCGAACTGAACGCCGACCGCGACGACGACGAAGTCCGCTGGCGCGACGGCAAGCGGCTGCGGGCTCGGCTCGCGCGGGCTCAGGTCGAGACCGCCGAGAAGCTGCCGGTGCGTGATGGCGCGTACCTCGTGACCGGTGGTCTCGGCGAACTGGGTGTCCAGGTCGCCCGGCTGCTGGGTGACGGGGGAGCGACCAGGATCGTGCTGTGCGGCCGCACCGCGCGCCCGGAGGCCATGGAGGCACTGCGGGGTGTGGCCGTCGAGGTGTTCCTCGGCGACATCGCCGACCCCGGGTTCGCCGAACAAGCCGTCACCCACGCCACCCGGGACGGCCTACCCCTGCGCGGAGTGGTGCACGCGGCAGGCGTCCTCGACGACGGCCCCGCGGCAAACCTGACCGCCGAGAGCATCGCGCGCGTCTGGCGCCCCAAGGTCCACGGCGGCCTGCGCCTGCACGAGGCGACCCGGCACCTGTCGCTGGACTGGTGGGTCGCCTTCTCGTCGGTGGCAGCGTTGGTCGGCTCACCCGGGCAGGCCGCGTACGCCACCGCCAACGCGTGGCTCGACGCTTTGGTGGACCAGCGTCGAGCCGAGGGCCTCCCCGGAATCACCATCAACTGGGGCGCCTGGACCGCCTCGGAGTTGTCCACATCCACGCCGAACGATCCACAGCCCAACGCCACCCCTGTCCCCGAGGTCGAGGCGCCGATAGACTGGACCAGGGACGCCCCCCAGGGAAGGGCGGGGGTGTCGGCGGGGGTTGTTTCGGGTCGCGGTGGGGTTCGTGCGGCGGCGGCGCTTGCTGAACTTGGTGCGGCGCAAGGGCTTTCGGCACTGGCCGGGTTGTTGGCGCATGATCGGTCCGGGATCGGTGTGGCCCGGTTGGACACCGCGCGAACCCTCGCGTTGTTCCCCGATCTGGCGCGTCGTCCCTTCCTCTCCGGGCTCATCGGCGCGGCTCCCACCGTCGTGGAACCCAATGGGTGGGCTGGGCTCGCCGCGCTGCGTGAGCAGCCGGATCCCCGGGCCGTCCTCCAAGACCACCTCGCCGCCGTGCTGGCCGCCCTCATCGGGGCCGCACCGGACACAGTGGACCGAACGGCCCCGCTCACCGGCCTGGGCCTCGACTCCCTCATGGCGATGCGCCTGCGGGCCGCGATGCAGCGTGATCTCGGCACCACCCCGCCGGTCTCGCTGCTGCTGCGCGGCGCCAGCCTTGCCGCGATCGCCGACCACCTCGGCGAGGAGTTGGAACTCCCGGCTTCCGGGGCGGTCGCCGCACCAGTGGCCATCGGTCCCCGCGACCCCAGCGAACGCTGGCTCGCCCTGGCCTGGGCCGACGCGCTCGGCGGCGACCCGGGCAGTGTGCACCGCGAACTCACCGACGAGGACGCCCAGCGCCGCGTCTACGAGGCGATCAGCAACCGGATCGCCGATCCGCCGCCGCCCGAGGTCGTGTTCAAGCGGCCCACCATCGCCGCGATGGCCGACCTGCTGCGCGCCGACCTCGAAGGCGCCACCGACGGAGTGGTCAACGTCCTGCGCGCCGACGGCGACGGCAGGCCGCTGCACCTATTCCACCCCGCGGGCGGCCCGACCAGCGTCTACCGCCCGCTCGTCGCCGCACTCCGCGAGGGATTCCCGGTCTACGGCTACGAACGCATCGATGACGAGTCCACAGTGGAGGGCAAGGCGGTCCGCTACGTCGAACTCCTCAAGCAGAACCAGCCGCGCGGCCCCTACCGCCTGGGCGGCTGGTCGTTCGGCGGGTGCCTGGCCTACGAGATCGCCCACCTGCTGACCGAGGTCGGCGAGACCGTCGAGCAGGTCTTCCTCATCGACACGATCCTGCCCAAGCTGGGCGGTGACCACGACCGGGTGCTGCTCGACCGCTTCGCCCGGTTCGCCGAGCACGTCGAGTCCACCTACGGCGTCGCGCTCGACCTGCCGGACGACCTCGACACCCTCGACGAGGACGCCCAGATCGGCGTCGTCATGCGCAGGCTCGCCGCGGTCCCCGGCATCGGCGAGGCCGTCCTGCACCACCAGTACACATCCTATGTGGACGCCCGGGTCGCCGAGCGGTACCGCCCGCGTCCCTACGCCGGGCCGGTGCTCCTGTTGCGCGCCACCGACCCACACCCGCTGACCACCACCCTCGACCCGCGGTACCTGCGTGAGGACGAAGCCCTCGGCTGGGACGAGCTCTGCGCGGACCTGCGCGTGGTCCGGGTTCCCGGCGACCACCTCAGCATGATCGACCCGCCGGGCGTGACCACGCTCGCCGCCGCCCTGGCCGAGACGGAGGCGCGCCATGGCTGACCGGACCCGTGAACTCATCGACGACCTGCTGCTGCGCCGCGAGGAAGCCGTCCGGCTGGCCGAGAAGCGCGCTGCCGAACGCCAGCACCCCAAGGGGAAGCTGACCGCGCGGGAGCGGATAGCCCTGCTGACCGACCCCGGTTCGTTCGTGGAGATCGACGAGTTCGCGCGGCACGGCTCCGGCGCCACCGGTGACGGCCTCGTCGCCGGGCACGCCACCGTCGACGGTCGCCCGATCTGCGTGCACGCCCAGGACTTCAGCGTCTTCGGCGGCAGCCTCGGCGAGGCGTCCGGGGCGAAGGTGAACAAGGTCATGGACCTCGCCATCCGCACCGGCGTGCCCGTCGTCGGCATCAACGACGGTGGCGGCGCCCGCATCCAGGAAGGCGTGACGTCCCTGGCGCGGTACGCCGAACTGGCCGTGCGGCACACCAACGCCTCCGGGGTGATCCCGCAGATCTCGCTGATCCTCGGCCCCTGCGCGGGCGGCGCGGTGTACGCACCCGCCCTGACCGACTTCACCGTCGTCGTCGACAAGCTCTCCCAGATGGTCGTCACCGGCCCCGACGTCCTGCGCGCCGCGACCGGCGAGGAGATCACCCTCGACGACCTCGGCGGCGCCCGGGTCAACGCCACGGTGTCCGGCAACGCCCACTACCTGGCCGACGACGAGCCCGACGCCATCGACTGGGTCAAGACCCTGCTGGGCTATCTGCCCGCCAACAACCGCGACGGCGCACCGGAGTACGACGACGACACCGCGCCCGAGGTGACCGCGTCGGACCTCGAGCTCAACCGGATCGTGCCGGACGGCGCGAACCAGGGCTACGACATGATCGACGTCCTCACCCGCGTGGTCGACGACGGCGACCTGCTGCAGGTGCACGGCGCCTTCGCGCCCAACATGATCTGCGCGTTCGCCCGGGTCGGCGGCCGGTCGGTCGGCGTCGTGGCCAACCAGCCGCGTTTCGGCGCGGGCGCGATCGACATCGACGCCTCCGAGAAGGCGGCCAGGTTCGTCCGCTTCTGCGACGCGTTCAACCTGCCGCTGCTGACCTTCGCCGACGTCCCCGGCTACCTCCCGGGCCTGGACCAGGAACGCGGCGGCATCATCCGCCGCGGCGCGAAGCTGATCTACGCCTACGCCGAGGCGACCGTCCCGAAGGTCACCGTGGTGGTGCGCAAGGCCTACGGCGGCGGCTACGCCGTCATGGGCTCCAAGCATCTCGGCGCGGACGTGAACCTGGCCTGGCCGACCGCCCGGATCGCCGTCGTCGGCCCGGAAGGCACCGTGCAGGTGCTGCACCGGCGCGAACTGGCGGCGCTGTCGGGCGCCGAGCGCGCCGCCCGTGAGCGCGAGCTGATCGCCCAGCACCAGGACAGCCCGTACCCCGCGGCCGAACGCGGATACGTCGACAGCGTCATCGAACCCGCCCGCACCCGCCTCGCCGTCACCGCGGCGCTGCGCGCCCTGCGTGGCAAGACCTCGCCCGTCCCCGCCCGCAAGCACGGAAACATCCCCCTGTAACAGCAAAAACCAGCAATCTGCAGCAATGAAAGAGGTCGGCCGATGTTACGCAGATCCAAGTGGGTAGCCGCGGTGTGCGCCGCCGTGGTCGCGGCGGCCGTGGTGGTGGCGCTGCCGAACGGGCCCGCCGAGGCGCAGGCGGTGTCGCGAGCGCGGACCACGGCGGTCGCCGACGACGGTGCCCGGATCGCCGAGGAGATCCGCGTCGACGAGCGCACGCTGGACCTGCGGATCACCTCGCCCGCCCTCGGCACGTCGGGCTGGGTGCGGCTGCTGCTGCCGCGCGGCTGGGACACCCAGAGCCGCACCTGGCCGGTGCTCTACCTGCTGCACGGCGCCGGTGAGGTCCAGGACTACAAGTCGTGGACGGCCTTCACCGACGCCGCCGCGTTCACCGCCGACAAGGACGTCCTGGTGGTGCTGCCCAGCGACGGCAAGGCGGGCATGTACTCGGCGTGGTGGAACTTCGGTGGTTCGACAAAGCCGGACTGGGAGACCTTCCACGTCACCGAGATCCGCCAGCTGCTCGAACGCGGCTACGGCGCGGGCACGGTGCGCGCGGTCGCCGGGCTGTCCATCGGCGGGTACGGCGCGATGGCCTACGCGTTCCGCCACCCGGGCATGTTCAAGGCAGCCGCCAGCTACAGCGGCGTGCTGAACACGACCATCTACGGTGTGCCGAACTTCATCCAGATGATCCTCATGCGGGAGGGCTTGAACTTCTACAGCCTGTGGGGCAACGAGTGGATGCAGCGCGGCATCTGGACGGCGCACAATCCCTACGACAACGTCGAGAAGCTGCGCGGTACCAAGCTCTACGTGTCCTCGGGCGACGGCGGTACCGGACCACTGGACCCGCCCGGCAACAGTCCCGACCTCATGATCGAGCCGCTCGCCAAGCTGTCGTCGAGCGCCTTCACCGACAAGCTCAAGCAGGTGGGCATTCCGGTGACGACCAACTACTACGGCGGCGGCAGCCACATCTGGCCCTACTGGCAGCGCGAGCTCAAAGCCTCCTGGCCGGTGCTGGCAGCCGGCCTCGGTCTACCCGCCTAGTGACAGAGAGCCGGGCCGGTACGCCGCACCACGCGGCTTACCGGCCCGGCTTTCCGACTAGAAGGTGAGCTTCCAGGAGTCGATGTAGCCGGTGTCGTAGCGGGCGACGTCCTGGACCTTGAGCTTCCAGGTGCCGTTGGCGACCTCGGTCGACGCGTTCACCGTGTAGGTGGTGATCACGTTGTCGGCCGAGTCGTTGCTCGACGAGTTCTTCATCCGGTAGGTGGAGCCGTCGGGCGCCACCAGGTCGACGACGAGGTCGCCGCGCCAGGTGTGCTTGATGTCGACGCCGACCTGCAGGGTCGCGGGCGCGTTGCCGGTGACGCCGGTGACGACGACATCGCTGGTGACCGCGGTGCCCGCGTCCGGGATGTTGACGTTGTTGGTGTTCTCGAAGACCTTGCCGGTCGGCGGGTTGGGGTCGCCGCCGCCGGAGTTCGGGTCGAGTTCCTTGGCCTTCGTGGCGATCGCCGTGGACAGCGCGCTCACCTCGGCGTACACGCCGGGCTTGTTGGGCCGGGCGCAGCCCTCGCCCCAGGAGACGATGCCGACCTGGATCCACGCGTTGTTGTTGTCGCGCCGCACCATCGGGCCGCCGGAGTCGCCCTGGCAGGTGTCCACGCCGCCCTGGGTGAAGCCCGCGCAGATCTCGACGGCGGGCTTGAGCGACGGGTACGACGACTTGCAGGACGTGTCACTGACGAACGGCACGTCGGCCTTGAGCATGTACCGCTGCTGGCTGCCGCCCTCGGACGCGGCGCCCCAGCCCATGACGGTGAACGTGCCGCTGTCATAGGCGGTGGTCGTGGCGATGGGGAGCTTCGCCGCGCCGGTGATCGGGCTGGACAGCTTGATCAGCGCCCAGTCGCCGCCCGCCGACGTGGTGTAGCCCGGGTTCTTGTAGACGTAGGACGATGTCCGCTTGACCGCACTGGTGCTCTGCAGATCGACGACCCCGTAGGTGGCGGTGATCCCGGTGTTGTTGCCCGTGCCGCTCACGCAGTGCGCGGCGGTCAGGACCAGCAGGTCCGAGTACATCGCCCCGCCGCAGCCCATCGAGAGCCGGACCATCCAGGGGAACTCGCCCTGCGCCGCCGGGCTGCCGCCGACGACCTGCGGTGACACGTCATCCGACGGCGGCTGGGCGGCGAGGGCCTGCCCAGCGGCGGTGCCGGCGACCGCGGCCACCGCGACCGCTGTCAGAAGAACTTTCCTAAACACTGTTCCGCCTCCCCGAAATTTTGGGTTTGGGTTACCTGGCATGTGATGGTGCGGATTTGGAGGTGACCGTGGTCGGCTTTCGTCACGGTCCCCTTAGGTACCGGCCGGATGGCAGGGCTTAGAAAACGAGCTTGAAGCTGTCGATGTAGCCGGTGTCCTGGGCGGCGATGTCCTGGACTTTGAGCTTCCAGGTGCCATTCGCGATCTCGGTCGACGCGTTCACGGTGTAGGTGGTGATCACGTTGTCGGCGGAGTCGTTGCTCGACGAGTTCTTCATCCGGTAGGTCGACCCGTCCGGGGCCACCAGGTCGACGACGAGGTCGCCGCGCCAGCTGTGCTTGATGTCGACCCCCACCTGCAGGCCGGCGGGCGCGTTGCCCGCGACCCCGGTGACGACGACGTCGCTGGTGACCGCGGCGCCGTTGTCCGGGATGTTGACGTTGTTGGCGTTCTCGAAGACCTTGCCGGTGGGCGGCGGGGTGCCGTCGCAGGTCAGGCCGATCGCGCGCTTCGGGCAGTCGGAGTAGTCCAGCAGGTAGAGCACCGCGGCCTTGTTGCGCGCGGTCTCCCTGGCCAGGATCTCGTCACCGGGGTAGAAGCCGCCGCCGCCGCTCGCCGGGAACATCTCGAAGGTGTACGCCCAGATCTTGTGCGCGCCCCACAGGTAGTCGTCGATCGCGCCGTCGGTGACGTAGAGCTCCGAGGACTGCTCCGGGGTGTAGCCGTTGGTCTGCGCCATCGCGCGGCCCATCGTGGAGAAGACCTTCTGGTCCTCCGCGGTCAGGCCCGGCGCGGTGTCGTCGTAGGTCCAGCCGAACGGCCACAGCACAAGTTCGCTGTAGGAGTGGAAGTCGATCGCGGTCTTGAGCTGCTGCACACCGCTGACGACGCGGGAGCGGACCCAGTTCGACACCGCCTTGACCTCGGGCGCGGACTCGGCCGACGGGCCGCGGTAGGTGTCGGAGCTGGGGCTGCCGGAGGAACCGCCGCAGCAGCCCCACTTGTAGTCCCAGTTCCGATTCATGTCCGTGCCCACGTAGGACGATCCGGCGTTGGGCTGGCGGTTCTTGCGCCAGCTCTTGTAGGAGCCGGTGCTGATGTCGAACTCGCCGCCGTCGGGGTTGACGTCGGGCATGATCCAGATCTCGCGGGTGTCGACGAGTCCCTTGATCCTGCTGTCGGTCGCGTACCCGTCGGTGAACAGGTTAACCAGGTACAGCGCCATCTCCACGGTGATGTGCTCGCGGGCGTGCTGGTGGTGGGTGAACAGGACTTCGGGCTCGTTCTCGTCGGTGGCCGCGTTGTCCGAGATCTTGATGACGTACAGGTCGCGGTTCTCATAGGACTTGCCGATGACCTGCTTGGTGATGATCCCCGGGTGGTCGGCGACCGCCTTGTTCAGCTCGGCGGTCATCTCCGCGTAGTTGTGGTAGCCGGAGTCGGCGCTGGGGAAGTCCTGGATCCCGCTCGCACCCTGGGTCGACAGGGGCGCCGCCTCAGCCTCGACTTTGTAGCCGAGGGACCGGATCTTGGCGACCTCGGACGGTGTGGCGGTGATCAGCGTGCGGCTGTCCTCGACGCCGTTGATCGCGGCGCCGGTCGCGGCGACCGCGGACCGCTGCTCGGCGGTCCGCACACCCGAGACGTGGTACTCGGCCGTCGCGCGCTCCTGACCGGCCGGGACACCCGAGGCGGGGCCGTTCATCGACACCAGCAAGCCGGCCGCGGCCAAGGCGCCGATGAATAGTGACAGACGTTTGCGTTTCACGATTGACCTCCTACAGGGGAGCGCCGAATCTCGGCGCCGGAGGAATGCGAGCGCGGCGTTCCGCGTATGCCCTCACCTACGCCGACCACGCTTACCGGTCAATACTGTCCGGTAACCGCCAGGCTCACAAGGTCGTCCCGACATGCGGATATTGCCGGTTCATTCCCAGTCCGGCCGCTGCTTACGGCAATTCGGACCTGCCGCGCCACCCCTATTCCGGCTGGTTGTATTCCCATTCACAGTAAGGCCCGTCGAATTAGGTCGGAGGCGCGAAGAATGTGAGTCCGCCGGTGTGGTCCCAGTTCAGGCGGCCCGTGCGACGCCTGGGACACGGTGTAGCACGCACTTTCCTCCGCCTGCCGCACGAACTACCGTTCGTCGGGTGACCGAAGAGTTGGCCCCCGCCAGACCGTTCGCCGAAGCACTGCGAGCGGCGATCCACGCGGGCGGCGTGACCCTCGACCGGCTGGCCGAGCGGCTGCGCGAGCGCGGCACACCGGTGAGCCTGGCGACCCTGAGCTACTGGCAGTCCGGCCGCAGCCAGCCCGAACGCCCCCAGTCACTGGCCGCGCTGGCCAACGTCGAACACCTGCTGGGCCTGCCCGCGGGCGAACTGGGGAGGCTCCTGGAATCGCCCAAGCCGCGCGGCCGCACCGTGCACCGTTTGCCCGAGCCGATCGACAGCGCCGCACCGTGGTCGGACCCCGAGGGCTTCGACCGGATGGTCGTGGGCGTCGACATCAGCCAGGACAACCAGCTCACGCGGCTCAGCGTGCACGACCTGATCGTCGTGGGCGCCGACCGCGCCAAGCACGTGCAGCGCACCCGGCAGGTCCTGCGCGCCGAACAGGACGGTGTCGACCGGCTGGTCATCGTGGCGTGGGGGGAGAGCCCCGACGAGCCCGTGCCGGAGGTCGTCCCGGTCCGCAACTGCGCCATCGGCCGGGTCAGCCGCGACGAGCGCACCGGGCAGGTCGCCACCGAACTGCTCTTCGGCCACACCCTCGCCAAGCGCGAGACGGTGCTCATCGAGCACGAGATCCGCTGCCCGGAGCCGCTGTCGCAGGCCTACGAGCACGAACGGGTGAGCAGGCTGCCGGTCCGCGAGTACCTCATCGAGGTGCGGTTCGACCCGGCCGCGCCGCCCGCGCACGTCGTGCGGTTCTCCGACGTCGACGGCAAGGAACGGGTCAAGGCGCTGACGCTGGACTCGGCGCACACCGCCCACGCGCTGGCCATGGACCTCGAGCCGGGCCGCTACGGAATCCGCTGGTCCTGGCGCTGATCACCCCCGTTGGGGTGACGTCCGGGCCGAGGCCGTCACCTGGCCCGTGCGGGCTCGTTGGACCGGCGAGTGGATCTCACCCGGGTGGATCCCGCCCGCTCGCGTGCGTGATCGCCGCGCTGACCTGGGACCGGCCGGAGCCGGATCAGGACACGAGTGCCGAGGTCCGCCTCGCCGTCGGCCACGCAGGGTGACGAAAGCGGGTCAGGCGGCGGTTTCCGGGGGAGCAGGGGGCAGCCTTCGGTCGACGACAAACGGCTGATCCGGATACCCAGCGATCACGCCATGTCCTACTGTGTATACGTTCTGTTGTATTGGCCACATCGGGGAGCCGCCAAGATGCCCTCAGCCGACCGGTCGTCGTGGGACACCGTCCCGCGGCTCACACCGCTCGACTTCGACCGGCCGAACATGGCCAGGCTCACCGACGCGCTGCTTGGCGGGCGTGACCATTACGCGTCCGACCGGGCCGTGATGGACCAGCTCCTGCGGATCGCCCCCGGGGCCCGCCAACTCGCCCGCGACCACCGCGACTGGATCATCCGGGTCCTGCGGCTGCTGGTCGGCGAGCGCAACATCGACCAGTTCGTCGACCTCGGTTCCGGCATGCCCACGGTGGACAACACCCACCAGGTCGTCCAGCGGTACAACCCCGAGGCCACGGTCGTCTACGTCGACAACGACCCGGTGGTCCAGGCGCACGGCCGGGCCATCCTGGAGGAGAACGACCGCACGCACGTCGCGGGCTGCGACTTCACCGATCCGGCGAAGGCGCTCGAGCACCCCGAGTTGCGGCCGCACCTCGACCTCACCCGGCCGGTCGCGCTGATGATGTGCTCGGTCGTGCACCACATCCCCGACCACGCGCAGGCCGTCGAGGTCGTCCAGGCGTGGCTCGACGCGGTCCCGTCGGGGTCCTATCTGATGCTCAGCCACCAGTACGACCCGGCCGACCAGTCCGAGGCCAGCACCCTGGTGCGCACCCTGGAGAAGATGTTCGCCGACACCCCGATCAGCACCACGCCCCGCACCCGCGAACAGATCCAGACGTTTTTCCGCGGCCTCGAATACGTCCCGCCCGGCTTGGCCCACCCGCACGACTGGTGGCCGTCGGGGCCGCGGCTGCTGCCTTTGTCGGCACTGAACTTCGCGATGCTCGGGGCGGTCGCGCGCAAGCCGTAGTGGGCGCGCGCACAAGTACAGCACCGAAATTCTTGAGGTCGTGACAACGTTCCGACCCATTTCCCAGCCGTTCGCCCGGTCCGTTGTCGCCCCCATGACACGTGGGTAACGTACCGCCGAGTAGCCGCGCGCTGAATTGCCCGCGGGCAAATGACTTTCTTGAGTCTGGCAGGTGAGCAGCGCCCCCATGAAGCTACTTCGGTCGTTCGGTGTCGCACTCGGAGTAAGTGGCGTGGTCGGCGCGACCATGCTCGCCTCGACCCCGCTGGAGAAGCCCGTCGCGGGGCCTCAGCAGGCGGATGTGCGGGTTGTTGCGGCCATTCCGCCACCGGAACCCGGGGACTTCAAGTCCGTGCTGCGGGTCGAGGGAATGACCAAGATCGCCAAGCTGGGCCAGGCGATGTCGATCGGCCGCGGAAAGTTCAAGGCGCTTATCAAGGCCGTCGATGATGACCGGCCGAACCCGCTCATCGGTGAGCTGTTGATGCCGCCCGCTCCGGGCTACTTCGTGGTCTTCCGCTTTATGCCGGTCACCAACAACACGTCCTTCGTCCAGGTCGGCGACGCGACCGGAAGCATCGACCTCACCGACCTCACCAAGGCGAAGGCGATCGTCAAGGTCAAGCTCAACCTGGTGATCAGCGAGGTCAAGCAGAACGGCGTGCCGCTCGACGTCGGCCCCAACTGCCACACGGTCACCCCAGTCGATCTCGACCTGTCCGGGACGATCAACCTGGGCGTCAAAGCGGTGACCGAGACCCAGCCGGTCACCGAGGCGAACCGGGCGGGCACGATCGAGACGAGATATGCGATCCCGGCGTTCACCGGGTGCGGCGTGACAGAGAACCTCTCGCCGCTGATGACCGGGCTCGTGTCCGGTCCTGGCAATGAGCTGATCACCCACCTGTACAACCTGTGCTTCGGCACCAACAGTTGCAACCCGTACTGGTAGTCGCCGCCGGACAGCGGTGACGATCACATGGGGACACATACTGCAAGACCTCGGATGGCGGCCATCGTGCTCGCCATCGCCATTCCACTGATCACCGCCGCGCCCGCCGAGGCGACGGCACAGGCGGTGACCACGCAGACTCTCGCCCAGCCGGCGGGCATAAGCATCTACTGGGCCACCACGATCGGTGCCGACGGCAGCATCGTGGGCCGCGCGAACCATGAAACCGAATTTCAGTACTGGCGGGCCGGGCAGCCGCACACGTTGCCCGCCTATTGGACGATCAACGGGCTCAACGACCGCGGCCAGTACGCGATCACGGAGTACAGCTCGGGCGTCTATCGCGCGCTCCGCCAGGAAAGCGACGGCAGTCGCGTCCTGCTGGACTCCACGCCGAACACGAGCGCGTACGCCATCAACAATGGCGGGTCCGTGCTCGTTGGCCGTTTCGGCACCGCCGAGTCGTACTCGATCTGGAGCGCCGGCACCCTGCGGACCGTCCCCGCCGCCAGCCCGATCGCGGCGGGCGCCGTGGCGGTGCAGCGGCTGAACGACAGCGGGCAACTTGTTTTCGTCACCGATCAGCGCCTGTGGCGCTGTGACCTGGCGCAGTGCGTCGAGTTGCCGGTTCCGGCGGGCTACACGATCGAACGGGTCGTGGACCTCGATAACTCCGGCCGGATCGTGGGCAACCTCAGTGCGAACGGCGTGACCCACCCGGCCATGTGGACCGGCACGTCCGTGCGCCTGCTGAACACCGACGGGCGAGGTGGGTGGGTCAACGATCTGAACAACCAGGGTTACGCGGTCGGAAGAATGAACACCGCGACGAGCGGGAGGGCGGTGCTCTGGGGGAGCGGAACCTTCCGCATCCAACTCGCCCCCGCCGCGGCGACCAACAATGGCGCGACCGCGGTGAACGATCAGAACGACGTGGTCTTCTACGACCGCCAGACCATCAATGGAAGAAGTTGCCTCCGCGCGTACCTGTGGCGATCGGGCGAGGTCATTGCCTTGCCCCCGTCAGAGGGTGACAACAGCTACCCGTACGACATCGCCGACAACGGCAAGGTGGTCGGAACCTCCTGGGCCACCCAGGTGATGGCCAACTACCCACCGCCCATTGGTGAGAGCTACCGGGCGACGCTGTGGACGACCAGCTGATTCCACTGAACTGACCTGACGATCCGGTGTTCCGACGCGTCGGAACACCGGATCGTCGTCATCAACGAGAAGACCGCGCCAACAACCGGTGCGCCAGGATCGTCCCCGCCGCCATCGCGGCCGGGAACACCACCACCGCCGCCAACGGGATCAGGCACACGAGATAGACCGGCACGCTGAACCCCAGCGTCATCGCCCGCCCGCTCTTCAACGTCGCCCGCCGGGTCTTCAGGTCCCGGCCGCGCCGGATGAACGGGATCGCGGTCAGCTCCACCGCCAGCAGCCACGCTCCTACCGCCACCGCGAGGACCGGGACCACCGTCTGCCCGATCACCGGGATGAACCCCAAGGCGAACAGCAGGATCGCCCACACCAGCGCCCGCAGCACCAGCCGCACCGTGTCGCGCAGGCCGATCCAGGCTGCGCGCGCCCAGCCGATCGTCTCCGCCTCGGGCACGCCGCCCAGGACGGTGTCCTCCACTTCCTCGGCGATGCTCTCGTAGAACGGTCCGCCGATCGCCAGGGTCAGCCCGGCGAACAGGACCACCGACACCGCGACCGCCGCGACCACGGTGACCAGGCCCGCCGCGATCCGCACGCCCTGCTGCCAGGTCTGCGCCCAGTCGTCGGCGAACGGGGTGGCCCAGGTGACGATCCCGCCCAGGTTGACCGCGAGCAGCGTCAGCCCGGTGAACATCAGCGCGCTGGTCAGCAGGACCGGGATGGCCCCGCGCAGCAGCATGGAGCGGTTGCCCAGCACGATGCGGAATCCCTGCAGGAGCAGACCGAACCCGGTCCCGAAGTCTTTGATCACGCGCGCAGTCTATTGCGGACTTGACCTCTAGATTACTTGAGGTCTTACCGTCATCACGTGGACATGCAGATGACAGCGTTTACCTCCCTTTACAAGGCCATGAACGCCTCCGACGACCAGCGCGGGATCTCCCGCGACACCGTGCGGCGGATCTTCGGCTTCGCCCGCCCGCACCGCGTGACGATCACCTGGTTCCTGGTGGTCAGCGTCGCGCTCTCGGCGATGGCGGTGGTGACCCCGGTGCTCGCGGGCCGGGTCGTCAACGCGATCGTCGGCAAGGCCGACAGCGGCGTGGTCGTCACGCTCGCCGGGATCATCGCCGTCGTCGCGATCCTGGAGGCGGGCCTGGGACTGGTGTCGCGGTGGCTGTCGTCGACAGTCGGCGAAGGGCTCATCCTCGACCTGCGCACCCGCGTCTTCGACCACGTCCAGCGCCAGCCCATCGCGTTCTTCACCCGCACCCGCACCGGCGCGCTGGTGAGCAGGCTCAACAACGACGTCATCGGCGCCCAGCGCGCGTTCAGCGACACGCTCTCCGGTGTCGTCGGCAACCTGGTGACACTCGCCCTGACGCTGGTCGTGATGATCGGGATCTCCTGGCAGATCACCCTGCTCGCCCTCGTGCTGCTGCCGGTCTTCGTCATCCCCGCCCGCCGCATGGGCGCGCGGCTCGCGGGACTGCAGCGCGCCGCGGCCGAGCACAACGCCGCCATGAGCACCCAGATGACCGAGCGCTTCTCCGCACCCGGCGCGACTCTGGTCAAGCTGTTCGGCAGGCCCGCCGACGAGTCACGCGAGTTCGCCGTGCGTGCGGGCCGGGTGCGCGACATCGGTGTGCGGACCGCGATGCTGCAGTGGGTCTTCTTCACCGCGCTCACCCTGGTCTCCGCGCTCGCCCTCGCCCTGGTCTACGGACTCGGCGGCGTCCTCGCCATCAGCGGCTCACTCGACCCGGGCGCCGTCGTCGCCCTCGCCCTGCTGCTCACCCGGCTCTACGCGCCCCTGACCGCGCTCGCGGGCGCGCGCGTGGAGGTGATGACCGCGTTGGTCAGCTTCGAGCGCGTCTTCGAGATCCTCGACCTCAAGCCGCTCATCTCCGACCGGCCCGGCGCGCGCGAGGTGCCGGACGGCCCGGTCGCGGTGGAGTTCGACAAGGTCACCTTCTCCTACCCGGCCGCCGACAAGGTCTCCCTCGCCTCCCTGGAAGAGGTCGCCACGCTCGACAACCGCGGCGGTGTCGAGGTTCTGCACGACGTGTCGTTCCGCGCCGAACCCGGCCAGCTCATCGCACTCGTCGGGTCTTCCGGCGCGGGCAAGTCGACCATCGCGCAGCTCACGCCCCGGCTCTACGACGTCGACTCCGGCACGATCCGCCTCTCCGGCGTCGACGTCCGCGACCTCACGGCCGACTCCATCCGGGCCACCCTCGGCATGGTCACCCAGGACGGACACCTCTTCCACGAGTCGATCCGTTCCAACCTGCTGCTGGCCCGCCCGGAGGCGACCGAGGACGACCTGTGGGACGCGCTGCTGCGGGCCCGGCTGGACAAGCTGGTGCGCTCCCTGCCCGACGGCCTCGACACGGTGGTGGGGGAGCGCGGCTACCGGCTCTCCGGCGGCGAACGCCAGCGCCTCACGATCGCCCGGCTGCTGCTGGCACAGCAGCGGGTGGTCATCCTCGACGAGGCGACGGCCCACCTGGACTCGACCTCGGAGGCCGACGTGCAGGAAGCACTCGGCGAGGCACTGGAAGGGCGGACAGCAATCGTGATCGCCCACCGCCTCTCGACCGTGCGCGCCGCCGACCTGATCCTGGTGATCGAGGACGGGCGCGTGGTCGAGCGCGGCACCCACGACGGCCTGCTCGCGGCGGGCGGCCGCTACCAGGAGCTGTACCGCACGCAGTTCGACGAGCGCACCGCCCCGGCCGCCGCCTGAACGCGCGAAAAAGGGGCCGCGGCTGGTGCCGCGGCCCCTCTTCCCGCCCGAGGTGATCAGACGCCCGCGACGCTGCGAATCCAGCTGCGGTACGAGGTCACGTTGGTGTAGTTCGTGACCGACTGGCGGTCGCTGGTCGACGCCACGCCGACCTGCCTGCCCGAGGCGAACATCGGGCCGCCCGAGTCGCCACCGGCGGTGATGCCGTCGATGCGGGTCGCGCGAACCGCGACGCCACCGTAGTAGTCACGCGCGTTGACGGAGCTGACCCGCACGTTGGCGTACTTCAGGTAGCGCGACTGGCAGTTGATCTCCGGCTGGTTGGTGCAGGTCGCGCCCCAGCCGTAGACCTGGACGGTCTGCCCGACCGACACGTCGCTGGAGGTGCCCAGCGGCGCGTAGGTCGCCGAGACGCTGCGGTCGAGGCGGGCGATCGCCAGGTCCGAGCCGGAGTGCCGGGTGATCGAGACCGCGTTGGCCATGGTGCCGCCGCTGGTCTGGTCCAGGCTGCCGATCCGGAACGAGATCGCGCCGCTGGCGACGCAGTGCTTCGCCGTGAGGACGTACTGCGGGGCGATGATCGTCGCCGAGCAGGCCTGCCTGCCGTTGGCGAACAGCCGCGCCGCCCAGGGGGCGTTGGAGGCCGTGTTGCCATCGATGATCATCGGGCTGACGGTCGGGCCCGGCTCGGGAGCCGCGACCGCGGACGGAGCGGCGCCAAGCAGGGCCATGGCCGCACCGGCGACGGTCAGCAGAATCTTGGTCTTGAACATACGTGGTTTCTCGATTCGTTTGCAGGGAGAATCGGGAACCCGATCGGTGACGATCGGGACGAACGGCAGCCCACGTCGTCCGGGTGGTGACCTGGGCGGATCTCTGTCAGCGACAGGTTGATCACCGTTCGATGGTTACTTTTTCACCCGATCGTGGGCGCGACAAGTCTCTCTTTTTCCCATCGCGTTCCCACCCTCGCGAACGCATTAGCATCGGGATCGCGGGCAGGCGACGAAGCCGCCCGCCGGACTCAGGAGGTCGAACTCGATGGCGCTTCTGCGCAGCTACGTCTCAGGCCGGTGGCACACCGCCGCCTCGGACGGAGCACCCCTGCACGACGCGGTGACCGGTGAGGAGATCGCCCGGATCTCCTCCGATGGCGTCGACATGGCCGCCGCGCTCGACTACGGCAGGCGCACCGGCGGCCCCGCGCTGCGGGAACTGACCTTCCACCAGCGCGCCGCGCTGCTCAAGGTGCTGGCCTCGCACCTGTTGGAACACAAGGAAGAGCTCTACGCGCTCTCCGCGAAGACCGGCGCCACCAGCCGCGACTCGCTCGTCGACGTCGACGGCGGCATCGGCGTCCTGTTCGCCTACAGCGGCAAGGGCCGCCGCGAACTGCCCAACGCCAAGGTCTACGTCGAGGGCCCGGTCGAGCCGCTGAGCAAGGGCGGCACGTTCGTCGGCCAGCACATCGCCGCGCCGCTGCGCGGGGTCGCGGTGCAGATCAACGCGTTCAACTTCCCCGTGTGGGGTCCGCTGGAGAAGTTCGCCCCCGCGTTCGTCGCGGGCGTGCCCAGCCTGATCAAGCCCGGCAGCCAGACCGCGTACCTCACCGAGAAGCTCGTCGAGCTGATCGTGAACTCCGGCATCATTCCCGAGGGCAGCATCCAGCTCGTCTGCGGCAGCGCGGGCGACCTGCTCGACCACGTCACCGCGCAGGACCTCGTCTCGTTCACGGGTTCGGCCTCCACCGCCCTGCGCCTGCGCACCCACGACGCGGTCGTGCGCAACTCGGTGCGCTTCAACGCCGAGGCCGACTCGCTCAACTGCAGCATCCTCGGCCCCGACGCGACGCCCGGCACCACCGAGTTCGACCTGTTCGTCAAGCAGCTCGTCGCCGAGATGACGACCAAGGCGGGCCAGAAGTGCACCGCGATCCGGCGCGCCTTCGTCCCGGCCGCCGTGCTCGACGACGTCGCCCAGGCCACCGCCGAGCGCCTGGCCAAGGTCACCATCGGCAACCCGGCCAACCCCGACGTGCGCATGGGCGCCCTCGCGGGCCTCGAACAGCGCGCAGAGGTCCGCCGCTCCCTCAAGGCCCTCCTCGACGCGAGCGACATCGTCTACGGAGACCTGGAGAAGGTCGACGTCGTCGACGCCGACCCCGAGCGCGGCGCCTTCATGTCCCCGGTCCTCCTGCGCGCCGACGCCGACCGCGCCGAGCCGCACGAGGTCGAGGCGTTCGGCCCGGTCAGCACCCTGATGCCGTACACCTCCACCGACCACGTCATCGACCTGGCGGCCCGCGGCCACGGCAGCCTGGTGGGCTCGGTCGTCACCGCCGACGCCGACTTCGCCCGCGAGGTCGTGCACGGCGTCGCTCCCTGGCACGGCCGACTCCTGGTCCTCGACGCCGAGGACGCCAAGGAGTCCACCGGCCACGGCTCCCCGCTGCCCGGCCTCATCCACGGTGGCCCCGGCCGCGCGGGCGGCGGCGAGGAGATGGGCGGCATTCGAGGCGTGCTGCACCACCTGCAGCGCACCGCCGTGCAGGGCAGCCCCCGAATGCTGGCCGAGATCACCGGCCAGTGGGTCGCGGGCGCGCCCCGGCGCACCGAGGACGTCCACCCGTTCCGCAAGTCCCTGGCCGACCTGCGCGTCGGCGACTCGGTCGTCGCGGGCCCGCGCACGGTGACCCAGGCCGACATCGACCACTTCTCCGAGTTCACCGGGGATACCTTCTACGCCCACACCGACCCGGTGGCGGCGGCCGCGAACGAGTTCTTCGGCGGCATCGTCGCCCACGGCTACCTCATCGTGTCGTTCGCCGCGGGCCTGTTCGTCTCCCCGGAGCCCGGCCCGGTCCTGGCCAACTACGGCCTGGAGAACCTCCGGTTCCTCACCCCGGTCTTCCCCGGCGACGAGCTGACGGTGACGTTGACCGCCAAGCAGATCACCCCGCGGGAGAACGCCGAGTACGGCGAGGTCCGCTGGGACGCCGACGTCACCAAGCAGGGCGGCGAGTCGGTCGCCAAGTACGACGTCCTGACTCTGGTCGCCAAGCAGTAAGCACGACCGAGACAGAAACAGGGGCGGTGTCCGACTCGGACACCGCCCCTGTCACGTTCCCAGGGACCCCGCTAGGCGGCGTCCACCAAGATGATCTCCCGCGTGGGCGCCTGAGTCAGCGCGGTCGCGTAGTTGCGCTGCACCTGCGAGGCCTCGGCCGAACTGGGCTTCGCGTTGGCGCAGGACGTGGGAGCCGAACTCCCGGACATCAGGTCAGAGCACAGCCCGGTCCGCCGGTCCGGCAGCCCGAGAATGTGCCCGAACTCGTGCGCGGCGATCCGGACGACGTTGTACCCCTGTTGGACAGCCTGTCGGCCCATCCACACCGTCCCGCTGCCGCCGGGGCGAACCGGCCCCAGCGTGGCCCGGGGCCAGTTGTTGTCCGCGATGACGCGGACGTTGGCGCGCGTGCCCGCCGCGGCCTTGACGATGCGGACGTTGGTGACCGACTGGTTCCAGATGGCGACACCCTGGGCGACCGCCTCCTTGAACTCGGCGGCGTAGCTGTCGTCGTAGGTGATGGTGACCGCCGCCATCGCCGCCGGAGCGGGGGCGGGCGCGGCGGTGGCGGGCGCGGCGCCCAGGACCACCGCGGCACCGACCGCGGCGTTGGCCGCGACCAGGGCGAGTGTTCGTCGGAACATGCAGGGACTCCTCTGAGTATTGGCCCGCCGAGTGGGCGGGCCGAGGCCTGGACCGGGTGCGCAGGGCCGGTCGGCCGCAGGGACGGCGGCGAGATCTGTCGCCGCCGCTTCTCAACCTAGGAGCGTCTCCACCAGCCGCAATACGGCTAACGGGTGGCACCTGGTCGCGGTGAGTACCCGCGTATTGGGCCAACTCAGTCGGAAAGTGACCGCGATCACAAACACTTCATTCACGGAGTTGTCGAGGAGTCCACAGTGGACACAAGTCGTGCGCGCAGGGTGGATGATCAGCGGGAACGTGCCCGAACGGCCGATCCGGCGGGGGAGCGGCGACCCGTCCGCCCCGGCGCGGCGGCTTGTCGGCGGTGCCGCCCAGATCCGTTGTGGCGCAAGGGAAACGCGGTTGACGGAACACCGCGTGACGGCCTATGGGACCCCCGATTTGATCCCCCGTTAGGCACCGTGTAACTTTATCCAAGTCAGCGCGGAACGGGCCGGACAAACCGGAACGAGCGAGGGCCAACAAAGCCTCTAGAAGAAGCCCCGATAGACTGTGGCCGAATCAGATGTGCGTGTGTTGTTTGAGAACTCAACAGTGTGCCGATTTAAGCCAGTAGAGCTTAAATATAGAACCCCTTAGTGGGTTCCTTTGAGATGAATTGATGCCAGTTTTGGTGTCTGTTTGTCAGGTTTATCAAACATTCATTATTGGAGAGTTTGATCCTGGCTCAGGACGAACGCTGGCGGCGTGCTTAACACATGCAAGTCGAGCGGTAAGGCCCTTCGGGGTACACGAGCGGCGAACGGGTGAGTAACACGTGGGTAATCTGCCCTGCACTCTGGGATAAGCCCGGGAAACTGGGTCTAATACCGGATATGACCACTTCACGCATGTGTTGTGGTGGAAAGTTCCGGCGGTGCAGGATGAACCCGCGGCCTATCAGCTTGTTGGTGGGGTAATGGCCTACCAAGGCGACGACGGGTAGCCGGCCTGAGAGGGCGACCGGCCACACTGGGACTGAGACACGGCCCAGACTCCTACGGGAGGCAGCAGTGGGGAATATTGCACAATGGGCGAAAGCCTGATGCAGCGACGCCGCGTGAGGGATGACGGCCTTCGGGTTGTAAACCTCTTTCAGCAGGGACGAAGCGCAAGTGACGGTACCTGCAGAAGAAGCACCGGCTAACTACGTGCCAGCAGCCGCGGTAATACGTAGGGTGCGAGCGTTGTCCGGAATTATTGGGCGTAAAGAGCTCGTAGGCGGTTTGTTGCGTCGGCCGTGAAAACCTGGGGCTTAACCCTGGGCCTGCGGTCGATACGGGCAGACTTGAGTTCGGTAGGGGAGACTGGAATTCCTGGTGTAGCGGTGAAATGCGCAGATATCAGGAGGAACACCGGTGGCGAAGGCGGGTCTCTGGGCCGATACTGACGCTGAGGAGCGAAAGCGTGGGGAGCGAACAGGATTAGATACCCTGGTAGTCCACGCCGTAAACGGTGGGTGCTAGGTGTGGGGAACATTCCACGTTCTCCGTGCCGTAGCTAACGCATTAAGCACCCCGCCTGGGGAGTACGGCCGCAAGGCTAAAACTCAAAGGAATTGACGGGGGCCCGCACAAGCGGCGGAGCATGTGGATTAATTCGATGCAACGCGAAGAACCTTACCTAGGCTTGACATGGACCGGAAACCTGCAGAGATGTAGGCCCCCTTGTGGTCGGTTCACAGGTGGTGCATGGCTGTCGTCAGCTCGTGTCGTGAGATGTTGGGTTAAGTCCCGCAACGAGCGCAACCCTCGTTCTATGTTGCCAGCGCGTAATGGCGGGGACTCATAGGAGACTGCCGGGGTCAACTCGGAGGAAGGTGGGGATGACGTCAAGTCATCATGCCCCTTATGTCTAGGGCTTCACACATGCTACAATGGCCGGTACAGAGGGCTGCGAGACCGTGAGGTGGAGCGAATCCCTTAAAGCCGGTCTCAGTTCGGATCGGGGTCTGCAACTCGACCCCGTGAAGTCGGAGTCGCTAGTAATCGCAGATCAGCAACGCTGCGGTGAATACGTTCCCGGGCCTTGTACACACCGCCCGTCACGTCACGAAAGTCGGTAACACCCGAAGCCCATGGCCCAACTGCTTGCAGAGGGAGTGGTCGAAGGTGGGACTGGCGATTGGGACGAAGTCGTAACAAGGTAGCCGTACCGGAAGGTGCGGCTGGATCACCTCCTTTCTAAGGAGCATCTGACCCGCGGACCAGCTTGCTGGACCGTGTGGGAGGGCCACGCTGCAGCCGAACGCGCTGTGGGTGGTTGCTCATTCGCTGTGGAACTACTGGACGAGCTGAGACTCGCGGCGCCGGTCATCCGGTTAGTACTGCACACCTGCAAGGGTGCGCGTGGAACGCTGAGGACTGGGGTTGTGGAGTGGATGTGTGTCGGCACACTGTTGGGTCCTGAGACAACACCCGTTGTGGGGTTGTCCTCTGGTCAGGGCCACCACAGAAGACAAACACTCGACACGGTCGAGAACGTGTTTTCAATGGATGTGGTGGGTTTCTGGTTGGTGTTTGAGAACTGCACAGTGGATGCGAGCATCTTTGTAGCAAGATATTAAGGGCATACGGTGGATGTCTAGGCATCAGGAGCCGATGAAGGACGTAGGAGGCTGCGATAAGCCTCGGGGAGCTGTCAACCGAGCTGAGATCCGAGGATGTCCGAATGGGGAAACCCGGCATCAGTCATGTGGTGTCACCCGCACCTGAATCTATAGGGTGTGTGGAGGGAACGCGGGGAAGTGAAACATCTCAGTACCCGTAGGAAGAGAAAACAACCGTGATTCCGTGAGTAGTGGCGAGCGAAAGCGGATGAGGCTAAACCGGATACGTGTGATACCCGGCAGGGGTTGCGTGTTCGGGGTCGTGGGACCTTTCTGATCGTTCTGCCGGACGGTCGAGGAGTTAGAAAACACTTGGGTTAGTGGAACGTTGCTGGAAAGCGCGACCGTAGAGGGTGAGAGTCCCGTACGTGAAAACCCGGTGTCTCCTGAGAGTGTTCCCAAGTAGCAGCGAGCTCGTGAAATTTGCTGTGAATCTGGCGGGACCACCCGCTAAGCCTAAATACTTCCTGATGACCGATAGCGGACTAGTACCGTGAGGGAAAGATGAAAAGTACCCCGGGAGGGGAGTGAAAGAGTACCTGAAACCGTGTGCCTACAAGCCGTCAGAGCCTTTCGGGGTGATGGCGTGCCTTTTGAAGAATGAGCCTGCGAGTTAGTGCTGCGTGGCGAGGTTAACCCGTGTGGGGTAGCCGTAGCGAAAGCGAGTCTGAATAGGGCGCTTGAGTCGCGTGGTCTAGACCCGAAGCGGAGTGATCTACCCATGGCCAGGGTGAAGCGACGGTAAGACGTCGTGGAGGCCCGAACCCACTTAGGTTGAAAACTGAGGGGATGAGCTGTGGGTAGGGGTGAAAGGCCAATCAAACTCCGTGATAGCTGGTTCTCCCCGAAATGCATTTAGGTGCAGCGTCGCATGTTTCACGCCGGGGGTAGAGCACTGGATGGTCTAGGGGGCCTACAAGCTTACCGAAATCAACCAAACTCCGAATACCGGTGTGTTAGAGTGCGGCAGTGAGACTGCGGGCGATAAGGTTCGTAGTCGAGAGGGAAACAGCCCAGAACACCAGCTAAGGCCCCTAAGTGTGTGCTAAGTGGGAAAGGATGTGGGGTCGCCCAGACAACCAGGAGGTTGGCTTAGAAGCAGCCACCCTTGAAAGAGTGCGTAATAGCTCACTGGTCAAGTGGTCCTGCGCCGACAATGTAGCGGGGCTTAAGCACACCGCCGAAGCTGTGTCATTCACACAATACATCCACTCGTTCCTTCGGGTTCGGGTGCAGTGGTGTGGATGGGTAGGGGAGCGTCGTGCAGCCATGGAAGCGGCGGAGTGATCCAGTCGTGGAGGCTGTGCGAGTGAGAATGCAGGCATGAGTAGCGAAAGAAGAGTGAGAAACTCTTCCGCCGGATGACCAAGGGTTCCTGGGCCAGGCTAATCCGCCCAGGGTAAGTCGGGACCTAAGGCGAGGCCGACAGGCGTAGTCGATGGACAACGGGTTGATATTCCCGTACCCGTGTGGACGCGTCCCTGGTGAGCTCGGTGATACTAACCGCCCAAAGCAATCCGGACCTTCGGGTCTGGTGCGTGGAGCGCGGGACCTGATCCGGTAGTAGCCAAACGATGGGGTGACGCAGGAGGGTAGCTCCGCCAGCAGTTGGTGACTGGTGTAAGCGTGTAGGCCGTGACATAGGCAAATCCGTGTCACACATAGGCTGAGACGTGATGCATAGCCGAATGAGGCGAAGTAGAGTGATCCCATGCTGCCGAGAAAAGCCTCTAGTGAGTTTCCACGCGGCCCGTACCCCAAACCGACACAGGTGGTCAGGTAGAGAATACCAAGGCGATCGGGTGAACTATGGTTAAGGAACTCGGCAAAATGCCCCCGTAACTTCGGGAGAAGGGGGGCCACAGCGCTTGAAGCCTCTTGCAGGCTAGGGCGAGGTGGCCGCAGAGACCAGCGAGAAGCGACTGTTTACTAAAAACACAGGTCCGTGCGAAGTCGCAAGACGATGTATACGGACTGACGCCTGCCCGGTGCTGGAACGTTAAGAGGACCGGTTAGCTCTTCGGGGCGAAGCTGAGAATTTAAGCGCCAGTAAACGGCGGTGGTAACTATAACCATCCTAAGGTAGCGAAATTCCTTGTCGGGTAAGTTCCGACCTGCACGAATGGCGTAACGACTTCTCGACTGTCTCAACCATAGGCCCGGCGAAATTGCACTACGAGTAAAGATGCTCGTTACGCGCGGCAGGACGGAAAGACCCCGGGACCTTTACTATAGCTTGGTATTGGTGCTTGGTTCGGTTTGTGTAGGATAGGTGGGAGACTGTGAAGCGGCCACGCCAGTGGTTGTGGAGTCAATCTTGAAATACCACTCTGATCGTACTGAGTGTCTAACTTCGGACCGTGATCCGGTTCAGGGACAGTGCCTGGTGGGTAGTTTAACTGGGGCGGTTGCCTCCCAAAGGGTAACGGAGGCGCCCAAAGGTTCCCTCAGCCTGGTTGGCAATCAGGTGTCGAGTGCAAGTGCACAAGGGAGCTTGACTGTGAGACTGACAGGTCGAGCAGGGACGAAAGTCGGGACTAGTGATCCGGCGCTGGCTGGTGGAAGCGGCGTCGCTCAACGGATAAAAGGTACCCCGGGGATAACAGGCTGATCTTGCCCAAGAGTCCATATCGACGGCATGGTTTGGCACCTCGATGTCGGCTCGTCGCATCCTGGGGCTGGAGTAGGTCCCAAGGGTTGGGCTGTTCGCCCATTAAAGCGGTACGCGAGCTGGGTTTAGAACGTCGTGAGACAGTTCGGTCCCTATCCGCCGCGCGCGCAGGAGACTTGAGGAAGGCTGTCCCTAGTACGAGAGGACCGGGACGGACGAACCTCTGGTGTGCCAGTTGTCCCGCCAGGGGCATGGCTGGTTGGCTACGTTCGGAAGGGATAACCGCTGAAGGCATCTAAGCGGGAAGCCTGTTCCAAGATGAGGTCTCCCACCCCCTTTGAGGGGTTAAGGCCCCCAGCAGACCACTGGGTTGATAGGCCGGAAATGGAAGCCCAGTAATGGGTGGAGTTGACCGGTACTAATAGGCCGAGGGCTTGCTACAAACATGCTACGCATCCACTGTGCGGTGTCTGAGACACCAACCACCCCACACCCCCGACACCACAGGTGTCCTGGGTGTGGGTCGAATGGTTGATAGTTTCATAGAGTTACGGCGGTCATAGCGGCAGGGAAACGCCCGGTCCCATCCCGAACCCGGAAGCTAAGCCTGCCAGCGCCGATGGTACTGCACTCGTGAGGGTGTGGGAGAGTAGGACGCCGCCGGACAAAAGTTGCGAATGCCCCGGTATTCATGAGAAATCATGAATACCGGGGCATTTTGCTGTTAGAAGGTCAGCTTCCAGGAGTCGATGTAGCCGGTGTCGTAGCGGGCGACGTCCTGGACCTTGAGCTTCCAGGTGCCGTTGGCGACCTCGGTGGACGCGTTGACGGTGTACGTGGTGATGACGTTGTCAGCCGAGTCGTTCGAGCTGGAGCTCTTCATCCGGTAGGTCGAGCCGTCCGGGGCCACCAGGTCGATGACGAGGTCACCGCGCCACGTGTGCTTGATGTCGACGCCTACCTGCAGGGTGGCCGGGGCATTCCCGCTGATACCGCTGACCGTGACCGAGCTGGTGACCGCGGTGCCCGCGTCCGGGATGTTGACGTTGTTGGTGTTCTCGAAGACCTTTCCCGTGGGCGGGGGCGTGTCACCGCCACCGAGCTCCTTCGCCTTGGCCTCGATGGCCGACGCGAACGAACTCACCTCGGTGTAGACACCCGGGGCGTTCGCCCTGGCGCAGCCTTCGCCGTGGCTGACGATGCCGACCTGGATCCACGCGTTGTTGCCGTCGCGCCGGAACATCGGGCCACCCGAGTCGCCCTGGCACGTGTCGGTGCCGCCCTGGGTGTAACCCGCGCACAGCTCGGCGTTGAAGATCAGGTCCGAGTAGTACGAACTCGAGTTCTTGCAGGTCGTGTCGTCGACGAACGGGACCTGCGCCTTGAGCAGGTACCGGGAGGCGTTGCCGCCCTCGGAGGTGTCACCCCACCCGGCGATGGTGAACGTGCCGGTGTCGTAGTCCTTGGTCTTGGCGATGGGCAGCAGCGCGGCCCCGGTGATCGGGCTGGCCAGCTTCACAAATGCCCAGTCGCCGCCCGCGGACGTGCCATAGCCAGGGTTCTTGTAGACATAGGTGGACGTCCGCTTGACCGCGGTGGAGTCCTGGAGATCGACCATGCCGTAGCTCGCGGTGATGCCGGTGTTGTTGCCGGTCCCGCTGACACAGTGCGCCGCGGTGAGCACCAGCTGCTCGGAGTACATGGCACCGCCGCAGCCCATCGACAGCCGGACCATCCACGGGAACTCGCCCTTCGCCGCCGGGGAACCCCCGACGACCATGGGGCTGACGTCGCCCGGCTCGGTCGGCGGCGGCGCCGCGACCGACGGGCCCGCCGAGGTGGCCAGCGCCGCGAGCACGCCGACCGCGAGCAGCCCCGCTTTTCCGGGCACGCCAAAGAGAGCACTTCTCACAATGGTTCCTTCCGCGGCCACCCCGCTCGTGCAGGGGAGGAGCGACCGACGAGTCGTTGGTGCAGGTTCACTGATCGTGCCCAGCCGAACACCTTCTTGACAACCCGTTGGACCGCCGGAGAAGTTGCGGCCATTTACCAGACTGTCCCCAGTTATTCCGGTATTCCGTGAATAAGAACGGCTGCCCCGGGGAAACCCGGGGCAGCCGCCCATTCCGACTCGTCCCAGTCGGAAGACCGGGAATCGTGCGAGATCAGCCGCGGATCGCGGTGATCAGTTCTCCGTTCGTGGTGTCACCGGACAGCTCCCAGAAGAACATCCCGCCGAGACCCTGTTGCCCGGCGTAGCCCTTCTTGCCCGCGATGGTGGCCGGGGTGTCGTAGCTCCACCAGTTGGTGCCGCAATGCGCGTACGCCGTGCCCGCGATGGTGCCGTTGGCCGGGCACTTGGTCTTGAGGACCTTGTAGTCCTCGATGCCCTGCTCGTAGGTTCCCGCCGCCGCGCCGGTGGCCGAACCGCCCGGGGCCGACTGGGTGACCCCGGTCCAGCCGCGACCGTAGAAACCGATGCCCAGCAACAGTTTCGACGCCGGAACGCCCTTCGACTTCAGCTTCTGGATCGCCGCGTCGGAGTTGAAGCCCTGCTGCGGAATGCCCGAGTACGACGTCAGCGGCGAGTGCGGCGCGGTCGGCCCCTGAGCCGCCCACGCGCCGAAGAAGTCGTACGTCATCGGCATGTACCAGTCCACGTACTGCGCCGCGCCGCCGTAGTCGGCGGCGTCGATCTTGCCGCCGGACGAGCCGTCCGCGGTGATCGCCGCGGTCAGCAGGTTCGAGGAGCCGAACCGGCCGCGCAGGGCGCTCATCAGGTTCTTGAACGACGCCGGACCGCTGGTGTCACAGGTGAGACCGCAGGCGTTCGGGTACTCCCAGTCGATGTCGATGCCGTCGAACACGTCGGCCCAGCGCGGGTCCTCGACCAGCTTGTAGCAGGATTCCGCGAACGCCGCCGGGTTCTGCGCGGCCTGGCCGAAGCCGCCGGACCAGGTCCAGCCGCCGAACGACCAGATGACCTTGATGTGCGGGTACGCCTTCTTCAGCTTGCGCAGCTGGTTGAAGCTGCCGCGCAGCGGCTGGTCCCAGGTGTCGGCCACACCGTCGACGCTGTCGGCGGCCGTGTACGCCTTGTCATAGTCGGCGTAGCTGTCGCCGATCGTGCACTGTCCATTCTGGACATTGCCGAACGCGTAGTTGATGTGCGTCAGCTTCGAGGCCGACCCGCTCGTGACGATGTTCTTCACGTGGTAGTTGCGCCCGTAGACGCCCCACTGCGCGAAGTAGCCGATCACCTTCGAGCCCGGCGGCGGCGGGGGAGTCGTCGTGGTGGGTGTCGTTGTGGTTGTTGTCGGCCGCGTGGTCGTGGTCGTGGGGTTGGTCGTGGTTGTCGGGTTGGTGGTGCTGGTCGGCGGGGTGCCGCCACCACAGGGCGCACCGTTGAGCGTGCACCCCGACGGCGACCCAGGGCCCGCCGCGACGAAGCCGAAGGACGCGGTGCCACCGGGGGCGATGGAACCGTTCCACGACAGGTTCTTGAACGTGTGCCGGTTCCCGGACTGGCTGCGGGTGGCGTCCCAGGACGACGAGATCGTCGTGCCCGCAGGCAGGTCGAACGCCACCGTCCAGCTCGTGAGCGTCGACGAACCGCCGTTGCGGATCGTGTACTTGGCCTCCCAACCGCTTCCCCAGTCGGAGGTCTTCACGAACTCCGCTGTCGGTGTCGCGGCGCCGCTGGCGGGTGCGGCGACGAGTGCCGCCGTCACGGTCGCCGCCGCGACTAAGGCCGCGGTGAGATGCCATCGGAATTTGGACATAGTTCACCTCAATCGAGAGCAGGGATGTGAACGAACCGGCCAAACCTGATGGGCGCGCGGGCTCAGGCACTGCCGGCGACCACTCCGCGATGCGGGTGCGGAGGGACGTGTGGGGACTACCGCGAGGCGGCAGCCAGGGGTCTGAGCCGTCCGTCGCGGAAGGCGAGGAGTTCGGCCGCGGCCCGCAGGCTCGACCACGAACCGCTGTGCGTGTCGATCCGGGCGGCGGCGCCGAGACCGGGACCGGGGACCCCGGTCTCGACGTGCACCACGATCGCCGACGCCTCGACCAGCCGCCGAACCAGCTCGCGGGCGACGGGGTGCCGGTGCGCGTCGCGGGTGGTCACGATGACCACTTTGGACGCCAGGTCGACCAGGTCACCTAGCTCGGCCGGTGCGACGGGCACCGCGCCGGGCAGGAGTTCGGCCAGGTGCGGAGCCAGTCCCCACGCCACCGGGCCTGCGGCGATGGTCGGCGCCACCTCGACGTCGACCACCAGCGGAGCGGACCCCAGCGCGGGGATCTCGGTGGCGCGCAAAGCTTTGCGCGCCACCGCCAGGCCCAGGTCGAGTTCGTCGCGGACCCCGGTGATCGCCGAGGCCGGTGCGCCGAGCGCCCGGGTGCGGGCCGCCGCCTCGGCGAGCCGCTCCTCGGTCAGGACCCCGTCCCGGACCGCTTGGACGATCCGCTCCACCAGCGCGGTGACGGCCTCGGCGTCGGCGGTGTCGCCGCCGACGCACAGCGCGTCCGCGCCCGCGGCGAGCGCGCGGACCGCGGCCTCCCGCAGACCGGCCGCGTCGCCGAGGGTGCCCGCGACCGCGCCCATCTCGATGGCGTCGGTGACGACCGTCCCGGTGAACCCGAGGTCGCCGCGCAGCACCTTGCCGATGGCGATCTCGTTGGTGGTGGCCGGTTCTGGTCCCCACGCGGGCACCACGAGGTGCCCGGACATGATCGCCCGGACGCCCGCGTCGATCGCGGCGCGGAACGGGACCAGCTCGGTGCAGGCCAGTTCCTCGGGGGTGCGCGGCAGCACGGGCAGGGTCAGGTGGGAGTCGGCGGTCGCCGCGCCGTGGCCGGGGAAGTGCTTGGCGCAAGCCGCGACTCCCGAACGCTGCATGCCACGCACGGTCGCGGCCACGTGCGCGGCGGCCGCCGAGGGGTCCGAGCCGAACGCGCGGACACCGATGATGGGATCGTCCTGGGTGAGCGAGAGATCCGCGCAGGGCGCCAGGTTCAGCGTCACCCCGCACCGGGCCAGCCGGGCGCCGAGCGCCAGACCGACCTCGGCGGTGAGGGTGAGGTCTCCCGCGGCGGCGAGGGCGAGCCCGCCGGGGAGCCTGCTGCCGACAGCGGCGTCGAGTCGGGTGACGTCGCCGCCCTCCTCGTCGATGCCGATCACGACGTCGTCGCGTTCGGCCCGCAGCGCCGCGCTGAGCGCGCCGACCTGCTCGTCGTCGACGATGTTGCGGCCGAAGAAGACCACGCCGCCGAGCCCCTCGGCGATGCGGCCGCGCAGCCAGTCCGGCGCGGTCGTGCCCGCGAACCCGGGCAGCAGCACGGCGTGTGCGAGCTGGTGCAGGGTGTCCATCAGCCCTTCACCGCCCCGGCGGTCGTGCCCGCGACGAGCTTGCGCTGCACCAGCATGAAGAACACCAGCGCGGGCAGCGCGTAGATCACCGACGCGGCCATGATGCCGCCCCAGTCGGTGCCGAACGCGGTCCGGAAGGACGAGAGCCACACCGGAAGCGTCTGCTTGGACTGGTCGCGCATGAACACCAGGGCGTAGAGGAACTCGTTCCACGCGGTGACGAACCCGAACACCGACGTGGCCACCAGGCCCGGGCCGAGCAGCGGCAGGGTGACCCGCCGGAACACGCCCCAGCGCCCGCATCCGTCGACCATCGCGGCCTCCTCCAGCTCGATCGGGATTCCCTTGACGAACCCGCGCAGCGTCCAGATGGTGAACGGCAGCGTGAAAGCCATGTACACCAGCAGAAGCGACGGCAGCGTGTCGAGCAGGTTCGCGTCGCGCATGATCAGGTACATCGGCACGAACAGCGCCTCCAGCGGCGCGAGCTGGGCGACGAGCACCAGCAGCACGAACCCGCGGCGGCCGCTGAACCGCATGCGGGCCAGCGGAACCGCCGCCAGGAGGCCGGCGACGAGCGCGCACGCGACCGCGCCGAGGGTGACGATGAGGCTGTTGGTCAGGAAGGTCGTGAAGCCCGGCTTGGTGATCGCCGTGGTGAAGTTGTCCACAGTGGCCGAGAAGGGGATCAGGTCGTAGTCGGTGGAGAGGATGTCGCCGGGCTTCTTGAGCGCGGTGGTGAGCATCCAGTAGGTGGGGAAGAAGAACAGCAGCGCGACGACGAGTCCGGCCGCGGAGAGCGCCATGCGCTGGGATCGCGTCTTCATCTACAGCTCCGTCTCCTGTGATCGCACCAGCAGGCGCATGTACCGCCAGGTCACGCCGACCAGGATCAGCAGCATCAGCACCGCCACCGCGGACGCGACGCCGAAGTGGCTGCCGGAGATGCCCTTGAGGTAGAGCAGGACCGGCAGCGTGGTGCTCTCCCCGTCGGGGCCGCCCTGCTTGAGGGCCCAGATCTGGGTGAACACCTTGAAGTCCCAGAGCACCGAGAGGAACGTGACCATCGTCAGCAGCGGCCGCACCGCGGGCCAGCTGACCGCGCGGAACGCCTGCAACGGGGTGGCGCCGTCGATGCTCGCCGCCTCATAGAGGTCCTTCGAGGCGCCGAGCAGCCCCGCGTAGAGCGTGAACGCGACGAACGGCACGGCCTGCCACAGGATCAGCAGCCCGATGACGCTGAGCGTGCTGACCCCGCTGGTGAACCAGGAGTAGCCCGCGAAACCGTCGAAACCCAGGGCCACCAACGTCTTGTTCAAGATCCCGTACTGCTGGTCGAACATCCACTGGAACACCGTGGTGGTCGCGATGATCGGCGTCGCCCACGCGAGCACCAGGGCGACCTGCAGGGCGATGCGGACCGGTGCGTCGAGGTGTCGCATGAGGACCGCGATCCCCAGTCCGATCCCGACTGTCGCCAGGACACACGCCCCGGTGAACAACACCGTGCGCAGTCCGATGACCCAGAACTCGGGGTCGGACAACACTTCCCGGTAGTTGTCGAAGCCGACCCACACGATCTCGCCGCGGATCAGCTCGCCCAGGTCGAGCCTGCGGAAGCTGATCCCGAGGACCTGCAGGGCGGGCCAGCCCAGCAGGGCCACGAGGATGACCACCGCCGGAGCCAGCATCAGGTAGGGCGCGGCCCGCTGCGCGGTGAAGCGGCGCTGGGGCCTCGCGGCCCGCGGGGGTGCCTCCGCGGGCCGCAAGGGGTTCACAGTGGGAGCGGTCATCGGACGATCAGCCCGCGAATGCCTTGTTCAGCGCCGTGTTGGCGTCGGCGGTCGCGGCGTCGATCGACTTCGCCCCGGTGAGGAACGCGGTCAGCATGTCCTTGAGCGGGTTCTGACCGGCCTCGATGGTGGCCCAGCCCGGAGTGGCGGGCACGGCGCGGCCGTTGCGCGACGCCTTGGCCATGGCCGCGGTCACCGGGTCCTTTTCGAGCCCGGCGACATCGGTGGACGTGCCGGGGATCATGCCCGCGCCCGCGAACTGGGACTGGTACTTCGAGCTGGTCATCAGCTTGAGGTAGTCCTTGGCGAGGTCCTGGTCCTGGCTCTTGGCCGGGATGGCCAGGTTCGAGCCGCCCTGGAACACCGGCGCCGTGGTGCCGGACTTCTTCGAGGGGATCGGGAACGCCGAGGACTTGTCGGTCAGGGTCGGGTCGCCCTTGGCCGCGGTGGCGAGCTCCCACGGCAGCGCGATCATCATCGCGACCTTGCCCTTGCCGTAGATCCCGGCCTGCTCGGGCGTCTGCTCGTCGGTGTCCTTGGGCGCCTTGGTGCCCGAGGCCTCCTGCAGCTGCTTGTAGAACTCCAGGCCCGCCTTGGCCTCCGGGGTGTCGAGGCTCGCGGTGAACTTGGTGCCGTCGCGCTTGGCGATGTCGCCGCCCTCGTCGTAGATGAACGACAGCAGGGTGTACCAGTTCTGGCCGGGCAGGTAGAGCGCCTGGAACTCCGGGTCGGAGCCGAACTTGGCGCGCAGCTTGGTGATCGCGTCGAGCCACTCCTGCCGCGACGTGGGCGGCGCGGTGATGCCCGCCTGCTCGAACATGTCCTTGCGGTAGAGGACCAGGCGGTTCGCCGCGTAGAACGGCACGGCGTACTGCTTGCCGTCCCACGAGCCGGAGTCCTTGAGGCTGGTGAGCCACTGGTCCTTGTTGAAGTCGGAGGCTTCCGCGGTGAGGTCCACGAGCGCGCCCGCCTTGGCGAACTTCGGCGCCTGGGTGTTGCCGATCTCGATGATGTCGGGCGCGTCATTGCCCGCTAACGCGGTGGTCAGCTTGTCCTGGATCCCGTTCCACTGCTGGACCTCGTACTTGACCGTGACGTCCTTGTGGGACTCCTGGAACTCCTTGTGCAGGGCGTCGGTCAGCTTGTCCGGCGCCGAACCGTTCATCAGCCACACGGTCAGCGTGCGGGGACCGGCGGGCGCGGCCGACTGGCCCGTGCCTCCCGAACCCGCGCATCCGGATAGTGCGAGCACTACTGTTGCTGCTCCTGCGACCGACTTTGACCACGTTCTCACGACAACCGCCTTCCGAGCGCCGCCCCAGGGACGCGGGGCGGCGGTAGTGCTGAGTGGTTTAGACCATTGCGGTAAGGGTGGTCCTGCTCACAACGATGTGTCAAGACATTCATGTCACGAAATGAATGGTTTTCGCACACGATGCGGTCCCGCCGCCGCCCGCGCCAGGGCAGCGGGCATACCGACTTTCCATCACGCGGGGGAGGGTGGCCTGCGGGGATCAGAAGAACGTGCGGACGAACCCGGTGACCGTGCGGCCGTCCGCGGCGGTCACCGGCAGCAGGCTCCACTTGTCGAACGTCGTGCACGGATGCGACAGGCCCAGGCCCACCCAGTCGCCCACGTCGACGGCCAGGTGGGCGCCGGCGTCGGCCCGGAGGAAGGCGTGTTGGTCGTTGAGCGCCGTCACCGCGCAACCGGTCAGCGCGGTCACGCCCGTGGGCGTTCGCCGCAGCCGGGGCACGGGCAGGCCCAGGTCGTAGGGCAGGTCCCGTTTGCCCGCGGCGAGCAGCGCCAGACCGGGTTCCGGCCGGGAGACGACCTGCGCCCACGCGCGCAGGGCCGAGCGCAGCGGGGGACCGGACACGCGGGGGTGGTCGCCGAGCGGGGAGATCTCCCGGTAGAAGCCGTCGTCATGGGTGAGATAGGTGCCGCAGCGCAGCACGGGCAGCACCGGGACCGGCCACGGCGCGCTCAGCGCGTCGGCCACCAAGTCGAAGAACGCGCTGCCACCGGCGGTGACGATGACCTGCTCGGTCTCGAATGACAGCTCGCGCACCGTCGCCCGCAACCGGTCGAGGTAGGCGGCGACTGCGTCCAGCCCGGCCGGGCTCGCGTCGGCCGACGCCGGGGCCTCGTAGCCGCCGACCCCGGCCAGCCGCAGCGCCGGGCTGGCCACGATGGCCGCCGCGACCGCCCGGGCCGTGTCGAGATCGCGCGCCCCGGTGCGCCCGCCGGGGACGCCGACCTCCACCAGCACGTCGACCGGCCGGGCGCCGGTCCACGCCTCGGTCATCAGCTCCACGCCGCGCACCGAGTCGACCCAGCAGGTGAACTCGAAGCCCGGGTCGCCGTCCAGTTCGGCGGCCAGCCACCGCAGGCCCGCTGGGTCGAGGAACTCGTTGGCCAGCACGACCCGGCTGACGCCGAACGCCCGGTAGACCCGCAACTGTCCGGCGGTGGCCGCGGTGATCGCCCACGCTCCGTGGTCGAGCTGGCGGGCGAACAACGACGGCGCCATGGTCGTCTTGCCGTGCGGGGCGAGCAGCAGCCCGCGCTCGGCGGTCCACGCCGCCATGGTGGCCAGGTTGTGGTCGAGGGCGGGACCGTCGAGCGCGACGACCGGCCCGACGAAGTCGAACAGGTCCGGTCGCCGCTCGACCGCCTCGGCGACGGTCAGCCCGAACAGCGCGTCCGGCACCGACTTGAACCGCCAGTCGAGTCGCTCCTCGCCCAGGCGGTCGACGGTCGCCCGATCGAGTCGGGCGGGCGATGCGATCATGTTGCTCTCCGCTCACTCGATGTTCGGCGTACCGCAGGGAACCTTTCCGCGGCCGGTGCGTCAAGGATGGCGAGACTCGGGAACGCGCGCCCGGCGCGACCCGTTTGACGGTGGACGGCCCCGCTGTGAAGGAGAGAACTACCTGATGGTGTTCAAGAAGATGCTGCGCGCGCTCGGTGTCGGCGGCCCGACGGTCGACACGGTGCTGACGGAGTCCCGCGTGTACCCCGGCGGCGAGATCGTCGGCGAGGTGCGGATGACCGGTGGCGACGCGCCCAGCGACATCGACTACATCGCGCTGTCGCTGGTCACCAGGGTCGAGCGCAGCGAGGGCGGCGCGGCCGTCGTCGAGTTCGACCGCAACGTCGTGTCCGGCCGGTTCCCGCTGGCCGCGGGCCAGAGCACTGTGGTCCCGTTTCGGATGCCGGTCCCGTGGGAAGCGCCGGTCACCGAGGTCTTCGGCCACCACCTGCACGGCATGAACCTGGGCCTGCGCACCGAACTGGCCGTCGCCAAGGCCGTCGACAAGGGCGACCTCGACGCCCTGCACATCGTGCCGCTGCCCTCGCAGGCCGCGGTCCTGGAGGCGTTCTCCCGGCTCGGCTTCCACTTCCGCTCCGCGGACCTCGAGCACGGCCGCATCCACGGTGTCGACCAGCGGCTGCCGTTCTTCCAGGAGATCGAGTTCCACCCGCCGCGTGAGCTGGCGCGCGGCATCAGCCAGGTCGAGCTGACCTTCGTCGCCGACCCGGCGGGCATGGCCGTGGTCCTCGAGGCCGACCGCAGGCCCGGCATGTTCTCCTCCGGCGGCGACGCGTTCGGCCGCTTCCACGTCACCCACGACGAGGCCGAGCGCACCGACTGGACCGCGCTGATCTCCCAGTGGCTCTCCGAGGTCTCGTCCCGGCGTCCGGCCCACGGTTTCCATGGCGGCGGTCATCACGGTGGCCACCACGGCGGCGGCGGCATGGGCATGGTCGGTGGGCTGGCCGCGGGTCTCGTCGGCGGCATGGTCCTCGGCGAGGTCTTCGAAGAGGTCGGCGAGTCGTTCTTCGGTGACGAGGGCTGATTAGGCTTGGCGGGTGCCACCGGTATCCGATGAGTTCGAGACGTTCTGGCGGGAACGCCATCTCTGCACGCTGACCACGGTCCGCCCCGACGGCACGCCACACGTGGTGCCGGTCGGGGCGACCATGGACTTCGAGCGCGGGGTCGCGCGGGTGATCACCTCCGGCGACTCCGCGAAGGTGCGCCACATCCTCAAGGCGGGCAGCGCGCCCGCCGCCCTGTGTCAAGTGGACGGCCGCCGGTGGTCCACTGTGGAGGGACAGGCGGTCGTCGTCCAGGACGCCGCCGCCGTCGCCGACGCGGAAAACCGCTACGCGCAGCGCTACAAGACCCCACGAGTCAACCCACGCAGGGTCGTCATCGAGATCGCGATTGCCAAAGTCCTGGGAACGGTCAAGTAACCCAGACGATGTCCGACAGGCTCGAGAGCGGCGCGGGCGGTCCCGCTGCCTCGGGTCGGACCGGCACGGTGTCCGCGGCGCGGACCGCGTCGGGCAGCCGCACGCTCGTGCGGGCCTCGAGGTCGGCTACCGACACCTGGTACACGCGGAACTCGTCCAGGTCCAGGGTTTCGAGCTGGTCGAGGTTCTGGGTCAGCAGGAACGCGCTGGCCCGCAGCGTCCCGCCCTCGACGAACGCGATCACCTTCCAGAACTCCCGCGGGATCGCCACGCTCCGAAAGACCCGGTCGTCGGCGCCGAACACCGGCCCGCCGAAGATGCTGACCTTCAGGTCGTCGACATCGACATCGGCGAAGACCGCGTCCTCCAACCGCCCCCACAGGCCATTTCGCGCGCTCTGATTGAAGTCGTCCATCTGCGGGGTGATGTTGGTGAAGAAGAACGAGTCGCGATTGGCCTGACGCGCTTCGTCGAGCGAGCCCCAGAGAAGGTCGGCCCGGCGGGCGAGATGTCCCCGATCGAGCCGATTGTCCCGATACAGCTCGTCCCCGGCCTGAACTCCGGCCGGCAGCCGAGGATCTTTCACAAATGGAATTCCGGTGCGACTGATCTTCTTCAGTCCGCCGCCGTCGACATTCCACGCCACCCAGTAGGCGAATTTCCGTGTCCGGCTCATGGTGAGCGAGAAATGGGTGTAGTCGACCCGGGTCGACCCGTCCACGGCGACCGCGTCGTCGCGCACCGCCGGGTCCAACTCCGGCACGGCCAGCGGCACGCTCAGGAACCCCGGGTCGAAGCCCCCGACCGCGACCCCGGCCTCCGGCCGGACGAGGGTGACGCCGAGCTTCTCGAAGATCGAGCGGGGCAGGCAGGCCAGCGCGTGCTCGTCCGGGTCGCCACCGCCCTCGCCCGCGAAGTGCAGCCCGGCCAGTACCTTGCCCGGCCGCCCGTTCGCCGCCTTGAAGACCCAGGCCGCCCCGGAGTCGCCGCCGCTGCTGATCTCGCCGTCGACCGGGCGTTTCGCGGTGTCCACGCCGATCTCGAAGCAGCCGACCTCGATGATTCCCTTGGTCCCGCCGTAGTTGATTTTCGCGATCGTGTCGATCCGCCGCACGACGCCGTGGGTGACACCGGTCGTGCGCCCGCCCTTGACCACCTTGTCGCCCAGCTCCGGCTCGCCGAGTTCGTCGACCACGACGTCGAGGTCGAGCTGGGCGGCGTCGATCCCGCGCCCCTCGATCGCGGCGATGGCGCCGTCGCCCGCGATCCCCAGGTACGACCGCAGCAGCGGCCCCAGGTGGTTCTGGGCGGTGCGGTTGTCGTCGTGGGTGCCCGGCTGCACGACGACGTCGCCGAGCGCGCCGCTGTTGCCATGCAGCACGTGCCAGTTGCTCAGCACGCAGGGTTTGCCGGTCTCGGCGTCGTAGACGATCGCGCCGATCGTGCCGCAGGTGATGCTCGGGTGGCCGACGCTGACCCCTGGCCGGACCGGGTCGATCCGGACTTTGCGCGCGTTCGGGTCGGACTCGGCGACCACCCGGAACTCGACCTGGTAGACCCGTTCCAGCACATCGGTGGGCACCTCGACCCCGTTGACGGTGATCGACGGCGGCAGCATCGTGGTGCCGAGCGCCTCGAGTTCCTCGGGCTCGGCTTTGGCCGCGACGGTGAACTGGATCGAGACCTCTTTGGTCTGCCTGCGGCCGCGGACCTTGTAGCCGATGCCGATCGAGGAGATGTTCGGGTCTTTGAGGTAGTCCGATCCGCGGGCGCGGATGAACGCGCGCAGGGCGGGGAAAAGGGAGTCGCCCGGCTCGCTGCCGTCGGTCTTCTTGGCGCCCATGGGGAGTCCTTCGTCACGCCGTTAACCGGCTCACGGATGGGTGATCAGACCTTCCCCTCGATTGGTGGCGCTGGGCAAGGGCCTGTTGTCACTCCGTAGCCGCGCCATCGTTTTATTACCCTTTTGGCCACCCTATGGAGATCCGATCTTTGCCCTATCGGACGGACGTGTCCGGTGAGCGGAGATAGTCAAGGGGTCGCCATTTTCACGATCGAGTGAACCGCTACTCTCTCCCTCGCGTACCGCGTGTGATCGTTTGCTCTGAGTGCCGTTGATCTTGTAAAACGTCGACTATCACTCCGTGGGGCGATCACGACCGGGGAACGCGGCGGGACAACGGGCGACAGTGACACTGCTGAACCGCTGTGGATGGGGAGCCGACAGGTGCGAGGGGTAGGCGCGCGGCAGGGGCGCGTCAGCCGGAAATCCGCCTGGGGCGACTCGGCCACAGCCGAAGCGAGCGCGCCGTGATGCTGAGTGATCAGGTCGCGGCACCACCGGCGTCGATCACGCCGTCGGCCCGACGTTGTGGAGAGCTGTGAAGCGGAAGAGCGGTGCGCAGGCCAAGAGCACGTCCATCCGGTCCCGCCTCACCGGTGTCGTCCTCGTTCCCGCGCTGATCCTGTTGGCCATGTGGGCGGTGTTCTCCACCTACACCGTGTTCGACGGCATCTTCATCCGCGACACCGCCGCCGCGGTCAAAGGCGGGTCCATCCCGGCGGTGAACACGCTCGCCGCGCTGCAGCGTGAACGGCAGGCCACGATCGCCGCGCTGAACGCGGGCACCCCGGACCTGCCCACCCTCGCGACCCAGCAGCAGACGACCGACCTGGCCCTGCGCGACTTCACCACCGCCATCGACCAGATGCCCGGCAGCACCACCCCGGAGATCGACGCGCGGCTGCGGAGCTTCATCGAGGCGGTCAGCGCCCTGCCGCAGCGGCGCGTCGAGGTCGAGCGCGGCGGCGCCGACCGCAACCAGGTCTTCGAGTACTACAACGGCCTGATCGACGCGGGCCTCGCCGTGTTCGAGACGCAGGCCAGGGCCCTGCCGGACGCGGGCATGGTCGAGTCGACCCTGACGATGATCGACACCATCCGGGTCGGCGACCGGATGTCGCGCGCGGGCTCGCTCGGCGAGGTGGCGATCGCGGCGGAGGGCTTCACCCCGGAGCAGCACGTCGCCTTCGTGACCCTGGTCGGGTCCTACCGCACCACGTTGCTCACCCAGGCCGCCCTCGGCGTCGAACCGCTGAAGACCGCCTACGAGCGGCTCGCCGCGACCCCGATGTGGCAGCGGCTCGTCGTCGCGGAGAACGCGCTCATCACCGCGGGCCCCCGCGTGGAGACCAAAGACCGACGCAACCCGCCGCCCCCGCCGCCCGTCTCCGCGCAGGAGTGGACGACCGTCAGCACCGCGGGCGCCGAGGACCTGATCAAGCTGTCCACCCAGCAGGTCGCGGGCGCGGTCGCGGTGGTCATCGAACGGGCGGACAAGCGGTTCGCCACCGGGCTCATCGGCAGTCTCATCGCCCTGCTGACGGTGATCGCGGGCATGGCGGTGGCCACCTGGATCGCTCGAAGACTCGTCGACAAGGCGCTGGTCACCCGGCTCGAGGGGCTCAAGAACGACTCGCTGCGGCTGGCCCACGAGCGGCTGCCCGACATCGTCGACCGGCTGCGCCAGGGCGCCCGGGTCGACGTCGGGGCCGAGGTGCCGCCGCTGGACTACGGCACCGACGAGATCGGTCAGGTCGCCGACGCGTTCAACGCCGCGCAGTACACCGCGATCGCCGCCGCGGTGAAGGAGAGCCAGGCCCGCGAAGGCGTCAACCGGGTCTTCCTCGGCATCGCCCACCGCCACCAGGGCCTGGTCCACCGCCAGCTCAAGATCCTCGACAAGATCGAGCGCGAAGAGGAGAACCCCGAACACCTCGACGCGCTGTTCCAGCTCGACCACCTGGCCACCCGCGCCCGTCGCAACGCCGAGAACCTGATCATCCTCGCGGGTGAGCAGCCCGGACGGCAGTGGCGCAGGCCGGTGCGGCTGCTCGACATCCTGCGCGCCGCGGTCGCCGAGACCGAGCAGTACGTGCGGGTCCGCGTCCAGCAGGTGCCCGACGTCGCGCTGCAGGGCGTCGCGGTGGCCGACACCATCCACCTCGTCGCCGAACTGGTCGACAACGCGGCATCGTTCTCGCCGCCGCGCTCCCAGGTCGACGTCTACACCAGCCAGGTCTCCGGCGGCGTTGTCGTCGAGATCGAGGACCACGGCCTCGGCATGACCACCGAGGACCGCGAGCAGGCCAACCAGATGCTCGCCTACCCGCCCGAGTTCGACGCCATGGCGCTGCGCGGCGAGTCGCGCCTCGGGCTGTTCGTGGTGGCCCGGCTGGCCGCCCGCCGGTCCATCCGGGTCGAACTGCGCGAATCCCCGTACGGCGGCACCGTGGCGCTGGTATTCCTGCCATCGGACATCGTGGTCGAGGCGGTGGACGACGAGTCGGGCAATCCCGGCCCCCGGCCCCGCCAGCACGTCGAGCGCAACGCGCGGGCGCCGGAGCCCGCGGGAACACCGTTCGAACCGCCGATGACAAGCATCGACTGGATGTGGTCGGATTCGGCGGGCGCCGTCGACGACGGCGCCCACTGGCCGATGCACGACGACGAATCACCGGAAACGGTGCCACGGCAGGGGTTCCGCGGGCAGATCACCGACCTCGGAACCGACTTCGCCGCGGCGCTGGGCGGCGCCGGCATCGACCGAGCCAACGTCGAGGTCGGGGAGTCGCGGAAGGTGAACGAGAACCGTGCGGGTGGTGGGCATGACGAGACGGGCCCACCGCTGCCCAGGAGGAAACGGCAGCAGAACCTCGCGCCCCAGCTGCGCGACGAACCGCCCGCCGAGGACCTGCCGGAACGCGAGCACTCCCCGGAACGGGTGCGCGACACCATGTCGGCGTTCCAACGGGGAACGCGGGACGCGCGCAGAGCCGACCCGCCGGTCGAGCCAAGAGACAGCTGATTGAGAGAGGGAGGACAGCACCAGGTGAACGACAAGATCGGCCAGGACCGCCAGCTCAACTGGCTTTTGGACGACCTGGTTCGCAGGGTCGTCGGAATCCGCCACTCCGTCGTGCTCTCCGCGGATGGGTTGCTCCTTGGCCGGTCGGAAGACCTGTCCAAGGACGACTCCGAACACCTGTCCGCGATGGCCTCGGCGTTCCAGAGCCTGGCCCGCGGGACCGGCAGACAGTTCGGCGGTGGCCAGGTGCGGCAGACGATCGTGGAGATGGACCACGCGTTCCTCTTCGTGACCGCCGCGGGCCGGGGTGCCTGCCTCGCCGTGCTCGGCGAGGAGGACGCCGACGTCGGCATGATCGCCTACGAGATGAACATGCTGGTCAAGCGGGTAGGGGCGCATCTGGCGTCGGCGCCGAGGGTGGGGCAGCCCGCGGTGCTGCCGGGTCGACGGCCGTCCTGATGGCGGGGGACCGCGACTGGTGGTTCGACGAGGCGGCGGGCCCGCTGATCCGGCCCTACGCGATGACGCGGGGCCGGACCCGGCCGGGCGCGCCGAATCTCAACCTGGTCACCCAGATCCGCGCCTCCCGCAACCGGTCGGACCTTTCCCAGCTCACGCCTGAGCACCAGGAGATCGTCGACCTGTGCGAGCGGCCGCTGTCGGTGGCCGAGATCGCGGCCTACCTGAACATCCCCCTCGTCGTGGCGAAGATTCTGATCAGCGACCTGCTCGAGCTGGGAGATGTGGTGGCGGGCGCGCCGTTCCAAACCTCGGACATCGTCGACACGAAGTTCCTGCAAGCGGTGCTCGATGGTATTCGGAGGATCTGACACTTGAGTGACATGGGGATCATCCCCACCGCGGTCAAGATCGTGGTCGCGGGCGGATTCGGCGTCGGGAAGACCACCATGGTCAACTCGGTCAGCGAGATCCCGCCACTGCGCACCGAGGAGGTGCTGACGGAGGCGGGTGTCGGGGTCGACGACATGGCGGGCATCGAGGGCAAGGAGACGACGACGGTCGCCTTGGACTTCGGCCGCATCACGATCAGCCCGCGGGTGGTGCTGTACCTGTTCGGGACGCCTGGGCAGAACCGGTTCTGGTTCATGTGGGATGAGCTGGCTGTCGGGGCGCTCGGGGCTGTCGTCCTGGTGGACACGCGGCGGTTGGATTCCAGCTTTCCGTCGATCGACTTCTTCGAGAATCGGAACATTCCGTTCGTGGTGGCGGTGAATCGGTTCGAGGGCGGATTTCCGCATACCGATGCCCAGGTCCGGCAGGCTTTGGATCTTGATCCGAATGTGCCCATCGTGAGCTGTGATGTGCGGGATCGGGAGTCCAGCAAGGAAGTGCTGATCGAGTTGGTGCAGTACACGATGGATCAGCTGGCTGGGGTCTAGCGACCGACCGTCAGGGTTTGCGCCGCCGTGGCGAGCAGTCCGACCATCTCCGCGAGTGGCGTGCTCGACAGTTTGTCGCGCCAGTCCTGGGCTTCGCCGCGGAGGCGGACGCCCTCCTCCGACGTCGTCACCGAGGTGAGGGTGAGCCCTCGCGGGAGTTCGGGCAGGGGGACGCGGAACGGCGCGAGCCGGGTGGGCAGTGGCAGTCTCCGGCCCGCCAGCCACAGTGCCACCGGGCGCAGGCGGGCCACACCGTCCTCGACTTCCGGGGCCACCTCAAGCTCTCCGGGCCACGGCTTGCGGGAGACCAGCAGGACCGAGCCGAAGCGCACTCCCAGGTCCGGTCGGGTCTCGGCGATCTCGGCCAGCAGGGTCTCCGCGGTGATGGTCACGTCGAGTTGGACCGACTCGGCCGTCACGGTGGTGGAGAGCGGGCCGGCGAAACGCAGGTCGCGGACCGTCACCACGAGCCGCTCCAGTGCCAGCGGCGGCCAGCCGAGGTCCCTCGCCTCGAACGTCGCCTCGTCGATGCGGCCCTGGGCCAGGCGGAACGTGTCGCCCGTGCAGGCCAGGTCCACGACCGTCATGGGGACGTCCTGGTCCGCGGTGCGGACGGTGACCCGCTTGCCGCGCAGGCGTTGGGCCGCGACTCGGACGGCTGTTTCCAGGACACCCGCGGGGGTTGTGGGCACCGACGGCAGCAGCGCCCGGCCAGCCGCGAACACGGCCTCCAGGCCGCGGACCGGCAGCCACCCCTCGCTCACGGCTCCACTATGACCCACCCGCGCCCGCGCCGCCCCGGTGGGCCTGTCCACGATGCGGCGCTCATCCGGCAGGGTCGGTGAGCCCGGCTAACATCATTTGCCGGGGATGGCGCACGTCATGGAGTCGACTTGGTTGCAGATAGAGAGCCATCGCGGCAGCTCATACGGGTCCTGCTGGTGGAGGACGACGCGGGTGACGCGATGTTGGTGGAGGAATTGCTGGCCGAGGTCGACGCGCCGATTCGGCTGACCAGGGCAGTGTCGCTCACCGCAGCGAAGCCGCTGCTGGCCGGGCAGGACTGTGTCCTGCTCGACCTCGGGCTGCCCGACGCCAGTGGGCTGCAGGCGGTGCGCGAGCTCAAAGAGGCCGACGACAAGACCGCGCTGGTCGTCCTCACCGGGCTGGCCGACGCGGGCCAGGGGGTGGCGGCGGTGGCCGCGGGCGCCCAGGACTACCTGGTCAAGGGGCAGGTCGACGGCGACCTGCTGGCCCGGGTGCTGCGCTACGCGGTCGAGCGGGCCCGCAGTGAGGAAGTCCACCGGCAGTTGCGCGACGAGCGGCTGCTCGCCATGGAGAAGGGCCGCCTCGAACGCGGGCTGCTGCCCACTCCGGTGCTCAACGACGACGCGCTGCACGTGCAGACCCGCTACGCCGCGGGCCGGGAGCGGATGCTGCTCGGCGGCGACTTCTACGACGTCGTCGAAACCGACGACGGCACCGTGCACGCCATCGTCGGCGATGTGTGCGGCCACGGCCCCGACGAGGCCGCGCTGGGCGTGTGCCTGCGCGTGGCGTGGCGCGCCATGGTGATCGCCGGGCGGCCCGTGCCCGAGGTCCTCGACACCATGCAGCGCGTCCTGGTGCACGAGCGCCACCTCGACGGCCTGTTCGCCACCGCGTCCATGCTCTCGGTGGCGCCCGACCGGCGCACCGCCCGGCTCCACCTGGCGGGCCACCCGCCGCCGGTGCTGTGGGCGGACAACAAGTCCACCCTGCTCAGCGCCCCCGTCGGGGTGCCGCTCGGCGTGCTGCCCGGCGCGAACTGGGTGCCCGCGACCATCGACCTCGGCGACGACTGGTCGGTGCTGATGTACACCGACGGGCTCATCGAGGGCCGGGTCGACGACTCCGCCGAACGCCTGGGCGCCGACCGGCTCGTGCAGATGGTGTGCGCCGCGGCCTCCGCCGGGCCGGGGTGGCAGCGCACCGTGCTCGACGACCTGGTCCGCGACGTGTGCGTGCTCAACGACGGCGACCTCGTCGACGACGTCGCCACCCTGCTGATCACCCGGGTCAGGTGAGGATGACCGACACCCTCGCCCCCCGATGGTCCACCTCCCAGTGGGCGCTGCGCCGCTGGCTGACCGTGGCGATCACGCTGCTGGTCGCCGTCCTCACCGGCGCGGTCGTCGCGGTCGCGTTGGCGATCATGAACCTGGGCGACGCCCGCGAACGCCTGGTGGACAAGATCGACCCCGCCATCCACCAGGCCCAGCGGATCGAGGCGGCCGCGCAGGACCAGCGGGCGGGCGCGGGTGGCTACACGGTCACCGGCGAACGGGCCTTCCTCGACTCCTACCACGAGGCCGCGCAGGTCCAGCGTGACGCGACGCAGCGGCTGCGACCCCTGCTCGACGGCCTGCCGGAGATCGCCGCGACCGTCGACACCGTCACCGCGGAGACCGAGCGGTGGCGGACCGAGTACGCCGAGCCGAACATCCGCCAGTACGAGACCACCGGCAAGGAAGGCTCCCTCGTCGGCGGCGCCGAGCGGTTCGCCCCGGTTCGCGGCGCCCTCAGCACGCTGGGCCTGCGGCTCGACACCGCGCGCGCCGAGGGCAGGCAGGCGCTGGCCGAGGCCGCCGACTACGTCGTGCAGGTCTGCACGGCCATCGCCATCACGCTGCTGCTGGTGTTCCTCGCCGCCATGCTCGCCATGCGGCAGGCCGTCGTCGGGCCCATCGGCAGGCTCGCCACCGCGGTGCGGCGGGTCGCCGACGGCGACTTCCAGCACGAGGTCCGGGTCACCGGCGGACCCAAGGAGGTCATCGAGCTCTCCGGCGACGTCGACCAGATGCGCAGGCGGATCGTCACCGACCTCGCCGCCCAGCGCGAGGTCAACGCCGAACTCGACGTGCGCACCGAGGACCTGGCCCGCTCCAACGCGGAGCTGGAGCAGTTCGCCTACGTCGCCTCCCACGACCTGCAGGAGCCGCTGCGCAAGGTCGCCAGCTTCTGCCAGCTGCTCGAACGCCGCTACAAGGGGCAGCTCGACGAGCGGGCCGACCAGTACATCGGGTTCGCCGTCGACGGCGCCAAGCGGATGCAGGTGCTGATCAACGACCTGCTCGCGTTCAGCCGGGTCGGGCGGCACCCGACCCCGCAGGTCGAGATCGAGTGCGCCGACCTGGTCGACCAGGCGAAGGGAAACCTGGCCGAGCTGATCGAGGAATCCGACGCCAAGATCGAGATCGGCCCGCTGCCCACCGTGGTGGGGGAGCGCGCGCTGCTCGCCGGGGTGTTCCAGAACCTCATCGGCAACGCGGTGAAGTTCCGCGGCGAGGACCCGCCGCGGGTGCGGATCGACGCCGAGCGCAAGGACGAGGACTGGGAGTTCTCGGTCAGCGACAACGGAATCGGCATCGCGCCCGAGTACGCCGAGCGGGTGTTCGTGATCTTCCAGCGGCTGCACGCCAAGGAAGCCTATGAGGGCACCGGGATCGGCCTGGCCATGTGCCGCAAGATCATCGAATATCACGGTGGCAGGATCTGGATCGACACGGAAGAGAAACCGGGTGCACCGGGCGCTGTGGGTACCACAGTCCGGTTCACCCTCCCCGTGCACGATCCCCACGAGAAAACCGAGGAAGCTAGTGAGTGACCCGACCCTGTTGAACGTGATCGAGGTCCTGCTGGTCGAGGACGACGACGGCGACATCCTCATGACCCGCGAGGCGTTCGAACACTTCAAGATCCACAACTCGCTGCACGTGGTGCGCGACGGCGAGCAGGCGCTGCAGTTCCTGCGCCGCGAGGGCGATTACGCCGAGGCGCCGCGCCCGGACCTGATCCTGCTCGACCTGAACCTCCCGCGCTTCGACGGCCGCCAGGTGCTGGCCGAGATCAAGTCCGACGCGACGCTGCGGAGGATCCCGGTGGTCGTGCTGACCACCTCGGAGGCGGAGGAAGACATCCTGCGCAGCTACGAGCTGCACGCCAACGCCTACGTCGCCAAGCCCGTCGACTTCGACCGGTTCATCGAGGTCATCCGCAAGATCGACGAGTTCTTCGTGACCGTGGTCAAGCTGCCGAAGTAGCTCACGGGTTGTTCTGCGCGCTCACCGTCAGGGTCTTCGAGACGGTCTTCACGTCCTTGGGCCACACGGTGTACTTGTGCGTGGTCTGGCCGGTCGTGCCCGAGCACGGGAAGCTCAGCTCCAGCTGCCCGCTCGCCGGGTAGTCCTTGCCGTAGGCGCCGTAGAGGGTCGGGTTGTCCACCGCGATCGCCGCGCCGGGCGCGCCGGTGATCTTCCAGGCGATGATGACCGGGACGCCCGGCTTGTTGAAGGGCGCCTCCGGGGTTCCGTTGATCGGGCACGACGGCTTCTGGACCACGGTGAAGCTCACGATCGCCGCGCCGGTCGGCGGGTGGGCGGTGGTCGTGGTCGGGTGGTGGGTCGTCGTGCGCGGGGGCGTCGCGCGGGTCGTGGTTTTGGCGCTGCCGCCGTCCGGCTTCGCGGCGTCGGACGCGGTGACCGTGACCGTCTCCGTGGGCGGCGGCGTCGTGGTGGTGTCCCGGCCGCCCTGCGCGTCGCTGGTCTGGACACTGGTGCAGCCGACCGCGGTGAAGGCGGCGACCGCCAGCAGGCCGGTCAGTCTTCGTGCTGTGGTGCCGTTCATCGTGATCCCCACCCGTTCTCTCTGTCGTGAACAGACAGACGTGCGGAGTCGCCGGAGGTTGCGGGCGCCTACCAGGCCGCGGGCTCGTAATCCTTGAGGAAGCAGCCGTAGATGTCCTCGCCTTGTTCGCCGCGCACGATCGGATCGTAGACCCGTGCGGCGCCGTCGACGAGGTCCAGCGGGGCGTGGAAACCTTCTTCGGCCAAGCGCATCTTGGTCGGGTGCGGGCGTTCGTCGGTGATCCAGCCGGTGTCGACGGCGGTCATCAGGATGCCGTCGATCAGCATCTCCTGCGCGCTGGTGCGCGTCAGCATGTTCAGCGCGGCCTTGGCCATGTTGGTGTGCGGGTGGCCGGGCCCCTTGTAGGCGCGGCTGAACTGACCCTCCATCGCGGACACGTTGACCACGTACTTGCGTCGCGCGGTCGCCGCGGCCATCGCCGAGCGCAGCCTGCTGATCAGGATGAACGGCGCGGTCTGGTTGCACAGCTGCACTTCCAGCAGCTCCATCGCGTCGACCTCGTGCACCCGCTGGGTCCAGCTGTTCACCGGGTGCAGGTCGGGCACCAGCCCACCCGCGTCGATGGCGGTGTTGTCGGCGATCCGCTCCGGCGACGCCGAACCCGCGGTCAGCGCGAGCGCGGTCACCGGGTGCAGGTCGTTGGTGTGCGGCTCGATGGCCCCGGCGAGCGCCGCCGGGTGCGCGTCGCCGGTGCGGCCCAGGCTCAGCATCTCGGGCAGCGGGCCCGAGGGCAGGGGAGCGGACTCGGCCTCGGCGAGCAGCGAGTACGACCCCGCCGAACGCCGGACGGTCTGGGCGGCGTTGTTGATCAGGATGTCGAGCGGCCCCTGCGCGGCGACGGTGTCGGCGAGTGCCACCACCTGCGCCGGGTCGCGCAGGTCGATGCCGACGACGCGCAGCCGGTGCAGCCAGTCCGCGCTGTCGGGCATCCCGGCGAACCGCCGCACGGCGTCGTGCGGGAAGCGGGTGGTGATGGTGGTGTGCGCGCCGTCGCGCAGCAGGCGCAGGGCGATGTACATGCCGATCTTCGCCCGCCCGCCGGTCAGCAGCGCCCGACGCCCGGTCAGGTCGGTCCGCGCGTCGCGGCGGCCCCGGTTCAGCTCGGCGCAGGGCGGGCAGAGCTGGTGGTAGAACGCGTCGACGACGTGGTAGCGCTGTTTGCAGGTGTAGCAGGAGCGGGCGCGCAGGAGGGTGCCCGCGCTGGCGCCCACGGTGTTGGAGACCAGCGGGATGCCCTGGGTCTCGTCGTCGATGCGGGCGGGTGAGCCGGTGGCGGTGGCCTCGGTGACGGCCTTGTCGGCCTCGGTGACCGCGGCCCGCTTGGCGGCGCGGCGGCGCAGGCGGACGGACTTGAAGATGCGCGCGGTCGCCCGGCGGACGGCCACGGCGTCGGGGTGTTCGGTGGGGAGCTGGTCGACCTCGGCCAGGACGTCGAGACAGGCCTGAAGCCGTTCGGGGGCGATGCCGGGGACGTCGATCCCCTCGTCGAAGCCGTCCTCGGCCTGCGCCTCGTCGACCGTTTCGTCCTGAATCGCAGTCATGTCCCGCCGCTCCGCATCGCACTTTCGTCACGACAACTGTAGAAGCCGCGGTCGCGGCGGTGGCGGGCCGCCTGCTTTTCGAGCTTTCAGAGATGGGCTAGTTGGATACACCTATCAAGATATCGGATGGAGTCCTGTGGGGACGTGGGAGATGGAGTCGGGGTGGCGGGTCGGCTTGGCGCGGATGTGCTGACCACCGCGCCTGGACGGGCGGGGTCCGGCTGGCGGGTTGGCCTGGCCCGCACGTCCGACCACCTCGGCCTGGACGAGGAGGGTGGAAGTGTCGTCACCGCGACGGCACTTCCACCCTGTCGTCAGCGTCAGCGGCAGGTGGCCAGCACGACGCCGACCACGAGACACGTGGCCTGGCTGGTGTCGTTGGAGGCGTTGGGATCGGCGGGGAAGCTCGCCGTGCGGGTCGCGGTGATGGTGAAGTTCCCCGTGGTCAGTGCGCTCACCGGCGTGGTGAACTTGCGGGTGGTCGACGCGCCGACCGCGAGGTTGCCCACGTTGCAGGTGACCTTGCCCGCGCCTGCCACACAGTGCGGGCCCGCGACCCCGGTCAGGCCTTGCGGGATGGTCGAGGTGACCGTCCCGTTCCGGACCGGGTCGGGCCCGGAGTTGGTGATGGTCAGGCTGAACTCGAGGTACGGCTTCAGGATCGCCAGCCGCGGCTTGGCGGTCAGCTTCACGCCGATGTCGGCGGTCATCGGGACCGTCTGGTTCAGCAGCACCGAGACAGCGCGCGAGGTTCGGCTCGTGGTGACCAGGTCGGGGCGGTCGTCGGTGTTGACGTCGGCGGCGATCAGGTCGGTCGGCGTCGTCGAGGTGCCCAGCGTGGTGGCGGGCGTGAACGTGCCGTCGCCGTTGCCGAAGACCGCGACGTGGTGCGCTTGGGCGACGGACACGGCGATGTCGTGGTCACCGTCCATGTCGAGGTCGGACACGGCCACCGCGAACGGCTCCGGCCCGATGGGCAGCGAGGTCGGCGCGCCGAAAGCGCCGCCGGGCAGGCCGAGCAGGATCGAGCTGGTGCCGCTGCCGTAGTCGGCGGTGACCAGGTCGACGACGCCGTCGGCGTTGAAGTCGCCCGCGGCCACGTCGATGGGCTGGCTGCCCGCGGGGAACGCGATGGCCCCGCCGAACGCGCCCGCGCCCTGGCCCGGCAGGACATTCACCGCGTTGCCGGACAGGCCCACCACGGCGATGTCGATGATGTCGTCGCCGGTGAGGTCGTGCAGGACGATGCCCCGGGAATAGCCACTGGCCGCGTAGTCCGTGGGCGCGCCGAACGCACCGGTTCCGGTGCCCAGGTGGACCGTGACCCCGGTCGGCCTGCTGGTCACCAGGTCGGCCTTGCTGTCGCCGTTGACGTCGGCGGTCGCCAAGGCCTCCGCTCCGGAGGTCGACGGGTACTCCGACCTCGTGCCGAACGTCCCGTCGCCGTTGCCGAGCAGGACCGACACGGCGGAGTTGATGCTCGCCGCGAGGTCGACTTTGCCGTCGCCGTTGAAGTCGCCCGCGACGACGCCGGTCGGCTCCGGTCCGGAGAGCACGCCGATCCGCGGGGCGAACGTCCCCGCGCCCGCCCCCAGCAGGATCGAGAACTCCCAGTCGAAGCGGTCGGCGGTGGCCAGGTCGGGCTTGCCGTCGGAGTTGAAGTCGGCGGACACGACCGCCTCCGGCCGAACCCCCGTCGGATAGTCGACGTGGGGTGCGAAGGTGATCGGGTTGGCGGCCTGGGCGGGCAGGCTCGGCACGACTATCACCGCGACGGCGCACCCGATGATCGCGATCGAACGGGCGCGGACATGCCTGGGTCTCATCAGGGCCTACCTTCGTGGCGGGGAGTGTTCGTGCATCTCGCCCATCGCGCGCCAGGCATGGTCCGTTTCGGGTAACAAGACGTCTACTTGGACCAATGTTTGCTCCGGCGGGACGCCGGCGACCACTTTGTGTGAACAACACAAGGGTCGGGCGATCACCCGCTGTGAGAGACGAAAATGGGCCCGAACCAGCGGTCCGGGCCCATCAGCGTTCTCGCGATCAGCCTTCCTGCAACTCCGCCAGCGCCGCCTTCACCTTCGAAAGCTCCGCCTCCAGCTCCTCCATCCGGGCCCGGTGCTGCTCGCGCGCAGCGTCCAGGACCGTCTCGATCGCCTTGGAGATGTCTTCGTGCAGTTCGGCCGCCGCCCGCGACACGGCGGTGGCGGGGACGGACACGCCCTGCATCATCCGCTTGCCGCCCTGGGAGAGCTCGGCCTGCCACTCGCCCTCGGCGGTGCCGGTGACCGTGAGGGTCAGCTCCACGGTCCGAGTCTTCTTCGCGGTGCTCGCCACCCGCGGGGCCTTGGGCTTCTTGGCCGCCGGTGCCTTCGCGGGAGCCGCGGCGGGCTCAGGCGCGGTGGCCTCGGAAACCTCGGAAATCTCGGTGACCTCGGGGGCTTCGGAAACAACGGACTCGGGCACAGCTTCGGTCTCGGTGGTCTCGGTGGACACCATCGACTCCCTCTTACGTCGCCAGGTGGAACGGTCAAATTAGAACACCCGTTCGTACCGGCGTGATCGCCGGGGTCAGGCCACCAGGTACCGGTCCAGGTCCTCCGCGAGTTCCTCGAACACTGCCGTGTTCAGCTCGAACGCGACCTGGGCCTCGCTGATCAGGTCGGCCCGCTGCGCCGCCGACCAGGGGGCGGAGTCCAGCAGGGCGCGGTACTTGTCGCGGAACACCGGGGCCGGGCCGAGTTCGTCGAAATCGTAGAAGCGGGCCCGGATGCCGTGCTGCGTGCGCAGCCGGTTGCGGATGACCTGCCCGCCCGCGATGTCGCCCAGGTACCGCGTGTACTGGTGGGCGACGAACCGGGTGGACTCACCGGACACCGCCGCGACCCGGTCGACGTACTCGGCCGTGGCGGCGGCGGGCCGGATCCGGGCGCGCCAGTCCGGTCCCAGCAGCGCCTCGAGGTCGTCGACCAGGCCGGGCATCCGGCGCAGGGCGTCGATGACGAACGGGCCCGCCACCGGGTCCTCGCGCATCGCCGTCGCCGCCGACTCGAGGGCGTCGTAGATGAAGTAATGCTGCACGGCGAGGGCCGCGTAGCCCGCCTGGCTCAGGTCGCCCGCGAGCAGGGCGACGATGTACGCCGATTCCTGCGCGCGGTCGTGACCTTCTCTGGTCGCGAGTCGAAGTTCCTGCGAGAACGGGATTTCCTCGGACATCGCGGGTCCCTTTCGCCGGTATCGGCCACTGCCCCCAGGCTAGCGGGTGATCACCGGTAGCTGCTCCAATCGCACACGACCGGGGCAATCCCGGCCAGAGCGGCCCTGGCCTGGGCGCGGCCGAGGTTCCATTCCAGCGGCCCGTCAGGGTGGATGGACAGCTCGTGGGCGTACCCCCGCAACGCGCACGACCGCATCGGTGCGGGCAGGTTGACCAGCGCGGGCACGGCGTCGGCGGAAAGGCGCGAGAGGTAGTACTCGTCGATCTTGCCGGTCTCGGCGTACCGCTCCAGGTTTTGCTCGGCGATGAACCGGTCCGGATTGAGCACGGCCAGCCCCACCAGCAACGCCATGGCGGTGCCGAGCACGGCGCGCGGCACCCAGTCCGCCCGCAGTCGCACGCCCGCCACCAGCACCATCACGTAGACCAGGCCGAGCCAGATCTCGCAGAACCCGACGAGCAGCCGCAGCACCGTGAACCCGTAGGTCTCCTGGTAGGTCCACATCCTGCTCAGCGCCGAGAGGACGATGACGAGGGTCAGCCCGGCGAGTGCGCCGAGCAGGAACCGCAGCCACTGCCGCTCAGCCGCGGTCTCGGTCGGGGCGACCCGGGCGGCGACGCCGAGGACCACGAGCGTGAGCAGGGTGACCGCGAGCAACTGCCAGAAACCGGACCGGGCGTAGTTCGCGTAGGTGAGGTCGGCGGTCTTCATCACGTACTCGCTGCCGCCGAACAGCACGGTCAGCTGGACCGCGACGAAAGCGGCGAACAGCAGCACCAGGACCGCGACGGGCAGCGTCCACTCGACAAGGCGTACGCGTTTGCGGTCGGTCGCGGGCATCGTGTCCACGTGTGCGGGGTTGGCCAGCAGGAACGCCGCGCCCAGGGTGGCGAGCCCGACAAGGACGAACAGGAACACCCATTGCGTGATCCGACCCGCCTCCAGGTCGGGGACGAGTCCGTCGAGCAGTTCGGCGAAGGCCGCGTCGGCGCTGCCCAGCAGCGTCCCGAACACCACGAGCAGCACGACCGCGATGAGCACCGACCGGGCGATCCGCGGCGTCGACTCACCACCCTTGCGCACGGCGCGCAACCCCGCCGCCGCCCACGGCATGGCGCGCAGCGCCGCCACGGACACCGCCGCCGCCCCGAAAGCCAACGCCCGCACCGACTTTCCGCCCGCCGCGGCCAAGGAGCCCGCCACACAGGCGGTCAGCACGCAGAGCGCGAAGAGCCAGTCCGATGCCCGGATCGTGCCCACGGCCAGCAGAGCCAGCGCGGCGAGCAGCCACGGCACCCGTAACCGCCCCTTCGCCTCGTCGGCGATCACGAACAGCGCCCCCGCCACGCCCGCGCCGCCGATGAACCAGCCGACGCCCTGGCGGTCCAGGTTGATCATGAAGGCGGCGAACACGGCGGCGAGAACGGCCGCGAGCAGCGCCCGGCGAGGTGCGGCCGGGGTCGTGATCGGCCAGAACTCCTCGAAGAACGAGGGTTGGATCGGCTGGGCCAGGCGCCCGCTCGGCGACAGCGGGGTCATCGGTGCCACCACGACGGGCGTCACCCGCGCCTGCTCGTCCTGGTCCCCGTCCTCCGAGTCATCAGGGTCGTCCTCGTCCTCGTCCTCGGAGTGGGGGTCGGCGTCGTCGTCATCCAGTTCGTCGTCTTCATTCCACTCGGCCTCGGTCTCCACCGCCAAGGGCTCCGAGAACTCCTCAGCGGGGTCCGGGCGATCGGATTCGGGCGTCGATTCGGTCATGGTTTCTCCAAGTGGGCAGGGCGAACCACCGGAACGGCCTCGTTCCGGTCGAATGGCTTGGGTCTAAGCAGGCCCTAAGCGGGCAGGGTGATCCGGATGCGGCAGCCGCCGCGCATGGTGGGGGTCGGGTCGACGACGGCGATGGTGCCGCCGTGCAGTTCCACGACCCAGCGGGCGATCGCCAGGCCGAGGCCGGTGCCGCCGCCGGTCGCGCGTTCGCCCCGGGTGAAGCGGCGGAACACCAGGTCCCGCTCCGGCCGGGCGATCCCCGGCCCCTGGTCGCGGACCTCCAGCGTCAGGCCGCGGCTGGTGGTGACCGCGAGCACGCGCACCTCACCGTCGGCGGGGCCGTGGCGCACGGCGTTGTCGATGAGGTTCACCAGGACCTGGTGCAGCCGTTCCCGGTCGGCGGTCACCGTGGCCGCCGCGGGCTCGACCGACGTCACGAACCGCACGTTCCGGCTCGCCGCGGCCGCGTTGACCTCGGCTTCGGCGACGACCTCCGCGAGCAGCGGGGCGATCTCGACGGTCTCCCTGGTCAGGGTGTGCACGCCCGCGTCGATGCGGGACAGGTCCAGCAGCTCGGCGACCAGCTTGCCGAGCCGCTCGGCCTGGGTGAGTGCCGTGCGCATGGTGTCGGGGTCGGCGGCGCTGACCCCGTCGACCACGTTCTCCAGGACGGCCCGGAGCGCGGCGATCGGGGTGCGCAGCTCGTGGGAGACGTTGGCGATCAGCTCGCGGCGCTGCCGGTCGGCGGCCTCCAGGTCGGCGCTCATCTGGTTGAACGCCCGCCCCAGCTCGCCGACTTCGTCGCGGGCGGTCACCCGGACCCGCCGCGAGTAGTCGCCCTGCGCCATGGCACGGGCCGCGGCGGTCATCTCCCGCAGTGGCCGGGTCATGCCGTGGGCGAGGATCTGCGAGGTGACCAGCGCCCCGGTGATGGCGGTGATCGAGGTGACCGTGGGCAGCCAGCCGATCATGTACCAGAAGTAGGCCAACGCGACCGCGCCCGAGGCGATGAGCAGGATGCCCAGCTTGACCTTGATGGACCGCACCGGGTCCAGTGGTCGGGGCAGCAGTTCCAGCAGCGCCGCGCCGCGTTCGCGGAGGGTCATCTCGGCATCTCCAAGGCGTAGCCGACACCGTGCACGGTGCGGATCAGGTCGGCGCCCAGCTTGCGGCGCAGGGCCTTGATGTGGCTGTCGACCGTCCGGGTCCCCGCCGCGTCGCCCCAGCCCCAGATCTCGGCCAGCAGCCGCTCCCGGGGGTGCACGGCCCGCGGCCGGGCGGCCAGGTGGGCGATCAGCTCGAACTCGATCGGCGTCAGATGCGCCTCCACACCGGCCCGGCGCACCCGCCGCTCCACCGGGTCGACCTCCAGGTCGCCGACGACGATCGCCGCGTTCTCCTCGGGCTCGGCCTGCCGGTCGACCCGGCGCAGCAGGGCGTGCACACGGGCGGCCAGCTCCCGGATGGAGAACGGCTTGGTCATGTAGTCGTCCGCCCCGACCGCGAGCCCGACGAGCAGGTCCGTCTCGTCGTCGCGGGCGGTGAGCATGAGGACAGGCACCGGGCGCTCGGCCTGGATGCGTCGGCACACCTCAAGGCCGTCGAACCCGGGCAGCATGATGTCGAGCACCACCAGATCAGGCTTCGTCCGCGCCGCGACGGCCACCCCCAGGGGACCATCGTGGGCGAGGTCCACCTCGAACCCCTCGGCCCGCAAACGTGCCGCTATGGACTCCGCGATGGTCTGCTCGTCCTCGACCACCAACACCCGGCGCCTTGTCCCCATGGCCCAGACTCTAAGCACAGCCTGTGGGCGACCGTGGCGGACGATGTGAACGTTGTGTGGAGAAGCGATCGGATAACCGGGTGAAACCCGCTCGCGGCATTGCCTAGGCTTGTGTCTCGATGACCACCGCCACTTCTCTCTCCGACCTGCGTGAGCGCCTGCCCGAGCTGATGGTGCGCGACCAGCACCGACTGGGGCGCAGGCTCGACGGGCTCCGCGGCATGCGCGACGAGAAGAAGCGCCAGGCGCTGTTGGCCAAGCTCGGCGCGGAGATCGAGACCGCGGCGCAACGGGTGGCGGCGCGGCGGGCTTCGGTGCCGAAGCTGAAATATCCCGAGGAACTGCCGATCAGCCAGCGGCGGGCGGACATCCTCGAAGCGATCCGGGACCACCAGGTCGTGATCGTGGCCGGCGAGACCGGTTCCGGCAAGACGACCCAGTTGCCGAAGATCTGCCTCGAACTCGGCCGCGGCATCACCGGAATGGTCGGCCACACCCAGCCCCGCAGGCTCGCCGCGCGCACCGTGGCCGAGCGGGTCGCCGAGGAGGTGGGGACGCCGCTGGGGGAGAGCATCGGCTGGAAGGTCCGGTTCACCGACCAGGTCGGCGAGCGCACCCTGGTCAAGGTCATGACCGACGGCATCCTGCTCGCCGAGATCCAGAACGACCGCGACCTGACCCAGTACGACACGCTGATCATCGACGAGGCGCACGAGCGCAGCCTCAACATCGACTTCCTGCTGGGCTACCTGTCCCGGCTGCTGCCCAAGCGCCCCGACCTCAAGGTGATCATCACCTCGGCGACGATCGACCCGGAGCGTTTCTCCCGGCACTTCGGCGACGCCCCGATCATCGAGGTCTCCGGCCGCACGTTCCCGGTCGAGGTGCGCTACCGCCCGCTGGTCGACCCCGAGGACCCCGACGCCGACCCGGACCGCGACCAGACCCAGGGCATCCTCGACGCCGTCGACGAGCTGTGCGCCGAGGGGCCGGGCGACATCCTGGTCTTCCTCTCCGGCGAGCGGGAGATCCGCGACACCGCCGACGCGCTGGCCGCGAGGAACCTGCGCAACACCGAGATCCTCCCGCTCTACGCCCGGCTTTCCAGCGCCGAGCAGCACCGGGTGTTCCAGCAGCACTCCAACCGCCGGGTGGTCCTCGCGACCAACGTCGCCGAGACCTCGCTGACCGTGCCGGGCATCAAGTACGTCGTCGACCCCGGCACCGCGCGCATCTCCCGCTACAGCAACCGGCTCAAGGTGCAGCGACTGCCGATCGAGCCGGTGTCGCAGGCCTCGGCGAACCAGCGCAAGGGCCGCTGCGGCCGCACCAGCGACGGCATCTGCGTCCGGCTGTTCAGCGAGGACGACTTCCTCGCCCGCCCCGAGTTCACCGACCCGGAGATCCTGCGCACCAACCTGGCGTCGGTCATCCTGCAGATGAACGCCGCCGACCTCGGCGAGATGGCGGACTTCCCGTTCATCGAGCCGCCGGACAAGCGCCACATCGCCGACGGCGTCAACCTGCTGCACGAACTCGGCGCGATCAATCCGGCGGAGACCGACTCCCGCAAGCGGCTGACCCCGCTGGGCCGCAAGCTCGCCCAGCTCCCGGTCGACCCGCGGCTGGCCCGCATGGTGATCGAGGCGGACAAGGCGGGCTGCGTCAGCGAGGTCATGGTGATCGCCGCCGCCCTGTCCATTCAGGACCCGCGCGAGCGTCCACAGGAGAAGCAGCAGGCCGCGCAGCAGATGCACGCCCGCTTCGCCGACCCGGACTCCGACTTCATGACCTACCTCGCGCTCTGGAACTACCTGCGCGAGCAGCAGAAAGAGGTGTCGGGCAACCGGTTCCGCAGGCTGTGCAAGGCGGAGTTCCTGAACTACCTGCGGGTCCGCGAGTGGCAGGACATCCACAGCCAGCTGCGCCAGGTGGTCCGCCAGCTCGGCATCACCCCGAACGACACCCAAGCCGAACCGCGCAACGTCCACATGGCACTGTTGTCGGGCCTGTTGTCCCACATCGGTTTCCGCGACCCGGCGGCGAAAGATGGCAAGGACTACGTCGGCGCCCGCAACGCCCGGTTCGCGATCTTCCCCGGCTCCACGCTGGCGAAGAAGCCGCCGCGCTGGGTGATGGCCGCCGAGCTGGTCGAGACCTCGCGGCTGTGGGGCCGCATCGCGGCGCGCATAGAGCCGGAGTGGGTCGAGCCGATGGCCGAGCACCTGGTGAAGCGCACCTACAGCGAGCCGCACTGGGAGGCCAAACAGGGCTCCGTGGTCGCCATGGAGCGGGTCACCCTGTTCGGGCTGCCGATCGTGGTGTCCCGCAAAGTCCAATACGGCCGGATCGACCCGGAGATGTCGCGGGACCTGTTCATCCGCAACGCCTTGGTCGAGGGCGACTGGCAGACCCGGCACCACTTCTTCCACGACAACCGCAAGCTGCTCGCCGAGGTCGAGGAACTCGAACACCGGGCCCGCCGCCGCGACATCATGGTCGACGAGGAGACACTGTTCGCCTTCTACGACCAGCGAATCCCGGCCGAGGTCGTCTCCGGTCGGCATTTCGACACCTGGTGGAAGAAGACCCGGCACGAGCAGCCGGACCTGCTGAACTACTCGAAGTCCATGCTGGTCAATGATTCGGCCAAGGGCATCAACGAGCAGGACTTCCCGGACACGCTCCAGCAGCACGGGCTCGCGCTGCCGCTGACCTATCGCTTCGAGCCGGGCCGCAACGACGACGGTGTCACGGCGAAGGTCCCGATCGCGGTCCTCAACCAGCTCCACGGCGACGGTTTCTCCTTGCAGGTCCCCGGTTTGCGCGAGGAGATCGTCACCGCGCTGATCCGGTCGCTGCCCAAGCCGCTGCGCCGCAACTTCGTCCCCGTCCCGGACTTCGCCAAGGCCGTCGTCGCCCGCCTCGGCGCGGAGGAGGAGTCGCTGCCCGAGGCGGTCGGCCGCGAACTGCGCAAGCTGACCGGGGTGGTCATCCCGCGTGACGCCTGGCAGATCGACGCGGTCCCGGCGCACCTGCGGACCACGTTCCAGGTCGTCGACGGCGAGAAGACCCTGGCCACCGGCAAAGACCTGATCGCGCTGAAAGACCAGCTCAAGTCCAAGCTGCGCCAGTCGCTCGCGGCGGCGTCGGTCGACCTGGAGCGGCGCGGCCTGACCGCGTGGACGATCGGGACGCTGCCCAAGGTCCAGCGCACCGAGCAGAACGGCCTGGTCGTCACCGCCTACCCGGCGCTGGTCGACGAGGGCGACACCGTCGCGGTGCGGATGCTCGACACCGAGACCGACCAGCGGCACGCGATGTGGCTGGGCACCCGGCGGCTGGTGCTGCTGGGCGTGCCCTCGCCGGTCAAGCAGGTCGTGCGCACCTTGTCCAACCAGGCGAAACTCGCTCTCTCGCACAACCCGCACGGCGGCGTCCCGGCCCTGCTCGCCGACTGTGTCGACTGCGCCGCCGACCACCTGATCGCCTCCGGCGGCGGCCCGGCCTGGACCGAGGCGGGCTTCGAGAAGCTGCGCGAGCACGTTCGCGTCGGCCTGATCGGCGCCACCCTCGAGGTCCTCGACGGCGCGCGCAAGGTGGTCATGGCGTGGACCGACGTGCGCGCCCGGCTGGACCGCACGTCCGGCCCGATCTTCGTCGAAGCCCTGGCCGATATCCGCGAGCAGCTCGCCGGGCTGATCTACCCGGGCTTCATCACCGCCACCGGGTTGTCCCGGTTGTCCGATGTGGAGCGCTACCTGCGGGGGATCGAACGCAGGCTGGACAAGCTTCCCGAGCGCCCGGACCGTGATACCTCCTGGATGCATCAGGTTCAGGACCTCGAGGACGCCTACCACGAAGCGCTCAACCAGCTCCGTCCCGCGGCCCGCGACTCGGCCAAGGCCCGCGAGGTGCAGTGGATGATCGAGGAACTGCGGGTCAGCTATTTCGCGCAGATGCTGGGCACGGCGGGTCCCATTTCCGACAAGCGCATTCTCAAGGCCGTCCAGCAGCTCATCCCGTAGGCGCTGACCGGCGAAACACACTCGAACGGCCCCTTGTGCGGTTGCGCCGAAAGGGTGAATCTGAAGAGTGCGTATCTGAAGCCTTGGTCCGCGCCTCTCCCAGGTAGGGACGGAGGTGACCGGCGTGGCGGGCGAATATGCCGACCTGGAGTTCGGCCTGGTGTACGACTCGGAGCAGGACGCGTTCGACGTGAGCCTGCGCTACACCGGCGTGGACACAGTGGACTGGCCGGAGCACCCGCCCGACCTGCTGCGGATCGACCTGCCCGCACTGGCCGACCTCGTCGACGACGACGACGCCTACGCCGAGGCGCTGACCCGGATGGTGTTCGGAAACTCCGAGATCGCCCGCTTCTATGAGAAAGCGATGGCCGCCGCCCACACCGCGGCCGTCCACGTCCGGTTGCACGTGGACGGTCCGTCGAGGTTCCACTCGGTCCGCTGGGAGCTGTTGCGCGACCCCGTGTCGAACCACCCGATCGCCACGAACTCGACGGTGCTGTTCTCCAGGTATCTCTCCAGTGCCGACTGGCGCCCGATTCCGGTGCGCAAGGCGAGCGAGCAGGTCGCGCTCGTCGTGGTGGCCGCGCCGAACGACGTGGGGGAGTACGCCCCGGGCGGCCGTGATCTCGCGCCGGTGAACCTCACCGCCGAGCTGGACCGGGCGCGCGACGCGCTGAAGGGATACCGCGCCGAGTTCATCGGCGGGAACGGCACCGCGACCCTGGCCGCGATCACCGCCCGCCTGCGGGACCGCGACGACCCGATCGACGTGCTCTACCTGGTCGCGCACGGCGCACTCACCGAGGACGTGCCACTGCTGTTCCTGGAGGCCGCCGACGGCAAGGCCGACCCGGTGGACGCGCGCAGGCTCGTCGAGTCGTTCCAGCACCTGGAGACCAAGCCGATGCTGGCGGTCCTGATGTCGTGCCGCTCGGCGGGAACCGGGACCGCGTCCGACGACGGCGGCGCCCTGGCCGGGCTGGGGCCGCGGTTGGCGGGCGCCGGGATCGCCGCGGTCATCGCGATGCAGGGTGACGTCACCATGACCACCGCGCAGACCTTCGCGGAGAAGTTCTTCGCCGAGTTCGCCGACGACGGCGTGGTCGACCGGGCCGTCGCCATCGCCCGCGCCGCGGTTCGGGACCGGCCCGACTGGTGGGTGCCGGTGCTGTTCTCCCGGCTGCGATCCGGGCGCACCTACTACCGCACCGAAGTCGGCCGCGAGACGTGGAGTTCGCTGGCGCTGATGATGCGCACCGGCCGGTTCACCCCCGTCCTGGGGCCCGGGTTCGCCGACGGCATCGTCGGGTCGCGGGTGGAGATCGCCCGCCGCTGGGCGCGCCGCTGGCAGATGCCGATCGCGCCGTCCGGGAAGGGCAACTTCGCCCAGGTCGCCCAGTACCTGCGGGTCGGCCGCTCGCCCGGCGAGGTCCGCGCGTTCCTCCTCGACTACCTGATGAGCGACCTTCGGGAGAAGCGCCGACGGGCGGGCGGGCACGAACTGATCGCCGAGGTCCCGCGGCACCTCCTCGAAGGCAGCGACCCCGAGCCGGTGATCCTGGAACTGGGCAGGCTGCTGCGCGAGCGCGACCCGGACGAGCCGTACCGGGCGGCCGCGTCGCTGCCGGTGAAGGTCTACGTCACCACCGGGTGGACCGATCTGCTGCAGCAGGCGCTGCGCGCGAACGAGCAGCCCAAGGACCCGGTCACGCTGTGCTTCCCGTGGAACGACACGGTCGAGCAGGTCGACCCGCACACCCTGGAGCCGCCGACCGTCGCGAAACCCTGGGTGTACCACCTGTTCGGCAGGCTCGACAATCCCGACTCCGTCGTGCTGACCGAGGACGACCACTTCGAGTGGCTCACCGCGTGGATCGAGCAGCGGCCGTCGATCCCGCCCGCGGTGTCGGCGTCGCTGATGAAGAACTCCTTGATGTTCCTGGGATACCGGCTCGACGACTGGGACTTCCGGGTGGTGTTCCAGGGAATCAAGAGCTTCGGCGGCAGCTCCCGGCTGCGCGCCAACACCCACGTCGGCGTGCAGGTGCGCCCGGAGAGCCAGACCATCGAACCCGAGGCCGCCCAGCGGTACCTGGAGTCGTATTTCGGCGAGGACCGGGTCAGCCTGTTCTGGTCGGCCACCAAGGACTTCCTCCGCGAGCTGCGCGCCAACGCCGGGGGCGACGCGCCATGACCGCCGACACGGCGCCGATCGTGCTGCCCGCCGAGAACCCCTACGTCGGGCCGCGCGCGTTCCGCCGCGACGAGCACCTGCCGAACCGCCAGCACGTCGCGCGGGAACTCGCCGACCTGGTTATCGCCGAGCGGGTCGTGCTGCTGCACGCGCCGTCCGGGGCGGGCAAGACGTCGCTGATCCAGGCGGCCGTCGCACGAATGCTGCGTTCCGACGGTTTCATGCCGACTGCCCCGGCGCGCGTCGACAAGCCGGTGCCTGCGCGCGGCAACCGGTACGTGCACAGCATCGGCGTGGACCTGCTCGGCGCCGAGACCCCCGGGCTTGACGACCTCACCGTCGGGGAGATCGTCGAGCGCTTGGAGCCGCCGCTGCTCGACGGCACCGCCCGCGTCCTGGTGATCGACCAGCTCGAGGAGATCCTCACGCTGGACCCGACCGACCGTGATGCCAAAGAGGAGTTCTTCCGCCAACTCGGCGCGGCGCTGGCGGACGGCGCCCTGTTCGCGCTGCTGGCGGTGCGCGAGGACTACCTGGGCGGGTTCGACCGCTACCTGCGGTTCCTGCCGGGCAGGCTGCGGGCAAGGTTCCGTCTCGACTTCCTCGACCACGACGAGGCACTCGCCGCGGTCCGCAGACCGGCCGCCGAACAACGTGTGTCCTTTGTGGAGGGAGCGGCGGAGAAGCTGGTCGACCGGCTCGCCCGGGCCAGGGTCGACCGGCCCGACGGCGCCGACCACTGGTTGCGATCCCCTTATGTGGAGCCATTCCAGCTGCAGGTCGTGTGCCGCACCCTGTGGCGGCTCACCGCCGCGCACGGCGAGAACTTCCACGAGATCGGCACCGGCGATGTCGAGCGTGTCGACATCGACCGGGCGCTGAGCCGCTACTACGGCAGCGCCCTGATGGAGCTGGAGCGCGAGCTGGGGGTCGACCAGCGGGCGGTGCGCGACTGGTTCGAGGACGAGCTGATCACCGCGCGCCGGTTCCGGGCGCAGACGACCGACCCGCCGGTGCCGGGTGAGCTCGGCGTGCGGGTGCTCGACGCGCTGGAGGACGCGTACCTGATCCGGGCGGACACCCGCGCGGGCACGACCTGGTACGAACTGGCCCACGACCGGCTGATCACCGCGGTCATCGACGCCAACCAGGCGTGGCGGCACGCCACCCTCGAACCCTGGCAAGCCGCCGCCTACGACTGGCACCGCAACCAGCGGCAGAGCGCGTTCCTGCTCACCGGCGACGCCCTTCGGCTGGCCCCCAGGCCCGCGGCGACCGGGCTGGCGGAGGTGGAACGGGAGTTCCTGGTCCGCTCCTTCGACGAGGCCGGACTGGCGAGCGCGCGCGGGATCACCAGCAGGCTCGCGCTGCTGGCCGCGGCCGAGGCGGTGGTGATCGTGGTGCTCTTGGTGCTGCTGGTTGTGATGACATGACCGAGCTGCCGGTCAACGGCGTCGACGCGGACACCGGCGGGTATCTGTTCGCGCCCGACACCGTGGAGGACTTGTCGGCCCTGGCGCGCGGCGAGAGCCCCCCGGAGCGGCACGTTCGCGCGCTGCGCAAGCGTGACCAGGCGCGGGAGCCGACGTTCGGCACCCAGTACGGGTTCGACCCGCAGGACCTGGCATCGGTCGGCTGGGCGGTGGTCACCACCCCGGCGAGCCCGGTGCTCGACGCGCTGCGGCCGCTGCTGGACCTGCGCCGCACCCAGGCGGGCCCGCTGTACCGGGAGCTGGTCGTCGAGCCGGGGGAGGACGACGCCGCGTTCCTGCGCCGCTATGGGGCTGGCCCCGGTCCGGCCGAACCCGCGCGGGTGCCGTACTACCTGCTGCTGGCGGGCGACCCGGCCGAGCTGCCGTTCAGCCTGCAGTACCAACTCGACGTCCAGTACGCCGTGGGCAGGCTGCACTTCGACACCCTCGACGACTACGCCCGCTACGCCGAGGCCGTCTTGGCGGCGGAGGGTATGTCGGAGGGCACAGCGCTCGATTCGCCGGGCATCCACCTCTTCGGCGTGCGCAACCCCGACGACCGCGCCACCACGCTGAGCGCGGCCAAGCTGATCGAGCCACTTCGGACCGAACTGACCGGCCACGGGGTCACCGTGGGGGTCGACGTCGCCGAGCAGGCCACCAAGGCCCGGTTGTCCGCCCTGCTCACCGAACCGCACCCCGGCCGCGTCCTGTTCACCGCCTCGCACGGCATCGGCTCGGCGAAGCCGGAGATGCGCGAGATCCAGGGCGCCCTGCTCTGCCAGGACTGGCCGGGACCGATGGCGGCGGCGCCACTGACCGCCGACCAGTACTTCGCGGGCGCCGACGTCACCGGCACGCCGACACCGGACGTGGTGTTCTCCTTCGCCTGCTACGGCGCCGGGACGCCCGCCGCGGCCGACTTCCCCCGCGGCCACGACGCGGGCCGGGCGTTCGTCGCCCGCCTGCCGCAGCGGCTGCTGGCGGCCGGGGTGCTCGGGTTCGTCGGCCACGTCGACCGGGTGTGGAGCTGCTCGTTCCTGTGGAAGGGCGTCGACCCGCAGATCGCCACCATGGCCAGCACCCTGCGCGCCCTGCTGGCCGGGCAGCGCCTCGGGGCGGCGATGGAGTACCTGAACCAGCGCTACGCCGCCATCGCCACCGAGCTGGTCACCCGCCTCGACGCCCTGCGCCGACTCGGTCGCAAGATCGACGACGAGACCCTGGCCGCGCTCTGGACGGCCAACAACGACGCGCGGAATTACATTGTTCTCGGAGACCCGGCGGTCCGGCTGGGTGCCGGGAAGGGGCCATGATCACCGTCGAAGCGCACGGCGACCTAGCTGTCCTGCGGATCGACCACGGCAAGGTCAACGCACTCGACCTCGAACTGTGCGAGGCCATCAGCCGTACCGTCAGCAGCCTGGTGGCCGACGGCCTGATCATCACCGGCGCGGGCCAGGCCTTCAGCGCGGGCGTAGACCTCCGCCGCGTCGTGGAGGGCGGGGCGAACTACGTCGCCGATTTCCTGCCCGCTCTCAGCAAGGCGTTCCTGGCCGTCTTCGACTGCCCACGACCGGTCATCGCCGCCGTCGGCGGGGCAGCGATCGCCGGCGGCTGCGTCATCGCCGCCGCAGCGGACTACCGCATCATGTCCGCCGGGCGGATCGGGCTCACGGAACTGCTGGTCGGCGTCCCGTTCCCGGTGGCGGCTTTGGAAATAATCCGCCACGCAGTCGGCCACCACGCCCAGCGGTTGATCAACACAGGCGCGGTGCTGGACGCCGAGGCCGCGAGGTCGGTGGGATTGGTCGATGAGGTGGTGGGACCCGACGATCTCCTCGACCGAGCCCTGACTCGCGCTACCGCGTTGTCCCGAATCCCGCCGGCGGCATTCGCCCTGACGAAGCGCCAGCTCCACCGCCCAGCCCGCACCCGGATCGAGGCGGCCAGGGGAGTGGACGACCCGAAGGTGACGGCGCTGTGGCAGTCACCCAAGGCCCTTTCCAACATCGCCGACTACCTGGAAACACTGCGCCAGTCCCGAGTCCAACACTCAGGCGGCCGCTGGATCCGCCGCGCCGATTGACCCGACAAACGCGCCATTGACCCGAGAAACGCCCCGATTGATCGCAGGCTGACTGATGGCAGACTGACTGATCGCAGGCCCGGTTGATCGCAGGCTGACCGATCGCAGGCCCGTTGATCGCAGACTGACTGATCGATTTGATCTGCCTAACCCACCCCTATCGCAACGGGCCAATCCCAACGGCCTGTTTGGGTGGTTCGCCTTGATTTGGGGTGAAATGGGCCTAAACTTTCGCGGCGCGGGGCAGTTTCCCTATCCTGCCCGCTTTACCCGCGCAGGCCCATTTCCGGGGTCCCCAAATCAAGGCGAACCACCCAAACAGGCGTCACAGTCGAAGCAAAGCCAGCAACGCCCGGAGACTTCAGGGCTTAGCCATGTGCAACCGCACAACAGTCCCCACAGCAGTAGACCGAATCCGCACCAGATCGCACAGCTGATTAGCCAGCCACACCCCACGCCCACCAGGAACCGAAGGCCTCGGCACGATCCGCCCCACCAACGGATCGGTGATCTGCCCCCCGTCACTGACCTCGCACACCACCGCGTCCTCTTCGTCCCACACCCGCAGCGTCCCGCGTTCGCCGCCATGGCAGATGCTGTTCGTGACGATCTCGTTGGTCGCCAGCGTCAGGTCCAATGCCCGGGCCCGCGGCAGCCCGAAGCCGCTGGCCCGAATGGTGACCAGGTCGCGCAGTTCCGGAAGGTCGTCGAGGTTGAAGTGGGCGACATCCGAGACCGTTTCGGGAGCGGGGAGGTCGCCCGCGAACTCGATGTCGGCCAGTTTCGGGTCGAACCGGTCGCTCTGCCTGCGATCGTCGCCCTCGACAAGAATCGGGTGGCTGTGTTCGGCGTCGGCCAGGAACTCGGGGTCCGTGGGGCACAGGAGGCGCAGGTCGGTGTCCTCGAAGGCCACGTTGACCAATGCCTCGTGCAGCAGGGTCTCGGCGGTCTCCTCCTCGCTGCGGCCCGGCCAGGTGTGCTCGGTGACCGCCCGTGCGGGCCGGTCGCCCGCGTCGGCGATCAGGGAGCGCAGGGTCGGGATGATGCGGGCCGGGTTGCGGCCGACCTCGGTCATGTCGAGGAACCGCACGCGGTCGGCGTCGTCGCCCAGGGCGTCCCGGAGGCCGTCGATGGCGGCGGGGCGGACCAGTGCGAACACCGCCTCCCCCGCGGCGAGGCCCGCGCGCAGGAAGGCGCTCGTCCCCTCGAGGTAGCCGGCCTCATCGCGGTACACGAGAGCCTCGTGTGCGAAACCGGGTGCGCTCATGCCGCCACCTCACAGGTTCGGTGGCTCCACTCGCGTGGGCACTGTGACATTGATTCGCTCGCAAGCTCGCTCACGCGGTTGTCACGTCCTCCGGGCCGGTCCATGCGGGCGTCGTCCTGTCTCCCAGGACGCGACGGGCGCACGTGAGTTGCCCGTCCCGCCAGGCATTGCGAAGAGTACTCGCGGGAGGCTCGAGCGGCGAGGCATGGCCGGGGGCGCGACACTGGGGCGTCGACGTGAAAGGGAGAGACGCCGGTGACGGACTTCGACGGCCTGCGCGCGCTGTTCATCAACTGCACCCTCAAGCGCTCTCCCGAGCAGAGCCACACCCAAGGGCTCGTCGACGCCAGCGCCGGGATCATGTCCACCAACGGGGTGTCGGTCGACCAGTTCCGGGCGGTCGACCACGACATCGCCACCGGGGTCTACCCGGACATGACCGAGCACGGCTGGGCCACCGACGAGTGGCCCGCGCTCACCGAGCGGGTGATGGCCGCCGACATCCTGGTCATCGCCGGACCGATCTGGCTCGGCGACAACAGCTCGGTCACCAAACGGGTGATCGAACGCCTCTACGCCCTGTCCGGCGTCCTCAACGACGTCGGCCAGTACGCCTACTACGGCCGGGTCGCGGGCTGCCTGATCACCGGCAACGAGGACGGCATCAAGCACTGCGCGCAGAACATCCTCTACAGCCTGCAGCACATCGGCTACGCCATCCCGCCGCAGGCCGACGCGGGCTGGATCGGTGAAGCGGGCCCCGGACCCTCCTATTTGGACAAGGGCTCGGGCGGCCCGGAGAACGACTTCACCAACCGCAACACCACCTTCATGACGTGGAACCTCATGCACCTGGCCCGCATGCTGCGCGACGCAGGCGGCTTCCCCGCTCAGGGCAACCAGCGCACCAAGTGGGACGCGGGCGCCCGCTTCGACTTCCACAACCCCGAATACCGCTAGGACTTCCCGGCCCGGTTCAGGAGGGGCGAGTGGTCAGCGCGCGCCCACCGTGACATGTTTGTGGTCATGGTCATCTCACTGGCGGGTTCGCCGAAGAAGCATCGGGTCAGTCTGGACGACTGGCTGATGCTGCTGCTGGCGCTGTTCGCCGTCGGCCTGCTGACCTACCGGACGTTCTGGAAGCCCGCACCCGACGTCGCCACCCTCATCACCCGGATCGACTGGGCGCTCTGCGGGGTGTTCGCCGTGGAGTTCCTCTGGCGCTGGCGGACGGCGGGCTTCACCCGGCGGTTCCTGTGGCACAACTGGTACGACGTGGTCGGCATGATCCCGGTGTCGCACCTCGCGTTCCGCGCGTTCCGGCTGCTGCGGGTGTGGCGGATCGCGGTGATCATGACCCGGCTGCACATGCCCGTGGACCGCTCGGTCAGCGAGGAACTCGCCCACCGGGCCATGGGGCGCTTCGGCGGCCTGCTCATCGACGTGGTCAAGAAACCGCTCACCGTCGCCGTGCTCGAAGAGGTCGTCTCCGTCCTGCGCACCGGCCACTATGCCCGCAACGTCGCGGGCGCGCTGGAGGAGAACCGGGTGGAGATCCGGGAGATGGTGCTGGAGAAGCTCAAACACGACCGGCAGGTGGGCAGGCTGCGGGTGCTGCCGTTCCACGACGAGATCGTCGGCGCGGTCACCGACGCGACCCTGCGGGTGGTCCTGGAGATGCTCGCCGACCCGCGCACCGACGAGCTGATCTCGGACATGCTGCGCGAGAACATCGAGCAGATCCGCCAGGCCGTCCGCGAGGGCGCCCACAAGGACCTGCCCGAGTTCGCCCCCGCGGACGCCCCGAAACGCGCCTACTGAATGTCGTCGTCCGGGTCCGGGATCTGGAACGCGGCGACCTGCGGCTCCACGAAGTCCACCCCGGTCACGTCCTGCACCGCGTCCAGCGCGTCGAGCGGCACCGAGCCGGTGATGGTGCCCACCGGCTCGATGATCTGCTCGACGTCCATCCCGGCCCGGCGGAGTTCGGCCACGACCTCGTCGACCCGGGACAGCCCGGCGTCGTCCAGGGTCACCATCACCCGCTCGAGCGGTTCGTCGACATCGTTCATGGCGCCTGCACCAGCCCCGCTCCCACGTCGGTGGACGGCAGCGGCAGCCGCCGTGCGATCTGGCTCAGTCTCGCCCACAACTCCCACGCCCGCGCGCCGGTCGCCTGGGCGATGAGCGCCGCCACGCCCGCGACGTGCGGGGTGGCCATGCTCGTGCCGCTGATCCTGTTGTGTCCCAGGGGAGCGGGCCACGACGAGTACACGTCCACGCCCGGCCCGACGATGTCGACCTGGCCGATCTCGTCGACCGTGCCGCACGAGAACCACGCCATCGCCATGTTCACGTCCACCGCGCCGACCGCCATGATCGACGGGCAGTTCGCCGGGTGGCCGACCGGGTTGATCCGGCCGTTCTGCCGCCGTGACTCGTTGCCCGCGGCCGCGATGATCAGCGTCCCCTGCGCCATCGCGCGGTTGGCTGCACTCTCATAGGTGCGGGAGTACGGGTCGCCGGGGCGGGTGGCGGCGCCCAGGGACATCGACACGATCGGGCAGCCGTTGGTGATCGCCCACGCGATGCCGGCGAGGATGCCGCCGTCGGTGCCGGACCCGCGGTTGCTCAGCACCTTGCCCGCGAAGATCTCCGACTTGTAGGCCATGCCGTAGCCGGGACCCTCCGCCGGGTCGCGCGGACCGCACGCGGTGCCGATGCAGTGTGTGCCGTGGCCGTGGCCGTCCTGCACGTCCTCGCCCTGGATGAACGAGCTGGTCGTGACCGAGCGCCCGGCGAAGTCGGCGTGGTTGACGTCGAAGCCGGTGTCGAGCACGGCCACCCGGATGCCCTCGCCGGTCGCCTGGCTCAGCTGCGCGCGTACCGCCTGCATGCCCCAGGTGAACTGGCTCTCGTCGACCGCGAGCGGCTCCTCGGCGGGCAGGGCGCTGATCGCGTAGACCCGCCGCTCCGGCTCGACCAGCGACAGCGGGCCCGGCTCGTGCGCCGCGCGGTCCAGCGCGGCCAGTTGGTCGGGATCGGCGTTGACGATGGCGATGCCGAGTTCGCGCAGCACCAGCCCCTCGGTGCCTTGGAAGTCGACTTCCGCGTCCTCGGTGTCGGCGTTGCTGGCGGCGCGGATTCCCGCCACGTCGCCCATCTGGCGTGTGCCCGCGTCGACCGCCTCGACGGCGTGGTCCTCCATCAGCACCAGATAGCGTCCGGTTGTCCCGCCTTGTGGTGTGTCCTGCGGCTCCGTCATGGTCCCGGCCCCTCTCCCAGCGTGCTCCCACCTGCTTATGTGATCGGCCCACCACCAGGGTATGTAACGGAGGTCACACAATTGACTGCGCAGGCCGTCCACACACTGAATTCACCCGGTCGCCGAAGTCGGTGCGATTAATGTCGGAGTCATGCAGACCTGGCAATCCCATCCGGTGCCGCGGGTGCCCGGCACGCCGCGCCCGCTTCGGCTCCACGACACCAGCGCGGGCGAGATCCGCCTGACCACCCCGGGGCCCACCGCGACCATGTACGTCTGCGGGATCACCCCGTACGACGCCACGCACCTCGGGCACGCGGCGACCTACCTCGCGTTCGACCTGGTCCACCGCGTGTGGCTGGACAACGGCCATCAGGTGCACTACGTCCAGAACGTCACCGACATCGACGACCCGCTGCTGGAGCGCGCCGAGCGCGACCAGGACGACTGGGTCGTGCTGGGGATGCGGGAGACGGCGCTGTTCCGCGAGGACATGACCGCGCTGCGGGTGCTGCCGCCGCGCGAGTACATCGGGGCCGTCGAAGCGATCCCGGAGGTCGTCGAGGCCGTGGCGAAGCTCCTGGCCAACGGCGCGGCCTACCACGCCGACGACCCGGAGTTCCCGGACATCTACTTCGACCACCAGGCAAGCGGCCAGTTCGGCGCCGAGTCCCGCTACGACGAGCAGACCATGGCGAAGTACTTCGCCGAGCGCGGCGGAGACCCGGACCGCAAGGGCAAGCGCCACCCCCTCGACGCCCTCCTGTGGCGCGTCGCCCGGCCCGGCGAGCCGAGCTGGGACAGCGAACTGGGCCCGGGCAGGCCCGGCTGGCACATCGAGTGCAGCGCCATCGCCCTCAACCGCCTGGGCATGGGCTTCGACCTGCAGGGCGGCGGGTCGGACCTGATCTTCCCCCACCACGAGTTCAGCGCCGCCCACGCGGAGGCCCTGACCGGCAGGAACCCCTTCGCCCAGCACTACGCCCACGCCGCGATGATCGGCCTGGACGGCGAAAAAATGTCCAAGTCCCGCGGCAACCTGGTGTTCGTCTCAAGACTGCGCGCCGACAACGTCGACATCATGGCGGTGCGACTGGGCCTGCTGTCCGGCCACTACCGCGAAGACCGCACCTGGACCCAGAACGTCCTCGACGAGGCCGTCACGCGGATGGCCCGCTGGCGGGAAGCGGTCAACGCGGCCAAGGGCGTCGACGCCGCACCCCTGATCGCCGAAATCCGCGAACACCTGTCCAACGACCTGGACACCCCCGCCGCGATCGCCGCGATCGACGCGTGGGCGGAGCAGACCAGGCTGGGCGAGGGCACGGAGGACAACGCCCCCGCCGAGGCGAAGGCCGCGATCGACGCCCTATTGGGGATCGAACTGTAATTTGGCTCGGTCGCTGTGTCATGGCGCCTGGTGGCGCGGCTCGGTCGCTTTGATGGTGACGTTTCGGGGTCCCGCACGAACACTGCCAACTTCGATGGCGTGTTCGTGCGAAACCCCCGAAACGTCACCGCGACCTCGCGGCCGAACGGGCACCCAGCGACAAGATCGTGCTTAGGGCTTAGCCCCAAGTCATGTGAAGGGCCCGCTCAAAGTTCACATACCCAGCCCGCTCAAACGCCCGAGCCATAGGCACATTCCCCACATCAGTAGCCGCCCGAATCGGCGAGGGGGCGGAAGGTCAGGTCGTACGAGATCAACAATCCCCCAAAAGAGGGGTTTCGGTGCGGCGAGCCTAACGGCGGCGGCGCATCGCGGGCGGCACCACCAGCACCAGCAGCGCGGCCGGGATGACGAAGCCCGCCACCGGGTCGGCCTGGTAGATCGGGGTGAACGCGGGCGGTGCCGCGGCGCCGCCGAAGAAGCGGAACGCCAGCACGACCGACAGCGCGCCCGCCCGGTTCGGCCCCGGGTCGGACAAGATCAGCGTGTTGAGTCCCACCTGGACGAACTGGGTCGTCATCCCGGCCAGCGCCCACACCGCCGCCATCGCGGGGATCCACGGCAGGACCCCGACCAGGACCACCGGCACCGCGCCCGCCACCGCCCCGAGCACAACCGCCCGCCGTGGCCCCAGCCGGTCGATCGACCGCCCCACCGCGTGGGCGCTGAGCAGCCCGAACACGCCGAACCCGGTCAACAGCGCCCCACGCTGCGCCGCGCCCAACCCGAACTCGTCGACCGCCCGCAGCGCCACCATGAACGCCATCCCGCCCAGGCACGCCCACCCGACCAGCGCGACCGCGGCGGGCCGCAGCACGTCCGCCCGCCACACCGACCGCAACCGGTGCGACTCCCCGGACGGCGCCCGCAGCGACGACGGCAGCCCCACCACCGCCAGTACCGCCGCCGTGGCCCCGACGGCGACGAACGCCCACGCCCAGTCCACTTCGGCCGCGAGCCCGCCGAGCAGCGGCGCGCTCGTCGTGCCCGCCGCCTGCAGCGCCCCGAACAGCCCGAGCGCCCGCCCCAGCCGCTCCCGGGGCGTGACCGCGCCGATGGCGGCGAGCAACAGGGGAGTGGTGAACGCGTTGGCGCCGCCCTGCACGGCCCGCGCCACCAGGAAGACCTCGAACGACCCGGCGACCACACAGCCCACGGAAGCAACCACATAAACGAGGTAGGCGACCCGCACACTGCGCCCGGCGCCCCACCTCGCGCCCAGCGTCCCGGAGAACAGCATCAGCGCCGCGAACGGGACGAGGTAGGCGGTGAGGGAGAGGGAGGCGGTGTGGTCGGCCACCCCGAACTCGGCCCCGAGCTCGGGAAACATCGAAGTGGGCACCGCCCCCGCGAACGGCCCGAGAAATCCACCCGCGTAGAGCGCCGCCGCCCGAACCCGCCCGGTCACCACGGGCCGCCGGAGTCTCGGACGTGGGCGCTCACGCGACCCCGCCCGGTCATGAGGGGGCCGCCAGCGTGTTCGGCGCGGGCATTTCGGTGATCCCGCACCGCTTCCCACAGCCGCCACGACGCGCCCCAGTCGGCCCGTTTTGTCCGATATGGAGCCACAAATCCGCCCGAAGTCGGCTGCTTTGCGACCAATCGATGAGCCGCGCAGCCCAGGTCGAAAGCTTCGCGCCGGGTGGGCGGGCCGGTCGTGGCCCGCCGTCACCCGACTCGTCGTCGGTCACACCCCAGTCGGCCCAGGCCCCGAGGTGCCCCGACCCGAACCGCCTGGCCTGCGCCTGCGCAGGTAGCGCTCGAACTCGGCGGCGATCGCGTCGCCGCTGGTCTCGTTGAGGGTGTTCTCGGCGTCGCCGCGTTCCTCCAGGGCCCGGACGTAGTTGCGGACGTCCTCGTCCTCCTCCGCCATCTCACTGACGGTCCGCTGCCACTCCTCGGCCTGCTCCGGCAGCGTGCCCAGCGGCACCTCCACGTCGAGGACCTCCTCGACCCGGTGCAGCAGCGCCAGCGTGGCCTTGGGCGACGGCGGCTGCGACACGTAGTGCGGGACGGCCGCCCAAATGGAGATCGCGGGCACCCCCACCTGCACACACGCGTCCTGCAGCACCCCGACGATGCCGGTCGGCCCCTCGTAGCGGGACCGTTCGAGACCGAACTGGGCGGCCGAGTTGGCGTCGTAGGCGGTGCCGGTCACGGGGACGGGCCGGGTGTGCGGGGTGTCGGCGAGGAGCGCCCCGAGGGTCACCACGGTGCTCACCTTGAGATCGTCGACGTGCTGGAGCAACTCGGCGCAGAACTTGCGCCAGCGCATGTTCGGCTCGATGCCGTGCACGAGCACCACGTCCCGGTTGGACCCCGGCGGACGACACACGTACAGGCGTGTTGTCGGCCATTCCACCCGACGAGTGACCCCTTCCACCATGCGGACTGTGGGTCTCGTCACCTGGAAATCGTAGTAGTCGTCCGGGTCGATCTCGAGCAGCGGCGTGGCGTCCCAAGTGAGCTGCAAATGCTCGATTGCCGTGCTCGCGGCGTCTCCCGCGTCATTCCAGCCCTCGAACGCCGCCACCATTACGGGGTCGACGAGGTCCTGCGGCTCGACCTTGGGCTCTGCGTCGGCAGTCATGTGCGGGTCCGGATCTGTCACTGCGCAAGCCTACGACCCTGTGCGGGTGGACGGAGATCGTAGGCTGGTCGACATGCCGGATAGCGTCGTGTCGCCCTTCATCGCAGCTCTCAACGACCGTGTCCTCGTCGCGGACGGGGCCATGGGCACCATGCTGCAAGGTGTCGACCTCACACTTGATGACTTCGCGGGTCTCGAGGGCTGCAACGAGATCTTGAACATCACTCGCCCCGACGTCGTGCGCCAGGTCCACCGCGAGTACTTCGAGGCCGGATCCGACGCCGTCGAGACGAACACGTTCGGGGCGAATCTCGCGAACCTCGCCGAGTACGACATCCCGGAGCGGATCTTCGAGCTCTCGGAGTCCGGCGCCCGCCTGGCCCGCGAGGTCGCCGACGAGTTCAGCACCGCCGAGCACCCGCGGTTCGTCCTGGGCTCGGTCGGCCCGGGCACCAAGCTCCCCACGCTGGGCCACGCTCCCTATGCGACCCTGCGCGACGCGTATCAGGAACAGGTGCGCGGCATGCTGGTCGGCGGGATCGACGCCGTCATCGTGGAGACCTCGCAGGACCTGCTGCAGACCAAGGCATCGATCATCGGCGCCAAGCGCGCCATGGCCGCCGAGGGCCGGATCGTCCCGATCATCACCCAGGTCACCGTCGAGACCACCGGCACCATGCTGCTCGGCACGGAGATCGGCGCCGCGCTGACCGCGCTGGAGCCGCTGGGCATCGACCTGATCGGCCTCAACTGCGCCACCGGCCCTGCCGAGATGAGCGAGCACCTCAGGACGCTGTCGAAGCACGCCCGCATCCCGCTCTCGGTGATGCCGAACGCAGGCCTGCCCGAGCTCGGCCCGAACGGCGCGGTGTACCCGCTCAAGCCCGACGAGCTCGCGGTGGCGCTGAGCGCGTTCGTCACCGACTTCGGCACCCGGCTCGTCGGCGGCTGTTGCGGCACCACCGGCGAGCACATCCGCCAGGTCGTCGACGCCGTGCGCGAGCTGACCCCGGCCCCCCGCAAGCCGCGCCCCGAGCCGGGCGTGTCGTCGCTCTACCAGGCGGTGCCGTTCCAGCAGGACGCGTCCGTGCTGGTCATCGGCGAGCGGACCAACGCCAACGGCTCCAAGGCGTTCCGCGAGGCCATGCTCAACAGCAAGTTCGACGACTGCATCGAGATCGCCCGCGCCCAGACCCGCGACGGCGCCCACATGCTCGACCTGTGCGTCGACTACGTCGGCCGCGACGGCGCCGTCGACATGGCCGAGCTGGCGGGCAGGCTGGCCACCGCGTCGACGCTGCCGATCATGCTCGACTCCACCGAGCCCGAGGTCATCCGCGCCGGCCTGGAGCGCCTGGGCGGCCGCTGCGCGGTCAACTCGGTCAACTTCGAGGACGGCGACGGCCCCACGTCGCGCTACCACCGGATGATGGAGCTGGTCCGCGAGCACGGCGCCGCCGTCGTCGTCATGTGCATCGACGAGGAGGGCCAGGCCCGCACCGCGGTCGACAAGGTCCGCATCGCCGCGCGCACGATCGACGCCCTGGTCGGCGACTGGGGCATGCGCGTCGGCGACATCATCGTGGACTGCCTGACCTTCCCGATCACCACCGGTCAGGAAGAGGTCCGCAAGGACGCCATCGAGACCATCGAGGCGATCCGGCAGCTCAAGCAGCGCTACCCGGAGGTCAAGACGACCCTGGGCGTGTCGAACGTGTCCTTCGGGCTCAACGCGGCCGCCCGCCAGGTCCTCAACAGCGTGTTCCTGCACGAATGCGTCCAGGCGGGCCTGGACACCGCGATCGTGCACGCCTCGAAGATCGTCCCGATGGCCCGCATCCCGGACGAGCGCCGGGCCGTGGCGCTGGACTTGGTCTATGACCGCCGCCGCGAGGGCTACGACCCGCTGCAGAAGCTGATGGAGCTGTTCGAGGGCGCCACCGTGGCCTCCTCCAAGGCCACCCGCGCCCAGGAACTCGCGGCGCTGCCGCTGTTCGACCGGCTGGAGCGGCGCATCGTCGACGGCGAGCGCAAGGGCCTCGGCGCCGACCTGGACGAGGCGCTCAAGGAGCGTCCCGCCCTGCAGATCATCAACGACACGCTGCTCGCCGGGATGAAGACCGTCGGCGAGCTGTTCGGGTCCGGGCAGATGCAGCTGCCGTTCGTGCTGCAGTCCGCCGAGGTCATGAAGGCGGCTGTCGCGCACCTCGAGCCGCACATGGAGAAGTCCGACGACGACGGCAAGGGCCGCATCGTGCTCGCCACGGTCAAGGGCGACGTGCACGACATCGGCAAGAACCTCGTCGACATCATCTTGTCCAACAACGGCTACGACGTGGTGAACCTGGGCATCAAGCAGCCCATCACGACCATCCTCGACGCCGCCGAGGAACACCGGGCCGACGTCATCGGCATGTCCGGCCTGCTCGTCAAGTCCACGGTGATCATGAAGGAGAACCTGGAGGAGATGAACTCCCGCAACGTCGCCGCCAAGTGGCCGGTGATGCTCGGCGGGGCGGCGCTGACCCGCGCCTACGTGGAGAACGACCTCACCGACATGTACCTCGGCGACGTCCGCTACGCGCGGGACGCCTTCGAGGGCCTGCGGCTGATGGACGCGATCATGGCCGCGAAGCGCGGCGAGTCGCCGCTGGTCGACGAGGACATGAAGGCCAAGGCCGCCGAACGCCGGGCCCGCCGGGAGCGTTCGCTGCGCATCGCCGAGGCGCGCAAGGCGAAAGAGGCGGCTGAAGAGGTCGAGCAGCCCGCGCGGTCCGATGTGTCCACCGACGTCCCCGTGCCGAACCCGCCGTTCTGGGGCAACCGGATCATCAAGGGCGTCCCGGTCGCGGACTACTCGGCGATGCTCGACGAGCGCGCCACCTTCATGGGCCAGTGGGGCCTCAAGGGCGTGCGCGGCGGTGCCGGACCGTCCTATGAGGAGCTGGTCGAGACCGAGGGTCGCCCGCGGCTGCGCTACTGGCTCGACCGGCTCGCCACGGAGGGCGTCCTGGCGCACGCGGCCGTGGTCTACGGGTACTTCCCGTGCGTGTCCGAAGGCGACGACCTGGTGATCCTCACCGAGCCGACCGTCGACGCGCCGGAGCGCACCCGGTTCACCTTCCCGCGCCAGCCCAAGGAACGCAGGCTCTGCCTGGCCGACTTCTTCCGCCCGCGCGAGTCCGGTGTGGTCGACGTCGTCGGGTTCAGCCTGGTGACGATGGGCCAGCCCATCGCGGACTTCGCCAACGAGCTGTTCACGGCGAACGCCTACCGGGACTACCTCGAGGTCCACGGCCTCGGTGTGCAGCTCGCGGAGGCGCTCGCGGAGTACTGGCACCGGCGCATCCGCGAGGAGCTGACGTTCGCGGGCGGCAAGGCGGTGGCCGACGAGGACCCGGCCGACATCATCGACTACTTCTCGCTGGGCTACCGGGGTGCGCGGTTCTCCCTGGGCTACGGCGCGTGCCCGAACCTGGAGGACCGCGCGAAGATCGTCGACCTGCTCGACCCGGAGCGGATCGGCGTCAAGCTGTCGGAGGAGTTCCAGCTCCACCCGGAACAGTCGACCGACGCGATCGTGCTGCACCACCCGGAAGCCAAGTACTTCAACACGTGACAGGGGATCTCGTGACTCGACCGTCCACTCTGGACTCGGACGGCCTGCCCGCCGCCGTGCTCTGGGATCTCGACGGCACCTTGCTCGACTCCGAGAAGCTGTGGGATGTCCCGCTCTACGAACTCGGCGAACAGCTCGGCGCACCACTGTCCGTCGAGACCCGCCGCGCGATGGTCGGCACGAACATCCCCACGACGATGGGCCTGCTCTTCGGCTCGGCGGGGATCTCGCCGTCCGCGGAGCAGGTCCGCGACGCTGTGGCCTATGTGGACTCGAGGATGGCGGAGTTGTTCGCCACCAAGGCGACTTTCCGTCCCGGTGCGCTGGAGGCGCTGCGGTCCGTGCGGGATTCGGGGGTGCCCACAGCATTGGTCACTTCGACTGAACGCGCTTTGGCCGAGGTCGCGCTGGATACGGTCGGGCGTGAGTTCTTCGATGTGTCGGTGTGCGGGGACGAGGTCGACGGGCTCAACAAGCCGTTGCCTGAGCCCTATTTGAAGGCCGCACGGCTGCTGGGCGTTTCCGCCGAGCGGTGTGTGGCGGTCGAGGATTCGCCTACCGGGACGGCTTCGGCGGTCGCTGCCGGGTGTCTGGTTGTTGTGGTGCCGTGTGATGTGCCGGTGGCGGCGGGGGAGCGGCGGGTGCTTCGGGACTCCCTGGTGGGGTTCGGCCCGGAGGCTCTGCGCGCGCTGCGTTGACCATCGTGTCGATCAGATACCGCAGCGCCACCGGGTCGTCGACCGTCTCGGGGGCGGCGTCGGGTGTCGCGCGGCGCAGTTCCGTCCACCCCACGTAGGCGGAGTAGGTGACCACGGCCTGGAGGCGGGCGCGCTCGGGTGGTAGGCCCGCGTCCGTGTAGGCCTGGGTCAGGAAGTCGATCCGGCGGGCGGTCACCCGGTTCAACACCGGCGCCACGATCGGGTCATCCGCGTGGGCCACCAACGCGGGCTCCAAGCCCTCGGTCGGGTCTTCCGACAGTGCCACGAAGAACAGCGTGCGCAGCCGCTCGTGCGGGTCGGTGATGTGTTCGACGCGCTCGATGACCGACGTGGTGCCCTCGTGCTCCCACCAGTCCAAGGCCGCGCGCAGCAGGTCCGCCCGGTTCTCGAAGTGCCAGTAGAAGCTGCCCCGGGTCACGCCGAGGGCGTTGGCGATGGGGTCGACGGCGACGGCTGTCACCCCGCCGGTGGCCAGGGCGCCGAGCGCCGCTGTGATCCAGTCGGCACGGCTCAGTCTGGGCTTCGTCACGGCCGTACAGTACTGTACGGAAATCCATACAGTGCTGTATGGACGACGGAGGGGAGTAGCTCATGATGGTGCTCGGAGGTATCGCCGCGATCGTGTTGGTGCTGGTGGGGGGCTTGCACGTGGTGTGGATGTTCAGCCCGTGGCCGGTGCGCACGCGCGCGGAATTCGCCCGGAAAGTGGTGGGCGTGGAGGCCGACGATCTGCCGAATCGATTCCTGACGGCGCTGGTGGCGATCGCACTGTTCGCGGCGGCCTACCTGGTCGCGGCACGTGCGGGAATTGTCGGCGTGATCGGTCCGCGGTGGGCGACGCCGGTGGGCACGGCGACCGTGGCCGCGGTGCTCCTGTTCCGCGGGGTGGCCGGTTTCATCACTTCGGCGCGCAAGGACACCGAGTTCACCTACTGGGATCTGCGGGTGTACGCACCGCTCTGCGTGGTGCTCGGCGGGGCCTGCCTGGCCGTCGCGGTGGGCACGACCGGGTGACCTCGGTCCCCTTGTTGCCTGCGTCCCGGGTGGGGATGGAAGGATCGTCGCTCGTGAAGACGTTCGACGAACTGTTCGCCGAACTCAGCGAACGGGCGAAGACCCGGCCTGAGGGCTCGGGAACGGTCGCGGCGCTGGACGCCGGTGTGCACGCGCAAGGCAAGAAGGTTCTCGAAGAGGCGGGCGAGGTATGGATCGCCGCCGAACACGAGACCGACGACGAGCTGGCGGAGGAAGTGTCGCAACTCCTCTACCGGGTGCAGGTCCTGATGATCGGCCGGGGCCTGACGCTGGAAGACGTCTACCGACATCTGTGACCGGTAGGCCGTCACCGCACCCTCGATCCCAGGAGTTCCCCCATGCTGCGCGTCGCAGTACCGAACAAAGGGGCGCTGGCTGTCGCCGCGTCCGAGATGCTCACCGAAGCCGGCTACCGGCAGCGCCACGAGTCCCGTGACCTGACGGTCATCGACCCGGCCAACGAGGTGGAGTTCTTCTTCCTCCGGCCGAAGGACATCGCGATCTACGTCGGGTCCGGCGAGCTCGACCTCGGCATCACCGGCCGCGACCTGTCGCTCGACTCCCGCGCGCCGGTCGAGGAGAAGCTCGCGCTCGGCTTCGGCGGCTCCACCTTCCGCTACGCCGCGCCCGCGGGCCGCGACTGGAAAATCGGCGACCTCGACGGCAAGCGGCTGGCCACGTCCTACCCGAACCTGGTCACCGACGACCTCGCCCGACACGGCGTGACCGCCGACGTCATCCGCCTCGACGGGGCGGTCGAGATCTCCATCCAGCTCGGCCTGGCCGACGCGGTCGCCGACGTGGTCGGCTCGGGCCGCACGCTGCGCCAGCACAACCTGGTGGCCTTCGGCGACGCGATCTGTGTCTCCGAGGCCATCCTTGTGCAGCGGGCCACCGCGGAGCCCTCACCGGCCCGCGACCAGCTCGCGGCGCGGCTGCAGGGTGTCGTGTTCGCCCAGCAGTACATGATGCTGGACTACGACTGCCACCAGTCGCTGCTGAAGGCGGCCATCGAGATCACCCCGGGCCTGGAATCGCCCACGGTGGCCCCGCTGGCCAGCGCGGACTGGGTCGCCGTGCGCGCCATGGTCCCGCGCAAGGAGGTCAACGCGATCATGGACCGGCTCGCGGCGCTGGGCGCCAAGGCCGTCCTCGCGTCCGACATCCGGGCCTGCAGGCTCTAACGGGGCTTGATCAGCAGCGCCTGAGCACCACGGGCGAGGGGACCGCGGCGGTCGTGCAGGACGGTGAAAGCCGTCCCGACGCCGTGGTCCCCGATCTCGGTGTGGGCGTCCATGCCGATCCACTCGCCCTCGGGCTGCCTGCGCACGTGGACGGTCAACTCGGTGTTGATGAAGTACCAGCGGCGTGGGTCGAGCAGGCTTGAGACGCCGTTCCCGGAGTCGGCGAGGGTCAGCAGCCGCTGCAGACCGGTGGGCTCCTCACCCTTGACCAACGCCACCCGCTGCCGCGCCCACACCGTGGCCGGACCGGCGTCCGCGAGCGACCCACTGAGCGCCCGCATCTCCATGGCGTCGAGGTAGCCGCCTCCCCACCCTTCGGGCCTGCTCAGGAGGATGCCTTCCTCCGGCGCTTTCAACGGTTCGCCGTCTTCGGTGCGCACTGACTCAGAGTCCGATGTGGCCATTCGCCATGCTCGTCCTCGCGCCACCACGCGGCCGTTGGTGCTCAATTCCGCTGCCAGAAGCTCGACGGACTTTCCTGGGCGTTCGACGCTCGCGTGGACGTGGACTGTCGCGAGTGGAAGGGGGCCGAGGATTTCCACGGTGATTCGGGCGATCATCGATGGTTGCGTTGTGGGGAGGGCTTCCATGGCTCGCGCGAGCAGGGCGGTCGGCGGGCCGAAGTGTTGGCTGTCGGGGGACCAGGGGCCTGCGGTGTGCTCTGTGGACTCGAAGCTGTTGTCTTCCAGTGGAATGTAGAAAGCCATCGTCCCCTCGTTCCGCCAGCCTGTTGTTGTGGTGGGTGCACCTTCCGCATGTCCACACCGCGGGCTTGGGTGGTGTGCACCTTCGGGTGGTTGGGCTTGATTCGGGGACCCCTGAGATGGCCCTGCGGGTCAAGAGCGTGGGGAAAGGGAAGCCCCGCCCCCGCGAGGGTAGGGCCATCTCCGCCCCGAATAAAGCCCAACCACCCGAAGCTGCAGTGGGGTTGGTGGCCTCGCCTCAGGCGTCGGGGTGAGTCCCCAGTCGACAAGTACAGCGATCCTGACCACCCCGCCCACCCAAACAGGCACCCCCACCCAAAGCCAAAACAGGCATAAAGGCCGCTCGGTCGGTCAGTCGGCCCGTTCCAAGATCGTCTCGTCCCCCGAGTCCGGCTCCGGCCAGCCCGGATACGCCGGTGGGGTGCCGCCGAAGGCGGGGCAGATCGCTTGGTGGGAACACCAATCGCATAGTTTCGTCTTGTTCGGCCGGAAGTCGCCGGTGGGTGCGGCGCGGAGGATGGCGGTCCAGATGGCGTCGAGGGTGCGTTCGAAGCGGGACAGCTCGGCTTCGTCCGGGGTGTAGGCCAGGGACTGGCGGTCGGCCAGGTACATCAGCCGCAGCTGGCGGGGGACCACGCCCCGCAGCCGCCACAGGGCCAGCGCGTAGAACTTCATCTGGAACAAGGCCTTCGCCTCGCCGATCTCGCGTGGCGCGACGCCCGTCTTGTAGTCGACCACCCGGATCTCGCCGGTCGGCGCGACGTCGAGGCGGTCGATGTAGCCGCGCAGCAGGACCCCCGAGTCGAGCTCGGTCTCGACCAGCAGCTCGCACGCCTCGGGCTGCAGCCTGCGCGGGTCCTCCAGCTCGAAGTACCCGTCGACCAACCCGCCCGCGGACTCCAGCCACGCCGCCAGCTGCTCCTCGACGCTCTCGCCGTCGAAGATCGCGGTCAGCCCCGGCTCCTCCGCCGACAACCGCTCCCACGTCGGCGCGATCATCGCGTGGGCCCGGTCGGGCTGGCGCTCGTCGGCGGGCAGCGCGTAGAGCTGTTCCAGGACCGCGTGCACGACCGTGCCGCGGACCTGCGCCTTCGTCGGTGTCTCCGGCAGCCGGTCCACCGCGCGGAACCGGTAGAGCAGCGGGCATTGCTTGAAATCGCCCGCGCGTGACGGTGACAGCGCCGGTCGCCGCGGCGCCGCCGCCGCGTCGGGCGTCGAGCCGGGTTCCGTTCCTGGTCCGGAGAACATGCCCAGACCATAGTGTCGGGCACCGACAGTTCCGGGGAGGACGCCGAGCGTGTTCTGTGGGGGATCACGAAGGCGATCACAGTGGCGATCAACGAGGCCACACCCGCCGGGCCTAAGGTGTCCCAATGGCGAGCACCACGGCACCCCGCGCGCCCGGCGGCCTGCTCTTGTTCCGCTACAGCGGGGTTCCGGTCGTCCTCGCGCCGTCGTGGTGGCTCGGCGCGGCGGCCGTGGTCGTCTTCTACACCCCGCTCGTCGGCAGGCTGCTGCCCGGCGCGACCATGCTCACCTCGGTGCTGCTGGCCACCGCCTTCGCCGTCCTGCTCGGGCTTTCGGTGCTCGCGCACGAACTCGGACACTGCGTGGTCGCGCTGCGCCTCGGTCTGCCCGTGCGCAGGCTTCGGCTGTTCCTGCTCGGCGGGCTGTCGGAGATCGTCCGCACCCCCAGCAAACCCGGCCACGAAGGCGCGATCGCCGCCGCCGGGCCCGCCGTGTCGGTGCTGCTCGCCGCCGTGTTCGGCCTCGCCGCCATGGTGATGCCCGCGTCCGGCCCGGTGTGGGTGCTGGTCCTGGAGTGCGCTTTCGCCAACGCCGCCGTCGCCGTGTTCAACCTGCTGCCCGGTCTTCCCCTCGACGGCGGCCGGATGCTGCGCGCGGGTGTCTGGGCACTCACCGGCAGGCGTGGCGCGGGCACCCGGGCCGCGGTGGTGGGCGGCTGGGCGGTCGCGACCCTGCTCGTCCTGTGGGCGCTGTGGGGCCTGGCCACCGAGGCGCCGGACCGCTGGCTGCGGCTGGGCGTGTGCCTGCTGACCGCGTGGTTCGTCGGCGCGGGCGCGGGCGGCGAACTGGCCCACGAGCGGCAGCGGACCTGGCCCGCGGGGCTGCGGCTCAGCGACCTGGTCCGTCCCATTCTGCAACTGCCCGCCGAGAGCCCGGTCGCCGACGCGCTCGGCGCCGCCGCGGGCCGCGGGGTCGTGCTCGTGCGCGCCGACGGGGTCGCCGCGGGCCTGCTGGACGAGATCGCCGCCCGCGAACTCGCCGAGCGCTCGCCGCACGCGCCCGCCGAACTCGCCGCCGAGCCGATCCGCCCGGAGTCGGTGCTGCTGGCCGCCGAATCCGGCGAGGACATCATCGACCGCGTCCACCAGACCGCCTCCTGGCAGTTTCTCGTGGTCGACGACGAAGGCCGCCCGAGCGGCGTGCTGCACCGTGACGATCTCCGCGCCGCACTCGACCGAGGGGTTGACTGACCGCCCGACTTCACCTTCTGCGACCATCTCTCGTTGGTTCACAGCAGGACGGAAGCGAGGCGTCGGTGTCGGCACGCAAGGTCAGCGGTCCCTTCGAGGCAGGGGACCGGGTACAGCTCACCGACCCCAAGGGCAGGCACTACACCCTGGTCCTCGAGACGGGCGAGAAGTACCACACCCACCGTGGTGCGCTCGCCCACGACGACATCATCGGCCAGCCAGAGGGCTCCGTGGTCAGCTCCGCGGCGGGCACGTCCTACCTGGCGCTGCGCCCGCTGCTGTCGGACTACGTGCTGTCGATGCCGCGCGGCGCGCAGGTGATCTACCCGAAGGACGCCGCCCAGATCGTCATGCAGGGCGACATCTTCCCGGGCGCGCGCGTGCTCGAGGCCGGGGCGGGCTCCGGCGCGCTGACCTGCTCGCTGCTGCGCGCGGTCGGCCCCACGGGCAGCGTCACGTCCTATGAGATCCGCCAGGACCACGCCGACCACGCCGAGCGCAACGTGGTCCAGTTCTACGGGGAGCACCCCGAGAACTGGACGCTGACCGTGTCCGACCTGGCCGAGCACTCCGGCGAGGTCGACCGGGTCATCCTGGACATGCTGGCCCCGTGGGAGCAGCTCGGCGTGGTCGCGGAGAACCTCATCCCCGGCGGCGTGCTGGTCGTCTACGTGGCGACCACGACCCAGCTGTCGAAGGTCACCGAGGCGCTGCGCGAGCAGACCTGCTGGACCGAGCCGCAGGCCTGGGAGACGCTCATCCGGCCGTGGCACGTCGTCGGCCTGGCCGTGCGCCCCGAGCACCGCATGATCGGGCACACCGCGTTCCTGCTGACCGCTCGCAGGCTCGCCGACGGCGTGGTCGCCCCCCGGCCGCAGCGCCGCCCCAGCAAGGGCTAGGTCCAAACGAAAGACCGGGTGGTCAGGGCGCTGTCGCCCCGGCCACCCGGTCTCGTGGAAGCGTCAGAGCGAGACGCACCAGCCCTTGGACTTCTTCTCGAACACGATCGGGAACTTGATCGGCGAGCTGCCCCCGATCACGACCTCGGTGTCGACCTTGCCGTTCTCGTCGCCGTAGAGCGTGGGCTCGCCGACCACCGTCACCTTGGCGTCGGCGCCACCGTCGGTGACCGAGGTGTACATGATCCCGGGGTCGGTCCCGTCGCAGGTCAGCGCCTTGGCCGCGGCCTCATCCTTGGCGTTGACCGCGTCGGCGTACTTCTGGCCCGCCGCCGCGATGTCCGCGCCGCCACCGCCCGCGCCACCGCCGCCGGAGGACTTCTTCGTGGTGGTGGTCGTCTCCTCGGAGGACTCGGTGGGCTCCTCCTCGGTCGTCGTGGGCTTCGGCTTCGCCGACGAGGTCGAATCCGTCCCGGCCGTGGTGCTCGGCTTGTCGTCGCCCTTGGTCAGGAAGTACACGCCGGTCCCGGCGCCGCCGAGCACGAGCAGCGCGATCGCGACGATCGCCACGATCTTGCCGGTGTTGCTCTTGGGCGGCACACCGCCCGGCCCGTACCCGCCGAACTGCTGTTGCTGCTGCTGGGAGTACGGATCCGGGGCGTTGTACGGGTCCTGGGGGACCTGGCCGTACTGCTGGGTCTGGTCATAGCCCTGCGGCTGGCCCCACGCGGGCTGCTGGCCCGGCTGCTGGCCGTAACCGGGCTGGCCATAGGGCTGCTGCTGGCCGTAGGGGTCGGGCTGACCCTGCGGGTCTTGGCCGTACGGGCCGGGCTGCTGTGGTGGGTAGGTCATCTCCGGACCCGACTCCTCGGTTATTGGGTGGAACGTTCGTTGATAAATCGCCCGCTCGTGGAGCGGCGTTGCGGGGGACGAGCCTGATCAGGCGGTTTCTTCTCCACAGAACCGCCACACGCCGTCTTCCTTGACGATCTTGATGCGAATGTGGGCGGGCTTGGGCTCGCCCGTTTCCGGGGTCAGCACCAAGTCGATCTCCGCGGTGGCGACGGACCCCTTGACCTCGGGGTCGCCCTTCGCCGTGCCCTTGACCTCGTACTTGCTCAGCTTGTCCTCGAGCGAGCTCGTGTCGGTGCCGTACTTCTTCTTGTAGGGCTCGCACGCCTCGGCGGTGACCGTGGAGAAGTCCTTCTTCTCGTACGCGGCGATGTAGGCGGTGACGATGTCCTCGGGGGAGGCGGCGTTGCCGGTGTCCGTGCCGGGCTTGGTGGACTTCGTCGGCTTGGGCTTGTCGGACTCCGACGGCTCGGGCTTGGACGACTCCGAGCTCGCGGGAGCCGCCGTCGAGGGCTTGTCGTCACCCTTGGTCAGGAAATACGCGGCCGCTCCGCCGCCGCCGAGCACCAGCACCGCGATGGCCACGATGGCCACGATCTTGCCGGTGTTCTTCGGCGCGGGCGGCTCGCCGCCGCCGGGGTAGCCACCGAGGCCCTGGTACGCGGTCTGCCCGGCGAACGGGTCAGGCTGCTGGCCGTACGGCCCCTGCGGGCCGTATGGGCCGGGCTGCTGCGGTGGGTAGGTCATGCTCGCCCCTGACTCCTCGTGTCGGTTTCGACAACGTTCCCTAGACGGCTTCGGGGGCCGTCTCGTTCCCATCGGAAGGTATCCCGTGAGGGTGACCCTCGTGGTATGGGCACCCTATTCGCCCGCGTCGGTGGTATCGGGACCTCGCGGACTCCGCCCGGCGGCGATCGGATGACGAATCGGGAACGCCCGGCTGCGCACGTCCGGAGTGGACCCGGTGGTGCGACAACGTGGGAGTGTCCACATGGTGGCCAAATGGGGTTGCCAACGTGGCGCGCGGTTGGCGTAATACACCGACGCAACGTAGCGAGGTGGCAGGCCTCCGAGTGACCGGCTTGGTGGATCAAGTGCCGCCGAGTGGGTATTGCTGAGGTGTGACACGCGGGTTCCGACAGCTGGAAGCTCTGTTGTTGTCGGTGATCGCCGGTACCGTAGAAGGTACGAGTTCGGGAGGAGGTGCCGACATGCAGCACGATCGTCCCGGCAGTCGGCCAGAAGAAGCCGACGATGAGCACGGTGACACGCCCGGCCAGCCAGAGGAGCGCGAGTCGCGCTCGGAGGCCGCGCAGATCCGATTCCTTGAAGAGGAAGTCTCCCTGCTGCGCCGGAAACTGACGGAATCGCCGCGGCATTCGCGGCTGCTCGAGCAAAGGTTGGCCGAGGCGTCGGAGCGAGTGAGCCAGCTCACTGAACGCAACGCCAAGTTGGTCGACACGCTGCGTGAGGCGCGCAGCCAGTTGCTCGCGTTGCGTGAGGAGGTCGATCGACTAGCCCAGCCACCCAGTGGTTACGGCGTGTTCCTGACCGTGCACGACGACGGCACCGTCGACGTGTTCACGGCGGGTCGGCGGATGCGGGTCTCGGTCTCGCCCGCGGTCGAGGCGGACACACTGCGCCGCGGCCAGTCGGTCCGGCTCAACGAGGCACTGACCGTGGTCGAGGGCGGTGGCTACGAACGCATCGGCGAGGTCTCGACGCTGCGTGAGCTGCTCACCGGTCTCGACGAGGAGAAGCCGAGCCGTGCGCTCGTCGTCGGGCACGCCGACGAGGAGCGAGTGGTCTGGCTCGCCGATCCGCTGATGGACTCCCCGCTCAAGGCAGGCGACTCACTGCTGGTCGACACCAAATCCGGATACGCCTACGAACGGGTTCCCAAGGCCGAGGTCGAGGACCTCGTGCTCGAGGAGGTCCCGGACGTCGACTACTCCGACATCGGTGGCCTGTTCCGGCAGATCGAGCAGATCCGCGACGCCGTGGAGCTGCCCTTCCTGCACAAGGACCTGTTCGCCGAGTACGAGCTGCGGCCGCCCAAGGGCGTGCTGCTCTACGGCCCGCCCGGCTGCGGGAAGACGCTCATCGCGAAAGCGGTGGCGAACTCCCTGGCCAAGCAGGTCGCGGCGGCTCGGGCCAGCAAAGACCCGTCGGGTGCGCCGCAGCCGTCGGAAGCCAAGTCCTACTTCCTGAACATCAAGGGTCCGGAGCTGCTCAACAAGTTCGTCGGCGAGACCGAGCGGCACATCCGGATGATCTTCCAGCGGGCGCGTGAGAAGGCGTCCGAAGGCACGCCGGTGATCGTGTTCTTCGATGAGATGGACTCGATCTTCCGGACCCGCGGCAGCGGCGTGTCCTCCGATGTGGAGACCACGATCGTGCCTCAGTTGCTCAGTGAGATCGACGGCGTGGAGGGCCTGGAGAACGTCATCGTCATCGGCGCGTCCAACCGTGAGGACATGATCGACCCGGCGATCCTGCGACCCGGCAGGCTCGACGTGAAGATCAAGATCGAGCGGCCGGACGCGGAGGCGGCGAAGGACATCTTCTCCAAGTACCTCACCACCACCCTTCCGATCCACGACGAGGATCTCGCGGAGTTCGCGGGCGACAAGCGCGCCTGCCTCGACGCGATGATCCAGCACACCGTCGAGCGCATGTACGAGGAGACCGAGGAGAACCGCTTCCTCGAGGTCACCTACGCCAACGGAGACAAGGAAGTGCTCTACTTCCGCGACTTCAACTCCGGCGCGATGATCCAGAACATCGTCGACCGGTCCAAGAAGGCGGCGATCAAGTCGGTGCTGGAAACCCAGCAGCGCGGTCTGCGGGTCCAGCACCTGCTCGACGCGATCGTCGACGAGTTCGCCGAGAACGAGGACCTGCCCAACACGACCAACCCGGACGACTGGGCACGGATCTCGGGCAAGAAGGGCGAGCGCATCGTCTACATCCGCACCCTGGTGACCGGCAAGAACCAGGATTCGGGTCGGGCGATCGACACGGCCACGAACACCGGCCAATACCTCTGATGACAAGCGGGTGGCCCCGAGCGAACGCTCGGGGCCACCCGCTTGTTCAGCGCCTCTGGGCATACTCGTCAGGTGCGATTCACCCTCGGCCTAGCCGCACTGGGCAGGCCCGCCTACCTCAACCTCGGCCGCGACCTACCCACCCACCGCGACGTCGAGACCCTCCGCTCGACCACCTGGGACGTCCTCGACGCCGCCTACACCGCAGGCGTCCGACGCGTGGACACCGCGCGGTCCTACGGCCGGGCCGAGGAGTTCCTCGCCGGTTGGTTGGACGTCCGCGGCCACGAGGACGTGACCGTGTCGTCCAAGTGGGGCTACACCTACGTCGGCGACTGGCGCATGGACGCGAAGGTCCACGAGGTCAAGGAACACACGCTGTCCCGGTTCCGGTCGCAGTGGTCCGAAACCCGCGCGCTGCTCGGTTCGCGGGTCGCGCTCTACCAGGTGCACTCACTGACCGTGGACAGTCCACTGTTCACCGACGAACCACTCCTCGACGCCCTCGCCGAACTGGCGGATTCCGGGCAACGGCTGGGTTTCTCCACCTCCGGCCCGGCCCAGGCGGAGGCTGTTCGCCGAGGCTTGGCCCTGGAACGCGGGGGAGTGACGATCTTCACGGCCGTCCAGTCGACCTGGAACCTGCTGGAACCGTCGGCCGCCCCCGCCCTGACCGAAGCCCACGCCGCGGGCGCCCACGTCGCGATCAAGGAAGCCCTGGCCAACGGCCGCCTCGCCGTCACACCGCCCGCCGACCTGGCCGCGCACCCCGAACCCCCCGACGCCGTCGCCCTGGCGGCCGCACTGGCGCAACCGTGGGCGGACGCGGTCCTGATCGGCCCGGTCACCACCGCCCAACTCACCTCCAACCTGCGCGCCGCCGACCTGGATCCGCCGAACCTGCCCGACCTCAGCGAACCGCCCACCGAATACTGGGCAACGAGATCCCACCTGCCTTGGACCTGAGACCCAACGCTCGACGGCTGCACCAGGCACCGCGACCGCGCAGGCCAACCCACCCCAAACCGCCGAACTGCCCCAGGCCCCGGTAGGTTTTGATCGACACTTCACTCACCCGAAGGGACGCTCGTGCGTCGTGTGCAGGCGCTGGCTGGCGCCGCCGTGCTCCCCGTTCTCCTGGCCACGGCTTGCTCTGACCGCCCGAACGACCTCTACACGTACTACGACGACCCTTCCTCGGAAGCGGCCACGACCGCCGCGCCGAGCCCGGTCACAACAAGCACCACGACAACAACGACGACGACAACCAGGCGCGCGTCAGACCCCGCTGCGGCCGCGTTGACAGCAATCGACCTCGCAGCCGAAGAGGTCCAGCCCGACGGCGCCCCGAAGACCCTGGTCGAAACCGCCCTGCCCGACTGCGCCGCCCCCTTGCCGTCCGCGACGGACGCCATCGCCACCACGTGGCGGTACGCGAGCGGCTCCGTGCTGCGCCAGTACGTCGCCGTCCACGCTGCGGGATCATCGGTCATCGACGACCTCAAGGATGCCCTCGACTGCGGCACCTTCACCGTCGACGGCCTGCGCTACGAGATCGACGACGCCGCCAAGACGGCGGTTCCGCCCGGCGTCGACGCCGGACACACGTGGTGCGCCACCAACCCCCGCCGCCCGACCTGCACGCTGGCGCTGGCGAAGGCGGACGTGCTCAGCGTCGTCACCGTCGAGGCGTCGACCCTCGCCCGCGCCCAGGCCGCCATCGCGCGGCTGGCCCCGGTCGCCGCCGGGAAGCTGACCAGCCTGAGCGACTAGCGGTCGAGCTCGCGGCGGAAGAACTCCTCGATGGCGATGCGGCCGTCGGGGACGAACGGCCACGACGGGTCCGCCAGCTTCGACCGCAGCTCGGCGAAGGTCATCCAGCCGCCCCAGGCGATCTCGGATTCCTGCAGGACGATGTCGCCGTCCCACCACACCTCGTGGGCGAACAGGTGGATCCGGGTGCCGTCGACGTCGGCGCTCGCGGTGAACAACGGCACCAGCGGCACTCCGGTGATGCCCAGTTCCTCAGCCAGTTCCCGCTCCGCGCAGTCCCACGGTGTCTCACCGGCCGCGACCACACCGCCCGCCCAGCAGTCGTGCATGCCGGGGAAGACGTCCTTGTCGTCGGTGCGGCGGTGGACATAGACCCGGTCGCCGGAGCGCACGAGGATCGCGCTCGCGGCGTGCCACAAGCCCTCCGCGCGCATCCTGCGGCGGGTCGTGGAGCCCACGACCTCGCCCTCCGCCGAGTACATCGCCACCAGTTCGTCGCCTCCCATGGTGTGGATCGTCCCACCAGTTCGCACCAATGCCCGGCGCGGCTCACGTCCGCGCCGTCGGTGCGGACCCGTAGGGTGGAAGACATGCGGCGGATCATGGGAACCGAGGTCGAGTACGGCATCTCCGTGCCGGGCGACCCGACGGCCAACCCGGTGTTGACATCGACCCAGGTCGTCCTGGCGTACGCGGCCGCGGCGGACATCCCGCGGGCCCGCCGGGCGCGGTGGGACTACGAGGTGGAATCGCCGCTGCGCGACGCGCGCGGGTTCGACCTGGGGGCGCCCGGAATGGCCCCCTCCGACCCCGACGTCGAGGACTTGGGCGCGGCCAACGTCATCCTCACCAACGGCGCGCGCCTCTACGTCGACCACGCCCACCCGGAGTACTCCGCGCCCGAGGTCACCAACGCGCGCGACGCCGTCATCTGGGACAAGGCAGGCGAACGGGTGATGGAGGAGGCCGCGATGCGCGCGGCCACCGTTCCCGGCCAGCCGCGGCTGCAGCTCTACAAGAACAACGTCGACGGCAAGGGCGCCAGCTACGGCACCCACGAGAACTACCTGATGGCGCGCAACACCCCGTTCACGTCGATCATCGCGGGCCTCACCCCGTTCTTCGCCTCGCGCCAGGTCATCTGCGGCTCCGGCCGGGTCGGTCTCGGTGTCGCGGGGGAGGAGGCGGGCTTCCAGCTCTCCCAGCGTGCGGACTACATCGAGGTCGAGGTCGGCCTGGAGACCACGCTCAAGCGCGGCATCATCAACACCCGCGACGAGCCGCACGCCGACGCCGACAAGTACCGCCGCCTGCACGTGATCATCGGCGACGCGAACCTGGCCGAGACCTCGACGTACCTCAAGGTCGGCACCACCGCCCTGGTCCTCGACATGATCGAGTCCGGCATCCGGTTCGACCACCTCAAGCTCGCCGACCCGGTCCGCGCGGTCCACGTGCTCAGCCACGACCCGACGCTCAAGGCGACCGTGGAGCTGACCAACGGCCGCAAGTTCACCGGCCTCGACCTGCAGAACGCCTACCACGAGATGATCGCCGCGCACGTCGACCGGATCGAGGCCGACGCCGTGGGCCACGACGTGCTGCGCACCTGGGGCGAGATCCTCGACGCCCTCGCCCGTGATCCGATGGAGTGCGCCGACCGGCTCGACTGGCCCGCGAAGCTGCGGCTGCTGGAGGGCTTCCGGGCCCGCGACGGCCTCAACTGGAACTCCCCGCGGCTGCACCTGGTCGACCTGCAGTACTCCGATGTGCGCCTCGACAAGGGCCTCTACAACCGTCTCGTCGCCCGCGGCTCGATGAAGCGCCTGGTGACCGAGGACGAGGTCCGCGCGGCCGTCTACACCCCGCCGTCGGACACCCGCGCCTACTTCCGCGGCCGCTGCCTGGAGCGTTACCCGAACTCCATCGCGGCCGCATCGTGGGACTCGGTCATCTTCGATCTTGGCAGGGAGTCGCTGGTGCGCATCCCGACCCTTGAGCCGTTGCGTGGCACCAAAGCCCACGTCGGGGACCTGCTCGACGCCGCGGACACCGCCGAACAGCTGGTCGACAAGCTCACCGGCACGAAACGCTGATCTTGTCACCGGTGCGGACGGCGACGAAAGTCGGTCCGGCTGGGTAATGTTCCAAGTAGGCCAGACAACCGGGAGGTCTCAATGTCCCAGGAGCAGACACAGCGGCAGGGTGGCGGTGACGGCGACGACGGCGCCGAGGACACCACCGCGGCGGGTCAGGAACGACGCGAGAAGCTCGGCGACGACACCGACGCGATCCTCGACGAGATCGACGACGTCCTCGAGGAGAACGCCGAGGACTTCGTCCGCGCGTACGTGCAAAAGGGCGGCGAGTAAGCCCCCCGCGCGGTAACCAGCCCAACCCACGGCGACGCCGACAGAGGAATTGAAAGAAGGCATGGAACACACCTCGTCCCGAGGGCCGCGAGGAGCCTCGCTCTCGCCTGCCCACCTGTCCGCCGGTTCGTCGTCGTTCACCGACTTTTTGCGCTCCCAGGCGCCCGAACTCCTTCCCGGGCGGCGTGTCGCCGACGCGCCCGCCGTGACCCGCGCGGACATTCCGCACGGCACGACCATCGTGGCGGTCACCTTCTCCGGCGGCGTGCTGATCGCGGGCGACCGCCGGGCCACCGCGGGCAACCTGATCGCCCAGCGCGACATCGAGAAGGTCTACGTCACCGACGAGTACTCGTCGGTGGGCATCGCGGGCACCGCCGGTCTCGCGGTGGAGCTGGTTCGGCTCTACACGGTCGAACTGCGCCACTACGAGAAGATCGAGGGCGTCGGCCTCTCGCTCGACGGCAAGACCAACAAGCTGGCCAGCATGGTCCGCGGCAACCTCGACGTGGCCATGGCAGGCCTGGCGGTGCTGCCGCTGTTCGTCGGCTACGACATCGACGCCGACGACCCGGCCACCGCGGGCCGGATCGTGTCCTTCGACGTCACCGGCGGCCGCTACGAGGAACGCGCGGGCTTCCACGCCATCGGCTCCGGCTCGATGTTCGCCAAGTCCGCGCTCAAGAAGCTCTACGACCCCGAGGGCGACAAGGCGGCGGCTGTGCGCGCTGCCGTCGAGGCGCTTTTCGACGCCGCCGACGACGATTCCGCCACCGGCGGACCGGACTTGGCCCGCCGGATCTACCCCAGCATCGTCACCATCACCGCCGACGAGGGCGCCCAGCGCCTGTCGGAGGCGGACGCGGCCGCTGTGGCCGAAGCCGTGGTGAACGACCGGTCCGAACGCCCCCGCGGCTGACCCCCACCCGCCGAGTTAAGGAGCCTGCCCCGTGACGATGCCGTTGTACGCCTCGCCCGAGCAGCTGATGCGCGACCGCTCGGAGTACGCCCGCAAGGGCATCGCCCGGGGCCGCAGCGTCGTCGCGCTGAAGTACGCCGACGGCGTGCTGTTCGTCGCCGAGAACCCCTCGGCGACCTTGCACAAGGTCTCGGAGATCTACGACCGCATCGGCTTCGCCGCCGCCGGCCGCTACAGCGAGTACGAGAGCCTGCGCCGCGGCGGCATCCGCCACGTCGACCTGTGGGGCTACTCCTACGACCGCCGCGACGTCTCGGCCAGGCAGCTGGCCAACGTCTACGCCCAGACCCTCGGCACGATCTTCACCGAGCAGGTCAAGCCGATGGAGGTCGAGATCTGCGTCGCCGAGGTGGGTGCCACCACCCGCCAGGACCAGCTCTACCGCCTGACCTACGACGGCTCCATCGTCGATGAACCGCAGTTCCTGGTGATGGGCGGCCAAACCGACCCGATCACCGCCCTGCTCAAGGAGACGTTCACCGACGGCATCCCCCTGAGCGACGCCGTCCGCCTGGCCCTCAAGGCTTTGGGGGCTGGTGCGGCGAACAGCGCGGCGAAGACGGCGGGGGAGACCACCCTCGACAAGCTCGAGGTGGCGGTCCTCGACCGCGGCAGGCCCACCCGCGCCTTCCGTCGCATCACCGGAGCCGCCCTCACCGCCCTGCTCCCGGCCGACGAACGCCCCGCGGAGTCCGCCCCGGAGTCCCCCGCGAAGCCGATCGAGGACGTAGAGCTCCCACCCACCGACACCGAGTAACCCGCGAGTCGCCCCTTCCAGCAAACGAGTCGCCCCTTCCAGCAAGCGAGTTCGACATTCGCCAGTCGCGAACGTCGAACTCAGTCGCCGGGAGGGGCGACTCGTTTGCTGGACGGGGCGACTCGCGGGTGGACCAATGCTGGTCTGGTGTGGGCCGATCGCAGGTAGACGCTGGGCTATCAGGGCGGTGTGCCTGGTCGCCGCCGGTTACAAGCAGGTCAACTCAACGCGATAACCCCTGTTCGCACGCATGTTATGGGTGTCCGGGATAGGCCGAACCGGTATTACGCGGGTCATAGTCCACTAACGACCAATTCCGGCTGACGACCGTGAGGATCGTGGACGCCCAAGTGAGGGCTAGGCGTCCGCAGGCCGGATAGGTCGTGTCCCAACTCCTGCATCGTGAGGACAACCCATGTTCGGTGCCACACGGAGACGACGGGCCGTCACGCTCGCTGTCTCGACAGTGCTGGTCGGTGCCGCTATCGCAGTCCCCGGACTCGCCAACGCCGCATCGCCCGCAGAAGCTCCCATTCGTCTGGTGACCGGTGAATTCCTGCCGAGTTCGCTGGCCGCCGTCCCGCACGGCCTCGAGGCCCGCGCGCTCGGCACCAGTGAGCGCGGCAGCTACCTGGTCCAGTTCCAGGGCCCCGTCCGCGAGGACTGGAAGGCCGGTCTGACCGCCCTGGGCGCCACGATCGTCGAGTACATCCCGGACAACGCGTTCAAGGTACGGATGAACCCGGGTCAGGCGCAGCGCGCGAGCAAGCTCTCCGGTGTGCACTACGTGGGTCGCTTCCAGTCCGCGTGGAAGGTCTCGCAGGACGCCAAGGCGAAGATCGACGAGGGCAAGGCGGGCATCTACAAGGTCCGCGCCGAGAACGGTGTCGACCTGGCTTCGGTCCGCCGCGCCGCCGAGGGCACCGGCGCCGTGGTCAGCAAGTCGGCCGACGGCACGCTGGTGATCGCCGCCGACCCGAGCCAGGCCAGCAAGATCGCCGGCATCGAGGACGTGTCGTTCGTCGACAAGTTCCGCATCATGGAGAAGCACAACGAGCACGCCGCGGGCACGATCATGCGCGGGGCGCAGGCCAACGCCCGCGGCTACGACGGCTCGTCGCAGACCGTCGCGGTCGCCGACACCGGCCTCGGTGGCGGCACCGCCGCCACCGCGCACCCCGACATCCCCGCGAGCCGCATCCAGGCCGTCCACGCGTGGGCGGGTGCCGACATCGCCAACTGCGCGGACGTGCAGCCCGACGGCGCGGTGGACGTCGACAGTGGCCACGGCACGCACGTCGCGGTCTCGGTGGTCGGCGACGGCATGGCCGACGGCACCGGCAAGGCGGCAGCGTACGGCGCCCGCCTGGTCTTCCAGGCCGTCGAGGACTACGTCGACATGTTCGGCCAGTGCGCCGGGCAGTACGAGGACGCCTACTACCTGCTCGGCCTGCCCGACGACCTGGCCACGCTGTTCCAGCAGGCCTATGACGGCGGCGCGCGCATCCACGCCAACTCGTGGGGCTCGGACGCGAACGGCGGCTACACCGACACCTCGCAGCATGCCGACCGCTTCATCAACACCCACCGCGACATGCTGATCACCTTCAGCGCGGGCAACTCGGGCACCGACGCCAACAGCGACGGTGTCATCGACAACGACTCCATCGGCGCCCCGGCCACGGCCAAGAACGTGCTGACGGTCGGCGCCTCGGAGAACGGCAAGGCGCAGTCCCCGTGCGACGTGTCCCTGACCTACCTTCCGCAGACCGCGAAGGAGCAGGCGACCTTCAACAACCGCTCGTGCAAGGACGTCAACGGCGTCAACGTCATCCCCAGCTGGGGTGACTGGTGGCCCAACGACTACCCGGCCGAGCCGATCAAGTCCGACCCGCAGACCGGCAACCCGCAGCAGGTGACCGCGTTCTCCAGCCGCGGCCCGACAGACGACGGCCGGATCAAGCCCGACATCGTGGCCCCCGGCTCCTGGATCCTGTCCGGCTACTCGGACAAGCACCAGCAGCAGTACGACGGCGCCGCGGCCAACAACCCGAAGACAAACGCGCCGCAGGTCGACGGCTACGGCTTCCCGCTGAACGACGACTACAAGTACTTCAGCGGCACGTCGATGTCGAACCCGCTGGCCGCCGGTGGCGCCACCGTGGTCCGCGACTTCTACAACAAGAAGCACACCGTCAACGCCAGCGCGGCGCTGGTCAAGGGCACCATGGTCAATTCCGCCACCGACCTGCTCGACGAGAACGGTGACGGCGCGAACGACAACGACCTGCCTGTGCCGAACATGCACGAGGGCTGGGGTCTGGTGAACCTGGACAAGGCCACCGCGGGCACCGCGAAGTTCGTCGACGAGGCCGTCGCGGGCCTGGCCACCGGCGGGGTCTCCGAGACGAAGTACACCGTCGAGGCCGGTCAGCCGCTGAAGATCACCATGGCGTACTCCGACAAGGAAGCCGCCGTCAGCGCCGCCGTCACCCTGGTCAACGACCTTGACCTCGAGGTCGTCTCGCCCACCGGCACCGTCTACCGCGGCAACGTCTTCGCCGGTGGCTGGTCGAACACCGGCGGCACCGCGGACCGTCGCAACAACCTGGAGAACGTCTTCATCCAGAACCCGGCCGCCGGTGAGTGGACCGTGCGGGTTCGCGGCCACAACGTCCCGCAGGGACCGCAGAAGTTCGCCCTCGTGGTGGACGGCAAGTTCGGCACCGGCACCCCCGTCAACGCCAACCCGGTCGTCACCAACCCCGGCAACAAGTCCACGCAGATCAACACCGCGGTGAACCTGCAGATCCAGGCCACCGACGCGAACAACGACCCGCTGACCTACGCGGCGTCGGGTCTGCCGACCGGCCTGAGCATCGGTGCGAGCAACGGCCTCATCTCCGGTACGCCGACCGCGGCGGGCACGTCCAACGTGACCGTCACCGTCACCGACGGCAAGGGTGGCAGCGGCAACACCGCCTTCACCTGGACCGTCACCACGACGACGCAGCCCAACCAGCTGCTGGCCAACCCCGGCTTCGAGTCCGGCACCACCGGCTGGACCGGCACCACGGGTGTGATCACCTCGTCCACCGCCCGCCCGACCCATGGCGGAACGTTCTGGGCGTACTTCGGCGGCAACGGCCGGACCACCTCGGAGAACCTGTACCAGCAGGTGACCATCCCGGCCTCCGCCACCAGCGCGAGCGCCTCCTACTGGGTCCGGATCGACACCGCGGAAAGCACCACGTCGGTCCAGTACGACAAGTTGCAGCTGCAGGTCCTCAGCAGCTCGGGCACGGTGCTGGGCACCCTCGGCACCGTCTCGAACCTGAACAAGAGCACGTCCTACGTCCAGAAGACGTACGACCTCTCGGCCTACAAGGGGCAGACGGTTCGCCTGCGCTGGCTGATGACCGAGGACTCGTCGCTGCAGACGACGTTCGCGGTCGACGACGCGGCACTGAACGTGTCGTAGCGAGAAAAGCGACCGTGGCGCGGTCAGCACTACCTGGCCGCGCCACGGTGACCAATAGTTGAGTCATAAACAGGTTCGGCGACGTCAGGGGTAGACGTCGCCGGACCTGTTTTTACACGCCGCTCCCAGGAATTGTGTGGTGTCTCCCACCAGGCGAGCTGGGATTTGCATAATGCCGCGCCAGAGGGCATAACTTTGGTGTGCACGAGCTGGAACTTCGTCATCTTCGAGTCATCATCGCTGTCGCGGACGCGGGCAGCCTGTCCAAGGCCGCCGTTCAACTCGGGATTTCGCAACCCGCGCTGACCGCCCAGCTGCAACGACTCGAGCGCCGCGTGGGCGGCCTGCTGTTCGCCCGCTCCGGCACCGGCGTCGTGCCGACCGACCTGGGCAGCTACGTCCTGTCCGCCGCCCGGCTCGTCCTCACCGACGTCGACGAGCTCATGGCCGGGATCAAGCAGCGCACCCAGGCGGTGACGGTCGCGGGCATGATCCGCGTCGGCGGTCCGCCCGGCCTCATCGTCCCGCTGTTCGCCACCGCGATCGCCGAGCGCCTCGGCAACGCCGAGACCTCCATCGACATCGACTCCAACCCGGTGGAACTGGCCCGCAAGGTCCTCGACGGCAAGCTCGACTTCGCCGTGCTCGAGGAGAACCCCGGTTTCCGCACCCCGCTGCCCGCGCAGCTGCACAGCCGGGTGATGCTCAGCGCGCCCATGTTCGTGGCCCTGTCCGAGACCCACCGCCTGGCGGGCGTCGGCGACATCGACCTGCGCGAACTCGCCGACGAGAACTGGGTGCTGCCCCCGGTCGGCGAGGTCCCCGAACAGCTCGCGCTGCTTCGCGCGTGCGCGGGAAGCGGGTTCACCCCGAAGATCAAGCACCAGGTCTCCGACTCGACCACCACCCGCGCCCTGGTCCAGGCCGGTGCGGTGACCCTGGCCAAGCCGGTCGCGCGCGAGGGCAACGGCCTGGTGATCCGCAACATCGCCGGCACCCCGCTGCGGCACGAGATCGTGCTGATCTGGCACGAGGAGAGCACCCTGGCGGGCGCGGCCGAGCAGGCGCCGACGTCGCTGCTGGAGGCCTACTCGAAGCTGGTCGACACCAACCCGCTGTTCGCGGCCTGGTGGGCCGAGCACAAGGACGCCCCCGCGGACGGAGCCACCCGAGCGCTCCGGCGCTAGAACTCCGACTCGCCCCAGGCGTCCACGGTCAGTGCGTCGCCGACGGAGAGCTTGCCGGCGCGCAGGACGGAGAACTTCGCGCCGAAGGCGACGCCGCCCGCAGCCGCTCGGCGGTATCCGGCGAGGGTGCGCAGCGGCTCCAGGCCGGTCTTGACCCCCGCCTCCTGGTCCACCGTGGTGACCACGCAGCGGATCGCGAGCTTGGTGTAGCCGAGGTCGCAGTCGCCGATCCGCACCCGACGCAGCCGGTCCTCGGTGGACGGCTCCGCCCAGCCGTCGACGACGACGTTCGCCCGGAAGCGGTCGGGCGGCACCGGGTCGGCGCCCGCCACCACCAACCGGGTGTTCAGCTCGGCCAGCGTGGAGCGGCTGAGCACGTGCACGGCGGAGCTGTCGGCGTAGCCCGAGGTGCCCGGGACCTGCCCGTCGGTCACCCGGTCGTGCTCCGGCGGCACCCGCACCAGGCGCGCCGGCTCACCCAGGACCTCGCTGAGCCAGCCCGCGGCCTCGCCGCCGAGATCGATCCCCCGGTACGGGTCGCCGAACATGGTCACGTCGCGCCGCGCGCGGGTCAGGTCGACCTCGACGTCGAGCGCGGTGAAGCCGGTGGCCCGGAGCGTGATCCGGTCGCCCGCCGCGGTCACCGACGGCTGGACCACCGCCAGCCTGGGGGAGCGGCGCTGGCTGCGGAAGACGCCGTCCTTGCCGATGACCATGAACGTCCGGTCATGCGCCAGGCCCGCGGGCGTCATCAGCGCGTCCGCGAGTGCGACGCCCGCGCACCCCTTGATCGGGAAGCACTTCAGCTCGGTCACGATCGCCACGGGGGCGACGCTACCGGTAGACGCACAGCGCCCGGGGGCGTGATTCGAATTCGAACCGGTTCGCCAGCGGGCCGACCTCGCCGTCGGTGGCGACCCGGCGGTGCCCGTCGAGCAGGTCGACGCGCAGCTGCGGCACGTCGCGCTCGCGGTAGACGTGGCTGGCGTGCAGGGTCCGGGTCAGCATCGCGAGCACGAACCGCGCGCGGGAGAACGGCACGTCGGCCCGCAGGTACCGGACGTCGAGCAGGCCGGTGTCCAGCGCGGGCCGCCGGGTCGGCGCGAAGCCCTTCGGGTCGTACGTCCCGTTGCCCACGAACAGCCACCACACCAGGTGCGGCCGTCCGTCGAGCGCCATCCGGATCGGCTGCGCGTGCCGCAGCGTGCGGACCATCGCCACCGCGCCCGCGGGCCACTTCGGCCAGCCCTTGGCTTCGAGCTGCTCCCGGGCCCGCACCATCTCCGGGTAGCCGCCGACACTCGCGGTGTTGACGAACCACCGGTGCCGCTCGCCGCCGCCGCGTTCGATGATCTTGACACCGGCGAGGTCGATCTCGACGCCGCGACCCTCGCGGACCGCCTCCCCGGCGTCGTCCGCGGTCTCCACGCCGATGTCGCGGGCGAAGTGGTTCAGCGTGCCCGAGGGGATCAGCACCAGCGGCAGGCCGAACTCGGCGGCGACCGCGGCGACCGCAGCGACCGTGCCGTCACCGCCCGCCACGCCCAGCGCGTGGATCTCCTCGGTGGACTTCTTGACCTGGTCGGAGAGGTCCTCGATGAGATCGGTGCCCGCGACCGGGTTGACCACCGTCGCCTTCGGCCAACGCAGGCGCAGCTCTTCGGTCGGGTCCTCGCCGAGCCCCGAGTGCGGGTTGACCAGCACCAGCAGCCCTTCGCCGTCCACCAGCGGCTCCACCTTGGCCTCGTGGGCGGTGTGCGCGGGCCCCTGCACCGACACCGGCCACCAGTGCCGCACCGCGTAGGCCGCGCCGACGCCGATCGCCGCGCCCGCGGCGATGTCGCTGGGCCAGTGCACCCCGGTGTGCACCCGCGAGTACGCCACCGCGCCCGCCAGCGGCGCCAGCGCCATGGCCGTGCGCGGGCTCTCCATCGCGACCGCCGTGGTGAACGCGACCGCTGAGGCCGCGTGCCCGGACGGGAACGACGAGCTGGTCGGCCGCTTCTCGAACCGCCGGTACAGCGGCAGCAGCTCCGCGGCGGGCCGCCTGCGCGGGAAGAGGTTCTTGGCGACCAGGTTCGCCGACAGGCTGGCGACCGCGATGGACCCGACCCCGCGCACCGCCGCCCGCCGCGTCTGGCCCTTGCCCGAGGCCAGGATCGCCGCGATCAAGAACCAGAGCTTGCCGTGGTCGGCCGCGGTGGACAGCCGCTTGAGACCAAGGTCCGCCCGCGTGTGCGGCAGCGCCGCGACCTGCCTGACCAGCGCCTGGTCGCCCTCGTTGACCTGGCGAAGCGAGTGGCGGCGGATTCGTCCCAACATGATCGATGATTCAACAGGACGGCGCAGTGCTCCGCTTGACAGTCCGTCTCAGGTGAACACTCGGTGACCGAAGTCGGACGACACAATTTGTGGACCTTCCCCGAACGGCGCTCGGTCCTTGTCGGTCTTTGCGCCTAGGCTTAGGGGATGCAGCGGCGGATCTTCGGAATCGAGACCGAATTCGGCGTGACCTGTACGTTCCACGGACAGCGCAGGCTGTCGCCGGACGAGGTCGCGCGGTACTTGTTTCGGCGCGTGGTGTCGTGGGGCCGTTCCTCGAACGTCTTCCTGCGCAATGGGTCACGCCTCTACCTGGATGTCGGATCGCACCCCGAGTACGCCACGGCGGAGTGCGACGACCTGGTCCAACTGGTCACCCACGACAAGGCAGGCGAGCGGATCCTGGAGGACCTGCTCGTCGACGCCGAACGCCGCCTCGCCGATGAGGGCATCGGCGGCGACATCTTCCTGTTCAAGAACAACACCGACTCCGCGGGCAACTCCTACGGCTGCCACGAGAACTTCCTGGTCACCAGGGCGGGCGAGTTCTCCCGGATCGCCGACGTGCTGCTGCCGTTCCTCGTCACCCGCCAGCTGATCTGCGGCGCGGGCAAGGTCCTGCAGACCCCGCGCGGCGCGGTGTACTGCCTCTCGCAGCGCGCCGAGCACATCTGGGAGGGCGTCTCCAGCGCCACGACCAGGTCCCGCCCGATCATCAACACCCGCGACGAGCCGCACGCCGACGCCGAGCGCTACCGGCGCCTGCACGTCATCGTCGGCGACTCGAACATGTCCGAGTCCACCACGCTGCTCAAGGTCGGCACCGCCAACCTGGTGCTGGAGATGATCGAGGACGGCGTCCAGTTCCGGGACTTCAGCCTCGACAACCCGATCCGCGCCATCCGCGAGATCAGCCACGACCTCACCGGCACCAGGCTGGTCCGGCTCGCGGGCGGCCGGGAGGCCTCCGCGCTCGACATCCAGCGCGAGTACTACTCCAAGGCGGTCGAGCACGTCGCCCGCCGCTCGCCGGACCCGCTGGCGCAGCGCGTGGTCGACATGTGGGGCAAGGTGCTCGACGCCGTCGAGGCCCAGGACCTCAGCCGGATCGACCGCGAGATCGACTGGGCGATCAAGCACCGGCTCATCGAGCGCTACCAGGCCAAGCACAACCTCGACCTGTCCAGCGCCCGCATCGCCCAGCTCGACCTGGCCTACCACGACATCCGCCGCGGCCGGGGCATCTTCGACCTGCTGCAGCGCAAGGACCTGGTGGCCAGGGTGACCGACGACGGCGAGATCGAGGCCGCCAAGGACACCCCGCCGCAGACCACGCGCGCCAAGCTGCGCGGCGACTTCATCGCCGCCGCCCAGCAGGCCGGACGCGACTTCACCGTCGACTGGGTGCACCTCAAGCTCAACGACCAGGCGCAGCGCACCGTGCTGTGCAAAGACCCGTTCCGCGCGGTCGACGAGCGCGTGGAACGGCTGATCGCCTCGCTGTAAGTCGGTTGGCCGGAGGGCGGGTCGTGTCGGACGATTCCGGCATGATCCGCCCTTCGCCCACGCTCACCGGTGACATCGTCGTCCTGCGCCGCCTGCGACCCGACGAGGTCGAGGACATGGTGCGCGTCGTGGAGGAGGCGATACCCCACCTGCGGCCGTGGATGGCCTGGGCGGCGGGCGAGTTCGACCCCGACGACGTGCGCGCGCACATCGCCGAGACGGACGCGAAGTGGGAGGCGGGCACCGACTTCACCTACGCCATCACCGTGGGCGGCGAGATCGCCGGTCGGGTCAGCCTGATGCCGCGGGTCGGCGAGGGCGGCCTGGAGATCGGCTACTGGCTGCACCCGGCCTACGTCGGCCTCGGCGCCGCGACCGAGTCGACGTCCCTGCTGGTCAAGGCCGCGTTCGAGCTGCCCGGGATCGAGTTCGTCGACATCGTCCACGACACGGCCAACACCCTCAGCGGAGCCATCCCGCGCAAGCTGGGGTTCACCGAGATCGCCCGCACCTCGCCGCCCCAGGAGCCGATCACGTCGGGGGAGGACGGGGTGGACGTCCGGTGGCGGATCACCCGGGACGAATTTCACCAAAACGGGCCATGACCAGCCGCTGAATCCGTAGCGTTGATCGCATGGGGACAGCCGGTGAGCCCACATGACGTTCTGGCGACCACGCAGACCCGCCATGCCATCGCTGCCGCCGCCCGCGCCCGACCTGGCCGCGCAGCGGGACCAGGCACGGCTGGTCTTCATGCAGCACGAGTACAACTCGATCCGCGCCGAGCTGGTCGCCGCCGTGACCACCCAGCAGACGGTCATGAGCTACGGGCTGGCCGCGATCGCGGTGATCTACACCGGGCTGCTGGCCAGCTGGCAGAACCTCGCGCTGCGCACCGGAATCCTCAGCCTCGCTCCGCTGCTCCTGGTCTTCGTCTGGTTCGTCTGGTGGGGCGAGGTGCAGCGCCTGGGCCGGGCCAGGTGGTTCCTGTGGGACCTGGAGAAGAAGATCAACGCCCAGCTGCGCGCGCCGGACGCCGTGGCGGGCGAGTCGGACCTGCCACCGGCCGACGTGCTGCACTGGGAGAGCTGGGTCCGCGGCCGCAACCGCTGGAAGATGAACCTGCACTCCCGGCCCGCCTACCACCTGGCCACCGGACTGCTGTGCGGCACGGGTCTGGGCACCACGGTGCTGTCGGTCGTGCTCACCGCGACCACGTCGCCGATGTCCGGCGGGCTGCGCCTGCTCGCGTACGGCGGCGCGGCGGGGTTCTTCGTGCTGTGCGGCTACGCGCTGCTCTCGTTCCGGCGCAACCCGCTGTTCCGCAACAACGGGCGCGTCATCAGCTGAGCGCGCGGGTGAGCTTGTCCGGGTTGCTCACCATCTGCACGCCGGTGACCAGGCCGTCGGAGATCTCCAGGGAGATGATCTGGCGGTACTCGCCGAGGACCAGCACCATCGCCGCCAGACCGTTGACCTCGATGACCGTCAGGTCGATCTCGTCGTACTTGCCCAGCACTCCCATGAGGAAGCGCGCGACCCGGTCGGCGTCGCGCACCGGGCGCAGCGCGGCGCGGGACTTGCCGCCACCGTCGGTCCACATCGTCACGTCCTGGGCGAAGAGCGCCTGCAGGGCGTTCCGGTCGCCCGTGCGGGCGGCCTCGATGAACCGGTCGACCAGGTCGCGGTGGTCGCCCGGATCGGTGGCGAACCGCTCGCGGTCGGCGGTGAGCCGCGCGCCCGCGCGCCGGTGCAGCTGGCGCGCGTTGGCGGCGGTCAGGCTCAGGACTTCGCCGATCTCGTCGTACGGCAGCTCGAAAGCCTCGCGCAGCACGAACACCGCGCGTTCCGGCGCCGAGAGCCGCTCCATCAGCCGCAGCGTCGCGACCGACAGGGTGTCGCGCTGCTGGGCGGTGTCCGCCGGACCGAGTTCCTCGCGGTCGGTGCGGACCGGCTCGGGCAGCCAGGGGCCGACGTAGGTCTCCCGCTTGCGGTGTGCCAGGCGCATCCGGTCGATCGCGAGCCGGGACACGATGGTGATCAGGAACCGCCGGGGGTCGGAGACCGTGTCGTGGTCCACTCCCGCCCAGCGGATCCACGCGTCCTGAACGACATCCTCGGCGTCGGCGAACGAGCCGAGCATGCGGTAGGAGATGCCGAGCAGCACCGACCGGTGCCGCTCGAACTCGGTGTCGAGCGAAGTGGTCACACGTGTCCTGTCAGTCGGCGAGGACCGGCGTCTTGCGGGTGCTCGCCGCGATCCGGTTGAAGGCGTTGATCATGATGATCGCCATCACGAGATCCGCCACCTCCTTCTCCGACCAGATCGCCCGCGCGCCGTCCCACACGTCATCCGGCACGCCATCCTGCCCGATGAGCGTCACCGCGTCGGTCAGGGCGAGCGCGGCCCGCTCCTGCATGCTGAAGAACGGCGACTCACTCCACACCGACACCGCGAACAACCGCTGCGCCGACTCACCGGCCTTGAGCGCGTCCCGGGTGTGCATGTCGACGCAGTAGGCGCAGCCGTTGACGACCGAGGCCCGCAGCATGATCAGGTTGAGCAGTGGGGTCTCGATGTTCGCCTGGCTGTAGAGGAACAGGTCCACGACCTTGCGGTGAGCTTCGGGGGCGAGCTTGTCCAACTGGATGCGCTGCATGGGCAGTCCTTTCTCGAGGTCTCGCCGCAAAGACGGCACAGCCCTGGCGCGGCGTGACGATCCGAGCCCTCTTGTGATCCAGTTCACTGGGGCTGCTGGGGGAGCAGAGGACCGTGTGGCGTTCGGGGGAGTGGTAGCAGAGCCGATCGCACGTCTGTTCGGTGTGTTGGGTGAACCCGCTGGCCGTGGGCGCGTTATGGTGCGCGGGTGTCTGTTGCACGCGCCGAACGACTGGTCAACCTGGTGCTGTGCCTGCTCTCGACCCGCCAGTACCTCAGCGCCGAGCGGATCCGGGGGATCGTCCCCGGCTACGCCGACGCACCTTCCGACGACGCGTTCTTCCGCACTTTCGAGCGGGACAAGACGGAGTTGCGAGACCTGGGGATCCCGCTGGAGGTGGGCCGGAACTCGGTGTTCGACACCGTGGACGGCTACCGGATCGCGCGGCGGGACTACGAGCTGGGCGAGATCGACCTCGAGCCCGACGAGGCCGCCGCGGTGGCGCTCGCCGTGCGGCTCTGGGATTCCCCCGAACTGACCGGCGCCGCCCACGGCGCCCTCCTCAAGCTGCGCGCCGCCGGGGTCGACGTCGACCAGGCCGCGCCCGCGATCGTCGAGTCGAAGGTCCGCACCTCCGAGCCCGCGTTCACCCCGCTGCTCGCGGCGGTGCAGGCCGGGCAGGTCGTGTCCTTCGACTACCGCAGGCCCTCGCCCGCCGAACTGCGCGAGCGGACCCTGGAACCCTGGGGCGTGGTCTCGTGGCGTGGACGCTGGTACGTCGTCGGTCATGACCGCGACCGGAACGCGCCCCGCTGCTTCCGGCTCTCCCGGATCGTCGGCGAGGTGCGCAAGATCGGCAAGCCCGGGCAGGTGCGCAGGCCCGAGAACGTCGACCTGATGCAGTTCGTCGCCACCACCGGCGGCGAGGTCTCCTCGGTGTCCACCGTGCGGGTCTGGGCGGCCTCCGGTCGCGCCGCCGGGGTGCGCCGCCGGGCGAAGGTCGTGGGCGAGCGCGACATCCGCGGGACCGCCGGAGACGTCCTGGAACTCGAACTGCGCTGGCCCGACACGGCCGCGGGCTGGCTCGCCGGATACGGCGCCGACGTCCTCGTGCTCGAGCCCGAGGTGCTGGCCAAGTCGGTGCGGGAGCGCCTGGTCGCTGTCGCCGAGGGGGACGTGCTGTGACGGCTTCGCAAGACCGGCTGCCGCGGCTGCTGGCGCTGGTTCCGTATCTGATCGCGCGGCCTGGCATCCCGATCGACGAGGCCGCCGCCGACTTCGACGTGACGCCGAAGCAGCTGCGCAAGGACTTGGAGCTGCTCTGGATGTGCGGGCTGCCCGGCTACGGCCCCGGCGACCTGATCGACATCTCGTTCGACGAGGACACCGTCACCGTCACCTTCGACGCGGGCATGAGCAGGCCGCTGCGGCTCACCGGCGCCGAAGCGACCGCCCTGCTGGTCGCCCTGCGCGCGCTGGCCGACACCCCCGGTGTGGCCGACGCGGACGCGATCCGGCGGACCGTCGCCAAGATCGAGATGGCCGCGGGCCAGGCACAGCCCGCCGGTGTGGCGGTCGGACTCGGCGTGCGGGAGGCCGCCGAGACGGTCAAGGTCCGCGAGACGGTCCAGTCCGCCCTCAAGGCGGGTCGGGCCCTGCGGATGACCTACTACACCGCCTCCAAGGACGAGATCTCCGAGCGGACGGTCGACCCGATGCGGGTGCTGATCGTCGAGGGTCGCGGCTACCTGGAGGCCTGGTGCAGGCGGGCCGAGGCGGTCCGGCTGTTCCGGCTCGACCGCATCGACGAGGTCGAGGTCCTGGACGAGCCCGCCGCTCCGCCGCCGTACGCGCGGCCGACCGACGTCTCCACCGGCCTGTTCCGCCCGGCCCCCGACCAGTCGGTCGCCCGTCTGGTGCTGGAACCGGACGCGCGCTGGGTGTCGGAGTATTACCCGGTGGAGGACGTCGAGGAACTCGACGGCGGCAGGCTGCGGGTCACGATGCGCTACGCCGACACCTCGTGGATGGTGCGGCTGCTGTTGGGCCTGGGCGGCGAGGTCACGGTGGAGCGCCCGGCTGAGCTCGCCCGGGAACTGCGCGCGCAGGCCGTGGCGGCCTTGCGGCTGATGGATCATCACCTGGCGGAAACCTGATGGTCGGCTATTGTGCGCTGTCGCCAACCGGCGACCCGGTAGAGTTGCCCCGTGCCGTACTTGCCTAGTGCGGCGTTGGTCCTGCTCGGGCTGGCGCTGTTGGGGTTCCTTCTGGTCCGCGTTGTCCGTGGGCTGGGTCGGGTGCGGACCGCGATCGGAACCGCCAAGGGGACGTTCGACGACGGATCGGGCCTGCTTAGGGCCCGTTCGGCCGCGTTGCGCGTCGCTTTGGCCGATCGGAAGCGGTCCGCCGGGCGCGTAGCATCTACAGGGCGAAGTTGAGACAGGAGGCCGGCCGTGCCGCTAGGACCGTGGGAAATCCTCATCATCGCTGTGGTGATCATTCTTCTGTTCGGTGCGAAGAAGATGCCAGCGATGGCGCGTTCGCTCGGACAGTCGATGCGCATCATCAAGGCGGAGACCAAGGGCATGCGCGCTGACGACAAGGAAGCCGAGCCGACGGCGACCGCGGACGTGAAGCCGGAGCCGCAGCAGCTGCCCGCCGCCACGCCTCAGCAGACTCCCGAGCAGCTGCAGAAGCAGATCGATGAACTGCAGAGCAAGCTCGACAAGAGCCAGCCGCACAAGAACGCGAGCTGAGAGGATCGGTTCGCACGGTGGTGCGTGATACGCCCCGCCGGGAGGGAAGCCGTCGCGAGAAGCGGAAGATCCGCAATCGCCGACACAACCCCGACGGCACCATGTCCCTGAAGGACCACCTTTACGACCTTCGTAACAGGCTCGGTCTCGGTCTTCTCTTCATCGTGCTCGGGGGCGTGTTCGGCTTCATCTGGTGGGACGTCCAGCTCGGTCCCATCCCATCGCTGAGCCAGATCCTGCTGCAGCCGTACTGCGCGCTGCCCGCGGACGCCCGGTTCTCGCCCAACGACAAGTGCCAGCTGTTCCAGCGCCAGCCCTTCGAGGGCTTCATGGTGCGGTTCAAGGTCGGTATCGCCGCGGGCATGGTCGTCTCGGCGCCGCTGTGGCTCTACCAGCTGTGGGCGTTCATCACCCCGGGCCTCTACGCGAAGGAACGCCGTTTCGCGTTCACCTTCGTGATCTTCGCGTCGATCCTCTTCGCGGCCGGTGCGGTCCTCGCGTTCGTCGTCATCCCGCAGGGCTTGGACGTGCTCGTCGGGTTCGGCGGAACCGCGTTCATCACCGCGCTGGACGCCGGGTCGTACATCTCGTTCGTCCTGGTGATGCTGCTGATCTTCGGCGTGAGCTTCGAGCTGCCGCTGCTGATCGTGATGCTCAACCAGGTCGGCATGCTCCCGTACGCGAACCTGAAGCGGTGGCGGCGCGGCATCGTGTTCGGGCTCTTCGTCTTCGCCGCGTTCGCGACACCGGGCACCGACCCAATCTCCATGGTCGTGCTGGCCGCGGCGATGTGGCTGCTGTTCGAACTCGCCGTGCAGATCACCCGCATCCACGACCGGCGCAAGGCGAAGCGGGAAGCGGCCGAAGACCCGGGGCTGAGCGACGACGAGGCCACGCCGATGAACTACGCTCCCGAGCCGGTCGAGCCCAGCAAGCCGGTGGCGAATCTGGGCAAGGACTTCGACGACGTGACCTGACCACCCGGGCCAGGTCCTTGGGCACGGGAGAGTACGTGGGCATTCGGGCGGCGCTGGCGGTTCATCCCGCATCCGGTCATGGTGCGGCGGGTCGGGCCTCAGGCGTCGTCGCGGAGAAGCTCCGCACGGCGGTCGACCACCTGACGATGGTCGAGGCGAACTCGATCGAGGAGTCACGGGCGCTGATGGTCCGGGCCCGGGACGCGGGCCTGGACCTGCTGGTCGTCCTGGGCGGCGATGGGTCGGCCCACCAGGGTGTCCAGTTCTGCGCCGAGCACGACGTGCCGCTCGCCGTGGTGCCCGCGGGCACCGGCAACGACCTCGTGCGCGCTCTTGGGTTCCCGATGGAGTCGCTCGCCGCGGCGGACTCACTGGTCGAGGCCATCGGTGCGGGGCGGCGCAGGCGCATCGATCTGGGGCGCGTCGGCGACGAGTGGTTCGCCAGCGTGCTGTGCGCCGGGTTCGACTCGGCGGTCAACGAGCGGGTCAACCGGATGCGGTGGCCGCACGGGCCGCGCCGCTACGACCTGGCGATCCTGGCCGAGCTGGCGGCGCTGCGGCCCAAGCCGCTGGTCCTCGACACCGAGGACGGCCGCGTCGAGCTGGACGCGACGCTGGTGGCGGTGGGCAACACGGCGTACTACGGCGGGGGGATCCCGGTGTGCCCGGACGCCGATCCGGCGGACGGACTGCTGGACGTGACGATCGTCGGCAAGGCCTCGCGTCTCGACCTCGTCCGAATCCTGCCGAGCCTGCGCACCGGAAAGCACGTGGAGCACCCGGCGGTGCGCACGATGCGCGCGCGCCGGGTTTCGGTCGGTGGGGACAACGGCTGGGTCGCGTATGCCGACGGTGAACGCATCGGCCCGCTGCCCCAGGCCGTCGAGTGCGTGCCGGGGGCTCTGGAGATCGTCGGCTGAGGGCACGCGGCGTGCCCTGTGGATAACGGGCGACGCCTGTCGGTCGGATGTGAAAGCCTTGCGTTGTGTCCGCAAGCTCATCCCGCACCCCCGCTGAGGCGTATGCCGCCTCCCGGCGTCGCGCGCGCAGCCCGAAACTGGCTGAGTTCGCCGCCGAGCTGTCCTTCGAACTCGACCCGTTCCAGACCGACGCGTGTGCCGCGTTGGAGGAGGGCCACGGTGTCCTGCTGTGCGCCCCCACGGGCGCGGGCAAGACGGTGGTCGGCGAGTTCGCGGTCCATCTGGCCCTGTCCGAGGGCCGCAAATGCTTCTACACCACGCCGATCAAGGCGTTGTCGAACCAGAAGTTCGCCGACCTGACGGCCCGCTACGGCGCGAAGTCGGTCGGCCTGCTGACCGGGGACACGTCGGTGAACGGCAACGCCCCCGTGGTCGTGATGACCACCGAAGTGCTGCGCAACATGCTCTACGCGCGCTCCGGGGCGTTGGAGGGGCTCGGCTACGTGGTGATGGACGAAGTCCACTACCTCGCCGACCGGTTCCGCGGGGCGGTGTGGGAGGAAGTGATCCTGCACCTGCCCGAATGGGTGAACTTGGTGTCGCTGTCGGCCACCGTGTCCAACGCCGAGGAGTTCGGCGAGTGGCTCGTGGCGGTGCGTGGCGACACGGCTGTCGTGGTCGATGAGCACCGGCCGGTGCCGCTGTGGCAGCACATGCTGGTCGGCAACCGGATGCTCGACCTGTTCGCCGGGTCCGAGCCCAGCGGTATCGAGCTGCGGATCAACCCGGAACTGGTGCGCCGCGCCGACGAGATCGGCCGTCACCACACACCGTGGCACGGTCCGCGCTCCCGCGGCGGCCGGGGCTCCGGCAACGGTGGCCCGCGGTTCAAGCCGCCGTCCCGGGTCGAGGTCGTCGAGCGGCTGGACTCGCAAGGTCTGTTGCCCGCGATCGTGTTCGTGTTCAGTCGCGCGGGCTGCGAGGCGGCCGTGTCGCAGTGCGTGCGGTCGGGCCTGCGGCTCAACTCCGAGGACGAGATCGCCGAGGTGCGCCGGATCGTCGACTCGAAGACGCGCGACCTGCCCGACGCCGATCTGACGGTGCTCGGGTTCTGGGAGTGGAAAGAGGCGTTGGAGCGCGGGTTCGCCGGGCACCACGCCGGGCTGCTGCCCGCGTTCAAGGAGACCGTGGAGGAGCTGTTCCTGCGCGGCCTGGTGAAGGCGGTGTTCGCGACCGAGACGCTGGCGCTGGGCATCAACATGCCCGCGCGCACGGTCGTGCTGGAGAAGCTGGTCAAGTACAACGGCGAGGCGCATGTCGAGCTGACCCCGGGCGAGTACACCCAGCTCACCGGCCGCGCTGGCCGCCGGGGGATCGACGTCGAGGGCCACGCAGTCGTGGTGTGGCAGCCGGGGCTCGACCCGAAGCAGGTGGCCGGGCTGGCCTCGACCCGGACGTATCCGTTGAAGTCGTCGTTCCGCCCGGGCTACAACATGGCGGTCAACCTGGTCGACCGGATGGGCGCGGTGCAGGCCCGGGAGATCCTGGAGCAGTCGTTCGCGCAGTTCCAGGCCGACCGCTCGGTGGTCGGGCTGTCGCGGCGGGTCGAGCGCAATCGCGAGGCGCTGGCCGGGTACGCGGAGTCGATGACCTGCCACTTGGGCGATTTCACGCAGTACGCGGCGCTGCGCAAGCAGATCTCCGACCGGGAGAAGGCGCTGTCGCGGCAGAACAGCGCGGCCCGGCGCAACGAGGCGGCACACTCCCTGGAGCAACTGCGCAAGGGCGATGTGATCGCGGTGCCCGCGGGCCGCCGGTCCGGGTTGGCGATCGTGATCGACCCGGGTCTCGACGCGATGGGCGAGCCGCGGCCGCTGGTCGTGACCGAGGACCGGTGGGCGGGCAGGCTGTCCGTGTCGGACTTCCCGAACCCGGTGACGGTGCTCGGCCGGGTCCGGTTGCCCAAGCAGGTGGACGTGCGCTCGCCGCGGTCCCGCAGAGACCTGGCCTCCACCCTGCGCGCGGCCGGGATCGAGCTACCCCCACGGGTCCGCCGCCGCACCGGCGTCGACGACGACGCCGACCTGGCGGCCGCCCGCCGCGCGCTGCGCGCACACCCATGCCACGGCTGCGACGACCGGGAGAACCACGCCCGGTGGGCGGAGCGCTATCAGCGGTTGCTTTCCGAGACCGAACAGGTGGAACGCAAGGTCGCGGCGACAACCCACTCGCTGGCCCGCGCGTTCGACCGGATCCGCGGCCTGCTCGTGGAACGCGGCTACCTGGCGCCCGGTACGGGGGAGAAGCAGGGCGAGCAGGTGGTCACCGAACACGGCAAGCGCCTCGCCCGCCTCTACAGCGAGTCGGACCTGCTGGCCGCGGAGTGCCTCCGCAACGGCGTGTGGGACCGCCTGAACCCGGCCGAGTTGGCGGCGGTGGTGTCGTCCCTGGTCTTCGAGGCCCGCCGCGACGGCCCGATCGAGGCCCGGGTCCCGGGAGGCGCCGTCGAGGACGCACTCAAGGCGACGGCCCAGCTGTGGGCGGAGCTCGAGGGCGACGAACGCCACCACCGGCTGGAGAAGACCCGCCAACCCGACCCTGGCTTCGCCTGGACGGTGTACCGGTGGGTCCGAGGCGAATCCCTGGAAAAGGTGATCACGGCCGCGGACTCGGCCGGCCAGGAACTCTCGGCGGGCGACTTCGTACGGTGGTGCCGTCAGGTGATCGACCTGCTGGACCAAATCCGGGACGTCATGGGCGAAGGCTCCGCGGTGGGTGCCACGGCCCGTGAAGCGGTGAAGGCAATCCGCCGAGGCGTGGTCGCATTGGCGGCCGCCTAGGGAGCCTAGGGGGAGTCCCGACGAGGCCTCGCCAGAGGCGGATCCCGGTGGAGCGAGGTCGGTGGAACGTGGCCGGTGGAACGGGGCCGGTGGAACGAGGCCGGTGGAACGGGGCCGGGGGAACGGGCCGGTGGACGGGGTCCCGGTGGAGCGAGGCCGGTGGAACGGGCCGGACGAACGTACGAACGTCCCCCAAAGGTCGAAGAGCGAACGGAATCACTTCGAACGCGGCCGGACAGGGTGCTGTCGAAACAACGCGCCGACCATGCCCGGACCACCCCGCGATGGTGACGGGCCGGTCCCAACGGCCTGTTTGGGTGGTTCGCCTTGATTCGGGGGAAATGGGCCTAAACTCGCGGTGCGGGTGAGGTTCCTTTGACCTCGCCTTTTAACCCGCACAGGCCCATTTCGAGGGGTCCCCGAATCAAGGCGAACCACCCAAACAGGCACCCGCCCACAAGAACCCAGTCAGCGCACCCCCGAGCCCGAAGCGGCCACGCCCAAGCCCAACGGCGCGCGAACGACCTGGCGGCCGAGCCCGGTGCGCGAACGACCCGGCGGCCAAGCCCGGTGCACGAACGACCTGGCGACCAAGCCCGGTGCACGAACGACCTGGCGACCAAGCCCACCGGTGCGCGAACGAGCCGCCACCAAGCCCACCGGCCTGCGAACGAGCCGGCGCGAATCGGCTGTGAGGTGGCGGTCAAGGCACTGGTGTGATCAGCTGCCACCTCATTGCGGTGTGGTGAACACGCCGCCGGCCAGGCTGGGGTTGACTGGCCGGCTGTGGTTGGATCGCGCCCAGAGGTGTTCGATGTTCGGGCATTGGGCGCGTGACCTCGATTCAGGCGGAGGCGAGACATGAGCAGCCCTTACGGGCCGTCCGGTGGGAATGATCCGCAGCAGTGGGGGCAGCCGCAGCCGCCCTACAGTGGCGGTCCGACACCACCCGGCACTCCGTCTGGCGGGTTCCCCGCCCAGGGCGGTGGGTACCCGCAGCAGCAGCCGTACGGGCAGCCGCAGCCCTACGGCCAGCCCGGCGGTGAACAGCAGCCGTACGGCGCGCCCGGTGGCGAGCAGCAGCAGCCCTACGGCCAGCCCGGCCAGCAGCCGCAGCCCACGCAGCAGTACCCCATGGGTGGCTATCCCCAGCAGCAGCAGCCGTACGGGCAGCAGCCCCACCAGCAGGGCGGCTACCCGCCTCCCGGCGGATACCCCGGCGCGGCGAAGAAGAAGAGCAGCACCGGTCTGTGGATCGCCGTCGTCGTTTTTGTGCTTCTGGCGGGGGCGTTCGCGGTCACGGGCTTCTTCAAGCCCGGTTTCCTCGTCACCAAGGTTTTCGACCAGGCCGCCGTGCAGGAGGGCGTGAAGTCGATCCTGACCGACAAGTACAACATCGAGAAGGTCGAGTCGGTCACCTGCCCGTCGGACCAGGCGGTCAAGAAGGACAGCCAGTTCACCTGCGAGGCCACCATCGCCGGTGAGAAGCGCACGGTGAACATCACCGTCCGCAACGAGAACGGCGAGTACGAGGTCGCTCCGCCGAGCGACAAGTAGTCCCTGACTTTCGCTCTCGGGCGCGTGACCGCAAGCCGGTCACGCGCCCGAGCTGTTTCCACCCCCCGTTTCCAATGCGGTCGCATTGCATCGTGATACGATGCGACTGCATTGGAACGAGAACTGGGGGAAGACATGGCGAAGTTGTGGAACTGGTTGGGCCGCGCGAAGGTCGGCACGAGCTGGCCGCGATCCGCGCGGTTCGTCAGCTTGGTGCGGGACTCGCTGGAGCTGTCCGAGGGCGATCGGGTCCTCGACCTCGGCTGCGGCGCCGGACCCGATCTGCCGATTCTGCGCGAGGCCGTCGGGCCTGGGGGGTACGTGCTCGCGATCGATCACAGCGCCGAGATGGTCGCGCGCGCCGCCGAAATGGTGCGCAAGCACGGATGGGACAACGTCGAGGTCCGTCAGGGCGACGCCACCACGCTGGCCGTGTCGGGGTTCGACGCGGTGCTGGCGGCGTTCTCCGTCAGCGCCACCCCGGACGTGCCTGCCGCCCTCGCCAACGCGCGGGCGGCCCTGCGGCCTGGCGGCAGGCTGTTCGTGATCGACATGCGCCTGGCCGACGACACCCGTCTCAACCGCGTCCTGGGCTGGATCTACCGACGCGCCGCCGGCTGGAGTGGCGTCGACGTACTGGAGACGGCCCGCGGGGAGTTCCAGCAGGTGCGCACGCCCGACCGGCTGCCGTCGTGGCCGCCGATCGTGGCGTTCACCGCGATCCGGTGATCGCGGCGATCAGCCGGTCGACCGCGGCACCGAGGTCCCAGCGCTCCTGGAGTTCGCGGACCCGCTCCAGGTCGGCGATCTCGGTCGGCATCTTCTGCTCGCCCCGGATGTCGAGCGGCGCGTCGGTGGCGACGGCGACGACGTTCGGTGCGGCGGCAAGGTACTTGGCGTCGGCGACGAACGCGGTCCGGACCCGCAGGGGGACGTCGCTGGACGGGTCGGCGGCGGCGGCCACCAGGGCCGAGAGCGAGCCGAACTTGCTGATCAGCTTCGCCGCCGTCTTCTCGCCGATGCCCGCGATGCCGGGCAGGCCGTCGGACGGGTCGCCGCGCAGGACGGCCATGTCGGCGTAGGCGTCGCCGCGGGGCGGCAGTCCGTAGCGCTGGGCGAGTTCGAGCGGCCCGATGACCTCGGCCTTCGACCAGCCGCGGCCCACGTAGATCACCCGGGTGGGGGTCGGCTCGTCGCGGACGCACTGGAACAGGTCGCGGTCGCCGGTGATGATCTCGACCGGCGCGTCGGTCTCGCGGTCGGCGAGGGTGCCGATGACGTCGTCGGCCTCGTAGCCGATGGCCTGGGCCATGCACAGGCCCATCGCGTCGAGCAGCTCGATGATGATCGGGACCTGCGGGGTGAGGGTGTCGGGGACCTCCTCGATGTTGTTGGCCGGATCGGCCACCCGCTGCGCCTTGTAGCTGGGGATCGCGGCGACGCGGAACGCGGGCCGCCAATCGGCGTCCAGGCAGGCCACCAGCCGCGCGGGACGGCGTTCGGTGATGATCTGGGCGACCATCCCCGCGAAGCCGCGCACCGCGTTGACGGGAACGCCGTCGGGGGAGGTCATCGACTCGGGGAGGGCGTAGAAGGACCGGAAGTACAGCCCTGCCGAGTCCAACAGCACGAGGGGTCCGCTCACGAGGGTCAAGCCTGCCACAAAACGATCGCAGAGACTTCTTTGCAAAGAAGTCTCTGCGATCTATGCTCGGGTCATGGGTCAGCCGACTTTCCACCACCTCAACGTCGAGGGCCTGAAGGTCCTCGCCCACCCCATGCGCATCCGGCTGCTCGGGCTGCTGCGCACCCACGGCCCGGGGACGGCCTCCGGGCTGGCGCAGCGCCTCGGCGAGAGCTCGGGGACGACCAGCTGGCACCTGCGCCAACTCGCCGACGCCGGGTTCATCGAGGAGGACACCGAGCGCGGGAACCGGCGTGAGCGGTGGTGGCGGGCCGCGCAGGACTCCACCGAGTTGCGGGAGCGGTCCCTGCCCGAGGACGACCCCGAGGTGCAGGACGCCCTCGTGGCCTACATGAGCCACATCATCGAGGGCCACCGCGACCGCGCGATCGCCTTCGTCCGGTCCCGGCACGCCTGGGACGAGCCGTGGCGGCACACGTCGTCGATGTCGGACTGGCTGCTGCCCATGGGCGCCGACGAGGCGCGGCGGTTCTTCGCCGAGATCGAGGCCGTGGTGGAGCGCTACCGGCATCCCGCGGGCGAGGGCGACCAGGCGTTCGCGGTGCAGTTTCAGGCCTACCCGATCGAGACCGACCAGTGAGCCGGTCCCCGCTGGTCACCCTGCTGGTCGCGAACGCGCTGTCGGTGTGCGGCACGACGATGACGTTCCTGGCTGTGCCCTGGTTCGTGTTGCAGACCACCGGCAGCCCGGCCCGAACCGGCCTGGTCGTCGGTGTCGAGGTGGCGGGCGCGGTCGTCGCGGCGCTGGCGGGCGGGCCGGTGATCGACCGACTCGGCAGGCGCCGCAGCAGCGTCGTCTCCGACCTCGCCGCGGCGGTCGTTGTGGCCTCGATTCCGCTGCTGTTCGCCACCGCGGGCCTGCCGTTCGGGCTTCTGCTGGCCTTGGCGGGTCTGCTCGGCCTCACCAGGACGCCGGGGGAGACCGCCCGCTGGTCGATGATGGCGTCGCTGATCACGTTGTCGGGGGCGAACGCGACGCGCGTGCTCAGCGCCTACGACGGGGTCAGCCGGGGCGCGAAGATGGTCGGCGCGCCGCTGGCGGGCGTGCTGATCGCCGTCCTCGGGCCGCAGCGGGTGCTCTACGTCGACGCGGCCACGTTCCTCGTCTCCGCGCTGCTGATCCGGCTCACCGTGCCCGACGTGGGCGCCGGGGAGGCGGTCGAGGGCAGCTACTTCGGGCGCCTGCGGCGCGGGTTCGCGTATCTGCGCGGGGACCGGCTCATGGTGGCGATCCTGCTGATGGTCATGGTCACCAACCTGCTGGACATGGCCGCCGCTGCGGTGCTGATTCCCGTCTACGCCAACGATGTGCTGCATAGCAGTGTCGCGTTGGGACTGATCTCCGGCGTGTTCGGCGGCGGAGCGATGCTGGGGACCGTGCTGTACGCGTGGGTCGGGGCGCGGCTGCCGCGGCGGATCACCTACACGGTGGCGTTCCTTGTCGTGGGCGGCCCGCGGTTCCTGGTGATGGCGGCCGAGCCGGGGCTGACGGCGATCCTGGTCGTGATGGGGGTGGGCGGGGTGCTGTGCGGCGCGATCAACCCCATCTTGAACATGGTCGAGTTCGCCCGTGTGCCCGACGACGTGCGGCCCATGGTCATCGGCGTGACCACCGCGGCCGTGCTGGTCGGGGGCCCGGTGGGCGCGGTCCTGGCGGGGGTGGCGGTCGAGGCGGTCGGGCTGGGGCCGGTTCTGGTCGCGGTGGGCGTGACCTACCTGGTGGTGACGGTGTGCCCGGCGGTGTTCCCGGTATGGCGGGAGATGGACGCGGCGCCGGTGTCCGCGCACGAGTCCGAGCCCGGCCCGGTGCCTGCCGCCGCGCCGACCCCGTAGGCACACTGGACCAGGCACTGTCCCCGGATCCCGCGCGCCGGACTTACCCGACAGCGCCTAGGCTGCAGATCATGTCCACCACCGCCCTCTCACTTGACCCGGCGCTCTTGCGGGCCCGTCTCGACAAGGCCCGCGCGGCCGCGGCCGCCGCGGGCGTCGACGCCCTGGTGATCGCGCCCGGCACGGACCTGGCCTACCTGCTCGGCGCGACCGGGCAGTCGTTCGAGCGGCTGAGCTGCCTGGTGGTGACCGCGGGCGAGGCCGTGCTGGTGGTGCCGAAGCTGGAGGCGCCCGGCTACGCCGCGGCGCCCACCGAAGCCCTCGGCGTGCGGGTCGCGACCTGGGTCGACGGGGAGGACCCGTACGCGCTGGTCGCCGGGCTCCTCGGCGACGCCGGGCAGGTCGCCGTCGGTGACGTGCTGCCCGCGCTGCACGTGTTGGCGCTGCGCGACGCCCTCCCGGCGGCGCGGCAGGTGCTGGCCGGGCCGGTGATCGGCGAGCTGCGCATGCGCAAGGACGCCGCCGAGGTCGACGCGCTGCACAAGGCGGGCGCGGCGATCGACCGGGTGCACGCCCGGATGGGCGAGTGGCTGCGCGCGGGCCGCACCGAGCGGGAGGTCGGCGCCGACATCGCCGCCGCCATCGTCGAAGAGGGACACGTCGCGGCCGAGTTCGTGATCGTCGGCTCCGGCCCCAACGGCGCCAGCCCGCACCACGACCTGTCCGACCGGGTGATCGAGGCCGGGGACGTCGTCGTGGTCGACATCGGCGGCCCGATCGCCGAGGGCTACAACTCCGACAGCACCCGCACCTACGCCGTCGGCGAGCCGCGCGACGCCGACGTGCGCGAGACGTACGCGGTCCTGCAGCGGGCGCAGCGGGCCGCCGTGGACTTCATCCGGCCGGGGGTGACCGCGGAGCAGGTCGACGCCGTGGGCCGCGAGATCATCGCCGAGGCCGGGTTCGGGGAGTTCTTCATCCACCGCACCGGCCACGGCATCGGCCTCGACGTGCACGAGCACCCGTACATCGTCGCCGGAAATCCGTTGGTGCTCGAGGAAGGCATGGCGTTCAGCGTCGAGCCGGGCATCTACCAGCCGGGGCGCTGGGGCGCCCGGATCGAGGACATCGTGGTCGTCACCGCCGACGGTGTGGAGCCGGTCAACACCAGGCCGCATGATTTGGTGGTGTTTCCGGCATGAGCGCTGAGAATGTGTTGGAGCCGATCGACAAGGCCATCGTCCGTGAGCTGTCCGCCGACGGGCGGTGCAGCTTCACCGACCTCGCCGAGCGGGTCGGGCTTAGCGTGTCCGCGGTCCACCAGCGGGTGCGCAGGCTCGAGCAGCGCGCGGTGATCCGCGGCTACTCGGCGCGGTTGGACGCCGAGGCGATCGGGCTGCCGCTGACCGCGTTGATCTCGCTGACGCCGATCGACCCGGCCGCCCCCGACGACTACCCGCAGCGGCTGGTGCACATCAGCGAGATCGAGTCGTGCTACTCGGTCGCGGGCGACCACTCCTACGTGCTCCTCGTGCGGGTCGCGTCGCCCGCGGGGCTGGAGGAGCTGCTGCGCAAGATCCGTGAGGCGGCGAAGGTGTCGACTCGCACGACCGTGGTGCTGTCCACGCCGTACGAGGGCCGCTCACCCGCGCTGTAGCCGGAAAGTGGCGATCCTGAGGCCCGGCACGGGTTCGACGGTGCCGGTCCGGGTGAACCCGGCGCGCTGGTAGAGCGACACCGCGGGCGTGTTGTCGGCCCCGGTGGAGACGGTGACGTCGCCTTCGGTGCGGTCGAGCAGCGCGCGCAACAAGGTCGTCGCCAGGCCGCGGCGGAACCAGGACGGGTCCACGCACAGCCGATCGATGTCGACGACGTCGGTGTGCGCCCACGCGATGAACGCGACCGGCACGCCGTCGGCGCGGCAACCCAGCCAGCGCAGGGGTTGCGCTCGCATGTCCTCAAGGGACTCGTGCAGCGGCGGGATGCCGTCGAACCCGATCAGGTCGGCTTCCACCCGGTAGGAGCGCAGGCCGACGGTGTGCACGGCGGTCGCGGTGGCGTCGTCGGCGAGGTCGAGTTCTTCGGGGATCACCGGTGAGTTGTACCGCGCCCGCCGGTCAGCCGCCGAACGCTTTCCGCGAAGTCGCGCGGCGGCGTCGTGTGCGGCGCGCAGCAAGGACTGCCCGGCGCCCGCCAGGTGGGCGGTGTCGTATGTTTCGCCGTCGGCGGTGAGGGTGATCCGGCCGGTAGGGCCGCCGATGCCGGCGCGGGCATCGGTGGGTCAAGGGGACAGTCTGAGTCCCTGGTGGAATGACGCGGCCGTTGCCGGGGTGCAGCCGGCGACCATAAGGATCAGGGCGACCACGAGGGTGCGCTCGATCAGGAGCCTGCGCCCCAGTCCTGCTGCCTCTGTTCGAACTCATCCCACACCGCGGCGGGCAGCAGGTCCACGGCGGCGTCATGGATGGCTTCGAGGAGGTCGTGGTTGTCGCGGTTGGTGCCCAGGCGCGGGGACCCGTAGGTCTCGCCGTCGGCGGTGACGGTGAGGGACCCGGTGGAGCCGCCGACGCCGCCGTCGCGGTTCGTCGAGGTAGCTTGGAGGGCGCCCGCGTCGCGTAGGGTCCGGTAGAACGTGGCACGGGCTTCAGCCGTGATCGGGGTCGTGGTGGTCCACGGCTGTGTCGCCTCGTCATAGCCGGGCCGCCAGGCCACGGTGGCGTCGGTCGCGGTGAAGGTCAGCGTCCACTCGTAGTGGTACTTCGGTGGCACGGAGCCCTTTGTGTAGGTGAACGTCCCCGCGAAGTCCTCCGGCAGGTCCGACGGTGGTCCTCCTGAGCAACCCGCCGTCAGGACGAGGACCAGGGCGATCAGCAGCGCGCGCATGACCGTTGGACGCGGCGGGCCGTGGATGGTTCCGGTCAGGGGCCGAGGCTGGTGGCTGCGTGCAAGTCACCGGTCGCGCCGGGCAGGCAGGCGGCGGCGCGGTCGGTGGTGGCCAGGAACTCGCCCAGGCACCGGCCGAACGCGGCATGGCCCGCCGCGTTGGGGTGGAAGGATTCCTGCAGCGCGTGGGTGGAGCGGGCCTCGTCGCGCAGGTCGGCCCAGCGGACCGAGAGGCGGCTGAACCACTCCCGCGCGGGATCGTCGCTGGAGCACGCCTCGCGGCCGACGGCGGCGCGCGACAGGTCGAGGAAGCGCACCCCGGACTCGCGGGCGACGCGGCGCACGCCCTCGGTCATCAGCGGCACCGCGGTCTCGCGCACCCAGCGCAGGTCGTCCTCGCGGAACGGGCAGCCGTTGAGGTTGCGCAGCGAGGCGAGCGCGTCGGGGCCGATCGGGGCGGCGTAGGACTGCAGGACGAGCTGGTAGTCGGTGGGCTGGTAGCCGGCCTGGTGCATGACTTCGCGGATGTCGTCGATGGCGGCCAGGACCTTGGGGACCATCGCGTCGACCCGGCGCGGCCATTCGTCGCGGTTGGCCTCGGCGCAGCCCGGCTTGCCCTCGTCGAACCAGGCCTGGACGCACGCGTCGAGCACCCGGGCGAAGCCGGGATCGTCGTTGGCGCCGACCGAAAGCAGGATCGCCACCACCCGCTTGCCCCGGGCGATGATGCCGAGCCTGCGGGCCTGGGAGCCCTCGGTGTACTGCTGGGTCTCGCCGAGGCCGACCTGGGCCGAGGGGGCGCCGGAGCAGGCGAGGTTGATCGTCTCGGCGACCGCGCGCACGGCGGTGTGGTGGATGGAGGCTTTGGTGGAGCGGTGGCACCAGTTGCCGTCGTCGCCGTCGGTGCCTGGTTCGTAGTCGCCCGCGGACTCCCCGGAGATCGTGGAGTCGCCCATGGCGACGAGCACCCGGGGACCGGTCGGCGGGGCCGGGGCGCGGGGCGGGTCGCCGCCGACCATGACGAATCCGCCGATCAGGATCGCCACCAGGAGTAGGGCGGCCGCGGGCCATCGGAACCGTCGCATCACCGTCAATTCTAGCCGCCGATCAACCTTGACAGCACACTGTCAAAATGACAGGATACTGTCATGACTTCGGACATCCTTGTAGCTGTGTATTCGGGCCTGGCGGACTGGGAGATCGGTTACGTCACGGCGGGCCTCAACAACCCCGCGTTCCAGCGTGAGCCCGGGAAGTTCCGGGTGTGCACGGTCGCGGAGACGGCCGCGCCGATCACCACCATGGGCGGGCTCGTCGTGACCCCCGACCTCACCCTCGCCGACGCGGACATCGAGGGCGCGGCCCTACTGTTGTTGCCCGGCGCGGATTCCTGGCTCGAAGGCGAGCACACCGCGTTCGCCGAGGCGGCGGCCCGCAGGCTCGACGCGGGCAGCCCGGTCGCCGCCATCTGCGGCGCCACGGTCGGTCTCGCGGCGGCGGGTCTGCTCGACACCCGCGCGCACACCGGAAACGCGCCCCAGCAACTGGCGATGGCGGACGCGTACCAGGGGGAGTCGCGGTTCCTGCCCGACCGCGCGGTCGTCGACCAGGGGCTGATCACCGCGGGTGCGGCCAGCCCGCTGGAGTTCGCCCGGGAGATCTTCCGGGTGCTCGACGTCTACGAGCCGGACGTGCTCGAGGCGTGGTACCAGCTCAACGCGACCGGCGACCCCAAGTGGTTCTTCGCGCTGATGGAGGCCGTCGGGTGAGCGCCGAACCCCGCACGCCGGGAGGTGACGCGCTGACCGACATCATCGTGCGCACCTTCCACCTCAACGGCGCCTTCCTTCGCGCGGCTGAACACATCTCCCGGCCGCAGGGCCTGACCCCGTCGTGGTGGCAGGTGCTCGGTGGCGTCCTCGACCAGCCGCGCTCGGTCGCCGACATCGCCCGCGAAATGGGCATGGCGAGACAGAGCGTCCAGCGAACAGCGGATCTGTTGGTGGACAAGGGACTCGCCGAGTACCTGCCGAACCCGGCCCACGCCCGGGCGAAACTGGTCCGCCCCAGCGAGGCGGGCTGGAAGGCCATCCGCGGCATGGGCGCCGCCCAGCACGCCTTCACCAACCGCGTCGCCGCCCAGTTCACGGACGCGGAACTGCGAACGACAGCGGAAGTGATGCGGCGACTGGGAATGGCGTTGGCGGAGGACGAGTCCAACCAGGTCTGAAGGCGCGACCACACCCGCGACGGACTCGGGTGTGGTCGCGCGGGTGTCGGCTCAGTTCGGGATGAGCAGGTGGCGGCCGCGGGTGCCGCCTGCCGCCACGGCCTTGTGCGCGAGCGCGGCCTGCTCCAGGGGCAGCGCCGCGTGGACGCGGGCGGGCAGGGTGCCCTCGGCGGTCGCGGCGAGGGCCTTGGCCAGCGTCGGGCTGTCGGCGGTGACCATCACTGCCTCCGTCCGGACCCGGCCCGCGCCATCGGGCACCGCGGGCGGGATCACGCCGACGTAGTGGCCACCGTCGCGAGTCAGGGCGACCGCCGCGTCGGCCAGGACCGCCGCGTCCACAACCGCGTCGTAGGCGCCGGTCGGTTCGGTGATCAGCGCGGACGCGCCCGCGGCGGTGACGAACTCGGCGTCGGTCGACCGGGCCAGGCCGGTCACCCGCCACCCGCGCTCGGCGGCGAACGCGACCGTGTAGCCGCCGACCCCTCCGGCCGCGCCCGTGACCAGCAGTGTCCGACCTTCCGGCGCGCCAAGCAGGTCCAGGGCCTGGGCGGCGGTCAGCGCGTTGAGCGGGACCGTGGCGGCGTCGGTCAGCGACAGCCCGTCGGGCACCACGGCCGCCGCGGCCGCGGGGACGACGACCTCCTCCGCGTAAGTGCCCAACGCTCGGTCGACGCCCTCGGACAACGCGGCGACCCGGTCGCCCACGGCGAAGCCCGCACCAGGGCCGACCGCGGTGACGGTGCCTGCGACGTCCCAGCCGAGTCCGACGTGGTCGGGCTGGGTGATCCAGCCCAGGTCGTGGAAGGCGCCCGCCCGGGTCTGCAGGTCGACGGGGTTGACCCCGGCGGCGGCGACCCGGACGCGGATCTCGCCCGCGCCGGGCTCGGGGGTGGCGATGTCGATGATCTCGATGGCGTCCGGGGACCCGGGCGCGGTGATCACGGCGGCTCGCATGGAAATCTCCCTCTGTCGGTGTGTCCGTGCAGGGACTACCCTGCGGGAGGTAGCTCTCCATTGGGAAGTAGGCACCTGTAGGTGCGTAACTCACGAAGAGGTGTGCGATGCCGACCATGACCGCGGCGCAGCGCCGGGCCCTGGCCAAGGCCGAGTTCGACTCCTACCTGGCCACGTGCGCGAGCAGGCAGGTCCTCGACCGGCTCGCCGACAAGTGGGTCACCCTGGTGCTGTGTGCCTTGGGGGACAACGGTTCGCCGATGCGCTACTCCGAGATCGCCCGGCGGATCGCCGGGGTCAGCCAGAAGATGCTCACGCAGACCCTGCGCACCCTCGAACGCGACGGGCTGATCACCCGCACGGTCACCCCGACCGTGCCGGTGACCGTCGACTACGCCCTGACCGGCCTCGGCGGCTCGCTGCTGGAGATCGTCCGACAGCTCAAGGACTGGTCCGACACCCACGTCCACCTGATCATCGGCGCCCGCTCCGACTTCGACGCCCGCCAGAACTGACGCTGTCGGTCACCGCTCCGCCCGGTGGTGCCGCTTGAGTGCCTTGCGGTAGGCGGCTTCCCCGTCCACCATCGTCCACGCCGGCGTCAACCGGGTGCCGATCGCCCGCAGGTGCGGCCGGGCCAGCTCCGTCTGCCCCGCCTGCGCGAACACCGCCGCGAACACGTTGTGGATCTCCAGGGCGAACGGGTGTCCGACCGGGCCGCGCAGCCACCGCTCGGCGGCCCGGCCGACCTCGGCGACCGCCGGGCTGGTGCGCGCGAGATGGTCGTACCGCGCCGAGAAAGCGGCCTGCCGCTCCTTCCAGCCCGCGTCCTTCGCCACCCGCCCCAGCCGCCGCGCCACCTCCAGGTGGGCCGACGCGATCAGCGACAGCCGCGGGTCACCCGAGCGGGCCCGGTCCACGCAGCCGCGGGCGAAAGCGAGCATCTCCGACTGGTCCTCCCGCGCTGCCAGCACCGCGAGTCGGTTGCGGTGCGCGGAGAACAGGGTCGGGCAGCGCCGCTGGGCTTCCGCCCACACCGAGTCGACCCGGCCGCGGTCGACCTCCAGCAGCGACCCGACGAGCTGCAGGTGGTCCACGGGGACCGCGTCCTTCGGCAGGGCCGCGGCCGCCCGGTTGAGCGGGTCCGCCGCCTTGCGCAGATACGACAGCGCCACCGCCGCCCGCCCGCGGGGCAGCTCCGTGATCGGCACGTCGCCCGCGATCACCAGTGCCTCGCGGACGAAAATCGTGCCCGCCAGGACAAGCAGATCCGGATTGTCGTTGTCCTCCGCCAGTTCCAGGATGCCCCGGCCCCGCCCGACGAGCCGCTCGGCCAGCACCGCCACCCGCAGCGACCGGACTTCGGGGCGGTCACGGCACTCCGCGAGGACGGTGGCCACCGGCCGCAGCCGCGACTCGGCCAACTCCGCGATCGCCGCCGAGAGCGCGCTGTCCTGCCACGCCCGATCCCAGGTCACGGGCGGCTGCGCTGAGGGCATGGGGGTGGGGCGTCCTTTCGTCAAGCGGTCAGGGGTTGCTCAAGCGGGCCGCGGCCGTGCGGTACCGCTGCTCGCCGCCGATCCAGTCCCAGGCGGCGAGGGACACATGGCCGTCCATCGCGCGCAGGTGCGGCTCAGCGTGCTCGTAGTCGCCCATCGCCACGAACATCGCCGCGAACATGTTGTGCGCCCACGTGGTGCGCGGCAGCGCCAGCGTTCCCGCGAGCAGCTTGGCCGACGCCTCGACAAGCTCGTCGCGCCACTTGAGGCAGAACCGTCCGACGTTGCCGACCCGTCGGTCGTGGTGCGCGGCCGTCTCGAACACCGCCGAGACCAGGACCGCGACCACCGGGTGGCCGTTCGGGGCCATCGCCACACGTTCACGGGCGAAGGTGAGCATCTCCGACTCGTCGTCGTTGCCCCACTTCGGCGCCAGCGTCTGCACCCGGCTGTCGTTGGCCGACACCAGCAGCGGCGACCGTCTGTCCACTTCGGACCACAACTGGTCCTTGTGGGCGCGGTCGAACTCCAGCCCGCGGCTCACCGGGAACATCTCCGACCACGGCACCGGGTCATCGGCGAGCAGATCAGCCGCGCGCCGCAGCGGCACGACCGCCTGCGTCAGATGCGCGTGGAACACCCGGAGCCGCTTCTCACCCACGGCGGCGGACAACCCGGTGCCACGGATCGCCCACGCCTCCTTGGTGAAGATCGCGCCCGCCAACAAGAACATGTCCGAATCCCGCGCCTGCACCCCGATGTCGAGGACCCGCTCACCAAACCCGACGAGCCGCTCCGCGAGAACGTCGACGCGGTGAGCGCGCAACTCGGCGTCCGTGCGGCACTCGGCCAGAACCGTTCCAGCGGCCCGAACCCTGCCCTCATCAGCCTCGGCGACCGCGGCCGCGAGCGCCGCATCAGGCCACCGTGGGGCACGAACCACCTTCGGCTCCGACCCACCGCCCCTGCCGACCCACAACCACCGCATGCCGCAGAACCCTAGTGGGCTCTATTTTTGGCACCGCCTCCGGCGGCGCGGCTCGGTCGCTGTGACATGGCGCCGCCTCCGGCGGCGCGGCTCGGTCGCTGTGGCATGGCGCCGGCCCGCCGGCGCGGCTCGGTCGCTTTGATGGTGACGTTTCGGGAGTCCCGCACGAACACTGCCAACTTCGATGGCGTGTTCGTGCGGGACTCCCGAAACGTCACCGCGACCGAGCGTGGTTGGTCAGGGTGCAAAAAACGAGCCCCGGCATGTTCCTGCCGGGGCACGTTCTTGTGTTGGGGTTACAGGGGGCGGCGGATGTTGCGGGGTTCGGCGCGGTCGAGGTCGGTGACCTCGGGGACGGTGATGTCGGCCGACTGGGGGGACTGCATGGTCGGGACCGTGATGCCCGCCCAGCGACGGAGTGCCGCGGTGGCGGCGTCACGCTCGGTCGGGGTCAGGGCGGCGATGTTCGCCCCGTGGTTGGCGCCCGGCGCGGTGTAGGTGAACGAGTCGCGGCCGCTGGGCACGAACGGCTCAGCACCCCACGGGTCGTTCTGGCCGTAGACGAACAGCATCTCGCTCGACCGGGTCCGCACCCACGAATCGATGTCGAGCATCGGCCACGCGTCATGCCGGGCCCGCAGGTTCTCGGGCAGGCTCGAGTTCGCCTGGTAGAGCCCCGGGTACTTGGTCAGGCCCTTGAGGTGGTCGAAGGTCAGCGACGGCCAGCCGAGCTGGGTCGCGGCCTGCCGGAAATACGGCGCGTAGGGGAGGATCCCCTGGTCGGAGTAGAACGAGAAGCCACTGACGTTGTCGATGAAGGTGTAGAGTTCATCGGTCGTCGCCGTCGCCGCGGGCACCGTCGCGCAGTCCGCCTGCTTCGAGTACTGCCAGAACGCCCACGCGGTGTCGAGGACGACCATCTCGAACGCCTTGTCGATGTCGCCGAAGACCTGGTTGAAGGTCATCCCGTCGGCCGCCGCGTGCGCCTTGTACTTCTCCAGCATCTCGGGGCGCCTGGTCAGCGCCTCCCGCTGCACGCCGTCGAGCCGGGCGCGGCAGTCCGCGTCGGAGCCGACGGTGTCGAAGAATTTGTCGTACGCGCCGTCGAGCCGGTTCATCTTGTCGTTCGGTGCGACGTAGGCGACGACGCCGTCGACGTCACCGGGGTAGAAGCGGCGGTGGTAGACCGAGGTCATGCCGCCCTTGCTGGCCCCGGTGGAGATCCACTTCTGCGCGTAGACGCCGTCGAGCGCGTCGACGAGGCGGTGGTGATCCGTGGCGGCCTGCCAGATGTTCAGGTCGTCCCAGTCGGCCGGGTCCGGGCGGCTCGGGCTGAAGAACCGCTGCTCCACCGAGATCTGGTTGCCGTCGACGAGCCGCGTCGGCTCGGAGCGGAACGCGTTCGCCGGCATGTTGTAGCCGGTGGTGTGCAGGATCATCGGCCGGTCGGTGGCCTTGTGCAGCAGCTGGAACCGCTGCTCGAACCGCTGGCCCGAGGGGTCGCGGTGGTCCACCGGCTGGTTGTAGGTGAGCATGAAGAACCGGTACCCGGCGGGCGGGGTAGCGGATTCGGACACCACGGTCAGCCCGGGGATCGCCCGAAGCTGATCGGCGATGTCCGCGCTCTGCGCCACGGGCGCCGCGGTCACGGGGGAGACCCCGGTCGCGATCAGACCCATGGCCGCCGCCGCCACCAACGTGGCCGCGAGCGTCCGACTTCTACGGATGAGCACGCCCTGATCTCCTTCTTGTCATCTCGCCGCGTGATTCGGCGGCAGGTTTGCGCGAGTCTTGCGCACTGGGTCGCCAAGCGAAAGAGGTGCGGCAGGATCATCCGACGATTGACCCGGTCCGTTCGGCAGGCTCAGGCCGTGTTCACGCGGGCCAGGAACTCGTCGAGCAGTTCGAACAACGCTTCGACGGCGTGGGCTTCGTCCGCCGGGCCGAGGTCCGATGGATCGGTCCAGCCATTGGGGAAGGCGATGTCCAGCACCAGGGCCCACCAAATGGAGGGCGAATCCTGCTTGCCGCTGCGGGCGATCAGCCACTCCCGCCAGCCGTCCAGGGCGCCGGCCCCGTGCCGGGCCGCGCACTCGCCGTATCCCGTGACGAAAGCGCTGAGCGTCAGGAAGGACGGACGGCTCACATACATTCCCGGCCGCGTTCCCACGGCGGCGAAGTACTCGCGTTCGCTCAGCTCCACGCGATCAGCCTAGGCCCGGGGCGCGCCCCGACCAGACCTCACCTGGTCGGGGCGCGCCTGCTCACGCCTGGTGCTCCGGGTTGTCCCGCCAGAACTGCTGTCCCGTGGCGCCGAGGGTGGAGATGGGGTCGTAGTACGGGTAGCGGCGGCTGAGGATCGCGGCGGCTTCCTCGGCCTCCATGCGCTCGGTGCCCGCCCGGTAGTTCTTGGTCCAGTACGAGATGCCCAGCTCGCGGTCGTATTCGGCGAGTTGGTGGACCCAGCGCTTACCCACATACGGCACGTCGCAGATGATCCGCGGGGTGGCGTAGCCGGGGAGGTAGCCCATGATCGCGTGCTGCAGTTCCTGCGCTTCCCACACCGCGACCCGCCAGTGTTCGGCGTTGGGGATCATGTCGCACATGTAGAAGTAGTACGGCAGGATGTTCGCCTCGCCCTGCAGCGCGAAGCACAGGTCCAGCAGTGCTTCCGGGGTCGCGTTGACCCCGCGCATCAGCACACCCTGGTTGCGGACGTCGCGGACGCCGACCTCCAGCGCCGTGCGCGCCGCCTCCGCCACCAGCGGGGTCACCGACTGCACGTGGTTGACGTGGGTGTGGATCGCCAGGTTCACCCCGCGCCGGGCCGCCGTGCGGGCCACCCGCTCCAAGCCCTCGACGACGCTGGGCTGCAGCCAGTGCTGCGGCAGCCCCGCGAGCGCCTTGGTGGCGAGGCGGATGTCACGGACGGTCTCGATGTCGAGCAGCCGCATCAGGAACAGCTCGAGCTGCTTCCACGGCACGTTCGCCACGTCGCCGCCGGAGACGACCACGTCCCGCACACCGGGGGTGCGCTTGAGGTAGTCGATCATCTGGTCGTAGCGGTCGACCGGCTTCAACGTCAGCTTGTGCTTCTCCACCTGCGGGGTGGAGTTGCCGACCAGGTCCATCCGGGTGCAGTGGCCGCAGTACTGCGGGCACGTCGAGAGCATCTCCGCGAGGACCTTCGTCGGGTAGCGGTGGGTCAGCCCCTCCACCACCCACATCTCCGCCTCGTGCAGCGAGTCGCGCTCCGAGTGCGGGTGCGACGGCCACTGCGGGTCGCGGTCGGACCGCACGGGCAGCATGTATCGGCGCACCGGGTCGGCGAAGAACGCCTCGGTGAACTCCGGCGTCGTGGTCTCCGCCGTGGGCGCCATCGTGTTGAGCATCTGCGGCGGCAGCAGCATCGACATCGTCGCCAGCTGCTGCTGGTCGGCGGCCAGTTCCTCGTAGAACGACTCCGACAACAGGTCGCCGACGACCTTGCGCAGCTGCAGCGCGTTCTTCACGCAGTTCACCCGCTGCCACTGGGCGTCGCGCCACTGGGCCTCGGTGACCGTCTTCCAGCCTGGGAACCGCCGCCAATCCGGTTCGACCAGCTCGCGCCGGACGTACTCATAAGGCTGTTCACCGGCGTGGTGGACCGCGTCGGACACCGTCGTCGCCGGGGTCTCCGGCTTCAGCTCTGCAACACGCAGGGCAGTCATATGTGCTCCTCGCCGTTCGGGTGGCGTAAAGATATGCTGCCATACGACTCGAACGACGTAAATCTTACGGAGGTCGCCTTGACGGAAGCCCGCCCTGTGTCCCCCTACGGGCTGCACCGCGTGCTCGAACCGGCCGGGGTGCTGCCCCAGCAGGCACAACGGCTCGACCCCGACCCGACACCGCGCGCCGACGAGGTCGTCGTCGCCGTCGAGACGCTCAACCTCGACGCCGCCTCCTACCGGCAACTCCGGGAAGAACACGGCACTGGCGAAGCGGTCCGCGCCGCCGTCCTGGCCATCGTCGAGGCGCGCGGCAAGATGCAGAACCCGGTCACCGGGTCCGGCGGCATGCTGCTGGGCACCGTCGCCGCGGTCGGCCCCGACTCACCGCTGGGACTCAAGGTCGGCGACCGGATCGCCACCCTCGTCTCGCTCACCCTGACCCCGCTGCGCATCACCGACGGCCTGGCAGGCTGGGACGGCGAGGGCGAGCAGGTCCCGTGCACCGGCACCGCGGTCCTCTTCGGCCGCTCCATCGCCGCGGTCCTGCCCGACGACCTGCCCGACGGTCTCGCGCTGTCCGTGCTCGACGTCTGCGGCGCGCCCGCCTTGACCGACCGGGTCGTCCGTGACGCCGGTGAAGGCGCGTCGGTCTGCGTGTTCGGCGGCGGCGGCAAGTCCGGCTCGCTGTCCCTGGTCGCCGCGCGCCGCGCCGGTGCGGGCCGCGTCGTCGCTCTCGTCCCGACCGAGCGCGAAGCCGAGGCCGTGCGTGCGGCGGGCCTGGCCGACGAGGTCGTCATCGCCGACGCCCGTGACCCGCTCGCCGTCGCCGAAGCGGTCGGCACCCCCGTCGACGTGACCGTGGTGTGCGTCGACGTCCCCGGCTGCGAGCACGGCGCCGTCCTCGCCACCGCCCAGGGCGGCACGGTCATCTTCTTCTCCATGGCCACGTCGTTCGCCGCCGCCGCGCTCGGCGCCGAAGGGCTTGCCGCGGACGTGCGGATGCTCATCGGCAACGGCTACGTGCCTGGTCACGCCGAGTTCGCCCTCGACCTGCTGCGCGCCGAGCCCGGGGTGCGCGCCCTGTTCGAGTCGCGCGAACGGCAGACTGCTTGACCATGACGACCGCGCACCCCCGGACCACCCTGCTGACCGGCGGAAAGATCCACTCCCCGGCCGACCCGCACGCCACCGCCATGGCCGTCGAGGACGGCGTCGTGGTGTGGCTCGGCCAGGACTCCGTCGGCCGCACGATGTACGAAGGCGCCGACGAGACCGTCGAACTCGACGGCGGTTTCGTCGCGCCCGCGTTCGTCGACGCCCACGTGCACGCCACCTCGGCGGGGCTGCTGCGCACGGGGCTGGACCTGACCGGGTGCGCGTCGCTCACCGACTGTCTCGACGCCGTCCGCGCCCACGTCCAGCGCACCGGCACCGCGCTGGTCTGGGGGCACGGGTGGGACGAGACGACCTGGCCCGAAAAGCGACACCCCACGCGCGCCGAACTCGACGCCGCCGCGCAGGGCGCGCCCGTGTACCTCTCGCGCATCGACGTGCACTCCGCGCTGGTGTCCTCGGCGCTGCTAGAGCACGCGCGCGGCGCTGACGGGTTCAGCGAGGATGGCCCGCTCAGCCGCGACGCCCACCACCGGGTCCGCCGGGCCGCCCTAGCCGCGATCACCCCGGCCCAGCGAGCCGAGGCGCAGACCGCGTTCCTGCGCCACGCGGCGTCCATGGGCATCGCGTCGGTCCACGAGTGCGCCGGTCCCGACATCTCGGGCACCGACGACTTCGCCGACCTCCTCGCCCGCACCGACGACGGTCCCGAGGTCGTCGGCTACTGGGGTGAGCGCGGGACCGCAGACCTCGCCGCCCGGCTCGGCGCGCGCGGCCTGGCGGGCGACCTGTTCGTCGACGGCGCCATCGGCTCCCGCACCGCCGCCCTGTGCCACCCGTACACCGACGCCCCCGACACCACCGGCGCGCTCTACCTCGACGCGCCCGCCATCGCCGAGCACCTGCGGATCTGCACCGAGGCGGGCATCCAGGCCGGGTTCCACGTCATCGGCGACAGCGCCGTCGCCGAGGTGATCGACGGCTTCGCGATCGCCGAGAAGACAGTGGGCCGCGAAGTCCTCGCCGGCTCCCGGCACCGCCTCGAACACCTAGAGATGGTCACCGCCGAGCAGGCCGAGCGCCTCGGCCAATGGGGTGTCGTCGCCTCCGTGCAGCCCCTGTTCGACGCCGCCTGGGGTGGACCGGACGGCATGTACACCGAGCGGCTCGGCGAGCGCGGCACCACGCTCAACCCGTTCTCCCGGCTCGCCGCGGCAGGGGTGATCCTCGCCCTGGGCTCCGACGCCCCCGTCACCCGCGTTGACCCCTGGGCCACCGTCCAAGCCGCCGTGCACCACCGCACCGACGGCCACGGGCTCTCCGCCCGCGCCGCGTTCACCGCCCACACCAAGGGCGGCTGGCGCGCGGCGGGCGTCGACGACGGGATCACCGGGACCCTGCAGCCCGGCGCCCCCGCCACCTACGCCATCTGGGACGCCCCCGAACTCGTCACCGCCACCCCCGACTCCCGCGTGCAGCGCTGGTCGACGGACCCGCGTTCGCGCGTGCCCGCCCTGCCGCCGCTGCACCCCGGCGCCGAACTTCCCGTCTGTCTGCGCACCGTCCTACGCGGTCGCACAATCCACCACCGCGAGGAGCACCACCAGTGAGCCAGACTCAGGCCCTGCTGGACCTTGACCCCAAGGTCGTCGCCACCGCGCGCGGCCTGGCCGCCAAGGCCGCCGCGCCGGTCATCGACCTCGCGCGCGCCCACACCACGGTCGCCGTCGAACGCGCGACCCTGCGCCTGGCCGGGATCACCGGGGCCGACACCACCCACCGCGCCGGTGACGTGCCCTGGGTCAACCGGGTCGTCGACACCGTCCGCGAGCACTGCGGCCTCGAACACGGCGTGACGCTGCCGGTGTTCCACGCGCTGCGCGAACACGACCTCGGCAGCCTTACCGAACTGGCCGAGGCCACCGCCGCCGGGCAGATCCAGTTCACGATCCCCACCGGCCGCGCCGCCACCTCGGCGGCCAAGGCCGCCCGGGTCGCCGTCGCCAAGGGCCTGCGCACGGTCGACCGCAACCGCGCCAACCGCGACAAGCTCGTCACCAAGCTCGGCGACCCGCCGCGGCGCCCCTGGATCTACCTGATCGTGGCGACCGGCGACATCGACGAGGACGTCGTGCAGGCCGCCAACGCCGCCCGCGCCGGCGCCGACATCATCGCCGTCATCCGCTCCACCGGGCAGTCGCTGCTGGACTACGTGCCCGAAGGCGCCACCCACCACGGGTTCGCGGGCACCTACGCCACCCAGGAGAACTTCCGCATCATGCGGGCCGCGCTGGACGAGGTGTCCAAGGAGGTCGGCCGCTACGTGCGGCTCACCAACTACGCCTCCGGCCTGTGCATGCCCGAGATCGCGGTGCTCGCGGGCCTGGAACGGCTCGACATGATGCTCAACGACTCGATGTACGGAATCCTCTTCCGCGACATCAACCCGATCCGCACCTTCGTCGACCAGCGGTTCTCCCGCCAGGTCCACGCGCGCGCCGGGATCATCATCAACACCGGCGAGGACAACTACCTCACCACCGCCGACGCCGTCGACGCCGCGCACACCGTCACCGTCTCGCAGCTGCTCAACGAGCACTTCGCGCACGAGGCCGGGCTGCCCGACGAGCTCCTCGGCCTCGGGCACGCCTTCGAGATCAACCCGAAGGTCCCCGACTCGTTCCGCCTCGAACTCGCCCACGCGCTGCTCGCCCGGGAACTGTTCCCCGACGCGCCGCTCAAGTGGATGCCGCCGACCAAGCACATGACCGGCGACGTCTTCAACGGCTACCTCCTCGACGGGTTCTTCAACCTCGCGGGGGTGCTCACCGGTCAGTCGATCCTGTTGGTCGGGATGATGACCGAGGCCGTCGTGACGCCGTTCCTGTCCGACCGCGACCTCGCCCTTGCCAACGTCCGCTATGTCCTCGACGCGGCGGGCAGCCTCCGCGAGGACTTCCGGCCCGCCCCGGACGGCCTGATCGTCAAGCGCGCCCACCAGGTCCTCGGCGAGGCCGTCGACCTGCTGGACCGGATCGTCGACGACGGGCTGCTCAACGCCATCGCCGACGGCACGTTCGGTCTGATGAAGCGGCCCGCCGACAAGGGCAAGGGCGCCGACGGCGTCATCGAGAAGGCCGACGGCTACGTCAACCCCGCCACCACCCTGCTCGACGAGGGAGCGACCAAGTGACCACGACGGAAGATCCCAAGGTCGCGACACCTAAGACCAAGCGGTACGTGCGCCCCTACGGCGACACGACCGGCGACGGCATGGCGCAGATGTCGTTCACCCTGCCCATCCCGTTCGGCCCCCGCGCCGACGGCGCCGCCCAGCAGCTGGCCAACAAGATGGGCATGGACCCGGCGATGGTGGTGCACAGCCACCCCATCGGCGAGGACTTCACCTTCTTCGTCGTCTACGGCTCCGTGCAGCACATCGTCGACCTCGACGCGGTCAAGGTCGTCGAACGCGAGTACCCACTGCTCCCGCCCAGCGACGTCAACTCGGCGATCAAGAAGACCCTCCGACGCAAGATGGTCGTCGTCGGCGCCTGCATCGGCACCGACGCGCACACCGTCGGCATCGACGCGATCCTCAACATCAAGGGCTTTGCCGGCGAGAAGGGCCTGGAGTACTACCGCGAGCTGCGCGTGGTGAACCTCGGCGCCCAGGTGTCCATCCCCGAACTGGTCAAGGCCGCCCGCGCCGACAAGGCCGACGCCGTCCTGATCTCCCAGGTCGTCACCCAGCGTGACGCGCACATCCTCAACACCCAGGAGATGTCGGCGGCGTTCCGCGAGGCGATGGGGGAGCGCTGCCCGCTGCTCATCGCGGGCGGACCCCGCTTCGACCCGCTGATGGCCGCCGAACTCGGCGTCGACCGCGTCTTCGGCCGCGGCACCACCCCCGGCGAGGTCGCCAGCTACCTGGTGCACGCCATCTCCGAGCGAAAGGAACACCACGCATGACCCGCGAGGTCGGCTTCACCGTCACCCACCGGAACTACGTGCCGCACTCGCACGCCCACTACGGCGGCAGCCTCGTCGACGGCGCGTACGGCCTCGGGCTCTTCGGCGACGTGGCCACCGAGATGTGCATCCGCACCGATGGTGACGAAGGTCTCTTCGCGGGCTACAACGCGGTCGAGTTCCTCGCGCCGATCCGCGCGGGCGACGTCGTCGAGGCGACCGCGACGCTCACCCGGATCGGCACCCGGTCCCGTGACCTCGACTTCGAGGTCCGCGTGGTGTGCCGGGCGGCGCCGGAGCGGGGCGACTCGGCCGCCGAGGTCCTCGATCCGCCGATTGTGGCGACGCGCGCGAAAGGCACCGTGGTCGTGCCCGGACAGTGACAGAAACTGACGTGTTTGGGCCGAATGGATGAACGGTTGCTTGCGCCGAATAGTCGTTCGCTGATAACAACCGGTCCCACACTTGTCAGTTGTGGCCTGGGTCGCTCAGGTCGGGTGATGACGGAGGACCATGCCGACCGAGCTCGTCGAGGTGGACCTGACTCTCGATCATTCGCCCGAGCAAGTCTGGGATGTCCTGAGTGATCTGGAGCTGTACCCGCGCTTCGCCCGTGAGGTCGCGGCGGTCGAGCGCTTCGGCGCCACCCCGCCGGGCCGCGGGGCGAAGTTCCGGGTGCGGTTCAGCGTGGGCTCGGCCAAGCCGGTCCTCGACGAGGTGGAGATCCTCGTCCACCGCCCACACGAGCACCTGGTGCTCGTCAGCCCGCGCTGGGAAGGCGGGCACCTCACTGTCCGTCTCGAACCGGCCTCCCGCGGCCGCACGCTCGTGCAGGTGATGCTCTCGCTCCCCGAGGGCATCACCGCCGGGACCGTGCTGACGAACTCCTGGGTGCGCAGACGGGTCCGCAAGGCCCTGTCGGTGATCGACCACCACCTCGCGGGGCGGGCCGTCACCAGCTCGCCGACGCGGATCGACCAGTCCTCCCGCAGCCAGTCCGCGCTCAACGTCGCCCTCACGCTGGCGCGCGCCGGGGTGTTCACCCCTGGAAGGCCGGACCGGCTGGTCCGCCAGCTCAACGCGCTGGCCCGCTGGGGCCCCACCTTCGCCGGGGGCTACCGGGCCGCCGCCGCGGCCAATCCCGACCACCCGGCGATCATCGACGAGCGCGGCGAGCTGAGCTTCGACGAGATCGACCGGCGCACCACCCGGCTGGCCAACGGCCTGGCCGAGTACGGGGTCCGGCCCGGGCGCCGGGTCGCGCTGATGTGCCGCAACCACGCGGGGATCGTCGAGGCGGTCATCGCCTGCGGCAAGCTGGGCGCCGACGTGCTCATGGTCAACACCGGGCTTTCCGCCGACCAGATCGCCGACCTCGTCGACGTGCACCGCCCGATCGCGCTGCTCGCCGACGACGAGTTCGGCCCGCTGTTCCACAACCTGCCCGCCTCGCTGCCGTGGATCTCCACCTGGAGCGCGGCGCCCGGGCAGGTCAGCACCGACACCATCACCCAGGACGCTGCGTCGACCCCGCCGCGCCCGCCCGCGACACCCAGCAAGATCATCGTCATGACGTCGGGCACCACGGGTGTCCCCAAGGGCGCGCGCCGCCGCAACCCGCCCGGGCTCAGCGCCGCCGCGTCGGTGTACTCGCGCATCCCGCTGCGCTTCCACGAGAAGATGCTGATCCCGGCGCCGCTGTTCCACACCTGGGGCCTGGCCGCGGTGCAGCTGGGCATGCCGCTGCAGGCCACGCTCGTGCTGCAGCGCCGGTTCGACCCCGAGTCCGCGCTGCGTGCCATCGCCGAACTGGGCTGCACGTCGATGTTCGCCGTGCCGATCATGCTGCAGCGCATCCTCGACCTGCCCGCCCGCGTCCGGGCCCGCTACGACACGTCCTCGCTGCGCGTGGTCGCCAGCAGCGGCTCGGCCATGTCTGGCTCGTTCGTCACCCAGTTCATGGACACCTTCGGCGACATCCTCTACAACTTCTACGGCTCCACCGAGGTCTCCTGGGCGAGCATCGCCGACCCGGCCGACCTGCGCGCCGCCCCCACCACCGCGGGCCGGTGCCCCGTCGGCACCCGCGTGGGCATCCTCGACCCGTCCGGCAAGCCGCTGCCGCCCGGCGCCGTCGGGAGCATCTGCGTGGGCAACGAGATGCTGTTCGAGGGCTACACCAACGGGAGCCGCAACGAGATGCACTCCGACCTCATGGTCACCGGCGACCGGGGCTACCTCGACGCGGACGACCGGCTGTTCGTCTGCGGCCGAGACGACGACATGATCATCTCCGGCGGCGAGAACGTCTTCCCGCGGCCGGTGGAGGAACTGCTGATGGGGCTCGCCGAGGTCGACGACGCGGCCGTGGTCGGGGTGCCCGACCGGGAGTTCGGCCAGCGGTTCGTCGCGTATGTGGCGCTGCGGCCGGGGGCCCGGCTCGACGCGACCGACGTGCGGCACTACGTGCACGACCACCTGGAGCGGTTCTCGGTGCCCAGGGACGTGTTCTTCGTCCGGCGGGTGCCCCGCAACGCCACCGGCAAGGTTGTCAAGCGGCTCCTCGTCGATCAGGACCTGACCGCCTGAGGCCCGGGCCGCCGCCTGCGATAATCACGCACCGTAGGCGGCGAAACTGACAACCGCGCGCCGCCGGTTTGTGTCGCGCGTGACAACTCCCGAGCGGCCATTCGGACCGCTGGTTACGCCAATAGGGTGGCGGTGATCAGTACTGGGCCGAATGGCCGAGTCGCTGCTTGTGTCGGGTGACGCTCCGCTGATAACTACCGGAAACACGCAGGTGGTAGCAGCGAGGAATCGCGCAGGCGCATGACGGAGGGTCATTGTCGACCGAGCTCATCGAAATCGAGCACACGCTTGACCATTCACCGGACCAGGTCTGGGGCATCATCAGCGAGCCCGCGCTGTATCCGCGATTCGCGGACGTGGTCGCCGCCGCCGACCGCGTCGGCACCGCCAACGGCGGTCGCCGCGCCCGGTACCAGGTCATGTTCAGCGTCGACGGTGCCAAGCCGGTCCCCGACGAGGTCGAGATCCTGGTCCGCCGACCCCCCGAACACCTCGTGCTGGTCAGCCCGCACTGGGCGGGCGGGCACCTGGCGATCCGACTCGAAGCGGCCGACCACGGCCGCACCCTGGTCCGGGTGACCCTGTCGCTACCCGATGGGCTCACCACCGGCACCGTCGTCACCGGCATGTGGGTGCGCAGGCGGGTGCGCCGCGCGCTGGCGATGGTGGACCACCACCTCGCCGGGCGGGCCGTCACCAGCTCGCCGTCGCGCATCGACCAGGCCGCCCGCGGCCAGTCCCTGCCCACGGTCGCCCGCATCCTCATCCGCGCCGGGGTGTTCGCCCTCAGTCGCCCGGACCGGTCCTTTCGCCAGCTGCGGGCGCTGCTGCGCTGGGGGCCGACCATCGTCGGCGGCTACCTCGCCGCGGCGGGCGGCGCCCCGGGCGCGTCCGCGATCATCGACGAACGCGGCGAGCTGACCTTCGACGAGATCGACCGGCGCACCACGAAACTGGCCCACGGCCTGGCCGGGTACGGGGTGCGGTCCGGCCGCCGGGTCGCGGTGATGTGCCGCAACCACGCGGGCATCGTCGAGTCCGCCATCGCCTGCGGCAAGCTCGGCGCCGACGTGCTGCTGCTCAACACCGGCCTGTCCGCCGACCAGCTCGCCTACTCCATCGCCGCGCACCGACCCGTCGCCCTGCTCGCCGACGACGAGTTCGCCCCGCTGTTCCACAACCTGCCGATCTCCCTGCCGTGGATCTCCACCTGGGGTTCCACCGACGGCTTCACCGACGGCGCCGCGGACGCGGTCGACGTCGACGGCCTCATCCAGCGCTCCCCGGACACCCGGTTCCACCGCCCTTCGCAGGCGGGCAAGCTGATCGTGCTCACCTCGGGGACGACCGGGGCGCCCAGGGGTGCCCGCAGACCCAACCCGCCGGGGCTGTCCTCGGCGGCGTCGATCCTGTCGCGCATCCCGCTGCGGCACCGCGAGCGGATGCTGGTCGCGGCACCGATCTTCCACACCTGGGGGCTGGCGGCGGTCCAGGTCGGGACCGCCATCCAGGCGAGCCTGGTGCTGCACCGCCGCTTCGACCCGGAGGCCGCGCTCGCGGCCATCGCCCGGCACCGGTGCACGTCGATGTTCGCCGTGCCGATCATGCTGCAGCGGATCATGGACCTGCCCGCCCACGTCCGCGACCGCTACGACACGTCGTCGCTGCGCGTGGTGGCGAGCAGCGGCTCACCGCTGCCCGAATCGTTCCCCGGCGCGTTCATGGACGCCTTCGGCGACATCCTCTACAACCTCTACGGCTCCACCGAGGTCTCCTGGGCCAGCATCGCCGACCCGGCCGACCTGCGAGCCGCACCCACCACCGCGGGCCGCTGTCCGGCCGGGACCAGGGTCGGCATCCTCGACGCCGACGGCGTGCCGCTGCCACCGGGCAGCATCGGCAGCATCTGCGTCGGCAACGAGCTGCTGTTCGAGGGGTACACCAACGGCACCCGCAACCGGATGCACGACGACCTGATGGTCACCGGCGACCGCGGCTACCTCGACGCCGACGGCAGGCTGTTCGTCTGCGGGCGCGAGGACGACATGATCGTCTCCGGTGGCGAGAACGTGTTCCCCCAGCCGGTGGAGGAGCTGCTGACCCGGCTGCCCGAGGTCGAGGACGCCGCCGTGGTCGTCGTCCCCGACCAGGACTACGGGCACCGCTTCGCCGCCTACGTGGTGCTCCGTCCAGGTGCGCACCTTGAGGCCGTCGACCTGCGGCACTACGTCCGCGACCACCTGGAGCGGTTCTCGGTCCCCAGGGACGTCTTCTTCGTCCGCCGTGTCCCGCGAAACGCCACCGGCAAGGTCGTCAAACGCCTGCTGGTGGACCAGGACTCGTTGGGTTAGATCACCGCGTACGCGCGCACCGGGAAGGTGCCTAGGCCGATCACGGGGACCGGAGCGGCGTGGAAGCGGAAGCCCGACGGCGGCAGCTGCTCCAGGCCACGCAGGTGTTCGGCGATCGGGATGCCCGCTCGGAGCAGGCGGGTGTGCGCGGGACGCAGCGGGTCGTCGGTGCTGTCGATGTTGAGGCTGTCGATGCCGACCAGCGCCGCGCCCTGCTCGACCAGCCAGTCGGCGGCGTCGGCGGTCAGGTACGGGTGACCGTCGAAGTACGCCGGGGTGCGCCAGTTGCGGTCCCAGCCGGTGTGGATGAGCACGGCCCGCCCCGCCACGTCGAACGGGAGCAGCGCGGCCTTGTCCACCGCGCGCTGCCCGTCGCCCGCGACCCGCACGACGATGCCGTCGAGGTCGGCGACCCGCTCCAGGGGCAGCCGGGCGAGGTCGGGCTCGCCGTCGAAGCGGTGGGCGGGGGAGTCGACGTAGGTGCCGGTGTTGGCGACCATCGAGATGGTGCCGATGTGGAACTCCGTCTCCGGGCCGTAGACCGAGCGCGACTGCTCACGGGTCAGGTAGTCGCCCAGTACCGGTCCGGGGACGCCGGGCAGGGTCTCCATGCCGTGCTCCACCGGGTGGCTCAGCTCGACCAGCCGCGAGGTCGCGGTGCGGGCGGTCTCCACGCCGCGGGAGCCCTTGTGCGCCTCGGCGATCATCCGGCGGTTCGACACCCGGACCTCGCCCACCATCAGCAGACCCAGGTGCCGCACGAGCAGCTCACCGGTCGCCGCGTCGTCCAGGTCCGGTGTGGGGGAGTCGAGGCGGAAACCCTCGACGCTCAGCGAGCCGCCGTTGCGGAACGCCACCTCGGCGTCGAACTCGACGCGCCACTGCTCAGTCTCATCGGTCACGGGGCGAACCCTAATTCCCGGCGCTGACAACCCCAACGCAAATACGCTGACCTGCGAAAATGATGCAAACTCTCACTGTCGACTTGAGGGTTAGGGTTCGTGATCCACACCGTCAACCCGACCTTGAGGCAACACCCGCGGGGGAGTGCCGGAGAGTGAGCGGCCCACCCCCGTACGCTGAGCGCGTGGTCGCCCCCGCCGTGCCCCAGGAGCCAGATGTGGCCTCCCGCACCGAAGCCCCAGCCCGCCGGGGTCGCCTGACCGTCGCCCTGCGCTCCCTGGCCGCACTGGCCGCGGGCGCGCTCGTGTTCCTCAGCGTGCCGCCGCGGCCGACCTGGTGGCTCGCGCCGGTCGGGTTCGCCGTGCTCGCGCTGCTGCTGCACGACCGCCGCGCCCGCGCCGGGTTCGGCTACGGCACGCTGTTCGGACTCGGCTTCATGGTTCCGCTGCTCGCGTGGACCGGGGTGTTCGTCGGCCCCATCGCCTGGCTGCCGCTGAGCGCGCTCGAAGCCGCCCTCGTCGGGGCGCCGTGCGCCGCGATCGCCGTGGTGACCAGGCTGCGCGGCTGGTACCTGTGGGCCGCGCTGCTGTGGGTCGCGGGGGAGACGCTGCGCGCCTACGTGCCGTTCGGCGGGTTCCCGTGGGGCAAGCTCGCCTTCGGCCAGCCCGAGGGTCTCTACCTGCCGCTGGCCGCGCTGGGCGGCACGCCGCTGATCGCCTTCGCCGTCACCCTCACCGGGTTCGGACTCGGCGAACTCGTCCGCCGCGTCCTCATCACGCGCGCACCCAGGGCACTGGTGATCCCCGTGCTCGCGGCGGTGCTGCCGCTGGCCGCGGGCGTGGCCGCCATCCCCGCCGTGGGCACCGACGCCGACGCGGGCGAGGTCACCGTGGCCGCCATCCAGGGCAACGTGCCGCGTGCCGGGCTCGACTTCAACGCCCAGCGCCGCGCCGTGCTCGACAACCACGTCAAGCGCACCGAGCAGCTCGCCGCCGAACTCGGCGACACGAAACTCGACTTGGTCATCTGGCCGGAGAACGCCTCCGACATCGACCCCTTCCGCAACCGCGACGCCGCCGAGGCCATCGCCCGCGCGGTCAAGGCCATCGACGCGCCCGTCGCGTTCGGCGCGGTCGTCGTGCGCCCGGACGGGCCGCGCAACTCGGTGATCCTCTGGGAGCCCGGCGTCGGCCCGGTCGACGAGTACGTCAAGCGCCAGCTGCAGCCCTTCGGCGAGACGATGCCGATGCGCGACTTCTTCCGGTTGTTCAGCGCGACCGTCGACCGCGCGGGCACCTTCGTCCCCGGCGACGAGGCGACGGTGTTCGAGATGGGCAAGGCCCGGGTCGCCCTGGTCACCTGTTATGAGGTCGCCTTCGACGGCGTGGTCCGCGAGTCGGTCCTCAACGGGTCGAACCTGCTGGCCGTGCCCACCAACAACGCCACCTTCGGCCACACCGAGATGACCTACCAGCAGCTGGCGATGGACCGGATCCGCGCGGTGGAACACGGCCGCACGGTCGTCGTCGCGGCCACCAGCGGGGTCAGCGCGATCATCCTGCCGGACGGCACCGTGACGCAGCGCACGGGCCTGTTCACGCCTGCGGCGCTGGTCGAGCGCGTGCCGTTACGATCAGCGACTACGATGGCGGACCGACTGGGTGTGTGGCCCGAGTGGACCATGGTGTTCGCGGGCCTCGCCGCGCTGGTGATCGCACTGGTGCGCGGCAGGCGCTCACGGTCCGCCGGGGACATGCCGGCCACGGCGGACACCCACGGATAGTCATATTTGCCCGGTGCGCGCACGCGCCGGCGAGGAGGAACACGGATGACGGACCAGCCGAACGGCCCTTCGCAGCTCGAGCCGGTCCTGGTGGTGATCCCGACGTACAACGAGCGGGACAACCTCGGGCCGATCATCGAGCGGCTGCACGCCGTTTTGCCCACGACGCACGTCCTGGTCGTCGACGACGGCAGCCCCGACGGCACCGGCGACCTCGCCGACGCCATGGCGGCCGCGGACGAGCGGGTCAACGTGCTGCACCGCACGGAGAAGGCGGGCCTCGGCGCCGCCTACGTCGCGGGCTTCGGGTGGGCGCTGGAACGCGACTACGCCGTCATCGTGGAGATGGACGCCGACGGGTCGCACGCCCCGGAGGACCTCCCGCGCCTGCTCGACGCGCTCAAGGACGCCGACCTGGTGCTCGGCTCCCGCTGGGTGACCGGTGGGAAGGTCGTCAACTGGCCCGTCCGCCGCGAAATCCTCTCCCGCGGCGCGAACCTGTACTCCCGGCTGGCCCTCGGCGCGAAGATCCACGACATCACGGGTGGCTTCCGCGCCTACCGGCGGGTCGTGTTGGAGAAGCTGAAGCTGCACAACGTGGCGTCGGCCGGGTACTGCTTCCAGATCGACCTGGCGTGGCGGACGGTGGAGGCCGGGTTCACGGTGGTCGAGGTCCCGATCACCTTCGTCGACCGCGTCCGCGGCGAGTCGAAGATGAGCGGCAACATCGTCCGGGAGGCGCTGCTGCGGGTCACCAAGTGGGGGCTGCGGCGGCGCGGCAACCAGCTCAAGGGCCTGGTCCGCGGCAAGAAGGCCTGACTCGGGATTTGCGTTCGGGTGCCGGTCGGGTGGTTGGGCTTGATCTGGGGACCCCGGAGAAGGACCTGCGCGGGTAAAGCGGGCAGGGTGAAGAAACTGCCCCGCGCCACGCGAGTTTAGGTCCTTCTCCCCCCAGATAAAGCCCAACCACCCGACCGGCGCTTTCCTGGGAATGCGCAGGTCAGGTGGTCGTTCGTGCATCGCACCAGCCCCGGAGGCGCCAAGGCCCCGGACAGGCGACAGCCGCCCGGCTGGGGGTCCCGGGCGGCTGTCTGGTCTGTGGTGCGGGGTCAGGCGCTGCGAGCGCCTCGGCGGCCGCGGAGTTCCTGCAGACGTTCGGTCAGCAAGTCCTCCAGCTCCGGGATCGTGCGGCGTTCCAGCAGCATGTCCCAGTGCGTGCGCGGCGGCTTGGTCTTCTTCGGTTCGGGAGCGGAGCCGTCGATCATCTTCGACTCCGTGCCGTGCAGGCGGCACTCCCAGACCGAGGGAATTTCGGCGTCGTCCGAGAACGGCACCTCGAAGTCGTGGTCCTTCGGGCACGCGTAGCGAACCGTCCGGCGCGGGGCCAAGTCGTGATTGCGGTCAGTCTCGTAGCTGACCGCTCCCAGCCTGCTACCACGAAGCACACGGTCGGCCATGGCGGTGTCCTTTCGCTCGGCCCAGTGCGGGCCAGGGGTGTTGCTTACCCAGAGCAACGTGTGAATCGGGCATCTGATTCCCGGTTCACCCGCTGCGGTCGCTTACGGTGACAAGCTTCACCCGTCAACAACAGCATCCTCCTAAGGGATGCCCGCGCGCCGGTTTTGTGACGCGCTATCGCACATTCGGCTTGGACATATCACCCCTCCGGGTGATGGTAGCCGTAAGAGGCCTAGTCAGGCGAACGAGAGTTGACCTTGGACCCCTTGGCTGAGCCCCAGATCACCCAGACGGAAGTGTCTGCGGCACAGAACCTGGTAACGGACGGTAGTGGACCACTGCTCCGGTAGGGGTTCACTGTCCGTACCGACACGAGAGTGCCCCGTGTCCGCGACGAGAACGGTATCCCCGGCGCGTGTCACCTGGCCGTCCTGGACGCGGGCGTTGAACCGGGCCGGGAGCCCGCACCAGCAGAGGACATCGACCTGGACCGGCTGCAAGTCGTCGGCCAGTTCGAACAGCCGCCGCGACCCCGGGAACAGGGTGCTGCGGAAGTCCGTGGCGATGCCGAAGCAGTACACGTCGACCTGCGAGTCGTCGGCGAGCTCGGCGAGCTGGTCGACCTGTGCCGGGGCGAGGAACTGGGCCTCGTCGACGATCAGGTAGTCCACCCGCGACCCGGCCGCCCAGGTCGACCGGACCAACTCACACAGGTCGACGTCGGCGTTGATCTCGATCGCCGCCCGGGAGATCCCGATGCGGCTCGAGATCTGCGGCTTGCCCGAACGGTCCCGCAGCACCAGGAGCAGGCCCTTGCGGCCCTGCCGGGCGTGGTTGTGGTCGACCTGCAGCGCGAGCGTCGACTTCCCGCAGTCCATCGGGCCGTAGTAGAAGCGCAGGTGCCCGGTGACGGGCACGGCCCGGCGCGAGCCGGCGGCGGGTACGGCGGAGAGTGCGTCGGTCGGGTCGGGATCGGCTGTGGGCTCCATGGTCACGGGCGGCAACCCTAGAGGATCGCGGGTTCCGGGTTTCCGACCGCGCGGATGGCGCGGCGGATCGGCACGAAGTACATCAGGACCAGGCCGATGAAGAAGAAGATGACCAGGGAGATGATCGCGTACCGGTAGGAGCCGGTGGCGCCCGCCATGAAGGCGAACAGCAGCGGGCCCAGCCACGAGGTGGCGCGCTCGCCGATCTCGTAGACGGAGAAGTACTGGGCTTCCTTGCCCACCGGGATCATCTGGCTGAACACCGACCGCGACAGCGCGTTGGTGCCGCCGAGGACCAGGCCGATGCCGCCCGCGACCAGGTAGAACTGCAGCGCCTGGCCTGCCTGCACGAAGTAGGCGGCGCCGATGACCAGCACCCAGACGAACAGGCTGATCATGATCGTCTTCTTGGCGCCGATGTGCCGGGCGACCAGGCCGTGCAGCATGCCGCCGAGGAACGCGACGAACTGCACGATGAGGATCGTGGTGATCAGCACGTCGGCGGAGAACTTGAGTTCCTCGCGGCCGTACTGGGCCGACACGTTCGCGACGGTGGCGATGCCGTCGGTGTAGATGAGGTACGTGCCCAGGAACGCGAGGGTCAGCGGGTAGGCGCGGGCGTCGCGAAGGGTGGTGCGCAGCTCCCGGAAGCCCGCGGTGACCACCGACCCGTCGGTGGGCAGCGCCTTGGCCGGGTCGTGGCCGCGCAGCCTGCGCAGCGGGATGATCGTGAACACCGACCACCAGATGCCCGAGAGCAGGAACGCGATCTGCGCGGCGTTGCCCTCGGAGATGCCGAAGCTGTCGCGGAACAGGTAGATCACCAGCTGCATGGCCAGCGCCACGCCGCCGCCGAGGTAGCCGAACGCCCAGCCGCGGGTGGACAGGCCGTCGCGCTCGTCGGCCGTGGCGATGTCGGGGATGAACGAGTAGTAGATGACCACCGAGGTGCCGTAGCCGATGTTGCCGAGGATGAACAAGATCACCCCGAGCTCCCAGTTCGACCCGCTGACCAGTGCCATCGCCACGGTCGCGACCGAGCCGCCGAAGGCGAAGAAGGCCAGCATCGGCTTCTTTTTCGACGTGCGGTCGGCGATCGCGCCCATCAGCGGCACGATCAGCACCTGGATGACGGTGGCGAAGGACAGCAGGTAGCCCCACAGCGAGCCCGCGGCGAAGTCCAGCCCGAACAGGCTGATGTCGCAGTCCTTGAGCTTGTCGGTGTTCCCGGCGGCGTCGGCCGGGCACGGGTTGGGCCCGTTGCGCTCGGTGTCGGCCTGCGCGGCGGTCGCGGCGACGGCGGTGAGGTAGAGCGACCCGAAGACCGTGGTGACCGAGGTGGGGAACACCGAGTTCGCCCAGTCGTACCAGACCCAGCCGCGCTGCTCGCGCTTGCGCGCCGCCTCATCGGCGACCGGGGTGTTGTCGTCCACCATGCTCACGCTGCCTCCGCGAAATGACCGGCACCGGGCGTGCGCACGCCCGGCACGGCGGAGAGTACTGGCCCCGCCACCGGATGCGGTGGGCATCGCCCGGCCGAGTCCAAACGGTCACCTTCATCATCGCCGCGAGTAGGTCCTCGCTACCCGTGCGGGTGATACGTGAGGCGGATGTTGCGGTTGTGGCTGGTGGGACTCCGGCTTACCGTCCTGGGTTATGGCTGGTAGACGGGTTTTCGCGCGGATGCTCCTGCTGGTCACGGCGGTCGCCTCGACCGCCGTCGTCGCCGGTTCCGGGGCCGCCGCGGACCCGCCCGCCGCCGACTGGGCGGAGCTGCGGATGTGCGAGTCCAGCAACCGGTACACGGTGAACACCGGCTCCGGGTACTACGGCGCCTACCAGTTCGACCTGCCCACGTGGAGTAGTGTCGGCGGCAAGGGCTACCCGCACGAGGCCGCGCCCGCCGAGCAGGACTACCGCGCGCTGTATCTCTACCGGATGCGCGGCTGGCAGCCGTGGGAGTGCGCGGGCATGCGTGGTCTGCAGCCCGATCCCGACGCGCGCAGCAAGCGGGTGCCGACCTACGCCGAATCGGCCTACATCGGCGGCGGGTCCACCGCGCCGCCGAACGCCATGCCGCCCTGGCCCGGGGTGGTCTACGTCTTCGGCGACTGCGCGCCCGCGCTGCGGCGGTGGCAGCTGCGGATGAACGTGCACGGCTACCAGTTCCAGGGGAGCGGCTGCTACTTCGCCGAGACCGAGCGCGCGGTGCTCGCCCTGCAGCGGGCCAACGGGATCACCGCCTCGGGGAAGCTCGGCCCGAAGACCTGGCGGGCGGCCTGGCAGGGCGTCGCGCCGAAGCCGTGAAATCAGGACTGGACATGTGACCATTTGGTCACCTATTCTGGTCACGTGAACGACGACCGGGTGTTCAAGGCATTGGCAGACCCCACCCGGCGCCTGTTGCTCGACCGGCTGTTCGCTCGCGACGGACAGACGCTCGGGGAGCTTGAGGCCGACCAGGAGATGACGCGCTTCGGCGTCATGAAGCACCTGAAGGTCCTCGAAGAGGCCGGGCTGGTCGTCACGCGCCGCTCCGGGCGGGAGAAGTTGCACTTCCTCAACCCGGTGCCCATCCGACTGATTCATGACCGATGGATCGACAAGTACACCGACGAGCGTCACGTGAGCGCGCTGATCGAGCTCAAGGCGCAACTGGAGGACGAGACATGACCACGACGCAGCAGACCGTGCAGGTCTACAAGATCTACATCAAGGCCACCCCGGAGGCGATCTGGGACGCGATCACCAAGCCGGAGTGGACCGCCAAGTACGGCTACACCGGCGTGGTCGACTACGACCTCAAGCCCGGCGGCGCGGCGAAGACCTACCCGAGCGACGCGATGCGCGAGGCGGGCAAGGAGCAGGGCTACGACATCCCCGACCTCCTCATCGATGGCGAGATCCTCGAAGCCGACGCGCCGCACAAGCTCGTCATGACGTGGCGGATGCTGATGGACCCGACTTGCGCCGCCGAGGGCTTCACCACCCTGACGCAGGAGATCAGCGAGGTCGAGGGCGGCTACTGCGCGCTCACCGTGTCCCACGACGTCACCAACGCGCCCACCGTCGCCGCGATGGTCAACGGCGACAACGGCGACCCCGGACAGGGTGGCGGCGGGCACCCGTGGATCCTCAGCGACCTCAAGTCGCTCCTGGAGACCGGCAAGATCCTCGCCGGTTAATCACCACGCCGAAGACACCGCCGCCCCGCTTCCCCGGGCGGCGGTGTCTTTGCTGTGTCAGGCCTCGAGTCTCCCGCGTAGGGCGTCGAGCTCATCAGGGGTCAGGTCGATGTCGAGGCCGGGCAGCACCTCGCCGAGCTGGTCGTACCCGATCGTGGTGGTCTCGGTCCGCCCGTCGGGGTACTCCACGCTGAGCTCGTTGCCGACCAGCCTGCGGCTGACGCCCTCGCTGAGCCGCTTCACGATCAGCTTGCCGGGGAACGGCGAACGCGGTCCCGTCGCGGCGTAGTGGTTGCCCACCTCGAAGTCCACCGCGAGCTGCGGGATGTCCTCGAACTCGTGCTCGGGCTCCCAGCCGTCCTTCGTCAGCCGCCACAGCGACCAGCCCAGGTCGGTCTTCCGCAGCTGGTGCGGCCAGCCCGCCTGGTCGATCTCGGCGCCGTCGACCAGCGGCATCGGCTGCCAGATCGACGCGCCGAACCCGACGTCGACCAGGTGGTCAGCGCCGTCGACGGTGACGATGAGCAGGGCGTGCGTGCGCGGACCCGACCGCTGCGGACCGACCCGGCCGAGCCTGCGCCGCACGGTGAATCCGAGCTGCTCGGCGGCCGCGGCGAACAGCGGGGCGTGCTCGAAGCAGTACCCGCCGCGCGCCCGGTCGACCAGCTTCGCCGCCACCGCCTTGACGCTCAGGTCGGGCGGTCCGCCCAGCAGCACGCCGATGTTCTCGAACGGGATCGCCCGCACGTGCGCGATGTGCAGGGAGCGCAGCGCGTCGAGCGAGGGCTCCACCCGCGGGTGGTCGATGCGGGCGAGGTAGCTGTCGAGGTCGAGGTCCTCGCTGCCCCAGTCCGGGGTGGGGGAGAGCGTCGTCATGCGTTCATGGGACCACCTCCAGCGCACTGGAGGTCAAGAACGCTGTAGGTCAAGAACGAAGACTCACGCGTGCGCCCACAGCCCCCGCTCGATCAGCACGTCCTTGAGCACCTTGGGCTTGTCTGTCATCAGGCCGTCGACGCCGAGGTCGAGCAGCTCGCGCATCTGCTCCGGCTCGTCGATCGTCCACACGTGCACCTCCGCGTCGCGGCGGCGGGCCACCGCGACCAGCCGCGGGTTGACCACGGTGATCCGGCCCTGGCGCACCGGCACTTGGCACACCAGCGGCCGGTCCGAGCGTCGCGCGAAGAACTGCGGCAGCTTGCCCGTCGCCCAGAACCGCGCCATGGCGCCCATGCCCATCGACGTCAGCGCCACCGGTCCGGCCAGCTTGCGCACCCGCGCCATGCGGCTCTCGGAGAACGAAGCCAGACACACCCGGTCGAACGCGTCCATCCGCCGCAGCACCTCCAGCGTCGGCGCCACCGCGGCGTCGCTCTTGAGGTCGATGTTGATCAGCGCGTCCGGCAGCTCTTCGAGCAGGTCTTCCAGCCTGCTGACCGGTTCCCGGCCGCCGATCTTGGCTTCCCGCACGGTCGCCCACGGCAGCAGCGCGACCGCGCCGGACGCGTCGGTCGTGCGGTCGAGGAGCGCGTCGTGGTGCACGACGACCACGCCGTCGCTCGTGGCGTGCACGTCGGTCTCCAGGTACCGGTATCCCTCGTCGACCGCGCGCTTGAACGCGGCCAGGGAGTTCTCGAGGCCGTCGAGGTCGTCGTAGTGCCAGCCTCGGTGGACGAAGGCCCGCGGGTAGGGGCCGGCGAAGAAGCCGTGATCGGATCGCACCTGCTGAGTGTGCCTCAACGGCGTGGCGCTCGCGGTGTACTCAGGGTGTCCAGATAGCGTCCAGCGCCATGGTAGTGGTGACCCAACCGGTGGACGTCGTGCGTCGCCGTGACGAACCCCGACACTGCGGCTGGTGCGGCCGACAGCTCCCGGGCGACCCGCGCGCGGGCAGGCCACGCCGCTATTGCGCCCAATCTTGCAGGCAGCGTGCGTATGAGCGGCGGACCGCGGTGCAGCGCGGCGGGCTCCCCGAGGACGCGGTCGTGTTGTCCGCCGCGGAACTCGCTGACCTGCAGGATCGCCTGTTTCAGCTGCGCTGCGCGGCCGAGGACGTGGTGACCGCGGCCCGCGACGGCGCGAGCGCGGCGGAGCTGATCGGCCTCGCCGAAGCCATCGAGATCAGCGCCAAGGGACTTGAGCGCCTGCGCTGAACACGTTCGGTCCACTACGCTTCGTGCGCATGTCCCCACGAGAATGGGTGAGGGAGACCGGGTGACGGACCACGAGACCGCCCCCGCGGAGATCCTGTCCGCTACCGATACGGCCTTCGCGCTCACCGATCGAGCATCGACCGTGCGCTGGGTGAACCCCGCCATGGCGGTGCTGCTCGGCCTCAGTGTCGAGCAGAGCATCGGCCGATCGCTGACCGCGCTGCTGGCGGGCGCGCCGGACGGCCCGCGCGACGAAGACGTCATGCTGCCCCAGCCCGCGATCGACGGCGCCAGCTATCGCTGGCTCGAGATCCGGTGCACCGCCACCGAGGACGGCCTGCTCTACCGGGCGACCGACGTCACCCGGTGGCGCAACCGCGAACTCGACTCCGTGGGCCTGGCGAACCACCAGGACGAGTTGCTGCGCCTGGTCGACGAGGACCCCCTCACGGGCCTGCCGAACCGGCGCGCGCTGACCCGGGAGCTGGAGCGCCAGCTCGCCCTCGGGGTGCGCGGCGCGTTCCTGCTGCTCGACCTCGACCACTTCAAGGACGTCAACGACCTGCACGGCCACCCCACGGGCGACCGGGTCATGTGCACCCTGGCGTCGCTGCTGCGCGACCGCATCGGCAGCGGCCAGGTCCTCGGCAGGCTCTCGGGCGACGAGTTCGCCGCCGTGCTGGCCGACTCCGACGAGCGCGACGCCGTGGCGGCGGCCGACCGGCTGCGCAACGCCATCGCCGCGATCCCGATGACCGGCGTCGCGGGCGCCAGCCGCATCACCGTGTCCATCGGCGTGGCCACCTTCGACTCGGGCGTGTCGTGGCAGGAGGTCCTGGCCAACGCCGACATGGCGCTCTACGCGTCCAAGGCGGCGGGCCGCAACCGGGTCACGGTCTACGAACCGGGGCACTACCAGGACACCGCCCTGCGCGTCACGGTGATCGAACGGGTCCGCGCGGCGCTCAAGCACGGCGGGTTCGTGCTGCACGCGATGCCGATGGTCAAGCTCGGCAGCGGCCGGGTCATCGGCCACGAACTGCTGCTGCGGCTGGAGGACGGGAAGGACCCGCACCTGGGCCCCGGCGAGTTCCTGCTCGCCGCCGAACGCAGTGATCTTGTCTTCGAGATCGACCGCTGGGTCGCGGACAAGGCGATCCAGACCCTCGTCGAGCACCCGTATCCGGGGCTGAGATTCAACGTCAACGTCTCCGGCCGCACCCTGGAGGACGAGGACTTCGGCGACTTCGTCCTCGACCGGCTCACCGCCGCGGGCGTGGCTCCGGGGCGTCTCGGCTTCGAGATCACCGAGACAGCAGCGGTCACCAACCTCGACGCCGCCCGCAGCCTGTCGCAGCAGCTGCGCGCCAGCGGCTGCCGCATCACTCTCGACGACTTCGGTTCGGGGTTCGGGTCGTTCGTGCACCTGAAGGAACTGCCCATCACCGGCCTCAAGATCGACGGCGAGTTCATCCACGGCATCGACTACGGCAGCCGCGACACCGTGCTGGTGCAGGGGATCGTCGACATCGCCCGCGGCCTGGGCCTGTCGGTCGTGGCCGAATGGGTGGAACGCGCCACCCAGGTCGAAGCCCTGTCCCGGCTCGGTGTGCGCGTCGCACAAGGGTTCCATCTGGGCAAGCCGGAACCACTGGAGACACTGCTCGCCCGCCCGCACGGGGTGTGGATGCGCCGGCCCACGTTGATGCAGGACCTGGACACGATGGACTCCGCGAACGCGCGAGCCGAGTCCGCCGCCCGGGCCGAGTCCACCTCGCGCGGAATTGTCGGTGGGCGCGGCTAGGTTCGGGGCATGATCTTCGAACTGCGGCAGTACACCCTGCACCCAGGCCGTCGCGACGAGCTGATCTCGCTGTTCGAGCGGGAGTTCGTCGAGCCGCAGCTGGCCTTGGGCATGACCCTGCCCGGCCTGTTCCGCGACGCGGGCGACCCGGACCGTTTCGTGTGGATGCGCGGGTTCGAGGACATGCCTGCGCGGAAGGCGGCGTTAGCGGCGTTCTACGGCGGGCCGGTGTGGAAGGCGCATCGGGACGCGGCGAACGCGACGATGATCGACTCGGACAATGTGCTGCTGTTAAGCGCTGTGCGGGACTTCGCGGATGTTTCTGTCGGTTCGCCGCTCACTGCGATGATCCATTACTTTGATGCGCCGGTTGCCGAGGATCTGGTGGAGAAGGCTGCTGCTGAACCGTTTCTTGCGGTGTTTCGGGGGGACTACAGCGAGAACACCTTTCCGGCGTTGCCGGTTCGGTTGGGGGAACACGTGTTGGTGACGTTCGGTGAGGGGCCTGCCTTATCCGCCCGGGTGGAAACGCTCACCCTTGAGCCGACGGATCGGTCCGCCCTGCGATAGGCACGTGGTGCCTGTTTGGGTGGTTCGCCTTGATTTGGGGCCCCTCGAAATGGGCCTGCGCGGGCAAAGAGGGTGGGGAGGTGAAACCCACCCGCGCCGAAAGTGTAGGCCCATTTCACCCCAAATCAAGGCGAACCACCCAAACAGGCTGCTGGGCTTGGCCCCTCGCGTTTCGTGATCGCTTTCGGCGTTCGGATCATCGGTGGGCGATGCCATGCAGGACAGTCCAGCTCACCATTGCGGCGAAACCCTTCGGCACCACGACTTCCGTGCCCCCATAGAGATGGGGGAGAACCACTTCGTGGCAGGCGCCGATGATCATTGTGGCGGCTGCCTCGAGGTCGGCGTCGGCAGCGACGCGACCCTGTTCCTGTTCCGCGGCAAGGAAGTCGGCGAGTTCTTGGCGTAGGCCCCGGCCACCGGCGGTCGGGTTGGTCAGCGCCCGGAATCGGACCAGGACCTCGGGTTGGGCCAGCAACGCGGTAAACGCGGGCAGGATCGCCTCGTGCAGTGCCAGGCCGCGTTCGACGAACCTGGTCAGCGTGGTCTCCACCGGGTCGATGCCTGGCCGGGGTGGGTCGCCCAGTGTTGCCTCGACCGAGCGGACGTGGGCGTGCAACGCCAGCGCCAGCAAGTCTTCCTTGTCGGCGAAGTGGTTGTAGAGCACTCCGGTCGCCACCCCGGCCTCCTGTGCGATCTCGCGCACGGTCGGGGTGGCGCCGCGGCGGGCGAGGAGTCGTTCGGCGGTGGTGATCAGGTGTTCGCGCAGGGTTTGGTCGCCCGCGGCCGCCACCTTGCGCGGGGCCATCAGGCGCGCACCGCCTGGATCCGCCAGGCCGCGCCGCGCAGTCGCACGCCGTCGGGGGTCTCGAAGCGGCGCATCGACTCGGTGAACTCGGCGCGGACCAAGTCGGCGACTTCAGGGCCCGCGTTGGCCAGGTTGAACCGGACCGGTCCCCAGTCGGCGAGGAAGGCGCCCGCGTCGGCCGCGTCGCGGCCCCACACCTGGTCGGCGTCGACAGGGTCGATCGCGATGTCGGTGTAGCCCGCCTGCTCCAGGATTCCGCGCACGACAACAGGATCGCTCATCGACAGCGGGCCCGCGTCGCCGGGCTCGTCGTTGATCCACGGCAGCTGCTTGGCCGCGCCGATGACCTCGGCCAGATCATGTTCGGCGATCGAGCGCATGCTCAACATCGCGAGCCTGCCGCCGGGGCGCAGCGCGGTGCCGAGGTTGGCGAACGCGGCGACCGGGTTGGCGAAGAACATGATCCCGAACCGGCTGACCGCCACGTCGAACTCGCGGGCGAACGCGAACACCTGGGCGTCGCCTTGGACGAACGTGACGTTGTCGATTCCCTCCTCGGCCGCGACCTGCCTGGCCCGGGCGAGCATCGGCTCGGACAGGTCGAGCCCCATCGCCCCGGCGCCCCGACCCGCGGCGAGGCGGGTGAGCTGGCCCGCGCCGCAGCCGACGTCGAGAACCCGGTCGTCAGGGCGGATCAAGTCGAGGACTGCCGGGTTGAACTCGAGGTTGATCGCGTTGTAGCGGTCGTGGTGGTCGGCCCAGTGCTTCCCCTCGTAGCCGTTCCACGCTTCGGCCTGACCGGTGTTGATCGTCTCCATGAGAAATCCCCTCGTGAACGTCCGTTCATGAACGTGCGTTCATCATGGACTGTGACCCGGCCCGAGCGCAACGTCTAGTAGGGTGGCGACGCCGGTATCGGAGGAATCGAAGGAGGTGGGAACCCATGACCGTCAGGTCAGGTCGGGTGCTCTCCTCTCACGGCCACAGGGTCCACCGGGTTCGGTGACCACGAGAGCGCCCGTCGGCATCCCCGAAAGGCGTTCCATGTCGTCCCCGATCGTCACCACTCTTCGTTCCGCGGGCTGTGTCTTCGCCGAGGACGAGGCCCACCTCCTCATCACCACCGCCGCGACCCCGGCCGACCTCGCCGCGATGCTCGCCCGCCGGGTCGCGGGGGAGCCGCTGGAACACGTGCTGGGCTGGGCGGAGTTCGGCGGCCTGCGCGTCGCCGTCGACCCGGGCGTCTTCGTCCCCCGGCGGCGCACCGAGTTCCTCGCCCGGCAAGCCGCCGCGCTCGCCGCGCCGGGCGCTGTCGTGGTCGACCTGTGCTGTGGATCCGGCGCAGTCGGCGCCGCGGTGGCCGCCGCCGTCCACGGTGTCGAGCTGTATTCCGTGGACATAGACCCAGCAGCCGTGGCGTGCGCCCGCCGCAATGTCCGAGGCGCCGTCTTCGCGGGCGACCTCTATGACCCGCTGCCCGACTCCCTGCGCGGCCGTGTCGACATCCTGGTCGCGAACGCCCCCTACGTCCCGACCGACGCGATCGTGCTCATGCCCCCGGAAGCCCGCATCCACGAGCCGCGCCACGCTCTCGACGGCGGCGCCGACGGTCTTGAGATCCAGCGCCGCGTCAGCGCCGCCGCCGCGGCGTGGCTGGCGCCTGGCGGGCACCTCCTCATCGAGACCAGTGAACGCCAGGCGCCGCGCACGGCCGAGGCGTTCGAGCGGGATGGACTGACCCCGCGCGTGGTCGGCTGCGACGAGCTGGGCGCGACCGTCGTCATCGGCACTAAAGCGGGTATTGCGTAAAGGTCAGATCTATCTCACACTCGTGCGGCGAAAATCACGCACATTCAGCGTTCATGACTGTGAACATTGGATGAATCGGCCTGCTTCCGATGGAGTGACCATGCCGCACCGCATTCCCCGCCGCTCGTTCCTGTCCTGGTCGGTCGCCGCGGCCGCGCTGCCGATGGTGATGACCGGGGCGTCGCCCGCGCTCGCCGCCGGGGCCGTGCTCGACGACCGGCTCGCCGCGGGCACCGGGTGGCGAGACTTCCTCGGGTCGCTGGACCTGGTGTGGCAGTCGGTGCCCACTTCCTTCTACCAAGGCCCGTTCCTGGGCAACGGCGGCTTGGGCGTGAGCGTCTACCAGCGGTCGGGGGCGAACCGGCTCGCGTTCGTCCTCGGCGACAGCCGGGTGCGCGACCACCAGGCCCCCGGCGGTCCGCTGTGGGGCGGGGCCCGGCTGCCGGTCGGCTACCTGACGCTGCAGACCACCGGGGCGGTGACCGGTGTCGACCTGCGACTGTCCTTATGGAACGCTGAGCTGAGCGGCTTCGTGACCACCACGAACGGTGTGCTCTCGGTCCGGGCGTTCGTCCACGCCCGCAAGGATGTCCTGGTGGTCGCCGCCGTTCCGGCCAGCGGGACCGAGACCGCCGCGTGGACCTTCACCTCGCAGGCCGCGGTCAGCCCCCGCCAGCAGTTCTATCCGGCGCAGCGGCCCGCCGACCTGCTGAGCAACCCCGCGGCGGTGACGACCACGACCGCGGCAGGCGGCACCTGCGTGCAGGACCTGGCTTGCGGCGGTCGCACCGAAACCCGCTGGACGCGGCGCACCGAAGCCGACGGGGTGACCGCCACCCTGTTGTGCACCGTGGCGCACAGCGGGACCGACCGCTCCGCGAGCACGACCGCGGCGGCCACCATGAGCGCGCTGGGCACCCTCGACCAGCTCGCCGCCGACCACCGCTCATGGTGGAACGCCTTCTATCCCAGCAGTTTCGTGTCCGTGCCCGACACCAAGCTGATGAGCTTCTACTGGACCCAGCTCTACAAGGCCGCCAGCGCCACCCGCGCCGACCGGCCCGTGATGGCCACGACCGGCCCGTGGCTGGAGCCGACTCCGTGGCCCGCGGTCTGGTGGAACCTCAACGTGCAGCTGGAGTACTGGCTGCTCTACGCCACTGGGCACACCGAGCTGGACTCGCTGAGCAAGTCGATGGCGGGCAACGAGGCAGGGCTGATCGCGAGCACCCCGCAGGCCTACCGCGGGGACTCGCTCGTGCTCGCCCGAACCTCGCAGGAGGATCTGAAGTCCGAGGTGTCGAGCGTGCCCGGCACGACCTCGCCGGTATGCGAGGCGGGCAACCTGACCTGGGCGCTGCACAACGTGTGGCTGGCATACCGGCACACCATGGACGACACCCTGCTCCGGAACACGCTGTTTCCCCGGCTGCGCAAGGCGATCAACTTCTACCTGCACTTCCTCGCCAAGGACAGCGCGGGCGTCTACCACCTGCCTACCACCTACTCGCCGGAGTACGCCAACACCAGTGACTGCAACTACGACCTGGCACTGATCCACTGGGGCTGCCGCACCCTGCTCGCCGCCGTCGACCGGCTCGGCATCACCGACCCGTTGGCGCCAAAGTGGCGCGACGTGCTCGCGCACCTGACCCCGCCTCCGCAGGACGCCACCCAGGGACTGTGGATCGGCAAGGACAAGCAACTCACCTCGTCGCACCGGCACTTCTCGCACCTGCTCTGGTTCTACCCGCTCTACGAGCTGGACGTGACCGTGCCCGCCAACCGGGATCTGCTGGTCAAGTCGCTGGCGCACTGGCAGAGCCTGACCGGCGCGCTGCAGGGCTACAGCTTCACCGGCTCGGGCTCGATGTACGCGTTGCTGGGCAACGGGAACTCCGCACTGACGCAGCTGAACAAGCTGGTCACGTCCTACGTCAGGCAGAACACCATGTACGCCGAGACCGGCCCGGTGATCGAGACACCGCTGGCGGGCGCGCAGACCATGCACGACATGCTCGTGCAGAGCTGGGGCGAGGTCATCCGGGTCTTCCCGGCCGTGCCGACCGCGTGGGCCGACGTGACCCTCCACAACCTCACGACCGAGGGCGCGTTCCGGATCAGCGCCCGGCGGCGGGCCGGTGTCACCGAGTTCATCAGGGTCCGCAGCCTCGCGGGCGAGCCGTGCCGGGTGCGGCCGGGCGGGATGGCGGGCCCGTACAGCGTGCAGCCCGCGGGGGCCACGCCAGGCCCGATCGACTGGACTCTGCAGGCCGACGGTGTCCTCGAGATCACCCTGGCGGCGGGGCAGGAGGCACTGATCACGAAGGCCGGAACGGCACCCGCCCTGCTGGTCGCGCCGGTGGCCACCCCGACCAAGGCGTCCTGGGGGCTGCCGCCTGCCGCGGGCGGCACACCGCTGCCCATCGCGTCTCTGCTGAACAACGACGGCATCTCCTGGCAGTCGGCCACCGCGGACGGCGATCTCGACTCCGCGGGATACACCTTTCCCGCCGAGGAGATGCCCACGCCTGGCCTGTTCGTCTCCGGCGGTGTCAACTGGACGATGCCGGGTTACGCCGACGGGCAGAAGAACAACGTCGTTCCAACTGGACAGACGATCTCGGTCCCGACGGGGACGTACACGGAACTGCACGTTCTGGGTGTCGCGACCCAGGGCAACGCCACCGGCTCGGTCACCTTCACCTACGGCGACGGCTCCACCTCGACCGCGCCCCTGAACCTCTCCGACTGGGGCCGCACCACCACGAACGGCGAACTCGTCGCCGTGCAGACGACCCACCGGCACAGCCCCTCCGGCGACCACCCGCTGCGAGTCCGGCTGCTGCACCAGACGATCCCGGTCACCGGCACGGCGCCGCTGACCTCGATCCGCCTGCCCAGCCACGGCAGGATGCACCTGTTCGGGCTGACCCTGCGGTGACCGGCACGGACAGTGGCCCCGCGGGCTTTCGCCTGCGGGGCCACTGTTTCGCTCCCCCTGGATCAGGTGGTGAGGGTCCAGCTGTCGATGTAGCCGGTGTCGTTGGTCTCGACGTCCTGCACCCGGAGCTTCCATGCGCCGTTGCGGGATTCCGAGGACAGGTTCACCGTGTAGCTGGCGTTGACGTTGTCGGCCGAGTCGCTGCTCGAGGAGTTCTTCAGCCGGTACGCCGTGCCGTCCGGGGCCACCAGGTCGATGACGAGGTCACCGCGCCAGGTGTGCACGATCGCGACGTCGACCTTGCTGCTGGCCGAGGCGGTTCCGGTGCAGGACAGCGAGATCGTGCTTTCCACCGTGCTGTTGTCGGCGATGTTCACGTTCGTGCCATTGCTGGCCGGGGCGCAGCCGCCGCCGTCTCCGGAGGAGCCGGGGTTCAGCGTCCAGGTGTCGATCTTGCCGCTGTCGCCGGGCCCGGAGTCGTTGACTCGCAGCTTCCAGGCGCCGTTGGCGGTCTCGGACGACAGGTTGACGGTGTAGGACTTGACGATGTTGTCCGCCGACCCGCCTTCCTTGTTGTGCAGGACGTAGGCCGAGCCGTCGGGTGCGATGAGCGAGACGGTCAGGTCGCCGATGTAGGTGTGGACGATGTTGACGTCGACCTTGGCGGTGGCTGAGGCGTTGCCGGTGCAGCCGGAGACGGTGACCGGGCTTTCGACGGTGGTGTTGTCGGTGATGGCGTAGTCGGTGGCGTTGGTGACCGCCGAGCAGGTGCCGCCGCCGGTGGGGTTGATCGTCCAGGTGAACGAAGCCGAGCCGGACTTGGCGGGGCTGGAGCTGTCGGTGGCGGTGATGGTCACGTTGGAGGTGCCCGCCGCCGTGGGGGTGCCGGTGATGGTGCCGGTGGAGGAGGCGATCGACAGTCCGGCGGGCAGGCCGGTGGCCGACCAGGTGTAGGGGGAGGTGCCACCGGAGACGCTGTTGGTCTTGTTGACCGCGGTGCCCACGGTGCCGGTCTGGTTGCCCGGGTTCGCGACCGTGACGTCGGTGGTGCCGCCGCCGGTGAACAGCGTCAGGTTCCACTTCGTGAGGGCTTCGTTGAGGGGCTGGAACACGGCGTTGTCGCCGGTCGGGCAGTTGTTGCCGTTGATGGCGCCCTCATGCAGGCCGACCGCCTTGTCCCCGGCCAGCCAGACGCCGCCGGAGTCGCCGCCCTGGGAGCAGGCGGTGGTGACCGTCAGGCCTTCGACGACCACGCTGCCGTAGTCCATGGTGTGGTTGAGTTTCGTGACCCGGCCGCACTCCCAGTTGGGGGCGGTGTTGCCCGAGTGGCACACGGTCTCGCCGACGATGGCGTCCTTCGAGCCGGTCACGTTGATCGCGGGCTGGCCCCAGGTGTTGACCGCCGCCGACAGCGTCCAGCCCGACTCCGTGACCGCGACAACCCCCATGTCGCCCTCGCGGCCGTTGATGCTGCGGGACCCGCCGACGTTGCCGGTGCCGATCCGGTTCTGCTGTCCACTCTGGCCATACGCGGCCTGGTTGGCGTCGTTGGTGCAGTGGCCGGCTGTGAGGAAGTGCTTGCCGCCGTTGGCATCGGTGGCGGCGACACCGACCGAGCACGCCGTCTCCGAGCCCGGCCACCAGCCGTCGCCCGGGTTGACCTCGCCCGCCTGCTGCACCGGCGACGTGTCGGTCTCCTCGATCCGCACACCGTCGACGTCACGCAGTGAGCGCAGGAACTCCTCGGTCGCCGTGGTCTTCTTCGTCGCGTTGATCCGCACGAGGACGTCGTTGCGAACCTCGTCCACCCCGTAGCCGTTGAGGCCGGGGACATCTTTCGCCGCCAGGTCCGCCACCTTGGACACCAGCGAGTCGAGCCGCGACTTGCTCCGACCGACGAAAGCGGGTCGGGCACCCGCGGCCCGCACGGCATCGGCCGTGGCCTGGTCGGTCACCGCGACGGTCAACGCACCGGTCTGGTCGTCGAACCACTTGCCGGGCGCCTGCCGCACGACTGTCTCGGGCAGCCGGTCGAGCACCACCCGCGCGGCCGCCTGCTCGCCAAGCGTCTTGCGGGCCTGTTCCTGGCTGATGCCCAGGTCATGGGCGACACCGTTGACCATGGCGGGCGGGAAGTCCTGCGGGGACGGGGGATCAGCGGCATTGGCCGCGCCTTGGCTGAGCACGACGGCGCCTGCCACGACGGCTGCCGCGCTGACCGAACTCAGAACTCTTACGCGCATACGCATAACGGATGCGGCCTCCTAACAAGACAAAGTGCAGGGAGGCCGAAGGTAAGCCGCGCAAGGGAAGAAGAGAACGAGATCGAGTTTTTAACTATTCAGTTCGAGTTCACAGCGGCGCCCGGGCCGAGGTCCGAAAGGCCCCTGGGGTGCGGCCGACGCGGTGGTGGAAGAACTTCGAGAAATTCGTGGCATCAGGGAAACCCAGCTGGTGGGCGATCACCGCGACGGGGCGGTCGCCATGCGCCAGCAGTCGCTTGGCCTCCAAGACGACCCGCAGGTCGATGAACTCCTTCGCACCGACCCCGGCGGCGGCGAGTGTCGCCCGGGACAGTGTCCGCGGCGAATAGCCGAGCATCCGCGCGTAGTGCCCGACCTGGCGGGCCGCGGCGAAGTCGCGCTCCACAGCGTCGCGGAAGCGGCGGAAGGTCTCCCCCGGCTCGGCCGCGGGCGTGCCCGGGCTCAGGTGGGCGATCCGCAACAGCAGCGCGGCGAGGAGGTGCCCGAGCAACTCGGTGCGCACCGCGTCCGGGAGTGCCTGGTCGGCGTACTCCCGGGCCAGGTGGTCGAGGGCGCCGCGGGCGGCGGTGGCCGCCGAGCCGGTGGCGTGCCAGTGCACGGGGCCGAACCGGTCGTCGACGCGCGCGGTCGCGGGGGAGAGGAAGCTCGGCTGGAAGAACACCACGGTGCCCTCCGCGCTCGCCAAGTCGCCGAAACGCTGGACCTGCCCCGGCCGCACCCACAGCCAGGAACCGGCGGTCACCGTGTACGGGGTGAAGTCCACCGCGTGCCACAGCGTGCCCGCGTCGACCGCGAACAGCAGGTGGAACTCAGGGCGCTGCGGACTGCCCAGCTCCTGCCCGCGCGCCCGCTCCCGCAGGTCGGCCAGCGTCAGCACCTCGACTCCCGCCGCGGCGGCCGACGGGGGCGAATAGGCGATCTCAGGTATCGCGGGCTGTCCGTTTTTCACCATGATGAGTCCCGATCATACCTCGCTGACCAGCGACGACCTTCCCAGAAGGCAGCAAACGACAAGGGAGTGACCACCATGGCGAAGATCGCCGTGTTCGGTGCCACCGGCACGATCGGCAGCACCATCACCCGCGAGGCCCTCGACCGCGGCCACCAGGTGACCGCCGTCCGGCGCGACAGTGCCAAGCCCACCGACCCGCGGGCCGAGCCGACCGTGGGCGACGTCCTCGACCCCCAGTCCGTCGCGGCGATCGCCAAGGGCCACGACGTGGTGATCAGCGCCGTCGGCGGCGGTGACGGCACTGGGCACCTGGCGACGATCAAGCCCGCCGCCGAATCGCTCGTGGCGGGCCTGCGCGCCCTCGGCCCGGACGCGCCGCGCCTGGTCGCCGTCGGCGGCGCCGGTTCGCTGCGCACCCCGGACGGGGGAGAGGTACGCGAGAAGGAAGGCCTGCCGGAGTTCCTCCTGCAGATCATGAACGCGCACGCCGACGCTTTGGACTACTACCGCGGAGTCGACGACGTCCGCTGGACCAACCTCAGCCCGGCGGCCACCATCGAACCCGGCACCCGCACCGGCCGGTACCGCACCGAACTCGACGACCTGATCGTCGACGGCGACGGCGCCAGCCGGATCTCCACGGAGGACTACGCGGTGGCCGTCATCGACGAGATTGAGAACCCGCGCCACGTCGGAAAGCGCTTCACCGTCGGCTATTGACCAATCGGCGGCGATGATCGACCGGAACCTTAGGGGACCGTGACGGCAGCCGACCACGGTCGCCGCGAATCCGCACAATCACGTGGTAGGCGACTGATCCCAAAATTTCGGGGAGGCGGAACAGAACAACTCGTCGAAGACCCGGGTCCGGTCGAAGGCCATGGCGTGCGCACGGGCCCGGGCTTCCATGATCCGACGTTCCTCCGGTCCCATTTCCAGCACCACCCGGTCGAGCGCGGCGGCGATGCCCGCGACGTCGCCCGCCTCGACGATGACCGCCGTGTCACCGACGGCCTCGCCGGTCCCGCCGGTGACGGTGGTGATCACCGGTCCGCCGCCCGCCAGCATCTTCTCGGTCAGCGCGATGCCGAAGGTCTCGACGAAGTCCGGCTCCGGCCGGGTCGGCAGCGCGTACGCCGCGCAGCCGCGCATCAGCAGCGGTTTCTCCTCGTCGTCCACGTCGTCGAGGAAGACGATCCGGTCGTCGTCGCGGGCGAGCGCCCGGACCTCGGGGAGCGCCGGTCCGGTCCCGGCCACGACGAGCCGCACCCGCGACCGCGCCTTCGACCTGGAGAATGCGTTCACCAGGTCGAAGATGCCCTTGGCCTGCGTCACCCGCGACAGGAACAACACGTAGCCGTCGCGTTCCAGCCCTCGGCGTTTGAGTGCGGTGTCCACCAGCATCAAGTCGAGGTCGAGGTACGCCGACGTGTCGATCGGCGGGTAGCTGACCGAGACCCGGTCGCGGCACTCGTCGGCGAGTCGGGTGCCGCAGTAGGAGTCGACCTCCTCGGCGGAGGCGACGATCTCCTGCCGGGTGTACTCCGACACGGCGAGCACCTCGTCGTTGGCGAGGAACGTGGTGAACAGGACGACGGCCGCCCCGAACCGCCCCTCCCGCAGGCAGGACCGGATCACGTTGGTGACGTCCGAGCCCACCGCCTTCGCCATCGTGTGCACATTGGGCGCGAAACCGGCGGCGCGCGCCGCCGCGACCGCGTCTTGGACGACCGCGGTGTGCGGCGCGAGGTACATCGACAGGCAGGTGGTCGGGACCGGCTCGGCCAGCAACTCGACCAGCCTGCCGGTGAGGCCCGCCATGAACCGCCCGTCGGGCACCCGGTAGTCGCCGACCGGCTCCGGCCGCTCCACGGTGATTCCCCCGCTGTAGGGCATGATCCGGTCGAGTGGCTTGAGCGGCAGCCCCGCTGCCTGCAGCGCCGGGATCGGCCAGGTCAGCAGGCGCACGTCGGTGAAGCCGCGGGTCAGCGCGACCTCGGCCAGGTTGCGTGCCTCGCCCGAGTGCCCGCAGATCACCGGGTCTGCCCGGACCGCGATTACCAGGCGCCGGTTCACGGGCCCACTCCGGTGGACAGCGACGGCGGCCGGTTCGTCTGCCCCCACCGTGACGGCTCCGGGCCGACCTCCAGCCGCAGGGTCCCGCCCGCCTGGACCTCGGACGCGCTCAGGTGCGTCACCTCGAGCGGCAACCCCGCCGCCCGCAGCGCCGGGATCGGCCAGGTCAGCAGGCGCACGTCGGTGAAGCCGCGGGTGAGCGCGACTTCGGCCAGGTTGCGAGCCTCGCCCGAGTGCCCGCAGATCACCGGGTCTGCCCGGACCGCGATCACCAGGCGCCGGTTCACGGGCCCACTCCGGTGGACAGCGACGGCGGCCGGGTCGCCCGCCCCCAGCGCGACGGCTCCGGGCCCAGCTCCAGGTGCAGTGTCCCGCCCGCGTGGACGTCGGACGCGCTCAGGTGAGTCACCTCGAGCGGCTTCCCGTTGAGCCGCGCGGATTGGACGTACTGCGGCGGTGGCACCCGGTCGAGCCCGTCGGAGCTGATCGGTGTCTCGCGGTGTCCGCTGGTCTCGATGACGAAGTCCTTGTCTCCCACATGGATCGTGGATCGGGCGAACGCCGGGGCGTTGACGAGGAACAGGCTCTGCCCGGCGACCGGGAACAGGCCAAGTGAGGCCCACACGTACCAGCTGCTGAGCCCGCCCGAGTCGTCGTTGCCCGGCAGCCCGCCCGGGCCGGTGCCGAACTGCCAGGTGAGCGCCGCGTGCACGACCTCGGCGGTGCGGTCCGGTCGACCCGCGTAGTGGTAGGACCACGGGGCCTCCATGTCGGGCTCGTTGTTCAGCCCCTCGAACCGGTTCAGCGCGTATCCGACGGCCATCTGCGCCGCGTCGGGCCGGTGGCCGGGCTGCACCACCCGGGCCGCGCCGTAGCCGAAGAACGCGTCCAGCATGGCGACGAACTTCTCGTCACCGCCCGCCAACGCGATCCTCCCGGCCATGTCGTGCATGAGCCGGAACGAGTAGTTCCACTTGCCTCCCTCGTAGAACGACGAGTCGTGCAGCAGGCCGGTGGCCGGGTCGAAAGCGTTGGGCCACAGGAGAGCCCGTTCGTCGAGCTGCTTGGCGAGCGGCACGTCGTTCATCGCGCGGGCGACGCCGGACGTGCAGTGGTAGGCGTAGGCGAGGTCGAGGGTGTGCGAGATCGGGTGCACGACGCCGTGCTCATAGAAGTCCTCGCCGTACATCCGGCGCAGGTCGTCGACCATGTGCACCAGCGCCCAGTTCCAGTCCAGGTCACCGAGTCCGATGGCGTGCGCGTCGGCCAGCGCGGTGTGGGTCAGGGCGCTGGCCTGCCGGAAGAACCGGTCCGCGCCGCGGGCCATCCTGTAGCCGATGGGGAAGTTGCCCTCCTCCTCGCAGACCCGGATCAGCGACTCCAGCAGGTCGACCGCCCGGTCCGGGCAGATCGCCATCAGCAGCGGCAGCTGGGTCTTGTAGATGTCCCACATCGTGCAGACGTCGAACGCGAACGGGCCCGACGTCGGCCAGAACGGGCTCTCGTCGTCGCCGAAACACGGCTTGACCAGCGAGTGGTACAGCGCGGTGGCGAACACCTGGCGCCGCGCGGGCGACCCGCCCTCGACCTCGATCCGGCCGACGTGGTCACGCCACTTGGCCTGGGTGTGCGCCTTGATGGTGTCGAAGGCCTGCGGCGCCTCCCCGCACTCACGGCGCAGGTTCTCCCGTGCCTGCTCGCAGCCGCGCAGCGAGAAGCCGATCCGCACCTCGACGCTCTGCCCGGCCGCGGCCTGTCCGATGAAGAGCAAACCGAAGGGGCGCAGCGTGGTCTGGCGGATGCGGTCGAAGTCGAGCCGGGTGCCGCCCTCGATCAGCCTGCGGTCGTGCCAGACCATCTGCCGCCAGTCCGGGCTGTCGACCTCGATGTACACCGACAGCGGCACACCCTCGACGACCACCGTGCCCTGCGCGCGGCCGTGGCCGAGGCTCTCCACGTGCGCGCGCAGCGGCACCGTGCGGCCGTGGTCGATCGCCAGCCCGCCACAGGACAGGTCGACGACCACCCGGGCGCCGCGGTGCTCGGGGAAGGTGTACCGGTGGACGGCGACCTTGGCGCCGACCGTGATCTCGCACCGGATGCCGGGGTCGAGGGTGGCCGCGTAGTACCCGGCCTCGGCGGTCTCGTCGTGCAGCGGCCAAGACTGGCCGAGGGTGTCGAGCGGCTGCACCATCGGGGTGACCCGCACATAGTTGTAGTACTTGCGGATGGCGCCGGTGCCGGACTGCTGGAAGTGGGTGAACCCGGAGGCCTGCGGGTGGTCGAACATCTGGTCCGGCAGGCCCTCGGTGTTCTTCGTGTAGAGGCCGTAACCCGTGGGGTAGGCGCCCGAGTAGGCGCAGGCCGACACCATGCCCAGCGGGGAGACGGCCCCCGGGTGGGTGTTGCCGATCTGCGCTTTCGGCCACCACCAGGTGGCCGCCAGACCCTGCGCCGGGGGCAGCGCGGTCGGGGCCGTTCCGATGAAGGGATCGATGTCGTCCACGATGGGAAAACTGTAGGACCGCGTGGCCGCCCCGATGGTTTCGCTGACGTGAACTCCTTGCTGGAATCAGGAATTCCAGCGCGTGCGCTCCTCGTCGAAGGCGGCCCGCCTGCGCGCCCGGACGTCCCGGATCTCGTCGGCCGCCTCGTGTTCGATCCGGTGGACTTCGGCGACGGAGAACGTGGTGGGGCGGACGTCGAGGTCGGCGCGGCCCGCGGCGATGTCGGCGCGGTGCTCGGCCAGTTCGTCGGTGGTCACCGGCCGGAAGCGGAGCCGGTCGAAGTGCCGCAGCAGCCACGGCCGTTCGTCGCCCAGCCGCCACACCGGCACCGTGCGCCCGACGAGCTGGTAGCCGCCGGGGCCCTCCATGCCGTAGACGCACAGGTAGATGCCGCCGATCCCGACGGCGTTCTGCGGGGTCCAGGTGCGGGCCGGATTGTACTTTGTGGTGACCAGCCGGTGTCGGGGGTCCATCGGCACCGCGACCGGGGCACCGAGATAGACGTCGCCGAGGCCGACCACGAGGTAGGTCGCCGCGGCCACGATGTCGAAGACGTCGTCGCGGTGGGGCAAAGCGTTGACCCGGCGGATGAACTCCACATTGTCGGGGCACCAAGGCGCGTCGGGCCGCACGGACGCGGCGTAGCGGCGCATCGCCTCGTGCGCCTCGGGGTGGTCGAACGCGATCGGCAGGACGACCTCCCGCGCGGGGACGACGGCCGTCGACGGGTCGGCCAGGTCGTCGGCGAGCGCGCCCAGGTGTTTGGCCAGGGGAGCGAGGTCGCGGGCGGCCGAGTCGACCGCCACCAGCAGCGACCGGACCCCTTCGACGATCTCGGTGACCCCGTCGGGCCGGTCGGACCGCAGCGCCTCGGCGAGCAGGTGCACCCACATCCGCACGGTCAGGTCGAGTTCGGTGTGACCGGCTTCCACCAGCAGGTGCCGGTCACCCGAGCGCCTGATGGTGAACGCGGGCCCGGTCTGCGTGGCGTCGCCGCCGTGCAGCGGTTCCGGCCTCGCGGAGTCGGGGCCGACCGGTGCGAGCCGGACCGTGTCGCCGGGCCGCAGCTGGCCGAGTTTCCACCGGTCCGCCTCGATCACCACCGCCGCGACGACGAACCCGCCGAGCGACGGGCCGTCCACGCCGACGATCACCGGGGTGTCGCCCGCGAGCATGATCCCGCCGACCGGGTACGCCGAGTCATGCAGGTTCGACGGGTGCAGCCCGGCCTCGCCGCCGTCCGCGCGCGCCCAGCCCGGGGTCGGTCCGGTGAGTCGGATGCCGGTGCGGTCGGCGCGGTGGTCGACGGTCCAGGTGGCGGCGAAGAACTCGTCGACCCCCTCGGCGGTCAGGTACTCCGGGGCGCCGTGCGGACCGGCGATCACCCGCAGCGTCCACGCGTGCGTCAGTTCCGGCAACGTGATCGGGACCGGGGCGATGAGGTTCTCGCGGCGGCCGAGCGGCACCGCGTCCCCAGCCCGCAGCGCCCGTCCGTCGACTCCGCCGAACTCGCCGAGGATGAACGTCGCCCGGCTGCCCAGCACCCGCGGCACGTCCAGCCCGCCCTCGACGGCGACATACCCGCGCATGCCCGGCCCCTCCAGCGGTCCCACGTCCAGCGTCGCCCCCGCGGGCAGCCGAACCACCGTGCCCGGCCGCAGGGGGCGCCCGTCGACCGTGGCCCGGGCCGCCGCGCCGCCGACGCACACCAGGCGCGGCTCGTCGACCCGCAGCACCGGCCCGCGCACGACGCACTCCAGGCCCGCCAGGTGACTCGGGTTGCCCACCGCGGCGTTGACCAGCGCGAACGTCAGGTCGTCGAACGCCCCGGACGGTGGCACCCCCACGTCCCACAGCCCGGTGCGGCCCGCCAGGTCCTGCACGGTGGTCTGCGTCCCCGGGTCGAGGACGTCGAGCACCGCCATCACGCCCACCAGCCGATCAGCTGGACAGCCGTCGGATTCCAGCCGTTGCACGGGTTGTTGAGCTGCGGGCAGTTGCTGATCAGCACCAGGATCTCGCGGCTCGCGGTGAGCTCCACGTACTTGCCCGGCGCGGACAGGCCGTCGTCGAACCGGAGATTGCCCGCGCCGTCGACCGGCACGTTCATGAAGAAGTTGATGTTGTGCCCCAGTTGGCGCTGCCCGATGCCCTTCTCCGCGCCGTAGCGCAGGAAGGTCTGCCTGCAGGCGTGCTGGTGGCGGGTGTGCTCGCCGTACCGGATCACGTTGGACTCCTGCGAGCACGCGCCGCCGACGGTGTCGTGCCTGCCGCAGGTGTCGTCGGTGATCACGGCCAGCTCGTCCAGCGCGGTCGACAGCAGCCGCGAGCCGGTCGTGAGGTACACCGCGCCCTGCTCGCGCACGGTGTCGAACGCCGAATACCGGTTGTCGATGTCGGCCGCGTCGTAGAGCAGGGTGTCGACGGCCTGATTGCCGTGCAGGTCCACGATCCGCAGCCTGCCGCCCTCGGGAACGGTGATCAACGCGCCATCGCCGGGCGGGACGACCAGATCCAGTGCCACGGTCATGCCTGTGCCCTCCTGGCCATCTCGAGCGCGCGGGCGGATTCCGCGCGGAACACGGTGCTCGCGTCGTCGGCGTCGACCGCGGGTGCGGGGGAGACCTCGACCCGCACCCCGGCGGGCGCGTAATCGGCCGTGGACAACGGATGCGGCGCTGTCGACAGGACGATCAGCACGTCCTGCTCGGTGCGCAGCGTGACGGTGTCGCCCGCTTCGGCGTGCCCGGTGACCAGCGTCAGCGAGGCCCGTTTGTCGTCGGCGATCGCCACCTTGCTGAAGAAGTTCACGCAGCCGTGCAGATCGGCAGGCCCCAGCCCGTGCTTGGTCAGCTCGGAGACCAGCCCGGTCCGCGCGGACCGGCGCCACTCGTTGCGGTGCTCGGCGTACGAGCTGGGGCCGAACCGCGCCAGGTGGCGGTCGTGGCCGAAGCCGGTCAGGCAGTCGTGCCAGTCGAGGGTCGAGGCGACGACGGAGGCGAGTGCGAGCCCGCGGTCGGACATCAGGACCATCGGCGGCTTCACACACGCCGACATCTGCGACTTCACGGTGTCGGGGATGTTCAACCGGTCCAGCCGATCCGGGCCGAACAGCAGCAGCGCGGCGTTCGCGTCGGCGCCCAGGGCGCTCAGCGTGACCAGCCTGCCCGCGCGCACCGGCGCGGACCACGCGGCGCCGCCGGGGACTTCATGGTGGTAGCTAGATGGCATGTCCGAACCCTAGGTGGCACCCCGTCGCCGTTGACAGGTCGCGGGTGATGTTAGGGCATACGGCCTTGGAAAATTTCCTACTTCCGTCTTGCATCCGTTATGCGGGTGCGGGTTTACCGTGAGGCCATGAGTATCGAAGCGCTCGATCCGGAGGCCGCCTGGGTGCCGGGGACCTGCACCCTGCCCGCGCAAGACCGGCCGCCGCGGGTGGCGGAGTTCGACGACCTGTTCGCGACGTCGCTGCGGGGGCTCGGCCGGTACTCGCCGACCGGGTTGTGGATGGACCTCGACCCCACCCCGGAGACCGCCGCGCGGGCGGCCGCCCTCGTGATGCGTGAGACGGGGTGCTGCTCGTTCTTCATCTTCGCGCTGGTCGCGGCCGAGGGTGCGCTGACGCTGGATGTCCGGGTCCCGGACGCGCGGGTCGACGTGCTCGACGCGCTGGCGTCCCGGGCGGCGGCCGTGGCGGCGCTACCCGGTTGACGGCTCCGCGCGGATCGTCGCGTGGAGCAGCATGTCCCGCCGGACACCGCCGATCTCCTGGTGGCTGCGCAGCAACCCCTCCCGCCGGTAGCCGGCGTTCTCCGCCACCCGGATCGAGCCCAGGTTCCACGGCTCGATGTGGAGTTCGACCCGGTGCAGCGCGGGGATCGTCCACGCGAACGCGGTCAACGCCGTCAAGGCGCTGCTCGCGAAACCGCGACCCCGGTGCGTGGCGGCCACGGAGTACCCGGCCGTCGCCCGGCCCGCGGCCAGGTTCTGCAACCACAGGCCGATGGCGCCGACCGCCTCGTCGGTTCGCGCGTCGGCGATGGCGAAGGACAGGCCGACGCCCTCGGCGAGCCTGCTCTGCTGGCGGTGGATCCAGTCCATCGCCTCTTGGTCGGACGGTTTCGCCGGGAGGCTCCCGATCAGCGGCACGTACGGGTCATCCCCGAACTCGAACGCGAGCTGCACGTCGCGCTCAGCGAACGCGCGCAGCACCACCGGACCGCACCGTGGAGCCGTCGTCGGCCACTGAACCTCGTTCATCCGTTGATACTCGGTCGTGGCTGGCTTTGCACCAAGCGGATTACGGGTGCTTGACCGGGCAGGTCGGCACGTTCCAGTGCCCGCGAAGGTCTTCCGGGATCGACAAGGTCGTGGACTGGCCGTTAGTCAGGGTGCGAACGCTGCCGGTGAGCAGGAGGGTGCCCGCCTTGTCCAGCACCGCGCGGGCCACCCGGTTGTCGTCCTCGCGGCGCTCCAGCCAGCGCATGACCCGACTCGCCGCCCCGACAGCGCGCGTCCAGCCGCGGGATTTCGGCACCTGCAGCCAGTCGGCGACGTCCGGGTCGACCACCTGGCGCACCATGGCCGGGACGGCGGCGTCGAAAGCCTTGCCGGGGAACAGGTCCCGGTAGAGGTCGAGCAGGCCCTTGGTCAGCTTGATGCCCTCGGGGGAGGGACCGTAGCTCGCCCGCACGAGCGTCGCGTTGAGGTGCTCGGCCTCGGCCAGGGTCTCCGGCATCGCGTCGGTCTTGATGCCGAGCAGGGCGCCGGTCACCCGCCAGACGTAGTAGTAGTCGGCGGCTTCCTGTTCGGTCACGGAGATCCCGATGCGGCGCATGCCTTCGAGCACCTGGACCGAGAAGATCAGCAGGGCGCCCAGGAGGTCCTGCTGGCAGACCGGGACGCCGTCCCGCTCGGCGTCCCATTCCGGTGACTGCGAGACGAAATGGCGGACCGCGGCGTGGATGAGCCTGGTCTTCTGGATGGTCGGCACGAACGCCCCACCCGAGCCGAAAGGGTTGGGCGCCATCAGGTTCACCACGAACTGCGAGGTCTCCGACAGCCTGCGGTGCGGCTGGTTGAGCCGGTGGGTGAGGTCGAGCACCCGCGACGGCCGCGGCTGCGCGTAGCAGTTGACCATCGCCCCGAACGACAGCACCGACGCGACGTGCACCCCGTCGTCGGCGAAGAACTCGTACGCCCGGGCGACCCGGTCGAGGTCGGCCCACGCCGGCGGGTCGTCGGTGGCGGTGAGATAGGAACGCACCGACTCGGGAAGGTTCTCCGGGATCGGGGTGTCGTTGCCGCGGAACTCGGCCAGCACCGCGTTGACCTCATCGACCTGCCCGGTCGCGACCAGGTCGGCGATCACCGCGTCGGCAAGAGGATCCCCTTCGAGGCGCAATGCGTCGAGTTGCTCGGCGGTGTAGGGCACAGCACTCCCTCGATGGTCGGAGCAGGCCCATGATCACCTGGTCTCGGGCACGATCTTGGTCACGCGGGGGCACTGGGGCAAGTGTCCAGTGGCGAGAACGCCCGTTCGGGTATCACCACCACGCGCCGACGGTGCGAGGGTCGTGCGTGGCGCCTTCGGTGTTGGTGCCCTTGTCATGTTGGGCGCCAGTCAGGATCACGTTGGTGAACGTCGAGTAGCGGAGGTCCGCACCACGCAGGTCGGCGTTGGTCAGGTTGACGTCGGTCAGCATGGTGGGGCCGATTTTCGCGTGGTCGAGCCGTGCGCCGGACAAGTCCGTCCTCGTCAGGAATACGAAGTTCGAAAGGTCGGCGGAGCTCAGGTTCGTGCCGGTGAGTTTCGCGTCGGTCAAGGAGATGAGCCCACCGTGCGCCCGGTTCAGCTCGGAGCCGCTGAGATCCGCGCCGACCAGCGACATCGAACTCAGGTCGGCGTTGAAGGCGCGCATCTCGGCGAGACAGGTGTGCCGCAGGTTGACCGAGCTCGCAACGTTGAGACCGGCCACGGGCCGTCTCGGATCGTTCGCCACGGTACGGCGGGTGATCACGACGAACGCGGCCTCGACATCGGCAGGTGTGTCCGGACAGGGTTTGGCCGGGTCGGTTCGCGGGCTGGTGGCGCGGATGAAGGCACTGAGCACCTCGACCACGGTCTGCTGATCGCGCGGCGAGTCCGCCGCCAGCCGCTCCAGCGCGTAGATCCCACCCAGGCGGGTCTGGAAGTTCTCCGCGCCGGACGTGCCGAGCAACTCGACGGCTTTGGCGTAGCGATCGGTGATCTGGCCCTGTTCGGAGACCTCGATCTGCTCACGGGTCGCCTGCAGCGACAGCGCGGTGAACAGCAACGCGCCCAGCGCGGTGACGGCGGTGATCGTCTGCGTCCAGTCGCGGCGACCGGCCGACGGGTTCCCCGGCGCGTCCCCGGTGCCACACCGTGGCCGCGCCCACGAGCAGCAGGACACTCACCACCGCGGGCCACCAGTGGGTGAGCCAGGCCAGGGACGGCAGCAGGCCGTCGCGGGCCAGTGCCCAGCCCAGTGCGCCGAGACCCGCGATCACCATGACAGCGGCCACCCAGCGGCGGGATGACCTGGCCGGTTTTTGATCGTCGTCCATGTAACCCTTGTCGCCCAAAGCGGCCTTAGCGTTATTCCGCGGAATGAGACCGTCTCCGGTGTCGAACCGGGCCGGAGTACGCGCGTGGCCTTGCGGGTGTTTGGGGTTCGCGGGGAAGCGGGTAGGCCACTTACGCACCCACAAAGGAAAGGAGAAGTGATGACTACCGCGAACGTGCGGGAACTGGCGAATCAGCTGACCGGCAAGACCGTGTACGACCAGCAGGGGGAGAAGATCGGCAAGGTCGGCCAGCTGTGGACCGACGAGCGCGACGGCACCCCCAGCTGGGTCACCGTGAACACCGGCCTGTTCGGCACACACGAGACTTTCCTGCCGATGCGTGGTCTGCGGGCCGCCGGTGACAAGGTGCAGACGCCGTTCGAGAAGGCGAAGGTCAAGGACGCACCGCAGATCGACCCCGATGAGGGGCGTATCGATCCGGGCGAGGAGGACCGGCTGCACCGGTACTACGGGCTGGCCGACGGGCAGCCGAAGGGTGACACGTTCGGTCCCAAGACCGCTGACGCCATGACGCGGTCGGAGGAACACCTGCGGGTGGGCACCGAGACGCAGGAGACCGGCCACGCGCGCCTGCGCAAGTACGTGGTGACCGAGACCGAGCAGGTCGACGTCCCCGTGACCCGCGAGGAAGTCCGGGTGGAGCGTGAGCCCATCACCGACGCCAACCGCGAGGCGGCGCTGTCCGGCCCGGAGATCTCCGAAGACGAGCACGAGGTGACGCTGCGCGCCGAGCGGCCCGTGGTCGACACCGAGACGACGCCGGTGGAACGTGTCCGGCTGTCGAAGGAGAAGGTCACCGGCACCGAGCGCGTGAGCGGCGAGGTCCGCAAGGAGCGCATCGAGACCGACACCGACGGTCGGGGACGCCCGAAGAACTGACCCCAGCCCAGTCGCTTCGGCCTACCGGCACCGCCGGTGGGCCGAAGCGTGCGTCAGCTGTCCACTTCAGACCTTCGGTGAGGCGAAACCGGTAACAAGGCACTGATCAATGTCGACGTAGCTTCCACAAGGAGGCGCCCGTGATCAGCGATGATGACGTTCTCGCGTTGTTAGACCGCTGGCGCGTGGAGATCGACAGTGAGCCCGCGCCAAGCTTGATCATGCTCGAGGTCGCGTGCGTTCTGTTTCTGGCCGGGCGGGTGCCGGGTTAGCCCTTGGCCTGTCGCCACTTGAGGAGATCCAACGCGGCGGCGACGGCCACGAGGTTCTCCGCCAGCGGCCGGGGCAGCAGTTCGTCGGCCCGGGCCAGTCTGCGGATGACGGTGTTGCGGTGGCTGTAAAGGCGTTCGGCGGTGCGGGAGGTGTTGCACTGCTCCCGCACGTAGGCGCGGACGACGTCGAGGATCTCCGGGTCGGCGTGTTCGAGGTCGCCGAGGGTGTCGGTGACAAACTCGTCGGCCTGGGCGGGGTCGGCGGTCAGCAGGGCGACCAGTTGGACGTCCTCGTATCGCGCGTACTGCTGTGGTGAGGTCAGGCGGGCGAGCATGCGCTGGGTGGTGAGCGCGTCGAGGTGGCTGCGGCGGAACCCGTCGAGGTCGCGACCGGGCCTGCCGGCGGCGACCCTGATCTCGGGGTAGGCCGCCAGATACGTGGCCGACCGCGGTGCGCGGGCTATGGGCAGCCACACCCAGAGTGTGCCCGCGCCGGCCACGACCGTGAGCCTGCGTGGCGCCTCGCTCGTCCGCGCGAACTGCTCCGCCGCGCTTTCGAGCTGGTCCATGCTCGCGTGTTCGCTGGTCCACACGACCGCGGCCGTGTGGCTCCCCGTGAGCGGGTAGCCCAGCTGCGCCTCGGCTCGGGCGCGGGTGATGGGGGCGCCTTCGAGCAGCAGCGCCACGGCGGCGCGGCGCTCGGCGTGGGTGCCCCGGACGAGTTCGTGGCGTTCGGCGTCCATTTGCTCGGAGATGGCGGCGACCGTGTCGTCGAGGAAAGCGGAGATCGATCGGGATGACACGTCGAGCAGCTCGTGGAGCTCCGCCGGGTCGGTGGTGAGGTCGAAGCAGATCTCCATCCACCGCCGCCACGCGGCGTTCTGACCGGTCCGGTAGGAGTCGAGCGCGCCCGCGTCCAGGCCGCGCCGCACCAGGTCGCGCGAGTTCTCCAGTGCCTCCGGACCGATGTACGGCGCCACCCGGCGGCCGGGGTGCTGGGCGTTGGCCGACGCCCAGTGCAGGAGGTTGGCGAGATTCGTCCGCCGGACACCCTCGCGCAGGACCGGGTCCTCCGCGACTGCCCGCATTCGCGAGCCGCTCAGCGCGGCGGCGTGCAGGTCTTCGATCCACTCCGCGCGCGGGTTCAGCGCGATCTCCGCGCCCTGTCGGAGCAGGTCACGCACACGGGGTGACGGCGTCGGCCACGGCTGGCTCATGAACATATTGCACCACGATCGGCCGAACGTGAGGCAGATCGTTCTGGCCCGAACGGGTGACGAGCCGGGATTCTTGAGGCAGCCGCACAAGGGAGCCGTTCATGACCACCGCACTTGAGCACGTCGACGTCCTGATCGTCGGCGCGGGTATCTCCGGCATCGGCGCGGGTCGCTACCTGCGCACCGAGCACCCGTCGAAGAGCGTGGTCATCCTGGAGGCCCGGGCCGCCTCGGGCGGCACCTGGGACCTGTTCCGGTACCCGGGCATCCGCTCGGACTCCGACCTGCACACCTTCGGTTACGAGTTCAAGCCGTGGCGGGACAAGGAATCGATCGCCTCGGCGGACCGCATCCTGGCCTACCTGCGGGAGACCGCGACCGAGAACGACCTCGACGGCCGCATCCGTTACCACCACAAAGTTCTCGCCGCCGCCTGGTCCACTGAGGACGCTCGCTGGCTCGTCGACGTCGAACGCACCGACACGGGGGAGCGTCTCCGGCTCTCAGCGGGCTGGATCTTCTCCGCGGGCGGCTACTACAACTACGACGAGGGCTTCACGCCGCACTTCGACGGACGGGATCGCTTCGCCGGGCGGATCGTGCACCCCCAGCACTGGCCCGAGGACCTCGACTACACCGGCAAGCGGGTCGTGGTCATCGGCAGCGGCGCCACCGCGGTGACCCTGGTGCCCGCGATGGCGGACACCGCGGGCCACGTGACCATGCTGCAGCGGACACCGAGCTACATCGTGCCGGTGCCCAAGGAGGACAAGGTCGCCTCCCTGCTCACCAGGGTGTTCGGCGCCGAACGCGGGTACGCGCTGACCCGGCGCAAGAACATCGCCCAGTCGCGGGCCATCTGGCGTTTCTGCCAACGCTTCCCGGGTGTGGCCCGCAAGGCCATCCGGTACCTCAACGTCAAACTCCTGCCCGAGGGCTTCCCGGTCGACGAGCACTTCAACCCGCCGTACGACCCGTGGGACCAGCGCCTGTGCGCGGTCCCCAACGGCGACCTGTTCCGTGCGATCCGCACGGGGGCGGCGTCGGTGGTCACCGGTCGCATCGAGACCTTCACCGAGACCGGGATCCGGCTGGAGAGCGGCCAGGAGGTCGAGGCGGACATCATCGTCACCGCGACCGGGCTGAACGTCCAGCTCTTCGGCGGCATCGACCTCACCGTCGACGGCAGGCCGGTGTCCTATCCGGACACGGTCGTCTACCGCGGCATGATGCTCAGCGGGGTGCCGAACTTCGCCATCGCCATCGGCTACACGAACTCGTCGTGGACGCTCAAGATCGGCCTGCTCTGCGAGTACTTCTGCCGCCTGCTGCGCCACCTCGACGACAACGGCCACGACGCGGTGTGGGCGATCGCCGACCCCGATCTGCCGACCCGCCCGCTCCTCGACTTCGGCGCGGGCTACGTCCAGCGCGCCCTGGCCGGGCTGCCCAAGCAAGGTCCCGCGGCCCCGTGGCTGATGGCGATGGACTACCACGAGGACCGCAAGCAGGTGCGCCACGGCGCCGTCGCCGACGAGCACCTGCACTTCTCCAGCGCCACCGTCCGCGCGCCGGTTTCCGCGGTCGGCTAGCCGGCCGGTCCGGTGCCGGGTGGGGGAGTCCCGTGTCGCTCGGTGTAGGCGACGCGGTAGGCGTTCACGGCGGTCGGCAGGGTGGGGACGCGATCCGTCCCGATCCGGGCGATCAGCCCGGCCCGGTCGAGGTCCTCGCGCAGCTCCTGCTTGACCCGGGCCATGGCGAACACGATGCCGCGCCGCGCCAGCTCGGCACGCAGGTCCTCGATGGCGTCGACGGCGGTCAGGTCGACGTCGACGTTGGCCTCGGCGTTGAGCAGGAACCACTCCACGGGGGTGGGGGAGTCGTCGACGGCGGCGAGCGCACGGTGTCGGAAGTCGTCGGCGTTGGCGAAGAACATCGGCGCGTCGTAGCGGTAGACGACCAGGCCGAGCACCCGCGTGGCGTCCGGGTAGTCGTCGATGTCGTGCATCCCGGCGACACCGGGGACGTAGCCGAGGATGCCGTCGTGCGGCCGGGCCACCCGGCGCAACAGATCCAAAATGGACAGTGCGATCGCGGCCAGCACCCCATAGAGGACACCAAGTAGCAATACGGCGGCGGTGGTGGCAACCGCCAGGACCAGTTCACTGCGGCGGAAGCGGGCGATCCGGCGGAACTCGGCGAGCTCGACGAGCCGCACGGCGGCGTAGACCACGAGGGCGCCCAGCGCGGCGGCGGGGAACATGGCGAGCACCGGCCTGCCCGCCACCAGGGTGAGCACCACCGCGACCACCGCGACCAGCGAGTGCAGCTGGGTGCGGCTGCCGAGCGCGTCGCCGATGGAGGTGCGGCTGGCGCTGCTGCTGACCGGGAACCCGCTGACCATCCCGGCGGCGAGGTTCGACGTGCCCAGCGCGAGCAGCTCGGCGTTGGCGTCGACCCGGTAGCCGTTGCGGGTGGCGAACGAGCGCGCGGTGAGCACGTTGTCGGAGTAGCCGACGATCGCCACCCCGATCGCGGGCAGCAGCAGGGCGGTCAGGTCGGCCCCGGACACGTCGGGAAACCTGGGGTCGGGAACCCCGCCGGGACCTCGCCGATCACCTTGACTCCGCGGTCGCGCAGGGAGAACACGGCGGTCACGGCGGTGGCCAGCAACACGCCGATCAGCGGCACCGGCAGCCGTGGCAGGGTTCGCCCGACCACCAGGAGGAACACCAGCACACCGGCGGCCAGCAGCAGCGTCGGCGGGTGGATCCGGTCGAGCTGGTCGGCGAAGGACCACAGCTGGGCCAGGATCGACTCGCCTGACACCGAGACCCGGCCGAGTTTGCCGAGCTGGCCGACGATCATGAGGACCGCGATGCCCGCCATGTAGCCGACCAGCACCGGGCGGGAGAGCAGGTCGGCGAGGAAGCCCAGCCTGCCCAGCCAGCCGAGCACGCACAGGGTGCCGACCAGCAGGGCGAGCGCGGTGGCCAGCACGGCGTAGCGGCCGGGGTCGCCCGCGGCCAGCGGTGCGATCGCGACGGCGGTCATCAGCGCGGTCGACGATTCCGGGCCGACCGAGAGCTGCCGTGACGTGCCGAACACGGTGTAGACGAGCAGGGAGGCCATGATCGCCCACAGGCCCGTCACCGGCGCCAGCCCGGCGACCTCGGCGTAGGCCATGACCTGGGGGATCAAGTACGCCGCGACCGTGATCCCGGCGACCATGTCACCGCGCAGCCAGCCCCGGCGGTACCCGCGCAGCGCGCTGATACCGGGGGTGAGCGGATTGAAGGAGGATCGCGAGGTGCCCACGGTGTCCTCCGATCGCCGCGATGCGGGTGTCCACACCGGAGCCGCCGTCGGTTCTGTTCAGCGTAGTCAGGATGCCCCGGACCTGCCCATGCTTGCCCAGCAACGAAAACAGGCCCTTCCGCTGCCGGAAGGGCCTGTTTCCAGGTGTCACCTAGGAGAGCGCGCCCGTGTACCCCGTGATCCAGGTCCGGTAGGCGGGCACGTCGGAGTAGATCGACGGGTCGACGGCGCACGTGCTGGTGCGGCCACCGGCGCGGCTGGTCGCCCCGATGAGCTCCCACGTGCCGTTGACGGCCTTGATCTGCGGGCCGCCGGAGTCGCCGTAGCAGGCGCCCGCGTTGTCGTTCGGGTTGTCGGTGCAGATCTCGGTCGGGCCGTCGATGCGCCCGCCCTTGCACTGGTTGTCCGCGACGATGGAGGTGTTGAGCTCCTGCAGGATCACCGGCGCGCCGCAGCCGCCGCGGATCGGGCAGGTCTGGCCCCAGCCGATGATGCGGGTGCTGGTGCCCACCGCGCCGGAGGTGGCCGCGATGCGGATCGGGGTCTGCGAGACCGCGCTGCTCAGCTGCAGCAGCGCGATGTCCCCGGTGGTGCGGTAGTTCGGGTGGATGATGATGCGGCTGACGCCGACCACGGTGCCGCCGCTGGTGCGGTCCGTGGTGCCCACGCGCAGCTGCGTGTTGCCCGGGGTGCGGCCCACCACGCAGTGCGCGGCGGTGACAGCCCAGTCGGCCTTGATCAGGGAGGCGCCGCAGACGTGCGAGCCGGTGGTGCTCTGCATGGACGCCATGAAGCTGTAGGTCTGGGTGGCGTTTCCGCCGCCGACGATCATCGGCGAGACCGGACCGTCTTCCGGCGCGGCGCTCGCGATCGGCGCGGCGAGCGCGGTCGCCGCGGCGGCGACCAGGCCCACGAGCAGGGTGCGTGCCCTCATTTGGTGCTCCTTCCGTCACCGAAGCCCTCGATTCGGTGACGTAGGGAAACCTAAGCACTGCGAACGGTCTTGCATACCTGCGCGGATCTGTCACCAGTTGCCATTTGTTGCACGGAAGGCACGCAAAGTAGTCAGTTAGTGGCGTAGTCGCAGGCTCAGCCCGCCCAGCGCCAGCAGGACGGCCCCGGCGATGAGCACGATCGCGGCGCCGCCCACGGAGCCGCCGGTCCAGTCCCAGATCGCCTCGGGCACCGCGAGGGTGAACCCGACGACCCCGGCCGCGAGCAGCACCGGCGACCGGGTCAGCCGGTAGGCCACGAACCCGGCGACCGCGACCCCGGCGGTCAGCAGGTATCCCCACACAGTCCACTCGGAGGACGCGAGCGGCACCTGCGCGCCGATCAGGGCGATCACCGCGGCGACGGTGAACCCGGCCCAACCCGGCCGCACCGCGTTTGCCGCCGTCAGCGCGCCCCAGAGGACCCCGACCACGATCAGCGCCCCCGCGAGCCAGGGAGCGTCGGCGTCGAGCACCTCCACCACGACCTGCCACACGACCGCGACACTGCCCGCGGCCGCGACGGCGAGACACGCGAGCGACGGCAGGGCCAGGTAGCCGCAGCCGGCGAGCACCAGCATGGTCGAGGTCGCCCACAGCCCCTCATGGCTGGTGGCGATCGTCGCGGCGGTGATCCCACCCACCACGGCGGCCAACGCGAACAACACCCCGGCGACCCGCGTCCGCGCCGACCCCACGCGCGGCGGCAACGCCCTCGTTCCACCCGCGATCAGGATCCCTGCGGCCAGTAAGACCGCCGCCGACACCAATAGCACCGCGATCCGAGCGCCCCGACTCAACTCCTCCCAGGACGTCCCGATCAACAACGCGGCCCCGGCCAGCACGAGCCCGCCGCCGAGATACCCGAGCACCTCCGCCACCCGCCGCGGCACTCCCGCGTCCACGGCCAACGCGGCCCGCACGGCGTCCCCCTGCGGCGCGGTGAGCACCCCGTCGGCGACGAGCTTGGCCAAGGCGGAGTCCTGTTCGGGGGTAAGCGATGTGGCCATGGCTGCCTCCTCGGTTGTCACCAGAGTGGGGCATGAGCGCCCATTCAGCCGCGGAACCGGGCATCGACGCGAAGACGCACCCCCGGGACTGGCCCGAGGGTGCGCCAACGCGGGCCCGATACCGCCTAAGGCGCGGTGATCGCCGCGATCGTTGCGCCCGCGTCCACCAACCCGGCACCGCAGCCGCCCGGGCAGGCCACGAGTGGGCGGGTGTTGGCGATGAGCGCCGCCTCCACCTGGGCCGGGGTCATCGAGACCTCCCCGAGCATCAGCGCCACCAGGCCCGCGACGTGCGGGGCGGCCATGCTGGTGCCCATGTAGGTCTTGTACGACTCGGCGCCCTGGACTGTGGTTCCCGTGTTCAGGGTCGACAGGATGCCGTTCTCCGGCGTGGTGCGGGTGCCCGGCGGGTCCGTCGCCAGTCGGACCTCGCCGCCGGGGGCGGTGACGTCGATCTTGGCGCCGAAGTTGGAGTAGAAGGAGCGTTCGGCGCCGCGGTCGCTCGCGGCGACGGCGACCACGTTGTTGCAGTTGGCCGGGGTGAACCCGGCGACGTCGGAGTTGGCGTTGCCTGCCGCGACCACGACGGTGGTGCCCGCCTTGACCGCGGTGTTGATCGCCTTCTGGTACGTGCCGCTGCACCGCGGGCTGGCACCGCCGAGGCTCATGTTGATGACCTTGGCCGGGTTCGGGTTGCTCGGGATCCGCGGGACGCGGCCGCCCGCGGCCCACGCGATGGCGTCGGCGATGTCGGAGGTGTAGCCGCCGCACTTGCCGAGCACGCGCAGCGGGACGATCTTGGCCGCGCCCGCGATGCCCGCGATGCCCGCGGAGTTGTTGGTCAGCGCCGCGATCGTCCCGGCCACGTGCGTGCCGTGCCAGCTGGAGGCCGCGGGCGACGGGGCGCCGCCGCACTCACCGGCGTCGTACCAGTCGCCCTCGTCGTTCGGGTTGGCGTCGCGGCCGTCGCCGTCGCGGGAGACCGAGGGGTAGCTGATGAAGTCGTACCCGGGCAGGACGTTCCCGTTGAGGTCGGAGTGCGACACGATGCCGGTGTCGATCACCGCGACGGTCACGCCCGCGCCGTCGGCGGTGTTCCACGCCGCTTCGACGTTCATGCCGCCGACCGGCTCGAACAGGTCCCACTGCTGGCCGTAGAGGGCGTCGTTCGGCGCGGCTTGGGCGGTGACCAAAAGGTCTGCTTCCACCTCGACCACGCCCGCCTGCCTGCGCAGCTCGCCCATCAGCCGCTGCGACCCCGCCGCGTCGAGTGCGCGGTTGGCCCGGACCACGACGCCGCCGGTCGCCAGCTCGCGCTGGTGCGTGACGTCCTTGTGGCTGACCTTGCGCTCACTCACCGTGTCGGCGAACGTGACGATGAACTGGTCCGCCACCTGCTTGTTCGCCGCGGCCGCGGGCTGCTTGCCGTTCGGCGCGCCACCAGCCACCGCGGGGACGGCGACCAGCCCACCGACGGTCAGACCCAGCGCGGCCACTGCCGCCACGTAGCGTTTCCTCATCGGAAATGACCTCCCGGTCGACCGGGGTGAGCCCGGTCTAGTGCCTTCACGCCCACCTGTCGCGCACGGTATGTGACGGCGGACACATTCGGAAGGGTCGTTATGTACTGGTAGCGCTTTCCCGCTCGGCGACCGACTCGCGCGCACCGACGGTGAACACCATCAGCGCGACGCACACCAGGACCGCCACGAAGTGCAAGACGGTCGACGGCACGGAGATCCCCAGGGGATCGTCCTCGGCGTCCCCGATCAGCGCGACGACCGAGTACACGCTCAGGCCGAGGAAGAAGACCAAGCCGATGAACCCGAAGAGCCGGGTCGTCCTCGAATGGAGCGCCGCGGCCAGGGCCAGCGCGCCCGCGGCGGTGTGGATGATGTTCAGCAGGGTCGTCCCGCCCAGTCCGGCGACCGACTCCGTCCCCTCGAAGGCCTCGCCGCCGGTCTCGATGAGACCGAGAATCCCGATGACGAGGTAGACCAACCCGAGCAGGGCGCAGAACGTTCGCGCGCCCCATACCCGAGGACTTCGGCCCCAGCGCCGCGCGGTGGTGCTCATCGACCCGCTCCCTTCATTCGATCCGACTCCGGTAGTCGTCCACCTCGTCCGCGGTGGGGTCGACGCCCACCGCTTCGGCGAAGTCGTCGGGGTCGGCGTAGTCGTCCACCCCGGCCGCGGCCGGCGCCTGGCGCCTGCCCGAGCGGGACCGCATCCACTCGTCGCTCGCCTCCTCGGCGGGTGACCCGGGCGCCACGTCCGCGTCGGCGCCCGGGTCGACCAGCAGGACGCGGCCGACACGCTCCGGTGACTCGGCGGCCACTTCGAGCGCCGGGTCGGCGGCGATGCCCGCGGCCAGCAGGTCGACTGGGCCGTCGACCTCGGCCAACGCCCTGGTCACGGCGTTGCGGAGGCCGTCGCGGGCGGTCGCGCACCACAGGACGTGATGGGTTTCGGCGAACGGGCGCCACGTCGCCGGGAGATCGCCGTGGGCGGCGGTGTCGGCCGGGTCCAGCACGACCAGCGTGGCGGCCATCGCTCCTACCTCCGGGTCTGGGCGTTTACCGGGGATTACCCAGATCGGGGCGGCCGAATCATGACTCGTCGTCCTCGGGCTCCTTGCGGGTGAAGAGCCGCTGGAGGAGGTAGAGACCGGCCACGGTCAGGCACTGCTCGGAGGTCAGCTGCGGACCGGCGACCAGGAAGTCGGGGCCGGTCAACAAGATCAGGCCGTGCAGCCCGAGCACCACGTAGGCGGCGACGAGACCCGCGCGCACGGTGTCCCGCATGCGGGTGCGTGAGGTCTCGCTTCCCTTTGGGCGCACGGTATTTCCTCTTCGGCTCACCGGTCACGGCGGCGCACAGCCGTCCTTGCCTGTGAGGTTCCCCCTGGTGGCGCGAAGTAATCGTTGCCCGCTTGGCCTGCCCCGATCGTGGGTACCCGGCGGCCCATGGAGACCTTCCTGAGTATCTACCTCAACGACCAGCTCGCCTTGGGTGTCGGCTGGCGCGAGTTGGCGAAGCGGTCGCGCGCCGCCAATCGCGACACGCCGCTGGGTGCCGCGCTGGAGACGGTGGCCACCGGGATCACCGAGGACGTCGCGACCTTCGAGGTGCTGATGCGCCGCCTCGGCGTCCGCCGCAACCTGGTCAAGTCCGCTCTGGTCTTCGGCGCGGAGCGACTGGGCAGACTAAAGCCGAACGGGCGGCTCTGGCGGTACTCGCCGCTGAGCCGGTTCGAGGAACTCGAGTTCCTGGTGATGGGGATCGAGGGCAAGAAGCAGCTCTGGGCGACCCTGCGCGACCTCGCGGGCCTGGCCGAACGCCTGCCGGACGTGGACTTCGACGCGTTGATCGACCGGGCGGGGCAGCAGGTCGCCGTCATCGAGCCGTTCCGCGAACGCGCGGGCCGTGAGGCGTTTCTCCTGGCTTGATCCAGTCCGATCGGGACTTGTCGAGCCGCGAGGGCCACCACACGATCCGGCCGAGGTCGACCACCAGGGCGGGGACGAGCAGCGACCGCACGATCAGGGTGTCCACCAGTACCCCGAACGCGACGATGAAGGCGAGCTGGGCGAGGAACAGGATCGGGATCACCGCGAGCGCGGCGAAGGTGGCGGCGAGGACGACACCCGCCGACGTGATCACCCCGCCGGTCAGGGACAGACCGCGCAGCGTGCCTTCCCGGGTGCCGAGCGCGCGTGTCTCCTCGCGGACCCGGGTCATGAGGAAGATGTTGTAGTCGATCCCCAGGGCGACCAGGAACACGAACCCGAACAGCGGCACCACGGGGTCCGCGCCGGGAAAGCCCAGGATTCCGTTGAACACCAATGCCGACACGCCCATCGTCGCGGCGAAGGACAGCACCACGGTGGCGATCAGCAGCGCGGGCGCCAGCAGCGACCGCAGCAGCAGCGCGAGGACCGCGAAGATCACGATCAGGACGATCGGGATGATCACCGCCCGGTCCCGTTCGGAGGTCGCCCTGGTGTCGAGTTGGCTCGCGGTCGGCCCGCCCACGAGCGCGTCGGCGCCGGGGACCGCGTGCACGGCCGCACGAACGCGGGTGACGGTGTCGATCGCCGCGTCGGAGTCCGCGGGGTCCGCGAGCACGACATCGATCTTGACCCGGCCGTCGACGACCTTGGGCCTGCCGTCCGCCATGGTCACCGTCGCGGTCGAGACACCGTCGACCCGAGACTCGGCCAGCACCTCGTCGGCTCGGTCCGCCCTGGCGATCACGACGGTCGGCGCGCCGGTGCCGCCCGGGAAGTAGCGTGAGACCACCTGCTGCCCCGCGGCCGAGTCGACGTCGGTGAGGAAGACGTCCGACTGCGCTGTCCCGCTCGCCCGCAGTTGCGGCAGGAACGCGGCGCCGACCAGGAGCACCAAGGTGGTGACGACCCAGATGGCGCGCGGGGCCCGGCCGACCCAACCGGACACGCGGCCCCACAAGCCCGAGGTCTCCGGGTGGGGTGATCCGAGCGTGGGCCGCCGCGGCCAGAACGCGGTCCGGCCGAACACCACCAGAACCGCGGGCAGAAACGTCGTGGTGGTGAGGAAGGCTGCGCCGATGCCGATCGCGGCGACCGGGCCGAGGCCGCGGTTGGAGTTGAGGTCGCTGAACAGCAGACACAGCACGCCCAGGATCACCGTGCCCGCGGAAGCCGCGATCGGCTCGATCGTGGAGCGCAGGGACGTCCGGATCGCGCGATGGCGGTCGTCGGTGTCGCGGAGTTCCTCGCGGAACCGCGACACCAGCAGCAGGGCGTAGTCGGTCGCGGCGCCGAACACGAGGATGAACAGGATGCCTTGGCTCTGCCCGTTGAGATCGAGCACGTCGTTCTTCGCGAGCAGGTACACCGCGAGACTGGCGAGGCCCAGGGCGAACACCGCCGACATGAGCACCACCAGCGGCAGGATCGGGCTGCGGTAGACGACGATGAGAATGAGGACGACGACGGCACCCGCGACCAGCAGGAGCAGGCCGTCGATCCCGGCGAACGCCTCGCCCAGGTCGGCGGCCTGCGCGGCGGGCCCGGTCACCAGCAGCGTGAGTCCCGCCGGCCGGTTCGCCTCGAGGCGGTCCCGGACTTCGCCGATGGCCTCGCCGGGGTCGACGCCCGCGTCGACGGAGATGACCGCCTGTCGGGCGGCGGGGGAGTCGGGCGCGGGCAGCCACCTCGGGGTCGCCTGGTCGACGCCGTCGACGTCGCCGACCGCCGCGAGCCGGTCGGCGAGGTAACGGTCGTCCTCGGCGGTGATCCCGGACGGCCGCTCGGCGACAAGGATCGCGGGCACCGCTCGACTGCCCGCGAACGCGCGCTGCAGCTCGTCCACCCGGGTGGCCTCGGCCGAGCGCGGCAGAAACGTGGTGCTGTCCTGCTCGGCGACCTGGCTCAGCTTGCCCGCGAAGGGCCCGCCAACGGCGCCGACCACCAACCAGCCGACGATGAGCAAGGCGGGAAGCAGCCACCGCGCCGTCTTGGGTCGCGCGGTGCCGGACGTGGTGCTCACACTCACTACCCTCGGGTGTCGCCGGAACAAATGATTCGACCGTCGAATGTTTCGATGGTCGAAAGAGTAAGGTGGGTTCGCTCGATGGGCAAGCCGGAAGGTGGATCAGTGGACATCGGACCGGGGGTGGACGCCGAGGTCACCGACCAGGCGCTGGTCACGGGGCTGCGACAGCTCGTGGTGGAGTCCGACCGGTTCGCGGAGATGTTCGGCGAGACCCGGGGCATCCACCGAACCGACCTCAACGCGCTTGCCGTGATCATGCACGCCGACCACGCGGGCCGTTCCCTGAGCCCGGGTGACCTCGCCGGATCGCTGCACCTGAGCGCGTCCGCGGTGACCGCGCTGCTCGACCGCCTCGAGGCCGCGGGCCACATCCGCCGCGAACGCGGCACCGCCGACCGCCGCCGGGTCGAACTGCGGGTCAACGACCGTGCCTTGGATGTGGGCCGGGCCTTCTTCGCCCCGCTCGGAGCGGAGATGGGTCGGGCGTGGGCCGAGTTCGGGCAGCCGGAGCGCCAGGTCATCGAGCGGTTCCTCGCGTTGAGCATCGAGGCCACCGTTCGGGTCCGGGAGCGGTTGACCACGCCCGAGCAGGACTGACACTCACCGATCGGTGACCCGCAGCCAGCGGCACCCGTACGGTTCCAGGTTGACCGTCGCCACCCCCTTCTCCGACACCGGGAGCTCCCCGCTGTGGAGCAGGTCGACCAGCAGGTGTGAGTCGTCCACGTCGTCCAGGGTGATCTCCGGGGACACCGCGCGGTCGGCCAGGTTGTGCAGCACGACCACGGTCCCGTCGATGTCGCAGCGGTGGGCCAGGACGGACGGCTCGCCGGTGTCGAGCACCTCGTAGCGGCCCCACGCCAGTTCCGGGGACTCCCGGTACCGGTCGATGAGGAGCCTGATCCACGAGTGCAGCGAGTCCTGGTCACCCTCCTGCGCGCTGACGCTGACGTGCTCCGGGCCGAACCGGCCCTCGGGAATCGGGCCCGGCAACTCCGACGGATCCGCCGTGGAGAAGCCGCCGTTGCGACCGGGACTCCACTGCATCGGCGTGCGGACCGCGAGCCGCCCCTCGGCGCGCAGGTCCTCGGCCATGCCGATTTCCTCGCCGTAGAACAGAACCGGGCACCCGGGAAGCGAGTACAGCAGGCTGTAGACCATCCGCACCCGCCGCTCGTCCCCGTCGACCATCGACGGCAGCCGCCTGCGCAGGCCGCGGCCGTAGAGCTGCATGTCCTTGTCCGGGCCGAACGCGTCGAACACCTCCTGTCGTTCGGACTCGGTCAGCTTGTCCAACGTCAGCTCGTCGTGGTTGCGCACGAACGTCGCCCAGTGCCCGTCGCGCGGGGGGAGTGGGCGTTTGCGCAGGGCCGACGCCAGCGGCCCGGCGTCGCCGCGGGCCAGCGACAGGTACATCTTCTGCATGCCGATGAAGTCGAAGCACATCGTCAGCTCGTCGGCCACCCCGCCACCGTCGCCGAAGAACTTCATCGTCTCCTTGTACGGCAGGTTCACCTCGCCGAGCATCACCGCGTCGCCGCGCCTGCGGCCCAGGAACGCGCGCAGGTCGGCCAGGTACTCGTGCGGGTCGGGCAGGTCTTTCGCGGCGTCGCTGCCCGCGGTGTCGAGCAGGAACGGCACCCCGTCGACCCGGAACCCCGACAGGCCCAGCTCCAGCCAGAAGCCCATCACCCGGGCGATCTCGTCGCGCACCGCCGGGTTGGCCACGTCGAGGTCGGGCTGGTGCTTGTAGAACCGGTGCAGGTAGTACTGCTTCGCCTTGCGGTCGTAGGTCCACAGGCTCGTCTCCTTGTCGGGGAAGACGATGCCCTTCTCCGCGCCCGCGGGCGGCTTGTCCTGCCACACATACCAGTCGTGGTACGGCGAATCGGGGCCTTCTCGGGCGCTCTGGAACCACGGGTGCTGGTCGGAGGTGTGGTTGACGACCAGGTCGGCGATCACCCGGATTCCCCGGTCACGCGCGGTGCGCAGGAACTCGACGAAGTCGCCGAGCGTGCCCAGCCGCGGGTCGACGTTGTAGAAGTCGGTGATGTCGTAGCCGTCGTCGCGGTCGGGGGAGGGGTAGAACGGCATCAGCCACACGCACGTGACGCCCAGCCGGTCCAGGTAGTCGATCTTCTGCGCCAGGCCGCGGAAGTCGCCATGCCCGTCGCCATTGCTGTCGAAGAACGTCTCCACATCCAGGCAGTACACGATCGCGGTCTTCCACCACAGGTCGGCGGTCCGGGTCAGCTCCACGACCCCACCTCCGCCAGCTCCGGCAGCACCGACTCGCCGAACGCGGCGATGAAGTCGTCCTGGTGCTGTCCGACGTGGTGCAGATAGATCTCGTCGAACCCCAGGTCCACGTAGGACCGCAGCCACTCGGCATGCCTGCCCAGGTCGGCGGAGACGTGGACGACCTTGGCCACGTCGTCCGCGCTGACGTGCTTCGCCGCCGCGTCGAAGTGTTCGGCCAGCTCCAGGTCCCACGCCATCGGCGGCCCGAACACATTGCTGCGCCACTGGTCGTGCGCGAGGTGCCGTGCGGTCTCCTCGTCGCGCGCCCAGGACAGGTGGACCTGCAGCGCCAGCTTGCCGCGCCCGCCCGCGTCGCGGTAGGTGCCGACCATGCGCCGCAGGTGCTCCACCGGGCCGCCGACGGTGATCAGCCCGTCCGCCCACTCCGCGCACCACCGGGCGGTCTCCACGCTCACCGCGGCCCCGATCAGCGGTGGCGGCGTCTCCGGCAGCGTCCACAGGCGGGCCCGGTCCACCGTCACCAGCCCGTCGTGGCTGACCTCGTCGCCCGCCAGCAGCGCCCGGATGACGTCGACGCACTCGCGCAGCCGCGCGTTGCGGGCGTCCTTGCGCGGCCACTTCTCGCCGGTGATGTGCTCGTTGCTGGCCTCCCCGGAACCCAAGGCCACCCAGAACCGGTCGGGGAACATCGCCCCCAGCGTCCCGACCGCCTGCGCCACGATCGCCGGGTGATACCGCTGCCCGGGCGCGTTCACCACGCCGAACGGCAGGGTCGTGGCCTGCAGCGCCGCGCCCAGCCACGACCAGGCGAAACCGGAATGGCCCTGCCGCGCGCTCCACGGCGAGAAGTGGTCCGAGCACATCGCCGCGTGGAACCCGGCCCGCTCGGCCTTCACCGCGGCGTCGAGCAGCGCCCGTGGGTGGACCTGTTCATGCGAAGCATGGAAGCCGAAGACAGTCATGCCCTCAGCAATACCCAGGCGGGCGGTTTTAAAGCCCGGCGTTCAGAGCAACTGCACGTCGTCGATCAGCCAGCGGTCGCCGCTCTGGACCAGGCTCAGCCGCATCCGGTTGCGGTCGACGCGGGGCTGCGGCGAGTTTGTGTTCGTGATGGCCTGGTCCAGGAACAGGATCAGCACGGCGCTGTCCGCGTCCGACTCGACCACGCCGAGCTGGGTCACCGACCCCTTCGACGTCGCCTTCATCTGCACGATCAGCTGCGTGAGGTTGTCGCTGACCTGCTTGTACTGCTGGGCGAACTTCTCCGTCGAGTTGGCGGTGACGGTGGTGAAGTTGCCCGCCAGGTTGGTGAAGTCGTAGCTGGCCAAGTCGGTGGCGTAGCGGGTGCCCGCGTCGACGGCGGCGGCCCGGGCTGAGTCCGCCTGGCGCCGCTCAAGGAACTTCCACCCCAGGAACCCTGACAGCGCCAGGAGCACGACGATTACCAGCGCGAGCACGATCGTCAGCGCGCGCGGTCGTCGGGTGTCCTCAATGGACTCCTCTGGTTCCACAGTGGACTCTGTGGTGTCGACGTCCTCGTCGGTCGGTGTCGTCATCAGCTGACTCCCTGCAAGAAGAGTGATTGCCACGAACGGGGTCCGAGCACTTCAGCCTGGCCACCGCCCGCGCCCACGGAGAACCGCTCACCGGACGGCGTGCGGCCCTGCCCGGTCGCGGGGTCGTACGTCGCCACCGGCCGCGGCGCGTTCATCGCCCCGCGCTGCGACAGCCCGGGACCAGGTTGGCAGTGCCAGCCCAGCTGCGGGTCGCGTGGCGAGGTGTCGGTCGGTGTCCGGCGGTCGGTGTCGTTGAAGCACACCGGCCCCTGCGCGCCGACGAGGTACATGTCGACGGTGTCGCCGTGCGCGGTGCTGGCCAGCGCGTCGAGCGCCCTGGGCAGGGCGACCATCGTCTCCTTCAGCGCGGGAATCCGCACGCTGACGATCTGGCTGGTCGTCAGCAGGTTCCCCAGTAATGCCGCCGCGCCCTGCTGGTTGTTCGCCATCAGCGGCGCCAGGGTCGCGGTGAAGCCGGGGGCGGTGTCGAGGATCGAGCGGATCGCCGGGTCCTGCGCCCGCACCTGGTCGGTGAGCCTGCGCATGTCCGCGGCCAGCTTCGGCAGCCCGTCGGCGGCGCCGAGCACCGAGTCGGCGTTGGTGAGCAGGTTGACCAGGACCGGCTCGTTGGCGCGCAGCGCGTCCATCAGGGTCTGCGTGTTGGTCATGATCTGCCGCAGCTGCGGGCCCGTCCCGTTGAGGCCGGTGGCCAGGGCGTCGGTGAGCACCCGCAGGTCCTCCGGGTCGACGCTGTCGGCGAGTTCCATGAAGTGCACGAGCAGCGTGTTCAGCGGCAGCGGCACCGCCGTGTCCTTGGCCTCGATCACGCTGCCCTCGGTCAGGTACGGCGGTCGGTCATGGGTGGGCCGCAAGTCGACGTGCTGGATGGCGACCGGCGTGTCCATGCTGATCACGGCCTGGGTGTCGACGGGAATCCGCAGGCCAGGGTCGAGCGTCAGTTCGAGGGTGACGCCTTTGCCGTCGGGGTCGATGTCGACCGAGCTGACCGTGCCCGCGTCGACACCGCGGTAGGTCACCTGGGACTCGCGGGCCAGGCCCGCCGCGTCGGGCAGGCGGACGGTCACCTTCATCGGGGTGCCGAACGCCTGCGGCCCGAGCACGTTGTCCACGACGTAGAGCCCGGCGGCGAGCCCCATGACGGCGAACAGGACGAGCTGGACGACGACCGTGCGGTTCACCGGACCCCACCTCCCAGCGGGACGGGCAGCGGCAGCCCGCCGGTCGACTGGATCAGCTGCAGGATCGAGTTCGGCACGTCGAGCGTCATGTCGACCTTGAGGTAGTCGCCGGGGACCGCCCGGTCGAGCAGGCCGCCGAACTTGGTGAGCTGGGCGAGGGTGGGCTCCAGTCGTTTGTCGAACGCGCTGAGCGAGTCGAGCACCGGCCGCAGCTGCTTGAGCTGGGTGGTGAACGCCTGACCGGTCTCCCCGAGGATGCCGTTCGCCGACGTGCTCAGCGCGGTCACCTTGGTGAGCAGGCCGGTGAACTGGTCGCGCTGGGAGATCAACACCTGCAGGGCGGGCGTGATATCGGTGAGCGCGGCCTCCAGCAGCGGCCGCTGGGCGGCGGTGTCGGCGGCCAGGGTGTTCATCGAGTCGATCAGGCCCGCGATCTGGGTGCCGTGGCTGTCGAGGGAGGCCAGCACACCGTCGAGCTGGTGCAGCAGGTCGCGGACCTCGTCCTCACGCCCGCCGAGCATGGTGTTCAGCTCGGTCACGATCGTGCGGACGTGGTCGAGGCCGCTGCCGTTGAGCAGCCCGCCGACCGCGGCCAGCATGTTCTCCACGTCCGGGCCGCGCGAGGTCGCCGACAGCGGGATGACGGAGCCGTCGCGCAGCGGCTCGCCCGGCGCGGGCGTCGCGGGTGGCCGCAGGTCGACGAATTCCTCGCCGAGCGCGGAGGTGAGTTGCAGCTGCGCGGTCGTGCCGGGGGAGAGGACGGTGTCGGCGGTGATCTCCAAGCCGACCACCGCCTGGAAGTCGCGGGTGTCGATGCTCGACACCCGGCCCACTGTGGCCTGGCCGATCTTGACCATGCCGCCGATCGGCACGTTCGAGGCGTCGGCGAACACCGCGGTCACGTGGTACGTCGGGCCGTCGGGGGAGCGGCCGATCGGCAGGTTCTGCATGCTCAGGCCGCAGCCGCTCAGCAGCGACACGGTCAGCACAGCGAGCAACAGGCGTCGCATCAGCCACCGCCGAGGGGTAGGCCCGAAGGCGGCAGCGGGATCGGGTTGACCAGTCCCGGGCCGGAGCACAGCGGCACCGGCAGCCGTTGGCACAGCGCGGCCGAGGCGGGGAACTGGCTGAGGTTGGTGGACATGTCCATCCGCAGGCGCAGCCGTTCGTCCGGTGACACCGCCCGCGCGGTGTTGCCCATCGCCAGCGGCAGCACGTCGAGGGTCTCGGCCAGGTTCTGCTGGTGCGCGGCGAGCGTTCCGGTGAGGTTGGCCAGGTTCGTCAGGTCCTCGCTCAACGCGCCGCCGTGCGCGCGGACCAGTTTGTCCACTTCGGACAGGACGGCCGACAGGTCGCCGATCGTCTTCGAGATCCCGTCCCGCTCGGTCGTGAGATCCGTCCCGAGCCTGCCGACGACCTGGGTCAGGGTGGCGATCTCTGTCCGGTGGTCGGCCACTACCTGCACGAGCTTGTCGACGTTGCCCAACACAGCGCCCAGGTCGCCGGTGTCGCCCGCGAGCAGGCTGGTCGCCTGGCTGATCTTCACGACCGCGTCGCGCAGGGCGGGTCCGTTGTCTTTCGCGGTGACCGCCGCGGAGTGCAGCAGCGCGGTCAGGTCGCCGTTCTTGTTGGCGCCGTTGGGCCCCAGGGCCGTGGCGAGGGTGTCCATCGCCCCCACCAGCTGGTCCCACTTGATCGGCGCGTGGGTGCGCTCCACCGGGATCACCGCGCCGTCGCGCAGTTCGCCGCCGGTCCGGTACGGCGGGCTCAGCTCGACGAACCGGTCGCTGACTATCTGCGGGCTCATGATGTAGGCCTGTGCGCTGTCGGGGATCCGCGTGTCACCGGGCAGGGTCATCGTCACCCGCACCACCGACCCCACTGGCGTGACCGACTCGACCGTGCCCACCGGCACGCCCAGGATCGCCACCCGGTTGCCGGGGTACACCTGGTCGGCGGCGGTGAAGTCGGCCGAGACCCGAAGCACCGCACCGGGTTTGAACGTGTACCACGCGCCCGCGGCCAGCAGCGTGAACACGCACACCCCGGTCAGCGCGGCGGCCAGTCGGCTCTTCATCGGCACCCCTGGATGAGTCCGGACAGGCAGAGCAGGTTGTCCGGCAGTGGTCCGGCCGGTCCAACGACGTCGGCCCACGGCCCGTTGCCGGTGGCGTTGGCCAGGTAGCGGCTGGTCGGGGCGAGCTGGGTCAGCGTGTCCGACAGGGCTTTCTCGTTGGCCGACATCGCGGTCACCAGCTCGTGCAGGCGGTTCAGCAGCGGGCCGAGGACTTCGGCGTTGTCGGCGAGGAACTTCCGCAGCTGCTCGGACAGCGACCCGACGTCGGCGATCAGCTGCCGGATCACCGCCCGCCGCGAGTCCAGCATCTGCGCCACCGCCGTGGCGTCGCCGACGAGGGAGATCAGGGTGTCGCGCTGGCCGAGGAGGTCGCTGGTGACGGTTTTGGTCGCCTCCAGCAACTGGTCGAACTGCTTGTCGCGGCGGGCGATCAGGTCCGAGGCGGCGGCGACCCCGGTCAGCGCGTTGTTCACCAGCGCCGGATCCTGCGGGATGACCTCGCGCATCGTGTGGACCATCTTCTGCAGCGCGGCCAGGTCGAGTTGCTCGACCGTGCCGGTGGCGGCTCCGGCGAGTTCGTCGAGGCTGTAGGGCACCGACGTGCGCGCCAGCGGGATGACCGTGTCCTCGTCGAGCTCGCCGCTGCCCGCGGGCTGCACGCTGAGGTACCGGGTGCCCAGGATCGTGAGCAGCTTGATCGATGCGCTCGAGCTCTCGCCGAGCGGCTGGTCGTTGTCGAGCCGGAACTTCACGTGGACCCGGTCGCCCGCCAGGCTCACCTCGGTCACCCGGCCGGACGGCACTCCGGCGACGTAGACCTGGTCGTGCGCGGTGAGTCCGGCCGCGTTGGCGAACTCGGCGGTGTAGTCGTTGGTGCGGGCCAGGAACACCAGCTTCGGCGCGATCACCGCCGCGGCGACGAACGCGAACAGGACCGCGCCCGCGAGCGCGCCGGTGACCATCGGGTTGCGGTGTCTCATCGGCACACCGCCGAGTGCGGGCCGACGCCGAGATCGGTCGGGGTGCTCGCGAGGGTGACGCTGAGGTTGCAGATGTAGATGTTGATCCAGGAGCCGTAATCGCCCGCCCGGTTCAGGTCGGCGAAGAACCCGGGCGTGGCCGCGAGGACCGCGTCGATGCCGTCGGAGTTGCGCAGCAGCGTCTGCGCGAGGGCGTCGACCGAGCGCACGTCGCGGGTCAGGGTCGGCGTGAGGTCACCGAGGAGATCCGAGAGGGTGCCCGCCAGCTGGGCGCCCGAGTCGAGTGCCGCGGCGATCTGCTCCCGGCTCGCGGCGACGTTGTCGGTGAGCGTGGCCAGCCCGTCGAGGAGGGCTTTGAGGTCGTCGCGGTGGCTGTTGATCGTGCTGAGCACCGCGGTGAGGTTGTCGAGCACCTGGCCGATCACCTGGTCCTTGCTGTTGATCGTGGCGGTCACCGACACCACGTGCCGCAGCAGGCTCGCGATGGTGCCCGACTCGCCTTGGAACACGGCGACGAGTTCGCCCGCGAGCTGGTTGACCTCCTTCGGGTCGATCGCGTTGAACAGCGGCTTGAACCCGTTGAACAGCGAGGTCATGTCCAGCGCGGGCGCGGTCCGTTCGACCGGGATGGTCGAGCCCGGCGGCAGGTCGCCCGCGCCGCCCGGACCTGGGACGATCGCGACGGCTCGGGCGCCGAGCAGGTCGGCGTAGCGGATCACGGCGCGCGCGTCGGCGGGGATCCGCTGGTCCTCACGCAGGTCGAAGTCCACTGTGGCCAGTCCGTTCTCCAGCCGCACGCCGCTGACGGTGCCGACCCGGACCCCGGCGATCGTGATGTCGCTGCCGTTGATCAGCCCGGCGGCGTCGGTGAACACGGCGTGGTAGTCGTCGGTGGCGTGCCCGATCGGGTCGGTCAGCGTGTTGACCACGACGACGCCCGCGAGGACGGAGATCACCACGTAGAGCGCGAGCTTGATCGAGACCGCGGTCATCTTCACGGGATCATCACCTGGCTCCCGCGCACGAGCGGACCGAGCAGCAGGCTGAACAGGTCCGGCTGGGCCGACTGAAGTGTGTCGCTCGGCGGTGTATCCGTTGGCAGATAGAGGAGTAGCTGCTGCAAGGTCTGCTGCTCCTGGGGGCTCCCGACCGGCCCGGTGGTCCCGCTCGACGCCTTGGGCACGGCCTGCCCGCAGTTGGGGCCCGCCAGGCCGGGATAGCGCGGGCAGTCGGCGGGCGTGTACGGGTAGGGCTGGTCCAAGGTGATCGCGACCCGGATCTTGAGCCGCCCGGTGGAGAACCCGCGGTTGGCGGCTTCGAGGAAGCCGTTGGTGCTGTCGAGCATCTTGCCGAGCAGCTCTGGTTGGCCACCGACCACCTTCGTCACCGGCGCGGTCGTGCGCACCAGCTCGATGAAGCGGCCGGAGTTGTCGGTGAGCATCCGCTGCGCCTGGTCGGCGACCTGGCCGCCGCCGACGAGCAGGGCGGCGAGGTTCTGCTGCTTGTCGACCACGGTGCGGGAGAGCGCGACGGCGTTGTCGAGGGTGGCCAACTGGTCGGGTGCGCTCGCGGCGAGCTGCCGGGTGATGCCCGCGATATCGGTGAGGTTGTCGCCGAGGGAGTCGACGAGCGGTCGGGAACCGTTCACCAGGGCGGCGGCGTCATCGATCATCCGCCCGTACTCGGCGCCGCGCCCGCGCAGCAGGTCGGCCATGGCGCCCAGCGCCACCTGGATCTTCGCGGGCTCCAGGGCGGTGATGAGGTCGTAGAGCTTGGTGTAGGCCACATACAGCTGCACGGTCTGCGCCGAGGTGTCCGGCCGCAGCGCCGCACCCTCCCGCAGCGTGCCCGCCGACGCTTGGCCCTGCGGGACGGAGAGATCGAGGTACTGGTCGCCGAACAGGGTGCGCGGCAGCAGGCGGGCCTGGACTCCATCGGGGATGCGGTCGAGTTGGCCGTCCTTGATCCGCAGGGTCAGGGTCGCGCTGTCGGTTCCCGGGCGGATGTCGACGACCCGGCCGATCGGGACACCCCGGTACTGCACCGGCACGTTGTCCTGGATCGGGCCGCTCGCCGCCGGCAGCACGGCGGTGATCTCCGGTTCGGAGGTGAACCCGCCCGCGCTGTTGATCAGGGTGAGGACGGAGACGGCGGCGAGCGCGGTCACGCCCGCGATCCCGCGCAGCAGCAGGCTGACCCGGCTGACTCCGCCTCGGGTGAGGTCCGGCATCACTGCACCCCCAGACCGGGCAGCGACGGGTGCAGGCCCCAGAAGGTGAAGGACAGCAGCATGTCGGCGACCGCCAGGGTGACGATGCTGGTGCGCAGCGCGGCGCCCGCGGCGCGGCCGACGCCCTCGGGGCCGCCGGTCGCGGTGTAACCGTAGAAGCAGTGCACCAAGGTGATGATCACCGCGAAGATCAGGACCTTGAGCAGCGACTTGAGGACGTCGCCCGGGGTGAGCATCAGGTGGAAGTAGAAGTCGTAGGTGCCCTGGGACTGCCCGTTGATCGCCACCACGGCGACGTTGGTCGCCAGGTAGGAGGCGAACAGGCCGATCAGGTATAGCGGGATCACCGCGATGAACGCGGCCGCGATCCGGGTGCTGACCAGGAACGTCATCGACGGGATCGCCATGACCTCCAGCGCGTCTACCTCGTCGCTGATCCGCATCGCGCCCAGCTGCGCGGTGAAGCCGGTGCCGACCTTGGCCGCCAGCGCGATGCCGGCCACGAGTGGTGCCAGCTCGCGGGTGTTGACCAGCGCGGTCATGAGGCCGGACATCGGGGTCAGGCCGATCAGGTCGAGGCCGCGGTAGCCCTCCAGGCCGAGTTGGGTGGCGGAGACGAACGACATCGCGAAGACCACGCCGATGGTGCCGCCGCCCGCGAGCAGCGACGCCCGGCCGAAGCTCACCTCGGCGACCAGTTTGACCACGTGCCGCCAGTAGTGGGTGACCGCGCGCGGGACGGCCGCCAAGGCGTAGACGTAGAAGCTGACCTGGATGCCGAGCCTGATCAGGCCGCCGGTGACTGGCTGGGCCAGCCTGCTGCTGCGCCGGACCACGGTTCCCGCCATCAGTACGCCCCCCGGGCCGGGACGATCACCGTGTAGAGCTCGGTGACCACCACGTTGACGATGAACACCAGCACGAACGCGAGCACGACCGCCTCGTTGACCGCGTCGCCGACCCCGCTGGGTCCGCCTTTGACCGTGAGGCCCTTGTAGCAGGCCACGATGGCGGCGCAGACGGCGAACGCGGCGGCCTTGATCTCGGCGACCAGGAAGTCCGACAGGCGGGAGAACTCGGTGAGAGCGCCGAGGAAGCTGCCGGGGGAGTTGTTCAGCGCGATGACCTGGAAGGCGAAGCTCACGCCGATCCCGACGGCCATCACCACCCCGTTGAGCAGGACGGTGACGACGGTCGCGGCGACGACCCTGGGCACCGCGAGTCTCTCCACTGTGGACACACCCATGACTTCGAGTGCGTCGGTCTCCTCGCGGATCTTGCGGGAACCGAGGTCGGCGCAGATCGCCGAGCCGCCCACCCCGGAGATCATCAGCGCGCAGATCAGCGGCGCCGCTTGGCCGACGATGACGAACGCGACCACCGCGCCGCCGTAACCCTGGGCGCCGAGCTGGCCCGCCAGCGACCCGATGTTCACCGCGACCATCACCCCGAGCGGGACGGTGACGAGCACGGCGGGCAGCGTGGTGACGGTGGCCAGGAACCACATCTGGTGCACGCACTCACGCCAGGGGAACCGCCGGTAGCGCAGGGATTGAAGGCCGGCGAGCAGGGTGAGGACCGCGAAGTCGAGCATGTGCCCGATCTGCAGGGCCGCGTCGGCCACGGGCCCGCGGGACGGCGGTGTCTCCAAGAGCACTCGCTGAGCCTCCTTCGCCGATGCGTATCAAGTCACAACGAGCGTTACGTATCGTTGGTTACGGAACAGTCGTTATGGAGTTATGCCCATGAGTCGTCGGAGGTGAAGTGGTGGCGCGACAGATCCGGGATCCACGTAGTCGGGAGCTGATCATCGCCGCGGGCAGGCGCCTGATCAGCACCCGCGGCGCGGCGGCGGCCACGATGCGGACCATCGCGGCCGAGGCCGGGGTGACCACCGGGTCCGTCACGCACTACTTCGAGGACAAAGCCGAGCTGATGGGCGCCATCCAGCGGTACAACGGCAGACTCGCCGCCGAGCGGGTGCGCGCCTCGGTGGGCCGCAGACGCGGTCTGGCCGCCGTCACCCGGGCCGCCATGGGCCTGCTCCCCACCGACCCCGACGGCGTAGCCATCTGGCGCGTCTGGCTCGCCTTCTGGTCGGACGGCCCGCAGCGCTCGCCGACGGCGGGCGGGTTCGGAGCGGGCTACCGCGCCTGGGGAGAACTCGCCCACCAACACCTCAAAGAGGCGGTCGACAACGGTGAACTGCGCGTCGACCTCGACCTGCGCCACGAGGTCAGCCGACTCGTCACCCTGGTGGCGGGCATGGGCCTGCTGTCCGGATCGGACCCCGAGACCCGAGACCGGTTGCGGCGTCGGGCTAATCGGATGCTCACCGAGCATTTCGCGACCCTGCGGGCGGACGGGTCGGTCGGTTGAGCTGACCATCCTCAGCTTAGGAAGGGCTGCCTGCCGGGGCGGCTTGAGGTTTGGGTGCCGGTCGGGTGGTTCGGCTTGATCTGGGGACCCCGGAGAAGGACCTGCGCGGGTAAAGCGGGCAGGGTGAGGAAACTGCCCCGCGCCACGCGAGTTTAGGTCCTTCTCCCCCCAGATAAAGCCGAACCACCCGACCGGCGCTTTTGTTGGCCCCGTGGGTCGGGTGGGTGGCGGGCCGTCCCGTCCTGTCCTGCCCAGGAGGGGCGACTCACGGGTGGGTTGGTCGTGGGTGGTCACTGGGCTGCCATTTGGGCGTGGGCGCCCTTTCCATACAGCGCGCGGGCCTGCGCGGGGGTCAGGGTTTCGGCGCGGACCGGGGGTTCGTCACGCAAGTGCATGGCCAGCATCCGGGAGGTGGCGGGGCCGAGCAGGCCGGTCGCGGCGAGCATTCCCTTGCGGAGGGGGCCTTTCGCCTCCGCGTCGGGGCGGATCTGGCTGCCGATGGCCTTCACCGCCAGCTTGGCGGCGGGGACGATCGCCTTGTCCAGCACGGCGAACTGGTCGAACCCACCCAGCTTGCGCATCCACTTCGGCAGGGTCGCGATCGCGGCGGGCGCGACTATCCGGCTGCCGCCCCACGCCCTGATGCCCTTCTCCCACGGTACGTGCAGCAAGTAGTGCATCCCCTCGTTGGCGCGCTCCGACGTGCACAGCCGGGGCCGCACCGAGGCGTAGTACTCACGCACCTCCTCGCGTGAGCGTGGGACGTCGGCGGGTTTGCACGTCTGCAGTTCGGCGGCGATGACGCACTCGGCCCAGAACCGGTCCTCCTCTTCCGGGGACAGGCCGGGGCCGTACATCTCGTAGCACTTGAGGACAGAGTGCCAGCCGGTGACGTGGATCCACAGCTGCGAGGTCGGGTTGTTCGCGCTGTAGCGCTGCCCGCTGATCGGCTCGACGCCGGTCGCCTTGGCGTGCACGCGCATCAGGAAGTCCGAGGCCTCGATGGCGGTGCGCGAATCCGCGACCGCCACGGTCAGGAAGTACGCCAGTGTGCGGTCCAGGCGCCCGTACGGGTCGTTGTAGATCCCCCGGGAGTCCGCGACCGCGGCGGTCAGGAACGGGTCGAAGTGTTCCAACACGACCGCGCGCTGGAAGCCGATCAGCGCGGTGGGGTTCGTCCACACCTTCCACGACGGCGAGCCGGGACCGAAGAACCCGTAGTCCAGCCGTCGGGGCATCGGCTCGGGCTGTCGCGCGTGGGCTGCCATCGGGTCTCCCTCGTGCCGCAATTGCTACTCCGGAGTAGTAAATATGCTTCAGCGGAGTAGCTTTGTCTAGAGGGGTGGCGCTAATCAGCGAAGTTTGTCGGCGAGCTTGCCCTCGGCGCCGAAGAGTTCGGTGGTCCAGCGCTCGAGCAGTTCGGTGTTGTCGTGGTCGTCGGGGTGAAATCCCGGCCGGTTGTACGCCGCGATCCGGCGGAACACCTGCCGGGTCAGGAAAGGCGAGTGGCGCAGCGCGGCGATGCTGCGCACGAGCCGCACCGGGTTGTACGCGGCCCGGTCCTGCAGCAGCGACAGCAGCGTGTGGCCCAGCACGCCAAGGATGAACGTGACGGTCACGAAGTGCATGGTCCGGATACGCCTGCGCTCGGTCCCGCCCGCGGCGCGGTAGACGTCGAAGGCGACGGCCTTGTGCTCGGACTCCTCGACCGCGTGCCACAGCAGCAGCGAGCGCACCTCGGTCGACCCGAGCAGCCGCTGGGCGCGCTCGTCGGTCAGCAGGGTCTCGGCCAGCGCCGCCGTGTAGTGCTCCAGGGCCGCGGTCATCGCCAGGCAGCTCAGGCCCGGCAGCTTCTGCTCGGCCCGCCCCAGGCCGATCTTGGTGCGGCGGTCCACCCGGCGGGTCGGGTAGCCCATCTCCTGCAGCCGCTCGTTGAGCGCCCGGTGCTCGCGCCCGTGCGTGACCTCCTGCCCGATGAACCCGGCGACCTGGGCCTTGAGGTCCGGATCGTCGACCTTGTCGGCGTAGCGCCGCACCGAGCGGACGAAGAAGTCCTCGCCCTCGGGGAACATCGCCGAGAGCACGGCGACGATGTGGCTCATCACCAGGTCGCCCTCGCCTTCGCCTTCTTTCTTGACGAAGTGCCGGTCCAGTGCGCCCGTGGGATAGGCGAACCGGATGCGGCGCACGCGCGGCACGGGCTTCGGGGTCGGTTCGGTGCTCATGCGCGCTCCCGTGAGAAAGGTGTGACCTGCCGTCACAGGGACTTTAGCTACAGTGGTGTAGCAAAACAAGGCTAGACTGCTCCGGTGACCGCGACGAAGGAAGCGACCGGGAAGCGCCCGTACGCGCCGCGCATGCCCGCGGCCGAACGTCGCGAGCAGCTGCTCGACGCGGCGCTGGAGATCATCAACACCCGGGGTCTCGCCGCTGTCTCGATCGACGCCGTGGCGAAGGCCTGCGACGTCACCCGGCCGGTCGTCTACGGCCAGTTCACCGACGCCCACCACCTGCTCAAGGACCTCCTCGACCGCGAGGCCAGGCATGCGCTCGGCCAGCTCGCCGCGGCCGCCGCGCTGCCGGTCGACGTCGCCGACCCGGCGAAGTGGTTCGCCGATGTCTGCCGCGCGCTCGTCGGCGCCGTGCTGGAGCGGCCCGCGACCTGGCGGGCCATCCTGCTTCCGGTCGGCGCGGTCCCCGCTCCGGTGCGCGAGTACCGCCGCCAAGGCGAGCAGGCGGTGATGACGCAGTTCGCGGGGGTGGCCCGGCGGTTCCTGCGCGGCCGGGGCAACGCCGCCGACGTCGACGTCGTCCTCCTCGCGCGAAGCCTGGTCCGGGTCGCGGAGGAGATGGGCAGGCTGCTCCTGGAAGCGCCCGAGGAGTACCCGCCGGAGCGTGTGCTCAAGTTCGCCGCGATGGCCGCGGACGCCTTCCTGACCCGCTACCCGGCGCTTCAGCCCCTCGTCGAGGCGTAGTTTCGGCCGGTCGTGGGTATTCCGACGGCATGAACGAGCCCAATCGCAGTGTCGCTGAACTGTCCACCGGGGAGTTGGTGGGGCGACTGGGCGAGCAGGTCTCGCGACTCGTGCGCGACGAGCTCGCCCTCGCCACCGACGAACTGAAAGAGAAAGGCAAACAAGCGGGCGGTGGCGCCGCGCTGGGCGGGGCCGCCGGTGTCACGGCGTGGTTCGGCGTCGCGGCGCTGGTCATCGCCGCCATCGCCGCCCTCGCGCTGGTGCTGCCGGTGTGGGCCGCCGCGCTCATCGTCGGCGGCGTGCTGCTGCTGATCGCGGGCGTGCTGGGGCTGATCGGGATGCGCAAGCTCAAGCACGCCACCCCGCCGGTCCCGGAGCAGGCGATCCGCAGCACGCGGCGCGACTTCGAGGCGATCAAGGAGGGTGCACACCGATGAGCCGACCGGACGACTTGCGCGAGGACATCCAGCGGGTGCGCGGCGATCTCGCCGAGACCGTGGACGCGCTCGTGGCCAAGACCGAGGTGAAGCGGCGGGCCGAGGAGAAGGCCCACGACGTCAAGGACCGGGCCGTGCACAAGGCCCAGGAACTCAAGGAGCGGGCCACCGAGAAAGCCCATGAGGTCAAGGAAGCGGCCGCGGAGAAGGCGCACGAGGTCAAGGAAGCGGCCTCGGAGAAGGCGCATGAGGTTAAGCAGCGCGCCGACTACAAGGCCCATGAGGTGAAGGAACGCGTCGAGGGCATGGCGAACCGCAAGGCGCGCGCCGACGACGGCGAGATCGATGCCTGGGATGGCGGCGTGGACGGCCGGATCGATGCCGTGCGGCACCGGGCCGACGACCCGTCGGGCAGTCACCCGCTGAGTCAGGTGACCGCGCTGGTGCGCCGCAAGCCGGTGCAGGCGGGCGCGATCGGACTGCTGATCGGCGCGCTGATCGCCCTGATCACCCGCCGCCGGGCGAGGTGAGCGCGATGAAGCTGCTCTACCGACCCCTGAGCATGCTGATCAGCGCCCTCGGCGGACTCGTCGCGGCCGCACTGTTCAAGCGCGTCTGGCGCGGCGTCTCCGGCGAGGACGAAGCCCCCGAGGCGACCTCCCCGGACCACCGCACCCGAGAGGTGCTCCTCGCGGCGCTGCTGCAGGGCGCGATCTTCGGGGTGGTCAAGGCGGGCATCGACCGCGCGGGAGCCAAGGGCTACCGGAAGCTGACCGGCGAACACCTCGACGACTGACCCGCACAGCGAAGGGGCCTTGGACACGGTGTCCAAGGCCCCTTCACTTTCGCTGCGCGGGTCAGATCTTGGCGTCGGAAACCGCCATACGGCGCCTGCCGAGCGCGAGCCCGAGTGCGAGCATGCCCAGGCCCAGCAGCAGGTGCAGCCAGTTGTCCGCGGTGTTCACCGGGACGAAATTGGCGGCACTGTTGTGGTCGATGACCAGGCCGTAGACCCACAGCACCAGGTAAATCACACCGCCACCGACCAGGAAAGCCCCGGCACCTGCCGCTGTCCGCGCCATCGCCAGACCGGCGACGCCGAAGAGCAGATGGACGATGTTGTGCAGGATCGACACGTGGAACACGCCCAGCAGCATCGCTGTGGACTCGTGTCCGGCGAAGGTCATCCCGTCGTATTCAGTGGTCAGACCGGGGATGAACCCGGCGATACCGACGATCAGGAAAACCGCGGAGACCACCATGGCGGCCAACTGCACCGGCGTTCGGGTGGTCTGCTGAGGTAGTGGGTGTGCCATGGCGTACCCCTTCGTGTGGTGGATCGTGCACCTGGAGTACCCAAAGTGGACGGAAATATGGCTCTGTGACATGGCGCTGTGACATGGCGCCGCCTTCGGCGGCGCGGCTCGGTCGCTTTGATGGTGACGTTTCGGGGGTCCCGCACGAACACTGCCAACTTCGATGGCGTGTTCGTGCGGGACCCCCGAAACGTCACCGCGACCGAGCGGGGTGGGTGCTTGGGCTGGAGGGGATTGGGATCCGTGGGCGGGGCGGGGCGTGGCGTGGTGGTTTGGGGCGCTGGCAATGAAAACGCGACCGGATGGTTTGGCCATCCGGTCGCGTGTGGTTTGGTCGAGAGAAATGAATGTCAGTCGGCCAGCCTGCGCCTGCTCAGCACGATCAGGCCGGATCCCGCGCCCAGCAGGAGAAGGCCCGCGCCCACTGGCACGCCGATGTTCACACCGGTGTCCGCGAGGGACGTGGTGCCCGCGGTCGTGCCCGCTGCGGCGGAACCCGCGGCCGGGTTGATGCCAGGCTGCGGTGCCGGGGCGGTCGACGGGCCGGAAGTGGTGCCGGTGGTGGTCGACGTGGTGGTGGTTGTAGTAATCGTGGTGGTCGGCGGCGTGGTGGTCGTGGTGGTCGACTTGCAACCGGTGTGCGCCGGGTTGCTCCGGCCGATGCCGTGGTTGCTGTCGCACTCATAGCCCTTGTTGCCGTCCTGCGGGCCGGGGAGCTGGCCCTTCGGGTTCTTGTTGTCGGCCTTGCCGACACAACCCGCGCACGGCTTGCCGACGGCTTCGCCGCCGCCGTTACCGTTGCCGGATGGCGAACCGTCCCGAGTGGAGTCATACGGCCCGTGGGTGTTGGCGCCGTGGCCGCTGAAGTCCGCATTGGACGCGGGCTGCGGCACAGTGGTGTCCGCCGGGGCGGGCTTGCCGTGAACCTGGCCGGACTGACCCTGACCCACGTTGCCGGGTCTGTCTTCCGGCTGCTCCGCCCAGGCCATGGCCAACCCTGGACCGCCGACGAGCGCGCCACTCAGAACAACCGTTGTGAGAATGTTTCGCACGCGCATGGTGACCTCCAGCTGTAACAGCCTCTAGTGAGGCAATCGCCCATTCGGACTACCCTGTTACGGGCCGTTCACACCTGAGCGCTGCAGAGATAGAGACGGGTACCACCGCTGAAGGTTGTCTAACTGACACTTTCGGGCGTTCGCGTGCGGGAACGGGTGATGACGCTGCCAAACAGCGGCCAGAGCAGGATCACCGCGATGATGGCGTACACGGTGACCGAGAAAGTGGTGTTCACCAGGCCGCTGAGGTGTCCGTCGCTGATCTGCAGCGCGCGGCGTAGTTGCTGTTCGGCGTTGGGGCCCAGGATGACGCCGATGATGGCGGGCAGGACCGGCAGGCCGAAGCGTCGCATCATGAATCCCAGCAGCCCGATCACCAACAGCAGCACCAAGTCCAACACATCGCCGCTGACGGCGTACGCGCCGACGCTGGCGAAGAACAGGATGCCCGCGTACAGGTAGGCGCGCGGGATGCGCAGCAGCTTCGACCACAGTGGAGCCATCGGCAGGTTCAACACCAGCAGCAGCACGGTCCCGACGAACAGGCTCGCGATGAGCGCCCACACCAGCTGCGACTCGCGCTGGAACAGCAGCGGGCCCGGCTGGATGCCGTACTGCTGGAACGCCGCCAACATCACCGCTGCGGTCGCCGTGGTCGGCAGGCCCAGCGTCAGCATCGCCGTGAGCGTGCCCGCCGCCGACGCGCTCGCCGTCGACTCCGGACCGGCGACGCCCTCGATCGCGCCGTGGCCGAACTCCTCGCGGTGCTTGGAAAGCCGCTTCTCGGTCACATAGGACAGGAACGTCGGAATCTCCGCACCACCCGCGGGGACCGCGCCGAACGGGAACCCGATGACCGGGCCGCGCAGCCACGGCCGCCACGACCGCGACAGGTCCGCGCGGCTGAGCCAGGGACGGCCGACCGGGATGGGCTTTCCGGTGGTGCGCCGCAGATGCGCGGCGACCCAGAGGGCCTCGCCGACGGCGAACAGTCCTACTGCGACAACGACGACGTCGATGCCGTCGGCCAGGTGCAGCGAGCCGAACGTCAGCCGGGCCTGGCCGGTCATCGGGTCGAGCCCGACGAGGCCGATGGCCAACCCGATCGCCAGCGACGCGAAACCGCGTACCCGCGACGATCCCAGCACCGACGTCACCGCGATGAAGGCCAGCAGCATGATCGCGAAGAAGTCCGGCGCGCCGATGTTGACCGCCATCTTCGCCACCATCGGGGCCAGCAGCACCAGCAGCGTGGTGCCGATGATGCCGCCGATGAAGTGGCCGATCGCCGCGGCGGCAAGTGCCTGCGAGCCGCGGCCCTTGCGAGCCATGGGATGGCCTTCGATCGCCGTCACCACCGCCGCGGTTTCCCCCGGGGTGTTCAGCAGGATCGAGGTGGTCGAGCCGCCGAACATGCCGCCGTAGTAGATGCCCGCGAACATGATGAACGCGCCGGTCGGCTCCATGCTGTAGGTCAGCGGCAGCAAAAGCGCCACCGCCATCGCCGGGCCGATGCCCGGCAGCACGCCGATCGCGGTGCCGAGCAGCACCCCGAGCGCGGCGAGGAGCAGGTGGGTCGGGGTCAGCGCGGTCGCGAAGCCCTCGATCAGGTTGGACAGGGTGTCCATCTCAGATCCCTTCGAGCGGACCGCCGGGCAGCGGCACGCCAAGCAGCTTCTGGAACAGCAGGTACGCCGAGACCGACAGCACCACCGCGATCGCAGGGTCGCGGACCCAGTGCCTGCTGCCCAGCGCGTACGCCGAGCCCCAGAACAGGATGGCGCCGGAGATCGGGAAGCCGACCAGGTCGATCAGCGCGATGTTGGCGATGAACGCCGCCGCCAGCAGCAGCACCGTGCGCCACTCCGGCGGGGTCGACAGGTCGACGTCCTCGCCGCCCTCGGCCTCGCCCTTGCCGCCGCGCAGCACGTCCACGGTCAGCGCGACCGCGATGGCGATCAGCAGGCCGCCGACGGCCAGCGGGACCACCCGCGGCCCGACCGGCCCGCGCTGCGCGAACGACGTGGACATCGACAGCGCGTCGACGACCACCAGCCCGCCCAAGGCGAGCAGCACGACCGCGACCCCCAGCTCCGAGTGCTCCCGCAGCCACTGCCGGGCGCCCGCCGGGGCCGGGTCGGCCGCCGCGGGGGCGGCCGACCCGGTCTCGTGTTCGGTCATGGTGTTCACGCCGTCAGGCCGAGCGCTTTGAGCACGCCACCGACCCGGTCGTTCTCCTTCTGCAGGAAGGAGGCGAACTCGTCACCGGTGGAGAAGGCGTCGTGCCAGCCGTTCTTCGCCAGCGCCTGCTTCCACTGCTCCGAGGCGTGCAGCTTGGTGTAGAGGTCGATCATGGCCTGCTTGTCGGCGTCGCTGATGCCGGGAGGGGCCACCACGCCGCGCCAGTTGGTGAACTCGACGTCCACACCGGACTCCTTGAGCGTCGGCGCGTCCACACCGGACACCCGGTCCTTGCTGGTGACCGCGAGGACCCGCAGTTCGCCTGCCTTGATCTGGTCCATGTACTCGCCGACACCGGACACACCGAAGGCGACCTTGTTGCCCAGCACGGAGGCCAGCAGCTCGCCGCCGCCGTCGAACGGCACGTAGTTGACCTTCTTCGGCTCCAGCCCGATCGCGTCGGCGACCAGCATCGGCGCCAGGTGGTCGGGGCCACCGGGGGAGGAGCCGCCGCCCACCGGCACCGCGCCGGGGTCGGCCTTCCACGCCTCGATGAGCTGCTTGATGTCGGTGTACTTCGAGTTCTTCGACACCACGACGATGTCGGGCTCCTCGATCAGCTTGGCGATCGGCGTGGTGTCCTGCAGCGTCGACGGCGACTTGTTCGTGTACACACTGCCGACAACACCCAGGCCCATCTGCATGGCCAGCTTGCCGTTGCCCTTCTCGCCGACGAGCCTGCCGAGGCCGACGGTGCCGCCCGCGCCGGGCAGGTTGAACACCTCGACGTTGCGCGCCAGGCCCGCTTCCTCCATGGCCTTGGCCGAGGTCCGCGCGGTGACGTCGTACCCGCCGCCGGGGGTGTTGGGCACCATGACGCGGAACCCGGTGACTCTGTTCTGTCCGCCGGAGGTGCCGCCCGCCTGGGTGCACGCGGTCCCGGTCGCCGCGACGACCAGTGCCGCGGCCAGCGGGAGCAGCTTGCGCAGCCTCATTGTGATCCCTGCCTCTCTTCGCCAAGTTCCCCGAATCGTGCGGTGTCACGCCGGTTACGTCTGCATTGCGGCCGCATAGATCGTTGTGGTCGTTGTGTTCACGTGCACGCGCGCGTATCGGGGGCCACACTCAAGGCCCGTCGACGTGGCCGGAGGTGACGCATGGGCAAGAAGGGCTCGCTGGCGCGTCAGCTCCTCGTGCTGCAGCTGGGGATCGTGCTGGTCCTGCTGGTGGCGGTGGCGGCGGTGAGCATCGCCCAGGCGTCGGCGTCCTTCCGCGACACCGAGGGCAGGCGGATGTTGGGCGTCGCCGAGGACGTCGCGGCCAACCCGGGGCTGCGCTCGGCCCTGGAGGACCCGGCCCGGCACGAGACGCTGGCGCCGTTCGCCGAGTCCGGGCGGGCGCTGTCCGGGGCCGACTCGGTGGTCATCACCCGGGCCGACCTGGTGGTCCTGACCTCTTCTGACCCGAGGCAGGACGGGCTGCCGCTGCCCATCGGGGCCAGCACGGTGGCTGAGGGGCGGTCCTGGGTCGGGGTGATCGACGGGTCCGTCGTCGCGCATGTCCCGGTGGTCACCAAGAACGGCGAGATCATCGGCATCGTGGTCGCGGGCCGCGAGCAGCCGAGCCTGTGGCAGGCGCTGGTCGACTCGCCGGGCAACCTGGTGGTGCTGCTCGGGATCGCCACCGGTCTCGGCGTGGCCGGATCGCTGTGGCTGGCGTGGTGGGTCAAGCGGCAGACCCTTGGGCTGGAGCCGCACGAGATCACCGGGCTGGTCGAACACCGCGAGGCGATGCTGCACGGCATCCGTGAGGGAGTGCTCGGCCTGGACCAGCAGCACCGGGTGACGCTGGTCAACGACCAGGCGCGCAGCCTGCTGTCGCTGCCCCCGGACGCCGTGGGGCGCACGGTGGACGAACTCGACCTCAACGACCGGCTGGTCGACGTCCTCACCGGCCGCGCGACGGGCGCCGACCAGATCGGCCTGCGGCGCGGCAGGGTACTGGTCATGAACCGCATGCCGATCGCCCGCGATGGCCGGTCCCTGGGCGCCGTCGTCACCCTGCGGGACCGCACCGAGCTGGTCCAGCTGCAGGACCAGCTCGACGCGAACCGCAACATCACCGAGACGCTGCGGGCGCAGGCACACGAGTTCACCAACCGGCTGCACACCATCGCGGGCCTGATCGAACTCGGCGAGTACGACGAGGTGCGGGGTTATGTCGACCGGGTCAGCGCCACCCAGGACCAGTGGCACGCCGAGGTCAGCGGCCGGATCGCCGACGCCGCGGTCGCCGCCCTGCTCATCGCGAAAGCCAGCCTGGCCGCGGAACAGGGGGTGGGCCTGCGCCTGTCGCCGTCGAGCACACTGGGGGATGTGGACGACGCCCTGTCCGGCGACCTGGTGACCGTCCTGGGCAACCTGGTCGACAACGCCCTGGACGCGTTGCGCGGGCAGCCGTCCGACGGGCCCGGGTGGATCGAGGTCGACATCCGGCACGGTTCGACGGAGGTGGCGGTGACGGTTCGCGACTCCGGGCCGGGGGTGGCGCCGGAGATCGTCGAGGAGGTGTTCCGGCACGGGTTCACCACGAAGGCGGCGGAGGAGGGCGGGCAGCGGGGCCTGGGCCTGGCGCTGACCCGGCAGACCTGCGTCCGGCGGCACGGCACGGTCTCGGTGCACAACGCTGATGGAGCGGTGTTCACAGCCACGCTGCCGCTGGAGGTGCCCGCGTGATCCGGGTGCTGGTGGTCGACGACGACTTCATGGTCGCGAAGGTGCACAGCGGGTATGTCACCCGGACACCTGGTTGCGAGGTCGTCGGCGTGGCGCACACGGGTGCGGACGCGCTTCGGCTGGTGCGGGAGCTGCGGCCGGACTTGGTGTTGCTCGACATCTATCTGCCGGACATGGACGGGCTCACGGTTCTGCGTCACCTCCGAGCGGGCCACGACGACACCGATGTGATCGTGATCAGCGCGGCGAACGACGTGGACACGGTGCGCGGGGCGATGCGCGGTGGGGTGCTGCACTATTTGATCAAGCCGTTCACGTATCCGGCTTTGTATGACCAGTTGCAGCACTTCGCTTCCCTGCATACGAAGCTGGGGGCGTTGTCGACCGCAGGGCAGTCCGATGTGGACCAGGTGTTCGGGTCTCGGCCTCGGGGGTCCACCAACCTGCCCAAGGGGTTGACTGCGCAGACGGCTGAGTTGGTCGAGCAGGTGTTGCGGGCTTCTTCGTCGGAGGACATGTCGGCTGCCGAATGTGCTGCGGTGGCTCAGTTGTCTCGGGTGAGTGCTCGGCGGTATTTGGAGCACTTTGTGGACACTGGGCGGGCTGAGGTTCGGTTGCGGTATGGGGGGACTGGGCGGCCGGAGCGACGGTATCGGTGGACTGGCTGAGGTCAGCGGTTGGCCGGCTCGTAGAGCAGCTTTCCTTGGTGGGGGAGTAGGTACCCGGCCCAGCGCTCTTCGGGCACGACCCCGTTGAGCTCACGTGCGTAGGCTTCCCCGGCCTCCTCGAAACCGATCAGGGCGAGGTGGAAGTTGACGTGCTCGAAGATTTCGCGGCGAATGTGGGCCAGCCAGCCATCGATGAGGTTCGCCCAGACAAAAGATTTGGGGCCACTTTGGGGGCCGGATCCGTCGATCAGTCTGGGTGAGGGCGCCGAGGGGACAGTAGGAGACCGGCCAGTCACGCCTTCTTCCGCATCGTCCTCACGACCGCGCAGACGACCTTTGCTATCGGAGAACCGTGCCTCGAAGGTGACCGGCCTCGGCCAGCACCGCGACGCTGGGAACGAGCATTGATGTCCTGATGGAGTGGCCTTGCTTCCATGCCCGACCTTCGCGGATTTCACCTGTGTGGGCTACACAAGTTGTCCACAGGCCACCTCAGAACCGCCGCTCTTGTCGCCCACCCCCGATAGACTGGCCAAGGGCAGTCCCCCCGGGAAGGGTGGGGGCTGCGGTGGTTCCGATCGCGCGGTCGTTCATGGTGGTGCTTTGGGTGGTGGCGGGCTCTGCTGGCTTCTCGGTATCGGCCCGGTCAGGGTTCTTGGGTGCCTGTTTGGGTGGTTCGCCTTGATTCGGGGACCCCTTGAAATGGGGCTGTGCGGGTCAAAAGGCGGGGCGAAGGAACCCCACCCGCACCGCGAGTTTAGCCCCATTTCCCCCGAATCAAGGCGAACCACCCAAACAGGCCGTCCTGATGGGCCCGGCACCTTTTGTTGCTCGTTGCGTATCGTTCGCTCGCGTGGAGGCAGCCCTCATTCCCTCCCCGGTTCAAGGGCGGTCGCGTGGCGGCTATCCGACGGTCGCCAGGGGTTGCTTGGCGAACTTGCTCTCCGGTCGTGGCAACCCATAGTGGCCGCGTAGGTTCTTCGCCTCGTACTCCGTTCGGAACAGGCCGCGTGAGCGCAGGAGCGGGATCACGGTCTCGACGAAGTCCTCCAAGCCCGAAGGCAGCAGCGGTGCCATCACGTTGAAACCGTCGGCGGCCCCATTGCGGAACCACAGCTCGATGTGGTCGGCGATCTGTTCCGGGGTTCCCGCGACCACCTGGTGACCGCGTCCACCACCGAGCCGTGCCAACAACTGCCGCAGCGTCAGGCGTTCCCGCTCCGCCAGGTCGCGGACCAGTTCGAAGCGGCTCTTGGCGCCGTTGATGTGGCTTACCGGGGGGAGTGCGGGAAGTGGTTCGTCGAGGGGGTGGTCGGTCAGGTCGATGCCGATCATCTCCGTCAGCTGCCGGACCGCGCGGGTCGGGATGATCAGGTCGTCCAGTTCCTCGGCGAGTGCGCGGGCCTCCTGTTCGGTGCCGCCGAGCACGGGGACGATGCCGGGCAGGACCTTGAGGTGTTCCGGTGCGCGGCCCGCCTTCGCCACGAGACGCTTGAGGTCGGTGTAGAAGGTTGTGGCGTCCTCGAAAGTCTGCTGGGCGGTGAAGACCGCTTCCGCCCAGCGGGCGGCGAACGCCTTGCCGTCCTCGCTGGAACCCGCCTGCACCAACAGGGGCCTGCCCTGCGGACTGCGGGTCGCGTTGAGGGGGCCGCGCACGCAGAACCATTCACCGCGATGGTTGATCTCGTGGACCTTGGTGTCGTCGGCGTACACACCCGCCGCCGGGTCGACGATCAGGGCGTCGTCCTCCCAGCTGTCCCACAACGCGGTGGTGACCTCCAGGAACTCCGCCGCCCGCTCGTAGCGGCGGGCGTGCTCGAAGTTGGTGTCGCGGTTGAAGTTCTGCGCGGAACGGTCGCCCGCGGTGGTGACGATGTTCCATCCCGCCCGGCCGCCGCTGATGTGGTCCAGCGACGCGAACAGCCGTGCCAAGTTGTACGGCTCGCTGAAGCCGGTCGACGCGGTGGCGATCAGTCCGATGTGCTCGGTCACCGCCGCCAGCGCGGTCAGCAGGGTGACCGGCTCGAACCGGTTGGCGATGCTGTGCCGCACATCCCCCCAGATCTGCACGCCGTCGGCGAGGAACACGGAGTCGAAGGTTCCTCGTTCGGCGATCTTCGCGAGGTTCTGGAAGTGCGCCACGCTGTCCAGCGCCGACACGTCGGTCCTCGGGTGTCGCCAGGCCGCCTCGTGGTGGCCGACCCCCATGAGGAAGGCGTTGAGATGCAGTTTCCGCTCAGCCATGCGGCACTCCAAAAGACAGTCCAGATGCGGTGAATGGTCATCCTGACTATCGCCGCGGCCGACCGGCCACGACAACATTGCGCGGCCTGAAATTAAGTCCGCCCACTGAATGGAACACCGTCCGGAAGCGACAGTGGATCCGCGTAGATCTCGCCCAGGAGCGCGGCTCCGGCCGCGACGCCGAGTACCGAGTCGGCGGGGAAACTGCTGCCCCGCACCGGGCGGCCGACCTCGCCGCGGATGGTTTGCAGGTACCCGGGCAGCTCGATGGCGGCGTAATCGGTCACCACCAACACCTCCGGGTTGAGGATGTCGAACAGCATCGCCGCCGCCCGGCCCACCGTCCGGGCCCGCTCGGCCAGCGATTCGCGAGCGGTGGTCTTTCCGGCTCGCGCGGCGGCCACCAGGTCCACGATGGACGGTTGATCGATGATCCCCTCGGCCATCGCCCGCGCCGCCCACCCGCGGTCGGACACCGTGGCCTCCAGGCACCCGCGCCTCCCGCACGGGCACAGCACCGTCGGGTCGCCGAGAGCGAGATGCGCGACGTCGCCCGCGGCCGAACGCGGGCCGCGGTGCACCTCACCGCTGGTCACGATCGCGGCGTCGACCACGTTGCCCACGAACAGATGCACGACCGATGACTGCCCGCGGACCGCGCCGAAGAGCTGTTCCGCGCGGGCGAGGGCACGGGCGTGGCTGTCCAGCCGCACCGGCAGCCCGGTGTCGGCGGTGAGCAGCGAGCGGACCGGAACGTCGTGCCAGTCAAGGGAAGCGTGGTGCACCAACACGCCGTCGTCCGGGTCGACCCAGCCGCCGACCGCGACGCCGAGACCGAGCGGGATCCGACCGGGCACCTCCTTTCTCCGCAACGCGGTGAGTTCACGGGCCGCGACGGCGAGTACCCGCGCGGGATCGGTGCTCGCGTGGGGGAGTCTCCGCTGGGCCCGGATCCGACCACGCAGGTCGAGCGCGGCGAGGGTGCTGTGGTCGTGGGCGATGTGGATGCCGAGCACGAGGTGCCGGTCGAGGTCGATGTCGACGGGGATATGCGGCCTGCCGACACCGCGATAGATGAGCGCGTCCGCCGCCTCGGTGATGAGACCGAGGTCGGCGAGCGCGGTGAACTGGCGCGTGACCGCCGCGGGGCTGAGGCCGGTGAGGCGGGCGATGGTGCTGCGCGCGGTGGGGCCGTGTTCGAGGACGGCGCGCAGCATCACCGCCGCACTGGTCAAGCGGCGGCGGTCAGGTGCGCTGACGGCCCGCATGCGTTCCTAGGCCCCGACGGGGACGCGCCAGGAGGTGAACCTGCGTTCCAGGGCGACCAGGAGCTGGTTGAACGTCACCCCGATCACGGAGATCGTGATGATCCCGGCGTACATCTGCGGAATGGCGAAGTTGTACTGCGAGGCGTTGATCAGGTAGCCGAGTCCGGCCTTGGCCCCGACCATCTCCGCGGCCACCAGCACCAGGATCGAGACCGCTCCGGCCAGACGGATGCCGGTGAACACCGTGGGCACCGACGCGGGCAGGATCACCTTCTGGAACAGGCGGATTCCGGACAGGTCCATCGACCTCGCCAGCCGCAGCAGGGTCGGGTCGACGCCGCGCACCGCGCTGATCGTGTTGAGCAGGATCGGCCAGGTGCAGGCGTAGAGCACGATGGTGATCTTCGATGTCTCCCCGATGCCGAGCAGCAACACGAACACCGGCAGCAGCGCCAGCGCCGCGGTGTTGCGGAACACCTCCAGCAACGGGCCGAGCAGGTTCGCCACCGGCTTGTACCAGCCGATCAGCAGGCCCAGCGGAACCGCGATGAGCACCGCGAGCCCGAAGCCGGTGAACGAGCGCACAAGACTGGCCTGCGCGTTCGTCGTGAGCTGGCCGTTGCCGAGCAGTTCGACCCACGCGGCCGCCACCTCCGAGAACGGCGGCAGGAACGTCGCGTCGACCAGGCCGAGGCGGGGCGCGGTCTCCCAGATCAGGAGTAACGCCAGGATCGCCACGACCTTGCTCGACGCTGTCAGCAAAGCGCCGCCGATCCGGCGCGGCACGCCGGGCCGCTTGTCCACAAAGGATGGAACCGCGGGGGTGGCCGTCGTGGGCCTGGGTCGCGTGAGGGTGGGTGCGCTCATGCTCCGACTACCTCCTTCTCCTGTTGCTGTGCGCGGGTGACTTCGTCTTGCAGCAGCTCCCAGACCTGGTGCCGGTAGCGGGCGAACTCCGGGCTGGAGCGCAGGTCGGTCTGCGTGGTGCGGGTCCCGAGGTCGATGGGCACGATCCGCTTGATCCTGCCTGGTCGGGACGTGAGCACGGCGACGCGCTGTCCCAAGTAGACAGCTTCGTCGATCGAGTGGGTGATGAACACGATCGTCTTGCCGGTGCGCTCCCAGATCCGCAGCAGCTCGTCCTGCAGTGACTCGCGGGTCTGCGCGTCGAGCGCGGCGAACGGCTCGTCCATCAACAGCACGGCCGGGTCGTAGGCCAGGCTGCGGGCGATCGCCACCCGCTGGCGCATCCCGCCGGACAGCTCGTGCGGGTGCCGCCGCTCGAACCCGGTCAGTCCGACCAGGTCCAGGAATCCCTGTGCCCGCTCGGCCCGCTCGCGGCGCGGCACCCCGGTGGCCTCCAGTCCGAACTCGACATTGCCGAGCGCGGTCCGCCACGGCAGCAGCGCGTACTGCTGGAACACGATTCCCCGGTCCAGTCCCGGTCCGGTGACGGGTTCGCCGTCGAGCAGGATCCGCCCTTCGCTGGCTGTGGTGAGCCCGCCGAGGAGGTCGAGCAGGGTGGACTTGCCGCAGCCGCTCGGCCCGACGAGGACGACGAACTCGCCACGCGCGATGTCGAGGTCGACCCCCTCCACCGCGGTGAACTCGGTGCGGGACCGGCCGTCCTTCACCGGGAACCGTTTGGTGACACCGTGGAAGCTGATATGGGTGGTCATGGTCAGCCCTTCGCCAGGTCGTTGAACTCGTTGGTGTAGAGGTCGGCGAGCTTGACCTGGTCGGGCTTGATCTCGCCGCGTTCGCTCAGCCAGTCGATCCAGAGGCTCAGCTCCTTGTCCAGGATCCTGCCGCCCTTCTCCGCGACCCCGGTCGACTTCCAGTGCTTGAGCGCGCCCGGGTCCTCGTTGCGGCCGCGCTTGGCCACGATCGCCAGCTTGCGTTCGATGACCTGCTCGCGCGGCGTCGTGCGGCTCCACTCGATCGCCTTGGCGACACCGGTGGTGAAGGTGCGCACGGTGTCCGGGTTGTCCTTGATGAACTTCTCAGTGAACACGTACGTGCCCGCGGTGAACGCGCCGAGCAGGTCGAAGTCGGAGAACAGCTTGCGCACGCCGCCGCGCTCGGTCGCCTTCTCCCGCAGGATGCCGCCGAGCACCCCGACCTCGATCTGCTTCTGCCGCAAGGACTGCTCGGTGTTGACCGGCGGCACCACGATCGGCTCGACCTTCTTGATGTCGTCGGGGGACAGGCCGTTGCGCTTGAGGTAGATGCCCAGCATCGCCTCGTGGTGCGCGCCGAGGGTGTTCATCCCGACCTTCTTGCCGAGCAGGTCGCGCGGCCCGGTGATGGGGCTGTCCTCCAGCACGAAGAAGCCGCTGTGGGCCTTCTCGTCGGCGCCGTAGTAGCCGATCACCGACTTGATCGGGGCGCCCGCGGCCTTGAGCTTCACCACGGCGCCGTTGAACGCCCCGCCGAAGTCGACCTGCCCGGTCGCCGCGGACTGGATGTCCTGCGGGCCGCTGATGGTGTTGCCGACCCATTCGAGCTTGAGGTCGCCGAGGTAGCCGAGGTCGGCGGCCAGTTCCGGCAGCGTCACGTCGCCCGCCGCGCCCTGGTAGCGCAGGGTCTTGGTCTGCGCGCCGGTGCCGCCCGACGCGGTCGCGCAGCCGACGGTGGCCGCCGTCATGCCGAACAGGGTCAGGCCGAGGAAGTTCCGTCGGGTGGTGGTCACGATGGATCCCTATCTGTTGAGAAATGCCCGAACAAGGGCATGCCGAAGGAATCGGGGAATCCGATTCAGCAGCCGGCGATTCGCCGGAAGAAAGGAAGATCAGCGGGCGCGACAGAACGCGCTGGCGTGTCGGCGGAGGTCGACGTGCCTGCGTGTGGTGAGGTACGCGGCTTGATTCACGCTGTGCACAGTGGCAGCGGGGTTTCCTTGGGTCAACCAGGTCCGCAGTCTGGGACGACTTATTTTCGCTCGACCGAAACCTGTCCTGCCGCGTTCCCTGCCGCCTAGGTTCGAATTACCAGCGCGGAAAGGAAACCCCTAATGTCCATACAATTGGAGACGTCCCCGGCCGAGCACGCGGGAATCGGTGTGGTGAAACTCGGCGCGAACATCGGCGCGCGAATCGACGGTGTGCGGCTCGGCGGCGACCTGGACGCGGCGACGGTGGCGGACATCCGGTCGGCGCTGTTGGCGTCGAAGGTCGTGTTCTTCCGCGGCCAGGACCACCTCGACGACGCGGGCCAACTCGCGTTCGCCGAACTCCTCGGCGAGCCGACCCTGGCCCACCCGACGGTGCGGGGCAAGGACAACCCCAACGTCCTGCCGATCGACTCCGACTACGGCAAGGCCAACAGCTGGCACACCGACGTCACCTTCATCGACCGGGTCCCGGCGATCAGCATCCTGCGCGCGGTCGCGCTGCCGCCGTATGGCGGGAGCACGGTGTGGGCGAACACCGCCAAGGCCTACGAGGAGCTGCCCGTGTCGCTGAAAGCGCTGGTGGACACGCTGTGGGCGGTGCACACCAACGTCTACGACTACGCCGCCAACGTCGACTCGACCCGCATCGGCGGCGTCGACGTCAAGGTCCGCGAGTACCGCGACGAGTTCGTCTCCGACCGCTACGAGACCGAGCACCCGGTGGTGCGCGTGCACCCCGAGACCGGCGAGCGTTCCTTGCTGCTGGGCCACTTCGTGAAGCAGCTCGTCGGCCTGACCTCCACCGAGTCGCAGGCGGTGTTCCAGCTCCTGCAGCACCGCGTGACCCGCCTGGAGAACACCGTGCGCTGGCAGTGGGCCGACGGCGACCTCGCGATCTGGGACAACCGCGCCACCCAGCACTACGGCGTCGCCGACTACGACGGCGAATACCGCAGGCTGCACCGCGTCACCCTCGCGGGCACCGTCCCGGTGTCGGTCGACGGCACCCACAGCACACCCGTCACCGGGGACGCTTCGGCGTTCTCCCCGGTCGGCGCCTGAGGAGGACTGGTATGCCGTCGATCATCGTCCTGTCGGGCAGCCCGTCGCCGACGTCCAAGACCGCCGCCCTGGGCGGCTACGTCGAGGCCCGGCTGCGCGCGCAGGGGCATCTGGTCCGCTCGTTCCGGGTGCGGGACTTGCCGCCGGTGGCCCTGTTGTCGGCTGACACCGAGCATCCGGACATCGCGGAGGTAGTGGACGCTATCGCTGGGGTGGACGCGATTGTGGTGGCATCGCCGGTGTACAAGGCGGCCTATTCGGGGCTGCTCAAGGCGTTGCTGGACTTGTTGCCGCAGTTCGCGTTGGCGGGGAAGGTGGTGCTGCCGCTGGTCACCGGCGGGACTCCGGCGCACGTGTTGGCCATCGACTATGCCTTGCGGCCGGTCCTGACTTCGCTTGGCGCCGATCATGTTGTGCAGGGGTGGTTTGTGCTTGATCGGCACATCGGGGTTGATGGCGCGACGGTCATTGAGCCTGGTGCTGAGAGCGCGTTGCGGGCTGTGGTTGATCGGTTTTCTGAGGTTGTCCATGATCGGCATCCGTTGGCTGCCGCGTTGTAGATCTGCTTCGCGGGTGTGGCGGTGGGTGCCTGTTTGGGTGGTTCGCCTTGATTCGGGGACCCCTCGAAATGGGGCTGCGCGGGCAAAGAGGGTGGGGAGGTGAAGCCCACCCGCGCCGAAAGTTTAGCCCCATTTCCCCCGAATCAAGGCGAACCACCCAAACAGGCCGTTGGGCTGGGCCCCTTGCGTTTCTGGGTGAGTGGGGGACGTACCCGGGTGAGTGGGGGAGGGGGAACCTTCCTACCGCCCAGGGCCTCCCACCCTGATCACGTGCTGGGGTGGATCAAGGGTGGTTCTCCAAAGCCACGAGGGTGGATTCGGCCTTCTCCCGCAAACGAACATGGCCCACCCCCGCGGCGGCGGCCAAGGCCAGTTCGGCGTGTTCCCGTGCGGTGGCAAGGTTTCCCAACGCGAGGTGGGCCGAGGCAAGGGCTCCGTGGGCGGCGCTCGTCACCGATGGTCTGCTGCCCTGGCTGATCAGGTCTATCGCCTCCGTCGCGGCGGCCAGTGCGGCGTGTGGGTCCGTTCGCAGGAGGTGGCATTCGGCTTGGGCGACCAAAGCCTCCGCGACGTGCATGGGGTCGCCTATGCGTCGGCCGATCTCCACCGCCTCGGTGAAGATCGGCCACGGGTCGCCGCCGAGGTGGGCCGTGGCGTTCGCGCGGCGGATTCGGCCTGCTATTTCCCACATCGACTCGCCGACGCGTCCCGCGATCTGCTGCACGCGTTCGCCGCCCGCCAGGGCCTCGGCCGGGTTGCCCTGTTCGCAGTGCAGGCCGCTGAGGGTCCATTCGGCGAAGATCTCCTCGCGCGGGTTGCCGCTCTCCTGGGCGATCGCCAGCGCCTCGCGGGCCAGGTCCATGGCCTTCGCAGAGTCGCCGAGGCTGTGGTGCAGGACGGAAAGGCGGTTGAGCGCGACGGTTTCGCGGAAGCGGTCGCCCGCGGCCCTGGTCAGTTCCAGTGCCCTGGTCAGCGGGTCGATGGCCAGCCGGTAGCGGTCGGACATCCAGCAGCCGGTGGCGAGGTTGAGCAGCGCGATCGCCTCCGCGCCCGTGTCGCCCGCGAGTCTTGCCTGGTCGATGGCCACGGTGTGGGTGGCCAGGTGGGCGTCGAGGTGGCCGCCGCTGATCAGGTACATCGCCATGTTGCGGGTGATCGCCCAGGCGTACGCGGCTCGGCCGAGAGCCGGTGCGGCGAGCACCGCCGCGACGAGGTTGGCGCGTTCCGCGTTGAACCACTTGGTGGCCGCGGGATGTCCCTCGAAGTCGGGGTGGTCCGCGGGCGTGGTCGTCAGGGGTGACGGGCCGGGCTCGCGGCTGGGCATCAGCACCTGGTTGGCCAGTTCCGAGGTGAACAGGTAGAAGTCGAGCAGCCGCCCCGCCGCGTGGTCGAGGCATTCCGGGGTCTCCTCGGCGTGGGCCACCCAGGCCGCGTACTCGCGCAGCAGGTCGTGCCAGGCGTAGCGGCCGTGGGTGCGCTGTGTGAGCAGGTGCACGTCGAGCAGGCTTTCCAGCAGCAGCTCGGCCTTCTCCACCGGCAGGTCCACCAGCGCGGCCGCCGCGTACACGTCGATGTCGGCGCCGACATGGGTGCCCAGCAGCCGGAACATCCGCCGCTGGTCGGTGTCGAGCTGGTGGTGGGACAAGGCGAACGCGGCGGCGACGCCCCGGTCCTCGGCGGCGAGTTCGGCGAGCCGGTCGCGTTCCCCGCGCAGCCGGTCGACGAGGTGCCCGACTGTCCATGATGGACGGTGCAGCAGCCGCGCCGACGCGACCCGGATCGCCAGTGGCAGGTGTCCGCACAGGCCGACCAGCTCGGCCACCGGCGCCGGTTCGGCCTCCGCCCGCCCCACCATGCGGCGCACCAGTGCGGCGGCCTCGTCGGCGGGCAGCGGCTCCAGTGAGAGCGGCGCTGCACCCGCCAGCCCGGTGAGCCTGCGCCTGCTGGTGACCAGGACCAGACACCCCGGGGCGCCTGGCAGCATCGGCCGGACGTGGTCGGCGCTCGCCGCGTTGTCGAGCACGATCACCATGCGCCTGCCCGCGAGCCGCGAGCGCCACAGCGCCGCCCGCTCCTCCAGCCGCGCGGGCACCGCGTCCGCGGGCACGCCCACGGTGTGCAGCAGCCGCTCCAGCGCGGCGCCCGGCTCGACCGGCCCCTGGTTGCCGCTGTGCGCGTGCAGGTCGAGGAACAGCTGCCCGTCGGGGAACTCCGCGGTGACCTGATGGGCGACGTGCAGCGCGAGCGCGGTCTTGCCGACCCCGGCCATGCCGTCGATGGCGGAGATGGCCGCGTTCCCGGCGGCCACCCGGTCGAGCAGCTCGGCGATCTCGGCGTCGCGGCCGGTGAAGTCGGCGACGCCGTACGGCAGCGTGTTCGGCCCCTTCGGTTCCTGGGGGAGGACCAGGGCGAGCGCCGGGTCGTCGCGCAGGACCTGCTCGTGGCGGGCCCGCAGCTCCGGGCCCGGGTCGAGGCCGAACTCGTCGGCCAGCACCTGCCTGCGGTCGGCGTAGGCGGCCAGCGCCTCGGTGCGTCTGCCGTCGCGGTGCAGGGCGAGCATCAGATGGGCGGTGAACCGCTCACGCTCGGGCGCCTCCGTGATCAGGGCGTGCAGCTCCGGGATCACCGCACGGTGCCTGCCTAGCGCCAGGTCGGCCTCGACGCGCAGGTCCAGGGCGTCGAGCCGGGATTCCCGCAGACCACGACAGAGCCGCTCGCCCAACTCGGGCCCGAGGTCGCCCAGCGCGGGCCCACGCCACAGCCGCAGCGCGGCGTGCAGCAGGTCGGCCCGGGTGGTGGCGTCGTCGGCGTCGGCCCCGGCGGCGAGCAGGGTACGGAACCGGTGGGCGTCCACCCGCTCGGGGTCGACCAGCAGCGCGTACCCGGCGCCCTGGCGCTCGATCACGGCCAGCTCGGCGGGCAGAGCCGTCCGCAGCCTGCTCACGTGCGTGCGCAGCGCGGCGGCACTGGCGGCGGGCGGGTCGGCCTCCCAGAGCAGGTCGGTCAGCCGGTCAGCCGACACCGCCTTGCCCGGCTCGAGGGCGAGGACCGCCAGGAGCGCACGCTCACGGCGCCGGGGGATGAGCACCTTCCGCTCCCCGACACGCACCTCGAACGGCCCCAGCAGACGGAACTCCACAACCGCAGACCGTAGCGGCACGCACCGACAACCAGCGCGGTCCTGGGTCCTTCTCCGCAGTCAGCTATGTCATCTCTAACTTAACTATCCCATATTCACTATCTAGATATCCGGTAGAGCTGGCGGACCGAGGACCGCTCCGCTGGGGGACATCAAAAGCGCCAAGGACGGGAGGGAGGGGCCTTCGGACGGAACGTATGAGGAAGTGGGACGTCCGGGGTGGCCCACCGTCGGATGGAACCGTACGAGGTGGGGCGTCCGGGGTGGGCCGCCATCGGATGGAACCGCACGAGGTGGGGCGTCTGGGGTGGGCCGCTGTCGGATGGAAACCGCATGGGAGGTGGGGCAGCGGGGGGTGTTGTCCGGACGGGAACCGCATGGGAGGTGGGGCAGCGCGGGGGCGTGTCCGGACTGGAACCGCACGAGGTGGGGCACCCGGGTGGGCCGCCGCGCCGATCAGCTCTGGCGACAGTCCGATAGTGGGCGGCGGACCGAAGTCCTAGGACCGGCGGCGAGGTTTGCCGCGTTTGTCCTGTGCCGCACCGGAAGTGCGGCGCTTGGGGGTGCCTGCCTGCTTGCCCGCGCCCTTTCGCCCCTCGGCCGCGGGTCGTTTCGCCTTCGCTGGGGTCGCTGTCGGTTGGCGGCCGCGGGTGCTGTTGTCGGTCCGGCCGCGGACGATGCCGATGAAGCGTTCGATGGCGTCGGTGGTTTCGTCCTCCAGCCACGACAGCGCGACCTGTGACTGCGTGGCGTCGGTGAGCGGGCGGTAGGTGAGGTCCTTGCGGTGGTGCAGTCGGGCCAGTGACTGGGGTACGACGAGCAGCCCGATGCCCGCCGCGACCAGTTCGACGGCGTCCAGGGTGGTGGCGGGGCGGTCGAGCGCGGGGAGGCCGGGCGGGCGGTCCCAGTCGAGGGTGTCGTCGAGGGGGTGCAGCACGATGCTGTCGGCGAGATCGTCCACCGACACCTCGTCGGCGGCGGCCACCAGGTGGTCCTTCGGGACCACGACCACGGTCGTCTCGGTGTACAGGGGGATCGCGTGCAGGCCGGTCCGGTCGATCGGCAACCGCAGGAGGACCGCGTCGGCCCCGCCGTCGCGCACCATGGCGGCGGCGTCGGCGGCGGGGACCTGCAGGAGGGTCAGCGGCTCGTCGGGGGTGCGTTCGTTCCAGGTCCGCACCCACTTGCCGGGGATGACCCCGGGGACGTACGCGAGCGTGAACGGTGGGGGTACGTCCGGGCCTGTCACCAGGTCAGATTACCGGGCGTGAATGGCGTTGGCGCACACGCCCGATACCCTCAACGCCATGACGTCGCACAAGACACCCCAGACGATGAAGCCCGCGACCGCGGCGAAGAAGCTGGGCGTGTACCTCGAAGCCACCCCCGCGGAGTTCCAGGAGGGTGTCGTCTCGCGCGACGAGTTGAACTCGCTGCAGGCCGACCCGCCGGAGTGGCTGCGCGACCTGCGCCGCAACGGCCCGCATCCCCGCCCGGTCATCGCGGCGAAGCTGGGCATCTCGATCGGCGGCCTCGCCCGTGGCGGAATCACCGAGGCCCTCACCACCGAGCAGATCGACGCGCTGAAGGCCGAGAGCCCGGACTGGCTGCGCCAGGAGCGGGAAACCCAGGCCGAGGTCCGCAAGGAAGAGGCACGCATCAAGGCGGCGAAGGCGGACAAGCCGGAGCGTCGCCCTCGCTCCTGATAGGACTCACGTCGCCCCGGCGCCCTGAATCTTTCACGATCCGGGGACGGCGGGCGTGCGCCGGAACTAACCTCCTGGCTCGTGACACAACCCCATCCCGAGTTCCGGCAGCGGGTTCGCGCGCTGGCGGAGAGCCAGTGGCGTGAACCGGTGGTCGTGATCCACCTGGGCGAGGTCAAGCCCGACTTCGACGTTCCTGGCAGGCGCAAGGACGGCACAGTCATCGGGCAACGCCTGGTCCGCCGGTTCTTCTGGAACCTCTTTCGCGGCACGGTCGGCAGCCTGATCAACGTCGTGCTGTCGGTCGCGGGTGGCGGCGTTGGCAACGTGTTCGAGCGGTCCGGCAAGGTGACCGGACCCGAGAACGCCCAGGCGCTGGGCCTCCTGGACGCCGCGCGGCCCGCCGACAGCGCGTGGCTGGTCTACTCGCCGTCGCACGTGGCGGTGATCGACTCCGGTCGCACCTTCGTCGACCCGAAGGACAGCCCGCCGCCGACCATCCTGTGGCACGCGACCACACCGAATGCCCCGAAGGTCTCCATACGGCGGCGCATCAGCTGGCCGGACGGCTCCGTGTACGAGTACGACCTCACCTACGACGAAGCCAAGTTGCTCAAAGAGACCCTGCGCGGCGACGATCCCGCTCTCCCGGACCGGACCTAGGCCGCGTTCTCAGCGTGGTAGCGCTTGGTCGTGGCGTGCCATTCACGGCTGCCGCCACACCAGGCCCAGGTGTCGGCCAGGAAGCGGTGCAGCATCGGGGAGCCTGTCAGACAGAGTTCGGCTGCCTCGACGACGAAGCGCCGCATGAGTTCGTTGTGGATCTCGACCGTGCGCTTGACCGCTTCGTGGCGGGTGCAGTTCTCCTCCTCCATGAGCGCGATCGGGAGGCTGATGTCGTTGTCGGCTTCCTTGCTCATCGAGTGCAGGTCGTTGAGCAGCACCGCCGCGGTGCCCGCCATGGTGAACGCCCGGCGCACCGCCGGGTCGAAGAACTCCTGCGCGGGCAGTTCGTAGCCCGCGACCGCGTCGATCAGGATCATCGGCGGCAGGTAGCTGTTGTGGTGGCGGTGCATCAGGTACTCCCACACCGCGGGCCGCTGCCCGGTGTTGCGCCAGCTCGCGTTCTGGTCCAGCGCGGTGAACAGGATGGCCATCTGGTGCTGGAACCGGCCCATCTGCGGCACCGTGGTGTACTTCGCCAGGTGCTCCATGCCGGTGCGGAACGCCAGCGCGATCGGCTCCTCCTTGATGAACCGGTCGAGTTCGTGCTGGTAGCGCTGGGGGAGTATCACCGGATCCACCACGCCATAGAGCACGCCGAGACGCGCGGCGGCGAGGTTCGGGTCGGCGCCCATTTCCTCTTCGTCGAGGTAGTAGTCGTCCGCCGCCCATTCGGCCACGACGACCTTCGTGGCCGCCAGCAGCCGGTCCGGGTCGTCGGTGCCGGGGTGCGTGAGCATGATCAGCCTGCCGAACCCGCACGAGCGCAGGTGGTCGAGTCGGCCGGGGTAGATCCCCACCTGCTCGGCCCACTCGACCATCCGCTCGTTCACCTCCTCACCGAGTGCCGGGTTGTCCCGCACCGGGCCCGGGCAGAACAGCTCGGGAATCGCGTCCTCGTCGGTCGCCGCGGGTTCCGGTTCGGCCGCCTCACGCAGCGTGGCCGCGAGCCGCGACGGCAGCCGCGCCGCGGCCATGCCCAGCGCACCCGGGTTGTCGCCGATCGGGAACAGCGTCGACGGCAGCCGACCCGGTCGGTCGCCCGAGATCAGGGTGGCCAGTTCCCCCGCGGGCGCCCCGCCCATGTCCGCCAGCACGGCGGCCGCCCGCCGGGCCAGGTCGTCGGTCGCGGGCGGGGCGAACAGGCGTGACAGCACGGACATGGTTCCTCGGCCTCAGATCCGGTCGGCGGCGATGAGCAGGTAGTGGAAGCTGCCTTCGCGGTAGGCGGTGAGGAACGGGTCCTCGACGCCGGTCGCGACCGACGACTTCGCCCGCAGCTCCCAGTAGGGGATGGTCGCGGCGGTCAGGTCGACCACGTTGATCGGGACGAAGTTGTTGTCCGCCAACGCTTCGAAGTACCGGCTGCGCGGGTGGATGTTGCACGTGTAGTGCTGGTCGATCTGGCTCACCGCCTTGGAGCGCCCGCCGGTGACGTCGTTGTAGCACCCGGTGATGCACACGTAGCGGCCGCCGAACGGGATGAGCCGGGCGAACTCGTCGTACAGGTCGTGGAGGTCGACGTACATGGTCGTCTCGTTGGTCCAGATGCCGTTCATCGAGCCGGTCTCGAAACCGGTGTCGAGCATGTTGCGGAAGTGGAACCGGACCTGGTCGGCCACCCCGCGCTCGCGGGCCTGGTTGTTGGCGAACTCGACTTGCGACTCGGAGATCGTGACCCCGTCGACCTGGCAGCCGAACCGCTGGTTGGCCATGAAGGAGGTGCCGCCGCGGCCGGACCCGCCGTCCATCAGCCTGCCGGTGCGCGGGATGTCGCCGAGGTGGTCGAGCAGGACCTCGGCCTGCGCCGACTCCAGCCGGTGCAGCTCGGCGATGATCGCCTGCTCGCGCCCCTCCGCGGGACCGGTCAGCACGGCCGGGTCGTAGTCGCCGATGCCGTAGTGGTGGTGGTAGAGGCCGTCGACGTCGCCCAGCCGCAGGTTGACCGGGTCTTTCTCGTTGTTCCAATAGGTGGCGACCGCGCGCTGGTAGGCGCTGCGCAGCACCGGCCGGGTGGGGATCTCGGGGGCGGGCCGCGTCGTGGTCATAGGTGGTCTCCTTCGTCGTCGTGCGAACGGGTGGACTTCCCTCGGTGACCGTCCACTCGCGAGGGTTTCAGTGGTGGCTCAGTCGGCGCGGCCGAGTTCGACGTCCTCGAGGATGCCCAGCGCGTCGGGCATCAGGACGGCGACGGAGTAGTAGGCGCTGACCAGGTACGAGGCGATCGCCTTCGCGTCGGTTCCCATGCTGCGCACCGAGAGCCCGGGTCGGTACTCGTCGGGCAGGCCGGTCTGGTGCAGGCCGATGACACCCTGCCGGTCCTCACCCATGCGCATGAGCATGATCGAGGTCGTGCCCCGGTCGCTGATCGGGATCTTGCCGCAGGGCAGCACCGGGACGCCGCGCCAGGCGGGTACCAGCTGCCCGTGCAGGTCGACGTGCTGCGGATAGACGCCGCGCTTGCTGCACGCCTGCCCGAACGCGGCGATCGCCTTGGGGTGGGCCATGAAGACGGTGGGCTCCTTCCACACCGTGGCCAGCAGGTCGTCCATGTCGTCCGGCGTGGGTGGGCCGCCGCGGGTGTGGATGCGCTGGCTGAGATCGGCGTTGTGCAGCAGACCGAACTCGCGGTTGTTGACCAGCTCCCGTTCCTGCCGTTCGCGCAGGGCCTCGATGGTGAGCCGCAGTTGCTGCTCGACCTGGTTCATCGGGTCGTTGTAGAGGTCGGAGACCCTGGTGTGCACGTGCAGCAGGGTCTGGGCGACGCTGAGCTCGTACTCCCGGGGGGCGAGGTCGTAGTCGACGAACGTGCTGGGCAGGTCGGGCTCGCCGCTGTGGCCCGCGGACAGCTCGATCGCGGCCTCGCCGTGTTCGTCCGTGGCCGCCGAGGCCGCAGCCCGGTAGCGAACCAGGTGCGCGCGCAGCGATTCGGACCGCCCGATCAGCTCCTGGAACTCGTGTCTGGACAAGGTGAGCACGGTGCACCGGGTGGTCGTGCGCGCGGTGTAGGCCCAAGTGGACTCGGCTGCCGACAGCACCTCGTCGCCGATGCGCTCGCCGTCGGCGACCACGCCCAACGTGGTCTGGTCGCCGTAGTGTCCGGCGCCGAGCAGAGTCGCCTTGCCGTGGGCGATGAGGACCAGCCGATCGATCGGCCCACCGGCCTCCACAATGGACTCGTCCGCCTCGTACTCGCGCTGCTCGAAGCGGCTCGCCAGCTCGGCGAGCACCTCTGCGTCGTCGAAACCACGCAGTGGAGCCAGTTCGCGCAGTTCGTCGGGAATCACCCGGACTCTCGCGCCGTCGGTGACGAACTCGACGCGGCCGTCGCCGAGGGTGTACGTGCGGCGGCGGTTGACCCGGTAGACGCCACCCGCGGCCTGCACCCATGGCAGGGCGCGCAGCAGCCAGCGGGAGCTGATCCCCTGCATCTGGGGGACGGACTTCGTGGTGGTCGCCAGGTTTCGCGCGGCGGCGGTGCTCAGACTTTGCTGTGGATGATCGGTTGTCGGACCGGTATCCGCTTCCAAGATGTCTGTCACTGATCAACAGCTCCTATCGAGCTATCCCGAGTGGAATCGACGAAATGGTCTGTCGGGCGATCACTCCGAAGCTAACAGCAGCCTCTGTGACCCACCAGTCGCTAGACAGGGTGACGGACTGCTCCGAACGATTTTCCTGGTGTCACAACACTTTCGTGGTATCGCGTGAGTGGAGTCGGTGCGGCACACTCGAAGCGGTCTGATGCTTGCCATCGATTGTCTCCAGCTATTCGATTGGTGTGATGCGTTGTGACCGTGACCGAGCCCGATGTGACCACGAACGGGCACGCACAGCTCAGTCTCAGTACCGAGGCCGCTCGAAACCTGGCCACCACCACCAAGTCCGAGCCGCAGATGCAGGGCATCTCGCCACGCTGGCTGTTGCGGATGCTGCCCTGGGTGGAGGTATCCGCGGGCACCTACCGGGTGAACCGACGCCTCACGTACACGCTCGGCGACGGCCGGGTCGAGTTCACCAACGTCGGCGCCGCGATCCGGGTCATCCCGCAGGAACTGCGGGAATTGGCGCTGCTTCGCGAGCTTGACGACGAGGAGGCGCTGGCCGCGCTGGCCGACCGGTTCGAGCAGCAGGAATTCGCGCCCGGCGACGTCATCGTCCGCGCCGGGGACCCCGCCGACCGGATCTGCCTGATGGCGCACGGCAAAGCCGAGAAAGTGGGCGCGGGCAAGTACGGCGACAAGGTCGTGCTGGGGGTGGTGGCCGACGGCGACCACATGACCAACCGGTCCACCTACGATCCCGACGACCACTGGGACTTCAGCGTCACCGCCGCGACCGCGTGCACGGTCCTGACCCTGACCGAATCAGCGATCGAGGAGATCGCGGAACGTTCGGAAGCGCTGCGCGCGCACCTCGACCGGGTTCGCGTCCAGCCGATCCCGTCGCAGAACAAGCACGGCGAAGCCATGATCGAGCTCTCCGCGGGCCACCGCGGCGAACCGGACCTGCCGGGCACCTTCGTCGACTACGAGACCGCGCCCAGGGAGTACGAGCTCAACGTCGCGCAGACCGTTCTCCGGGTGCACTCGCGGGTCTCCGACCTCTACAACCAGCCGATGAACCAGACCGAGCAACAGCTGCGGCTCACCGTGGAAGCGCTGCGCGAGCGCGAGGAACACGAGCTGATCAACAACCGCGAGTTCGGCCTGCTGCACAACGCCGACCTGAAGCAGCGCATCCACACCCGGGGCGGCCCGCCGACGCCGGACGACCTCGACGACCTGCTCTGCATGCGGCGCAAGACCCGCCTGTTCCTCGCGCACCCGCGGACCATCGCCGCCTTCGGTCGCGAGTGCACCAAGCGCGGCATCTACCCCACGACCACGGAAGTCGACGGGACGGCCATGATGGCCTGGCGCGGCGTGCCGATGCTGCCCTGCGACAAGATCCCCGTGACCGAGACCAACACCAGCGCGATCCTGGCGATGCGCACCGGCGAGGACGACCAAGGTGTCATCGGGCTGCGGCCGACCGCGCTGCCCGACGAGTTCGAGTCCGGCCTGAACGTGCGGTTCATGGGTATCAACGAGAAGGCGGTGATCTCCTACCTGGTCAGCTCCTACTTCTCAGCGGCGGTGCTGGTTCCCGACGCGCTCGGGGTCCTGGACAACGTCGAGCTCGGGCGGTGACATGGCGCCGCCTCCGGCGGCGCGGCTCGGTCGCTTTGATGGTGGCGTTTCGGGGGTTCCGCACGAACACTGCCAACTTCGATGGCGTGTTCGTGCGGAACCCCCGAAACGCCACCGCGACCGAGCACGGTTGCTAAGCCCCCCCGAAGGGCAGACGATCAAGGTCGGCACGCTCACCGACGCCCCGCCCGTGGTGTTCCTCAAGGACGGCCGGTTCACCGGGTTCGACAACGAGTTGCTCCGCGCCGTCGCCGAGAAGCAGGGCATCAAGGTCGAGTTCGTCGGGGTCGAGTTCGCCACGCTGCTGGCCAAGGTCGCCAACGGGCAGGTCGACCTCGGCAGCTCGTCGATCTCCGCGACCGAGAAGCGCAGGCAGACCGTCGACTTCACCGACGGTTACGAGATCGGCTACACGACCGTGGTCGGCAGGCAGGACACGGCGGTCACCGGCGTCGAAGGGCTCGCGGGCAGGCGGGTCGGGGTCGTGCAGGGCACCGTCCAGGATGAGTTCGCCACTGGGAAGGTGCCCGGCGCGCAGGTCGTGCGCTTCCCGGACTACAACTCCGCGTTCGCGCAGCTGAAGTCCGGGGGCCTCGACGTGTGGATCGTGCCGCTCGACATCGCGGACAAGTACATCGCCAACAACGCCGACTTCCCGCAGAAGGTCGTCGTCAAGCGGGCCGACACCGAGGCGCCCGCCGCGTGGGCGGTGCGCAAGGGCAACAACGCGTTGCGGGACAAGCTCAACGCCGGTCTCGCCGCGGTCATCCAGGACGGGACCTACGCGAAGCTGCACGAGCAGTTCCTGCCCGGCACCCCGATCGCCGACGACTTCAAGCCCAAAGCCCAGTGACCGAGACCTTCTTCAGCTGGTCGCACATCGCCGAGGTGCTCCCGGATCTGCTGCGGACCGGGCTGGTCAACACGCTGATCCTGGCGGGCGCCTCGGCGGTGCTCGGCACCGTCCTCGGGCTCGGGCTGGCGATCATGGGCCTGTCGTCGACCCGGTGGCTGCGCTGGCCCGCGCGGGTCTACACCGACCTGTTCCGCGGCCTGCCTGCGATCGTGACGATTCTGCTGATCGGCCAGGGCCTGGCGATCGCGGCCCGGCCGGTGTTCGGCACCGACCCGTACCCGCTGGGCATCCTGGCCCTGAGCCTGGTGGCGGCGGCCTACATCGGCGAGATCTTCCGTTCCGGCATCCAGAGCGTGGACCGCGGCCAGCTCGAAGCTGCCCGTGCGCTGGGCATGACCTACTCCGCCGCCATGGGGAAAGTTGTGGTGCCACAGGGGATTCGCCGGGTCCTGCCCGCGTTGGTCAATCAGTTCATCGCCCTGATCAAGGACTCCAGCCTGGTCTACTTCCTCGGCCTGCTCGCCGACCAGCGCGACCTGTTCCGCATCGGCCAGGACGCGGCGGCCAACTCGGGCAACCTCTCGCCGCTGGTGGCCGCCGGGCTGGTGTACCTGGCGATCACCGTGCCGCTGACGCACCTGGTCAACCACATCGACCGCAGGCTGCGCACCGGCCGCCCGGTCCAGGGAGGTGAAGACGATGACGCTGACGTCCCCGCGCTCGCCGTCCGGGCTTGAGATCGACGATGTCCACCTGTCATACGGCCGCACCCGCGTTCTGCGCGGCGCGACCCTGTCCGTCGAGAGTGGACGGACAACGTGCGTGATCGGCCCGTCCGGCTCCGGCAAGTCGACCCTGCTGCGCGCGGTGAACCGGCTGACGGAACCGGATTCCGGCGACATCCGGCTCGCGGGGGAGAGCGTGCTCGACCTCGACCCGGACCGCCTGCGCCGCCGAGTGGGTATGGTGTTCCAGCAATTCAACCTGTTCGGGCACCGCACGGTCCTGGACAACCTGGTGCTGCCATTGCGATCGGTCCGCAAGCTGTCCGCCGCGGCAGCGCAGGCGGTCGCGTTGGACCGGCTGGCCGAAGTGGGGCTGGTGCACAAGGCAGACCACCGGCCGTCCGCGCTGTCCGGCGGCCAACAGCAGCGAGTGGCGATCGCCCGCGCGTTGGCGATGGACCCGGAGATCATCCTGTTCGACGAGCCCACCAGCGCGCTGGACCCGGAACTGGTCAAGGGTGTGCTGGAGCTGATCGCGGAACTCGCCGGGCGCGGGATGACGATGGTCGTGGTCACCCATGAGATGGGGTTCGCCCGCGAGGTCGCGGACACGGTCGCGTTCATGGACCAGGGGCGGGTCGTGGAGACCGGGGCGCCGAGGCAGGTCTTCAGCTCCCCGGAAAGCCCCCGCCTGCGTGGGTTCCTCTCCCAGATCCTGTAGGTCGACGGCAGTTGTCGGTGGGCGGGGTTAACGTGACCTCTGGCAAACATCCGACCAGCAGAGAAGGCGTCGTGACCACGCTGACAGATCGACCCAACACCGCCCTGATGGTGATCGACGTCCAGAACGGCGTCGTGGCGGGCGCGCACCATCGCGACGCCGTTGTCGCCAACATCGGCGCGCTCGTCGACAAGGCCCGCGAGGAGGGGGTGCCAGTCGTCTGGGTTCAGCATTCCGACGAGCACCTGGAGAAGGGCAGCGAGGCCTGGGACTATGTCCCGGAGCTGGCCCGCCAGGAGTCCGAGCCACTGGTGCACAAGGAGTTCGGCGACTCCTTCGAGGACACCGACCTCGAAGAAGTGCTGGCAGGGGCGCGGGTGGGACGCCTGGTCGTCTCCGGGGCGCAGACCGACGCCTGCATCCGGTCCACCATCCATGGCGCCTTCGTGCGCGGCTACGACGTGACGCTTGTCGGTGACGCGCACACGACCGAGGATCTGACCGAGTGGGGCGCTCCGCCGCCGGACAAGGTCATCGCGCACACGAACCTGTACTGGCGGGGCCAGTCGGCCCCGGGTCGCAGCGCCGCCGTGACGGCGACGAAGGACGTCACGTTCGCCGGGGAGTAGAGCCTGAGACGGCGGTGGCCTGGACGACCACGAAAGTCGTCCAGGTCACCGCCTTCGGTCAGATCAGTGTGCCGCGGGGTTGACCACCGAGATGGTGAGGTCATCCCCGGCGTCGCCGGTCACGGTGACCTTGACGCCGTGGCCTGCCACCTTGACGCTGCCCTGCGGGTTGGCCGCGCTGTAGTAGGCGTCCGGGTTGGTGTCGTCGAAGACCGGGATGGCCGGACCGGCTGGGGCGCAAGCCTCCTGGGTCACCACCGTCTGCGTCTTGCCCTTGCCGGACAACGCTTCCTTGTGCAGGCAGGTCGCGTCGGTCGCTTCCAGGCCGAAGGTCGCGTCGAACGGCTGGCGGCGGTTGCTCGGGCGGGTGCCGTCGGCGTAGCTGAACGGCGCCGGGCGGGCGTCGACGACCATGGCCTTGCCGCTGCCCGGGTGGATGCCGACGTTGTTGTCCTCCATCGAGTCGTCGACGTACCAGACGAGCATTCCGTTCTGGTACTTGAAGAACTCGACCCACTCCGGCGCGGTCAGGCCCTTGCTGAACTGGTACGGCCCGGTCGCCAGCAGCGCGTCGGAACCGGCGTACTCGCGGTTCTCCACCAGGTAGTACCGCTCGAACGTGCCCGACTCGGTGCCGGTCGAGATCTTCCACGCGCCGTTCGCGGTCCACCCGTTGGCGCCCTGTTCCACGGTGTCGGAGAACAGCGTGGTGCCGCCGGACTTGATCGCGATGTCGTCGAGGAACGCGCCGGCGAAGTGGATTCCGCCGTCGGTCTGGTAGCGGAAGCGGATCAGCGACTCCTTGCCGTCGGCGGCGTAGGAGTAGCGCAGGTCGGTCCACCGGCCTGACGAGTCACCGTCGACCGCGGCGCCCGCGCGGATCCAGTTGGCCCCGCCGTCGAGGGAGTACTCGGCGAACAGGTAGTCGAAGTCCGCTTCGATTTCGTACCAGGCCTTCGCGGTCACGGTGATGCGCGAGGCGGCCGGGACCGACCGGGTGATCGACTGGTTCAGGTTGTCCGCGGAGCCGGTCCACCAGGCGTTGGCGCCGGACGTGGGCGTGGTGTACGTGGTGCTGGAGTTCTTGTCCGGCAGGTTGATCCGGACCGCTTGGTCCTTGCCGGTGACCTGGAACTGTGCCGGGTTCAGCGTGTACTGGCCGGACGCGCCGACGTCGACGGTGCTGTGGTCGAGCCAGCCGAGGAACAGCTTCTCTTCGGCGCCCATCAGGCCCGGCTGGGTGCCGATGCCGTCCGTGCCGCCGTGGCCCAGCCACGAGCCGGAGCTCATGAGGGTCCAGAACGCGGTGGAGTTCTCGCCCGCGCCGGAGGTGTCGTAGAAGTCGGGCAGGCCGTGGTCGTGGCCGAACTCGTGGCAGAACACCCCGAGGCCGCCGTTCTCGCCTTCGGTGGTGTAGTCGCCGAGCCAGTACTTCGACCCGCCGATGCGCGCTCCGCCCGCCTTGTTGGCCTCGGCGCCGACCTGCGGGCCGGTGAGGCCGAAGTCGTCGCCGTTGACGTACCAGCGGTGCGACCAGATGGCGTCCTCGCCCTGCAGGCCGCCGCCCGCGTCCTCGCCCTCACCGGCGTGCACGGCCTGGAAGTGGTCGATGTAGCCGTCGGCCTCGTCGAAGTCGCCGTCGTGGTCCCAGTCGTTGCGGTCCCACACATCGAACTGGGCGAGGTAGGCGTCGATCTCGGCCGGGGTCTTGCCCGCCGCGAGCTGGGAGTTCCACCAGGCGTCGCCGCTGTCCTGGATGAACGCCCAGGAGCCGCCGTTGTCCTCGATGGCGTTGTCGCCGTAGTAGGAGGCGTTGTTGGGGACCTTGACCCAGTCGGTGACGGTGTTGGTCACCGAGTACTTGCCGCCGGAGAGCGCCTCGTAGTAGGTGCGCATGGACTCGCCGGAGCCGTTGAAGAACTCCTCGTAATACGCCTTGTTGAAGTCCGGCACCCAGGTCGTGGAGTTGTCCTTGGCGCGGTCGGGCTTCGGGATCTGGTTGTGCAGCGGGCCGGGAACACTGCCGTAGCGGCCGGAGCTCTGCTCGCCGAACTCGGCGAGGATCGTGAAGATCTTGTCTGGCGCACGGTGGTCGTCTCGACGAACTTGCCGGGCGCCATCTCGACCACGCCTCTGGCGTTGGGCTTGGCTTTCCCCTTGGCCACCTTCTCGATCGCCTGCTGACGCAGCTTGGTGCGCTGCTTGGTCAGCGGTCCGGGACGGTTGTCCGCACGGTGCCCGGCGTCGGCCAAGCTCTGCGGCGCGGTGTCGTCCGGCGGTGTGGAGCCGGTCGCGACGTGGAGTCCGGCGGCCATCAGTGCCGCTGCCGCGGTGCCGATCAGCACACCCGATGCGAGTTTCTTCACAGGCGGTCCTTAGCTGCGCAAGTTTTCCCAACGAAGGTCGGTTGACGACCGGGCCGGAGTCTTGCATAGGAACCCACGCATGCATGTGTCCCGCGTCACATGTGACGGCTGGCTAAAGCGGGTCGGCGAAGGTGTAGCGTCGCTCGATTTCGGCGTCGCAGGCCGTGATCGCCTGGCTGAGCCGGTGCTCGTGATCTCCGGTGAGCAGCACCCACGGCACGCCGCGAGCGCGCAGTGCCCGGACGAATCGGGCGGTCATCCACTCGCGCAGGTGCTCACCGTCGCGCCAGCCGTCTTGCTCGAACGGGACGCCGACGTGGTCGGTGAGCAGGTACAGCGCGGGCCGCCGGTCGCCGACCGCGGCCATGATCTCGGGGTGCTCGCCGCCTAGGTAGCGCTCGCCCCAGACGGTCGCCGCCCAGGGGTCGTTGTCGCACACCAGCACCGGGCCGGTCGCCGCCGCGTCCTCGGCCACCGCTTGCCGCCGGGCGACGTCGATGAAGTCGCCGAGTGTCCACACCAGACTCTCCAGGGTGGCGTCCGGGCCGGTCAGCGCGATCGCCGCGGCGAGCTTCTCCTCGGTGTGCAGCCTGCCGTGCTCCGGCACCCAGGGTGCGCCGTAGTGCTCGGCGAGGGCCTTCGACAGCGTCGTCGTGCCGGTGGACTCCGCGCCGACCACGACGATCCGGACGGCGAGTCCCGCGCGGGTGGCGGGCGCCAGGAACCGCCACTGGCCGACGGGATCGGCGCGCACGGCGGTGCCCGACACGGGGAACCGGACGCGGTCCAGGTCGACCAGCACGTGCTTCGCGTCGAGCCGGGCGGCCAGTTCGGCGCCGTAGTCCTCGCTGGTGAACACCGCGTCGACCGGGGCCCCCGACGGGTCGCCATCGGCGATGGCGCGGCGGGCCAGCACGGACCGGATCACACCGACGTGCAGGTCCCACACCGCGTCGTCGTGAAAGTCGACCGGGTGGTCGTCGAGGTCGCCGAGGACCGCGACACCCCGGTCGCCGGCGTGTTCCGCGGCGATCCAGCGGACCCGGTCGGCGATCGACAGCGACTCCACGCTCGACCCGAGCACGGCCACCGTCGTCCGCTCCGCCGCCCTCGCGGCGGACCGGATCAGGTGGTGGTGCCCGGCGTGCGGCGGGTAGAACTTGCCGAGGACCAGGGCGTGCCGGTAGGTCACGCGGCCACCAGGACGGGGGAGCGCAGGTCGGCCCGCCACGCCCGCAGCCCGACGACGCACAGGGCCATGAAGCCGACATAGAGGATCGAGGTGAGCCAGAGGCCCTTGTAGGCGAGGAGCGGCACGTAGATGACGTCGGCGGCGATCCACAGCCACCAGCACTCGACCTTCTTGCGCGCCTGACCCCAGGTCGCCAGCAGCGACAACACGGTGGTCACCGCGTCGGGGAAGGGAACGGTGGAGTCCGTCGCGACCACGAGGATCCAGGTCAGCGCCGCGGTCGCCGCGACACCCACGGCCGCGATCGTCCGCCACTGTGTCGGCGTAGTGGTGGAGACGGCCAGCGTCGAGTGCCGATCGCCGCCGCGCAGCCACGCCCACCAGCCGTACGCCGCGAGCCCGAGGTAGGCGACCTGCAGCCATCCGTCGGCGTAGAGGCCCGCGGTCATGAACAGGGCGAAGAACGCGACGTTGTTGGCCATGCCGATCGGCCAGTTCCACGCGTTCTGCCGGGCCACCAGCCACACGCACAGCGCTCCGGTCAGGAACCCGATCACCTCCATCCAGGAGGTGGGCGCCCCGAACAGGATGAAGGCGGTCGCGCGTAAGGGAGCGAGGACCTGGTCGAGGGACACGCGGGCTCCGTTCGGTCTTTAGATGCCGCCTAGATGCTGCGCAGTACCGAGACGACGATGCCCAGGACGACCGCGTTGTCCCCGTCGATGACGTCGTACTCCGGGTTGCGCGGCTCAAGATAGACGTGTCCGTTGCGGCGGCGGTAGACCTTGACCGTGGCCTCGTCATCGATCATCGCCGCGACGATCTGACCGGAGTGGGCCTCGTGCTGCCTGCGCACCACGACGATGTCGCCGTCGCAGATCGCGGCGTCGATCATCGACTCGCCGCGCACGCGCAGCCCGAAGACGTCACCGCGCCCGGTGAGTTCGCGCGGCAGGGTCAGGGTGTCGTCGAGGTGTTCGTCGGCCGTGATGGGCGTCCCCGCCGCGATGTGGCCGACCACGGGCACCGACACCGAGTCGGCCGCGGGCGGCCGTGACGGGTGCTCGCGCAGGAAAACGCGCACGTCCATCGGCCGCGACACGGACGCGCCGCGACGCAGAAACCCGCGCTCCTCCAGGCTCGCCAGGTGCTTCGACACCGACGACGAGGACCGCAGGCCGACTGCGTCGCCGATCTCCCGGGTGCTCGGCGAATACCCGTGCCGGACCACCCAGTCCTGGATGGTGGCGAGGATCCGCTGTTGACGCGGGGGGAGGGTCGAGGTGTCCAGGTGCTCGAACGCACCGAAGTCGTCGTAGGCGGTCACTCCGGAATCGTACGGGCCTGGATCATGAGCAGGTCGATCAACGCGCCGCGCGGTCGTCCAGCCGTGCTTCGAGTCCACTCCGGACAGCGGGCCACTCCTCGGCGGTGACCGAGTAGACGACGGTGTCCCGCAGGGTGCCGTCCGTCCGGATCTTGTGGGCGCGCAGGACACCTTCGCGGGTCGCGCCGAGCCGTTCGATCGCCCGCTGCGACCGCTCGTTGCGGAGGTCGGTGTGCCAGCCGACGTGCAGCGCGCCGAGGTGGTCGAACGCCCACCGCAGCAGCATCAGCTTCGCCTCGGTGTTCAGCGCGGTCCGCTGCCACCGCGCGCCGATCCAGGTGTGGCCGATGTAGAGGCCGCGGTTGCGCTCGTCGATCTCGTAGAACGACGTGGTGCCCGCGACCTCGCCGGTGACCGCGTCCAACTGGACGAGGGGGAGCCGGGTCGGGTCGGCCAAGGCGGCCGCGACCATCCGCTCGGTGTCGGCGAGGGACTGGGGTTGGCGCGTGCTGAGCCAGGTCCAGATGCTCGGCTCCTTGCCCGCCTCGAACAGGCCGGGGCAGTGGCGCTCGGTGAGCGGGGCGAGGTGGACGTAGCTGCCGGTGAGGGTGGGTCGGTGCTGCCAGTCGTTCACGCCACCGACGCTAGGGGCGGCAGGTGGCCTTCCAGTATGGCCACCGCTGCGTCATTTCAGCAGTCCACTTGGTCGGTCATCGCCGTCTGCCGCTGAAGTTCGGTCCGCGCAGCGCGTCGTAGAGGGCGAGCACGTTGGTGCTCACCGCGTCCAGGCGCGGGGACGCGGGTGGCGGCGGGTCGCGGGGCGCGCGCTCCTCGCTGACCGCCGCGGCGATCTCGTCGAGGGCGGCCACGATCCGGTCGACCTCGGCCCGCCCGGGCGGCGCGGACCCGTGCGCGCGATCGACGGCGACCCCGGTGACCGCGTCGGTGATCCGGTCCAGCCCGACGATCGCGGGCCACCACGCCGCCGCGTGCCTGCCCGCCCGAGAGGGCTCGGAGATCAGCCGCTGCGCCTGGACGCGCAGGTCCGACAGCTCGCGGTAGGTCTTGCGGCGGGCGGCCGACCAGTCGCCCCGGTCGTCGCCCAGCGCGCGGCCCGCGTACCCGGCGAGGGTGCGGGTGACGGCGGCGATCTCGGTGCCGAGCCGCGGAGTGCGGCTGCCGGGCCAGAGCAGGTAGCCGAACAGCAGCACGATCGCGCAGCCCGCGGCGGTGTCGACCAGCCGGGCGGAGACCAGCGACCAGCTGCCCGCCTGGCCGAGGTCGAGCTGCATGATCACCAGCGGGGTCACGAAGATCGAGAACAGGCCGTAGTTGCGTGCCTGCCCCACCGGCAGGAGCCCGGCGAACAGCGCCGCCAGGGCCACCAGCGCCCAGCCGCCCGGATTCACCGCGAGCACCGCCGCGCCCAGCACGACACCGAACACCGTGCCGACCGCGCGCTGCACGGCCCGCGCGAAGACCGAGCCGAAGTCCGGTTTGAGCACCAGCGCGACGGTCAGCGTGACCCAGTACGACCGGTCCAGCTGCAGTTGCCGTGAGGCCACTTCGGCGAGCCCGACGCAGAACGCCAGCCGCGCGGCGAACCGCCACGTGGCCGGTCCCGGCCGCAGTGCGTCCAGGTATCCGGCGAGTCGCTCGCGCCGGTCGGGCCGGGTCCGGTCCGCGGGCGGGGGCGGGGGTGCGCCGCCGAGTTCTCGCACGACCCCGCGCAGCGCCACGGCCAAGGGGGAGTCGTCGTCCAGGTCGAGCCGCGGCGCGGGCACGTCCTCCTGGATGGCGGCGCCGATGGCGATCACCGCGTAGACCAGGGCTCCCGGCGGCGGGGTCCGCTTGTTGTGCAGTGCGACAGCGGCCTCGACCACCGGCGTGGTCTCCGAAAGCAGCACGAACAGCCGCCGGTAGTCGGCGTCGCGTCCCTCCAGCCCCGACCGCGCGGTCACCAGCGCGTCGTGGGCGTCGTTCATGGCCGCGGTGAGCCGCTGCCGGGCGAAGCCCGATTCCCGGGTGCCGACAACGGCGAGCAGGTCGGCCAGTCGCGAGTAGACGAACGCGAGCGCGGCCCGTTCGGGGACGGTCGCCCGCACCGGCCAGGCCGCGATCGCGAGGAACAGGGTCCATGCCGCCCCCAGCACGAACCACCCGGTCGCGGCGACGGGATGCCAGACGCCTGCCTGTCCGGTGCCGAGCACGCCGAACACCAGGAGCATCAGGCCCGCCGCGGACGCGTTCGCGCCGATCGAGGACACCACGGCCGAGATCGCCGCCAGCGCGACGACAACCGCCGCGGCGATCCACCCATGGCTCGCGGCCAGCCCACCGACGAGGAACCCCGCCGCGCCCGCCACCGCGGAGAAACCTATGCGGCGCAGCCGGAACCGGTACGGGCCCGATCGTGCCATGAACGTCGCGCACAGTGCTCCGAGCGAAGCCTGCACACCGAGATCGAGGCGGCCGAACGCCAAACCGACGGCGATGGGCGTCGCCACGGCGAGCGCTGCACGGGCCGCGAGCCGCCAGTCCGCCGGTGCGGGCCGCAGCCGCGCCAGTTGCCGCAGCCAGTGCGGCGCCGCCACGTCCCGAAGTGGACGCGGACCCTCCGGTGTCTCCACATCCGACACGCTAGTCGGCGACAGGGCCCGACCTCGGCCCCAAGTGGGCGACGCCATGTCCGCATCGAATGCAAGATGTCTTCACGTATGTCGTGACTTCGCGCGCGAATCAAAGTATAACTTGTTCTCACTCCTACGAGAGTGGTGAACGTCACATGACAAGTGAAACGAGTAGCAGCAACGACTATAAGCAAGTCTCCCGACGCGGGCTTCTAGCAGGAACAGGTTCCATTCTTGCCGTCGCGGCGCTTGGTGGACGCGCGGGTGCGTCCACCGCGGTCCACGTGCCCGCTCTGGTCATCGGCACCGGATACGGGGGAGCGGTCGCCGCCCTGCGTCTCGCCCAGGCGGGTGTCGACGTGCGCATGGTCGAGATGGGCATGTCCTGGGACGCCCCGGGTCCCGACGGCAAGATCTTCGCGAGCACGGTCAAACCGGACTACCGCTCCTTCTGGCTGCGCACCCGGACCAAGCAGCCCATCAACAACTTCCTGGGATTCCCGCTCGACAAGGACGTTCCGCGGTACACCGGGATACTCGACGCCGAGGAGTTCGGCGGCATCACCGTCTACCAAGGTCGCGGCGTCGGCGGAGGGTCCCTCGTCAACGGCGGCATGGCCGTCACGCCCAGGCGGGAGAGGTTCGCGGCTGTCCTCCCCTCGGTGAACGCCGACGAGATGTACGACCGCTACTTCCCGCGAGCCAACGCCGGGCTCGGCGTCAACCATGTCGACGTGGCCTGGTGGGAGACGGCCGACTGCTACCAGTTCGCCCGAGTCGGCCGCAAACACGCCCAGCGCTCCGGCTTCGCGTTCGTCTTCGTGCCCAACGTCTACGACTTCGACTACATGAAGCGGGAAGCGGCCGGGGCGGTTCCCAGGTCCGCCTTGGCGGGCGAGGTCATCTACGGCAACAACCACGGCAAGAAGACCTTGCGGCAGACCTATCTCGCGCAGGCCCTCGCCACAGGCAAGGTCACCATCTCACCGCTGCACAAGGTCACCTCGGTCGCGCCCGCCGCTGGGGGCGGCTACACCGTCGTGATGGACCGGCTCGACACCGGTGGCGGCGTCATGGAGTCGGTGACCATGACGGCGGACAAGGTCTTCTTCGCGGCGGGCAGCGTGGGCACCAGCAAGCTGTTGACGAAGCTCAAGGCCACCGGCGCCTTACCCGGCTTGAACGACGAGATCGGCAAAGGCTGGGGCGACAACGGCAACGTCATGTGCGGCCGCGCCAACCACATGTGGGATCCGACCGGCAAGGTCCAGGCGGCGATGCCCACCGCGGGCATCGACAACTGGGACGCGGGCGGCGCGTTCGCCGAGGTCGCGCCGCTGCCCACCGGGATCGAGACCTACGCCTCGCTCTACCTGTCGATCACGAGGAACCCGAACCGCGCGGCGTTCTCCTGGAACGCCGCGACCGGCAAGGTGGACCTCGACTGGCAGACCGCGTGGAAGCAACCGTCCATCGACGCGGCCAAGAGCATCTTCGACAAGATCAACGCCAAGGAGGGGACGATCTACCGCACCGATCTCTTCGGCTCGTACAAGATCTGGGGCGACCACCTCACCTACCACCCGCTCGGCGGCGCGGTGCTGAACAAGGCCACCGACAACTACGGCAGGTTGCACGGACATCCCGGCCTGTACGTCATCGACGGCGCGCTGATCCCCGGCAACACCAGCGTCAACCCGTTCGTCACCATCACCGCGCTCGCCGAGCGGAACATCGAGAAGATCATCGCCACCGACCTGTGAGCGTCACGCCGGTTGGCTGGAACTCCGTCGCACCAGGACGAACCACACGACCCCGGAAACCACGTGCATGGCCGCGAGGGTGGCGGAAGTGCTGGTCGAAGCCTCCACAGTGAACGGCGACACCGTCGTGAGCAGTCCGACCGCCAGCCCCAGCCACGCCACTGCCGTCCATCCGCGCCTGCCCCACCGCGTGGTCAGCGCCAGTGTCGCGGTGCCCAGCGCGAAGGGGACGACGGTCCCCAGTGCGACGATCACGACGCCGATCTCGATCGCCTCCGTCGCGCCTGGCTGGAGGACGGACATGTCCGCGCCCGCCAGCCGTCCGATCACCAGGGCCAGCAGATTGCCCAAGCCCGCCGCGATCGTGGCCAAGCCTCCGATGTTCAGCGCGCCACGGACGGTCTGGGACCGCGGAGCGGCGGTAAGGACAGACATCTTGACCTCCTAGAAGATTGACCACCTCAAGCAACTGGCGCCAGCGTGGCACAAGTAGTTGAGGTCGTCAAATATTGAGGTGGTGGGTAGGCTGGGCCGATGAACGCCGCCCGCTTGGAAGAAGCGCGCGACCTCGGCGTCAAGCTCTTCCGTGTCGTGCGGCGGATGGAGCAGGACTTCGAGGCCGTCGCCGCGTCACTGGGCCTCACGCCCCTGCAGGCTCGAACCCTGCTGAGCCTGGAAGAGCCGATTCCGATGCGCGACCTGGCGTCGGGAATGTCCTGCGACGCCTCCAATGTCACCGGCCTGGCCGACCGTCTGGAGCGGCTCGGCCTCATCGAACGCGTCCCCGGCGCCGACCGTCGCGTCAAACTGCTCAGCCTCACCGAGCAGGGAATGTCCCTGCGGGCCGAACTCGCCGATCGGGTGGCCGCGGACTCCAGCTTGTCCGCTCGCCTGGTCAAAGCGGAACGCGCGCAGCTCGACGCCCTACTGGACAAACTGCTGGCGGACTAGCCCCCGTCCGGGATTTGCCGTCCTCCTGTCGCATAGGCGTGAAAGCGCTTCCACGTTCCACCGAAAGTTCTATTGACGGATCGGGTGGCAGTGGATGAGCATTCGACAGGGCCGCCGCCGGGGCGGGTCGTCGCCGCCGATTCGCGAGGACTGACAGATGGCACACAGGGGACGTGGGGGACGACTCGTGCTCGCCGTGGTGCTGGGCGCCACGCTGGTCAGCGGGGCCGCGGTCGCGGACCCGGCCGAGAACGGGCAGCCAGTGGTCGGGCAGCCCGCGCTCGGGCCGGACGGGTGCGCCCGGATCGAAGAGCGGTTACCCACGCTGTCGGACTGGCCCAAGGTGCGCAGCCGCTTCGTTCACAACCCCGCGGACGAACGTCGCGTCGCCCGGATGGTCGCGGACATGACCCTCGCCGAGAAGGTCGGCCAGCTGACCCAGCCGGAGATCTCGGCGATCACTCCCGACGAGGTCCGCGAGTACGGCATCGGCTCCGTCCTCAACGGCGGTGGCTCCTGGCCCGGCGCGAACAAGCACGCCGCGCCGGGGGACTGGCTGGCGCTGGCCGACGCCTACTGGGCGGCGTCGAAAGCCACCCGGACCAAGGTGCCGGTGATCTGGGGCATCGATGCCGTGCACGGCAACAACAACGTCTATGGCACCACCGTCTTCCCGCACAACATCGGTCTCGGCGCCGCCCACGACCCGTGCCTGGTGCGCGCGGTCAGTGCCGCCACCGCAGAACAGATCCGGGCCACCGGGCAGGACTGGGCGTTCGCGCCCACCCTCGCGGTGGCCCGCGACGACCGGTGGGGCCGCACCTATGAGGGCTTCTCCGAGGACCCGCGGATCACCCGCGCGTACGGCTGGGAGGCCATCCGCGGGCTGCAGGGCCGCCACCCGCTGCGCATCGGCGCGGACGGCGTGATCGGCACCGCCAAGCACTTCATCGGCGACGGCGGCACCGAAGGCGGCCGCGACCAGGGGGTCAACCCGTCGTCACCCGCGGAGATGATCAATATCCACGGGCAGGGCTACTACGGCGCGCTCGCGGCGGGCGCGCAGACCGTCATGGTGTCGTTCAACAGCTGGACCAACCCCGAGGCGGGTATCACCGAGGGCAAGCTGCACGGCAGCGACCTCGCGCTCAACGGCATCCTCAAAGGAAAGCTGGGCTTCGACGGGCTGGTGGTGTCCGACTGGAACGGCATCGGCCAGGTCGACGGCTGCACGAACTCCAGTTGCGCCAGGGCGATCAACGCGGGCATCGACATCGTGATGGTCCCGAACGACTGGAAGGCGTTCATCCAGAACACCATCGCCCAGGTCCAGAGCGGCGAGATCCCGATGGCCCGCATCGACGACGCCGTCACCCGCGTCCTGCGCGTGAAGCTGCGCTCGGGCGTGTTCGACGCGCCCAAGCCATCGGCGCGCGAACACGCGGGCTCGACGGATGCCTTGCGGGCGCGGGAACTGGCCCGTGACGCGGTTCGCAAGTCGCAGGTGTTGTTGAAGAACAACGGAAACGTGCTGCCGCTGGCCCGAGACTCGAAGGTGCTGGTGGTCGGCAAGAGCGCCGACAGCCTGCAGAACCAGACCGGCGGCTGGACGCTGACCTGGCAGGGAACCGGGAACACCAACGACGACTTCCCGGTCGGCACCACGATCCTCGGCGGTCTGCGCGAGGTGCTGGGCGCGGGCAACGTCACGTTCAGCGAGACCGGCGACGTCGACCCGGCCGGGTTCGACGCGGTGGTCGCCGTCATCGGGGAGACCCCGTACGCCGAGGGCGTCGGCGACCTCACCCGCCGCACGCTGGAACTGGCTCGCCTTCAGCCCGCGGATATCGCGGTGCTGGACAAGGTGAGCGGCAAGGGCGCGCCGGTCGTCACCGTGCTGGTGTCGGGCCGCCCGCTGCATGTCAACCGCGAGCTGAACCGCTCGGCGGCGTTCGTGGCCGCCTGGCTGCCCGGGACCGAGGGCGGTGGCGTCGCCGACCTGCTGGTGCGGGGCCCCAACCACGGCCGTGGTTTCACCGGGTCGCTGTCCTACTCCTGGCCTCGCTCGGCGTGTCAGACGCCGCTGAACCCGGGCATGGCGGGCTACGACCCGCTGTTCACCTTGGGCTACGGGCTGCGCGACGGTCAGACCGGGTCGGTCCCGCCCCTGGACGAGGCTTCGCCCGGCTACAGCTGCGGTGGGGGAGGAGGCGGCGACGCCGACGAGGAGCTGGAGGTCTTCGTCCGGCAGGATGTCGCACCATACAAGAGTTTCCTCGGATCGCCCGACAACTGGGGCGGCACCGAGATCGGCCCGGACCTGACCGAGGCGCACGGCTCGATCGCGGTGGTCCCCGCCGACGTCAACGTCCAAGGCGATGCCCTCAAGACGACCTGGACGGGCACTGGTGCTGGGCAGGTCTATCTGCAGAACCCCGGCGGTGGAACGGACCTGCGGCCCTACCTGAACGCCGACAGCGCCGTGGTGTTCGACGTGATCGTCCATCAGCCGCCGGTCAACCGCACGGTCATCGGAGTCCACTGTGGATACCCGTGCATGTCGGAAGTGGCTGCCACGACATTGTTCCAAGGGCTGCCCGTCGGCGTGAAGTCCACCGTCAAGATCCCCGTCGACTGCTTCGCCGCCGTCGGGCTCGACCTGGAGAACGTCAACACCCCGTTCCTGGTCTACACCGACGGCCCGTTCCAGGCGTCCTTCGCCAACGTGCGGTGGGTGCCCGAGGCCGCGGCCGACCCCGACGCCACCCGGTGCTCGGACCTGACCTGAGCTTGATCGACAGGCTGATCGACTGGGTGCGAATTAGGGTGGACCACCTGGCTCCCCGGGACGTGAGGTGACGATGGTCGACGTGGTGGACAACCGTGAGCGGACGCGCTTCGAGGCGCGGGTCGGTGACGAGGTTGCCGGTTTCGCCGAGTACCAGCTCACCGAGAAGCTGATCATCTTCACCCACACCGAGGTCGACCCACGCCGCGAGGGCGAAGGCGTCGGCTCGGCGATCGCGCGCTTCGCGTTGGACGCGGTGCGCGCGGAGGGCAAGCGCCAGGTCCTGCCGCTGTGCCCGTTCATCAAGGGCTGGATCGAGCGCCACCGCGACTACGCCGACCTCGTCTACGGCGCGCCGGTCACCACGGCCAAGGACTGAGGCACCCCGGCACGTCGGGAGCACCGGGTCGACGCCAAATCTTGATTGATTCCAGAAAATGGGGCACACTCGGGTCCGTGCCCACTTCAACGGACTTCGAGCGCATGCTCCGCGGGGTCTCGCTGCGCGTGACGCGGCCCCGGGTGGCGGTGCTGTCCGTGGTGCACGACCGGCCGCACGCCGACACGGATTCGATCATCGGCGCGGTCCGGGAGAACCTGGGCGGCGTGTCCCACCAGGCCGTCTACGACGTGCTGCGCGCGCTGACCACTGCCGGGCTGCTGCGCCGAATCGAGCCCCCGGGCTCCGTGGCGCGCTATGAGGCACGGGTCGGCGACAACCACCACCACGTCGTATGCCGCTCGTGCGGCGCCATCGCCGATATCGACTGCGCTGTCGGCGACACACCCTGTCTCACCGCTTCCGACGACCACGGCTTCACGATCGACGAGGCCGAGGTCGTCTATTGGGGCCTGTGCCCTGGCTGCTCCACCACCACCAGTTCCTGAGCACGCATCTCATCTTGGAAGGATTCCTGTGTCTGACAGTCCTGACGCCGTCGTTGGAGAGATGAACGAGCCGCAGGCGGGCGGGTGCCCGGTCTCGGTAGGCAAGCTCAACCACCCGACCGAGGGCGGCGGCAACCGCGGTTGGTGGCCCAACCAGCTCAACCTGGCGATCCTGCGCAAGCACTCCACCGCGTCCGACCCCATGGGTGGCGACTTCGACTACGCCGCCGAGTTCGCCACGCTCGACCTTGACGCCCTGACCAGGGACGTCGACGAGCTGATGACGTCGTCGCAGGACTGGTGGCCCGCCGACTTCGGCCACTACGGCCCGTTCATGATCCGGATGGCGTGGCACAGCGCGGGCACGTACCGCATCGAGGACGGCCGCGGCGGCGCGGGCGCGGGCATGCAGCGCTTCGCCCCGCTCAACAGCTGGCCCGACAACGGAAACCTCGACAAGGCGCGCAGGCTGCTCTGGCCGATCAAGCAGAAGTACGGCCGCAAGATCTCCTGGGCCGACCTGATGATCTTCGCGGGCAACCGCGCGCTGGAGACCATGGGCTTCAAGACCTTCGGGTTCGCAGGTGGCCGCGCCGACGTGTGGGAGCCGGACGAGGACGTCTACTGGGGCCCGGAGCGCACCTGGCTCGGCGACGAGCGCTACACCGGCGACCGTGAGCTGGAAAGCCCGCTCGCGGCCGTGCAGATGGGCCTGATCTACGTCAACCCCGAGGGCCCCAACGGCAACCCGGACCCGCTGGCCGCGGCCCGCGACATCCGCGAGACGTTCCGCCGCATGGCGATGAACGACGAGGAGACCGTCGCGCTGATCGCGGGCGGGCACTCCTTCGGCAAGACGCACGGCGCGGCCGACCCCGACGAGCACGTCGGCGCGGAGCCCGAGGGCGCCTCGATCGAGGAGCAGGGCCTCGGCTGGAAGAACACCTTCGGCAGCGGCAAGGGCCGCGACGCGATCACCAGCGGCCTCGAGGTCACGTGGACGCCCACGCCGACCAAGTGGGACAACACCTTCTTCGAGACCCTGTTCGGCTTCGAGTGGGAGCTGACGAAGAGCCCCGCGGGCGCCCACCAGTGGCAGCCGAAGGACGGCGCGGGCGCGAACACCGTGCCCGACCCGGAGGACGGCTCGCTGACCCGGCCCCCGACGATGCTCACGACCGACCTCGCGCTGCGGCTCGACCCGGTCTACGAGCCGATCTCGCGGCGCTTCCTGGAGAACCCGGACCAGTTCGCCGACGCGTTCGCCCGGGCGTGGTTCAAGCTCACCCACCGCGACATGGGCCCGATCCAGCGCTACCTCGGACCGCTGGTGCCGCAGGAGACGCTGATCTGGCAGGACCCGGTGCCCGCCGTCGACCACGAACTCGTCGACGCCGCCGACATCGCCGCGCTCAAGGGGCAGATCCTCGCCTCCGAGCTGACCGTCGCCGAGCTCGTCTCCACCGCGTGGGCGTCGGCCTCGACGTTCCGCGCGGGCGACAAGCGCGGCGGCGCGAACGGTGCCCGCGTGCGCCTGGAGCCCCAGCGCGGCTGGGAGGTCAACAACCCCGACACGCTCGCGAAGGTGTTGGGCGCGCTGGAGGGAATCCAGGCGGGCTTCAACAGCGCGCAGCCGGTGGGCGGGAAGAAGGTCTCGCTCGCCGACCTGATCGTGCTCGGCGGCTGCGCCGCGGTGGAGAAGGCCGCCAAGGACGCGGGCTTCGACATCGAGGTCCCCTTCACCCCGGGCCGCACGGACGCCACCCAGGAGCAGACCGACGTCGAGTCGTTCGCGCCGCTCGAGCCGACCGTCGACGGGTTCCGCAACTACCGCGGGAAGGGCAACCGGCTGCCGTCGGAGTACCTCCTGGTCGACCGGGCGAACCTGCTGACCCTCACCGCGCCCGAGATGACCGTCCTCTTGGGCGGCCTGCGGGTCCTGGGCGCCAACCACCAGCAGTCCCAGCTGGGCGTCTTCACGTCGACGCCGGGGTCGCTGACCACCGACTTCTTCGTGAACCTGCTCGACATGGCCACGGAGTGGAAGGCGACGTCGGAGGACGCGGAGACCTTCGAGGGCCGCGACCGCGCCACCGGCACCGTCAAGTGGATCGGCAGTCGCGCCGACCTCGTGTTCGGCTCGAACTCCGAGCTGCGCGCGGTCGCCGAGGTCTACGCCGCCGACGACTCGCGGGAGAAGTTCGTCCGCGACTTCGTCGCGGCCTGGGACAAGGTCATGAACCTCGACCGGTTCGACCTGGTGTGACCCCGGTGTCCAGGTCGGCCGCGCGACGGCCGACCTGGACATCTAGGTTTCCCCGGTGAGCTACTTCTTCGAGGTCGCGGGGAATACGGTGTGGAATCCGTCGCTCCGGTCGGCGCAGTGGTATCTGCCCGCCGCCCAGAACGCGGCGGACCTGATGCGGGTTCCCAGCGGTCTGACACCGGGCCAGGACGACACCTGCGCGGTGGATGTGCCGATATTCCAGCGGTTCACCGAGGGCCTGCTGAAGGAGTGGGGGTCGACCCGACACCCGGTGGCCCACGCCCTGATGCGCGGTGTCCTGCTCCCATCGGTGGTGATGCTGGAGCGGGCCGGGGTGACGCTGACTCCCGGGTCCGACAGGGAGGCAGCGATTCTCGCGGAAGCGGACGCATTCAGCCGGGCCATGGCGTGGGACTAGTCCGCCTCCCCGTAATTCAAGGGCTGGTCGCTTCCCGTGCTTGTCCCGCTTCCTGAGCGGCAGTCAGCGCGACGGTGGAGGACCTGCCGGGTAGCCGTGGCCGGGAGGCGGCGGATACCCGATCTGCTGGAACGGCTGCGGATAGCCCGGCTGCGGATATTGGGCAGGCGGGTAATGGGCCGGTGGCTGTTGGGTCGGGTAGCCCGGGTGATGCTGCGGCGGGTAGGCAGGCCGCTGGTATTGCTGCGGCGGATAGGTGGGCTGCGGCTGCGGATAACCGGGCTGGGGGTAAGCCTGCGGCGCGGGTTGTCCGCCGCCGAGGTGGAACGGGAGCTGGGAGACCAGCATGGCGAGTTTCCCCAGTGTCTCCACCACTTTGTTCGGACCGGTGCCGCCGAGATAGCAGTTCTCCGCGTACACAAGCTCGGTGCCGAGCAGGGTCCAGGTGCCGAGCCGGGCTTCCCGCACGGTGGCCATGACACCGGGGGTGAGCACCTGAGCGGCGACGTGGGGGTCGGTGTCGACGAGCTGGTGCCGCTTGTCGAACTTGCGGTCGCCCGTCGTCGGGTGGGGGCTGTCGTCGATGTCGAAATACACCTGGTCGCGTGAGGTGATCTGGAAGAACGGCATGGGCGCGGGTAGTCGCACCACCCACACGGAGTCGGTGACCATCTTGTCGTGCTGGTTGAAGGTCATTCCGTAAACCTGCTTGTTGATCACCATTTGCCTGCGCATGAAGTCCGACATCGTGAACGACAGCCCGTCGCAGATCCCGCTCAGCGCCCCGTAGACCAGCCGCATGTCGCCGCGCTGGGTGAAGGGCAGCACCGGCCAGCGGTCGAGCAGTTCCGGCGCCTGCTCGGCGAACTGCCAGCCGCGCTGCTGCGCGAGCCTGCTCCTGTTCTTGTTGACCCCGTTGACCTGGGGCATTCGCGCCCACGCGCGCTTGCTGTCGAAATCCACGGATCCCCCTGTCTCCGCGGGCCAGGATAGCGGGATGGTCAGCCGACGACCTGCTCTTCGGCGCTGGTGCGCGCGGGTTTCAGACTTCCGTGTGGATTCTGGGGAAGGGGTGTTCGGCTTCGAGGGTGTAGGCGACTTCGAGCAGGGTGCGTTCGTCCCCGTGGGCGGCGCTGAGGTGCACGCCGATCGGCAGGCCCGCGGGCGTCATGCCCAGGGGCAGGGAGATCGCCGGGGTGCCCGCGATGTTGTTCAGCGGGGTGTAGGCGACGTAGTCGGTCAGGCGGTCGAGCAGGTCGTCGAAGTCGACGGTCGGGCTGATGTGGCCGAGGCGCGGGGTCGTGTGCGCGAGCACCGGTGACAGCACGAGTTCGTGGCGGGCGAACAGGTCCGCGTAGACGCCGGGTATGCGACGCAGGCGGCGCAGTGCGCCCGGTGTGCGGCGGAAGTTGGCGCGGTGGTGTCCGCGCAGGCCCCGGGTGAGCCCGTCGACGCGCTGCCGGTCGAAGCTCCGGTTGAACGTGAGTTTGCCGGTGTCCACCGCGAGTTGGGCGAGCAAACCCCAGTACTGCAGGAAGTCCGCCGCGAACTGCTCGGTGACGGGCAAGTCGATCGGCTCGACGTGGTGGCCCGCCTTCTCCAGCAGCCGAGCGGTGTTCTCGACCGTGGCGCGGGTGTGCTCGTCGAGCGTGCCCTTGATCGGGTCGAGTACGAGGCCGATCCGCAGCCTTCGCTGGGCGGGACCGTCCACCAGGCCGATCGGCGGGAGAGCCGGGTTGCGCCAGTGGTCCTCCGCGGCGGCGAGAAAGGCCGCGGTGTCGCGGACAGTGCGGGTGAGGACGCCCTCGGAGACCATGTTGATCGGCAGCCGACGCGCCTGTTCGCCGTCGACGTGCCGGTGCCGGGTCGGCTTGAGTCCGACGAGTCCGGCGCAGGCCGCCGGGATCCGGATCGACCCGCCGCCGTCGTTGGCGTGGGCGATGGGCACGACACCCGAGGCGACGAGCGCGGCCGAACCACCCGACGACGCGCCGACGGAATGGTCGGTGTGCCAAGGGTTTCGGGCCGGTTCCCCGGTCATGAACTCGGTCGTGGCGTTCAGCCCGAACTCCGGCAGCCGGGACTTGCCCACCACGGTCAGCCCGGTGCTGAGGTACTGGGTGGCGTAGGCGCCGTCCTTCTTCGCGGGCGCGGCGGTGTAGGCCTCACTGCCGTGGTTGGTCGGCAGGCCCCGCAAGTCGGTGTTGTCCTTGACGAAGGTGGGCACGCCGTAGAGCGCGCCAGTCTTTTCCGGCGCGACGCGCGGAGCGTCCGGTTCGCAGGCGATGGCGTTGAGCAGCGGCTCGACCCGCCGGGCCCGGGCGAGCGCCGCGTCGGCGAGTTCCTGGGCGCTGACCGCGCCGTCGCGGACCAGGCGGGCGAGCGCGACCGCGTCGTGGTCGCCGAGTGCGTCGTCACCGAAGGCGTGCACCAGCGGCGGTCGGGGTGTCGATGGTGTGGTCACGCGCTCCACGGTACGCCAATCTTGAAGGTATCTACAAGATTGGCGTACCGTGGTGTCCGTGCCACACCCGGACAAGCGCTACGCCAAGGGGGAGCAGCGCCGCGAGCAGCTGCTGCGCGCCGCCATCGAGATCGCGGCCGAACAGGGCGTCGCCGCGGTCACCCACCGCGCCGTCACCGAGCGGGCGGGCGTCCCTTACACGTCCGTGTCGTACTTCTTCGGCACGATCGAGCAACTCGGTGTCGAGGCTCTCCAACTCGCCGCGGACGACCTCATCGCCCGGCTCGACGCCTTGGCCGCCGACCTCGCGGCCGCCAGGGTGCGCCCCGACGACATCGCCCGCCACGTCGCCGAACTGCTGACCCTGTTCCCGCCGTCCCTCGAACTGGCCCGCTACGAGGTACTGCTCCAAGCGGCGCGCTCACCCGACCGGTCGGAAGCACTGGCCCGGATCATCGACACCATCCACGGCGTGGCCGAAGCCGCCCTGCGCGCGGCGGGCGCGGCGAGGCCCGCTGACGGTGCCCGGGCCTTCGCCGCCATGGCCGAGGGATTCACCCTCCACCACCTCGTGTCCCCGCGCCCCGACGACGTGGACACCGCCGAACGCGCCTACCGCACGCTGTTCCGGGCCTACGCGGCCGACTGACCGGCGTCGGGTGTCGCCCGACGCCGGTCGGCGGTCAGGCGGGCACCAGCCGCCTGCTCGGCGTCGCCTGCATCGAGGGGTAGGCGCCGAGGTCGACGTTGAAGGTGCTCAGCTGATGACTCGGACCGTCCGACACCGTGCCGTTCAGGATGGCGTTGAGTTTGTCCTTCGCGTCCGTGTAGTTGGCGGTCTGGGCGGTGTTCAGGAAATCGGTGAAGCTCTTGTAGTCGGCGGTCGTCGTGTCCAGCACCGCCGCCGCCACGGCGGTGACGTAGTACTCGTACTGGAAGTTGAACGTGATCTTCCGAACCGTCGCGCAGTCCGAGGTGAACTCGGTCTGCGAGCTGGACACCCGGAGGAAGTAGTACTTCAGCTTCGGGAAGTACCGGTACACGGGGGCGCCGTCCGAGTTCTCCTGCACGGCCTCGTGACACTGGCCGAGGAGGGCGACCTGGTAGTCGCGCTGCCTGTTGTCCCAGCCCAGCTGCAGCGACTTGCCGACGCCGGAGATGAAGGTGGAGATGCCGCTGATGATGGAGCTGGGCACCGTGACGGCGTCGAAGAAGAGCTTGATGAAGCTGGTGCTGAACTCGGCGAGGACCTGGGTGTCGGAGTAGGTCTCCTGGGTGATGGAGTAGTCGGTGAGCCCGCCCGACTCCTGCAGCAGGTGCTGCATGACGTGGGTGACCGACGCGTCCCACTGCGTGGCGGGCGGCGTGTCACCCTGCAGCGGTTGGATGATTCCCTTCTGCATCGCGGCGAAGGTCTTGATGCGCAGCGTCGAGATGAAGTTCGCGATCTTGTCGAACACCGCGGTCCCGGTCTTGTACGCGGGGCTGTGGTTCACCAGGTCCGAGGAGAGGTTGACGAACGAGATCAGGCCGTCGGAGTCCTGGAACGCGCTGCCTCCCGTGTCGGCGGCGAGCACGGTGGGCTGGGCGAGGATCGTGTTGAGCCGCTGTCGGGCGAATTCGATGCCCCCGCCGGTCGGGGAGACCGGTGGGGTGGGGGAGACCGGGCCCGCGGCACCGTTCCCCGCGGCGGCGAGACCATTGCCCGAGGCGACGCCGTCGCCGCCGGGCGCGGAGGCTGTCACCACGGGGGCCGACTTCGGCGGGTCGCACTTGACCTTGTTGTCGGTCTTGCCGGGGCCGACCTGGGGCGGGAGGGCTGGGATCCAGATGAACACGCCGTTGGGTCTGTACTCCGTGCCCTTGGGATTCACTTTCGTGCCGGACGTCGGAGCGTCGCCCTCGATGAGCACCTTGTCCCACCAGCGCGGCGGGTGGCTGGAGGCCGGAACCCAGTAGGACCCTTCGTCGAAGGACGCGACCTCGTAGTGCCAGTGGATCTCCCTGGACCAGTTCCACTCGTCGTCCTGAACGAAGCCGCCGTGGCCGTCGGACTTGAGGACCATGACGCCGGGCCAGTTCGCCATGGTCACGCCTGCCACGTTCAACGTCCTGCACATGGGTGTCTCCTCGGGGGTGTGGGCACGGTCCCTGCGGCCGCGCGTCCGGCAAGTGTGTGGCCGTCCGTGCGCGCCCGGCATCGTCAAAATTGATGACCGGCAACGGCTTGGCGGGCATGGACGGCATGGTCGGGCAGGTTCAGCTCCCGCCAGCCCGCCCGTCCCGCGGCGACCGCGGCCAGCTGGGACGAGACGTTGAGCTTGAGCAGGATCGACCGGATGTGCGTGCGCACGGTCGTGAGGCTCACATGTTCCCGGTGGGCGATCTCGGCCGCCGCCAGGCCCGCGGCCAGGTCGGTCAGCACAGTGCGTTCGCGCGGGGTGAGCCGGTCGAGGCGCTCCTGCAGGCGCATCCGCAGGCGCAGGCCCTCCACCAGCGCCCCGTGGCGCGAGGTGTCGGTGAGTCCCTGCTGCACGGCGGCGAGGAGTTCGGGGACCGGCAGGTCGCGGTCGACGACGCTGGTCGCCCCGGCGCGCACGGCGATGATCAGCTCCCGTGGGCACCGGACGGAACCCACCACCACCGTGGGCATCGCGTGGGCGACGCACTCGGCGACCAGGTCGCTCGACAGCACCCCGTGCTCGTGGACGATCACCGCCGCGCAGACCGCCAACCCGGCCGGGTCGCGCACGCAGGTCCACCCCAGGGCGGCGAGCCCGGCGGCCAGGACGGCGCGCAGCACCCCGGCGCCGACCAGGCGCACGACGTGCGGGTTCGCCCGGGGCCGCGGGATGACCGGTGGTCCGCCCGGCCAGTCCGTCCGTCCGACGACTCACCTCCCGACGAGACCGCTCGACGGTGACAGGTCGCGTCGGCGGGAGGCAACGAGATCAGCGCGGAGGTAGCTCTTCGGGTGACGGCGAAATCACCCGATCGCGCCACCGGTGACGTCAGCCGGGGTATGCCCACTTCCAGTCTTTGTGGACGACCAGCCCTTCGGTCGAGTACGTCTCGACCACGACCTTGCCCCGGTATCTCCCGTTCGGCTTGGGATCGCTCCAGTGGATCGACTGCTCCTGCGGGAAGCACCGCGGCCCGGCGGAGCTGATGAGGGTGTCGAACCCGTACGGCCCGTAGGTCAGGAAGGTGTCCCACACCGGGGTGTCCGACCGCTTGACGAACCCGGCCCCCGTCTCGACGGCGACGGTCAACACCACCAGGTGCCGGTTGCGGCCCAGCGGCAGCGGTTTCTCGGCGGTGCACTTGGGGTCGACCTCGATCTTCTCGACCACGAACCGCAACCCCTGACCGGTGTCCACCCAGTCGCCCACGTCCACCGCGATGATCGACGACTTGAGCGGCCTCGGCGGCGCTGGAGCGGCCGTCCCGGCCACCGTCGTAGTGCAGCCCGCGATCAAGAGGGGGCAGGCGATCAAGGCAAGTCGGATGCGCACGGCGGCATTCTGCGGCACGGACGGCCCGATCGGGTGAATATCGGCGATTCCGGTCCGTCTCGTGACCGGAAGTGCGGACTCCACAGTGGACCTCGCGGGCCCCGAAGGTCAGGTCCGGCCGGAGGAGACCGGTTTCTTGTAGCGGTCGGCCGCGGCGCGTTCGGTGATGCCCGCCGCGTCGGCGAGTCTGCGCAGGGTGATGCCGCTGTCGCGGGCGATGGCCGCGGCCGCGCGCTCGATGGAGGCCAGGTGTTCCTGGGCGGCTCTCGCGGCGGAGACCACCGCCAGTGCGGCGCCCGGATCGACCTCGGTGTCGTTGTCGGGCTCGGCCGCGGCTCTCGGGTCGGGCGTGTCGTGGTGGCCTGCCTGGGCCAGCACGGTGCGCAGCTGCGGCACCACCTCGCCCAGCAGGTCAGTCGGGTGGTCGGGTTCGGCCTGCCGTTCGCGGATCAGCCGCTCCAGCAGGGTGCACAGCGCGTCGACGTAGGGCACGAGCGCTCCACCTCCCCAAAATTGTCGCCTGCTCTTGCCATGAAGCGAACTTCATGTACTTTACTTCAGGATGCCATTTTACGGGATTGGACGAGCACGGTCCTTCAGGTCCAGACAAGCAGCCAGGCACCTTTGAGGCGGGTGAGGGAGACGATGAGCGTGGTGTCCGAACCGGGTGCGCCGCGGCGCGAGGTCGGGGGCTTACTGGTCACCGGTAGTGCGCTGCCCGGTGGCGTGTTCGTGGTACGTGTGGTCGGCGAGGTGGACACGGCCACCGCCGCGACCTTGGTCACCGGCATCGATGACGCGCTGGATAGGAAGCCCGCGGTCCTGGTGGTCGACCTCAGCGAGGTCGCCTTCTTCGGCTCGGTCGGCATCAGCGCGCTGATCGAGGCGGACCGCCGGACGAAATGCCCCATGCGGGTGGTGGTCACGCCCGCCATCCGCAGGATTCTCGGCATCGTCGGCTTCGACGCGCTGCTCGACCTCTACGACACCCTCGACGAGGCCAACGCGGCCGCGTAGCTCTAGCGGCCTTCCTCGGCGGCGAGCAGGGTGAACCCCTGGTGGTCCACCGACGCCGAGGTCGCGGACAGGATGACGACGCCGGTCCGCGCCTGGCGGTCGAGGCCGAGCCACGAGCGGAACCCGCCGGTCGCGCCGTTGTGCCAGGTGACGACCCGGCCCTTGTGCGGCAGGGTGAGCCAGCCCGCGCCGATGCGGGCCTGCCCGCGGAACTTCGTCACCGGGTCGAGGGCAGCGCGGCCCGGGGCCGACCCGTCGAGCAGCGCGGTCGCGAGCCGGGCCAGGTCCCCGATCGACGCGCGGATGCCGCCCGCCGGTCCGAGCGCCTCGCCGGTCCACGGTTGCCGCGCCCGGCCGGACTTGGTCCGCCCGGGCAAGGCGCCGGGACGCAACTGGTCCGGCGTCGCGGGGACGTACAGGCCGTCGAGGCTGAGCGGTTCGGCGATCCGCCGCCGAACGAGGTCCTCGAAGGTCGTGTCGGCCCCGCGGGCGAGCGCGTGCCCGAGCAGTTCGAAGCCGAGGTTGGAGTACCGGGTCCGCGGCTTCCTCAGCCGGACGGCGCGTGTTTGGGAGATGAGTTCGTCGAGGCTCTCGCCGTAGGGATTCGTGCCGTGCCGCCACAGCGCGAAGCCGCGTCGCGTCGAACCCGATGACGGGGGCAGCCTCGGCAGACCCGACTGGTGCGTGGTCAGCGACGCCAGCGCAACCCCCGCCACCGGGGTTCCGTCGACGGGCAGCAGGTCGCCCACGGTCGTCGACGGCGTGACCTCCCCGCGCGCGAGCGCGTCGGCGTACAGCAGGCCGGTGATCCCCTTGGAGATCGACCCGAGCTCGAAGTCCGCGCCCGCCTCGGCGCCCACACTCGCCACCCTGGTGCCACGCGGCGAGATCACGGCCACGGCGACGACCGGGTGCCGAGCGCCCAAGAGCTCGCGCACGGTGTCCCCGAGCGCCTGGTCTCCATGGACCTCCGGCATTACCGCCACCCGACCAGCGTCTCGATCATGACCCGATCATGCCCTGCGATCGCTGAAGCGCGGCGTGGGCCTCCGCGCGCCGCGGCGGGTCGGCGCCGGGCCGCGTGCAGGCCAGGCCCGCCACCGTGATCGCGAACTCCAACGCCTGATCGATCTCCTGCTCGGTGAGGGAACGCAGGCCCTCGCGGCTCAGTGCGCCGTTCTCGTCGAGCCAGTGCAACAGCCCGCCGGAGAACGTGTCGCCCGCGCCCACAGTGTCCACAACGGACACCGGCGCCGCCCGCCGTCGACAGGTCCGCCCGCCGTGGAGCGCGACGGCGCCTTCGCCGCCGAGTGTCACCACGACCAGCGGGGTGCCGTGATCGTCCTGCAACCTCCGCCCGACAGCGACGGGGTCCGAGTCCGGGTAGACCCACTGGAGGTCCTCGACGCTGACCTTGACGATGTCGCTGACCGCCCAGAGCGCTGTCAGCCGCTGCCGGTACTCCTCGCGTGGCCCGACCAGGGCGGGGCGGATATTGGGGTCGAAACTGGTGACCCTGTGCTCGCGCTGCGCGGCGAACCACCGGCCGAGCACACTCGCGCCCGGTTCCAGCGCGAGTGCCAGCGAGCCTGTGTGCACCGCTCTGACCTCCGCGGGAAGGTCGGGCAGCTCGGTCGGCTGCCAGGCCCAGTCGGCGGTACCGCTGACGTGGAAGCCGTAGGCCGGGCCGTCCGAGGTGTGGGTGACGACGGCCAGGCTCGCCGGTTCGTCCGCCGCCACGGCGTAGGCGAGGTCGACCCCGTTGGCCGCGAGGTTCGTCCGCAGGAGTTCGCCGAACGTGTCGCTGCCGAACCGCCCGAGGAACGTGACGGGGGTGCCGAGCCGGGCCAGCGCGATGGCCGTGTTGGCCGGGCTCCCGCCGGGAATGGCCGTGGGGCGGCGCGGGTCCTCGCCGACGATCAGGTCGATGAGCGCTTCGCCCGCCACGATGACCCGCGGATTCATGACCTGCCCTTCGGAGCGGTGACCACCACCTACCTCGGCCTACCGGGTCATTATTCCGGAATTGGAAAGTTGCTCGTCTGACGTCTCATCGATGCGGCTGGGCGGTGGCGGGCTACCAGCACCACCACTGGCACCACCACGGCGGTGGGGTCGTGGGCGTCGGGGTGGGAGTGGGGGTCGGCGTCGGGGTCGGGGTGGGAGTCGGAGTTGGCGTGGGGGGTGGAGTGGTGCCGGACTCGGCGAGGTGGAGCAGGCGGTTCGGGGTGTCGGTCCGGACGCTGCTGATCTTGCTGGTGGAGGCGCTGCCGGTGATGGCGCTCTTCACCTGCGCCGGGGTGGCCGACGGGTTGACCGCCAGGTGCAGCGCGACAGCGCCCGCGACGTGCGGTGTGGCCATGGAGGTGCCCGACAGGCTCCTGGTCGCGGTGTCCGAGGTGATCCACGCCGAGGTGATCCCATAGCCCGGGGCGTAGAGGTCGGTGCACTTGCCGAAGTTCGAGAACGACGCCTTCTCGTCGGTCTTCGTGGACGCGTTCACGGTGATCGCGGGGCCCAGGGCACCGCCGGTCCTGGCCGGGGACTGGGTGCAGGCGTCCAGCGGCGTGCCGGAGGTGTTGCCGTTGCCCGAGGCGACGGCGTAGGTGACGCCCGCGTTGATGGACCGCTTGACCGCGTCGTCGAGGGCGGTCGAGAGGCCGCCGCCGAGGCTCATGTTGGCGACCGCGGGCCGTCGCGCGTTCGCGGTCACCCAGTCCACCCCGGCGATGACCCCGGAGTTCGCGCCCGAACCGGTGCAGCCGAGCACCTTCACCGCGACGAGCTTGACGCCCTTGGCGACACCGTGCGCCTTGCCGCCGATCGTGCCCGCGACGTGGGTGCCGTGGCCGTGGCAGTCGGTGTTGTTGCCGTCGTTGACGGTGTTGGTGCCCCAGGTGGCGCGGCCGCCGAAGTCGCTGTGGGTGGTCCGGATGCCGGTGTCGATGACGTACGCGGTCACGGCGTCGGCCGTGGTCGAGTAGGTGTAGGCCGCGTCGAGCGGGAGGTCGCGCTGGTCGACCCGGTCCAGGCCCCACGACGGCGGGCTGGGCTGGGTCTCCCGCAGGCTGACGACCCGGTCCTGCTCCACGTAGGCCACGGCCGGGTCCGCCGCCAGGCGCCGGGCTTGCCGCTCGCTCATCGTGGCCGAGTACCCGCGCAGCACGCTGTTGTACGAATACCGCACCTGGGCGCCGTAATCGCGGGCGTGCGAGGCCGCCGCGGACCGCGACGTCGCCCCGTCCTTCAGCACCACGATGTAGGAACCGTCGATCGCCTGCGCCGCACCCGCGCCGCGGATGTCGCCCTCGGCGGCGTTCGCGGACATCGGCACCGCCAGCGCCACCAGCGCGACGGCCAGCGACACCGACCCGATTCCCACTCCGCGCCTTCGCCAGGACCTCTTGCGCGAGGTCGTCATCGAACTGTTCGGCATCGAACCGTCCCTTCACCCGAAACCTGCTCAGGTTGGGAGAATGCCGGACAATCGAGGGCGAATCGTCAGGAGAAATACGGGGATTTTCCCGAGCCGCTGGAACTCGCCTGGGCGTGAGTGTTTCGGTGCGCTCGATTTGCGTGGAATGGCGAACATTTCCGCTGAACGGCCGAATGCCCATCGCGGTGACGGTGGGTCACCGGTGCCGTCGCCGGGTCGTGGCGCGGAGGCACCCGGTTGGCGCTTGGGCCGGGATGGCCGCGGATCCACTCTGGAGCCATGGCAACCGCTCTGCAGCGCCGCAAGATCAGCCACGTGTTCACCGCGATGGACACCAACCGGGACGGCTGTCTCATCGAGTCGGACTTCGCCTCCATAGCGGACCGGTGGGTGGCGCTCGGCGCCGACCGCGACCGCGCGGAGGCGGTCACGTCGGGATGGTGGGCCACCTTGCTCGCGGCTTCGGAAGCCGAGCGGGTCACCGTGACCGAGGTCTTGTCGGTGGTGGATCGGTTGGGCGAGATGACCGACGCTGTCGTCGCGACCGCCCACACGGCTTTCGACGCCATCGACACCAATGGCGACTCGGCCATTTCCGCAGCCGAGTACCGCGTCCTCATCGAGGCCTGGAACGGCGCCCCCACCGACACCGACGAGATCTTCCCCCTGCTCGACCTCGACCAGGACGGCACCATCTCCCGCGACGAGTTCACCGCCCACTGGGTCGAGTTCTGGGCGGGCGACGACCTCGACGCCCCTGGCACCTGGGTCTTCGGCCGCTTCAGCTGAACCCGGTCACCAAGTCGGGTGGGCGCTGACCCCGCCGTCCACGACGAGGTTGTGCCCCGTGATCCACCGCGCCAGCGGGGACGCCAGGAAGACGCAGGCGTCGGCGACGTCCTCCGGGGTGCCGAGGCGGCTGAGCGGAGCCGCCTTCCGCCAGCGGTCCACGCCCTCCGGCCACGCCTCGGCCAGCCCGGGGCGGTCGATCAGGCCGGGGGAGACCGCGTTGACGCGGATGCCCTGAGGCCCGTATTCCAGGGCGGCCGCGCGGGCGTGGGTCACCAGCGCGGCCTTCGCCGTGCCGTAGTGGGCGTGGCCGAACGTGGGGTGGCTCGCCTCGATGGAGGCGATGTGGGTGACGCTGCCCTCGGCCATCGCGCGGGCGGCGGCCTGGGTGCACAGGACGGCGCTGGTCAGGTTGGTCTCGATCATCTCCCGCCAGCTCCGCGCCGACATCGACTCCAGCGGCTCGACCGGTTGGATACCCGCGTTGTTGACCAACGTGTCCAGTCGGCCGCCCCAGCTCACGGTCGCGTCGATCAGGTCGTCGCAGCCCCGCGTGAGATCGGCGCCCACGGCGAGCGCGCGACCGCCGGACGCCTCGATCCTGGCGAGCAGCTCCGTCGGCCGGTTGCGGTGGAAGTGCAGCACCACCGCACTTCCCGCCTGGGCGAACCGCCAGGCGATGCCGCCGCCGATCCCGCCACTCGCCCCGGTCACCAGGGACACGGTGCCGGTCAGGTCCGGCAGCATCGGGTCACGCATCGAACCGCAGCGGCGCCTCGGGGCGGCACAGGGCGCGGATGCGGTCGGCCATCGAGGGGTACCGCGCGCACAGGTCGTCCGCGTCGCCGCCCTCGTAGTCCGACGGCATGAATCCCGGGGCCATCGTGGTCCCGCACAGCGACCACCGGCCACCGGGCGCGACCGCCGCGCCCATCCACGTGCCCGCCGGGACGACGGTCTGCACCAGTGACGGGCCCAGCGTGACGACCCGGGCATCCTCGGGGCCCAGGAGCAGCAGCTCCAGCGGGTCGCCCTGGTAGAAGTGCCAGACCTCGTCGATCGGCAGCCGGTGCATCGCCGAGAACAGCTCACCGGCGGCGAACAGCGCGATGATCGCCGACCCCGCGGGCCTGCCCGTCTCATCGGCCGGTCCGGCCCACGTCCGCCGGAACAGGCCACCCTCGACCGGCAGGGGCTCCAGCCCGTAACGCGCGGCGATCTCCGCGATCTCGTCCACCGAAGTGATCTTAGTCGGGGGCGGGAGGCGACACCTGTCGAAACGCTGACGAAGCACGCGACAGCTGTCCAGTGATCTTGCCCGCCATCACGTGTTTACCTCGGTTCCCCTGGCAAGGAGGCACTATGCGACAACGGTCGTTTCCCCGGCGGCACCTGGCATCGGCGCTGGTCTTGACGCTGTGCTTGGCGCCGCTGCCCGCCGCGGCCGAGACCGGCACGGCGGCCATCGAGCAGCGCGTCTATGTCGAGACCACAGTGGACAGTGACCGGGACGGTAGACCCGACCGGGTCGCGCTCGACATCGCCCGCCCCTCGGGAACCACGAAGGTGCCGGTGATCTTCGAGCACAGCCCCTACCGCCACGGCCTCGGGACCGTGCCGTTCCACCCGGTGAACGTGAACCGGCTGCCGCAGGAGGGGCTGTTCCCGGCGGCGAGTGACACCGCTGAGGGTCCGATAGTGCGCAAAGCCGCGCCGGATCTCCCTGGATGGCTCGACGACTACTTCGTCCCGCGCGGCTACGCGGTCGTGCTCGGCCACAGCATCGGCACCGGGGATTCCCAGGGCTGCCCGACCAGTGGTGACCAGCAGGAGACGCTGAGCACGAAGGCGGTGATCGACTGGCTCAACGGGCGGGCGCGGGCATTCGACTCGGCCGGGCGACTCGTCCGTGCCGACTGGAGTACCGGCAGCGTCGGCATGACCGGTGTGTCCTACAACGGGACGCTGCCCAATATGGTTGCCACGACTGGGGTTCCGGGCCTGCGCACGATCGTCCCGATCGCGGCGCAGTCCAACTGGTACGACTACTACCGGGCCAACGGCCTGGTGGTTGCGCCTGGCGGTTGGCAGGGCGAGGACACCGACGCGCTGGCCAAGGCGGTGCTCACGCGCGACGGCTGCGCCGACGAGATCGGCGAGCTGACCCGGCAGCAGGACCGGATCACGGGCGACTACAACGAGTTCTGGCGGCAGCGCGATTACACGCGGCTCGCGGGCAACGTGCGCGCGAGCGTGTTCGTCATGCACGGCCACTCCGACTGGAACGTGCGCGGCAAGCAGTACTCCCAGTGGTGGGAGGCGCTGAGTGAACACGGTGTGCCGCGCAAGATCTGGCTGCACCGCGGCGGCCACGCGCCGCCGTCGCGCTCGGACTACCAGGCCACCCTGTCGCGCTGGTTCGACTACTGGCTCAAGGGAATCGACACCGGGATCATGCGCGAGCCCATGGCCGAGGTGCAGGACGCGGGCGGTGCCTGGCGCAAGCTGGCGGACTGGCCCGACCCGGCCGCCCGGCCGGTGACCTACCAGCTGGGCACCGACTCGGCGACCGCACCGGGACGGCTGACCACTGGCCCCGGCGGCGGGGTCGCGCAGACCTTCGTCGACCAAGGCCGGAGCAACACCGCCGCCACCCTCGTGGCGAATCCGGATCGCGCGAACGGCAACCGGTTGGTGTTCCGGTCGCAGCCGCTGGCTACAGCCGCTCGGATGTCCGGCATCGCGAGCGTCGCCCTGCGCGCCGCGGTCGAGAACCGCAATGACGCCAACCTGACCGCTCTGCTGGTCGACTACGGCAGCGGGACACCGGTGATCGTGACCCGCGGCTGGATCGACCCGCAGAACCGGACCTCGCAGTCGTCGAGCGAACGGGTGGTCCAGGGCCAGGAGTACACGATGCGGTTCGAGATGGAGCCCAAGGACTACGTGTTCGCCGCCGGTCGGCGGATCGGCCTGGTGGTGATCTCCACGGACTACGACTTCACCCTGCGTCCCCTCGGCGGCAGCAGGCTGCGGCTGGTCCCCGGCGGCAGTTCCCTGACCGTGCCATTGGTCGCTTCACCCATCAGGTGAGTTCCGGGGAGGTGGAACAGCCGCTGCTACCATCCGATCCGCCCTTGAAACCACGCCACGACAAGGCGAGGTGCGGATGTTCGGTGAGCGGCTGCGCTACTGGCGCGAAGTGGCGGGGCTGACCCAGACCCAGCTCGCGGACCGCCTCGGCTATCACCACACCTACATCTCCAAGCTGGAGAGCGGCGGCAGGCGACCGCCCTCGGACCTGGCGCGGCGAGCCGACGAGTTGTTGGGCGCGGGCGGTGACCTCGCCACGTTCGCGCGGTCGGACGGCAGGTGGCCGCTCACCGGCGATCCTGGTTCGATCGTGGATCCCTTGCCCGGAACGGGATTCGCGGCGGAGCGGGCGGACACGGCGGTCCAACACTGGAGCGCGCGGTTCCCCGTGTACGGCATCGTCTGCCCGCTGCACAGCCGCACCGGATGCACGGCCAGTGTGGCTGACACGCCGATCGCGGAGCTGCTCGGTCGGCAGCCATCGAAGCCACGCGCGGCGGTGGTGCACGGGTTCGCCGCGCTGCTCGCCGGGTACAGCCAGCTCAACCTTGAACGTGCGACGACGGACATCATCGCTCCGGTGGAGCGTTGTGTGCACGCCATCAGTCGGGCCATGGACGGCGCGGGCAAGCCGGTGGCGCTCGCGCTGTCGAGCCTGGCCGCGCACTTCGCCGACCTGGCCGGGTGGCTGCGGGTCGAGAGCGGCCAGAACGGGCTGGGCATGGCGTGGTTCCAGCGGGGACTGGACTGGGCGCGCGCGTCGGACAACGTTCCCGCCCAGTGCGCGCTGTTCGCCCGGATGAGCGGTGTGGCCAGGTTGGAGGGCGACGGCCACTCGGCCATCACCTACGCCACGGCGGCGCAGGCCACCGACCCGCGCCGCCGGTGGGCCGCGCTGTACGGACAACTGCACGCCGCACGGGGACACGCCCAGCTCGGCGACGGCCGCGAGTTCGACCGCGTCGCGGGGGAGGTGCTGACCCTGGCCGAACGGCTCGGCGAGCGCGACCAGGTCGAGGCGCCCTGGCTGTGCGGCGCCGAGGGGCAGACCTTCGTCAGCTCCTTCCTCTCCGGCGGATTGCGGGACCTGGCCAAGCGGAGCGGCGACGTCCGTCCCGCCGCCCGGGCGGCCGAGCTCGCCCGGCGTTCACTGGTCACGCTGCCGCGACAGATGTACCCGTCGCGGGTCCTGCTGACCCTGCGGCTGGCGGACAGCCACGCGTGCGCCGGGGAACTCGACGCCGCGGTCGCGACGGCCGGTCCGGTTGTCGCCGAGGCCCAGCGGGTGCGGATGGCGCTGATCGGTCGGGAACTGGCCGGGCTCCGGGCCCGCCTCGCCCGTGGGGGAGCCTTGACAGCTCTTGACAACACGGTCTTGGCGAGGACGAGGAACGATCACTCGGCCGTAGGGTGATCGAACCCTGCGAAGTGGCCCCTGGCCACACCTTTAGAGGTCGACATGCCTGATTGCGTTCCGTCGGCGCCGCTCGCCCTGCTCCAGCAAGCGGTCGACAGCCTCAGCACCGCGCTCGCGAGACCGGCCGTCATCGAGGGCCCCGGCCTCGACCTGCTCGCCCACAGCGCCCACCACGCGGCGGGCGACCAGGTCAGACAGCAGTCGATCATGTCCCGGCGGGCGACGCCGGAAGTGGCGCGATGGCTGGTGCGGCAAGGCGTCTTCGACGCCGGACACGCGCTGCGGGTACCCGCCTGCGGCGAACTCCACATGCTGCCCAGGGTGTGCGTGCCGGTTCGCTCCGGGGACACGCTCCGCGGCTTCGTGTGGTTCATCGACGCCGACGAGCCGATGTCCGACGCCGAGGTCGCCCTCGCCGAGCTGGCCGTCGGTGGCCTCGCCGGAGCGCTGGACGGTCTTGGCCCGCGGAGAAATCCGCCCGGCCCGGTCGAGGATCTTCTGGGCGGCGACGACGTCACGCGCACGCGGGCCGCGCGCGCGATCGGCCAAGGGGCTGGGTTCCCGGACGCCGCGGGTGTGGTCGCGCTGGTGGCCGCGGTGGTGGGCCCCGGTGGCGCGTTCATCGCGGGCCGAAGTGGGCCCGGCCCGGTCCGAACCTGGCCGGGGCTGCACGTGCGGGAGGCGGACCACGAGGTGCTGTTCCTCCCGACGGGCAAAGGTGACGCGGTGGCGGACCGGTTCGCGGGCTTGCTCGCCGAGACCGTCGGCACGCGCACCGACGGCAGGCCCGTCGTCGGCGTGGGCCAGCCGCGGCCGCGGCTGCAGGACGCCCGGGACAGTCTCCGCGAGGCGATCGCCGCGGCGCGGGTCGCGGCCAGGGTGCCGGAGCTGGGAACGGTCGTGCGCTGGTCGGGTCTTGGCATCTACCGGGTGCTGAGCGGGCTCTCGGATGACGCGTTGAGCGAGGTGCGCGTCCACCCCGGGCTGGAACGGCTCTTCGCCGACCACGCCAGCCTGCCGCTGCTGGAAACCTTGGAGACCTACCTCGACCTGGGCGGCAACGCGCCCATGACGGCGGCCCGGCTCCACCTTCACCGGGCGACGCTCTATTACCGGCTGCGCCGGATCGAGGAGCTCACCAAGTCCACCCTCAAGGACGGCGGCGAGCGGCTGAGCCTGCACGCCGCGCTCAAACTCGGCCGCCTCGCGGGCCGGTACCCGCCCGCACCCGCGGGGATCGCCAGGGCGACCCCGGGTGATCGCTGACCGGTTGCGACACCTGTCGCGACCGGCCTGGGGATTCGCGACAGCACGCCAGTGATCCGCGCCTCCTTGATCGACACGCTGGGCATCTCCCGATCCCCACGGAGGTGCCCATGTCGATCGACCCTGGGCGACGCGGCAGGCTGCGTCGTCTTCTCACTGTCGCCCTGGCGGTCCTGACCGCCTTACCGCTCACCCTGTTCCTCGCCGCCGAGCGCGCCACGGCAGCCGCGCCGATGGCGGACCCGGCCCGGTCCTGCATGGTGGCGCCCGGCGGGTTCCTGTCCGAGGGGCCGACCGACTGGCGCTCCTTCCCGCGCCCGCTGGGGAAAGTGAAGATGGCGATGCTGTTCGTCGACTTCGCCGACGCGCCCGCGGACACGTCGGTCGACTCCGAACTGGAGATCTTCTCGACCGAGAGCGAGGACTGGTACGCCACCAGTTCCTACGGAAAGTTCGACCTCGACATCGTGCCGTACAAGCGATGGCTGCGGCTGCCGTCCTCGCTGAACGAGCACGCGCGCACGCATCCGCTGATGACGGCCCGGGACAGCAGGCCGGACGTGGTCACCGACGACCCGATGCTGGCGAGCATCTTCCGCAACGCCGTGCAGTTGGCCGACCCGAACTTCGACTTCTCCCAGACCGACGCCCTGTTGCTGGTGCCGTCGCGGCGCTCCAGCTATTCGCGCGGCTACGCCACGTTCGAGCACATCAGCGCCGACGGCAACACCATCCTGGCCGAGACGAACCTAGCCACCTCCCGCTATCGCGACGGGCACATCCTGCTCAACCATGAGGGCGGCCACCTGATCAGCCTGCCCGACACCTACGGCGGTCCGGGCGGCTTCGGCTGGACCGGCGGCTGGGACGTCATGGGCCACATGTGGGGCCCGGCGCCCGACCAGTTCGCCTGGCACAAGTGGAAGGTCGGCTGGCTCGACGACACCCAGATCGCCTGCCTGGCAACGCGAAACGCGGTCATCGAGCACACGGTCAGCCCGGTGGAGACGCCAGGGGGGACGAAGGCGGTGGTCGTCCGGTACGGGACCAACACCGCCTATATCGCCGAGGTCCGGCAGCGTCTCGGGCTCGACACCCGGGCGTGTGACACCGGCGTGCTGGTCTACCGGGTCGACTCGCGAACGCCCAGCGGCAGCGGGCCGGTGCGGGTGATGGACTCCCACCCGAACACGGGCTGCGGCAACAACGGCCTCAACGACGCGCCGTACGACCTCGGGTCGGGCGAAGTGTCCACGTTCACCGACAGCGCCAACCAGGTGCGGATCCAGGTGATGGCCAAGTCCGGCAACGACTTCACGGTCCGGGCGACCTTCGGCACCCCGGCGGCCGACGACTTCGCCATGTCCGTCGCGCCCTCGGCGGGCCAGGTCACCCCGGGCGGGTCGACGTCGGCGACCGTGGCGACGTCGGTGACCTCCGGGTCGGCACAGCGGGTGGCGCTGTCGGCGTCGGGCCTGCCGTCGGGCGCCTCGGCGGTCTTCGAGCCCTCGGAGGTGACCGCGGGCGGGTCGTCCCGGATGACGATCAGCACCACCGCGTCGACCCCGAACGGCACCTACCCGGTCAGCGTCACCGGCCGCGGGGCGACCGCGAGCCGGACGGCCGCGTTCACCCTCACCGTCGGGGCGCCGCCCACGGTCGAGTTCGCCGACGACTTCGAGTCGGACAAGGGGTGGCGGGTCAACCCGAACGGGACCGACACCGCCACCAGCGGCCGGTGGGAGCGCGCGCAGCCGCAGGCCACCTCCCACAACGGGATCACTGTGCAGAACGGAACCACACCGGGGCCGGGCACCCACGATCTCGTGACCGGCGCGGCGGCGGGCTCGGAGGTGGGCGCTAACGACGTCGATGGCGGCGTGACCAGCGTCTTGTCACCCGCCATCAGCCTCACCGCGGGAGTCTCCTACCGGTTGCGGTTCAGCCACTACCTCGCGCACCTGGACAACGCGACCGCCGAGGACTTCCTCCGCGTCCGGGTCGTGCACGACGGCGGCATGACGACGGTGTTCGAACGCAAGGGCACTGCGAGCAACGTCGGCGGAACCTTCGCCGCCGCGGACGTCAGCCTGACGCCCTACGCCGGGCAGACGGTCCGCCTGCTCGTCGAGACGGTCGACGCGGGCACCGGGAGTCTCGTCGAGGCCGCTATCGACAACGTCCAGATCATTCGGTGAGCTGACCCGGCGACGTGATGGCCTGGCCGGGGTGAGCCCCGGCCAGGCCGCGTTCGTCAGGAACCGGGCGCGGCGCGTTCGCGCGCCCCTGGAGGAACGGCTGCGCGGGTGAGCCGGTGGACACGACGAGGGCCCAGCACGAGGGTGAACGGGTCGACCTCGGCGAAGTACACGCCGCTGTTTTAAGGGCCCGCGGTGCCCGCTGTCGCCGGATACATCGAGTGGTGGGCCGCCAGGGTGTCCCGGATAGCCGCCTCCACTTCGGACGCCTGCTGCAATTCGGTGCTGGTCATGGCGGTCCTTCCGGACATACGCTGCGCTCGACCTGATGGCCTGGCCTCTGCATCGCGTCCGCGCTCAGTACGTTCCCCTCCGGGCGCCCAACGAAGAAGAGACGCCCAGACAGTGCCCGGGTTGTCCCTCTCCCACCCCCCAATTTCCGCCCCACCAGTTGAGGGATCTTCCCTCACGCGAGGGGGCAGCGGGCTGCGCGAAGGTTGTCCCAACGCCGACGGAGGGGCCGGAGGCGAGACAGGCGAGACAGGGGAGTCAGAGATGAAGAGCAGCATCAAGGGGACCGCGGTGGCAGTCGCGATGGTGGCGACGGCGCTGGTGGGGGCGGGTTCGGCGGGGGCCGACATCATCAACCCGACCGTGGAGGTCGACACCGCGAAGGTGGCGCAGACCCTGCACACCAAGCTGGGCGGCGGCAACACCGTTGGCTACGCGTTCGCCATCACCGAGGACGGGCAACTCGCCGCCACCGGGGCGGGCGGCAAGGCCAGAATCGACAAGAACATCGCCTTCACTGCGAACACCCGCATGGACATCGCCAGCGCGACGAAGAACATCTCGGCCGCGGCGCTGCTGAAGCTGGTCGAGAAGCGGGGGGTCAGCCTCGACACCAAGCTGTGGGGCTACCTGCCGCTGGACATGCGCTCGACCATGCACGAGTCGTGGAAGAACCTGACGATCAAGCACATCCTCGGCCACCGGTCGGGCATCGAGCAGATGCTGGCAGGCCTTTCCGACGCCGACCGGGCGAAGACGTCCAACCTGTACGAAGGCATCAAGTTCGCCATGACCAAGCCGATCGTGGTCGACTCGCCCTGGTCGTACAAGAACATGAACTACGCGGTAGCCCGGCTGATCATCCCGAAGCTGTGGGACCTCACCGAGCCCACCCGCGGCGTCCCGGACTCGATCAACTCGACCAACTCGGGACCGTGGACCCTCGCCTACATCAACGAGCGGTTGTTCGCCCCGGCCGGCATCGCCCCGACCACGTGCGTCGCGAACGCCGACACGGCGGCCCACGCCTATGACATCGCCGACACGTCGAAGGGCGGCGTGCTGGTCCAGCTCGACGGAACAGACTTCGAGGCCTGCGGCGGCCACCGCGGTCTGCACCTGTCCGCTGTGGACATGGTCCGCTGGCAGGCACACCTGCGGCACGGCACCGTGGTCTCGTCGAACGTCCGTCAGCAGATGGACTCGTTCCGCCTCGGCTGGTACGAGACGATGTCCAACACCGGTTCGTGGGCAGGCTCCTACACCCACGGCGGTGACCTGTTCCTCGGCGGCGACCGTGAGCAGCACAGCTGCCAGGGCAAGTTCCCGGGCAACGTGGAGGTCACCGTGCTGGTCAACAGCAAGGTGCTGGGCTCGTACCAGTGCAGCATCCTGCTTGACGCGGTGAAGACCGCCACCAGCTGAAGCAGAACGGTTTGACCTAGAAAGGGCGGCCCACCCGGGCCGCCCTTTCAGGCGTGCGGCGCACCGCCCGAGCTACCTGCCCGCCGAAAGCCCAGCCCCACACCACCAAACCAACCGAGCCGCGCAGCCCAACCGCACCGCCCACAGCCCCACGACAACGGGGTTGCCCTTGCGGTCTTTGGCTTTTAATCCCTGCTCTACCCCCTGCCCCCTCGTCCTGGCCATCTTTAACTCTCGATCATCGGTGTCAAGGGTCGCGCAGCGATCGCGCAGCGACGGCCGTTTACGGCCGCCCTTGACGCCGATGATCGAGAGTTAAACAATTGTGGCCGAGGGGGACTGTTCTTGTTGGTACCAAAGAGAAGTGGGTGGGCCCCTCTGGCTTGATTGTTTAATTCTCGATCATCGCTGTCAAGGGCGGCCGTAAACGGCCGTCGCTGCGCGATCGGCAAGCCGACCCTTGACAGCGATGATCGAGAATTAAAGCGGCCAGGACGAGGGGCAAGGGGGAAGTGCAGGGGCGAAGAGCCGTCCCCGAAGGCAACCACGTCCGGAGCTATGGGGGAGGCGTGTCCCTGAGGGTGGCCGCGTTCGGAGGTGCAAGGGCGAGGGCATTCCCGAAGGTGACCGCGTTCGGAGGTGCAAGGACGAGGGCATCCCCGAAGGTGACCGCGTTCGGAGGTGCAAGGGCGAGGGCATTCCCGAAGGTGACCGCGTTCGGAGGTGCAAGGACGAGTGCATCCCCGAAGGCGAAGAGCTTCCCTAGGGCTTTCTTGTCGGGGTGGGGCCGTGGGTGGTGAGAGGGGTGTGGGGACGAACAAACCCAACCCACGAAGGCTTTCTGCCCCTACGCATGTAGGGCAGCGCCGAGGTCTCGGCGGCTGCTGATGCCGAGTTTCTGGTAGATGCGGCCCAAGTGGTTCTCCACCGTCTTCGGGGTCACGAAGATCTCCTGGGCGATCTCCCGATTCGAGCGGCCCGCCCCGGCCAGCGCTGCGATTCGGCGTTCGCTGGCGGTCAATGCGTCAGCGCCTGCCATGGCCAGCTTGCGTGGTCGGTCGCCGAGGCGGTCCAACGCGTCCACTGCGGCGGCGCGCAGTCTGCCCGCGCCGATTTCGGTGGCTCGTTCGGCGGCGCTCACCAGGTACTCGCGGGCGTCGGATCTCCTGCCCACCACCCGCAGGGCTTCGCCGAGGTCGCGTTCGACCATGACCCGCTCAAGCACACAGGGGGATTCATCGAGGATGTCGTGCGCCTGTCTGAGCAGGTCGATGCGATCGTGCTCGCCGCCGACCATGGCCAGGACCCGCAGGGCGGCGCCGATGTCGGTGGCCGCGCCCCAGCGCATCGCGCGCTGGTGCTGCTCGGCGGCGAGTGCCCTGGCCGCCCTGGTGTCGCCCTGCCGCAAATGCGCCAGCGCGGCTTGGGCCCGCCACGGCACCGCCGGGTTGTCCGCGCCCGCCGCGGCCTCCGCCGCCCCGAGGGCGAGTGCCTCCTCCAGCGCGGTCACCGCGTCGTCCTCGGCCAGGGCGAGGTATGCCCGGGCGTGACCCACGCGGTTCGCCGGGACGGTCGCGGGCCCGGTCAGGGCGTCGTCGTGGGAACGCAGGTAGGCGCGGGCGCCGGGGACGTCGCCGCGCTCGACCGCCGCGAGCACGGCGAACCGGGTGAGTACCGACCGCAGCGCCGACGCGAGCGGGCCGGGGTCGGCCGCGTCCAGCGCGGTGAGCCCGGCCGCGGCCTCGGTCTCACAACCCCGAACATCGCCGACGCGCCAGGCGAGGACGGTCCCGACCGCGCCGACGATCGCGTAGTCCATCGGCGACCCGTCGGGCAGCACCGCGGCCCGCGCCCGGTCGATCTCCCGGGCGGCGACGGCGACGCCGTCGGCCATGATCAGCGCGTGCAGGGCGCTGCCCCAGGTGACCGCGCCCTCGTGCCCGTCCAGGCGCATCACGTCGGGGCCGAGCGCGCGTGGCACCAGGGCACGCACCTTCTCGGCGGGCCACACCTCGGCGTAGGCCCGTTGCGCGAGCAGGGCCAGCAGGAACCGTTCGATGGTCGTGGTCCCCGGCAGCTCGGCGAACCGGCGCAGCCTGCGGCCCGACCGTTCGAACTCGTCGGGTACGTACGCGCTGAACAGCCCGAGCCGGGCCTCCATCGGCAGCGGATCCCCCGGGAAGGTCTCCAGCGTCGCCCGCAGCCACGCGATCGCCGCCTGGTGCCCGTCGAGCCGCATCGTCGCCGTCGCGGCCTGTGCCAGCAGGGTGCCCGCCCGGGTGGGGTCGGCCTCGGCCGCGGCGATCAGCTCCGCGCGCGCCTCGGCGAACCGGCCGGCGATCAGCAGCGCCTCGCCCAGCTCTCCGCGCACCTCCGGGATTCCGGCGTCGAAGGCGAGCCGCAGGTAGCGGCCCGCCGTCTCGCCCATGCCGTCGGCGAGCAGCGTGCGGCCCGCCTCGGCGAGCACCCGCACGCCGTCGGCGTCGAGGCGGTGGGGTGACTCGACCAGGTGGGCGGCCACCCGCGGCGCCGACGCACCGGTGCGCCGCAGGTCCGCCGCGGCCCGCGCGTGGAGTTCGGCCCTGTCGGTGGGCAGCAGTTCGGTGAGCACGGCCTCGCGGATCACCGGGTGGGTGAACTCGGTGCCGACCAGCACATGCGCGCGCGCCAACTCGGCGACGGCGGCGGCCGGGTCGTCGACCTCGGCGAGCCGGGCGGCTTGCATCGGGTCGCAGCGCACCCCGAGGACGGCCGCCGCGGCGGCGACCGAGTGCGCCTGCGGCGTGAGCCGGGCCAGCAGCGCGTGCGACACGCTGCGCGGCCCGAGCGTGCTGATCACCTCCGGCGTGCGGGGGTCGTCACCGGCCAGCCCGCGGGCGGCGAGCTCGGCGAGCAGCTGCTGGGTGAGGAACGGGTTGCCACCACTGGCTTCGTGCAACGCGGCGACCGCGCCCGGCGGGTGCTCCGGCGCCAACTCGCCCACCGCCGCGACGGACAGCGGGGCGGGTCGCAGCAGGTCGCCGAGCCTGCCCGAGGTGAGCTCGGCCAGCGCGCCGTCCTCCACCCGCGCGGGCCTGCTGCCGACGACCAGCGCGATCCGCAGGTCCGACAGCCTGCGCGCGAGGTAGCCGACGAACTCGAGTGAGGGGGCGTCAGCCCACTGCAAGTCGTCGATGGTGATCAGGGTCGGGCGGTCGCCCACCAGATCGGCGATCGCCCACCACAGCGCGTGCAGGGTGCGCATGCGCTCGCCCTCGTCGTGCCCGCCCGCCTCGGCCTGCTCGATCGCGGTCAGTGCCGCGCCCGCGGGCCCGGCCAGCGCGGCCTGCCGCTCACCGGCGCCGACCCGGGCGACGGAGCGTTCGACGAGCTGGCGGACGATCCCCCAGGGGATCTCCCGCTCGGCGTCGTCGGCGGTCGCCGTGAGCCGGTCGAACCCGTCGGCCTCGGCCAGATCGCGGGCGCAGCCCAGCAGCCGGGTCTTGCCGATGCCCGGCGGCCCTTCGACCACCACGAACCGCCCCGTGCCCTCCGCCGCCGAGTCCATGGCGGCCTTGAGCCGCCGCACAGCCTCATCGCGTTCGAGCAAAGACAAGCCCGCCTCCCCGGAATCGATCGCTTGCAGTGTGAGACTCCCGCACAACTGCCAACGGGCGCGGACTGGGTCAGGTCACGAGCTGTGCGACCGCGTCGGCGACGGGTGTCTCGCCCGCGGTGAGTTCGACGACGACGCGGTTCAAGGCCGGTTCGCGCAGGGCGGCGGCGAGGAACGCGGCCACATCGTCGCGGGGGATGGCGCCGTACTCGATCGCCAGGCCCGCGGTCACTCGGCCGGTGCCCGGCTCGTCCCGGAGCGTGCCCGGCCGGACGATGAGCCAGTCGAGCTCGGTGCCCGCGAGGTGGACATCGGCGGTCTTCTTGACCTTCATGTAGTGCTCGAAACCTTCGCTGGTCTCACGGTCACGCCCCGCTTCCGGGAACACCGACACCAGCAGGAGCCTCGACACGCCCGCGCGGGCGGCCGCGGCGGCCGTCTTCACCAGGCCCTCGCCGTCGATGGCGCTGGTCTTGTCCATGCCGGTGCCGTGCGCGCCCGCCGAGGACACCACGGCGTCGTGCCCGCGGATCTTCTCCGCCAGCCCGTCCACCGAGTCGGCGATGAGGTCGCCGAGCACTGGGGTCGCGTCCACCGAGCGCACGGTGTCGGCCTGGGTTGGCGCGCGGTGCATGCCGGTCACGTGGTCGCCGCGAGCCGTCAGCAGCGCGGCGAGCCGACGTCCCACCCCGCCACCGGCGCCGATCAGGAACACCTTCATGATCAGTCCTTTCCCGCGGCGAACACCTGGGAGTCGTCGGCGAACGCCTTGAACTCGAGGGCGTTCCCCGCCGGGTCGAGCAGGAACATGGTCCACTGCTCGCCGGTCTGCCCCTCGAACCGCACATACGGCTCGATGACGAACTCGGTGCCCGCCGTCCGCAGCCGCTCGGCGAGCCTGCCGAACTCCGGCACGGTCAGGATCAGGCCGAAGTGCGGGACCGGCACGTCGTGCCCGTCGACCGGGTTGCTCACCTGGGCCGCACGGCTTGGCGCGAGGTGCGTGACGAACTGGTGGCCGTGCAGGTTCCAGTCCACCCAGGTCTCCGCGCTGCGGCCCCGCGCCAGCCCGAGCACCTCGCCGTAGAAGTGGCGCGCCGCATCCAGGTCGTCGACGGGCACTGCCAGGTGGAACCGCGGGATGGGGGAGTCGAGAGTGGTCATGCCTGAATGTTAGGGATCAGCACGTGCTCAGGCTCGCAGGTCGATCTCGGCGACCAGTTGGGCGTGGTCGGACGTGGTGCGGTCGGGGCGGTCGTTGCTGAGCTGGTTGTCGACCAGGTGGTCGTTGAAGTGCCGGAGGTTGGCCAGTTCGCCGAGCCGGTTCGGGTTGCGGTCGTAGAACTCCTGGCTCACCAGGATGTGGTCGAGGTTCTCGTAGTGGCTGTTGAAGATGTGCGAGTACCCGACGTCGCGGCCGATGTTCCTGGCCTGCAGTTCGTGGGCGGAGTAGAGCGCCCGGTCCCAGTACGCCTGGCGCAGCTCTGGTCCCCGCGGCCAGAACCGCGACGGCAGGTCGCCCGCGACGATCTCCGTGGAGACCGCGCGCGGCCCGTCGTTGAGGTCGCCGAGCACGATCACGGGCCCGCTGTTGCCCACGACCTCGTCCAACACCAGGAACCGCAGCGCGGCCGCCTCGGCGGTGCGGCGGATCAGCGACCGCGCCTTGCCGAGCGCCTCCTCCCGCGGGTCGTGCGGCGGGATGGTGACGTCGACGATGGGCCGCTTGGACTTCAGGTGCACGACGAACACCGTCACGGTGACAGTGGGGGAGAAGGCGACGCGGGCGCGCAGGACCGGGCGGCTGAACGTGCCCACGGGCAGGGCGATGCCGTCCACGGCGGTGTGCAGGCCCGGCGGGAAGTCGGTGATCGACACGGCGGGCTCGGCCAGCGGCAGGTTCGTGGCCAGGCCGACCCGCGGGCCACTCGCCCCGTCCGCGCCGGGCGCGACCACGGTCGCGCTGGCGAACGCCTGGGAGCGGGCACAAACCTCGCGCAGCGCCGCCTCGGCGAAGACTTCCTGGAAGCCCACCACGTCGGCGTCCATCCGCCGCAGCTGCTCGCCGATCCAGGCGGCCTTGCGGTCGAACTCGGCGATCGAGTACGGCAGCTCATCGGGGTAGTAGGGGACCTCGGGCAGTGCGAGGTTCAGGACGTTGAAGGTGCCGACTTTGACGATCATGGCGTCGCCCCCGCCATTCGGAGATGGGTCGACTCCTATATCGCCGGTGACCCCGTAGGTGTGATCGCGTTGCGGCAGACGATACCTAGCGCTACTATGCATCGAGCTACTATGCATCGCAGATCTAGGGTACGAGCCGGAGGTCGTGTGAAAGTCACCAAGGATCTCGTGGCCGCCTCGGCGACGCCGATGGTGCTGGGCATCCTGGCCGAGGCGGACAGCTACGGCTACGCGATCCTGCGGCGGATCAGCGAGCTGTCCGGCGGCGAGCTGGACTGGACCGAGGGGCTGCTCTACCCGTTGCTGCACCGGCTGGAGCGCCTCGGCCATGTCGAGTCCGACTGGCGGTCGGTCGCGGGGGAGCGGCGCCGCAAGTACTACCGAATCACCCGCAGCGGCCTGGCCGAGCTCGCCGAGCAGCGCCGCCAGTGGGACACCGTGGTCGACACGCTCAAGGAGATCTGGCTCGGCCGGGGCGATACCCGGCCGCTGATCGCGATCCAGCTGGGGGGTTACGCATGACGGACGATCAGGCTGAACTGGAAGCCCAGTTCGCACAGTGGCGGCACTACGTGCAGCGCCGCCGCGAGCTGACGAGCGCCGACGCCGACGAACTCGAAGACCACCTGCGCGGCTCGGTCGACGAACTCGTCGCCGCGGGCCTGCGCGCCGACGAGGCGTTCCTGGTCGCGGTCAAGCGCATGGGCAGCCTCGACGAGCTGTCCCGCGAGTTCGCCCGGGAACACTCGGAACGGCTGTGGAAGCAACTGGTGCTCACCGGCGACACCGACAGCCCGGCAGCCGACACCCGGTCACGGCGCGACCTGATCGCCATGGTCGGCTGCGCGGCGGGCGCGGCGGTGTCGATCAAGGCGCCCGAGCTGTTCGGCCTGAACCTGGAACAGGACGGCGCTTTCTACGCCGCCAACCTCAGCCTGTTCGCGCTGCCTTGGCTCGCGGCTTTCCTGGCGTGGCGCAGGCAAGCGGGCAAAGCGGTGATCGGTGTCCTGGTGGCGCTGTTCGCGATCGGCGCCGTCGCCGCCAACGCCTTCCCGCTCGCCGACGAGTCGCAATCGCTGGTGCTGACCAGCATCCACCTCCCCATCGCCCTGTGGCTCGTCGTCGGCCTGGCCTACATCGCCGACGACCTGCGCGCGCCGCGCAGGCGGATGGACTTCATCCGTTTCACCGGCGAGTGGTTCGTCTACTACGTCCTCATAGGACTCGGCGGTGGTGTGCTGATCGCCTTCCTGTTCGGCACCTTCGAGGCCATCGGGATCTCCCCGGAGGGCTTCATCGCGCAGTGGGTCGCCCCCTGCGGGGCCGCGGCGGCGGTCGTGGTGGCCGGGTGGCTGGTCGAGGCCAAGCAGAGCGTCGTCGAGAACATCGCCCCAGTCCTCACGCGACTGTTCACCCCGCTGTTCACCGTGGCACTGCTGGCTTTCCTCGTCGCCCTCGCCGTCACCAGCGGCGGCATCGACGTCGAACGGGAAGCGCTGATCCTGTTCGACCTGCTGCTGGTGGTGGTCCTCGGGCTGCTGCTCTACTCCATCTCCGCCCGCGACCCGCTGGCCCCGGCCGGGGTGTTCGACAAGCTGCAGCTTGCCCTCGTGCTCAGCGCGCTGGCCATCGATGTGTTGGTGCTGCTGGAGATCACCGGCCGCATCACCGAGTTCGGCACCACCCCGAACAAGGCGGCCGCCCTCGGCGAGAACATCATCCTGCTGGCGAACCTGGCGTGGTCGGCGTGGCTGATGGTGGGCCTCGTCCGCGGGCGCACCCCGTTCGCCGCACTCGAACGCTGGCAGACCGCGTACCTGCCGGTATACGCCGTGTGGGCGTGGGTCGTGGTCCTGGTCTTCCCGCCGCTGTTCGCCTACCTCTGAGGGGCTGTCACGTCGGCGTGAGCCAGCCGTAGCCGCCAGGCTGCCCACGTTGCGTCCAGTAATCCCAGGCGTAGCCCGGATAGACCCAGGGGCTGGGCTCGTCGCGGTCCAGCAGGTCGTAGGCGATGACTGCGTCGCCCGCGGTCTTGCACTCAGGGTGGGCGTCGGCGAACCGGGTGACCCTGTTCCTCGCCGCGAGGGTCCATTCGCGGACCGGCGTCATCGGGTCGTCGGTGAACCACCAGGCGAACCAGTCGCTCTCGCCCCACAGCAGGTCCGTCGCCCAGTGGCACGCCAGCCGGACGACGCCGCCCTCCGCGCCCGGACCGGCGGCGGCGTCGAGCCGGGCGAGCCAGGGCCGAAGGTCGTCGTGCACGGAGGCCAAGCCGCCGAGTAGGTCGACGACGTGCCAGGACACCCAACGCTCCAAGGCGTGCTCCAGCGCCGCGCTCAGCGCGTCCTCGGTCGCCAGGCGCTCGTCGGCGGGCCAGCTCGACAGGTCGGCGTAGGACTGGCCGAAGATCCGCAGGGCCAGGCCGGGATCGACCGCCTGCGCCCGCACCAGCGAGACGATGCGAGGCGCGAACCGCCGCGCCAGGTGGCGCCACTGTTCGCTGGACCAATGGTCGACCGGGTCGCGCGCGAACCTGGTGACGAGGTCGTCAGGCACCTCGGCCGGGTCGCCCGCGAGGGTCGCCAGGTCTTGCTTGGTGTTGCATTGCAGGCACCCGTCCGATAGGTCCACAGTCCCATCCTGCCGGTGTAGGAGTCGGGCGGTGCGGGTAGGCCGGGGGAGAGGGGGAAGACCTCCTGTCCACCTCCGCGACGAACAGCTGACCGTTCGACCTACCCGCAAGCCGCCGCCACGGTCTCATCGGTCGTCCGGCGCAGGGCCACCGTGGTCGGCGGCGGGTCGGGAATGGCCGAATCCGAGACACCGTCCGGCCCGAGCCGGCGCAGGTCCGCGGTGAAGACCAGCTCGTCGGCGCCGTTCCAGGTGCCTTTCGCCGTGCCGAGGTAGATGCCTTCGCCCTGGGTCTCCTCGTCCAGGTCGAGGGTCAGCCTGCTGGCGGCACGGTCGGCGACGTAGCCGTAGACCCGGTACCGCATCGTGCCCGCCAGGCCGCAGACCACCGCCTCACCGTCGAGGTCGGAGTCACCGCGCCCCTGGCCGGGGTAGGAGACCAGCGTCATCGCCACGACCCGATCATCGCCGGGCCCGAACGCCGCGGTCCCCACCCACGCCCCCGGAAGCGTCCGCGACCACGGATTCAGCACCGCGTGCAGCCCGAAACAGGCGCCGATCACCAACGCGGGCAGCGCGATCACGACCAGTGCGACGCGGACCCACCGCCACCAGGAACCAGACATGCCCTCAGGACGCGCGACACCGCCCCCGCGTTGGCTCTGACCTCCTTCCTCGCCTCTCCCCTCACTCGTTCTGATCCTAAATATCAACTATTAACTATCACGATATCCGATGGTGGCGCCAAAAGATCGGCGCAGCTTTCTGCGCAAACCAAAAACGCCAGGACGGGGAGGGAACACCCTTGGACGCGATGTTGGTCTTGCCCTGGCCGTTCTCGCCGGCTAGCCGGGCGGGTGCCGGGGATTGGCGCTGCGATGAGACAGCAGAGGTCAGGCGCGGTGGGCGGTGATGAGCCAGGCGGCGGAGTCGTAGTGGATGCCGTGGGGTGTCTGGTGGTCGGCCAGGTTTGCGCGGAGGGTGTCGAGGACGTGGGTTTGGGCGTCGGCGTCGAGGGTGCGTAGGGCTGAGCTGAACTGCCCGCTGAGGAAGTCGCAGGCGTCGTCGACGTCGCGGCCGAAGTACATGGGTTCCTCGAGGCCGTGGAGTTGCACATCGGTGAATCCAGCTGTGGTCAGCAGGGGGTGCACGTGGTCCGGGTCGCTCAGGGAGAACGGGGGTGGTGACTTCGGCGCGGGCTGGTCTGGGCCGGCGAAGATCGCCCGGAACGTGCTGACCCACTCGTTGCGGTGTGGGGGTTGCCAGGTCAGCAGGGCCAGCCGTCCCGTGGGGCGCAGGGAGCGGGCGAGGTTGGTGAAGGCGGCGGGTGGGTCGCCGAAGAACATGGCGCCGTGGCGGCTCAGTGCCAGGTCGAAGGACTCCGGCGGGAACGGGTGGACCTGGGCGTCGGCCTGCAGGAAGGTCACGTTCGCGAGGTGCCCGGCCCGCTCGCGGGCGAGGTCGAGCATGGGGGAGGAGAGGTCGACGCCGAGGGCGGACCCTTCGGGGGCCAATCGGGCGGCGTCTCGGGTGGTTTGGCCTGCGCCGCAGCCGATGTCCACCACAGCGTCGGTGGGCTGGATCGCCGCCGCGGCGAGGAGGTGGTCGCGGTAGGCGGCGACTCCTTCATCGAAGCGGTCGGCCCACTTGGCCCAGAAGGCGCCTTGGCCGCCGTCCCAGGCGGTCAGCTGCTCGGTGTTGGTCGGATCGACGCGCATCGGATGTTCCCCCCAGTTGTCCGGCGGGAACCGTATCGCGATCAGCCGACGCGCGCGGGGACGACGGTGGGGTCGGCGAGGACGCGTTCGAGGGCGACGTGGGCGCCGCCGCGGCAGGCGGCGGCGAAGCCGAGGGTGGACAGCTCGATGCGGCAGCCGCCCAGGTCGGGGGCGACCACCCGGGAGTCGACCTCGCGGTTGACGCCGTCGAGGAGGAAGTCGCCGAGTGCGGCGAAGTAGCCGCCGAGCACCAGCACCGCCGGGTTGACCATGTTGATCAGCACGGAGGCGCCGAGGCCGAGGTTGCCCGCGATGGTGTCGAGCGCGTCGAGGGTGCGGCGGTCGCCGTGTTCGGCTCGGCGGCGCAGTTCGGTGAGTCGGTCGTCGATGTCGCGTCGCGGGTCGTGGACTTCGTCACCGGGGTCGGCGGCGAGGCGCAGCAGGTGGGTGAGGCTGACGATGGTTTCCCAGCAGCCGCGCCGCCCGCAGGTGCATTCGCGCAGGTCGGGGTCGAGGGGGAGGTGTCCGATCTCGCCGGAGAAGCCTCGGGTGCCGCGCACGATCCGGCCGTCGGAGAGGAATCCGGCGCCGACGCCGGTCTCGCCGGAGAGGTAGGCGAGGTCGGGTGTGCCCGCGGCGACGCCGCTGGCCCATTCGGCGATGGCGGAGAGTTTGACGTCGTTGTCCACCTGGATGGGGATGCGGTGGCCGCGCAGGCGTTTGGCCAGTCCGGCGGTGACGGCGACGTCGCGCCAGCCGAGGTTGGAGGCGTACTGCACGAGGCCCTGGGCGTGGTTGACGACGCCGGGTGCGGCGACGGTGATGCCGATTGGTCGGCAGCCGCGCAGGGCGGTGGCGCGCAGGGTTTGGCGGAGCAGGGCGGCGACGGTGTCGAGGACGTCGTCGGGGGTGGTCGCCTTGGTGTCGAGGGGGAGTCGGCGGTTGTCGCGGACGTCGCCTGCGAGGTCGAGGGCGATGGTGCTGACGTAGTCGACGTTGATCTCGACGCCGATCCCGTAGACGTGTCCGTCCACTTGGTACGCGCGGCCGGGTCGACCGGTGTATCCGGTCTGCTCGTACTGGCCTTCGCGGACGAGGCCGCGGTCGGCGAGTTCGGCGACGAGGCTGGACATGGCGGCTTTGGTGAGTCCGGTCTCGTCGGCGATCTTGGCGCGGGTGTTGGGTCCGCCGTCGCGCAGGGAGCGCAGCACGACCGAGAGGTTGTGCCTGCGGATGTCGGACTGGTCGGCCGACTTCTCGGCGGTGGTCGCCGGGTGTTCCAGCATGGGACTCCCTGTCGCCGGTGGGCGGCGCCGACTTTACGGGGCGTGATCGTCCACCTTTTAGGATTGTGCCTTAACTATATCTCTGCTGGTAGAGCGGTTGAGCGTTGACTTCTGTTGGTTTGCGCGCTAAAAAGCGGGCCCACAGCTCTCACTCTTGTAGGAGTAGCCAGTGCCCATTCCCCACCGGCCGGTGCGTGTCGCCGCCGCGGCAGTTCTCGCGTTAGGCGCGGGACTGATCACAGTTCCCGTCGCAGGCGCCCAACCCACGTCTCTGACACTTCGTTCCGCCGACCTCACCGTCACCGTCGCGGGCGATTTCCCGCGGGTGATCTCCTACGCCGACAACGCCTCGGGCGCGACCCTGTCCGGGCGTGCCGAGGCGGTGACCAGCGTGGTGATCGACGGGAAGGCCCAGCAGCCGAAGCTGGACGGCGTCCCGGTCTCCGATGGCCGCAAGGTGTCCTACCGGCTGGTGTTCCCGCAGTTGCCCGGTGTTCGGCTCGACGCGAGCCTGTCGGTCGACCGCCGGGTCACGACGTTCCGGATCGACGCGGTGCGCGACACCGAGGCGTCGCGGGTGCACACCATCGAGATCCCCAACCACGACTTGGTGTCGGTGCGTGGTTCGGACCCGGGCGCGCAGGTCGCGGCGGCCAAGGTCGACCTGTCGATCAACCGGCGCGGGGACACGATCTACGGTGTCACCCCGGCCACGCCCGCGGATGCCGCGCCGATCGGCTCGTACTTCACGCTGGTGTCGACGGGGAAGCTGGCGGCCGCGTTGGAGACCAACTCGGTTTATGACAAGCCTGCCGGGTCGACGGTGAACGACAACGCCCATTTCTGGCGGCAGGCCCGCAAGTCGGGCGCCGACACGGTGGTCGGCGTGTGGAGCGGGCAGTGGACGTACCGGGCCGCTGGTGCGGCGGCGGCGGACACGGAGCCGTTGCCGGAGGTGAAGGTCGCGGTCACCCCGGAGCGCAACGGTGACAACGTCGTGGACTGGCAGGACGCGGCGTTGTCGTTGCGGGAGATCGCCCACGCCCCCAAGGGCGGTGAGAAGGTCGCGGATCGGGTGGTGCAGCGGATTCCGTTCAACATCGCGTCGATGGCGACCAACCCGTTCGGGAAGACCCTCGACGAGACGAAGCGGATCAGCCTGGCCACCGACGGGCTCGGGCAGATGGCGATCCTCAAGGGCTACCAGTCGGAGGGGCATGACGCGGCGCACCCGGACTACGGCGGCAACTACAACACCCGGGCCGGTGGCCTGGCGGATCTGAAGACGTTGCTGGACAAGGGTTCGGCGTACAACGCGGACTTCGGTGTGCACGTCAACGCGACCGAGTCGTACCCGGAGGCGCGGGCGTTCTCCGAGACGCTGGTCGACAAGAACAACGAGCAGTGGGCCTGGATGGACCAGTCCTACCGGATCGACCAGCGTCGGGACCTGATCAGCGGCGACATCCAGAAGCGGCTCAGGCAGCTGGCCGAGGAGACCGGCGGGAAGCTGGACTTCCTGTACTGGGACGTGTTCCGGGAGTCGGGGTGGACCGCGGACCGGCTCGCGCGTGAGGTGCGGGCGCTGGGCTGGGAGATCACCACCGAGTGGTCGCACCGGTTCGTGCGGGACGCGTTGTGGACGCACTGGTCGGCGGACCTGGACTACGGTGGCGTCGACTCGAAGGGCGTCAACTCGCAGATCATGCGGTTCGTCGACAACCACCGCCGTGATGTGTACATCTCGAACCCGCTGCTGGGCAGCGCGCAGATCGTGGAGTTCGAGGGCTGGACCGGCGAAGTGGACTACAGCGCGTTCTCCCGCAACGTGTTCGGCAACAACTTGCCGGTGAAGTTCCTGCAGCATTTCCCGATTCAGCGTTGGGGTGCCGAGGAGATCGTGCTGGACAAGGGTGTGCGGGTGACCGGCACGTCGGCGGCGGACCGGAAGATCTTCGCTGGTTCGGCCAAGGTCGCCGATGGTGAGGCGTACCTGCTGCCGTGGAACCCGGCGGCGCCGGACAAGCTTTACCACTACAACGCCAAGGGTGGTCAGACCACGTGGCAGGTGCCCGCGCCGTTCACCGGTGCCGCTTCGCTCACGGTGTCCAAGCTGACCGACACCGGTCGGGTCTCGGCGGGCACGGTGGCGGTGGAGGGCGGTCAGGTGACGCTGACCGCGGAGCCGAACACCGCGTACGTGTTGGAGCCGGGTTCGGCGAAGGCTGTCCCTGATGTGCGGTACGGCGAGGGAAGCCCGCTGCGCGACCCCGGGTTCACCTATGGCGACTTCCGGGCGTGGCAGGTCGCGGGTGACCCGGGCGCGGCGAAGGTGGAGCGCAACGCGCGTGGGCAGTTCGAGGCGGTCGTGTCCGGTCACGGCAACACGGTGATCAGCCAGGACATCGAGGGTCTCGCTCCCGGCAGCTACGCGGCGTCGGTCGACGTCGAGGTGGAGCAGGGGCGGACCCGGCCGGTGTTCGTCGGGGTGAATCCCCGGTCGGGGCGGCCGGAGTCGACGTTCGTGGACCGTTCCACGCTGGTGAACACCACGGCGTCGGATGAGAAGCTGGGGACGCGGTTCCAGCGGGTGCGCGTGTTCTTCGATGTGCGGGCCGGTGGTGTGGTGACGCTGTCGCTGCGGGTGGCGCCTGGCCAGGGCGTGGTGAAGTTCGACAACGCGCGGGTCGTGGCGATGAAGCGGCCTGCGGCGCCGGGCCGGGTGACCTCGTGGGACTTCGAGTCCGTCGACGCGGGGTGGGGTCCGTTCTACCGGGGTGTGCTGCCGATCGGTGACGCGAACACGCACCTGTCGGAGCTGCACGCGCCGTTCACGCAGCGCGGGTGGAACGGCAAGGTGATCGACGATGTGATCTCCGGGAAGTGGAGCCTGAAGTCGTACGAGTACGACCATGGCATCAGCTACCGGACCGCTCCGGCGACCGTGCGGTTCCTGCCGGGTCACCGGTACCGGGTGAGCTTCGACTACGAGAACGCGCTGGCAGGCGCATACGGGTGGACGCTCGGCGTGGATGGGCCGGCGGGCACGAAGGAGGTCTCCACGACTCCGTTGGGCAAGCAGACGACCGCGGCTCGGCATGTGCAGGAGTTCGTGGCGGGCGCGTGCGGTGACTATTGGGTCGGCCTCAAGCGGCTCGGTCCCAATGGCGACCAGGTCGAGTTCGCGTTGGACGACTTCGCGGTGGAGGACCTCGGCAAGGCCGACAGCGCTGACGCGTGCGGCAGCGTGGACGTCAGCTCGGCGACGCAGAAGTTCTTGCCCGGCAAGGCGAACACGGTGACGACGACGTTCCGCAACGGTGAGTCGGACGCGGCGACCGGTGTGTCGATGGCGTTGACCGTGCCGACGGGTTGGCAGGTCGCGGCGACGGGTCCGGCGGCTTTCGAATCGGTGGCGTCGGGTGCGTCGGTGAGCACCCAGTGGGCGGTGACCCCGCCCGCCGACGCGGCGACCGCGGTGTATGACGTGGTCGCGAACACCGCGTACCAGGTGCAGGACGGTCCTCGGGCGGTGACGGGTGTGCTTCGGATCGAGACGGTGCCCGCGCCGCCGACGGCCGACGTGTGGGCCAGTGACCACGGCTGGCTTTCGGCGAGCAACGGGTGGGGGCCGGTCGAGCGGGACCGGTCCAACGGGGAGTCGGGTGCCGGTGACGGTGGCCCGCTCACGCTGAACGGTGTCGTGCACGAGAAGGGGCTGGGTACGCACGCGCCGAGCACGGTCGTCTACTACCTGGGCGGCAACTGCGCGTCGTTCACCGCGCAGGTCGGGGTGGACGACAAGCAGGCGAGCCGCGGGTCGGTGCAGTTCACGGTGTGGGCGGACGGCAAGCAGGTCGCCCAGTCGCCGGTGATGCGGCCGGACACGGCGACGCACTCGCTGGCGGCGGACATCGCGGGGGCGCAGGAGGTCCGGTTGGTGGTGTCCGACGGCGGTGACGGTGTCGGCAACGACCACGCCGACTGGGGTTCCGCCCGCTTCCTCTGCGGCTAGGTACCTGCCATGACTGACGGGGCAGGCGACATCGCGTCGCCTGCCCCGTTCGCGTGCGTAAGGGTTCGGTAAGGGAGTCATAAGCGGCTCGTAATGGCTTGTGCGGGGCAGGCGGCGTTCGCTTGGACGAGGGTCGAACGTTTGGTTTCGGCTCCAGTCAGGACCCCCGTAAGGAGTACGACGATGAGCAGATCCGTCTTGTGGCGTGGTGCGGCGGTCCTGGTGGCGGCTGTCGCGGCGGTCACGTTCGTGACTCCGGCGCACGCGGCCGGACCCGACATGGCCGACGGTCTGGAGGTGTACAGCGGCGACGTGTTCGAGATCGTCGGTTCCACGCTGCGCAACCCCACGGCGGAGACCGACCCGTCGGCCCCGCTGTTCGGCAACTCCGGTGTCGGGCTGAACCGGACGTGGGGCGAGTGGTCCGCCGCGACCGCGTCGTCGGTGGTGCGCAGTTCCGGCGGGCGGTCTCCGCGTACCGATGTGCGGCTCAGCTTCGCGGGTCTGGTCCCGGGCGGGGTGTACTCGGTGTTCTGGGGCACGCTGACGCCCGACTCGGAGAACCCGTTGTGCCCTGGTGTGGAGCGCACGCTGGCGCTGCCGAGCGTGGACGCTGGTCAGGCGCCCGACGCGTCGTCGTTCGTGGCCGCCGCTGACGGGACCGCGGCGTTCCGGGGCAAGCTGGACGGTTCGCTGCTGGACTCGGCGTTGCAGGTGTTCTTCAGCGTGATCTACCACTTCGACGGCCAGACCTACGGCGCGCTGCCCAACGCCGGGGAGTTCCAGACCCAGGGGCCGAACTGCCGGAGCAGCTTCGGCGAGGACGCGATGCGCCACCTGCTGATCCTGCAGAAGTGGTGACGGTTTCTGTCACATCCGCGAGCCGGGTGCCGTCTGTTCAGCGACGGACCGACACCCGGCATCCGCGACTGACAGGAGTCCCATGTCCACCCCGTACGTCGTTGTCACCCTGGTCGCCGCCGCCATGGCGGCGTTCTCGGCGGTCGCCAGCTTCCTGAATCTCGGCTTCGCCGTGGCGTCCTTGGTCGAGTACGGGGTGCCGCGGTCGTGGTGGCCGTGGCTCGGTGCGGCGAAGGCCGCGGGGGCTGTGGGCCTGGTGGTGGGCCTGTTCGTGCCGGTCATCGGGGTGCTCGCGGCCATCGGGTTGGTGCTGTACTTCGCCGGGGCCGTGATCACGGTGGTCCGGGCGGGCCGGTACGCGCACATTCCGTTTCCGGTGCTGTACCTGGCCCCGCCCGCCGCTTCGCTGGTGCTGGCCTGAGCCCTCAGGCCTCGATGACCACGGGGATGACGACCGGTCGGCGCTTGTAGCTGCGCTGCGCCCACTGCCTGACCTCGCGGCTGATGATCTTCTCGAGTTCCTCGAGGTCCTTCACTTCGCGTTCCGCGGCCCCGGCGAGGGCCTTCTCGATGGCGGACGTGGCGGGCCGGAAGGTCTCGGTGTCGTGCTCGAAGCCGTGGGCGATGTAGTCGGGTTCCTCGGCGAGGCCGCCGGTCTCCATGTCGATGATGGCGACGACGGTGATGACGCCTTCCTCACCGAGGGTGCGGCGCTGCGCCAGAGAGGCCTCGGTGACGCCGCCGACGGTCTGCCCGTCGACGTAGACATAGTGCAGTTTGATCTTCCCGGTGATCGAGGCGAGCCCGTCCTGCAGGTCGACGACGTTGCCGTCGGCGGCGATGAGGACCCGTTCGCGGGCGACCCCGGTCCGGACCGCGAGTTCGGCGTTGGCCCGCAGGTGGCGGGCCTCGCCGTGCACCGGCATGACGTTGGAGGGCTGCACGATGTTGTAGCAGTAGACGAGCTCGCCCGCGCTGGCGTGGCCGGAGACGTGGACCTTCGCGTTGCCCTTGTGGACGACGTTCGCGCCGAGGTCGGTCAGGCCGTTGATGACCCGGTAGATGGCGTTCTCGTTGCCGGGGATCAGCGAGCTGGCCAGCAGGACCGTGTCGCCTTCCTCGATGGTGATCATGTGGTGGTCGCCGGTGGCCATCCGCGACAGGGCGGCCATCGGCTCGCCCTGGGAGCCGGTGCAGACCAGCGTCACCTTGTTCGGCGCCATCCCGTCCATGGCCTTGACGTCGACGACGAGGCCGGGCGGGACGTTCAGGTAGCCCAGCTCGGTCGCGACGGCCATGTTGCGGACCATCGACCGGCCGACGAACGCGACCTTGCGGCCGTGCTCCGCGGCGGCGTCGAGGATCTGCTGGATGCGGTGCACGTGGCTGGCGAAGCTGGAGACGATGACCCGGCGCGGCGTGGTGCGGAACACCTCGTTGATCGCCGGGGCCAGGTCGCGTTCGGACATGGTGAAGCCGGGCACGTCGGCGTTGGTGGAGTCGGTGAGGAACAGGTCGACCCCTTCCTCGCCGAGGCGGGCGAAGCCGCGCAGGTCGGTGATCCGCTTGTCGAGCGGGAACTGGTCCATCTTGAAGTCGCCGGTGTGCAGGACCAGGCCTGCCTGGGTGCGGATGGCGATGGCGAGGCCGTCCGGGATGGAGTGGTTGACGGCGAGGAACTCCAGGTCGAACGGGCCTTTGGTGAGGTGTTCGCCTTCCTTCACCTCGACCAGGACCGGCTTGATGCGGTGCTCGACGAGCTTCGCGGCGAGCAGGCTCAGCGTCAGCCGGGACCCGACGATCGGGATGTCGGGGCGCTCACGCAGCAGGTAGGGGACGGCGCCGATGTGGTCCTCGTGGCCGTGGGTCAGCACCAGGGCGACGACCTCGTGGAGGCGGTCGCGGATGCAGCTCCAGTCGGGGAGGATGACGTCCACACCGGGCTGGTGCTCCTCGGGGAACAGGACACCGCAGTCGACGATGAGCAGCTTGCCCTCGTGCTCGAACACGGTCATGTTCCGGCCGATCTCACCGAGCCCGCCCAAGGCGAGTACCCGGAGGGCACCCGGTTCCAGTGGTGGGGGCGGGGCGGAGATACGGGCCATAGTCACCCCTTCACGCTACGTGCGGGTGTTTCCTGAGGGAAATCGGCCGTCCTGATCATGCGCGGCGACAGGCCCGCGGGTACCGCCACGTAGGATTGACTCCGAATCCGACCAGAACGTGGGGAACTCGCATGACCGCCGCCAGTCCGGTGACCGCCTCGACCTCGGATGTGGTGTGGGAAGCGGGCCGCCGCCGCACGTTCGCGGTGATCAGCCACCCCGACGCGGGCAAGTCGACGCTCACCGAGGCCCTGGCGCTGCACGCCAAGGTCATCTCGGAGGCGGGCGCGGTCCACGGCAAGGCCGGGCGGCGCGGCGTCGTGTCGGACTGGATGGAGATGGAACGCTCCCGCGGGATCTCCATCACGTCGGCGGCCCTGCAGTTCTCCTACGGCGACTCGGTCATCAACCTGCTCGACACCCCCGGTCACGCGGACTTCTCCGAGGACACCTACCGGGTTCTGTCCGCCGTGGACTGCGCGGTCATGCTGCTCGACGCCGCGAAGGGGCTGGAGCCGCAGACGCTGAAGCTGTTCGACGTGTGTCGGCACCGGGGGATTCCGGTCATCACGTTCATCAACAAGTGGGACCGGCCGGGCATGGACGCGCTGCGTCTGTGTGACGAGCTGGTGGAGCGGATCGGTCTGCAGCCGATGCCCCTGACCTGGCCTGTCGGCGACGCGGGTCACTTCCGTGGTGTGGTGGACCGCCGCGACGGCAACTTCATCCGTTACTCCCGCACCGCGGGTGGGGCGACCGCGGCGGGGGAGGAGCGGCTCGATCCTTCCGCTGCGGCGGAGGCCGAGGGTGCGGAGTGGAGTCGGGCTGTTGAGGAGGCCGACCTGCTGGCCGAGACCGGTGGGGAGTTCGACCTCGACCGGTTCCTTGAGGCCTCGGCGACGCCGGTGCTGTTCGGGTCGGCGGTGTTGAACTTCGGGGTGCGGCATCTGCTGGACTTGCTCGTTGAGCTGGCGCCTCGGCCGGCGCCTCGGCTGGATGTGAAGGACCGGCCGCGGCCGCTGGAGTCGCCGTTCTCGGCGTTCGTGTTCAAGGTGCAGACGGGGATGGACCCGTCGCACCGGGATCAGGTGGCGTTCGCTCGGGTGTGTTCGGGGATGTTCGAGCGGGGGATGGTCGTCACGAACTCGACTACCGGGAAGCCGTTCGCGACGAAGTATGTGCAGCAGGTGTTCGGGCGTGAGCGCACCACTTTGGACAGTGCGTTTCCTGGTGATGTGATCGGGCTCGTCAACGCTACTTCGCTGAGGGTTGGCGACACTCTTTACGCCGACAAGCCTGCCGTGCGGTATCCGGGGCTGCCTAGTTTCGCGCCTGCGCACTTCGCTGTGGCGCGGCCTGCTGATCTGAGTCGGGCGAAGCAGTTCCGCAAGGGTGTGGATCAGTTGGAGTCTGAGGGTGTGATTCAGATTCTTCGGTCTCTGCGGCGGGGTGATGGGGCGCCGGTGTTCGCTGCTGTGGGGCCTATGCAGTTTGAGGTTGCTACGCATCGGATGGATGCTGAGTTCAAATCGCCTGTTCGTCTTGAGCCGCTGCCTTACTCGGTGGTGCGTCGTCTGGCTGATCCTAAGCAGCGGTCCATTGTGGATGGTGGGACTCGTAGTGAGGTCTTGACTCGGACTGATGGGGTGGATTTGGCGTTGTTCATCGACGCTACTGCTATGGGTGTGATGCGGCGGCTTAATCCTGAGATTCTGCTTGAGCCGTTGGTGGCCAGCACCGATTGATCTTTGGGTGCCTGTTTGGGTGGTTCGCCTTGATTTGGGGCCCCTCCAAATGGGGCTGTGCGGGTCAAAAGGCGGGGCAAGGGAAAGCCCACCCGCACCGCGAGTTTAGCCCCATTTGCCCCAAATCAAGGCGAACCACCCAAACAGGCCGTTCGGTTCTGCCCCTTGCGCTTCGCGGGGCTTTATTACTCAGGTTGCACGCTTTGCAGGTGATCTACTGACTCGCCGTGGATGCGGCCGGTGGTGTTCGACAAGGGTCTTCCGGTGGCTCCCCAGCGGGCGGCGATGATCTCTGCCGCGATCGATACCGCCGTCTCTTCTGGGGTGCGTGCGCCGAGGTCGAGGCCGATGGGCGATGCCAGCCGACTCAGTTCGGCCTTGGTCAGGCCCAATTCCCTCAATTGCGCCAGCCGGTCATCGTGGGTTCGCCGTGATCCCATCGCTCCGATGAATCCCGCTTCGGTGCGCAGCGCGAGTTCCAGCAGTGGCACGTCGAACTTCGGGTCATGGGTCAGCACGCATAGCGCGGTGCGGCCGTCGATCAGGTTTTGGTCGATCGCTGCGGCGAGGTACCTATGCGGCCAATCGACCACGACCTCATCAGCATCTGGAAACCGCTTTCGGGTGGCGAACACAGGCCGTGCGTCGCACACCGTCACGTGGTAACCGAGGAACTTGCCGATCCGGGCCACTGCTGCCGCGAAGTCGATGGCGCCGAAGACGACCATTCGGGCCGGTGGGGCGAACGACTGCACGAACACAGCGATCTCATCCCGCATCCGCTCGCCGCGTGGCCCGTAGTGGCGGACCGCTGTAGTGCCCTGTTCCAGCATCGCCACGGCGTCCTCGATGACCGCCGCGTCCAGTGTCGCGTCGCCCAGGCCGCCGGAGACTCGGTCCGGCCACACGATGATCCGTTCGCCCAAGGTCGTGCCTGGGCTGACCACGGTCGCTATCGCCACCGGGTTGGTGTCGATCGACGCCGCCACCTCGTCGAATTCGGTGAAAGTGGCGGCGTCGACCGGCTGGACCAGGATGTCGATGATCCCGCCGCAGGTCAGGCCCACGGCGAACGCGTCGTCGTCGGCGACGCCGTAGCGGGCCACGGCGGGCCGGCCGGTTTCGATGACTTCCCTGGCCAGTTCGTACACGGCGCCCTCGACGCAGCCGCCGGACACGCTGCCGACCGCTTCCCCGGCCGCCGAGACCGCCATGGCGGCCCCGGGTAGGCGGGGGGCGGACCGGAACGTGTCGATCACCGTGGCCACCGCGAACCGTTCACCGTCGCGGTACCAGGGGCGGAGGTGGTCGAGGACGTCGCGCATGTCAGTACTCCACTCGCGCCGTGTTCGCGGACCAGGCGTCGAAGGGGGCGTTGTGCTGGTCTACCGACAGGTGGGCGACCGGCACGGTCCAGGTGTCCCTGGGGGATTCGAACAGCTTGTAGAACGCCAGGTCGTCGAAACCGGCCGCGGCGGCGTCGTAGCGGTCGGCGGCGTAGACGACCTGGTCGACGCGGGACCACAGGGCCGCGGCCAGGCACAGCGGGCACGGTTCGCACGAGGTCACCAGGACGCAGCCGTCGAGGGTGAAGCTCGACAGTTTGCGGCACGCCTCGCGGATGGCCACTACTTCGGCGTGGGCGGTGGGGTCGAAGTCGCGGGTGACCCGGTTGACGCCGACGGAGATCAGTTCGCTGCCGTCGCGGACGATCACCGCGCCGAACGGGCCGCCGCCGTCGGCGACGTTCTCGGTGGCGAGGGCGACCGCCCGGTCGAGCCAGGGCTTGAGGTCGGAGGACATGACGTTTCCCTACTTCTCTGAGATGGCGAGCGAATCGGCGTGCTCGGGTTCCTCGACGAGGTCCCGCAGCCGCAGGTTGGCGATCTTGGCGATTTCCACCAGGGCGGTGGCGCGTTCCTGGCCGAGCGAGTTCTGCAGCCGCGCCTCGGCGACGGGCAGGATCGTCTCCTTGGTGTTCTCGCGGACGCAGATGACCAGCGGGAAGCCGAACTTCTCGTGGTAGGCGTCGGTGAGGTCGTGGAACCGGTCGTACTCCTCGAAGGTGAGCCGGTCCAGGCCCGCCGCGCACTGATCGCGCAGCGACTCCGGGCCCAGTACCCGTTCGACGAGGGCTTTGCCCGCCAGGTCCGGGTAGGACTTGATCAGTTCCAGCGCGACGTGGTCCGGGGCGTTGAACAGGGCGGTGTGGAAGGCGTGGCGCATGGCGTAGACACCGTCGAACGGGCGGGCGGACCAGGCTTCCTCGGCGATCCACGGGCCGTTCTGGAACAGCACCGAGAACCGGCGGGTGAACTCCTCGCGCGACATGTGGTTGACCTCGTCGAGGGTGACCTTCTCCGGGTCGGGCGTCGCGGGCACGGAGTCGCCGCGGGTCTTCTTGCCGCCCCACACGTTGAACAGCAGGTTGAGGAAGATCGCCGAGAGGCTGCCGAGGGTGATGCCGCTGCCCACGATGATCTGCAGGCTGTCGGGCACGTTGCTGAAGAACTTCGGCACCCCGACCGGGATCAGGGCGAGCCCGACGCTGACGGCGACGACCATGACGTTGCGCTGGTCGTGGAAGTTGACCCGGCCCAGGGTTTGGAAGCCGACGACGGCGACCGTGCCGAACATGGCCAGGCCCGCGCCGCCGAGCACCGGGTGCGGGATGCCCGCGACGATCGCGCCCGCCTTGGGGATCAGGCCGATCAGGATCATGAACCCCCCGGCCGCGGCGATGACGTAGCGGCTCTTGATCCGGGTCAGCCGGACCAGGCCGACGTTCTCGGCGAAACAGGTGTACGGGAAGGAGTTCAGGACACCGCCGAGGGTGGTGGCCAGGCCGTCGGCGCGCAGGGCGCGGGAGATGTCGTCGCGGGTGATGCGCTTCTTGACGATCTCCCCGGTGGCGAACACGTCGCCGGTGGTCTCCACCGCGGTGATCAGCATGACGACGATCATGGAGATGATCGCGGTGACGCTGAACTTGGGCCACCCGAAGTGGAACGGGGTGGTCACGCCGAACCAGTCGGAGCTGGCGACGGCGTCGAAGTGCGCGTGGCCGAGGATGGTGGCGAGAAGCGTGCCGCAGACCAGTCCGATGAGGACGGCCACGGTGCTGAAGAACCCGCGGGAGAGCCGGTAGATCACCAGGATGATGGCCAGGGTGCCACCGGCGTAGGCGAGGTTCGTCAGGCTCGCGTAGTCCGGTGAGTTGATGTTGCCGCCCGCGGCGTCGTTGGCGGCCACGGGCAGCAGCGCGATGCCGATGACCGAGATGACGGTGCCGGTGACGACCGGTGGGAAGAACCGGACGAGCTTGCTGAAGAACGGTGCGATGAAGAAGGTGAACAGGCCCGCGACGATCACCGACCCGTAGATCGTGACCAGACCCTCGGTGCCGCCACCGGCCGCCATGCCGATCGCGATCATCGGGGACACGGCGGTGAAGGTGACGCCCTGCAGCAGCGGCAGCCGCACCCCGACCTTCCAGAACCCGATGGACTGGATGATCGACGCGATGCCGCAGGTGAACAGGTCGGCGTTGATGAGGTGGATCAGTTCGGTGTCGGACAGCCCGATCGCGCTGGCGAGCAAGATCGGGACGATGACGGCGCCCGCGTAGAAGGCGAGGACGTGCTGGAAGCCGTACAGGGCGAGCTTGCCCGCGGGCAGTACCTCGTCCACGGGGTGCAGATGTGCTGGTGTTCCACGGGTCTTGGCGGACATTGCGGCCAACTCCTCTAGGGGGCGCAGGGCATGTCTTATGCAGTACCGGTGATGTCTTCCGGTCGGACCGGAACACGCGGGATGGCGAGTCCGGTCGCGGCGCGGATGGCGGCGGCGATCGCGGGGGTGGACGAGATCGTCGGCGGTTCACCGACACCGCGCAGGCCGTAGGGCGCATGCGGGTCGGCCAGTTCGAGCACGTCCACCTTCATGGGGGGCATGTCGAGGATGGTGGGGATCAGGTAGTCGGTGAAGGACGGGTTGCGGATCTTGCCGCCCTTGACCTGGATTTCCTCCATGACCGCGAGGCCGAGGCCCTGGGCGGAGCCGCCGTGGATCTGCCCGACCACGGCGTCGGGGTTGATGGCCTTGCCGACGTCCTGCACGCAGTCCAGGGCGACCACGCGCACCAGACCCAGGTCGATGTCGACGTCGACCACGGCGCGGTGCACGGCGAAGGCGTACTGGACGTGCGCGAAGCCCTGGCCGGTGGTGGGGTCGAGGGCCTCGGTGGGGCGGTGGCGCCACTCGACGGTCTCGTCGATCGCGTCGTCGCCGAGCACATCGGCAACATCTGCGAGCACCCCCAGCTGGTCGGAGACGATCTTGCCGCCCTCCATGCGCAGCTCACCGTCGACATCGAGCCTCTCGCGGGCCAGGTCGAGGACCATGCCGCGGACCTTCTCGCAGGCGGCCTTCACCGCGCCGCCGGTCACATAGGTCTGCCGTGACGCGGAGGTGGAGCCGCCGCTGCCGACCTGGGTGTCCGCGGGGTGGATGGTGACCCGCTCGACGCCCAGCTCCGTGCGGGCGATCTGCGCCTGCACGGTGACCAGGCCCTGGCCGACCTCGGCGGCCGCGGTGTGGACCATGGCGGTGGGTTCCCCGGCGATGATCTCCAGCCGCACCCGGGCGGTGGAGAAGTCGTCGAACCCCTCGGAAAAGCACACGTTCTTGATGCCGATGCCGTACCCGACACCACGCACGACACCTTCGCCGTGGGTCGTGTTGGACACCCCGCCGGGCAGTTGCCGCAGGTCGTAGCTGTCGGTGGGGGCGTCGGCGGGCAGCGGCATGGCCTGGACGCGGCGCAGCAGCTCCTCGACGGGGGCGGGGCTGTCGATGACCTGCCCGGTCGGCATCACCGAACCCTCGGACATGGCGTTGAGCACCCGCACGTCGACCGGGTCGAGCCCGAGTTCGGCGGCCAGTCTGTCCATCTGGGACTCGTAGGCGAACGCGGCCTGCACCGCGCCGAACCCGCGCATCGCACCGCACGGCGGGTTGTTGGTGTAGGTGCCCCAGCAGTCGATCGACACGTTCGGCACGTCGTACGGGCCGACCCCCAGGGTCGCCGCGTTCGCGACGACCGCGCCGGTGCTCGACGCGTACGCGCCGCCGTCGAGGAACATCCGCGCTTTGACGTAGACGAGTTTCCCGTCGCGGGTGGCGCCGTGCTCGTAGTACAGCTTCGCCGGGTGGCGGTGCACATGGCCGAAGAACGACTCCTCACGGGAGTAGACCATCTTCACCGGGCGACCGGTCCGCAGCGCCAGCATCGACGCGTGCACCTGCATCGACAGGTCCTCCCGCGCGCCGAACGCGCCGCCGACCCCGGCCAGGGTCAGCCGGACCTTCTCCGGCGGCAGCCCCAGGCACGCGGCGACCTGCTTCTGGTCGACGTGCAGCCACTGGGTGGCGATGTAGAGGTCGATCCCGCCGTCCTCGGCGGGGACGGCGAGCCCGGACTCGGGGCCGAGGAACGCCTGGTCCTGCATGCCGACCTCGTACTCGCCGCGGATCACCACCGGCGCGGTCACTTCCTGGTTGCCGCGGCGGATCGGGAGGTGTCGCACCACATTCCCGCCCGGGTGCAGGTGCGGCGCCTCGGTGTCGGACACCGCCTGCTCCATGTCGGTGAGCGGTTCGAGGACCTCGTAGTCGACGACGATCTTCGCGATCGCGCGGCGCGCGGTCTCCGGGTGGTCGGCGGCGACGACCGCGACCGCTTCCCCTTGGTAACGCACGATGTCGACGGCGAGGACGGGCTGGTCGGTGTGCTCGAGACCGAACAGCAGCTGCCCGGGCACGTCGTCGTGGGTGAGCACCGCGTACACGCCGGGCACTTTGAGCGCCTCGGTCAGGTCGACGGAGTTGATGCGGGCGTACGGGTGCGGGGAGCGCAGCGTGGCGCCCCACAGCATGTCGTCCATCCACATGTCGGAGGAGTAGGCGAACTCGCCCTTGACCTTCAGCGTGCCGTCGGGGCGCAGCGGGCTGGCCCCCACGCCGCCGCTGATGGGCGTGGTGATGCGGTCCGGGGCGGAAGTGGGTCGACTCATTGTGGTCACCTCGACAGAAGCGTGCGGTGGGCGGCGCGGGCGGCGGCGGCGAGTCGTCGCTCGTCGGCCATGCGGAGGTGGTCGTCCTCGACGACGGGCTTGCCGCCGACGAGGAGCAGGTCCAGCGGTGGGCGTGGGCCCAGGACGACGGCGGCGACGGGGTCCTCGATGCCTGCGTGGCCGAGGCCGTCGATCCGCCACAGGGCGAGGTCGGCGAGTTTGCCGGGTTCGATCGACCCGAGTTCGTCGGCCCGGCCCAGGCAGGCGGCGCCGCCGATGGTGCCCAGGCGCAGCGCTTCCCGCGCGGTCAGCGCCGCGGGACCGCCGCGCAGGCGGGCCACCAGAAGCGCTTCGCGGACGTCGTCGATCAATGAACTCTGCTCGTTGGACGCGGCGCCGTCGACGCCGAGGCCGACCGGGACACCGGCGTCCAGCAGGGCGCGCACGGGGGCGATCCCGGCGCCGAGGCGGGCGTTGGAGGTGGGGCAGTGCGCCACCCCGGTGCCGGTCTCGCCGAACCGCTTGATCGCCACGTCGGACAGGTGCACGCAGTGCGCGAGCCACACGTCCTCGCCCAGCCAGCCGAGCCGGTCGAGGTACTCGGTGGGGGTGCACCCGAAGCGCTGCAGGCAGAACTCCTCCTCGTCGAGGGTCTCGGCGAGGTGGGTGTGCAGGCGGACTCCCTTGCGACGGGCCAACTCCGCGGCATCGCGCATCAGCTCCGAGGTCACCGAGAACGGGGAGCATGGCGCGACCGCGACCCGGACCATCGCGCCGGGGGAGGCGTCGTGCCAGCGGTCGATCGCCGCCTCCGTGGCGACCAGCGCCTCGTCGCGGTCCTCGACGACAGTGTCCGGCGGCAGCCCACCCTGCGACTTGCCCAGGTCCATGGACCCGCGGGCCGGGTGGAACCGGACACCGATGCGGGCCGCGGCGGCGATCTCCTCGGCGAACAGGTCGCCGCCCGCGCGCGGGAACACGTAGTGGTGGTCGGTCGTGGTGGTGCACCCGGACTTCGCGAGCCACCCAAGGGCGGCCTCGGCCGCCCCGGCCAGGACACCGGTGTCGATGCGCGACCACACCGGGTACAGCTCGCTGAGCCACCCGAACAGGGTCGCGTCCTGCGCCAAGCCGCGGGTCGCCCACTGGTAGAGGTGGTGGTGGGTGTTGATCAGACCGGGTGTGATGACGCAGCCGCTGCCGTCGATCCGCCGCACGTCCCCGCCCCGCACGGGCGGCGCGGAACCGGGGCCGACCGCGGTGATGCGGTCGCCCTCGACCACGACATGCCCGGACTCGTGCTCGGTGCCCGCCGCGTCGACGGTCGCCACCGCGCAGTCCTCGATCACCAAAGTGGTCATGAGGCGGCCTTGCGGTCAGCGGCCAGCCGCACCGCGTCCAGGATCTTCTCGTACCCGGTGCAGCGGCACAGGTTCCCGGCCAACGCCTCCCGGATCTCCGGGTCGCTCGGCTGACACCGGCGCTCCAGCAAGTCGTGCGTGGCCACGATCAGGCCGGGCGTGCAGAACCCGCACTGCACCGCGCCCTTCTCCACGAACGCCTGCTGCACCGGGTCGAGCCGGTCACCGTCGGCCAGACCCTCCACAGTGGTCACCTCGTGGCCCTCGACCTGACCCGCGGCGACCAGGCACGAACACACCGGCACCCCGTCGAGGTACACCGTGCAGGACCCGCATTCGCCCTGCTCGCAGGCGTTCTTCGAACCGGGCAGGCCCAGCCGCTCCCGCAGCACGTACAGCAGGGACTCCCCGGGCCACACGTCGTCGGCCTCGAGGGCCTCGCCGTTGACTTTGCAGCGAAGTCGCATCAGTTCCTCCGGTAGGAGTCCCAGGCCCAGCCGAGCGTGCGGCGGGCCATGACGGACAGGGCATGGCGGCGGTAGTCCGCGGTGCCGCGGACGTCGTCGATCGGTGACGCGGCTTGGGCCACCAGTTCGCCGAAGCGGACGAGCACGCTGTCACGCAGCGGACCCGGCGAATCCCACTCCAGTTCGGCGGCGATGAACGTCTCCGCGTCCAACGCCCGACGCGGGGTGGGCGCCGCGGAGCCAACGCCGGTCCCGACCGTGCGGGTCGACGGGTGCAGCGCGAGCCCGAACGAGCAGACCGCGATCACCATGGCGTTGCGGGTGCCGATCTTCGCGAACTGCTGCGGGCCGTCGGCGGCGGCGATGTGGAACGCGGCGATCAGCTCGTCCGGTTCCATCGCGTTGCGCTTGACGCCCTTGTAGAACTCCGCGGCCGGGATGCGGCGGGTGCCGCGCACCGAGGCGACCTCGATCTCGGCGGCCGCGGCCAGCAGCGGCGGGTGCGAGTCCCCGGCCGGTGAGGCCGCCCCGAGGTTGCCGCCGACGGTTCCCCGGTTGCGGATCTGCGGCGAACCCACGGTGCGGGCCGCCATCGCCAGGCCGGGCAGCGACGCGCCCAGCTCCTCGATGATCCGCGCGTAGCTGACCCCGGAGCCGACCCGGAACCCGTCGCCCACCGCGGACCACTCCCGCAACTCGGCGATCTCGGTCAGATCCAGCAGCGCGCCCGGGCGGCGGACGTCGAAGTTCAGTTCGACCATGATGTCGGTGCCACCCGCGATCGGGGTGGCGTCCGGGTGCTCGGCCTTGATGGCCAGCGCCTCGGACCAGGTGGCGGGTTTGAAGAACTCCATCATTCGCTCCAGGCCAGTCCCGGCTCCGGCGAGTCGTCGCGGAGCACGGTGCCCTCGATCAGCCCGTAGGGGCGGTCGGCGGCGAAGAACACCTCGTTGTCGTTGTCCAGGTCGAACGCCGAGAGGTCCACGACGAAGTGGTGCTTGTTCGGCAGCGTCAGCCGCACCTCGGCGACCTCCGGGCGGTTCTCCAGCACGCGCTGACCCATCGCGTAGAGGGTCTGCTGCAGCGAGAGGCTGTGCGTCTCGGCGAACGCCTCCACCAGGTGCTGCCGGGACTCGGCGTAGGACTTGCCCCAGTCGGTGTCCTCCGAGGCGTGCCGCCAGCGCGCGGTGACCGCCGTGGCCAGCACACGGTCGGCGGTCTCGCGCAGCGTGGTGTACGGATCGCGGATATATCCCCAGAACTCCGAGGCTGTCGAGTTCAGCACCACCAGGTCCTTGAGCCCGGAGACCACCCACGCTTTCGTGCCGTCATAGGTGACGGTGGCGGTGCGGGTCTCCACGCCGGAGCGCTGGAACGAGTGCGGGGCGGGCGCGCCGCCTACCGACAACCGCTCCCAGGCGAACTCCTCGATCTGCACCCGGGCGGAGTGGATCGTGGGCTGCGAGTCGACGAAATGCTTCGCCAGCCGCAGGCCGAACTCCTCGATCTCGCCGACACCGTGCTCCTTGGCGAAGGCGAACACCGTGTTCTTCTGCGTGTCGGTCGGCAGGACCTTGGAGTTGTCGCCGGTGATGTGCGTGTCGGTCATGTCGCCGCCGAGGGCGACGCTGACGTTGAGATCCTTGATCTCGTGCACGGAGCCGTTGCGGGTCACGTGCACCACGCGGGTCTCGGCCTTGCCGTACTGGTTGGGGCCCAAGATGATGGCCATGGGGTCAGCTCCCTCGGTAGGTCGAGTAGGCGAATGGGGAGAGCAGCAGCGGAACGTGGTAGTGCTGCTCGGGGTCGTCGATGCCGTAGGTGATGACGACCTCGGGGTAGAACGCGGGCACGCCGAGGCCGGTGAAGTAGGCGCCGGTGTCGAACACCAGGCGGTGCGTCCCGGCCGTCAGCGGACCGAAGTCACGGACCCGCCCGTCAGCGTCGGTCAGCGCGGTGGTGATGCCGCCCGGGGACTCCAGGCGCACCGACATCGCCGCGGCAGGCAGCCCCCGCGTGCTGTCCAGGACGTGCGTGGAGAGACTCACGGGATTGTCACCAGCTTGCGCAGCCGCAGATGGGTGATCTTGCGGAGCTCGGCGTGCACGACACCGCGCTCGGTGGCCGGGTCGTTGCCCAGCCGGGACCGCAGGTTCGCCAGGATCTCGTCGGCGGCCAGCCCGGTCGCGCAGATCAGGAACACATGCCCGAAGCGCTCCTCGTAGGCCCGGTTGCCCTCGGCCACGTCCCGCAGGGTCTGACTGGCCGCCTGGCTCGCGGCCGACTGCTCGCCCCGAGACCAGGCGGCCTCCCGGTCAGTGCCACTGGCACGGTCGCCGATGCGGGGGTGCGCGGCGAGCGCCTCCTCGACGTCGGCCCAGCCCAGATCGTCGAGCGCGGTGTCCGCCGCGTACGCCGCCGCGGACAGGTCGGTGAACGGCCTCCCAGCCGCCACCTTCCCCGCCCACGCGCGGGAGGCGCAGCACGTGCGCAACTCCCGTTCGGCGTCCTCCGGTGCCAGGCCGTTGAGCCAGGTCAGGCCGGGTATAGCGGTCATCGCGGTGGTCCCCTCGATCTCGTGTCGCTGTGAGCAGAAGCACACCAGTTCGAGGGGGGAGGGGCCTAGGGGCGGCGACCACGAAACAAGTCCGATGTGGAGCGCCCCATTTGGAGGATCCTCCAACTACGATCGGTGGATGCGGGTCCGCGATCTGGTCGACAAGCCCGAGCTGGGGCTCACCGTGCTGGCGGGGGAGGAGTCGCTGGACCGGCCCATCCGCTGGGTCTACACGACCGACCTGCTCGACCCCGGGAGGTACCTCAGCGGCGGCGAACTGGTGCTCACCGGCCTGATCTGGCGGCGCTCACCCGAGGACTCGGAGACCTTCGCCGCCGCCGTCGCCGCGGCCGACGTGGCCGCGGTCGCCGCCGGTGACGCCGTGTACGGCGAGATCCCGGCGGACCTCATCGAGGCGTGCCGCAGGCACGGGGTGACGCTGATCGAGGTGCCCATCGCCATCTCGTTCGCGACCGTCACCGAGGACGTCAGCCGCAGGCTGGCCGAGGAGAGCGGCAGCGGGATCGCGGGGGTGCTGAGCAAGCGGCGGCGGCTGGTCAACGCGATCGCCGAGGGCGCCGGGCTGGGCGGACTGGTGCGGGTGTGGTCGCAGGACAACGAGATCCCGTGCGCGCTGCTGTCCACCTCCGGGCGGCAGGTCGCCGCGGCGGCCACCCTCGATGAGTCCGATGTGGACAAACTGGTTCGTACGTTTCTCACCGCGCAACAGGTTCCGACGGTGGTTCGGCTGGCCGGTGACCGGCGGATGAGTGTGTTCCCGGTCGGGGCGCGCGGCCTGGTCGGCTGGTTCCTGGCCTGCGAAGGCGTACATGACCAGTGGCCGCGGGAGGCGCGTGAGTCGGTGTTGGAACTGGCCAGCCTGGCCGGGGTGGAGCGCTCACGGACCGAAGAGGGGGCGCGGGCCCGGCACCGGTTCGGCGACCAGATCATCCCCCTGGTCACCGCCGCGGTGCGGGACCCGGCGGAACTGGCGGCCCGGCTGCGCGCGGCGGATCTGGAACCGGAGGGGGCGTTCGTCGCGGTGGTGGTGTCGACCGAGGGCGTGACCGGCCCGGTGGACGTGCCGCGGGCGTTGCTCGACGAGCTGCTGGGGCCGGTGTTCCCGTCGCTGATGGTGGCGCGCGTGGGCGCGGAGACAATCGCGCTGATCCCCGTGGGGGCGCCCGCGAACGCCCACGCGGTCGCCGACCTGGTGCGTCAGGCGGGCGAACGCATGGAACGGGCGATGGGCAGGCGCAGGCTGGTCATCGGGATCAGCGGCCCCGCCCTGGGCTCGGCCGCGCTGCGCGGGGCGATCGACGAGGCACGGCACGTGCGTGGACTGGCCGAACTGCGGCACAGCAGGGTGGCGGTGGCGACGGCCGACGAGGTCGACTCGCACATGCTGCTGATCGCGTCGGTGCCCGACGACGTGCGCCAGACCTTCCAGGACCGGGTGCTGGGCCCGGTCCTGAGCTACGACTCGTCGCACAACTCCGAGCTGGTGTCGACGCTGCGGACCTTCCTGGAGTGTTCCGGGTCCTGGCAGCGGACAGCCGAGTTGCTGCACGTGCACGTCAACACGTTGCGGTACCGGATGCAGCGGGTGGAGGAACTGACCGGGCGCTCACTGTCCTCTTTGGAGGACCGGGTTGACCTGTTCCTGGCCTTGCGGATTCGCTAGTCCGGAACTTCCTTGTCCCAGCGGAGCATCGCGGGCATCGAGACGATGGTGACCAGCAGGGACAGCACACCACCGACGATCCACGGGGCGATGAGGCCGAACTCCTTGGCGATGAACCCGCCGCACAGGGCGCCGAGGGGGATCGCGCCGTAGGTGAGCATCCGGCTGGCGCTGGTGACCCGGCCCAGCAGGGCGTCGGGGATCAGCCGCTGCCGCGCCGAGAGCGACACGACGCTCCACAGGGTCACCGCGGTGGAGAACGCGGTGAACAGCAGCACGACCGTGACCGGGTCCCGGCCGACGAGGCCGATGGCCAACCAGGCGAACGGGCAGACGAGCTGCGCGCCGATCGCGACCTGGCGGGCGCCGAAGCGGGTGACGGCGCGGCCGCTGACCAGGCCGCCGATGACCCCGCCGATGGCCATGGCGCCCAGCAGCAGACCGAACCCCTGGTCGCCCAGGTGCAGGACCTCGGTGGCGAATAGCACCAGCACCGACAGCGCCATCCACTCGCAGAAGTTCCCCGCGCCCGCGCCCAGGGTGAGCACCCGCGGCAGGCGGTTGCGGAACAGCCAGCGCAGGCCCTCGCCGATCTCCGCGGCCATCGACCGCCGCGGTGCGGTCACCGCGGGCGCGGCCGTGCGGCGCACACGGGCGATGAGGACCACCGAGACGGCGAACGTGATCGTGTTGAGCCAGAACGGCAGGGGCAGGGCGAAGGCGAACAGCGCCCCGCCCAGCGGCGGGCCGAGGAACTGCTTGGACACCATCTGCGTGGTGATGAGCCTGCCGTTGGCGGTCTCGAGGTTGTCCCGGCCCACGATCGAGGGCACGAACGCCTGACTGGCCGCGGTGAACAGCACCTCCGCCGAGCCGATGCCGAACGCCAGGACGAACAGCATCCACAGCTGGGTCAGGCCGGTGGTGGCGATCACCGCGATCAGCACGACCAGGGCGCACTGCGTCAGCTGCGCCAGCATCATCAGCCGCTTGCGGTCGTGCCGGTCGACGACGACCCCGACGACCAGCGCGAGCAGCCAGGGCGCGGTGCCCGCGGTGGCCACCCCGGCGATGAGCTGCGGGTCGGCGCTCAGCGACTTGGCCATGAGCGGGAGCGCGGCCAGGAGCACGCCGTCGCCGAGCGTGGCGATGAAGCTGGCTCCCCACAGGTAGTGGAAGGCGCCGGGCAGCTTGGTGCGGGCGGGCGCCGCCGCTGTCTGCGTCATCAGTTCTCCTCGATGTGGAAGACGCCCGCCGAGCGGACGCTCTGGTTGGTGGCCAGGCCGATGACGGCGCTGCGGTCCACCGGTGCCACCCGGGCGTGCACGCCCGCGAAACCCGTTGGCGTGTAATAGAACCCGTAGACGGCGTGCCAGGTCTCCGGTTGCCCGTCGGGCCCGATGGCCGGTTCGGTCCGGGGGATCACCCGGCGCTGGATGACCGCGCTCGTCGACGCCGCCGCGTGCAGCGCGTCGAGCCACTCGCGTTCGGGGGTCTCCCACCCGGCGACGATGCCGTGTCCGCCGAACTGGTCGGTGGGCTTGAGGATCAGCTGCTCGCGCTCGGCGCGGCACCGGTCGAGCAGGTCGGGGTCGGCCCGCAGAGACGGCTCGCTGAGCAGGCGGGTCCACGGGACCACCCGGTCGATCAGGGTCCGCTCATCAGCGGAGAAAGCACCGGACCGGCCGTGGTCGGACAACAGCGCCAGGCATCCCTTCTCGACGAACAGGTTCGACTCCAGCGGCGTCCAGAGCACCACCTCGCCCGCCTCATGCAGTTTGCAGATCCGCTCGACGAGGTCGAGCGCCGCCGGGTCGGCCAGCACCTGCTCGGTGTCGAAGCACCGGTAGACGACGTCGACCCGGTCACCGCCGAAGAACAGCTTGTCGCCGTGCACGGAGAGGTCGCCCAGTTCGCCCAGGTGGCACCGGATCCCACAGTCGCGCAGGGTGTCGCGCAGCGGCTGCCAGGCGGCGATCCACTCGCCCAAGGCGCCGGGCCCCTCCACCAATGCGACGACCGGGTCGTCGTCCCCGGCGACACCGCGCAGCGTAGCCGCCAGCTCCGTCGGGCTGTGGGTGTAGCCGAGCCGGTGCTCGGCGGCGAACGCGGCGAACGCCTCGTCCTTCAGGAACGCGCGGGGCACCTCGCCGCTGCGGTCCCAGCCCCCGTGGTCGCTGCCGATGCCCAACTCCAACACCCGGTAGGCCTCGCCGTCGTGGTAGACGTCCGCGCGCCCGGTCGCGGGCGGCGCCACCCCCAGCCTGCGCATGAGCGCGCCGCGCTCCCCATCGACACCCGCGGCGTCGGCGAACCGTTCGAGGTCGCCGTCGAAAAGCCGCCCCGGCAGGTCCAGCAGCAACCCGGTCAGCTGATGCAGGTCGGCGCCGAAAGCCCGCAGTTCCGCCTCGCCCACAAACAGTGGCCGGTCGAGGAACTGCCCGCCCCACGCGGCGAGTGACGCCGCGCTCCGCACCTGCTCGATCGCCGCGCCCAGGCGCGATCCAGGTTCACCGGCGGCCGTGAGATACGCGCGCGTCACCGCGTCGGAAGACATGATCGGATTGTCCTTCTTAGACAGCAGGCATGGTTCTTCGTCATTGCTCTATGCGGCGGACTAAAGGAAAGGCCGCCAGGCGTCGTCGTCGACCGCGCTCGCCGTCGCCGAGGCGGCTTTGAGTTCGCCATACGCGGCCGCGTTGTGCGCGCGGATCTCGGGCTCCGCGCCCGCGAGCACGCTGTCCTCGGTGAGGTCGACCAGCCAGAGCGGCCGCAGCCGGGCGCCCCGCATCGCCTTGGCCTCCATCGCGCCCACGCCCGCGTGCAGCCACTGGATGCCGAGTTCGGTGGCGCACTCGATCTGGGCGTAGTAGACGACGCTGAAGTACTCGCAGCCCGCAAGCCGTTCGTAGTCGAAACCCACCCACCGCAGGAACGCCGTGCCCCGCCACACGTAGTAGAGGCAGAAGCCGACCACCGAGCCCTCCGGTGTGGACAGCAGCGCCACCTGCGCCGCGTCGCCCATGTGGACCGCGTGGCTGCGCAGCGCCGCCAGCTCGACCTCGGGTGTGGTGGCATGCCCGTACTTCGCCTGGGTCGCGCTGGCCACCGCACCCAGGCGCTCCCAGCACCCGGTCAGCGGAACCTGCTCGATCCGGTAGCCGCTATCGCGGAACTTGCGCTGCTCACGGCGGACCATCGTGCGCCGCTTGCTCGACAGCGACGCCTCCCACTTCGCGCGGTCGCCCCCCGGCACCTCGACCCACGCGTCCGCGTCGAGCAGGACCGGTGTCGCCGTCACCCCCGCGCGGCGCAAGGCGAGCGCGTCCTCGGTCGTGACGTACATGGCCACACACGACTGCCCCCTGGCCGCCACCCGCACCTGGTCCACCACCTCACCCAGCGCGGCCGGACCCGGCGTCCCAAGGAAATGCGCCTGGTACCCCTCCCGCGGGCCGACGAGAATCCCCTCCGGTGCGGGCGCGGGCAGACCCGCGGCGGTCAGGATGTTGTGCCAGCGATACCGCCCGAACAGGGAGTCCCCAGCCCACGCGTAGGGGACCGCGCACACCGGCGCACCGTCCTGATAGGACACCGCGGCGGCGCTCTCCCCACCGAACTCCGCGGCGCAGTACCCCAACCAGTCCGCGGACGAATAGAAATGCGGCCCGGCCAACCCGTCCCAGGCAGCCGCCGACAGGCCGCCTAATCGCGGTCCCGCCCGCTCGGTTTCGATGCTCATGGTGTCCCCTCACCTCAGCGACGTCGACCGCAGTATCACGACGCCACATCGGCGGGTCTTCTCGCAGAGTGCGGACCTTCACCAGTCGAGGGGTCCGAGCGGCCCGCACCCGTTAGCGTGGGAATCCCAACGACGAGGAGCGAGATGGACTACCGCACGTTCAAACGGAAACTCGACGCGCCTCCGGAGGCGGTCTCGCAGCGGCTGACGTACGAGGACGTCGTCGCCAAGGCGATCACGCGCGCGGACCTGAGCGAGGATGTGCGCGGCATCAACGCCAGCCTGGACCTCATCCGGCAGACGCGGGGCGGTTCGTGGCCGACTGGGCCGGTCACCGAGGAGTACAACTACGTCGACCTGGTCTGGCATGAAGCCGAGTTCCGGGACGGTGGCTCGTATACGTATGCCTTGTACGACACTTCGGACCGGTATCTCGGGTGTTGCTACCTGTATCCGATGGGTGGGCGTACGCCGCTGACTGCGGACAACCTCGACCACGACGTCGACGTGAGTTGGTGGGTTACGCCTGAGGCTTATGAGCAGGGGTATTACGTGAAGGTGTATCGCGGGTTGTTGGAGTGGCTGTCGGAGTTGCCGTTCAAGAACCCTTACTTCTCCAACCGTGAGATGCCTTCGGACTGAGCCTTTGGCTTGGGTGCCTGGGGGCTCGCCGCTGGCTTGACGGGTGGGCCTGTTTGGGTGGTTCGCCTTGATTTGGGGACCCCGGAAATGGGCCTGCGCGGGTAAAGCGGGCAGGATAGGGAAACTGCCCCGCGCCGCGAAAGTTTAGGCCCATTTCACCCCAAATCAAGGCGAACCACCCAAACAGGCCGTTGGGTTCGGCCCGTTACTTGGTGCGGTGGTTAGTGCTGGGAATCGGTGTAGCGCTGGGTCAATCGGGCTTGGCCTTCTGGGGTCAGTGCGCCGTAGACGCGTAGCCTGCCGAAGCCGCCGTCTGGGTAGGTGTCGACCCGGATGTTTCGTACTGGGGTGGGGACCTCGACTACGAACAGGTGTCGGGTGTCTGGCTGCAACCTCGTTCGTGGGATGAGCTCTAGGTCCCCGCTGCTTAGGCGGAACCAGCCTGGTGCGTTTCCGACGAAGTGGGTTGTGTCGATCTCGACCTGCCGCACCACGCCTTCTTCCGCCAGGCGCACCTCTACCCACTCGTTGCCGTCGTCGCGCCTGCGGGCTGTTTCCCAGCCTTCGCCCATGGTTCGGGCCTTGCCGGGGAGCAGCAGGTTCGCGGGGCCGCCGAAGAACATGTTCGAGCAGCCCGTGATCACGCCGCCGTTCTCCATCGCCGCCAAGTCCAACGGCACACCGTCGAAGAGGGCTGGGTCGGGTACGGCTTCGCCGTGTACGCGCAGACGGGCCACACCGCCGTCGGGGAAGATGTTGAGTCGTACGTGGGTGAAGCGCTTGGTCGAGTCGACCGTGAAGAGGTTGCGGGTGTCGCCCTTGAGGGCTGACTTCGGTACCAGTTCCACCCAGTCGGCGTCGGCCAGTTCCTCCGGGCTGGGGTAGCCGGTGACCGCCGCGCCCTCGACTGTGCAGTGTTCTGGGTAGTTGCCGACGAACCAGGCCGTGTCGACCACGACACCACGCACAACGCCGGGGACGCCGAGTCGCACGATCGCCCAGTCGTGGCCGGGTTCGCGCCTGCGGCGGGTTTCCCAACCGTCGTAGATTTGGCCCTTGTGGCCGAAGGTGTGGGGTTGGTAGACCGCCGCGGTGGGGCGGATCAGGTTTTCCCGTTCGGCGAAGAGTTCGTCGTTGGCGGCGACCACACCGCCGCCCAGGGTGCGGACGGCCAGGTCGGGCAGGTCGGTGAAGTCGCTCATGACTCTCCTCGGGAGATCAGTTGTCCGTGTGGCCGCTCGGCGACGCGGGTGCCGCGCAGCCAGGTTTCGCGGACGACGCCGGTCAGCGCGCGGCCCGCGTAGGGGGTGATGGGGTTCTTGTGGTGCAGGGCCGCTGGGTCGACCACGAACTCCGCATCCGGGGCGAACACGCAGAAGTCGGCGTCGGCGCCCACCGCGACGCGGCCCTTGTTGGCCAGCCCGGCCACGGTGGCGGGGCGTTCCGCCATCCACTCGACGACGTTCGCCAGGGTGTGGCCGCGTTCGCGGGCGCCGGACCAGACGGCGGGCAGGCCCAGTTGGATCGAGGAGATCCCGCCCCACGCGACCGCGAAGTCACCCAGGTCGAGGCGTTTCAGCTCCGGGGTGCAGGGGGAGTGGTCGGACACGACGCAGTCGATGACGCCCTCCGCGAGAGCCTGCCAGAGCTGCTCGCGATTGTCGGCTTCCCGGATCGGTGGGCAGCACTTGAACTGGGTGGCGCCGTCGCCGATCTCCTCGGCCGTGAAACTCAGGTAGTGCGGGCAGGTCTCCACGGTGAGCCGGACACCTTCGCCGCGCGCGGCGGCGATCATCGGCAGGGCGTCGGCGCTGGACAGGTGCAGGATGTGCGCCCGGCACCCGGTGCTCTTGGCCAGCTCGATGACCTGCGCGATCGCCACATCCTCGGCGACCCGGGGCCGCGACCGCAGGAAGTCGGCGTAGGCGGCACCGGGCTCGTGTGGGGCATGGTCGATGGTGTCGGCGTCCTCGGCGTGCACGATCAGCAGGCCGTCGAACGCGGCCACCGCGCGCATGGCCTCGTCGAGTTCGGCGGCGGTGAGGTGCGGGAACTCGTCGACACCGGAGTGCAGCAGGAAGCATTTGAACCCGAACACCCCGGCGTCGTGCAGCGGTCGCAGTGCCGAGACGTTGCCGGGGACCGCGCCGCCCCAGAAGCCGGTGTCGACCCACACCTGCCCCTGCGCGGCCTTGCGCTTCACCCGCAGCGCGTCGACGTCCACCGTGGGGGGCACGCTGTTGAGCGGCATGTCGACGATGGTCGTCACCCCGCCCGCGGCGGCGGCCCGGGTGGCGCTGGCGAAGCCCTCCCATTCGGTGCGGCCGGGTTCGTTGACATGCACATGGGTGTCGACCAGCCCGGGCAGCAGCACCTCGTCGTCGGCCAGGTCGATCACCTGTGCGGCCCGCACCGGGGTGTCGAAGGGTTCGATGGCGGCGATGCGCTCGTTGCGGACACCCACCCAGCGGGCCTGCTCACCGGCCCCGGTGATGACCCGCCGCGCCCGCAACACCAGGTCGAAGTCGGTCATGGAGAAACCTCCAAGTGGGTGGCGACCCGCTGGGCGGCGAGCCGTTCGAGCAGTGGACCCGCCTCGGCCATACAGCGGGCCGGGTCGGGTTCCAGATCCGTCAAGGCATACGCCCCAGCAAACCCCGCCGCCGCCAAGTCCGCACGGGCCAACTGGATCCGACCGGCCACGGCGACCACCGGGACCCCGGCCGCTCGGGCCGCCGCGGCCACCCCGGCGGGTGCCTTGCCGCGCAGGGTCTGCTCGTCGAGCGAGCCCTCACCGGTGACGACGAGCCGGGCCTCGGTCAGGTGTTTGCCGAACCCGAGGACGTCGAGCAGGTAGGCGATACCCGGGCGCAGGGTGGCGCCGAGGGCGAGCGAGGCGAACCCGACTCCACCCGCGGCACCCGACCCAGGCTGCTCGGCGGCGTCCACACCGGTCTCCCGGCGCACGACCTCCGCCCACCGGGCCAGTGCGGAGTCCAGCATCCGCACCTGGGCGGCGTCCGCGCCCTTCTGCGGCCCATACACCGCCGCCGCGCCGTGCGGGCCGAGCAGCGGGTTGTCCACATCGGAGGCGACGACGATCTCCGTCGCGCGCGCCCCCGGGTGCAGCCCGCTCAGGTCGAGGCGTTCCGCCTCGGTCCAGGCGTCGACCTCGATGCCATGCCGGTCGAGGAAGCGGGCACCGAGTGCCCGCAGCAGACCCGCACCACCATCGGTGCACGCCGACCCGCCGAGACCGAGGACGACGGTGCGCGCGCCCGCGTCGAGCGCCGCGCGCACCACCTCCCCGGTCCCGTACGACGACGCCCGCATCGGCTCCAGCACGCCACCGGGCAGCCGCGCGAGCCCGGACACGTCGGCCAGCTCGACCACCGCGACCCCGTCGCGCAGGGCGTACCCGGTGTCGACCGGCGCCCCCGTCGGGCCACTCGCCCGGACTCCGACCCGCTCGAACCCGCCCGCGACCACCGCGTCGAGGGTGCCCTCGCCGCCGTCGGCCACGGGCACCTCCCGCACCGCGAGACCGGGCACCACCGAGCGCAACCCGGCGGCGAGGTGCGCGGCGACCTCGCGGGCGGTCAGCGAGCCCTTGAACTTGTCCGGTGCGACCAGCACGTCCATACCCTGATCCTCGCTCAATCGAGCGTGAGGACGGCGGTCGGCGCGTGCTCCGGTCGGGTGGCGAGTTCCTCGAACTCGACCACGTTGTCGATCTCCGTGCCCATCGAGATGTTCGTGACCCGCTCCAGGATGACCTCCACGACCACGGGCACCCGGAACTCGGCCATCATCGACTTGGCCTTCTCGAACGCCGAGAGCAGGTCGTCCGGGTCGGTCACCCGGATCGCCTTGCAGCCCAGGCCCTCGGCGACCTTGAGGTGGTCGACGCCGTAGGCGCCCAGCTCCGGGGAGTTGATGTTCTCGAAGGACAGCTGCACGCAGAAGTCCATGTCGAACCCGCGCTGCGCCTGCCGGATCAGCCCCAGGTAGGCGTTGTTCACGACCACGTGGATGTACGGGATGGCGAACTGCGCGCCGACCGCCAGCTCCTCGATCATGAACTGGAAGTCGTAGTCACCCGACAGGGCGACCACCGGGGTGTCCGGGTCCGCGACCGAAGCGCCGATCGCCGCCGGCAGCGTCCAACCCAGGGGGCCCGCCTGGCCGCAGTTGATCCAGTGCCGCGGCCGGTACACGTGCAGGAACTGGGCCGCCGCGATCTGCGAGAGCCCGATCGTGGTGACGTAGCGGGTGTCGGGGCCGAACGCGCGGTTCATCTCCTGGTACACCCGTTGCGGCTTGATCGGGGTGTTGTCGAAGTCCGTGCGCCGCTGCAGCGTCCGCTTCCGCGCCTGGCACGACTCGGCCCACTCGCTGCGGTCCGGGAGGGTGCGCTCGCGGGCGATCTCGACGAACAGCTCCAGCGCTGCCTTCGCGTCGGACGCGATCCCGTAGTCGGGGGCGAACACGCGCCCGATCTGGGTGGGCTCGATGTCGACGTGGACGAACTTGCGGCCCTGCCGATAGGTGTCGAGGCCACCGGTGTGCCGGTTGGCCCACCGGTTGCCGATGCCCAACACGAAATCCGACTCGAGCATGGTGGCGTTGCCGTAGCGGTGCGCGGTCTGCAGGCCGACCATCCCGGCCATCAGCGGGTGGTCGTCGGCGATCGCGCCCCAGCCCATGAGCGTCGGCACAACGGGGACACCGGTCAGCTCGGCGAACTCGACGAGCAGGTCGGCGGCGTCGGCGTTGATGATCCCGCCGCCCGCGACGATCAGCGGGCGCTGAGCCTCGGCGAGCAGGTCGAGCGCCTTCTCGATTTGCGCGCGCGTGGCGGCAGGCTTGTAGACCGGCAGCGGCTCGTAGGTGTCGGGGTCGAACTCGATCTCGGTGAGCTGCACGTCGATCGGCAGGTCCAGCAGCACCGGGCCGGGGCGACCCGAACGCATCACGTGGAACGCCTGCTGGAACGCGCCCGGCACCTGCGCGGCCTCCAGCACGGTCATCGCCATCTTGGTGACCGGCTTGGCGATCGAGGTGATGTCGACGGCTTGGAAGTCCTCCTTGTGCAGCCGGGCCACCGGGGCCTGCCCGGTGATGCACAGGATCGGGATGGAGTCGGCGGCCGCGGAGTACAGGCCGGTGATCATGTCGGTCCCCGCGGGGCCTGAAGTCCCGACGCAGACGCCGATGTTGCCGGGCTTGGCCCGGGTGTAGCCCTCGGCCATGTGCGAGGCGCCCTCGACATGGCGGGCCAGGACATGGTCGATACCGCCACTGGCACGCAGCGCGGCGTAGAACGGGTTGATGGCGGCGCCGGGCAGCCCGAAGGCGTGCGTGACGCCCTCGCGCTTGAGGATCTCGACCGCGGCGCGCGCGGCGGTCATGCGTGGCATGTGTCTTCCCTACTCAGCGGCCGGACAGTTCTTGGACGAGCTTGAGCAACCCGGAGTGGTCCAGGGAGCCATCACCACGCGCCACCATCGACGCGACAAGCTGCGAGACGACCGCGCCCAGCGGGATCGCCACACCGGCGTCGCGGGCCGCGGCCTGCACGATGCCGAGATCCTTGTGGTGCAGGGAAAGGCGGAAACCGGGGGTGAAGTCGCGCTTGAGCATGTTCGCGGCCTTGCGGTCGAGGATCGCGTTGCCCGCGAGCCCGCCGGCGAGGACCTTGATCGCGGCGTCCATGTCGACGCCGTGCGCCTCGAGGAACACGATCGCCTCGGCGACGAGTTCGATGGTCCCGGCGACGATGAGCTGGTTGGCCGCCTTCACCGTCTGCCCGGCGCCGTGCGGTCCGACGTGGACGACGGTCTTGCCGACCGCGTCGAGGATGGGCTTCGCGGTCTCGAAGTCGGAGGCCTCGCCACCCACCATGATCGACAGGGTGGCGTCGATCGCGCCCTGCTCGCCGCCGCTGACCGGGGCGTCCAACACGCGGACCCCTTGCGCGACAGCGGCTTCGGCGACCGCGCGGCTGGTGGCCGGGCGGATCGAGCTGCAGTCGATGAGCAGCAGCCCGGGCTTGGCGTTGGCCAGCACACCGTCGTCACCGAGGACCGCGTCCTCGACGTCGGGGGAGTCGGGGACCATCGTGATCACGATGTCGGCGTCGCGGGTGGCCTCGGCGATGCCGCTCGCCGCGCGCCCACCGGCGGCGACGAGCCGGTCGACCGGCGGCTGGGTCAGGTTGCACCCGACGACGTCGTACCCGGCTTTCACCAGGTTGGCGGCCATCGGGCCACCCATGATCCCGAGTCCGATGAATCCGATCGTGGTCATGTTCGTTCTCCTCTACTTGCTTGACCGGCGCTCGCGTGGCAGCCACGCGAAGCTCTCGACGGTCGTGGTGCTCGGGACGTATTCCAGGCCGACCCACCCGCGGTAGCCCGCCCGCTCCAGCCGCGCCAGGGCGGCGTCGATGGCGAGGTCGCCGGAGCCCGGTTCGTGCCTGCCGGGGGCGTCGGCGATCTGGACGTGCGCGGTGCGGTCGGCGTACTCGTCGATGACCTTGTCCAGGTCATCTCCATTGACAGACAGGTGGAACAGGTCGGCCAGGAACCGCACGTTCGGTGCGCCGACCCGGTCGATCACCGCGAAGGCGTCGGCCGCGGTGCGCAGCGGGTAGGGCTGCGGGCCGCTGACCGCCTCGATGAGAACCGTGCCGCCGATGCGGGCGGCGGACTCGGCGGCGTGCGCCAGGTTCTCCGCGCCCAAGTCGTCTTGGGCGGCGGGGTCGACCTCGGCGATCCGGTTGCCGTACAGGGCGTTGAACGCCCGGCAGCCGGTGCGGACGCCGATCTCGGTGACCAGGGCGACGTTGTCGCGGAACTCCTGCTCGCGGCCGACCCAGGACACCAGGCCCCGGTCGCCGCCGGGCATGTCGCCCGCGAAGAAGTTCAGCCCGACCAACTGCACGTCGGCGTCTTCCAGGGCGGCGACGAACGCGTCGACCTCGCGGTCGGCGGGGACGGCCTCGGCGAACGGCCACCAGAACTCGACGGCGTCGAAGCCGGCGTCCTTGGCCGCCCGCGGTCGCTCCAACAGGGGCAGGTCGGTGAACAGGATCGAGCAGTTCACCTCGAAGCGGAGCGAGTGACCCACTGCGACCTCCGGGATTTCGTATTGTGGAATAAATGTTTTGCTGTGTGAAAACGACAGTACGAGTCAGGGCGTCGAGAATCAAGGCCCCTGCATGCTTGGGATCAGCCGACTCGGCGGCAGGCGAAGCTGTCGAGGGTCGCGCGGTCGAGCCCGGTGAGCTCGGCGACCTCGGTGTCGTCGGTGGCGCCGCAGTTCAGGCCGCGCACGACGAACGCGGCGAGCGCCTGGGCGGTGGCGGGCTCGTCGAGCACCCCGCCACCGGTCTGTTCCACGTAGTCCCGCAGCCGCTCGGCGGCGGCGGGAAGGCCCTCGCGGAAGAAGCCGTAGGTGGCGGCGTACCGGGTCACCAATTGCGCGGGATGTAGGTCCCAGCCTTGGTAGAAGCCGCGCTCCAACGACCGGCGCACCAGCCGGGCGTGCAGCCGCCACGCGTCCGGGGTGCTCTCGCCGACCGGCAGGACGTTGGTGGACCCGTCGGAGAGTCGGACCCCGGTGCCCGCGGCGGCGAGCTGCATGACCGCTTTGGCGTGGTCGGCCGCGGGGTGTTCCATGCTCTGGTAGGCGGCGGAGATGCCCAGGGCCGCGCTGTAGTCGTAGGTGCCGTAGTGCAAGCCCGTGCAGCGCCCGCCTGCCGCGTCGATCATCCGGGCGACCGCCGCCGTGCCGTCCGGCCCGAGGATCGCCTGCGGTGTCTCCACCTGGATCTCGAAGCGCAACCGCCCTGGTGGCAGCCCATGGGCCACTTCGAGCCGTTCGCACACGACGGTCATGGCCGCGACCTGCTCGACCGCGGTGACCTTCGGCAGGGTCACCACAAAGCCCTCGGGCAGGGGACCGGCGTCCAGCATGGTGCCCAGGAACAGGTCGAGGGTGCGCACACCGCGCCGCCGGGTCGCGGCCTCCAGGCTCTTGAACCGGATCCCGACGAACGGCGGCAGGTGACCCCGCGCCATCACCTCCGCGGCCGCGCGGGTCGCGGCGTCCTCCTCGGAGTCGGGGCGGTTGCCGTAGCCGTCCTCGAAGTCGACGCGCAGGTCCTCGATCGGCTCGCGATCCAGCTTGTCGACAACGCGGGCGCGCACCTCGTCGTCGAGATCGAGGGGGTGCTCGGCCAGCGCCCGCGTCGCCTCCGCGCCCCACTCGGGGCACAGGTCGGCGTGGAACCGGTCGGCGGGCACGTACACGGTGTGCACCGGCTGTCGGGTGTGGCTGTCGCCGGGATACCGCCGGAGCAGGTCCGCGTCGACCGGGGCAAGCAGGGTGTCCAGTTCGCTCAGCAGCTCGTCCATGGTCAGTCGATCAGGTCGTAGGCGGGCAGGGTCAGGAAGTCGACGAAGTCGTCGGACAGCGCGACCCGCTCGAACAGGGCCCGCGCGTCGCCGAACCGACCCGCCTCGAACTGTTCCGCCCCAAGGGCTTCGCGCAGAGTCTCCAGTTCCTCGTCCTCGATCCGCCGCACCAGCTCCGCGGTCACCAGTTCGCCGGAGTCGGCGAGTTTGACGTCGTTGCGCAACCACTGCCAGATCTGCGAACGCGCGATCTCCGCGGTCGCCGCGTCCTCCATCAGGTTGAAGATCGCCACCGCGCCACTGCCGCGCAACCATGCCTCCAGGTAGCGCAGCGCCACGGCCACGTTGCCGCGCAACCCTTCCGCCGTGGGCTCGCCCGGTGTGCTCGCCACGTCCAGGAGCTGTTCGGCGGTCACCGACACGTCGTCACGGGTGCGGTCGAGCTGGTTGGGCCGCTCGCCGAGGACGCCGTCGAACACCTCGCGGCACACCGGAACCAGATCAGGGTGGGCCACCCAGGACCCGTCGAACCCGCCGTGGGCCTCACGTTCCTTGTCCGCGCGGACCTTGGCCAGCGCCACCTGGGTCAGCTCCGGGTCGCGGCGCGACGGGATGAACGCCGACATCCCGCCCATCGCGAACGCGCCGCGCCGGTGACATGTGCGGACCAGCAGGTCGGTGTAGGCGCGCATGAACGGCGACGCCATCCCGACACCGTTGCGGTCGGGCAGCACGAAGTCGGGGCCGACGTCCCGGAAGTACTTGATCACGCTGAACAGGTAGTCCCAACGGCCCGCGTTAAGGCCCGAGGCGTGCTCGCGCAGCTCGTAGAGGATCTCGTCCATCTCGAACGCCGCCGGGATCGTCTCGATCAACACCGTCGCGCGGACGCTGCCGCGCGGGATGCCGAGCGCGTCCTGGGCGTGGTTGAAGACGTCGTTCCACAGCCGGGCCTCGAGGTGGCTCTCCATTTTCGGCAGGTAGAAGTACGGGCCGCCGCCGCGCTCGATCAGCTCGCGCGCGTTGTGGAAGAAGTACAGACCGAAGTCGACCAGCGCCGCCACCGCCGGCCGCCCGTCGACCACGACGTGTCGCTCGGGCAGGTGCCAGCCGCGCGGGCGCATCACGATCGTCGCGAGCCGGGTGTCCTCCCGCAGCCGGTACTCGGTGCCGTCCGGCGCGGTGTACGTCAGCTGCTCGCGCACCGCGTCGGCCAGGGTGACCTGGGCGGAGACCACATTGGCCCAGTGCGGGGTGCTCGCGTCCTCCAGGTCGGCGAGCCAGACCCGGGCGCCGGAGTTCAGCGCGTTGATCGCCATCTTCGCCTCGGCCGGGCCGGTGATCTCCACCCGCCGGTCGGTCAGGTCCGCGGGGGCCGTCGCGACGGTCCAGTCGCTCTCACGGATGTCCCTTGTGGTGTCGAGGAAGTCGAGCCTGCCGGTGCGGGCGACCTCGGACCGGCGCGCGGCGCGCGCGGCCACCAGCGCGTCCCGGGTGCCGCCGAAGCGCCGCTGCAGCTCGGCGACGAACTCAAGCGCCGCCGGGGTCAGGATTTCGTCGCCGCGTTCCACGGGGGCGCCGTTGATCCGGATGTCAGTCACGTCAGTCCTTCGGGGTCGGCGTTTCGTATCTCGAACAATAACTTTCGCCATACGAAATCGCCAGAAGTTTCGCATCATGGAATGATGCTTCCGTGGCATCCTCAGACACCGATAAGCCGTCGGGCGGCGTGCAGTCGCTCGAACGTGCCTTTGACCTGCTCGAACACATGGCGGACGCGGGCCGCGAAGTGCCGCTCAGCGAGCTGGCCAAGCTCTCGGGCCTGCCGATGCCGACGATCTACCGGCTGGTGCGGACCATGGTCAACCGCGGATACGTGCGCCAGGAGCAGTCCCGGCAGTACGCGCTCGGGCCCCGGCTGATCCGGCTCGGCGAGACCGCGGGCAAGCTGGTCGGCGTCTGGGCCCGGCCCCACCTGTCCCGGCTGGTCGACGAGATCGGCGAGACCGCGAACATGGCCATGCTCGACGGCGACGAGATCGTCTACGTCGCGCAGATCCCGTCGAAGCACTCGATGCGGATGTTCACCGAGGTCGGCAGGCGCGTGCTGCCGCACTCCACCGCCGTGGGCAAAGTCCTGCTCGCCCAGCTGCCCGAGCGTCAGGTCACCGACCTGCTGCGCCGCACGGGGATGCCCGCACACACCGAGCACACGATCACCACGCCCGCCGCGTTCATCGAACAACTCGCCGCGGTGCGCGAGCAGGGCTACGCCGTCGACGACGGCGAACAGGAACTCGGGGTGCGCTGCATCGCCGTCGCCGTTCCCAACGCGCCGACGATGACCGCGATCTCCATCTCCGGCCCGGCCGCCCGGGTCAGCGAGGCCCGCTACGGCGAAGTGGTCCCCGCGCTGCAGGGAATCGCCGCGGAGCTGTCCGCCGCGCTGGGGTAGCCGCGGCTGCCTATGATCAGCCCGCGCGCGGCCGGAACGAAACGGCCCGGACGTGCGTCGGAAAGCGAAACAGGTCTTCAACCCGGGGGTAGCGCGTGGTCGCCCAGATGGACATCGACGGGGTGCGCCGGATCGCCGGCCATGCCCGCAAGGCGTTGGCCGCCGTGCCGCCCGCCACGACCGGCGAGGCCGAGGTGAAAGCTGGGTCCGCGCTGATCCGCCACGAAGGCGCCACGCCGACGATGAACACGATGGCCGAGCGGCTGCAGGAAGCCATAGCCGAGCTGTCCGCGCTCACCAACGACGTGATCGACGCGCTCGGCCGGTCCGCGGACCTGCTGGAGAAGACCGAGCAGTCCAACACCCACAGCCTCACCGCGAGGACCGGATCATGACCACCCCCGGCCCCTGGACGTGGGACCTCGTCCTGATCTCCGACCCCGCGGGCGGCGAACAGGCCGCGAACGGGTTCGGCGCGATCGCCGCCAGCGCCGACGGCATCACCAACGTCATCGAGCAACTCGAACGCGTCCCCTGGGAAGGCCCCGCCGCCGAGGCGTATCGCGCCTACCTGAGCGAACTGCGCGGCACCGTCCTCAAGACCATGGCCATCGCCGAGGACAGCCACCACGCCACCACGGGCGCGGCGGGAACCCTTGAGGCACTGCGGAACCCGGCCACCGAGACCGCCGACGAGCTCAACCGGTTCCAAGCCGCCGTCGACAAGATGAACGGGCCCAACAACGACGACCTCGACTTCTTCGAGGTCACCCAGGTCGCCATGATGCGCGGGCAGGCCATGGGCGCGCTCGGCCGGGTGCGCGGACAGCGCGAAGAGGCGTTGAAGCTGCTCACCGACCTCCTCAAAGCCCAGGAGGAAACCCTTCTCGGCGTTCGCCCGCCGCGCGGCCCGGACGCCTCCAAGATCGCCGACCCCACCCAGCGCGCCGCCGTCGAGGCCCTCTCCGGCGAAGTGAACGAGACGCTGAACAAGACCGGCGACAGCGAACGCGCCCGCGAGTTCGCCGACAAGTTCAACAACGCCGACAGCGACCTCGCCCGCCGGTTGCTGCTGCTGCAGGCCGCCGACGACCTCACCGCCGCCGAACTCGACTACCTGCTCGACCACCTCGACACCGACGACCTGCACAACGCGATGGCCGTCGACTGGATGCCCTTCGGCGGCGGCCCCGAGGACACCGCCGCGCAGCGCGAGTTCTACAACAAGCTCGCGGGCAAGGTCGACCTCGACACCCTCAACGGGCTCGCCGACCAGCTCCCCGAGGACTACTGGCACCCGGACCCCTACGGCGACATCCCGCAACTCGGCGACGACCTGCGCCCCGACGGCACCAACCTGAGCTGGCAGCCGCTGCCCGACGCGGGCAAACCGGTCACCGCCGACACCATCGACCCCAACGACGTGCAGCAGCGCGGCCTCGGCGACTGCCACCTGCAGGCCACCCTGTACTCCCTGGCCAGCACGCCGGAGGGCAGGCAGCAGCTCGCCGACAACATCCAGCTCAACCCCAACGGCACCTACACGGTGACCCTGTACCGCAACGACGGCACACCGGTGCCCGTCGTCGTCACCCCCGACACCCCGGTGCAGCGCAACGGCTCCGGCTGGCAGTCGACGTATGACGGCAACCAGGCCAACTGGGTGCAGCTCTACGAGAAGGCCCTCGCGCAGACCAACGCCGAACTGTCGCAGCAGCCGTCCATCGAGAGCGGCCACGGGCAGAACGAGAACCGCGGCTACCCCGGCCTCAACGGCGGGTTCCCCGAGGAGGACATGGCCCGGCTCACCGGCGAGCGCCCCGAGAAGGTCGACAGCCCCAACGTCACCGACGACCAACTGCGCCAGCTGGAACGCGACGGCAAACCGGTCACCGTCACCATCCTCGGGGAACAGCCCTACAAGGACCCCAACGGCACCAACCTGGTCAACAACCACGTGTACTCCCTCGACCGCGTCGACTGGAGCACCAACCCGCCGACCGCGCACCTGCGCAACCCGTGGGGCAGTGAGCACATCGCGATGCCGCTCAACGACCTGCGCGAGCACACGACGTACATGACGGTGGGGAAGTGATGGACGACTACACCAAGCACGTGGGCGCACCCCAGGGCCTGCTGATCCCCCAGGGCGGTGTCGCCACCGACCCCGACGGCGTCAACTACGCCGTCGCTGCCATCGACGGCGATCAGGTCGAACTCCGCTGCTGGCATGGGGAAGAGCCCGCCACGGTCGTCCACGCGGTCAAGGGTGTGCCTTTCCGGGTGGGGGAGCGGGATGTGCTGATCTCCGCGGTGCTGACGGAGGAGGGGAAGCGGCCATGGGTCGTCCTCGGACCCGCCTGACCGGCGCCCTGCTGTGCCTGCTCACGCTCACCGCGTGCGCCACCACCCAGCCCGGCGAGCCCACCCCGGCCCGGACCACGACCCAACCCACGACGACGTCGGCTGAGCCGCAGACTCACGGATACCAGCTGCCCCAAGGCGAACAGATCGTGCTGCACCTCGGGAAGACCGGCACCGTGAAAATGAAGGTCGGCGACACTGTGGTCGTGCAACGCACCCGCGAGGTAGGCCAGCACCCCGACACGGCTGTGCTGACACTGGCCGAGTCCCGCGAGGACGGGAAACTGGTCTTCCAAGCCACCGGAACCGGCAAAACCAGCCTCTACACCGAAGATCCCCGCCCCGCGGCCCCCTGCAAGTCCGACCCGTGCCCGGTGGGACGCCCCGCACCGCCCAGAGTCACCATCGAGGTCGCTTAGCCTCAATAGGAGCACAGGCCGCTCCGATCAGCGGTATCGCAAGGGGCAAAACAGAACGGGCTGCCTAAGCGACCTGCATGCCACCAACCACCCCGAAACGCAACGGGCCCAACACAACGGCCTGTTTGGGTGGTTCGCCTTGATTCGGGGGGAGAAGGACCTAAACTTTCGCGGCGCGGGGCAGTTTCCCTATCCTGCCCGCTTTACCCGCGCAGGTCCTTCTCCGGGGTCCCCGAATCAAGGCGAACCACCCAAACAGGCACCCAGCACCCAAACCCGCCGGCGTCAGAGCCCCAACTCGCCCATCCGCCGAGTAATCCGCTGATCCGTCGAAACCACCGGCGCCCCAGAAGCCACCCAAGGATCCCCACCGAAGTAACCCTGGAAGATCTTCTCCGCCGTCCGAGTAGCCAACGCCTGACTGGTCAGCGTCGGATTCGGCCCCCCAATGCTGTTCGGCAGCGCCGAGTTGTCCGCGACAAACAACCGCTTCACCGCCCGAGACTCCGCGTTCGCGTCCAACACCGAGTCAGTCTCGGAGACGCCCATGCGCATCGTCGAGTGGACATGCATCATCAGCGGCGCCAGATCCATCCGGTACACCTTCTTCGCCCCCGCCCCGCGCAGCAGGTCCACCGCCTTGCGGGCCAGGAACTCCCGGTTGCGCACACTGCGCGCCGACCGGCCGCGTTGGTCCATCCGCACCTTCGGCGCCGGACCGTTCTCATCGGCGGGCATCGCCGACAGGGTGATCCGGTTGTCGGGCATCACATCGTCGTCGGTGAGGGTCACGACGTTGAGGATCCGGTCCACGCCGTGCAGCAGCGTGTCCTTGAGTTCGTTCGCGGCCAGCCTGCCGGTGGGGCCGTCCCAGCTGCCCGTCGACCCGCGCCCGTTGGTGTACTGACCGCGGATACCGCTGTCGCTGAACGTCATGGCGAGTGCCTGGATGGCCGGGCCGATGCCGACGTTCTGCAGTGCGCCGTACCCCGGGAAGTCGCAGCGCGCCGAGGAGTGCGGGCCTTTGGAGTTGCCGACCTCGTCGTCGAACACACCGCACACGAGGTCGAGGTAGTGGTCGGTGAATCCGCGCCCGACCCAGTCGTTGGGGTTGGGCAGCCCGCTGTTGAGCCACAACCGCGGGCTTTCCACGGCGCCCCCGGACAGGACCACCACGCGGGCGTCCTCACGGTGCTGTTCCCCGGTCTCGTTGTCTCGCCAGGTGACGCCGGTGGCCGACAGGCGTCCGTCCACCTGACCGGTGTGGATCTTCGTGACCATCGCGTCGGTGACCAGCGTGACCGCCTTGCCGGGGGCCGACCACGCGTTCGCGGTGAGCGCCATCGGCACGTAGCTGTTGTCGGTGGACCGTCGAGCGGTCAGGTTGCGCGGCACACTGATCGGCTGCATGCAGCCCTGGATGCAGTGACCGCAGAACGTGCACCCGGTCGACAGCGGGAAGACCAGCTTCGACCGGTCGGTGGTCAGACCCGCGTGGCCACCCGGCGGCAGGATCGCGTTCTCCTGCGGCCGGTAGGAGGCGCCCTTCGTGGTCTTGGTCGTCTGCACCGGGATACCCAGGGTCTCGCAGCCCCGGAAGTACACGGTCTCCTTGGTTCCCATCGGCGCGGTGGACACGGGCAGGGTCGCTTCGACCCACTCGTAGTACGGCACCAAGTCGCTGTAACCGAAGGGGAACAGATAATCGACGTCGTAATTCGCCTTGTCGGCGCCGGTGTATCCGCGGAACACACCGGGATACGCCCGCGGACAGTTCCCGAAATAGTGCTGGGTCGTGCCGCCGACCCCGGAGACCTGCCAGAGGAAGGAATTCTGCGGCAGTTCGCGATACCAGGCGGGCTTCGACCGGTCCTCCGGCCCGACGCGGAGATACCCGTTGAGGATGTGCGCCGCGTCGTTCTCCAGCAGGCTCCATTCCTTGCGCGGGTTCGCGTGTCGCGGACCGCCTTCGATCAGCAGCACGTCGAGCCCGTGCGCGGCCAGTTCTTTCGCGACGACCGGCCCGCAGCCGCCCGCGCCGATGACGATGACGTCGCGCATCAGGCCGACACCGCCTTGCGGTTCTGGTAGTAGCCGCGCAGGTCGTCCCAGCCGTCGAGCACGCCAGCGTCGTAATCACTGATCTTCCAGCCGACCGGGACGCCGGTGAGCGAGCGGGTGCTCGGCGAGAACACCGCCCACTCCGAGTAGGTGCTGAAGGTGCTGAAGGTGATCAGCGAGCCGCCGAGGAACCTGCCGAGCCCGGACACCGAGTCCCGCAGGGGCTCCGGCACGTCGCCGTCGGCCGCGCCGACCAGCCCGGAGTCGCCACCCTCGAGCAGGCTGAACGCCTTGGCCTTCTCGGCATAGCTCAACCTCGCGAAAGGCGACTGCAGCACGCCGGTCGCCGACAGCGGATTCACCCGCAGGGCAAGGGAGTTCAACAACAAGGCGATCACCATCGACAGCGGCAGCACCTCGTCGTTGTCCAGCAGCGCGTCCACCGCGCCGCCGAGTGAGTCCACAGCGGACAGATCGAGGCCGAGCAGCCCGCCGGACAAAGTGATCGGCACCCCGCCGAGGCCCGCCGCCAGCGTGCCCGCGATCGGCCGGGCCAACTCGTCGGGGAACGGCACGAAATTGTCGAGCGCGTGGAGCATGAAGTCGGTCGCGCGGGCCTCGATGGCACCCGGCTCGGAGCGTGGTGTGCCCTGCCGCTTCGAGTACTCGTCCGGCCCGGGCACGGCGAACACGGTCAGCGCGTTGTAGGTCTGCCGGGACACGGTGTTCAGCGCCGGGCGAAGGAGGTCGAGAACCAGGCTCGGCAGGGTCGTGGTGCCGGACGGACCCGCGTACGCGGAGACCGGCAACGCGACCGCGGCGCCCGCCAACACACCGAACAGTCCCATCCGATTGAGAAACGTCCGGCGATTCGATTCCGCCTCAGTCATCCATCACTCCGTTGTGCGCACAAGGTCGGCTTGGGGTGGCGCGGAGTGTTCTGTGTTCGAATGACCAGGTCAAGCATCTTCACAAAAACCGGACAGGACAGCGCGTCACGATCATGTGAATTGCGGACAGATGACAAATTCGAGCTATCCGATTCGGTACACCTGGTCCTTGAGCGTCTGGATCGTCTTGTAGTCCAGGTCGAGCTCGACGGGGTCCGGTGCGGTCATGAAGATCCGCAGCGGGCTGGTGAGCAGGTCCTCGGTCGGCCGGATCCGGTTGCCCGGGGCCAGCTTCACCCCGACCAGGTGCACGCTCGGCAGCTCACTGATCGCGGCGACGGCGGCCTGGTCGACCTCGCTGACGATGCCGTCGAGGTCGGTGGTGGTGCTGTGCACGATCGCGGGCTGACGCCGGGTGTAGACGCGGTCGGCGTAGCGCTCGAGGAACTCGTCGGGACGCGCGTACGCCAAGGCGATCAGGTCGGCCTGGTTCGCGCCGAGGCACGCGTCGTGGAAACCCGGGTTCATGTTGCCGTTGAGCCGGGCGCCGATCTCCACCAGCGCCGGGCCGTCGGGGGTGATGATCACCTCGGCGTGCGCGGGCCCGTGGACGATGCCCAGCGCGGCGAGGACCGTGTCGAGGTAGGCGACCAGCTCGGGCACCGGCGACTCGGCCGAGTCGAGCAGGATGTCGCGGTCGTAGGTCCGCTTGCCCGCCGCCGTGGTGGTCTTGTCGTACGCCCAGACGCCGCACACGTAGCGCCTGCCCGCCACCGCGACGGTGTCCACGATGTACTCGGTGCCCGAGAGGAACGACTGCACCAGGACCTCGGTGTTGGGCCGGTCGAAGATGTCGACCGCGGCGAGCACCGCCGCCGCGCCCGCGGCCACCTCGCCCGCGTCGCGGCACACGCTGACACAGTCCGACGACGCCGAGCTCAGCGGCTTGACCACGACCGGGTACTCGCCGCGCTCCTCGGCCCACGCGACGGCCTCCGCGGCGCTCCTGGCGAGAATCTGGTCGGCGCAGTGGATGCCGGCCGTGCGCAGCGTCTCGATCATCGTGTACTTGTCGCGCCGTGCCCGCGACAGCGCCGACCCGTTGGTGGCCAACCCCAGCCGCTCGCTCAGCGCGTCGGCGAGCGGGACCCCCGGCTCCTGGCCGGTGAGGACCGCGACCGGGTTCAGCTCGGCCAACTGGGCGCAGGTGCGGTCGAACGCCTCGGCGTCGGGGCAGACGAACTCGGCGTCGTAGTCGGCCATCTCCGGCGCGACCATGGACGCCATGAGCTCCGCCGAGCTGCGCACGTGCACCACGCGCACGCCGATCCTGGCGAACGCGGCAGGCAGGAAGTTACCCGTCGAGTAACCGTCGACGATCACGGCTGTGGGCTGGTGGGAAACACCGGTCATCTCGTCATCGCCTTTCGGTGACATTCCTCGACGCGGGAAACAGCGGCTCCGCGAGTCGCGAGCTTATCCGCCAATGCGGTTCATGCGGTGGCTTCAATCAGCGCTCGTGACGAAATCATGGGTGCGGGGGGTAGCTGAACCTATAGGCAGCATTGAGGAAGACACCCTTGTCGCGTGACTGTCACTCTTCGTTTCGATGTTCCACCACTTGTCCGCTGTTCGGGCCTCGGCCCGGTCATACCCGAATGCGATGGACCAGATGACCTCTGAACCCAGACCGCTGGTGTTGATACTCGGCGTGGACAAGTACGTCTTGGAGGCATGCGAACGCCATGACGTCGAAGCCGTGGTGGCGTGGGGCGCGGGCGCGCACGACTACGGGCTGCAGTTGGTCCCCGACGGGATGACCGTGCTGCGCGTCGACCAGGTGTCGAGCCCGGAGTCCGTGCTGAGCGCGCTGCACCGCGCCGGACTCGGCGACCGCCGGTTCGACGCCGTGCAGACCAGCGACGAGTGGGCGATGGTGACCGCCGGGGTGCTCGCCGAACACCTTGGGGCGCGGGCGATCGACCCGGTCACCGCGGTGCGTTTCCGCGACAAGACCCTGCAGAAGCAGCGGGTGCGCGAGGTCGGCATCCCCGCTGCGCGAACCACCGTCATCGACGACATCCATGACGTGAGTGGGATCGATGCGCTGCCCTATGAGCGCGCGGTCCTCAAACCCATCGCGGGCGCGGCCACGGCCATGACCACGGTGGTCACCTCGCTTCAGCAGCTGCGCGACCTCAGCGACAAGTACCGCGCGGAGCGCACCGCGCAGCGCACGTTCGCCTTGGAGGAGTTCGTCGACGGCGGCGAGGAATGGGTCGCCGACGGCATCGTCTACGACGGCGAGGTCATGTTCTGCGCGCTGGGGCGCTACGGCCTGCCCTGTCTGTCCACAGTCGACCAGGCGCTGCCGCTCTGGCTGCGCCGGTTCGACCCGGACACCGAATCCTGGGCCTACGAACTCGGCGAACCCGTCGTCCGGCGCGCCCTGAAGGCGCTGGGGCTGCGCGACGGCGTGTTCCACATGGAGTTCTTCTACGACGCCGAGTTGGGCACGCTGACCTTCGGCGAGTGCGCCGCCCGCCGTGGCGGCGCCCTGGTGCACGAGGAAGTCCAGGCCAAGTTCAACGTCCACCTCGGCGAGGCCGCGTTGCTGGGCGCGCTGGGCCGCAAGCCCGACCTCGACATCCAGATCCGATCGGGGACCATCGGCGGCACCTACCTGATGGGCAGGCCGGGCACTCTGTTCAGCTGTCCGTCGCCCGCGGCGATGCGGGAACTGCCCGGGGTCGAGTACGTGCGCGTCGAGTTCGCCTTCGGCGGCCAGATCGCCGCCGGGGTCGGCAGCACCAACGCCCGCATCGCCCAGGTCCTGGTCTCCGCGGAGTCGGAGGAGGCGATGCTGCGCCGGTTCGACGAACTGCGCGTGTGGTTCGACGAGCGGCTGCTCATCGCGCCGTCCGGCGGGCCGATGCGCGAGCTGCGCGCCTGGCAGCGCGAGATCTGGCCCGACGAGGACTACAAGGACCAGCTATGGCGCTGACCGAGGCTCCGGCCAAGCCCGGACCGGTGGCCAGGCTCCTGCCGGAGACCCCGCCGCAGCGGGCGCTCGCGGTGGCGTCGTTCGTCAACGCGCTCGGCAGCGGCATGTTCATGGCGGGCAGCGCCCTCTACTTCACCCGCATCGTCGGGCTGCCGATGGCGCAGGTCGCACTGGGGCTGTTCATCGGGGCCATGGTCGGCTTGGTCGCGGGCGTGCTCGCGGGCCGGATCGCCGACCGCTTCGGCGCCCGCGAGACGCAGATCGTGGTCATGGTCGCGGGCGCGGCCGCCATGACCTGCTACATGTTCGTCACCACCCTGGGGCCCTACATCCTCGTCTCGATCCTGGTCGGACTGGTGTTCGCCGCCGACAAGTCGAGCAAGGCCCCGCTCATCCGCGGCTTCGGCGGGGACAATCCGGCGAAGTTCCGGGCGTATCTGCGCTCGGTGGTCAACCTCGCGCTGGCTCTCGGGTCGCTGGCCGCGGGCATCGCGATCCAGCTCGACACCGAAAGCGCCTACCTGGCGCTGATCGGCGGCCGCGTGCTGGCCTTCGTCGGCGGCGCGATCATGCTCACCCGCCTGCCCCGGCTCGCCCCGGTCGCCGCGCCGGTGGTCGTCGGCCGGTGGGAGGCGCTGCGCGACCGCCCGTATCTCACCGCGACCGTGCTGAACTCCATGATGTCGCTGCACTTCGCCGTGCCGACCTTCCTGATGCCACTGTGGATCGTCGACCACACCGCCGCGCCGAGGTGGATGGTGTCGGTGGCGCTCGCGCTCAACACCGTCATGGTCATCACCCTCCAGGTGGTGGTCAGCCGTAATGTGTCCGACCACGTGACAGCGGGTCGCCGTATGCGGTGGGCCGGGCTGGCCGTAGCCGTGGGCATGGTGATCATGGCGGCCGCGGGCGACCAGCCCGCGGGCATCGCGATCGCCCTGCTGCTCGCGTCGATGGCGGTCTACACGATCGGCGAGCTGTGGCACTCGGCCGCGTCGATGGAGTACTCGTTCGGTTTGGCCGCACCACACGCGCAGGGCCAGTACTCGGGTGTGTTCGGCCTCGGCGGTGGGGTCGCCGAAGCGCTGGCCCCCGCCGTCCTCGGTCTCGCGCTCACCTACGGCACGCCCGCGTGGCTGGCGATCGCGGCCGGATTCCTCCTGGTCGGGGCGGCCTGCAAGCCGCTCGTCGACTGGTCACTGCACAGGTGGCGTCCCGCACACCTGTGATCTCCGCACAGCACAACCGAACCCGAGGGGTGGATCTTGTCCCAGTCCGTTATCGAATCCGTGAACATCGAGATGGTCGAACTGGTGCCCGGTCTCCAGTTCGAGCACGAGGAAATCCTCAAGGCCTACCAGCAGGTCGTCGAGCGGGTGCCGGTCACCGACCCGGCGAACCCCGACCACCGGCTGCGCAAGCTCGGCCTGACCCACCGCGCGAACGCCGAGGACCCGTGGCACGACGCGGGAAACGGCCAGTTCAACCAGGTGACCGGTGCGAAGAACTTCGAGGAGGCCGACTTCGCCTTCTTCAACGAAGAGCTGAAGGACACCTACTTCTACGAGATCTACCAGAGCCTGCCGTTCCAGATCGGCCGCATGCGCCTGGTCGCGCTGCACCCGTCGGAGATCTACCACATGCACACCGACGCCTCCCGCGTCGCGCACATGGCCATCACGACCAATGAGGACTGCAGGCTGCTGCTGCGGACCGGGCACACCTACCACGTGCCGACCGACGGCCGCATCCACATCCTCAACACCAAGCTGCACCACTCGGCGTACAACGCCGGTGGCGACACGCGCATCCACTTGACCATGACGAAGGTCGAATGACGCGTTTTGCCCGCGCAGCCCAACGAACCCCTGGGTAGGAACATGTCTGAACAACCGCGCCCCGTCGCCGTGATCGTCGACGGGTACACCTCGGGCAACCACCTGCCCCCCGCGTTCGCGCGGGCGGGTGCGGACGTGGTGCACGTGCAGAGCAGCCTCGAGCTGATGACCTCGATGATGCTGCCGGATCTGACCGCGTACCGGGCCAACATCGCCCGCGCGACACCGGAGGAGGCCGCGGCCGAACTCGCCAAGTACTCCCCGGTGGCGGTCGTCACCGGCCAGGAGCCCGGTGTCGAGTGGACCGACCGGCTCAACGAGCTGCTCGGCCTGCCCGGCAACGCGAGCGCGGGATCCAAGGCCCGGCGCGACAAGTACGAGATGATCGAGGCCCTGCGCCGGGCGGGCGTTCGGTGCGCCGACCAGTTCAAGAGCGACGACGCCGAGGAGATCGTGGCCTGGGCCGAGCGCCGCGCGGACTACCCGGTCGTGGTCAAGCCGCTCGCGTCGGCGGCCACCGACGGCGTCGCCATCTGCACCTCGCCGCAACAGGTTCGCAAGGCCGCGGAACAGGTGCTGGGCTCGGCGACCATTTTCGAGGACGCCAACCGCGAAGTGCTCGTCCAGTCCTATCTGGCCGGTGACGAGTACTCAGTGGACATGGTGTCCCTGGGTGGTCGGCGCTACACGAGCGCGGTCTGGAAGTACCGCAAGCGACTCGTGGGCGTGCACAACATCTATGACCGCGACGACATCCAGGACCCGGCGTCGCCGCAGGTCGCGGAGCTGATCGCGTATACGTCCGCGGCGCTCGACGCGCTCGGGATCGACCACGGTCCCACGCATGCCGAGGTGATCCTCACCGCGCAGGGCCCCACTCTTGTCGAGGTCGGCGCCCGGATGACCGGCGGTGTCGTGCCCGCGTACAACGACGCGTGCCTCGGCGCGAACCAGGCGGACCTCACCGCGCTGGCGGCCGTGCGCCCGACGGAATTCCTTGAGCGCTATGCGAACCGCACCTACGAGCGGTTGCTGCACGGGTGCATGGTGATCACCCCGACCGAGCTTGACGGAGTCATCGAGAGCATCGATGAGGACGTCGTCGCGGAGATCAACTCCCTACCATCGGTGCTTCACCTGCGGGTCAAGCTCAAGCCGGGCGGGCGGATCAAACCGACGGTCGACCTCTACACCAGCACCCTGGCGGTGCACCTGGGGCATGAATCGGCTGAGCGACTGGAGCGCGACTACGAGCGCGTGCAGGAACTCAAAGACCGCGTATACCGGCTGATCCCGCATGAGCACGGAGAACTCGAGCATGACCACTGAAAGCGAAGCGGGTCGCCTGCTGCTGGTCGGCGGGGCGGGTGACATGTCGCTGAGCGTGGACGTCGCGATCGCGGCGCTGCGTCAGGCGAACGACCGCGGCCTCAGCACGCACGTCACCAACCAGGAGGCCACCCTGGCGGCCACCCCGTCGGTCGCGGCGGCCGCGGACGGAGCGTCCTGTGTGGACCACGTGGACCCCGGCGCGGTCGCGCGGTGGGCCCGCGAACAGGCAGGAGGGTTCGCCCTCGTCTTCGGTGTGCGGGAGATGGCCCAGGTCGCGGTCGCCGAGGCGGCCGAGGTGCTTGGGCTGCCGGGCAACTCCCCGCACGCGGTGCGGAGGATCCGGACCAAGGACGCGTGCCGGGCCGCGCTCACCGCGGCCGGTTTCGCCCAGCCCGCGGTGCGCCTGTGTACGGCATTGGCCGACGCCGAGGAGTTCGCCCGCGGCACCACCGGGCCGTGGGTGGTCAAGCCACGCGACGGGTCGGGCAGCGAAGGCGTCCGCAAGGTGTCCACAATGGACGAGCTGGCGGCCGCGGTGGCCGCGCAGCCGAACCCGGCGGAGTTCCTGATCGAGGAGTTCGTCGAGGGCCCCGAGTTCAGTGTCGAGGGCGTGTTCCTCGGCGGCCTGCCCACCGTGCTGGCCATCACCGCCAAGGAGAAGCTGCCGCCGCCGCACTTCGTGGAGATCGGCCACGTCCTGCCCGCCGACCTCCCCGAGGACGACAGCGCACGCGTGGAGCGGGAGGTGCTCGAGGCGTTGAAGGCGCTGGAGCTGCGCTTCGGGCTCTTCCACGTCGAGCTGTGGCTGACCACGCGCGGCGTGGTCATCGGCGAGGTGCACGTGCGCGTCGGCGGCGGCTGGATCCACCGCATGCTCGAACACGCCATTCCCGGGATCGAGCTCTACGGCCTGGTCTACGACGACGCCCTCGGCACCGCCGGCCCCGGCCCGCGCACCCCGGTACGCGCGGCGGCGTCCCGCTACTTCGCCCCGCCGCCGGGCCGCGTGCTCGGCATCACCGGCTGGGACGAGGTCCGGGCCCACCCCGCGGTGGTCTACGCGGAACTCGCCGTCGGCGAGGGCGACGTGATCAACGAATTCCGCGACGGGGAGGACCGGGTCGGCGCGATCGTCGTCGGCGCCGACACCCCGGCCGCCGCGCGCGCCCTGGCCGCGGAGCTGGCGGCCTCGGTCGAGTTCACCGTGGCCCCACCGGTCACCGCGCAACGGAGGGACCAGGCATGACGAGCACTTCCCTGGCCGACGGCGCCATCACGGTCGCCGTGGAGCCGCTGCGGCTGCCGCGCTCCTTCGAGATCTCGCACATGACCATCGAGACGGTCGACATCATCCGGCTCACCGTGGGCGACACCGGCGACGGGCACACCGGCGACGGCGAGATCGCCGCCGACTTCGGCTACGGCCAGGACGCCAGGGTGATCGCCGAGGAGGCGTCGGCGATGGCGGCCGCCGTGTCCGAGCGCGGGCCGCTGCGGCCCGACCGGCTCTTCACCGCGCTACTCGACGCGGGCGAGTCGGTGTCCGGACCGGCCAGGATGCTGGTCGAGATGGCGTTCCTCGACCGGGCCGCCCGCCGCGCGGGCGTGCCGGTGTGGCGGCTGCTCGACCTGCCCGAGCCGGGGGAGGTGCGGCTGCTGCACACCGTCCCCATCGGCGAGGACATCCCGGCGGGCGTCCGGCCGGTCAAGATCAAACTCGGCGGTCCGGACGACGACGAGGTGCTGCGCGGCCTGGTCGGCGTGCCCGGCCCGGTCATCCTCGACGTCAACCGCGGCTGGGGACCGGCGGACTGGGCGCGGCTGCGCGAGCTGGTCGCCGAGATCGCCCCCGCCGTGCTGGAGGACCCGGTCCACGACCGTGACCTGCTCGCCGAGGTCCGCGCCGCGCTCCCCGGCACCGCGGTGATCCTGGACGAGGGTGTCAACACCGTCGCCGACGTCGAGGCCGCCGTGGCGGTCGCGGACGGCGCGAACACCAAGCTCATGCGGTTGGGCGGGCTCCTGCCCGGCCGACGGGTCCTCACCGACCTGGGCGCGCGGGGCGCGACCCGGATGCTCGGCTGCTTCCTGGAGCCGCCGCGTGCCATCGCCTACGCCGCGCAGCTCGCGGGCCTGTGCGAGTGGACCGACCTCGACGGGCACTTCTGGCTCACCGGCGACGAGTCGGTCATGTCCTACCGGCTCGACAGCTCGAAACCTGGCGTGCCGCGCATCGCCTACTGACCGCGCCGCGCCCCCTGATCCAGCCCGCACCACCGGCGGGCGGCTTTGCCGACACCGAAAAGGAACACCGGACCGATGGACCATGTCCGCAGCACGGCCCCGTACGGCACGTGGCCCTCTCCCGTCGACGCCGACAGCGTCGCGGCGGGGGAGGCGCTGCTGGAATGGGTGGGCTTCGTCGGCGACGAGGTGTGGTGGACCGAGGTCCGCCCGGAGGACGGCGGGCGCAACGCGCTCATGCGCCACACCGGCGCGGGCGTCGTCGACGCGCTGCCCGGCTGGGACGTGCGCAGCCGGGTGATCGAGTACGGCGGCAGGCCCTGGGGCCCGACCGGCGACGGGATCGTGTTCACCCACTACGCCGACCAGCGCGTGTACCGCTGGCGGCCCGGCGCCGAACCGGAGCCGCTGAGCCCCGAGAGCGACGAGATCTCCCTGCGCTACGCGGACTTCGCCGTTCGCGGCGCGGAGGTGTGGTGCCTGCGGGAGACGGTGTTCGACCCGGAGAGCACCAAGGTCATCCGGCACCTGGTGGCGCTGCCGCTCGACGGGTCCGCGGCCGCGGACCCCGACGCCGTGCGGGTCCTCGCCGCGACCCACGACTTCATGACCGGGCCGAAGGTGGAGCCCGGCGGCGACCGGGTCGCCTGGCTCGGCTGGGACCACCCGGCGATGCCGTGGGACGGCACCGCGCTGATGGTCGCCGACATCAGGCCTGACGGGACGCTCGGCGAGCCCCGGCAGGTGCTCGGTGGCGAGCGCGAGTCGGTGACCCAGGTGGACTGGGGCACCGGTGGCGGAACCCTTTACGCGCTCAGTGATCCCGACGGCTGGTGGAACCTGCAGACCGTCCACATCGGACCCGGCACGGAGAGCCGTTCACTGTGCTCGCGGCCCGAGGAGTTCGGCGAAGCGCTGTGGCGGATCGGACTGCGGTGGTCGCTGCCCCTGGCCGACGGCACGGTCGCGGTCATTCACGGCACGAGCGGCCGCGATCTCGGTGTGCTGGGCGCGGACGGGTCGCTGCGCGACATCGCCTCGCCGTACACCGAGTGGGCCTACCCGGCCACCGATGGCACCCGAGTCGCCGTGGTGGCGGCGGGTCCGCGGCACCGGCGGGCGGTCGTCCTGGTCGATCTCGCCGAGGGCACCACCAAGGTGCTGCGCCCGCCGACCGGGTCCCACGACGAGTTCACCGCGGTCCCCACGCACCGGACCGACCGCGGGCCCGATGGCTCCGACGTGCATTCGCACGTCTACCCGCCGACGAACCCCGACTTCGTCGCGCCCGCGGGGGAACTGCCGCCCTATGTGGTGTTCGTGCACGGCGGGCCGACCAGCCGCAGCCACCGGATCCGCAACCAGGAGATCACCTACTTCACCAGCCGCGGCATCGGCGTGGTCGACGTGCAGTACCGGGGGTCCACCGGCTTCGGCCGCGCCTACCGTGAGGGGCTGCGCGGCACCTGGGGCGTGGTCGACGTCGCCGACTGCGCGACCGTCGCCCGTGCTCTCGTCGCAGATGGGGTCGCCGCGGCGAACCGGATCGCCATCCGCGGCGGCAGCGCGGGCGGGTGGACCGCGGCGGTGTCGCTGACCACCGAGCCAACCCTGTACCGCGCGGCCGCCATCTACTACCCGGTGCTCGACCTCGAGGGCTGGCGCACCCGCGGCACCCACGATTTCGAGTCCCGCTACCTCGACGGGCTTGTGGGCCCGTGGCCCGACCGGCGCGCGGTGTACCGCGACCGCTCACCGGTGCACCATGTCGACCGCATCACCGCCCCTTTCGTGCTGTTCCAAGGGCTCGACGACACGGTGTGCCCGCCCGCGCAGGCCGAACGGCTGCTGGCCGGGCTCGCCGGAAGCAGTGACTCGGCCCGCGCAGTCGAGCACGAATACCTGACCTTCGAAGGCGAAGGACACGGCTTCCGCCGCGCCGACACCATCGCCCGCTGTCTGCGGGCGGAGATGCACCTCTACGGCCGAGCCCTCGGGTTCGCGCCCGCCGAAGACTTATGAGCGCGTGGCCGCCGCGGCGGCGCACGCGATCGGAAGGAGCCGAGAATGCCGTTACGGGAGATCTCCACGGGACCTAAGGGTCTGGACTCCGTGCTACAACTCAGCTTCGACCGGTTGGAGCCGAACGTCCGCCGTGGATTGAAGAAGCTGTGCAAGCTGGACAACTACCACGGGCTGCTCGCCGTGTTGTTCGAGTTCACGCTGGTCGCGGCGGCCGTGACTCTGTGCGTCGGAGTGTCCTACTGGTTCTACCCGGTGGCGCTGCTCGCGATCGGGTCGACGCACCGGTTCCTGGCTCACCTGCTGCACGAGTCGTCGCACAAGACGTTCGCGCGCAACCCGATCCTGAACGTGATCGGTGGCACTGTCCTGAGTGGATACCTGGTGTTCCACCTGCAGGGCCCCTACCGCAACACCCATGTCGGGCTGCACCACCGCAATCTGGGCGACCCCGAGAACGACCCGGACTACCGCTTCCACATCGAGTGCGGGCTCTACGACGAGAGCAAGTCGAGTCGGGCGTTCGTGGTGCGCGAGGTGTTCCTCTCCGCCATCGGCCTGCGCACCTTCTCCTACCTGGGCTACCTGTTCCGTGACCGGTTCTGGTCGGACTCGTCGGTGCCCCAGGTGTCCACCCCGGTGCCGCTCAAGATCGAGCGGCTGATCCTGCTCGCCCAGTGGGCGCTGATCATCGGCCTGTGCGCCTGGTTCGGCGCGCTGCCGGAGCTGCTGCTGTTCTGGTTCGTCCCGCTGTGCACGGTCAACGTCGCGATCGGCTGGCTCTCGGAACTGGCCGAGCACTACCCGCTGCCCGAGGGCGAGTCCAAGCGGGTGCTGCTGACCCGCAACCGGCACGGCAGGCTCTGGGAGCGATTCCTGCTGAGCAGGCACAACGACCGCTTCCACCTGGTGCACCACCTCAACACCGGGGTGCCGTTCTGGAACCTGCGCCGGGCGCACGAGGTGCTGCTCGGCGACCCCGCCTACGCGCGGTGGGACGGCATGTGGGCCGGGGTGTTCAGCGTCCCCGCGTCGCGGCGGGGCAAGGAGACGGTGATCAGCTACGCCGCGAAGTACCGGGAGTGGCGGCAGGCGGGCGGCGTACCGGGGACGGGCCCGAGCTTCGCCACCCTGATGATGATCACCGCCGAGGCGGAGGCGCGGGAGTCCGAGGTGATCGACGGGTTCGATGTGATCGACGATCGGAAGGCGGCTTGATGTCTCAGTCCACAGTAAACCCAGCAGGCATACCAGTCCTCGGGGCCCGCGCGTTGCGCACCTTGGCGGCCGATCCCGCCTGCCGCACGGCGTTCGCCGAACCCGACTCGCTGCTGCGCACCCTGCTCGCCCCCGCCGCCCGCCGCTACGTCGCCGCGGCGAACGCCGACGAGGTGCTCGACTGCGCCGCCACCCTGCGGGCCAAGGACTACCAGGTGTCGGTCGAGGCGGTCGGCGAGGAGATCAACGACCCGGGTGAGGTCGAGGATGTCGTCACCGGCTACCTCGACCTGCTGCGGCGCTCGACGATGCCCCTGCAACTCGGCTTCGACCTGTCCGCCGTCGGGCTGCTGCTCTCCACGGAACTCGCGTTGGAGAACACCGCCCGCGTCCTCACCGCCGCCGCCGCGCACGGCAGCGACGTCGTGATCAGCATGGAACGCTCCGAGTTCGTCGACGACGTCCTCGGCGTGTTCACCAAACTCGCCGAGCACCACACCAACGTCGGCATCACCGTTCAGGCCTACCTGCACCGCACCGTCGACGACCTGCCCGCCATCCTGGCCACCGGCGCGAAGATCCGACTGGTCAAGGGCGTCTACGTCGAACCCGCCGACATCGCGCTGGGGCGTGGCACCGACCTCCACACGCGCTACCTCGACCTGGCCCAGCAAGCCATCGACGCGGGCGCCCGCGTCGCGCTCGCCACCCAGAACGCGGCCCTGCTCAACCGGGCCGCCAAGGCCGGGGTGCTGGCGGGGGCCGCCGAGATCGAGATGTTGCACGGCGTCCGCCCCGAACTGCTGCGCGCGCACCACGAAGCGGGCCACACTTGCCGCGTCTACCTGACCTACGGCGAGAACTGGTGGCTGCACCTGCTGCACCGCCTCGCGGAACGCCCGCTCAACGTGATCACCGCGCTGGCCGACCTTGCCGACCCGGACCGGGTCGTCTTCGGCGCGGACTACTAGCACCGAACAGCCGCCGAAACCCTCGGCGTCGGACACCTAGGGGCACACCCAGCCCCGGGAAAGGCTCTCGATGATCCACCTGAACACCGCGGGCGCGGGCCTGATGCCCGAGTCGGTCGCCACCGCCATGATCGAGTGCGTGCGCCGCGAGGTCGAACACGGCGCCTACGAGACCGAGCTGCACTACGACAAGATCCTCCAGCAGGAGGTCTACGAGCGGATCGCCGCGCTGGTCAACGCGCCGGTCGAGGACATCGCGTTCTTCGACAGCGCCACCCGCGCGTGGTGCGCTGTGGTGTGCAGGCTCGACCTCAAGGCGGGCGAGAAGGTCTGGGTGACGCCGTATGAGTACGCGGGCAACCTGATCTCGCTGCTGGCGCTGCGCGACCGCACCGGGTGCGTCATCGAGACCATCCCGACCACCGGCACCGGTGACCTGGACCTGGAGTGGATCGCGGCGAACATCAGCGACGACGTCGCGTTCGTCTCCCTCACCTACATCCCGTCGGGCTGCGGCATCGTCAACCCGGTCGCCGAGATCGGCCGGATCCTCGCGCCCTACCGCGCGTTCTACGCCGTCGACGCCTGCCAGGCGATCGGCCAGGTCAACGTCGACGTCGCCGAGATCGGCTGCCACCTGCTCAGCGGCGCGGGCCGCAAGTTCCTGCGCGGCCCGCGCGGCACCGGCTTCGCCTATGTGGCTCCCGAACTGAGGGCCACGCTCATCACCGACACCCACGACCTGCACGTGGCCCGAGTGGTCTCGCCGACCGAGTACGTCGTGGAGGACACCAGCGCCCGCGGGCTCGAACTGGCCGAGCGCACCACAGCCGCGGTGCTCGGATTCAACGCCGCCCTCATCCACTTCGACTCGGTCGACGCCTTCGCCCAGCACGAGGTGTTCCAGGCGCTGCGCTCCACCCTGGCCGAACTGCCCGTCGAGCTGATCGAGCCGGGCACCCGGCACTCCGGCATCGTCTCGTTCCGGCACGCGAGCATCCCCGCCGAGCAGATCCGCGACGAACTCGGCGCCCGGGGGATCAACGGGTGGAAGATCCGGGGCGACCACACGCCGATCTTCATGGCCGAGCGCGGTATCGACACCGCTGTCCGGCTGTCGGTGCACTACTACACCAGCCTCGACGACGTGGCCGCCGCGGGCCGCGCGCTCAGGGAGATCCTGGGCGCCTGACGTAGTGGTCGACGCCCGCGCTAGGCACGGGCCAGCCGCAGGGTGACGATCTCGAACGGCCGCAGCCGCAACTCGACGACGTCGCCGTCCAGTTCGCACGCCTGCCCGTCGAGCGGTCGTTCGAGCAGGTCGCACCGGTGGGCGCCCGCGACGGCGAAGCCGGCCTCGAGGCGGACCTCCGCCCGCCCGCCGAGTGACTCGTAACAGCGGACTACCACGTCGCCGGACGCGTCGTCGGCGAGCTTGACCGCGCTCAGGACGACCGCTTCATTGTCCACAGTGACCAGCGGCGCCACGTCGGCGCTGCCCGGCACGCGCCGCTCGGGAACGTTGACGCGGTAGCCCTCCCGGACCGCGTCGCCGATGGTCGCGCCGGGGATGAGCGCGTGGCGGAAGCGGTGCACGCCCTGGTCGGTGTGCGGGTCGGGGAACCGCGGCGCGCGCAGCAGCGACGCGCGCACGGTGGTGGTCGTCCCGGCGTCGGGTCGCACCGTGCGGGTGACGTCGTGACCGTAGGTGGAGTCGTTGACCAGTGCCACGCCCCAGCCCGGTTCCTCGAAGTGCACGAACCGGTGGTTGCACGCCTCGAACTTGGCCGCTTCCCAGCTCGTGTTGGTGTGCGTGGGCCGGTACAGGTGCCCGAACTGGGTCTCGGCGGCGTACCGGTCGGCGTGGAGGTCGAGGGGGAAGGCCGCCTTGAGGAACTTCTCCGTCTCCCGCCAGTCGACCTCGGTGTCGAGGTCGAGCCGCTTGACGCCTGCCGTGAGCCTGATGAGCTGGGTGACTGTGGAGGAGCCGAACGACCGCACGACCCGCACCGCCACCGTGTCGGCACCCTCATCGATCACGGCCACGACATCGACGTCCGTGAGGTCGGTGACCGTGTTGCGGTAGAACTGGTCGACGTCCCAGGCGTCCCACATGTTCGGGAAGTCGCTGTGCAGCTGCAGCAGGTTGGCGGCCTGCCCAGGGGCGACGGTCTCCCGCCGCGCGGCCAGGTCGTAAGCCGAGACGATCAGGCCGCGCTCGTCGACGTCCACGCGCAGCAGGCCGTTGTCGAGCCGGTAGCCACCCTCGGGCCGCGGACCCACCGAGCACCCACCTGCGCCGGGCTCGATGAGCGCCGCGCCGCCCGCGGGGGTCTGCCCGCGCTGGTGCGGGGCGGCGTTGAACGCCACCTCGCCGCCATCCGACGGGCCGGCGAGGGCGCGTTGGGCGGCGGTGATGATGCCGTTGAGTTCCTCGGCGACCCGGGCGTAGGTCTGCTCCGCCTCGCGGTGCACCCAGGCGATGGACGAGCCGGGCAGGATGTCGTGGAACTGGTGCAGCAGCACGGTTTTCCAGATCCGGTCCAGCTGCTCGTGCGGGTACGGCGCGTCGTGGCGGACCGCCGCCGTGGCCGCCCACAGCTCCGCCTCGTACAGCAGGTGCTCGCTGCGCCGGTTGCCCTGCTTGGTCTTGGCCTGGCTCGTCAGCGTCGCGCGATGCAGCTCCAGGTACAGCTCACCGACCCAGACCGGCGGGTTCGGATACTCGGCCTCGGCCAAGGCGAAGAACTCCGCGGGTGTGCGCCACTCGACCATGGCCGAACCCTCGAGATCACGCATCCGGGAGGCCTTGGCGATCATCTCCCGCGTGGTCCCGCCGCCGCCGTCGCCCCACCCGGTGGGCGCCAGCGAGTGCCGGGCCACACCCTTGTCCTTGAAGTTGCGTGCCGCGTGGGCGATCTCGCGACCCAGCATCGAGCAGTTGTAGGTGTCCACGGGCGGGAAGTGGGTGAAGATCCGGGTGCCGTTGATGCCCTCCCACAGGAACGTGTGGTGCGGGAACTTGTTGATCTGACTCCACGAGATCTTCTGCGTGAGCAGCCATTTCGAGCCCGCGGCCTTGATGATCTGCGGCAGGCCCGCGGCGAAGCCGAAGGTGTCCGGCAGCCAGGCCTCGTCGTTCTCGACCCCGAACTCCTCGATGAAGAACCGCTTCCCGTGCACGAACTGGCGGGCCATCGCCTCCGACCCCGGCATGTTCGTGTCCGCCTCGACCCACATGCCGCCCGCCGGGACGAACCTGCCCTCCGCGACCGCCTTCTGGACCAGCGCGTAGACCTCGGGCCGGTGCTCCTTGATCCACGCGTACTGCTGGGCCTGGGACATGGTGTAGATGAAGTCGGACTCGTCGCGCAGCAGCGCGGTCATGTTGGCGGTCGTGCGCGCCACCTTGCGGACGGTCTCCCGCAGCGGCCACAGCCACGCCGAATCGATGTGCGCGTGCCCAACGGCGCTGAGGCGGTGCGCGGACGGCTCGGCGGGCGACGCCAGCACGTCGGTCAGCCGGTCGCGGGCCGCGGCCGCGGTGCCGTTCACGTCCTGCAGATCGATCGCGTCCAAGGCCCGTTCCACCGCGCGCAGGATGTTCCAGCGGCGCGCGCCCTCCACCGGGAGTTCCGCCATCAGCTCGCCGAGGACCTCGAGATCCTGGATCAGGTGCCACACCGTCTCGTCGAACACGGCGAGGTCCATCCGGGCGAGCTTGTACTGCGGCTCGGTCCCCGCCGTCTCGAGGTCGCCGAGGTCGGTGGGCAGGAACGGGTGGTAGTCGAGGATCACGGGGTTCGACGCGGCCTCGACGTGCAGGACGACCTCCTCGCCGCCGGCTGCGGGGGACCCGATCCGCACCCACTGGTTGCGCGGGTTGAGGCCCTTGACCGGTGTCCCGTCCGGGCGGTAGATGAGCCCTTCGCACTGGAAACCCGGCATGTTCTCGTCGAAGCCGAGGTCGAGCAGCGCCTCGACGGTCCGGCCCGCCCACTCGGCGGGGACCGTGCCGGTGACGGTGAACCAGCTCGTGCCCCACGGCGCTCCCCACCGAGCCCCGACCTCGATCGGCGTGCGCGGCGCGGCGATCCCCTCGGCCACTGGCACCGGCTCGCCCGGGGCGGTCCAGACCGACACGGTCAGCGGTGTGGACTCGGGGTAGACGGCGGGGCGGATCCGCTCGTCGAGCACCCGCTTGAGGCGGGACTCGACCAGCGAATGATCGTCGTGCATGGCAGGTCTCCCGGGTTGGGGCGAACAGGTCAGCGGGCGGTGATCCGGTCGACTCGGCCGGATCACCGCCCCCCACGAACTAGGCGTAGGTCTCGAACTCGTAGATCCGGGCCGCCGGGTCGCCGGCCTGGGTCGGTGTGGTGACGACCAGCCGAACGTACCGCGCGGTGACCGGGGTTATCTGGTGTGTCGTCGCGTTCGCCGTGTTGCCGGTGACCGTGACCCGCGTCGTCCACGTCGACCCGTCACCGGAGGTCTGGAGCTGGAACGCCCGCGTGTTGTAGCTCGCCGACTCACCGCCCGCGCCCGCGTGTCGGACGATGAATTTGCCGATCGACTTGCTCGCCCCGAGGTCGACCCGCAGCCACTTCGACGAGGCCAGCGAGCAGAACTTGTCGCTGTTGCCGCCCGACACGCTGCCGTTGACCGCCTTGGCCGGGCTCTCCGCGCTGTTGCACGAAGCCGATCCGGTCGCGGGCTTGTTCAAGGCGAGGTTCGCGCTCGGGGTCGCGGTCATGTACGACGTGATCAGCCCCGCCCATTCCCACGGCCGCGCCGTCCCACCGGGGTTGGAGATGAAGTACTCCCAGCCCGCCACGCCGCCGAACGTCGGGTACTTCTGGACCAGCGCGTTCACCGTGGTCTTCAACGTCGTGGTGACCTCGACGTAGCCCCCGCACAGCGACGAGTGGGTCAGCGAGCTGGTGACGACCTTGTCCGCGGGGAACACGCCCCGGTTGATGATCGCGTCGTAGCCGCTGGTGTTCGACAGCGATCCCCAGCCGCAGTAGAACTGGGCGTTGTACCAGTCGATCTTGCTGCCGCGGTCGCGGTGCAGCGACTCGTAGTTGAAGCCCGACAGGTTGCCGCCGCCGGACAGCGCCGACGCGACCGGGGCCAGGGTGATGATGAAGCCGTCGCCGAAGTCGGCGGTCAGCGCGTCGATCACCCGCTCGATGCCCGCCAGCGACATGTTCTCCTCGACATCGAGGTCGACACCGTCGAGGTCGTAGGTGGTGATGACGTTCTTCAGCCGCGGGTAGTAGGTGTCGAACTCGGTGTCGAGCCGCTGGAACGTGCCCTGCGCGGCGCCGCCGACCATCATCGACACGTGCACGCCCCTGGCCTGCATCGCGGCCAGGTCGGTCCACATCTGGGTGTAGCGGGGGTCGCCAGGCGGGTGGTCGTTGAGGTGCACGGTGCCGTCACCGTTGAGGTGCAGCGCGGCCACGAGCACATCGGTCACGCCGGTGTTGTTGTCCACCAACGGTTTCGGCGAGACATAGGTGTTGTTGTGGTACTGCGTCTGGTAGTACACGACAGTGCGCTTGGACGCCGCCGCCTGCTCCGCCGCGGCGGGCAGGGGGACCGCCGCGACCAGGGGCAAGGCGAGAGTCAAGGCTAAGAGCCGGGCAATCGTCGATTTCACAAGGACCTCCGAATCAGGTTGAGCGACACTGCTAACCCTTGATGGCGCCCTCCTCGACGCCACGGAAGAAGAACCTCTGCAGGGAAGCGAAAACGATGACGATCGGGATGAACGCGATCATCGTGCCCGCGGCGACCACCCGGGGGTTCGCCGTGAACGCGCTGTTCAGGTACTGCAGGCCCACCGTGAGGGTGTAGTTGTCCGGGTCGGTGAGCACGATGAGGGGCCACAGGAAGTCGTCCCACGCGCCGATGAACGCGAAGATCACCACGACGCTCAGCATGCCGCGCACACTGGGGAGTCCGATGTGGACCAGCCGCTGCCACGCGTTGGCGCCGTCGACGATCGCGGCCTCGTCGATCTCCTTCGGGATGGCCTGGAACGCAGCGCGCATGAGCAGCACGTTGAGCATGCCGATCGCACCGGGCAGGGCCACCCCGACCAGCGTGTCGGCCAGGCCCATCTCCCGGACGGTGACGTACTGGGAGATGATCGTGACCTCGCCCGGCAGCACCAGCGTGGCCAGGATGAGCCCGAGCACGAGCTTGCCGCCGCGGAATGCCAGCCGGGCCAGCGCGTAGCCCGCCAGCGTCGCGCCGATCGCGTTGCCCGCGATGGTCAGCAGCGCCACGATCAGCGAGTTGCCGATGTAGTCCCACACGGGGATGGTGTTCGCCACCTCGACGTAGTTGCCCCACGTCGGCTGCTCGGGCAGGAAACTCGGGGTGGTCGAGTAGATGTCCTCCCCGGCGCCCTTGAACGAGGTGCTGAGCTGCCACAGGAACGGGCCGACGGTGATCGGCAGGACCAGCGCGAGCAGCACGTAGCGCACGGCCTTCTCACGACGGGACATGCCGTTGAAGCCGACCGCCTGACGGCTCATGCGTCGGCTCCCTTTCGGTTGAGCCGCAACAGGAGCAGCATCGGGCCGATGGTGATGAAGAACAGCAGGATGCTCAGCGCCGAGGCGTAGCCCAGGTGGCCGTTGAACCCGCGGCCGTACATCTGGATCAGCATGACCACCGACATGTCCCGCCCGCCCGGCCCGCCAGTGCCGTTGGTGAGGATGTACAGCTCGGAGAACACCCGCAGCGCCGAGACCGTGATCAGCACGCTGATCAGCAGCATCGTGTTGCGCACCCCGGGCACGGTGATCGACCAGAAGCGGCGCACCGGCCCGGCCCCGTCGACCGCGGCGGCCTCGTACAGCTCGCGGCCGACATTGCCGAGCGCGGACAGGTAGATGATCATGTAGTAGCCGAGGCCCTTCCACACGGTCAGCCCGATGGCGCTGAAGATCAGCAGCCAGCGGTCGTTGAGGAAGCCGATCGGCCCGTCGACCAGCCCGAGCTGCTGGGCGAAGCCGTTGACCAGGCCGCGGTCCTCCAACAGCCAGGTCCAGATCAGCGCCACGACTACGGCCGAGGCGATGACCGGGGTGTAGAACGACGTCCGGAAGAAGGTGATGCCGGGCAGTTTCTTCTGCACCAGCACGGCGAGCAGCAGGGGCAGGAACGTCAGCAGCGGCAGACACACCAGCATGTAGAGGATGCTGTTGAGCAAGGCGTCGACCAGTTGGTCGTCGTCGAGCGCGCGGACGAAGTTGTCGGTGCCGACGAACTTGCCGCCGCCGAGCGGTTTGGCGTTGGTGAAAGACAGGACGACGGTGTTGACCGACGGCCAGAGGTTGAACACCAGCAGCCACACGACCGCGGGAAGCACGAGCAGCCAGGGCGTGAACCAGCGCTGGTTTCTCATCAGGGTCTCCTTGCTGGGGCGGACGGGCCGGGACCTGCCCGCCCGCCACAGCCGCCGGGTCAGCTCTTGAGCAGCTCGTCGCACTTCTTGACGGACCGGTCGAGTGCCTCCTTGGCCGGGATCTCACCGCTGATCGCCAGTGAGAACTGCTGCTTGATGTAGTCGCCCATCGCCTCGGTGACCAGCGGCGGCTGCAGCAGCTTGGCCTTGGCCAGCGCCTGGAACGCGATCACCTTGGCGTCACCGGCGTTGGTCCCGTCGCTCTGGCTGAATCGCGGGTCGGCGGCCGAGGCGGTGGTGCTCGGGAAGATGCCGGGCACCAGTTCGGCGAACGCGGCCTGGTTCTCGGGGCTGGTCACGAACCTGGCCAGGGCCAGCGCGGCGGGCAGGTTCTTGCTCGTGCGCGACACCGACAAACCCTGCACGTACAGCGGGGGAGTGCCGAACGCGGGCGAGGCGACGATCTTGGGGGCCAGCGTCGGGTTGTCCCGCTTGTAGTCGTTGATCGAGTTGCCGCCGCCGGTGGTCCAGGCGACCTGCTGCTTCTTGAACAGCTCGCTGTTGCCGAGGTACTTGTCGGTCAGCACGTCGCGCGGCAGCAGACCTTCGGCGAAGGCGGCCCGGTACTTGTCGAGCACCGCGGCGGCCTCGGGGGTGTTGAAGGTGAAGCGGGTGCCGTCGTCGGAGAGCAGCTTGACGCCCGCGTTGACCAGGTCGCCGAGCCCGGGCTTGCGGCTCATCAGGTACATCTGGCCGCCGGACTTCTCCTTCATCACCCTGGCCTGGGCGATCAGCTCGTCCAAAGTGGAGGGAAGGCGCTTCGGGTCGAGGCCGTTGCCTGCGAGCAGTTCGGAGTTCCAGTAGTGGACGTCGGTGTTGAGGTACCACGGATAGCCGTAGGCGCCCTGGTGCCCGGCGAACTCGTAGGCGGACACGCCGCCCGCGACGTAGTCGGACTTGAGCTTGTCGTCGGCCTTGGCCACATCGAGCAGGAGGTTCTGCTTCACCAACGGGAGGGCGAAGTCGGGCGGGAGGTTGACCACATCGGGCAGGTCGCCCGCGGCGGCCTGGGTGAGCACCTTCGCGGAATAGCCGTCACCCGGCTGGTCGAGCCACTTCACGGTGGTGCCCGGGTACTTCTTCTCGAACGCGTCGATCACGCCTTCGACGTACCCGGTGAACTTGGGCTTGAGCGCCCAGGTCTGCAGGCTCACCTCGCCCTTGACCTCGCCGCCGGTATCCCCGGTGGCGGCCGCGCCGTCGTCACCGCCGATGCCGCAGCCCGCCAGCATCACCACCGCGGCCGATAACGCCGCGATCCCGCCCAGCCTTGCGCGCATACCGTTCTCCCATGATCTCCGTGCGACGCCGAGATAAACCGGTCTAGTGCCGGACTATCCCGCCGGATAGAATCGGCTGTCAAGGGCCGAACGTGAGGAACAGGGGCGCCATGACCCGTCCGACCATCGCCGACATCGCCAGCCGCGCGGGGGTGTCCAAGGGCGCGGTTTCCTTCGCGCTCAACGGAAGGCCCGGGGTGAGCGAGGAGACCCGCGCGCGCATCCTGCGGATCGCCGACGAGCTGAACTGGCGCCCGCACAGCGTCGCCAGGGCACTGGGCGGGGCCCGGGCCGACACGGTCGGGCTGGTCATCGCGCGGCCCGCCAGGACGCTGGGCGTCGAGCCGTTCTTCGGGCAGCTGCTCTCCGGGCTGCAGGCGCGCCTGTCGGCCGACTCGATCGCGCTGCAGCTGCTCATCGTCGAGGACGTCGGCGCCGAGATCGAGATCTACCGGCGGTGGGCGTCGGAGCAGCGGGTCGACGGGCTGGTCCTGGTCGATCTGCAGACCAGGGATCCGCGGCTGGCCGTCGTGGAGGAACTGGGGATGCCCGCGGTCGTGGTCGGCGGACCGGCCAAGACGGGGAGTCTGTGCAGCGTGTGGGCCGACGACCGGGCGGCGATGATGACGCTGGTCGACTACCTCGCCGCGCTGGGCCACACCCGGATCGCGCACGTCGCGGGCAAACCCGAGTTCCGGCACACCCAGCGCCGCGCCCGGGCGCTGCGCGACGCGGCGGGCAGACTCGGCCTGGCCCAAGCGGTCTCGCTGCACACCGACTTCAGCGACACGGAGGGCGCGCGCACCACGCGCACGCTTCTGAGCAACAAGCAGCGGCCGACCGCGATCATCTACGACAGCGACCTGATGGCCGTGGCGGGCCTCGGCGTGGCGATGGAGATGGGGGTGGCCGTCCCGGGCGGGCTGTCGATCGCCTCGTTCGACGACTCGGTGCTCACCCGGCTCACCCACCCGGCGATCACCGCGCTCTCGCGCGACACCTACGCCTTCGGGATGCGCGCGGCGTCGGCGCTGCTCGACGTCATGGCCGACCCGAACGCCCCGCGCGACATCCAGACCGACACGCCCAGCCTCACCGTGCGGGAGAGCACGGCCCTCTTGGCAACGGCACCTAAATCGGTTTAGCGTAGGCCGGGTGACCAAGGACCGTCCCCGCTACGGCGCGAACTACGTTCCCTCCACCGGCTGGTTCTACAGCTGGCTCGACTTCTCCGCCGACGCGGTCCGCCGCGACTTCGCCGACCTGGCCGGGCTCGGCCTCGACCACGTGCGGGTGTTCCCGGTGTGGCCGTGGATCCAGCCCAACCGCGGCCTGATCCGCGAGCGCGCGGTCGACGACCTGCTCACCACCGTCGACGTCGCCGCGGAGTTCGGCCTCGGCGTCGCGGTCGACCTGCTGCAGGGCCACCTGTCGAGCTTCGACTTCCTGCCGTCCTGGGTGCTCACCTGGCACCAGGCCAGCGTGTTCACCGACGCGGGTGTCCGCGACGGCATCGCCGCCTACGCCGCGCACGTCGCCAAGGCGGTGGCGACGCGGCCGAACGTCTTCGCGATCACCCTCGGCAACGAGGTCAACAACCTGTGGCCCGCGAACCCCACCACCCCGGCGGAGTCGCGGCAGTGGGCGGCCGACCTGCTCGACGTCGTCCGCGGTGCCGCCCCCGACGTCCTCTGCCTGCACTCGGTCTACGACGACGCCTGGTACGCCGCCGACCACCCGTTCCACCCGGCCGACGCGGTGGACTTGGGCGACCTGACGACGGTGCACTCGTGGGTGTTCAACGGCACCTCACGCATCGATGGCCCGCTGGGCCCGGCCACGGTGTCGCTCGCGGAATACCTGGTCGACCTGGCGGCCTGCCTGGCCCCGGGCCGCGGGGTGTGGCTGCAGGAGATCGGCGCGCCACGGCCGGACATCCCGGCTGACGCCGCCGCCGAGTTCGTCGAACGAACCCTGACCGGTGTCGCGGACCATCCCGCGCTGTGGGGCGTCACCTGGTGGTCGTCGCACGATATCGACCGCGGGCTGCTGGACTTCCCCGAACGCGAGTACGACCTGGGCCTGTTCACCGTCGACCACCAGCCCAAACCGGCGGCGCTGGCCTTGGCCGCCCACATTCGCGCCGCCCCCACACCGACACCTCGACCGGCGACCGTGCTGCCGTGCCCGATCGACCTGCGAACCGAACCGCACCGACGGGCGGAAGTGGCGCCAGGCAGCCGCTTCCACACCGAATGGGTGCGCATGCGCGAGAACGGCCCCGTGCGCATCTCGCACACCACCGGACCCTGACGGCATCGCCGTCAGAGATCGAGGGTCGGGACCCCGCTCAGTCCAGGCCCATCGAGCGCCGGATCTCGGCCAGCTTCGCCCGGCCCGCTTCCTCGCGCTCGGCCTGCTGCTCGTCGAGGGACTTCGCCTCGGGCCCGGCGTTCGCCAGTTCGACCGAGCCGCCGGAGGTGTGCACCCGGGCCTCGATCCGGTCGCGCACGTAGTCGAAGCTGGGAACCCCGCTCTCGGAGTAGTCCGCGGGCAGCACGACCGGGGGAGCGGCCGGCTCCTCGACGACCTCGGCGTCCACCACCTCGGAGTCATCACCCTGGGTGCCGGTCATCGGCCGCTCCCTCCACTCGGTGTCAGCTCTCACCTTGACCATAGCCTCGGACCCAGTTCGGGCCCGTGGACCACTACGTCGTCGTCGGCGGGGGCGTTGAGTCGGGGTCGATGAGGACGAGGTCGATGTCCCACTGACCCTCGCAGTCGCCGCGTCGCACCAGGGCCTGTCCCGCCGCGTAGGAGCCGGAGGTGAAGAAGACCTCCGCCTCGAACCCCTCGTTGTCCATCCCCGCCGGCCGGTAGCCCGCGGCGGTCACCGCGTCCTGGATCAGCACGGTGACCTCGTCGATGGGCTTGGTCGTGACCGCCCGCACCGTGACGTGCCCCTGCGTGCTCACGACGTGGGTGACCGTGCCGACCCGCTCGAAGGACAGCCCGGCGGGCATGAGCGCGGTCTCCGCCGGGGGAGCCGGGGTCGGGGCGGGACAGCCCGCGTCGCCTCCGGGGCCGGCCGAACACCCGGCCGCGACGATCGCCACCGTCCACATCAGTCCCCGCGCGCGCACCATGCCGGCCACTCTAGGCAAAACTCGCAAATCGCGGGCCTATCATCCGACCTTCTCGGTGTACGGTGACCTCCGCCACGCCATACACCTCCGCGGCCAGAAGCCGCGGGAGCGGTGATCGGCGCGGCGGAGTGGGCGCGAGGGCGCCCCACTTGACCCCTGGAGGCATGCGTGGCCTTACCCAGAAAGCTCCACGTCCCGATCTTGGCCGCGACGGCCCTCACGGCGCTGTTGGGCGCCAGTGCCGTCTCGGTCCCCAGGTCCGAGAGCCCGGAGCAAGACCACTCCGCCACGGCCGACCCGGTCGGCGCCGAGGAGTGGATGTACCTGCAGCGCGCCAACGCCGACGGCTCCATCCCGGACGCCGCCGTCAACGAGGCGATCGCGCAGTCCAAGCAGATGGGCGAGGCGGCCATGGGCTCGCCGAGCACCGACCAGGTGTGGACCGGGCTCGGGCCGAGCAACATCGGTGGCCGAATCCGGGACATCGCGGCCGACCCCACCACCAAGGACGTCGCCTACATCGCCACCGGCACCGGCGGCCTCTGGCGCACGGCCGACGGCGGCGCGACCTTCACGACCGCGTGGGACGACCTGCTGCCCCAGTCGATGGGCGCGGTCGCGGTCGACTCCAAGGGAACCGTCTGGGCGGGCACCGGCGAGCCCGACCACGGCGGCGGCTCGTCGTACTACGGCAAGGGTGTCTACAAGTCGACCGACGACGGCGCCACCTGGGTCAACATGGGCCTCAAGGACGGCGACACGGTCGGCCAGATCGTCATCGACCCGCGTGACGACAACCGCGTGTTCGTCGCCGTCATGGGCGCGCTGCACGACACGGCGCCGACCCGCGGCCTGTTCATGACCGAGAACGGCGGGACCAGCTGGACCCGCGTCATCGTCCCGGCCAGCGCCTCCACCGGCGCGATCGACGTGACGGTCAACAAGTCGAACCCCGACATCATGCTCGCCACGACGTGGGACAAGATCCGTGACGAGAAGTCGCGCATCTACGGCAAGCACTCCTACGTCTACCGCTCCACCGACGGCGGCCGCACGTGGACCAACGTCCACCAGGCGCCGCTGCCGCAGAGCGTGGACATCGTGGGCCAGCCGGTGACCGCGACCTACGTCGGCCGCATGGGCGTCGACTTCAGCGACAGCGACCCCAACCGCGCGTACCTGATCTCCAGCACCGCCGGCGGCAACTTCAACGGCTTCTTCACCAGCACCGACGCGGGCGCCACCTGGGTCCCGGTCGGCCCCACCTCCGGCGGCACCCTGCAGAGCATCAGCGGCGGGTTCGCCTGGTGGTTCGGCCGCGTCTACGTCGACCCGACCGACCCGCGGCACGTGTTCGTCGCCGGTGTCAGCCTCGCCGAGAGCCTCGACGGCGGCCTCACCTGGACGACGTCGCAGACCCCGCACGCCGACCAGCACGGCCTCGAGTGGGACCCGTTCACCCCGGGCAAGGTGTTCCTCGGCAACGACGGCGGCTTCTACTGGTCGACCCAGAACGGCGCCGCGCGCGGTCTGTGGTCCAAGACCCCGCGCCTGCCCGTGACCCAGTTCTACGCGATGGACGTCTCGGTCCAGGACGGCAAGCGGCTCAACGCGGGCTCCCAGGACAACGGCTCGCTGAAGTCCTGGGCGGGCGACAACACGGTCAACGGCGACTGGTTCAACTTCGTCGGCGGCGACGGGATGATGAACCGCATCGACCCGACGAACGACCGCAAGTACTACGGGTGCTTCCAGAACGGCGGCTGCCGCGGCTTCGTCGACGGCGCGCAGTTCGTCATGACGATCCCGGGCGCACGCAAGAACTGGGTGGCCCCGCTCGAGTTCGGCGCCGACCCGCGCGTCATGTTCGGCGGCAGCGAGTACGTCAGCCGGATCAACACCGACGCCGGTCAGCGCGTGTGGGAGCGGATCAGCCCGGACCTGACCGAGGGCACGGAGCCCCGCGCTCCCGGTTTCGGCACCGTGACGGCGCTCGGCACGACGACGGCTGACCCGAACCTCGTCTACGCGGGCACCGACAGCGGCCTGATGTGGGTCAGCCGCAACGCGATGGCCGCCCCCGACCAGGTGACCTGGGAGAAGATCACCAGTCCGGTCTTCCCGGGCCGCTGGGTCACCCGCGTGACCGTCGACCCGCAGGACCCGAAGGTGGCGTGGGCCAGCTTCTCCGGCTGGCGTTCCGGCAACCCGTACCCGCACCTCGTCATGACCACCGACGGCGGCCGGACCTGGAACGACATCGTCGGCCGGGGTGTCCCGCAGGCGCCGATCAACGACGTCATCCGGCACCCGTCGAAGAAGTCCTGGCTCTTCATCGCCACCGACGTCGGCGTGTTCCGCACGACCAACCTCGGCCGCACGTGGGTCAAGGTCGGGGCGAACCTCCCGCTGGTTCCGGTCAACGACATCGACCTGCCCGCGGGCAGCGAGACGCTCTACGCGGCGACCTACGGTCGCAGCATCTGGACGACCTCGCTCGCCGACGCCTCCTGAGGACTGTCGGTCCTGAGTAGGCAGGTTTGAGAACACACCGCGAGAACCGGTCACCCCGGCGGTCCACCACTTGGTGGACCGTCGGGGTGATCGCGCTGTCCCTGGTATTCCTGGCGCCGCTCGTGGTCATGGTGCTGGGGTCGCTGCAGCGGCCGCTGCAGCCGCCTCCGGACGGGCTCGACCTGTGGCCCGACCCCGCGGAGTGGTCGAACTACCTGGCCGTGCCGCGGTTCATGCCGCTTGCCTGGCTGCTGCTGAACTCCCTGCTGCTCGTCGTCGTCGCGGTCCCGGTCACCGTCGTCGTCACCTCGATGGCCGGGCTCGCGATCGTCACCGCCCGCGGCAGGCTCCGGCGCGGGCTCATCGGCGTGTCGGTGTTCATGCTGCTCGTGCCCGCGGCCGCGCTCTGGGTGCCGCGGGTCGTGCTGCTGCGCGGCGTCGGCCTCGCGGACACGCCGCTCACGGTGGCGCTGCTCGCGCTCGCGGGCACGACACCGTTCTATGTGCTGCTGTTCGCGCTCGCTTACTCGCGTATCCCGGTGTCGCTGCTCGAGGCGGCCACACTCGAGGGGCTGAGCCCGTACGCGGTGTGGCGTCGGGTCGCGCTGCCGCTGGGCCGCCCGGCGGCGGTGGCCGTCGCCGCACTGTCCACTTTGTACTATTGGTCGACGTTCATGGATCCGCTGACCTTGGTGTCGTCGCCGGGAAACTGGCCGGTGGCCCTGGGGCTGCGACGTCTCAGCGAGATGGAGGCTGCTCTGTACCCGATCTACCTTGCCGGTGCGGTCATCGTGACGGCGCCCGCGCTGCTCGCGTTCGCCATCGGTCAGCGGTCGTTCTTCGCGTCGGTGGAGCGGTCATGAGCGCCCGGCGACTGCTCGCGGTGCTGCTGGGGTTGGCCGCCGTGAGCGCGTGCGCCAGTGCGCCGGGCGAGGACGCGGCGGCCGGGAGCGCGACGGCGCGGATCACCGTGCAGCTCAAGGCCGATCCGGAGGAGGCCGCCGTGTACCGGAGCCTCGCCACGGCGTACCAGGCGGCGGGCGGCGGTGAGATCGAGCTCGTCACGGTGGGCCGCAAGGACCACCTCACCCGGCTGTCCACCGCGTTCGCGTCGGGGGACGCGCCGGACGTCTTCCTCATCAACTACCGCGAGTACGCGCCGTTCGTCCAGCGCGGAGCCGTGCGTCCCATCGGGCCACTGCTCAAGCAGGAGGGGCTGGACACTGCGGACTACTACGAGCAGCCGCTGAGCGCGTTCACCTATGACGGCGCGCTGCAATGCATGCCGCAGAACATCTCCTCGCTCGTCGTCTACTGGAACCGCGCGCTGTTCGCGAAGGCGGGACTCCCCGCGCCGAAGGCGGGCTGGAGCTGGGACGAGTTCGTACGGACGGCGCAGGCGCTGACGGCCGACGGCGTCAAGGGCGTCGGCATCGATCCCTCGATCACACGCATGGCGCCGTTCATCTGGAGCAAGGGGGGCGCCATCGTCGACGACGGGAAGGCCCCGACCCGCACGACCCTGCACGAGCCCGGCGCCCGCGCGGCGCTGCAGGCCGTCGTGGACCTCATCGCCACCGGCGCGACCCCGAGCAAGGACCAGCTCGCGTCGCAGGGGCTGGAAGAGCAGTTCATGACCGGGAAACTGGCGATGTTCATGAGCTCCCGGGTCGAGGTGCCCGCCCTGCGCGAGCAGCGCGGCCTCGACTTCGACGTCGCCGCCCTGCCGGTCATGGGCACGCCCGCGTCGGTCCTGCACTCCGACGCCTACTGCGTCGCGAGCAGTTCGAAGAACACCAAGGCGGCGGCGAAGTTCATCGCCTACGCCGTGGGTCAGCAGGGCCAGACGGTCACCGCCCTGGGCGGGCGCACGGTGCCGTCGCTGCGCTCGGTCGCGACCTCGCCCGCGTTCCTCAGCCCCGCCCGGCCGCCCGCGTCGTCGCAGGTGTTCCTCGACGCCATCGCGCACCTGCGGCACACGCCGGTGACGCCGTCGTGGCCGGAGGTGGAGGACGTGATCGGCACCCAGCTGCAGCGGGCCTTCGAGGACGGGGTCCCGCTCGACGAGGTCCTCGCCGAGATCCAGAAGCAGGCCGACCCCCTCCTGCGGCGCCGATGAGCCTGCGGATACTCGGCGCCCACAAGGTTTTCCACGCCCGCGGGGCGCGGGTGACCGCCCTCGACGGCATCGACCTCGAAGCGAAGGACGGTGAGCTTCTCGTCATCGTCGGGCCGTCGGGGTCGGGCAAGTCGACCCTCCTGCGCGCCGTCGCGGGCCTGGAGCCGCTCGACGCCGGGCAGGTCCTGATCGGCGACCGCGATGTCACCTCCGTGCCACCCGGCAGGCGGGATGTCGCGATGGTGTTCCAAGAGGCCGCGCTGTTCCCCCACCTGAGCGTCGCCGCGAACATCGGCATCGGCGAACGCGCCCGCGGCGCCAACCGCCGCGCCGTCGAGGCCCGAGTCCGCTCAGTGGCCGAGACGCTCGCCGTCGACCACCTCCTGGGTCGGATGCCTGGCGAACTCAGCGGTGGGGAGCGGCAGCGGGTGGCACTCGCCCGGGTCATGATCCGCACGCCGGCGGTGTGCCTGCTCGACGAACCACTGGCGTCAGTGGACGCGGAGCTCCGGCTGCGAATGCGCGGTGAGATCCGGACGGTGCAACGGTCACTGGGCGTGCCGATGGTGCACGTCACCCACGACCAGGTGGAAGCCATGGCGATGGGCGACCGGGTCGCCGTCATGGACGCGGGCCGGGTCCTGCAGTGCGACACCCCCGCCGAGGTCTACGCGCGCCCCGCGACGATGGCGGTGGCCCGCGGCTTCGGCCCGCTGCCGATGAACCTCCTGCCAATCGGCGAGGGAACGGTCATGGGGCTGCGCCCCGAGCGGGTGCGGGTGCGTCCGGCCGAGGCAAGCGGCCGCGCGGGTTCGGTGGTCGAGGTGGAGCCCGCGGGGGAGGAGTGCCTCGTGCGAGTGCTGCCCGACGACGCGAACACCGACCTGCTCGCCCGCCTGCCGTGGACCGACGCCCCGACGGTCGGGGACCGAGTCACGGTGGCGTGGCGGCCGGAGGACGAACACCACTTCGACGCCACGACAGGCGAACGCCGATGACCGGCAGGCACTGGACCGGAGCTGGTTCAGCCCACACCACCGCACCGAGGCGTGCCGCTCTTGACGCCATGCCGCGCCTGCCACGGTGCCGAGCCGCTGGCGGCCCACCTCGCGGCGCGCGCCAGGGCATCGAACCGAACGTCGGGTCCGGCTGCGACTTGTTTGGTGGGGGCTTGGGCGCCTCCAAGCGTTGGGCTGGTGGTGGGTCGCCCAACTGCTTTCCACTGAAGCGCGCGGCTCACGGCGCCGAGCTGAGTGGTGGGTCCGGCTGCGACTTGTTTGCCCGGGGCATGCGCGCCTCCAAGCGTTGGGCTGGTGGTGGGTCACCCCGTTCCTTCGCGCCGAAGTACGTTGATCACGGCGTTGAGCTGAGTGTGGAGTCCGGCTGCGACTTGTTTGGTGGGGGCCTGCGCGCATCCGGGCGTCGGGTTGGTGGTGGGTCACCCCGTTCCCTCTCCCCAAAGTGCGTTGATCACGGGATCGAGCTGGGAGTTGGGTTCGGTCGGGACTCGTTCGCTGGGGTGCTGCATGCCTCTGGGCGTTGGGCTGGTGGCGGGTCGCCCGGCTTCTTTTCACTGAGGTGCGTGGATCACGGCGTCGAGCTGGGCGTCGGGTTCGGGCGGGACTTGTTTGCCCGGGGCCTGCGCGCATCCGGGCGTCGGTCTGGTGGTGGGTCACCCCGTTCCCTCTCCCCGAAGCGCGCGGATCACGACAACGACACACCCGCCCGCCGCCCACGCAGCACCGGTGCGTGCCGGTGAAGCGGCACGTGGAGGGCGTCGTCGGGACGGGCACGGGAGCCGTCCCGACTGTCTTGTCCCGCGTGCGGGGCGTGGGCGCGGGCCTCCGACGATGGCCTCTCGCCGTCCCCTATCTCATCGGGTCGCTTCTGCTCGTCCTCGTCCCTCTCGCCATGGCCGCGGGGCTCGCCTTCACCGACTACTTCGGTTTCCGGGCCCCGGAGTTCACCGGCGCCGACAACGTTGTCCGCCTGGCGGGTGACAGCGCGTTCTGGGACGCCGTCGGCGTCAGTGCGGTCATCGCTGTGATTGTCGTGCCGCTGCGGCTGTTCCTCGCGGTCGGCGCGGCACTGCTGCTGGCAAAGCCCCGGGGTGCCCGGACCGCTATCGGCCGGGCCGCCGCGTACCTGCCGTCCGCGATCCCGGACGCGGCGTGGGCGTTGCTGTGGTTGTGGATACTCAACCCGCTTTACGGCCCGCTGCCCGCGGTTCTCGGCGCGCTCGGCGTGCCGGACCCGGGGTTTCTCACGACGCCGTGGGGCGCACGCGCGGGTTTGGTGCTGGTCATGGCCTTCCAGGTGGGGGAGGCGTTCATCGTCGCCCTGGCCGCGCGGGCGGCGATCCCCAGCCGGCTCTACGAGGCCATCGAGGTCGAAGGCGGTTCCGCCTGGTTCGCGATGACCCGGGTGACGCTGCCGCTCATGGCACCCATCGTGCTGGTCCTCGCGGTCCGCGACATCGTGGTCGTCGTGCAGAACGCGTTCGTGCCCGCGATGCTGGTGACCGACGGCGGCCCGGTAAACGCCACCCTTACCGCACCGCTGCTGATCTACCGCCGGGCGTTCGAATACGGCGAACTCGGCTACGCGAGCACGCTGTCCGTCACCCTGCTCGTGCTCACCGGCATCGCCGCGGCACTCCCGCTGTGGCTCGCAGCGCGTCTCGCCGCCCGTCAGCGAACCCGGGCCTGATCCTGCGACCGGGCACTGAGCCGAGCTGTGCGCCGCCGTTCCGACAAATATCCGGCTGCCTCACTTCAGGTGCCGGGCGAAGAACCCCTCGAACCGCGGCACGCCTGTGTGCCCGCCCAGGTTGGCCTGCAGCGTCTTCTCTTGGCGTCCAAGGCATCGAGAACAGGGCCAGTTGCCGGTCGTTCCCTCGTCGTCCCAGTGCAGCAGGACCTGCAGCGGAATGGTGACCTGCCGCGCCTCCTCGAACATGGTGCGGGGCACGAAACTCCCGGCGAACAGAAGCGCGGCCGAGATGCGCGGCGCAGCGGGAGGACGAACCGGTCCACGATCTCGTCGTCAACCGGCCCGTCGACCGCCGGCGCCCGGCACAGGGTCGGCGCGCGCCTCCTCAGCCGTGAGCGTGTCCCCACCGCGACGTGAAATGGGGTCATGTTCCGTGTGTCTCCTTTTGTCCCAGCGAAATCTGTGGCTGAAACCCCCGACTGATGAGTTCCTAATACCCGCCCGGGCGATCCTCACCACTGTGGTCGACCGGCGGGTCACCGCCCCCTGCCCGTGCTAGCGTCGAATCGAATCAAGCGGCACTGGGATTATGTCCGCGCGTATTCACGGCATTTGCGCACATAGGGCGTAAAGCTTGTTCTTGTGATTCTGGGACAATCTTTCGATTGATGGACTAGGCCTGGGAGACGAGGGTTCGTGGTCGAATTGGGCTCCGCCGCGAGCGTCGCCGCGGTGCTTCGGGAAAACATTCGTTTGGCGCCGGAGCGCACTGCGGTGGTCTTCGTCGACGATGTGGAAGCGGCCGACGGTGCGCGCCAGTGGTCCTACGCCCGGTTGGACACCGAGGCGAGGAAGTCCGCCGCCTGGCTGAGCGCCCGCGTCCCCGTGGGTGAGCGCGTCCTGCTCCTGTACCCGACCGGACTCGACTTCGCCGCCGCCCTCGTCGGCTGCCTGTACGCCGGGACGGTCGCGGTGCCCGCACCGCTGCCCGGCCGGTATCGGCAGGAGCGAGCGCGCCTGCGCGCCATCGCGGCGAACGCCGGGATTTCGGCGATCCTGACCGACCTCGACAACCTGGCCGCGGTGACCGAGTGGGCCAAGGAGGAGGGGCACGCAGACATTCCCGTGCTCGCCACGAACTCTGGCGAACTCGCCGACGCAAGCTCGTGGACACCCGTGGAGGCCGACCGCGAGACCCTCGCGATGATCAATTACACCTCGGGCGCCACCGGGGCACCCAAGGGAGTGGCGCTCACCCACGACAACATCCTGCGCAACGTGGAGAACCAGTGCGCCGCCTCCGGTCTGGCCCCCGGTTGGCGGGTGGGCGGCTGGCTGCCGCACCACCACGCAATGGGCCTCCTGGGCCAGTTGCTGCCTGCCCTCGTGGTCGGCGCCACCGCCGTGGTGATGCGCCCCTCGGCGTTCTTGAAGCGGCCGTACCAGTGGCTGCGGATGATCGACAAGTTCGACCTCACCGCCACCGCCGCGCCCGGCTTCGCCTTCGAGATCTGCCTCGGGCGGGTCACCGACGACGAGGTGGCCTGCCTTGACCTGTCGCGGTGGCGGTTCGCCGCCATCGGCGCCGAGCCGCTCCACGCGTCCACAGTGGACGCCTTCGTCAAGCGGTTCGCACCGGCCGGGCTCCGGGCCGACGTGCTGAGCCCGTGCTACGGCTTGGCGGAGGCGACAGCCTTCGTGGCGGGTGACGCGTTCCGCTCCGCCGTGATCACCAAGGTCGACCCCCACGAACTGGAACACGGCCGGTTCGTCCCCGCGGCGTCGGGTGTCGACCTGCTGAGTTCGGGGACGCCGAGCGATTTCGAGATCCGCGTCGCCGACCCGCGAACAGGGGAGGTGTCGCCCCCCGGTGCCCTGGGCGAGATCTGGTTGCGCGGTCCGAGCGCCGCCCGCGGCTACTGGCGCGACGGCGCCGCGACCGCCAGCACCTTCACCCCCGCCGGCTTCATCCGCAGCGGCGACCTCGGCACCCTGCACGAGGGCGAGCTGTACGTCGTCGGGCGGGTGGACGAGATGCTGCGACTGGAGGGGCGGATGTTCACACCCCAGGAGGTCGAAGGGCGGATGCGGTCGGGATACACCGAGACCGCCCTGATCGGCGCGGTGTTCACCGTCTCGGACGCCGAGACCGGGACCGACCCGATGCTGGTCGCCACCCACGAGATCACCGGTCGGCGCGGCGACGAGTGCCTCCGTGAGCTGTCGTCCCGGATCAAGGCGGATGTCGCCGACGAGTTCAGGGTCCGCCCCTCGGTCGTGGCCTTCTACCGGCGCAACGGCATTCCGCGCACCGCGGCGGGCAAGATCCAGCGCACGGCGATGCGGAGATTGTTCCTGGAGCGCGCCCTGAACGCGTGGTATGTCGATTACGAGCCGTCGGTGCCCGAATCCCTGCGGGAATAACGGTATTAATTCTCCATTCCGGTTCGCGGCGACGCGCTGAGTCGCGGCGGCGGTACGGTATTTATTGCTCCGTCCACGATATGTGAAACGCATGGCCAGGTATGTGAACCTAATCTGTTGTCCGGGTGGGTGGCGCTGGTACGGTCGATATCGTCGACGCGGATCGCCGCTGCGCGGTCGATGGATATGCAAAGGATCGACATGAATGCGGCCGTGGCGGGGGAGCGGGAATAGGTCAGCGTCGGCGATTCCGTCCGCGTGCTTTCCGGATCCTAAGCAAACAAACAGGAAAAGGTAGAAGCGCATGTCCAATCCGTTCGAGGACGACAGCCGGGACTGTCTGGCACTGGTCAACGACGAGGAGCAGTACTCGCTCTGGCCCGCCGACCTGACTGTCCCGCAGGGCTGGCGGGTCGCGCACGGCCCGGCATCGGCCCGGGAGATCGCCGACTACATCGACCAGACCTGGACCGACCAGCGGCCCAAGAGCCTGCGGGACGCGATGGCCGGGCAGGCAGGCAGGTCGCCGGCATGAGCGCGCGCAACGAACTGCTGGTCGAGCAGGCCAAGCAGCCGCGGTTACCCGGCGCGGGCCGCACGGTGGACAGGCCGCCGTCCGGCCGCGCGCGCACGGTGCTCGGAGTGATCGCGGGGCTCGCCGCCCTGGGGGCGTCGACGCCGCTGTGGGGCGTGTTCGGCTCCCATGCCGTCGACGCGGTCACCCACTTCCTCATCGCGGTCGCCGTCATCCTGGTCACCTGCCAGCTGCTGGCGGCGCTCGCCCGCCGGGTCGGCCAGCCGCCGGTGCTCGGCGAGATGGTCGGCGGCCTTCTGCTCGGTCCCTCGCTGCTGGGCCTGACCTGGCCGCAAGGCAGCGCGTTCCTGTTCCAGCAGCCGGTGGTCGAACAGCTCGACAAGGCCGCGCAGCTGGGGCTGGTCATCTTCGTTTTCCTGCTGGGCTGCGAGTTGCGCACGGACCGGATCGCCCGCAAGGGCATGGTCGCGGGGTCGGTGTTCGGCGGCATGGCCCTGCCCCTGCTGGCGGGCATGGGGATCGTGTACGTGACCGGCGACCTGCTCGCCGGCGACAAGGCTACCCCGCTGCAGGCGATGCTGTTCGTCGGACTGGCCATGGCGGTGACGGCGCTGCCCGTGCTGGCGCGCATCCTCACCGACCTGAAACTGGAGAAGTCCAGCATCGGCGTGCTCTCGATCTCGGCCGCGGCCATCGGTGACGGCGTGCTCTGGGTCGGGCTGGCTTTCCTGCTGGCCGGGTCGGGCAGCGGCGGGCACGGCGTCGAGATCCTGGTGCTCGCGTTCGTGCTGGTGCTCGTGACCGCGCTGTGCGTGCGGCCGCTGCTGGCGATGCTCGTGCGACGCCTCGGGTCGAGCCCGTTCCTGACGATCGTGTTGGTCGCGGGGGCGATCGGCTATTCCGTGCTGACCCAGACCATCCAGCTGCACGCGGTGGTGGGCGCGTTCCTGTTCGGCGTCGCGGTGCCGAGGGATTCACCCGCCGTGGAGGAGATCGGCCGCAAGCTGGAGGGCTTCACGCTGATCATCCTGCTGCCCCTCTTCTTCGCCGGGGTCGGACTCAAGATGTCGGTCGGGCTCCTGGGCACGGACCCGACAGCCTGGCTGGTGCTCGCCGCGGTCCTCGTCGCCGCGGTGGCGACCAAGGTGATCGGCGCGGGCGGCGCGGTGCGGCTGGCCGGCCTGCCCGCCCGGGAGGCGTGGTGCTTCGGCGTCCTGATGAACTGCCGCGGGGTGACGGAGGTCGTGGTGCTGACCATCGGCTACGAAGCCGACCTGATCAACCAACTCGCCTACACGATCATGGTCATGGTCGCGGTGATCACCACGGCACTGACCGGGCCCCTGGTGCGCCGGTCGCTGAACCGGGCACCGGACGACACCCTCGCCGCGCCGAGGACGCGCACCGCGAGGAAGGGCGACACCGTCAGGGACTGACGATGTCGGCGAGCGGCCCGCGCGGGCGAACTGGGCGGATCACCTGTGTGCACGGGACCTGGCGTCCCGACACCGCCATGAGATGCCCGCTTCTCAACAGCCACAAGGCAATTGACAGCGACAACGCACGGAGTTCCGGGGGGTCCTGTGAAGCTGGATGTCAAGAACCGCGTCAAATTCGTCCGCTGGCCCGCGGAGAGCGATCTCCGCGAGGAATGCACCGCGTTGCGTCACCTGTGCCTGCTCATCGTCGAGCACGGCGCGCCACCGCCGGAGGACCTGAGTCCCAACGAGGACTGGGTGCGCCCGCCCATCGTGCCGCAGGACCTGCAGGCCAGGGTCCGCCAACTCGCGGCGCGGGCGGTGCTCAACACCAAGCCGGTGCTCGACCCCGCGGGCATCCTCTACTTCAGGGACGCGTCGGTCACCTTGTCCCTGACCCAGTGCGAGATGTTGGCCCCGCTGATCTCCCGCTTCTGCAGGCTCGTATACCGCGACGAGCTGCGGGAGATCCTCGAACAGTCCGGTGCCAGCTCGTCGAGCAACGCGCTCGACCTGCACGTCATGCGACTGCGGCGCAGGCTGCAGCTCGTCGGGCTCGGGGTGCGCAACGTGTGGGGTCGGGGGTTTGTCGTCGAACCCTTGTAGCTGCCACCGGACGGTTCCAGTGTCGCGGACTTCTCGGCCGGCCGGGCCGCGGCTGAAAGAGATCTTTCACAGTCGGAATCCAAATGATCATGACGCATGCACAGTCGGAGGCGGGCGATTTGCGAACGGTGCCTGAAATTTTCGAGTCCATAGTCGCCAGGTCCGGCGACACCACGGCGGTCGTCTTCGGTGACACCGCCGTCAGCTACACGGAACTCAACGCGCGCGCGAACCGGCTCGCCCGGCGGCTGATCGCCGCGGGCGTCGGGCCGGACGCGCTGGTCGCGATCGCGGTTCCCCGCTCGACCCGGCTGATTGTGGCGGTTCTGGCCGTGCTGAAGGCAGGTGGGGCGTACCTGCCGCTGGACCCGACCTACCCGGCCGACCGGCTCACCCACATGGTCGTCGACGCCAAGCCGATCCTGCTGCTGCGCACGGATCTCGTCACCTCGCTCGACCTCGACGTGCCCGAGCTGGTGGTGGACGACCCGGCGCTCGACGCCGCCGTGGCGGGGGAGCGGGACGGCGATGTCACCGACGCCGAACGCCGCGCGCCGCTGTCCCGCGACCACCTGATGTACGTCATCTACACCTCCGGCTCGACCGGCGTGCCCAAGGGCGTCGCGCTGACCCACGACGGTGTCGCCGACCTGGTCTCGACCCAGGCGAAGCGCTACGGGATCGGTGCCGGTGAGCGGGTGCTGCAGTGGGCGTCGTTCAGCTTCGACGCGTGGTTCTGGGACTTCGCCCTGGCCCTGCTGCAGGGCGGCACCCTCGCCATGGCCGAGCAGCACGAGCTGCTGCCGGGGGAGGCGCTGCGCGAGACGATGCTGCGCCACGACGTCAAGCACGCCGTGCTTCCGCCGGTGGCGCTCGGGATCACCGAGAGCGAAGGTCTCCTGGTCGACGGGACGATCACCTCCACCGGCGACGTGTGCACCAGGTCGCTGGCCGCGGAATGGTCCAAGGGCAGGCGGCTGCTCAACGGCTACGGCCCGACCGAGGTGACTGTCGGCGCCTCCATCGGCGGCCCGATCGAGGGCGTCCAGGAGGAGGTCACGATCGGGACGCCCTGGGACGGAGCGGCGGTCCACGTTCTCGACGAGAAGCTCGGCGAATGCGGCGAGGGCCAGGAAGGCGAGTTCTATCTGGCGGGCAGCGGGTTGGCCCGCGGCTACCTCAACCGGCCGAGCCTCACCGCGAGCCGCTTCGTCGCGAACCCGTTCGGGCCGCCGGGCAGCCGGATGTACCGGTCGGGCGACAAGGGAAGGCGCGACGCCGACGGCGAGCTCTACTTCACCGGCCGCGTCGACAACCAGGTCAAGGTGCGCGGTTTCCGGGTCGAACTCGGCGAGATCGAGACGCGGCTGGAGAGCCACCCCGCCGTGGAACTCGTCGCGGCGGTGGTCGGTGGGCAGGACGCCTCGACCGAGTACATCGTCGCCTACGTCAAACCCACGGCCCGGCACGAGACGACTGACGCGGATGCCTTGGTGGCAGACCTGCGCGAGCACGCCCGCCAGGCCTTGCCCGAGCACATGGTTCCGTCGATCGTCGTGGTGGACGAGTTCCCGACCCTGCTCAACGGCAAGATCGACCGCTCGGCGTTGACCGAGCGGGCGACGCCGGTCAGGAGCGGGGCGGCGGCGCCCGCGGACGGTTCCTTCGAGCAGCTCCTCATCGCCATGGTGATGGACACGCTGAACATCGCGTCGGCGACCCCGCGGGACAATTTCTTCGACCTCGGGGGCCACTCGGTGCTGGCCGCGAAGCTGGCGGGCCGCATGCGCAAGGAGCACGGGGTGGTCGTGCCGATGCGGTCGCTGTTCGAGGCGGAAAGCCTGGCCGACCTGGCCAGGGTCATGCAGGACGCCAAGCAGGGCCAGGGATAGGCCGTCGGGCGCTTGGTCACAGGCCCGGGCCCCGCACCCGGATCACCGGGCGCGGGGCACGGGCCGCGCCGATCAGCCGCCGTAGACGGGGTCCGGCTTCATCAGGCGCAGGGCGATCAGTGCCCGGGACACCGCGATGACGGCCAGTACGCCGATCACCATCCGCGGCTTGAACGCCACCGGCACGCTCATGATCGAGCGCCGCGCGGCGTCGAAGTCGGCGTGCGGGCCGAACAGGCGGAACACGGTGGGCATCTGGGAACCCGCGAACAGGCGGTAGACCAGGCGGGGGTTCTTGAAGGCGGCGGCACGCCATGGCGAGCACCCGAGCACTTTCGCGAAGTCGAGCATGTAGTGGTTGTAGTGCACCAGGGTGCGCAGGTTCGGGTTGCCGTGGAACACGGTGTTCTCGAAGGACGACTGCCGGTCGATCAGCTTCCTCAGCTGGTAGCGGTCCGGCAGCTCCCGCTTGCCGCTGAGCAGCAGGGCGAAGTAGCGGGCCTGCATCTCCGAGCAGGCGGGCACCCCGCCCGCGGCGGGCCGAGCCCAGCCGATGAACACCACGCCCGCGCCGAGGTCCGGGTGGATCATGTGCTTGTACATCGTGCGCACGTCGCTCGCGTCGATGTCCTTGAGGATGTTGAAGTCCTCGCGGTATCCGGTGTTCAGCATGATGGTGTCGATGGGTCGGCGGGTGCCGTCCTTGAACTGGACGTAGTCCTTGCCCAGTCGTTCGATGCCCGAGGCGTTCACGGTCAGCTTGCCGTCGACGATCCGGTGGATGAAGCCTTCGTTCTTGGTCAGGAAGTGGTTGAAGAAGGCGGGATTCTTCGAGTTCCACTCGGCCACCGCCCGGCTGACGGGGTTGTCGGCCTTCGTCCGGTTGCGCTTGTTGCCGAACCGCATCACCGGGTTGGCGATCGCCAGCGGCACCGAGCGCAGCAACTGCGAGGTGAAGGCGTCGTTGGTGTGCGGGCCGCCGCCGGGGTAGCGCTCCACAACGGGCTGGAAGCGGCGCACCGACAGCGTGCAGCTCGCCGCGACGCGGGCGATCTCGTCGACGACGTCGGCCGCCGTCTCGCCGATGCCGACGCAGAGCACCTTCCTGCCCTCGAAAGGGGTGTTGTTGCGGTAGTGGGCCGAGTGGAGGATCTCGCCCTCGAACTCCTCCTGGCCGGGCAGGTCGACGTAGTTCGGGACGCGGTGCGTGCCCGTGGAAATGGCGACCGCGTCGAACTGGTGCGCGACCACGCCCCGCGGGTCGTCGGCGGAGGCGACGTCGACGGTGTAGCCGCCCGTCTTGTTCTTCGCGATGCCCAGAACTTCGGTCTGGTACCGGATGGTGCGGCCGAGGTCGAACCTCTCGGCGAAGTCCAGCAGGTACCGCCGATACCTTGCCGCCGACCAGAACTGGCGGGGCTCGTGCGCAGGCGGCGGGGAGCTGGAGAACGTCATCATGTAGTTCGAGATGGTCAGCATCGTCGACTCGTAGGCCCCCGCCTCGTCGCTGCCGATGTTCTCGCGGAACACGCCGCCGGGCTCGCAGGCCTGTTCGAAACAGGTCACCGAATGGCCTTCGTCCAACAGTTCCTTGATCGCGACCAGGCCGGACGGTCCCGCGCCGATCACACAGACATTCTTTTTCATGGCCCCCCTTGGTAATGGATGGTGCATCCGCCCAGGCTGTGTCCGGTCGACCGGCAGGTTCGCGCCGGTCGGATCAGCGACCCTGGAAACGGACCGGCAAACTCTTGTAGCCGTTGAGGAAGTTCGAGTAGATCGGCCGGGGCGCGCCGCGCGGCTCCATCCGGCCGACCTTGGCGACCAGGGCCCGCAGCAGCGCGCTCAGCTCCGCGCGCCCGAGGTAGGCGCCCAGGCAGAAGTGGGGCCCGTGGCCGAACGAGAGGTGCTTGTTGGGCGAGCGCGACAGGGTGAACCGGCGTGGCTCATCGAAGACCGCCTCGTCGTTGTTGCCCGAGATGGTCCACAGGGTGACGATGTCGCCCTCGCGGACCTCGTGGCCATCGATGGTGAAGTCCGCCTTGGCTGTTCGGGCCAGATGCATCGCGGGCGACGACCAGCGCAGCACCTCTTCCACGGCCGACTCGAAGGACACGGTCCCGTCGCGCAGCGCGTCCCACTGGTCCGGGTTCTCCATCAGGGCGAGCACGGCGCTGATCGCCGACACTCGGGAGGTCTCGTCGCCGCCGAGGATCAGGCTGTAGCAGTTGACCGCGAGCTCGGCCTCGGTCAGGAGTTCGCCTTCGACCCGCGCGGCCGCGAGGGTGCTGATGACGTCGTCGCCCGGGCTCGCCCGGCGCAGCGCGGCCAGCTCCATGAAGTAGAGGACGATCTCATTGCGGGCGCCCAGCGCCTCGAACTCGTCGCTGTCCGCGTGGTCGGACGACAGCGCCATCTTGTTCCACCGCAACAGATCGGCGCGGTCGGCGGCAGGGATGGACAGCAGGTCGCAGATCGTGGTCATCGGCACCTGCTCGGCGACCTCGGTGGCGAAGTCGAAGGTGTCCAGCTCGACGACCTTGGTGATCAAGGCGCCGGTGCGCTCCCGGACCTTCTCGACCACGGACCCGAGAACGCGGGGGGTGAACGCGCTCCAGATCAGGTTGCGCAGCGGGCGGTGCCGCGGCGGGTCGGTCACCGCCACCATGCTCCCGCCCGCGGAGTCGTCGCCGCGCAGCACGACGTCGAGAACGTTGCCCCGCGCGGAACTCAGCGCCTCGTGGTGCAGCAGGGACTGGATGTCCTGATGGCGGGAAACCACCCAGAAACCCGGGTTCCGGCCCATCGGCTCATGCCAGAACACGGGACTGTCCGCGCGCACGGCGCGCCAGAACTCGTGGACGTCGTTCTCGACGAAGGTGGCCGGGGCGGCCAGGTCCAGGGCACGAACGCCGAGAGCCGGGTGAGTCATTGGCCGATCGTCGCAGCCACCGAGGGTGGGCCAAACAAACTCTTCCGGGTTCCTTTCCCGGATGGCCCCGCCGACTCGACGGGCGGGCCCGCTAGTCGTTGAAGTGGCTCAGTCCGGTCTGGTAGGCGATCGCGACCAGCTGCGCCCGGTCCCGCCCGCCGAGCTTGCCCATGATGCGGCTGACGTGCGTTCGGGCGGTCGCCGGACTGAGGAAGAGCGTGGCGCCGATCTCGTGGTTGCTCATGCCCTGCCCGACCAGGGCGAGCACCTCGCGTTCCCGGTCGGTCAGCACCGCGAGCCGGTCCGCCCCGGACTTCGCGGCGCGCCGCTGGACGGTGAACTGGCTGATCAGCCGCCGGGTGATCCGGGGAGCGAGCAGCGCGTCGCCCGCGGCGATCACCCGGATGGCGTGCAGCAGCTCGGCGGGGCCCGCGTCCTTCAGGAGGAAGCCGCTCGCCCCGGCCTGCAGCGCCTCGAACACGTTCTCGTCGGTGTCGTACGTGGTCAGGATCAGGACCTTGACCTGTTCCAGCCCGGCCGTCTCAGCGATCTCCCCCGTGGCGCGGATGCCGTCGAGGCGCGGCATGCGGATGTCCATGAGCACGACGTCCGGGCGGGTGGCGCGAGCCAGCTCCACGGCCTCCGCGCCGTTGGTGGCCTCCCCGACCACGGTGATGTCGTCCTCGAGGTCCAGCAGCACCTTGAACCCGGACCGCACCAGCCGTTCGTCGTCGGCCAGCACCACCTTGATCGGCGAACTCGAGTTCACAGGCGGGACCCGACCGGGGCCAAGGGAAGCCGGGCGGTGACCTCGAAACCGCCGCCTGGACGGGACTTCGCGTCCAGCTCGCCGCCGAGCAACCTGCAGCGTTCCCGCATCCCGACGATGCCGCGGCCCGAGGTGGGCGCGTCCACGGCCGAGGCGACGCGCGGGCCGCGGCCGCCGTCGTCGGTGACCCGGATCCGCAGTGCGTCGACCCCCGGTTCGAGCGCGACCGTGACCTTGGTCGGGCCGACGTGGCGGATCACGTTGGTGATCGACTCCTGGACGATGCGGTAGGCGGCGCTGCCGACCGCGCTGGGCAGCGGTGTCTCCGGCTCGGTCTGCCGCAGGGCGATCTCGAGCCCGGCGTCGCGGGCCTTGGTGGTCAGCTCGTGGATCTGGTCGAGGCCGGGGTAGGGCTCGCGGTCGTCGCCGTCGCGCAGCACCCCGAGGATGGCGCGCATCTCCCGCAGCGCCCGTGAACTGGTCTCCTCGATGGTGCTCAGCGCCTCGCGGGCCTGTTCGGGCCGCTTGTCGAGAACGTGGGCGGTCACCCCGGCCTGCACGTTGATGATGGCGATCGCGCTGGCGACGGTGTCGTGGACCTCGCGGGCGATCCGCAGCCGCTCGGCGTTGACCCGCGCCCTGGCCTCCTCCTCGCGGGACCGCTCGGCGAGTTCCGCCCGCCGCTGCGCGTCGGCCGCGATGACCCGGCGGGAGTGGATCGACACCCCGAGCGTCATGCTGATCACGGCCGCGCCGATGCGGAAGAACACCCAGCCGATCGCGGCGGGTGGATTGATGTCCGCCGCGGCGATGAGCCAGCCGAGGGAGGTCACCCCGGTGCCGACGCCCGCGATCAGCAGCGACCTGCGTCCGCCGTGGGCGGCAAGGGTGTAGATGGCGATGAACAGCGCAAGGCAGGCCAGTCGGTCGGGGTAGCCGAGGGCGAAGTAGACCAGGCTGGCCAACGACGTGATCGCGAACACCGTGACCGGCAGGCGGCGGCGGGCGGCCACCGAGAGCCCGCTGATGGCGAGCAGGACGTAACCGGTGTTGGCGAGGTCGCTGACCGGGCGGGACACCGGTTCGGCGCCCATCGCGTAGCCGGCGCTCTGGAGTTGGACGGCGGTGACAAACAGCGCCAGCACGACGTCAAGGAACCAGGCAGGCCGCCGCGACAACCACGCGGAGATCTGTCGCGACATCATCCGCGGATCCATACCATGATCGTAGGGTATCCCCGGTTGCCCGGGCTCCCGTTCGCAGGCGCGTTCCGGTACGACGACGGGCGTAGCGGCAGCCTCGGCCCGTACGCACGGTGGCGTAGCCACTCCATCTCCACACCGGAGGCGGAACACCCTCCGGTATCGAGAAGATCGCGGCATGAAGAAGGCAGTCAGCATCCTGGCCACCGTGCTTCTCGCGGCCATCCTCGTCCAGTTCTACCTAGCGGCCACCGGCGCGTTCGACAGCGCGCCCAAGGAGGAGTCCTTCGCGCTCCACCGCGGCCTCGGCAACGGCATCCTGCTCAGCGCGGTCCTGCTCGCCATCGGCGCGGCCATCGCCCGCTTCCCCGGCAAGGTGATCGGAATGTCGGGTCTGCTCGCCGTGCTGGTGCTCGCCCAGTCCCTGATCCGCGAGGTCTCGAAGTCGATAGCCGACGGCGGATCCGACGTGGGCAACTACATTTTCGGTCTGCACGCGGTGAACGGGGTGATCATCTTGGGCATCACCGTCACGCTGATGCGGACGTTCCGGCAGGCCGCCTGGAAGGCGGCGGAACCGGCTGCTGTCCCGTCATGACGACCGGCACCCTGCTCATCCTGGACCACGCGATCGCGGTGCTCACCGTGATCGCGTGGTTCGCCGCCGCGGGTACCGCGGCGACGCGGTCCAAGCCCGCCTTCCTCTTGCTGGTGGTCGCGTTGGTCGTGACCGCGGTCAGAATGGTCGCGATCGTGCCGCTGGCCGGCCGCGGCTGGTGGTTCGTCGAGGAGAAGGTGCTGTTCGGGCTGCCGATTCTCGGTGTCGCGGCGGTAGCGGCCGCGGTGCTCGCCGGGCCCCGGCTGCGGGCCGTCGCCCGGTCGCGGGAAACCACTCGATCCGGTGACACCACCGCGGGGGTCGTCGCACTGTTCGCCGCCGCGTTCGCGGCACTGGTCTCGTTCGTGGTGGCGTTCGTCATCGGCTACCCCCTGACTCTCCCGACCGCGCTGATCGCCGTCGCGGCGCTCGTCGCGGCCACGATGCTGACCGCGCGCGTGCTGACGAACCCGGAGGAGAACAAGCCCGAGAGCGAGGAGCGGGCACCCACCGCGGCGGAGCTCAACCGACGCCGGTTCCTCGGCGTCGCGGGAGGCGTCGTCGCGGTCGGCGCCGCAGGCACCGGGATCGGCTTGGCGCTGACCTCCGGCGCGAGCACGACCCAGGGCGGCGGGCCCGGCCCGGCCTCGGTGCCGACCATCTCGATCGCCGACCTGCGCGGCCTGCAAGACCCGGCGCCCGGTGGTGTCGTGCGGACCCAGCTCGTGACCGCGCGCAAGGCCATGGTGAAACTGGAATCCGGCCGCGAGATCGACGCGCTCACCTTCGACGGCACCCTGCCCGGCCCGCCGATCACGGCGACCCAGGGCGACGTCATCGAGGTCAGGCTGCGCAACCAGGACATCGACGACGGCGTGACCCTGCACTGGCATGGCTACGACGTGCCGTGCTCCCAGGACGGCGCGGAAGGGCTCACCCAGGACACGGTCAGGCCCGGCGGCGAATTCGTCTACCGGTTCCGCGCCGACCAAGTGGGGACCTACTGGTACCACACCCATCACTCGTCGCACGTCAACGTGCGCCGGGGCCTCTACGGCACCCTGATCGTGAAGCCCCGCGAAGAGGACGACCGAGGGGCGCTAGATCTTCCGCTGGCCGTGCACACCTTCGACGATGGTGCCACCGTGATCTCCGGCGGCGGCGAGCACGTCGCCGCGCCGGGCACGAAGGTCCGGCTGCGGCTGATCAACACCGACTCCGACCCGCACCGGTTCGCGCTCTCGGGCACCCCGTTCACGCTCGTCGCCGTCGACGGCCGCGACCTCAACGGGCCGGGTGAGATCAGCGAGCAGATACTGCGGCTGGTCGCGGGCGGCCGCTACGACGTCGTGTTCACCATGCCTGCCGAGCCGGTGGTGCTCAGCCTCGACGAGGGCAAGGCCACGGTGTGGGTGTCGCCCAGGGGCGGCAGGCGCGACGACACCGCCGCCGGGCCCGACACCCGGGCGTGGCCGGAACTCGACCTGCTGGCATACGGCACACCCGCCCCGGTCGCCCTGCGCCACGAGACCGCGAACCGGAACTTCACCCTGGTGTTGGGCCGAGGGCTGGCCATGGTCGACGGCTCGCCGTCCTACGCGCAGACCGTCAACGGCCTAGGGCACCCGTCGATCCCGGACCAGCTCGTCGCCGAGGGCGACACCGTGCGGTTCACCGTGGTGAACCGGAGCCTGGAGACCCATCCCTGGCACCTGCACGGCCACCCCGTGCTGGTCCTGTCCAGGGACGGTGTCCCGGCGTCGGGCAGCCCGCTGTGGGTCGACACCTTCGACGTGCGCCCGGGCGAGGTGTGGGAGGTCGCGTTCAAGGCCGGCAACCCCGGCATCTGGATGAACCACTGCCACAACCTCCCGCACGTCGACCAGGGCATGATGCTGCGCCTGCGCTACGACGGCGTCGTCTCCCCGTTCGGCGGTGGGCACTCGGGCCACCACGACTGACCCGCGGGGGTGTCACCCCAGTCGCGGGATCCGCGGGTACCGCGCCCTGATCACCTCGCCCGCCAGCGGACCCTGGGCGAAGACGAAGCCGGGTGCGTCCACCGGCGCGCCGGTGACCTGGTCCACCACGACCGGGTTCACCGGCGCCCCCGACTCGGCGTCGACCAGGACGACAGCACGGTCCTGCTCGGCCAGCCGGTGGTTCCCGAACGCGGCCATGACCAGCAGCACCGGGCGCAGCGCACGGCCGAGGTCGGTCAGCCGGTATTCGGTGTCGTCGGCGCCGGTGTCCACGACCTCCAGCAGGCCCTTGGCCACAAGATCGCCGAGCCGCTCCCGCAGCACGTCGGGTGCGGTGGTGAGGTTGCGCTGGATCGCCGTGAACCGGGTGTGGCCGTCGAAGACCTCGTGCGCGATCTCGAGCGTCCACCAGTGTCCGATCGTCTCGACGGCCCGCCCCAGCGGGCAGTCGGGGACACGGGACTTCGGACCCGGCAGGCGCGCGCCGTCCCGGGTGTCGGTCAGGTCGGCGGTCATGTTTCGCTCCAACGGTTTCGGGGGGACGCGGGGGTTGTCGGACTCGGCCGGTCGCTACTTTCGGTCGGTGTCCGCGCCGGGCGGGTTCGGGCCATTAAGCGACCAGTACCGGCGCATCCCGTACAGCAGTGGGCTTGGCTCGTCGTCGGCGTGCGTGGTCACGCCGACGACGTCGCCGAAGACCACCACGTGGTCTCCGACCGACAGCGTGCCGCTGACCAGGCAGGCCGCGACCGTGTGGGCGTCCTCGACCAGTTGCGGCACACCGGTATCCGGGTCCCGGACCCAGGTGATCTTGTCGAACCGGTCCGCGTCGCCGGAGGCGAACAGCGTCGCCGCCCGTTCGGCCCGGTCGTGCAGCAGGTTCACCGCGAACACGGTCCGTTCGAGCAGCGCCGCCAGGGTCGGGCTCTCCGCGCGCAGGCACGCCAGCAGGGTCGGCGGCTTCAGCGACACGCTGCACACTGACGAGCAGGTCATTCCCCACGGCTCGCCGTCCGGCCCGGAGGTGGTCACGATGGCCACCGCGGCCGGATGCGTGGTCATGAGGGACCGGAACTGCGCCGGGTCGACGTGGGTGTACGGGGCCGTGGCGGTCACCGGATCCGGCATGGTCTGCATCTCCTCTTCGGGCCGCCGGTCAGACGCATTCGTCCACGAAATCGAGCAGCAGCCGAACCCCGGTCTCGAGCTGCGTGGGGTCGACGCAGAAGGCGATCCGGATCAGGCTCCTGGCCCAGGGCGCGTAGTCGTGGGAGACGATCCGGCCCTGGTCGTCGAGCGTCGGGCGCATCGCGAAACCGTTGCCGGGCACCACGGCGACGCCTTTGCTCTCCAGCAGGCGCATCGCGAAGGTCTCCGCGTCCAGCCCGGTCTTGCCCACGTCCAGCATCGCGTACCACCCACCGGCGGGCAGCTCCCGCAGCAACCCGGCCTCGGCGAGCGCGGGCAGCGCGACGTCCCGGTTGCGCTGCACCGCCTTGCGGTTGGTCGCCGCGGCGTCGGCCCGGCTCTTCAGCGCGGCGATGCCCGCGTGCTGCACCGGGGTCGAGGTGCCGATGATGTTGGCCTCCTGCACGACCTTCATCACGTCGGCGGCCCGGTCGTCGGCCAGCGCGACGTAGCCGAGGCGGTAGCCGGTCATGGCGAAGCTCTTCGAGAAGGTGAACACGCTGTGCACGATGCGCTCATCGACGGGCAGGTCGCGTTCGAGGGAGGCCACCGACAGGTGCTCGCGCTCGTAGCAGAAGTGCTCGTAGGCCTCGTCGCTGATGACGTGCCAACCGCGGCCGCGAGCCAGCGCGAGCAGGGCGCCGATCTCGTCGGCGTCGAGCACGACGCCCGTCGGGTTGGCGGGGGAGTTGATCAGCAGCACCTTGGTGCGCGGGGTCGCGGCGGCGGCGATCACCTCGGGGTCGGGCCGGAAGTCCTTGCCGAGTGGGTAAAGCACCGGCCGAAAGCCCGCGAGCAGGGCCTGCTGCAGGTGCACCGGCCAGTGCAGTTCCGGCAGCAGGATCTCGGCGCCGGGTTCGGCGAGCGTCTTCAGCAGCGAGAACAACCCCTGGCAGGACCCCGGCGTGACCAGGACCCGTGAGGCCGCGGTGTCGATGCCGTTGTCGTCGCGCAGCTTCTCGACGATGGCCTCGCGCAGGTCGACGAGACCTTCGATGCCCATGTAGCGGGTATCGCCCCGCCGGACCGCGGCGACGAACGCATCGGCCACGTCTTCGGTCGGGGTGTAGTACGGCTCGCCGACGTGCAGCTTGACGACCTCCTCGCCGGTCTGCCGCTCCCGCGCCTCGGCCGCCCGGAAGATGCCGTGCAGGCACGACGAGGGGATCGATCCCGCGGCGGACAGGATGTCTGGACTCACGCTGGTACCACCTTCTGATCCGGTAGGGCTGATTGCGTGCAGGGCTGCTTGGGATTCGTCATGCGGTGCGGCCACCGTCGATGGGGATCAGCGCGCCGGTGACCCAGCCCGACAGTTCCGGGTCGAGCAGCAGCCCGACCCAGCGGCCGATCTCCGCCTCCTCGCCGAAGCGGCCCATGGGCGTCGACGCGACCAGCTCCACCCGCAGCCGGTCGATGCCCGCGCCGTCGAGGCCGGTCGCCGTCCACATCGGGGTGTCCACCGGCCCGGGGAGGATCGCGTTCACCCGGACGTCCGGCGCGAGTTCGCGCGCCAGTGAGCGGGTGAGGCTGTTGAGGGCCGCCTTGGTCGCGCCGTAGTAGGCCCGGCCCGGCATGGACAGCACACCGCCGACCGAGGAGATGTTGACGACGCTGCCGTTGCGGGCCCGAAGCTCGGGCAGCGCGCACCTGATCAGCTCGGCGGGCGCGCGGACGTTGACGGCGAACATCGCGTCGAGGTCCTCGGGGTCGGCCACGTCGAGCTTGCCGAAGCGGGCCATGCCCGCGTTGTTCACCACCGCGTCGAGCACACCGAAGCGGTCGGTCGCCGTCGCGACGATCTGCTCGGCCGCACCAGCGGCGCGGACATCGCGCGCAGCGACCGCGACGGCGTCGCCGTAGCGGTCCGCCAGTTCGCGCAGCGGCTCCTCGCGGCGACCGACGACGGTGACGAGGGCGCCCGACTTCAGCAGGCACTCGGCGATGCCCCGGCCGATGCCGGTGGCCGCGCCGGTGACCACGACCGACTTCCCGGCGAGGCTCATCGCGCCGCCGCGGTGTTGTTGGCGTGCTCGGCGTGCTCGGCGTGCTCGGCGTGCTCGGCGTGCTTGGCGTTGTCGGCGCGGGAAGCGAGGCGAACGGTCATCTCGGAGATGTCGGCGATCAGCTCCGTCGGATTCTCGGCGAACGCGAAGTGGCCGCCCGGCCACGACCGCGTGCTGAACTCGCCGCGGGCCACCGACGCCCACCTCGCCACCGCCTCGGCGTCGACCAACGGGTCCTCGGTGAAGTGGTAGGCGCGGACCGGGACCGTCAGCGGCAGCGCGTCCGGATCGGGCGCGTAGGTCTCGTGCAGGGCGATGTCCGACCGCAACACCGGCAGCAGCAGCTCACGCAGGTCGGGGTCGTCAGCGAGCTCCGGCTCGATCCCCCCGAGTTCACGCACGGCCGACCAGAGGTCGTCGTCGGAGCCGTGGTGGGTGGTCCCGCCGCCCGCGTGCCGGGGTGCGCGCGCGCCCGAGACGAACAGCGCCCGCGCCGACCTGCCATCGTCCTGCAATACCCGCGCCGTCTCGTAGGCGACCAGGGAACCAAAGCTGTGGCCGAACAGCGCCCAGTCCGCCGGGCCGAGCGTGCGGAGTTCCGCCGCGACACCGGAAGCCATTTCGGCGACACCGCCCGCGGGGTCTTCGGCGATCCGGTCCCCGTGGCCGGGGTACTGCACCGCGAAGAGTCCGATGTCCTCGGGCAGCGCCGCCGCCCAGCCGCGGAAGGTCACCGCCGACCCACCGGAATGCGGGAAACAGAGAAGCCGAACGGCTGGGTCCTCCCGACTGGTGATGGCCCGTACCCAGCCTCGGTCACGTGTGCGTGCGCGGTTCACACGAACGAGGGTCACGACGGCCCTGGGCCACTCGCCGCAAACTTTCAAAGCTCTGTCGGGGCTCGGTGCGGCCTCGGGGCGGTCTGACCGAGTCTGGGGGTGTCGCAACCGAGGAGGACACATGCTGGACGGGTTCGTGCCGTGGCCACCCGATCTCGCCGAGCGCTACCGCGGCGCGGGCTACTGGAAGGGCGTCGCCATCGGGCAGCTCGTCGCCGAGAGCGCCCAACGCCATCCTGACAAGATCGCCGCGGTCGACGCGACCCGTCGGGTCACCTACACCCAGCTCCTCGACGAGGCCGACCGGATCGCCGCCGGCCTGGCCGGGCTCGGCGTGGGCCCGGGCGACCGGGTCATGCTGCACCTGCCCAATGTCATCGAGTTCCTCACCACGATGGTCGGTCTGTTCCGGCTCGGCGCGATTCCCGTGATGGCCCTGCCCGGCCACCGCCGCGACGAGATCACCCAGCTCGCGATCGCCTCGGGCGCCGTGGGCTACGTCGGCCCCGACCGGTTTCAGGGCTTTGACTTTCGCGCGCTGGCCCGCGAGGTCCAGGCCGACGCGCCGCAGCTCAAGCACGTCGTGATCGTCGGTGACGCCGCCGAGTTCACCGCCCTCGCCGACCTGGCCAAGTCCGAACTCAATGACCTGCCGCCGGTCGACGCCGCCGAAGTGGCGCTGCTGCTGCTGTCGGGCGGGACCACCGGCGTGCCGAAGCTGATCCCCAGGACCCACGACGACTACGCCTACAACATGTTCGCCTGCGCGGCGGTGGTCGAGTTCACCGAGGACAGCGTCTACCTCGCCGCGAACCCCGTCCCGCACAACGCCGCGCTCGGCTGCCCTGGTGCGCTCGGCGCGCTGGTTGTCGGCGGGAAGGCCGTGCTCGCGGGCAATCCCAGCCCGGAGCTGGTGTTCCCGCTGATCACGAACGAGGGCGTCACCCACACCGCGCTGGTGCCCGCTTTGGCGCTGCTGTGGGCTGAAGCCGCCCAGACCATGCCTGTCGACATGACCGCGATGGTGATCCAGGTCGGCAGCTCGAAGTTCAGCGCCACAGCGGTCCAGCGGGTCCGCACGAGCCTGGGCTGCCGGCTGATGAACGTCTACGGCATCGGCGAGGGCCTGATCACCTCCACCCGCCTCAGCGACCCGATCGAGCTGGTCTACACCTGTGAGGGCAGGCCGATCTGCCCCGACGACGAGATCCGCGTCGTCGACGCCGAGGGCAACGACGTCCCCACGGGTGTGACCGGGGAGCTGCTGACCCGCGGCCCGTACACGATCCGCGGCTACTTCGCCGCGCCCGAGGTCAACCGCCGTTCGTTCACCCCGGATGGCTTCTACCGCTCGGGTGACCTGGCCAAGCTGACCGACGACGGCAACCTCGTCATCGAGGGCAGGCTCAAGGACATCATCCACCACCTCGGGGAGAAGGTCTCCGCCGAGGAAGTGGAGAGCCACGTGCTGACCCACTCCCAGATCCGCGACACCGCCGTGGTCGGCGTCCCCGACGAGCGGCGCGACGAGCGCCTCTGCGTCTTCGTGGTGCTCGCCGTCGACGCCGACACCGGCCCGCCGCCGACGCTGCGGACGATCCGGGAGCACATCCGCGGACGCGGCCTAGCGTCGTACAAGCTGCCGGACGAGTTGATCATCATGCCCGATCTCCCGCGCACACCGGTCGGAAAGGTCGACAAGAACGCGCTGCGCTCGAGCCTGACGCAGCCGCAGGGCAGCTGAGCGCCCATCCGTGCCGCGACGGCTGGTGAGAAGGGACTTACGCGATGACCAAGCCGGTACCCACAGGCCATCTTCCGGCCTACGGGGAAATCCTCCACCTCGACGAGTTCCTCGAACTGGCCTGCGTGCACGACACGCCGGACCGCACGCTGTTCTTCGCGGCGCACCAGTCCTGTGAGATCTGGTTCGCCGTGGTGCTGCGCCACCTCGAGCAGGCACGCGACGCGCTCACCCGCGACGACGGGCTCGTCGCGGTCGCGCTGCTCGACCGGCTGCCCCACCTGATGCGGGTCGTCGCCGAGCACTTCGCCGTGCTGATGACCCTGACCCCGCAGTCCTTCGACGAGATCCGGGCGACGCTCGGGACCTCCAGCGGATTCCAGTCCGCCCAGTACCGCGAGATCGAATTCCTCTGCGGCGCAAGGGATCCCCGTTTCCTGAACATCTCGGGGCTCAACGACGGTGAGCGGGCCAGGCTGGTGGCGCGGCTGGATGAGAAGTCCCTGGGCGGCGCCTTCGTCGAGTACCGGGCGCGGGTGGGCGCCGACGCGGTGGAACCCGGTTTCCTCGTCGAGCGGGTGCACACCGCGTTGTCGAACCTCGACGACTCGGTGCGGGCGTGGCGGGCGCTGCACGCCGAGCTGGCGGAAAAGCTCCTTGGCGGTGCGCAGGGCACGGCAGGCTCATCGGGCGCCGCGTACCTGTGGCGATCGACCAGACGAACGTTGTTCCCCGAGGTCTTCCCGCAGCACGAGAGCGGCGATGGCGAGGACCCGGTGCGGGGCGACGGCGGCTGGGCCTGACTCGCCTCACCACACACCAAGCGCTCACCAAACACACCAAGCGAGCACCTGTTTAAGGAGAAACGCAGCAATGACGAAAAGTGGCGCTGCCGCCAACCTGACCGACCCGGGCAAGACCAAGAGCGTCGTCATCGTCGGTGGCGGCACGGCAGGCTGGATGACCGCCGCCTACCTCAAGGCCGCCTTCGGCGACCGGATCGACGTCACCGTCGTGGAGTCGGCCCACATCGGCTCCATCGGGGTCGGTGAGGCGACCTTCAGCGACATCCGGCACTTCTTCGAGTTCCTCCGGCTGGAGGAGTCGGACTGGATGCCCGCCTGCAACGCCACCTACAAGCTCGGGGTGCGGTTCGAGGACTGGCGCGAACCCGGTCACCACTTCTACCACCCGTTCGAGCAGCTCGGGTCGGTCGACGGCTTCCCGTTGAGCGACTGGTGGCTGCGGATGCCGCAGTCGAGCCGGTTCGACCGCGACTGCTTCGTCATGGCCGCGCTGTGCGACGCCGAGCGCTCACCCCGCTACGCGGACGGCACGCCGCTGGCCCAGGGCGTGTTCGAGAATGTCGGCGGCGGCCAGTCGGCGCGGTCGAACATCGCCGAGTACCAGGGCGCGCAGTTCCCGTACGCGTACCACTTCGAGGCCCACCTGCTGGCGAAGTTCTTGACGAAGTACGGCACCGACCGCGGCGTCAAGCACATCACCGACAACGTCGTCGATGTCGCGCTCGACGAGCAGGGCTTCGTCTCGCACGTGGACACCGCCGAGAACGGGCGGCTGTCCGGCGACCTCTACATCGACTGCACCGGCTTCCGCGCGCTGCTGCTGAAGCAGGCCCTCGGCGAGCCGTTCGTGTCCTTCCAGGACACCCTGCCCAACAACAGCGCGGTCGCCCTGCAGGTCCCGATGGACATGGAGCGCAAGGCGATCCGCCCGTGCACCACTGCGACCGCCCAGGACGCGGGCTGGATCTGGACGATCCCGCTGATCAGCCGCATCGGCACCGGCTACGTCTACGCCGACGAGTACCTCTCGGCCGAGGACGCCGAGAAGACCCTGCGCGAGTTCGTCGGCCCCGAGGCCGCGGACATCCCGGCCAACCACATCAAGATGCGCATCGGCCGCAGTGAGCGCTCCTGGGTGAAGAACGTCGTCGGGATCGGCCTGGCCGCGGGCTTCGTCGAGCCCCTGGAGTCGACCGGCATCTTCTTCATCCACCACGCCATCGAGCAGATCGTCCGGTACTTCCCGGGCGGTCGCGACGACGACGTGCGCCGCGACGCGTTCAACCGCTCGATCGAGCACGTGATGGAGGGTGTCCGCGAGTTCCTGTGTCTGCACTACGTCGGCGCGAAGCGGGCCGACAACCAGTACTGGAAGGACACCAAGACCCGCAAGATCCCGGACGCGCTCGCCGAGCGCATCGAGATCTGGAAGCACAAGGTGCCGGACTCGGAGTCGGTCTACCCGTACTACCACGGTCTGCCGCCATACTCCTACAACTGCATCCTGCTCGGCGCGGGCGGCATCGAGGTCAAGCACTCTCCGGCGCTGGACCTGGCCGACCCGACCGCCGCGCAGGTCGAGTTCGACCGCATTCGGCTCAAGGCGGACAAGCTGGTTCAGGAACTGCCGAGCCAGAACGAGTTCTTCGCCGCCATGCGCGCCAACGCCAAGTAGCCCCGCGTGTGTTCGCCGGGGCCGGATCGCAGCCGCCGGATCCGGCCCCCGGCCCACGACCGGCCGATGGAAGGTCACGTGACGATCTACCTTTCGTACGACCAGGAAACCCTGGACGTCCAGTACTCGCCGAGCTCGTGCGTCCCCGACGTCACCGCGTACATGACCGAGTACGCGCGGCGGAGCGCCGCGGCGCGGGAGCGGCTCGACGTCGAGGTCGGTGTCCGATATGGACAGAGGCCGGAAGAGCTGTTCGACCTGTTCCCCGCCACGGAGCCGGGTGGGCCGCTGCTGGTGTTCGTCCACGGCGGGTACTGGCAGGAGGTCAGCCGGAGCGAGTCGGCGTTCATGGCGCCCGACCTGGTGCCCGCCGGGGTGTCGGTCGCGGCGCTCGGGTACGGCCTGGCCCCGGCGTACACCCTGCCCGAGATCATCGCCATGGCGGCGGACGGCATCCGCTGGATCTGCGCCAACCTCGATGAGCTGCCCGGCAAGCCCGGATCGGTGTACCTGGCGGGCTGCTCGGCGGGTGCGCACCTGATCGCCATGGCGCTGCTCGACGAGGCGGGCTGGGCGCGGACCGGGACGCGGGCCGTGGACGCGGTGTCGGGCGCGATCCTGCTCAGCGGGGTGTACGACCTCGAACCGGTGTCGCGCACCTACGTCAACGCGCCACTCGGACTGGACACCGCCACCGCGCGCGCGTGCAGCCCGATGCACCACCTCGGTCCGGCGCTGCCGCCGCTCGTGGTGGCGCGCGGGGAGAGCGAGACCGAGGAATTCGGCAGACAGCAGCGGGAGTTCGTCGAGGCCGTGCGTGCGCTCGGTGGCGACGTCACCGAGCTGGTCGCCCCGTCGCGCAACCACTTCGACCTGGCCTACGACCTCGGTCGGCCGGGCACGGCGCTCGGCGACGCGACCGCCGAGCTCCTGGGGCGCGGGGCGAAGCGGCACGCCCCGCACGACCTCGAGGAGCCTCAGGGGTCCACAACAGACGTTCACCGCAGGGTCATCGATGGACAGCGCGCAAGGGAGCTCGGAAATGTCACCGGAGAACCACGAAACGGGATCGGCGGGCATGAGCGCCGCGACTGATCTCGACGCACTGCGCGAGACGGTGTCCGGTGTCCTCGGCATCGAGCTGACCCCGGAGGACGACGAGACCAACCTCTTCGAACTCGGTCTGCAGTCGATGGACCTGATGCGGCTGACCCAGCGGCTCAACGGCGCGGGCTCCGAGGTCACCTTCGCGCGGCTGTCCGCCGACCCCCGGCTGTCGGCTTGGGCCGAGTTCGCGATCACCACCGAATCCGCAGCGCCCGAACCCGAGCCCGCCGAACCCGCCGTCGCGAGCGCTCCGCTGAGCACGTTCCCGCTGACTCCGGTGCAGCAGGCCTACTTGTTCGGCCGCGCCGACCACCAGGCGCTCGGCGGGATCGGCTGCCACAACTACCTCGAGTTCGACGTGCCGGAGCTGGAGCCCCAGCGCCTGGAGGCCGCCGTGCGGGCGCTCATCGAGCGCCACCCAATGCTGCGGGCGCGGTTCAGCGAGGACGCGATGCACCACGTCCTGCCCGAGTCGCCGTGGCCGGGTCTGACCGTCAACGACTGGCGCGACCAGACCCCCGATCGCGCCGAGGCGTCCGCGCTCGCGTTGCGCGACAAGCTTTCCCACCGGTGGCTGCACGTCGACCAGGGCGAGGTCATCGACGTCTCGCTGTCGCGGCTGCCCGGCGGGGTCGACCGGCTGCACCTCAACATCGACCTCGTCGCCGCCGACCTGGCCAGCTTCCGGGTGATCCTGGTCGAGCTGGTCGCGTTGTACGACGACCCCCACGGCCTGCCCGAGCTCACCTACACCTTCGGCCAGTACCAGGCCGACCAGGCCGCGGTCCGCGAGTCCGACCGCGAGCGGGCGCGCCCGTACTGGCAGCGGCGCGTGCCGACGCTGCCCGGCGGTCCGAAGCTGCCGCTCGCGGTCGACCCGGAGACCGTCACCAAGCACAAATTCGTCCGCAGGCACTGGGAGTTGAGCGCGGAGGAGTGGGTCGCGCTCGAGCGCCGCTGCGGCGAGGCGGGCCTGACCCCGGCCGCGGTGCTGGCCACCGCGTACTCGCTGATCCTGTCCCGGTGGAGCGGGGACGAGCACTTCCTGCTCAGCCTGCCGCTGTTCGACCGCGACCTCGCCGCGCACCCGGAGATCGGCAGCCTGATCGGCGACTTCTCCGGGCTGGTGCTGGTGGAGGTCGACCTGGCGGGCGACAGCTTCGCCGACTGCGCGCGGGTCCTGCAGCGGCAGTTGCACACCGACATCGGGCACGCCGCCTACACCGGTGTCGACGTGCTGCGCGACCTGGCCCGCGCCGACGTCGACGCGCCCCGCACCGCACCGGTCGTGTTCTCCTACGACCTGTCGGCCCCGCTGATCCCCGACGAGTGGGCCAACCGCTTCGGCGATGTCTCGTGGATGATCTCGCAGACCCCGCAGATCTGGCTCGACCAGCAGATCTACCGCACCTGCGACAACAACGTGCGCCTGGTGTGGGACGCGGTCGAGGAACTCTTCCCCGCGGGCGTGCTCGACACGATGATCGCGGCCTACGAGGCGCTCGTGCGTTCGCTGCTGGTCGGCCGGTGGGACACCTGGCCGGAACTCCAACTGCCCGCCGCGCAGCGTGCGGTGCGCGCCAAGGTCAATTCCGACACCCGCGAGCTGACCGACAACCTGCTGCACACCGCGTTCTTCAAGCACGCCGCCGCGCGGGCGGGCCTGCCCGCGTTGCTGTGGGGTGAGGACGAGTCGCTGGCGCACGACGAACTGGCTCGGCGGGCGCTGGCCGTCGCGGGCGCCTTGTCGCGGCGCGGTGTCGGCCGCGGCTCGTCCGTCGCTGTGGTCGCGCCGAAGGGCGACCAGCAGATCGCGGCGGTCCTCGGTGTGCTCGCCGCGGGTGCGGCGTACCTCCCGATCGGCATGGACCAGCCCGCCGAGCGGCGCGCGCGCATCCTGGAGTTGGGCGGCGCCAAGGTGATCCTCGACGGCACCGGGCAGCTGAACTCGGCCGACCCCGGCGTCGAGGTGCTCACGATCGAGGCCGCGCTGACCGAGGAGCCGCTGAGCGCTCCGGTGCCCGCCGAGCCGGACGATCTGGCGTACGTGATCTTCACCTCCGGCTCCACCGGCCTGCCCAAGGGCGTGGAGCTGAGCCACCGCGCCAGTGTCAACACCGTCGAGGACCTCAACGAGCGGTTCGGGGTCGAGGCGAACGACCGGGTGCTGGCGGTGTCCGCCCTCGACTTCGACCTGTCCGTGTACGACATCTTCGGCCCACTCGCGGCGGGCGGCGCGGCCGTGCTGGTCTCCGAGACCGGTAGGCGCGACGCCGCCGAATGGCTGGCGCTGTGCCACCGGCATTCGGTGACCATCTGGAACACCGTTCCCGCGCTGCTCGACATGGTGCTGATCGCGGCGCAGGACAAGTCGCTGCCCGAGTCGATGCGCGTGGCACTGCTCTCCGGTGACTGGATCGGGCTCGACCTGCCCGCGCGGCTGGCCGAGGCGACCGGCGGCCGGTGCCGGTTCGTCGCCGCGGGCGGTGCCACCGAGGCCGCGATCTGGTCGAACTCGTTCGAGGTCGCCGCGGTCGAGGAAGGCTGGCGGTCGATCCCGTACGGCAAGCCGCTGAAGAACCAGAAGTTCCGCGTCGTGGACGGCCGCGGTCGCGACTGCCCCGACTGGGTGCCCGGCGAGTTGTGGATCGGCGGCGCGGGTGTCGCGCTCGGCTACCGAGGCGACGCCGAGCTGACCGCCGCGCGGTTCCCGGTCGTCGACGGCGAGCGCTGGTACCGCACCGGCGACCTCGGCCGCTACTGGCCCGACGGCAACCTCGAGTTCCTTGGCCGCCTCGACCACCAGGTCAAGATCAACGGCTTCCGGGTGGAACTCGGCGAGATCGAGGCGTGCCTACAGGCCGACGCCGAGGTGGCCCAGGCTGTCGCGGTGGTGGTCACCGAGGGCGGCCGCGGGGTCGTCGCAGCCGTGACCGAGCGTTCGACGGCGGGGGAGCGCGGCCCGCAAGGCGTCGACCGCCCAGCCGCCGCGGGCGGCGATTTCCTGCCGCCCGCCGCGGACGCCGAGGCGAACCCACTGGAGCACCAGCTGGTGGAGGCGCTGCTCGCCGACGTCGTCGCGCCGCTGGTCGACGGGGTGGCCGCCGCGCTGCCGATCTGCGCGCAACAGCGTCCTGTCGTGGAGATCTGGCTCGACTACCTCGCCCAGCGTGCGGTGGTGCGCCGCACGGGCGCGGGCTGCGAGCCGGGGCCCCGGTGGGCCGAGGTCACGGACCAGGCGTGGATCAAGCAGGTGCGCGAATCCGCCGTCGGCACCCGGTTTGCGGCCGTCGCGACCGCCCTGGAGTGGGCGGCGCCGCTCTTCACCGGGATCCTCTCGGGCCGCGCCGACGCCACCGCCCTGCTCGACGACCCGGTGCTGGCCCCGGAAGCGCTCAACGACCTGATGCCCGCGACGGCCGACTGCCGCAAGGCCATCGGCGCGGACCTGCGCGGCCGCTCCGGCGCCGTGGCGCAGTGGGCGGTGGCGGGCGGCGACGGCGCCGCGCGAGTGCTCACCGAACTAGCCTCCGACGCCGTCGAGTACACCCTGTTCGGCTCCTCGGCGCCCGCGCTGGCCAGGGCCGAGATGACGCTGGCCGAGCAGGGGCACCGCACGCGGGTGTCGGTGCAGGGCCCCGATGCGATCGCCGAGCAGCACGTCCACGCCTTCGCCGCCGTCGTCGCCGACAACGTGCTGCACCGGCTGCCCGACCCGGACGTGGCCGCGGCCACGATGGCGGTCCTGCTCGCCCCTGGCGGCAGGCTCTACCTGCTCGAACGCGCCCACCCGACGCCGCTGGCGCTGATCACCGCGCTGCCGCTGGAGGCGCGAGCGGGCCGGTTCGACGACGGCGCGCACACCACGGGCTGGCTACACGGCCCGCAGCGCTGGACCCAGGCCCTCGCTGACGCCGGATTCGGCGACATCCAGGTGCTGCGCGCGGAGAGCACCGGCGAGATCCTGCTCACCGCGGACCGGCCGGAGTCGGCGCGCGGCGTCGACATGGACGCCCTTCGCCGGTGGGCCGCCGACCGCCTGCCCGAGCACATGGTGCCAGCACACCTCGCGGTCCTGCCGGTGCTCCCGCTCAGCGCGAACGGCAAAGTCGACCGCAGGCGGATCGTCACCGCGCTCGAACAGTCCGTCGACCGGCCGCGTGACGTGGGCGACCCGCCGCGCGGCACGACCGAGGAGTTCGTCGCCCAGCTGTGGATGAAGCTGCTGGGGCTCGACTCGGTCGGCCGCGACGAGAACTTCTTCCGGCTCGGCGGCGACAGCCTGCTCGCCACCCGCTTCGTCGCCGAGGTGCGGGGCGAACACGGCGTCGACGTGCCGATGCGCGAGGTCATGCGCACGCCGACGGTCGCGGGCCTGGGCGCGTTGATCGACGGGTCCGGCGCCGAGGACCTCGAGGAGGGTTCGCTATGACCGCGGCCGAGCTGATCGAGGAACTCGGGGCGGCCGGGATCGAACTGTGGCGCGAGGAGGAGCGGCTGCGGTTCCGCGCTCCCCGCGGCGCCATGACCGACGAGCGCAAGGCGAAGTTGCGCACGTTCAAGGCCGACCTGCTCACCGTGCTGCCCGAGGGCCCGCCGAGCGTGCGAACCGCCGCGGGGGAGTCGCTGTGGCGGGACGACCCCGAGGGGCGGCTGGAGTCGTTCCCGCTGACCGATGTCCAGTCCGCGTACCTGTTCGGCCGCAACGGCGCGTTCGCGTACGGCGGCGTGTCCTGCCACCTCTACGAGGAGTTCGAGTACCCGGCCGACCTGGACCCCGAGCGGTTGCAGCGCGCGTGGGACAGCCTGGTGCTCAGGCACGACACGCTGCGGCTGGTCATCGGCGAGGACGGCACCCAGCGCGTCCTGCCTGAACTCGCCGACACCCGCGTCCCGGTCGCGGACCTGCGCGGCGCGTCGGCGGAGGCGGTGCGGCGGGGGATCAGCGCCGTGCGGGACGAGATCTCCCACAAGGTGCACCCCGCGGGCGTGCGCCCGATGTACGAACTGCGCCTGACCCGCGCCGACGACCGCTGCGTGCTGCACGTCTCGGTGGACTTCATGGCCATGGACTGGATCAGCATTCGGCTGCTGCTGTCCGAATTGGACCGCCGCTACCAGCGGCCCGACTGCGAGCTGCCCGCGCTCGACGCGACGTTCCGCGACTACGTCCTGGCGGAGAAACGGCTGCGCGACACCCAGCGGTACACCCGCGACCGCGAGTACTGGATGGGGCGCCTGGACGAACTGCCCGGCGCGCCCGCACTGCCCACCCGCGACGACCACGACCCAGCGACGGCGCCCCCGCTGTTCCGCAGGCTGAGCACCACAGTGGACAGTCGGGTGTGGCGGGCGCTGAAGGCGCGCGCGGGAAGCCACGGGATCACCCCCGCGAACGCGGTGCTGGCGGCGTTCGCCGAGACGATCGGCCGGTGGAGCGGGGTCGAGCGCTTCTGCCTCGGTTTGCCCGTGCTCAACCGCATGCCGTTGCACCCGCGGGTCGACCGGATGCTCGGCGACTTCACCTCGCTGAGCCTGCTCGCCGTCGACCTTGAGGGCAGGGCGAGTTTCGCCGACCGCGCCCGCGCCATCGGCGAACGCGTTTTCGACGACCTCGACCACCGGCTGTTCAGCGGAGTGGAGGTGCTCCGCGAACTCACCAAGCGCCGTGGCCGCGACGCGGGCGCCGCGCTGCCCGTGGTGTTCACCGGCAGCATCGGCGTCGGCGGCGAGCTGGCCTCGGCGGCGGGTCGCAAGGCGCGCCCGGTGAACGGGATCAGCCAGACCCCGCAGGTGTGGATCGACTGCCAGGTGGGTGACCAGCTCGGCGGCCTCGACATGAACTGGGACGTGCGCGAGGGGATCTTCCCCGACGGCCTGGTCGACGACATGTTCGCCGCGTTCGTCGCGCTCCTGCACGGACTGGCCGCCTCGGACGCGACGTGGTCGGCCGTCGACCCGCAGTCCCTGCCCGAGTCGCAGCGGGCCCGTCGGGCCGAGGCGAACGCGACCGAGGCGCCCACCCCCGGCGGCCTGCTGCACGAGCCGCTCATGGCCTACGGCCGCGAATTCCCCGACCGGGTCGCGGTGATCGACGCGACCGGGTCGATGACCTACGGCGAGTGGCTGGGCAAGGCAGCCGCGGTGGCGCAGCGGCTGCGCGCCGCCGGGTGCGCGCCGGGGGACTTCGTCGGAGTCCTGATCGACAAGTCGCGCGCCCAGACTGTCGGCGTCCTCGGCGTGCTGCTCGCGGGCGGCGTGTACGTCCCGGTCGACCTGGCCCAGCCCCGGGTGCGCCGCGACGGCATCCTGACCGCCGCGGGGGCGAAGTTCGTCCTCGTCGAAGGAGCCACAGACACCGCGGCAGCCGACGCGCTGCCACCGGGCACCCACGCGGTCGACGTCACCGACGTGCGGCCGATCCCGGTCGCCGACCTGCCCGAGCCGCCCCGGGTGGCCCCGAGCGAACTCGCCTACGTCATGCACACCTCGGGCTCGACCGGCACCCCCAAGGGCGTGATGATCAGCCACGAGGCCGCGGCGAACACCGTGCACGACATCAACGTGCGCTTCGGCGTCGGCGCGGCGGACCGGGTGCTGGGCCTGGCGGCGCTGAGCTTCGACCTGTCCGTCTACGACCTGTTCGGCCCGACCGCCCTCGGCGCCACGCTCGTGCTGCCCGACGCGACCCGGCGCGGCGACCCGTCGCACTGGGCGGCGGTGGTCGCCGAGCACGGTGTGACGCTGTGGAACTCGGTGCCCGCGCAGTTGCAGATGCTGATGCACTACCTCGACGTCGAGCCCACCGCGCTGCCCACGCTGCGGCTGGCCCTGCTGTCCGGCGACTGGATCCCGCTGTCGCTGCCCGCCCACGCCGGACGGCATGCGCCGGGGGCCGAGCTGATCAGTCTCGGCGGCGCCACGGAGGCGGCGATCTGGTCGAACTACCACCGGATCACGACCGTCGAGCCGCACTGGCGCAGCATCCCCTACGGCCTGCCGCTGGCGAACCAGCGCTTCCACGTGCTCGACTCCGCGCTGCGCGACCGGCCGGAGCTGGTCCCCGGTGACCTCTACATCGCGGGCGCCGGGCTGGCCGACGGGTACCTCAACGACGCCGCGCGCAGCGCCGAACGCTTCTTCGCGCACCCGGACACCGGGGAGCGGCTCTACCGCACCGGCGACCTCGGCCGGTACCTGCCCAACGGCGAGATCGAGTTCCTCGGCCGCGCCGACCAGCAGGTCAAGATCCGCGGCCACCGGATCGAACTCGGCGAGATCGAGGCGGTGCTCGGCGAGCACCCGGATGTGGGCACCTGCGTGGTGCTGGCGGCGGGCCGGGAGGCGTTCGAGCGGGCGCTGGTCTCGTTCGTGATCCCCGCGCGGCCGGGCGAACCGGTCGACCCGCTGGAACTGGTCGGCTGGGTGGCGCGGCGCCTGCCCGGTCACATGGTTCCCGCGCGGGTGCAGGTGGTCGAGGGCCTGCCGCTCACCGCGAACGGAAAGGTCGACCGCAAGCGGCTGCTCGACTCCATGGCGGCGCCGACCGTGTCGACCGGGGAACCCGCCGAGCCGCCGCACCCCGGTGTCGAGCAGGACCTCGCGCGGCTCTGGGCGGACGTGCTCGGCGGGCCGGTTCCGAGCCGCACCACGGGATTCTTCGACGTGGGCGGAAACTCGCTGCTCGCCGCGCAGTTCGTCGGGCAGGTGCGCGAGCGCATCCCCGCCGCGGCGCATATCGCCTTCGACGTGTTGCTGCGTGCCCTGCTGGACACGCCGACGGTCTCCGGGCTGGGCAAGTGGCTGCAGTCCGGCTCCGCGGCGGAACCGGCGGCGGCGCCCGGCCCGGAGGTGCGTCGGGAGGCGCTCGTCCCGCTCGCGATGGCGGGGACCGGCCCGGTTCGCCTGCTCGTGCACGACGGCACGGGAACCCTTGCCGCCTACGAGGAACTGATCGAGGGCCTCACCGGCACCGGGCCGCTGCTGGGTCTCACCGCGCCCGACGCCGACCACTACCTCGGTATCGCCGCGGCGATACTCATCGAGACGCTGGCCGGTGGGTACGCGCGCGAGGTGCTGGCCGCGGGGTTCGGCGAGGTGGAGGTCATCGGCTACGGCCTCGGCGGCCCGATCGCGCTGGAACTGGCCAGGGCGCTCGGCGAGGCCGACGCGACGGCACGGCTGACCATCCTGTCCGGAAGCGTCAGCCGGCAGCCGGGGGAGAGCGGGTCGGTGCTCTCGCACACCGCTGAGGCGGTGGCGTGCTACGACCCCGCGCCCTACGCCGACGACATCACCTTGCTTCGCCCCACCGAGTCCGAAAAGGACACTGAGGGTCTCTGGAGTGAGGTGTGCCTGGGCGACCTGACTGTCGTGGACGTCCCCGGTGACCACGACACCTGCCTGCGGCGGCCCAACGTGGCAGGCACGGTGGCCGCGATCTCGACGGCGCCGACGGGCCGATGATGACCCAGCCACCCCGGCCGATGCGCGTCGTCGTGTGCGGCACGCGCTTCGGCCAGGTCTACCTCTCCGCCCTGGCCCGCGCCGAGGACTACGAACTCGCGGGCATCGTGGCCAGGGGCAGCGCCCGGTCCACGGCACTCGCGCGGGACTACGGAGTCCCGCTGTATCCCTCGGTCGACAGCCTGCCGGACGACATCGACGCCGCCTGCGTCGTCGTGTCGACCGCGGTGGGCGGCGGGTCCGGCGCCGACCTGGCCAAGGCCCTGCTCGAACGTGGAATCCATGTGCTGCAAGAGCATCCGGTGCACCCGACCGAGCTGGCGGACTGCCTGAAGGTGGCGCGGCGCACCGGGTCGCAGTACCTGGTGAACACCTTCTACCCACATCTGGAACCGGTCCGCCGGTTCACCGCCGCCGCGCGGAAGCTGGTGACCCTGCGCAAAGCGGTGTTCGTCGACGCGATGTGCGCGATCCAGGTCTCCTACGACCTGATCGACATCCTCGCCGAGGTCTTCGACGGGCTCAAGCCGTGGTCGCTGGCCCCGGTGCCGCAGGGCGCGGGCCTGCCTCTGGCCTGCGCGCACGGCCAGGTCGGCGGGGTGCCGCTGACCCTGCGCGTGGAGAACCGGATGCAGGCAGGCGACGACAGCACCAGCCTGTTCCTGCACCGGATCACCATCGGCACCGACGCGGGCAACCTGATGCTGGCCAACACCCACGGACCGGTGATCTGGAGCCCGGTGCTGCGCGTGCGGTCCGACGAGATGGGCCGGTTCCTCCCGGTCGCGGCGCAGGACGGGTCATGGGCGGACGACTTCGGCGGCCGAACCGCCGACTACCTCGGCCCGGCCGAGTCGCCGACCTGGGCGACGGCGGTGGACGAGCTGTGGAGTGGCGGTGTGGTGACCGCGATGGACGACCTGCGCGGGCGGGTCGAGGCGGGCGCGGACCCGCTGCGGCGCGGCAGGCGCGCTCTGGCGGTCGCGCACGCCTGGAAGGACCTGACCGAGGCGATCGGCTACCCCCACGCGGCCACCCCGGACGCGGGCGACCCGCTGACCGTCGCCGACTTGTAGGTCCGGTGGCGTACCCGCGTACGTCCACGCGCGTACACCGGATCTGGTGGAACGCGACGCATTGTGGTATCGCGCCGGGTCCAGGGCCGATAGGTTCAAGATCGTCGGAGTATCGAAATCGAGTGGGAGAGCGATGAATGTGACCGACCGCGTCGACGCAAGGGAGCAGGCCGCCCCGCCACCGGAGGTCGATTCCGCGCCGGCCCCGGGGGTGCGGGTGGGTGCCCTGCTTCGCCCGTTCGCGGGCAAGTTCGCCCTCGTCGTCGCCCTGCAGGTCATCGGCGCGCTCGCCGGCCTCGCGCCGCTGCTCGCGGTGGTCGAGATCGGGCGCGGCCTGCTGGCCTCGGGGCCGGTGGACCATGACCACATCTGGACCGCCGTGATCATCGGCGTGGTCGGCCTGCTGATCCGCCTGGTGTTCACCTCCGCGTCGTTCGGGCTCGGCCACTACGTCGACGGCGCGGTGCAGCTGGGCTTCCGCCGGATGCTGGCCGCCCAGTTGGGCCGCGTCCCGATCGGCTGGTTCTCCCGCCGCCGCAGCGGCGAGCTGGCGAAAGTCGTGGGTGACGACGTCTCCGCCGTCCACCCGTTCATCGCCCACGCGCCCGGCGAGCTCGTCGCGGCGTTCGTGGTGCCGCTGGCGTCGCTGATCTACCTGCTCTCGATCGACTGGCGGCTCACGCTGATCACGCTGATCCCCGTGCTGCTCGCGATGCTGATGGTCCCGTTCTTCATGCTGCCCGCCCGCACGCAGGAGCAGAAGGATTTCGACGCGGCGATGGGCCGCATCGCCAGCTCCGTCGTCGAATTCGTGCAGGGCATCTCCGTGGTGAAGGCGTTCGGCGGGGCCGAGCGCGCCCACCAGAAGTTCCTGCGGGCCGCCGACGACTTCGTCGACATCTTCTCCAAGTGGGTCCGCGGCATGTCCGTGGTCGCCGCCGCGATGCAGCTGTGGCTCTCGCCGCCGTTCGTGCTGCTGATAGTGCTGATCGGTGGCACCTCGCTGATCACGGGTGGCGATATGGCCCCGGCCGACCTGCTGCCGTTCCTGCTGCTCGGCCTCGGCCTGACCGCGCCGATCGCGGCACTCGGCCACGGCTTCGACGACATGCAGGCCGCGGGCCGCGCGGTCGGGCGCATCAAGGAGGTGCTCGACGTCGAACCGCTGCCGGAGCCGGAGAACCCGGCAGTTCCGCGGGGGCACCGGGTGGAGCTGAAGGACGTCCGGTTCGGCTACGACGACGACCAGGAGGTGCTGCGGGGAATCAACCTGACCCTGGAACCGGGCACGGTCACCGCGCTCGTCGGTCCGTCGGGCAGCGGCAAGTCCACGCTGGTCCAGCTGCTGCCGCGGTTCTTCGACCCGACCCACGGCTCCGTCGTGCTCGGCGGGGTCGACCTGCGCGAGCTCGGCGCCCGCGAGCTCTACGGCACGGTCTCGTTCGTCTTCCAGGACGTCCGCCTGCTGCGGGCCTCGGTCGCGGAGAACATCGCCCTCGCGGTGCCCAAAGCCGAACACGACGACATCGTGCGGGTCGCCAGGCTGGCCAACATCCACGACCGGACGCTCGAACTGCCGCACGGCTACGACTCGATCATCGGTGAGGACGTCAAGCTGTCCGGCGGTGAGGCGCAGCGCATCTCGATCGCCCGTGCGCTGCTCGCCGACGCGCCCGTCCTGGTCCTCGACGAGGCGACCGCCTTCATCGACCCGCAGACCGAACACGCGGTGCGCCAGGCGCTGACCGCGCGGGGCACCGACCGGACCGTGCTGGTCATCGCGCACCGGCTCGAGACCATCGCCCACGCCGACACCGTGGTGATGCTCGAGGACGGCGCCATCGTCGAGCGCGGCAAGCCCGACGAGCTGCTGGCCCGCGGCGGGAAGTTCGCGGCGTTCTGGCAGGCACAGCAGACGGCCATCGCCGAGGTCGACACCAGCGCCGCCGCGGTGCGAGGAGAGGAAACCCGATGATCGGTCTGCTGCTGCGCGTACTGGGAAACGAGTACGCCAAACCGATGCGCCGCACGGTCGCCTTGATGACGGTCACCGCGATCGTCGAGGGCCTGCTCTACGCGCTGCTGGTTCCCGTGCTGCACAAGCTGTTCGGGAGCGACCCCGCGGAAGCCTGGCCCTACCTGCTCGGCTTCGGGGGAGCGGTCGCGGTCTACGCGGTGCTGCGCTACCTCAGCGACGTGTCGGGCATGCGAGTCGGCACCTCAATGCTGCGCGGCATGTACTACAAGCTCGGTGACCACCTGGCCCGCCTGCCCCTGGGCTGGTACGACTCCACCCGGGTCGGCGACGTGTCCACGATGGCCAGCAAGGGACTGCTCGCCGCCCTGGGGGTCGCCGCGCACCTGTTGGCGCCGTTCATCTCGGCCCTGGTGACCCCGCTGACGATCGTCGCCGTGATGATCGCCTATGACTGGCGGCTGGGGCTGGCCGCGCTGGCCGCGGCGCCGGTCGTCGCGGTGATCCAGAAGTGGACCGCGCGCTCGTCGGCCGCTGTCGACGCCGAGCGCCACGAGCGGGACAACGAGGCCGCGGGCCGGGTGATCGAGTTCATCCAGGCGCAGCCGGTGCTGCGCGCGGGCGGTCGGACCGGTGAGCGCTTCGGGCTGCTGGACAACGCGCTCCAGGACGTGGAGCGCACCTCCCGCCGCACTGTCGGCGCGGTGCTGCCGGGCGCGGTCAGCCTGACCGTCACGGTCCAGGTCGTCTTCACCCTCATCATGGTCCTGGGCACGTACCTCGGGCTCGGCGGCGACATCGGTGTCGCCGAACTCCTGAGCATCCTGGTGCTGGCCGCCCGCTGCGCCGACCCGCTGCTATCGCTGTCGGACATCGGCGGCAAGCTGCGCGGCGCACGAGTCGAACTGGACCGCCTCGACACCGTGCTGCGCACCGCGCCGCTGCCGGAACCGGCCGAGCCGGTGCGTCCGGAAAGCCACGGGGTCGAGTTCGACTCCGTCACCTTCAAGCACGGCGACCGCCTGGTCTTCGACGACGTCTCGCTGACCGTCCCGGTGGGGCAGCGGCTGGCGGTCGTCGGCCCGTCGGGCGCGGGCAAGAGCACGCTGCTCCAGCTCCTGGCGCGCTTCTACGACGTCGACGCGGGCGCGGTGCGCATCGGCGGGGTGGACGTGCGCTCGATGGACACCGAAGACCTGATGTCGCGGATCGCCATCGTGTTCCAGGACGTCTACCTCTTCGACGGCACCATCGAGCAGAACGTGCGGCTCGGCCGTCCGGACGCCACGGACGCCGAAGTGCGGGCGGCGGCGAGCGCGGCCCGGCTCGACGAGGTGATCGACCGGCTGCCCGACGGGTGGGCGGCCGACGTCGGCGAGGGCGGCGCCCGGCTCTCCGGTGGCGAACGCCAGCGCGTCTCGATCGCCCGCGCCCTGCTCAAGGACGCGCCGATCGTCTTGCTCGACGAGGTGACCTCGTCGCTGGACCCGGTCAACGAGGCGGCCGTGCACGAGGGAATCGAGCGGCTGATGGCGGGACGCACCGTCGTGACCGTCGCCCACCGCATGCGCACGGTGCGCCGTGCCGACCGCGTCGTGTTCCTCGACGGCGGCAAGATCGTGGAGGAAGGCAGCCACGACGAACTGCTGCTGCAGGGCGGCCGCTACGCGGACTTCTGGAACATCTCCACGGCTGCCACAGCGAGCGGGTGAGCGCCATGACCAGCGGTTCTGCGGCGTGGGAGGGACGGGCGGGCGCGTTTCGCCCGCTCGCGGCCCGCCCCTACGCGCGGGCGCGAGTGGTGTTGTTCCCGCACGGCGGCGGCAGCGCGAGCTACTACAAGCCCTGGGCCGCGGCGGTGCCGTGGGACCTCGAGTTCGTGGCCGTGCAGTACCCGGGCCGCGAGGACCGCTTCCACGAGCCGCCGCCGTCGACCATCCGGGAGCTGGCCGCGGTGCTGGCCGGTGACCTGCCGTTCGAGCGGCCGCTGCCGACAGTCCTGTTCGGACACAGCATGGGCGCGCTCACCGCGTTCGAGATCGCGCGCCGCATGACGGTCATGGGAGTCGCCCCCGCCCGCCTGGTGGTGTCGGGGCATCCCGCCCCGGCACTCGCCCGGCCGGGGACCGTGCACCTCGGCGACGACGACGAGCTGATCGAGGAACTGCGTCGCACCGAGGCGACGAACCTCGACGTGCTGGACAACGAAGCGCTGATCAAGACGTTCCTGCCGATCATCAGGAACGACTACCGCCTGAGCGAGACCTACACGATGGCACCCGGGGCGCGCCTGGACGCCGCGGTGTCGGTGTTCTACGGCGACCGGGACGTCGAGATCGACGAGCAGGAGGCCCACGGCTGGGCCGACGCCACCGACGGCTCGTTCGACGTCACCGTCTTCGAGGGCGGGCACTTCTATCTCGACCACCACCGCGACCAGGTGATCGACCTGGTGACGGCCCACGCGCGCGCCGCGGCGGCAGGCGCGGCGGCGGTGCCGTGGCCGTCGGCGCCCTGACCTGATCCTTCCCCACTCCGAGCTCCCACACACCAGACGAGAGCAGCCACACCGTGACCATTGAATCCACCGCCCGGCCACGCCTCGATGTCAAGATGAGCCCCCGCGACCTGATCAACATCGGGATCTTCGCCGCGCTCTACCTCGTGACGGTGGGTGTGCTCAACGCGCTCGAGTTCATCGGTCCACTCGCGACACTTGTCTCGATCGTGGTCAGCATCATCGCGGGCGGCGTGCCGTTCATGCTGTTCCTCACCAGGGTGAAGCACGCGGGCATGGTGACCGTGTTCACGGTCATCGTCAACGCGTTCATGCTCCTGATCGGCAGCCCGGCGGTCGCCATAGTCCTCGGCGTGGTGCTGGCGCTGATCGCCGAAGCGCTGCTGTGGCTGGGCCGGTACCGGTCGCGCAAGCTCGGCGTGGCCGCCTACGCGGTGTTCAGCATGTGGTTCGCCGGGCTGTTCCTGCCGATGTTCTACGCGCGTGAGGACTACCTGTCCGGCGAGTACATGCAGTCGATGGGCCAGGAGTACCGCGACGCGCTGGACGCGTTCCTGTCGCCGGTGGTGCTGGCCGCGTTCGACCTGTCGACGTTCTTCTTCGGATTGATCGGCGGCGCATTGGGCCTGCGGCTGCTGGACAAGCACTTCCGCAAAGCGGGAATCGCGTGACGGTGGCCCGGCCGCACACGGAGCAGGCCGCGCCGCACCAGGTCGGGCTGCCCGCGGCGGCCGGGACACCCGGGCGCTGGTCCATGGACCCGCGCACCGCGGTCGCGCTGCTGCTGGCCGCGAGCATCACCATCATGGCGCCCGGAGGGCTGTGGTTCGTGCCCGCGGCGCTGGTGGTCGGTGTGCTGCTCGCGGTGACCGAGCGGGCGTGGCGGCGGGCGGTTGTGATCCCGGTGGCCGCCCTCGTGGCCGCCGCGGCGAACTACCTGCTTCCGCTGGTGGCTCCCTGGCCGATCCTGGGCATCGTGGCCATCACGGCCGGGTTCGCGCTGCGCCTGATCGCCATCGGCGGTATCGCCGCGCACCTGGCCCGCACCGTCTCGCCGACGAGGCTCACCGCCGCGTTGCGGGCGGCGCGGGTGCCGTCGGCGTTCACCGTGTCCGGCGCGGTGCTCCTGCGGTTCATGCCGACCATCATCGCCGAGACAGCGGCGGTGTGGGACGCCATGCGGCTGCGTGGACTCGGTGGCATCGGGGGGATGCTGCGCCATCCCCTCCGGGCGATCGAGCACTTCACGGTGCCCCTGATCGCGTCGAGCCTGCGCTCGGCCGAGGACCTGTCCGCGTCGGCGCTGCTGCGCGGCCTGGGTGCGCGGCGGCACCCGACGGCCATGCACCCACCGCGATTCGGCCGCGTCGACTTGGCTGTCGTGGCCTTGGTCGCGGTGCTGGTCGCGGCCACCATGCTGTGGAAAGGCGCGCTGTGATCGAGTTGTCGGGCGTCCGGTGGACCTACCAGGGCGGTGACGCCGCCGCGCTCGATGGGCTCGACCTGCGCGTCGGGCGCGGTGAGACCGTGGTCCTGTGCGGGCCGAGCGGATCGGGCAAGAGCTCCGCGCTGCGTCTGATGAACGGCCTGATTCCCTTGTTCCACGAGGGAAAGCTGGAGGGTGAGGTCCGCGTCGACGGGGCGACGATCACCGACCTCGCGCAGGTCGGACGGGTGACCGGGACCGTGCTGCAGCATCCCCGCCGCCAGTTCTTCACCGACGCCGTCGACACCGAACTCGCGTTCGCGCTGGAGAACTTCGGTGCCCCGTCCGAGCGGATCCGCGAACGGGTGGCCGAGGTGTCCGCCGACTTCGGGCTCGACGAGCTCACCGGCAGGCTGCGGGAGCTGTCGGGCGGCCAGCAGCAGCGGGTGGCGTGCGCGGCGGCGATCACGCACGATCCGCCCATCCTGCTTTTCGACGAACCGACTTCCAACCTGTCCGCGCGGGCTGTCGACGATTTCACCAGGGTCCTGCGGCACCTGCGGGACCTGGGGATGACCCTGGTCATCGCCGAACACCGCCTGCACTATCTGCGTGACCTCGCCGACCGGATCGTCATCCTGCACGGTGGCCGGGTCACCAGGCAGTGGACTCGGCCGGAGATCGCGAAGCTGACCGACGAGACGATGCGCGCGGAAGGCCTGCGCGGCCTTGCGGCCCCGGTGCGGGTCGCGGTCGCGACGGCGGCGGCGCACGGCCCCAGCGTCGACACCGCCGACCCCGAACCGACCGACGTGTCCGCGGTGGCAGGCTCGGGCCTCGTGCTGCGCGGCGTTCAGTGCGGCTTCCGCGGCCGCCGCGTCCTCGACCTCGAGGAGGCGCACCTGCCCGCGGGCCGGATCACCGCGGTCACCGGCCCCAACGGCGCGGGCAAAAGCACCCTGGCCCGGATTCTCGCGGGCCTGCAGCGCCACCGCGGCCAAGTGCTGCTCGACGGCCGTCCCCGCTCGCGCGCGCAACGCCAGCGGGAGACCGCGATCGTCATGCAGGACGTGCAGCGGCAGTTGTTCACCGACAGCGTGGACGCCGAACTGCGCCTCGGCATGACCCCCGAACAGGCCGACCACGCCGCGAGGGTGCTCGCCGACCTCGACCTCGACCACTGCGGAGACCGGCACCCGCTGGCGCTGTCAGGGGGACAGCAGCAGCGCCTCGTCGTCGCCACGGCCCGGCTGAGCGGGCGCCGGGTCGTCATCTTCGACGAGCCCAGCTCCGGAGTCGACCGCCGCCACCTGCGGTCGATGACGCGGACGATGCGCGATGTCGCCACCGGCGGCGCGGTCGTCGTGCTCATCAGCCACGACGCCGACTTGCTCGACCTCGCCGCGGACCAGGAACTGCGCCTGCGCCAGCTCTCGTGACCGGCATTCAACCGCGCGTCGGATAAATATGCTCGCGTTTTTACCGATAAACGGTGCGACTTTCGCGACAACGTGCAAAATGGACGAACTGAACCTGTTTGCCCAGGTAGGCGGCATGGGGCCGTTATCGATGTGAGAAACCCACGCGGACATGGGTGGAACGAATATTGTCCCCCAGAGGTGGCGCTGGATAGTATGACGACGGCAGTAAATGCGCCATTTGACTGCATTGTTAATCCATTTACGGGGAATGGGGTTGTGCGTATGTGCGGGATCGCGGGCTGGGTGGCGTTCGACGCCGACCTGACGCGCCAAGGCGACGCGCTCGATGCGATGACCGAGACGATGTCGTGTCGCGGCCCGGATGCGCGCGGCACCTACCTGCGCACCCACGTCGGACTCGGCCACCGCCGGCTCTCGGTCATCGACCTGCCGGGCGGCGCGCAGCCGATGACCGTCACCACCCCGGCGGGCGACGTCGTCCTGGTCTACTCCGGTGAGGCCTACAACTTCCAGGAGCTGCGCGAGCGCCTCAAGGGCAAGGGGCACACGTTCCGGACCGACAGCGACACCGAGGTCGTCCTGCGCGCCTACCTGCAGTGGGGCGAGAGCGTCGTCGACCACCTCGACGGCATGTACGCCTTCGCGATCTGGGACGGGCGCGACCAGAAGCTGGTCCTGGTCCGCGACCGCATGGGCGTCAAGCCGCTGTTCTACTACCCGACCCCCGACGGCGTGCTGTTCGGCTCCGAGCCGAAGGCGATCCTGGCCAACCCGCGGGTGCGCAAGGCAGTCGACACCGACGGCCTTCGGGAGCTGTTCGCGCAGACCAAGGCGCCGGGCTGGGCGCTGTTCAAGGGGATGCGGGAGATGCTCCCCGGCACCCTGATCACCGTGGACCGCGGCGGGGTGCGGGAACGCACCTACTGGCGGCTGCGCGCGCAGGAGCACACCGACAGCCGCGAGGACACCGTCGCCCGCGTGCGTATGCTTCTCACCGGCGTCGTCGAACGGCAGATGATCTCCGACGTGCCCCGTTGCGTGCTGCTCTCCGGCGGGCTCGACTCCAGCGCGATCACCGCGCTCGCCGCCGACCGGATGGCCGTCAAAGGCGAGCGGGTGCGGTCGTTCTCGGTCGACTTCATCGGCCAGGAGGAGAACTTCGTCCCCGACGAGATGCGCGATACGCCCGACTCGCCGTTCGTCCGCGATGTGGCGCAGCACGTGAACTCCGAGCACCACAACGTGATGCTCGACCCGGCCGACCTCTCCGACCCCGCGGTGCGGCGCGCGGCGGTTGCGGCCCGCGACATCCCCAACGGGTTCGGCGACCTCGACAACTCGCTGTACCTGCTCTTCAAAGCGATCCGCGAGCACTCGACGGTGGCGCTGTCGGGTGAGTCGGCCGATGAGGTGTTCGGCGGATACCCGTGGTTCTTCCACGAGCAGGTGCTGCGGTCCGGCACCTTCCCGTGGATGACGGTCATCCCGCCGCTGAGCCTCGCGGGCCGCACCGACCACGTCGAACCGGGACTGCGCGAACGGTTGGACGTGGGCACCTACACCGCCGACCAGTACTCCGCCGCGGTCGCCGAGGTCGAACTGCTCGACGGCGAGTCCGAGTTCGACCGGCTCATGCGGATCACTTGCCACCTGCACCTGACCCGGTTCGTGCGGTCGCTGCTCGACCGCAAGGACCGACTGTCCATGGCGGTCGGGCTCGAGGTGCGCGTCCCGTTCTGCAACCACGAGCTAGTCGAGTACGTCTACAACACGCCGTGGGCGATGAAGACCTTTGACGGCAGGGAGAAGAGCCTGCTGCGGCACGCCGCCGCGCCCGTGTTGCCGCGATCGGTGGTCGACCGGGTCAAGAGCCCGTACCCGTCGCCGCAGAACCCCGGCTACGCGGCGCGACTGCAGGAGCAGGTGAAGGAACTGCTCGCCGACCCGGGCGCGCCGCTGTTCGCGATCATCGACAGCGGGTGGGCCAAGCAGACCGCGGAGACGGACCCGGCCGGGATGTCGCTCGCGGTGCGCGGCGGACTGGAGCGGGTGCTCGACGTCGCCGCCTGGCTGGACCTGCACTCACCCGAACTCGACCTGGACTGATCGGGAAACGACGCGCGGACGGTGTCCGGCCTGGGTTGCGGGCCGGGCACCGGTCCGTCCAGTGCCGTTCAGCGCCGTTTGCTGTCAGGGGCGTCGGCGGTGGCTTGCGCGAGCAGTCCGTCGACGAAGGCGCGCACGCCCTGGGAGTACGTGTCCTGCGCCGCGAGGACCGCCCATCGGCCGCCGATGTCGGCCAGGTGCGGCGTTCGGGACGGGTCGAGGTCGACCAGTCCCGGGTCGGCGAACGCGGGCCGTTTGACGTCTTCGTGCCCGCGTGAGGAGTGAGCGCGGACCAAAACCTCGCCGACGGTGTAATACCAGAGGTCGCGGAAGATGTGGACCGCCCGCTCCGGCGAGCAGCCGTGGTCGATGGCGCCCGCCACGATGGCCTCGACCAGCCACAGCGCGGAATCGCCCAGTCTGCCGATGAATCCGTCCGTTGTCAGCACATCCGCGGACCACGGCCACGCCGTCAGGGCGTCGCGGATCGTGATGGCCGCGGCGATGATCCGTTCCCGGGGGTCGCTGGGCAGCGTCGGTTGCGGCAGCTGGGCCGCGTACTCGGACATCAACAGCAGGAGCAGGTCTTCCTTGTCCTTGACGTGGCGGTACAGCGTCGTCCCCCCGATGCCGAGCTCACCGGCCAGTGCGCGGATGGTCACCTTCTCCCAGCCGTGGCGGTCGATCAGCTTGCGCGCGGCGGTCAGGATCTCCGCGCGGGAGGTGACGGGCGGTCTGCCGGTGCGGCCGGCCTTCGCGTTGGGACTTGGCACCAACCCATCATCTATTTCCGCCTGGTGGCCCGCAAAACCCCCATGCCCGCTCGACAGCCCGTCGGGCGTGGTGATAGTTTCGGAACATGCTCGCAAAGTCCGTTGACCGGAGTACTGCGCAGAGGACTGGGTTGCGTTGACGAACACGGAATCAACAAAGGAAGCATCGAACGTCCAGCAGGCCGTCAAGCCGGGACTCATCCTGGCCGTGGTGGCGGTCGTGCAGTTCATGGTGTCGCTCGACCTCTCGGTCGTGAACGTCGGCCTCCCGGAGATCGCCACCGGCCTGGGCTTCAGCGCGGTGGGCCTGACGTGGGTAATCCACGCGTACGCCCTCACCTTCGGTGGACTCCTGCTGCTGGGCGGCAAGCTCGCCGACCTCTTCGGGCGCAAGCAGATCCTGGTCTTCGGTCTCGCGCTGTTCGCCATCGCCTCACTCGTGGGCGGGTTCGCGCAGGCGCCGGAGCACCTGGTCGCAGCGCGGGCCGCGCAGGGCGTCGGCGCCGCCGCGCTGGCGCCCGCCGCGCTGGCCCTGCTGAGCGCGACCTTCCCCGCGGGCAAGGAGCGGGTGAAGGCCTTCGGCATCTGGAGCGCGATGAACGCCGCCGGTGGCGCGCTCGGCGTGCTGATCGGCGGTGTGCTCACGCAGTACGCGGGTTGGCGCTGGGTCATGTTCATCAGCGTGCCCATGGCCGCTATCGCCCTGTTCATGGCCTTGCGCGTGCACAGCACCCCGCCGACCGCCCGCGACGGCCGCCCGGACATCCTGGGCGCCGCGCTGGCCACCGCGGGCATGAGCCTGCTCGTGTTCGGCGTCGTGCGCACCGAGCAGCATGGCTGGGGCTCGTCGACCACGCTGACCACGTTGGGGATCGCGGCCGCCATGCTCGTCGCGTTCGTCTACGTCGAGAAGACCACCCGCCGTGACCCGCTGATCCGCCTTGGCATGCTGTCGAACCGTTCGGTGGCGGGTGCCAACATCTTCAACCTGGTCTTCGGGGCCACGATGGCCTCCTCGTTCTACTTCGTCTCGCTTTACCTGCAACGGGTTCTGGACACCAGCCCGGCCCTGACCGGCGTCGAGTTCCTGCCGCTGGCCATCGGCGTGGTCATCGGCTCGGTCATCGCCATCAAGCTCGGCCTGACGGTCCCGGCGCGCACGCTGATCGTCGTCGGCGGTCTGGTGACCGCCATCGGGTTCTTCTGGTTCGGCATGATCGACTCGAACGGCTCGTTCTTCACCGACGCGTTCGGTCCGTCGATCGTCACCGCCATCGGCTTCGGCCTCTGCCTTGGCCCGACGGTGTCCACCGCCACGGTGGGCGTCGACCCCGCCGAGACGGGTGCCGCGTCCGGGCTGCTGAGCAGCAGCAGGCAGATCGGGGCCTCGCTCGGCTTGGCGGCCCTGGGCACCGCCGCCCAGGTTCGCACCGGCCCGGACCCCACCCCGGCGGCACTGACCGACGGGTACGCGTGGGGAATGACCCTCGGCGCCATCCTCCTGGTGGCCGCGTCGGTCATCGCCCTGTTCGTGATTCCCGCGGTCCGCCCGGAACCCGCCAAGGCGGCCGCCGCGGAATAAGCGCAGGCCCGCCGCGTCCATTGTGGAATCGTCGGCCACTTGAGATCGTGTCGAGGCGACAATGGGTCGCCCCGACTTATCAGGTCGCTGGTTGAGCCGTCCCCCCCGGCTCAGCCGGCGACCGCTTCCTTTATCCGCAGGTTCGCGGAATGCGAACGGAGCTGGAACGCAGGTCGGCCCTGATGCCGACCTGCGTTCCGTTGTCGATCCGCCGGTCGAAGGCTTTGTTCCTCACGCCCGCGGGTGCCGAATGCACAGACCGTGTCCATCGCATTATGTCGTGGTGATCTGTCACTACGTTGTTGTGGTAGTGGTGCACACTTTTTGGCATGATGGAGTTCGTGGGGGTGAGGGTTGATGACACGTGCGCGTTCGCACGGAGCGTATCCGAGGTGTATTGACTTCGGCGACTGTTTTCGCCGAAATGTCCATTTTCTCGGCAGCCCATCGGCCTCCCACTTCGAGAGTGCTCACGCGACTGGGGTAGGGGTCACCACAGGGAAGCGCGCCTGATGGACCGGCTGGTTGCCGTCCGCCATCAGGCCCAGGGGAGAGGAATACTCGAACGTCGGAGTCGGTTGAATCGTATGTGGTAACCGTTATGCACCAGGGGCTACTTCCTGCTGTTTCGCCACGGCGCCTGATTGGCCGAAATCGGCCATGAATGCACGACTGGGCTCGGTGGAATCGGACGGTTGAATCCGGTTCCCAGAGTGGTGCCGAGCAATAGTGGGATCGTAACAGGGGAGAAAATGATGGGGATCAATGTTATGGTGTCCGACGACGTGCATCTTTCTCGTTTCGCGCTGACCGCCTTGCTCGAGCAAAGCGATGAGGTCCACGTCGTAGGGTCGTCCGACACCAGTGTCGACGCCCTGGAACTCGCCGAGTTACATCGGCCGGACGTCGTGATAGTCAGCTTTGAAGGCGCGGACGACGGCGTCATGGCCGTCGCCGAGAAGGTCGCGGCACTGCCCGGGTGTCGCAGTTTGCTGCTGGCGACCGCGTTCACCCGGTCGGTCGTGCGCCAGGCCTTCACCGGTGGGGTCAACGGGATGGTGCGACGCAGCGCGCCGCCCCGCCGGTTTTTCGACGCGATCCACCGGGTGCACCAGGGCGAACGGGTTTTCGACGCGGAACTCACCGTCGCCGCGCTCGGCAATGAGAACTGTCCACTGACGCTCAGGGAACTGTCCGTACTCGAATATGTGGCCCGAGGCGACGCCGTGGTCGAGATAGCGGCGCGCTTGCACCTGTCCGAGGGGACGGTCCGCAATTACCTTTCGTCGGTGGTGGCGAAGCTGGGCGCCCGCAACCGTATAGACGCGCTGCGGATCGCCAGGGCTTCGTATTGGATCTGAGCTTGCTATTCGCTGAATACGCATTGCCGCCGGGCATGACCTGGCGTCGACCTCCCGGTCGCTGATTTCCCGATCGTGCACCGCACGGTGTGGTTTCAGGGATTCGCTGCCCGCGCGTGCGGGCAGCGAATCCCTTGACCAGTTGCCGGACGGTGCACGGACGGTGGCCCGCAGGTGCGGGGATGCGCCATGGGCTCATCCCCACGGATTTCTCAGATGTCGAGTATTGGCTATGTCTCACGCTATCGCGAGCGCGATCGGTTTCGCAACTTCTGCCCGCGTGTTGAGACTTCGATATCAACTGCTTGCGTTCGGCGGGTGGTCTATGTCCACGTTCCACCCGGCCTGCTGCGTCGGTAATTGTTACCGATGCGTTCCTAATGCGCCTCCGCGCGATTCGCACCTTTGTCGATCGGCTTGAGGATGGTTAAGCACGTTCGTGCTAGCCTCCAATGCATATCCCCTGCGCGGCTTTGGAACGCGAGGATTGACCTGCTCTCCGCCGCTCCCTGATCTGGTGGGCGGATCCAATGGCGTACCCAACCCGTTCGCGCCATCTGTCAATGGAGCGATCCCGGAAGTGCCTGACCGTTGCTTCTCGCGGAGTCGCCCAGCCCTGCGCGCGGCAGAAGGAGAAACCAGCTCCATGGTCGATTTACAGAACGCCTCAAGCGTCGCCGCGGTGATTCGAGATCACGTTCGCGCGGCACCTGACGACCTGGCGGTGATCGTCGTGCCCGACGTGGACGCCGACGACGACACCCGGTGGACATATGCCCGACTCGACGCCGAGGCGAGGAAGGTCGGCGCGTGGCTGCGCGCGAGGTACCCGGTGGGGGAGCGGCTCCTGCTGCTTTATCCGACCGGGGTCGATTTCGTCGCAGCCTTGGTCGGCTGCCTCTACGCGGGAATGGCCGCCGTGCCCGCCCCGCTGCCCGGCCGCTATCGCGAGGAGCGGTCGCGGGTGCAGGGCATCGCGGAGAACGCGGGCGTGTGCGCCATCCTCACCGACTCCGAGAACCTCGCGGCCGTCGCGGACTGGGCCGATGCCGAGGGCCTCACGACACCGGTGGTCGCGACCGACGGCGTCGACCTGCCGGACCCGGGCGCGTGGCAGCCGCAGGAACTCGACCGGTCGGCGCTCGCGATGCTGCAGTACACCTCGGGCACCACCGGCGCGCCGAAGGGCGCGATGCTCAGCCACGGCAACCTCCTGCACAACGTGGAAAACCAGCGCGTCATGTGCAGGCTGACCCGCGAGACGCGGCTGGGTGGGTGGCTGCCGCTCTACCACGACATGGGTTTGCTCGGTCAGCTCGTTCCCGCCCTGCTTGTCGGCACCTGCTGCGTGCTGATGCGCCCCGCGTCGTTCCTCAAGCGCCCGCACCAGTGGCTGCGGCTGATCGACAAGTACGGCATCCACTCGTCCGCGGGACCCAGCTTCGCCTACGACCTGGTTCGCGACCGGATCACCGATGACCAGCTCGCCGAACTGGACCTGTCCAGGTGGCGGTTCTCGGCGATCGGCGCGGAACCTGTGCGGCCCGCCACGCTCGACGGATTCATCGAGCGCTTCGCGCCCGCCGGGCTGCGCGAGGACGTGCTGACCACGTGCTACGGCATGGCCGAAGCCACGGTCTACGTCTCGGGCGACGCGTTCCGCCCGCCCAAGGTGACCACAGTGGACTCCGAGCTGCTCGAGCAGCAGCGCTTCGTCGCCGCCGACGGTGCCGACGGTGGGGTCGGGATGGTCAGCTGCGGGACACCGCACACCTTCGACGTCGTGATCATCGACCCGACGACCGCCGAGCCACTGCCGCCCGGGTCGATCGGCGAGATCTGCCTGCGCGGCGGCAGCCTCGCCACCGGGTACTGGAACGACAACACGGCCAACGCGTTCGCCTGGACGACGGACGGCTACCTGCGCACCGGCGACCTCGGCACCGTGCACGACGGCGAGGTCTACGTGACCGGCCGCTGCGTCGAACTGGTGACCGTGGCCGGGCGCAAGTTCTCTCCCCAGGACATCGAGCGGACACTGCGGGCGCGCCACCCCGAACTCGGCTCGGTCGGCGCCGTGTTCAGCGTGCCGCTCGGCGAGGCCGACGCCGCGACGGACGCCCTGATCGTCACCCATGAGATCAGCGGGCGGCCGACCGCCGACCGCCTGCGCGTCCTCGCGGAGCAGATCCGCGCGACGGTCGTCGGCGAGTTCGGCGTCCCGGTCGACGGCATCGGCCTGCTGCGGCGGGCGGTGGTGCGCCGGACCACGAGCGGCAAGATCCAGCGGGCGACGATGCGCAGAATGCTCCTGGCCGACGAGCTGACAGCCGTCTACGCCGACTACGAACCCTGGGTGGTGGAAGCGCTTCAGGCGCGGCGCCGGGAACCTGCGGGCGTGTGACGGCCACCCGAACCGGGGGGCGTTCCAGCCGGAGCGCCCCCCGGGTTCGCGGGTCAGTGGCCCGGGACCGGGTCGACTCGCCCGGCGGCCACGGCGTCGCGCGGCGCGGCCAGCATCGCGGCCAGCTCGTCGAGTACGCCATTGGCGCACTTCGCCGCGGCGGGCACGAGGTCCTGCATCAGGAAGTAGCCGTGCACCAGTCCCGGGCCGGGCACCTGCCTGGCGGGCACGCCCGCGGCGGCCAACCGCTCGGCGAAGGCGATTCCTTCGTCACGCAACGGGTCGAACTCCGCCGTGGCCACCACCGCGGGAGGCAGGTCGCGCAGGTCCGCGTTCAGGAGGTCGACCGCGGGGTCGCCGCGCCTGGCCGGGTCGGGAACGTAGAGGTCGTAGTGGTGGGCCATGTCGTCGACGGACAGCAAGTACCCCTCGGGGTACTCGCACGCCGCGGCCAGCCGCAGGCTCGGGTCCGTCGGCGGGTAGAGCAGCAGCATCGCCGCGAATCGGGGGCCGCCGTTGTCGCGCGCGTCGAGCGCCACACCGACCGACAGGTGCGCGCCCGCGCTGTCGCCCGCGAGGACGTGCGGGAGACCCGGGAACTCCCGGGCGGTCCACCGTGCGGCGGCGATCGCGTCGTGGAGCGGGACCGGGTATGGAAACTCCGGCGCACGCCGGTAGTCCGCGGAGATCACGACCGCACCCAGCGCCGCGGCCAGGGCGCGCACGGCCCAGTCGTGGCTGTCGAGGTCGCCGACGACCCAGCCGCCGCCGTGCAGGAAGGTGATCGACATGGTCGGCTCGGTGTCCGGGCGGTACACCCTCGCCCGGATCGACGAACCGTCCGCCGTGTCGATCGTATGGTCGGCGGTGGTGACCGTGTCGGCGGGGCCGCCGCCCCGGCGCGGCCGGACCGCGTTCGCCAGGTACCGCGCGCGAGCGTCCTCAATGGACAGTTCGCGCAGCGGCGTCGGCGGGCCGTCGGCGCGCTGCCAGGTGATCAGGTTGCGGAGGATGCGGTCCAAAGGCATGACGGCCCCTTGCGGATTGGGTCAGAAAGGGATTTTGTTCGCGTATCCATAAATATATGTTTCAGCCTCGGTGTACGGTTACGAACTCGGCCGGCCGTGAGGACTGCATCAGCAATAGTGTGGTTCTCACGTTGCTGGCGCGAGTTTTGTGCTGGTAGCCTGGTCTGGAATGAGAATCGAGTGTGCCGCTCCATTTGACGTGCGCTGAAGTCATATCTTCGCGATGAATTCGTCGCTCCTTGCCGCACGGCGCTTTCCGTGCCGTCTCCGGTGCCCGCGACCCAGTGCGACAGAGAAGGAACATTGGTCATGATTGTTTTGGGGTGCAACGGTTTCTCCCGCAGCGCTGAGGTCTTCGCCGAGCACTATGACGCGGTCGGCAAGGAGAAGCACTACGGTCTCGGCCACGACGCGGGAGCGTCGCTGCTGATCGACGGTGAGCTCGTCGCCGCGGTGGAGGAAGAGCGCCTCAACCGGGAGAAGAAGACCTCCGACTTCCCGATCAACTCGGTGAAGTGGGTGCTCGACCACGCGGGCGTGAAGTTCGAGGACATCGACCTGATCGCGATCCCGTGGAGCTTCAACGAGATCGTCTTCAACGCCGCCCTGTTCGACCTCGCGATGCAGCCACTGGCCCCCCTGGACAAGCTGGGCAGGCTGAACAAGATCGGCCAGCTGTTCGTGCACGTCCTCGGCCAAGAGGCGATCCTCGCCGACTTCGCCGCCCGCACCGGCTTCACCCCGGACCGCGAGAAGGTCGTCTTCGTCCCCCATCACCTGGCCCACGCGACCACCGGCTGGTACTTCGCGGGCATGACGGACGCGGCGTTCCTCATCAGCGACGGCCGGGCCGAGCTGTTCTCGTCGGTGGTCGGCGAGATCCGCGACGGCAAGATCAAGCTGTTCGACGACCAGATGGTCACCGCGCACGACTCGATCGGCATGCTGTTCTCCGCGATCACCCGCTTCCTGGGCTTCGTGCCGAACAACGACGAGTACAAGGTCATGGGCATGGCGGGCTACGGCAAGGCGCCCTCGCCCAACCCGTTCCTCGAGCACATCGTCAAGCTGGAAGACAGCGGCCGCTACACCCTGTGCCAGCAGCACGACCTGGAGAACCCCCGTAGCTTCGAGCCGTTGTTCGAGGAGCACTTCGGCCCGTTCCAGGACACCCTGGAATACCAGTCGACGGTGTCCGCCGCCGCGCAGGAGATGCTGCTGGCCGTCACCAACCACCAGTTGCGCGCGCTCGAGTCGAAGACCGACCTGCCGCACCTGCTGTTCGAGGGCGGCGTGGCGCTCAACTGCCTGAACAACACCCCGCTGCTCGAAGAGTCGCGCTTCGAGGACATGTCGGTCAGCTTCGGCGCGAGCGACACCGGCATCGCCATCGGCGCCGCCGTCTACGCCTGGGTCAACGACCCCGCGGCCGAGGGCAAGGTCAAGGCACCCGAGTCGGTCACCCCGTACCTCGGCCCCGAGTACGACGAGGAAGCCATCGAGGCGACCCTGCGGGAGTTCACCGGCAAGGTCGAGTGGACCAAGCTGACCGACGACGAGGTCGTCGACCGGGTGGCGAAGCTGCTGACCGAGAAGGTCATCGTCGGCTACTTCGAGGGCCGCATGGAGCACGGTCCCCGCGCGCTCGGTCACCGCAGCATCCTGGCGAACCCGAGCTTCTCGGACATCAAGGACGTCATCAACCTGCGCGTCAAGCACCGGGAGCCGTTCCGACCGTTCGCGCCGCTGGTACTGGAGTCGGACGCGGCGAAGGTCTTCGAGCTGGGCAAGAAGAAGTCCTCGCCCCACATGACCTTCGTGTTCCCGGTGAAGGAGGAATACCGCGAGAAGATCCAGGGCGCGGTCCACGTCGACGGCACCTCGCGGATCCAGACCCTCACCGACGAGGAGACCCCGCGGCTGGCCGCCCTGCTGCGCCAGTTCACCTCGCTGACCGGCGTGCCCTGCCTGATCAACACCTCGTTCAACGTCGCGGGGGAGCCGATCGTCTGTGCCCCGGCCGACGCGGTGAACTGCTTCCTCGGCACCGAGATCGACTACCTGCTGCTCGGCAACCACCTCGTCACCAAGGTCGCCAAGACCGCGTGACCACGTGACCGGAACGCTGGGACGCCGCGCCGCGCGGCGTCCCAGCTCCTGCCAGGAAGGTGTTGAGGTCCGGCCCATGAGCACTGCCCACGAGGCGGCGGCGGACTTCGCGTCGGCCGTCGAACTGCTCGAAAATCTCGCCGTGGAACTACGCGGCTCGCGCGGGTGGCGCGTTCCCGAGGTCAGCGCCGCGTGCGACGCCCTGACCTGCGCGGCCGCCCTGTTGCGGACTCAGCAGGACAGTGTGGACGGCGACCACTCGCACACCGAACTCCTGCATGACGCCATCGGTCTGGCCCGGAGCACGGTGGAGGCGACCAAATGGGCCGCCCGGGAGCGCATCGGGTCCCATCGCGTGCCCCATGTGGTCGACGGCCGCGGGCGCGCCGTCGACGAGGACTGAACGCCCCGAGTTTGTCGCGTGGCTGGTTTCGGTCCGGTCGGCGAACATTGTCCGGACACGGTCTCTGGACGGATTCATTCCATTAGGACTCGTGCAGAATCGTTTTTCCGATTTGCATATGTGGAACACATGGGTGTCCATGTGAAACTAATCTGTTGCCGCGTCGTGTCCGGCTGGTACGGTCGATATCGTTCGGTTGGTCCGTGTCATCTGGGATGCGGAATGTCTCGTAATCAACCGGACCAGTGGCCGCAGGTGCCCGAATTCGTGATCGTCGGCTTTCGTTCTGCTCAGGGAGATGGACTGTGTCGTTGCAAGCCGCATCCGCGAGCACGCATTGGGAAAAGGTGGCGGAGTCCATCGAGTTCGTTCCCGCGGAGTACTCCCACAAAACCCAGCCGGACACTGCGGCGCGGGAGATGCTGCGCTGCGACCAGACCGAACTCGACCGCCTGGTCGACGCGGGCCTGCCGTTCGAGGACCGTGCCGGGGTCCGTCACTTCGACGTCAACGACCTCTACAACCTCGGCATGTACTCCGGCAAGGGGAACACCCAGCCCGAACTCGCCTTCCGCATGCTGTTCCGGTTCGCCACCAAGTCGATGGACGACCTGTTGCGCGACAAGACCTGGGACTTCCGGGTCCGGATGGACTGTGTGGACTGCCGCGGCGAGGCGCCGTGGCGGCTGGAGGCGCCCGACGTGGAGCGCTTCGGCGGGCGCGTCGTGGTGCACCAGGTCATCGAGCCCAGCGCGGCGTCCTCCGGCGAGTACTCGGCCACCGTCACCACCACCGGCGCCCGCACGCCGCTGGTCGCGCCGCGGCTGCGGAGCCTGGTGCGGGACTACCTGGACGCGGGTTACCGGTGGCAGATGGTCCCGATCGCCATGCAGGCCGACCAGGAGCTGGTGCACAAGCTGGGCGCGACCAGCTGCATCGCTGCCAGTTTGCTTCTCGCGCAACAGTTCCGGGCTGCGGGCTACGCGGCCGAGGCCAAGCGCGGCTGGTTCTGCGGCGTGCTGGGCGGGGCTCTCGACCTGCCGCACGCCTGCGTCGAGGTCACCGATGACGACGGCTCGGTGAAGACCGTCGACATCGCCAAGGCCCAGCTGGCCGCCCGGCTGTCGTCGGACACCGGCGACTTCCAGGACCTGTGCCAGGGATCGACCTACAACAAGGTGATCCCCTCCACCGCCTCCGGCAACGCCTCCTTCGGCTACCACGACTGCGGTTCGCCGGTGCCGGTCCAGGTGCGTGCGGATATCCGATCGACGCGGTGACGCTGCAATGTCGAGCCACTCCGTAGGGAAAGAGTAGAGATGGCAGTACGTGAGATCGAGCCGATCGCCCTGGCGCTGGACCGGCTGGAGCTGATGGCCGAGTCGGGTTACTACAACCCGTACACGATGTTCGACTGGCCCGAGGCCATCGAGCCGGACAAGCCATGGATGAGTGAGAGCCTCACCACGCTGGCGGGCACCCCCATGTGGGACGAGCTCACCCGCGAGCAGCAGCTCGCCTTGACCAGGTACGAGGCGATCAACTTCTTCAGCCTCAACATCCACGGCATCCGTGAGCTGTTGAGCGAGGTGGTCATGCGTATCCATGACCGCACTTACGCCGGTGTCTCGGAGTTCCTCCACCACTTCATCGGTGAGGAGAACGAGCACATGTGGTTCTTCGCGCAGTTCTGCCTGCGCTACGGCGGCAAGCTCTACCCGGCGCAGCCGTCGCTGCGAGCGGACTCGGTCGAGCACCTGTCGGCGGTGGCCCGCGAGCTGATCGTGTTCGCGCGCATCCTGATCTTCGAGGAGATCGTCGACCACTACAACGCGCACATGGCCACGGACATGGACCTGCCGGTCATCGCCCGCGAGATCAACCGGGTGCACCACCAGGACGAGAGCAGGCACGTCGCCTTCGGCCGCATGATCTTCGTGAACCTGCTGGAGCAGGTGGCCAAGCGCGACCCGAACGAGGTGCCGCTGGTCGCGGAGTACCTCGAGAGCTACCTGAGCTACAGCATCGGCACCCTGTACAACCCGGCGGCGTACCGCGACGCGGGCATTCCGGACGCGCTGGCGCTGCGCAGGCGCGCGCTCGAACACCCGGCGCGGCAGGCGGCGCACGAGCAGGTCCTCAAGCGCACCAGGAAGTTCCTGTCCAAGGTGGGCGTCGGCCGGGAACTGGTCAAGCGATGACCGACCAGCTGCGGGCGGTCCGGGAGTTCATCCTGGAGCGCAACTCCACAATGGACACGGTGTCCGACGACCTGGACCTGATCGACAGCCGGGCCATCAACTCGCTGGCCTTCGTCGAGTTCATCTTCCTGCTGGAGGAACTCACCGGCGATTCGATCGACCCCGAGGACCTCGACTTGGACGACTTCCGGACCTTGAAGGCGATCGAGGCCCGGTTCTTCACGCAGGAGGCGGTGCGATGACCACGGCGACCGACAACGGTTTGAGCGTTCTCGACGGCGACCAGCTGCGGCTGCTGCGCGCGATCGAGGCGGTGTTCCTGCGGCTCGCCGACGGGTGGAATGCGCAGGAGTTCCGGTACCCGCACCTGATCCGGTGCTCGGACCTGGACAAGTTCGACTACTACGACAACTTCCCGCACCTGGGCCTGGCCGCGGTGCGGCTCGACCCGGCACGGCTGGGCGCCTCGCTGGCCGACGCCGAGCGGCCACTGCAGCACGTGGTCCCGGAAGTGATGGAACCGACCGCGTTCGCGCTGCCCTCCGCGGCCTGCTACTCGATCTACGTCGACCTCGCGGGCTCGGTGCTGCCCGCCGAGGGTGTCCTGCGCACGACCGTCGGAACCTGCTTCCGCAACGAGGACCACTACAGCGGTCTGCGGCGGCTGCTGGGCTTCTCGATGCGCGAGATCGTGTGCGTCGGGCCGGAGGACGCGGCAAAGGCGCACCTGGCGCGCGCCAAGGACGCCGTGATCGCGCTGCTGGTCGAGCTGGGCATCGAGTACGACATCGAGGTCGCCACCGACCCGTTCTTCGACAAGAACAGCGGCAAGGCGAAGATGCAGAAGCTGTTCCCGGTCAAGGAAGAGTTCGTGGTCGACGGCCTGGCGATCGGCTCGGTCAACTACCACCGGAACTTCTTCGGCGAGCGCTGCTCGATCCAGGTCGGCGAGGAGACGGCGCACACCAGCTGCCTGGCTTTCGGCTTGGAGCGGTGGATCCACACCCTGACCGACCGGTTCGGCGGCGCCGTCGCCGCGCTGGCCGCCGTCGAGGCGCTGGGCTGATGCGCACCACCGCGGCCGAGGCGCTCGGCGTCGAGGTGGGAGTGCTGCTGGCGGGAATGGGCGGGGTCTCCGGCCCGGAACTCGCGGCCGCGGTGTCGAACGCGGGTGCGGCGGGCTGCGTCGGCGGCTACAAGCTGGTCGGCGAGCACCTCACCACCATGCTGAAGCGGCTGGCCGCGGGCACGGACAAGCCGGTCGGGGTGAACTTCATCCCCGAGGTCGTCGGCGCCCGCGAGCTCACCGAGCAGCTCGAGCAGCTGCTGGGGGAGACCCCGGAGTCGGTGTACGTCTCGCTGTTCGGCCTGCCCGAGGACGCGGTGTTCGACCGCGTGGCCGCCTCGGGCAGGCGCCTGGTGGTCCAGGTCGGCGCCGTCGAGGACGGCGTGCGCGCCGCCGAGCGCGGTGCCGTCGTGGTCGCCCAGGGGATCGAGGCGGGCGGACACCTCCTCGGCCACGACCCGCGCGACGAGCTCGTGGCGCGGCTGCGCGACCGACTGCCCGACGCATGCGTTGTCGCCGCGGGCGGGATCGGGTCTCCCGACGACGCCGCCGTCGCGCTGGCCGCGGGCGCCGACGGAGTGCTGCTCGGCACGGCGTTCGTCGTCGCGCGGGAGTCGGCTGCCCACCCGTACTTCAAGGAAGCGGTGATCGGCGCCTCCGGGGCCGACACCGTGATCACCGGTGTCTACGAGATCGGCTGGCCCAACCGGCGGCACCGGGTGCTGTCGACCGCGGTCACCGAGAACCCGGGGCAGGCCAAGAACTTCATCGGTCGAACGACCATCGAAGGCAAGTTGTTCCTGGTGCCGCGGTTCAGCGCCGCGGTGCCGACCGACTCGACCACCGGACGCGTCGAGGAGATGGCCATGTACTGCGGCCTGTCCTGCGACGCGATCACCCGTGCACCCTCGGCGGCTGAGATCGTCGCCGCGTTCGACCGTGTCCTGCGGGGCCATGCGGTCGCCGAAACCGGAAAGGAAAGCTGATGTCAGCTTCTGACGTGCTCGAACGGCTCGACCTGAAGTACCGCGAGGACACCCTCAAGGTCCGCGTCCGCGACGGCGTCGAGCTCTACTACGAGTCGACGGGCGACGGCCCGGTCGTCACCACCCTCAACAACTTCTTCATGACCACCCCGACGTGGCGTGTCCTCACCGACGACCTCGCCAATGACCACCGGGTCATCAGCTACGACCTCGCGGGCCACGGGCAGTCCACCCACCCGGCGACCTACCCGTCCTGGGCGCAGCACGCCGCCGACGCCATCGCCCTGCTCGACGCCCTGGAGGTGGAGAAGACCTACCTGGTCTCCACCTCGATCTCCACCGTCCTCGCCCGCGACATCGCGCTGGCCTACCCCGACCGGGTCTCCGGCATCGTGCTCGCCGGGCCCGCGCTGGGTCCCAAGGGCATGCGCAGGCACCGCCAGATCCAGCGCGCGTGGCTGCTCACCCTGGAGAACCACGGGATGGCCGCCCTGTACAACCACCTCTACCCCGAGGTGTTCGGCGCGGACATGAACGAGGAGCTCGGCACACCCGGCTTCCTGGGCCTGCGGGAGAGCTTCCTCGCGCTGTCCACCAAGGAAGACCTCGCCAACGGCCTCAACCTGGCGCTGACCGGCGAGACCAGCCCCGAGCTGCTCAAGCAGATCCAGTGCCCGACCCTGGTCGTCATCGGCGACGACGACATCCTGCTGAGCAACACGGGGGCCAGGGAACTGGCCGAGCACTTCCCCAAGGGCAGCTACGAGATCATGCCCGGCGCGGGTCACCTGCCCTTCCTCGACGACGCGATGGGCTTCCAGGCGATCGTCCGCAAGTTCGTCGCGGAAGCGGAAGCCGGTGCCTGATCCAGTGGCCGAGTCCGATTCGGTGGTCGAGGCGAAGGCGCGTATTCGCGCTCTCCTGGTCGACATGCTCGGCCCCGACAGCTTCGTCACCGACCTGTCGGACACCGTGTCGCTGCGCCAGGGCGGGGTCTCGTCGACCGCGCTGGTGAGCCTGCTGGTGGCCATGGAGGACGAGTTCGGCTTCGAGTGGCAGGACGATGTCGCTCCCGAGGCCCTGCGGTCGATCAGCTCCCTGGCCGGGCACGTCGCGTCCCTGCCCGCATAGGGGTCGGCCGTGTCGCTCGAGCAGCTGGTCCCGGCCGCGGTCGCGGAGGGTGCGCACGTCAAGTGGCACCCGGTGCGGACACCGCGCGGCCGCGCCGAGCAGTCCGCGGCCGGGCGGGCCGCGGCCGCGGCGGCACTGGCCGAGGCCGGGTCCACCGACTTGGTCGTGCCACGTGAACCCGATGGGAGGCCGAGGTTTCCCCAGGGATTCGCCGGGGCCATCGCCCATACGGACAGCGTTGCCGTGGCGGTGGTCGTCCCGGGTGCCGAGGCGGTGGGCGTCGACATCGAGGACGCCGTGATCAGTCCGCGCGTCGCCAGGTTCGTCCTGCGCGACCGGGAGCGCGCCGCGCTGCTGCGGCCCGACGGGGCGTACAGCGCGCGGGACCTGTTCTCGGCGAAGGAAGCGGCCTTCAAGGCTCTCTGCTCTCTCGGCGGCGGGGGCGGCCTTGGCGGGCCGGATCAGTTCTTGTTCTGGCGGATCGAGCTCGACCAGGTAGACGGGACGCTCGTCGCGTCCCACCGAGGTGTGGCCGTGCCGGTGTGGGTCCGGTCCGAGCCGCGTCGCTCGCTCGCCGTGGCGATACGGCGATGACGCGGTCCGTCGGGTTCGGTCGCGCCCATAGCGGCCAAGCAGTGTGCGTGGAGTCGGGTGAGAGGAAGCAATCCATGGATCGCGACATTTTCGATGTCGTTGACAAGCTGTTCCGTCAGCGGCTGCAACTGCCCGAACTCGACCCGGACCGCCGGCTTGTCGACTACGGACTCGACTCCGTCCGCTCCGTGGACCTCATCGTGGAGCTGGAGGACGAGTTCGGGGTGAGCATCAGCGACGAGCAAGCGGGATCGATGGGGACCCTGCGGGACGTGGTGGCCACGGTCACCGCGGCGCTGACGGTTCCGGTCGGACAAGGACACCGTGAGAAATGAGCGCTCCCAACGGCTTCGCCCGGCACACCCGGCCCGAACTCGCCCGACTCTTCCGGGCCCTCAACCTCGATGTCACCTACCGGGCGGGCGAGGGTGACTACCTGACCCTGGAACACCCCACCGATCCCGACGGCACGACGAGCGGCGAGCGGGTGCTGGATCTGGTCGGCGGCGCGGGCGCCTCGCTGTTCGGCCACAACCACCCCACGCTGGTCGACGTCGCTCGGCGCAGTCTCGACGAGCGGTTGCCGTTCAACGCGCAGGGAAGTGTCCGCCCGTGGGCGGGGGAGTTGGCCGAGCGGCTCTCGGCGATGGTCGGCGCGTCGACCGGGGCGAGCTACGTGGTCACGTTCGGCAGCACCGGCGCCGACGCCGTCGAGGGCGCGGTGAAGCACGCGTCGGTCGAACACAGCCGCGGCCTCGGCGCGCTGCGGGAGGAATTCGAGCAGACGCTGCGCAAGCTGCGGCGCGACGGTGTCGACGACGTGCCCTGCGCGGACGGCCCCGCACGGGGCCGGCCATGCGGTGACGTGGTGGCCGAGGCCATCGCGTGCGTGACGGAGCTGGCCAAGGCCGAGCCGATCTTCGTCTCGCTCAAGGACTCCTTCCACGGCAAGACCTCCGCGGCGGGCGCGCTGACCCACGGCGCCAACGTGCCGAAGGACCTGCACGTCCACGGCCCCAAGCGGATCCGGCTGCACGACTGGACTCCACGCTCCGTCGTGTCCGCGCTCGACCCCCTGCGCGTGCGCCTCGACACGGTCACCGTCGACGCCGCGGGCGTGCCGCGGTCGACCGCCCGCCACATCTCGCCGGTCGCGGCGTGCTTCGTCGAGCCCATCCAGGGCGAGGCCGGTGTGCGCGAGGTGCCCACCGCGACGCTCGCCGCGCTGCGCGAACTCGCCGACCGGCACGACGCGGCCCTGGTGTTCGACGAGATCCAGTGCGGTATGGGCCGCACAGGGACGTTCCTCGCCTCCGAGCCCTCCGGTGTGGTCGCCGACTACTACCTGCTCTCCAAATCCCTCGGCGGCGGCATGGTCAAGATCTCGGCGCTGCTGGTCGCCGAGAACCGCTACATCGCCGAGTTCGGGCGCCACCACACCTCGACCTTCGCCGACGACGACCTGTCGGCCAGGGTGGCCCTAGCCGGTCTCGACCTTGCCGTGCGGTACCAGGACCGGATCACCGCCGTCGGCACTGAGCTGCGGGAGCGGCTCACCGAGGTCGCGCAGCGGTGGCCCGAGGCCATCGTGGAGGTGCGCGGGCGCGGGCTGCTCCTCGGTGTCGAGTTCACGCTGCCCAAGCCTGGGTCCGCGCTGTTGAAGCAGGTGTTCGACGCCGAGACGCTGGGCTTCCTGATCGCGGGCAGGATGCTGCACAGGCACCGCGTCCGCGTCATCCCGACCCTGTCGGCGACGAAAACCCTGCGCGTGCAGCCCTCGGCGCTGCTGGAGTCCGCCGACATCGACCAGATCGTCGCCGCGTTCGACGACGCCGCGAGCTTGCTGGCCAAGGGCGACTACGCGACGCTGCTCGACCACCTCACCGTGCCGCCCACCGGCACCTGGCGGCCGCGCCAGCACGTCCCGGACCCGCGCGGGAACCGGCGGCCCGGCGACGGCCGCAACGAGGACGTGCCCCGGGTGGTGTTCCTCGCGAACCTCGACACCGCGACCTCCCTGCGCGCCCTGGCACCGGAGTTGGCGAGCTGGTCCGAGGACCAGTGCGAAGCGGCTGTCGACCGGATCTGCGGCGAACTGGGTCCGTTCGAGGTCGTCCAGCGGCGGATCGTCTCCAAGACCGGCCGCGCCGTCGAGGTCAACCTGGTGGCCGTGCCGTTCACCGCGGCCCAAGCGGTGGCGGGGCAGCGCGCGGGCCACGGCGCCTGGCTGCGCCGCACCGTGCTCGACGCGGTCGACCTCGGGTTCTGGCTCGGTGCCGACGTCATCGGCCTCGGCGGCTACACCTCGATCGTCACCGGCGCCGGTCGCGACGTGGTGGAGAACGAAGTCAGGGTCACCTCGGGCAACTCGCTGACAGCGGCCTGCGCCTACGACCTCGTCCGCGGGCAGCTGGCCCAGGCCGGCCCGGGGGAGCGCAGAGTCGGGCTCGTCGGCGGCCTCGGCAACATCGGCGCCGTCATGGCCGAACTCATCGCGCCGCACTGCGAGGCGCTGGTGCTGGTCGGCAGGCCGGGGTCCGGCCGCAGGCTGGCCCGCGTCGCCGAGCGGCTGTCGCAGCTGACCGAGGTCTCCATCGCCGAGGAAATGGCGGCCCTGCGGGACTGCCCGACCGTTGTCAGCGCGACCAACTCGGCCGATCCGGTGATCCTGCCGAACCACCTCGCGGGCGACCGGGACGTCCTCGTCTGCGACCTCGCGGTGCCGGGCGACGTGCACCCCGCGGTGGCGAACCTGTCGAACGTGACGCTGGTGTCCGGTGGCCGGATCCAGCTTCCCGACGGGCAGGCGCCGCGGTTCCCGGGCATCACCCTTCCGCCCGGGATCGTCTACTCCTGCATGGCCGAGACGATTCTTCTCGGCTTCGAGCCGCGGACCCCGAGTCCCTCGTACGGCGGCCTTTCCGTAGCAGGCGTCCACGCCGCCCAGGAACTCGCCGCGCGGCACGGCCTGCATCCGGCCCGCGTCGTCGCGGACGACGTGACTGTGCGGCCGTGGTTCGTCAACGGGTCCAGCGACATATTCGAGGAGCGCATTCGATGACCGCATTACACCCGCGTCACCAGAGCATCGTGCACGCACTGGTCGCGCGCGCCGAGAGCGGGTCGACCATGGAGCTGACCATGGTGCCCGAACCCACCCGGGCCGAATCGCGGCGCTATGACGCCGTATTCGACCTCGCGGGCCGCGCCGCGGCGATCCTCGCCGAGCACGGTGTCGGTCCTGGTGACCGGATCCTGATCTGCCTGCCCGCGGGGTGGCCGTTCGTGGCGGCCTTCTTCGGCGCCCAGGTGTGCGGCGCCGCCCCGGCCTCCGTGGCGCTGCCGACCACCTTCGGCGCCGCCGCGGGCTTCGACGGCCAGCTGAAAGAACTCGTCGGCTACCTGCGGCCGGCCGCGGTCGTCACGACGGCGGCCATGATCGAGGCGACCGGCGACCTCGCCGACACCGTCCTGATCGACGGCGACGCCATGGTCGCGCGCGCCGCCGCCGCGCAGGTCGCGCCCCACCCCGTCCACCTGCCCGAGCCCGACGAGCTGGCGTTCATCCAGCTCACCTCCGGGTCGACCGGCACGCCCAAGGGCGTCATGGTCTCGCATGGCAACCTGATCGCCCACTTGGAACAGCTCACCCTGGCCACCGGCTGGTCGGCCGAGGACATCGGCGTGAGCTGGCTGCCGCTCTACCACGACATGGGCCTCGTCGCTGGCCTCCTGCTGCCGCTCTACACGGGCGGCGGCGGCGTGGTCATGCCACCGACGCGGTTCCTGCGCGCGCCCGCGGAGTGGCTGCACCTGATGAGCCACTTCCGCGGCACGACCGCCGCGGCGCCGAACTTCGCCTACGGCTACCTGGCCGACCGGGTGAAGGACGAGCACCTGGCGGGAGTCGACCTGTCGTCGTGGCGGGTGGTCTTCTGCGGGGCCGAGCCGGTCAACCCCACCACGATCCAGCGCTTCACGGATCGCTTCACCCAGTGGGGTCTGCGGCCGAACGTCGTCGTGCCCTGCTACGGAATGGCGGAGGCGGTGCTGGGCATCACCATGACGCCGCCCGCCGATCCGATGAGGTACGACACGATCGACCGCCAGGCCGCAGTGGCCGACGCGCGGGTGGTCGACGTCGAGGCGGACAGCCCCCACGCCTTGCGGGTGGTCGACTGCGGTGCCCCGGTGGTGGGCACGGACCTCCGGATCGTCGACGACCAGGGCACCGAGCTGGGGGAGGATCGGATCGGCCACATCCAGTTCCGCGGGCCGTCGCGCACCGTGGGCTATTTCGACCTCCCGCAGGCGACCGCCGAGGCGCTCGACGGAGCGGGCTGGTGGAAGACCGGCGACGTCGGCTACCTGCGCGACGGCAGTCTGCGGATCACCGGCCGCGCCAAGGACCTCGTCATCATCCGCGGCGCGAACTACTTCCCGTCGGACTTCGAGCAGGCCGCTGAGACGGTGCCCGGTGTCCGCCTCGGCGGTGTCGTCGCGGTCGGGTACCTGGCCGAGGACGGTGACTCCGAGGAACTGCACCTGGTGGTCGAGACCGAGCTTGACGCCGAGCAGCACGACACCCTGCGGGCGTCGATCCTTTCCGCTGTCAGCGCCCGCACCGGCGTGCCACCGGTCGCGATCCACATGGTGCCGCGCCGCAGCATCCCGAAGACGACCAGCGGCAAGGTCCAGCGGTCGCTCACCCGCAGGCGGTTCGTCGATGGCTGGACCCGGCCGTGAAGCAGATATGGGTCGGCCTGACTGCTCCCAAGTAGACGGTCGCCGACCCCCGCGAGCCGGACGGCTCAGCGGTTCGGCGACCCCGCGATCACCTCACGCGGTGGCCCGCTTCGCTTGGGGTGGGTGCGTTTCGGGCGAAGCGGGCGGTGAGGACGATCGTGTCGACTGGCTCGACGGCCTGCTGGACCAATGGGACCCCGCGGACCGCCTGCGCGCCATGGTGGTGGCCGAGGAACTGATCGTCAACGCCCACCAGCACGGCACCCCGCCCGTGGTGTTGCGGGTGGTGCTGGTCGGTCCACACGACTCTTCGATGCTGATCACGGCCGAAGACCAGGACGCCCGGAACTACGGCGAATGGCAACGGGGAGCAGGCCTGCTCACCGTCGGCGCCCTGGCCGACCGGTGGGGCGTCGACTGGCGCCACGACCGCAAAACGGTCTGGGCGGAGCTCCACTACCCCGACGAAGCCGACGACACCATCGCCACCCCACGGAGTACGGACAACGATTGAGCGCGCACGGTGGCCGGTGGCGCCGCTGCAGGGCTTATGGGCGGACCCGGTGTCAGGGTGCCGAGTCTCGCCCGGTGTCCGCCGTGGGCGGGGTTGCCTGGTGCTCGGCCCACCACCGGGCGAACAGCGGATTGGTGTCGACGAGTTGGGCGTAGGCCGCCAGCAGGGACGCGGGAGCACGTTCGGCGACGCCGACGAGCGGGCTGTCCTGGTGCCAGACCAGCAGGATCTCCTGGGTGATGGGAGTGCCTTTGAGGTTGCGGATGACCACGCCGCTGCCTTCGCGGGCCATCGGCTTGGCGAGGGTGACCGCGCCCTGGTGGACCAGGGCTCTCGTCGTGACCGAGTCCGACACCTGATACTTGATCGTCGCGGAGAACCCCGCTTGAGTGCAGGCCCGCTGCAGCGCCAACTGCTCGGCGATCTCACTCACCGGAGGCAACACCCAGCTCTCCTCGGCGAGGTCGCGCAAGTCGATGTCGACCGAGTCGGCAAGCCGGTGGTTCGCCGAGACCGCGACGAACATCGGCGCGCTCAACACCAAGCTGCTGCGCAGCGGCGGCGGAAGGGGCGTGCGGAAGCCCGGCATCTCCTCCAGAACGATGAAGTCCAGCTTGCCGTCGAGCACCTTGCGGATCAGTTCGGTCGGATGGGTGTCGATGTCGATGGTCGATTCGGCACTCCCGACATGCTTGGCGACGGAGTCGACGAACAGCGGCACGACAAGCCCAGGCGGACCACCGACCCGGATGGCCCCTTTCACCGCGACCGCCTGGGTGAGCCGCCTGATCCCCGCCATCATCTCGTCGACATCGGCCAGCACACTGCGCGCGGTGGACAACACGTATGACCCGAGGTCGGTCGGGGTGACACCGGTGCCCGATCGGGCGAATAACATCCCACCGACGCGGCTCTCCAGGCGCTGCATCTGGGCGGTCAGGGCAGGCTGCGAGATGCCAGGCCGACCGCTGCCTTGGACAGGCTGCCCGCATCAGCCACGGCGATGATGATCCGGAGGTGACGCAACTCCAACTCGTACACACTCAAGTTATATGCCCTCTGGGGCATGTCCGATCTGTCGACGCGCGAAAATGACGTGCTTCTGGACCGCGGCCGGCCATATACCGGGTGGTGATATCTCCAGCGATCCAGGGCAGTTCGCCCACTGGGAACACCTCGCGGGCGGTATCGCTTGTCTCTGTGAGGAAATGGATTCTCTGCCTGACCTTGAGCGTGGAAGGCGCCGTGCCGCCGACACCGCTGACCGTGATCGGGCTGACGACGGCCGCGCCCGCGTCGGGGACGTTCACATTGTCGCGCGGAGCGCGACGAACGCGGGCTCGCGTTCGATGACCGGCGCGCGGGTCAGCTCATCCGACTGCCGTGGCCGTGACCCGTGGTAGCTCATGATCAGCGCCAGGTCGGCCGCACCGTCGGCGACACCGGAAAGGATCTGTTCGGACGGCAGGTCCTGGGTGGTGATCCGGTATTCCGGGAGTACCGCAGCACCGGGCGCGCGCCCGCGGTGAAGTACCGGCCCGGCATGACCGCCACCCCGACCGGCGGCCGGGGCGAATCAGGGGGATGCCGGGGGAAACCCTGATGGTGCGCCGTCGCGGAACGGGCAGCATGGAGCTGTCAGGGGATCTGTTCCGCAGTACAAGGAGGGTTCATGAACGAGGCCAAGCCCGAGGCGGCCCGCGCCGCCGTCGATTCCGTTGTCGACGCCGTGCGGGGGCTGTTCCACGAGGGCATCAACCGCCGGGTGGTCGTCCGCGACAGTGATGACGACGTGGTCCTGGACGTGCCGTTGGCCGTCGGCATGGTGGCCGCCCTGGCCGCGCCGGTGGCGACGACGATCGGAGCCGGGGTGGCGCTGGTCGGCAAGTGCGGAATCAAGGTCGAGAACCGCAAGCCTCAGGCCTCGCCGCCCGCGAGGGTCGTCGACGCCGAGTGATCAGCCGCGGGTGACGAGACCGGGTCTTCGGGGTCTGGAGTGCTGCTGGAGTCCCAGCCGTCCGGCTCCCGCGGCGTCGCGGTGTTCAGGACAGGCGGGCGCGGGCGCGCCCGGCCCCGAGACACGGTCGAGTCACGTCCGCGGCTGAGTCCGCCGGGGACGCATTTCTAGGGTGCGGAATCCGCCGCGGGCGGGGGCGCCTGGTGCTCGGCCCACCATCTCGCGAACAGCGGATTGGTGTCGACGAGTTGGGCGTAGGCCGCCAGCAGGGACGCGGGCGCACGCTCGGCGAGGGCGACGAGCGGACTGTCCTCGTGCCAGACCAGCAGGATCTCCTGGGTGATGGGAGTGCCTTTCAGGTTGCGGATGACCACGCCGCTGCCTTCGCGGGCCATCGGCTTGGCGAGGGTGACCGCACCTTGGTGGACCAACTCCCTCGTCGTGACCGAGTCCGACACCTGATACTTGATCGTCGCGGAGAACCCCGCCTGGCTGCAGGCCCGCTGCAGAGCCAACTGCTCGGCGATCTCGCTGACCGGGGGCAGCACCCAGCTCTCCTCGGCGAGATCGCGCAAGTCGATGTCGACCGCGTCGGCAAGCCGGTGGTTCTCCGAGATCGCGACGAACATCGGCGCGCTGAGCACCAAGCTGCTGCGCAGCGGCGGCGGAAGGGGTGTGCGGAAGCCGGGCATCTCCTCCAGGACGATGAAGTCGAGCTTGCCGTCGAGCACCTTGCGGATCAGCTCGGTCGGGCGGGTGTCGATGTCGATGGTCGATTCGGCACTTCCGACCTGCTTGGCGACGGAGTCGACGAACAGCGGCACGACAAGCCCGGGCGGACCGCCGACCCGGATGGCCCCCGCCACTGCGACCGCCTGGGTGAGCCGCCTGATCCCGGCCATCATCTCGTCGACATCGGCCAGCACACTGCGCGCCGCGGACAACACGTAGGACCCGAGGTCGGTCGGTGCGACACCGGTGCCCGATCGCGCGAACAACAACCCACCGACGCGGCCCTCCAGGCGCTGCATCTGGGCCGTCAGGGCAGGCTGCGAGATGCCCAGCCCGACCGCCGCCTTGGACAGACTGCCCGCATCAGCCACGGCGATGATGATCCGGAGATGACGCAACTCCAACTCGTACACACTGAAGTTATATGCCCTCCGGGTGGCGTCAGCGACCTTTGGGTTGAGGCGATTCCACGGCTCGGTCAGCCGATCGTCATCGACGTGAACTGGGCAGGCGTCCTACGACATGGCCCGGAAACGCTCCCCACGTGGCGCGCGCCGCCGACTGTCGAACGTCTGATGATCGGCGGGCGGTGGGCTCGCGGCGGTCGTAATGTCGGTGGCTGCGGAGGCCCGGCCACCGACGGCCGATGGCCGCGCAGATCGGGAGGCTCGTCATGTTTGTGCAGGTAGTGCAGGGCAAGGTGTCCGATGCGAACCGGATGCACGAGCAGTTGGACAAGTGGATGCGGGACCTCGCTCCCCAAGCGGAGGGGTGGCTGGGGTCGACCTGCGGCGTGACCGACGACGGCACCTGCGTGTGCTTCGTCCGGTTCGACACGCCGGAGCACGCCCGGCAGAACAGCGACCGGCCGGAGCAGGGCGCCTGGTGGGAGGAGACCTCGAAGTTGTTCCCCCAGGGCGCGGAGTTCCTTGACAGCGACCAGGTCACGGAGGACCTGCCCGGCGACCCGACGAAGGCCAAGTTCGTGCAGATCATGGAAGGGCGGGCGACCGACCCGAAACGGGGCTACGAGCTGTCGAAGGAGAACTCGGACAAGTGGGCCGAGTTCCGCCCGGACGTGCTCGGCACCATCGGCGCGAACCTCCCGGACGGCCGGTACGCGATGGAGATGTTCTTCACCAACGAGGCCGAGGCGCGCAAGGGAGAACAGAAGGAAGCGCCCCCGGAGCTGAAGGCGCAGATGGACGAGATGCAGGCGCTGATGGCGGACACGCCGAAGTTCTTCGACCTCAAGAACCCGTGGATGTACGGACCGCGCTGAATCCGCGCTGCCGGGGGTGCGGCACCCGCACCCCCGGCGGCACGCCTCAGCAGTCGAACGTGATGGCGTTGCTCGGACCCGACACGTTGCCGGACGTGTCGACTGCCCGCACCACGACCTCCGTGGGGCCGGTGAAATCGCAGTACACGATCGTCTCACCAGCGCCGATGCTGCCGTGCTCGGCGAACACCCCGTTCTGGTAGACGTCGTACAGGATCAGGCCCGGCGGGTCGGCGTCGTCGGTCGACGTCGTCCAGTCCAGCCAGATCTCCGGGGAGCTGCTGTTCGGGTTCAACGTGAGGTTCGCAGGCGCGGTCGGTGCCACCGTGTCCGTGGCCGGGGGCGTCGTCACGCTCAAGACGTTGCTGTGCACCGCGTTCCCGGAGGTGTCCGTGGCGATGACTTGGAAGGTGTGGCTCGTCGCCGGGGCCACGTCGAGCAGGGTGGTCTGCCGGTAGTTGATGGCGCCGGGGTTCATCGCGACCCCGTCCTTCGTCAGGGTGTAGAAGACCTGGCCGACGTTGTCCTTCGACGAGGTCCAGCTCAGGGAGATCCGGGTCGGGTAGACCGCGACCAGGCTCAGGACCGGGGCCGGGCTGGGTGGCGTGGTGTCCGCGGGCGTGGACACCGTGACGGCGTTGCTGTTGCCCGACCGGTTCCCGTTCACGTCCACGGCGTAGACGCTGAACGTGTAGGTCTTGCCGGGAATCTGCAGCGGCCGGGTGTGCGTCGTGCTCGGCGGGTCGACGCGGACGCAGCCGGTGAAGTTGTGCTGCACGCAGTACCACCAGTTCGACTGCTTGGTCGACGCCGCGTCCCAGGCCAGGGACACGCTCGTGTCCGTCAACGCCGTGACCCGCAGGTTGGTCGGGGTCGTGGGCGAGGTGCGATCACGGGCCGCCCCAGCCGGAGCGGCCGAGACTAAAAGCGCCAGCACGACTGAGAAGACAACGGCCAAGGCACGCATGGGGAACCTCCACCTCGGAACAGGACAGGTCTAACCATGACCACGCCCGCCCGGCCGGAAAGGTTCAATGAGTCCCGGCGTCGGCGACTGCGATGACGACGAGACCTGAGAGGCTCGTGTTGCCAGGCGGAAGGCGACAGGACAAAGAGAGGTCGACGTGATCATCGAAAGTGCTTCCACCCGGGGGATGCGGCACTGCGAGACCACCGCGCTGGGTGTCCTGCTGCGGCATGAGGGACTGGATCTCTCCGAGCCCATGCTGTTCGGCCTCGGCTCCGGCCTGGCCTTTGTCTACTGGGACGGGAAGGGGATGGATTTCCCCTTCCTTGGCGGTCGGGTCAAACCCTTCCAACTCACCAGAAACCTCGACGGCCGACTGGGGTTGGGATTGGCGGTGCGGGAGACCGCGTCCCCGCGCAAGGCGTGGCAGGACGTCCGAGCCCAGCTCGACGCGGGGAAACCGGTGGGGTTGCAGCTCGACAGCTACCACCTGGACTACTTCGGGTCGAAGGTGCATTTCGGCGGGCATGTCGTGGCCATGTACGGGTACGACGACGACCGCGCGTACCTGGTGGACACCGACCAGCAGGGTGGAGCGGTGACGACCAGTCTGTCCAGTCTCGCCAAAGCCAGGGCTGAGCGTGGACCGATGACAGCGAGGAACCGCTCCTTCACGATCACCGCCTCCAGTGAACTGGCTCCATCGCGGGACCTTGTCGTCGGGGCGATCCATGCCTGCGCCGTCGACTTCCTCAACCCGCCCATCGCGAATCTCGGATACCGGGGAATCGAGAAGGCCGCCGGGCGGGTGGAGAAGTGGCTCGAACGCACCGACAACCCCCAGCGGGACCTGCCACTGGCCGCCCTCCTCATGGAGAAGGCAGGGACCGGCGGGGCCCTGTTCCGCAATCTCTACCGCGATTTCCTCGGCGAATGCGTTCACCTGATCGACGACAGCCGACTGCGCACCGGTCACACGATGTATGGCGAGGCCGCCACCATGTGGACCGAGGTCGCCAAGCTGATCGCCGGCGCGGGCGACACCGGCGACAGCACCGACCTCAAGCAAGCAGGTGAACTCCTCCGCGATCTTTCGCGGGTGGAGCACGACGCGATGCGTGCGCTGGCCGAGGTCGGAACCTGAAGGTCCGCGCGGCACGTGCTGGAACTTTCGCCCGTTTAAGCGCGGGAACTACGCTTTTCGTGTGAACGTCCGTGGTCGAAATGGTTGCCCTATGAATCACCGGTTCTGACCGAGCCGGCGGATTATCGTCATCTTATTCTTCCGTTCGCGGGCAGGGATTCGTACAAACGCTCCACTCGACGGTTGACTCGATTATGTGAGCTACTTTCGGGTAGGTGATCATCGTTCGACGGAGTAGTCCATTGTGGATGGATTTGACCTGCGGCGATGCTTTGCTAATGGCGATGCCGGGCCTGTTGGAAACGAATGTGCTGACGTGTGATACGCATCACAGTATCGCGTTTCGAATTAGCTCGTTGCCTGTGATCGATCTCCACCTGGACCTGCGGTTCTTGCGGCTTTGTGCACACTTTCGAACGAAGTCGCAAGAAGATTCTTTCCGGACGTGCCAGGGTTCTGGCGGCTGGATGGGTTCCACCGTTCGGCGGTAGTAGCCTTCAGTCCGAAAAGGCCACGATGGTTTGGCTTCGGCTACAGCCGGGTATTTGGAGAAGGCGCTGACAGGTCGCTCCTGTCGATGGACGTTTCACGACGGCCGCCGCTTCTCGCTCACGTTCAAACAGTCCCCGCGAGGGCTATGAGTCCTGGCGGAAATCAACCGTGCCCACCGGGCGCTGATTGTGAGGACCTATGCACAGATCCAGGGTTCACGCCCTTCTGGCCGAGCTGACCCGCGAGCACGCCGTGCCTGGTGTGCAACTGGCGATCCACCATGAGGACCGCACCTGGGTCTGGGAAGCAGGCGTCGTCAGGCACGGCGAACCCGAACCGATGACCACGGCCGCCGCGGTGCCCACGGGCTCCATCACCAAGGTCGTCACCGCCGCCACCGTCATGGCGCTGGCCGTCGACGGCGATCTCGAGCTCGACGAGCCGCTGGCCGCGCAGGTCGGCGGACTCGACACCCTGCCCGCCGACCTCGGCGACGCGCTGACCCTGCGCCATCTGCTCAGCCACACCTCCGGGCTGCCGTCGGACAGCGCCGGGGCGACCGCGCCCAGCCTGCGCAGGCTGTTAGCGGAGGAGGGCGCCGACCTCGCCCCGCTCGCGGAGCCGGGCGTCGCGTTCTCCTATTCCAACCTCGGATACCTCCTGATCGGCCATGCCATCGAGGACGTCACCGGCATGAGCTGGGCCGAAGCCGCCGCCGCGATCGTGCTGACCCCGCTGGGGATCACCCCGCGCCTGGTGGTCGGGCCGCGCCGGACGGGCGGGATCGTCAGCGGGCACACCGTCGACCGGGCGCGGGGCGTGGTGCGCCCCGTGGCGCAGTCCCTCGGCGCCGTCGAGGCGCCCGCGGGCGCGATCGCGGCCAGTGCCGCGGACCTGGTCCTGATCGGCCGCGCCCTGACCGGCCACGAGCCCGGCGCGCTGCTCGATCCCGGGTCCATCAAGGACATGCAGACCCCCGTTCCCGGCGCCGAGCCGTTCGGCATGGCTGACGGGTGGGGTCTCGGCCTGGCCTCCTATGGCTCCGCCCCGAGCACGTCGATCGGCCACGACGGCACCGGCGACGGCACGTCCTGCCACCTGCGGATGAACCCGTCCACCGGCACCGTCGTCGCGATGACCGCCAACGCGGGCTCGGGTTTCGCGCTGTGGCGGGCGCTGGCCGCCGAACTGCCCGCGTACGGCGTCCCGGTGAAGGACCACGACCCGATGCCCGAGACCGGTGACCCGACACCGGTCCCGCCGGGCTGCGAGGGCGACTACGACAACGGCGGCACCGTCTACTCGATCGTCCACAGGGGACCGGAAAGCCTCCGGCTGACCGTGGACGAAGAGCCCTTCGCCGACTTGACCTTCGGCGCGGACCTGCGGTTCACCATGCGCGACTGCGACACCGGCGAGACCGACCAGGTCGGCCGCATCCTGACCGACGGCTCGGGCAGTCCCGCCTGGCTGCAGGTCGGCGGCAGGCTCGCGCGCAAGCGCGCCCTCGTCCCGGCCTGAGGTCCTCCCGAGCCGTTCGGTGGAACGGCCATGCCCGCGAAAGGTTCGACCAGCCATGTCAGCGCACACCACCCTGCTGGACCTGTTCGCCCACAGTGCCCGGGCCCACGCCGAAGAACCCGCGCTCTCGGCCGAGGACCGCACAGTCACCTACCGCGCCCTCGACAGCTGGTCGGACCGGCTGGCGCACAAGCTGATCACGCTCGGCGCCGGGCCGGAGCGGTTGGTCGCGCTCGCCCTGCCCAGGTCGGTCGACATGGTCGTCGCGCAGCTCGCTGTGCTCAAGGCGGGTGCGGCCTACCTGCCGATCGACCCGGACTACCCGGCCGACCGGATCCGGGCCATGGTCGACGACGCGCGGCCGCTGCTCGTGGTCGACGACCCCGCGTGGGTGGCCGACGCGGGCGATACCGCCGCCGTGCCGGTGCGCCCGCACCCGGACCAGCCCGCTTACGTGATCTACACGTCCGGCTCCACCGGCAGGCCGAAGGGCGTCGTGGTCACCCATCGCGGGCTCGCCACCTTCGCCACCGCCGAGGTCGACCGGTTCGACGTGCGCCCTGGCGACCGGGTGCTGCTGTTCTCCTCACCCAGCTTCGACGCCTCGGTCCTGGAGCTGTGCATGGCCTTCGCCGGTGGGGCCGCGCTGGTGGTGCCGCCCCCGGGGCCGCTGGTGGGCGAGCAACTCGCCGACGTGCTGGCGGCGCGCGCAGTGAGTCACGCGCTGATCCCCCCGGTCGTGCTCGCCACGCTGCCCGACGTGGAGCTGCCCCACCTGCGGACCCTGGTCGTGGGCGGCGACGCCTGCACGGCCGGCCTGGTGCGCCGCTGGGCGCCGGGCCGCCGCATGGTCAACGCCTACGGCCCCACCGAGTCCACGGTCGTCTCCACCTGGAGCGACCCGCTGACCCCGGGGGAGGGCGCTCCGCCCATCGGCCGCGCGATCCCGGGCACCGAGGTGCTGGTGCTCGACGACGACCTGCGCCCGGCCGAGCACGGCGAGCTGTATGTCGCCGGCGTGGGGCTGGCCAGGGGATACCTCGACCGGCCGGGCCTGACCGCGCAGCGGTTCCTGGCCGCCCCGGATGGACAGCGGAGGTACCGGACCGGTGACGTCGTTCGGCGGCGGGCAGGCGGCGACTTGGAGTTCGTCGGGCGCGCCGACCACCAGGTGAAGATCCGCGGCTTCCGGGTCGAGCCGGGGGAGATCGAGGCCGTGCTCGCCGAGGACCCGCGGGTGGGGCAGGCGGTCGTGGTGCCGCGCACCGACTCCGGGCTCAAGCGGCTCGTCGCCTACGTCGTCCCCGCGGGCGACGACCGGCCCGACCCGGCGGACCTGCGGGCGGTGCTCGCCGCCCGGCTGCCTGACTACCTGGTGCCCGCGGCGATCGTCGTGCTGGACGCGTTCCCGTTGAGCCCCAACGGGAAGCTCGACCGCGCCGCGCTGCCCGCGCCGGTCGTGGGCTCGGCCGCGACGGGGTATGTCGCGCCGCGGGACGAGCGGGAACGGGTGCTCGCGGGTCTGTGGGCCGACGTGCTCGGGGCCACCGAGGTGGGCGTCGAGGACGACTTCTTCGCCCTGGGCGGCGACTCCATCCTGGCGTCCCGGCTGAGATCGAGAATCATCGCCGAGTTCGGCGCGGAGTTGTCCGGTCGAGCGGTGTTCGACGCCCGCACGGTCGCCGCGCTCGCCGCCCTGCTCCCGGCCACGTCCGCCCACTGCGCGCCCATCTCGCCCGCACCGTCGGACCGGCCGCTCCCGCTCTCGCCCGCCCAGCGGCGATTATGGCTCGCCGAGATCACCGCAGGCGGGCTCGCCAACAACACCGGCGCCGCGCTCCGCCTCACCGGCGACCTCGACCGTCACGCCCTGCGGACCGCCCTCGACCGACTCGCCGCCCGCCACGGCGCACTGCGCACCACGATCGACACCATCGCCGGTCAACCATGCCAGCTCGTCGCCCCCGCCCCCGCCCTGCCATTACGGGAAGTCCGCACCACCGACCTCCACGCCGACCTCGCCCGCGACCTGGCCGAGCCCTTCGACCTGCGGACCGGTCCCACCACCCGCGCCACCCTGTTCGCCCTCGGCCCGCGCGAGCACGTCCTCCTGCTCGCCCAGCACCACCTCGTCACCGACGGCTGGTCGATGGCACTGCTGATCGACGAACTGCTCGCCTGCTACCGCGAGGCCACCGGCGGCGCTCCCGCCGTCCTTGCCGGCCAATCCGTGACCTATGGCGACTTCGCCGCCTGGGCCGCCGACCGCGCGGACCACACCGAATCCCTGGCGTACTGGCGCGAGCGGCTCGACGGCCTGGTCCCGCTCGACCTGCCCACCGACCGGCCGCGGCCCGCGGTGCGCGTCGGCTCGGGCGGTGTCCTGCGCCGCGAGCTGCCCGCCGACCTCGTGCGCCGCCTATCCGTCCTCGGCGCCGCACACGACGCGACACTGTTCATGACCCTCACCGCCGCAGTGCAGCTGGTGCTCGCCGCGCGGGCCGGGACCCGGGACGTCGCCGTGGGCGCGGCGCGCGCGGGCAGGCCGCGCACCGAACTGGATACCGTGGCGGGCTTCTTCGTCAACACCCTGGTCCTTCGGTCCACTGTGGACCCGTCGGCGCCGTTCAGCGAGTTCCTGGGCCAGGTCCGCGAGACCGCACTGGACGCCTTCGCCCACGACGACGCGCCCTTCGACCGGGTGGTGGACCATCTCGCCCCCGAGCGCGACGCGAGCCGCACCCCGCTCGTGCAGGCCGTCGTCGCCCTGCAGCAGCCGCTGTTGCGCGCCACGGAAGCGGGCGGACTGCTGGTCGCCGAGCAGGACCTGCCCCGGCCCGCGTCCCGATTCGACCTCACCGTCGAGTTCTGGCCGCGCGGCGACGCCCTCACCATGACCGCCGAGTACGACACCGCGCTGTTCGACCTGGCCACGATCGAGGGCATCGCCGCCGAGGTCGACCGCGTGCTGCGCGCGATCGCCGACCAGCCGGACAGTCCACTGGAGACACTGGTGGACCTGTCCGACACCGGTAGGACACCGCGCGTAGCCCGGCCCACACCGGCCCGCTATCTCGCACCCCGGACGCCCGTGGAGGCGACCCTCGCGCAGGTGTACGCCAAGGTCCTGGGCGCGGCCAGGGTCGGCGTGCGGGACAACTTCTTCGCCCTGGGCGGCGATTCCATCCTCAGCATCCAAGTCGTCGCCGCCGCCCGCGCCGCCGGTGTCGTGGTGACTTCCCGCGACGTGTTCACCCACCAGACCGTCGCCGCCCTCGCCCCGCACGCCGTCGCGGTCGACCTCGCGGACCGCCCGGACAACGCCGCCGTGTCCGGCTCCGCTCCGCTCACGCCGATCCAACGCTGGTTCCTCGACACGCACACCGTGCACCCGCAGCGGTTCCACCAGTCGTGCGTCGTGGACCTCGGCGAACCGGTGGACGAAGCGGCGCTGCGCGCCGCGGTCGCCGCCATCACCGAACACCACGACGCGCTGCGGATGCGGTTCGCCGACACCACCGAGCAGGTCAACGCCCCGGTCGGCGCGGACGGCGCGGTGTTCGGCCACGGGCCGCTGTTCACCGCCACAACCATCGGGGAGACCACGGTCCGGCTCGCCGCGCACCACCTGGTGGTCGACGGCCTGTCCTGGCGCGTCCTCGCCGAGGACCTGCGCACCGCCCACGCCCGGGCTCGCCTCGGACTGGACGTGCGCCTGCCCGGCCGCACCACGTCTTTCCGCGACTGGGCGCGGCGGCTCGCCACCCACACCGCCGAGGGCGGCTTCGATCACGAGCGCGCGCACTGGGCGCACACCGTCCAAGTCGACGGCCGCGTGCCCTGTGCCACGGACGGCAGCAATACCGTTGCCACACAACGGGAAGTGACCGTCTCGCTCACCGAGGACGAGACCCGCGCTTTGGTCCGGACCGTGCCCGACGCCTACCGGACCCGGGTCGACGAGGTTCTGCTGACCGCGCTCGCCTCGACGCTCGGCAAGTGGACCGGCCGCGACCGCCTGCTCGTCGACGTCGAGGGCCACGGCCGGGAAGACCTGTTCGCGGGCGTCGATGTCTCTCGCACGGTCGGCTGGTTCACCACTGTCTACCCGGTCGCGCTGCCGGTGCGCCCGGACTGGGGGAATGCGCTGAAAGCGGTCAAGGAGACGGTGCGGTCGGTGCCCCGGCGCGGGATCGGCTACGGCGCCCTCCGTCATCTCGCGGGCGCCCAGGACCTGGCCTGCGCCGCCGACGTGAGCTTCAACTATCTCGGCCGGTTCGACGGCCCCACCGGCCTCGACCTCGACGCGCACCCGGACGCGGCCCGCGCCCATGTCCTCGACGTCGTCGGCCGGATCGAGGGCGACCGGCTCGCCTTCACCTGGTACTTCAGCGAAAACCTGCACCGCGCGGACACCATCGCCACCCTCGCCGACACGATGCTGGCCGCCCTGCGCGACCTGACCGGCCACTGCGCGAACGCCCACGGCCGCACCCCGTCGGACTTCCCGCTCGTCGCTCTCGACCAGGCCGCGGTGGACCGGCTGGCGGTCCCCGGGGTCGCCGACCTCCTCCCGCTGACCCCGATGCAGGCGGGCATGGTGTTCCACGGCCTGTCCCAGTCCGGGACCGGCGCCTACTTCCAGCAGACGTCCTTCGTCCTCGACGACGTGCCCGACCCGGCCGCCCTCGCCGCGGCCTGGCAGCACGTGGTGGACCGCACGCCGATCCTGCGCTCGTCAGTGCTCTGGCAGGAGGAGCCTGTGCTGGTCGTCCACGACCACGTGCCCGTGCCCATCACGATCCTGGACTGGACGGGGCAGGACCGGGCCGCGAACCTCGCCACCCTGCTCGCCGCCGACCAGAGGACCGGGTTCGATCTCGACCGTGCGCCGCTGATGCGCCTGACCATCGCCCGGCTCTCGCCGACCGAGGTCCAGGTGCTGTGGACCTTCCACCACGTCCTGCTCGACGGCTGGTCCGTGTTCGGCGTCCTCGCCGACGTGGCCGCCGCCCACGCGGGCGCCCCGCTGCCCGAGCGGCCCGACTTCGCCGAGTATCCGCGCTGGATCGCGGGCCAGGACGACGGCGAGGAGCACTGGCGGCCGGTGCTCGCCGAGGTCACCGCGCCGACCCCGCTGCCCTTCGACCGCCCCCGCTCGTCGGTCGCCCAGCCCACCACCTCGGCCCGCACCGACGTCGCCCTGTCCGTTCAGGAGACCACGGCGCTGTACGACTTCGCCAAGGCGCAAGGGCTGACGCCGGGCACAGTCGTGCAGGGCGCGTGGGCGCTGTTGCTCGCCCAGTACAGCGGTCAGCGCCAGGTCTGCTTCGGCGCGACGGTCTCCGGCAGGCCCGCCGACCTGCGGGACGTCGAGTCGATCATCGGCATGTTCGTCAACACGCTGCCCGTGGTGGCCACAGTGGACGGTGCGGCGGCGGTCGCCGACTGGCTGCGGGAGCTCCAGCGCGGCCAGGCCGGGGCCCGCGCCGCCCAGCACACGCCGCTGACCAAGCTGCACGGCTGGAGCCAGGTCCCCGGCGGCGTCGACCTGTTCGACAGCGCGGTGATCTTCGAGAACTACCCGATGGGCGGCCCACCCGTGCGCGAGCTGGCCGCGGTGGAGAGCACCACGTTCCCGCTCAGCGTCACCGTCTATCCGACCGAGCGCCTGTCGCTGCTGGTCGGCTACGAGCCCGGGTTGTTCGACGCGGACACCGCCCAGGCGCTGGCCGAGCACCTGGTCCACCTGCTGCGGGAACTCACCGCCGACCCCGACCGGCCCGTCTCGGCGGTGCCCGCCCTCAGCACCCCCGAACAGGTGGACGGGTGGAACCGGACGGATGTCGACGTCCCCGCGACCACCCTGACCGCCCTGCTCTCCGACCAGGCGGCCAAGACCCCGGACGGCGAAGCCTTGGTGTTCGAGGACGTTCGCTGGACCTACGCCGAACTGCACGCGCGCGCCGACCGGCTCGCGAACTGGCTGCGGGATCAGGGAGCCGGGCCGGAGCGGGTCGTCGCGGTCGCCCTGCCCAGGTCGGCCGAGCTGATCGTCGCCCTGCTCGCCGTGCTCAAATCCGGCGCTGCCTACCTCCCGATCGACCCGAACCTGCCCCGGCAGCGGATCGACTTCATGGTGGCCGACGCGGGCGCGGTCCTGCTGCTCGATTCCACGGACCTTCCGGGGACCGACCAGCCCGCCACCGCACCCGAGCTCGACCCGGCGAACGGCGCGTACGTCATCTACACCTCGGGCTCCACCGGCAAGCCCAAAGGTGTTGTGGTGCCGCACGAGGGCATCGTGAACCGGCTGCTGTGGACCCAGGACCGCTTCCGACTCGGGCCGGGCGACCGGGTGCTGCAGAAGACGCCGATGAGTTTCGACGTGTCGGTCTGGGAGTTCTTCTGGCCCCTCATGGTCGGCGCCACCCTGGTGGTCGCCCGGCCGGACGGGCACCGCGACCCGGCTTACCTCGCCGAGCTGATTCGGTCGGAGTCAGTGACGACCGTCCACTTTGTCCCGTCCATGCTGCGCGCGTTCCTGCGCCACGCCGACCTCGCCGGCTGCATCAGCCTGCGCCGAGTCCTGTGCAGCGGGGAGGCGCTGCCGCAAGACCTGGCCGAGGACTTCCACGCCGCCTGCGAGGCGGAACTGCACAACCTCTACGGGCCCACCGAAGCGTCCGTCGACGTCACCCACTGGCACTGCGAGCCCGGTCAGCCGACCGTCCCCATCGGCAGGCCGGTGTGGAACACGCGCTTGCACGTGCTCGACGACGAACTCCGCCCGGTCCCGGTGGGCGCGCCCGGTGAGCTGCACCTCGCGGGTGTCCAACTCGCCAGGGGTTACCTGAACCGGCCCGGCCTCACCGCCGAGCGGTTCATCGCGAACCCCTTCGAGCCGGGGCGCCTGTACCGCACGGGCGACCTGGTCCGCTGGACCCGCGACGGCGCGGTGGAATACCTGGGGCGCACCGACCACCAGGTCAAGATCCGCGGCTTCCGGATCGAGCCCGGCGAGGTCGAGTCGGCGCTGTCCGCGCTGCCCGAGGTCGACGAGGCCGCGGTGATCGCCCGCGACGGCAGGCTCGTCGCCTACGTCGTCCCCGCGACCGCCGACCCCGCCGCCATCCGGGCCGCTGTCGCGGGCGTGCTGCCCGAACACCTGGTGCCCTCCGCCGTCGTCGCGCTGGAGCGGCTGCCGCTCACGACGTCCGGCAAGCTCGACCGGCGCGCCCTGCCCGACCCGGACTTCACCGCCGTGAGCGCCGACACCGGGCCCGAGACGGGGACGGAGAAGGCGCTCGCCGAGATCTGGGCCGAGGTGCTGGACCTGGACCGGGTCGGGGTCGAGGACAGCTTCTTCGACCTCGGCGGCGACTCCATCCTCAGCCTGCACGTGACCGCCCGCGCCAACGCCGCCTTCGGTGTGGCCCTCAAGCCCCGCGACGTCCTCACCGCCCGCACCGTGCGGGCGCTCGCGACCCTGGTCGAGGACCAGGTGCTGCGCGAACTCGAAGAACTCGCCCGGCTCGACGACGCCACCGAATAAGCCCGAGAGGACCCCTGACAATGACGTCATCGAAGCAGAGCAGAGCCGAGGCGCTGCCCGAGCACCTGCGCGCCGAACTCGCCCGCAGACTCGCAGGCCGCGCCGCCCCCGCCCCCGACACCATCCCCGCCGCACCCGGCGCCGGTCCGTTCCCGCTGTCGTCGGCCCAGCAGCGGCTGTGGTTCCTCAGCGAGTTCCGCCCCGGCGGGAACGACTACAACAGCGGAACCGCCCTGCGGCTGACCGGCGACCTCGACGTGCCCGCCCTGATCGACGCGCTGCGCACCCTGCCGCGCCGGCACGAGTCGCTGCGGACCACCTTCGCCGAGGTCGATGGCAGGCCGGTGCAGCTCGTGCACCCGGAGGCCACCCTCGGCGTCCCGCTCGTGGACTGCGCCCGGGACGACCGCGGCGAACTCGATGCCCTGCTGCGCACCGAGTTCGCCCGACCGTTCGACCTGCGCCAAGGCCCCCTGCTGCGGGCGGTGCTCGTCAGAGTCGACGAGCGCGAACACGTCCTGCTGCTCGCCTCCCACCACATCGTCGTCGACGGCTGGTCGCTGGGCGTGCTCATCGAGGACCTGGCGAAAGCCTATGCGGGGCAAGCGATATCCGGACCTTCGCTACGATACGCGGACTTCGCGGTGTGGCAGCGGGGCAGGCTCACCGGCCCGGCGATGGCCGAGCACCTCGACTACTGGCGCACCCGCCTCGACGGCGCCGCCCCACTGGACCTGCCCACCGACCGGCCGCGGCCCGCCGTACGGTCCGTCGCAGGCGCCGCGCACCACTTCCAGGTGCCCAAGGTCGTCTCCACCAAGCTCGCGGGCCTGGCGCGCGCCAACGACACCACGCTGTTCACCACCCTGATGGCCGCCTGTCAGGTGCTGATGGCCCGCTACAGCGGCCAACGCGACATCTCGACCGGCACGGTCACCGCGGGCCGGTCCCTGGCCGAGCTGAACCGGGTCGTCGGGTTCTTCGTCAACACCGTCGTGCTCCGCTCCACAGTGGACCAGACGCGGACGTTCACCGAGTTCCTCGCCGAGGTCGACAGCACCGCGACGGAGGCGTTCAGCCACGACGAGGTGCCCTTCGACCGGCTCGTCGAAGCCGTCGGCGCCCCGCGTGACCCCAGCCGCAACCCGCTGTTCGACGTGCTCGTCCTGCTGCAGAACGCCCAGCGCGGCCTGCCCGCGTTCCCCGGCCTCGCCGTAGCGGAGGTGGACCTGCGCCGCTGGGCGGCCAACTTCGACCTCAGCGTCGAGTTCGCCGAGCGCGCCGACCACCTCGACTGCGTGCTGGAGTACAGCTCCGACCTGTTCGACGCGGCCACGGTCGAGCGCATGGCCGGGCATCTGCTCGTCCTGCTCGACGCCATCGCCGCCGCCCCGGACCGGCCGCTGGCGGAGCTTCCGTGGCTGACCGACGGCGAGAAGGCCGCCCTCGACACCTGGAACGACACCGCACTCGAAGTTCCCCCGACGACCTACCCGGCGCTGTTCGAGGCCCAGGCCCGCCGCACCCCGGGGATGACCGCGCTGGTGTGCGGCGAGGAGTCCCTCACCTACGCCGAGCTGAACGCCCGCGCCAACCGGCTGGCGCACCGGCTGATCGCCGACGGCGCCGCACCCGAGCGGGTCGTCGCGGTGGCCCTGCCGCGCTCGGTGGAGGCGGTCGTCGCGCAGCTGGCGGTGCTCAAGTCGGGCGCCGTCTACCTCGCGATCGACCCGGCGCTGCCCGCCGAGCGGCGGGCCCAGCTCATCGCCGACTCCGGCGCGGCCATCGTCGTCGACCATCCACTTGAGACAGCGGGCTTACCCGACACCGACCCGGAAACCGGTCTGCGGCCGGACAACGCCGCGTACGTGATCTACACGTCGGGCTCCACCGGTCGCCCGAAGGGCGTCACGGTCGAGCACCGCAACCTGGTCAACCTGCTGCACAGCCACCGCGCGGACTTCGCGGGCGAGCGCAGGCTGCGGGTCGCGCTGTCGGCGGTGTTCTCCTTCGACACCTCGTGGGAGGGCCCGGTGCTCATGGCCGACGGCCACGAGCTGCACCTGCTGCCCGACGAGGTCCGGCTCGACCCGGAGGCGCTGGTCGACTACGTCATCGGCAGGCGCGTCGACTTCCTCGACCTCACCCCGTCCTACCTGCGCCAACTCATCCCGGCCGGGCTGCTCACCGGCGCGCACCGGCCCAGCGTCCTCATGCTCGGCGGTGAGGCGCTCCCGGAGGACCTGTGGCGCGACCTCGCCGCCGCCGACACCGCCGCGTACAACTTCTACGGTCCCACCGAGGTCACCGTCGACGCTCTATCGGCTCCGGTGACCGGCGACCGCCCGGTGATCGGCAGGCCGCTGCGCAACCTGCGGGCCCACCTCCTCGACGACGACCTGCGCCCGGTCCCCGTCGGCGTTCCCGGTGAACTGTTCCTCGCCGGCGCGCAGGTGGCCCGCGGCTACCTCGACCGGCCGGGCCTCACCGCGGAGCGTTTCATCGCCGACCCCTTCGACGGTGGGCGGATGTACCGCACCGGCGACCTCGCCCGGTGGACGGCCGAGGGGACGGTGGAATACCTGGGCCGCACCGACGAGCAGGTGAAGATCCGCGGCTTCCGCATCGAGCCGGGCGAAGCCGAGGCCGCGCTGCTCGGCTGCCCCGGAATCCGCGAGGCCGCGGTCGTGGCCCGCGAGGACGACGGCCACCGCAGGCTCGTCGCCTACGTGGTCTCGGCCGACCCGATCGACCCCGCCGCCCTGCGGGCCACCCTGAAGGCCACGCTGCCCGACTACCTGGTGCCCGCCGCGTTCGTCCCGCTGGACGCGCTGCCTGTCACCGCCGGCGGCAAGCTCGACCGGCGCGCTCTGCCCGCGCCGAGCGTGCGCGCGGAGGTCGAGGGGACCTATGTCGCGCCGCGCACCGACAGCGAGGCGCTGCTCGCCGACCTCTGGGCGGACGTGCTCGGCGCGGACCGGGTCGGGGTCACGGACAACTTCTTCGCCCTGGGCGGCGACTCCATCCTCAGCATCCAACTGGTGTCCAAGGCCCGGCAGGCGGGTCTGCGGATCACCTCACGGGACGTGTTCACCCACCAGACCGTCGCCGAACTCGCCCTGGTCACCTCCCGCGCGACCGTCGCCACACCTGCCCCGGCACGCACCGGCCCGGCACCGCTCACTCCGATCCAGCGCTGGTTCTTCGACACCCACGAAGACACCTCGTACTTCACCATGTCCGTGCTGGTCGACCTCGCCCCCGACACCGACCACGCCGCCCTCGAACGAGCGTTGGGCGCCGTGGTCGAACACCACGACGCCCTGCGCGGCCGATTCCGCCTGGGACACCAGGAATCCGCCGACACCGCCGACACCGACGTGACCCTGCACCGGCACCAGGTGTCCGACGCCGCCGAGATTCCGGCGCTCGCCGACGCCGCCCGCGCGACCCTCGACCCCAGCGCGGGCAGACTGGTGCGGGCGCTCCTGATCGAGGGACTGGACCGGCCGCGACTCTTCCTGACCGTGCACCACCTCGTGATGGACGGCGTCTCCTGGCGCATCCTCCTCGACGACCTGACCACCGCCTACCAGCAATGCGTGCAGGGCGCGGACGTGCGGCTCGCCCCGGTGGGCACGCGGTTCGCCGAGTGGTCCCACCGGCTCGCCGAGCACGTCGCCACCGGCGCCTTCGACGTCGACCTCGCCCACTGGGCCGCGGTGCCTGCCCCGGAACCGCTGCCCGTCGACCACGACGGCGCCAACCTGGCGGGCGACACCCGCTCGGTCACCGTCCGGCTGGACCCCGACACCACCGCCGCGCTCCTGCACCGGGTGCCCGACCGCTACCGCACCCAGGTCAACGACGTGCTGCTCAGCGCCCTCGGCCGCGCACTCGCCGACTGGACCGGCCGCGACCGGGTGGACGTCACCCTGGAGGGCCACGGCCGGGAGGAGATCCTCGACGGCGTGGACCTGTCCCGCACAGTCGGCTGGTTCACCACCCAGTTCCCCGTGGCGCTCTACCTGCCCGACCGCGACTGGGGCGCCACCCTGAAAGCGGTCAAGGAGCAGCTGCGGGCGGTGCCGCACAAGGGAATGAGCTACGAGGCACTGCGCTACCTGCGCCCCGGAACCGGCCTCGACGGCACCGCCCTGCCCGCGGTCTGCTTCAACTACCACGGCCAGTTCGACACCGCCGAGCACTCCGGCCTGATCGGCGCCCGCCACAGCGAATCCGGCGCCGAGATCGACCCGGCGTCCACCAGGGACTTCCAGCTCGACGTATCCGGCCTGGTCGAGGCGGGCGAACTCGCCCTGACCTGGCAGTACTCACCCGCGCTGCACGACGAGTCCACCGTGCGGAGCCTCGCCGAGTCCATGGCGGGCGCCCTCGCGGAGATCGTCGCCCACTGCGCGCAGAGGGGTGCGGGCGGGCGGACCCCTTCGGACTTCCCGCTGGCCAGGCTCACCCAGTCCCAAGTGGACGCCATCGCGGGCACCGGCACGGGTGTCGAGGACATCTACCCGCTCACGCCGCTGCAGGCGGGCATGGTGTTCCACAGCCTGGTCGACCCGGACGGCGGCAGCTACGTCGACCAGGTCCGCATCGTGCTCGACGGCGTCGCCGACCCGGCCGCGCTCACCGAGGCGTTCCAGCGGGTCGTCGACCGGACCCCGATCCTGCGCACCAGCGTGGTGTGGGAAGGCGTGGACGAACCAGTCCAGGTCGTCCACCGCCGCGTCGAGATCGCCGCGGATCACCATGACTGGCGCGCATTGTCCGAAGTGGACCGCGAGGCCGCCCTGGACGACCTGCTCGCTGCCGACCGGGGGCGGGGATTCGACCTCGGGACCGCGCCGCTGCTGCGGGTCGCCGTCGCCCGCTGGACCGACGACCGGGCCGTCCTCGTGTGGTCGTCGCACCACGTGCTGCTCGACGGCTGGAGCACCGGCCAGGTGTTCGCCGAGGTCTGCGCCCACTACCGCGCCATCACCCACGGCAGGCCCGCCGCCGCACCCGCGCGCAGGCCGTTCCGCGACTACCTGCGCTGGCTGGCCGAGCAGGACACGGCCGCCGCCGACGCGCACTGGGCGGGCGTCCTCGACGGGTTCGACACCCCCGTCGCCGTGCCGTACGACCGGGCGCCCACTCAGGCGCACCGCACCGAGTCCAGCGCGTCGGTCCGCCGCGGCCTCGACCGCGCCGCGTCCGACCGCCTCCGCGCCGCCGCCCAGCGGGCCGGTCTCACGGTGAACACCGTGGTCCAGGGCGCGTGGGCGTTGCTGCTGTCGCGCTGGGCGGGCACGGACGACGTCGTGTTCGGCAGCACCGTCTCCGGTCGCCCGGCCGAACTCGCGGGTGTGGAGTCGATGGTCGGCATGTTCATCAACACCGTCCCCACCCGGGTGCGGGTCGACCCGAGCCGTCCGGCGGGGGAGTGGCTGCGCGATCTGCAGGCAGCCCAGAGCGAGTCCCGGCGGTTCGATTTCCTTGCCCTGAACCGGATCCAAGCTCACAGCGCGGTCGCCGCGCTGTTTGACAGCGTGGTGGTGTTCGAGAACTACCCGTTCGAGGACGCCTCCAGCGACGACGGCATCCGCGTCGCCGAAGTCCACGCGGTCGACACCACCAACCTGCCGCTCACCCTGTCCGCGCACGTGGACGACCGTGTCCACCTCGACCTCGCCTACGACCCCGCCCTCCTGGACGAGACCACCGCCGGGCGGGTCGCGGGTTGGCTGCTGTCGCTGATCACCGGCATCGGCGAGGATCCCGCGCGGCCGCTCGCGGACCTGCCCTGGCTGACCGCTGCGGACCGCAGGCAGGTGGTGGTCGACTTCAACGACACCGCGTGCGAGCTGCCGTCCACGCTGTTCCCCGAGGTGTTCGAGCGCCAGGCCGCTCGCACCCCGGACGCTGTGGCGGTGGTGTGCGGTGACACCACGCTGACCTACGCCGAACTCGACGCGGCCGCCAACCGGCTGGCGCACCGGCTCATCGCCGAGGGCGCGGGTCCGGAGCGCATCGTCGCCATCACCCTGCCGCGGTCGGCGGACACCGTCGTGGCGATCCTCGCCGTGGGCAAGGCAGGAGCGGCGTTCCTGCCGGTCGATCCGACCCTGCCCGCCGAGCGGATCGAGTTCCTGCTGCACGACGCCGACCCGGTCACCGTGCTCGACCGCATCGGCGACACGTCGGCATATCCCGACACCGCTCCCGGTGTCACCGTGCGGCCGGAGCAGGCCGCGTACGTCATCTACACCTCCGGCTCGACCGGCAGGCCCAAGGGCGTCGTCGTGCATCACGGCGGCCTGGCCAACCTGTTCCACGACCACGCCATCGACCTGCCCGGCAGTGCCCGGGACCGGTTCGCGCTCACCGCCACGTTCTCCTTCGACACCGCGATCGAGGGCCTGCTGTTCCTCGCCGCGGGCCACGAACTGCACGTCATCGGCGAGGACCTGCGGCTCGACCCCGACGCGCTCGTCACCTACCTCACCGAACGCGCCATCACCGTCGTGGACCTGACCCCCACCTACGCCGCCCAACTGGTCCCGGCCGGGCTGCTCGACGCCCCGCTGCGGCTGCTCATGCTCGGCGGCGAGGCGACCCCGGAGTGGCTGTGGCGCGAGATCGCCGCACGTCCCGGGCTCGAAGCGGTCAACTACTACGGCCCCACCGAGTGCTCCGTCGACGCCACCGTCTGCCGCACGAGCGACGCCGAACGTCCCCTCATCGGCAGGCCGCTGCGCAACCTGCGCGCCTATGTCCTCGACGCGAACCTGGACCCGCGGCCGCCGTGCGTGCCCGGCGAGCTGTACCTCGCGGGCCCGCAGCTCGCCCGCGGCTACCTCGACCGGCCCGGCCTGACCGCCGAGCGGTTCATCGCCAACCCGTTCGACGGCGGCCGGATGTACCGCACCGGGGACCGGGTGCGGTGGACCGCCGACGGGAGGCTCGACTACCTCGGCCGCGTCGACGACCAGGTCAAGGTCCGCGGCTTCCGGATCGAGCCCGGCGAGGTCGCCGCCGTCCTGCGCGAGCAGCCGGGTGTCCGCGACGCCGCCGTGGTCGCGCACGCCGACACCGCCTGCCACCGGCTCGTCGCCTACGTCGTCGGCGAGCCCGGCGACCTGCGCGCCGACTTGGCCCGGGTGCTGCCCGACTACCTGGTTCCCGCCGCGTTCGTCACCCTGGACGCGCTTCCCCTGACCTCCAGCGGGAAACTCGACCGACGCGCGTTGCCTGCCCCCGACTTCACCGCTACGTCGACCTACGTCGCCCCGCGCACCGAGGCCGAGCGGATCGTGGCCGCGGCCTGGGCGGACGTCCTCGGCGTGCCGCGGGTCGGGGTGGAGGACGACTTCTTCGCCCTGGGCGGCGACTCCATCCTCAGCATCCGCGTGGTGTCCCGACTGCGGGCAGCGTTCGGCGTCCAGCTCTCACCGCGCGCGATCTTCGACCATCCGACGGTCGCCGCGCTCGCCCGGGCCATCCCCGGTGGGGACACCAGCGTCATCCCCCGCCACGACGGGCCCGCGCCGCGCTCGTTCGCGCAGGACCGGCTGTGGTTCCTCGACCAGTTCGAGCCGGGCGACACCGAGTACGTCAGCCCGACCGCGCTGCGCCTGTCCGGGCCGCTCGACGTCGCCGCGCTGACCACGGCGCTGACCGGCGTGATCGCCCGCCACGAGTCACTGCGGACCACCTTCGACGACACCGGGACACGTGTCGGCGAGCCGTATCCGGCCTCGCTGACGGTGATCGAGACCGACGACCCCGACCGCGTGCTGACCGAGGAGAGCACCCGCCCATTCGACCTGCGCCGCGGTCCGTTGCTGCGCACGACCCTGATCCGCCTCGGCGCCGAGGAGCATGTCCTCGTCCTGACCCTGCACCACATCATCACCGACGGCTGGTCCACGGCCGTGCTGACCGAGGACTTGGCCGACCTCTACCAGGCCGCGCTGTCTGGTGTGGACGCCGACCTGCCACCGCTTCCGTTGCGGTACAGCGACTTCGCGGCGTGGCAGCGCGAGCAGCCGACCGACAAGCAGCTCGACTACTGGCGTGGCGCACTCGCCGGTGTCGAGCCGCTGCGCCTGCCGACCGACCGGCCACGGCCCGCGGTCCGCTCGACAGCGGGCGCCTCGCACGAGTTCACGCTCAGCCGCGAAACCGCCGCCGCGCTCAGGCAGGGCGAGGGCACGCTGTTCATGACCCTGCTCGCCGCCAGCCAGGTCCTGTTCGCCCGCTACAGCGGGCAGAGCGACCTCGCGGTCGGCACCGCGGCGTCCGGCCGGGAACGCGCGGAGCTGGCGCGGATCGTCGGCTTCTTCGTCAACACCCTCGTCCTGCGCTCCACAGTGGACACCCGGCGGAGTTTCACCGACCTGCTCGCCGACGTCCGCGCGACCGTCCTCGACGCGTTCGCCAACCAGGACGTCCCGTTCGAGCGGGTGGTCGACGCGGTGGCCCCCGAGCGCGACCCCAGCCGCTCGCCGCTGTTCGACGTGATGATGCTGCTGCAGAACACCCCCGACGAGATCCCGGACCTCGCGGGCCTGGTCGTGACCGAGGTGCAGGTCCCGGTGATCACCTCGACCTGCGACCTCACCATCGAGTTCCAGGAATCCGGCGACGGGCTGCGCGGCGCGGTCGAATACAACCCTGACCTGTTCGACGCCACCACGATCGAGCGGATGGTCGGCCACCTGACCGCCCTGCTGACCGAGATCGCCGCCGACCCGCACCGGCCGATCGGAGAGTTGCCCCTGGCCGATGAACGGGCCCAGCTCGCACGGTGGCAGGGCGGCGGCCGGTCCGTCGACGAGGTCGCGCTGCACCACGTCTTCGCCGCTCAGGCAGCGGCCACGCCCGACACGACCGCGGTGGTCTGCGGTGCGGACACCCGCACGTTCGGCGACCTCGACGCCGCCGCGAATCGCCTGGCACACCTGCTGATCGAGCGCGGCGCGGCGCCCGAACGCCTGATCGCGCTCACCCTGCCGCGCTCGGCCGATCTCGTAGTGGCGATCATGGCCGTCCTCAAAACGGGAGCCGCCTACCTGCCGGTCGACCCGACACTGCCCCGGGAGCGGATCGATTTCCTGCTTGCCGACGCCGACCCGATCACGGTGCTGGACGCGATCCCGGACACCGACGGACACCCGGACACCGACCCGGGCGTCGTGATCCACCCGCGCCACCCGGCCTACGTCATCCACACGTCGGGCTCCACCGGCGCGCCCAAGGGCGTCGTAGTCGACCACGGCAACCTGGCCGCGCTGTTCGCTCACCAGCGCGTCGAGCTGATGGCGGGGGAGCGGCTGCGCTACGGGCAGACCTCGGTGTTCTCCTTCGACACCGCCGTCGAAGGCCTGCTGTTCCTCGCCGCCGGCCACGAACTGCACGTCATCGAGGACGACACCCGCCTCGACCCGCACGCCCTCGTCACCTACGCCGACCGGCACCTCGACGTCCTCGACGTGACCCCGGCGCACGCCCGCAGGCTCCTCGACGCCGGGCTCACCGGCCTGCGCACGCTCACGCTCGGCGGCGAGGCGATCGACCCGGAGCTGTGGCGAGCGCTCGCTGACGCGGACCTGGCCGCGGTCAACCTCTACGGCCCCACCGAAGTCACCGTGGACGCGACGTGGAGCCGGGTCGCGGGGGAGCGGCCGGTGATCGGCAAGCCCCTGTCGACCGTGCGTGTGTACGTGCTGGACGACGACTTACGGCCCGCGCCGATCGGCGTGCCCGGCGAACTGCACCTCGCCGGTCCGCAGGTCGCCCGCGGCTACCTCGGCAGGCCCGGCCTCACCGCCGAGCGGTTCATCGCGGACCCGTTCGCCGACGGTCGGATGTACCGGACCGGCGACCGGGCCCGCTGGCTCGCCGACGGCACCCTGGAGTACCTGGGCCGCGCCGACGACCAGGTCAAGATCCGCGGCTTCCGGGTCGAGCCGGGCGAGGTGACCGCTGCCCTGCTGCGCCACCCGGACGTCCGCGAGGCCGCCGTGGTCGCGCGCGCGGCCGGGGGACACCAGCGGCTTGTCGGCTATGTCGTGGCCGACACCGCCGACGACCTTGCCGCGTTCCTGCGCCGCAGCCTGCCCGAGTACCTGGTCCCGTCCGCCATCGTCGGCCTGGACCGGCTCCCGACGACCGCCAACGGCAAGCTCGACCACCGCACGCTGCCCGCACCCGAACTGCCCGACCCGACCGGGTTCGTGCCGCCGCGGCCAGGGGTCGAAGCCGAGTTGGCGGCGATCTGGGCCGACGTGCTGGGCGTGGCGCGGGTCGGCGCGCGGGACAACTTCTTCGCCCTGGGTGGGGACTCGATCCTGAGCATGCAGGTCGTGTCCCAGGCCCGCCGCGCCGGTCTGCGGCTGACCTCGAAGGACATCTTCCTCCGCCAGAACATCGCCGACCTGGCCGTCGGCGTCGACCATTCCGTTGCCACGACGGAGTTCGAGGCAGCCGGACCGGCGCCGCTGACCCCGATCCAGCACTGGTTCTTCAGCACCCGCGCCCAGGAGCACCGCGACCACTTCGCCATGTCGATGACGGTCTCGCTCGACCCGGACGTCGACGCCGACCGGCTGCGCCGCGCGCTCGACACGGTCGTCGCGCACCACGACGCCCTGCGCACCCGGTTCGACCTGACAGACAACGGGTGGCAGCAGGAGCCCGCTCCGGTGGGTGACCTGCTTCGCGTCGCGGAGGGCGATCCGGACGAGGAAGCCCTCGCCGCTCAGGCAGGGCTGCGGATCACCGATGGTGCGATGCTGCGCGCGGTCTTGTTCACCGGCGCCGAACCACGTCTGTTCCTCGCGGTGCACCACCTGGTCGTGGACGCGGTGTCCTGGCGCATCCTGCTGACCGACCTCGAACGCGCCTACGCGGGCGACCCGCTCGACTCCGCTGTCCCCTTCGGACAGTGGGCACGGCGCCTCGCCAAGCACGTCGCCGGCGGAGGTTTCGACGACGATCTTCCCTACTGGCAGTCGATCCCGGCCGTCCCGCCGCTGCCGATCGACAGCGCCGAGAACTCCGTGGGTGCCGCCCGCACGATCTCGGTGACCCTCGACGAGGACACCACCGATGCCCTCCTCCACCAGGTGCCCGACGTCTACCGCACCCAGATCAACGACGTGCTCCTCGCCGCCCTCGGCCGCGCCCTGACGGACTGGACCGGCCACGACCGGGCGCTGGTGACCCTGGAAGGACACGGTCGCGAGGACGTGCTCGACGGACTCGACGTCGGCGGCACGGTCGGCTGGTTCACCAGCCAGTTCCCGGTCGCGCTCGACCTTCCGGACCGTGACTGGGGCACCGTGCTGAAGTCGGTCAAGGAGGCCCTGCGCGCCGTCCCGCGCCGCGGCCTGAGCTTCGAGGCGCTGCGCTACCTGCGCCCCGACAGCGGCTTGGACACCGTCCCCGAACCGCAGGTGATCTTCAACTACCTGGGCCGCTGGGACGATGACTCCGGCACCGGTCTGCTGCGCGCCAAGGCACCCGACCTGGGTCAGGACATCGCCTCGGACAGCCGACGCAGCCATCTGCTCGACCTCACCGCCGCGGTCTCGGCGGGCAGGCTGCGGCTGGACTGGGAGTTCGTGGGCGACGAGACCACCGTGCGCGGCCTGGCCGAGGCGATGTCGGCCGCGCTGCGGGAGATCGTGGCGCACTGCGCCGACCCTGGCGCCGGGGGTCGCACCCCGTCCGACTTTCCGCTCGCCCGACTCGACCAGTCCCAAGTGGACGCTCTGGGCGCGGCCGAGGACGTCTACCCGCTCACTCCGCTGCAGGCCGGGATGCTGTTCCACAGCCTGGTGGACGGCGGATCCGCCTACGTCAACCGGACCCGGCTCCGGCTGCGCGGCGTCCGGGACCCGCACGCCCTGGGCGCGGCCTGGCTGCGGGTCGCCGAGCGGACGCCGATCCTGCGCACCGACGTCGTCTGGCAGGGCGTCCCCGAACCACTGCAGGTCGTCCGCCGCGAGCCGCGCCTGTCCATCGAGTACCGACCGGTGACGGCTGAGGACGAAACGGCGGGCATCGACGTGGCCGCCGGACCGCTCACGCGGGTGGTCATCGGCCCGGTGTCCGGTGACACCGTCGACCTGCTGTGGACGTCGCACCACCTCCTGCTGGACGGGTGGAGCACCGCGCAGCTCTTCGCCGATGTCCTCGCCGAGTACGCGGGCCAGGGGAGTCCCGCGCGCCGCCCGTTCCGCGACTACCTGGCGTGGTTGGCCGACCAGGACACCGCCGCCGCCGAACAACACTGGCGCGCGGTTCTCTCCGAGGTGGACAGCCGCACACCGCTGCCGTTCGACCGCCGACCCGTCGACGCCCACCGTGCCGAGTCCACCGAGCACCTCCGGGTCGGCCTGCCTGCCGGGCCGGTCGAGCGGATGGCCCGCGCCCACGGGCTCACCGTGAACACCGTCGTGCAGGGCGCTTGGGCGCTGCTGCTGTCCCGGCACAGCGGCGAGGACGACGTCCTGTTCGGCACCACCGTGTCCGGGCGGCCCGACGACCTGCCCGGCGTGGAGTTCATGGTCGGGATGTTCATCAACACCGTGCCCGTCCGCGTCCGGGTCGACGGCACGGACACCGTCCTGTCGTGGCTGCGCGGGCTCCAAGCCGAGCGGGCCGAGTCACGCCGGTTCGATTTCGTGTCGCTGGCCCAGGTCCAGTCCTGGAGCGCGGTGCCCGCGGGCGAGCCGCTGTTCGACAGCGTTGTGGCGTTCGAGAACTTCCCGGAGGGCGCGGAGACCGAGGGTGCTCCCACCGTCGAGACGGTCGATGCCGTGGAGACCACCAACCTGCCGCTGAGCGTCTCCGCCCACCTCGACGGCACCGAACTGCGCGTGGAACTCGGCTACGACCCCCGCCTGTTCGACGGCGCCACCGCCCGCACCCTCACGCGGCGACTCACCGCGTTGATCGAGGCGATCGCCGCCACACCCGACCGCCGGATCGCCGACCTCCCGTGGGTGTCCACAGAGGAATCGGGGCTCCTCGCGGCCTGGAACGACACAGCAAGCCCGGTCACTCCCACGGCATTCGTCGACCTCTTCACCGCGGCCGTCAGACGCACTCCCGACGCGGTCGCCATCGAAGACGGCGACACCGTCCTCACCTACGCCGACGTGAACGCCGCCGCCAACCGCCTGTCCCACCAGCTCATCTCCGAGGGTGCCGCCCCGGAAAGCGTCGTCGCCCTGCGCATACCCCGCTCCGCGGACCTCGTCATCGCACAGTTGGCCGTCCTCAAGGCAGGCGCCGCTTACCTCCCGGTCGACCCGGCGTATCCACCCGACCGCATCACCTTCATGCTCGATGACGCGTGCCCAGTCCTGGTCCTCGACGCCCTGCCCGACACATCCGCGTTTCCCTCGACCGACCCCGATGTCGCCCTCTCCGCGGCGTCACCCGCCTACCTGATCTACACCTCCGGCTCGACCGGAACCCCCAAGGGCGTCCTGGTCACCCACACCGGCTTGGCGAACTTCGCCACCGCCGAACAAGCCCATTTCGACGTGCACCCCGGCGACCGGGTCCTGGCCTTCTCCTCACCCAGCTTCGACGCGTCGGTGCTGGAGTGGGCCGTGGCCCTCACCAGCGGCGCCACCCTGGTCATCCCGCCACCCGGCCCCCTCCTGGGAGACGACCTCGCCAAAGTCCTCACCCATCACGCGATCACGCACGCCCTCATCCCCCCGGTGGCCCTCGCCACCGTCCCCGACGGCCCCTACCCCGACCTGCACACCCTCATCGTCGGCGGCGACACGTGCCCCGCCGACCTGGTCCGCCGCTGGTCGCCCGGCCGCCGGATGATCAACGCCTACGGCCCCACGGAGTCGACCGTCGTCGCCACCTGGACCCAACCCCTGTCGCCTGCCGCGCCCGTCGTGGACCTCCCACCCGCCATCGGCCGCCCCCTGCCGAACACCCGCGCCCACGTGCTCGACCGTGACCTGCGCCCGGTCCCACCCGGCGTGCGCGGCGAGCTGTATCTCGCCGGTGCCGGCTTGGCCCGCGGCTACCTGCGCAGGCCCGGGCTCACCGCCCAGCGCTTCCTGGCCGACCCGTCCGGCGTGCCCGGCGACCGCATGTACCGCACCGGCGACCTCGTCCGCTGGACCACCCAAGGCGAGCTTGAGTTCATCGGCCGCACCGACAACCAGGTCAAACTGCGCGGCTTCCGCATCGAGCTGGGCGAAGTCGAGGCCGCCCTGGCCGCACTCCCCGGCGTGAGCGCCGCCGCGGCCATCGTCCGCGAGGAAGACCCTCCACGACTCGTGGCCTACCTGGTCGGCGACACCGACGACCCGCGTGCCGCCCTCGCGCGCACGCTGCCCGAGCACCTGATCCCCGCCGCGTTCGTGACGCTCGACGCCTTCCCGCTCACCCCGAACGGCAAACTCGACCGCCGCGCGCTGCCCTGTCCCGAGTGGACACCCGCGGCCGGGCACGTGCCGTCGCGCACCCCCGAGGAGCGTGCCGTCGCGGCCGTGTGGTCCGAGGTGCTCGGCGTCCCCGAGGTCGGCGCCACGGACAACTTCTTCCTCCTGGGCGGCGATTCCATCCTCAGCATCCGCGTCGTCTCCCGGCTGCGAGCGGTGCTCGGCGTGGAGGTGTCACCCCGCCTGTTGTTCACCCACCCAACGGTCGAGGCCCTCGCCGCGGCCCTCGGCGGCGCCACGACCGAGCCCATCCCCAGACTGCCCGACAACGGCGACGCCCCGCTGTCGTTCGCCCAGGCCCGCCTCTGGTTCCTCCAGCAGTTCGACCCCGACAGCATCGAGTACGTGACCCCGCTCGCCCTGCGGCTGCGCGGGCGGCTCGACATCGACGCGCTCTCGGCCGCCGTCACCGCCCTGGTCGCCCGCCACGAGGCCCTGCGCACGACGTTCCACGAGAAGGACGGCACCGGCGTGCAGACCGTGCACCCGCCCACCGAAGTCCGGGTACCGGTAGTCGACGCGCTCGGGCCCGTGCGCCCCTTCGATCTCAGCGAAGGACCACTGCTGCGCACCACCGTGGTGCGTATTGCCGAGGACGAGCACCTCCTCGCGATGACCATGCACCACATCGTCACCGACGGCTGGTCGGCGAACGTCCTGCTGACCGACCTCGCCGAGCTGTACCGCGCCGAGGTCACCGGTACCGCGCCCGACCTGCCCGCGCTCCCGGTGCGCTACCGCGACTTCGCCGCCTGGCAGCGCGGCCGCACCGGGCTCATGGCGACCCAGCAGGCCCACTGGTGCGACGTCCTCGCCGACCTGCCCGCCTTGGACCTGCCGACCGACCACCCGCGTCCCCCGGTCCACACGACCAGCGGCGCGCAACTCGAGTTCGCCATCCCCGCCGAGGTCGCAGACTCGCTGCGCGCGCTGGCCCGCGGGCAGGACGGCACGCTGTTCATGTCCCTGGTCGCCGCCTGCCAGGTGCTGTTGCACCGCTTCACCGGCCAGGACGACATCGCCGTCGGCACCGTGGCCGCGGGCCGCGAACACCCGGACCTGCGCCTGCTGGTCGGCTTCTTCGTGAACACCCTGGTCCTTCGGTCCACAGTGGACTCGCGGGAACCGTTCGCGGACTTTGTCCGTCGGGTCCGCGCGACCGTCCTCGACGCGTTCACCCACCAGGACGTCCCGTTCGACCGCGTCGTCGACGCCGTGGCCCCGGACCGGGACACCAGTCGCACCCCGCTGTTCCAGGCCATGGTGGTTCTGCAGAACGCTGTCGGAGAGACCGTCGGTCTCCACGGCCTCACCGCCGAGGACGTGGCCACGGAGTCGGTGACCGCGAGCTACGACGTCACCTTCGAGTTCCACGAGACCGACGACGGCGCACTGCACGCCACCCTCGCCTACAACACCGACCTGTTCGAGCCCGACACCGCGACCCGCTTCGCCGACGCCCTGGGACTCATCCTCGCCGCCGCGGCGGCCGATCCCCGCACGCCGGTCGGCATGCTCCCGGTGGTCACCAAGGCCGAACAAGCGCTGATGCACACCTGGAACGACACCGCCCACCCAGTTCCGGCCACCACGCTGGCCGACCTGGTGCGCGCTCAAGCCATACGCACCCCACACGCCCCTGCGATCATCGCGGACCAAGTGGTGATCGACTACGCTGGCCTGGAATCACGAACGAACCACCTGGCCGGTGTGCTGGCCGCCCGTGGCGCCCGCCCGGAAACCGTGGTCGCGATCATCCTGGGCCGCTCACCCGACCTGGTCATCGCCGAACTCGCCGTCACCAAGACCGGCGCGGCCTTCCTCCCGATCGACCCGACCTACCCACCCGACCGCATCACAGCGATGCTCGACGACGCCCGGCCCACCCTGATCATCGACAGCCCCCTGACCGACACCACCCTCACCCACGACTCGCACAACCACCATTGCGGCGGCGGCCCCCTCGCCAACCACCATTCCGCCGCCGCCGCCGCAGCAGCCGATCCCGATCCCGGCGGCCCCGCTGGCTCTGCCGATCCCGCCGGCTTTGCCGGCCCTGCGGGCCCCGCCGGACCTGCCGGCTTTGCCGGCCCTGCGGGCCCCGCCGGACCTGCCGGCTTTGCCGGCCCTGCGGGCCCCGCCGGACCTGCCGGCTTTGCCGGCCCTGCGGGCCCCACCAGCGCTGCCGATCATTACCACCCCATTCACCATCCCGCCGACCACCAACACCTCGCCGCGGACAACCACCACCGCCGCGACCGCGATTCGCGCTTCCCGGTCGAACACCCCGCGTACGTCATCTACACCTCCGGCTCCACCGGCCGCCCGAAGGGCGTCGCCGTCACCCACGCCGGCCTGGCAAGCTTCTCCGCCGCCGAGATCGAGCACTTCGACGTCCGCGAAGGCGACCGCGTGCTCGCGTTCTCCTCACCCAGTTTCGACGCGTCGATGCTCGAGCTGTGCATGGCGCTGCCCGCAGGCGCCGCGCTGGTGATCCCGCCACCCGGCCCACTGCTGGGCGAGGACCTGGCCGACGTCTTGCGCGCCCACCGCATCACCCACACCCTCATCCCGCCGGTCGCCCTCGCGACCGTCCCCCACACGGACCTGCCCGACCTGCGCACCCTGATCGTCGGCGGCGACACCTGCTCAGCCGAACTGGTGGCTCGCTGGGCGCCGGGCCGCCGCATGGTCAACGCCTACGGTCCCACCGAGTCCACCGTCGTCGCGACGTGGAGCGCGCCACTGATCCCGGGTCGCACCCCGCCGATCGGCGCGCCGATCCGGAACACCCAGGCGCATGTCCTGGACGGCGAGCTGCGACCGGTGCCCATCGGCGTCGCGGGGGAGCTGTACGTCGCGGGCGTCGGACTTGCCCGCGGCTACCCGCACCGGCCCGGCCTGACCGCCCAGCGGTTCCTTGCCAACCCGTTCGGCGAACCGGGGGAGCGGTTCTACCGCACCGGCGACCTAGTCCGCTGGACCCGCGACGGCGACCTGGAGTTCGTCGGCCGCGCCGACGACCAGGTAAAAGTCCGCGGCTTCCGCATCGAACTCGGCGAGGTCGAGTCGGCCCTGCGCAGCCACCCGGACGTGACCGACGCGGTGGCGGCCGCGCACACCGACGCGGCGGGCCACAAGCGGCTTGTCGGCTACATCGCCGCCGCGAACCCGCCGACCGCGGCAGGCCTGCGCGAGTTCCTCAGCGCGACCCAGCCCGACTACCTCGTGCCGACGGCATTCGTGTTTCTCGACACACTCCCGTTGTCCCCCAACGGAAAGGTCGATCGCCGCGCCCTGCCCGAACCGGAGATCCACACCGAGGCCCACGTCGCCCCCACGAACCCGACCGAGGCCGCACTCGCCCGGATCTGGGCCGACGTGCTCGGCGTCGACCACGTCGGGATCTCCGACAACTTCTTCACCCTCGGTGGCGACTCGATCCTGAGCATCCAAGTCGTGGCGCGCGCCCGACAGCGCGGAATGCGGCTGGCCACCAAGGATCTGTTCCTGCACCAGACGATCGCCGAACTCGCCCCCGCGGTCACGGTCCTGGAGCGCGCCGACCACACCCCGGTGACCGGCCCCGTGCCCCTCACCCCGATCCAGCACTGGTTCTTCGACACCCACAGCCGCAATCCCCACCACTTCAACCAGACCCACTTCGCCGAGCTGACCGCGGAACCGGATATCCCCGCACTGCGCGCCGCGTTCGACGCGCTCCTCATCCACCATGACGCCCTGCGGCTGCGCTTCCACCACGATGACGGCGCCTGGCGCCAGCACAACGCCGAACCCGGGCCCGCGGCCGTGTTCGCCGAGCACCACCTGTCCACTGTGGACGAGGAGAAGCTGGAACGGGCAGCCGACCTCGTGCACGCCGGATTCGACCTCGGCGAAGGCCCGCTGCTGCGGGCGGTCCTGTTCCACTTCGCCGACGGATCCCGGCCGCGCCTGCTGATGGTGGCCCACCACCTCGTCGTGGACGGCGTCTCCTGGCGCATCCTCCTCGACGACCTCGACACCGCCTATCAGCAGGCCCTGCACGGCAAGCCGATCGATCTGGGTGGCAAGACCACCTCGTTCCAAGAGTGGTCCACCAGGCTCACCGCGCTCGTCGCGGAGGGCGGGCTCGATGGTGAGCTCCCGTACTGGACCGCGGCGTCCAGCCAGGGCGGCGTGCCGGTCGACCACCCGGAGCCGGTCGCGGGCAGCCCGACCGCGGCGGTGTCGGTCCACCTCGACCCCGAGGACACCGACGCCCTGCTGCGCGGTGCTCCGACCGCGTACCGCACCCGGATCAACGACGTGTTGCTCGCCGCTCTCGCCTGGTCGCTGTCCAGGTGGACGGGGCGTGAGGAGGTCGCCGTGCACCTGGAGGGACACGGCCGCGAGGACGTCGTCGACGGTGTCGACCTCTCCCGGACCGTCGGCTGGTTCACCACGATGTTCCCGGTCGCCCTGACCGTTCCGCGTGGTGACTGGCGGACGGTGATTCGCGCCGTCCGCAAGCAACTGCGCGCGATTCCGGGCAACGGCTTCGGCTATGGCGCTTTGCGCTACCTCGGTGGTTTGGCTGCTGACGGGCCCGCTCCGGCGGTGTCCTTCAACTACCTCGGCCAGTTCGAGTCTCGCGCGCAAGATGAGGAGAGCAGTCTGTTCCACGCCACCCTCCCGGCCATCGGGCAGGACCACGATCCGGGCGACAGTGGGGGACATCTGCTCGACGTGGTCGGCGAAGCGGCCGACGGGACGCTGACGTTCGCCTTCTACTTCCGGCCGGACCGGCACGACCGCGGCACCGTCGAGCGGGTCGCCGCCGACTTCGCCACCGCCCTGCGCGAGATCGCGGCCGACTGCAGGCGGGCCTTGTGAGGCCTGTCTTCCCCGGGTCCGGCACAAGCAGTGCGCACAGCCGCACTGGGCCCGGCGCCGCGGATTGTCATGTGGTGGTGTCGTGACCAAGTCGGCCCCACCCGTTCCCTTGTCCCGCAACCGCGACTACACCCTGCTCTGGGCCGGTCAGGCCTGCGCCGAAGTCGGCTTCAGCGCGTCCATGATCGCCTTCCCGCTGCTGGTCCTCGCCCTCACCGGGTCCGCGGCGGCTTCCGGGCTGGTCTTGGCCGCCGACGCCGTCGCGCAACTCGTGGCGGGACTGCCCGCGGGAGCGCTGGTCGACCGGTGGAACCGCAAGCTCGTCATGCTCGTCTGTGAGGCGGTCCAAGCCGCCGCGCTCGCCAGTCTGGTCGCCGTCGTGCTGTGGGAGGTGGCGACGATCCCGCATCTCGTCGCGGTCGCCGCCGTCCTGGGAACGTGCCGCGCGCTGTTCGAACCCGCCGAGGACGCCAGCCTGCCGTCGCTGGTTCCCGATTCCCAACTCGCCACCGCGATCGCGATGAACAGCGCCCGGTCCTCGGTCGGGCAGCTGGCGGGCACCGCGCTGGGCGGCGTCCTGTTCGCCGTCGCCCGCTGGGTCCCGTTCCTCCTCGACCTCGTCACCCACGTCATCGCGTTCGTCGCACTCGCGTTCGTCCGCCTCCCGAGACGCGCCGCGGCGACGGGCGCGCCCCCCGACCTGCGGCGCGAGATCGCCGAGGGCCTGCGGTGGGTGTGGCGGCACCCGGAGATCCGGGTGACCGCCGCGTGCGCCTTGAGCCTCAACCTGTTCTTCAGCGCGTACTACCTGATCGTCATCGTGCTGGCCGACCGGCGGGACATCCCCGCGGCTCAGATCGGGATCATGGCGGCGATGCTCGGTGTCGGTGGTGTCGCGGGCTCGCTGCTCGCGCCCTACCTGCACCGCACCCTGAGCCCGTACCTGTCGATCGTCGGTGTCTTCTGGGCGCTGACCGCACTGGCCCCGATCGCGCTCGTGGTCGACAACGGCTACCTCATGGGACTGCTGTTCGCAGGCATGGCCCTGCTGGCGCCCACCGCGAACACCACCATCACCACCCACCAACTCCTCCTCACCCCGGATCCCCTGCGGGGCAGGTTGAGCGGCGTCATGAACGTGGTCGTCGGCGCCGCCGGCGCGCTCGGCCCGGCGCTCGGCGGCCTCCTCGTCGAGGCGGTCACCGCCGACCACGCCGTCCTGCTGTGCGCGGCGGGCATGGCGGGCGTGACGGTGTTCGTCACCGCGAACCGAACCCTTCGGCACTACCCCTCGAAGAAAGGAACCCCAGAGTGAGAGACGACATCACCTACCTGGTCCTCATCAACGACGAGGAGCAGTACTCCCTGTGGCCCGCCCACCGCGAGATCCCCTCAGGCTGGCGGGCGGAAGGCACCACCGGCAGCAAGGACGAGTGCAGCGCCCACGTCGACCGCGTCTGGACCGACATGCGCCCCAGGTCCCTGCGCGAACACATGGGCGCCTGAGTGCCGGCGCTGTCCCCGCGGAGCCCGACTTCGCGGGGACAGCGCGGGTTGGTTCAATCGGCGCACAGTTGAGCGTGCAGCGTCTCGCCCGTCCATCGCTCCCAGCGCTCGCGTGTCCAGCCGCGTTCGCCCACGAGGAGCAGGTACAGCTGGGGGCTGAGCAGGCCGTACAGCAAGTCCGCGGCTTCCTGCGCCGATATGTCCGCCCGTGCGCCCGGCTTGTCGACCAGCGCCTTGGCTGTGGCCTCTTGGACGATGTAGCGCGGGTCGATGTCGTATGGCCAGAGGGCGGCGACTTCGGGGTCGCTCGCCACCGCCCCCTCCAGCACCTTGCCGATCGGCGCGACGCGCTCCAGGACTGACGTCGTGCCGGTGATGTAGGCGCGCAGCATGTCCTGGGCCGTGGCCGCGGCCAGTGCCCCGGTGTACCAGGGCCGGTCCATTGTGGACATCGGCTCGTCGTCGCCCGCGATGGTGACGTCGACGAGCTCCTTGAGCAGGGTGCGTTTGTTGCCGAAGACGAAGTAGATCGTCTGGAACGCGACGCCTGCCCGCTCGGCGACGTCCTGCAGGTTCGTCGCGCCGTACCCGTCGCGCACGAACAGCTCGAACGCCGCCTCCAGGATCCGCCGCCGCGTCTCCTGGGCCTTCTGGGTCCGTTTGCTCATTCGCTTGACATCGGCCATGGCAGGAGTCTATCCCTAGAAAGCGTAACTAGAAATGACTTCTAGAGATTGGTTCTAGCCATGTCGGTCATCACCCTCACCCGCTTCCAGGTCGATCCCGCCAACGCGGACCGACTCCGAGACCGGCACTCCGCCCTGGTCGCCTCGATCAGGACGGACTTCCCCGGTCTGACCGAGGCCCGCCTCGGCAGGCTCGACGACCACACGTGGGTCGGCATCTGGCGCTGGGACTCGGCCGACGACCTCCGGGTGGCCCGCCAAGCCGTCCCGGGCAACGCCGCCGCCGCCGCGGTGTTCGCGCTCGCAGGCGAAGCCGCCGTGGACGATGTCGACGTCCTCGACGAGCACTGACCGTCCCGGAATCGAGGAGCTGACGTGATCGAGATCGATGCGTTGACGAAGGTGTACGACCAGGTCAAAGCGGTCGACGACGTGTCCATGCACATCCCGGCGGGGTCGGTCTTCGGCTTCCTGGGGCCCAACGGCGCGGGCAAGACGACGACTATCAAGGTGCTCGCCGGGTTACTGACTCCCACCTCGGGCGAGGTCCGGCTGGGCGGCTACGACGTCGTCCGGCAGCGCTCGGCCGCGATGGCGCAATTCGGCGCCGTGCTGGAAGGCTCGCGCAACGTCTACTGGAGCCTGTCGGCCTGGCAGAACCTGATGTACTTCGGCCGACTCAAGGGCTTACGCAAGGCCCGGGTCCGCGACCGGGCCGAAGAGCTGCTGACCGATCTGGGGCTGTGGGAGCGGCGCCGGGACAAGGTCGGCGGCTTCTCGCGGGGGATGCAGCAGAAGGTCGCGATCGCCGCCGCCCTGATCGCCGATCCGCCGATCGTGCTGCTGGACGAGCCGACGCTCGGCCTGGACGTCGAAGCCACCCGCACCGTCAAGGGCTGGATCGCCGACCTGGCCCGCGACCGCGGGACGACCATCCTGCTCACCACCCACCAGCTCGACGTGGCCCAGGAGCTCTGCGACCGGGTGGCCGTGATGCGTCAGGGGCGGCTCGTGGCCGACCTGCCCACCCGCGACCTGCTGGCGCGCTTCCGGGAGCGCGACAAGTACGAGATCCGCGTCGAGGGCGCGCCGCCGCCCGGGTTCGACGCCGTCACCCGCGACGGCGTCACCACGATCAGCGTGCGGGTGGCCGACCCGCGCGAGGTCTACGACGTCGTCGAGCGGCTGCGTGTCCAAGGGGCCGTACTGGAGTCGCTGAACCAAGTCCAGCCCGACCTCGAGGACGTGTTCCTCGCGCTGGTGAACGAGGTCTCCCATGCTTGACGTCCTCGGCGCGGAGATCGGCAAAGGCCTGCGGATCCAACTCGCCCACCCCGTCGGGCACGTCATCACGCTGCTGATCAGCACCACGATGTACCTCGGCCTGCAGTTCGTCCTGGGGCAGGGCGAACTGCGCCAGGACCTGCTGCCGCAGACCCTGGTCGCGATCGGCGGCTACTGGTTCCTGCAGTACGCCGCCCTCGTCATGGTGTCCGACCTCATCGAGGAGAAACGCGCGGGCACCTTCGCGCAGGCGCAGATGACGTCCGCTCCGCCGTGGGTGCCGATGCTGGGCAGGCTGATCACCGCTTCGGTGTTCGGCTTGGCGGTCGCCGCCGTTGCCGCTGTCGTGCCGATGCTCGTGGCCGGGATCGCGGTCCCGGTGAAGTCGGCGGCGCTGGTTCCCGCTCTGCTGTTGGGGATCAACGCTCTGGCCTTCACGTTCCTGCTGGCCGCGATTGCCCTGGTCTCCCCGATGATCGGCGCGCTGCAGTCCCTGTTCACCGCGTTGGTGTTGCTGCTCAACGGTTCTTTCCTGCCGCTGGCGTTCTATCCGGACTGGTTGGGCGTGCTCGCCAGATTCCTCCCCACCACTCTGGGCGTCGAGGCGACCACCCAGGCGCTGTTCGAGGGGCGGACCTTGGCTGAGGTCTGGAGCGGCGGCGCCCTGCCGTGGCTGATCGCCCACACCGTCGCCCTCGCTGTCATCAGCGGCCTGTTGTTCGTCCGCAACCACCGCCGAGCCCTGCGGGAGCCGTCATGACGTTCGCCCGCGGATTCGCCGCAGAGGTCCACAAAGGACTGCTCAATCTCGTCGCCGGATGGCGTGAGAGCCTTGTCCAGCTGGCCACGTTCCCCGTGTTCTACCTCCTCATCGTGCTGTTCATGGGACGCGGGCAGCTTCGGGCTGAGCTGCTGCTCCCAGTGCTGCTCGGCATGGTGGCGCTGACCTTCATCCACGAACAAGTCAACCGCGTGTTCTGGAGCTACCTGGGCGACATCCAGTCGGGGGTGCTGGAACAGACCTACCTGACCCCGCTGCCCTCGGCCGCGCTCATCCTCGGCCGCCAGGTCGCCGCCGTGATCGCAGCGCTGCCCACCGCGCTGGCGGTCCTGGCCACCGGCGTCGTCGCCATCACCGTCCAGGACGGAGCGGTTCCTTTCGACGCGCAGGTGATCGTGCCGCTGGCGGCCATCGTGATAGGCACCTGCGGGCTGGCCATGATCCTGTGTGGACTGACCCTGGTGTTCAAACGCATCGAGATCATCACGCAGGTCTCGGTGGCGGCCTACGGCATCGTGGGCGGCACGCTGGTCCCGCTGACCGCCATGCCGGACCCGATCGCCGCGCTGAGCAGGCTGCTGGTGCCCATCGCACCGGGCATCGAGGCCATGCGGGACATCCTGCTCGGCGGGCATTCGCTTGGGACGCTGCCGACCGGATGGGGGCTGGGATGGCTGCTGGTCCAGCCGCTGCTCATCACGGCCGCCGGCATCTTCGCGTTCAGCAGGCTCGAACACCTCGCCCGACGCCGCGGCACTCTCGGCCGCTACTGAACCCGCCAACGGAAAGAGCAACCGACGTGAACGTCTTCCTCTGGGTCCTGCAGTCCACCCTGGCCGTGGTCTTCGGTCTGGCCGGAGCCCTGAAAGCCTTCCAGTCCAAGGACACACTGCGCGGCACGATGCCCTGGGTGGCCGACTTCAGCCGCACTCAGGTCCGCCTGATCGGCGTGGTCGAACTAGGGGCCGCCCTTGGCCTGATCCTGCCCGCCGCGCTGGGCATCGCGCCGGTCCTCACGCCGCTGGCCGCCACCGGCCTGGTCCTCACCATGATCGGCGCCGTCATCACGCACGCCCGCCGCGGAGAACCCTCAGCCATCGCCGTCAACGCCGTGCTGTTCGCGCTGACCGCTGTCGTCGCGTGGGGCCGCTTCGGTCCCTACGCGTTCTGAACCCGGAGCCCACCATGACATCGAAATCCGTGACCTTGCGACCGGTCGGCCGCGTCGTCGGCGGCCGCCACGAGATGATCGAAGACGACTGGCACGACGTCCGAGCCGTGATCCGGCTGGATGGCGCGTCCTTCGGCGAGTCGGCGGTGCTCGGGCTGGAAGCCTTCTCCCACTTGGAGGTCGTGCTCCACTTCGACCGGATCGACCCGGAGAGGGTGCCCGGCGAACCCCGGCCCCCGCGAGGGAACCCGACCGCGGCCCCGGTGGGCGTGTTCGCCCACCGGGGCCCGTACCGCCCCAACCGCCTCGGCGTGTCCCGCTGCCGACTGCTCGCGGTGGACGGCTTGGACTTGCACGTCGCGGACCTGGACGCGCTCGCCGGGTCGCCGGTCCTGGATGTCAAGCCGTACCTGGCCGAATTCGCCCCACGTCATCCGGTCTTCCAGCCTGCCTGGGCCACGACGCTCATGAGCCGCTACTACTGAGCGATCCGGCGGCTCCTGGAGCCTGCTACGGCCGCGTCAGCGGGCTCCGCAGTTGGTACGCGATCCGGCCGTTGGACTCCGACACCGCCGTCAGCGCCGTGGTGACTCTGTCGACCTTCGACGCGACTACCCGGTACCTGAGCGTCGCGTTACGCGCGGTGGTGTTACCGGCTGTGGATTGGCGCCGCCCGGCCCGGTCGCGGGCGACCTGTACCAACGTGGCCGCTCGAACCGCGGCGGGAGGGCTGGGTGTGACAGCTGCCTTGGTGCGGCTCTGATGAGCGGGGGAGCGAGCCCTAGGCTCGGTCCCCATGCCCCAGAAGCTGACTGACGAGCGGGCGATCGACGAGTGGTTTCACCGCCGTGGGATCCCGCTGATGCTCGACACCCCCGGCCGCAACGCGCGGGTCGCCCAGCGCATGACCGGCCCACTCGCCGTCGGGTGGTTCGGACCGTGGGTCGTGGACGCCTTCACGGAGCCGGACTGGGCGACGGCCGTGGGGCTGGCGGTGTCCGTCGCGGCGGTGCTGCTCCTGTGGGCGGCGGGCAACCTGTCGCGGCGGCGGGCCCCGTTCGCGCTGCCTCCCCGCGTCGGGGTGCTCGAGGTGGTCGGTTTCGTCGTGCTGCCGCCACTGGCCGTGCTGCTGAGCGACTGGGTGAAGGACCGGTCGGAGCTGAACCTGAGCGTGGGCGCGGGCGTCGCGCTCATGGTGACGTACGTCGGGTTCGTCGTCGTGCAGATCGTGGTGCTGCTTGTCGCGTGGGCGGTCGTGCGTAGCGGGCTCGCCTCGCTGACCCGCTTTCTGCTGCGCGAGTTCTCCCAGGCGGCGAGCGTCGTCGGGGTGGCCGTCGCGCGCACTCTGCCGGTGATGCTCGGCGTCGTGACCTTCTTCTTCCTGACCGCCGAGGTCTGGCAGTCGGTCGGCAGCATCGGGACGCCCGCCTACGTCACCGCGCTGCTGCTGTTCCTTGTCGTGGCGGGCTACTTCCTCGGCAGCCGCTTCCAGCTCGACCTCGACGCCCTGGCCCGGTTCGAGTCGCGCGCCGAGATCGAGTCGGCCATCGCGGGCACCTCGATCGGCTCCCGGCTCACCGTGCCGGACGCCGGGAAGCCGCTGACCGTGGTGCTCGACCGGTCCGAGCGCCTGCAGCTGCGGCTGGTCGCCGCGCTGTCCAAGCTCGTCGTCGCCTCGGTCGTCGCGAGCGCGGTCTTCGCGTTCTTCCTGCTGCTCGGCGTGCTCGTCGTCGACGCGGCAACGGTCGAGGCGTGGACGACGGCGCGGCCGCGGGTCATCCGCGAGTTCGAATTGGGCGACGTGCCGCTGGCGATGACGTGGCAGCACGTGCGGGTGGCGGGCTTCCTCGCCGTCTTCTCCGGCTTCTACTACTCCGTCGTCTCCGCGACGGACGCCAAGCTGCGCGAAGGCGTCCGTGACACCGCGACCGACGCCGTCCGCCAGGCGTGCGCCGTCAAGCTGTGCCTCGAGACGCCGGCAGCCCGCTGTCGTCACTGATGATCGGTAGGCGACGCAAGTCGACGATCATGCGGGTGCCTCCTTCGCCCAGTTGACCGCCGCCTCCACGACCACGAACAACGCCAGACTGATCCCGAACGCGGGCAGCAGCCGGCGCACCGCACTCACGGAGCCCAGCACCACCAGCCGACCTGGCCACGGGATCGTGCGCAGGATCGCCCGCCGCGCCGGAGGCCCGCGGCGCGGGCCGCGTTGCCACCACATCCGGTATCCGAAGCCGATCAGGGGCACGGTGCCGAGCATCCGCAACAGCTCCACTGCCTGGTTGACCGGGCCGAACAACCGGCCGCTGTGCGCGAGCACACCAAGCTTGAGCACCTTGCTGACCAGGGGAGTGTCAGCGAACCGCACTCGGTCGGCGATCCGGCCGGTGTACGGATCGACGGTGACCTCATCAGCGCGAATCGGCCAGCGGACGGTTCGCTCGGCCACGGTGTAGGGACGGCCGTGCGACGTAGCCATGGTGATCCGCAGTGGGCCGCCCAGCCCCGCGCGGGAAGCGCACGCCACGGCCCGGTCCACCCCGATCAACCCGCCCGATCCCTTGATCGGCGCGGTCGACACCGTCGGTCCATCAAGGACGGAGACGACGCGCGACCCGAAGTGCGGTGACCGGACGATTCCCGTCACTACGAACATAAGCAGGCTGACCATCAGCCACAGCCCGATTCGTGTGTGCAGCCTGCGGGCCAGCGACCGCCCGGTTTCCTTGCGCCGCGCCGGGCCCCGGCGCCGGTCGAACCACATGACCGTCCCGCCGCCGAGCAACGAGGGCTTCAGCGAGTACCGGGACGGCGAGTTCAACGCTCTTCCCGGGACCGGCAAGCTGGCGTGCTCGGGAAACCTGGACCTCGTCGAGGTGAGCGCGGACAAGCTCGTGTTCGCGGAGACCGAGGAGTTCGACGTGTACGGGAACTGCCCGGACAAGGGCCGCGTCACGGTCACTCTGTCCGGCGCCCAACTGGTCTATGACTACGTGGGGGATGGCGGGAGCGCGCGCACCGTGCTCGTACGGCGCTAGGGCCTGTCCTCGAAGCCAGATGGTGCTGGTGGCGGGCGGGTGACTGCTGCTTTACTAGGGTACTAGTAAACCAGTAAAGGGGCTGCCGTGTTCGTCTTCCGGCTCGACACCCACTCCGGTGTGCCGCCGTACCTGCAACTCGTCCAGCAGGTCCGCCAGGCGGTGCTGCTGGGCTTTCTCCAACCCGGTGACCGTCTCCCGCTCATCCGCGAGGCGGTCGAGGACCTGGCGATCAATCCGAACACCGTCGCCAAGGCGTATCGGCAGATGGAGCAGGAGAACCTGGTCACCGGCCGGGCAGGCCAGGGCACGTTCGTCAATGAACAGCAGTCGGCCGCGATGTCGGCATCGACGTACACGTCGCTGAGTCGCGGCCTGGTGACCTGGTTGCGCCGCGCCTACGCGGCAGGCCTCGATGAGCAGGCGGTCAACGCGCTTTTCACTTCCGTCCACCAGCAGACCAGGAATGAGGACGTGGCGTGACAGCGACCGAGTTCGCGCTGCGCACCGACGGGGTGGGCAAGCGGTACCGGAGAAGCTGGGCGCTGCGCGACTGCACCCTGGCCCTGCCTGCGGGCGGCGTGATCGCCCTGGTCGGGCCGAACGGCGCGGGCAAGACCACGCTGCTGCGCCTGGTCGTCGGGTTGCTGGCACCGAGCACCGGCACGGTGGAGGTCCTCGGCCACGACGTCACCGCCAGCACCCCGAAAACTCTGTCCCGGGTCGGGTTCCTGGCCCAGGACCACCCGCTGTACAAGCGCTTCACCGTCGCCGAGATGCTCCGCTTCGGCCGGGCCTGCAACCTGCGGTTCGACCAGGGGCTGGCCGAGCGCAGGCTGGCGAAGCTGGGCATCCCGCTCGACCGCAGGGCAGGCACGCTCTCCGGCGGGCAGCAGGCCCAGGTCGCGTTGGCTCTGGCCCTGGCGAAGCGCCCGGACCTGCTCGTCCTCGACGAGCCGGTGGCCAGCCTCGACCCGCTGGCCCGGCGCGAGTTCCTGCAGGTCCTCATGGGTGCGGTGGCCGAAGGCGGGGTGACCGTCCTGTTCTCCTCCCACGTCGTGCACGAGCTGGAGCGCGTCTGCGACCACCTGATCGTGCTCAACCAGGGCCGGGTCACGCTCACCGGTGACATCGAGATCCTCCTCGCCGAGCACCGGCTGCTCGTCGGCCCGCGCACGGCCACCGACCTCGACCGGGCAGGCGCCGTCGTGGAGGCCGTCCACAGCGACCGGCACACGACCCTGCTGGTACGCGACGGCGCGATCCCGGCCGCGCCTGGCTGGCAGGCCCAGCCGGTCGCGCTGGAGGACCTGGTGCTCGCGTACCTGCGCCGGCCGGTCGAGCCGAGCGCCGCGGTCACGTCGGGGGTGGCGGCATGGCGTGGTTGATCTGGCGCCAGCACCGGACCGAGGTCTGCGTCCTGGGTTTGCTTGTCGGCATGTTCGGCATTGCCCTGCTCGTGCTCGGGACGCAGGCCCACGACCTGTTCCCCGGCGGTCCCGCCCGGTGTGCGGGAGAGGCCGGTGTCAACGAGGCCTGCGCGGCCTCCTTCCGCAGGCTCGACGAGGAGTACGGGTACGTCGAGAACCTCCTGGCGGGCTTCTATCTGATCCCCGTCGTCATCGGTGCGTTCCTCGGTGCGCCGCTGCTCGCGCGCGAACTGGAGGACGGCACCTGGCAGCTCGCCTGGACGCAGGCCGTGCCGCGGATGCGCTGGCTGGCGGCCAAGCTCGCGGCACTGGCCGGTGTCACCGTCGCGCTCACCGGGATGTTCACCGCGGTGCTCACCTGGTTCCGTCAGCCATTCGACGCGTGGGAAGGGCGGTTCCAGTACGACGCCTTCGACGTGGAGGGACTTGTTCCGGTGGCGTACGCGCTGTTCGCGTTCGGCGTCGCCACCGCCGCGGGGGCGATCCTGCGGCGCAGCCTGCCCGCGTTCGGCGTCGCGTTCGGGGCGTTCCTCGCCGCCCGGATGCTGGTGGCGCTGTTGGCCCGTCCCGCGTACGCCACCCCGCTCACCACCACGGAGCCGGTCCCCGTCGGCGGCTCGAAGGACCAGGCTGGGCACCGGCCCGGCTTCGATGACTGGGTGATCGAACACGGCTACGCGGACGCCACCGGGCGCAGGCTGAGCGCGACCGAGTTCTACGAGCTGGAGGACGCCGCCAACCGGGCAGGCACCAACCTCAACCAGTTCCTGCACGCGCGGGGCATCCAGCAGTTCGGGGTCTACCACCCGGCCGACCGGTTCTGGACGTTCCAGCTCATCGAGGCGACCCTGTTCACCGCCGTCGCGGCGGTCCTGATCGGTGTGGTGGTGTGGCGGGTACGGCGCCGAATGATCTAGTGCCCTGACGTTCACCCCAACGAGGTCGTGACCATTCCGCCTGAGGGCCGATTATTCGGTCAGTGTGCCTCGAGCAACTCGGCGAAGTCGCCGCGGTTGGTGGTGCCCAGCTTGGCACTCGCCCGGTACAGGTGGCCTTCGACGGTCCGGACGGAGACCACGAGCCGGTCGGCGATCTCCCGGTTGGACAGGCCGTCGGCGGCGAGGGTGACGATCTCTCGTTCGCGCCGGGTCAGCGGCAGCGGTCGGGCGGCGCAGCGCAACGCCGGAGTTCGTGCGCCCTCGCAGGCTTCGGCAAGCCGGTGTGCCTCCGCGGCCGCGGAGGTCGCGGAGCCGCGGCGGTTGTTCCGGGTGTGGGCGTCGGCGGCTTGGGCCGCGGCATCGGCGGCGGCGAGCAGGTCGCCCAGGTGCTCCCACCGCTGTGCTGCCGCGAGCAGCGCCACACCGTCGTCGTCGGCCAGGGCCGCGGCGTGGGCCGCGGCGGCGGGCGCACGCGGTCCGTCGACTGTCTCGGCGAGGTGCGCGAGTCGGGCGGCAGCCGTGCGGTCGCCGAAGCGCACCGCGGTGTGCAGCGCGAGCACCTCGTAGCCGGGCTGGCAGCGCCGCGCGGCGAGGTCGGCGGCCTGTCGGGCGAGATCGGCCGCCTCGGTCGTCGCACCCTCCGCGGCGGCGACCCAGGCCTGGGCCAGCGCGACTTCGGGGTCCATGAACACATAGGACGGATGTAGCTCGGCGCGCAGGTCGGCGAGCGCCGCACGGGCGCCGGGTGGGTCGCCCGCCATGGCGAGGGCTTGGGTGAGCTGCACGAGCGTGAGGAACGCCCAGCCGCCCGCATCGCCTGCGAGGTATCTGCTCCGGGCCTCGCGCAGGCGCCGGATCGACCTGCGGAGTTGGCCTCGGGCAAGGAGTTCGAAGCCTTCGAGGAACATCCCGTGGGCGACCGAGGTGGCGTTCGTCCCCGCTTCCCGCCGGTCGGTCCCGACTCGGCGCATCTCGTCGAGGTATCCGGCGAGCCGGAGAGCACCGAGCTCCAGGACGGCGAGCCCGAGGCTCAGCAGCGATCCCTCGACGCAGCGGGTGGCCGCGGTGTAGGCGCGCTCGGTGCTGGCGGGAAGCTCGTCGGCGCGGCCGAGCATGCCTAATCCCGCGGCGAGACCCCAGGTGGCGAGGACGACCGCTTGGTCGGGCAGTGCCCGCACGGCCAGCGCGCGGGTGGCGTCGTCCACGGCGCGCCGCGGACGGGCGAGGAAGGCGTGGAACGCGGACTGGATCGCGGTGATCACCAGCCGCGCGTCGTCGTCCACGTGGGCGGCGGCGGTGTCGAGGATCGCTTCGGCGTCCTGGGGGCGGCGCAGGATCCAGAAGAGGTTGCCCGCCCGCGGCATCGCCACCATGGCGCGCACGATGTCGTTGTCGGCGAGGTCGGCGAGCCGGGCCCATTCGGTTTCGGTCTCCTCGCCGCGGCCCTGCCAGGCCAACGCGTTGGCGAGCGACCAGCGGGCGCCGAAGGCAGGCCCGTCGTCGGCATCGATTGCTTGCCGCGCAAGGCGTTCGGCGAGGGTGATGTCCATCAGCCGGACCGCCGTCCCCGCCGCGTCGGCGAGCAGTTGGGCGTCGGGCGGCAGGTCGGAGTCGACGGCGAGCACGGCGCGGCGCAGGGCGTCGTCGCCGCGCCGGGACCCGGTTTCGGCCAGGGCCGTGGCGATGCGACCGCGCAGCCGCCTGGCCCGAAGCAGCCCGACGTGGGCCCGGCGGGTCTCGCCGTAGAGCGGATGCGCCAACCCGGCCTGCAGTCGACGGCCTTCGGCGCGCACGGTCAGCAGGCCCCGCGACTCGGCGTCCTCCACGGCCTCGGCGCCGGTCAGCCGGGTGAGCAGGGAAACGCCCAGCGGTTCGGCCAGGGCCAGCACGTCGACGACGTCGCGGACCGGCGCGGGCAGCGCTCCCATCCGCGCGACGACCAACTCGGCCAAGCCCGGCGACAGCTCCGGACTCGCCGCCAGCTGCCACACCCCGCCGACGCGACGCAGGGTTCGATTGTCGAGCGCCTGCTCGACGAGCAGGCGCAGATACAGGGCGTTGCCCGCGGTCAGCCGCCACAGCTGACCGGCCGTGGTGTCCGCGACCTGGCCGCGCAGCACCGCTTCGAGCAGTGCGACGGTGTCGGCCTCCGACAGCGGCCGCACTTCGTGGCGGTCGAGGTGGCCGTCCTTCCACAGCGCGGTCACCGCGTCGGGCGCGGGCTCACCCGACCGCACCGTGATCACCACCGTGGCCGCCCGCCGCAACACCAGCTGGTGCACGAACTGCGCGGAGAGCGCGTCGAGCAGGTGCGCGTCGTCCACACCGACCAACACCCCACCCGGCTTGTCGGCGACCAGCGCGGCGGTCGCCTGCGCCAGCAGCTGCCGCTGATCACCCTCGACCCGGCCGAGCAGGGCGGAGAAGGCGCCAAGCGGGAGGGCTCGGGTGGAGGCGGTGGCCGCGGCCCATCGCGTGGCCGTGCCGCGGTTCCGGGCGAGGGTGAGCGCTTCCTGCGCCAAGCGGGTCTTGCCGACTCCGGCCGCGCCCGCCAGCACCAGCCCGCGCGGACCGTCGGCGCGACGAAGCGCCGCGTCGATGGATCCGAGTTCCGCAATCCGCCCGGTCAGCGGCCAGTGCTGCCCCACCGCCCGGATGCTACGGACAACCCGGGGTGCCCACCTACTGCCTTTGGCACCCCGCTTGCCCCGAAAGCGAGTACTCCACTACTCGTGACGCCTTGCCCTGACCACCAGACGATCGGACGCGGCGGGAATCCCCGCATGACTGTCGGAGTGGAGGACCACATGAACGACGTGCAGATCTGGTGGGTGGGCATGGAATGCAGACAGAAGCAGGAATCCGTCGACGAAGTCTTCGGCACCGTCGACCTGGTCACCGCAGACGGGCGGCACCACAGCTCGCACAAGTTCCCCGACGGACCCGACTACTGGTCGCTGGGCCCGGACGGCGAGCGGATCGCCACCGCGCAAACCCTGCTCTACTCCGGACCGGCCATCGACCTCGCGCTCGCCGGGTCGCTGGTGGAATGGGACAGCGGCGACATCCAGAAGTACAAGGACGCCGCTGCCGAGGCGGTCTCCGTCGTCGCCGCCGCGGCGCTGGCCGCCGCCGGGGGAGGGGGTGGCGTGCTGGCCAAGCCGCTCGTCGACCTGCTCGCCGAAGCGCTGGTCGACCTCGCCACCGACGTCCTCGGCCTCGACGCCGATCCGTACACCCCCAAGGCCGTCCAACTCACCCGCGACGAGTTGGTGGCCTCGGGCGAACGACGCCGCACCCTGCGCCGCAACGACGATCACAGGTCGATCACCTGGACCCACGAGATCGTTCTCACCGGAACCGACGACGGCGGCGACGTCGGCGAGTACGCCCTCTACTTCGACGTGCGGGGACCGGGCTGGGGTGCGCCGTACGCGATGGTCGAGGAGGGCTCGGTCGCGGGATCGGTGGCGGCCGTGTCGCGGCACCGCGGGCACCTCGACCTGTTCTGGGCGGCGCCGGACGGCGGTATTTACGGTATCGCCTGGGCCGGGCAGTGGAGCGCGCCCTATCTCGTCGTGCCCGGCGCGTACGCCCGCGCGGTGTGCGCGGCGTCGCGGTTCGACGATCACCTCGATCTGTTCTATACCACCGGAGACGGCGGCATCGGCGCCCGCTCGTGGTCGTCGGGCGCCGGGTGGGGTGAGCCCTACTCGATGGCCCCGGCGGGTTCGACCGCGGGCTCGGTGACCGCCGCGTCGCGGCACCGCGAGCACCTCGACCTGTTCTGGGCGGCGCCGGACGGCGGTGTCGTCGCCAGGTCGTGGGCGGGGCAGTGGAGCGAGCCCTACCTGGTCGTGCCGGGGAACGACGCCCACGCCACCGCGGTGTGCGCGGCGTCGCGGTTCGACGGTCACCTCGACTTGTTCTGGGCAGGCGCGGACGGGGGCGTCGGCGCCCGCTCCTGGTCGGCCGCGACCGGCTGGGGCGTCCCCTACCCGATGGCCGGACCCGGATCGGCGTCGAACTCCGTCACCGCCGCGTCGCGCCACCGCGAGCACATCGACCTGTTCTGGGCGGCGCCGGACGGCGGTGTCGTCGCCAGGTCATGGGGCGGGCGGGAGTGGAGCGAGCCCTACCTCGTGGTGCCCGGCGCGGACGCCCAGGCGGTGAGTGCGGCGTCGCGGTTCGACGATCACCTCGACCTGTTCTGGACCGGCGCCGACGGAGGTGTCGGCGCCCGCTCCTGGATGCAGTAGCCGCGAAGAACGCCTGCCCGCCCGCGGACTCCTCCGCGGGCGGGCAGGCCTTCGGCGTGTCTACACGGGACTTTGATCGGCTTCGTCGCCGGGGGAGGCCGCGATTCGCGCCAAACGAGTTCGCCGCGCACCTGGCGACTGAGACCCAGATGGCCGAGGTCGCTTACCCCGAGCCGACGGCTCCGACCAGACGAACGCGATCTCGTTCTGGGAAGCGCCCACCGGGCAGACCTCATTTAGTGAATACTCACCGACGTTGCCGGGCTGCCTGCTCATGATCCGTCGGGGTCGCGATAGGCGTGGCAGGGAGCTGGGGGCGGAGACATGCGGTTCAAGCGAACGATCACGGCGGCGGTGGCGTCAGCGGCTGCACTGACGTTGGCGATGGGGTTGACCCAGTCGGCATCGGCGGCGGAGGGATTCGTCGGCCGGTTCACCGACCTGACCGATCCGAGCATGAACTTCGAACTGCAGCTTCTATCCACCCACGTGCCGCAGGGAATCGCATACTGGGACGGAGATGGCGGCGCCGCCCGGTTTTTCGTTACCCACTACGAACCGTCGAACCCCTCGAACAGCCGACTTGCGGTGCACGGCGCCGACGGCACCTACTTCAAGAACGTCAGGATCGGCGGCGGCCATGTCGGCGGGGTAGTGGCTTGGCGACACTGGTTGTACACCGTTGACACCGATGGTGACGGTGAAGCACACCTGCGTATTTATCGGCTGTCCGATATTGGAACCACCAAGAATTTGGAGCACCTGCCGCTGCGGGGCTACTGGAAGATGCCGGACGACTCGGGCGCCTTTGTCACGATTTCCGGCGACACTCTGTACTTTGGCACCCATACCAAGGATAAGACCTACCAGGAGCACGGCAGGCTCTACACCTGGCCGATGGACCCCAACACTGGCGACCCGGCCTCCCGGCCCGAGAACTCCTGGGGGATCCCCGGCAATGTGCAGGGCTTGGTCGTGACGGAGAATTTCTTCGTCTTTTCGCAGAGCTGGGACCGCGACTGCTGGAGCCGCATCACCGTCCGCACACGGGGTGAGGGATTCGCCAGTGACCGGTTCATCTATACGCATGCCATGTCCGAGGGCATCGTCAACGCGGCCGGCACGCTGTATGTCAACTTCGAATCGGCCGCGGACTACTATTCCGGCGCGCGCAACATCGTAAAACAACCGCGCTACGGGCCGCTCTCGACGATCATCTATGACATCAGGGACCACGGGAGGACGCTCGGCAACCGGTCGCCGAACGAGTGCGACGAAGAGTAGGTCACGCCAGCCGCCGTCGTGACGGTCTCCTCTCCGGCGCGTCGATGACATTGGCGATGTGCGCCATGTGGAGCGCGTTGCCTTGATCGCCCGAGCGCGCCTGGTGATCTGCATGGAGCGGCGGTTACCGCCGCGCATGTGCGGTGGATCTTCGCCGAACGCGGTGTTGGGGCGCAGCGCCGCGTCCATCGCACGGGAGCTGAACGAGCGGGGTGTGCCGTGCCCGTCGAGCAATGACCCGACCCGCAATAGGCCGCCCGTGTCGGCTGCCGCTTGAACGGGCGCTATGCGGTGCCGTTGAGCAACTCGTCTATGTCGGGCAGCTGGCGTCGGCAGATGTTGTGAGCTTCCTCAGCGGGTAGGCCGAGCATGCGGAGCAGGTCCTCGGTGACCCGGTCGGTGGCTTCGGCGTCGTCGCGGTTTGGGTGGTCGTGGAGGTATTGGCCGAGACACAGGGCGGCGCCGAGGACGGTGACCATGGTCAGGTCCGCGTCGCGGATGGTGAATCGGCCGGCTTTCGCGGCGGCGAGGATGTCGCGACGGGCGCGAGGGACCATGCCCTTGTCGGAGTCGGCCAGAGCCGTTCCGGTGTGGAGCAACACCTTGCTTAGCTCGACGTTGCGGCGGTGCAGGCGACCCGTGATGCGGAAGCTCTGGGCGAAGACGTGGGCGGGGTCCTGGAGGTCCTCGGTGATTCGGTCGAGGACGGCTCCGATCGCGTCGAGTGCGTCCTCGACCGCGGCCTGGAACAGCTCTTCCTTGCTCTGGAAGTGGTTGTAGAACGATCCCATCCCGACGTCGGCGGCCTGGGTGATCTCAAGGATCGGCGCGTTGGTCTTGCCCGCGGCGATGAACGCCTGTGCCGCGCTGACCAGGGCGGCGCGTGTGCGCGCCTTGCGCCGGTCCAAGCGATTCGTGGCCGTCTCAGCCATGCCCGTCACCTCCTCCGCGTGCAGCCTACGGCTTCCGTCAGAAATGAGGAAATCCTCAACAATGCTTGACTGACGAACCGCTCGTAACTGATGATATCGTCAGAAACGCGAAGGGAGCGTTCGATGGCGAATCGCCGAGACCCGCATTCGGGCCTGCACAGCGAGCACGGCGCCCGGCGCGGCGAGCACACCGGCCGCGCGGCGAATCCGATCGTCAAGGTGCGTGATCAGGCCTGGCTGGAGTTCGAGAAGCCTGACCTGCGGCGGGCCGAGGTGTTCGCGCACGCCTTCGGCTTCACCACCTCGCTGCGCACGGCCGACGAGCTTCACCTGCGCGGCACCGACCCGGGCGCGCCCTGTGTGCTGATCCGTCGTGGTACGCGGTCGCGGTTCCTCGGGCCGGCGTTCCAGGCCGCCGACCCGAAGGACGTGCTGCGGCTGGCTGAGGCCACCGGCGCGACGGCCGCCCCGCTGCCGGAACCCCTCGGTGGTGTGGGGGTCGACTTGGAGGACCCGAGCGCGCTGCGGGTCCGGGTCGTGTCGGGCACCGACCTGCTGCCCGCGCTGCCGTCGCAGGAGCCGCTCACCTGGAACGTCGCCCGTGGTGCCGCCCGGACCAACGCCATGCAGCGGCCGCCGCGCGTGCCCGCGAAGGTCCGGCGACTTGGACACGTCGTCCTGCAGACGACCCGGTACCGGCGGACGCTGGACTGGTACCTGGAGCACCTGGGGATGATCGTCAGCGACTTCCTGTACTACCCGGGCCAGCGCGATCGCGGGCCGGTGATGAGCTTCATCCGCTGCGACCAGGGCAGCATGCCCACCGACCATCACACGCTGGCGATCACGCTGGGCCCCAGCGACCGGTACGTGCACTCGGCCTACCAGGTAGGCGACCTCGATGCGCTGGCCGCGGGCGGCGAGCACCTGCTCGACCTGGGCTACCAGCGGTCGTGGGGGATCGGCAGGCACATCCAGGGCAGCCAGATCTTCGACTACTGGCGCGATCCCGACGGGTTCCTGGTCGAGCACTTCAGCGATGGAGACCTGTTCGACCACACCCTCGAGCCTGGCTGGGCGCCGATGACCGCGTCCGGCCTGGCCCAGTGGGGACCACCGGCCACAAAGGACTTCCTGGGCGTCAAGCCGGGCCGGGAATCGCTGCGCGAACTCAAAGCCGTGTTCACCGCACTGCGCGAGGACAACGAATTCGACCTGAACCGCCTGCGCGGTCTGATGAAAGTGGCCACCACATGAGCACCTCCATCCTCCGCACCGCCGACGCCTGGTGGGTACGCACGCCCGCGGGCGCGGTCCGGATCGACAGCGACGCCGAGACCACCGCGGAGCTGCTCGCCGACCGGTCCGCGATCGACCAGGCGGCCGGCGAACCGGTGCCCGTCGAGTCGCTGGCGCTCGTGTCGCCGGTGACCGCGCCGTGCCGGGTCGTCGCACAGATGACCAACTTCGTCTCCCACGTCAAGGATGCCGGGATGAACCCGGCAGCAGTGCCGCTGACGTTCTTCCGCAAGACGTCCGGTTCGATCAGCGGCCCCTCCGACGACGTCATCCGGCCCAAGCACGTTCGGCTGCTGGACTACGAAGTGGAGATCGGGCTGGTGTTCGGCGCGCCGATGCCGGTGGGCACGGAGATCACGCCCGAGACGCTCGCCGACTACGTCGCCGGTGTCGTGATCACCAACGACATCTCCGCCCGTGACCTGCAGCTGCCGAAAACCCAGTTCTACGAGGCGAAGTCCTATCCGACCTTCACCCCGGTCGGGCCCGCGCTGGTCCTCCTGGAGGCCGACGAGCTCAAGCGATTCGCCGACCTTCGACTCCGCCTGTGGGTCAACGGCGAGCCGCGGCAGGACATGACCGCCGCCGACATGCTGTACCAACCAGTCGAAGCGCTGCGCGGGCTGACCCGGTTCCAGCGGCTCGATCCCGGCGATCTCCTGCTCACCGGCACCCCGGTCGGCACGGCACTCAGCGCGCCGCCCAAGCCCGTGGAGGTCATCGCGTCTCTGCTGCCCGCGGCCACGAAGTGGAAACTGTTCTTCAAAGGCCAGGCACGCAACCCCAAGTACCTCCAGGACGGCGACCTCATCGAGGCCACGGTCGGCACCGACGACGGCGCGATCGACCTGGGCCGCCAGCGCACCGTCGTGAGGTGGACACGATGACCGTGTCCACTGAGGACCTGCTGTGGCCCGCCTGCGCCGACCCGGCGGACCTGACGTCGATCGAATCCGTCCCGATGGCCGACCGCGGCCTGCCCGAGACCACCTACGCACTGCTCACCCGAGCCGCCGCTCTGTGGCCCGACCGGACGGCGATCACCGTCCTGCCCGAAGCCGCCCGCTGGCGCGAACCGGTGCGCCGGACCTACGCCGAACTGCTCGCCGACGTGCACCGCTACGCCAACCTGCTGCACCGGCTCGGCGTCCGGCGCGGTGACGCGGTGGCCTTGATGTCGCCCAACTGCGCCGAACTGGTCCCGGCGACGCTCGCGGCACAGCTCGCGGGCATCGCCGCCCCGCTCAACGGAAGCCTGTCACCACAGCACCTCACCGAACTGCTCGCCCGCTCCGGCGCCCGAATCCTGATCACCGCCGGCCCCGAACTCGCGCCCTCCACTTGGGACACCGCACGGCGGCTTCCGGTTGACACCCTCCTCGTGCTGCGACCCACCGATGCCGAGGACACGCCGGAGCTACCCGACGGCGCGCGCTTCCTGGACGACTTGGCCGCGGGGGAGGACCCGACGGAGTTCGCCGGGAAGCCACCCACGAGCACCGATCTCGCCGGGCTCTTCCACACCGGCGGCACGACGGGCGCGCCGAAACTGGCCGCCCACACCCACACCAACGAAGTCGCCGACGCGTGGATGCTGGCCGCCAACCCCCTGCTCGACGCCGACTCGGTGCTCTTCGCCGCCCTGCCGTTGTTCCACGTCAACGCATTGGTGGTCACCCTGCTGTCCCCGCTGTTCAACGGACAGCAGGTGCTGTGGGCCGGGCCGCTTGGCTACCGCGACCCAGGGTTGATCGGCACCTTCTGGAAGATCGTCGAGCACTACAGCGTCACCGCCATGAGCGCCGTCCCCACGGTGTACGCCGTCTTGACCCACCTGCCGGTCGACGCCGACATCACCGGCCTGCGCTACGCGATGGTCGGCGCCTCCCCATTGCCCGAGGCGGTGCGCGACGGCTTCCAGGCACACACCGGGGTAACACTGGTCGAGGGCTACGGCCTGACGGAAGCCACCTGCGCCACCGCCCGCAGCTTTCCCGACGCCCCACGACCCGGCGCGGTAGGACAGCGCCTGCCGTATCAGCAGGTGAAAGCTGTCCGGGTCCACGAGGACGGGACCTGGCAGGACCTGCCCGCAGGAGAAGTCGGCGTCCTGGTGATCAGCGGACCCACGGTCTTCCCCGGCTACGTCACCGGCCGCGACGACCACGGGCACACCCTGGACGGACTCGGCACGCTCACCGAAGGCTGGCTCAACACCGGCGACCTCGCTCGCGTCGACGAGGACGGCTTCATCCACCTCGCGGGCCGCGCGAAAGACCTGATCATCCGCGGCGGCCATAACATCGACCCGGCGATGGTCGAGGACGCCATGCTGTCGCACCCCGCGGTCACCGCGGCGAGCGCCGTCGGCAAGCCGGACGAGCACGCGGGGGAGGTCCCGGTCGCCTACGTAACCCTTCGGCCTGGCGCCGCGGTCACCGAGGACGAGTTGTGCCAGTGGGCGAATGACCAGGTCACCGAGCGGGCGGCAGCGCCGAAAGCGGTCTGGGTGCTGGACGCACTCCCGGTCACCGACGTCGGCAAGCCGTACAAGTTGGCGTTGCGCGCCGACGCCACCCGCCGAGCACTCGCCGAGGCGCTCAATGGTGCTTCGGTGGACACGGTGATCGAGGACGGCTCCATCACCGCCATGGTTACCGTCGCGGGAGAAGTCGACCGGCACGGCGCGGAGTCGGTGCTGAGCCGCTATGCCCTGCGCTCCACAGTGCGGGTACGGCCATGATCGTCATCGCGGCGATCATCGCCGTGACATTCGGCGGCCTCGGGCTTGCCAAGCTGCTGGCATTGGCGCCGATGCGCGTGTTGGCCGCCAAGGCCGGGTTCTCGGTGGCGGCCTACCGGGCCGTCGGCGCGCTGGAGGTCGCCGGAGCCGTCGGTGTCGCGCTCGGCCCAGTCGTTCCCCTGCTGGGCATCGCCGCCGCCTGCGGGCTGCTGCTCCTGCTCGGCGGCGCCCTCACGGTCCACCTTCGGCGCGGTGACGGCGCGCGCGAGGTCGCGCCCGCAGTCGTGTGCGGCGTGCTGGTCGCCTGCTACGCCACTGTCCTGTCAGGCGCGCTGTGATGATTCCGGTGGTGATCGTCGGTGCCGGACCGACCGGGCTGACGGCGGCCGCGCTCCTCGGTCAACAGGGCGTGGAGTGCCTGGTTCTTGAGCGGTGGGAGTCGGTCTACCCCCAACCGCGGGCGGTCCACCTCGACGACGAGATCTACCGCATCCTGGCCCGGATGGGGCTGGGGGAGGAGTTCGCCGCCATCTCCTGGCCCTGCCATGGGTTGCGGCTGCTCGACTCCGACCTGCGGGTGCTCGCCGAGTTCCGGCGCAGTTCGACCGTGGGCAGACATGGGTTCCCCGAGGCCAACATGTTCGACCAACCGGAACTGGAACGTCTCCTGCGCGAAAACCTTGCCCGGCGCCCGTCGGTCACCTTCCGCGGCGACGTCGAGGTCACGGCCGTCGTCCAGGACAGCGACTCGGTGCGGGTCGAGTTCACCGATCGCGCGTCGGGCGCGTCGGAGTCGGTCCACGCCCAGTACGTGCTCGGGTGCGACGGTGCCAACAGCTTGGTGCGGGCGTCGATCGGCGCCGCCATGCGTGATCTGGGTCTGGCCCAGCGGTGGCTGGTCGTGGACGTGGCCACCGACGCCGAACTCGGGCAGTGGGAGGGTGTGCACCAGGTGTGCGACCGCGATCGTGCCGCCACCTACATGCGGATCGGGAAAAGACGCCACCGCTGGGAGTTCCGGCTCGCGCCCGACGAGGTCGCCGAGGACTACCGCGAGCTGATCAAGCTGCACCCGCTGATCCAGCCGTGGACCAAGGACATCCCGGTAGACGACCTGGAACTGGTGCGCTGCGCCGAGTACACCTTCCGAGCGCGCATCGCCGACCGCTGGCGCGACCGCCGGGTGTTCCTCCTCGGCGACGCCGCCCACCTCACGCCCCCGTTCATCGGCCAAGGCATGGGCGCCGGCCTGCGCGACGCGGCCAACCTCGCGTGGAAACTCGCCGGTGTTCTCCGGCGGGCCCTGCCGGAGTCCACACTGGACACCTACCAGGCCGAACGAGCACCCCATGCCCGCACCATGATCCGTCTGGCGAAACTCGTCGGCCATGCCATGACCGAAGGCGGAGAGGCAGCCAACTTCCTCCGTCGCCTGGTGCTGCCCCGGCTGCGTCTCCTGCCCGGGCTCAAAGCCCGCGTCCTCAGCAGCGAAACCCCCACCCTGCGCCGCTCCAGCCTCGTGCTGCGCGGCGCCCTGGCGGGCACTCTCTGCCCGAACGCCTGCCTCCCCGACGGCCGCCGACTCGACGACGTGGCCGCCCACAGTTTCGCGGTCATCACCACAACCACTCCGACCGCGACCCAACGCGCCGCCCTCGAAGCCGCGGACGCCGTCCTCATCGAGACCCACCCCGGCGACGACCTCCACCACTGGCTCCAGCGGGCAGGGGCGGCGGTTGTCCGACCCGACGGCACGGTGCTCACCACCACCCACGACCTCGCCGAAGGCTGCGCCCAACTGCTGCGACTCACAGGCAACAGCTGACACCGAAACCAGGGTCAGTCATCGGCGACACCCGCGCCGCTGAGTGCGGGGACGGTCTCCTCCCGGCGGGCCAGGGACTTCGCCGCGACGGCGAATTGGCCGAGCTTGTCGATGATCGTCTGCCGAGCTCTCCAAGCCTTGGCTCGACTTTCTGTCTGTCCTGGCTTGGGGCTGTTCGGGTGGTCGGTGGCTGCGGGGCGTCGTTCGCTCGGTGTGCGTCGGTCTCGGTTTCGCCATGGCGGGAGGAGTCGAGATGGCGATGTCGAGTGGAGTGTTCGTGGCGTCACCGCCGACGGCAAGGCGGACGCCGTCCTGATCTCCGGCTCCGGGGACATGTATCTCTACCCGAGCAACGGCCAAGCCCTGGGCGCCTCAACCTGGCTCGGCAACGGCTGGCAGACCTGGAGGGTCGGCCGGTAGCCGCCCCTCACTCGGTCGGCTGCCCGCTCTCGAGGCGGGGAGCCGACCGAGTGCGCTGAGTTGTCTGTCGGCGCCCGCCGGGGGGCCGACAGCGGGCGCGGTGGCGCCTGGCAACTCACCCGTTCAGATAGCGCTGGATCACCGGCCCGGCCAGCTCCGACCACCTCATCGTCGGACGCCGACGCCAGCGGCTCGACCCCGACCACGTAGCGGATCATCGCGAGGTCCCACGAGTTGGGCCGCCGGCGCCGTGATCCGCACGTTTGCCCTGGATCATCGCCAGGTGTGACTGCAGGGCAAGTGCGGTCACTTGCGCCTCCGTACCAAGTGGACAGTTCAACCACCACGCGCTTGATCACCTCCAGCGCCGCCGCGTCGGGATCCCCTTGGGGTACAACGCGTACCCGAGCCTCCGGGGTCACGTCGCCAGGCGCCCCACCGTCCAAGCGCGGCGCGTCCTGCGGTATCTCCATCGCCTGAACCCCTTCGTGTCGCCCGACCACAGCACAGCCTGCCGAGGAGCGGGCGCGACGGGGAGGGCGATCAGGTCGGCCGACTCGGCAGGAAGATCGGCCCGGATGGCGGCTCAGGTACCGCAGAACGTCCGGTATGCGCCCGAACCCGCCGGCGCAGGCTCGGCGAGTTCGGCCCGGTCCCCGCTCTCGGTGAACGGGTCGGTCACCGCGTCCAGCAGCCGCGTCAGCGGGGTGTTGTCGCCGTCGACGGCGGCGGCGAGCGCCTGTTCGACGAGGTGGTTGCGCGGCACGTACGCCGGGTTGACCAGCCGCATCGCGTCGGTGTCCGGCGACAGCGCCCGCCACCGCGCGAGCCAGCCGTCGATCGCGGCGAGGTCGAGCACCAGGTCACGGGCGGCGCCGGTGGCGAGGCGGCGGTGGAACGAGGTGTGGTCGACGTGGTTGTCGCGCAGGATCGTGCGCAGGTCCTCGACCAGCGTGCCGGCGTCGATGCCCTGGGGCAGGCCGAGTTTCGCGTGCGTGCCGGCGGTGACCGCGTTCTCGTACAGGCCGGGGAACGCGCCGAGCGCGTCGACGGCCAGCGCGATCGCCCGGTCCTCATCGTCGGCAAAAAGCGGCAGCAGGGACTCGGCGAGCCGCGCGAGGTTCCATCCGGTGATGCCCGGCTGGTTGCCGTACGCGTAGCGACCGCCGTGGTCGATCGAGCTGTACACGGTGGCCGGGTCGTACGCCTCCATGAACGCGCACGGCCCATAGTCGATGGTCTCGCCGGAGATCGTGACGTTGTCGGTGTTCATCACGCCGTGCACGAACCCGACCAGCATCCACCGCGCCACCAGCGACGACTGAGCAGCGACGACCGCGTCGAACAGCGCTAGGTACGGGTTCTCGGCGTCGGCGGCGGCCGGGTGGTGCCGGGCGATCGCGTGGTCCGCGAGACGACGCAGCAAGTCGACGTCGTCGGTGGCCCGCGCGTACTGGAAGCTGCCGACCCGCAGGTGGCTGCCGGCGACCCTGGCGAGCACCGCGCCGGGCAGCACCGTCTCGCGGCGGATCTCCCGTCCGGTCGCCACGACGGCGAGCGACCGCGTCGTGGGGATGCCCAGGGCGTGCATGGCCTCGCTGACGACATACTCGCGCAGCATCGGCCCGACCGCCGCGAACCCGTCCCCGCCCCGGGAGAACGGGGTGCGGCCGGACCCCTTGAGGTGCAGGTCGCGGGGCAGGCCGTCGGCGTGGACCAGTTCACCGAGCAGCAGCGCGCGCCCGTCGCCGAGCCGGGGCGAGTAGTTGCCGAACTGGTGGCCCGCGTAGGCCTGAGCGACCGGCGTCGCCCCCTCCGGGACGTGGCGGCCGACGAGGAACCGCACCCCGTCCGGGCTCCGCAGCCAGTCCGGGTCCAGCCCCAGGTCGACGGCGAGCAGGTCGTTGAGCACGAGCAGCCGGGGCGACGGCGCGTCGTCGGCCGCCCAGGGGATCGCCATCTCGGGAACGGCGTCGGCGAACCGCCGGCTCAGGGGGATGCTCACACTCGCCACGGTACGTGGCGGCGCCGACGGGCGGCCGTCAGGACCATGGGTAGGACGGCCCGCGTCAGCTGGGGGGTGAGCGGGTCCGCCGCCAGCCCAGCGCGAGTGGACGGCGCGAGGAAGTCCCAGAGCCAGGCCGCATCGCGGCGGGAGTGGAGCGGACCGCGATGGCCGACGCGATCAACACCGCGCAAGCCGAGCGATCCCCAACTCGCGCGGAGTTGACAACGCACCCGGCACCACGACGGTCACCGCCGCGGAGGGCAGCCAGATCGTGTCCTCGGGCTGGCTGGTTGTCCGCGTCTTGGAACACGAAGACCCGTTCCAGGGAGCACAGCGCATCAGCTGTTTGGTGCAAGATCGTCAAACGTGCGGGAAGGTAGTGCGCATATCCCAGAGGGATTTAAGCCCCCACGCGACAGACCAGGCGAAACAGGGAACTGTCACAAACCATGTGAAGAAACCCGCAGGTCAGAAGGTTGATGTTGTGTCCGAGGACCGAGTTACGCACTAACTACACGCCTGTGCTTGGACTCGGCCCGCAGTCTCCCAGGCTCTGCTCAGGAGGCTGCGGCGAAACCCCGCCCGTGGTGGCCAACTGGCGGCAGCGATCCTGACCGGCGCCGCATCTAGCTCTTGGCTTGCCCAACGGATTACCCCTGCCCCGCGGCCCACGAGCCATCGGGCACCGCCGTCTGCAGCCACCAAGGGGCAGCCGTGGTGCCGTCCGCCTCAAGCCCTAGGACCACCACATCGCTATTCCCTCGGATCTCGGCGAGGAGGCTCCCCGGGTTGGTTGCATCCGTCAAACCCCACAGCCCTACCGAGGTGTTGTTGACCAGCCGCAACCCCAGTTGCTCGGCCCGCGCCTGCTCGCCCCGCTCGTGAAGCGTTCGGATGAGGAACACCAAGCCGTGATCGGCACCCAGGGCTTCGGCATTCCCAGCGAACTCTTCCGCCATCTGGAGCTCTCCGCGCGTCGCATGAAACTCCACCAACGTGGCATAAGCGTCTCCCGCCCGGTCTTCCAGGTCGTTCGGGCCTTGCTCGTCTTCTGGTTGTTCCTCCTCTTGCGGAGGCGAGAACCTCTGGCGGTGCCAGAGCTCTTGCAGTTCTGTGACCAGCGCGGTTTCGCCCATTCCGTGCAGTGTGTCTAGGAGTAGCGGGGTGTAGGCCGGAAGGTCGAGCTCGTAGTCCTGGTCTCCGAACAATAGGGGCAACTCCCGTTCGGCACTGAGCCGCCTTTTCACTAGCGACCGCACCTTTCCGTGATTGCCCAAGTGGGCGTGGATCAACGCTAACCGCAATGGGTCGCGCACTAAATCGGGACGGAGCCTGTTCAGCAAGCGCCGCACCTCGGCCTGTTTCTCCTGGCTGGAAACGCGTAGCTCCAAGAGCGTAATAAGCCCCTCGGCATCTCCTGCTTCCATTGCAGCCAGGGCTAGCTGCTCAGCTTGGTCGAAATCGCCCACACTCTCTCTGAAACTCACCAAGTCCGCCAACACCGCCGATCTCGCACCTGGAGGGAGCGCGGAAATCAACTGTTCAGCCTCGTCGGGATAATCGAGGTCCCGCCATTCAACGATAGCGGAGAACCCTTCATGTGAACCCAAGTTCAGGGCACGCCGCGCGACCGATTCCGCGCCTACTTTGTCTCCAGCCTGCTCGAGCCTTGAGGCCAAGGGAGCCAGCGCCTTGGGATCGCCGAGTTCCACGGCCTGCCACAGCAAGTCGATCTGACGCTGGTCAGAGAGCGCTTCCCGTCCCCACGATGTCGCCCACATACGCAAAGCCATCGTCTCGCCAGCGTTGGTTGCGCGGAAAACGAGTTCTTCTGCGGCCTCGAAAGCCTTTTGGCGCGCACAATGTGCGGCGAGAGCAGTGATTCTCCGGCCAGCTACCTTGCCGCCCGCCACTTCGTAGAGGCGGAGTCCGATACCCAATCGGAGTCGGGACACGGCGCTGTCCGCCATACGGAGGCGGCTGTCGGCTGGGACGTTGCTCTCGGCGACCGCCGACCAGAATTTTGCGGGAGGGAACTCGGAACGGCGAAGTAGCCTGCCCTTGTGGTCGAGGACGTCGTCAAGCCGGTAGCCGCCTGTCTCCTGATGGAGTATGGGACCGCTCGCCTTGCCGGATCGGAGCAGATCCGCGACTGCAGTATCGAACCAGGTGGGACTGTCGGCAGGGGGCCTATCGGTTTCGGTGAGGTAGCAGCGGGCGGCGTTTCGTAGGAAGATCTCGGAGACGATCTCGTCGTGGCCGAGGCGGCGAGCGTCCATTGCGGCGTGAATTATGGCGCGTTCGGCCGCGGTGGCAGTGTCGAGGCGTTCAACAAGATCTACGGCTCCTGCGAGGTACTGGGTGACGCCGACGCCTGTGGAATGGGTGGCGGCCTCGGCGAGACGTTTGTCATCTGACTGTCGTGCGGCGGCGAGGTCGGAAGGGGTAAAGCGGTCTGGAACGCGGATGTGGGCGCCGTCTAAGAGGCGACGGGCGACGACGAAATCGTCTGGTTCCAAGTCGGCCGGTTTTCTGGTGAGCTGGTTCCAGTACTCGCGCCACAACGTTCCCCAGACTAGGACGGGGCCGCGGGTCTGGTCGCCGAGCAGTTCACGCAGGCCGTTGGCGATCTCGGCGCGGGTATCGGCCTCTGGATCCACCATGTACCGCTGGGCCTCGTTCAGCCACACCACCGTCTTGGGTCCGACGTGCGGCAACTCGTCCAGAAACCGCCGTGGGGGCAGAGGGTTCACTGCTGGCCATATTCGCCACCCAGCCGCGGCCAGGCTCATTCCGTCGACCCGCCGGTGCAGGGCCTCGTACAAGGCCCGTGTCTTGCCTGAAGCGGATGGCCCAACCAGCACCGCTATGCCTGAGCGGGCGTGCGGACCGAGGGCTTCCCGGACCTGCTCATCGAGCTGATGATCGTGTGTACGGACGAGGTAGTGCGGCGGCGCTTCGGCGTAGGCGCCGGTGCCGGGGAGGGCGGCGTGGACTTCGAGAGCGTTCGCAGTTAGTCCTTTCACCGGGGCGGTCACGGGCTGACGGTCGAGCCTGCTCAGGGCACCCGCTTCGGCTGCGGCCAGAAGTGGTTCCACGGCGGAACTGTCGAGGACGTGGTGGCGCGGCACGTAAAGCTTCCAGGTGCGTCCTTGGGTCCGTTCGATCGCAGACCTCGTGACCAACTGCCAATAGCAAAGTCTGGAGGTCAGATCGACCAGCACTACGGCGACGGGCAGCGAGTACTCCAACCAGTATGCGAAGTGGTCGCTGTCCGCACGGAACCACCAACCCCCATCGGTGGGCGAGCGAAAGTAGCTCGAGCCACTCTTGATCTGCAAGGCCAGGAGCCTTCCCAGCACGTTGCCGTCGCCGACGGCCTCAATGTGAGCGTCGATGCCGTAGTCCTCGACCGGCTGCTCGCGGAACACCCAGTCCAGGTGCTGTTCGACGGCCTGGCGGACCTGGGTCACCCCGGCGCTGGCGGTTTTGGCGGACTCGGGACGGCGCATCACGCCGCCATCCTGCCTCAGAACCCCGTCAACCTGAGCGCTGTCCCCGGGCACGCGTCGTAGGCGTTCGGCCCCAGTGCGCGGCCAGCTCTAAGCGGGGTGTTTTAGTTTGCCGCCTCTGCCTCGTGTGCCGGACTTGGCATTGGTTCTCGCACGACTCACCACGTTGAGGAGCGGGCTACATCAGGGTTGCTAGCTTGTGCCTATGGCTCTCGTTGTGTCAGCGCTCGCTCTGCTGGTATCGCTGGTATCGCTTGCTTGGCAGGTGGTCACCTGGCGCAGGCAAGTACCGACCTGGGCGGCTCGGGCCGCCGTTAGCACCTTCTGGCCCTGGGCAGGCCAGCAGTATGCGTCGGTGATAGGCCCATCCTCGGCCGGTTTCGGAGGTCGCCTCTACCGGCACCAATCGTCTGTCCTCCAACGGATCGCCCTCGAAGCGGGCGCCGCCTGGACGAGCCGGTCCAAGTGCGGATCGTCCCCAACAGACCAGATCACTGACCCAGCGACGCGCAGCATCGTCGTCCCCGGTCTTCCGAAGAACTTCGGCGGCGGCGAGCGCGGTTTCGGCCGCAACATCCAGGAGCAGGCCGTTGAGCGGGTGCTCAGGGTCGAGGTTGGCTCGGTCGATCTTGGTGAAGAACGGGCATTGAGGTGGCCCGCGAACGGGGACGGCGTCTTGTCGCCCATGGGTAGGAACATGAACATCCGGCCGCTCACCTCGTCTTGAGCTGGCACTGCCAGCGACACGACGGCGTCGTGCCAATCGGCCCATTCGTCCGACATTCGCTTGGCGTGCCGGGCGTCTTGGACGGCTGCGTGCAGCCTCTGTGCGGCAATGGCCGTTGATGCGACCGTGTAGCCGCCCAGGTCGCCGAGGTCGACGTGCGTGAACGACACGTTCGGGTCGGTGGCCAGGGCAAGGTTGCGTTGGATACGGGTGAGGGTGATCTCGGTGGACTCGCCCTTCTGGCGACGGATAACGGTGAGCGACCCGATGCGCTCCAGAACAGCAGCGTCCACTGCTCATTTACCCACTGATTGCACAAAGTGCGGCCATTCGCGTTCGGAGGCACCTCGACGCCCTCATTTTGAAATTCGTTGAGAAATGCATCGACCTGCACGTGCAGGCGGTCGGCCTGGATCGACCTGCGATCACGGGTGAAGGTGCACCGGAACACTGCGATCCGGAACGCTGCCCATTTCCTCGATCCAGGTGATCGCCCGGCCTTGCCGTAGAACGGGTTGTAGGGCGCCGGGGTTCGAGCGACAGTCGCAGTTGGGTGCGCAGTTGGGGTTCCCATTCGAAGGTAGGTCGGCCGAAGGCCGCGATGGCGGACACCCGGCGGCTGGCTCCTCCAGAAGGCGCTCCGGCACGAGGGGCCCAGGTGGGCACCGACCGTCCTTCGTCTCGAGAGGAGGCATACGGCTGGCTGTCTGGCGTGGCAAGGAAGTTGAAGATCCTGTTCCTGTCGAACCCGGGAGCGCGACTGCAAGCCAGGTGTCCCGGCTAGGCCCCTCGGAGGCCGGCTCCGCTGCCGGCGTCGTCGATCCAGGCGTAAGGAGTCGGCGGTGACGGCCCTGGTGCTGCGGGCGTGCACCGTCGCGGCGCGCTCGGCCCATGCCGCGGCGGTAAGGGGGCCGCGATGCAGCACAACACCAGCCGCTCGACCCGCCTCGGGCGCATACGCGGTGAGCCACATGCCGGTCATGCCCCGAGCGAGATCCGTCCATGTCGACGAGGTGCTGTAGCGGGGCCATCTTGGCATGCAAGCCCTCTTTGGTGCCCGGTTCGAGCCGATGACGCAACGCGGTGCGCGGCGAAGCCGAACGCTGCGCAAACCGTCTCGTCCGTCGCTGCGGATCCCTTGAGAATCGAGTGAGCCACTCGAGCCCCGGCTCGGATCGCCAGCTGCTCCGCCCACGTCACGGCATGGGCGAGCGGCCGGTGCCCGGCTACTTCACCCTGGAAGTGAGGCAATCGCTTTGGAGAACGGTGTTGCCGGCGAGGTCGACGACACGCGCGATGACGTCGTAGCGCACTCCGTCGACGAACGGCGCGCCGCGGCTGATCTGGAAGTGCAGCGCGCCCGCACCGCCGTTCGAGGTCGTCAGTGTCGGGTCGCCCGGAAGTGACAAAGCCGTTGTGCCCGTGCAGACACCGTCCGGGTTGAGGTCGACCCAGCGCAGGATCTTGTAGCCCGTGTCAGGCGCGAGGCCGTGCACGTTGACCGTCCCCTGGCCGTCGAAGGTGTCGGCGCCGACGACGTCGTGTGCGGTGGGCGAGATCCCGATTGCCCCGCCGCCGCTGCCGCCGCCGACGGGCGTGAGCTTGCTATGCGTCCCCGGCTCGGCCTGAGCGGCCCCGGCGAGTGCACCGCTCAGCGCGACGAACGCCGCGAGGAGCGTGATCGAATGAACCGCGAGGTGCTTGATCGAGCGCATCGTTTCCCTCGTTCCTCTGTGCTTTCACGACACCACAGAGGTGTCGTGCTGTCCGATTTCCCTGATGACGCGTGCTCGGCGACCGTCATGCGACGACGATCGCGGTGCGCACGCTGCGGCCCCGGATGTGGAAAGCCGGGCTTCGGTGACGCTGGGGCCACCTTGGTGAACGGCACCACGCCGGACTGAACGGTACGCTGTTTGTCTCTGTCGTCAAGGTTGCAGGCAGGAATTCTCGCGCAGCCCCTCGACTCTCTTGTGCGACGTATACAAAAGGCGTACGGTTCGGTCTTCCTTGACGTCGAGAAGTGATGGACTGGTGCGTTCGATGACGAACAGGCGAGGGCACGGGCGGCGGTCCCGTTTGACGTGGATGTCGAGTGCGCTGGTGGTTCTCTGCGTGGCGCCCATGGCGGCCTGGGGGCCCGCGCACGCTGGACCGGCGAGCGACCCCGCCGTGGTCGCGGCTTCCACAGCTCCGGACAACGACCGGGTGTGCGAGACCAGCCGTGTCCCGGTCGACCTGCAGCCGGGCATTGTGGTCGCGCCTGGGAGCGACCTCGGCCCGACGTTCGATCAGGAGGTGAGCCGCCAGTACCTCCTGGTGAAGCTGTGCCTTCCGGCGGGAAGGGTTCCGCGGGGCGTTCAGGTGCTTGTCCACGGGATCACCTACGACCACCGCTACTGGAACATCGCAGACCCCGATGACCCTGACGTCAATACCTATTCGTGGGAGTACCACGCCATCCGCGCCGGGTACGCGACGGTGGCGATCGACCGGCTCGGCAGCGGTCGCAGCAGCCACCCGCTGAGCACTTTCGTTGACATCACGTCCAACTCGACCGCTCTCCACAACGTCGTGCAGGCTCTGCGCGCGGGTGACGTCGCAGCGCCGGGCGGACGCCGGGTCGCGTTCTCCGAGATCGCGCTGGTGGGTCACTCGGGCGGCAGCATCACCAGCATGATCGAGGCGTCGCGCTTCCGGGACGTCGATGCCGTGATCCTCACCGGCTTCAGTCACAAGATGAATGTCGACGCCGCGCTCAACATCGCCGCGAGCTCGTACCCCGCGGTTCTCGATGCGCAGTTCGCCGGGACCCTGCTCGATCCCGGCTACCAGACACCTCGACCCGGCACACATCGAAGTCTCTTCTATTCGCCGGGCACGGATGTCGACTCGCGCATCATCGAGCGCGACGAAGCGACCAAGGGCACGTACACGCTCGAGGAGATCGACAACCTCCCGCTGGTCCTGCGGACCCGCCTCAAGATCGACGTGCCCGTGCTTCTCCTGAACGGGACGCTGGACGGCATCTTCTGCAGTCAGTCCCCTTCCCTGTGGACCTGGGAACCGAGTGTTCCACCGACGCGCGCGTCGTCGAGCAGGAACGCCCCTACTTCCCTGACGCCCCATCGCTCAGCTCGATCCTCATCCCCGATCTTGGACACGATCTGAATGCGTTCCGTCAGGCGAGATCAGCCTTCCAGGGGGCCAACTCGTGGCTCCAGCTGACCATGCCACCCGCAGGAGGAGACGCACGATGAAGTACGAGCCGCACTACGAGGTCCACGTCGAGCCGCAGATCCCCCAGTCGGGCCGTGGCCCCCTGCCCGACGGCAGTACGCGGATGTGGTCGCCGATCGCGAGCACCCTGATCAAGGGCAGCCGGAGCGCGGTTCTCGTCGATCCGCCGATGACGACGGCGCAGGCTCACGCCGTGCTGGAATGGGTGCGATCGAGCGGCCGCGAGCTTGAAGGCATCTACATCACGCACGGGCACGCCGACCACTGGCTGGGGGCGGTTCCCCTCGTCGAGCGGTTCCCCGAGGCGACCGTGTACGCGACCGAGGCCACCCAGCGAATGATGAAGAGCCAGGGTTCGCCGGAGTTCCGGGCCGGCTTCTGGGACAAGATCTTCCCGGGTCTTCTCCCGACGGGGGAACTCGACGTCCAGGTGGTCGGGCCCGAGGGTTTCGAGCTTGAGGGCACCCGGCTGCTTCCCCTCGAAGTGGGCCACACCGACACCGATGACACGACGATGCTGCACGTGCCCGACATCGGGCTCCTGGTCGCTGGGGACGTTGTGTACAACGGCGTGCATCCCTACCTCACGGAGTCCGGGGGTATACCGGGCATCACGTCGTGGCTCGCCGCGCTCGAGTTCGCCGCGGACCTCGCGCCGCGAGCCGTGATCGCCGGACACAAGGCACCCGAGGCGTCGGACGACCCGATCCAGATCGAGCAGACGCGGCGCTACCTCGAGGACGCACGTGAGCTGATGGACATCGCATCGGATGCTAACGCGTTCTACGACGGGATGCTCGCCCGGCACCCGGACCGCATCAACCCGGGGGCCTTGTGGGGTGCCGCCGTCACGCTGTTTCCCGAGTGGGATTCCTAGTGTCGCGTTAGTACGCGCCACCGACCAAACGCGACCTGTACGCGATCTTCCCCGCTCCCGCTCGCCTAGGGCATTCCTGCTCAACGAGAGGGCTGCCCGGACTTCACCTCACTGGGGTGAGGGCCGGGCAACTCGGCCGCGCGAACGGATCAGAGCGCGCCGCCATGGCTGCACCCCGATGGCCCGCCACAAGCGGGCCATCGGTGCGTTCCCTACCCCGAGCCCGGCTGGCGAGCAGGCCGGACGACCAGTGCGTCACGCCGAGCTTCTTCGGTGGTGGCTTCGACGTCATCGCCACGACCGCCCGATGATCGACCACCCGCCGCCCGTCCCGAGCGCGGCTCATCGCGCATGGGCGGTCCCGGGCTCGGCACGCACGGGGACGCCGGGTCCTTTCGACTGTGCGGTCGTCATTCGACGGTGCGGTCGATCGACGGGCCCGGCGTCGGCGGCTTCGTCTCAGCGGCCCTGAAAGTCGAACTTGGGGCGAGGTGCGCCCGACACGTAGGCCTCGACCGCGGCAGGCAGGACCTTGCGCACGTCCTCGGTCTCGAACAACGGCATCGCGATGTCGAACATCGCGTCGTCGGTTCCCAGCGCGCCGAGCGACTCCCAGGCGCGCAGCAGCGCCTTGTGCGCGGCATGGGCACGAGTCGGCCCCGCGGCGAGTCGAACGGCGAGCTCCCGTGCTCGCGCCTCCACCTCGCCGTCGGGCACCACATGGTTCACCACGCCTACCTCCGCCATGCGTGCGGCGCTCACCTGCTCGGAGGTCATCGCCCACTCCAGCGCGCGGGCGCGCCCGGCTCGTGCGGCCAAGCGGTACACGCCACCGAGCAGGGTGACGATTCCGATCGTCTGCTCCGAGTGCGCGAAGCGCGCCGATTCGCCCGCGAAGATGATGTCTGTGCGCAGGGCCAGTTCGAAGCCGCCGCCCGAGCACAGCCCGCGCACGGCGGAGACCACCGGCATGGAGACCCGCTCGAGCCTGTTGAACGCGGAGATGTACCCCTCGAACTTCCCTCGGAGCTCAGCGATTTCCATGCCCGGCCACGGTGTGATGTCGCCGCCGTAGCTGAAGTTCTCGCCGGTGGATCGAAGCAGGATGGCCCGGGCTCCGTCGACATGTGCCTGATCGATGGCCGCGACCAGCTCCTCGCAGAACTGGTCACCGATGCGGTTCTGCGGCGGGTTGTCCACGACGAACTCCGCCACCGAGTCCTCGATCGAGTAGTGCAGGTGCGGCATGACTGGCTCCTTAGCGGGCGGGCGCCCAGTGGGGTGCGGACGAGCACGGCCAGAGCCGGGCAAGTGATGAACCGCCGCGACTCATCGACACCCGACAGTATCAAAAGCTCTTTGCTTATGTCGACGAGATTTGGCGGGAATCTCGGATCGCCACTGGACTGACGTAGGCATATGATGTACGTATATGTCATGAGTGACACACTTCCATTTGCCGCGACCCCCCTCGCGCCTGCCGACTTCCTGGCCCGGTCGGCAAGCGTCCACGGAGACCGGATCGCGGTCGAGGCATCGGGGACCACGCTGATCTACCGCGAGCTCGCGAGGCGGGCCGGTCAGGCCGCAGGCCTGTTCGCCGACTTGGGCCTCGAGCCGGGAGGCAGGGTCTCGGTGCTGGCCCCCAACTCGGTGGCCGCGCTCGAGGCGCACTTCGCCGTTCCGTGGGCAGGTGGTGTGCTCAACGCACTCAACACCCGGCTGAGCGCCTCGGAACTGCGCTACATCCTCGAGCACGCCGGGACCAGTGTGCTCATCGTCGACCAGTCGCTGCGCGTCGTCGCCGAAGAGGCGATCCGCGGCCTGACTTCGCCACCCAGACTGTTGTTGTCCGGTGATCCCGACACCGAGTACGAACGGCTGGTCGCCGCCGCGGCGCCCTTGCGTCAGGAGGTCGCCGACGAGATGGCGATGATGGCGCTCAATTACACGAGCGGCACCACCGGGCGACCCAAAGGCGTCATGTGCTCCCACCGGGGCGCCTATCTGCAGGCGCTGGCGATGGTCTCGCACCTGGGACTCACCGCTCGGTCGAGGTTCCTCTGGACACTGCCTATGTTCCACTGCAACGGATGGACGCTCCCGTGGTCCGTCACGGCCGCCGGCGGGCGTCACGTCGTCTTGGACCGCCCCGACCCCGACGCGATCTGGGACGCACTGCGCGGCGGGGTCACCCATCTGTGCGCGGCCCCCACCGTGCTCACTCGACTGGCCGCCTTCCCCGGGGCCGCACGGCTCGAGCAGCCGGTGACCGTCGCCACCGGAGGGGCGCCGCCCTCCCCGGCGCTCCTCCGCGCCCTGGGCGCCCTGGGCATCGAGGTGGTCCACGTCTACGGACTCACCGAGACCTATGGGCCGGCCGCCGTGTGCGACTGGCGTCCGGAGTGGGACCGCCTTCCCGAGGAGGAACGGGCCCGCCTCAAGGCCCGCCAGGGCGTGGCCAATGTGGTCAGCCGGCCCTTGCGTGTCCGCGCGTCCGGCCGCGACGTGCCCGCTGACGGGACGACCATCGGCGAGATCCAGCTGCGCGGCAACAACGTGATGCTCGGCTACTACAACGACCCGGCCGCCACCGCCGCCGCGACCGACGAAGGATGGTTCCGGACCGGCGATCTCGGGGTGCTGCACCCCGACGGGTACGTCGAGATCCGCGACCGCGCGAAGGACGTCATCATCTCCGGTGGCGAGAACATCACCTCGATCGAGGTGGAGCAGGTCCTGGACGCGCACCCAGCCGTCCTCGAGTCGGCTGTCGTCGGCCTGCCGGATCCGGAATGGGGCGAGGCGGTCGTCGCGTACGTCGAACTGCGACCTGGTGCGTCCGCCACGGAGTCGGAGCTCGTCGAGCATGTCAAGCAGCGCATCGCCCGGTTCAAGGCGCCTCGGCGCGTTGTTTTCGGCGCCCTGCCGAAGACCGCGACAGGGAAGATCCAGAAGTTCAAACTGCGCGAGTCCCGGCTCGACGAGAGTCGCGAAGAGGCGCCGCTCGAGAAGGCGCCATCATCGACATGAACATAGGCGAACTGGAATAGCTAGTGTCATCCCCGTACGCTGGTCGTATGACTTGGACAGCGACATCGCGATACGGCCTCGACGTCGCGCCCGATGGGCTCGCGCTCGTGCACGACTTCCTCAACACGGCGTCCGCCGATTGGCCGCGCAAGCCCGACCTGCTCGCGGATCGGGCGTTGGCAACCGAGTGGATTGGTTCGGCACTGGCCACCTGGGCAAGCCAATGGGGCGCGCCCGTCCTCGATGAGGTCGATCTGGACACGCTTTCCGAGCGCGACCTGGCCGTGCTGCGTCGGGCGCGTGCCGGACTGCTCGAATCCCTGTGCTCTCGCGACTTCGGCACGGGAGGCTCGGCGGGCGGTGGCGACGGCGACGCGCTGGCCGGCCTGGCGAACCTTGAAGTGGCCGTGGAGGCAGGCTTCGGCCTGGACGGCATCGTGCACTTCAAACCCAAGGGCCGCGGGTGGAGGATGCTACTCGGGCCGGTGGCACTGGAGATGCGGCGAGCCCAGGACGCCGGGGTCTGGGCGCGCCTGAAGACCTGTAAGAACGAGCGCTGTCGCGGCGCGTTCTACGACCGCTCCCGCAACAACAGCGGCGTCTGGCACGACGTGCGCACTTGCGGGAACGTGGCCAACCTCCGCGCCTCGCGGGAGCGTCGCCGTCAGGCCGCCGAGCAGGCGGTGGGCAGGCAGGCGCGTACGCGGTAAAGGCCTCATCCGGGCGTCGACGTCGACCGGGAGTGATCTTTCGGAACCTCCCCACAGCTCTTGTGTGACATAAGCAATCGGCGTACGGTTGAGTCACCTTGAGGAGGCTCCCGTGTCCATTGAACAGCCGCGCAACCCCCTTGTCGTCCTGATCCACGGATACCTCGACGACCCCACGGTCTGGCGAGATGTCGCTGAGGCCCTGCAAGGTGAGGGGATCCGCACGATCGCCCCGGAGATTGCCCGACACACGGGGGAGCTGACCCTCGACACGTTCGCCGACCGCGTCACCGAGGTGACCGCGGCCGCGCTGGCGGCCGAGGACGTCGAGGGGGTCGTGCTTGTCGGCCACAGCATGGGCGCACAAGTCGCCGAACTCGCCGCGCGCGACATCGGCGACGCCGTAGCCGGCTTGGTGCTCCTGACGCCCATCCCGCTGCAAGGACTGGCACTGCCGGACGAGGTGGCCGGGCCACTGCGTGGCTGCGCCGGCAGCACCGAGATCCAGCGAGCCCTGCGCAGCCAGTTGTCGGCCGCCCTCGACGACGACGCGATCAAGCGCCTGGTCCGGATCGGGGTCGACGTGCCGAAGGGTCGCGTGGAGGGCTGGTTCGACGCCTGGACGACCGGCGACGCCCCGGCCGCTGGTCAGGCGCCCCCGAGGATCCCCACCATGGTGCTCTCCGGCGGGGAAGACCCCTTCGTCAACAAGGACATCCTCGGGCTGATCGAGGCGCGATTCGGCGACGCGGTCCAGCACAGCATTCCCGGCGCGGGCCACTGGCCGCACGTCGAGGCACCGGGCACCGTGGCCGCGGAGCTGGTGTCCTTCCTCCGCGCCGTGGCCGCCGCGCGCGCCGACGCCACCGTCACCGAAGACGGGTGGACCGGGGCGTTCGCCGCAAAGCAGAGCGACGCGTTCGCCGCCACCCTCGCACCTGACGTCGCCCTCCACGCATCCGCGCTGCGTCGACCGGTGACCGGACGCGACGACGTGGCATACCTGATGGGCGAGGCCAGCCAGATCTACGAGCAGCTCGAGTTCGTGCACGAGGCGAAAGACGGTCGGTTGACCTTCCTGGAGTGGCACGCCAGGACCCGCTCAGGAGTCTCGCTCGAAGGCGTGACCGTGCTCGAGCGGGACGACGCCGGGCTGATCTCGCGCGTCGCCATTCACCACCGCCCGCTGGACGGGGTGCTGGCCTTCTCCGCCGAGTTGCGCGACCGCACGGTGGGACGCCTTGGCGACGGCTACCTCTGGAGCGCCACGTCGCAGGCGTGACCCGAGCCCCTCCAGCAACAACCACCTGAGAGACGGGAAAGACTGTGCCTCTCGAAGACCAAGGCGGACCCTTCACCGTCACCGTCGAGCGTGGCGCGGTCATGCTGACCCGGGACGGCAAGCGGCTCTACGCCGACATCTACCAACCACACGGCGAGGATGCACTCCCCACGCTGCTGCGCAGGACGCCGTACGGCCGGACCCAGAACGACCTTGCCGAAGCTTTCAACGAGGCGCACTACTTCGCCTCCCACGGGTACCTCGTCGTCGTCCAGGACACTCGCGGCCGCCATGGTTCCGAGGGGGTGTGGCACCCGTTCGTCTACGAGGCACAAGACGGGTACGACGCCGTCGAATGGGCCGCGTCGCTACCGAAGTCCAATGGCCGGGTGGGGATGTTCGGCCAGTCCTACGGCGCCATCTCGCAGTACTTGGCCGCCACCCAGCGCCCACCGCATCTCGTCACGGCGGTGCCATGGACGCGCAGGTGATCAATGAGGGGCGTCACCAGGGCGGACGCGCGCCGTACGGCTACGTGGTCGTTGACGGCGGGCCGCATCCGAATCCGAGGAAGGCGGCGGAGGGATTCAGGCTGCGGCTGCTCGCGATTGACGAGCCATCCGCCGAGGCGGTTCGGCGGATCTTCTCCGAATATCTGGATGGAGCTGGTGATCGGGCGATCGCGGCGGGGCTCAATCGGGACGGGATTCCATGCCCATCGGCGCGGCGGCCGGATCAGAATCGGCATCGACTGGCGGACGGTTGGCAAGGGAGCACGATTCGCGCGATCTTGGAGAACCCGCGCTATACGGGCTATGCGGTGTTCGGCCGGTGGGTCAAGCATGAGACGTTGGTGAACCCGGACGACGTGGCGGCGGGGCACGTAGTCCGCTTCCGCCGCTCGGCTCCGGAGCGGATTGTTCGGTCCCGAGAGCAGGCGCACCCGGAGATCGTTTCGGTCGAGGTCTTCACACAGGCGCAGTTGATCCGTCGATCGCGGGGGTCGGGCGGGATGAGGGGGATCGCGAAATTGGAGCGGACGCGCACAGGCGGTAAGCGCCCGTATTTGCTCCGCGGTTTGATGAGGTGTGGCGTGTGTCTGCGGAAGATGCAGGCAGAGGGAATTCGAAACGGCGTTTACTACCGCTGCATTGCTCGAACTCTCACACCCGGATCGGCGGCGCTGGCCGACCATCCGAAGACGGTCAATCTTCGTGAGGATCACGTCGTGCCCGCGCTCAACAAATGGTTGGGGACTCGGTTCAGTCGGGACAACGTCGAGGGCACGGTGGCGGAGCTGATCGGCTCCCAGGACGCGACGGTGGAGACGGGGAAGCACGAGAGCGCCAAGCAGCGGTTGGCAGACGCTAAGACGCGCCTGAAGCGGCACACGGCGGCCATTGCGGCTGGTGTGGACCCGGCTGCGCTGGTCGAGGCCATCAACGAGGCTCAGGCGGACCGAGAGGCCGCGCAGGCCGAGTTGGCGGCCACGCCCGCCGAACCCACGATCAGCGAGGCGGAGGTTCGCGCGTTGGTGGACAAGCTCGGAGACGTCGGAACCAAGATCGAGACGGCCCGACCGGAGCGTCTGCCGGACATCTACGCGGAGATGGGCCTTGAGCTGCGATTTGAGCAAAAAGAAAGGGCCGTCTATGTGACGGCCCGTCCCCGTGTGTTTAACGACTGTGTCCGAGAGGGCGTCCCTAACACGCAAAACCGGGCAATCTCCCGTGAGGAAAACATCACGGTGTGCCACAACTGCAGCGTAGCAGAGACGAATTGGTTTGATCCACTCCGGGATATTGCCCGTACCGCAACGTGTTCACGCCGCCACGCAAGGGCCTCCTGCGGAAGCGTCCGTTGTCCATAAAGGACCACGTGACTCGCGCGAGCGTCATCCACAAAAGGCATTTTGTCGCTGCGGTGCACGCCCACATCTCACCCGAGCGGCCGCTGGCCCGCCTTCGAGCGGCGGTCGGACGAGGGGCTCGGTCTACGCAGCTAGAGCGGTCCGCTCGGCGGACTCACGTCCCGATCACGGGCGAATCGAGATGTAAGAGCGGAGCGCGCCTGAGCGACGTCGATGGTCGCAGGCAGAACCTGCTCGCGCGGTGCGAAACACAGCATTGCCGCACCTGAGCGGACACCGTCATCGACGCGCGCGCCGAGACGATCGACACGCCTTGTGGCGACGCGCCAGAACACCACCGCGTGCGCGTTAGTCACCCTGATATCGACCGAGGTGCCCGATCCCACCCCAGCCGGGTGAACAGACGCGCTTCTCACTGATCCTGCCGTCAACGTCGAAGGCAGCGATCGCGAAACGATGCATCTGTTCTGTCGCACGCGTGCCAGCTTCAGCATCGATCGAGAACCGTCCGAAGTCCTAGTTGCGCTCCACCGGTTCCTTGACGCACTCACTGTCTTGCAGAGTCATCTCGGCACGCTTATCCCGATCGCGGGACCACCATCGCCCAGCGAGTATGAGGAGTTGCTTACCATCGCCGACGCGCTCGCCGGTCGACCGGCGCCGCTGCGTTTCCAGGCGTTGACGGCGACAGTCCGCGCCGGTCACCTTGGCAGCTTCCTGAGTAAAATTCCGGAGATCGCGGCGGGTATTACGATCTCCCACGGTGACTACCCTCTTACCCTGTTCGGACGAGACTACGCGGTCCCAGGATTGGCGATGCGTTCCCCCAAGACAGTGTTGGTGAACCGGGCAGAACTGATCGCCATAGTCGCCATGCAGAACGCCGAGTGTGAAGCTCGGTTCGAGCCCGAGCCGGGCACGAGTTTCCTTTTGGTCCGAGGCGTCGACTCCAAAGATCGACTGGCCGAATAGCGAATGGCACGGCCAGTTGCCCATCCGATTGTGGATCGTGTTGGCGCGTCTGTTTAGCTCAGCTTGAGACTTTGGATGACTTGGCGAGATGCGCCAGACAGTCCTTCGACGCTGCCTGTGGTCTCGGGTGCAGCAGCACCTGGTCCGCAACGACGGCTGGGACTGCGCCCAACCTTCACTCGTTCGGAGCCATCGAGCGTCAAACCGGCGGTTCGCGCTGTTCATCGAGGGCCCCGCGTGTGGGTTCGACGGCGAAACTCGAACCCACACGTAGGTTTGACGCTCTTGTCGCCGTGAAGGCGTTGGTGCTCTCGTTTGGCCGCGCGGCTATTCCCCGCCGGCGCCGTCGTCTCCGCCTTCGAAGGCGTCGCCGATCATGTCACCGATGATCATGCCGCCGACGAGACCCGCGGCGGCGCCGCCGATGGCCGCGCCCATGCCGGGGCCGCGCCGCTGCTGCCCATAGCCGTGCTGGCCGTGTTGCCCGAAGGCAGGGTTGTGGCCGTCGAAGGCGTTGTGGGCGGGTCGCCGGTCGGTGATCTGCTGCAGCCAGCCGCCGATGGCGTCGGCCCAGTTGGTGTCCGCGGCTTCCTGGTGGGAGACGTGGAAGCGGCCGAAGGTGTCGCCGCCGCCGTGGAATCCGCCCGCGCGCTTGTCGGCTTCGAGGATGACGTGCAGGTGGGTCGGGTCGGCGACGAAGGTCAGTTCGACCTCGTTGACGGTGTGGGCGAACTGGGCGGGTGGGAAGAACTCGACTTCCTGGAAGAACGGCAGTTCCTGGCGGACGCCGTGCAGGTGTCCGGCTTCGACGTCGGCTTTGCGGAACTGGAAGCCGAGTTCGCCGAACGCGTCGAGGACGCGGTCTTGGGAGGGCAGGGGGTGGACGAGGACGGGGTCGAGGTCGCCCTTGTCCGGGGCCCCGGCGATGACGAGGTCGGTGCGGACGCCGACGGTGACTCCGGGCAGCGGGTTGTTCCCGACCGCGGTGATCGGGCTCTCGAAGGACAGCGGCAGCCGGAACGGCAGGTTCAGTGCTTGGCCCGCGGTGACCCGGACGTTCTGGTCGACGACGAGCCGGTGGAACTCGGTGTGCGGGTTGTGTCCGTGCGGGGTTTTCACGGCGGTGACCAGGGTGAGTACGACCTGGCCGATCTCGGCGTCGGCGCTGCCGCCCTGGATGCGGACCTGCCCGGTGATCACCTGCCCCGGCACGGCGTGGGGTGAGTCGAGAACGGTGTCCACGGATGGTCCTCCGACACCGAAGGCACTGAGCATCCGTTTGAACATCGGCATTTCCTCCTGAAATGGGTGAACAAACCCCGCACCGGTCGGTGCGGGGGTGAGGTCAGGGGCTCAGCTGGGGGTGTCGGTCTCGTCGTCGAACTCGCCGATGAGTTCCTCCAGGAGGTCTTCCATGGTGGCGATGCCCACCACAGCACCTCCGGTGCCCGCGGCGACGAGGGCAAGCTGAGCGCGGCGCTCGCGCATCGCGGTGACGGCCGTGGCGACCGGCATGTCCGCTGAGAGCGTGACCGCCTCGCCCATCAACGCCCTCGCGCTTGGATCGTCGCCGGTGGCGGTCGCCCGCATGGCTTCCCGGATGTGCACCAGCCCGAGGAATCGTCCACTGTGGTCGGTCACCGGAAAGCGGGACCGGCCGGTCGACAGACTCTGGCGCTCGATCGCCCGGGCAGTGATGTCCTCGGCGACGGTGACGGTCTCGTCAAGGGGCACCATCACCTGCTCCACCCGGGTGTTCTGCACGGCCAGCATGCGGGTGAGCAGGCGTTGCTGGCCTTCGGCGATGAGGCCGTGCTCGCCGGACTGGCGCACCAGCATCCGCAGGTCGTCGGGGCGGTGGGCTTGGGCGAGTTCGTCCTGCGGGGTGACCTTGACCGCGCGCAGCAGCGCGTTGGTCACCCCGTTGAGCCCGGCCAGCACCCAGCGCACCAGGTGGGCGAACCCGCGGAACGGCAGCGCCAGCAGCAGCGCCGAGCGTTCCGGGTGTGAGATCGCCCAGGACTTCGGGGCCATCTCCCCGACGACCATGTGCAGGAAGACCACCAGGGCCAGGCTGATCCCGAAGGCGATCGCGTGGGATGCGCCAGGAGGCAGGCCGAGCGCGAGTAATGGGATGTCGAGCAGGGCGGCGACCGCAGGCTCGGCCAGCGCACCCAAACCCAAGGTGCACAGCGTGATGCCGAGTTGGGCACCGGCGAGCATCAGGGACAGTTCCCGGGTCCCGGCGACGGCGGCGCGGGCGGCGCGGCTGCCCTGCGCGGCCAACGCTTCGAGCCGGTGGCGTTTCGCCGAGATCAGCGCGAACTCGGCGGCGACAAAGAACGCGTTGCCCACCAACAACACCAACGAGGCGATCAAAGACCATCCGATGCTCATCGACCAGCCTCCTGGGCGCCGTCAGGTGCGGCGCAAACCAGCACGGTCGCGGGGACATGTCGGGCGATGGTCATGACCCGCACGTTCACCAGCCTCGGCGGCGAGGGCTCATCCTCATGCGTGGGAGTCGTTATGAGCAGCTCGATCTCATCACCGACCTGCGGGACACGCCCGAGGTGCAGCAACACCAGCCCGGAGACGGTGTCGTAGTCCTCGTGTTCGGGCAGGGCGATCCCGGTCGCGTCGGCGATCTCGTCCACCCGGGCACGACCGGGGACCAGCCAGGCCCCCTCACCGCGGCGTTCGATGACGGCCTGGATCGGGTCGTCCTCGTCGTGGATCTCCCCGACCAACTCCTCGGCCAGGTCCTCCAACGTCACTACCCCGGCGAACCCGCCGAACTCGTCGACCACGCACGCCAGCTGCCGGTGCTCAGCGCGCAAGCGCTCCAGCACCGCGGGCAGTGGCAACGTCGCCGGGACCATCACCGCCGGGGTGGCGATCCGCCCGACCGGGGTGTGCGGGCGCTGTTCGGGCTCGACAGTCAGGACCTCGGCCAAACCGACCACCCCGACCAGGTCGTCCAAGTCGGTGCGGACCACTGGGAACCGGGAGAACCCGGTGTCGAGCAACTCCACCACCCGGGACGCGGGTTCGTCGGCGTGGATGGTGCGCACCGCGACCCGCGGGGTCATCGCCTGCTCGGCGACCAGCCCACGAAAGTCCAGACCGCGGTCCAGCAGCTGGGTCATCTCCGGGTCCAAGTGCCCTTGGGCTCCGGCCTGGCCGAAGATGCGCTCCAGGTCCTCCGGGGTCGCGCCCTGCGGCAGCTCCTCCACCGGCTCGATCCCGACCGCGCGCAGCAACCGGTTCGCCGCCGCGTCGAACAACCGGATCAACGGCCCCGCGACCTTCAGGTACACCAACGTCGACCCGCTCAACGCCCGGGCGAGCGGCACCGGTTTGGCGATGGCCAGGTTCTTCGGCAACAACTCGCCCAACACCATCTGCACCACGGTGGCGAAGACCAGCGACACGGTCAGCGACAGCGATAACGCGGCGGCCCGGTTGAGACCGGTGAGCCCGAGCAGATCGGCCAACCCCGTACCCAGCAACGGCTCGGCGACATAGCCGACGAGTAGCGCGGTCACCGTGATCCCGAACTGGGCGCCCGAGAGCATGAACGACAGCTTCTGCGTCACTTGCAACGCCCGCTCCGCGGGCTTGTCACCGGTCTCGGCCAACTGCCGCAACCTGCCCCGATCGACCGCCATGTAGGCGAACTCCTGGGCCACGAAATACCCGGTCGCCGCAGTCAGCACCAGGGTGACCACGAACCCGGCGGCGATCAACACCGCGAACACCCGCCAAAGCGGGCAGGATCGGACACGGCGGAGGCGCGGGTGGACCTGATCAGCCGGGCTCGCCCCGGCCGGGTACTACACCCATCGGCGTCAATACACACAAATCCGACACTAGCACGCGGCACTGTATGGTTGAGGACGGCCGACACACCCCAGGCGACGCGCGAGGAGGCTGCCCGTGGCCGACACACTGCTGCGCATCGGCGAACTCGCCACCCAAGCCGGAGTCAGCACCCGCACCATCGACTACTACACCAACCTCGGACTCCTCGAACCCGCCGGACGCAGCCCCGGCAACTTCAGGCTCTACGATCCCGCCGCGGTCGAGCGCGTGAACACCATCCGCCAACTCGAATCCCACGGCGTCAGCCTCGACGAGATCGCCACCGCACTGCGCACCCCCAGCACCGAGCTCTCAGCCCTGCTGCACCGCCTCGACAGCGACCTGCGCACGCTGCGCGAGGTCGCGGAGACCACGGGCCCGCACGCGCACGGCCTGCTCGCCGCCATCACCACCCGCGCCCAATCACTGATCACCACCGCCTTGGAGATCACCCACGGCCTACCGCCGATTTAGGCCCGGTCGACCTGGTTCCGGTGTCGCGACAACGGGAGTGGTCCAGGCAACGTAGGTCGGCTTCGTTTATCGGATCAGAAGGTCGCTACTCAGCTACGCATGATCGACAGTCGCCGCGCACCGCCTCGCGGCACCCGGGGCGAGACGCAAAGGTCGGGTCGGCGATACTGTGGGAGAACGGCTCCCCGGCGGGACCCCAGTCGCCCTGGGAGCCGTTCCCTATCTCCAGCCCGAGTCACGGCAGTCAATCCCGCGCCGCGGTTCCCCCCTTCGCGCTCCCGAAGTGGTCGTGTGTCGGGACAATGGCGATCATGTACGGGTTTGGGTCGCCGCGCGGCGGGTGTTGTTGGTCATCGATGTGGTGGGGGTGGCGGTCGCTGCCCTGTACGGGTTGTTGGGGCCGTTCACGGATCTGATCGCGGGCCCGGAACTGGGTGAGCTGCGGGGCAAGGAGCGGTTCAACGCGCTGACCAGCACGCGCCAGTTGGTGTTGGCGTCGGTCGGTGGGGCGTTGGCGGCGATCGGGGTCGTGGTGACGACGCGGACGTATACGGCCAACAAGCGGGGGCAGGTCACCGACCGCTATGGCAAGGCCGTAGCTCTGCTCACCAGTGACAAGCTCGGCGAACGCCTCGGCGGGCTCTACGCGTTGGAGCACGTGATGCGTGAGTCGCCCACCGACCAAGGTGCGGTGGTCGACGTCCTGATGGCCTTTATCCGTGAGCATTCCGCGGACCGCGTCCGACTTCACTGGCGCCCGGCTGGAGACGGGGCGGAGCTGACTGCCGCCCGGTTCACCCGGGCCACGCTGACGCAAGCGCGGTTCCACGGGGGCTCAGCCCTGCGCGCCGATTTCTCCCACGCCCGGCTCGCCGGCACCGACTTCGTCGACGTTCCTCTCGCTGCGGCCGTCTTCGAAGACGCCGCGCTCGCGGGCACCCGCTTCGCCGGCTGCGACCTGTCCCGCACCCGCTTCGCCGTGCGCTCCAGTTCCACGGTCGTCCTGCACGACTGCGTGCTCGTCGACCTCGACTGGACCGCGGAAGGCCGCCGGCAGGGAATCGACGAGCGGGACAACGAACTCGACCCGGCCGCCGTCGACTACCTCACCCGCGTCCGCGGCGAGATCATCCGCCGCGATCACGAACGCCAGTCGAGCTATCCCGGCACCTGGAGCACGGGCGACGAATGATCAGCTTGTAACGGGGTTCACCGGTCAGACGATCAGTGTCATGGCGTGGTGAGTGCGGATTGTCCACTGTCCCAAGGGAAGGCGCGGTCGACCTGAGGTGAGCTCCGGCAACGTGAACCGTGGTAATCGCAGAAGCGGGCCCTCGAACGGCGCGATCGTCGCGGCCGTGATCGGCGCGGTGGGAGCGGTGGCCGCCGCGGTCGTGACCGGGGTGTTGTCCTCGGGCGCCGAATCTCCGAGCGGGGAGAACCCGCCGGCGGCGAGCAGCGCTGTCCCCACTTCTCCGGGCGCAGGCGGGGAAGCGATATCAGCGGCGGCCACGACGAGCCCCCGGCCTGTCGTGTACGGGGATCCCTCGAACTATCGCCTGGATTTGTCCCCGGGGGTCGCGGTCGATGTGGACACGAGGACCGCGACGGCGGAGGGTGGGGCCGGGTTCGAGTTCTACTACAAGGGCGACCTGAACCACGATCTGTTCTTCGGTAAGAGCGCGAAGACGTTCGGGCGGTCGAAGGTGGTGCTGGTCAGCCTCGATCAGGCGTCGCCGCGTGGGTGTGAGGCGAGTACTCGGGTGCAGACGTCCGGGCGGGTGTCGGGGTACATGATGAAGGCTGGTGACGCGATCTGTGTGAGCACCAGCGACGGCGCGTGGGCCGTGTTGGACGTGCTGGCCTGGGGTGATGCCGGGGCTGTCGATGTCACCTTGTGGCCGGTCCGGCGCTGACGTCGCGGGGTGGGTGTCACCGGCCGGGGTCGAGGTCGGCCACGGGCCTTGCTTCCGTTGTCGTAGAAGGCGTTGGGGGCGCGGGGTTTCGGGCGAAGCGGGCGGTGAGGACGACCGCGTCGTGCACCTGTTGGATGTCGACGTGGTCGGCGCAGGTGTCGATGAGGTGCAGTCCCCAGCCGTGGGTGCGGCCGATGTCGGCGTCAGGCCACTTCCAGGTGCCGATGCTGGTGACGGTGAAGGTGATCGTGTCGGCGGTGAGGTGGAGAGCGATGGCGACTCGGTGCGTGGTCGGATACCCGTGCTCTATCGCGTTGGTGATGGCTTCGTCGGCGGCGAGCACGATGTCGTGACGGCGGCCCGCGCGCACACCTCGGTCGTCGAGCCAGTGGTCGATCCGGTGCCTCAGCCCGAAAACGGCGTCTGGTCGGGCCTCGATCCAGGTGCTGAGCGTGGAAACGCCGTCGGTGTCGGTCATCGCGGTTCCCGGTGCCGTTCACTGTGGACGGTGGCCGTGGGGGTGTAGCGGTTGGTGCCGATCCAGTTGACGATGGTGCGGACCGTCGGGCGGTCGCCGGTGAGCCGGATGGTCTTGTCGGTCATGGCGCCCAGCCAGGTGTGGTACCCGAGCCACACGTTGCTCAACGCGGTGAGGGTGCATTCGATCGTGGCGACGACGGGAACGCCGGGGTCGTGGTCGGTGGCGGTGGCGCCGGTGGGGGAGAAGGTGAGCCACCATTGGGTCGGTGGTGGGCTCGCGGCGAACTCGACGCGGACGGCGACCGGGCGGGCGGGCAGCGTCGGGTGGTCGACGCCGCGGGCGATGTCGTAGAGCAGCAGTCCTGGGTCGAGGTCGGTGATCGGCGGTGGTGGCAGTCGGGTAAGGGACCATTCGCCGAGGAAGTCGACCACTGATTCCAGCTCGCGCCCGGCGGCGGTCAGGGTGAAGCGGGTTCGGGCGGTGCTGTGGTCGGGGGTGACGAGGCCGGTCGAGACGAGGGTGCGCAGTCTGGTCGTGACGGTAGCGGTCGGCGCTGTGGGCAGCCCTTGGGCGATCTCGTCGATGCCTTGCGCGCCGTGCAGCAACTCGCGCACGATCAGCAGGGTCCACCGTTCGGTGAGCAGTTCGGCGGCTCGGGCGACGGGGCAGTGCTGTTGGTAGCCCTTCACAAGGCCTGCTCGTCGTCCTCGGACGACCCGGCCAGGGGGAGGGTCACGGTGAACCGGGCGCCGCCGCCGGGAGCGTCGGCGCACTCGACGGCGCCGTGGTGCACGGCCATGGTCTCGGCGACCAGCGCGAGGCCCAGACCGGTCCCGGACGCCGCGCCGCGAGCGGTGTGGCCGGTGGCGAAGCGCTCGAAGATCTGCGCCCGGTCAGCGGTGGGCACTCCCGGGCCGCGGTCGTCGAGGTGGACGGTGACCGTGTCGGTGTCCGCGGTCAGGCTCACCCGGGTTAGGCCGCCGCCGTGGCGGTCGGCGTTGTCGATGAGGTTGGTGAAGGCGCGGACCAGGGCGAGCTTGCGGCCGCGGATCCGGACGCCGGGCTCGGCGTGCAACGCGACCGCGGGTCTGCCCGCGAGGACGTGGGTGAGCAGGTCGTGCAGGTCGAGGGGCTCTTCCTCGTCGTGGTGCAGCCCGGCCTCGGTCCTGGCCAGGGCGAGCAGGTCGTCGAGCATGCCGCGCAGGTGGTCGAGTTCGCTGACGATGAGGTCGAGGGCCTGACGGGGGCGGTCGGGCAGCTCGCCTGCGTGGTTGCGCATGACCTCGACGCTGGTCACCAGGGTGGTCAGCGGGGTGCGCAGCTCGTGGGTGACGTCGCCGACGAAGCGGCGTTCGCGTTCGATGCGCTGTTGCAGCGAGTCGACCATCGAGTTGAACGAGGAGACGATGACGTCGAGGTCGCGATCGTCCGCTCCGGGCAGTCGGGTGTCGAGGTTGCCTGCCGCGATGCTGGCCGCGGTCTGCGATATCGGGCGCAGGGGCTGCAGGACGCGTCTGCTCGCCCACCTGCCCACCAGGGCCGCGGCGATGGTGGCCGCGATAGCGCAGATGACGAGCACGGTGCCCAGGATCTGGATGGTCGAGCGCAGCTCGATCACGGGGGAGAACTCGTAGAACGCCCCGTCGTCGAGGGGGATGCCCACGACGAAGTAGGGGACGTCGCGCACGGTCAGCGGCGCGATCGCCCGCTCCCCGTCGGCGACGCTGTCGCGCAGGTCGTCGGGGGGCAGGTCGTCCTCGGTGACCCCATTCGCGGTGTACCAGGAGCCTCGGGAGAACAGCAGCAGCCGCGTCCCGGTGGGTGGGTCGACGGCCGCGAGCGCGTCCTGGGGGCTGGTGCCGGGCTCGGCCAGCCTGGCCCGCACGACGTCGGCGTCGGCGGAGGCGAGCCGGTCGGCGGAGCGTTCGCGCTGGTCGAGCAGGTAGCCGCGGCTGATGGTGAACACGGAGACGGCGAGTAGCACCGAGACCAGCGCCGCGCCCAGGGTGAACGTCAGCATCACCCGGCCGCGCAGGCCGAGTCGCAACGCCGGGGTGTCAGGCCACATCGAGCCGGTACCCCAGGCCGCGCACGGTGGTCACGATCCGCGGGTCCGACGGGTCGCGTTCGATCTTGGTTCGCAGCCTGCGCACATGCACGTCGACGATGCGTTCGTCGCCGAAGAACCCGCGGTCCCATACCCGGGTGAGCAGGGCCTGCCTGCTCAGCACCCGACCCGGTTCGGTCGCCAGCTCGCACAGCAGCCGGAACTCGGTCAGGGTCAGGTGCAGCGGACGGTCTCCGCGGCGGACGGTGCCCGCGGCGATCGACAACACCAGCGGTCTGTCCGGGTCGCTGTCGAGGACGATTTCGCGTGGCCCACCGGGGCCGCCGACCGCGGTAGCCCGGCGCCGCAGGGCGCGCAGCCGGGCGGTGATCTCCTTGATCTGGAACGGCTTGGTGACGTAGTCGTCCGCGCCCGCTTCCAGCGCGGCGACCACGTCGTGGGTGTCGACCCGGGCGCTGACCACGATGATCGGCACGTCGCTGCTCTGCCGCACATGCCGGATGCAGCTGAACCCGTCCATTCCCCCGAGCATCAGGTCGACGATCATCACATCGGGCGCCCCATGCCGGGCCAGGGACGCGATCGCGTCCTCGGCCCCGGGCGCCTCGCTGACGGCGTAGCCCTCGTCCTCCAAGGCCAGGCGCATCGACGCCCGGACCCGGTCGTCGTCCTCGACTATCAACAGTCTCACCGCCACCCGGGTCATGCTGCCAAACCGGGAGCGCAGTCTTGCCCATGGGCGCGGGTCGTCATCAGACCGCAAAGAAGCCGCCCCGAGGACCTCAACACGGCGCGACGACCATGGCGGACATGCTTGCGACGACGATGGCGAACCAGGTGATGATCGCCCGCGAGGCCATGGTGCTGCGGCCACGGCGCGCCGACCGCGACGGCAGCACCGACCTGTGGCCGGTCTTCGGACTCATCGTCGACGACCAGGACCTGACCAGGACGAGGCAGGGCCGTGACCTGCTCGCCCACCTGAACGGCCAGTCCGCGGTGACCCTGCTCGACGGGACCTGTGTGCTGTCGGTGTTGAGCGAGGACGGACCGGTGCTCGGCGTGACGGTGTCCGCGACGACACCGCTGGCGCTGTCGATCGGGGTAGTGCTGCCCGCCCGCTCACTGCGCGCCGAACTCGGCATGCTCGCCGACGGCCCGACCATCGGGATCACCACGCTGAGCCGAGCCCAACGCCTGCGCGGCGGCGTGGACACCAAGACCGCGCTGAGCCTGATCGTCCTGGCCCGCAGCGAGCCGCTGCCGTGCCTGACGTCGCTGGCGGAGGCGTCGTGACCGGGGGCCCCGACGAGATTCCCGGTCCACAGCTGCCGGGAGCGGTCACCGGGGTCACCATCGCACTGGGCTGCTGGCTGATCGTGCTCTCCACCCATGGCGACTACGGCGCGCCGACCGGTTTCGACGCCGTGTGGAACGACCGCCTGGTCGGACTGGTCGCGGTGGCGCTGGGCCTGCTGCGCGCCCTGGGTCGCGTGACCCTGACCGTGGCCACCACCGCGGGAACGGCGGTGGGCGGCTGGCTCGTGCTGGCCCCTCTGCTTCTCGATTACGGATTCAGCACCGACTCCACCCTGGCCACCCTCACCGACTTCGCCATCGGCGCGACCACCACCGCGCTCACGGTGGCGGGGGCCCTCGACCGAGGGGCGGGTGCTCGCCCGCCCGCGGATGTCGACGTCGTCACACGACCGTAAAGAAACGGGACGCAGGATCTCAACGCGCGCCGCCATAACATCGCGCGATGGTGTGGTTTCGGGGGAGGACCGCATCCCGGGTCGGTCCGAAGATCGTCATGGCCAGAGGGCGGGCGGTGACCGCGGCAGCCGCGGGGCACATGCTCACCGTGGTCATCGACGACGCCGATCTCCGTGGTGTCCGGGGTGGTCGCAGGCTGCTGGGACGGGCCCCGGTGACGCCGCTGCTCGGTGAGTGCCAGTGGGCGGTGATGTCGGCGGACGGTCCGATCCTCGCTTTGGCCATCGCCGTTCGCGCACCGGTCGTCGTCGACTTCGCCATGGTGTTCAGCGCGGCGGAGATTCGCCATCACCTCGCGGAATTCGCCCGTGGAACGACCGTCGGCATCGCGATCCGTGACACCGGCCCCACCGATGATCAGGCGCGGCTCATGGGAGCGGTCCCGTCGCGGCGTGCCCCCGAACTCGCCGCGTTGAGCAGATCGTGGGCCTAGACATGCCTACTTTCTTGACGACTGTTTGACGACTCCTTGACGATCCCCGTTACACCGCGGTTGATCCGGTAGAAACGCTGCCGTGGCAGGCGGGCGAGACGATGCCGGACCGCAACGGACCCCGCGCCCGGTGTCGACGAGGAAGGCCCGCCTGCCACAACTCCGGCCCTGTGCGGCCGCGATGCCGACATCGAGGAGTCGTGGAGGCACTGGTGATACCCGAGAACAGCGACGTCCGCGTGACAGTCGTCCCGCTGACCGTGGAGCAGGGAGCCGCCGACTTCGTCCGCGACTGGCTCGACGGCCTCCTGGACCAATGGGATCCAGCCGACCGCCTGCGCGTCATGGTGGTGGCCGAGGAACTGATCGTCAACGCCCACCAACACGGCACCCCGCCCGTCGTGCTGCGCGTGGTCCTGATCGGTTCACACGACTCCACGATGCTGATCACGGCCGAAGATCACGACGCCGAGGGTTACGGTGAATGGCAACGCGGATCGGGCCTGCTCACCGTCGGCGCCCTGGCCGACCGGTGGGGCGTCGACTGGCGCCAGGACCGCAAAACCGTGTGGGCGGAACTCTATTTCCCCGATGAGGTTGATGACACCATCGCGACCCAACGGGCCACCGACGACGACTGAGCGCGTCGACGATCTCACCTCGCCCGCACGCTGAACCGCGGCACCACGATGATCGCGGGCGTCCTTTCGCCGGACCGCGGATGTCAACGCCGTCTGCCGGCGACGTGATCCTGGTGATCGGACGTGCCGACGTCGAGCGGTTTGCCGACGCCCGGTGACCGAGTGCGTGGGCGTCGATCCGGGAGGCGGGCGGCAAGAGGGGTGGTCGCGGACTAGTCTTGTCTCTGGTGTGCCGGGAAGCCTGGTCGGCGATATGGCGGAGCTGTCTACCCGAGACCAGGAGCCCACATGGCCTCCCACACGGTTCTGATCGGCGCACAGGTATGGCTAGGCGTTCCGAACCTGGCACACCCGCGACCGGCTGCCGAACCTCCGCGCATCCGCCTGGGACGACCGGCGCCACCGACCGTGCTCGGCCCCACCGGTCGTCGAACGCGACCCGCGGCCACCATCTCCCAGGAGCGACCCAGTGTCGGATAAACACACCTCACGCGTGGTCGTGATCGGGCTCGGCCGCTTCGGCAGCTCGCTGGCAAAGGAACTCACCGCACGCGGCTGCGACGTGCTCGGCATCGACTCCGACCCCCGGCTCGTCCGGCGCCACGCCGACCAGCTCACCCACACCGTCGTGGCTGACACCACCGACGCCGACGTCCTGCGCAGGCTCGACGTGCACCAGTTCCAGCGCGCGGTGGTCGGTATCGGCACCGACCTGCAGGCCAGCATTCTGACCACTGGGCTGCTGGTGCACTTCGCCGTACCGAACATCTGGGCCAAGGCGATCAGCCGCCGACACGGTCGCATCCTCGAACGCATCGGCGCCCACCACGTCGTGCTCCCCGAACACGAGATGGGGAAACGGGTCGCGCACCTGGTCACCGGCCGCAAGCTCGACTACATCGAGTTCGAGGACGACTACGCCATGGCCAAAACCCAGGCCCCGGAGGAAGCGGTCGGCAGGGCACTCGGGGAGAGCCGCCTGCGCACCAAATACGGCGTGACCGTGGTCGGCGTCAAACGACCCGGCGAGGGCTTCACCCACGCCACCGCGGACACCGTCGTCAACCAGGGCGACGTGCTGATCGTGGCGGGCCGGATCGCCACGATCGAACAGGTGGCGAACCTGCCGTGACCGGGGCACCGACGACCTCCCCAGCTTCGACCAAGCCATCGCCGCCCTGCGCGATCTCGGTTTACCCTCGACACACCCGATAAACCAGCCGACCACTCTCGGCGGCCTCGCACTTGCGGCGTGACAGTGCGAACGGGACCGTGTCAGATAAAGCCGGATCCACCGCACTCCCCGGACGAACTCGCCGGAAGCCACTGATGCCCTGCGGGTCGCGACCGTGTCGATAGGACAGAGATGGTCGCGGCCCCTTGTGCCCGTCGTGTGCGTGCTCAGGGCGGGGCGTTTCGACATCGAGACCGAGCATCTTTGCGTCGGGAGCCGACTTACGGCATCGTCTACCCTGGAGCGCCGGGAAGCCTGGTCGGCATGCCCATCTCAACGGAGGTGGGCGGGTTCGTCGTCGACTGGAGTTTCGCCGTGACAGATCACGCTCATGATCGTGCTGGACCCTTTGGCCGACGTGGCGGAGGGGACACGCTGCGACCGGCACCGGCGGACAACCCGCCGAGCGCGCGTCCCACAGTGACCGCGAAGGTCGAGCCTCGCGAACCGTCAAAGCCGTGAGCGCCGCTCAGTGCCGTCCGACCATGCGCACGGCGAACACGCCGACCAGGAACACCGCGATGATCAGGATGGTGCCTGTCAGTCCGGACATGGGCGACGCTCCTGGCTCGCTGGCGGGTCCCGCAGAACCCCATGCTAGCCCCGCTGTGACGACGGTCATAGCCGACTACGTCGAAGGTGGCCGACATGCGCGCACGTGATCTTGCCGAGGAATACCCACTGGTCCAGCTGACCGACGACGCGTTGAGCGCCGCCCGACTGATCGCCGAGCAGCGCAGGCCCGGTGTGGTCGTCGTCGACGCGGACAACCACCCGGTGACCGTGCTGCCCGGGTCGCAGGTGTTGCGGTTCATCGTCCCCGGCTACGTCCAGGAGGACCCGTCGCTGGCCCGGGTGTACGACGAGCGTGGCGGCGCGGAGGCCTGCGTCGGCAAGCTCGCCGGACGGACAGTCAGGGAAGTGTTGCCGCCCAAGGACAAGCGCTACGAACTGCCGCTGGTCTCCGGTGACGCCACCGTCATGGAGTGCGCGGCGATGATGGCCCGGCTGCACAGCCCGCTGCTCCTCGTCGCCGACGGCGACACGATCCACGGCGTGCTCACCGCGTCGCACCTGCTCGACGTCATCCTCAAGACCAACCCGGGGCCCAGCGAATGAGCGTCAGCCAGATCCTCTCCATCACCGTCTTCGTCGGCGCCTACGTCCTGATCGCCACCGAGCGGATCCACCGCGTCGCTGCCGCCCTCGGCGGGGCGGCGCTGATGCTCGCGCTCGGCCTGACCAACGGCGAGACGGCGTTCCACTCCCTCGACGCGGGTGTCGACTGGAACGTGGTGTTCCTCCTGCTCGGCATGATGATCATCGTCGGGGTGATCAAACAGACCGGGCTGTTCGAGTATCTGGCCATCGCCGCGGCCAAACGCGCCAAGGGCAAGCCCTTCGCGGTGATGGTGCTCTTCGTGATCATCACCGCTGTGGCCTCGGCCGCGCTGGACAACGTGACCACAGTGCTGCTGATCGCACCGGTGACGTTCCTGGTGTGCGACCGGCTCAACCTCAACCCGATCCCGTTCCTGATCGCCGAGGTCCTCGCGTCCAACATCGGCGGCGCGGCGACCCTGATCGGCGACCCGCCCAACATCATCATCGCCAGCCGCGCGGGCCTGTCGTTCAACGACTTCCTCATCCACATGGCGCCGTTCGCGATCTTCATGATGGCGGTCTTCGTCCTCGTATGCCGCTGGCTGTTCCGCAGCGCCTTCAAGTACGACGAGAAGCGCGTCGCCGAGGTCATGGCCCTCAACGAGCGCGACGCCATCCGCGACAGCAAGCTGCTGTGGCAGAGCATGATCGTGCTGGCCCTGGTGATGGTCGGGTTCGTGCTGCACAGCGCGCTGCACGTCGAGCCCTCGGTTGTGGCCCTGCTCGGCGCCGGGGTGCTCGTCATGATCTCCAAGATCACCACCGAGGAGGCGATCGCCGACGTCGAGTGGGAGACCCTGGTCTTCTTCATGGGCCTGTTCATCATGGTCGGCGCCCTGGTGAAGACCGGGGTGATCGACAAGGTGTCCCAGGCACTCGCCGACGCCGTCGGCGGGCAGCCGCTGCTCGCGGTCATGGCGCTGCTCGGCATCTCCGCGGTCCTGTCGGCCATCGTCGACAACATCCCCTACGTGGCCACCATGTCGCCCATCGTCAGCGACCTCGTCGCCGCCCAGGGCGGCACCCCGCAGGCCGAATCACTGTGGTGGTCACTGGCCCTCGGCGCCGACCTCGGCGGCAACGCCACCGCCGTCGGCGCGAGCGCCAACGTCGTCATGCTCGGCCTCGCCGCCCGCAACGGCACACCGATCAGCTTCTGGCAGTTCACCCGCTACGGCATCATCGTCGCCGCCCTGTCCATCCTGCTGGCGGCGCCGTACCTGTGGCTGCGCTACTTCGTCCTCGCCTGAGTCTTACCTGTCGACCCCGAGCATGTTGGGCAGACGACCGCGGGTGTTGATCAAGGCGTTCGTGACACAGCTAGCAGGGAAGGACGTACGCAACGAGCTTGGCGGGTTCGCCCGGAGCAGCGGGAACGACCAGGTGGACTGCCTCGACCCGGGCCACGCCACCGGTCGGAAGGACGACGACGGTGCCGCGAGGCAAAGGTATGGCTCCGGCCATCTCCAGAAGAATGTGGTCCGTGAGGTGGTCGCGGACCACGGTGGTCACCGTGTGCACAACTTGGGGCTCGACAGACATCGGTGGGCTCCATCGTCGTCGGGACAGACCTGACCTGAAGCCGACCAGACTTCCCGGCGCACCTTCATCGGACGGTACCGGAGTCTCGCGTGACCCGACAGTTACCGATGAGTGCGCGGCATCCGACTGACATGTCATGTACCAGGGCGCGGGTCGACAGCCAGCTCCTGGGAACCGGGTCTGTCGGCGCCGAGCGTACGCGGGGATTCACCGCTCGGTCGTGACCCCGCTAGTGCCGAGTAGCGTGTTGAGCTGCTGGTCTGCGAGGTGCACCGCGTGTGACGCGCGCAGGTTGCACTCTCCTGTCCTGGTCTGATTGACCTCCGCAGATCGCGGTGATCACGATGCCGCTGAGGAGCAGGCGAGGGCCTAGCCGAACAGGCTCAGACCGCGTAGGCGGCTGTCGTCGACGTCGTCGTAGTGGAAGCCGATGCGGTTGCGCAACCGTGCGATGCCGGTGACCTGGTGGACGCGGCGGACGACTTTCTCGGCTTCGCTGCTCCACTGGACTCGGCCGACAAGCAGCACGTCGCCGCCGTCGACGGCGGCGCGGACGAGGCTCGTGTCGACGCCGGGGACGTCGTTCAGGGCTGCCCGCACGCGCACGCTCAAGTCTGGTGGCCCGGGTGGCGTCCGGGGCGCTGGGATGTAGGTGTCGATCCTGTCCTGGATGGTCATTTCTCTCACCTCGATCCCAGGCTGCGTCATCCCACCGAGCCTTTGAAGAGCCCAACCGGCTCGATCGGGGCGGGTCGAAGGTCCTGCCGGCGACCACTTTGGTCCCTGTCGAATGAGGTCTCCGGGCTGCGGCCCTGGACGGGTCCGGCCGGTCATGGTTGGACGAACCCGAAACGAGGAGACGTCCACCATGACCGTGTTCCCGATGACCGCGCCGAGCGACGCCGACGAGATGGCGCTGGGCCGGGTGGACGCGTGGTGGCGGGCGGCGAACTACCTGTCGGTCGGGCAGATCTACCTGCTGGACAACCCCCTGCTCCGTGAGCCGCTGCGGGCCGAGCACGTCAAGTCGCGGCTGGTGGGGCACTGGGGAACGGTCCCGGGGATCACGCTCACCTACGCCCACCTCAACCGGGTGATCATGCGCAACGGTCTCGAGGTCATGCTCGTGACCGGGCCGGGCCACGGCGCCGCGGCGCTGAACGCGGCGGCGTGGTTGGAGGGGACGTACTCCGAGCTCTACCCCGAGGTCGGGCAGGACGAGGCGGGGATGGCGGCGCTGTTCCGCCAGTTCTCCTTTCCTGGCGGTGTGCCCAGCCACGCGTCGCCGCAGGTGCCGGGGTCTATTCATGAGGGCGGTGAGCTGGGGTACTCGCTGGCGCACGCCACCGGGGCCGCGTTCGACAACCCCGGGCTGATCGTCGCGTGTCTCATCGGGGACGGGGAGGCTGAGACCGGGCCGCTCGCCGCGAGCTGGCAGGCGCCGAGGTTCCTGCACCCGTGGCGCGACGGCGCGGTGCTGCCGATCCTGCACCTCAACGGCTACAAGATCGCGAACCCGACCGTGCTGTCGCGGATTCCTTCTGAGCAGCTCGCCGCGTATCTCCGGAGCCAGGGTTGGGACCCCATCGAGGTCGCCGACACCGCACAGGTGCACCGCGCCTACGCCGCCGCGCTCGACGAGTGCCTGGCGCGCATCGAGCGCATCCGGCGGGGGACCGCCCACGGAGCGGGCAGGCCGATGATCGTCCTCCGCACCCCCAAAGGCTGGACCGGCCCGTCCCATGTGGACGGACACGCGGTCGAAGGTTCCTGGCGCTCGCACCAGGTTCCGCTCACGAACGTCCGGGAAGACCCCGCCCGGCTGGACATGCTGCGGCAATGGCTCGTCAGTTACCGGCCCGAAGAGCTGTTCGGCACGGACGGCGGACCGACGCCGAGCCTGGCCGCGTGGCGGCCCGGGGGAGAGCGGCGGATGTCGGCGAACCCGCGGGCCCACGGCCAGGTGCAGCGGGACCTGCGGCTGCCCGACCCGGCCGCGCACTCCGTGGCCGTCACCGCCCCCGGCGAGGTGACCGCGCAGGCGACCAGCGTGCTGGGCGACTATCTGCGGGAAGCGCTGCTGCGCAACGAGTCCAACGCGAACCTGCTGCTGTTCGCCCCCGACGAGCACGCCTCCAACCGGCTCGACGCCGCGTTCGACGTCACCAGCAGGCGGTGGCAGCTGCCCACTCAGGACAACGACCAGTACCTCTCGCCGACCGGCCGGGTCGTCGAGGTGCTCTCCGAGCACCTGTGCCAGGGCTGGCTCGAGGGCTACCTGCTCACGGGCAGGCACGGCCTGTTCTCCACCTACGAGGCGTTCGCGCACGTGGTGGACTCCATGGTCGCCCAGCACGCGAAGTGGCTGCTCACCGCAGGCTCCGTGCCGTGGCGGCGGCCGGTGCCGAGCCTGAACTACCTGCTTACCTCGCACGTGTGGCGCCAAGACCACAACGGCGCCTCCCACCAGGACCCCGGCTTCATCGACCACATCCTGTCCAAGCGACCCGAGGTGACCAGGGTCTACCTGCCGCCGGACGCGAACACCCTCGTCTGGGTCGCCGACCACTGCCTGCGCACCCACGGCCAGGTCAACGTGATCGTGGCGGGCAAGCAGCCCGCACCCCAGTACCTGTCCGCCGAGAAGGCAGCCGCGCACTGCGCGCAAGGCCTCGGTGTGTGGGAGTGGGCGAGTACCGACGGCGACGGCGAGGCCGACGTGGTGCTGGCCTGCGCGGGCGATGTGCCGACGATGGAGACCCTCGCTGCCGTGCACGTGCTGGCCGAGCTGGCCCCCGATGTGCGGGTCCGCGTGGTCAACGTGGTCGACCTGACGCGGCTGTTCACCCCCGGCCGCCACCCGCACGGGCTGTCCGACCAGGACTTCACCGAGATCTTCACCGCCGACCAGCCGGTGATCTTCGCCTTCCACGGCTACCCGTGGCTGATCCACCAGCTCACCTACGACCGGCCCAACCACGACAACCTCCACGTCCACGGCTTCCGCGACCGCGGTTCGACGACCACACCGTTCGACATGTGCGTGCTCAACGATCTTGACCGGTTCCACCTCGCCCTCGCCGCCCTGGAACGCGTCCCGAGACTCGCGGCCAGGCTCGGACACCTGCGGCAGCGCATCCTCGACCGCCTCGCCGAACACGCCGAGTGTGTCCGGCGCACCGGCGACGACCTCCCCGCGGTCCGTGACTGGACCTGGCACAGCCCACACCCGGACGGAGCGAACTCATGACCATCCTCGACGCCGAGGGCCCGCTGCGGGCCGCGCTGGCGGCCGCGATCCGGGCGCCCTCGCCGCACAACACCCAGCCCTGGCGCTTTGAGGTGCACGGTGACCGCATCGACGTGCTCCTCGACCGCGATCGCGTGCTGCCCGTGGCTGATCCGGACGGGCGTGAGGCCAGGCTCTCCTGCGGCGCCGCGGTGTTCAACATCCAGCTGGCGCTCAACGCGGTCGGCCGTGCCGCCGTGGTGCACCTGCTGCCTGACCCGAACCGGCCCGATCTGCTCGCCTCGGTGCGGATCGCGGGCAACCGCGTCGTGATCCCCAGCGAGCGGACGCTCGCGGAGCTGATCCCGCGCAGGCACACCAACCGCAGGCCGTTCCTCGAACGGCCGGTGTCGCCTCCGGTGAAGGCCACGCTCCTGCGCGCCGCCGAGCGGGAAGGGGCGCGGTTGCGGCTCGTCGAGCTGCCACCGGAGGTCGACGCCGTGGCCGCGCTGATCCGCCGCGCCGACACGCTGCAGAGCGAAGACCCCGCCTACCGGGCCGAGTTGCGCGAGTGGGTCCACGACAACGCGAACCGTGTCGACGGTGTGCCGACCCGGGCGCTGGGCCCGCCGACGCGGACACCCGGTCTGATCACCTTGCGCCGGTTCACCGATGACGTGGATCCCGCGCGGGAGCGCCCGTTCGAGCAGCAGCCGCTGCTGGCGGTGCTGACCACGCCCGGCGACACCCCGATCGACCACGTCCAAGCGGGCAAGGCGATGCAGCGGGTGCTGCTCACCGCCGCGGATCTCGGCCTGTGCTCGTCGTTCTTGTCGCAGCCGATCGAGGTGCCCGCCGTCCGAGCGGCGCTGCGGGCCCTGCTGCGGGCGGGCAGCCCACATGTGGTGCTGCGCCTGGGCTACGGGTATCGCGGCTCCCCGGCGCCGCGCAGACCGGTCAGCGAGGTCACCCGCTTCGTCTCCGACGACACACCCACATCCACCGGCATGACACTTCATGGAGGAACGCAGTGACCATCCACGACCGCACCCGCCCCATCCTGGTCGGCGTCGACGGGTCGGCCTCGGCGATCGCCGCGACCCGCTGGGCCGCCGCCGAGGCCGCCCGCCACAAGATGCCGCTGCACATCGTCAACGTCTACACCTGGCCGGTCAGCGGGTACCCGGAGGCGCTGATCGCCGGACACGACCTCCTCGCCTCGATGAAGAACGCCTCCGCGGTGATCCTCGACGAGGCCCGCACCGCCGCGGAGTCCGCGGCGCCCGAGGTGGCCGTGTCGGTCACCTCGCATGGCGGCGACACGGTGGCGTACCTGCGGTCACTGAGCAAGAAGTCGTCGCTGCTGGTGGTGGGCTCCCGTGGACTCGGCGGGTTCAGCGGGCTGCTGCTGGGCTCGGTCGCCGTCGGGATCGCCGCGCACACGGAGTGCCCGGTCATCGTGGTGCGAGGGGAGCCGAACGAGGGCCCGGTCGTGGTGGGGGTGGATGGGTCGCCGGTGAGTGAGGCCGCGATCGCGTTCGCCTTCGAGGAAGCCTCCGCTCTCGGCGCGGACCTCGTCGCCGTGCACGCCTGGCACGACTCGCCGCTGGTCGACGTGTTCGAGAAGGGCTACGCGTCCCTGTACCTCGACACCGCCGCCGTCGACGCCGAGGAACTGCTCGCGCAGCGACTCGCGGGCTGGCAGGAGAAGCACCCCGACGTGTCGGTGACCAGGGTGGCGCCGCGAGGCCGCGCGGCGAAAGTGCTCATGGATTATGCCCAGGGCGCACGGCTCCTCGTGATCGGCAGCCGCGGCCGCGGTGGCTTCACCGGACTGACCCTGGGGTCGACCAGCCAGGCCCTCATCCACCACGCGCCGTGCCCGGTCGCCGTGCTGCGATCGCCGGAGGACCACTGATGTCCACAGTGGACGAAATAGGCGCACGGTCACTGCTTGTCGACGGCTCGATCGTCGTGCTCCGTGAGATCGGGCCCGCCGACGCCGACGCGATGCGCGAACTGCACCGGCATTTGCCGCCGGAGGACCGCTACCGGCGCTTCTTCACCCTGTGCGCGGTCAACGCCGACCAATACGTCGACAGCGTCACCAGTGACAACCCCGGCAACGCCGGGATCGGCGCCTTCGCAGGCGCGGACCTGCTGGGCGTCGCCAGCTACGCCACGCTATCCGATTCGACGACAGCGGAGTTCGCGCTGGTGGTCGCCCACGAGCGGCACGTGCACGGCATCGGCACGCTGCTGATCGAGGAACTGGTCTCCCTGGCGCGCCGACGCGGCCTGACCCGCCTCAAAGCCGAGATCCTCACCGAGAACGCGCCGATGCTGCGGCTCATCGACGAACTCGGGCTGCCCCGCACGCAGCAGCGGACCGACGACGAGATCGAGGTGCTGATCCCGCTCGCGCCGACGCGGGAGTACGACCTGGCGGTGCACCGGCGTGAACAGGTCGCCGACCGGGCCAGTCTGAGCGCGGTGCTGCGGCCGGACTGCGTCGCGGTGATCGGGGCGGGCCGCGCGCCCGACTCCATCGGTCACGCCTTGCTCGCCAACATCGTCGAGGGCGGATACACGGGATCGCTGTACGCGGTGAACCCGCACGCTCGCGAGGTGGCCGGGGTGCCCAGCCACCCGCGGGTCTCGGACGTGCCGGTGGTTCCGGATCTTGCCGTGCTGTGCGTGCCCGCGCGGGCCGTCGCCGGCACCGCACGCGAGTGCGGCGAACTGGGGGTGCGGGCGCTGCTCGTTGTCACCGCGGGCCTCAGCGCCGATGACTCGGCGACGCTGCGCGCGACCGCGCGGGAGTTCGGGATGCGGCTGGTGGGGCCGAACTGCATCGGCGTCTACAACGGCGATCCGGCGGTGCGGCTCAACGCCACCTTCGCCCGCAACCGGGTCCAGGCGGGCTCGGTCGGGGTGGTGACGCAGTCCGGGGGAGTGGCGATCGCGCTGTTCTCCGCGCTCGACCAGGTCGGCCTCGGTGTGTCCACCCTGGTCTCGACCGGGGACAAGTACGACGTCAGCGGAAACGACCTGCTGCTGTGGTGGTCCGGGGAACCCGAGACCAAGGCCGCGGTGCTGTACCTGGAGTCCTTCGGCAACCCGCGCAAGTTCTCGTCGCTGTGCAGGCGGCTGTCGAGGACCAAGCCGATCCTGGCGGTACGGCCGCCCGCGACGCCCGTGGCGCAGCGCGCGGCGAGTTCGCACACCGCCGCGCTGGCAACGCCCGCCGTGACGGCCGACGCGCTCTACCGGCAGGCGGGCGTCATCGCGGTTGACCGGCTCTCGGAGCTGCCCGAGACCCTGGCGGCATTGGTCGATCAGCCGCTCCCCGCCGGCCGCCGCGTCGCGGTGATCAGTAACGCGGGCGGGGCGGGTGTGATCGCCGCCGATGCCCTGGGACGTCAGGGACTGGTGCTGCCGACGCTGCCCGCACGGGTGGCCGAGGCCTTGCGCGCGCACCTGCCTGCCCAGGCCTCGCTCGCCAATCCGCTCGACACCAGCGCTGTCGTCTCCGCCGAGGTGTTCCAGCGGTGTGTGGAGTCGCTGCTGGCCGAACCGTCGATCGACGCCGTGGTCGCCATCGCGGCGCCGACCGCGCTCGGCGACCCGATCGAGGCGATCGCCGCGTGCGGACCGGCCGCCGCCCGCGCCGGCACGCCGCTGCTCGCTGTCCACCTGGGACAGTCGGCGGCGGTCACCCGGCTGGGCACCGTGCCCTGCTACGGCGACGCGGTCGCCGCGGCAGGCGCGCTGAACCGGTGCGTCCAACGACGCGAGTGGCTCGACCGGCCTGAGGCCGATCCGCGTGAGCCGGAGGGGCTCGACACCGCCGCGGCCACCGGGATCGTCCGGGAGTTCCTGGCGTCGAGTCCCGATGGTGGCTGGCTCGACCCGGAGCGCTGCCTGCGCGTCCTCGACGCGGTCGGTGTCCCCACCGCGCCGGGTGTCCTGGTCGACTCTCCGGACGCCGCGGTCGCGGCCGCGAGCAGGGTGGGCAGGCCGGTGGCTCTCAAGGCGGTCGCCGATGGCCTGCTGCACAAGAGTTCCGGTGGCGGCATCGTGCTGGGCGCGGTGGGGGAGCACGCCGTTCGCGCGGCCTACGCGACATTCGCCGAGCGCTTCGGCGGCGCCCTGCGCGGGGTGTTCGTGCAGCCGATGATCGACACCGATGGCGTCGAACTCCTCGTCGGTGTCAAGGGCGACCCGATGTTCGGGCCGCTGGTCGTCTTCGGTCTCGGCGGCACCAGCACCGACACCGTCGCCGACCGCACGGCGCGACTGACCCCGGTCTCGGACGCCGACCTCGATGAGATGCTGCACGGCCTGCGCGGCTCGCGGGCACTTTTCTCCCACGTCGATGAGGCCGAAGTCCGCGATGTGGTCGCACGTGTCGGTTGGCTTGCCCAAGCGATCCCCGAGATCGCAGAACTCGACGTCAACCCGCTGATCGCCACCGAACACGGCTGCGTCGCCGTCGACGCCCGGATCCGGCTCGCGCCGGTGCCGGTCTACGACCCGCTGCTGCGCCACTTGCGTATGTGAGGACCTCAGGTCCGCTCGCCGGGCCCTTTGGTCCCTCGTGGCCGGACGCCGCGCGGTGGTGTCGTTGACATATCCGCCCACCAGAGCTGATCAGAGGAGTTGACCGACCGTGGCCATCACAGTCCCCTCCGTCGAGTGGAGCGTCGGCGAAGTCGCTCTGATGGCGGCCGCGGTCAGCCGGGCGCCGTCGGTGCACAACACCCAGCCGTGGTTCCTGGAGACCCATGGCCGGACGGCGTCGCTGTTCGAGCGCTTCGACCTCAGCCTCCCGCGCCACGACCGGGCCGGTCGGGATCGGATGATCTCCTGCGGGGCGGCCGTGACCAATCTGCGGCTCGCGGTGCGCAGGCTCGGCTGGGCGGCCACGGTGGCGGAGTTCGCCGACCCGGACCGGCCGGACGAGGTGGCACGGGTGCGCGCGGGCGAACGGGTCGCGCCCACCGCTCGGGAGCTGGAGCTGTTCCAGGCCATCGCGCGCCGACGCAGCTGCCGCGGCCGATTCTCGGGGATGCCGACGAAAGACGAGGTCTCCGCACTTGTTCACGCGAACACCACGCCAGGGCTCAACGCCCACCTCGTGCGCGACGCCACCGAGGTCCGTGCGCTGGCCCACCGGCTCGTCTACGCGGCCACGACGCTGCAGCACGACCGCGCCTACCTCCGCGAACTCGCGGCGTGGACCACCGAGGCCGGAAAGTCCACATCGGACGGAATCCCCGAGGCCAACCTGCCGCATGGCAGCCTGCCGTGGACCGGGCTGGTCGGGCCGTCGACCCGCATCCCCGACGAGGACGTCCTCGCCGAGCGCATCGCCGCGGAGACGCAGCTGATCGTGCTCACGGTCGGGGACGGGCGCAGCGACCACCTGCACGCGGGCATGGCGCTGCAGGAGATGTGGCTGGCCGCCACCGCCGCCGGTCTCGCCGCGTCCGTACTCACCCAACCGCTGCACCTGCACGAAGTCCGCGCGGGCCTCATCGAGGCCATGGACCTGCCCGGCTACCCCCAAGCCATCCTGCGCGTCGGCCTGCCCTCCGGCGAGGTGCTGCCGACCCCGCGCCGTCCACTGGCCGACGTCATCCGACACCGCACGAAAGGCACGCCATGACCACCCAGCACCTCCGCCCGCCCATCGTCGTCGGCGTCGACGGCTCGGACTCCGCGCTGCGCGCCACCGAATGGGCCGCCGCCGAGGCGCTGCGGCGGAAGCTGCCGCTGCGCCTCGTGCACGTCTGCGTCCTGCCCCCGATCCGCCACCCGGCCACGATGTCGGATCAGGCGATGTGGATCGACGTGCTCAACGACAACGGGCAGCACCTCCTCGCCGAGGCCGCCGCCACCGCGCGGGCCGTGGCCCCCACCGTCGAACTCGTCACCGACCAGCGCATGGGCTTCGCGGCCGAGGTGCTCATCGAGGAGTCCGCGGGCGCCCACGCGATGGTCCTGGGCAGCCGCGGCCTCGGCGGGTTCCAAAGCCTGCTGGTCGGCTCCGTCGCGATCGCCCTGTCCGCCCACGGGCACTGCCCGGTGATCGTCGTGCGCGGGGCATTCCCAGGGCAGGCCGCCCCCGGCACCGGCCCGGTGGTCGTCGGCGTCGACGGGTCGCCCGCCTCCGAGGCCGCGATCAGGTTCGCCTTCGACGAGGCCTCCGTCCGCCGCACCAGTCTGGTCGCGGTGCACACCTGGCTCGACATCGCCTTCACCGGCGCATGGACCGCATTGCCCAGCACGATCGACTGGGACGCGGTCGAGGTCGACGAGACCATGCTGCTCGACGAGCGCCTGGCCGGTTGGCAGGAGAAGTACCCCGACGTCGCCGTGGAGCGGGTCGTGCTGCGCGACCGGCCCGTGCGCGCCCTACTCGACAAGGCCGAGGGCGCGCAGCTCATCGTCGTCGGCACCCGAGGCCATGGCGCGCTGCTGGGCATGGGGCTCGGCTCGACGAGCCAGGCGCTGCTGCACCACGCCGAATGCCCGGTCGCTGTCGTGCGGCCCGACCCGGAAGGAACGAAGTCATGAAGGTGCGAGACGTGATGACCCGCCCGGTGCTCGCGGTGCGGCCGGACACTCCGCTGCGTGAGGTGATCACTCAGCTCACCGAGCGCGGGTTCTCGGCCCTGCCGGTGGTCGACGACGACTCCCAGGTGGTCGGCATCGTCGGCGAGTCCGACGCTCTGCGCGGCTCGGCACTGGGCGCGACAACGGCGGGCGCGGTCATGAGCAGCCCGGTCGAGGTGGTGGACCCGGACAGCAAGGTGGCCGACCTCGCGGAGCGGATGCTCGCGGGCAGGCTGCGGTGCGTTCCGGTGGTCGACAACAACATCCTCATCGGTGTCGTCGCCCGCCGCGACCTGCTGCGCATCCTGGTCCGTACGGACGACGTCATCGCCGCTCAGCTGCGCGCGCTGCTCGCCGACTACAGCGGCAACCAGCCCCGCTGGACCGCCGAGGTCACCGACGGGCTCGTCACGATCAGCGGCCCGTTCGACGACAACGCGGAACGCCGGGTCGTGCAGGCACTGGCCCGTACGGTGGCGGGCGTGCGCGGCGTGACGCTGCGGCCGCGCGTTCCGGCGGAGCAGGTCTGACCGATGACTCCCATTGTCGTCGGCGTCGACGGATCCGACGCGGGCCAGGCGGCGCTGAGCTGGGCGTTCGCGGAGGCGCGGGGCCGTGGCTGCGCGGTCCACGCGGTCAATGTGTGGTCCCTCGGCACGGTGCACGATTTCTTCTGGGCTTCTCGGCGCAGCCTGCGGGCGCAGTCCCAGTCCCTGCTGCGGGCGGCCACCCGCGGGCGCGGCGCCGATATGGCGGTCGAGTGCCACAGCCCGGAGGGAGCGGTGGGCCCCACGCTGGTCGCGGCCGCGGCCGGAGCCGCCGTGCTCGTCCTCGGAACGCGTGATCGGGTACGGTCACGGGCAGTGATCGACTACTGCCTCCGGCACAGTTCGGTGCCCGTCGTGGTGATCCGGGTCGGCCAGGTCCACTCAGAGCCGTTGGCGGCCGGACTCGCCGGACCGGGACAGGCTTGACCGACACGCGTGGCGCGCCCGTTGCGGTTTTCCTGGACAGTGGCATCGTGGTCATGTCGGGATTGACCACGAAGCGGAGTGTCGATGCCCAAGCCGGAAGGCCGCGAGACGGTCTCCTTGTCAGGGTTGCGCCTTGACGAGCTTCTCGGTGAACTCCAAGAGCGGCTGACTGAGGTGCGGCGGACGAGCGACCGGCTGGAGAGCCTGCTCGACGCGGTCGTGGCGGTCGGCGCCGGGCTCGAGTTGGATTCCACGCTGCTGCGGATCGTGCAGGTCGCCGTCGAACTGGTCGACGCCGAGTACGGGGCGCTGGGCGTCCTGGGCGACCAGGAGGGGCTCTCGGAGTTCGTCTACGAGGGCATTCACCCGGACGTGCGGGCGCACATGGGGCACCTGCCCGAGGGACGCGGGCTGCTCGGCCTGCTCATCGAGCACCCGGTCCCGATCCGGCTCGCCGACCTGAGCAAACACCCCGCCTCCGTCGGTTTCCCGCCCAACCACCCGCCGATGCACAGCTTCCTCGGTACACCGGTCCAGGTGCGCGGCGAAGCCTTCGGCAACCTGTACCTCACCGAGAAGCGCGGCGGCGCGGAGTTCACCTCCGACGACGAGACGGTGATCAAGGCCTTGGCGAGCGCGGCGGGCGTCGCCATCGAGAACGCGCGGCTGTTCGAGCGGTCGCGGATGCGCGAGCGGTGGCTGGCCGCGACCAGCGAGATCAACGCCGCCTTGCTCGCGGGGGCCTCGCAGGAGGACTCGCTGACCCTGATCGCGGAGCGGGTGGTCGAACTCGCCGACGCCGACGTCGTGCTGATCCTGTTGGCCGACGACGCGAGCCACTCGGTGCTGCGGATCAGTGCCGTCAGCGGCGACGACACGGAGACTGTGCTCGGCGCGGAGATGTCGGGAATGAGCACGGTGGTGAGCGAGGTGTTCGCCACCGGTGAGCCGGCCATGGTGCCCGACGTCTCCCAGCAGTTGGGCGACGGCATCGGGTCGATTTCGAGCAAGCTCGGCCCGGCGGTGGCCGTGCCGCTGCGCAATGCGTCAGGGATCAGCGGCATCCTGCTTGCCGGGCGGCTCAAGAGTGGCGCGCAGTTCGCCGCCGACCAAGCGCCGCTGCTGGCCTCGTTCGCCGGACAGGCCGCGGTCGCACTGGAGTTCGCCGACAAGCAGCGCAACCAGCGGTTGCTCGACGTCCTGGCCGACCGCGACCGGATCGGCCAGGACCTGCACGACCACGTGATCCAGCGGCTCTACGCCACCGGGATGAGCCTGCAAGGCACCGTCCGCCGGATCACCGACGAGGACGTCCGCTCCCGCGTGCACCGCGCCGTGGAGCAACTCGACCAGACCGTGCGCGAGATCCGTACGTCGATCTTCGACCTGCACACCGAGAGCCGGGTCGAGGCCGCCGGCAGCCTGCGCAGGCGGCTGCTGGACATCGTGGCCGAGACCAGCGCGGAATCGGCGGTGTCGCCGACGGTGCGTATCTCCGGAGCGGTGGACACGTTGGTCCCGCCGAGCCTCTCCGAGCACGCGGAGGCGGCGCTGCGCGAGGCGCTGAGCAACGCCGTCCGCCACTCGGGCGCCACCGAGATCACCGTCGTGATCGACGCGGGTGACGAACTGTCCATTCAGGTCACCGATAACGGCACCGGGATCCCCGAGGGCGTGAAGCGCAGCGGCCTGGACAACATCAGCCGCCGCGCCGCCCGCGTCCACGGTGCGGTCGAACTGACCACACCGGAGGGCGGCGGAACCCACTTGGTCTGGCGCGTCCCACTGAGCTAACGCTATTTGTCCTTGTTACGGAGTTCGGTGGCCATGACGGCGGCCTGGGTTCGGCGCTGGATCTGCAGCTTGGCCAGCAGATGCGAGACGTAGTTCTTGACCGTCTTCTCGGCGAGGAACATGCGCTCGCCGATCTGCCGGTTGGTCAGGCCCTCGCCGATCAGGTCGAAGACCGTGCGCTCCTGCTCGGTCAGCCCGGCCAGCGGGTCTTCCTGGGCGCGTTCGCGGCGGATGCGGTCGAGCAGGGCGGTCGTCGTCCTCGGGTCGAGCAGCGACCCGCCCGAGCCCACCGTGCGCACCGCGGCCATCAGGTCCGAGCCCAGCACCTGCTTGAGGACGAAGCCGGACGCGCCGGCGAGGATGGCGTCGAACAGGGCCTCGTCGTCGGCGTAGGAGGTCAGCATCAGACAGTGCAGTTCGGGCAGCCGTGAGCGCAGCTCCCGGCACAGCTCGACCCCGTTGCCGTCGGGCAGCCGCACGTCGAGCACCGCGACATCGGCGCCGCTGGTAGGGACGCGGGTCAGCGCCTCGGCGACCGACGCGGCATGGCCGACGACCTCGAGGTCCGGCTCGTCCTCGAACAGGTCGGCGATCCCTCTGCGGACGATCTCGTGGTCGTCCACCAAAAAGATCCGAATCGTCATCACTGGCCTCCTCAGGTCCTGCGCCACCGACACTACGACCGGCGCGGCGCGGGTGCCGGGGGCGGGGGACCCGATCACTCGGGACCAAAGTCCCCGTGCAGGACCCAGCGTGGCGGGGTCCGAGGTCTCTGTCGACTCGATCTCACCGCTCCTAGCGTCACGGGCATGGGAACCATCGACCCGTTCGAGGAATCCGTGCGCTCGGTCATGAGCACCGATGTCGTCGGCATCGTTCCGCAGGCCCCACTGGAGGTGGCGCTGCGGCTGATGGTGCGTGCGAAGGTGCGCCACCTGCCGGTGGTGGCGGAGGGCGAATGCCTCGGCGTGGTCGACGAGTCCGAGATCCTCTGGCACCTGTGGTCCACCGGAGTTGGCGTGCACCCTGTCGTGGCCGAGATCGTCGCCGCGGCGCGCTACCCGAGTGTCGATATCAGTGCGGCCCTGGGGCACGCGGCTGCTCTCATGGCCAATCAGCGGGTCGACGCGGCGATAGTGACCGACAGGGGTCGACTCGCGGGCATCCTCACGGTCACCGACATTCTTCGCGTGGCCGCACAACACAAACCAGGGTGACTTGAGGCTCGGCGTCAGATCCGGGCGGGCAGGGCCGCCAGCACGTCGTCCAGCGTTCGGCGTCCGGTGGCAGGCAGCGCCCGGTCCCGTGGCCGCGGCCTGCCGACTCGCAGGACCATCTGCGGCACCATCGCGCCGCCGATGACCTCGTCGCGTACCAGGTCGCGGGTCTCCTCGACCTCCAGTGGCTGGCTCAGCGGGCAGCTCGACAGCCGGGCGGCGGTCGCGGCGAGCAGGACCGCGCTGGTCGCCTCGCCCGCGAGCAGCCGCGACAGGGTGTCGTCGGAGGAGGTGCCCACCACCAGAAGGACGCCAGCGCCTGAAGGCCGGTCCGCCACCTCGATCGACGGTGTGGCGAACTGGCGCAGCGCCAGGTCGCCGTAGCCCGCCGCGGTCACGGAGTTGGCGGCGGGGACTCCGTCCGGGGACCTTGTGTGGGTGCCACTCCAGAGGAAGATCTCGTGGGCGTAGCCGGGATTTCGGCTCTGTGCCGCGTTGGCCCGGGTGATCGCCTCGACCAGCGGGGCCCGCACGGCGGGGCTCGACGCGGTGGTGAGGACCGTCCCGCACCCGCCCGCCGCTTTGGTAAGCGCCACCAACTGCTCAGGTGGGATCGGCGACGCGCTGTAGGCGCGTCGGTCGGACCGGCGGCGCAGGATCGCCGCCGCGAGCATCAGGTCCGATGGGCTCGCGTCGGCGCGCGCGAACTCGATGGCGGCCAGGTGGTCGGGGTCGGCTGGGTCGGGCAGCCGGTGCACGGTCGCGTGCCACCCGAACGCCGCGAAGGCCACCCGCGCGTGGTGCAGCACCGCGCCGCAGCTGACCAGCAGATCGCGGCCGTCCGGGTCGGTGGCGGGCAGGTGCCTGGTCCAGTCGGCGAACAGGTGGACCGTGGACTCGCCGAGCCTCCAGGACCACGGCTGCGAGTTGTGCACAGAAGGTGCGCGGCAGGCGAGTTCCAGGGCCGCACGCAGGGTGTCCGTGTCAGGGAACTCCCTGTCCGCCCACGTGTTGTCGGTGGTCATCGCCCTGCCGCCTCTCGGTTGTCTCACCCAATCTTGGGACGGCTTTGTCGACCCGCACAGGGCGTGAAGTCCCGTGTCGGCGGGCTGAAAGGCACGGAGGGACGAAGGTCCCTGCCCGCTCGTGCCCAGTCGCCCTGTCGAACGGCAGGGTGTTCGCGCTTGGCTTGTGCGATGAGCGAACATCATGGGGAAGCGATCAAGCGCCACCGAGCCGCCCGCGTGCTCGCCGGGCAGGCCACCGACGCCGCCGACCTCGCGTCGCTGCTCGACATGCTCGGGCTGAGCGCCGCGGAAGGACTCGTCCCGCCGGCGGACCGCCCGGCTCCGGTCATCCCGCCCGCGCGCCGCAGCGTCGCGGAACGCCAGGCCGCCAGAGCACTGGCGTCGACGCTGCTCGGCCCGGCAGGCCACTGACCCCTCGGATTCACGGAAGGACGCGCGATGCGTGCCAAGGACATCATGAGCAGCCCGGTCCTCACGGTCGCCTCCTCGACCACGGTCAAGGAGGCGGCTTCACTGCTCGCCTCCCACGGATTCACCGCCGCGCCGGTCGTCGACGAGGACGACCGGTTGGTCGGCGTCGTCACCGAGGCTGACCTGGTGCGCGACCGGATCCCGCGCGACCCCCGGTCGCTGATCCATCCCGAAACCCACGGAACCGGTCACGGCGTCGCGCACACGGTGGGCGAGGTGATGAGCACCCCGGCCGCCTCGATGAGCCCTGGCAGCGACGTCGCCGACGTGGCCGCCGGGCTGCTCGGCGCCGGGCACCGCAGCATGCCGATCGTGGACGGCTCACGCGTCGTCGGCATCGTGACCCGCCGCGACCTGCTGCGCACCATCGCCCGCGACGACGAGGCCGTCGCCAAGGATGTCCGCCACCGCCTCGAGATCTACGGCGGCTCCGACCGCTGGACTGTGCGGGTGGCCGACGGGGTCGTCACCATCGATGACGAGTACGACGACGAGACCGACCGGCACGTCGCGACCGTCCTGGCGAGGGCTGTGCCCGGAGTGGCGAGCGCGTCGTGTGATCGGCGCGCCTCCGTCGCCGGGACGCGCCGATCGCACGAGTAGGGATCAGGCCCGTGGTTCGTGGGTGATGTCCACGGCCATGGGCTCCGGGATGTGAATGTGCGTGTCGTCGTAGGCGAAGGCCACGTGTGGATTGACATCCACGACGCCGTCGACCCGGCGGATCAGCGCCACGGCGACCGGTATCGAGCTCTTGCGGTCCATCTCCCCGCGCAACGTCACGACGCCCTCCTGGACGTCGATGCTCACGGTGCCCGGGCCGGGGATCACGCCGAGGTTGCGTTCGAACACCTCGTGCGCGATCTCGTCCGCGATCTCGTCGTCGTCGCGGAGGAAGACGCTGAGCAGGTCCACTCGGCTGACAATGCCGACCAGCACGCCTGCCTCGTCGACGACCGGCAGCCGTTTGACGCCGTGTCGGCGCAACTCCTTCGCGGCGTGGATGACGGTGTCGTCGGCGGTGATGGTGTGCGCAGGCGCGGTCATCAGCTCGCCGGCGGTGTCGCCCTCGGCGTGGTCGTGCGGCATGAGCCACGTCAGCAGCGACCTGCGCTCGTCCGGGTCCTGGGTGATCTGCCTGGCCAGCAGGTCGGCATGGGACACCACGCCCAGCACCTTCCCGGCCGGGTCGACGACCGGCACGGCGCTGATGTGCCTGCTGTCCAGCAGGGACACGATCTCCTTGAACGGTGTGTCCGCGGTGACCGTGGCGACGTCGGTCGTCATCACGTTCTGAATCTTGCGGTGCTTCATCGTTTGTCTCCTTGGTGGTCTTATGACCCAAGGCTCCGATGTGGGTGTCCACATCGGAGCCTTGGGCGGTGGCCGCTCAGCGCAGCCAGGGGTTGCGGCGCACGATGTTCGTCTGGGCCCACCGCTTGCCGAGGCCCCACACGTCGCCCGCGTAGAGCACGGCGAGCGCGACGAGCACGAGGGTGTAGACCAGGTGCGAGTCGATGACCGGGTTGGTGGAGCGGGTCAGCTCGCCGGTGTCGGTGTGCCGGGCGAGCGGCCATTCCGCGACCCACATCGACATCAGCAGCAGTCCGCCCGCGCCCGCGGCGATCCGCAGGCCCACACCGGCGAGCAGGGCGACGGCGATGCCCAGCAGACCGGCCATGAACAGCCAGTCCGCCCAGGCCTGACCGGCCCAGCCGTTGAACATCGAGGCGAGCGGTCCGTGGTCGATCCCGCCGAGGAAGCCCTTGGTGGGTGACCCGCCGTCGATCCAGCCCTTCGTGGTGGCGTAGCCCAGGCCGAACAGCTTGTCGATGAACGCCCAGCCGAACACCAGGCCCATGACGATTCGCGTCGCGGCGATGACGCGGCCCGCCGTGGTCGGCGCCGCCGTGGTGTCGTTCGGGTTGTGCTGGACAGGGATCTTCTTCGCGCTGGTGCGCAGGGAGTCCTTGATGGACATGGTGACCTCCTTGGGGGTGCTGAGCTCAGTTTCGGTTTGTCCCGCAACGAAATCGGCGGTCGAAGGTCCTGCCTTCGAGGGGCGTTGGTCAGTCGGAGGATGCTCGGCGGATCGACCCGGCCAGCAGGGCCGCGCCCGCGGCGAGCATCAGGCCGCTCAGGGCGAGCAGGCCGCCGCCGATCCACGGCAGCGCGGGCAGTCGTGCGGCCGCTCGGACGTCGACCGAGACGGGGGAGGAGCCGTCGGCGTTCATCGCGACGACCGTCCACACGCCGTCGTGCAGCCGCCAGTCCAGGTTCCGCGTGCCCGCGCCCTCGCTCGAAGCGAGCCAGAATTCCTGGTCGCCCGGTGGTGTCGGCGGCGGACCACCCGGTACGTCCACGGTGACCAGCTCGTTGGAGTCGGCCTGGCCGACTTCGGCGCGGGCAACACCGTCGAGGTACCGCCGCACGTCGGGCTCCGGCCCGACGCCGACGAACACCGGCGTGGCGGGATCGCTCGCGGTGACGACGAGTCGGACGTCGCCGACCGCCCCGGACAGCCAGTCCAAGTCGTCCCGGATGGCGACCGCCTCCTCTGTGATGGCGTGTCCCTGGGTGTGCAGGTCGACCGTCGAGGTGGCCACGTAGCCCGAGGCGTCCCGCTGGGTGGTGTTGAGCCAGAGCACACCGGCGCCTGCCGTCAGCGGCCCGATCGCGACGAGCGCAAAGAGGGCGCCCGCGACCATCGCCACGGTGCGTCCGGGAGTCCACACGGGACGGACCGGCGGTGGTGTGTCGCCGACCGGTGCGGTTGATTCGGTGGCACCCAGGTCGATGCGGAACGGCGGGTACCGGTCGGTCATCAGCGCGCCGTAGGCGGCGACCCGCAGCACCCATCGGTCCAACCCGACGACGAACTCGTGCAGCTCGCGTGGGTAGCGACCGCTGAACAACAGGATGAGTCCGGCCAGCACGACCAGGACACCGACGAGGCCACCCGCTGCCCAGTCGAATCCGGCGTCGTTGTCGGAGGCGCCGAACCACAGTCCGCCGCCCGCGAAGAGCGCGACGATGAGGTAGTGCGGCAGCGCGAGCAGCCACCACTTCACCAGGACCAGGCCGCGGGAAAGGTGTTCGGGGTAGGCGATGCGCAGGCGGGCCGGGTAGTCGGGCACGTCGGCGAGGGTGAACGGCGGATAGCGGTCGGTGCCCAGTCCGGCGTAGCCGTAGTAGTGGACCCGCCAGGACCAGCGCAGGACGCCCACGGTGTAGGCGAACAGCGCCGGGGGATAGCGGCCGGTGATCAGGATGCCGAAGAACGCGATGGCCGTGGCGACGACGAAACCGAGCCACAGCGGGATAAGCACCACATAATGCGGTACCAGCAGTAGCCATTTGACCAGCCACAGCCAGCGCGATAGCGGCTGGTCGAGCTTGCCGTCGACCTGGACGGGATAGGACGGGGGCGGGATGGTCACGCCCGTGGTCGCGGTGTCGACTGGGGTCGCCGAGTCGTTTCGCATGACACTCCTTGGGTAGGTGTGGACGTCACGGCGCGGGGTGGATGAGCCCGTAGTCGCCATCGTCGCGGCGGTAGAGCACGCGGCCCCGGTTGTCGTCGGCGTCGGCGTAGAACAGCAACCGCTGCCCTGACAGGTCGAAGCGCACCTGCGCCTCCTCGACGGTCAGCCGAGGGGCCGACCCCACGCATTCCCATACGCCGGTCGGGGTGGCCGGGGTCCGTCCGTCGACGGCGGCGACGAGATAGCCGGAAGTGGTCTTGCGCAGCAGGCAGTCCTGTCCGGCCGCGTCGGTGAAGAGATGGAAGTCGTAGCCCAGGCTGTCCATCTCGGCGATCGCGTCCTCGATGCCAACGCCCGGCGCCGAGTAGGTCACGTGCGACACCACCTGCCTGCCTGGCGTCGACGAAGGCCGTGCCGTGTTCCGGTGTTTACTCGGCCTGTGCCAGAGGTTCGACAGCCGGTGCGCGAGCCGGTGGGCGAGCCGGTCGATCGCCTCACGGGCTCCGGTCGCGTCGGCGCGGACGTGCACATGCCGCCCGTCGAGATCGATGTCGGCGGTGGCCCGCACGGGTTCGGCCACTGCCGGATCCGGGAGCCTGGTCACCGTCACCCGGACGAGCTGGACACGGTGGTGGGCATGCGACAGGGCTTTGGTGAGTTTGCCGGTGGCGTAGTCGCCGACTCCCGCGCCGAACTCGCCGCGGAGCACCACGGCGGGCGTGGGGATCGTGCTGGGGATCGCGGTCTCGGTCATGGTCGCTCCAGGGTGTGGCCGGGTCGGGTGATCTCGTGGGTGCGCGGCCAGTCGGTGTGCCGGCGTCCCTCGTAGGCGAGGGCGTGCCGGACGATGGTGAACGCCCAGAGCATGACCGCCGCCGCGATGAAGAACGTCAGCGACCAGGCCGTGTCGATGACCAGGGTCAGCACACCGAAGACCGCCGCCGCGAGCGCCAAGGCCTGCGGCAGCGCGTGCATCCGCTCACCGTTCACCCGGGCGCCCACGACGCAGGCCGCGACGCCGAACACCAGCCCGATCGCCGCCACGCCGCGCGCGTCGCGCACCAGCAGTGCCCCACCGCCCCCGACGAACCACGCGTAGGGCACGAGGATCGCCGCGACCAGCAGCGAACTGGTCGCGTCCCGCCAAGTCAAATTCATGTTCAGCCTCCGGTTCGGACTTCCTTGAGTCCGACACTCATCCATCGGCGTCCGGGGCAGCAGGGACTTCGGTCGCGCGATGACAGGACCAATGCCGCGTGGGATTCGGGCGACACTGAGGACATGACCGCCGAACCGGAACCGATCCTGCGCACCGCCATCGAGCACGCGACGAACTCGGTGCCGATCGCCCGGCCCGACGACGACGTCAGCGCGATGCTGGATGCCCTGCGTGGACACCGGTTCGACAGCGCCGCGGTGATCGCGGTCTGCCGCGACGGTGTCCTGGTCGGCCTCGCCACGGTGGAACGCCTGCTCGCCGCGCCACCGGGCTCGACCATGGGCGAGGTGATGGACACCGACCCGCCCGTGGTCGCGCCGCACACGCACCAGGAACGCGCCGCGTGGGCAGCCGTGCACCGCGACGAGCCTGGACTGGCGGTCGTCGACGACGCAGGCCGGTTCCTCGGTCTCATCCCGCCGCAGCGGCTGCTCGCGGTGCTGCTGGCCGAGCACGACGAGGACCTCGCGCGGATGGGTGGTTTCCTCGGCACGGCGTCCGCGGCGAAGGCGGCCAGCGAGGAGCGGGTCACCAGACGGCTGTGGCACCGGCTCCCGTGGCTGTTCGTCGGCCTGGCCGGGGCCATGCTGGCGGCGGGAGTGGTCGGGAGTTTCGAGGAAGCCTTGCGGGCCAACGTCCTGCTCGCGTTCTTCGTCCCCGCCGTGGTCTACCTCGCCGACGCCGTCGGCACCCAGACCGAGACGCTCGTCGTCCGCGGACTGTCCGTCGGTGTCCCGGTCGGCCGCATCGCGGTGCGCGAGGTGATCACCGGCGGGCTGATCGGCCTCCTGCTCGCGGCGGTCGCGGGCCCGGTCACATTCTGGATCTGGGGTGACGCGGAGGTCGCCACCGCCGTCGCACTCGCGCTCTTGGCGGCTTGCGGCGTGGCGACCGTCGTCGCGATGGTCCTGCCGTGGCTGTTCTCGGCGATGAGACTGGACCCCGTGTACGGGTCCGGGCCGCTGGCGACCGTGGCACAAGACCTGCTGTCCATCCTGATCTACCTGGAGACCGCCACCGCGATCGTCGGCTAGGACATGCCCTTCTACCGGCGCTGTCCGGGACCTTAGGTCCTTCTGCTCCCGCGACGGTCCAAGGCAGCGTGGACGGTATGACGACCGCGATCCCGACCGACTCGCTCGCCACCGGGCTGACCGACGCGCAAGTGGCGGCGGCTCGCGCCGAGGTGGGCGCCAACACGATCCCAGAGGCGGCGCGGCCCAAGCCGTGGACCAGGGTCCTCGCCCAGCTGCGCGACCCGATGATCCTGCTGCTGCTGGGCGCCGCCGCGCTCGCCATGGTGCTCGGCGACCTCACCGACACCACGGTCATCGCCCTCGTGGTCGTGCTCAACACCGCAGTCGGTGTGGCACAGGAACTCCGTGCGGAGCGCTCGCTGGCCGCCCTGCGCGACCTGTCCGCGCCGACCGCGCGACTGGTCCGAAATGGACACCGCGTCGTCCTGCACGCGGCGGAGGTCGTTCCCGGGGACGTGCTCGTGCTCGAAGCGGGCGACATCGTCGCCGCCGACGCCGTCCTGCGCGACGGACACCACCTGCAGGTCGACGAGGCGGCGCTGACGGGGGAGTCCGTGCCGGTGGACAAGCGGGCGGGCGTCGCCGACGTGGACCTGGTCTATGCCGGGACCGTCGTCACCCGGGGCCGCGGTCTCTGCGAGGTCACCCAGACCGGTGCGCGGAGCAGCCTCGGCCGGATCGCCACCCTGCTGGGCGAGCAGCGTCCACGCCCCACTCCCTTGCAGCGCAGGCTGTCCGGCCTCGGTCGGGTGTTGGCGCTGGCGGCGATCGCGTTGTCCGCCGTGGTCGCGGTGTCCGGTCTGCTGCGCGGGGAATCGCTGGCCGACATGGCGTTGGTCGGCATCAGCCTGGCCGTCGCCGCGGTGCCCGAGTCGCTTCCCGCCGTGGTGACCCTCGCGCTGGCGCTCGGCGCGCACCGGATGGCCAAGCGCGGCGGGGTCGTGCGGTCCCTGCCCGCGGTGGAGACCCTCGGGTCGGTCACCGTGCTGGCCGCGGACAAGACCGGCACCCTCACCGAGGGCCGGATGCTGGTGGAGCGGCTCTGGACGCCGGAGTGCGGCGAGGCCGGGGTGACCGGCGCGGGCTACGAACCGGTGGGGGAGATCAGCCCGGGCACGGGCTTGGCCCGGCTGCTGCGCGACGGCGCGCTGTGCAACGACGCGGACATCGCGCAACCGGACGAGGAAGGCGGAATCTGGCGGGCTGTGGGCGATCCGACGGAGGCGGCACTGGTGGTGCTCGCGGCCAAGGGCGGCGTCGACTCGGCCGCGCTGGGGGAGCGGTACCCGCGGGTGGCCGAGATCCCGTTCGACCACGACAGCAAGCGGATGACGACGGTGCACCGCGCGCCTGACGGGTGGCTCGTCGTGTGCAAGGGCGCGCCGGAAGTCCTGCTGGACATCCCCGGTCTGCTGTGCGAGGTCCCGGCCCACGCGCGCGAGACGGCGATGTCCCTCGCGCGAAAGGGGTATCGGGTGCTCGCCGTGGCCGAGCGGGCATACCCGGAGGGTCCGCGGCCCAGCGCCGACGCCGAGGGTCTGGTGCTGGTCGGGCTGGTCGCGATCATCGACCCGCCGCGCGAGTCCGCCGCCGACGTGGTCGCCACGTTCCGCCGGGCGGGTGTGCGGCTCCTGCTGATCACCGGCGACCACCCGCACACCGCGCACGCGCTGGCCGCACGGGTCGGCATCGACGCCGACGGCGTCTACGCGCGGACACGCCCGGAACAGAAGCTCGACATCGTCGCCGAGCTGCAGGCCCGCGGCGAGGTCGTCGCCATGACCGGCGACGGCGTCAACGACGCCCCCGCCCTGCGCCGCGCCGACATCGGCACCGCGATGGGCGGCGAGGGCACCGAGGTCGCCAGGCAGGCCGCCGACCTGGTCCTGACCGACGACAACCTGGGAACCGTGGCGGCGGCGATCGAAGAAGGACGGCGCATCTACGCCAACGTCCGCACCTTCCTGCGCTACGCGCTGGCCGGGGGAGTGGCCGAGGTCGTGGTCATGCTGCTCGGACCGCTGTTCGGTCTGGCCCTGCCGCTGCTCCCGGCACAGATCCTGTGGATCAACATGCTCACCCACGGCCTCCCCGGCGTCGCGATGGGCGCCGAACCCGCCGACCCGGCCATCATGCGGGCCCGCCCACGCCCGCCCCAGCAGTTCATCCTCGGCGACGGCCTCTGGCGGCGCATCGCCTGGACCGGCGCCCTCATCGCCGCGGTGACCCTGGGCGTCGGCGTGTGGGCTTCGGCCACCGGGCGTCCGTGGCAGAGCCTGATCTTCCTGACCCTGGGCCTGGCCCAACTCGGCGTCGCCCTCGCCGTGCGCACACGGGGAACCGGTCTGCGGCCCCGTTTCCTCGACATCGCCGTCGCGGGAGCGATTCTCCTGCAGCTGGGTGGCGTGTACCTCGCGCCCCTGCGTGCGCTGCTGGGAACGGAGCCAGTGGGCTTGACGGACTTGGCCATCGTCGCGGGTGTCGCACTGCTTCCCGGTCTCGCCGTGCTCGCCGCTCGGCTCGGCTCCCGTTCCACCTGACTTCCCGATGGCTCAGCGCCGGTCGTTCACTTCGGCGCTTGCCGTGCCTCGATCTTGGCGAGGGCCTGGTTGCGCCGTTTGAGGAGGTCCTCGACAGCGTCCTCGCGGGCCGCGTCGTTCCCATACAGCTCAAGTCCGCGTTCAGCCCACCACAGGCAGGTGTCCCAGTCCTTGTTCTTCTGCTGCCGGATCGCCATCTGCCGATACGTCTCCAGCAGCGGAACCTTGTTCCACTTCGCCATGAACGACTGGCAGATCGTCTCCATCTCCGCGTCATGCTGACGGCACGCGTCATCGAACTCGTCGAGCGCCGTGTCGTAGAGCTCGCGGCATCGGTACAACCGGGCTTCGAGTTCGGCGAACTGGAAGTGCCGGTCGATCGGATCGCGCTCGGCCGCCAACAAGACCCGCAGGGCGGCGACCGCTTGCCTATCGCCGACAGGCAGGCTGCTGTACCAGGAGAGGTCGTATGAGTCGTCCTCAGCGTCGGTTCGCCAGGCCTCGCTGAACCCGGTGCGCATCGAAGGCTCTAGGGCGTTCGAGGGCTGTCCGGCGCGACCGGACCGACCACCGAAGGTCTCAGCGTCATGCGAAAGCCAGACACCTAGTCGGCCTGGGCCATTCTCGTAGTACCCGCCGCCGACGATCACGCCGTCGAGCGCGACATGACCTCCGGCCAGTTTCATCAACCCGTGCAACGCGGGGAGGTACTGAGCCGCGATATCCCTTGGCAGGTAACCGACAACGCGTCCGTCGACATGAACGGAGATCACGTTCGCGTCGTAGGCGTTCGTGGGTTCGGGCACGAGCACCGCCACGATCCGGTGCCGCACCCGATCACCGACTGATCCACCGCAGATCGCCCAGAGCGCCGCCTGGTAGCCGGACTCACCAACGACCTCGAGGTCATCCTCCCCTGGGTGGAGACGTACCGAGCCCAATTGCGGACTCGGGCCGAACGCGTGGCGAACTCCCCTGAGACGGTCGCGTAGACCCATCCGAAATGCCCCCTGCCGTGCGACGGCTGACGGATTGGCGCTGGTCTGATCACCACCACGAACCGTCGGCGAGGAGATCGCTGTTGTTACATCTTCGACGTCGACAGTGTCTGTGGCTCCGTCGTCGCCGAGTTGACGGACGAGGTGTGAGGGAGCGGCGACGAGGGCGAAGAACAGGTTCGGTCGGATATTTGCGCATGGTGGACCACAAAGCCTGATGGCGGTGACGACCCCGCGAGTGAGCCCGAGATGACGGGTGATGTCCGCGGCTTCGAGCACCACACCCGTACCCGCCCTTCTCTCTCCCCCGTACACTGCATTCATCTTACTATCAGCTATTCACTATCAAGATATCCGATATCCCGCCTTCAACGAGGCGTCACCTTCGAAGCAAAACCAAAACCGCCCAGAGGACGCCCGGTCTCAGGCTGACGACTGGCAGGGATCCTCGGGCCGAATGGAAGGCGGTGAGCGACTTGCTCAAGGTCGTGACGGTTGACTCTGTGTCAGAGGCGCGCGGTATCGAGAAGGGGTACGGGGCGGGGTGAGGCTGGTCGCGCGCGCCCAAGACGTTCTCCGCGAAGCCCGGTGACGGCCACCATTTCGGCGGCGACGGCGGAGCGGGTGAGGCCGACACAGTTGCGGACCGCGACGGGTATCCGCGCCGCGATCCGATCGGGTATCGGAGGTTGAGTCCGCCGTAACGTCGGTCAGCCGGTGAGGGTGGATCGGCGGGCGCGGTACTCCTCGGCGTCGATCTCGCCGCGGGCGAAGCGCTCGTCGAGGATCGCGCGGGCGCCGGAGTCGGTGCGCTGCTTGCCGAAGTGGCGGATGACCAGGACGGCGACGGTGATCAGACCGCCCCAGAACACGATCATGGCGACGATCATCATCAGCGTGCCCAGCCAGCCCGTGCCGCCGTAATTGCCGTAATCCCATCCGTGCATGTCGAACTCCTCGGTCGAGCCGCGGTCAGCGGGTCAGGTCGGCGGGGCGGTGGGTGACCGCCTCGATGTCGGCGACGGTCGCCTCGAGCAACTTGTGCGCGAGGTCGGACAGGGCGCGGGCGGTGGCGAGCTCGTCACCGATCTCCGGGACGTTCGTGTCGCTCGGGGCGAGCCGGGCGAGCCCGATACCGACGAGAGCGGTGTTGTCCCGGGTGGTCAGGCGTGCCTTCGCGCGGGTGCGCTCCTCGTGCTCGTCGATGAAGATGTCGACGCGCCACTGCTTGGCTTCGGTCATGGTGTGCCTCCTGGGGGTCGTCTTCCAGGGTCCGCGCGACGGGTGCGTGGGCAGAGGGGCGAAGGTCCCGTCACCTCGGGACGATCGCCGCGCGTCAGCGGCGGGACGGCTTGCGGCGCAGCGAGTCGATGGCGGCCCACGGGTCGTCGCCGGTGTCGGCGGCGGCGGCGAGACTGGCCCGGCAGGCGCGCACCAGCTGACGGGTGGCTGCGGTGTCGGGGGTGCGCGCGCACTTGGGGCAGCGCAGCCGGACGTCGCCGGTCAGCGCGTCGATGGCGATGTCGACCGGGCGGGAGCAGTCGCGGCACCAGCGGTGTCCGGTCACGGGGATCACGTGCAGCGGCGAGGACACGCAGTCGTGCAGCCAGCGGCGGTGGGTCCAGCAGGTCATCCGGTCGAGCGGATTCAGGCCGTCGGCCTCGGTGTCGTCCTCAGTGGACAGTGCGACGGCGAGGCGGCGGTCGCGCAGGTCGGCGTAGCGGTCGTGGACGCGGCCCGCCGGTTCGACAGCCGGGGTCCGAGTGGCGGTGGTGGTGGTGACTCGGTGCTGGAACATCGTCGGTTCCTTTCGCGTGGTTTCGGTACCTGTCCACCATGACCGTCGGGCTGTGACCGCCACCACATCCCATCTTCCCGTTTGTGCCGCGCCCTTCAGTCCTGGCGGGCGGGGACCAACGGCGCGGTGAGGGCCCTGGTGAACCGGGACCTTCGGCCGCCGTCGGCGGGAACTGCTGCTCTGCCGTCCACTCGGGATCCGGGGTTGCCTGGTGGGGAGAAACCGAACGACACGGGAGGCGGACATGCCCGAACTGACAGTGGCGGCCGTGATGACGAAGAAAGTGGTCGCGGTCGACCCCGGCACACCGGTCAAGGACGTGATCTCGACCCTCGCGCGCAACGCGATCAGCGCCGTGCCGGTGCTCGACGAACAGTTGCGCCCGCTCGGCGTCGTGTCCGAGGCCGACGCGCTGGCCAAGCACGAGTACCACGCGGGCACCGACGACCCGCCCCCTTGGTACGCCCGGCGCGATCGCAAAGCCCAGTGGCTCAAGTCGAAGGGCAACACCGCGGCCGACATCATGACCTCGCCCGCGGTAACGGTCGGTGAGGACGAACCGCTGACCGTGGCCGCCCGTCGCATGGCCGAGAAGCGGCTGCGCCGCGTGTTCGTCGTCGACACCATGGGCCGTGTCGTCGGGGTGCTCTCCCGCCGCGACGTCCTCGGCACGTTCCTACGCGACGACGAGGACGTCCGCGCCGACATCGAGCGCCAGGTGCTGGCCAAAGGCATGTGGCTGATCCCGGGAACCGTGACCGTCAAGGTCCACGACGGCATCGCCACCCTCTACGGGACGCTGGAGCACCGCAGCACCGCCGAGGTCGCCCGCGTCCTGACCGGGGCCGTGTCCGGGGTCGTCGGGGTGCGCAGCAACCTGCGCTACGAGATCGACGACGCGGTCAGCACCGGACTGTGAGACAGGAGAAGGACATGACGCGCAAGAAGTGGAGTGACCTCAAGCCGGGGCAGCGGCGGGGATTCGTCGCGGCGAGCCTCGTCGAGTTCGCGCTCGCGGCCGCCGCATGGACCGACCTGGCCCGCCGCACTCCGGAGCAGGTGCGTGGCCGCAAGCCCCTGTGGGCCGCGGCGATCGCGGTGAACTTCGTCGGCCCGATCGCCTACTTCTGCTGGGGCAGGGTGCCTGCCGACCGCGGACACGGGTCCGGTGGCGCGGACGTTGTCTGAGCCTTGTTCGTGACCGGCGGGCCCTTGGGCCCGCCGGTCACGTCTATGCCTGTGATCTATCCGCGGCGCACGCAGGGGGCGGCGCCGGGCAGGAACGCGGTGACCTGCTCGGCGGGCCGCCGCTTGCTGCGGGGCAGCGCGGGGGCCGCGATCGGAGCCCAGCCGACCCGCAGCACGAGGTGGGGCACACCAGCGGAGTCGAGCACGTTCTCATGGACGCCGCTCCGGGCGACGGGCACCTCGACGGCCTGGGACAGCGGGCAGGTCGCCAACCCGAGATCGGTGGCGGCGAGCAGCATCGCACTGGCCGCCTCACCGGCGCGCAGCCGGGACACCGGGTCGTCGTCGGGGGTGGTGAGGACGAGCAGTTCCCCGCCGTCGACGGCCGAAGGCTCCACTGTGGACTGCGGGAGCGAGCCGCAGGCGAAGGTGCGCATCGGGGTGTCGCCGTGGCGCTGTCGGCCCGCGGGCGCGCTCGCGCTCAGCACACCTTCGGTGGCACCGAAGCCGAACCCGCTCCAGAGAGCCATCTCCGTGCTGTAGGCGGGATCGTTCTCCTGCAGGTCAGCCGCCAGCCGCATGGCGGTGGCCAGTCGGTGCCTGCGGATCGGGTCGGTGACGGGCACGGCGACGACACCCTGCCGGGCCGCGTGCTCGACCAGCAGGTCCACATGCCCCTGGGGCACCGGCCACGACGAGTACCGCCGCCGGTCCGTGCGCCTGCCCATGATGGCCGCCGCCAGCGCGACGTCCTCATCGGACGGGTCGGCCGGGTGCAGCTCGATGGCCGCCAGGTGGTCGGTGTCAGCCGGGTTGGGGATCCGGTGCACCCGGCTCGCCCAGCCCAGCGCTGCGAACGCGACCCTGGCGTGGTGCAGGGTGGCGCCGCAGCTGAGCAGCAGGTCGTGGCCGTCGGGGTCGGTGACGGGCACCTGCCGGGTCCAGTCGGCCATCAGGTGCAGCGACTGCCGCCCGATGAGCCAGCGCCACGGCTGGGTGTTGTGCACCGACGGGGCGCGCGTGGCCAGGGCCAGCGCGCCGTACATCGTCTCGGGGTCGGGCCGGTGGCGGCTCATCGGTGTTCCTCGCGGTCCGCGGTCAGCGCCACGGCGAGGGTGCGGGTCCAGGCGAGGATCTCGTCCCAGTCGCGGGCGTCACCCGGCATCCGCTTGGCCAGCAGCCGGTCGATCGGGCCGGTGGCCAGCTTCGGGTCCAGGCGCCCGCCGAACACGGTGGGCGGCGGGGCCCCGATGCGGCCCGCCCATTTCGCGGCGAACGGCGACGGAGTGATCGTCTCGGGTCGCTTGCCGACCCAGCCGCTCTCGAAGAGCCACACCCGGCGGGCGGCCAGAGCTGGGGCGTGCCGCTTGACGAAGCGGGACGCCTCCGGGCGCCACCGGCCCGCGTAGACCGCGCTGCCCAGCACGACGGTGTCGTACCCGTCGAGCGTGGTCACGTTGGCCACGTCGCGCACGTCCGCCGACACCCCCAGCCGCAGCAGTTCCACGCCGATGGCGTCGGCGATTTCCTTGGTGGAGCCCATTTTGCTCGCGTAAGCGATGAGTACCTGAGTCATGCGAACAGCGTCGCCGCCATGCGCGCGGCGGTGGCAGGGCAGTTGTTCCCGTCCCGGGTCGACCTAAGTCACGCCGGCACCCTCACGACCGGGCGGCGGGCCGACCTCCGCCGCGGGCGCAGGCGCCCCGGTTGTGGCCGCGGATTCCACCCCCAGCGCAGGGCGGACCGGCTCGGCGGTGAGCCGTCCACCGCGACCACGATCTCGTTGTTCGCCATTCGCGTGTGCCTCGGTGCGCGCTCATCGGGTGAGGTTCACGGGGATCTCGGCCACGACGACGCGGCTGCCGTCCTTGGGCGAGGAGTACCAGGCGATCAGCTTGCCGGTGCCTGACTGGGGCACGGTGAAGCGCAGGGTGACGTCGAAGGCGCCGCGGGTGCCGGTGCCCGAGGTGGCCATTACCCGCCGGTCGGTGAGTGAGCGGCCCGAGGGGTCGACGAGCTGGAGTTGGAAGACAGCTTCGAAGGTGTTCGCCGTGCCGTACACGCGCAGGGGGCTGCGCGCGGTGGTGCCGATGGTCGGCGATTCGATCAGCACGGCGGGGGAGAGGTCTTCGTAGTCGGCCCTGGTCTGCGGGTGGTCGAGGATGATCCCCTCGCCGCCGAAGACCGTCACCGGGACACCGTCGAGCCGGAAGTTCACCCGGTCGATCGTGGCGAACCGGGTCAGGGTGAACACGACCTGCGCGAGGCGCGAGGTCATCGACAGGGTGCCGCCGCCGGAGGCGAAAGTCCCCGACAGGTCGACGGTGGCGAGCCCGCCCTGCAGTGCGACGCCGCGCAGCGTGGTGCCCGCGGGGACGCTCGACGACATCCCGGCCTGCTGTTCGGCCGCTGTCGGCCCCTGCAGCAACGCGCTCACCGCCGCCGACGCGACCGCGGGTGTCTGGACCTGCCTGCGGGTGGCGATCAGCTTCTCCCCGCGCAGGAAGTACACCGACACGCCCGCGGTGACGGCCGGGGGCTGGGATGTCGAGGTCGTGGGTGCCGCGCTGGGCGGGGTGGTGGGCGTCGAACCGCTGCCCGGTCCGCTGCTCGCGGTGCTGGTCCCGGCGGGTGGGGTCGGCTGTGGCGTGCCGGGTTCCGAACGGCCGCATCCGGTCGCGGCGACCGTGGCCAGGAGAACACCGAGAACTATTTGTCGGCGGATGGACATGTGAAGCCTCCATGGTCAGTTGACCTGATCGGACACCGTCACCGGCTGGGGTGCACAGTCGCCTAGGTCCCACCCCGACAGTGCCGTTCGACCGATGAGCCCTTCGGATGCCGGTGCTGGGACCTAAGGTCCTTCACCACCGGGTCGCGCGGGCGCAGTGTGGCGCCATGACTACTGCGATCCAGACGGAGTCACTGGTCAAGTCCTTCGGCCGCACCCGCGCCCTCGACGGGATGGACCTTGAGGTCCGCACCGGTGAGGTCCACGGGTTCCTGGGGCCGAACGGCGCCGGGAAGACCACCGCCCTGCGCGTGCTGCTCGGCCTGCTCCGGTCAAACGGGGGACGAGCCACCGTCCTCGGCGCGGACCCGTGGCGCGACGCGGTCGAGCTGCACCGAAGGCTGGCGTACGTGCCCGGTGACGTCACCCTGTGGCCCGACCTGACCGGCGGCGAGGTGATCGACCTGCTCGGCAGGCTGCGCGGCGGGGCCGACCCCCGGCGGCGGACCGAGCTGATCGAGCGCTTCGACCTCGACCCCACCAAGAAGTGCCGTGGCTACTCCACCGGCAACCGGCAGAAGGTCGCGCTCGTCGCCGCGCTCGCCGCGAACGTTGAACTGCTGCTGTTCGACGAGCCGACCCTCGGGCTGGACCCGCTGATGGAGGCGGAGTTCCGCGGCTGTGTCGCCGAGGAACGGCGCGCGGGCCGCACGATCCTGCTCTCCAGTCACATCCTCGCCGAGGTCGAAGCCGTGTGCGACCGGGTCACGATCATCCGCAAAGGACGGACTGTGGAATCCGGGTCGCTGACCGACCTGCGCAAGCTGACCCGGACGTCGATCACCGCCGACCTCGCCGGGCACCCGGACGGGCTCTCGACGCTTCCGGGTGTGCACGGGCTGCGGGTCGAGGGCAACCGGGTCCACTGCCACGTCGACACCGGCTACCTCGACGGCGTGCTCGCGCACCTGGCCGTGGCGGGGGTCCGCGGCCTGGTCAGCAGGCCGCCCACCCTGGAGGAGCTGTTCCTGCGGCACTACGGCGACCAGCCCGAATCCGAGTCCGCGGCGGGGCCGCGATGACCGGGCCGGCGGGCACCGGCGCGCTGGTGCGGCTGGCGCTGCGCCGCGACCGGGTCCTGCTGCTGGTGTGGATCGCGGTGTTCGCCGCGATCGCGGCTGTGTCGGCGAAAGCCACCGTAGGGCTCTACACCACCGAACAGGCGCGGGTGCAAGCCGCGGAGATGTTCAACCACACGAAGTCGCTGACCGCGCTGTACGGCAAGGTCTACGACCCGACCTCGGCCGGTGCGCTGGCCATGGTGAAGCTCGGCGGCAGCGGCGCGGTGATGGTGGCCGTCCTCGCGATCCTGCTCGTGGTCCGCCACACCCGCGCCGAGGAGGAGACCGGGCGGCTGGAACTGGTCGCGGCCACGGTGGTCGGCAGGCACGCCCCGCTGACCGCCGCCATCATCATCGCCCTTGTCGCCAATGTCGCCCTGGGCGTGTGCACCGCCGCCGCGCTCGTGGGCGCCGGACTCCCCGCCGACGGATCGCTGGTGTTCGGACTCTCCTGGGCCAGTGTGGGCATCGCGTTCGCCGCGATCGCCGCCATCACCACCCAGGTCAGCAGCCGGGCCCGAGCCGCGCGCGGGTTCGCGATCGCCGTGCTCGGTGTGGTCTACGTGCTGCGCGCGGTCGGCGACACCGCGTCGGAGTCCGGGCCGCGGTGGGTGGGCTGGCTCTCGCCGATCGGGTGGGGCCAGCAGTTCCGCCCCTACGCGGGCAACCGGTGGTGGGTGGTGCTGATCACCACAGGTTTCGCCGCGGTCGCCGTGGCAGCGGCCTACCTGCTCGCCGCGCGGCGCGACCTCGGCGCCGGACTGGTGCGCGAACACCCGGGACCGGCCACGGGTCCGCGGCTGCGTGGGCCCCTGTCACTGGCGTGGCGGCTGCAGCGCGGATCGCTGCTCGCGTGGGCGTCGGGTTTCGCGCTGCTCGGGGCTGTGTTCGGCAACATCGCCTCCAGCGTCGGGGACTTCTTCGACAGCCCGGCCGCCCGCGACATGGTCATGGCACTGGGTGGGGAGAAGGGACTCACCGACGCGTTCCTGGCCACCGAACTCGGGTTGGTCGCCCTGATCGCCGCGGCCTACGGCATCACCTCGGCGATGCGGCTGCGCGCCGAGGAGACCGCGTCGCGCGCCGAGCCCGTGCTGGCGGCCGCGGTCGGCCGCACCCGCTGGGCGCTGAGCCACCTGGTGGTCGCGCTGGGCGGGACGACGGTCCTGATGGTGGTTCTGGGCCTGAGCGTGGGGTTCGCGCACGGCGCCCGGGTCGGCGACCTGGGCCAGGTCGGCCGGGTCCTCGGCGGAGCGCTCGCGCAGCTGCCCGCGATCTGGGTGCTCGTCGGTGTCGTGGTCGCCGGATTCGGTTTACTGCCAAGGATTTCGGCGCTGGGGTGGGTGGTGCTGGTGGCGGTGGTCGTGCTCAGCGACCTCGGCCCGCTGCTGGAGCTCGACCAGTGGGTCATGGGCCTCTCGCCGTTCACCCACCTGCCCAAACTCCCCGGCTCGGACTGGACTCTCACACCGCTGCTCGGGTTGAGCGCCATCGCCGCTCTCATGAACGCGGCGGGCCTGGCCGGCTTCCGCCGCCGCGACCTCGGCTGAACCACAAGCGGTGCACACAAGTCGGCGCCCGCCGGGGAAGGCGAGCGCCGATTTGGGCGACGACCGGTCGCCTACGTGTCCACCGGGACGGACACCTCGGTGATGAGATCGTCCACACCGGCGGCTTGGTCCGGGCCGACGAGGTAGGTCTCCGTGGCTGGGCCGGCCGCGTGCCTGCCCGACGCCCGGATCCACTCGTCGAGCGCCTCGTGGGCGGCGCCGATGTCGTCATAGGCGCCGCGGTGTCGGGTCGTGGCGACGGTGGCGGCCTCCTGCCGGATCACCCCGGCGGTGTCGTCGGCCGAGCCCACGGGGACGGTGAAGTCCACCTCGATCGGCTGGTCCGGGCGGAACTCGCCGCGGTAGGTGATGGCGGGCGGACCGGTGACGGGCAGGTGGGCTTGCCCTGCCCGCTGGTACAGGTCCGCCATCGCCATGGCGACGTCCTCGCCCATGTTCTCCGCGCGCAACGTGCGGCTCATCCTGAGCACCAGATGTGGCGGGGTCTCCAGAATCGAGATCTCATACGGCACGGCGTTGGTTCCCTTCAGGATCAGAGGGTCGCGCTGATGTCGGCCACCGCGCGGCGCGCACTGGCGGGCAGCGGCTCGGCGGAAGTGGGCGCCCACCCCACCCGCAGCACCAGCTGGGGGATGGCGGCGCCGTCGAGGACGGTGTCGCGGATCAGGATCCGGCTGTCGGCGACCTCGACCGCCTGCGACAGCGGGCAACTCGCCAACCCGAGTTCGGTCGCGGTCAGCAGCACCGCGCTCGCCGCCTCACCGGCGCGCAGCCGCGACAGCGCGTCGTCGCCGGGCGTGGCCAGCACGATGAGTTCACCGGCGTCGGGTTCGCCGCGGCGCACCGGCGATTCGCGCAGCTCGCCCCCGGTGAACGTGCGCATCCGGGTGTCGCCGTGGTGTTCGCTGCCCGCTGGTGCGGCGACGGCGGGGACGCCGTCGGTGCTCACCCGGCTCCGGCCGCTCCACTGGGCGATCTCCGCGGCGTACTCGGGGTCGCGCTGCTGCCGCTCGGCGGCGAGTTCCATCGCCACCGCGAGCCGGTACCGGGCGTCCGTGTCGGTGACCGGGATCGCGATGACACCCTCATGGGCCGCGCGCTCCACCAGCAGGTCAAGGAGTTCGGCGGGCACCGGCCACGACGAGTACGCGCGCCGGTCGGTGCGCCTGCGGGTGATCGCCGAGGCCAGTGCGACGTCCTCACGGGACGGTTCGGCCGAGACGAACTCCACGGCCGCCAGGTGATCGGGTGTCGCCGGGTTCGGGATGCGGTGCACCAACGTGGCGTAACCCAGCGCGGCGAACGCGACCCGCAGGTGGTGCAGGGCGGCGCCGCAGCTGATCAGCAGGTCCCGGCCCTGCGGGTCCGTGGCGGGCACCTGGCGGGACCAGTCGGCCATCAGGTGCACCGAGTCGTCCCCGATCAGCCAACGCCACGGCTGCGAGTTGTGCACCGAGGGCGCCCTCGCGGCGAGTTCGATCGCGTCGTTCACGGTGACGCGGTCCATATCCGTTGCGGCCATGACCTTTCCCTCCACCAACTCGTCTGCGGTCACCTCAACTGTCGGGCGCGCGCGGGGTGCGGGCGAGAGACCGAGGTCCCGCCGCGGCGGGCCCAGATGCCCTGTCGACGGCACGGCCGGACAACGACCGTGATGGGTGAGACAGGACGGGAGGACCGCGCATGCACGCCGAACCTGGTGACTGGCTGGTCATCGAACGCTCCGACATCGAGCACCACGCCCGCCGCGGCCGCATCGAGCAGGTCCGCGGCGCGGGCGGCACACCGCCGTTCGTCGTGCGGTGGCTCGACACCGACCGCGTCGTGCTCGTGTTCCCCGGACCCGACGGGCACGTGGTCAGCGCCGCCGACCTCGCCGCCGCCGACGCCGCCGCGAACGCCCGCTTCACCCGCGTGCAGCGGGAAATCAGCGCACACCCAGTTCACCGGCCGGAGGAGTCATGATGCCGCAAGGACAGCACACCCAGACCATCGTGGTCGGCGTCGACGGGTCGCCGACCGCCGCCGCGGCACTGTCGTGGGCGGTCGAGGAAGCCGCCCGGCGCGGGTGCCCGGTGCGCGCGGTGACCGCCGCGCCGCAGGATGCCCCCGGTTACTTCGTCGAGGGCATCGCCGAACAGATCGACACAGTGGGACGGCACCGGCCCGGCGTCGCCCTGTCCCACGTCTACCGCACGGGCGCGCCGGGCAAGGTCCTCGTGGCCGACGCCGCCGACGCGGCGATGCTCGTGGTCGGCAGCCACGGTGTCGGGCGGATCGTGTCGGTCCTGCTCGGCTCGGTGACCGCGTACTGCGTGCGGTTCGCCGGTTGCCCGGTGGTCGTCGTGCCGAACACCATGGCCGTCCGCGAAACCGCCACTGCCCCCATGGCGGAGCCGGCGCTGCCCGGGCCACTGCTGTAGCGGGAAAGGCTTGTGGGCGGGACCCGCGTACGGGTCCCGCCCACAGCTGTGCGGGGCTCAAACGGCGGGGACGATCACGACCGGGCAGGTCGCGTGCCGCAACAGGTCCGCGGCGAACGCCCCGACCCCGGTACTGACGTGCGTGGGGTGGTGGTGGGCGCCGATGACCAGCAGGTCCGCGTCCTCGGCGATGCGGGCGAGTTCACGGCCGCGGTGCCCCGGCACGACCGTGTCGACGACCGGCGGCGCGTGGTCGACCTGAGCGGCGGTCTCGGCAACCAGGTCGGCGAGACGCTGCGCGTCGGTGCGCTCCCGCGGCCGCGGCGGGCCGCCATAGGGGTTGAGACCCATCGCGGCGGCCGGGACAAGTCTCTCCGGTGACGGCGCGGTCAGCTCCACCGCCCGCACGACCGCGGTGTGGCCACGCGCTTCCTCCATCGCCCACCGCAGCGCCGCCCGGCTGCGCGGCGACCCATCGATGCCGACGACGATCCTGTGTTCACGGCTGGCAGTGTCCACGGTTGTTGCTCCTGTCTGGGTGTCCGCACCGGCCCGAGAGACGGAGACGCCCGTCGTGGGGGAGCGACGGGACGGTCCGGGCGTGCGTGCCGCGGCACCACGCCGGTCCGCTCTCGGGCCGGGGACCGGGATCAACTCCCGGTACTTCCAAGGCTTCGCCACCGCGCCGGTGCGCCACAGAGTCGATGGTCTCGACCGCACGGTGGCGGAAGTCTGCGCCCGTCCCGGGCTACTTGGCGAGGAAGCCGCCGTCGATCGGGTAGTACGTGCCAGTGGCGAAGGACGCCGCGTCGCTGGCCAGCCAGGTCACCAGCTCGGCTACCTCCTCGGGCGCGCCGATGCGCCCGAGCGCGTGCTGGGCCGCCAAGGCGTCGAGTGTGGCCTCGTCGAGGTGCTTGGTCAGCAGCGGCGTCCGGATGAACGCCGGGCCCACGGAGTTGACGCGGATCCCGTCGGCCGCGTGCTCCCACGCCGCCACCTGGGTCATGCCCACGACACCGTGTTTCGCGGCGGTGTAGGCGCTCGCGGTGGGAAAGCCGACCTGGCCGAGGATCGAAGCCATGTTCACGATCGACCCGCCGCCGCTCTCACGCATCGCACGGATCGCCGCGCGCTGCGTGAAGAACACGCCGTCGAGGTTGATCCCGATGACCTGGTGCCAGCCCTCGTCGCTGTAGTCGCCCGATGGGCTCGCCTCGCCGCCGATCCCCGCGTTGCACACGGCGATGTCGACTCGGCCCAGCGTGGCCACAACGTCGGCCATCGCCTGGTCCACGGCCGCGCTGTCGGCGACATCGACGACCACACCGTGGGTCCGGTGGCCGTAGCGGGCCAGTTCCTTGAGCGTGTCGTCGATGGCGTCCTGGTCGAGATCCCAGATCGAGACGTCGGCGCCGGAGCGAGCCATGGCGTGCGCGCACGCCCGGCCGATTCCGGAGGCGCCGCCGGTGATGACGGCGACCTTGTCGCCGAGTTCATAGTCGATCATGGCAGTCCCTTCGTGGGTGTTCCCCCGACGATGCGAGGTCCGCCCCTTCGCGGGGAGGGGCGACGGTCCCGGCTCAGGCGGGTTCTTGTCCCCTTCGTCACGGGACGTTCGGCGCTGACCCCGCGGCCCGCGTGGCGACTTCGATCAGGGGACAGGCGCGGTTCCCCAGACGCCAAGGAGTTCCCATGGCCCCGAAAGATGTCGTCGTGCTCGGCGCGGGCTTCGCCGGGTTGGAGACGGCCTTCCAACTCGCCGCCCAGCTCACCGACGACCAGGTCGCCACCACCGTGGTGTCCGACCGCGACGACTTCCTGTTCAAGCCCAACACCATCTACCTGCCCTTCGGCGCCGCCGAGGCCCCGCTGCACATCCCACTCGCCAAAGCCATGGCGCGCAGGGACATCCGGCACCGGATCGGCACCGTGACGGACGTCGACGTCGCGGGTGGCCGGGTACACCTGACCACGGGCCTGCCACTGCACTACGACCGGCTGGTGATCGCCACCGGCGCGGCCATGGCGCCCGAGGAGGTGCCGGGCCTCGCCGAGCACGCCTACCAGGTGTGGACGTCGGGGCAGCTGCACCGCCTCGGTGAGGCGCTGCAGTGGGCCGTGGCCGACGCCCGGTACGGCAGGCAACAGCGGGTGGTGTTCCTGGTGCCGCCCGGCAACAAGTGCGCCGGACCGCTCTACGAACTCGCCTTCATGCTCGACACCTGGCTGCGCCGCCGCGACGTCCGCCACCAGGTCGAAGTGGTGTTCCGCACCTATGAGCACACGTTCGTCCAGGCGTTCGGCCCGCGGCTGCACGAGGTGGTCACCGCGGAGTTCGCCGACCGTGACGTCGACGGCCGCACAGGTGCGGTCGTGACCAAGGTGGGGGAGTCGGAACTGCTCTTCGAGGGCGGAACCGAGGAGTACTACGACCTGCTCGTCGCGTTCCCGCCCTACGTCGCTTCCGTGCGCTACGAGGGATTGGCCGCCGACGACCGCGGATTCCTCACCTGCGACCCAGCGAGCCGCGCGCTCGTCGACCACCCCGAGATCTTCGCGCCCGGCGACGCCGGCGACTTCCCCGTCAAACAGGCGTTCCTGGCGTTCCTGCAGGCCGACGCCGCCGCCGGGGCGATCGCCGCGGAGATCCGCGGCACCGCCCCCGCCGACGCGTTCAGCCCGACCGGCATGTGCGTGATGGAGATGTTCGACAAAGCCACCTTCGCGCAGGTGCCGCTCATCGAGACCGGCGACCCGTCGGCCCCGGTCGCGGTGAACCAGGACCAGGCCGACGCCTACCGGGTCGGCACCAGCCCCATCTGGCGGCTGGGCAAGAAGGCCCTCGGCCTCTACCTGCCGATGCGGTTCCGCCGCGGCCTGCCGTTCCACTCGGGCCTGGGCTGGCGGGCGATGGAGGTGGCGCTGCGCGTCGGCGCCCGGACACTGGCCCGCTGACCAGCCACCATGGAGGGCATGACGCTCGAGGAGTTCCTCGCGGGCCACCCGTTCGCGGCGGCGGTGTTCCAGCGCACCTGCTCGATCGTCGCCGCGTTCGGCCCGTTCACCGTTCGCGTCAGCCGCAGCCAGATAGCTTTCCGCCGCTCGAGAGGATTCGCCTACCTGTGGCTGCCCGGCCGCTACCTCGCGAAACCGGACGCCGAGGTGGTGCTGTCGATCGCACTGGACAGGCAGGTGGACTCCGCGCGGTTCAAGGAGGTGGTGAACCCGGCGCCCGGGCACTGGATGCACCACCTTGAGATCCACGACCTCGCCGACCTCGACGACGAGGTCGCCGCCTGGCTGCGCGAAGCGGCCGAGACCGCGAACTGAGTCCGAAGGACGGATCGCCATGACGGACCTACAGGTCAAGACCCCGCTGGGACTCATGCCCGCCTACCTCGCGGTGCCCACTTCGGACCCACCCTGGCCGGGCGTGGTCGTCGTCCACGACTTCACCGGCATGAGCACCGACCTGCGCGCCCAAGCCGACTGGCTGGCGGGGGAGGGTTTCCTGGCGATCGCCCCGGACCTGTACCACTGGGGGAGTCGCCTGGGCTGCCTGCGCACGATCATGGGCGACCTGGGCAGGCGGCGGGGAAGGACCTTCGACGACATCAAAGCCGCCCAGAACTGGGTTGCCGACCATCCGGACTGCACCGGGACCACCGGTGTCATCGGGTTCTGCATGGGCGGCGGCTACGCGATCGCCCTGGCCCCGGGCAACGGCTACTCCGCCGCCTCGGTCAACTACGGCGGCTGCCCCACCGACGCCGAGTCCTGGCTCGGCGAGGCCTGCCCGATCGTGGGCAGCTTCGGCGGCGCCGACCGGTCGCCGCTGGGCCGATCCGCGGGTGCGCGGATGGAGCGGGTGCTCACCGAGCTCGGCGTCGAGCACGACGTGAAGATCTACCCCGGCGTCGGGCACGGGTTCATGAACGACCACGACCCCGCCGACCTGACCCCCATGCTGCGACTGCTGGCCCGGATCTCCGGCACCCGCTACGACCCGGACGCGACGGCGGACGCCCGCCGCCGCGTCATCGCGTTCTTCGACAAGCACCTTCGACCCCCACGGTGATTGCCGGCCGGGTCAGCCGAGGGCGGCGTCCATCGTCACGAACCCGTATCCCCTGGCGCGCAGCGCGTCGATCATCCCGGGCAGCGCGTCGGCGTCCAAAGTGGACTTGTCGTCGGGGTTGGAGCCGATGTGCATCAACACGATCTCGCCGGGCCGCAGCGCGTTCAGGGTCCGCTCGGTCACCTGGGCGGCGGTGATCCCGTCGCTGGTTCCCTTCCAGCCCAAGGTGTCGACCGTCCAGCGCACCGAGACATAGCCCGCCGCGTTGACCGCGGAGATGGCGCGGGCGTCACGGTCACCGAACGGGAACCGGAACCACGGGCGCGGGTCGGCGCCCGCGGCCCGGATCGCCCGCTCGGCTTGAGCCAGCTCGTCGGCGACCGCCGCGTCGGACATCCCGCGCAGGTGCGGGTGCGTCATGGAGTGGTTGCCCACCCGGTGCCCGCCCGCCGTGATCGACCTGACCCCGGCCGGGTTCGACCGCGCCCACGTGCCGGTCAGGAAGAACGTGGCGGGCACCTGCTTGGCCGAGAGCGTCGCCAGGATCTTGGACAGGCCCGCCGAGTTCGCGCCCGCGTCGAAGGTCAGTGCGACGACCTTGCGGGAGGTGGGCAGCACCGTGAGGTCCTGCCCGCGCAGCGCGGCGGGAAACGGTGGGGCCTTCGTCGTCGGCGCCGTCGAGGTGGTGGGCTTCGGTGACGGCCGCGTGGTCGACGTCGCGGTGGCGGACGCCGACATCGTCGTGGTCGTCTCCATGGTGGTCGAAGCGCCCGGCTCCGCCACGTCCGGTTCGTCACTGCCTCGGGTGAGCACCACCGACAGCACGGCTACCAACAACACCACCAGCGCGCTCGCTCCCACCGCGACCAGGCGGTGCGTCCTCAGCCACGTGATCATCTGTCATTCCCTTTGCGGATAGTCCCACCGAAAGCAGACCTCGCGCGGGATCGCGCCCGGCAGCCGCGAAAGACACCACGCCGAGGGACCAAAGTCCGACACCGTGACCGGCCAAAGCTCCCTTGGTCCCCGGTGACCACCGCCTTTCGACTCTCCGCCGGGGCCGCCGCAACGGCTGTCCTGAAGAGCGACAACCTCCGGGAAAGGCACCGCCATGAACCGAAAGATCACCATCCTCGCGACCGCGCTCATCGCCGCCACCCTCACCGTGCTGGGCGGCGGATCCGCGCAAGCAGGCACCGGAAAGGAGTTCGGCGAACACGTGTCGACGTGCGCTCAGACGATGGGCTTCCACGCCGATCACAACCCGGGAACGCACACCGGGTACGCCGGCTGGGACGGCCACACCTGCCACTGACATGTCCACGACCAGCGAACCGAGAACAAGCACCAGGCTGCCGCAGATCGACAACCTGAAGACCCTGATGGTCGCCTGGGTGATCAGCGGGCACGCCCTGCTGGGCTACTCGGCCACCGGCGGATGGGCCTACGACGAGAACAACGAAGTCACGTTCACCCCGGGCGTCGAGTTGGCCCTGGGCACGATCCTGGGCTCGTCCGGGCTCTACATGATCGGGGTGTTCTTCTTCGTCGCCGGCCTGTTCTCCCCCGAAGCGCTGGCTCGCAAAGGCGCGGGCGGCTTCACGCGGAACCGGTTGAGGCGGCTGGGTGTGCCCTTCCTGGTCTCGGCGCTGCTGCTGTGGCCGCTCTCGATGTGGCTGGCCTACCGGGCGGCGGACCGCGAGGGCGCGCCGTGGGACGTGATGCTCGCCCGTGAGCCGCTGCTGGACTCCGGTGCCCTGTGGTTCGCCGGGATCCTGCTGATCTACTCGCTGGGTTTCGCCGCGTGGCGCCGTTTCGGCAGGCATCGCCCTGTGCTTCTGGCTCGGCGCCCGCCTGACCCGGCGCTGACCGAAGTCCCGGCCGGACGGGGGCCTTGTGCCGTGTGGCGGCCGCCACCGCACGCGCTGTGATTGTCCCGCGACACCAACAGAGCCGACAGCGAGAAGGGGTGCCGAGATGCTCTCCACAATGGACCTGAGCCGACTGGTCCGCCGCTTCTGGCCCGGGCGCTCCTCGCTGGCCAGGCCGTCGGACTGGATCGAGGCGGGCAGCCTGCTCATCCTCGTCCTGTTGTTGATGGTGGCGGTGCCGGTGGCGGGCGCAGTGGGCTCCGAGGTCTACAACACCACCTCGCAGCTGGCCCAGCGGCAGCGCGACGACAGGACGCCGACGACCGCGACCCTCCTCGATCCGGCGCCCGGCGTCGAACGCGGCGCACTGGGCGAGCTCGTGCGTGCCTCCTGGGTGCAGCCGGACGAACAGGTCGCGGTCGGGAAGGTCAGCGTGCGCCAGGAGGCGGCCGCGGGTGACCGCGTGGACATCTGGGTCGACCGGTCCGGCGAGGTGACCCTCGCGCCGATGACCGATGGGGGAGCGGTCGTCGCGGCGGTGGCGACCGGCGTGATCGCCCTGTGCCTCGGCGTCGTCGGACTCCTCCTCGCCTACTTGCTCGTGCGGTGGTCGCTGGACCGCTTCCGGCTGCGCCGCTGGGCGGACGAGTGGACCCGGGTGCGCGTCGAGTGGACGACCAGACAGGAATAAGAGACACAACCAAGGAGACACGTCATGACGCTGAACCAGGAAGCCAAAAACGACCGGCGCGCGGCGGTGCTGCTGAGCGGGCAAACGTGGCTCGATGACGCCAAGCGGCTCGTCCACCAGGGCAATGTCCGCCGCATCGTCGTCCGCGACAGCCACGGCGACACCGTGGTGAAACTGCCCGTGACCGCGGCGTCGTCGCCGCCGTGGTCGCGCCTGCCGCGACCGCGCTCGGTGCGCTCGCCGCGCTCGCGGGCCACTGCACGATCAAGGTCGAGCGCCCCGCAAGCCCTGCCGCCGATGGACCCGGGACTGAGCCGGAGGACCGGTCATGAAACCCGTGCGGCTCTGGATCGGCCTGGTATTGCTGGTCCTCGGCACATTCCTGGCCCTCGACGCGCTCGACGTGCTCGACGCGCTCGACGCGGGCACCACCATCGATTGGTGGTGGCCCGCCGCGCTCAGCGGGCTCGGCGTGGTCGCCATGATCACCAGGGGCGGGTCTCGCTCGGCCCGCCGTGGTCACCGGGTTGGGCCTGATCCTGCTGGCCGACACCAACGGCTGGGCCGACGAGGACCTGATCGGGCCCGCGCTGCTCATCACGATCGGCATCGTTGTGCTGGCCAGTGTCGTGCGCAACCGCACCCACGACCACCTCTCCCGGCGCCGGTCGCACTGTTCGGCGAGGCCAAGACCACCGACCACGGCGAGCACTTCGAACACAGCACCGTCTCGGCCGTGTTCGGCGGCGCCACCCTCGACCTGCGCGACGCGCACATCGACCGATCGGCCACAGTGGACGCGTTCGCCCTCTTCAGCGGTGTCGATGTCCTGGTGCCAAGGGGATGGCGGGTCTCTGTCGGTGGGCTGCCCATCTTCGGCGGCTACGAGGACAAGACCAGGGGCAACGGCTCCCTGCCGCGGACGCGCCGCTGCTCAAGGTCAACGCGACCGCGATCTTCGGCGCGGTAGAGGTCAGCGACGAACCCGCGGGCCGCGCCTCGGATGACGACTGATCACTGCGGGACGAGCAGGATCCAGACGGGATCGCCCGACAGCGGGAAGGCCTCGCAGGACGGTGACGGTGCGCCGCCATCCCCGTGGCGGGCGCGGGCGCGAACTGCAGCGGCGACCGACTGGAGCGGCTTCGCTGCGGCCGGAAGGGAAGCCAGGCGGGACTCGAGTCGCCCCGGGGTCTCAGCCAGTTCGGACACCGGCGTCGATGGTCGCGGATGGCAGCTGGTGTTGGCGGGCGCGGTCCGCCGCTAACGCTCGCACCCGAGCGCATTCGAGCCGCCAGGACAACGCCTTCATGGTTCCTCATCCCGCGGCGGCGACGGTGTGCGTGATCAGGTCCAATTCGGTGCGCAGGCCCGCGGTCAGCGCCTCGAGGTCCGGAAAGTGATCCGGATCGACGATCACCGTGACGGTCATCGTTCCCGCATACGACACGGCGTCGAAGCAGGCGGTCATGTTGCCGCCGTCGGCCAGGGCGAGCGGTATCGCCGAGGTGATCGGTGATCCATCGAAGGCCAGTCCCTCGAAAGGCACGCGGACGTGGCTCACGAGCGTGTGCAGGCGGCGCTGGTGGGTCATGTACCACCGGTAACCGCCGAGCGAGGCGAGCGGTCGGAACAGCCAACCCAGCACGGCGATCGGCGGCGGCCCGGTCGCGTCGGCCTTGTGCGCATGGACCTCGGCGGCGACTGTCCGCAGGCGCTCACCGACGTCGCCCGCTGTCGGGACCTGGACGAGCAGTGGTGCGACCACATTGCCCAGTTCAGGCCCGCTGTCCGACCGGCCGGACACGGGCACTGCGATGGCGATCCGCTCGACGGACTCACCTCTGATGGTCAGCACCCGGTGCAACGCGCCTGCCACCGCCACCAGCAGGGCGTCGTTCGTCGTCGCGCCGTGGCGGTGCGCGGCGGTCCTGAGCGCGGCGCGCTCGACGCGGACCACGGCGGCGACCAGACGTGGGCCCGTCCGCTGAATCAGTGAACACGGGGCGGCCCGCAGCGGGCGAAGGCCACCACCCGCGCTCATCGAAGCCCGCAGCATCCGCCACGCCGCCCTGCCGCGGCGCGGCGCGCGTAACCGGCCCAACAGCGCCTGCCGGAGGAGGCGGCCTCGAGTCGGGCGCGGCCGTGGGAAGTCGCTCTCGTTCGTGGCGCTTGGACCGTCCACCAGGTTAGCCAGGACTGCGAGCCCGCCCACACCATCGGCGAGGACGTGGTGCAGCACGACCACCAAAGCGAACCCGCCGCCGGAAAGTCCGCTGACGCACACCACCGACCACAGCGGCGCATCGCGCGGCAACGGTGTGGCGATCACGGAGATGGCCGTGTCCAGCAGTGCCCGCTCGTCACCTGGGGCAGGGCACACCACGGCGCGCACATGGCGGCCGATGTCGAACGTGTCGTCGTCCACCCAGATCGGACCGCCGCACCCAAACGGAACCCGGATCAGCCGCTGCCGTAGCCGGGGAATCGCGGGGACGCGCTCGGCGAGCAACTGTCGGACACGGGAGAAGTCGACGGTGCCGACCTGATCGATCCGCAAGACCACGCCGAACTGCGCGGGCACCTGCCCGGTGTCCATCGCCAGGAACGCCCGGTCCGTGGGACTCGCACGGTCGACGATCGGCTCGCCAGGCCGTGAGCGTTGGTGGCGCACCGTGTCAGTCATATCCCGAGTCGACGCGCCGGCGCTCGGGCCTGCAAGAGCCCAAAGGTCCCGCCGCCATGGACTGAGGTCTCGCCAGGCCGGAGACGCTCGGCTCAGTCGATCGGCGGGCGGCTTCAACCAACGGCCCAAGTCTCGCCGAGTACGTCCTGAACCTTCAGGACGAAGGGCTCTGTATGTGGCCTTGGCTCGAATTCCACCGTGCACGTATGAACCTCATGCGATGGATACGACTATGGCGACGGCCCCTGCGCCGGCGTGACCTGCGGCTCGCCAACAGGAGTATGAGATGACCACCACTTCACGAACCGGCGTCCGCCCGGTGTTGGCCGCCGTCACCGGTCTCATCGCCGTCAGCGCGTTCGCCGGCGCGATCGCGATCTCGACCGGAATCATCGACTTCGGACCGGTGATCGACATGCGGCTGCCCTTGGACAGCCCGCTGCTCGCCGCCATCGCGCTCCTGGCGGTCGTCGCGCTGCCGATGGGCGCCGCGTCGTGGTGCGCCACGACCGGCCATCCCCGCTGCCGGCAGGTCGCGATCACCGCGGGAGCACTGCTCATCGCATGGATCATCGTGCAGATCGGATTCATCCAGACCTTCAGCTGGCTGCAGCCGGTGATGGCCGCGGCGGGCGCCGCGGTGCTCGCCGCCGGGTTGCTCGGTCGGAAGGAACCACGATGACCACCACCTCGACGGCGCGCGGATCCGCGCGCACCTGGTGGCCGGAACTCGTGTCATGGGCACTGGGCGCGATCCTCACCACCGCCACCCTGTACGGGCTGTTGTCCGAGCACGCCTACCGGCTCGACCGGCAGGTGGAAATCGAGTCGATCGCCCAGGACGTCCTCACCCTGGCGATGGTGCCCGCGCTTGTCTGGGCGGGGCGTCGAAGCCGGACCGGATCGCTGCCGGGGCACCTGCTCTGGCTGGGGCTGCTCGCATACATCGCCTACACGTACGTCATCTACGCGATCGGCGTCCCCCACAACCAGGCGTTCCTGCTCTACATCGCCGCGGTGACCCTGTCCGTCGCCGCGTTCGTCGACGGGATCGGGCGGATCGACATGGGCGCAGTCGCGCACGCGTTCGGTTCCTCCAGCCATCGCGGCACCGGATGGTTCCTGATCGTCATCGGTGTCGCCTTCACGGGTCTGTGGCTCACGGACATCGTGCCGACAATTGACGGCGGGCTTCCCACCACCATCGGGACCGGTGGCCTGCCCTACCCCGTCTACGTCGCCGACCTGGGGTTCGCACTGCCCGCCGTGGTGATGACCGGGATCGCGTTGGTGCGCGGGCACATCGCGGCACCAGTCCTCGGCGCGATCGTACTGATCAAGATCACGACACTGGGCCTGGCGATCTGGGCCATGGCGATCGGCACCCTGATGAACGACAGCGATCCGAATTGGACAGTCGCAGGCCTGTTCGCGGGGATGATCGTGGTGTGCACAACGGTCCTGGCGCACGGGATGAGCCGCATCGCACGCCCGAGTTCCGGTTGGCTCCGGCCGACCCTCTGGCAATCCTGATGACGCGGCGCCCCTGACAGATTTCGATGACGGGCATGTGGCGCCCGATCGAAGTCAGCGAGCTGCTGCCCGATTCCAGGGTGTTCGCGTTCCGACGGGCCACGAGGCGAGAGTCGATGCGCAGTGCCTGCCCCGTACGACAGGTCGTCACCGTGGGTGGCGATCGCCTCGGCGAACCCGGCTGCCACCCGCCTGCGCTCCTCGGGTGGCAGGCGTGCGATCTCATCGAATGTGGTCAGTGCGGCGAGGGGTAGCGCAACCTGCAGCACGGCAGGGTCTTGGAAACGGGTCGTTGGACGGCATCTTCCGATCCCTCTTGATTCGATCTCCTGGGCTCGACATGGCAGGCCACCACAGTTTGGTCTTGGTCGAGGCCGACGGGGACGTCATTGCTCCATGCAGGTGGTGTCTGGGTCGTCTGCAGTCATGGCTGGAGCGTTGGGCCGTCGGTTGGGCAAGGCCATCGACAGGTAGGGGAAGCCATCGTGGGTGCAGCGGGAGAAGCGTCGTCCCTTGATCTCTGGTTGGGACGTGCGGGTAGGGCCACATCGGCGGGGCAGGACGTCGGTGTCCGGGATGGGTTGCGGTTTGCGTTTCTGGGGCGGGCGTCATCGCGGGATCATCAGGATCCGGCCACCACGCGTGGGTGGCAGCGTGAGGTGGGGGAGAGGTTGGTCGAGGGGCACGGGGTGATCGTGGCCGAGTTCTTCGACGTGGCGTGTTCGCGTCAGGTGCCATGGGCCGAGCGACCACAGGCAGGCTTGTTACTCGCGGCGTTGGCCGACCCGGATCGCGGGTTCGACGCGGTAGTCGTCGGGGAGTACGAGCGGGCGTTCGACGCGGGCCAGTTCGACGAGCTGTTACCGGTGCTCGAGGCCCACGGAGTGCAGTTGTGGTTGCCGGAAACTGGCGGGCCAGTGGAGTTCGGCAGCGTAATGCACCAGGCGTTGATGACGGTGTTGGGAGCGCAGTCACGGCGTGAGGTGTTGCGAGCTCGGCACCGCGCGATGGCGGCGATGCGGACTCAGGCGGTGGACCAGGGCCGATATCTCGGTGGTCGCCCACCGTATGGGTACCGGCTGGTCGACGCCGGTGCGCACCCGACCCGGGCGCACGCCCGCTGGGGACGGCAACTGCAGCGCCTGGCGCCCGATCCGGTCACCGCGCCGCATGTGCGGTGGATCTTCGCCGAACGCGGTGCCGGGCGCAGCGCCGCGTCCATCGCACGGGAGCTGAACGAGCGCGGTGTGCCGTGCCCGTCGAGCAACGACCCGACCCGAAACCGGCACCGGTCGAACACCGGATGGTCGCTGCGCACGATCATCGAGATCGTGGAGAACCCCCGGTACACCGGCCGCCAGGTCTGGGGGCGCACCAGCACCGACCGCCGCCACCGCTCCGTCACCGGGAGGCGCCCGTCGACCCGCCGCGACATGGGGGAGTGGGCGGTATCGACCAAGCTGGCGCACGAGCCGCTGGTCTCCGAGGGCGAGTTCGTCAACGCCCAGCTCGCCCACACCCCACGCACGAGTGATACCGGCGTAGTGCGCACTTACCGGTTGGCGGGCCTCGTGCGGTGCGGGCTGTGCGGGCGACGCATGGATTCCCACTGGGTCCACGGCCGGGCGGGTTACCGGTGCCGCCACGGCCGCACCAGCGCCCAGCCAGCCGTCAGCGTCGCCAAATCCTGGTACGCCCGGGAAGACCGCATCGTCGAGCTGATCCGTGACCAGCTGACCAACCATGGAACGCGGCCCATGCCCGACCTAGATCCGGTCGAGGTCATCAGATCGAGTGCGTCCCTGATCGAGTACCGCCCCGGCAGCATCACCCTGAACGGGCCAGGCACAACGAGCGGCAAGAGGCCGGACACAACGGAGAAACGACACGCCGACGCCAAAACAAACAACCCCACGAAATCCGTCTGATAGGCTCAGATAGGACCCGTGGGGCAATTATGTGTCCGAGGGGGGACTTGAACCCCCACGCCCGTTAAGGGCACTAGCACCTCAAGCTAGCGCGTCTGCCATTCCGCCACCCGGACTTGCGGTCTCCCGCTGGTGTGCGCACAGAGTATCGGATGGGGTTGCGTGGTCCCAAATCGGGGCCGCCTTACCGCGTCGGTGGTGGTAGGAAAGCGGTGTGACCGAGCATCAGAGCGACACCAGGGCTGTGGCTGAGGCCGAGTCGGTGCAGCTGACCAGTGAGTTGATCCGCATCGACACCACCAACACCGGGGATCCCGCGACGGTGGTGGGGGAACGGGCCGCGGCGGAGTATGTGGCGGAGAAGTTGGCGGAGGTGGGGTTCGACACCACCTACGTCGAGTCGGGGGCCAAGGGGAGAGGCAACGTCTTCGCTCGGTTGGAAGGGGCGGACCCGTCTCGGGGGGCGTTGTTGGTGCACGGGCACCTCGACGCCGTGCCCGCTGATCCGTCGGAGTGGTCGGTTCATCCGCTGTCCGGCGCTGTCCAGGACGACTATGTCTGGGGGCGGGGCGCGGTCGATATGAAGGACATGGTGGCCATGACGCTGGCTACCGCGCGCCGGTTCAAGCGGGATGGGGTGGTGCCGCCGCGGGACATCATTTTCGCCTTCCTGGCTGATGAGGAGGCCGCGGGCGACTATGGGTCGCAGTGGCTGGTGCGGAATCGCCCGGAGCTGTTCGAGGGGGCGACCGAGGCGATCAGTGAGGTGGGCGGGTTCTCGATCACCGTCAAGGACGACGTCCGCGCCTACATGATCGAGACCGCGGAGAAGGGCATCGCCTGGTTGAAGTTGCGGGTCCGCGGGCGCGCGGGGCATGGGTCGATGGTGCACGAGGACAACGCGGTCACGAAGTTGACGCAGGCGGTCGCCCGGTTGGGGACGCACAAGTTCCCCCTGGTGCTGACCGAGTCCGTGCGCGAGTTCCTCGCGGCGATGAGCGAGATCACCGGCATGGAGTTCGACGAGGACGACCTCGACGGCGCTGTGGGCAAGTTGGGTGCGGTGGCCCGGATGGTGGGGGCGACCATTCGCGACACCGCCAATCCGACGATGTTGACGGCCGGCTACAAGGCGAACGTGATCCCCTCGGTCGCCGAGGCCGTTGTGGACTGTCGGATCCTGCCGGGCCGCGAGGCCGCGTTCGAGCGTGAACTGGACGAGATCCTCGGGCCGGACGTCGAGCGGGAATGGGTGGCGCGGCTTCCGGCCGTCGAGACGACCTTCGACGGCGCCCTCGTGGACGCGATGACCGACTCGATCGTGGCGGAGGACCCAGGCGCCCGGACGGTTCCGTACATGTTGTCCGGTGGGACCGACGCGAAGGCGTTCGACTCGTTGGGGATTCGGTGCTTCGGGTTCGCGCCGCTGCGGCTGCCCGCGGACCTGGACTTCGCGGCGCTGTTCCATGGGGTCGATGAGCGGGTTCCGGTGGACGCGCTGAAGTTCGGGACCCGGGTGATGGATCGGTTCCTGCGGAGCTGCTGAGGGCGTGCCAGGATTCGGCGGTGCCCACCACCACTGAACGTTTCGCCCTGTCCGACGGGGCGAAGCTGTCGGTTCAGCGCGCGGGGGAACCCGAGGCGGGGGTCACCGTCGTCCTGGCGCACAGCTACGCGATGGACCAGCGGGAGTGGCACAAGATCATCGCCGCGCTGCCGGACGCGACCGAGCGGCCGGTGCAGGTGGTGTCCTACGACCACCGCGGCCACGGGCAGTCCAGCGCGGCCGACGAGAAGACCGCGACCGTCGAGCAGCTCGGTGACGACCTCGCCGAGCTGCTCGACGGTGTCGTGCCGCAGGGCCTGGTCGTGCTGGCCGGGCACGGGATGGGCGGCTTGGTCTCGATGGCGCTGGCCGCCCGCCACGCCGCGCTGTTCGAGGCCCGGGTGGCGGGGTTGGCCCTGCTGTCGACGCCCGCCGGGTGGGTCGCGGAGGCGGCGATCCCGAGTTCGCTGGGCAAGATCGTGCAGGACCTGCGCGCGATCCTCGGTGCGAAGATCGTCGAGCGGGTGGCGCAGCGGATCGACAAGGCGAAGACGATCGGGCTGCGGTGGCTGCTGCTCGGTGAGGACCCCGAGCCCGACGACGTGCGCCTGGTGGCGGAGATGATCGCGGCGCACTGGCCGGACACGGTCGCCCTGTTCCGTCCCGCGCTCGACCGGTTCGACCAGGAGGCCGCGCTGTCGGTGGCGGCGGGCACGCCGGTCGTGGCGATGGTCGGAGACCGGGATCGGGTGGTGCCGGTGTCGCATGTCGAGGCACTGGCGGGAGCCGTGGCGGACGGGACGGCGGTGGTGTTGCCGGGGCTGGGGCACATGCTGCCGCTGGAGGGTGTGGCCCAGGTGTTGCCGCGGCTGGTCGGGCTGGCGCACGCGGCGTTCCGGCGCTGAGCGCCGCACGGGGGCGCGATGGCTGCCTGGTCGTGCACAAGCCGCCTGAACTGCGCACCCACTTGCCCGGACTGCGCACTCACTTGCCTGAACTGCGAACTCACTTGCCTGGACTGTGAACTCACTTGCCTGAACTGTGCATTCGCTTGCCTGAATTGCGAACTCACTGTCGGGAACGGGCGACTCGCGGGGCTGGTGAGGGTGGGGTGGCTATGCCGCGAGGTCCTGCGTCAGGTGCAGGGACCCGATGGGGGTCACGACGACCCGTGCGTCCCTCGCGCCGCCGGTAGGCTCGATCGCCACCAACCTCTTGCGCTCCAGGATCGTCAGGGCCTCGGACTCCCATTGCGGAACGTGTCCAGCCGCGGCCCCGTCGGCGTCCGCCCAGACGAAGCCCATCGGCCCACCCCACAGCCCACTGTGGAACAACACCGAACCGGCAGCACAATGCCGCAAAGCCTCAGCTTCGCTGCCTGTCATCTCACACCTCCGACACACCGTTGTGTCCTGCTTGTCCTCCGAAGCGTGCGCCCCTGAGAGCGTGCGAAGCATCAGGGGGAATACCTATACAGCTACTTAATCGCGCCCTAGGTGTCGCCGTCTTGTCATGGAATGCCGTAAAACGGTTTGCGGGTGGCGGGTGGGAACCATGAGGGTGGAGTGGTGACGACGACGCCGGTGGCCGTGCCTGAGCGGACCGTGAGCAGGCGGGTGGTCTTTCTGTTGGCCGTCACCTGTGGTGTGGCCGTGGGGAACATCTACTTCCCGCAGGCGGTGACCCCACTGGTCGCCTCCGGGTTGGCCGTCCCGGCTGATTCAGCGGCGACGGTGGTGACCGCGGCGCAGGTCGGATACGCGGTCGGGATCTTCCTGCTCGTGCCGTTGGGCGACCGGTTCGCGCATCGGCCGCTGATCGTGTGCCTGTTGGGGCTCAGCGGGTTGGGGCTGCTCGCGGCGAGTGCGGCGTCGTCCTTGCCATTCCTGCTGGGGGCGAGCGTCCTGGTGGGGATCACGACCGTCGTGGCGCCGATCATCGCGCCCATGGCGGTGGGGTTGGTGCCCGACGACCGGCGCGGGGCTGTCACCGGCACCCTTCTGGCTGGGTCGATCGGCGGGATGCTGCTGTCGCGGGCCTTCGGTGGGGCGGTCGGGGAGTGGCTGGGGTGGCGGGCTCCCTACCTGGTGGCCGCGGCGATGGTCCTCACCATGGCGACCGTCCTGGTGTTCGTCGCGCCGCGCACCGTGCCCTCCACGCGGCAGCGGTATCCGTCGCTGTTGGGTGAGGCGTTGCGGCTGCTGCGAAGCGAGCGCGAGTTGCGACGGTCGTGCTTCTATCAGGCGACCATCTTCGGTGCCTTCACCGCGGTCTGGACCGGGCTCGCGCTGCTGCTGACCGGCCCCACCTACGGCTTGGGCGCCCATGTGGTGGGTGCTTTCGCGTTGGTCAACGCGGCCACGATGTTCTGCACGCCGCTCGCCGGGCGGTGGATCGACCGGCGTGGGCCGGACCCGGTGAACCTCGTCTGCATGGTCGCCGTCCTCGTGTCCGCGGTGGTGCTAGCGGGCGGAATGCGAGGTGGCGTCGCGGGACTGGTGGCGCTCGCGGTGGGGACGCTGGTGCTCGATGTGGCCATGCAGAGCGGCATGGTCGCCAACCAGGTGCGGATCTTCGCCCTGCGGCCCGACGCGCGCAGCAGACTTAACACCGCCTACATGACCTGCGCCTTCCTGGGCGGCAGTATCGGCTCCTGGTGCGGTGTTCGCGCCTTCGCCCAGTTCGGCTGGGCGGGCGTGTGCGCGGTGGTGGCGATACTGTCCGGGGCAGCGCTGACCCGTCACCTCCTGCGCTGAACCGGGCGAGGTCGCCGCGCGTAACAACGAGTCGGAGGTGGCCCCATGCCTGAGTTCGTCAACGGTCTTCCACTGCACGCGTTGATCGTGCACCTCGTGGTCGTGATGGTGCCGCTGTCGGCCCTCGGCGCGGTGGTCATCGCCGTGTGGCCCGCGGCGCGGGCGCGGTTCGGGTGGCTGGTGGTGGCCGGAGCCGCGGTGGCGGCCGCGGCGACACCGGTCGCGACGAACAGTGGCAAGAAGCTCGAGCGCAGGCTGCCCGAGAACGAGCTGATCAACGCCCATGAGCGGCTCGGCGACCTGATGATCTACTTCACGCTGCCGCTGTTCGTGGTCGTCCTCGCCCTGATGCTCGCGCACCGCGCCGCCACCCAGGTCGAGCCCGCTTCGTGGAGCAGGGTCGCGGTGATCGCCGCGGCGGTGCTCGCGGTCGGGTTCGGGGTGGCCTCAGGCGTGCACGCCTACCGCGTCGGCGACGCCGGGTCGCGCGCGGTGTGGGACGGGTTCGACAAGCTTCCCGTCAGGTGATGATGCCGGGCTGCGGGTGCGGACGCCGTTTGCGCCGCAGCCAGACTTTGCGGGTGCCGTCGGAGTAGAGCCGCACGTTCGACAGCTCCCATCCGGCGAACTCCGCGTGGATGGCCAGTTGCGTGGCCGCTGTCAGCCGCGACACCGCCGGTGGCAGCCGCAGCGGCCGGTACTCCCAATCGCCTTCGACCACCCCGTCACTCATGGTTCGATCACCTGGACACCTCCTCCGTTGGCGGACGCCACGACCACGCGCCCACTAGCCGGGTCGACGGCCACCGAGTTCGGCTGGCCGACGGTAGGGAACCGGTAACGCTGTTCGGGTTGTTCGCCGGCCACGTCGAAGCCGACCACTTCATTGGTCTCGGTCAGGGTCACCCACGCCAGGTCGCGGCGGGGGTCGAAGGCGATCGCGAACGGGCCGCCGGGCACGGGGTAGCGCTGGCGCATCAGCAGCGGGTCCAGGGAGAACGCCAGCAGCGCGCCGCCGCGGGTGTCGGTGACCAGGATGCGGCCGAACCGGTCGACGGTGCCGTTGGTGGCGCCCTGCCCGGCGCGCAGGCCTTCGCCGACGGTGCCCTTGGCGACGTCGAGTTCGAACACCGCGTTGCGCAGCCGGTCGAGGACCGCGGCGCGGTCGCCCACGGCGTAGACCTGGTCGGCGCTGAGCAGGCCGCCGGTGATGGTGCGGGTGCCCGTGCCCTCGAGGACGGCGACGGACTTGCGGTCGCGCACGGCCACCAGGGTGCTGTCGCGGTATGCGGCGGCGTTGGCGGCGGTGCCGTCGACGGTGGCCGGGGTGACTTCGGCTGAGGCCAGGTCGACCCGCACGACCGTCTTGCCGGTCGCCGCGAGCAGCGGCCCGCCCTCGGCGGCGAGGGCGAGTGACTCCGCTGCGGTGGCCAAGTCGACCGTGCGGGGTTCGCGGTCGAGCGCGTCGAGCTGGTAGAGCCGCAGGCCAGGGGGGTTGTCGACGGCGACGACCAGGGTGCGGCTGCGGTCGTCGACGATGGCGGCGGACGCCGCGGCCAGGGGCCGGACCGTTCCGGCGGGGGTTGTGGCGGGCGCGGGGGAGTGCGCGGCGGTGGCGGCTACCGGGTTGTCGGACACCATCAGCTCGTCCTGCGGCTGCCCGTTGGACGAGCACCCGGCAAGGGTGGCGATAGCGACGACGGCGGCGCCCAAGCGTCGCGACAAGTTTCCTCCGGTGGCCGACGGGGTATGGGACTTACATAAGCATCCCGCACCCGGCCCGAGGAGGCCACGTTCCGCGCCGACATGTCTCTCACATCCGGCCACCGATTCGACACCAACCTGTAACAACCACCCGGTTGGCGTCGACGGAGTGGACACGGAGGTATCAATGGCGATAGATCCGGCCCACCTGCCCATCTTCGGCGACCCGCGGCCCAGCGAGGCGCCCGCGGCGGTTCGCGCCGCCCGCGGGCTGTTCATCACCCAGGTCGCGCTGTCCACGGTTCACCTGACCGTGGTGTGGGCACGCAGTGGGTTGGACCTGTCGCTGTATCTCGTGCCGCTCGCGGTGACCGTGTGGCTGGCGGTCAGCATGTCCGCCGGGCGTGACTGGGCGCGGGTCGGCGTGGTCGTCGTGTCGGGTCTGTCGGTGTTGTTCTCGATCGGGCTGACCTCGGGGCCGGTGGACGTCGCGCTGCTGGTGCCGATCGTGGCCGCGGTCGCCGTCGGCACCCACTTGGTCTACCGGTCCGATGTGCGGGAGTTCTTCGAGCCCGCGGACTCCGAGAAGGTCAGGACTCGATGGTGAGGATGCCTTCGGGCATGCCGGGCATCGTGACGCTGAGCCAGCTGTGGCTCCAGTCCTCGACCTCCAGGTAGCGGCGCAGTTCGCCGAATCCGCTGAGCCAGCCCATCCAGGAGCCGTATGGCGGGCGCTCGAACCCGCTCTGCACGAACGTGATCCGGGTCTTGCCGTCGCTGCCGTCGAGTTCCCAGGTGGACACTCCGGCGCCGCCCAGGTCGATGGCGAGTTTGCGGCCCGGGTCGAACGCGGTGACGGTCCCCGGGTTTTCTTCCATCTCGAAGCCGCCCATGGCGAACCGGCCGCCGACGTAGGGCTCGAGGTCGCAGCGCGCGCCGAACCAGGCGCTGAACTTCTCCGGGTCGACCAGGGCGTCGAACACCTCGGCGGGGTCGGCGGCGATGTCGAACCGGGCGCGCAGGTCGGTGCTGGTGAAGTCGCAGAGCGCGATCGGCGCGCGGTTGTCGACGTGGTCGACGAGGTTGGCCACGGCCAGCGCCCAGAAGGTCTGCAGGGCGCCGCGGTCGCTGTTGTCCTCCATCATCTCCTCCCAGGTCGGCATGTCCGACTGGGACAGGGTGAGGACGGTCGTGTGGTCGGTTTCGGGTTCGAGGCTGATCTCGGTGGTGGTCTCGGTGTCGTCGAGGGTCCAGGCGAAGCGCAGGGTGGTGTCGTCGGCGTGGAGCAGGCGCTGGCGGGGTTTGTCGCCCGCGGGGGTGTAGCGGCCCCAGAACGCGTAGGTGTGCGGCAGGTCGACCTCGGCGTGCTCGGCGAGCCAGGTCGTCAGCTCGGCCGGGTCGGTCAGGGCGTGGCGGACCCGGGTGAGGGGAGCGGGGACGCGGACGCTGAAGGTCATGTCAGTCATGGGGTTCTTCCTTCGGGTAGCAGGCCACGACGAGCTTGAAGGCGTCGCCTTCGGCGCCGCCGTAGCGGGTGAACAGGTCTTTCAGGGTGTTTTGCAGGTCGGCGAGGAACTCCTGGCGGCGTTCGGGTTCGACGCGGATCGCCCCGGACACGCCGATGGAGGGCAGTTCGGGGGCGGTGCGGTCGAGGGCGGCGATGTCGGCCTGGACGTCCTCCATCAGGTCGAGGAGGTAGCCGAGGCTGAGTTCGTCGCGCGCCTTGGGCAGGCCGACTTTGCCGACGAGCCGCGGTGAGAGCCAGTAGGAGCGGGCGGTCGCCTGGTAGACGCCTTCGGCGATGCCACGCACCCGGCGTTCGCTCACCAGGGTGGCCAGACCGGCATCGACCAGGCGTTTGACGTGGTAGTAGACCCGCTGCGGGGTCTGGTCGAGCCGGGTGGCGACCTCGGTGCACGAGCGTGGCTCGGCTAGTTGCCGCAGCACCTCGATGCGCTGCGGCTTGAGCAGGGTCTCGGCCTGCTCGATCTGGTCTAGATACAGGACGTCTCTCATGGCAAAGTCAAGGTTTGACGTAAAAATCCATTTTGTCAATGGAGCCTGCTGAAGCTATCGGGGGCGTTTTCAGAGGCGGAGTTTGCCGACCCAGCAGGACAGGCGCCAGGCGGCGACCCCGACGGCGAGGGTGATCGCCAGGACCGCGGCCGCCGGGAGGTGCGGGAGCAGGGGCAGGAACACGACGTAGTGGGTCAGGTAGATGTAGAGCGAGCCGCCCGCCAGCAGGCCGCTGAGCCGCACGAGGGGGCCGGGCACGTGCAGGCGCGGCACGAACAGCACCAGCAGCAGACCGCCGACGACGATGGCGTCGCGCACTGGGTCGTCGAAGTAGCCGGGGACCACCAGCAGGGTGACGATCACGGCGGCGACCCGCTGCGAGGACGTCACCGCGCGTTGGACGACCCAGCCGAGGACGAAGAGCCACAGGACACCGTGCAGGCTCATGTCGCGCGGGGAGAAACCGGGAACATGATCCGCGGGCGCGCGCGCGATCAGCGACAACACCAACACGCCTAGCGCCAGGGCGAAGCCGTGGGTGACCGCGAAACGGCGGACCGAGGGGACGGCGAACAGCAGGGCCATCAGCACGAGGATCTGGACGAGCACCTCGACGTACCAGTAGGCGATCGTGCCGGACTGGACGAAGTTGTTGACCAGCAACACGTTCGACACGGTCACGTTCTCGGCCTCGATGGACCGCCAGGCCAGCCACAGCGACGACGGGACAGCGATCCGGGCGGCGGCGCGGCCGATGCGCCCGGCCATGCGATCGGGATCGACGGGGGCGATGGCGAAGCGGGCGAAACTCCAGCCCGCGATGACCAGCAGCAGGTGCGCGCCGCCCCAGACCTGGGTCAGGCCGATGTGGGTGGCCACGATCAGGGTGATCGCCAGGGCGCGCAGAACGATGTTGGTCTCCAGCGACCGCAGCCTGCCGCGCTTGGGCCGGGCGCGTTCGAGGTCGGCGACCGCGATGGTGTGCCAGCCGTCGGGGACGTGGCCGAGGAGACGTTCGAGTTCGATGGACGCGCGCACGTAGGTCAGGGAATCGCCGCCGAGGCTGACGAAGGTGGCGTCGTCGGCGATGTCGGCCCGGTTGAGCGCCCGCCGGTACACCGCCCGCACCGAATCCGTTGCCCCGGCCGAATCGGTTGACCCCTTCGAATCGGTTGACCCGTTCGACCAGCCACGAGATCCGGCCGAACCGCTTGAGCCTGCCGAACCGGTCGACCCAGCCGAACCGCTCGAACGGCCCCGAATGCCGAGGAAATCCCGAAAAGCGCCCCAGCGCGGCCCCCACCCTTCCCCGGGGGGACGGCCCTTGGCCAGTCTATCGGGGTGGGGTGACGGGTGATCTTGGTTTGGGGGCGGGTGTGGACAAGTCGGCGGGTGGGGATGGGTGGGTGTCGGTGAGTGGGTGTTGGCGGGGGAATGTCCGGGGGGTGGTGTAGGGGCGGTGGGGAGGCCTGCGGCGTGGATGGCTGCGTAGTCGAGTTTGCCGGTGGTCAGGCGGGGGAGGGTGGCGTACTCGACGACTCGGATCACGTGGTGCGGTAGGCCGGTGCGGGCGGTGACGACGGCAATCGCGGCGGTGGTGCGCGTGGCGTCCGGGTCGACGGCGTCGGTGAGGCTGGCGTCGGTCAGGTCAACGGTGGCGGCGCTGGTGGAGTTGGCCGCAGCGGTGTTGGCACCAGTCGGGTTGGCGGCCGTGGCGGTGTGGGTGCCAGCCCGGTTGGCGGCCGCGGTGATGTGGGTGCCAGCCCGGTTGGCGGCCGTGGTGCGGTGGGCATCGGCCAGGTCGATGGCGTGGGCGCCAGGCTGGTCAACGGCGTCGGCGGCGTGGGTCAGGGCGACGGTGAGCACGGTGTCGTCGCCGGTGACGGCGGCGGTGAAGCCTGCTGTCGTGAGGAGTTTCTCGATGCGGTCGAGGTCGACGCGGAGGCCGAAGAGTTTGACGAAGCGGCTCGTGCGGCCGATGACCTCGTAGAGCCCGTCGGGGGCCCGCCGGGCGAGGTCGCCGGTGGGGAGGGCGCCGAGGGTGGCACCCAGGGCCAGGTCCGCCGGGGTTCGGGCGTAGCCGAGCATCACGTTGGGGCCGCGGTAGACAAGTTCGCCGTCGGGACGGATCTCGAAGGAGCCACCCGGGACCGGCACACCGATGGCTTCCGGGCGGGTCGCGGCCAGCTCCGGTGGGAGGTAGGCCATGCGCGCGGTGGCCTCGGTCTGGCCGTACATTACGAAGAACCGCCAGCCGCCCTCATCGGCGAGGGCGGCGTAGCGGCGGACCTGCGACGGGGCGAGCCGCCCGCCCGCCTGGGTGACGTAGCGCAGCGTCGGGAGGTCGCGGTCGGAGAAGCCCGCGCGGTCGAGCAGGTCGAACGTGTACGGCACGCCGTGCAGGCTGGTGCCGCCGTGGGCTCGGAAGGACTCCCAGAAGCACTTGTCGACCACCGAGTGGTCGCTGAGCAGCAGCGCCGCCCCGCGCGAGAGGTTGCTGTTGATGACCGACAGGCCGTAGCAGTAGTGCATCGGCAGCGTCGTGGCCGCGCGGTCGGTGTCGCGGATGTCCAGGTAGGACGCGATCGACTCCGCGTTGGCCTGCACGTTCGCCGCCGAGAGCCGCACGAGCTTGGGGGAGCCGGTGCTGCCCGAAGTGGACAGCAGCAGCGCCAGATCCGGGTGCAGGTCGTGCGCGGTGCCCTCGCGCCGCTCGCGCAGACCGGCCGCGGTCGCGACGACGTCTGGGTCGTACGCCGCGGTCAGCTCGTCCACTTGCGACCCGGTGAGCAGCACCGGATGGCCACCGCGCAGCGCGGCCAGGTAGGTGACCAGGGAATCAACGTCGTTGGCCGTCGCGACCAGCACGAGTCTTCGGGTGGTTCCGAGGGTGTCGGCTGTGGACTCGACCCGCTCGGCGAGTTCCCGGTAGGTCAGCGAACCCTCTCGGGTGACGACCGCGACTCGGTCACCGAAGTCCGCCAACGCGCGGACGAACGGGACCCCGAGAGCCACGGGCGCGCTGAGCAGCTCCATGGATGATCCTCGGCGTCGACGGTGGGAAATATGCCGAGGTGAGCATAGGCTAACCAACCTTGCCGGTCATCCGTCATTCGCGTCACAGATCAGCTCAGTCGGCGCTCCGGATACCCGAGTTCGATATCGCTCACGTCGTCGAGCGCGGCCCGGATGGCGGGCGGCAGGACCAGTTCCTCGGCGATCAGCGACCCCAGCAGCTGCGCGGTGTCCCGCGCGCCGACGACCGGTGCCACCACGCCCGGGCGGTCACGCACCCACGCCAGCGCCACGGCCAGCGGCGACGTGCCCAGCCCATCGGCCGCTGTCGCGACGGCCTGCACGATCCGGCCCGCCCGGTCCGTGCGGTGCTGCTCCACATAGGACGCGTACTTCGCCGACGCGCCCCGGGAGTCCGCCGGGGTGCTGGCGCGGTACTTGCCGGTGAGCACGCCTCGCCCCAGCGGCGCCCACGGCAGGATTCCCAGCCCGTGGTGCTCGGCGGCGGGCACGACCTCCCGCTCGATGCCGCGTTCCAGCAGCGAGTACTCGACCTGCGTGCTGACCAGCGGCGCGGCCCCGGCGGTGAACGCCTGGCGGCTCGCGGCGGTCGCGGTCTGCCAGCCGGTGTAGTTCGAGATGCCCGCGTAGCGCACCTTGCCGCTGCGCACAGCCGCGTCGACCGCGGCCAGGGTCTCCTCCAGCGGCACCGTCGCGTCCCAGGCGTGCAGCTGCCACAGGTCGACGTGGTCGGTGTCGAGCCGGTTGAGTGACTGCTCCAACGCGGTGAGCAGGGCGCCGCGGGAGGCGCCGCCGCCGAACGGGCCGTCGGTGCGCCGCGCGACCGCCTTCGTCGCCAGCACCACCGACTCGCGGGGGACCACGTCGTCGAGCAGGGCGCCGAGGATGTTCTCGGCCTCCCCGTCGGAGTAGACGTCGGCGGTGTCCACAAAGGTGCCGCCCACGTCGACGAACGCGCTCAGCTGGCTGGCCGCCTCATCCGGCTCGGTGTCCCCGCCCCAGGTCATCGTGCCCAAAGCCATCCGGGACACCCGCAGCCCACTACGTCCCAGGTGTCGTTGCTCCACGGGCAGGGAGCCTAGGCGGACGCCGCGCCTGAGTGCGCACGCCACTCCGAGTCCCCCTGGCAGCCGGTGCTACCGACAAGTAATGTCGCCGGAATGCGACTGGGACTGAACATGGGCTACTGGGGCGCCGGAAACGACGCCGCGAACCTCGAACTGGCCAAGGAAGCCGACCGGCTGGGCTACTCGGTGGCCTGGGTGGCCGAGGCCTACGGCAGCGACGCGCCGACCGTGCTCGCCTGGGTCGCCGCGCAGACCGAGCGGATCGACATCGGCAGCGCCATCCTGCAGATCCCCGCGCGCCGCCCCACCATGACGGCGATGACCGCGGCCACCCTCGACACCCTCTCCGGCGGCCGGTTCCGCCTGGGCCTTGGCGTGTCCGGCCCGCAGGTCTCCGAAGGCTGGTACGGCGTCAAGTTCGACAAGCCGCTGGGCCGCACCCGCGAGTACGTCGACATCGTGCGCCAGGCGCTGCGCCGCGAACGCGTCGACTACCAGGGCAAGCACTTCGTGCAGCCACTGCCCGACGGCCCCGGCAAGCCGCTGAAGCTGACCGTGCACCCGGTGCGCGAGCAGATCCCGATCTACCTGGCCTCCATCGGCCCGAAGAACCTCGAGCTGACCGGTGAGATCGCCGACGGCTGGCTGGCGATCTTCTACTCGCCCGAGCACGGCCGCGAGTCCCTGGAGCTCATCGCGAAGGGCCGGGCCAAGGCGGGCAAGACCCTCGACGGGTTCGACGTCGTCCCGACCACCCCGATCGTCGTCGGCGAGGACTGGAAGGCCGCCGCCGACACCGTGCGCCCCTACGCCGCGCTCTACGTCGGCGGCATGGGCAGCCGCGAGCAGAACTTCTACAACCAGCTCGCCTGCCGCATGGGCTACGAGGCCGAGGCCGCCGAATGCCAGGACCTCTACCTCGCCAAGGACTACGCCGGAGCGGCCGCGAAGGTGCCGCTCGGCTTCATCGACGACACCACGCTGCTCGGCCCCAAGGAACGCATCGCGGAGAAGATGCAGGCCCTGGCCTCGTCGGGGGTCACCACACTGACCGTTTCGCCCATCCTGCAAGATTTGGAGCAAGCCAAGGCGGCCCTGCGCGTCGCCGTCGATGCTCTGGATCTCGCGGGAGTCGGTAGTTGACCTGGTTTCAAGCCATTGTCCTGGGCATCGTCCAAGGTCTGACCGAGTTCCTCCCGATCTCCTCGTCGGCGCATATCCGCATCGTCTCCGAACTGTGGTTCGGGGGCGACGCGGGCGCCTCGTTCACCGCGGTCATCCAGCTCGGCACCGAGGCCGCGGTGATCATCTACTTCGCCAAGGACATCTGGCGGCTGATCAAGGCGTGGTTCCGCGGGCTGCTCAACGCCGAGGCCCGCGCCGACCCTGACTACAAGCTCGCCTGGTACGTGATCATCGGGTCGATCCCGATCAGCCTGTTGGGTGTGCTGTTCAAGGACGAGATCCGCAGCGGGCTGCGGAACCTGTGGATCACCGCGATGGTCCTGATGATCTTCGCGGTGATCCTGGCCGTCGCCGACGAGACCGCCAAGCTCAAGCGGGACTCGCTGACCATGAAGGACAGCATCTTCATGGGCCTGGCGCAGGCGATGGCGCTGATCCCCGGGGTGTCGCGCTCCGGCGGAACCCTCACCGCGGGCCTGTTCCTCGGGCTCAACCGGGAATCAGCGGCCACCTACTCGTTCCTGCTGGCCATCCCCGCGGTCTTCGGCGCCGGGATCTTCTCCATCCCCGACGTCCTCGACCGCAGCGGACCCGGCCTGCAGGCCGACATCCCGCAGACGATCGCGGCGACGGCGGTGTCCTTCGTTGTCGGCTACGCCTGCGTGGCGTGGCTGCTGCGCTACGTCTCCAAGCACAGCTACATGGTGTTCGTCTGGTACCGCATCGCCCTGGGCGCGGTGCTGTGCGGGCTGCTCGCCACCGGCGTCGTCGACCCGATCTAGCGCGGCGCGGTCAGGTCGTAGACGGTCTGGCCGCCGATGCTGACCGGGGTGAAGGTCGACCGGACCCATGAGGTGATGTCGTTGCCGCCGCGCCCCATGCCCATGCCCTCGACGAAGTACCGCACCTGGCCCTGGGCGACGTGGGCCTGGAACTGGGCGAGGGTCGGCGCGGGGTCGCCGCCGCTGAACCCGCCGATCGCCATCACCGGCCTGCCACTGGCCAGCTGCAGCCCACCGGCGCCCTGCGCGCCGACGCTCGCCGCCGCCCAGGTCTCGGTCGTTGACCGCATCGCGTCCGCCACCTCGGCGCTGACCTCGCCACCGCCGACCGTGAACTGCCTGCCGTCCTGGGCGACCGGGCCGGAGACCGGGAGCGGGCCGGAATGCCCGGTGACCGCGGTGGCCACCGTGTACGCGGCCGTCCCGCCGGACACGGCGACCACGGCGACGAGCGCGACCGCCGTGGCGACCCGCTGGAACAGGTGTGCCCCCACGGCGATGGCCGTGGCCGCGGCGACGCCGCTGACGGCGAGAACCCAGCGCAGCCACACCAGCCAGTCGCCGTCGCGGGTCAGCAGGACGAATCCCCAGCCCGCCGAGACCGCCACCATCGCCGCCAGCGCGACGCGCGCGGGCAGGTGGTCGCGGCCACGCCACAGCTCCTGGCCTGCGATGGCCACGAGTGCGGCCACCGCCGGGGCGAGCGCGATGGCGTAGTACGGGTGGGTGATCCCCTCCATGAAGCTGAACACCGCGGCCGTCACGACCAGCCAGCCGCCCCACAGCACGAGCGCGGCCCGAGTCCGGTCGGTGCGCGGCCTGCGCCTGCTGAACCACAGGCCCGCGACCAGCCCGATCAGGGCGGCCGGCAGCAGCCAGGAGATCTCGGACCCGAACGCCGCGCCGAACATCCGCAGGGGACCGGTGTCGCCGCCGAACGCGGTGTTGCCCATGCCGCCACCGCCGCCACCACCGAAGATCCGGCCGAGACCGTTGTAGCCCAAGGCGAGGTCGAGCACGGTGTTGTCGGTCGAGCCGCCGATGTAGGGCCGCGACTCGGCGGGCCACAGGTCGGCCACCGCGACGAACCAGCCCGCCGAGACCACCACGGCGACCGCGGCGGCCCCCAGGTGCGCGATCCGCCTGCCCAGGCTCGTCGGCGCGGCGATCAGGTACACCAGGGCGAACGCGGGCAGCACCAGGAACGCCTGCAGCATCTTCGTCAGGAACCCGAACCCGACGGCCGCACCGGCCAGCACTATCCACTTCGGACTCGCGTGCTCGACCGCGCGGACGGTGCAGTACGCGCCCGCGACGAGCAGCAGCACGAGCAGCGCGTCGGGGTTGTTGTACTTGAACATCAGCGCCGCGACCGGGGTCAGCGCGAGCCCGGCTCCGGCGAACAGCCCGGCCACCGGCCCCGACCAGCGGCGGACCGTGTTGTGCAGCAGCCACACCGACGCCACACCGGCCAGCGCCTGGGGCAGCAGCATGCTCCACGACGAGAAGCCGAACACCTTGCCGGACAACCCCATCAGCCACAGCGCCGCGGGCGGCTTGTCGACGGTGATGATGTTGCCGGGGTCGAGGGATCCGAAGAACAGCGCCTTCCAGTCCTGGGTTCCGGCCTGCACGGCGGCGGCGTAGAACGAGTTGCCCATGGCGGTCGCGCTCAGGTCCCACAGGTAGAGCAGGGCGGTCGCGGCCAGCAGCGTGATCAGCGCGGGTCGTTCCCACCGCGTGGTGCGCGATGCGGGCGACGCCGGGGCGTGGGGTCGGTCGAGAGTGGCGGTCATCGGGTCGTCTCCGGGGTCGTCGGTTCGGTGGCGCGGAACACCCAGCCGCGCAGCAGCAGGAAGCGCAGGACGGTGGCCAGCAGGTTCGCCGCGACGAGCACGACGATCTCGGCGGTGCGGCCCGCGTCGGTGAGCCCGTGCAGCAGGGCCAGTGCTCCGCTGGTGAGCCCGAGGCCGAGGCCGAACACCAGAAGGCCCTGGAACTGGTGGCGCGCGACCCCGTGTGTCCCGCGCACGCCGAAGGTGAGCCGCCGGTTCGCCGCGGTGTTGGCCACGGCGGTCACCAGCAGCGCCACCAGGTTCGCCGTCTGGGCTCCGACCGACCCGCGCAGCAGCACGAACAGCAGCAGGTAGGCCAGGGTGCTGACCACGCCGACCGCGGCGAAGCGCACCAGCTGGCGCAGCAGCCCGCGGGGAACGTCGGGTGGGTCGGCGCTCAGCGCGCCCCGGGCGAGTTGGCCGCGCAGCCGGGCGATCGGCAGCCCGCCGGTGGCCAGGGCGCGCCCGAGTCGGGCGATGCCGCGCAGATCGGCCAGCGCGGTCGCGACGAGGTCGACCCGGCTGTCAGGATCGTCCACCCAGTCCACCGGCACCTCGTGGATGCGCAGCCCCGCCCGCTGCGCCAGGACCAGCAACTCGGTGTCGAAGAACCAGCCGGTGTCGGCGACATGGGGCAGCAGAGCGCGCGCCACGTCCGCCCGGATCGCCTTGAACCCGCACTGCGCGTCGGAGAAGGTGGCCGCGAGGGTGCCGCGCAGCAGCAGGTTGTAGGCCCGGGAGATCAGTTCCCGCTTGGGTCCGCGCACGACCCGCGCGCCGCGGGCGAGCCTGCTGCCGATGGCCACGTCGGAGTGCCCGGAGATCAGCGCCGCCACCAGCGGCGACAGGGCGGCGAGGTCGGTGGACAGGTCGACGTCCATGTAGGCCAGCACTTCGGCGTCGGATTCGAGCCAGGTGGTGTGCAGGGCCCGGCCGCGCCCCTTCTCGGTCAATCGCACCGCGCGCACACCGGGAAGTTCCGCGGCGAGGCGTTGGGCGATGTCCCAGGTGGAGTCGGTGCTGGCGTTGTCGGCCACGGTGATCTGGAACCGGTAGGGGAAATGGTCGGCCAGGTGCGCGTGCAGCCTGCGCACGCACGGTTCCAGGTCGGTCTCCTCGTTGTGGACGGGTACGACGACGTCGAGCACGGGCGCGGGGCCGGTCGTGCGGACCGGGGTGCGCTGGGGGAGGGCCAGATCGGTCGCTGTCATGGTGTCGACGATCCGGTCCGCCGCTGGGCGGGCCGTGTGTCCCGGCTGTGCGTGGGCTGTGGGGATCACCGCGCTCACCGGCTCAGGTCGTAGAGCGTCACACCGTCCACAGTGGTCGGTGTGTGGTGCTGGGCGACCCACTCGGCGATCCGCTGGGCGGCGTCGCTGCCGGTCTCGCCGCGCATCGTCGATCCCGAGATGAACCAGTGGATCCGGCCGTCGGCGACGAGCTGGACGAACTCGTCGAGGGTCGGCGCGGGATCGGTCCCGTTGAACCCGCCCACGGCGAGCACGGGCACCCCGGCGGCGAGCTGGTACCCGGCGGCGTTGTTCGACCCGACGACCGCCGCGGCCCACCGGTACCCGGCCGCGTCGGCCCGCAGCGCCTCGACGACCTCCTCACCGGGTGTCGGGGCCCCGAGCAGTCCGCCCGCGAAACGGAGCCCGCCGGTGGTGGCGGGTCCGGGGGAGGGCAGGGCCCCGGAGTGCGGTTGCGCCGCCGTGGCCAGCGAATACGCCGCGGGTGCCGCCAAGGCGAGCACCAGTGCGCCCACCGCCACCGCACCCGCGTAGGCCTTGGGCGCCAACGGGGCTACCGCCAACAGAGCCGCCGCGCCGAGGCCGCCGAAGAGGACAAACGCCCGCAGCCACGGAACCCAGTCCGGCACCTGCCCGAGCAGCAGCGCCGCCTGCACCGCGGTCACCGCCGTCGCTGCCGCCAAGACCGCGGCCGCGGCGGGTTCGCGACGCCGCCGCCACGCGGTGACCGTCCCGATTCCCACCAGGGCGGCGACCGCCGGGGCGAGCGCGACGGTGTAGTAGCCGTGGATGATCCCGGCCATCAGGCTGAACACGGCCCCGCTGACCAGCAGCCACAACCCCCACAGCAGCAGCGCGGCCCTGGTGGTGTCGGTGCGCGGCGCGCGCCGGGTCAGCCACAGGCCGCCGCCGAGAACGATCAGCGCGGCGGGCAGCAGCCAGGCGATCCCGTCGCCCATCTCCCCGCCGAACAGCCGCGCCCACCCTGGCTGCCCCCAGCCCGCGCCGCCGCCGACGCTGCCCACCTCGTCGCCGTCGAGCCTGCCGATCCCGTTGTAGCCCAAGGCGAGTTCGAGCACGCTGTCGGTCTGCGAGCCGCCGATGTAGGGCCTGCTGCCCGAGGGAAGCAGCTCCGCCAACAGCACCCACCAGCCACCCGCGACGATCATCGCGCCCGCCGCCGCACCCAGGTGCGCGATCCGTCTGCCCACGGTGGTGGGCGCGGCGACCAGGTAGACGACGGCGAACGCGGGCAGCACGAGGAACGCCTGCATCATCTTGGTGAGGAACCCGAACCCGACGGCGGCCCCGGCCAGCACTATCCACTTCGGACTCGCGTGTTCGACCGCGCGGACGGTGCAATACGCGCCCGCGATGAGCAGCAGGACCAGCAGCGCGTCGGGGTTGTTGAAGCGGAACATCAGCGCCGCCACCGGAGTCACGGCCAGGACCACGCCCGCGATGAGTCCGGCGGTCGGCCCGGACCAGCGGCGGACCGTGTTGTGCAGCAGCCACACCGAGCCGACCCCGGCGAGGGCTTGGGGGAGCAGCACACTCCATGCGCTGAGCCCGAACACCCGGACCGACAGGCCCATCAGCCACACCGCCGCGGGTGTCTTGTCGACGGTGATGCCGCCCGCGGGGTCCGTCGCGGCGAACAGCAGCGCCGACCAGTCCTGCGACCCGGCTTGCGCCGCGGCGGAGTAGTACGCGTTCGCCCAGCCTGAGGCACCCAGATCCCAGCAATACAGGGCGGCGGTGGCCAGGAGCAGCACGACGAGCGCGGCTCGATGCCCGCGGGGGAGCACGGGAGGTTCGGCGGTCTGTGTCATGGCGCCACGCTCTCGATCCGCGCTGGGCTGACCGTGTGACCGCCCTGTGCGTCAGCTGTGCGTGGGCAGCCGCACGGTGAACACGGTGTTCCCGGGCTTGCTCGTCACCGTCACCGTGCCGTGGTGGGTGTGCACGACCGCCGCCACGATCGCCAGGCCCAGGCCGGTGCTGCCCTGCGCGCGCGACCGGGAGCCGTCGCCGCGGGCGAACCGCTCGAACACCTCGGGCAGCAGCGCGTCGGGGATGCCCGGGCCGTCATCGGCGACGGTGAGGACCACCTCGTCGCCGTCGACCACCAGCCTGGTGGTGATCGTCGTGCCCAGTGGGGTGTGGGTGCGGCCGTTGGCCAGCAGGTTCGCGGCGACCTGGTGCAGCCGCGCCTCGTCGCCGCGCATCATGACCGGGTCGGCGGGCAGGTCGAGCCGCCACCGGTGGTCCTGACCCGCGACCCGCGCGTCGCCCACGGCGTCGAGCACCAGCCGGGACAGGTCGAGGGTCTCCTGCCGCAGCGGGCGGCCCGCGTCGAGACGGGCCAGCAACAGCAGGTCGTCGACCAGGATGGTCATGCGTTTGGCCTCGGATTCGACCCGCGACAGCGCGTGGGTCACGTCCACACCCCGGCGCTGGGCCAGTTCGGCGTACCCGCGGATCGCCGCCAGCGGTGTGCGCAGTTCATGGCTGGCGTCGGCGACGAACTGGCGCACCCTGGACTCGCTGGCGTGCCGCGCGGTGAGGGCGGCCCCGATGTGGCCGAGCATCCGGTTCAGCGCGGAACCGACCTTCCCGACCTCGGTTCGCGGGTCGGTGTAGACCGTCGGAACCCGCACCGACAGCGCCACCTCCCCGCGGTCGAGTGGCAGTTCCGCGACCCGGGCGGCGGTCGCGGCCATCCGGTCGAGCGGACGCAGGGTGCGCCGCACGATCAGCACGCCGGCGACCCCGGCGATGGTCAGGCCGAGCAGCGTGATCCCGCCGAGCAACAGCCCGGTGGTGAGGATCGTGTCGTCGACCGCGCCCAGCGGCAGCCCGGTGATCACCACGACGTCCTCGTCGAGCGATCGGGTCGCCAGCAGCCGGTAGTCACCCAGTTCGCCCAGCGCGCGGTCGTGGGCCTCGCCGTCGGTCGGCAGCGCCAGCAGCACGCTGTGCAGCTCGGTCCGCAGCGACTGGCTGAACCCGGAACTGGTCTGCCGGGCCGCGTCGTACACCGAGCCGCGCACGAGCAGCGCGTTGATCGTGCCCGGCCCCTGACCTGGGGCGTTGATCGGCGGCGGCGGGCTGGGCAGCCCACGGTCGCGGCCGACGAACACCAGCGCCCGGCGGCTGGCGTCGGTGAGCTGACCGTCGAGCTGGCCGACCAGGAAAGTGCGCAGGCCGACGATCGTCACCACCCCGATGACCAGGCACACCATGGCCAGCAGCACCACCTGCTCGGCGATCAGCTTCGCCCTCAACGACATGCCGCCACTGTGTCGCCCACCGGTGGGGGCGCCCTGTGCCGAACCTGTGCCACAGCTGTGCGTCGGGGCAGTCATAGCCGATGCCCACCACGGGCACAGGGAGCGCACAGGGACGGCCGTGATCGTGGAGTCCACGCGGGCACAGTGCCCCCGTGACCCAGGAGGAATCATGACTGAGCAGACCGAGCCCGCCCCGGGCGTGTGGGGCGCCCCCGTGCCGGAGCGCACCGAGCCCGGCTGGTCATGGAAGAAGACCGTCGCCGCCACCGGGGTCGCCCTCGGCGTCGCCACCGCGGGCGGTTTCGCCGTCTACGCCGCGAGCGGCGCCACCGCCGACTCGCCAGGCGGCCGCGGCGGCGGTCCGATGCTCATGCGCGGCGGCCAGGGAGGAGCGCTGCACGGCGAGTTCGTCGTCCCCGACGAACGGGGCGGCTACAAGACGCAGCTGACGCAGACCGGAGAGGTCACCGAAGTGAGCGACACCGCCCTGACCGCCAAGAGCGACGACGGCTACACCAAGACCTACACGATCGACGGCGACACCGTCCGCGCCGCCGTCGAGGTCGGCGACGAGGTGGTCGTCACCGCCGACGAGGTGGGCGTCGCCGAGTCGATAGCCGAACCGTCGACGATGGCGGGCCCCGGCGGCGGCCCCGCCATGAACCAGCAGGGCGTCCCACCGCGCCGCGAGGGCACCCCGTGAGCGCGCGGCGGACCCGGGCGACCGGGTCCGCCGCTCCGGGCGCGCATTAAGCTCGGACCGTGGCCACAGTCGTTCTGCTCCGACACGCCCGATCCACCGCCAACGGCTCCGGCGTCCTCGCCGGGCGCGCCGAAGGGGTGCACCTCGACGACACCGGACGCACCCAGGCCGAAGGGCTCGTCGCCCGCCTCGCCGACGTCCCGCTGCGCGCGATCGTCTCCTCACCGCTGACCCGCTGCGCGGAGACCGTGGCCCCGCTCGCGGCCGACCGCGAACTCGTCCCCGTCACCGAGGACGCGCTCGCCGAGGTCGACTACGGCTCCTGGACCGGCCGCGCGCTCAAAGACCTGTTCTCCGAACCGCTGTGGAAGGTCGTGCAGCAGCACCCGTCCGCCGCGGTGTTCCCCGGCGGTGAGGGGCTGGCCGCGGTGCAGGCCCGCGCGGTGGCCGCCGTCCGCGCGCACGACGCGAAGATCACCGCCGAGCACGGCGACCACGCCGTCTGGCTGCTGTGCAGCCACGGCGACGTCATCAAGGCGATCCTGGCCGACGCGCTCGCCCAACACCTGGACTCGTTCCAGCGGATCATGGTCGACCCGTCGTCGGTGTCGGTGGTGCGCTACACCGAGACCCGGCCGTTCGTGCTGCGGATGAACGACCTGGGCAGCGCGCTCACCGGCATCGTCCCGCCCGAACCCAAGCCCGAGGAAGAGGCGGTCGCCTCCGGTGACGCGGTCGTCGGCGGCTCCACCGGCGCCTGATTTCGTCACGGAACGGACAACGGCGGCGGCCGACCTGTCACCATCGTGCGATCATGCGGCCTCCGATCGAACGGAGATCACCGCGATGCCCCCGGACCGGCCAGGTGTGGCGCTCTCGGCCGCGGTGCTGGCGTTCGTCCAGGCGTCGGCCACGGCGATGACGACGATCTACATGCTGATGGTCGGCATCCTGCGTGACGACTCCGCGGCTCCGGCCGTCCTGGGACTCGCGGTGCTGCAGGTCATCGGCCTGTACCTGCTGGTCCACGGCGGGATCGTGCTGCTCCAATGCCGCGGCCGCAAGGTGCTGACCAGCGGCAACGCCGTGCAGCTCGTGTTGTCGTGCCTGTGGATCGCCACCGCGGTCGAGTTCGGCGGCGACATCGAGGTGCACGACCCGGCGGGTGGGCAGGCCGTGGTCACCCGCTTCGCTGTGGCGTTCGCTGTGCTGCCGGTCATCAGCCTGATCCAGACCTGGCACCGCGACACCGGTGCCTGGCTGCGCTCGCCCTGACGGATACTCGGCACCGGGCCCGACGACGAGGAGCGTGGATGACAGACGGACAACTCGGCGCACCGCACTACGGCGGTCCGCCGGTGGCGGCTGTCGACCGACCTGTGGTGCGGCGGCCGGGGATGGTGGTGTCGGCGGCCGTGCTCGCGTTCATCCAGAGCGGCCTCACCGCGATCACGACGCTCGTCATGGTCTTCGTGGCCATGGGAAGGACCGGAACGCACGCCGTGATCGCGCACACCCTCTGGGGTCTGCAGTTCATCGCCATGGAGGGTCTGGTCGCGGGCGGGGTCCTGCTCCTCCTCGGCAAGCACCGGTCGGTGATCATCGCGGGAAACGCCATCCACCTCTTGCTGTCGCTGCTCTGGATCGGCGTCGCTGTCTGGTTTCCCGGCACCACCCTTGATCCCGAGGACCCCTCCGGCGCCAAGGGCGGCCTCGTCCTCATCGCGATCGCCTTCAGCGTGCTGCCGCTCGTCAGCCTCATCCAGGCAGGCGCCCACAGCACCGGCGCCTGGCTGCGCTTCCGCAGCGGCCGCTACTGAGCAAGCAGTTCGATCTGCGCGAGGCAGGCGACACCGTCGAAGACCAGCGAGTAGTGGCGGTACGGGCCCGGCGCCTTCACCTTGAAGGGCCGGGTCTGCCTGCGCCACGGGAACTTCTGGTCGGTGCGCTGATCAAGCTCGTCCCAGATCACCCCGTCGATCGACCCGCGCAGCACCCAGTCGGTCGGGTCCGGGCCTTCGCCACTTGAGGTGAGGGTGTAGATCAGCACCTCGGCAGGGTCCGTCTCGATCTCCACTGGAGCGTCCACAACGGACTCCGTGCGCGTGGTGTCGTCGAACAGCGGACCTTCCATGCCGCGCGTGACGTCGCGCAGCGGTGGGCCCGCGCCCAGCGCCGGGGGAGTGGCGTCGGGGCCGGTGCCCCAGTCCGAGGGCTCCGGGCCCATCTCGAACTCCAGCCGCGCGCCCTCGGCGAGAATCTCGTGGCTGATGTAGGTGAGCCCGTACGGCTCCCCGTTGACCCGCAGGCTCTGCACGTACACGTTGCGCCTGCCGTGGTTGGCCGCGGTCACCACCAGCTCCCGCCCGTTCTCCAGCCGCAGGACCGCGCGCGGGAACAACGGTGAGCCGATCACATAGGTCGGGCTGCCCACGCGCAGCGGGTAGAAACCCAGGGCGCTGAACAGGAACCAGGCCGACATCTCGCCGTTGTCCTCATCGCCCACATACCCCTGACCGATCTCGCTGCCCTGGTAGAGCCGGGCCAGCACGTCGCGCACCTTCTCCTGGGCGCGCGCCGGGTGACCGGCCTGGGTGTAGAGGTACGGGATGTGGTGGGCGGGCTGGTTGCTGTGCCCGTACTGCCCCATCCGCGCATCGCGCGCCTCGGTCATCTCGTGGATCACCCGGCGGTAGGACCCCGGGTGCGTGCCCGTCTCCGGGGTGGCGAAGTACTCGTCGAGCTTCGCGGCCAGCTTGTCCGGCCCGCCGTACAGCTCGGCCAGGCCCGCGCCGTCGTGCGGGACGGCGAACGCGGCCGTCCACCCGTTGGTCTCGGTGTAGTCGTGGCCCCACACCTTCGGGTCGTAGGAGGCGGGCGAGCACCGCCACCCTTCAGTCGGACCGCGCCCCTGGAAGAACCCGATTCGCTGGTCGAAGTGGTGAACATAGTGACGGGCCCGATCGAGGAAGTAGGCGTGGTTGTCCTCATCGCCCAGGGCGGCGGCGAGGTTGGCGATGCCGAAGTCGTTGACGCAGCCCTCCAGCGCCCACGACAGGCCCTCGTGGGTGTTGGTCGGCGTGTAGTGCAGGAAGATCGACCGCTCCAGCCCCTTGCGGCCGACCGACTCGTCCGGCGGCGTCACGGTCGCGTTGCGCAGGGCGGCGTTGTAGGCGTCGTGGACGTCGAAACCGCGCACGCCCTTGAGGTAGGCATCGGCGAACGCGACGTCGGAACTGGTGCCGGTCATCAGGTTCGCGTAGCCGGGGGAGGACCACCGCGAGACCCACCCGCCGTCGCGGTACTGCTGCAGGAACCCGTCGATCAGCTCACCGCAGCGGGTCGGGGCGAGCAGGGCGTACGCGGGCCAGCATGTCCGATAGGTGTCCCAGAACCCGTTGTTGACGAATACCTTCCCGTCCACGATCGCCGGCGGGCTCACCGGACTGGCATACCGCGGACCCGACGCGGTCTCCTCGTATCCGGAATTCGGATAGAGGAACAGCCGATACAGACACGAGTACAGCGTGGTCAGCTCGTCCTCGCTCGCCCCGTCGACCTCGACCCGGCCGAGCAGTTCCGCCCACTGGGCCCGCGCCCGGTCACGCACCGACTCGTACGTGTCGTCCGGGCCGATCTCGGTCTCCAGGTTGCGCCGCGCCTGCTCCGGGCTGATCAGCGACGTCGCGATCCGCACCGTCAGCACCGTCTCGCCCTCGGCCTCCGGCTCGAACCGCACCAGCGCGGTCCGCGCCCACGCCAGCCCCCGCAGCCGGTGCCCCGACTCCCGTACCGGGCGGTCCACGGTGGCGTGCACGAACATCCGGCCCGCCCCCACCGACAGCCCGCTGCGCACGTCGGAGTGCCCGGTGATCGTCCCGTCCGGCGCGACCCGCACCGCCCCGCCCAGGCCCACGTTGTCCAGCACCAGGTTCGCCTGGCCCGGCGGGAAGGTGAACCGCAGCACCGCCGCGTGGTCGGTGGGCGCCACCTGCGCGTGAATCCCGTTGTCGAACCGCACCTCGTAGCAGTGCGGGCGGGCGAGCTCGTTCTCCCGGCGGAAGGTCAGCGCCCGCGCCTCCCGCCCCACCTTCGTCTCCCGCGTGGGCATCAGGTGGAAGGTGTGCCGGTCGCCCATCCACGGGCTGGGCTGGTGGCTGATCCCGATCGCCTGCAGCGCCGGCTGGTTCCTCGGGGTCGACCCGCGGTGGTACTCGTAGAACCAGTTCGTCACCGCCGCGTTCGTCACCGGCGTCCAGAAGTTGAACCCGTGCGGCACCGCCGTCGCCGGGAAAGTGTTGCCCCGGGAGAAGTCGCCCGACGAATGCGTCCCGCGCGTGGTGAGCACCCGGTCGACCGGGTCGAGCTCCCGCCGCGGCACCGACTCCACCGCGAGGTCGTCGATCCACCCCGCGAACTCCGCCGAACCCTCCGGGCCGCGGTAGGCGACCAGGATCCGGGTGATCGTCCGGCCCGTCGCGACCTCACCGAGCCGCACCGACCGGTGGTTCCACTGGTCCGGGAACAGCGCCCGCGACCCGCCCTGACCCAGCGGGGTCATCGGGAACCCCAACTGGTCGACCGCACCGAGTTCACTGAGGTACGCGCCATCGTCGAACAGCAGGTCCACGGCCACATACGTGCTCGGATACCGCAGGTCGCCGCCCACCAGCTCCGGGAACACCACGTAGCTCAGCACGGTGTCCGCCACCACCGGGATCTCCGTCCAGAACACCCGGTTCGTCTGGTACCCGACACCGTCGGCTGTGTGCGCGCCCTCGTACCGAAGCGCGCACGAACCGGTGAACCCGACCCCCGATCGGGCGGCCGGAGCGTCGGCCGGGCCGCCCTCGACCCTGGTCCGCAACGTGGCCCCATCGGACACCGCGGCGCCGCGCGCGGACACCTCCACGGTGTCCGACCAGGTCGGGACGGCATCGTCGGACTCGAACGACGTGCGAAAGGTCATTGATCAAGGGTAGGCCGAAATTCGAGTGGTCGGTGCCGCGACCCACCCGGCATGATGGGCAGCGGCGGGTGTCGACGAGGAAGCGGCGCCCGCCCACCCAGCTCCCACGGTGACCGAGCTCATCCCACCGGCCCGGCGGTTCGCCACCAGCCAATACCCGCCCGGCCATAGTGTTCGCCCCAACATCGAACTCTGTCGGGGAGGACCATGCGATGACGTCTGGGGCCGGAGAATCGTTCGTGGCCGATGTCGACCTCGAGGCCTGGCGGCGACCACTGGTCCCCTGGGTCGCGGGCGGCGTGATCGCCCTGATCGCGGTGATCATCGCCACGGTCGCCGACCTGATCGGCGTCGGCGTCGCGCTCCTGCTCATCGGTGCCGCGCTCGCCGCCCCAGGTGCCAAACTCGGCGCCTACTACTTCCGCCGCCACCGCCGCGAGTCGCCGCTCCTGATCGACGTCGAAGGCATCCGGCTGCCCACCGGCCAAGGCCCCGCGTTCCTGCCGTGGGACACCCTGCGCCACGTCGTCGTCGACGGCCCCACCCTGCGCTTCCGGCTCCGCGCGGGCGTCACCCCCGGCACCGCCGGGGTGACCGGCCTGCACCGGCGCGACGCCTGGCCGGTCGCCTCGGGCCCCGGATTGCCCCTGGACACCCGGCTGTTCACCCGCGGCCGCGACGAGATCCTCGACGCCGTCAACCGGTTCTCCGCGGGCCGCGTCAAGTCCTCGACCGGCTGAACGTTCACTCGCTTGGAGTGATCACACAGCGACGTCCCGCCGCTACAGTTCGCGATGCCCGGCGGAGACCTCCGCAAGGCCGAGACGACGGCTGGAGGTGTGCGGCCATGATCGGAACGCGCCGCCGCGTTCGTTCACCGCTGCTCGACCTCGTGCGGCTGCCCCCGGTCCGCCGCCACGGCGCGGGGTCGCCCGACATCGCCATCGGACTCGTCAGCGGCGACAACGACATCACCGCCCTCGCCTGCGTCCTGACCGGCGACGCGCTCTCGGTCAGCCCCCTGTGCCCGATCCTGCCCCGGTCCTGCCCGGACGCGGGCGTCACCCCAGGGGAGTTATCGGTCATCCTGGGGGAACTGCTCGACGGCCCGGCGAACGTCATCGCCATCGGCACCGGCCTGCTCGACGGGGGCGTGCACGAACGGCGTGTTCTCGCCGAGACCCTCGACCGCGCCGCCGAACGCGGCGTCCTCATCTTCGCCGCGGGCGGCCCGCACACCGACCTGACCACCCACTCCTGGGTGCTTCCCGTCTCCTCCTGCGCGCCTTCGGGCCGGGTCAGCTGGTTCGTCGACCTCGAAGACGAACCCCGCGGCCTGCTCGCCCCCGGCGAGGACCTCCCCGGACCCACCGGGCCCGCCTCCGGCAACGGCGTCGCCGCGACACTCGTCGCCGGAACCGCCGCGCTGCTGCTGTCGCTGCACCCCCTCGCGGGCGGTCACCGGGTCCGTTCCGCGCTGTCCATCGGCGCCACCAACCCGCGCCGCAGCGGCCCCCCGCTGCTCGACGTGACCCGCGCCCACGAACACCTCGGCCTGCTCAACTTCGCCGCAGGCTGACCGGACAAACCGTGTGGGCTCGATCACCCGAGCGGCCCACCCGCCCCATGTGAGCCGTTCGGCGGCTACCTCTGGTGACCAATCGCACGCGCGCGGTACCGCCGTAATGACCATTGCGCGAAAGCGGTCCGCGTGCCCTGTGTAATCTCAACCCACGATGGCCACCACCACAGATCCGTCTCCAGACGTGGAAGAGTCCTTGGTCGCAGAGAAGATTGAGCACGCCGAAGCCCCCGCCGCCGCTGAGCGCAGGGGCCCGCTTCCCGTGCGCACGATCGCCCTCGGCACGGCGGGCAGCCTGATGATCCTCATCAGCGCGTTCGGCGCCGCGGGCATCCTCGTCAGCGACCCCGTCCTCGGCCACGGCCCGTTGTCGTGGATCAGATACGGCCACGGCCGGATGCTGGCCACCGTCGTGCTCTACCTCGGCTTCGCGCTCGTCGTGTGGGCGTGGATCCGGCTGGGCAGGCACGTGCTCGCGGGGCGGGTCGGCTCCCGGCCGGTCCTCGTCGCCGCCGCGTGCTGGATGGGCCCGCTGCTCATCTCGCCGCCGGTGTTCACCCGCGACGTGTTCTCCTACCTCGCCCAGGGCGCGCTGCCGCTCTACGGCGAGGACCCGTACGCCGTCGGGCCGATCGTGCTGGGCCTGCAGGAACTCGTGCAGAACGTGCACCCGTTCTGGCAGACCACCCCGGCGCCCTACGGGCCGCTGTTCATCCTCCTGGCCAAGGGCATCGCCGCCGTCGCCGGGACGAACATGATCCTCGGCGTCATCCTCATGCGGCTGGCGCTGCTGATCGGCCTCGGACTGCTGCTGTGGGCGCTGCCCGGCCTGGTCCGCCACCTCGGCGGCAACCTGCCGACCACCCTGTGGCTGGCCATCGCGGGCCCGATGACCGTCGTGCACCTTGTCGGCGGCCCGCACAACGACCTGCTGATGGTGGGCTTCCTCGCCGCGGGCACGCTGTGCGTCCTCGAACGCAAGCACGTCGTCGGCATCCTGCTGGTGACCCTCGGCGCCGCGGTCAAGGCCACCGCCGCCATCGCCCTGCCGTTCCTGGTGTGGGTGTGGGCCGGCCACCTGAACTCCACGTTCTGGAAGAACTTCACCCGCGCCTGCGCGGCCTCCGTCGGCATCTTCGTCGGCGCGTTCGCCGCGACGACGTGGCTCGCCGGGGTCAACCTGGGCTGGTTCAAGGCCCTGCAGGCCCCCGCGATGATCGTCAACTGGCTCTCGGTGCCGACCGCGATCGGCGAGATCGTCCACACGGTCGTCAACGTGGTCATCGACGCGAACAAGAGCTGGTTCGTCAACACCGCCCGCGCGATCGGCGGCCTGCTGTTCTTCGCCATCGCGATCCGCCAGTGGTGGCTCTCGCGGCACGGCGGCTCCGACGCGGTCCGCCGCATGGCGTTCGTCCTGTTCGCCGTCGCGGTCCTGTCCCCGGCCACCCTGCCGTGGTACCTGACCTGGGGCTTCGTGATCGCCGCCGCGCTGCCGTGGCAACGCCGCCAGCTCGCGATCCTGGCCAGCGCCGCGGTGTTCCTGGTGCTGACGTACTCGCCTGCCGGTGAGGACCTGCTCTACAACTGGCCGTTCATCGCGGGCGCCATCGCGGTGTCGGTGCTGGCGGGGATCTCCCTGCTGCGCAACGACCCGCTGGGCCTGTTCGGCGAACGACAGGAACTGGTCACCCTCCCCGCGAAGGTCTGACTCCGCTCTGCGCGAAACGACAGGCTAGGCGCGTGATCACGCGCCTAGCCTCGCGCACATGGTGATCACCGAAAACCTCACCCTGATCCGTTTCCCCATCGGCCAGGCCTACCTCTGGCGCGACGGCGATGACCTGACGCTGATCGACACCGGCACGACAGGCTCAGCCCAGCTGATCGCCGACGCGGTCACCGGCTTAGGACTGACCACGGCCGCGATCAAGCGAATCGTGCTGACCCACGGCCACAACGACCACACCGGCGGCGCGGCCGAGGTGCGCGGCTGGCATGGCTCCCCGGTGTTCGCCCACCGCGCCGACGCCCCGATCGTTCGTGGGGAAGCAGGGCCTCCGGAGCCGGTGCTGCAGGACTGGGAACGCGCGCTCTACGACGAGATCGTCCCCACCGTCCCCGACGCGGCGCCGTGTCCGGTGGATGTGGAGCTTGAGGGCGGGGAGGTCCTGCCGTTTGGCGGAGGAGCGCAGGTGTTGTCGGTGCCGGGACACACCGACGGCAGCATCGCGATCTTCCTGCCTGAACACCGGGTCCTGTTCACCGGCGACACCATCGCCAACTACGAGGACAAGGTGATCCTCGGGGTGTTCAACTCCGACCCGGACCGCGCGTTGGAGTCGTTGCGGCGGCAGGCGGAACTCGACGTCGACATCGCCTGCTTCGGCCACGGCGACCCGGTAGTGGGCGACGCCGCCCGCAGCCTGCGCACGGTCAGCGCCCCTTAAGGGGCTGGTGACGGTCGGCGCCTGACGCAAATGATGGACGTGGTTGCCCGCGAACGACGTCAGGAGCCGCGATGTCCCGCCGCCCCCGCTTCGCCCACCTGCTCACCGTCACCGCCATCCTGCTCGCCGGTCTGATCACCACCGCCGCACCGGCGAGCGCCGCGACGTCGAAGGTCCTGAGCTACCAGTTCCAGTGGCAGGAGAATTACTACTTCTGCGGCCCGGCCGCGACCCGCATGGCGTTGACCTCGCGCGGGATCTACCACTCGCAGTCGTTCATCGCGGGCAGGCTCGGCACCACCACGAACGGCACCAACTCCGCCGCCGACACCACCCGGGTCCTAAACAACCTGGGCAACACGTGGTTCTACGAGACCAAGTGGATCCCTGGGCAGTCCGCGACCCAGGCCGAGATCAACCGGCTGCAGTGGGACGTCGTCTACGACATCGACCGCGGCTACCCGATCGTCGCGAACGTGGTGGGCAGTGCCATGGACACCGACGGCGACTGGCATACCTACAGCGGCGGGCACTACCTGACGATCATCGGGTACGGCAACAACGGGTGGACGGTGAAGCTCGCGGACTCCGCCGACGCCAACGGGTATGGCTGGTACTGGATGGACACGACCCGCATGGCGCACTGGATCGCCGCCCGAGGGTACTCGGCCTGAGCGGGGTACTCGGTGGCGTTCAAGCTTTCGTCCCGGTAGCGCCGTCGGCGGCAGGCGCGAATACAAGTCGTGGAGCTTTCCGACCGTGAGCTGGTGCTGCTGGAGCGAGCTGGTGACAGCAAGGCGTTCTCGGTGCTGCTCGTGCGTCATCGGGCGGCGATGCACGCGGTCGCCGTTGCCAGGCTGGGCCCCGGGGCCGATGTCGAGGACGTCGTGCAGGACGCGAGCCTGGTGGCTCTGACGTCGTTGCGGCGGCTGCGCGACCCGGACCTGGCCCGTTCGTGGCTGACCGGCATCACCCGCAACGTCTGCCGCGACCGCATGCGTGGTGCCCGCACGGTCGAGCTACCCGACACCGCGGACGAGGCGCCGGGGCCCGAGGAACGGCTTGACCGGCTCGCGAATCACGACTGGGTCTGGGGCGCGGTGAACGCCCTGTCCGAGCCGCTGCACCACGCCGTGCTGCTCCGTTACTTCAGCTCGGCACGCAGCTATGAGTCCATCGCGCAGGCGCTCGGCGTGCCGGTCGGCACGGTGCGTAGCAGGCTCAGCCACGCCCGCCGGATCCTGGCGGCGCAGCTCCGCGACCTGGCGGGTTCCGCGTCCCCTGATCACGGCGCGCTCGAGCGTGACCGCACGGCGCTGTTCGCGGGAATCGCCGAGCAGTACAACCGTGGCGCTGAGCCTGCGTTGCTGAGGACCGCGCTGCTGCCGGACGCCCGGCTCACCGCGGCCGGTACGTCGGAGGTCATCCTGGGCCGCGACCTGATCGTGCGGGGCATCGGTGAGGATGTCGCCGTCGGTGTTCGGCTGCGGCTGCTCAACGTCATCGCGGGCCGCGACCTCACGGTGGTCGAGGGCGCGTTCACCAACCCGCCGGACGACCCTGCCCATTGCCCGCCGCTGACCACCCAGGTGTTCTTCCACCGCGGACCCGAGATCGCCGCGCTGCATCTGCATTACGGCCGGGAGTGAACTTTCCGGCCGTGCGTGCCACTGGTGGGTATGACCGAAACAACGAATCCCAACCTGGTCGCCCTCGACGGTTACGCGATGCCCGTGTTGGCGAGTGCGGGCAGCGAAGAGCGGGCCCGGGTGATCGCCGCCCGCGTGGACCGTGCCTTGTCCTGGCTGGAACGCTCGCTGCGGCGGCGGCCGCTGTTCACCCTCTACGTCCTCGATGAGCAGGACTGGCCCGCGGTGGCGGACGTGCCGATCTACGGCATGCCGCAGTCGGTACCGGGCAAGATCGTCACCTCACCCGAGCCTGCGGGCTGGTGGCAGGAGTATCTCGACGCGCTGCGGCCACACCTGCCGCCGGAGGTGTCTGCCGATCTGGCACGCGTGTTCGGCGACCCGGCGGACTTCACCACGATGGCCGACCTGGTCGCGGTGCACGAGCTGACCCACCTGTTCCACGAGATCCACCCGGTGACCTGGGCGCCGGAGTTCCCGGCCGACTGGGTGATGGAGCTGTTCGCCAACATCGGCATGCACGGCTATGTCGCCACACACGAGCCCGAGCTCCTACCGCTGCCTGCCACGCTGGCCGCGGCCGCCCGGGCCGCGGGCGCCCAGCCGTGGCCACTACGCGAGCTCGCCGCGATGGGCGCCAGCATGCAGGCCAGCGTGCCGAACTACGTGTGGTTCGAGTTCATGCTCATCGGGTTCGCCGAGTCGATCTGGAACACCGGCGGCATCGACGCGATGATGGCCTTCCAGCAGACACTGGGCCAACCGACGTTGAGCCCGGAGGCCGTCGTGCACCGCCTGGCCGCGATCGACCCGACGGTCGCCGAAGCCGTGCGGGCGTGGCAGGCGGGATGAGTCGCGCAGCACGCCGCAGCTCGCGCAGGCGAACCACTGGTCAGCGATATCCGCCCGAGTACCACGGCGACCCCTGAGCCGCTCAGACCAGGGCGGGTTCGACCATCGTGAGAGTGCCGTTGTCGGCGTCGAGGACCGCTTCGGCGCCCAAGGGCACGGTGAGCTGCCCTGGGCAGTGCCCGAACCCGAGTTCCCACACCATCGGCACACCCAGGCTGCCCAACAAGTCCGCCACCACCGGCCGCACGTCACCACACCCGGCCCACGAGCCCAGCGCGATACCGGAGACCCCGGTGAACCAGCCTGCCCGCAACAGCTGAGTCAGCATCCGATCCACCCGATACGGCTTCTCGGTCACATCCTCAAGCAACAAGATCGACCCATCCGGCGGCGGCGCCGAGCCTGGCGCCCCCAGCATCCCGACGATCAAGCTCAACGTGCCGCCCACGGTGATGCCGGAGGCGATCCCGTGGCCGGCAGTCGCCGTGCGCGGACCGATCAGCTCGACCACCGACTCCGGCGACAACAGCGTGGACCGGAAGTGTTCCTGGGCGCCCGCGTCGAACAAGTGGCCGGCGATCATCGGCGAGAACAACGTCGACAGGTTCAGGGCCGCGCCGAGTTCGTCGTGCAGGATGGTGACGTCGCTGGACCCGGCGAACACCTTCGGGCCCGCCGCGGCCATCGCGTCGAGGTCGAGCAGGTCGACCATCCGCTGGCAGCCGTAGCCGCCGCGGGCGCAGAACACCGCCTCGATATCCGGATCGCACCACGCCCGGACCAGGTCAGCGGCCCGGTCGGCGTCGCGCCCGGCCAGGTACGGCAGGGTGGGATGCCGGTCGAGGACGTGTTTGCCGAGCTCGACCCGCAGCCCCCACGACTCCAGCACCGCCACGCCCCGCTCAAGCTGCTCGGGGTCCACCGGGCCCGCGGGCGCCACCACGGCGACCGTCGACCCGGGGCCGAGCCTGCGTGGGCGGGCCCGCGTCACCGCCGCAGCTCCAGCACCGGCACACCGGGCGGGGTGAACCCGAAGACCTGCCCGTAGAACGACATCTCACCCTCGTGCGCGGCGATGATCGACTCCGCTTTGCGGAAGCCGTGCTGCTCGCCCTCGAAGGTCAGGTAGGCGTGCGGGATGCCGGTGCCGTCGAGGCCGGCGACGAACCGGTTGGCCTGCTCCGGCGGGCACACCTCGTCTTCCAGGCCCTGCAGCAGCAGCACCGGGCCTGCGAGCTTGTCGATGTGGTTGATCGGGGACCGCTCGGCGTAGCGGTCGGCGTGCTCTGGCAGCGACCCGACCAGCCCTTCGAGGTAGCGCGACTCGAAGTCGTGGGTCTCGCCGCCGCCGCTGGTCCAGCTCGACAGGTCGAGGATCGGGAAGTGGATGGCGCCGCACGCGTAGGTGTCGACGGTCGTCATCGACGCCGCCGCCGTCCAGCCGCCCGCGCTGCCGCCGCGCACCGCCAGGCGCTCCGCGTCGGCGGTGCCCTCCGCGGCAAGCGCGGCCGCGACGGTCGCGCTGTCCTGGACGTCGACCACACCCCACTGCCCTTTGAGTACGTCGCGGAACTCGCGGCCGTACCCGGTGGATCCACCGTGGTTGACCGCGACGACCCCGATGCCGCGGCTGGTGAAGTACGCCAGGCTCAGACTCAGCACGGGGGAGTAGGCCGAGGTGGGCCCGCCGTGGACGTGCACCACATACGGGGGCAGCTCGCCCTCGGGTGCGGCGAAGTCGGGGTTGGTCGGGGCCAGCACGTACGCGGGGATCTTCCGGCCGTCGGCGGCGACGAACGTGCGCTCGACCGGGCGCGGCAGGTACCGCTCGTCCGGTATCCCGGTCGAGGGCTCCGACAGCGCGGTGAGCTCACCGTTGGACAGGTTCAGCGACACCACCGCGGGCTCGGACAGCGGCCCGCCCGCGACCGCGGTGACGACCCCGTCGACCGCGCTGATGTCCGAGGCCCAACTCGGCAGGTCGGTGTCGATGTCGGTGACCGTGCCGCTGCGCTCGTCGAGCACCGCGAGCCGCCCGCCACGCAGCACCACGAACCGGCCGCGGCCCAGTGGGGCGAACCAGCGGTACCCCAGCATCCACAGGGGACCGCCGAGTTCCTCCTCGCACGGGGCGAGGTTGACCGCCGTCCCGTCGAGGCCGACCCGGTGCAGGTTCCACCAGCCCTGCGGGTCGGTGAGCACCAGCAGCGAGTCCTCGGCCTCCCACTCCACCTGGCACACCGCCTCACCGGGACCACCGGCCACGACGCGGTGCGGGCCGAACGTGCCGTCGGCGAGGACCTCGGCGACGCACAGTTCGGTGCTGTCCCACGGCATGTCCGGGTGCTCCCAGCCGAGCCACGCGGCGTAGCGGCCGTCGGGGCTGGGCTTGGGGGCGGTCATGAAGTGGTGCGACGCGGCGAGAACCTGGGGTTCGCCGCCGGAGAGCGGCACGGCGACCAGGTCACGCCGCACGTCGATGGGCCGGTCCCCGGTGACGGTCTCGCGTACGCACCACACGTGGGCGCCGCCCGGACCGGCGATCAGGTCGGCGTAGCGCGCGCCCTGCGGCCGCTCGGGCGCCGGGCTGATCGGCGCGGGCTCACCCTTGCCCTCGATGTCGACGGTGTGGATCCGCTGGTCGTCCCAGTTGGTGAACGCGACGACGTCGTCGATGACCACATACGGGTTGCCCCCGTACTCATGGACCCGGTTGCGCACGTTCCAGGGGGCGGCGACCACATCCCGCGCCCCGGCCCCGTCGTGGCGCACCAAGGCCAGGCGGCCGCCGTCGGCGGGCCTGCTCTCGGTCCACCACACACCGGAGGCGTGCGTGCTCGTCCACCCGGGGCGCCGGCCCGACTGCGCCACCACGGCCGCGTCGATCGGCGATGCCCATGTCCCATACGAAGCGATCTTCACCACAGCAATGACACTACCGATCACCGGCGCGGAAGCGGATACCGTGGAGTGGTGACCCTCCCGACGGGGGCATGGTCTGCCGGCCACAACGATGTGCAATAGGGTTTGGGGTGCCATGGCCCGTGTGATCCACGTCTTCCGCCAGCCCGACCGCTTCATCGCAGGCACGGTCGGGCAGCCCGGCGACCGCGTCTTCTATCTGCAAGCCGTCGAGAGCGCCCGCACCGTCAGCGTGACCATCGAGAAACAGCAGGTCGCGGTCCTCGCCGAACGCATCGGCTCGCTGCTCGAAGAGGTCCACCGCCGCTTCGGCGCGGAGCTGCCCGGCGACGTCCCCGAGGACCAGGTCGACGCCGACCCGCTGCAGGTGCCCGTCGAGGAGGAGTTCCGCGTCGGCACCATGGGCCTGGGTTGGGACGCCGAGAGCAGTGCCGTCGTCATCGAGCTGCTCGCGGTCACCGAGGGCGAGGTCGACGAGTCGGTCGTGCTCGACGACACCGAGGAAGGTCCCGACGCCGTCCGCGTGTTCCTCTCGCCGCTGGAGGCCCGCGCCTTCGCCGACCGGGCGGGCAAGGTCGTCAACGCGGGCCGCAAACCGTGCCCGCTGTGCGCCGAACCGCTGGACCCGGCCGGGCACGTGTGTCCCCGGCAGAACGGGTACCGCCGCACCGAAGAGGGCTGACCCGCCGTGCGCCCCACCGACCCGGCCGCCGGGGACTTACTGCTGCACGGCTCGATCGACATCGAGGGCAGGCTCGTCGACGCGTCGAACACCACCCTGTTCTGCGCGGTCGAACTCGACGGTGTGCGGGCGCAGTGCGTGTACAAGCCGGTCGCAGGCGAGCGCCCCCTGTGGGACTTCCCTGACGGCACCCTCGCCGGCCGTGAGGTCGCGTCGTACCTGGTGGCACAGGCGGCGGGGTTGCCGCTGATCCCCCCGACGGTCCTGCGCGACGGGCCGGTCGGCCCCGGCATGGTGCAGCTGTGGGTCGACACCAAGGACGGCGACGACCTCGTCGACGTGCTCGCACCCGATGAGGTGCCCACCGGGTGGCGGCCCATCCTGCGCGCCCACGACCGCCGCGGTGAACCCGCGGTCCTGGTGCACTCCGACCACCCCGACGTCGCCCGCCTCGCCGCCCTCGACGTTGTGATCAACAACGCCGACCGCAAGGGCGGCCACGTCCTGCACGGCACCGACGGCGGCGTCTACGGCGTGGACCACGGCATCAGCCTGCACAGCGAGAACAAGCTGCGCACGGTGTTGTGGGGCTGGGCAAGCGAACCACTGCCAGAGGACACCCTCGACACCTTGGCCACCCTGCGCGCCGCCCTGGACGCGGATCTTCCGGAGGCGTTGTCGCCACACCTGGCGAAGCGCGAGATCAAGGCGTTGCGTTCCCGGGTGGCCCGCCTGCTCGCCGCCCCGATCTACCCGACGCCAGACCCGGAACTCCGCCCCATCCCGTGGCCCGCCTTCTAGGCAATCCACAGTGGGCGAGTGGCCGTCGCGGTCTTCGCCGTCAGCGTTGGTGGCGATCGGGTAGGTGCCAGGAGTGGCCGCCGACGTGGTCTCGATGATGACCTTGGCGCCGTTGCCGGTCTGCAAGGTCGACGGCGAGACCTAAGGCGCTGCCCACAGCTGGAAGCGTGCCCCCTGGTCGTCGGTGCACTCCACCATCAGCCCATACGGCTTGCGCTGGATCTCCTCCGCCGTGCCGTTGTTGGCCCGGACCCGTTCCAGCGCCGCGTCCAGGTCGTTGACCCGGTAGCAGAGCTGCACCTCGGGTCGCTGCGACCGGTCGCCCCAGATGCCGAAGTCGGCCATCCCGGGCACGCCCCAGGCGTGCGGTAGCGACCCGGACTCGAACTCCCAGCCGAGCACCGCCCCGTAGAACGCCTTCGCCTTCTCATCGTCGGCGACCACCATCGTCGTGTACGCGATCTCGCCCACCCGGTGCCGCGTGGCGGTCGGCGGTGGCGTGTTGAGCAGCCACCGGTGTCCGAACGGGTCGACGAACGCCGCGACCCGCCCGTACGGCTGGTCTTCCGGCCGCCGCTCGATCGCCGCCCCCCGCTGTTCGGCGAGCGCGACCGTGGCGTCCACATCGGGGACCTGCACGTGCAGGGTCGTGCTGAACGTGCGCGGGGAGTCAGGCGCGGTCACCGGTACATCCCCGACACCGCCCTCGGCGAGCATCAGCACCGCGTCGCCGATGCCGATTTCGGCGTGTCCGATGGCGCCGTCCTCCATCTCGTACACCTCGCCGCGCTGGTGGGCGTCGAACACCTCGAGGTACCAGTCGATCGCGGCGCGGGCGTCGCTCACCGCGATGTACGGGCTCAGCGTCGGCCCCCAGCCCAGTTCGCTCTCCGGAACCACGGTCTTCTGTGCGGTCATCTCACTCGCTCCTGTCGGGCCGAGGACCGCGCGGCGCAGGCGCTCACGCAGGTCGTCGGCGAAGATCGGGTCAGGGTCCACCGGCTGGACCGGTGCGCGGAGGGCGTCCATCGGATCGGTCATGTCAGCCCTCCTTTCCCTGGTAGGTCTTGCGGAACGCGCCCCGCGCGCGCACGAGCAACGCCTCGGTGGCGTGCACGGTGCGGCCGAGGCAGTCGGCGACCTCGGGGACCGGCAGCCCGTCGAGGTACCGCAGGGTGAGCGCGGCCCGGTGGTGCGGGCCGAGTTCGGCGAGGACGTCGTGGGCGGCCATCACGTCCAGGTGGACCTCCCACGGGTCCTCGACGTGCTCGGCCTCGCCGTCGAGCGCGACCAGCCCGCGCCGTTCGCGTTCCTCGCGCCGCCAGTGGTCGGCGAGCTTGTGCCGGGCCACCCCGATGAGCCACCCCACGGTCAACACGGGCGCGCCGGGTTTGCGCAGGGCGGCGACGGCGGCGAGGAATGTCTCCGCCGTCAGGTCCTCGGCCAGCGCGGCGACCCGGCACCGCGCCAGCAGGTAGCCGTAGACCTGCGGCAGGACCTCGTCGTAGCGGGCCAGGAGGCCCAACGCCGGGTCGGGCCGCACGCCCGGTTGCGTGCTCACATCCCCATCGTCGCTCGGGAGCCCCCAACTCCGACGGGCCGCGCCCCGAATTTCTTCCGCGAGTCGCGGGTGGAGCGGTGGTCGGCGTGGCTGGGGCTGGGCCGAGGGTGGCGTCGCTAGGTTGTTGGCGTGCGCTCACATGACTATGGCCGCGACATCCTCTCCGGTGGGCGGGCCCGCAAGCAGATCCCCGAGGTGCTCGCCGAACCCGGTCTGGTGGTGGAGGACCCGGCCAGCGGGTTCTGCGGCGCGGTCGTCGGCTTCGAATACGGCAACGTCGTGCTCGAAGACCGCCGCGGCGGGCGCAGGCTCTTCCCGCTGACCCCGGCCGGCTTCCTCCTCGACGGCGCGCCCGTCACCCTGATCCGCCCACCGGCCGCGGCGGCGCCGAGCGCGCCGAAGGTGTCGGCGTCCGGGTCGGTGAAGGTGCAGGGCCACCGTGCGCGGACCGCGCGGGAGAGCCGGATCTGGGTGGAGGGCATCCACGACGCCGAACTGGTGGAACTCGTGTGGGGGCACGACCTGCGCGTCGAGGGCGTGGTGGTCGAACCCCTCGACGGCATCGACCAGCTCGCCGACCGGGTCGCGGAATTCGGCACCGGCCCGGGCAGGCGCCTGGGTGTGCTGGTGGACCACCTGGTGTCGGGCAGCAAGGAGTCGCGGATCGTCGGCGGGCTGCGCGACGACAACGTGCTCGTGACTGGTCACCCCTATGTGGACGTGTGGGCGGCGGTGAAACCGTCGGTCGTCGGCATCGCGGCGTGGCCCACGGTGCCGCGCGGGATCGAGTGGAAGGTCGGCGTGTGCGACGCCCTCGGCTGGGGCGAACCGGCCGACGGGTGGCGCCGCGTGCGGGCCGCGGTCACCGGGTTCCGCGACCTGGAGCCGCCGCTGGTGGGAGCGGTGGAACGGCTGATCGACTTCGTGACCGACCCAGGGGAGAACTGACTGGTCACGACACGGTTGGAGTTGGTCCGATCAGCCGATGCGGGTCGCGGATATCTGTCACGATGTGTCTATGGCGCTGATTTGGCTCATCGCTGGAATCGTCCTGATCGCGGCCGAGATCCTGTCGGGTGACTTCTTCCTGCTCATGATCGGGTCGGCGGCACTGGCGGGCGCGGGGGCCGAGGTTCTCTTCGGCAACACCTTCGTCACCGCCGCCGTCTTCGCGGTCACGGCGCTCGGGTTGATCACCGTGGCCCGGCCCTGGCTCAAGGCCCGGATGCACGGCGCGCACATCCCGGACAACGTGGCCGCGCACATCGGCGGCACCGCCACCGTGGTGTCCACAGTGGACAGCACGGGCGGACGCATCAAGCTCAAGGGCCAGGAGTGGTCGGCGCGCGCGTTCGACGAGTCGCAGGTGTTGGAACCGGGCACGGCCGTGACGGTCGTGGAGATCTCCGGTGCGACCGCGGTGGTCTGGGCCGAGCGTCTGTAATCGCGCGCATCGTCGCGCCGAAAATTGGAGGTACTGGTGGATCCCACCACCATCATCGTCGCCGTGTTCGTGGTGCTCTTCGTGCTCACGGTCGTGGTCAAGTCCATCCTGGTCATCCCGCAGGCGCAGTCGGCGGTCATCGAGCGGCTGGGGCGTTTCCGCACCGTCGCCGAGCCGGGCCTGAACTTCCTGGTTCCGTTCCTGGACCGGGTCCGGGCCCGCATCGACCTGCGCGAGCAGGTCGTGTCGTTCCCGCCGCAGCCGGTGATCACCCAGGACAACCTGACCGTCTCGATCGACACGGTCGTGTACTTCCAGGTCACCGACTCGCGCGCCGCGGTGTACGAGATCTCCAACTACATCATCGCCGTGGAGCAGCTCACCACGACGACGCTGCGCAACGTCGTCGGTGGCATGAGCCTGGAGCAGACGCTGACTTCCCGTGACCAGATCAACGGGCAGCTGCGTGGGGTCCTCGACGAGGAGACCGGCCGCTGGGGCATCCGTGTGGCCCGCGTCGAGCTCAAGGCGATCGACCCGCCGCCCTCCATCCAGGACTCGATGGAGAAGCAGATGCGCGCCGACCGTGAGAAGCGCGCCATAATCCTCAACGCCGAGGGCCAGCGGGAAGCGGCGATCATGACCGCCCAGGGTCAGCGCCAGAGCCAGATCCTCTACGCGGAGGGCGCCAAGCAGGCGACGATCATGGCCGCCGAGGCCGACCGCCAGTCCCGCATCCTGGCCGCCCAGGGTGAGCGCGCGGCCCGGTACCTGCAGGCGCAGGGCCAGGCGAAGGCGATCGAGAAGGTGTTCGCCGCGATCAAGGCGAGCCGCCCCACCCCCGAGGTGCTGGCCTACCAGTACCTGCAGACCCTGCCGCTGATGGCCCAGGGCGACGCGAACAAGGTGTGGCTGATCCCCAGCGACTTCAACAAGTCCCTCGAGGGTTTCGCCCGCATGCTCGGCGCCCCCGGCGAGGACGGCGTTTTCCGCTACGAGCCGCCCGCCCCGGACCCGGAAGCCGCCCGCGCGGAGGAAGACGACGCGGCGATCGCCGACTGGTTCGACACCACAACCGACGCCCGGATCGCTGAGGCGGTCCGCCAGGCCGAAGCCGTGGTCGACGCCGACGTGTCCGCTGGGTCGCCGGTGCCACCGATGGAGCCCGCGCCGAGGCAGACGTATGAGCAGCCTGCGGGTATTGGTCCGTCGGTGCCGCAGTCGCCGATGCCGGGGATGCAGTTCCCGATCGCGGACCCGGACAGTGAGCGCACCCAGACGATGCGGCCGCCGCCGCAGCCTGGTCAGTAACGCGGTTTGATTCCGGCCCCCGCTTCCTTGTGGAGTGGGGGCCGGAGTGCGTTTCGGGTAAGGGTTCCTCTCCGGGATCAGTCCCGAAGAGGATGAGCGAGTTCGTCCTGGGGCAGCTTCGCCCACACGATCGCCACCGCCGCCACCACCGCGGGCACGAGACCGGCGATCAGGAACGTGTTCACCAGCCCGATTGCCTCCGACACCGGCCCCGCCACGGCCATCGACACCGGCATCAGCGAGATCGACACGAAGAAGTCCAGCGACGCCACCCGCCCAAGCAGCGCCGGGGGCACTCGCCGCTGCAGGAGGGTTCCCCAGATGACCATCGGCGCCGAGAACATCGCGCCGAGGACGAAGGCGGCCGCGACGACCACCCACACCTGCGACGCCATGCCCATCACCGCCATCGGCAGGCAGCCGACACCCCAGGTCAGGTTCATGGTGGTGAGGTACCGCCGGGGCATGGGCAGCGACGCCATCGTCAGGGAGCCGACCGCCCCGCCGATCCCGAAGGCGGCCAGGACCCAGGCGTGGTCGTCCGGGCCGCCGCCGAGGCGGTCCTTGATCAGGAACGGGACGAGCACGTCGAGCGGGCCCATGATCACGAACACCATGACGCTGGCGAACAGCAGCGTCGCGAGCAGCCATGGCGTGCGGACCATGTAGACGAAGCCCTCACGCATGTCGGTCAGGGCGGTTCTGACCGGGTGCACGGGGGCGGCGTCCGGGTCGATCTCGCGGCGGACGACGGTTTTCGGGACGGCGGTCAACGCGACGAACCCGATGGCGGCGCTGGCGGCCGCGATGGCGACGGCGATGCCGGGGGAGAAGGCGCCGACGGCCATTCCGGCGACGGCGGGGCCCGCGGCCTGGCCGATCGTGGGGCGGACCATGCCCTCGAACCCGTTGACGGCCATCAGGTCCGACTCGGGCACGAGGGCGGGCAGCCATGCCGAGTACGCCGGGTAGTAGAACGCCATGCCCATGCCGGTGATGAACGAGATCACCGCGAGGTGCCAGATCTGGGTGGCGCCGGTCAGCGACAGCAACGCGACCACGGCCATGCCGCTGAGTTCGACCCCGGCCACGCACAGCAGGATCGTCTTCTGCGGGACCCGGTCGGCCACGACACCGGCGAGCAGTGCGGGCAGCAGGACGCCGATGGCTGAGGCGGTGGAGACGACTGACAGCTGCGCCGGTCCGCCGCCGATGCGGATGACCTCCCACACCAGGCCCACGATCCACACGCCGCTGGCGAAGGTGCTCAGCACCAGGGCCAGCGCGAGCCGCCGGTAGGCCGCGGTGCGGAACGGGCGCAGCACCCGCGGCAGCTGCTTGGGGGCCGCGGGGGCCGCGAGCTCGGGTTGCTCGGTGTCGGTGGTGGGCGCGTCGCCCTGGTCGGGCATCGGTGTCTCCGTCGGGTGGTGGGGTGTTCCCCGATTGTGTCGGGTCACACCGACAACTATCGGGTCATTCGGAAGGTGAAGTAGTCGACGTGCCAGCCGTCCTTGTCGATTCCGTCGGTGGCGATGGTCTTCGTCGTGAATCCGGCGGCGTCGGCTTGGGCGCGCAGGTGGCCGAGGTCGCCGGAGGTGCCGAAGAAGATCAGCATGCGCCCGTCCTCGGTGAGGTGGTCGCCGACGGTGGCGAAGAAGGTGTTGAGCGCCCGGTAGCCGGGGTCGGTGCTGGCGTTCTCGAGGTGGTCGCGTGGGGTGAACCAGCGGAACGGCGGGTCGAACACGATCAGGTCGAACACGCCGGAGACGTCGCTGAACACGTCGCTGTGGCGCACGTGGACACGGTCGGCGACACCGTTGCGCTCGGCGTTTGCCTTGGCGGCAGCGAGCGCGTGCGGGTTGGTGTCCACGGCGGTGACGTCGGCGGAGCGGGACGCGGCGAGCACGGCGTTCACGCCGCAGCCGGTGCCCAGGTCGAGCACCCGGTCGGTGTCGGTGACCTCATCGAGGACCGCCTGCCCCAGCAGGTGCGACACCGGGGTGATCGGGTGCACGTGCGGCGGGACGACGAACGTTCGGCCCAGGTAGTCGAAAGTCTGGTCGGTGTCGACCCGCGCGGAGCGGTACGCCGACTCGTGCCAGCGTTCGATCCGGGCGACATCGTCAAGACCCATGGTCGGCTGGTGCTCCATCCTTCGAACCTAACCGTCCCCGCCACCGGTTTAGGCGAAACCGACGACAGCGTCGGCGACCCCTCGGGCGCGCGCGACGTGCTCGGCCTCGGCCTCGATCGCGGCGGTGACCGTTTTGATCAGCCGCTGGAACGGGGTCACCGTGATGGTGATCTTGCGGGCCGTCGCCTTGGTCCGCCACGCACCCACGATCTCCCCGTCGGCCAGCACGGCGCCGGGGTTGCCGATGGGCCGCCACAGTTCCTTGCGGCGCCCGGCGTCGGGCACGAGCAGGTCGCGGTCACGGGCCTGCAGCAGCGGATCGAACGGGGGCAGCAGCCGCACCAGCCGCGGATCCGGCGCGTCGCGCAGCGCGGCGAGCGCGTCCTCGGGGAGGTAGGCGGTGCGCCCGTCGACGGTGACCTCGCTCAGCCCGTCGGGCCACATCGCGGCGGCCTCGGCCCTGATGGTCTCCAGGAACGCGGCCGCCTCGGCCTTGCCCGCCGGTCCGTGCAGCTGCAGGTAGGCGGTGATCAGCGGCCCGGCGCCCGCGGTCTTCTTCGGCACCCGGTGCCGCCCGGGCAGCGGGCTGAGCGTCGTGGGGCGGGACTGGCCGTGGACTTCGACCCCGGCGGCCAGCCCGACAAGCTGGAACAGGCTGCCGTAGACGTGGGTGGCCTGGCAGGTGCGGCAGTCGTAGGAGTACTCGGCGGGCAGCCGGGCGGTGACCTCGGTGCTGACCTCGCCGCGGGTCTTCTCCCGGTCGACGACCGCGCGCATCGCTTCCGCCCCGGCGGTGAACGCGGTCAGCCCCGGGATGCCCGCCTTCTTGAACACCACCCCCGCGCCGCTGAGCCGGGCGATGGCGTCGGCGTCGCTTCGCGGCCACAACCGGGCGGCCATGCCCGCCACCTCAGCGCGGCGGACCACGTGCGGCGCGCCGCGAAAGGTCCACACCGTGCCCAGCGCCGGGTCGTCGAGATCGGCGCCGCCAGGCAGCCGGGCGGCCATGGCGACGCGCGGGGAGGACGCACCGGCATCCTGGATTCCGAGGTCGAGAACCCGCAGGTCAGCGCCGCGCTCGGTGTCTCGGTGCAGGCCGTGCGCGGCTATGCGGTAGGCCAGAACTCGGGTGCGGTCGACGTCCACCGACCCATGATGGCGCAGGGGACCGACAGTTACCTGGCTTGCAGGGAGCGGCGGGGCCGGGGCAGGCCGCGGCTCCAGCGGACGAAGTCGGCCGGGTCGAACCGGTCGGACTGCTCGTCATACTCGCGGCGGTCGATAGCGGCGCGACGGAGGATGCGGACCAAGCCGACGTGCTGAACGCGGCCCCGACGGACCTCGAACCCGGTCCATTGCTGCGTCACGTGCCGTCCCTTTCCCTGCCATGTCTACGAAACCTCTTCGCAATCATGCCCGGTAGGGACACCGCTTGGCCTATACCAACCGCCTATCACATGACCGTATGGGCCATGTGAGTGACGGCCGGTCCCGGTGTAGCGCCGCAGCTCGCGGGCCGGTCGACCGGATCCACGCGTTCGCTGACCACCACCCGCCACACCCGGCCGTCACGGTGGGCCACCGGGACCACCCAATCGCCGTCCGCGCCGCGCTCGGGGGCGCCCACAAGAAGGTCGTCGGCGCCGCGAATGCCCAGGTGGTCACGCACGGCGAGTTCGGCGACCTGGCCCGGCGCACCCCAGGTGGACCGGCCACGGCAGCGCTCGGTGGCGACGTCGACACCGGCCAACAGCCCGCGGGCGAATCCCGCGTCGAGCGCGCCGTAGGCGTACCCGGTGGGCAACAGCAGCGCGGTCGGCGCGAACCGGTGCCCACCGAGATGGGTCGACTCCCACACCGCGTCCCCATGATCGGCGGCGAGATCCTCCGCGATCGGGCGGCCCACCAGCGCGCAGCACACATCGCGCCGCCCGTTGGTGCACACCAGCAGCAGGGGACCGGTGTGCACGTCGCCGAAGTCATCGAGCTCGCCCGCGCCCCACGCGGGGAAGTCGTGGTCGAGCAGGTGTTTCGCCTCGACGACCGTTCCCGACCGCAGCTGGGTGCGCCCCGGCGCGGTATGCGCGAGATAGACGCGCGCGGGCCTCGGGGTGTGCCGGTCGGGGTGTCTGCCAGGACGCCGGATGAGGACGACCCGGACACCGGTGCCTTTGGCGCGATCGGCGAGTTCGGCGCCGACCGCCGGGTCGAGGTGGCTTTCCCGCAGGGCGTCGCGGCCCCACGGGCCGGGCTGTTCCAGACACAGCCAGGTCGCCGCGGTCGCGGTCGTGCCCGCGAGAGGTTCGTGCAGCGTGCGGGACAGCACCGAGCAGGCGGTGTCGGGCAGCGCCGGGGGAGTCGTCGCCATCGGCCCAAGGCTCTCACGCAGGTACCGCTGATCGTGTGAGGTTAGGCAACCTTTAGGTAAATGTCAGGTCGAGGTGTCGGCGGCCCGGCCGATCCGGTCCGCCAGACCGCGCAGGCGGGCGATCAACTCCGGGGGCTCGTGCACCTCGAACTCGCAGCCGATCATCGAGATCCACACCGCGATCCCGTCGAGGTGATTCGCTCCCACGCGCAGCGTGCAGGTATTGTCGTCGATCGGTTCGAGCATCCCGGCCGATGGTGAGACGTGCTCCGCGGCGGCCTCCGCGGACAGGTGCAGCGTGATCACCGCCTGGTACTGGTACGCCGCGTTGGACAGGCCGTAGCTGGTGTACGCGACCAGGTCCTTGTCCGGCGGGTCGCGCGGGACGAACTTCGGGCCGGTGGGGATGCGCGGGGTGAGCCGGTCCACCCGGAAAGTCCGCCAGTCGTCGCGGTCGACGTCGAACGCGACCAGGTACCAACGCCGCCCGGTGTGCACGAGCCGGTGCGGCTCCACACTGCGCAGCGTCTCCTCACCGTCGTGGTTGCGATAGTCAAAGCGCAGGCGCTCGTTGTCGCGACACGCGTTGGCGATCGCGGTCAGCGTGCCCGGGTCCACCGTCGGGCCGCCGCGGTGAATCGGCACGGTGATCGACTGCAGCGAGTGCACCCGGTTGCGCAGCCGCGACGGCAGCACCTGCTCGAGCTTCGCCAGCGCCCGCACCGACGTCTCCTCGATGCCCGCGATCGTGCCCCCGGACGCCGTCCGCAGGCACATGGCCACCGCCACCGCCTCCTCATCGTCGAGCAGCAACGGCGGCAGGTCCGCCCCAGCGCCGAGCCGATAGCCACCCGCGGTGCCCGTGACCGCGTGCACCGGGTAGCCCAGAGAGCGGAGTTTGTCCACGTCGCGGCGCACGGTCCGGTCGGTGACCCCGAGCCGGTCGGCCAGGTCCGCACCCGACCAGTCCCGCCGGGTCTGGAGCAGTGACAGCAGCCGCAACAGGCGGGCCGAGGTTTCCAACACGGGACCAGTCTCTCAGCTATTGCGGACAACCAGTGTCCGCCAGACACTCCCGCAACCGGGCCAAGCCCTCCTCGATCTGCTCGTAGCCGATCGTTCCGAAGCCCAACGCGAACCCCGACCGCCCACCGGTGTGCTCACACAAACCCTCCAGAGTGTTCACACCGACCCCGCGCGCCGCCGCCACCCGCGCATCCAACGGCTTGGGGGTCTCCGCGAACACATGCAGCCCCGCCGCCGACGGCACCACCCTCGCCACCCCGGCGAAATCCCGCTCCAACACCGCCACGATCCGCGCGTGCCTACGCCCATACTCCCGACCCGCCCGCCGCACATGCCGGGCGAGCAGGCCCTCCTCGATGAACTTCGCCAACGCCAGCTGCCCGGTCACCTCCCCATGCCAGTCACACAGCTGCCGAGCCGCCCGCACCGCCCGGCGCACCGCCGGGGGAGCGACGAGGAACCCCAACCGCAGCGCGGGCAGCAACGTCTTGGAGAACGTCCCCACATAAACCACCCGCCCCTGCCCGTCGAGACTCTGCAGCGGCTCCAGCGGACGGTCGGAGAACCGGAACTCACTGTCGTAGTCGTCCTCCACCACCACCGCGCCCCGACGCCCCGCCCACGCCAACAGCTCCGCGCGCCGCGCCACCGACATGGGAATGCCGAGCGGGAACTGGTGCGACGGAGTCGTGTAGACCACCCGCGCCGACGACGGCAGCTCCGCCACGACCAAGCCCTGATCATCGACCGGCACCCCGACCACGCGCGCGCCGTGCGCGGCGAACAACCGCCGGGCAGGCAGATACCCAGGCTCCTCCACGGCCACCACCTCACCCGGATCGATCAGCACCCGCGCGATCAGGTCCAACGCCTGCTGCGCCCCCTGCGTGATCACCACATCGTCCGGACCCGCGTGCACCGACCGTGCCAACCCGACATGCCGGGCCACCGCCTCCCGCAGCACCCGCTCACCGGCCGGGTCGGCGTAATCCGCCGAACGCACCGCCGACCGCCGCAGACTCGCCGACACCAGCCTGCGCCACGTCGCCCACGGGAACAGATCCACATCCGGCACCCCCACCCGGAAGTCGAACCGCGGCTCCCACGACGGCGACTCCGCGGGCACCGACCGCCACCGGGCACGGGGGAGCACCTCCGCCGACGCCCGCGCCGACCGCGACCGCGTCGCCGGACGATCGCACACGAAAGTGCCGGCACCGACCCGGCCCACCAGGAACCCCTCGGCCGTCAGCCGGTCATAGGCAACCCCGACCGTGTTGCGGGAGACGGACAGGCGCACCGCCAACTCACGGCTCGGCGGCAGCCGCTCACCGGGCCGCAACCGCCCATCCAGCACCGCGTCGAGCAGCTGCCGGTAGATCTGCGCCGCCAAGTCACCCCGACCCGACAAGGTCACATGGATGTCCACCGACACCTCCACATTGGCCCAGTCAGAACGGCTCGAATTGGAGCTTATCCCTGGCCAATCCAAACCCTAGATTAACCCCATGACCAGCAGGATCATCCCCCCGGCGGGACCCGCGAGGACCCTGGCGCTCGCCCAGTTCACCAACTCCGTCGGCGACGGCGCCTTCTACGTCACCTCAGCCCTGTTCTTCACCCGCGTCGTCGGACTCTCCGCCGCCCAGATCGGACTCGGCCTCACCCTCGGCTGGGGCGTCGGCATGCTCGCGGGCATCTGGCTCGGCCAACTCGCCGACCGACACGGACCCCGCCGCGTCGCCACCGCACTCGCCGTCGCCACCGCCATCGCGATCAGCGCGTTCCTCGTCGTGCGGATCTACCCGCTGTTCATCGCCGCCGCCATCGTCTACGCGGTCTGCCAATGCGGCCTCACCGCCGCCCGCCAAGCCCTCCTCGCAGGCACCATCGACCCCACCCGACGCACGGAAGTCCGCGCCCACCTGCAGTCCACCCTCAACGCCGGGCTCGCCGTCGGCGCCGCACTCGGCGGACTCGCCCTGCAACTCGACACCGCGCCCGCCTACCTCGCGGTCTTCGCCATCGACGCCATCGGCTTCCTCGGCTGCGCACTCATCCTGCGCGCCGCACCCGCCGTCCCCGGGGCCACCGCCACCGCGGGGGAGCCACGGCTCGCCGTGCTCCGCGACCGCCCCTACGCCGTCGTCGCCCTGCTCAACATGGTCCTGCAACTGCACATCCCGCTGATCAACCTCGCGATCCCGCTGTGGATCGTGCAGCGCACCAGCGCGCCCACCGCCATGGTCTCCACCCTGCTCGTCCTCAACACCATGGCCGTCGTGCTGTTCCAGGTGCGCCTCGCCCGCCGCGTCACCGACCTGCGCACCGCGACCCGCTCCATCCGCCACGGCGGCGCCATCCTGCTCGCCGCCTGCACCGCCTTCGCGCTCACCGCCGCGGGCGCCTCACCCTGGGTCGCGGCCACCGTCCTGCTCGGCGCGGCCACACTGCAGGTGCTGGGGGAGATGCTGCACAGCGCCGGCACCTACGCCGTCAGCTTCGACCTCGCCCCCGCCGACAAACACGGCCAGTACCAGGGGTTCTTCGGCTCCGGATTCGCCATCGCCCGCATGCTCGGCCCGCTGCTGCTCACCACGATGATCCTCACCTGGGGCACCGCAGGCTGGCTCACCCTCGGAGCACTGTTCCTCGCCGCGGGCATCGCCATGGGACCCGCCGTCCGCTGGGCCGAACGCACCCGAGCACTCCCGGTCCCCGCCTGATCAGGACATCAACAACCGCGCGCCCGCCCGCGTCGCCTCGACCCGGGCGTCGCGCGTGCCCACCCCCGGCCGGATCGCCACCAGACCACGCCGCTCCAACAACGTCAGCGCGTCGGACTCCCACTGCGGCACCTGCCCCGCGGGGGCGCCGTCGGCACCCGCCCACAGGAAACCCATCGGCGCACCCCATAGTCCACTGTGGAACAACACCGATCCCTCCGCGGCATGGTCCAACGCCCGCCGCTCGTCCTCGGTCATCGCACACCTCCCGGCGAATCCTTATGTCTCCCATCACATTCGTAGCACCGGGCACCGACAAAACCGGGACCGACACGCACCCGTTCACCCGAGCCAGCGAGCCACCCCAGCCGCCAGCTCACGCTTCACCCCGGCAGGGGCGAACGACGCCTCGACCGACGCCAGGGCGAACCCGGCCAGCACCTCGTCGTCGAAGCCGAACACCGACCGGGCCAGCTCGAACTCCGTCGTCAGCGTCGTCCCGGTGACATTCGGGATGTCGGTGTTCAGCGTGACCGCCAGCCCAGCGGCGACAAGCCGGGGGAGCGGGTGCTCCGGCAGCGACCCCACCAACCCCAACGCCACGTTGGACGACGGACACACCTCGAGAGCGATCCCCAGATCCCGCACCTCGGCCAGCACCTCCCGGTCGGCCAACACCGAGATCCCATGACCGATCCGCTCCGCCGACCCCACGCGAACGGCCTCCCGCACGCTGTCCGGACCGCCGCACTCGCCCGCGTGGTGCACCACCCGCAGCCCCAACTCCCTGGCCCGGGCGAAGACCTCCGCGAACGGCGCCGCCGGATAAGCCTCATCACCGGCCAACCCGACCCCCACCACACCCGGAAACCGCGACGCCAACTCCACCGACCGCCACGCCCGCTCCACCGACCGCCGCCGCGAGTGGTCCAGGATCAACCCGACCTCGACACCGAACCGCCGCCGCCCCTCGGCCAGCCCGTCCAACACCGCCGCCAACGGCGTCTCCAGATCGCCCAGCCGCTCACCGTGCGACGCCGCGGTGAACATCGCCTCCGCGTACCGCGCGCCCTGGGCGGCCTCGTCCTCGCAGAACTCCACCGCGATCCGACGGAAGTCCTCCGGCGCGCGCAGGCACTCCCGCACCCGCGAGTTCTGATCGGCGAACGCCCGGAACCCGTCGAACGAGAACGGGCCGTCCGACACCTCCGGCGGCACCTCGATCCCGTGACCCGCGCCGATCTCCACCAGCGTCGCGGAGCGGATGGTGCTCTCGAGGTGGACTTGGAGGTGGACCTTGGGGAGCTCGACCAGTGACCGCATGTGGCAACCGTAGGAGCCTCGACGGGCCCGCCGCACCAGAATTCCTCCCTCGACCTCAACTAGAAGGTTAGGTGGTGCAAGCCTGAAGTAGAGGTTGAGGGAACCGGGCAAAAGTGCAGGTCAGGAGACTCGCTGGTCCCGACCGTATGCGCGGGGTGTCGACTGCCCGCTGCGGACCGGGTCCCTTCAATCGTGACTACGTCCGCCCTGGACTTGGCAGGTTGAAACAAATAGGAAATCGTTGGCAACCTTTCCGGGCCCACACTGATCAAGGGGGAGTAGGGCACACTCCGCCGGACGACAGGGGACACCGCAGTGGCGTTGAAGTTCGCACGGACACCGGCCGAGCAGGCCCGGCGGGCCGTCAAGATCACCGTCGAGCGCACGGGCCGCACCGTGTCCATCGCCGCCTCCGGCCGCATCGACCTGGCCACTGAAGGACCCTGGTACGACCAGATCATGGCTGCCTGCACCGACGACTCCGACACCAAGCGAGTCGTCATCGACCTCACGTCGGTCACGTTCCTGAGTTGGGCGAGCACCGCGACGTTGGTCCGGGCGCACCGGGCGTGTGCCAGACATGGCCGTTCGTTGCGGGTGCTCGCGTGCGGACCGGTGCTGGCCTGTCTGCACATGACCCACCTTGACGAGGACGTCACCATCACGGCCGTGACGCCGCAGGTGCGAGAGCCCCTTCCGTACGGAACGTCGAGCTGGCTCATCGCCTGAGTCGGGGAGTCTCGCCTGAGCGCTCCACCGCTTTACTTTACATAATGTCGATTATCGAACTTACGATATATCGAGTTCCAGGCCCGCCGACCCAGGGCGGAAACGTCACTGTGACGTTTCCAGGGTGGTACGCCGAGACCTCCAGAAAGCGTCCCAGAAGGCTCCTCGGCGCGATTTTGGAGCTGGCGACTCCTCGGCCGAGTTCAAACCGAGCGGGTGCGCGCCGCGTCTGAAACGTCCGTGGAGCGAGTCCGTAAAGGCGTCCAGGGCAACCCATGCCCCGAAGTCAGCCCGTGCCCTCTCGAACGCATGTTTCATGCATAATGCCTATTATGCATGAAAGATCAACTTCTTGATCCGGCTCAGAGTGCGAGCTTGAAGCCCTCGTGCGTCGCGGTGAAGCCGAGGCGCTCGTAGAACCGGTGGGCGTCCTGGCGCTTCTTGTCCGAGGTGAGCTGCACCATCACACAGCCGCGCTTGCGGGCCTCCTCGATGGCCCAGCGCATCATCGTCTCCCCCAGGCCGAGTCCCCGTGCCGAGGCGGCCACCCGCACGGCTTCCACCTGCGCCCGGAACGCGCCCATCCGGGACAGGCCCGGCAGCAGGGACAGCTGGAACGTGCCGACGATCTCGCCGTCACGGTCCGCTACGGCCAGGAACTCATGGTGATCGGCGTCGATGACCGCGAAGGCGTCCTTGTACGGGGTCAGGTCATCCGCGGACTCCCGGGTCGCACCGATCGCGTCGTCCATGAGCAGGGCCACGATGGCCGGGACGTCGTCGATGGTCGCGCGGCGGATGTTCACGTCGGTCACAAGCACTCCTTTTGGGCAACTGCTGGTCGGTGCCAGCCTTCCACTTCCGGGTCGCGGTCGCGGCGGATTGGGTTTTTGTCGGTGTCACCTTGTATGTACTAAGAGTGAAGTTGATCGACGCCCAAGAGGCGTTCTTCGTCGCGAGGCGGACGCGTAAGGACTCGCCGCACACGACGGCGGCCTACCGGCGGGACTTCGCGGGCGTGTCCGCCCAGGTGGCGGCTGTGCTGGAGGTCGAGGTCGAGGACATCGATCTGGTCGCGGTGTCGGCGCAGCCGCTGCGGGCGGCGTTCGGAAGCTTCGCCGACACCCATGCCAAGAGTTCGGTGGCGCGTGCCTGGTCGACGTGGAACCAGTTCTTCCAGTTCTGTGTGGCCGACGGGTTGTGCCCGGGCAATCCGATGGGGGCGATCGGGCGGCCGCGGGCCGCTCCCCTGTCCCCCAAGCCGCTGCGGGGCGAGTCCACACCGGAGCAGCTGCTCTCGGCGATCGCGTCGGGGGCGCGGCGGTCGCGAGTGGAGTGGCCGGAGCGCGATCTTCTGGTGTTGGCGCTGGGCCTGGTGGCCGGGCTCCGGGCCTCGGAGATGCGGGCGTTGACCAGGTCGGCCATGGTGGGCCGTCCCGGCGAGCGCCGACTGTTCGTGCACGGCAAGGGGAACCGGGAGCGGTCGATTCCGATCGAGGTGCCGCTGGAGCGGGTGATCGAGTCCTATGTGGCGTCCTGTGACGAGCGGTTCTCGGCCCGGTTCACCGCCGAGTCGCCCCTGTTGCTGGGTTCTGACGGCGCCGCGATCGGCCGGGGCGCGCTGGATTACCTGGTGAAGTCGTGTTTCCGGTGGGCCGGGATGCACGACCGGGTTCCCGCGGGGGCGAATCTGCACGCGCTGCGGCACACGTTCGCGACCCGGTTGGCCGAGGACGGGGCGAACGCGGTGGAGATCATGACGCTGCTGGGCCACGCGAGTCTGAACACGAGCCAGAACTACATCGAGGCGACCGGCACCCATCGCCGGGCCGCCGCGGCGAGCAATCGGACCTACCGGGTGTTGGCGGATCTGTCCGATCCGGACGGTGCCCTCTAGGGCCGTAAGACCCCAGTAAGACCCCTTTCGGTATCCCCCGCTGCTTCGCGGGCCTCTTTCCGCATGTCAGGGCGTGTGACGCGCCAGGCTGGGATGGAGGCAATGCGATGACCGACCCGAGCCCGTCGGGTGAGCCGACGGCGGTCCGACTGCTGTTCGAGTACGAGGGTGACGAGGTGCGGCTGCTGCTGCAGCAGCCGGTGGACGTCGCCGTCAGCGGCTTCGACCTGCCGCGTGAGGACGTGGTGGGCAACCACGTCGAGGTGCGGGACGCGAATGAGGAGATGCTCAGCCGCGTCCCGATTCGGTCCGGGATGGACACCAGTGTCGAGGTGTTCCCCGAGGACCCGAACGAGCCGATCACGCGCACCGACGTGCCGCGGGGTCAGGGCGCGTTCACCGTGGTCGTGCCGACGACCGAGCGGGCCGACCACGTGACCGTGGTGCGGATCCCGCCGACCGGTGACGTCGCCGAGGCCGAGGCCGGTGCCGGTGACGTCGTGGAGCTGGGCACGTTCCCGCTCACGGGGGGTGCGCGATGACCACGTCGGACGGCGCCGTCCAGGGCACAACGCAGATCGCGGGCTCCGCGCCGCGCAATCGGGCGTTCAACATCGTGCTGCTCGCTGAGGGGTTCACCGCCGGGCAGCAGGCCGCGTTCAACACCGCGGCGCAGGACTTCGTCAACGCGCTGAAGGCGACGCCGCCGTTCGACGAGCTGAGCCCGGCGATCAACGTGTTCCGGGTGAACGTGGCTTCCACGGATTCCGGTGCGGACGACCCGGTCGCGGCAGGCGGCACGGGCGCGACGGCTCGGACGTACTTCGACGCGACGTTCGGTGGCAACGGGATTCGCAGGCTGCTGCTGTGCAACCAGTCCACGGCGTTGCAGGTGGCCACGGCGCAGGTGCCGGAGCACAGCCTGGTCCTGGTCGTGGTGAACTCGACGGTCTACGGCGGTGCGGGCGGGTCGGTCGGGACGTACTCCCTGGCGAACGGGGCCACGCAGATCGCGATCCACGAGGCCGGGCACACCGCGTTCGGCCTGGCCGATGAGTACGCGTACTACGCGGGCGGCAACGAGACCGGGCACGACCACCACCCGGCGGGTGAGCCGTCGGAGCCGAACGTGACGGTCAACAGCAACCGGGCCACGTTGAAGTGGCGGTGGGCGGTCGCGTCGAGCACCGCGATCCCGACGATGAGCAACCCGGATTGCACCAAGGTGGACAACCGGGCCAGCACCGTTCCGGCGGGCACGGTCGGCGCGTTCGAGGGCGCGCACTACTACCACTGCGGCGCGTTCCGGCCGGAGCACAACTGCAAGATGCGGGAGCTGGGCGCGCCGTTCTGCCGGGTGTGCCGCCAGGTGATCTGGAACCGGCTGGAGCCGCTGAGCACGCTGCAGTCGCGGGGGCCGACGCCGATCAGTGTCCTGGCGCGGTACCCGAGTCACCTCGATGTGTTCGCGGTGGCGAGCAACGGGCGCACGATGAGCAACTGGTGGGACCAGTCGTCCGGGTGGGCGGGGTGGTTCCACGTGTCCGGTGGCATCGCGTCGCCGGGCGGGTCTGGGTCGCCGGTGACGTCGATCGCGCGGTATCCGAATCACCTGGACTTGTTCACGGTCGGCACGGACAACCGGGTGTGGAGTGCGTGGTGGGACGTGACCACGGGCTGGTCGGGCTGGTTCCGTATCGGCTCGCTGACGGCGCGGGCCGGGTCGACGGTCAACGTCGTGGCCCGCAACCGGGATCACCTGGACTTGTTCACCACGGCTGCTGACGGCCGGACGATGTCGGCGTGGTGGGACGTGTCGTCGGGGTGGTCGAACTGGTTCCACGTCTCCGGTGGGGTCGCGGCCAACGGGGCGACGGTGACGGCGATCGCCCGGAACCCGAACCACCTGGATCTGTTCACGGTGGGCACGGACAACCGGATCTACAGCACGTGGTGGGACGCGGCTTCGGGGTGGGCGTCGTGGTTCCGCCTGGGCACGTTGACCGCGCGTCCGAACTCGACGGTGAACGTGGTGGCGCGTAACCCGAACCATCTGGACTTGTTCACGACCGCGTCGGACGGTCGGATCATGTCGGCGTGGTGGGATGCGGCTTCGGGGTGGTCGAACTGGTTCCACGTGTCTGGTGGGTTGGCGTCGCCGGGGTCGTCGGTGACGGCGATTCCTCGGGGCGCGAACCATTTGGATCTGTTCACCGTCGGGACGGATAACCGGATCTACAGCACGTGGTGGGACGCGGCTTCGGGCTGGGCGAACTGGTTCAACATCTCGGGCGGAATCGGGCAGTCCGGTGGGCATGTGGCGGCGATCGAGCGGTTCAGCAACCACATCGACGTGTTCGCGGTGGGCTCGGACGGGCTGATGTACAGCGCTTGGTGGGACATCCGGACCGGCTGGTCGCGGTGGTTCCGGCTGAGTATCACCTGATGCGCACGACGGAGGGCCGGGTCGCTGAGCTTGGCAACCCGGCCCTCCGCCCGTGGGTAGGGTCGGGCGCGAACCCTCTCGGAAGGTGATCGATGATCAGCGTCGGCAAGCTCGACCCAGCGGACCGCGAGGCGTGGGAGGTCCTATTCGCCGGCTACAACACCTTCTACGGGCGCACGCTGCCCACCGAGGCGATGACGCGGGCGTGGTCGGCGTTCCAGGAGGACACCCGGATGCACGCGCTCGGCGCGAAGGTCGACGGGAAACTGGTGGGGATCGCGCATTTCCTCGTCCACGCGAGCACGACCTCGGCCGACGTGTGTTACCTGCAGGACCTGTTCACCGATCCGGTGGCTCGCGGTCTGGGTGTGGCACGGGCGTTGATCGCCGAGGTGACCGAGTGGGCTGGTGCTCAGGGGTGCGCGCGGGTGTACTGGTCGACGCAGGAGTCGAACGCCACGGCGCGCCGGTTGTATGACCAGGTGGCGGTCAACCGCGGCTTCATCCTGTACCAGATCGGCCTGTAGGTAGGCTGACCAGCGATGAGACGCAAACTTCGCTCCCCTCTCCCCCAGCGCCATGGGCTCGACGCTGCCCGCCTTCGGCTGCCGGAGGAGGGGTCGTGGGCGACGATTCGGGACCACCTTGTCGAGAGGTTGCCGAGGGTGGATCCGGGGCGCATCGACATGATGTTGCGGGAGGAGCGGATCGTCGGGCTCGATGGGCCGGTCGGCATCGACGCTCCCTATGAACCCGGGTCGTTCGTGTGGTTCCACCGGGATCTCCCGGTGGAGGTGCCCGTGCCGTTCGATATCGGCATCGTCCACCAGGACGACGACATCCTGGTCGTGGACAAGCCGCATTTCCTGGCGACGATCCCCCGCGGCCAGCACATCGTGCAGACGGCGCTCGTGCGGTTGCGCCAGGAGCTGGGAATCCCGACGCTGAGTCCGGCGCACCGGTTGGACCGGGTGACGGCCGGGTTGTTGATGTTCGTGGTCCGCCCGGAGCTGCGCGGCGCGTATCAGACGTTGTTTCGGGACCGGTTGGTGCGCAAGGAGTACGAGGCGGTCGCCCGGCACGACCCGGATCTTGAGCTGCCGGTGACGGTGGAGAGCCGGATCATGAAAGAGCGCGGGGTGATCACCGCGCAGGAGGTCCCCGGTGAGGTCAACGCGCGCACCCGGGTCGAGCTGATCGAGGCGCGCGACGGGGTCGGGCGCTATCGGCTGGCGCCGGAGACTGGGCGGACGCACCAGCTGCGGTTGCACATGTCCGGGTTGGGTGTGCCGATCCTGGGTGACGACTTCTACCCCGTGCTGACGGAGAAGCCGCTGGGCGACTTCACCGCTCCCCTGCAGCTGCTGGCGAAGGTCCTCGAGTTCACCGACCCGGTGTCGGGGCTCCCGCGGCGGTTCGAGAGCCGGTTGCGGCTGGCGGCGTGGGAATCGCCTGGTGAGTGGCTTAATCCGGGTGCCGCGGCGGTTGGGGTCGGTTAATCTCGGCGTATGCCATTTGGTTGACGTAGACCTCCGGAGTCCGTGCGCGGGTTGGTGCGGGTGTCGCTGTGGTGGGCGGCGCTGACCTACCTGGTCCCGATCTACCCGCTGTACGCCGTTCTCTTCGCCGATACCGGTCTGTCCGGGGCGGAGATCTCGCTGCTGTTCCTGATCTGGTCGTCGGTGTCGATCCTGGCTGAGGTGCCGCTGGGTGCGGTGGCCGACCGGTTCTCGCGGCGGTCGTCCCTGGTGGGCGCGAGTCTGTTGCAGGCGCTGGGGTACGTCCTGTGGATCACGTTGCCGGGGTTCGCCGGGTTCGCGGTCGGGTTCGTCCTGTGGGGTCTCGGTGGGGCGTTGGAGTCGGGCGCGTTCGAGGCGTTGCTCTATGACGGGTTGGCCGCGCAAGGTGAGGAATCGACGTTCGCGCTGGTCAACGGGCGGGTGACGGCGGTCAATCTGCTCACGGAGCTGCCGACGGCGGCGTTGGCGTCGGGGTTGTTCGCGCTCGGCGGGTACCGGCTGGCGGCGTGGGTCAGTGTCGGGGTGTGTCTGGCGGCGGCGTGGGTGGCGTCGCGGTTTCCGGAGGCCGTGCGGGGTGCTGACGGTGATGAGCTCGGTTATGTCGAGATGCTCAAGGTGGGTTTGCGGGAGGCTGCGGCCAACCGGGTGGTGCGGCGCGCGGTGATCGTGGTGGCGTTGCTGGGCGGGTTGGACGCGTTCGAGGAGTACTTCCCGCTGATGGCCCTGGCGTGGGGTGTCCCCGCGGGGTGGGTGCCGTTGGCGATGGTCGCGATCCCGTTGGCCGGTGCGGCCGGTGCCGCGCTGGGTGGGTTCGGGAGCCGGTTGCGGACCCGGACGCTCGGGGTGCTGCTGGGTGTCGCGGTGGCGGTGTTGGTGGTGTCCGGGGTGCTGCGCTCCCCCGCCGGTCTGCTGGTGGTGGCCGGGTTCTATGGGCTGTATCAGCTGGTGTTGGTGGTGGCCGAGGCGCGGTTGCAGGACAGCATCGAGGGTCCGGCGCGGGCGACGGTGACGTCGGTGGCCGGCATCGGGATCGAGGTGTCGGCGTTGGCGGTGTACGGGGTGTGGGCGGTGGGTGAGGTGTTCGGGGTGGCGGCGTTGGTCGCCCTGGTCGCGTTGCTGCTCCCCCGGTGGCTGCGGCAGGCGCCCGTCGTCGAGCGCCTGCCGCAGTAGGTCAGCTGATCCGGGCGTGATGTCGCGTGTGGGGTTTGAGGGCGATGGCGGCGGCCGCGGCGATGGCTTGGGCGGCGGCGGCCAGTGGTGGGGAGTCGAGTTTCCACTGCTGCCAGTAGAGGGGGACGTCGATGGGCCCGCCGATGTCGACGAGCGTTCCGGCGGTGATGCGGGGACGCGCTTGGACTTCGGGGACCATGCCCCAGCCGAGTCCGGCGGCGACGGCGTCGACGAACCCTTCGGAGGAGGGGATGTAGTGCCGGTGCTGGCTCGCTTCGCGGCCGGGGGCGACGGTGGCGACGAAGTGGTCTTGGAGCTGGTCGCGGCGGTCGAAGACGAGGACGGGCGCGTCGGCCACCAGGGCGGGCGGTCCGTCGAGCCATTGGGCGGCGAAGGCCGGGTTCGCGCAGGGCAGGTAGCGCATGTTGCCCAGCGCGCGGACCGAGCAGCCCTGCACGGGGTCGGGGGTGGAGGTGACCGCGGCCATGACGAGGCCTTCGCGGAGGAGGGCGGTGGTGTGGCCTTCGTCTTCGCGGTGCAGGTCGAAGCGGAGGTTGGGGACGCGGGTCATGGCGGGGATGAACCAGGTGGAGAGCGAATCGGCGTTGACGGCGATGGCCAGGCGGGCGGCTTCGCCCGCGGTGGGCAGACCGAGTTCGGTCAGGGTGTCGCGTTCGAGTTGGAGCAGTTGCCGGGCGAAGCGGATGACGGCTTCACCGGACTCGGTGGCGCGGGCTGGTTTGGTGCGCATGAGCAGGACCCGGCCGGTGCGCTGTTCGAGGGCCTTGACCCGTTGGCTGACCGCGGACGGGGTGACGTGCAGGGCGGCCGCGGCGGCGTCGAAGGTGCCTTCGTCGACGACGGCGAGCAGGGTTCGGACCAGGTCGAGCGGCAGTTCAGGCATCACGAGCGCTAATGATACGTCAAAATCTTGAACTGGACTGTTGACAGCTCGCTTCCTAGCCTCGGAGGTATGGGACCGTTTCTGTTCGCCGTGGCCGCTGGATTCGGCACGGGACTCTCGCTCATCGTCGCCATCGGCGCGCAGAACGCGTTCGTGCTGCGCCAGGGCATCCAGCGGCACGCGGTCCCGGTGATCGTCGCGATCTGCGCCGGGTCCGACGCGGTCCTGATCACGTTGGGGGTCGCCGGGGTCGGGGTCGTTGCGGGCGCGTGGCCCGCGGCGACGACGGTGTTGACGCTGGTCGGCGCCGCGTTCCTGCTCACCTATGCGGCGATGGCCGCCCGGCGCGCGCTGCGGCCGTCCGTGCTGGTCGCCGCGGGCGGGTCGGCACGGCCCGCGGTCCTCACCGCCGTGGCGCTGACGTGGCTCAACCCGCACGTCTATGTCGACGTGCTGCTGCTGGGCTCGTTGGCAGCCGCGCACGGGTCGCTGCGGTGGGGGTTCGCGGTCGGGGCGGTCCTGGCGAGCCTGTGCTGGTTCTCCGCGCTCGGGTTCGGCGCGCGGCTGCTCACCGGGTTCTTCGCCAAGCCGGCGTCGTGGAAGGTGCTCGACGGGCTGGTGGCGGCGACGATGCTCGCGTTCGGGGTGTTGCTGCTCAGCCAGCTCCGGTGATGGCGTCGGCGACGAGGTCGACGGCGCTGCGTTCGGGGGTGCGGGCGGCGGCGTTGTAGGTGCGGTTGGTGGTGTCGACGCTGGCGTGGCCGACGTCGGCCTGCACGGTGACCAGTTCGGCGCCCGCCTCGACGGCGGCGGTGACGTAGAAGTGCCGCAGGGCGTGGGGGTGGATGCGGGTGGCGACGTCGGCGAGGTCGGGTCCGGCGGAGGCGGCGATGCGGCGCAGCAGCGCCCACACGTCGGTGCGGGCCATGGGTTTGCCGTCGCGGGTGCTGATCAGTGGTTCGGTGCCTGCTTTGACCTGGCCGCGGATCGCGGGGGCGGTGTCGGTGGCGCGGTGGTGCAGGTATGCGTTGAGGGCGTCGTGGGCGAGGCCGGAGAGGTAGACGACGCGCGGCTTGTCGCCCTTGCCGGGCACGCGCAGGGCGGCGCGGCCGCGGGTGGAGTGCAGGTCGGCGCGGGTCAGGTCGCACAGCTCGGAGACGCGGATCCCCAGGGTGAACAGGGCGATGACGGCGGTGGCGCGCAGGGTGCCAAGCCGGTCGCGGCCGGGGCGTGGGGCCGCGGCGGCGGCGAGCAGGGCGCGGACCTGCTCGGCGGTGAGGGTGACCGTGCGGGTGGTGTCGTGGTCGGTGGCCACGGCGAGGCGGCGCCGGGACAGGGCGGCGGGGTTGGCGGTGATGACGCCTTCGTCGGCGAGGTGGCCGTAGAAGGCTTTGAGGGTGCCGAGCATGCGGTCGCGGGTGGCTTTGGCGGCGCCGTCGACGGTGAGGTCGTCGAGCCATTCCTTGACGTGGGTGGTGTTGGCGGCCAGTGGGTCGAGGCCGCGGGCGCCGCACCAGCGCAGCCAGTGCAGGTGGCGCAGCCTGCCGCGTCGGGCCGGGGGTGGGCGGTTCGTTGTGGTCGCCGCCTGCTGTGTGGGGATGCCGAGGGTGTGGGCATAGGCGTGCACGACGGGGGCGAGCTCGGGGCGTTCGCGCCATGGGTCGAGGTCGCCAGCGCTGACGGGCAGGCCCAGGGATTCGGCGTACTTGTGGCGGGTGGCGCGGTTGGCGTAGCCGAGCAGCCAGTCGCTGAGCAGGGCGAGCAGTCGGGCGGGGTCGTCGACGCCGGGCCAGATGTCGTCGCTCGCGGCGACGAGGGCGTCGGTCACGTCCGCTCCCCCGCTCGTGGTCTCCGGTTGATCAGCATACGGGCGGGTTAGCCTTCAGCCATGAGTGACGCCTTGCCACCGTGCCCGGCCTGTGGCAGCGAGTAAGCCCGGAGTGCGCGCACGAGTGGACGCCCGCCGTCCCCGAGGCGGCCAAGCTGATCAAGGACGCGGTCGGCAACCCGCTCGCCGACGGGGACACCGTGACCGTAGTGAAGGACCTCAAGGTCAAGGGGTTCCCGACGGCGATCAAGGTCGGCACGAAGGTCCGCAACATCCGACTGGTCGACGGCGTGGGTGATCACGACATCGACTGCAAGGTCGACGGTTTCGGGCCGATGCAGCTCAAGTCGAGCGTGGTCAAGAAGGTCTGATCGTCTTCACCAGCCGCGCGGGCCGATCATGCGGCGGTCAGTCGTCGTCGCTGAACGAACCTCCGTAGATGCTCGAACCGCCGAAGCCGGACGGGCACTGGTTGTTGGGACCGGGTCGCAGCGCGGTGGAGTGGGCCGCGGGCAACTCGCCCGCCGACGCGCGGTCCCGCGGCCGGTCGGCCACGATCGGCGCCGCATCGCCTGCCAGCACGTCCTCGACGAACGCCTGCCGGTAGGCGTTGATGGCCGGGCAGACCATGCCGTCGCGCATGTCGTTCCACACCGCCGTGGCTGCGTCATCGGTGGCCACCACATAGTTGTAGTCGCCGAGGAACTCCGAGGTCAGGCCGTTGGCGCTGGAGGCACGCCCGTCGCCGTCCGGGCCGCGAAGCACCGTCGTCCACGGGCCGAGGACGCCGCCGGCGATCTGGGCGTGGCGCACGACCCCGAGCACCCGCCGCGGGGACGTGGTCTCGGTGCGCCACGGGTCCAGCCAGGCGTTGTAGACCAGCCAGGCGTCCGTGCCGTCCGGCGAGATGGCGATGGCCGGGAAGTTGGCCCGGTCGGCGCCGTCGTTGGCGTCCATGACGCCGGAGAAGGTGTCACCGCCCGTGGTCGAGGAGATGACGTACGCCCGCTCCGCGTTCGTGCCCGCCCGGTCGTCGGACCAAGTGACCAGGATCTGATCAGTCGCGTCCGCTCCGGACGGGGCGCCGTTGGCGATGTCGATGCTCGGGAAGGTGTTGGTGCGCGCCCCGGCGATGCCGTCGATGGTGAACCGTCCCTGCGCCGGGTCGAACTGGCCGATGCCCTCGACCGCGACGATGGGCCGGGCCCGCTCGAAGGTGGCGCCGCCGTTGAACGACCGCGCCAGCAAGAAGACGCCCTGCCCGGACGGGATGGACGTCCCTTCCCAGATCACGTAGACAACGCCCGCGCTGTCGGTGCGGATCGCGCAGCCCTGCCGCCCGCCGGTCTGACTGTTGTTCGTCGCCTCGCTCAGCTGCCGCACGGTCCAGGTGTCGCCGCCGTCGGTCGACCGCGAGAACAGCACGGGCTCGGACCCGGCGCTGCCGCGGAAGCCGACGTTGCAGACGTAGACGTTGCCGAAGTGTGGGCTGGTCTCGGCGTTGTCGGCCCACAGTTGTTCCTTGTCGCTGAACAGCGCCGTGTTCTGCCGGGTGACGACCACCGGGTCGGACCATGCGGCGTTGTCCCCGGCAATGGCACCGGTGAGGTCGAGCGTGTGCGACACCGCGATCGCGCCCGCACCCCTGAACCCGGCATTGCCGGGGAACGGGGTGGCGATGTTCGCGTAGTACAGCCGCTGCCCGTTCGCCCAGGAGAAGTCGCCGCTCTCGTCCGGTGCCGGACCGAAGACGAGTTCCGGGTCGCCGTTGGAGACCATGCCGTTCTCGGTGTAGTTCGGCAACGTGCCGATCGGCCCCGCCGGGTCGGGCACGCAGCCGGTGTCACCCGCGGGCGGCTGACCGACCGCGACGTCCGGCTGGCCGAGGCAGCTCGGCGTCACGCGTGCTGAGTAGCCGGTGTAGGTCGGCTGCGTCCACGAGAGACCGCCGTTGGTCGAGAACTGGACCCCCGAGAGGCCCACACCAGGGGTGAAGGGGCAGGTGCGGTCGTCACCGGCGTTGCAGGCTTCCATGTCGATGTTGTCGTTGGCGCCTGCCGCGAGGATCAGCGGGTTGACCGGGTTCACCGCGACCCCCGGCTCGTTCTGCTTGTTCTGCGAGAACAGGTTGTCGTTGCTGCCGACAGTCACCTCTGCCGAGCCGCCCGGCGTGATGGGAACGGCCGCTGCGACGGTCGCTGTCAGCAGACCGGCAGGGAGGATGAGGACTGCGGCGAGGATTGCCGAAAAGGATCGCATACCGGGCTCCTCGAGTTTCCCTTTGCGAGGATCTGTCCTTTCAGGCCACTCTCGTCCCCGGCCGAAATCGCGACAAGAGCCGATCGACCCTGCTGCGCGACCGTCAGCCGACACGCAGCCGCACCGGATGGGCGTGCACGGCACCGACCCGCGGCGCCCGTAACCTTGCCGGGTCATGGCGACCACCGAACTGCCCGCGAACCTGCGTGCCGACGTCGAAACCCTGTGGGCCTACCACGACATGGGCCACCAGCCCCACCGCTGTGACGTCGGGATCGGCCTGGGCTCCCACGACCTCGGCGTCGCAATCCACACCGCGCGGCTCTACCAGCAGGGGTGTTCGCCGACGCGGACATCCACCCGGCCTCGATCATGCTGATCTCCCGGCCCTACCAACAGCGACGCGCCTACGCGACCTGTCGCAAGGTTTGGCCCGAAGTCGAGGTCATCTGCTCATCCCGGCCGCTTCCGCTCGACGAGTACATCGCGACGATCGGCGACGTCGACCGTGTCATCACCATGCTCGTCGGCGACACCCAACGCATCACCCAGTACGCCCGCCTCGGCTTCGCCATCGAGCAGGACGTGCCCGAACCGGTGCACGCCGCCTACCAGCGGCTCGTCGACGCCGGCTTCACCAGCCGCCTGATCTAGCTACCGGTCCGCTCACCGCGACCCACAGCGCGACAAGTCCAGCACGCACAACCCTCAATCGGGGCGTCGTCATCCTCCGGGCCGGTCAGGACCCCGTCTTCACCAGGCGCATGTGGGCGATCGAGTCGACGGTGATGGATTCGGCGCACTCGAAGTCGGTGATCCCGTCGTCGAAGAGCCGCTCCCCCGCGCCGAGCAGCACGGGCACCACCGCCAGGTGCATCTCGTCGACCAGGCCCGCCCGCAGGTACTGCCGGACCGTCGACGCTCCCCCGCCCAGCCGCACGTCCTGACCGTTCGCGGCGGCGACCGCCTTGGCCAGCGCGGACTCGATGCCGTCGTCGACGAAGTGGAACGTGGTCCCGCCCTCCATGGTGATCGGCGCGCGCGGGTGGTGGGTGAGCACGAACACCGGGTGGTGGTAGGGCGGGTTCGGCCCCCACCAGCCGGTCCAGGTGTCGTCCTCCCACGGTCCGCGGACCGGGCCGAACATGTTGCGCCCCATGATGGTGGCGCCGATGCCGTCGATGCCGCGGTCCATCATCGAGTCCACGGCAGGGTCGCGGCCCTCGGCGAAGACCCACTCGTGCAGTTCTGCGCCACGCACGCCCAGCGGATCGCCTGCGCTCTGGGCGGGTCCGGCGGCGTAACCGTCGAGTGAGATCGAGAAGCAGTGGACACGCAGTTTCGTCACGGTGACGGTCTCCTAGTTTTCGACCCCAGTTTCCGGCCGATTTCAGGCCGACTTTCCAGCATCTTGGCACCGATCACCGACAGGGGACGGGTTACCAACGAAAGGTCTGTTTCGTAGGTAAGGTAGGTTGTAGTTAGTTATCTTTAACTTGGGTTAGCGGTTATCTATCTGATCAACTAGGGTTGGGAACATGCAGCCAGGGTTGGATGGAAACGCTTTGTGTGGGTTCAGTCGGTGCCGTAACCCGCTCCCCCCGCCGGGACCGCGCGGCGGGCGACCGTACGAGTTCTGCCCGGACCGGGTGTGGGCGGGAAACGCGACCTGCAAGCAGCTGGCGGCGGCGGAAAGTTCGCTGCGAGCCGCGCTGGGGGTGGATCCGGGGACGTTGGCACTGGGTGGGTTCGCCACGGACGTCCGTGAGCACGTTTCGCGGGTTCTTGCTCCCGCGGACGCGCTCAAGGGCGTTTTGGAGCAGGTCGTGGCGCGGTTGGACACGGAGGTGAAGTCGGCGCTGGCCGCGGTGGAAGCCTCGGACAAGGCGGCGGCCGAGGACCGGGGCCTGCGGGACCGGGCCGAACGCCAGGCCGCGGAGTCAGAACAGGCCGCCGCGGAGGCACGGGCGTCAGCCGAAGAACACGCAGCCGCCCGGCAAGCCGCTGAACACGCCCGCGATGAAGCAGCCGCCAAGGCGCGGGCCGCCGAACTCAAACAGGCCCGCGCCGAATCGCGCCGCGACGCCGAACATGAGCGGGCCGAACAAGCCGAACACCGTGCCCGAGACGCAGCCCAGCGCGAGCACACCGCGCTACAGGCAGCGGCGGCGGCCGGTCAGGAACTGGCGTCGGTCCGCGCGGAACTGGCAGGCCTCGAGCAACGGCTCGTCGACGACCGGGCCGCGGCCACCAAGGCTTTGGCCCGCGCCGAGGCCGCCCTCGAATCCGCACGCGCCGACACCGCGGGAGTCCGCGCCGAACTCGCGCGAGTGGAGGAGCGCCACCGCACAGAACTGGACCGGCACGCCACCCGGGCGGAGACCCGGTTGTCGACCCTCACCCGCGAACACCAAGACGCGGTCGCCGACCTGCACCAAAAACTGGGCGCCGCCCTCCAACGCGCGACCCTCGCCGAAACCGCGGCGACAGAACTGCGAGAAGCCGCCGCCCAGCCCCCTGGGAACACAGCCGGTTCAGACCGCAGCCCCCACACACCGAGCCACGTGACAGACCGGGCCGATAAGGAGACGGTCTCGGCGGACCCCAGCATCGGGTCGCCGTCGAGGAGCGGTTCGGACCAGTCGCCGACACCACCCACGTAGATCGCCGGCCGCACCACCGAGTTCGGCACCACGCCCAACAAGGTGGCGTCCTCGGCGAGAACATCATCCTGCGGGCAAACCTGGCGAAACTGGCGTGGCCAAATCCCCGCGCAAGGCCATGGCACCACGCCTATCCCCACCAGGGCGGCGGCCCTCCGCGAGAACGCCATCCGGCCTGCGAACCCGGAGTGGTCTACGTGGCCAACCCCCACCCGTCCCGCGCACCCACCCCGGACAAGAGCACCCAAGCGATGCTCTTAATCCCTGCAGTTCCCCCTGCTCCCTCGTCCTGGCCGCTTTTAACTCTCGATCGGCGGTGTCAAGGGGCAGCTCCGCTGATCGCGCAGCGACGGCCGTTCACGGCCGCCCTTGATACCGCCGATCGAGAGTTAAACAATCAAGCCGGAGGGAGATCCCCGCCAGCTCAGCGGGAGCCCGAGGCCAGGTCAGCGGGAGCCCCGAACCACCTACGCAGGTGCCTGATCAGCTCCTCCTGGTCTGAACCAACCCAAGCCACATGCCCATCCGGCCGCAACAACACCGCGGGCACGTCCAACTCCTCACTGACCTCGACAACATGATCGACCCGATCCAACCAACCACCAACCGAAAGCCCGCCCGTCTGATCAAGCAGCAACCCACGACCGCCATGCATCAACTCGTACAGACGCCCCTTCTTCAACCCCACGTCCCGCATCCGCTTCCCAAGCAGGTCATGGCCGTCACCGAAGTCGTACCGGATCCCGAGAGCGGCGATCTTCTCGGTCAAATACCGGTTCACCTCGTCGAACTCCATCAGTTCAGATACCAACCGGCGCACCGCCTGGGGGCCTGGCTCCGGGGACATCAGCTGCATCTGCGCGCGCGTGTTGTCCAGGACGTCGGCTGCCACCGGGTGGCGTTCGGTGTGGTAGCTGTCGAGCAGGCCGTCCGGTGCCCAGCCGTTGACCTCGGCGGCCAGTTTCCAGCCGAGGTTGAACGCGTCCTGGATGCCGAGGTTGAGTCCCTGTCCGCCGACGGGCGGGTGGATGTGCGCGGCGTCGCCCGCGAGGAGGACGCGGCCGGTCCGGTAGCGCTCGGCGAGCCGGGTGGCGTCGCCGAAGCGGGAGAGCCAGCGCGGTGAGTGGGCGCCGAAGTCGGTGCCCGCGTACGCCCGCAGCTGCTGCTTGAACTCCTCCAGGGTCGGTGGCACGGAACGGTCATCAGCGACCCCCTCGGCGGGCACGACGACGCGGTACACGCCGTCCGCGAGGGGCCCGGCGCCGAACCGGAACTGGGTCTTGCGGACTTCGGCCATCACGGCGGCCACCGTCTCCGGCGGCGCGGTCAGCTCCAGCTCGCCCAGCAGCGTGTCGACCCGGCTGGGCTCGCCGGGGAAACCGACGCCGAGCAGCCTGCGCACCGTGCTGCGCCCGCCGTCGCAGCCGACGAGGTAGCGCGAGCGCAGCCGGGTGCCGTCGGCCAGTTCGGCGGTCACCCCGTGGTCGTCCTGGGTCAGCCCGACCAGCTCGCAGCCGCGCCGGATCTCGACGCCGACCTCGATGGCGTGCTCGGTCAGCAGCCGGTCGGTGGTGGTCTGCGGGATGCCGAGGACATACGGATGCGCGGTGTCCAGCCGATCCGGCGACGGCTTGGCGATGGCGGCGAAGAAACCGCCCGCCGGGTACTGCTGGCCCAGCTCGAGGAACCGCTCCAGCAGACCACGCTGGTCCATCACCTCGACGCTGCGCGCGTGCAGGCCGAGCGCGCGGACGTACTTGGTCGGCTCCGTCTCCCTCTCCAGCACGAGCGCGTGCACGCCGTGCAGCCGCAACTCGCAGGCCAGCATCAGACCGGTCGGCCCGCCACCGGCGATGATCACGTCAGCCATCAATCCCCCGTCTCACTTCGCGGCCAGAAACCCGCATTCGCGCAGGTTCTGGCTTCGGACGGAGATTCTGCGGCACCACCCGGGTCTTGCGGCAAGACCCCCTGTGCGCTATACGTTGGAAGTGGCAAGGAGTGGGTTGTCCTCCTTGCCTTTCGTCATTCTCCTCGGCGTTGTCGGTGGCCGACCTCACCCCCGGGCAGCCCAGCACCGGCAGGTCACGGGGTGACGAAGATCCACGACTGGGCACTGCCCGCCACGGCGGCGGCTTGGGTGAGCCCGTCGCCGGTCCCGGCCACTGTGAGCACCTTGCCGCTCGACTTCGCCACCAGGCGGTGCCCACCCGTCGCGGCCACGAGTGACCAGCGCTGGTTGCTTCCGCCGTGGCAGGTCCACTGCACGACCGGTTCGCCGGAGTTGGTCGTGGCGTCCATGCAGAGTCCACTGGAGACACTGCGGACCTCGTAGCTGCCGTCGGCCTGCTTGGTGAACGTCCACCGCTGGTTGTCGCCGCTGTGCGGCGCCCACTGGATCAGCTGGGTTCCCGCGGTGGTCGCGTTGCCCGGAACGTCGACCGCCTTGCCGGACAACGCGTTGCGGACCTGGTAGCGCTGACCGGAGACCACCGGGTCAGCCGAGGCGGCCACGACGCTGACGGTCACCTGCGCGCTGTGCGAGACCTCCGCCGCGGTGCCGATGACGTCCACGATCGAGTCCCCGGGCGGGGTGCTCGCCGAGGTCTGGATGGTGAGGGTCGAGGTGCCGCCCGCGGTGACCGTGACCGGGTTGAACGTCGCCGTGGCGCCCGGGGGCAGGTTGGCGGCGCTGAGCGTGATCGGTCCCGTGGCGCCCTTGGTCACCGCCGTCGTGACCGTCGACGTGGTGGCCTGCCCGGCCGGGACCGAGGTCATCGGCTGGCTCGCGGCGAGGGAGAAGTCGTTGGCGGGCGCGAAAACCTGCACTTCGGCCAACGACAGCGGGTTGGTTCCCGCCAACCGGACCATGACGTACCGGCCGGTCTTGCCCACGGTCAGCTGGGTCGGTGTGCCCGCCTGCCCGGTCTGGCGACTCGACCAGACGCCCGGCGCGGCCGCCTGCTGCGCCGGGGTGAGCGAGGTGTTGAACGGGGTGTCGGAGACGAAGACCCAGTAGTCGGTGAGTCGGTTCGCGCAGCAGTCGGTGCGGTTCCAGAGCGCCAGCTTGCCGACCGGGACCGACGCCCCGAGGTCGACCTGCCACCACGGGGACGCTTCGGAATTGGTGTGGGTCACCGAATTCGCGAAGAAGTCGCCGTGGGTGTTGCCGTCGACCGCGCGTGACGCGGGCGCCGAGTTCGAAGTCGACGACTGGGTCGAGGGCTTGCCCTGGGCGAGGTTGGTGGCCGAGCCATCGTCGTAGAGCGCCAGAGTGGCGATGCTGGGGGCGAGCGCGCGGGACGCGGTGATCCGCAGCCGCACCTTCTGGGTGGAGACCGTGGGGAACTGCACGATGCGCTTGTAGCCGACGGTCGTCCCGGCGGTCACCTGCTGCCACGAAGTGCCGTTCCACGTGTCGACGGCGAAGCCCGCGACCCGCTGGCCGACCTGGATGTTCTCCTGCAGCACCACGGTGTTGACCGCCTTGGGCGCCGGCAGATCGACGACGAGACCGCCGGTGTTCGCGCTCGGCTGCCAGCCGGTGCCGTCGTTCGCGTCGAGGACGTTGGCGGGAACGTTGCCCGAGGTGTTGGACGTGCCCGTGTCGTTGGCCGCCGTCGCCCCGGCGGCCTGGTTGGTGGCGAACGTGGAGCGGATCTTCGCGCCGAACTCGGCCATCCTGGTGACCTCGGTGGCGCCGATCTTGCCCTGCTGGTTCGGGCCGACGTTGAGCAGCAGCTGGCAGTTGCGGCCGACCGAGGCGTAGTACATCGACATCAGCGCGCTGAGCGTCTTCGGGGTCTGGTTCGGGTGCCAGAACCACGACGGCTGCAGCTTGGCGTCGCACTCGCCGGGGAACCAGGCCAGGTAGCTCGACGCCGTGGTCAGCTTGTCGTCGCCCGCGATGTTGTCGGCCACCTCGCCGAAGGTCGACTTGCGCATCCCATCCGGGTTCGCGGTGTTGTTGTTCGGGATGACGCTCCACTCACTGGTCCGCGCGACGCCGCTCTCGTTGCCGACCCAGCGCACGTCACCGCCGAAGGTGACCGCGGTGGGCTGCAGGGTGCGCACGATCCTGACCCAGTCGGTGAAGTTGTACGGCTGGCGGCCGCCGGTCGGGTCGTAGCCGTCGAACCACACCTCGTCGACGGTGCCGTACTTGGTCAACAGCTCGTAGAGGGTGTTCATGTAGAGCCGGTTGTAGTCGTCGGCGACGACGTCGAACTTGGGGCCGGTGCCCGCGATGCTCGGGATGGTCGCGTTGACCTTGGCGCTGCCGTTGCCGAAGGTGCCGCCCGGCTGGTACTCGTGCAGGTCCGACGGCGAGAGGTAGATGCCCACCTTCACCCCGAACTTGCGCGCGGAGTCGGTGAACGACTTCACCAGGTCGGCGGTGCCGTTGAGGTAGCTGCTCGACGCCATGTCGTAGGTCGAGTACGCCGACGGATACATCAGCATCCCGTCGTGGTGCTTCGCGGTGAAGATGATCTTCTTGAACCCGGCGTCCTTGAACGTCGAGACCCACTGGTCGGTGTCGAGGCCGGCAGGCTGGATGATGTCCGGGTCCTCGGTGCCGAGCCCCAGGTCGCGGCCGGTGTAAGTGTTGGGTCCGAAGTGGACGAACCCGGTCAGCTCCTCGCGCTGCCAGGCGAGTTGCCGGTCGGTCGGGGTGACCGACGCGGCCTTGGCCAGGAGCTGCGCCTGGGTGTCGGTGGGCGAGATCGTGACCACCGGGTTTCCCGCCGCCGCCGCGGGGCTCACGGCCACGACGGTGGCCAGAGCCGAGCTGATCGCGACCCCGGCCGCCAGTAAGCGAAACCGCATGACTCCTACTTCCTGACGGCCCATACATCCGATGTGCTGGACTGCCCGAGGGTGCGAGGGGCGTGAAACTCCTTACGTAGCCAGCAATACTCTGGACTGCCATCGGTCGGCAGGCAAGGGGATTTGCCGATTCATCCGATCAGTAGGTCGGTGCGGTCCGCTGGACGGACGCGCGCTGATACCGGCGACGTGGGACCGCGTCGCCGGTATCAGCACCACCCGTGTCCTAGGTTCGGGCGAAGACCTGACTGGCGTTGTTCGTCGTGCGGCAGGTGGCCAGTCTGATCGCGGTCCCGTTCGCCGTCGCCCCGCCCGCGGGCTCCAGGCACTTGCCCGACTGCTGGCCGACGACCTGGCCCGCGGCGTTGAAGGTCCATTTCTGGTTTCCGCCGCCGTGGCAGTCCCAGAGGAGGATCACCGCTCCGTCGGCCGTCGATCCGCCGTTCACGTCGAGGCACTTGGTGACGCCGTTGACGGTGGCCCGCAGTTCGCTCGCGGTGGTGTGGGTCCATTTCTGGTTCGCGCCGCCGTGGCAGTCCCACAGCGCGGGCTGGGTGCCGTTGGCCATGTTGCTCGCCGGGATGTCCAGGCACCGGCCGGAGGCTTGGCCGACCAGGCTCTTCGCCGACCCGGTCGACGGCCACGGGATCTGCGTCGAGGGGTAGTAGTCGATGCCCATCGCCGACCAGCGTGGGCCCTGCGCGGCCAGACGCAGGCGGAACGCGTCCCAGTTGTGCGTGGACCACGGGGACCAGCCCACTTCCGCGATGGCGGGCAGCCGGGGGAAGGTCAGGTAGTCGATGTGGTTCTGGGTCACCACGGTCTCCGACCACAGCGGCGCCTCGACGCCGAGGACCGACGACTCCCCCACGCCGGTGAGGTGGGCGCCCGGGTTCCAGTCGTACGCGGTTCGGACCTCGATGTACCCCGCCCAGGACAAGCCGATCGGGGTCGAGGAGTTGTACTTCATGTCCAGGTAGGTCTTGTTGGCCGGGGACATCAGGACTTTCGCGCCCTTCGACACCGCGGAGGTCACGTGGCTGTCGCTCGTCGCGGTGCCCCAGTACTGCACGACACGGCCCGCGGAGTGCGCGGTGGAGCCGATCTCGTGCCAGCCGATGACCGCGCGGCCGTTGCCGGTGACGATCGGCTGGACGCGCTCGATGAACTTGGTGAAGTCGGCGGGCGAGGTCGCGGCCGTCTCGTCGCCGCCGAGGTGGACGTACGGGCCGGGCGAGAGCGCGGACAGCTCGCGGATCACGTCGTTGATGAACGTGTAGGTGATCTCCTTGGGCACGCACAGGGAGCTGAAGCCGACCGCGGTGCCCGTGTAGAGCTGCCGGGCGACGCCGTCGCAGTTCAGCTCGGCGTAGGAGGCCAGCGCGGCGTTGGTGTGACCGGGCATGTCGATCTCGGGCACGATCGCGATGTGGCGCGCGGCGGCGTAGGCGACGATGTCGGCGTACTGCGCCTTCGTGTAGTAGCCCCCGGGGCCGCCACCGACCTGGGTGCTGCCGCCGTGGGTGGCCAGCCGGGGCCACGAGTCGACCACGATCCGCCAGCCCTGGTCGTCGGTCAGGTGCAGGTGCAGGTAGTTGATTTTGTAGAGGGCGAGCTGGTCGATGTACCGCTTGACGGTCGCCACCGGCTGGAAGTGGCGGGCCACGTCGAGCATGGCGCCGCGGTAGGCGAACCGGGGGTAGTCGATGATCCGGCCACCCGGCACGACCCACGGACCCGCTTGCGGCGTCGCGCTTTCCACGGCGACGGGCAGCAGCTGCCGCAGCGTCTGGACTCCGTGGAACAACCCCGCCGCCGACTTCGCCCGGATGGTCACCGCGGCGGCGGTGACGTCGAGCTGGTAGCCCTCCTGGCCGACGCTCGGGTCCGCGCCGGAGAGCAGCAGCGCGATGCCGTCGGTGGGCGTGCCGGACGCGGCCAGCACCGGCAGGGCATACCCGGTCGAGGGACGCAGCAGCCCGGCCAGCCGGTCGGCCACGGCGGTGGCGCCCGTGTCGGCGTGGATCCTGCCGGTGGAGGGCAGCGTGTAGGTCACGCCCGGGGCCGGGGCGACGGACACCGGCACGGGCACCACGTCCCCTATCGACGTGGCGGCCGCGGCAGGCACGGCGGACACACCGCCCAGGACGGGGGCTATCAGCGCCAGTGCCATCAGGCCACGTGCCAGTCGCATGGTTCCTCCATCAGCCCTGCATGAAGTTGTGTGATTGGGCGAGCGTATGGACAACTTCACACACAATCAACGGTCGAACGGAGGAATCTGGCCCGAAATCACACTATGGTCTGATCCATTATGGTCTAAACCATTGTTTCGGTGAAGGAGGATCGCGTGACCGGCTGCCTGCTCGAGGTCATCGCGCTGACCGTGGCCGACGCCCGCGCGGCCGAACGCGGTGGCGCCGACCGGGTCGAGGTGGTCAGCGACATGGCGGCCGACGGACTGACCCCGGCGGCCCGCCTGGTAGAGCGGATGCGGTCGGCGGTGGACCTCCCGCTGCGCGTGATGCTGCGCGACCGCGAAGGCTTCACCATCGATCGCGAAGGGGTCGCCTGCCTTGCGCGAACGGCGAAGGACCTGCGTGCGGCGGGCGCGGACGAGTTCGTTCTCGGTTTCCTCACCGCCGACGGCCGGATCGACGTCGAGGCCACCACGGCCCTCGTCGAGGCGCTGGGCGGGGCGCGGTGGACCTTCCACCGGGCCATCGACCACGCCGCCGACCAGGAGTCGGCGTGGTCGGCGCTGCACGGCCTGCCCGGCCTCGACTTCGTCCTGACGGCGGGATCGGCCGCGGGGGTGCCCACTGGCCTTCCCGTGCTCGCCGACCGGGCGGCGCGACCGCCGACGGGGGTCAGGCTGCTGGCGGGCGGCGGCCTGCGGACCGAGCATGTCCCGGCGCTGCGGGCGATGGGGGTCGACGCGATCCATGTCGGTGGCCTGGTGCGGTCCGGCTGGGATTCCCCGGTGTGCGAAGACCGGGTCCGAGCGCTCCGCGCGCACCTCGAGGAGCAGTGACCCCGGCGCACCTTCCTGCATCGTGCACGATGTGCGATTCCTGAGGTAGCTTGATCTGTCGCGATCGCCATGGCACGGGAGGAGTCCGATGAGCACCGCGCGCGAGCCCGCAGTCGGGAAGGGCTCCGGAATCTCGCCGCTGCCGCCTCGGCAGAGCCTCACCGAGGACGTCTACGAGAGCATCAAGGCGCTCATCATGGATGACGTCATCCCACCCGAGGGCCGGTTGAGCATCGACCAGCTCGCCCGTGACCTGCGGGTTTCCTCCACTCCGGTTCGGGAGGCGCTGGTCCGGCTGGAGTCGGAGTCACTGGTGCGCAAGGAGCCGCTGCGCGGCTACTCGACCACTCCCCTGCTGACCGCCGACCAGCTCGAGGACCTGTTCGAGTTCCGCGGCCTGATCGAGCCGTGGTCGGCGGCGCGAGCCGCCCAGCGGATCGACGACGCGGGCCTGGCCGTGTTGTGGACGGAACTGGACTCGGTCACCGCGGTCCCCGCGGGCGACGACTACGCCGCCTATCGCGAACTCGCCGCGCAGGACGAACGCTTCCACCAGCTCATCGCCGAGCTCTCCGGCAACGGCGAGGTCGTGCACGCCTTCACCCGCACCCACTGCCACCTGCGCCTCTTCCGGCTCCGCTACACCACCGACCAGGGCCGCGCGACCCTCGCCGAGCACCGCGCCATCGCCGAGGCCATCACCGCCCGCGACCCGGAGGCCGCGCACGCGGCCATGACAACCCACCTCGACCTGGCCCGCGCCCGGTTGAGCGAACACCGCCCATGACCGCCCGCCGCACCGCCTCGGTCATCCGGTTCAGGCCCGATCGACCCGACTCCACACCATCCTGACTCCCCACAAGGACTCACATGCGCGTCGACGCCCACCACCACGTCTGGGATCTCGCTGTCCGCGACCAGCCCTGGACCAGCGAGCTGCCCCGGCTGCGGCGGTCCTTCGACTTCGCGGACCTCGCACCCTGCCTGCGGGCCAACCGGATCGACGCGACCGTGCTGGTGCAGACGATCACGGTGGCCGAGGAGACCCCCGAGTTCCTTCAGCTCGCTGAGGACACCGCGGAGATCGCGGGGGTCGTGGGCTGGGTGGACCTCACCGCCCCGGACGTCGCCGACCGGCTCCACGAACTGCGGGCAGGACCGGGCGGGAAGTGGCTGGTCGGCATCCGGCACCAGGTGCAAGGCGAACCGGACGACAAGTGGCTGTGCCGCGCCGAGGTTCGTCGCGGACTTGCCGCCGTGGCGGCCGCCGGACTGGTTTTCGACCTGCTGGTGACCAGCTCGCAACTCCCCGCCGCCATCGACACCGCCCGCGCACTGCCGGAGCTGAGTTTCGTGCTCGACCACGCGGGCAAGCCGCCGATCGCGCTCGGCGAGACCGAGCCGTGGCGCGGTGACCTCAGCGAACTGGCCACCCTGCCGAACGTCGCGGTCAAGCTGTCCGGGCTCGTCACCGAGGCGCGCCCCGACTGGACGACGGACGACCTTCTGCCCTATGCCGAGCACGCGCTGTCGTCCTTCGGGCCGGACCGGGTCATGTTCGGCTCGGACTGGCCCGTGTGCCTACTGGCCGCCACTTACGACGAGGTGCTCACCGTCACCGAGGAGCTGACAGCCCAGCTCAGCGAGGACGAGCGGGCCGAAGTCTTCGGCGGAACCGCCGTGCGCTGGTATGGGCTGGGCGCATGAAGGCGAACCGGCTTGGCCGCACCAAGGTCGAGGTCACCGAACTCGGTTTCGGCGCCGCGCCGATCGGCAACCTGTTCCACCCCGTAGACGACGAGACCGCTCTGGCCGCCATCGACACCGCGTGGGACGGCGGTGTGCGCTACTTCGACACGGCGCCGCACTACGGGCTCGGCCTGTCCGAGCGCCGCCTCGGGGAGGCGCTCGCCCATCGCCCGCGCGACCGGTTCACCGTGTCCACCAAGGTCGGCAGGCTGCTCGTGCCCAACCCCTCGCCCACCGGGTCGGACCTCGCCGCGGGCGCGTTCGCCGTGGACGACGCGCTGACCCGGGAACTGGACTACTCCGGCGACGGCGTGCGCCGCAGCCTGGAGGCCAGCCTGATCCGGCTCGGCCTCGACCGCGTCGACATCGTCTACGTCCACGACCCCGACGACCACATGGACACCGCGATCGGCGAAGCGATCCCGGCTCTGGTGGACCTGCGGGACCAGGGCGTGATCGGCGCGATCGGCGCCGGGATGAACTACGTGGATCCCTTGCTGCGCTTCGTGACCGAGACCGATGTCGACGTCGTCATGGTCGCCGGGCGCTGGACCCTGCTCGACCGCTCGGCGGCTCCCCTGCTGGCAGCCTGCGGCGAACGGGGCGTCTCGGTGGCCGCGGCCGCGCCGTTCAACTCGGGGCTGCTGGCCCGGCCGTGGCCCGCGGACGACGCGCGCTTCGACTACGAGCAGGCACCCGCGAAGGTCCTCGCCGCGGCCCGCGCGGCCGCCACGACCTGCACCGCGTATGGCACGGTTCTGCCGCACGCGGCGATGCGGTTCCCCCTTGAGCATCCGGTGGTCGCGTGCGTCGTGGCCGGTGCGCGCGACAGCGACCAGATAAGGCAGAGCGCCGAGTGGGTGACGACTGAGACACCCGCCGGACTGTTCGCCGCCATTGAGGCCGGAAGAGCCGGCTGATCCGCGCTACCCCAACTGGTCGCGGCGGCGGGTCAGGTAGGCGGTCTCGGCGGTGTTGCCCGCCAGCTCGATGGCCTTGTCGTAGGCCGCACGTGACTGCCTGCTTTGGCCCAGCCTGCGCAGCAGGTCGGCGCGGGTGGCGTGGTAGGCGTGATAGCCGGCCAACGCCTCGGCGAGGCGGTCGACGATGGCCAGTGCCACCTCCGGCCCGTCGAGTTCGGCCACGGCGATGGCCCGGTTGAGGGCGATGATCGGCGAGGGGTCGAGGCGGACGAGCTGGTCGTAGAGGGCGAGGACCTGTGACCAGTCGGTGTCGCGGACGTCGCGGGCGGAGGTGTGCACGGCGTTGATCGCGGCGAGGATCTGGTAGCGGCCCGGAGCCACCCCCGCAGCGAGGCGCTCGCGCACCAGCCGGTGGCCCTCGGCGATCATGTCCGCGTCCCAGGCCCCGCGGTCCTGCTCGTCGAGCGCGACCAGTTCCCCGGTCGCCGAGATCCGGGCAGTGCGGCGGGACTCGGTGAGCAGCATCAGCGCCAGCAGCCCGGCCACTTCCCCGTCGCGCGGCAGGAGCGCGCGGATCAGGCGGGTGAGCCGGATCGCCTCGGCGGTCAGGTCGTGTCGCACGGGGCCGGTGTCGGGGCCGGTCGCGAGGTAGCCCTCGTTGAAGACGAGGAACAGCACGGCGAGGACGCCGGAGACACGAGCGGGCAGATCCTCCGCGGACGGCAGCCGATAGGGGATGCGAGCCGCCTTGATCTTGGCTTTCGCTCGGGTGATCCGCTGCCCCATGGTGTTCTCGGCCACCAGGAAGGCACGGGCGATCTCGGGCACGGTCAGACCGCCGACCATGCGCAGCGTCAGCGCCACGCGGGTGTCCATCGCCAGCGCCGGGTGACAGCAGGTGAAGATCAGCCGGAGCCGGTCGTCGTCGATGGCGCCGGGACGCTCGGGCGGGTCGTCGTCGTACACCAGCCGAGCCTCCTTGTGCTTGTCGTCGCGCTTGTTCTCGCGCCGGATCCGGTCGATGGCCTTGCGGTTGGCGGTGGTGGTCAGCCAGGCGCCGGGGTTGGGCGGCACGCCGTCGGCGGGCCATCGTTCGACGGCGGTCGCGAACGCCTCGGCCGCCGCCTCCTCGGCGAGGTCGAGGTCGCCGAAGCGCCTGGTCAGGGCGGCGATCACCCGCGCCCACTCGTCGTGATGGGCTCGGGTGATCGCTGCTTCCACGTCGCTCACTGGAACGGCCGTACCTCGATCTTCCGGTCGCAGACCTTGGAGGCCTCGGCGGCGAGCTTGAGCGCCACGTCCAGATCGGGGGCCTCCCACACCCAGACGCCCGCGAGGTACTCCTTGGACTCCACGAACGGTCCGTCGCTGAACACCGGTTGGTCGCCCCGGTTGTCGATGACCGTGGCCGCGTCGGTGTCGGCGAGTCCGCCGGCGAAGACCCAGTAGCCCTCGGCGATCAGCCGCTCGTTGAACGCGCTGATGGCGGGGTGCCGGTCCGTGCTGCCCGGATTGCTCTTGTCGTCGATCACGGATACCAAGTACTGCATCTGAACTCATCTCCTGTGCTTCGGTGGTCAGGGACTCAGGCCGCCGCATACCGCGGGCGCCCGGCCGGGCGGGTGACCTGGATCGTCACGCCCTTGGCGTTGACCCGCGACTTGACCAGATGGTCGTCAGCTTCATGATCGCGGTTCCTTCACCTTGGCGCCGCCCCGTTGCGGCGGCCTCACCCCTCCTACGAACACCACCACCCCGATCCGACAGCTCTCCCAAACTTTCTTCGAAGGATTTTGGAGCGCGCTGTGCGTGCACATGGTGCGTACTGAATGAACATGATCGAAATCATTGGTTAGTGCGCATGTATGCTCGCTGATCGTGACTTCGCCGCTCCTGAAGCCTCTTGCCGTTGCCTGCGCCCTCGGGTTCGCGTTCCTCTGCGCGCCGGGCCCGGTCGCAGCCCAGCCCGCGGCGAGAAAGATGGCCGTCATCCTGGTCAACTTCAGTGACCAGACGATCGACGACGTGCCCGCGGTCAAGGAGAAGCTGGTCGACCTCTTCATCGAGAACCCGGACTCGGTCGCCAAGTACCACGCCGCGCAGAGCCACGGTCAGCGCACGATGACCCTGGCGGGCGGCAAGGTGCACGGGCCGATCACCGTCGACGTCGCGTCCAAGTGCGACATGAAACCGCTGACCGCCAAGGCCGAGGCCGCTCTCGAGGGCATCCCCTACGACGACCTCGCGGTGATCTTCCCCGGCGCCAAGGCGGATTGCGCCTGGGGCGGACTCGCGGAGGTGCCCGGCAAGCGCTCCTGGTACCCCGTCGAGCACATCGGCGCGTCGACCCTGGCGCACGAACTCGGCCACAACCTCGGCTTCAGCCACCAGGGCCGCGACATCTGCCCGCCGGGCGTGGTCACGGGCTGCCGCACGGGCGACGGCCACAGCAAGCGCACGCCGATGGGCGGCGGCGGATCCAAAACCGGTTACAGCGCACCGGAACTGACCAAAGTGAAGTGGCTGGCCGCCGACAAGGTGGTCACCCCGGCGGCGACCGCGAACGTCGAACTCGTCGCTCTGCACGCGCCGGGATCCGTGCGCGGCACCCGGGCGGTCGACCTGCCGCTGCCAGGTGGCGACCGGCTCATGGTCGAGTACCGCGTGCCCGGCATGGGCGTCGACGTCGGGATCACCCAAGGTGTGAACGTCTACCGGGTGCCCGCGGGCAAGTACGGGTCCGCCCGGATCATCGACGGGAGCCCGCAGACGACCGCGGAGGCCGACAACTCCGTCCCGGTGGGAAGTTCGCTTGTCGCCAACGACATCTCGGTCACCGTGGTCGCCGCGGGCGCCACCTCGGCCGAGGTCAGGATCGGGATCGGCCCGGACGCGGTCGCCGCGCCCGCCAAGCCGTCAGCGCCCGCCAAGACCACCACCAGCGCCCGTCCATCGTCGACGTCGGCGACCAGCTCGACCACCAGCGCGCCGCCAAGCGAGACGGTAAGCGAGGACGACATGATCGTGATGGACCCGGCGCTCGCCGCGGCGGTACCGCCGGAGGAGGACAGCCAGTCCCCCGCATACCTGGTCATCGCGGGCGCGTTCGTCGCCCTGCTGCTCGGCACGCTGCTCGTGCGCAGGAGCCGCGTCTAGTCGAGCCTGGGCGTCGGTGTCATCGCCGTCCAGAAAGATCGACGCACGCAATACCCTTCGGGGCCAGTGTGGGCGTGACAGTGCCCGCGGTGAAGGGGGTTGTGGTGGAGCGCCACCAGTTTGTCATCGTGGGAGCGGGGCCCGGCGGTCTGCAGTTGGGGCACTGGTTGCAGCGCGCCGGTGCCGACTATCTGGTGGTCGACCGTGCAGATGCGCCTGGGGCGTTCTTCGAGCGGTTTCCCCGGCAGCGTCGGCTGATCTCCCTCAACAAGGCGCACGTGCGCAGCGATGACCCTGAGCGCAAGCTGCGCTGGGACTGGAACTCACTGCTCAGCGATCCCGCCGGGCCGCTGTTTCCTGAGTACAGCGACGATTACTACCCGCACGCCGACGACATGGTGCGCTACCTGGCCGATTTCCAGACACGGCAGGTGCCACAGGTGCGGTTCGCGACGACCGTGCGGAAGGTGCGGCGGGACGGGGCTGGGTTCGTGGTCGAGACCGACGACGGGTGCGTCTCCGCCGAATGCCTTGTCATGGCCACCGGCTGGGGCAAGCCGAACGTGCCCGACATTCCCGGCATCGGTCACGCCGTCGGCTACGAGGACGCACCCGCCGACGGCGCCGCCTATCGCGGGAAGCGCGTGCTGATCATCGGCAAGGGAAACTCCGCGTTCGAGATGGCGCACCGGATGATGCTCGACCAGGCGGAGATGGTGCACCTGGCCAGCCCGAATCCGCTGCGGCTGTCGTGGAACACCAAGCATCCCGGGCATGTGCGCGGCCAGTACGGCGCCCTGTTGGACAACTACCAGTTCAAGACCCTGCACTCGGTGCTGGACTGCACGATCGATCGGATCGAGGCCGTCGACGGAGCCTTCCGGGTGTGGATCACCTACACCCACGCCCAAGGCGAGCAGGAGGTGCTGGACTACGACATGGTCGTGCGCTGCACCGGATTCCGCATGGACACCGACATCTTCGACGACTCCTGCCGCCCGAGCATGGCGCCCAACGGCCGCATCCCGGCGTTGCGCGAGGATTGGCGATCGACGGACATCGACGGCCTCTACTTCGCGGGCACGCTCGCGCAGGCCCGCGACTTCCAGCGCGCGTCCTCGGCGTTCATCGACGGGTTCCGCTACAACCTGCGCACGCTGTCCCGCATCCTGACCGAGCGCTACCTGGACATCCCGTTACCCCACGAGGAAGTGAAGCTGGACGCCGAGTCGCTCACCGACGCGGTGTTGGACCGGGTCAACTGGAGTTCGGCGCTGTGGACCCAGTTCGAATATCTCTGCGACGCCTTGGTCGTGTCCGGGAGGAAGTTCCGCCGGTACGAGGACCTTCCCGAGGACTACGCGATCACCCGTTTCGGCGATCAGGAGACGCTGTACACGGTGTCCCTGCGCTGGGGTCGCGCGGATCACCCTGACGTGTTCGCCATCGAGCGGCATCCCGCACCCGAACGCGCCGCGGAGAGCGCGTTCATCCATCCGGTTGTGCGGTGCTACCGATTCGGCAGGCTCGTCGCGGAACAGCACCTGTTGGAGGATTTGCTGGCCGAATGGCGCCGCCCCGATCGTCATGTCGAGCCCCTGCAGGCGTTCTTCCGCGGCCGTCAGTAGTTGAAGTCCGCTGCGTCGACGGGAATCACCGGGGGCCATGGGTTGTCGTGCATCGCGTGATCAGCTATGGCGGCTCCGTGGAACCAGCCGTGGACGAACACGTCCAGGTGGTAGGCGGCCGAGAACCAGCGGGCCGTGTCGCGGTCAGCGGGACAGGTATCTCGGTGCCAGGTCGTGCTCAGGGCGTCGTCGCTGCCCAGGCCACCCGCGCCGATCGACCGCGCGGCCATCCGGCGGACGAACGTCGAGGCGTCCGTCAGGGTTTCGTACAGCCCGCGCACGACCAGGGCGTTGGCGTAATGGCCGGGGCCGTTGACCGAGATCAGCAACCCGCCGGGCATCCGGCGGTCGTGGTGGCGGCGCAGGTGCGCACCGGTGTGGAAGAGCTGCACGCTTCCCTTGAACAGCCGCGCGATCCCGTCGGATCCACGCAGCGGGATCGCCTCGGTGTAGATGACGTCGGGTCGGACCGGCGTCCACTCCACGAGGTAGAGCGAGGCGAGGTCGGCGGCGACCCGCACCAGTTCGGCGCGGCCGCGCGTGGGCGAGCCGCGCGCTGTTGAACATGATGAGGAAGGCGCTGCTCTCCCCCTTCGCGGCTTGGTCCTTCCAGTCCCGCCGGGCGGCCGCGATCCGCGCTGCCACGGCGTCGGGACCCGCGTCCATAGTGGACTCGTCGATCCAGCACAGCGTCATGCCCAGGCCTTTCGCGGCCGCACCGGACTTGGTCGCGACCCGACCGAAGACGCAGGGCTGGTGGCGGGTCGCCCAGTCCAGGAACGCCGCGCGCTTCACCTCCTCGGCGGCGTCGGACAGCAACACCCGGTTCGCCGCGTCGATGTCGGCCCCGAACGACGTGCCGGGAGGGAACCGCGGGAGACGATCGAGCGTGTCGGCGGAGAATCCCGCCTGCGCCAATGCCATTTGTGCCTCGATACGAAGGTCACCGAAGTTCAGGACCACCCAAGGCTTGCCAATCCTGGCCACGGCCGCCAAAGCAGCCACCCGATCAGGTGAACCCCAGTGGGGCGACCTCGTTTGTCCCGAGCGAACCGGCAGGATGTGGCGATGCCGCAGCGACTCTGGACACCGCGATCGTGACCGGTGGACTCCGGTTCGGGGTGGAAGAGGAGTTCCTCACTGTCGATCCCGTCTCCCGGGTTGTCACGCCCGCCGCGCCAGGGATCATCAAGCGGGCCAGGGAAACACTCGGCGATCGGGTCGGCGCCGAGTTCACCGACATGCAGGCCGAGGCGCGCACAACCCCGTGTGTGACCGCGGCCGACCTGCATGCCCAGCTCGTCGAGGGCCGTGCGGTGCTGGCCTCCGCCGCCGCGGAGATCGGTGTGGGCGTGGTCGCCGCCGCCGCTCCTGTTCTCGGCCGCGTCGTGCCCGCGGCGGTCGTCGACGACGACCGGCACCGCCATGGCGACGAGGCCTACCGCGCGCTGCACGACGAGATCACGATCTGCTCGGCGCACGTGCACGTGGAGGTGCCCGACCGGGATCGCGCCGTGCTGGTGAGCAATCACCTGCGGCCGTATCTGCCGACGCTGATCGCGCTCACCGCGAACTCCCCTTACTGGTGCGGCCGTGACACCGGCTACGCCAGTTGGCGCACCATCAGTCTGCAGCGCTGGCCGGTGGCCGGACCGCCGCCGTACTTCACCTCCGCGCGGCACTATGACCAAACCGTCGAGGCCTTGCTGGGCACCGGCGCACTCGTCGACCAGGGCACGATCTTCTGGGATGTCCGGCCCTCGCACCACCTGCCGACGCTGGAGATCCGGGTCGCCGATGTCCCGTTGACCGCGACTGAGACCGCACTGTTGGCGGTCCTGGTGCGGGCTTTGGTCGGGCGGGCGCTGGCCGCTGTCGAACAAGGTGACCCCGGCCCGCAGGTGCCACCCGCGCTGCTGCGCGCCGCGTACTGGCGCGCAGCCCGCGACGGCTTCCGCGGTGCCGCGGTCAACCTGGCCGACGGCACCCTGTCCCCCGCCATCGACCAGATCGACACCCTGCTCGACCAACTCCCGTCGCCGGGCCGCTGGCCGGCGAGCTGATGGCCTGCCGGTCGGACACGGCTTTCGGCGCGGACACGGTGTTCGAGGTCTTCGAGCGGGAGCGGGCCCGGATCGTCGTGCTCGGCGCGAGTTGGGACTCGTGCACGCAGGTGCACCGCTACGAAGAGCTGTTCGACGTCCCCTACCGGCATCCGATGACCGTCAGCGGGCACGTTGACTTCGGCGCGGGCCGTCACCCTCTGGACTTGCGCATGGTTGTCCGTGACGTCGACCTGAAGTCCACATTGGACTTCGCGCCGCTGTTTGACCGGCTGCGGGTCAACGGATCGATCGCGGGGGCGGACCTGCTCGGCACCCGGGTCGAATCGGTGTCCACCGCGGACCTGGCGGCGGTGTGCGGCGAGCTGATGACCGACGACCCGTGGATTCTGGTGCGGCAGCCGCGGCTGATCGAACGCCGCGCCCGACTGCTCGCCCGCGAGCCGGTCCGGCTGGCCGTGCTCGGCTCCCGCACCCTGGACGTCCTCACCGCCGAACTGGCAGCCGAGGGTGAGCGCGTCCTGGCCGGCGAGCCGCTGGCTGTCCACGCGCCGGAGTTCGGCGCTCTCGGACGCGACATCCACGACCCGGCCTCACCGCTGCGCACCTTCGGTGCCCAGGTGAGCTTCTTCGTCGACCGGATCGAGGACGTCCTCGCCGTCGACGACCTCGACCCGGACCTGCCCGCCGAACGCCTGGCGGACGCGGTCAACCACTACGCCGACCTCGTCGCGGCCTACGCCGAGACCACCGACCGGCCGGTCTTCGTCACCACGTTCGCCCAGCTCCAAGCAGCCCGGCGACCGGTGGGGCCGCTGATCGCCGAGGCCAACCGCCTGCTCGCCGCGGCCCTGGCGGGCCTGGAAACCGTGCACACGGTGGACTTGGCCGACGCCGTCGCCCGCCACGGCGGCGACTCGCTGGTGGATCAGCGGCTCTGGCAGGTCGCCAGGGTGCCGCACAGTCGCTCGCTGAGCGCGACGCTCGCCCGCCGGTACTGGGGACTCGCGCTGTCGGTCCTGGGCCGCACGGCCAGGGTCATCGTCACCGACCTCGACAACACGCTGTGGCACGGCGTCGTCGGCGAGGACGGCATCGAGGGCATCCAGGTCGGCACCGACCATCCGGGCAACGCCCACCAGCGGTTGCAGCGGGTGCTCAAGTCGCTCAGCGACGCGGGTGTCGCGCTCGCCGTGTGCAGCAAGAACGACGAGGACCTCGCGCTGCGGGCGATCCGCGAGCACTCGGGCATGGTGCTGGGCGAGGACGACTTCGTGGCCATGGAGATCGGCTGGCGGCCCAAGACCGAGGCGATCGCGGACCTGGCGGCTCGGCTGAACATCGGCCTGGCCAACATCCTCTTCCTCGACGACAACCCGGTGGAGCGGGCCGCCGTGCGCGAGTTCCTGCCCGACGTGATCGTGCCCGAACTCCCCGCCGACCCGACCGGGTACGCCGACCTCGTGCTCGACAGCCCGTTCACCACCGTGTTCGCGGTCACCGACGCGGACCGGCGGCGCACCGCGCAGTACCGGGCACGCGAGCAGGTCGAGAAGCGCAGGCGCGGCTTCGACCGACCCGAGGACTTCTACGCCTCACTTGGCACCGAGGTCCACGTCAGCCCGCTCACCGAGGGCACCATGGCGCGCGCGGAGCAGTTGTGCGCCAAGACCAACCAGTTCAACACGACCACCCGCAGGCACACCCGCGCCGAACTGCGCCACCTTGCCGACGCGCCCGACTCCGACGTGCTCGTGGTGGCTGTCGGCGACCGGTTCAGCCCGCGCGAGGACGTCGGCCTGGTGATCCTGCGGCACGACGGCCCGGTGACCACAGTGGACAGTTACCTGCTGTCCTGCCGGGTGCTCGGCCGCGGCGTGGAGGCCGGACTGCTCGGCTGGCTGACCGGCAGGCTGGCCGCCGACGGGAAGACCCGGGTGCGCGGGCTCGTGGTGCCGACCGAACGCAATGGCCCCTGCCGCACGGTGTTCGCCGACGCGGGCTTCACCCCGGGCCCCGGCGACGGCGAGTGGGAGCGTCCCGTGGACGGCGCCGCCCGCGGCCCTGCCTGGCTGCCGATCGTGGACCACACCAAGCGGAGAGAGACCCAGCATGTATGACGTCGGCGACGTGGCGTGCAGCCGCCACACCTTCACCGGCGACGAGTTCGCCGCGTTCGCGGCGGTGACCGGCGACCACAACCCGATCCACCACGATCCGGCGCACGCGGCGGAGACTGAGTTCGGGGCGCCGATCGTCCCCCTGGCGATGGTTCTCGGCCCGGTCTCGGCGCTGATCGGGATGGTCATCCCCGGCCCGGGCGCGGTCATCCTGGACACCGCGTTCCGCCCGGTGCGGGCCGTCGCCTTCGACCGGGAGGTCGTGTACTCGCTGCGCGTGCGCTCGGTCGGCGCGGCGACCGGCACCCTGACCTGCCGGGTGCTGGCTTACCAGGACCGTGACGCCGTGCTCGATGGCGAGGTCACGACCACGCTCACGGTGCCGCGGCCGCGTCCCGACGACACCACCGGCGGCACGCTGCTGCCCGCGTCCGCTCGCCAGGTCGCTGTCGTCACCGGCGCGGCGGGAGACATCGGCTCGGCTGTGGCCCGTGCGCTGGCAGGCGCGGGCTGGGATCTGGCACTGGTGTGCCGCGCGTCCGCCGGCGACGACCTCGCCGCCCGGTGCCGTGACCTCGGCGCGCGGGTCGAGCTGATCACCGCCGATCTCGGCGTCGCCGCCGATCGGGTCGACGCGGCCAAGCGCGTGGCCGCCCTGTCCCCCACCGCTCTCGTGCACGCCGCCGCGCCGCCGTTGGCCGCGGGCCACGGCGACCACCTGGAGGTCGGGTACGCCGCGCTGCGCGACCTCGCCGACGCGGCACTGGACGGGATGCTGCTCAGGCAGCGCGGCGGTGTGGTGCTCATCGGCTCAGAGGCCAGCCGCTACCACCCTCGTGGCTGGTCGGACTACGTCGCGGCCAAGGCCGCCGCGGCCACCGTCCTCAGTGGCCTTGATCGGCACTACGGCGGCTGCGGAGTGCGGGCCGTCGTGATCGAACCAGGGTTCGTCTCGGGCCGGTACTCCGCCGAGGTGCGGCCGCGCGGTCTGCTCGGGTTGATGCCGGAGGAAGTCGCCGACGCCGTCGTCGCGGAGCTGGCCGACCTCGACGCGCCCGCCGGGCGGGTCTGGCTGACCCCGGAGGGAGCCACCCGCTTCGCGCTCGACGGGGCGGCGATGCCGGGACCGGTTCCCGCCGCGGCCGCCACGTCCACTGTGTCCACCGAGACCCAGGTGCCCGCCGGTTCGGATCGCGGGGGCAGGCTCGCCGCCGTGGTGCGCGGCGTGCTCGGCCTGCCGTCCGACGCGGACGTCCGCGGCGGCGGCGTCGGGCTCACCGCGGGGTGGGACTCGCTGCGCCAGATCCAGATCGTGCTCGCCGTGGAAGCGGAGTTCGGAATCCGGCTGCCCGCGGCGGAACTGGCCTCGGCGGGCCGGTTCGACCGGCTGTGCGCGATTGTCGAAGAGCTGGTGCCGCGATGAGCGCGTGCTCAGGCCCAGCAGCGGCACGCGAGGGGGCGGGCGGCGAAGATGTCGTCGGTGTCGGGATCCGCGGTGACCTGGCCGGGGGGCGGGGTCAGGGTGAAGTCGGCGGCGGGATCGACGTCGTCGAACGAGGTGAACAGGTGCGTCGTCGGGAACCAGTCGCCGAACGGCGCGACCGTCTCGCCGATGCCGATGAACTGGCTGCCGGTGGCGACCGCGGCCCGCACGTCCCACGGCCCGTCGCCCACGGCGACGACCCGGTCGAAGGGGCCGCCCGCCTGGTGGATCGCCTCGCGCACGACGTGCTCACGGAACGTGTGCTCGCTGGCCGTGGCCACCGGCCCCACCGCGTCGAGCGGCGCGAGCTTGACGGCCGTGACCTCGCGCATGCCGCCCGTGGCGAAGGCGACGGTGTACTCCGGGGACTCGGCGAGCTTGCGCAGGAACGCGGCCGCGCCGGGGATCTGCGCCACGCCGTCGCGCTCGGTACCGGCCACGAACCGCTCGTGCAGGCGGTCGCTGAAGAACTGGGTCTGCGCCTCGGTCGGCAGCGCGCCGGTGTTGCGGCGGAACACCTCGCGGAAGATCCACGAGTCGGTGTGGTGCGCGTAGCCGCCCCAGGCCGAGTCGATGTCGTCGAGACCGCTGTCCCGCAGCGCGCCGATGAAGGCCTCCTGGTGCGGGGCCACACTGCGCAGCAGCGTTCCGTCGATGTCGAAGACGATCAAGGTGCTCATGGGTTCGGCGCGGTCTCTCGTCGGGGCCTGGTGACGGCCCGCAAGCATAAGGGAGGGATGGTCGGATGCCGGACAGCGTGAGTTCTCTCACCGTGCCGCTGGACGCGGGCGTTGTCGCCACGGCGGTGCGGGTGGCGTCCGATGTGGACCTCGCCCCGGAGTTGCTGCTGGCGCGCGCCTGCGCCGCACTGACAGCCCGCTTCACCCGGACCGATGACCCGTCGCTGGCCACTGGCATCGCCGCGGTCGCCGCACCCGAACCCGCCGTGACGGTCCGTCTGCTGCCGGACGGTGGCGCGGACGCGGTCCTGCGGGACGTGCCCGCGGACGTGGCTCATGCTGTGGTCGGCCAGGCCTCGGCGTTCGCCGCCCGAGCCCTCGCCGAGCCGTACCGGCCGCTGGGCGTCATCGACGCCATCGGTGACGACGATTGGTCTCGGCTGGTGGCGTGGTCTGCGGGGGAACAGATCACCCTGGACGGACCGGCGCACGAGAAGTTCGCCGACTGGGCGCACCGGCAGCCCGACGCGGTGGCTCTGTCCACAGGGGACACCACGATGACCTTCCGCGACGCGCTGCACCGGGCGACGTCGATGGCAGGCGAGTTGATCGACCGCGGTGTCCGTCCCGGAGACCCGGTGGGAATCCTGTTCGACCGCGGTCCCGACTCGGTACTGGCGACCGTGGCGGTGGCGATGGCGGGCGCGACAGCGGTTCCGCTGGACCCGGCCTACCCGGCGCCCCGCCTGCGGCTGATGCTCGAAGAGCCGGGTGTCGTCCTCACCCTGACCTCTCGCGAACTGGCCGGTCTGGTGCCGGTCGGCACGGCCGTGGCGTCCGAGGACTGCGACTCGGTCACCGCCCGCGATCGGCAGCAGGCGACGCCCGACGTCGCGGCCCTGATGTACACCTCGGGAACGACCGGCGCCCCCAAGGGCGTGCTGCTCACCCACCGCGGCATCAGCAGGCTCGTCCACGACCCGCGCATCGGTATCGGGCCGGACGACGTCGTGCTGCACCTGGCCCCCGCGACGTTCGACGCCTCGCTGCTGGAGGTCTGGGGGGCACTGGCCAACGGCGCCCGCCTGGAGATCGCGCCGCCGGGCCCACCGACTCTGCGCGAACTGGCCGAGGTGATCACCGCGGGCAGGATCACCGTGCTGTGGCTGACCGCGGGCCTGTTCCACCAGCTCGCCGAACACGAACCGGACTGCTTCAAGGGCGTGCGCGCCCTGTTCACCGGCGGCGACGTGGTCTCGCCGCACGCCGTCAGCGCCCTGCTGTCCCGCCACCCCGACCTGACCGTGGTCAACGGCTACGGCCCGACCGAGAACACGACGTTCACCTGCTGCCACCCGCTGAGCGCGCCGCTGCCGCCCGGCACGGCCACGGTCCCCATCGGCACGCCGATCGCGAACACCAGCGTGTACCTGGTCGACCGCGGCGGACAGCCCGTGCCCCCGGGCGTCGCGGGTGAGCTGTGGGCCGCCGGTGACGGTCTCGCGCTGGGCTACCTCGGCAAACCCGAGCAGACCGAGGAGAAGTTCCCCACCCCGGACACCGGGTTGCTGCGCGGTGTGCGCTGCTACCGCACCGGCGACCTGGCGCGCTTCACCGACGACGGCGTGCTGGAGTTCCTCGGCCGCGAGGACGGCCAGGTCAAGATCAACGGCCACCGGATCGAACTCGGCGAGGTCGAGCAGGCGATCCTGGCCCAGCCCGGGGTCCGCGGCACCTGCGTCATGGCGGAGACCGACCCCCTGGGCGGCAAGCGACTTGTCGCCTATCTGGTGGGCGACGGGCCGCGGCTGGCCCGTGAGGTCCGCAACGGGCTGCGCACCGCGCTGCCCGCCTACCTGGTGCCCGCCCGCTATGTCCTCACCGAGAGCCTTCCGTTGACCGCCAACGGCAAGGTCGACCGAGTCCGGCTTCGCGCCGGGGAAAGCGAGACCTCATGAGCACCACCCGCGAGACGGTCGCCCAGATCTGGAGCGACGTGCTGGCCACCCCGGTCGACGAGGAGTCCGACTTCTTCCTGCTGGGCGGGCACTCGCTGCTCGCGACGCAGATGGTCGCCCGACTGGAGGGCGCCCTGGGCGTCCGCGTGTCCATGCGCGAAGTCCTCGACTACGCCGAGTTCGCCGAGTTCGCCGACCTCGTCGAGCAGCGCCTCGCCGTGGCCGGCTGACCCGATCACCACCCGCACTCCCGCATCAACCTAGGAGCCCGACGTGTCCACCCCACTGGCCCTTCCCACCCTGAGCTATCAGGAAGGCAGGCTGCTGATGGACCAGCGCTGCCGCGCCATGGGCGTGCCGTCGGTTCGCACCATCGCCCAGGCGTACCGGGTCACCGGCCCGCTGGACCTCGCCGTGCTGGACCAGGCCCTCGCGGTCCTCACCGCCCGGCACGCGGCGCTGCGGGCCAGCTTCCCCGACGGCGCCTACGGCCAGACCGTGTACCCGCACCGGACCGTCCACAGTGTCCTGTTCGACGCGGGCGACGAGGCCGCTGCCATCGAGACCGTGCGCGCCGAGGCCGACCGGCCGCTGCCCGCCGACCAGCCGGAGCGGCTGCGGGTCAGCGTGGTGCGCGTCGCCGACGACGACAACTTCGTGGTGCTGGTCTTCGACCACCTCGTCGTCGACGCCTGGGCCCGCGGTGTCCTGATGGACGAGCTTTCCGCCATCTACCGCGCGATCGGAGCCGGAGAGGTTCCGGACGTTCCCGAGTTGGGCTACACCTACGAGGACTACGTGCGCGCCCAGGCCGACCTGCTCGCCGGTCCCGACGGGCAGCGCATGATGGCGTTCTGGCGCGAACAGCTCGCCGAGACCGGGGCCATCCCCCGGCTCGACGTGCCCAAGCTGCCCGCCGGACTGCCCGCGGAAGGCGGCTACGCCACCCGCACCCTGCCCGCCGACCTCGTCGCCGACGTCCGTCGCTTCGCCGCCCGCGAGCGGGTCACCCTGTTCATGCTGGTGCTGTGCGCGCTGCAGCTCGCACTGCGCGAACGCACGGCGGCCGACCAGCAGTCCGTGGCGGTCAACGTCTACAACCGCGAGACAGTCGACCGGGAGAACCTGGTGGCTCCGCTGGCCGAACTGCTGGTGGTGCGCACCGACCTGGCCGGGGCGGAGACCTTCCGCGACGCACTGCGCCGGGTCCGCGCGGGCAGCCTCGACGCGCAGGACAACGGCGCGGTGCCCTTCGCCGAACTGGTGAAGACGTTCAACCCCGACGAGTACGCCGACCCCGACGCCCCGATCGGGGTGGTGCTCAACATGCTCTACGCCCAGGTGCACGGCGGCGGGCTCGACCTCGCCCCGGCGACGACGGCGACGTTCCCGCTGTCCGACGAGGGCTTCCGGCCGCGCAGCGAACTCATGGTCGTCGGCGAGGCCGGGGACGACGAACTGCGCCTCTCGGCGTACTACCAGGCCGACCGGCTCTCGGCCGAGTTCGTCACCGGGCTGCTCGACGCTGTCTCCGCTTTGCTCGCCGCCGCTGCCGCCGACCCGCTACTGCCCATCGAACGGGACCGCGACCGTGTCTGAGCGCCGCGACGAATACCTGCTGCGGGCGGCGTTCATCGTCTCCACCACCGGGGACTGGGTGTTCCGCTTCGCGCTGCCGCTGCTCGTGCTGCAGCTGACCGGCTCGGCGCTGCTGGCCGCGTTCACCTACGCCTTGGAGTTCGTGCCGTACGTGTTGGTCGGCCTGTTCAGCGGCGTCGTCGCCGACCGGGCCGACCGCAGGCGGCTGATGATCGGCTGCGACCTGGCCTCCTCGGTCGTCATCGGCGGCATCGCGCTACTGTGCCTGCTCGAGCAGCCACCGCTGGCCGCGGTGTACGTCTCGGCGTTCCTGCTGGCCTGCATGCGGCCGCTGTACTTCCCCGCGTTCCAGGGCTTCCTGGTCGACCGGGTCGCGCCGCCGCGCAGGCCGGTGATGAACGCGTGGGTGCAGGGTTCGGAGAGTCTGCTGAACATGCTCGGCCCGATCGCCGGTGTCGGTGTGGTCGCGTTCCTCGGTCCCGCGGTGGCCAGCGCCGTCAACGCCGTGTCGTTCATCCTGTCGGCTGTTCTTGTCCTGCTGACCAGCAAGGCAGGCGCGGTGGTGCGCGCACACGCTCCGCTGGCGAAGGCGCTGCGCGGCATGGGCCCGGACCTGCTGACCGGGTTCCGGCTGCTGTTCGCCGACCCGGTGCTGCGGTCCGGCACCATCCTGCTGACCGTCACCAACTTCGCGGTGCACTGCGTGGAGGCGAACCTCGTCTACGTCGTCACCGAGGCCACCAACCAGAGCACCTTCGTGCTCGGCATCACCGTCGCCGCGCAGGGCGCGGGCGCCGTCGTGGGCGCCGCCTTCGTGCCGCGGCTGCTGGGCCGCTTCAGCGAGGGCGCGCTGCTGTCGGCGGGCATGGGTGCGCTGGCGGTCGCGCTGGCGCTGCCCGCGGTGTCCACCAACGTCCTGGTGCTCGCCCCGGCCTGGGCGGTGGCCGGTGCGGCGACGTCGCTGATCGTCGTCGGCTGGTTCACCTACCGGCAGAAGGTCGTCGACGCCGCCTTCATGGGCCGCGTGGTCGCGGTCAACCGGGCGATCTCCTTCGCCGCGATCCTCCCCGCGGCCCTGCTCGGCGGCTGGATGGCGGCAGCGCTCGCGCCCGCGGCCCTGTTCGCCGTCGCCGGTGTGCTGCAGGGCATCGCGTGGCTCGCCACCGCGAGAGGTCTCGTCGGGAAGGCTGGGCGCGCCGAGCCTGCCGTGGAGGCCCTCGCCGCACGATGAACCAGGGCCACCTCCGATTCCACTTACGTGACGACGGTCTGGGCGTTGCGCAGTGACTTCTTGTCGAGCTTGCCGACGGCGTTCTTCGGCAGTGCCTCGAGGATGTGGATCGACTTGGGCCGCTTGTACCCGCTCAGGCTCGTGGCGCAGCGTGCCTTGAGTCCGTCGAGCTCGATCGTCGCGCCTGGTCGGGCCTGCACGAACGCGACGACGACTTCGCCCCAGGTGTCATCGGGCATGCCGATGACCGCGGCCTCGAGCACCGCGGGGTCCGAGGCCAGCACGTCCTCGATCTCCTTGGGGTAGATGTTCTCGCCACCACGGATGATCAGCTCCTTGGACCGTCCGACCAAGGTCAGATAGCCGTCGGCGTCGAGATGCCCGACGTCGCCGGTGTGCAGCCAGCCGTCGATGATCACAGCGGCGGTTTCGTCCGGGCGACCCAGGTAACCGCGCATGACATTGGGACCGCGGACCACGACCTGCCCATCGACACCTGGCGGCAGCTCGTTCCCGGCTCCGTCGATGATGCGGAGGTCCTGTCCGGGGAACGGGAGCCCCACCGTGCCTGCTTTGCGGAGACCGGATACCGGGTTGACGGTCGACCCGCAGGTGGCCTCCGAGAGCCCGTACCCCTCGACGATCGGAAAGCCGTACCGGTCCTCGAAGCGGGCCAGCAGGTGGGCTACGGCGGGCGCGGCGCCGCAGACGGCGAAGCGGACCGACGAGGTGTCGGGTCGCACGTCCTCCGGGAGCGCCGCGAGCATGCTGTAGATGGTCGGCACCGCGCTGAAGAACGTCGGGCGCTCGCTTTCGACGAGTTCGAAGAAGGTGTTGGGGCGGAACCGGTCGGCGATGAACACACTCGCGCCCGCGAGCAGTGGCGTGAGGACACTGACGACGATTCCGTTGACATGGAACAACGGCAGGATCAGCAGGCCCCGGTCGGCGGGACCGACCTCCAGCGCGAGTCGGCCCATCGCCGTCATGGCGTCGAGATTGGCGTGGTCGAGCATGACCCCCTTCGGCACCCCGGTCGTCCCGGAGGTGTAGATGAGCAGGGCCAGCGCCGAGGAGTCGACGTGGGGAACGGGATCCGGCCCGGTCACCGGGTCGTGCAGGTCGCCCACCCCGAGGGTCGGCACGCCGCTTGGCGCGGGCGACTCGTCCTCGACGACGAGCAGTCGGGCGCCGGAGTCGGCCGACTGCCGCGCGACCTCCACTTCGGTCAGGCTCGGATTGACCGGGGTCACGACCGCCCCCAGCCGCCAGGCGGCGAAGAGCAGGAGCACGAACTCGATCCGGTTGTTCAGCCGCACCGCGACCACGTCACCGGCGCCGATGCCCAGGGCATGGAGCCGACGGGCGACCACCACCACAGCGTCCAGCAGTTCGCTGTTCGTAAGTGATCCCGACCTGTCCGCGACAGCGGGTCCGTGGGGATCCTGGGCCGCGCGTCGATCCGGAAGGGTGACGAATTCCATGGCGGGCCTTTCGACAGGGTTCAGAGCGGCTGGAGGTGGCGGGTCAGGAATTCGAGCTGGTCGGTGACGAGCTGCTCGAACGGCTCGCCCAGGTAGAACGCGAAGTGGCCCGCCTCGTAGGTCCTGATCTCCCCGTAGGGCGCGCTGCTCGCGTAGCGAAGTGTCTGCTCCGGCGGGGTGACTGTGTCGTGTTCACTGACGCAGAAGAGGATCGGCATGGCCACCTTCTTCGCCGACCGCCCCGGCCGGTACATCGCGATCGTCGGTACCACTCGCGCCGCCGCCGCGTTCACGAATGACTCGCCGGGCGGGATCAACGCCTGGTAGCCGGGCAGGGCGTCGGGCGCGTTCATCAACGCCAGGGTTCCCGGCGGGCCTGCCAACGGGACCGTCACCGGGTCCGCACCCCGGACCTTGGCCGCGAGATCGCGGGCGACGACCGGCAGAATCCTCAGCGACGCAACGACTCCGAGTGCGCGTGCCGACGCGAGGCCGTCGGTGAAGGGACACTGGGAGACGGCCGCGAGCAACTCCGGGTGTCGTGCGGCCACGGTTATGGAGTGGCCACCACCGAAGGAACTGCCCCAGACCGCCACGCGCCCGCCGTCGACATCATCGCGGCCCTGGATGTGCGCGATCGCCGCATCCCAGTCGGCGAGCTGTCGCTTGATCGACAGCAGCTGCCGGGGCTGCCCGCCGGAGTCGCCGAAGTGTCGGTAGGTGAACGCGAAGGCGGCGATCCCGGCCGCGGCGAACCGTTCCGCGAAGGCGTCCAGGCGCATCTCGCGGATGGCACCTAAGCCGTGACCGAGGATGACGACAGGCGGGTTTCTGACACCCGCGGGCAGGTAGAGCCACGCGGCGCAGCCTGCGTCACCGGAGGTGAAGGAGACATCGTGGCGGGTATAGGGCTTCGAGTCGGCAATCATGGCTTCACCGCTGTTCCGTTGCGGATTCCCGGCACTGTGCCCGCTTCGAGGGCCTCCGCGTAGACACCCGGGCTGTAGAGGGGCAACTCGCCGGTCGCGTCGGTTGTCGCCATGTAGTCGAGCATCAGCCCCTGCCCCACTGTGGACAGTGCGGTGGCGAGGAATTCCGCGCGCTCCACGTGCAGACCGTCGGTCAGCGGCATCGAGCCACCGAAGTACACCGACCGCTTGATCGCGGCGATGGAACCCTTCGTCCGCGAACCGAAGTGCTCAGCCAGCTCGATGGCCCGCGTCAGGACCTGCTCCGGTGCGACAACGTCGTCGACGGCCCCGATCGCCACTGCCTCAGCGGGGGTGAACGGCTTGCCCTCGATGATGGCGAGGAGCGAGCGGTGGGTGCCGATGAGCCGCGTGAGCCGCTGAGTCCCGCCACCGCCGGGCATGATGCCCAACAGCACCTCAGGCTGGCCGATGAAGAAGTCACCGTCAGCCATGACCCGCAGGTCGTTGGCCCAACTGAACTCCGCGCCCAGGCCCAGCGCGGAACCGTTGAGGGCCGCGACGAAGATGACACCGCTGCGGTTCATCTTCAGGAACGTCTGATGCACCCGCTCGAGCTGGACCGCGGGCCACAGTGGTGTCTTGCCCAGCAGCGCCCGCAGCCCGCCCGCACGATTGACGCCCTTGGCCGTGTAGGCGAGCGCGGACGCGCCCCGCACGCCGACCGGCGGGACCGCCGCTCCCCCTTCCTGCAGCCAGCGGACCTCGGCGTGGCTGACGAAACGCTCCGGATGTGTCCCGGTGAAGACGACCGCGTGGACGTTCGGGTCACCATCGGCCCGGTCCACCAGAGCGGCCAACTGCTCCGCGATGTCGTTGCCGAACAGCCCGAGCGGACCGCCGTCGACCCGTGCGACCAGCACGGCGCCACGGTCCTCGATCTCGAGCGTTCCTCTGACTTCTGCTGCCATGGCTGAGTCCTTGGGTGGAGGTTGCGGGACGATGCCCACGCTCAATATAACCAAGTTATACTGGGCGGGCAATGCTTCTTCGGCTGTCGCCGCGACGTAAACGACGGCATGAGTGAGAGCATGAGGGCCATGTCCGAAGAACCGACGTCGAACGGCGTTCCGGAACGTCTCGTGCAGGCCACGATCCGGCTGCTCGCCGAAGAGGGGCCCTCAGCCATCAAGGCGCGCACGGTGGCGGCCGAAGCCGGAATGTCGACAATGGTCGTGTACAGCCACTTCGGCGGCATCCCCGAGCTCATCCGCGCCGTGGTAGACCACGGATTCTCGCGGATCGAGAAGGCGTTCTCGCAGGTGCCGATCACTGAGGACCCGATAGCCGACCTCTTCTCGATGGCACTGGCCACCCGCGAGATCGCCCGCGCCAACCCACATCTGTACGACCTGATGTTCGGCCTGTCGACCCGGGCGACGTACCGCCCCACCGCCGACCGAGACGTTCGCCGCAGTGGACACTCGCCCGCGTTCCAAGCCGCCTACCAGCACGTCATCGATGCGTGCGCCCGGCTCGCGGAGTCCGGTCGGGTCGAGGCGCTCGACCCCAGGGTGGCCGCCGCCGCGCTGTGGAGCTTCGTGCACGGTTACGTCACCCTTGAACTCGGCGACCACTTCACCGACTTCGAAGACCCGGTGGCGCAGGTGATGCTGCCGATGGGAATCACGTTCTCGGTCGGCCTTGGCGACGATCCAGAGCGGGCTCGGACCTCGCACGAGACCGCGCTTCAGCTTCACCCGGCACGAGTTGCTCATTCCGCCCAAGCGCCTGGATCTCACGTTCGAGGGTAGGCACCCACCTGCCGGCGAAGCGCCGCACCCAGAGCCACCCGACCGCGGAGCCCGCGGCGGCCTTCGCCCAGGCCACCGCACCGACCGCGCGCGGGACGTACACCCGGGCCCGACGAGTCGCCAGCCCGTCGACGATCGCACCCGCCGCCTTCTCGACACTGGTCGTGACGTTGCCCGGATACGGCAGTTCACTGCGCATCCGGACGAACGAGGGGATGTCGCGCTCCGCGCCCTTGACCAGATCGGTCTCGACCCACGAGGGGTGCACCAGGCCCACCGTGACACCCAGGTGGGCCACCTCTTGGCGGTAGGCCAGGGCGAGCATCTCGACGCCCGCTTTGCTCGCGCCGTAGGACGACATCGAGGGCAGGGCGAGGAACGAGAGCGCCGAGGCCACCACCGTCACGTGTCCCCCGCTGCGCACGAGGTGCGGCGTCGCGTACTTGAGGGTCCGGAAAGTGCCCGTGAGGTTTACGTCGATTACCCGCTCGAAAGCCGTGTCCTCGGCCTGTCGCACGGTCCCGTAGGCCACCACTCCCGCATTCGCCACCAAGAGGTCGATGCCTCCCATCACGTCCGCGCTCTCGTCGATCGCGAGCTGAAGGGACCCGCCATCGCGGACGTCGGCTTCACGCCAGGACGCGGCCGGACCCAGCTCGTCGGCTAGCGCCTTCAGTCGGTTGGCCTCAAGACCGATCAACGCGACGCGTGCACCCCGGGCGACCGCCAACCGTGCCACGTTCGCCCCGATGCCGCGTGCGGCCCCGGTCACCACAAGCCTTCGGCCCGTCAAGTCTCGTTTCATGCACAGAGGATAACTTTGTTATATGCTGCTGGCAATGGACTTGAGTGACGCCCTCCAATGCCGCCCGGGAGCAGCCATGACGATGATCACCCCACACCAGGACGTCGACACCCGGACGGTCGACGTCGGCGGAACGCCGTTCGCCTACCGGGATCTCGGTCCCCGCACGGGAGTGCCGGTCGTCTTCCTCAACCACCTCGCGGCCGTGTTGGACAACTGGGACCCCAGAGTCGTCGATGGCATCGCCGCGAAGCGCCGGGTCATCACCTTCGACAACCGCGGCGTCGGCGCCTCCGGGGGTGCGACGCCGGACTCGATCGCCGCCATGGCGAAGGACGCGGTCGCATTCATCCGGGCGCTCGGCTTCGACGAGGTCGACCTCCTCGGCCTCTCGATGGGTGGTTTCGTCGCCCAGGTGATCGCGGAGCGGGAGCCGCGCCTTGTCCGCAAACTGATCCTCGCGGGCACCGGACCCGCGGGCGGCAAGGGAATCGACAAGGTCACCGCGCTCACCCTCGCCGACATGGCCAGGGGTGCGCTGACGTTCCGCGACGCGAAGTACTACCTCTTCTTCACCCGCACAGCCAACGGCCGGTCGCATGCCCGCGCGTTCCTGAAACGACTGAAGGAACGCACGAACAACCGCGACAAGGCGATCTCGGCCCGATCGTTCCGGGCGCAACTGAAGGCCATCAGCGGCTGGGGGCGCCATGAGCCTGCCGACCTGTCCGGCATCCACCAGCCGGTGTTCGTGGCGAACGGCGACCAGGACCGGATGGTGCCGACCGGCAATTCGACCGACCTCGCCCGGCGGCTGCCCAACGCGCGGCTCGAGATCTATCCCGACGCGGGCCACGGCGGCATCTTCCAGAACCACGCCGAGTTCGTCCGACAGGCCCTGGCGTTCCTGGCGGAATGATCGGGGTGCCGCCTTGCCTTCCGTATAACTTCGTTATATCCTGCTTGGACACTCCAGAGAAGGCTGACTGAGATGAAGGCATTCGTCGTCGAGAAGTACGGCAAGGACGGGCTGCGCGCCGCCGAGGTACCCGAGCCGGTCGTCGGAGACCACGACGTCCTGGTGCGGGTGAGCGCCACCAGCATCAACCCGCTGGACAAGATGGTCCGCGACGGCGAGTTCAAGCAGCTCCTGAAGTACCGGAAGCCGTTCGTCCTCGGCCACGACGTGGCAGGCGTGGTGAAACGGGTCGGCTCCGCCGTGCGCGGCTTCCAGGTCGGCGACGAGGTCTACGCCCGTCCACGCGACCTGCGGATCGGCGGCTTCGCGGAGTTCATCGCCATCGATCAGCGCGACGTGGCGCCCAAGCCTGCCTCGCTCACCCTCCACGAGGCAGCCGCGGTCCCGCTGGTGGCCTTGGCCGCGTGGCAGATCCTTGTCGATCGCGCGGCAGTGAAGCCGGGTCAGAAGGTGCTCGTCCACGCCGGGGCGGGCGGCCTCGGCTCGACGGTCATCCAACTCGCCAAGCACCTCGGCGCCACCGTCGCCACGACCACCAACACTGCGACCGTGGACCTCGTTCGGAGCCTTGGCGCCGACGTTGTCCTCGACTACACCCAGGAAGACTTCTCAACCAGGCTGTCCGACTACGACCTGGTGCTCGATTCCCTGAGCGGGGACAACCTCAAGAAGTCGCTGACAGTCCTGAAGCCAGGCGGCCTCGCCATCGGTGTCGCGGGCCCACCTGACGCCGGATTCGCCAAGCAACTCGGCGCTCCGTCGGTCCTGGGTGTGGCGATGAACGCGCTCAGCCGCACCATTCGCAAGCAGGCCAAAGCCTTGGGCGTGCGCTACGAGTTCTTCTTCATGCGAGCCGACGGCTCCCAGCTGCGCGAACTCGCCGCCCTGTACGACAGCGGCGCGCTCCGCCCGGTCATCGACCGGACCTTCCCGTTCGAGCGGACACTCGAGGCCATGGCGTTCGTCGAACAGGGCCGCACCAAGGCAGGCAAGGTCGTCGTCTCGATGAGCCATGAGCCCGACGGTGGAACTTCGGCGATCACCAGGGATCTGTAGTGCGATGAGGTGGTGACCCCTCTCCGAGCATTGATCGACAAGGTGGACGAGCGGCTGGGCGACGGCGTGGAACACCTGCTGTGCGCCCACCACCAGCGGCGGCTGCGCGCGCTCGGCTGGTCGGAGGTGTTCTCCCCCGGCACCCAGGGCGGGTTCAGCGAGCGGGCGCCGGTCCGGTCCGGCAACCGGATCGAGGTGCTCGTCGACGGGGAGGAAGCCCTCGCGGGGATGCAGGCCGCGATCGAACAGGCCGACTCGCACGTGCACATCGCGAACTGGCACGCGAGCCCGGACTTCCGGCTGACCCGATCACCCGGTGCGCGCCCGCTTCGCGAGTTGCTCGCCTCGACCGCGGAGCGGGTGGACGTGCGGCTGCTGCTCTGGGCCGGGCCGCCGGTGCCGCTGTTCCAGCCGAGCCGCCAACTGGTGCGGGACGCGCGCGAGGAGTTCACCCGAGGGACAAAGGTGCGGTGCGTCCTCGACGCGCGGGAGCGAACCCTGCACTGCCACCACGAGAAAATCCTCGTCATCGACGACTCGACGGCGTTCGTCGGCGGCTTGGACTTCACCGCCCTGCAGGGCGACCGGCACGACAGCAACGCCCACCCGGCCGACCGCCCGATCGGCTGGCACGACGTGGTCGTGAAGGTCCAAGGGCCGATCGTGGCCGATGTCGCCGAGCACTTCCGGCGAAGATGGACCGAGGTGGCGGGCGAAGACTTGCCCGCACCCCGGGTCAGCGCCCCGGCCGGGCCCAGCAGGGCGCAACTGCTGCGGACGGTCCCCGACAAGACCTACGACTTCGCCCCGCGGGGCGACTTCACCGTCCTCGACGGCTACCTCCGGGCCCTGCGGTCCGCGCGCAGGCTGGTGTACCTGGAGAACCAGTTCCTCTGGTCGCCGGAGATCGCCGACGTCCTCATCGACAAGCTGTGCGACCCACCGGAGGACCGCTTCCGCCTCGTGCTCCTGCTCCCCCGCAAGCCGAGCAACGGCGCCGACACCACCCGCGGGCAACTCGGCAGACTGCTCGACGCCGACGACGGCAACCACCGCCTCCTCGCCACCACCATCAGCGCCCACGACGGTGAGCAGTCCGCACCCGTCTACGTGCACGCCAAAGTCGCCATCGTCGACGACGAGTGGATGACCATCGGGTCGGCCAACCTCAACGAGCACTCGCTGTTCAACGACACCGAGGTGAACATCGCGACCGACGACGCGGAGCTGATCCGGGCCACCCGGCTGCGCCTGTGGGCCGAACACCTGCAGCGCCCGGCCGACGAGGTGGCCGGGGACCCCATCGACGTGGTCGACCACCTCTGGCGCCCGACGGCCCGCGAGCAGGCCGACCGGGAGGCCCAAGACCTGCCGCGGACCCACCGCCTCACGCTGCTTCCCGGTGTGTCCCGCAGGTCCGGCAGGCTGCAAGGTCCGCTGCGGGGGCTGTTGGTGGATGGGTGAGGACCTGCCGCGGACTCGAAAACGCCCCGCCGCGGGGTTGGTCGGGTGATTGGAATGTGCACGCGCTTTCCGGCAGGATGGCCGTATGACCATTGTGCGAACCCCCGGCTATGTGATGACAGAGCACCATTTCACCGTCCCGTTGAACCACCGGACGCCCACCGGCGAAACGATCACGGTGTTCGCACGTGAGGTCGCCGACCCCGACGGGCGCGACCGCCCATATCTGGTGTATCTGCAGGGCGGGCCGGGGCAGGAATCGCCGCGACCGACGAAATACCCGGCCACTCCCGGATGGTTGGAGCGGGCGCTTCGCGACTACCGTATCCTGCTTTTAGACCAGCGTGGGACGGGATTGTCGACGCCCGTGCAGACGCCGCTCGCTGGGACAGCAGCGGAGCAGGCCGAGTATCTCACGCACTTCCGAGCCGACTCGATCGTCGCCGACGCCGAGCACATTCGCGCGCAATTGGGTGGACAGCCGTGGAGCGTGCTCGGGCAATCGTTCGGCGGATTCACCACGCTCGCCTATCTCAGCACCGCTCCCGAAGGTCTTCGGGAAGCGTTCTTCACCGGCGGACTGCCGCCGATCGCCACGCACCCGGATGAGATCTACCGGACCACCTACGAGAAGATGGCGCTGCGCAGCCGCATGTATTTCGAGCGCTACCCGGGCGACGCAGAGCGCGTGCGGAAGATCCACCGCCGCCTGGCCGACGACGATGTGCGGCTGCCCAACGGGGACCGGCTCACCGGGCGCCGGTTCCGGCAGCTCGGCCACCTGCTGGGCATGAGCGATGGCGCCGAAAGGCTGCACTACCTGCTGGAACGCGACGTCGACGCGACCGCGTTCCGGTACGACGCGCTGGCGCTCACGCCGTTCGACGGCCGCAACCCGCTGTACGCGGTGATCCACGAATCGTCCTACGCCGACGGCTTCGCCACCCGGTGGTCGGCGGAGCGGACGTTGCCCACGGAATTCGAGGACGACGTGGAGCTGTTCACCGGTGAGCATGTGTACTCGTGGATGTTCGACGAATACCAGGATCTGCGCCCGTGGAAGGACACCGCGAACCTGGTGGCCGACCATGAATGGCCCGCGCTCTACGACGCCGAGGTGCTCGCGAAGAACGAGGTCCCGACCGCCGCGGTGATCTATGCCGACGACCCGTATGTGGAGAGGGAATTCTCCCTCGACACGGCGGCGCAGGTTCGCGGGTTGCGGCCGTGGCTGACCAACGAATTCGAGCACAATGGTTTGCGGTCGTCCGGTGGAATCATTCTGGACCGGCTGATCAACCTCGCTCGCGGAAGCGCGTGACCGATCGGGGGTCTGCGGGTCGATTCGAACCCGCAGACCCCCGATTCGCGTATTCAAATAAGAAACGAAATGGCACGACACCGAACGCGGTCGACCATGAGATATTCACCACCAGAGCGGCGATCGACTCCCGACGAGCCCGTGATTACACGCTATCGGCCACGGTTGTCGCCCGCGGCGAATCAGCCGGTTACCGAAGTCGAACAGAACGCATTTTTCCGCCCGTAGGAACAGCTAAATTCGGGCCATCCATTCCTCGATCCCGCTCGCCGACATCGGCAGCGCCGCGGAGAGGATCTCGGCGCCGGTCTCGGTGACCAGCAGGTCGTCCTCGATCCGGACGCCGATGCCGCGAAGCTCAGCGGGGACGGTCAGGTCGTTGGGGTGGAAGTACAGGCCGGGTTCGACAGTGAGCGCCATGCCGGGCGCCAGGGCGTCGAGCTGGTAGGCCGCCGGGCGAAGTGAGCCGCAGTCGTGCACGTCGAGTCCGACGTGGTGGCCGACGCCGCAGCAGATGTACCGGCGGTGGTGCTGCCCGTCAGGGCTCAGCGCCTCCTCCACCGACACCGGGAGCATCCCCCAGTCGTGCAGCCCCTCGGCCAGGACCCGCATGGCGGCGTGGAAGAACGACGAAAACGGCCTGCCGGGCCGGACCTCCTCGATCGCGGCCAGGTGGGCGGCGTGGACCAGGTCGTACACCTGGCGCTGGGCGGGGGTGAACTCCCCGGAGATCGGGAGGGTCCGCGTCACGTCGGCGGTGTAGAGCGTGTCCGCCTCGACGCCCGCGTCCATGAGCAGCACGTCGCCGGGCCGCACCGGGCCGTCGCAGCGGGTCCAGTGCAGCACCGGGGCGTGCGGGCCCGCGGCGACGATGGTGCCGTAGCCGGGGCCGTTGCCCTCGGCGCGGGAGCGCCGGTGGAAGGTGCTCTCCAGCCACCGCTCGCCGCCGCCGTCGATCGCGGCAGGCAGGTCGCCGACCACGTCGGCGAACCCGCGAACGGTGGCGTCCACGGCGTGGCGCAGCTGCGCTTGCTCCCAGGAGTCCTTGACCCGCTTGAGCTCGGCCAGGGTCCGGCGCAGCGTCAGCGCCTGCTCGTAGGTCGACGAGGTCAGCGCGTCCAGCAGCGGGTCGACCCCGACCGTGGCCGCGGCGGGGCCGCGCAGCGCGCCCGCCAACTCGTCCACCGGGCGACACGGCAGGTCGAGTGCGGCGGCCCAGTCAAGCAAGCCGGGCGCCGGGCCCACCCACAGTTCGCCATCGCGGGCGTTGGCGTAGAACTCGGGGCTCTCGGGGCCTTTCGGGGGCCGCAGGAACAGTTCGGCGTCGTGCCCGCCCGGCACCGGGTGCATGACGAGCACAGCGCCCTCGGCCTGGCAGCCGGTGAGCCAGACGAAGTCGCTGTCGGGCCGGAAGCCGTAGTCGGTGGTGTTCGACCGGACAGGAGCGTTGCCCGCCGCCACCGCGATCCGCACCCCGGGCAGCGCGGCACTGAGCCGCGAGCGGTGCGCCGCGGAGGCCTTGGCGTTACCGTCCGGCAGCCGCGGCGTGCGGTCAGCCGGACCCCAGTCGCGCTGGATGAAGTCACGGAAGCCGGCGGCCTCGGCGGGCTTGATGATGTTGCGAGCGTCTTTGCCCACCAGGTCCACCCCTACACCCCGTTCATTAAGACGAACACTTGCGGCCAGTGAAGCATCCGACAAGGGCGCCGTCAACGTGCCATAGATGCCTCTCTAATGGAGAGATACGCCCGGATGGTGACAAACGACCGGGCATCAACCGTTCGCGTTACTGAACTTCGGAGAGTGTCCAGGCCCGGCGGCGCGTCCTGCCCGCAACCTCGGTGGCGGATGGCCGTCTTGTGGTGTGAAAGCCGGAAGGGCCGGACCGTCACGCCCGAGAGCAAGGGCGCGATATCCAACCTGTTGCCCATTGGCCCGTCGACACGGACCGGTGCGCGGTAGGTGGGGGTGCAGTCCAGCGGGGCGATCGCGCCGCGGGCGAAGTGATCAGCGGCCTCGAATCCGGGGCCGGTCATGCGGACCGGGCGGTCCGCTGGGGTTGAGGGGTCAATGTGGAATTGGCAAGAGTCACTGTCGTGCTCGCCGACGAGCAGCCGATCGTTCGGCGGGGGCTGATCGCGCTGCTGTCCAGGTCATCGGAGATCACCGTGGTGGGCGAAGCGTCGACCACACGGGAGGTCACGAGACTCGCGGCGGTACACAGACCGGACGTGCTGGTCATCGACGCCGAGTTACCGGGCAGCCAGGTCGACGCCACCATCCGCGAGGTGCTGCGGACCTCGCCGTCGACGGCGGTCCTGGTCTTCACCGCGGTCGACGACGAGAACACCGTGGTCGCCGCGCTGCGCGCGGGAGCCCGCGGCTACCTGCTCAAGAGCTGCGACGACGGCGGCATCATCCGCGCGGTCACCGGTCTCGCCCAGGGCGACGCCGTCCTCGGGCCCAGGGTCGCCGACCAGCTGATCAACCGCATCGGCAGCCGGGCGGCCCGCAACCAGGACCTGTTTCCCGAGCTGACCGCCCGCGAGCAGGACGTCCTGGAGCTCATGGTGTCCGGCATGCGCAACGCGGGCATCGCCGCGCAGCTTCACCTGTCTCCCAAGACGATCGCCAACCACATCTCCACCATCTTCAACAAGCTGCACGTGGCCAGCCGGATGGAAGCCGTCGAACTGGCCAAGGCCGCGATCCGCGGCCGGGCGCCGCTGGAGCTGGTGCGCGACATCCCTCGGCCCGCCACCGGGCAGGCCCACTCCCATCCCCTGTCGGCGGGCCGCGTCCCGGCCGGCGCCGCCGCGAATTCCTAGGAGTCACCACATTGTTGGATCTCGACGCCATCACCGCCCGACTGGAACCCCGGTTCGGCAAGGCGACGCACAGATGGGTGCCCGGCCTCCCGGACCGGGTGGCGGCACTGGTCAGCGAGTGGGACTTGCGGCTCGGCGCCGAGTTCAAGTCCGGCAACTCCTCGGTCGTGCTCAGCTGCAAGTCCCCGGCCGGGGACGCGATCCTGAAGCTCTCCCCCGACGCGTACGCCGTGGGCGAGGAAACCGAGATGCTGCGCCAGTTCGCGGCCTCCGGCCGGGTGCCCGCCGTGTTCGAAGCCGCACGTGGGGCGGTACTCCTGGAAGCCGTGCATCCCGGTGCCCTGGTGGAGAAGCTGCCGGTGCCGCCCTCCCCCGCCGAGTACGCCGCGTTCCTGACCGACCTGCACTCCGCGGGCGACCCGGCGAGCGCGCCGCGCAAGCTCGCGGACTGGATCGACGTGCTGTTCAACTCCGCGACCAAGCGGGGCGCCGACCTCACCACGTCCCGGAAGCTGCGCGACGAACTGCTGGCCGTTCCCACCGACACGGTCCTGCTCCACGGCGATTTGCACTTGGGCAACGTGCTGACCGACGACACCCGCGGCCTGGTCGCGATCGACCCGATGGCCTGCGCGGGTGACCCCTGTTTCGACGCCGTCGACTACGTCCTGGAAGGACTCGACCGCGCGGAGATGGTCCGGCGGCGCGACGAACTGGCCGCGGCGGCCGACATCGACGTCCAGCGGCTCGACGCGTGGTGCCGGGTGACCGCGCCGATCGGGGCGACGCACGTCAGCAACCCCGGCCACCGCGCGGAACTGGCCGCGTTCGGCCGCGGCGAGTACTGACCGCATAGCAGAAGCGCGTTCCCGGTGGCGGGTGCCGCACACCCGGACAGTCGGGCGATCTTCCCGATTCGGGTGTCGCGGCACCCTGCCGCCGGGACGCGGGCACCCGCAGCATTGACTCCACCGTTTCCCTCAGCACAGGACGTGTACCGATGCCCCTGTCCCGTCTCGCCACCCTCTCCGCCCGGTTCATCCCGGCTGATTCGCTGCGCCGCAAGCTGATCGCGATCCGGCTCGCCGAATCGATCGGCAAGGGCGTGTTCATCAGCGGCAGCGTCGTGTACTTCACGCTGCACGTCGGCCTCAGCGCGGGCCAGGTCGGCCTCGGCCTGTCCGCCGCGGGTTTCTCCGGACTGCTCTCGTCCATCGCGTTCGGCATGGTCGCCGACCGAATGAACCGGCGCAGGCTGCTGAGCATCCTGTTCGTCACCCTCGCGGTCGGGTTCTCACTGTATTCGTTGGTGGACAACGTCATCGCGTTCTACGTGCTCGTCATGTGCGTCGGTTTCGTCGAGTACGGCACGAGTCCGACCACGAGCGCGCTGCTGGGCACGCTCGTGCCACCGGAGGAGCGGGTCCGGCTCAAGGCGATGATGCGGTCGGTGTTCAACATCGGCTTCAGCCTCGGCATCGGGGTCGCCGCGGCCGCCGCCCTGAGCCCGAGACTGCTCGTGATGATCCCGCTGACCACCGCGGTGCTGATGATCGCCGCCGCGGTGCTGGTGACCCGGCTGCCCGAGGGTGAGGCCAAGCCGATCCCGAGTGGACTGCGCCGCTTCGCCGCGGTGCGCGACCTGCCTTTCCTCGGTGTCATCGGGGTTTCGACCGTGCTCGCCTCGCACGTCACCATCGTCCTGGTCACCTTGCCGCTGTGGGCGCTGACCCGCACCTCGATGCCGCACTTCGTCGTCCCGCTGCTGCTGATCTTCAACACGGTCTTCGTGATCCTGTTCCAGGTCCGGGCCAGCAAGGGCGCCGAGACGGTGCTGGGCGCGTCCCGCATCGCCCGACGATCGGGCTACTGGCTCGCGGCGGGCTGCCTCACGGTGGCCGTGACCGCTTTGAACAGCAACGTCATTCTCGTGTCGGGCGCCATCATCGCCGCGGTGCTGGTGCTCTCGGTCGCCGAGATCATGCAGTCGGCCTCGGCCTGGGGCCTGGGCTTCGGCCTGGCCCCCGAACACGCCCAGGGTGAGTACCTTGGCGCGTTCGACCTGCATGTGATCAGCCAGAACATCATCGGCCCGGCGATTCTCTCCGGCATCGTCATCGCGTTCGGCTTCTGGGGCTGGGTGGCCATCGCCGCCGTCGTGCTCGTCGCGTCGGCCCTCATCGCCCCGGCCGCGCGGCGCAGCGAACGCAAGCTGGCGGCGTCGAGTCCCGAGCCCGCGGAACTGTCCACAGTGTCCGCCTGAGTCCGACTGAATCCGTCTGTACGGCTGAACTACCTCACCCAAGAGCCCGGGTGGCGCCGATGACTTCGGCGCCACCCGGGTTGCTTTTGTTCGGCCACAAGTATTCCCGGTGAACGGGGAGAGTTTCCCGGATGTCCCGGAGATGAATGACCTGTTCGACGGGAGTGCCCCGCTCACATGATTGACCTATGGTCCTCACCGGTCGCGCGTCGTTCGCACAAGAACGGCTCTACTTCCTCAACGAGCTGCAACCCGGCAACCCGGCGTACGTCGTGGCCTTCGCGCTGCGCGTCGAGGGCGAGCTGCGGGTCACGGCACTGACCGACGCGCTGCGGCGCGTGGTGGCCCGGCACGACTCGCTGCGCACCACGTACCAGGTCGCCGAAGGCGTGCTGCACCAGCACATCCAGCCGAACGCGGAACCGGACATCGACGTCAGCGCAGTGGCGTGGACCGACCAGGACAGCCAGGACGAGCAGTTGCGCGAGCTGGTGGCGGCCGAGTCGGCCAAGCCCTTCACGCTGGGCACCGGGCCGCTGCTGCGCGCCTGGATCCGCAGCTGGGGCCCGGACGAGCACGCGCTTGTCGTCCTCATTCACCACATCGCGTGCGACGGCTGGTCGGTCGGCCTGGTACTCAACGACCTCGCCGCGGAGTACAACGCCATCACGGCGGGCGCCGAGGGCGCCCAGTACCCCGGCGAAGCGGAGTCCTACCTTCGGTACTCGCAGGCCCAGCGCGCCGAGTGGGAGGACAACCGGGCCGGACTTTCCTTCTGGCGCAAGGAACTCAACGGCGCGCCGAAGCTCGCGCTGCCCACCGACTTCCCCCGCCCCAGCGTGCTGGGCTGCGCGGGCGCGGTCGTCCGCCGGCGGGTCGACACCGACCTGGTCGACCGGCTCACCGGCTGGGCCAAGCGCCACGGCACCACGCTGTTCACCGTCAGCCTGGCGGCCTACGCCTCGGTGCTGTCGCGCTACACCGGCCAGGACGACGTCGTCATCGGCGTCCCGGTCGCCAACCGGATGGAGGAGGGCGAGGACGCCCTCGTCGGCTGCCTGGTCAACACCCTGCCGGTGCGGATCGACCTGTCCGGCGCGCCGACGTTCACCGAGCTGGTGCACCGGGCGCGCACCGCGTCGCTGTCCGCCTTCTCCTGGCAGTCCGTGCCCTTCGAGCAGATCGTGCACGCCACCGCCGGGGAGCGGGAGCTGAGCCACGCGCCGCTGTTCCAGACCGCGCTCACCGTGCAGAACTTCCCGTTCGCCTTCCCCGACCTCGACGGGGTGAAGCTCACCGAGGTCGACGTCGAGATCGAGGCGGCGAAGTTCGACCTCGGCGTGACCCTCGACGTCTCGACCGACATCCCGTTCCTGCGCGCGGAGTTCAGCACCGAGCTGTTCGACCCGTCAACCGCGACGACCCTGCTGGACCACTACCTGACGTTCCTCACCTCCATTGTGGACGAAGAAGCCGAGCCGAGCATGGTCGGCGCCGACGAGCGCGCCCAGCTGACCACCTACCCGCCCGTGAGCACCGGCCACCCTTCGGTCCTGGCACGGTTCGTGGAGCAGGCCCAGAGCAACCCGGCCGGCGTGGCAATCCGGCACCAGGGCCGCGACCTGTCCTACGGCGAGTTGGACCGCTGGTCGGACCGGGTCGCCGCTGGCCTGGCCGCCGCCGGGGTGGCCAAAGGCGACCTGGTGGGCCTGCTGCTGCGCCGCTCCCCCGCCGTCGTCGCCGCCATCCTGGGGATCTGGAAGGCAGGCGGCGCCTACGTCCCGCTCGACCCCGAGTACCCGCGGCAGCGCCTCGACCTCATCGCGGGCAGCGCGTCGACCCCGGTCATGCTGGCCGAGCCCGACACCGTCGACCTGGCCGAGCAGCTCACCGCGGGCACTGTGCTCGACGTGTTCACCGCCGACGGGGATTCGCTTGTCCCCCAAGCCTTCCCGGAAGCCGCTGACCTCGCCTACGTCATCTACACCTCCGGGTCGACCGGTGTCCCCAAGGGCGTCATGGTCGGCCATGCCGGGGTGAGCGCGCTGTTCGATCCGACCCCGGCGGGCCTGGACACCTCGGCCGACGACGTGTGGCTGTGCGCGCACTCGTTCGCGTTCGACTTCTCCGTCTGGGAGGTGTGGGGCGCGCTGACGACCGGCGCCCGGCTGGTGATCGCCGAGCAGCCCGACCTGGTGGACCCCGCGCGGCTCGCCCGGCTGGTCCGCGACGAGCGGGTCTCCGTGCTCAGCCAGACCCCGGGCTCGCTCTACCGGGTCCTCCCGCCGTTCCTCGGCCTGGGCGAGTCCTCCCCGCCGCGGTACGTGGTGCTGGGCGGGGAGGCGCTGAGCTGGTCGCGCCTGGCGTCGCTGACCTCGTCGGCGCCGTGGCTCGACACGGTGTTCGTCAACATGTACGGCATCACCGAGGGCACGATCCACGTCACGATCGCCGAGGTGCCCGCGGCGGAGCTGTCCCAGGTGCGGCAGGGCAACATCGGCGTCGCCCTGCCGTCGGGCCGCTGCTACGTGCTCGATGAGCGGCGAACCCCGGTCGGGGTCAACGTGGCGGGCGAGCTGTACATCGGCGGGCCGCTGGTCGCCAAGGGCTACCTGGGCAACCCCGAGCTGACGGCCGAGCGGTTCCTGCCCGACCCGTTCGGCGACGGTGTCGTCTACAAGACCGGCGACGTGGTGAAGTGGGGCACCGACGGGAACCTGGTCTACCTGGGACGCAACGACACCCAGGTGCAGGTCCGCGGCCACCGGGTCGAGTGCGACGAGGTGGAGCGGGCGTTCCTGAGTCACCCCCGGGTCCGGTCTTGCGCGGTGGCCGCCGAGGGCGACACCCTCGTGGCGTTCGTCTCCGGCGACCTCGGCACCGACGCCGACCGCGAGCTGCGCGCCCATGTCCGCACCCTGCTGCCCGGCTACATGGTCCCGTCGCGCATCGCCGTCGTGGCGGCGATCCCGCTGACCGCGCACGGCAAGGTCGACACGCGCAGGCTGCTGGCCGAGACGGTCGTGCCCGCGCCGCGGGCGGCCCTCTCCGCGGGAACCTCGCTGGAGGAACGCATCCGGCGGATCTGGGTGGACGTGCTTGGCAACCCCGACGTCGGGCTGCACGACAACTTCTTCGACCTGGGCGGGCACAGCTTCGCCCTGATCACCATGCAGGAGCGGATGGCCAGGGAAGGACTGGAGATCTCGGTGACCGATCTTTTCCGATCCGGGACGGTGGCGGCGTGCGCCGCCCAGTTCCAGCCCGCGGCGGCCACGCTGCCCCAGGTGCACGTCAAGGAGCGCCGCGCGGGCCGCGTGTTGCTCGCCGAGCGGCGCAGGCGGAGCGGCGGTGGCGACCATGGCTGAGTCGGTGGAGTCGGGCCGGATCGCGATCGTCGGGATGGCGGTGCGCGTGCCGGGCGCCGAGCGGGACCTGGACCTGTTCTGGCGCAACGTCGAGCAGGGTGTGGACTCGATCAGCTTCTTCGAGCGCGACGAGCTGATCGGCTGGGGTGTCCCGGCCGAGACCGTGGACCAGCCCAACTTCGTGCCCGCCCGCGGGATCATCCGCGACGCGGACTGTTTCGACGGGCGCCTGTTCAGCTACTCCCCGCAGGACTGCGCGCTGATGGACCCGCAGCAGCGTGTCCTGCTGGAGTGCGCCTGGGGTGCGTTGGAGCACGCCGGGTACTCCCCCATCGCCCAGGACGGCAACCGGACCGCGGTCTACGCGGGCACCGGGATGAACGTCTACCTGCTGGACAACCTGTGGCCCAACGAGCGCGCGCTCAAGGCGGCAGGCGGGTTGCAGCTGGTCATCTCCAGCGACAAGGACTTCGCGGCCACCCGCATCGGCTACAAACTCAACCTGCAGGGGCCCGGCATCGTGCTGCAGAGCGCGTGTTCGACCTCGCTGGTCGCGGTGCACCTGGCGGCGCAGAGCCTGCTCACCTATGAGGCCGACGTCGCCCTCGCGGGCGGGGCGACCGTGGCGCCGCCGACCCGGCGGGGGCATCTGCACGAGCCTGGTGGGATCTTCTCCCCCGACGGCCGCTGCCGGACCTTCGACAGCCGGGCCGGGGGCACGGTGCCCGCCGACGGCGCGGGCATGGTCGTGCTCAAGCGCCTGGAAGACGCCCTGCGGGACAACGACACCATCCACGCGGTGATCGCCGGTTCGGCGGTCAACAACGACGGCGCCCGCAAAGCCGGGTTCACCGCGCCCGGCCCATCGGGACAGGCCGCGGTGATCGCCGCCGCGCTCGACGTGGCCGAGGTCGACCCGGACACCATCGGCGTGATCGAGACGCACGGGACCGGGACCGCGCTGGGCGACCCGATCGAGGTGGCCGCGCTGCGCCAGGTGTTCGACACCGACCGGGCGGACCGGGCGCCGTGCGCGCTGACCGCGCTCAAGTCGGTCGTCGGGCACCTCGACACCGCCGCGGGGGTGGTCGGCGTGATCAAGATGGCGCTGGCGCTCACGCACCGGACGGTGCCGCCGGTCGCGCACTTCGAGTCACCCAATCCGGCGCTCAAGCTGGAGGACTCGGTGTTCTCGGTGCCCGCCGCGGCCCGGCCGTGGGAGCCGATCGACGGTGTCCGCCGTGGCGGCGTCAGCGCGTTCGGCATCGGTGGGACCAACGCCCACGTGGTGATGGAGGAGGCCCCGCCGCCGAGACCGGTGCGACGGCGGCGGTGCGCCGAGTTGATCCTCGTCTCGGCGAAGACCGAGGCCGCGGCGAAGGAAAGCCTGGCTCGGGTCAGGGAATTCGTCGCGGGCAGCGAGGACCACCAGCTCGCCGACGTCGCCTACACGCTGCGGACCGGGCGGGCGGTGCTGCCGTACCGCGCGGCTTTCGTCACCGGCACGGACGCGGACCGCACGCCGGTTCGGGCGGGCAGCGCCCGCGGCCTGGTGTTCGCGCTGACCGCCGACGGTGAGCTGACGGGCAACCGGCCCAACTACGACGCGGACCCGGTGTACCGCGCGGTCATCGACCAGGGCGTCGGCGAGCTGCGGGCGGCCGGTGCCACGGTCGACCCACGCAGCGAACGGTTCCTCGCCGCGGCCGGACTCGCCGCCGCCCTGCGCGGCCGCGGTGTGCGCCCGGACGCGGTGATCGGGCACGGCGTCGGCGCGATCGCCGCCGCGTGCGCGGCGGAGGTGCTCACCGTGTCAGAAGGGCTCGGCCTGGTCGCCGCGACCCTGCCGGACAACTGGATCCGGCCGCGAACGCCCCAGCTCCCGGTGTACTCCCCGGTCACCGGTGCGGAACTGACCGACGACGAAGCACTCGACCCCGACTTCTGGCGCGCCCTGCTCGCCGAACCCACCGGGGACATGGTCTCGCGGACCGTCGCCCGGCTCGCACCCGCGGCGTGGGTCGAGATCGGGACCGCCGTCACCGCGCACCTGCCCGGCGGGCCCGCGGCGACCCCGACCGACCGCAACGCCCGGTTCCTGACCGCCGTCGGCGCGCTCTGGGAACTCGGATTCGGCGGGGACTGGGATCCGGCACACGACGCCGGACGCGGGCGTGTGCCCGTTCCCACCTACCCGTTCGCGGCCACCCGGCACTACTTCGACGCGCCCGGCGCGACCACCACAGAGAGGCAAAGCTGATGCAGGACACCAAAACCGCCGACTGGGAAGCACAGTTCGAGCAGCTGTGGATGGAGGTGCTCGGCGTCGACAGCGTCGAGGACCACGACGACTTCTTCGACTTCGGCGGCCACTCGCTGAGCGCGCTGCGGCTGAGCACGCTGATCCGCCAGGAGCTCAACCTCGCGGTGATGTTCGGCCACGTGCTGGAGAACCCGGTCTTCGCCGACCTGCGCGAGATCGCCCGGCAGTCCCCGCCCGACCAGCCCGACGCGGCCCGAACCGAGATGGTGTCCGAAGCCTGATGTCGATCACAGTCGCGGCCGAGACGGCCACCCCCAGAGCAGACGACCAGCTCACGGCCTGGCTGCCGCTGGTCGCCGAGATCCTCGGCCTTCCCGAGGCCGAGGTTCCCGCCGCCGTCGCCACGGAGTCGTTCGTGGCCCTGGGTGGCACGTCGCTGCAGGCCATCGGCCTGGTCTCGGCGGGCCAATGCCGGCTGGGCCGCGACGCCGACATCGCCGCGGTGCTGTCGGCCCGCCCGCTCGCCGAGGCACTGCGTGGCGCCGGTGTGTTCGTCGAGTCCGCGCCGCTGCCCGCCGACCCGACGCGGGGTCCGAGCCACCGGGCGCTGCTGCCGGGCCAGAAGGCGATGCTGGCGGCGCACGTGCTGGAGCAGGACCAGCCGTATCACCTGATGTTCACCCTCGACCCGGATGGGCCGCTGGATCTCGCCCGCACCCGCGAGGCACTGGGCGCGCTCGCCGCCCGACACGAGTCCCTGCGCACCCTGTTCACCCAGGGCGCGAACGGCGTCGACCGGGTCGTGCTGCCCGCCCCGCACCAGCCGCGGCTGCTCCTGCAGACGCTGCCCGCGGCCGACGTCCGCACCGTGCACGACCTTTACGGCCGTGAGAGCGGCAAGCTGCTGCGCCCGTTCGAGCAGCCGCCGGTGGTGTTCGCTCTCACCAGCGCGGGCGATCGGAGCCTGCTGACCGTGCTGGTGCACCATGTCCTGGTCGACGGGTGGAGCATCGGGGTGCTGTGGCGCGACTTCGTCGAGCTCTACCAGGGTGCAGGCGCGGGCAACGCGCCCGCGCCGGACTGGATCGGGTCACGGCTGGCCGCGGGTGCGGCGTCCGGCGCGCTGGCGGCGGCGATGTCCCGGGTCACCGCGCGGCTCGACGGCGCGCCGACCTCGCTGGACCTGCCGACCGACCTCCCGCCGCTCACCGAGGCCGACGGCCGCGGCGCCCGGCTGATGTTCGAGCTGTCCGCCGAGGCGACCGAGGCCACCGAGACGTTGGCCCGCCGCGGCCGGGTGACGGTCACGACGGTGCTCATGGCGGCGTGGGCGCTCGCGGTGTCCCGCCGGGCCGGCGTATCCGACCTCGTGCTGGGGATGCCCGCGTCCGGGCGGTTCGAGGCGGGCATGGACCGCATTGTCGGGCTGTGCACGCGGGTCGTGCCGGTGCGGTGCCGCACCGACGACAACCTGCCCGTGGGGGCCTACCTGCGGGCCACCGGTGCCGCGGTCGCCGACGCCGTCGCCGACTCGGACCTGCCGTTCGAGCAGGTCGTCGCCGAACTGGGCCTGACCGGTGACGCTGGGCGCAACCCGTTGGCACAGCTGGGTTTCGCCGCGCACCACGAACTGGTCCCCGACTCGCTCACCGCCCAGGGCAAGCCGTGGCGGGTGCATGAGGGCCACTGCCACGGCAGCGTGTTCGACGCGCTGCTGTACCTGCAGTCGTGGGGCCCGCGACCGCGGCTGGCCCTGGAGTACGCGACGTCGGTGCTGGCCGCGACCGACGCGGGCGAGCTGGCCGAGTCGCTGCGGGCGGTGCTGATCGACCTCGCCCGCGACCCCGACGCGCCGCTGGGGACCGTCACCGGCCTGTCCGCCTGCCAGTCGCGGCACCTGCGGGCGTTGGGCGTCGGCGGGAGTTTCGACACCTCGGACGACCTCTGGAGCGCCTTCGAACGGCACGCCGAGACCACCCCGGACGCCCCCGCCGTCACCGACAACCGCCGCACCCTCACCTACCGGGAGATGCATCAGCAGGCCTTGGCCCAGGCAGCGGCGCTGCACGCGGCCGGGGTCGGCCCGGGTGACCGGGTGCTGCTCGAGGTGGACCGCTCGGCCGCGGAGGCGGTGGCGGTGCTGGCGATCCTGCGGCTGGGCGCGGCCTACGTGGCCGTGGACCGCTCGGCCACCGCGCAGTGGCGCGAGCACCTCGCCGCCGCCGCGACGCCACGCGCCCGGATCGGCGGCGCGTCCGCGCACTGGCCAGGCATTCCCGAATGTGCCCTCGCGACAGCTGCCGGCGCTCCGGTACCGAACCCACGCCACACGACCACCCCGGACCTGCCCGCGATCATCCCGGACCCGAGCCGGGCGGCGTACGTCTCGTTCACCTCCGGCTCGACCGGTGTCCCCAAAGGCGTCGTGGTCTCGCACCGCGCGGTGCTGCGGCTGGCCGCCGACCCGGACCTGTTCGCCGATGGCGCGGGCACGCGGATGCTGCGCCTGGCGCCGCTCGCCTTCGACGCGTCCACCCTGGAACTGCTGGTGCCGCTGGCTAAAGGCGACTCCGTCAGCGTGTACCCCGCCGGTGACCCGACCCCGCTGGACCTCACCGAGTTCCTGCGCACCGAACCGGTCACCCACGCCTGGCTGACGTCCGGCTTCTTCCACCTCGTCGCCGACCACCGGCCGGACGCCTTCCGCGGCCTGCGGCAGCTGTTCACCGGCGGCGGTGTCGTCTCGCCCGTCCACGTGCGCAAGGTGCTGGAGCACTGCCCCGGCCTGCGCGTCACCAACGGGTACGGCCCCACCGAGAACACCACGTTCACCTCCACGTTCCATGTGGACAGTGCGGCGGGTGTGCCGGACCCGCTGCCGATCGGGCGCCCCGTCCACGGCACCGAGATCCACGTCGTGGACCCGAGCGGGCGCCTGGCCCCGCGCGGGGCGATCGGTGAACTGCAGGCGGCGGGCGAAGGCCTCGCCGACGGGTACCTCGACGACCCCGGCCGCACCGCTGCGGCGTTCGGCGCGCACCCCGGGCTCGGCAGGCGCGTCTACCGCACCGGCGACCTGGTGCGCTGGGGCGCGGACGGCACGCTGCGCTTCCTGGGCCGCAACGACCGGCAGGTCAAGATCGCGGGCCACCGGATCGAACTGGTCGACGTCGAGAGCCGGATCAAGGCGCAGCCGGGGGTGCTCGACGCGGTCGTGTTCCTCGCCGGGGAGCGCCTGTGCGCGGCGGTCAAGGCCGCGCCCGACGCGGACCCGCTGCCCGCGGCGCGACCGGCGGTGGAAGCCGAACTCGCCGCCTACGCCCGACCGCAGCGCTGGTTCACCGTCGACGAGTTCCCCTTGGACCGCAACGGAAAAGTCGACCTGCGCGCGCTCGCCGCCCACACGTCCACGCCGGACCCGGTGGCGCCGCCACCTGCCCGGACCGCGTCCCTGGCCGAGGTCGAGGACCTGGTCGCCGCCGCCTGGGCGGAGGCCCTGGGGACCGACGACTTCGACTTCGACGAGGTGTTCTTCGAGGTCGGCGGCGACAGCCTCAGCCTCGCGGTGGCCCGCAAGCTGATCCAGAAGCGGCTCGGCGGGGCGCCGATCCCGATGACCGACATGTACCGATTCCCGACCGTGCAGGCGCTCGCCGCGCAGTTGCACGCGCGGCAGGCAGAGGGGGCCTCATGACACACGACATCGCGATCATCGGGATGGCGGGCCGGTTCCCCGGCGCCGCGACCGTGGCCGAGTACTGGTCGAACATCGTCTCCGGGCGGGTCACGATCACCGACCTCACCCGCGGCGAACTCCTCGCGGCCGGGGTGCCGGAGACCCAGCTCGACGACCCGGCGTACGTGGCCGCGCGCGGGACGATCACCGACCCGGACCTGTTCGACGCGGACTTCTTCGGCATCACGCCGAAAGAGGCGGCGATCATGGACCCGCAGCACCGGCTGCTGCTGCAGACCGCCTGGGAGGCCCTGGAGTCGGGCAACCTCACCACCGAGAACCCGTTCGGCCGGGTCGGGGTGTTCGCGGGCGCCGGGTTCAACTACTACCTGCTCAACCAGGTGCTGGCCCGCCCGGAGGTGGTGGACACGCACGGCCTGCTGTCGGTGGTGCTGGGCAACGAGAAGGACCACCTGGCGGCGAAGGTCGCCTACCGGCTCAACCTCGGCGGCCCCGCGATCACGGTCCAGACCGCCTGCTCCACCTCCCTGGTCGCGGTGCACCTGGCCTGCCAGAGCCTGCGCGCGGGTGATTCCGACATCGCGCTGGCGGGCGGGGCGTGCGTCGCGGTGCCGCAGCAGGCCGGGTACCTCTACGAGACCAAGGGAATCACCTCCCCCGACGGCTCCTGCCGCCCGTTCGACGCCGACGCCGAGGGCACCGTCCCCGGCAACGGCGTCGCGATGGTCGCGCTCAAGCGCGCCGAGGACGCCTACCGCGACGGCGACACCGTGTACGCGGTGATCAAGGGCTCGGCGATCAACAACGACGGCGGGGCGAAGGTCGGGTACACCGCGCCGGGCATCACCGGCCAGATCGACGTGCTCACCCGGGCCTACCAGGACGCGGGCGTCGACCCGGCGACAGTCGGGTACCTCGAGGCGCACGGCACGGCCACCGAGATGGGCGACGCTATCGAGCTCTCCGCGCTGCGCGAGGTCTTCACGCGTGGTTCGCGGCCGTGCTCGCTGGGCTCGGTCAAGGCCAACATCGGCCACCTGGACGCGGCGGCGGGTGTGGCGGGCCTGATCAAGGCGGCGCTTGCCTTGCGCCACGGGCAGATCCCGCCGCTGGCGGCGCTGAAGCAGGCGCGCCCGGAACTGCTCGACGGGTCGACCCCGTTCACCGTCGACCCGGTCGGCCGGGCGTGGGAGCCCGCCGAGGGACACCCGCGCCGAGCGGGCGTCAGCTCGTTCGGTCTCGGCGGCACGAACGCCCATGTCGTGCTCGAAGAGCACGTGCCCGCGGCGAAACCGGCAGCTGAGGCCGCTCCGGCGGAAGCGGTGCTGACCCTCTCGGCACGCACCCCCGAAGCCTTGCGCGAGGCGGCCGACCGGCTCGCCGCGCACCTGCGCGAGCGGCCCGACCTCGACCCGCACGACGTGGCGATGACGCTGCAGTCACACCGCCGACACTTCGCGCACCGACTGGCCGTGCCCGCCATCGACGTCCCCACGGCGCTGGCGCGGCTGGGCCGGGCGGGCGGACGCGAACAGCTGCGCCGCCCGAAGATCGTCTTCCTGCTTCCCGGACAGGGCGCCGAATCCCCCGGCATGGCCCGCGGGGCCTACGAGCGGTACCCGTCCTTCGCCGCGGACATCGACCGGGGCGCGGAGCAGCTACGCGACCTGATCGGCGTCGACCTGCGCGACGTGCTCCTGCGCGACGACCCCGACGGCCTGATCCACCGCACCGACATCACCCAGCCCGCGTTGGTGCTGCACGAATACGCCCTGGGCAGGCTGCTGCTCTCCTGGGGCATCCGCCCCTCAGCGCTCATCGGCCACTCCGTCGGCGAGTTCGCCGCCGCTGCCCTGGCGGGCGAACTCGACCTCGACGACGCCCTGCGGCTCGTCGCCGCGCGCGGGCAGCTCATGCAGGACGCCCCGGAGGGCGGCATGGTCGTCGTCATGGCGGGCGAGGCAGAGGTCTGGGCACGGCTCGCCGACCTGCCCGACCTCGACGTCGCCGCGGTCAACGCGCCGGAGGTCACCGTCGTGGCGGGCCCGGTGCCCGCGCTGGACGCGCTGCGCTCGCGGCTCGACGCGGCAGGCGTCGCCCACCGCACGATGCCCGCCCGCCGGGCGTTCCACTCGCGGATGATGGCCGACGCCGCCGCCGATCTCGGTCGGGAAGCGGCCACGGTCGCGCACCGGCCGCGGACCTGCGAGGTGATCAGCAGCGTCGACGGCGCGACGCTGCCGCGTGGCCAGGCGCGCGACAGCGCGTACTGGCAGGGGCAGCTGCGCAGCCCAGTGCGGTTCCGCGACGCGGTGCTCGCCGCGGCCGACCTGGCGAACGTGGTGTTCGTCGAGGTCGGGCCCGGCACCGCACTGTCCGGGATGACGCGCCAGATCCCTGAAGCGGGCGGCAAAGCCGTCGTGTCCCTGCAACCGCGCCGCACCGCGCGGGAAGGCGGCTGCGACGTCCTCGCGGGCGCGGGCACGCTCTGGTCGCTCGGCGTCGCGATGGACTGGGAGGCGACACGCACCGGCCGAACCCACAGTCGGGTCACGCTGCCCACGTACCCGTTCGCCCGGACCCGGCACTGGCTCGACGTCGAGCCCGCTCCCGTGACCGCGGTTGTCGAGGCGGCGGAAGAGGCCGACTCGGTGCTCGACAAGATCATCGCCCAGTGGCGGTCCCTGCTCGGCAGCGCCGACGTCACCGCGGACACCAGCTTCTTCGAGGTGGGCGGCGAGTCGCTGCTGTTCATCCGGATGGTGTCCCAGACCCAGCGCAAATTCGGCGTCACCGTGTCGGTCGCGGAGCTCAGCGCGGCGCCGACTCCCCGGGCACTCGCCGCCCAGATCGCGGAAGGACTAGAGGGATGACCAGGATCGATCTCGACACCGCCGCTGCCGTGGCGGCCGTGCTGGTGCACCGCCTGGAGGGGCTCGACGCGGTCGGTGTCGCGCTGCCCGACGGCACGGTCACCGTCGCGGTGGGACCGGACAGCACGCTGTCCGGCGTGGTGTCCCAGGTCCGCAGCGCGCCGAGGTCACCGGGACGGGCCGACGTCGTCGTGGGCGTCACCGGCCCGGTCGAGGGCGCCACGGTGGCCGACTTCGGCCCGGTCACGCTGTCGTTCGGATTCGACTGGGTGGGCGCGGACCACACGACCGAGCGACTGGAGACGCTGCTGCAGTCCCTGGACGCCGGCCTGCCGGTGCGGCGGGCCGCGGTGGTCGGCCCGACCGAGCGCAAACTCCTGCTCAGCTTCAACCCGCCGCCCACCGCGGCGCCGCGGATCCCCGTGCACGAGCTGATCTGCCGCCAGGCCGCCCGCACGCCCGACCGGCTCGCCCTGCGCGGCGACGGCGTCGACCGGACGTACCGACAGCTCCTCGACGACGCCTCCCGGGTCGCCGGCAGGCTGCGCGCCGACGGCGTCGGGCCGGGGTCGGTGGTCGGCCTGTGCACCGAGCGCAGCGCCGACATGGTGGTCGCCGTGCTGGGCATCCTGCTGGCGGGCGCGGCCTACCTGCCGCTGGACCCGACGCACCCGCGCGCCCGGCTCGACGTCATGCTCGACGTCGCCGACGCGGCGCTGGTGCTGGTCAGCGCTGAGGCCGCACCGCTGTTCGAGGGGCACCGGGTCCCGGTCCGGCCGCTCACCGCGGGGGCTGAACCCGTTGCCTGGCAGGACTATCAGGCACCTGCCTCGGTCGTCGATGGCCTGTCGTACGTCATCTTCACCTCGGGGTCGACCGGGCAGCCCAAGGGGGTGCAGATGACGCACCTGAGCCTGGCCAACCGACTGGCGTGGATGCAGGACGAGTACCGCCTGCGGCCCGACGACGTGGTCCTGCACAAGACGCCGTACACGTTCGACGTGTCGGTGTGGGAGCTGCTGTGGGCCTTCGCCGCGGGCGCGCGGCTGGTGGTGGCGCCCGCGCAGGCCCACCGCGACCCGCGCGAACTGGTCGACCTGATCGAGCGCGAGGGCGTCACGACTGTCCACTTCGTACCGTCGATGCTGTCCCTGTTCGTCGGCGAGGACGACGTGAGCCGGTGCGCCAGTCTGCACCGAGTGATCTGCAGCGGCGAGGCGCTGCCGCCGAAGGTCGTGAACAAGCTGACCGAGTCCCTGCCGGACGTGGAGGTGCACAACCTCTACGGCCCCACGGAGGCGGCGATCGACGTCACCGCGTGGGCGTGCCGCAAGCCCGAGCCGGACAGCGGCGTCCCCATCGGCAGGCCGATCACCAACGTCGCGACCTACGTCCTCGACGCCGACGGCGACCTGGCCCCGCTGGGCGCCCCGGGCGAACTCGTCCTCGGCGGGCACTGCCTGGCCCGCGGCTACGCGGGCAGACCGGACCTGACAGCGGACCGGTTCGTGCGGGTCGAGGTGTCGGGGACCGCGGAGCGGGTCTACCGGACCGGCGACCTGGTCTGGTGGTCACCCGCCGGACACCTCAACTATGTCGGGCGGATCGACACCCAGGTCAAGATCCGCGGCCAGCGGGTGGAGCTGAGCGAGATCGAGTCCGTGCTCAACCGGCACCCGCTGGTGGCGAACTCGGTGGTGGTCCTGCGCACCGACCTCGGCACCACACCGGCCTTGGTGGCCTATGTGGTCCCCGAACCGGATGCCGCGTGCGACGACCTCGCCTTGCGGGCCCACTTGGGCGAACACCTGCCGGACCACATGGTGCCACTGCGGTATGTGGCCCTGGCGGCGCTACCGGCCACGGCAAACGGGAAAGTCGACCGGCGGGCGCTGCCGGTTCCCCAGCCGAGGACCCGCCGCCGGGCGGGCTGACCTGCCGTGGACCCGGTTGAACGGCAAGAACAATTCCCCGGAAGTTGGTCCATACCCCCGCGGAGCGCGTAGAGTCATCAGACAAGCGCCCTGGACCCCGGTGTGACGCCAGTCAACCGAGGGAACTCCCATGGCACAGCTCGACGTCACCCACGGCTCCACGTCGGTCGCGGGAATCGCGGAACCTCATCAGAGCACGGTCGCGGCCATCCTGCGCGCCGCCGGGTTGGGTCTGTTCACCGCGGCGGAAGCCGACCTGCTGATCGACCGGGTCCGTGGGCGCGCGTCAGATGTCGTTCTCCCACGCCGTCCGAACAGGACAGTCTCTTGACTACGGCGCCGACCACCGCCGCCCTCCCGCCCGCGCCGACTGGTCCGCCTCCCGCCGCTGTCCTGACTGGCCGACGCCCAGGCAAGGAAATCCTGACCGTCACCGCGCGTCCGGTCCCGCCCAGCGCGGTGGTGATCGCGGCACGCGGTGAGGTGGACCTGTGCACCAGCCCGCTGCTGCGGGAATCCCTGCTCGCCCACCTGCGGCCCCCCTGCTCAGGCCTGGTCATCGACCTCACCGACGTGGGTTTCCTCGGAGCGGCCGGACTCACCGTCCTGACCACCGCGGGCGACGCGGCGACGGCGGCGGGAATCAAGCTCTGCGTGGTCGCCCACAGCCGCCCCGTGCTGCGGCCACTGACCATCACCGGACTGGACCGCGTGTTCGACCTCCACCCGGACCTCCCCCAGGCTCTGCGGTGTCTGGGCGGCGGCCCGGCCGGATAACGATGCGCAATCCCCGAGTGGCCGAGATCCTGTCGGTGATTACCGCCCCCGGCGGTGAGGAGGACGCGCTGCCCGCCAGGTTGTGCGCGGAATGCCTCTCGGCGTTGTCAGTCAGTGGTGCCGGGGTGGCGCTGATGACCGCCGACGGGCCCAGCGGCGTAGTGCTCGCGGCCACCGACGACCGGGCCCGTCAACTGGAGGAACTGCAGTTCGCCCTCGGGGAGGGGCCCTGCGTGGAGGCCTCCGGCAGTGGTCGCCCGGTGCTGCGACCGGACCTCGGCGCGGTCGGTTCGGCCGGGTCGGGGAGGTGGCCCCGGTTCGGGGCCGCCGTACTCGACGCGGGCGTGCGGGCCATCTTCGCTTTCCCGCTGCGGGTCGGCGCCATCCGGGTCGGTGTCCTGGACCTCTACCGCGACACCCCGGGACCGCTCGACAGCACCGAACTCGCCGACGCGCTGGCGTTCGCCGACGCGGCCACCGTCATGGTGCTGCACCTGCAGGACCCCGACGAGCACGGTGGTGTGAACGCCGCCCTGACCGGGCCGATCGACAGCCAGGCCGTGGTCCACCAGGCGACGGGGATGATCACGATCCAACTCGGTGTCAGCCTCGCCGAGGCACTGCTGCGGCTTCGGGCGCACGCGTACGCTACGGGGCGGACGGTGTCGGCCGTCGCCGCCGATGTGGTCGACCGGCGCGTGTCCTTCGACGACAGCGAGTCCGGCACCACGGAGCCCGGCACCACCACTGGGCGCGATCGGCCATGACCCGACGAGACACAGGCGGTGGGCTCATGACGAGCCGGGAACAACTCCTCGCGAGCACATTCGTGAGCCTGGCCGACACACTGGTGGCCGACTTCGACGTCATCGATTTCCTGCACACGCTGGCCACGCGCAGCGTCGAGCTGCTTGACGTCGACGCGGCCGGGATCATGCTGGCCGACCCGCACGGTGGCCTGCACGTGATGGCTTCCTCCGCCGAGGAGGCCCGCCTGCTCGAACTCTACGAGCTGCAGAACAACGAAGGCCCGTGCCTGGACTGCTTCCGGTCCGGGCGTCCCGTGGCCCGCGATGACCTGCTCGCGATGCGCGCGTCGTGGCCCGCGTTCACCGAGCAGTTGCAGGGGCTCGGGTTCCACTCGGCGCAGGCGCTGCCATTGCGGCTGCGCGCGGAGACCATCGGGGCGCTGAACCTGTTCCGGCTCGAACCCGGCAGCCTCAGCGACGCCGATCTGCGGATCGGTCAGGCCATGGCCGACGTGGCCACCGTCGGACTGATCCAGGAACGCGCGATCTCCGCGGGCGAACTGCTGGCGACCCAGCTGCAGACCGCCCTGAGCGGCCGCGTCCAGCTCGAACAGGCCAAGGGCGTGCTCGCCCAACGCGCCGGGCTGCCGATGGCCGAGGCCTTCCAGGTGATGCGCGCCTATGCCCGCGGCCACAACCGCAGGCTCAGCGATGTCGCCGCGCAGATCATCGACGGGACACTCGACGAGAACCAGCTTCGGTCAACGCGCTGACGGCTGGGTGTGGTGGACGAAGCGAACGATCTCGGTGGTGGTTTCGGCGGGTTTCTCAAGGTGCAGGAAGTGGCCCGCGTCGTGGACGACGACTCGTCTGCTGCCGGGAGGAAGGATCGTCAGAGCCGCTTCGCCGAGCTCGGCCAGGGCGCAACGGTCGATGGCGCCGTGGAGGTAGAGGGTCGGGACTCGGCTGGGCTGGTAGGCGGCGCTCTGCTCGCGGGCGTAGGCGGCGGCACGGTGTCGTGGGTTCCAGACGGCGCGGTAGTACGTGAACGCGGCTTGTCGGTGGGTTCGGTCCGGTAGTGCGCGCAGGGCGGAGCTGAGGTCGTCGGTGTGGTCGTGGTCGGGTGCCCATCGTCGCCAGAGCGTTCGGATCAGGCGTTCGCCGACTAGGTCCGCGAGGGCGGGGATCGATACGACAGCCGCGTACCAGCTGCGGGGCGCCTGGCGCGCGACCACAGTGAGGTGACGGGGATGGGGCCGCGTCAGCAGCGCGATGATGGCCGCAGGCGGCGGGGCTGCCAGGAGCACCACGGCGGAGAACAGGTGCGGGGCGTGCGCGGCAACGCCGTTGGCGATGAGTCCGCCCCAGTCGTGGCCGATCAGGATGGCGCGTTCGTCGCCGCCGAGCGCGTGGTGGATGGCGATGACGTCGGCGATCAGTGCGCCTGCTTGGTAGTTGCCGTCCGGGGCCGGGCCGGTGGGGGCGTATCCGCGCAGGTACGGGGCGACCACGCGACTGCCGCGCGCGGCCAGTTCCGGGCCGAGGTGCCGCCAGGTTGACGGCGAGTCCGGGAAACCGTGCAGCAGCAGCGCGAGCGGGCCCTCATCCGGTCCCCAACTCAGTGCCTGGACAGTGAGCGTGGGCAGCGGGATCGTCAACGTACGCGGGCCGGTCACGACGGGTCGCGGTGGCGAGTGCGCAGCATGAGCTTGCGCGGGTGGTTGATGCCTGCCAGCGGCGCGGGGCGGAGGTCGGATCCGGTCGATGGCTCGATTCGGAGGCGGCCGACAATGCCCGCGAGGGTGAGCGTCGCCTCGGCCATGGCGAACTCGTCACCGAGGCATTTGCGTGCGCCGCCTCCGAAGGGGACGAAGGCGCCGCGGGGCACGGTCAGACCTCGGCCGGGCGACCACCGGTCGGGCTCGAAGGTGTCCGGGCGGTCGAAGACGTCGGCGCGACGGTGGACGACGGCCGGGCTGTAGAGGATGGTCGCCCCGATGGGCAGCCGCGTTCCGGCCACCTCCACCGGCGCGGTCGTGGCCCGGGTGGACAGCCAGATCGGCGGATGCAGTCGCAGGGCCTCGGTGATCACGTTCGCCGTGTAGGGCAGGGTCGGGAGATCCGCGAACCGCGGCGAACGTCCATTGAGGACGGTATCGACCTCGCGCCGCAGGCGGTCCTGGACCTGCGGGTGCCGGGTGAGCAGATGCAGCGCCCAGGTCACGCCGACCGCTGTGGTCTCGGTGCCCGCGCCGAGCAGGCCGATGACCTCGTCGCGGATCTCGGCGTGGTCCTTGTCCGCGCCCGCGAGCACTGACAGCAGCCCGCCCTGGCTGTCCGCGATGATCTGGTCGACGATCGTGTGCAGGTCGTGGATCGACTGCCGGTAGCGGCGGTTCACCGGCACCGGGAGCGCCTGCAGCAGGTCCGGCACGAACATTCGCACACCGACCTGGGCGGAGAACGCCTTGAAAGCGCGATGCAGGCCGTCCGCGGTGGCCAGATCGAGGTCGGCACCGAACAGGGCCCGGGCGATGATCCGCACCCCGACGCGGGACAGTTCGGCGAACGTGTCGACGACGCGGTCGGGCGACCAGGACTCGACGAGCGCGGTGATCTCCTGCTCCATCACCTCGCCGTACTGGCCGAGATCGGTCTTCTTGAAGGCAGGCTGGACGAGTCTGCGCAGAGGCCGGTGGTCGCGGTGCGGGCAGGTGAGCAGGTCGTTGCCCGCGACTTCCCTGGCCTTCTCCATCAGCGGGCCGCCCTTGTCGAAGGTGCGGTCGTCGGTCAGCACCTGGTTCAGCAGGCGTGGGTGGCATGGCACGTACGCGGGCCGCGGGCCCAGCCGCACCTCGACGAGGTCGCCGTGCGCCGGGAGCGACGCGAGGAACCCGACGGGCCTGCGGAGCAGCCGCAGCCCGTGTCCCACCAACGGGAGCGCGCCGGGCGCGCGCCCGGTCGTGAAGGTCATCGGGATCCCTGGGACGAGTCGAGTTGGTCCCACCACCACGCGATGTTCGGGTACGGCGGCGCTCCGGTATCCGCGCGGGACGGCTGGTCCACGCGCTCGAGGCGGGTGGCGCGGCCCGACTTGAGCCGGGCGGCGGTCGCGCACCAGTCGAGCACTCCGCTCAAGGTGGCCCCCAGGTTGTCCAGGTAGGCGCGGGTCTGCGGCGTGACTCGGGGAGCGACCTCGGCGCGCAGGCGGAGGAACAGCACCATGACGCGGTCGCACAGGCCGATCGCCTCGCCCACCGCCGCATCGCGGTCGACGCCGGTCTCGGCCATCAGCACGTTGATGATGTTGTAGTCGCCTGAGGCCTCCTTGCCGTGGGAGAACAGGTCTGCGTAGAGGTTCATCAGCACGCTGACGGCCTGGGTCAGCGCCGTCACCGCCGGGCTTTCCCGTTCCTCCGCGGGCAGCTCGCCGCCGCCACCGCAGATCTCCAACGTGGAGGTGACCGCGCGCGCGGCACTGGAGAACATCTTGATGAACAAATACCCATCGACCGTCGGCAGCACACCGCATCGCGCGTCGACCAGTTCCAGGGCGACGCCGAGCAGCCACTCGTGGAAGGCGTCGACCCACAGGCGGGTCTGCGCGGGCGAGGCGTGCTGGGCGACGTAGCCGCGCATGTCACGGAACAGCGCGACGTACGGGGGGTCGTCCGGCGCGTCGACCAGCGGCGATTCGAGGGCGCGCAGCAGGCGCGGCGCGAGCTCGCGGTACTGCTGGGAACGCTGCTCCGGGGTGCCGACATCGACCAGGTCGTCGACCATGAAGCCCCAGTACATGTAGGTCACGAACAGCAGCAACAGGTCGTCCGGCGCGCTGGGCATCATGCTGCCGGTGACCCGGGCGCTTTCGGTGGCCAACGCGTTCTCTCGCGGGATCCTGCCGTCCCCGAACAGGCGGAACCGCTCCATCCAGGCGAACGATCGGCCCTGCACAGCGGCGGCGTTCGGGTGCAGGACCAACGGGATCGGGCAGTACAGGGCTAGGGTGCCGGTTTCGACGGACAGCTCTGGCATGGTGCTCCTCAGGATGCGGTGCTCAGGTGGCGATGGCGCAGGCGAGTTCGCGCAGTGCAGCCACCGCGCCGGGCCGCAACAGGTCCGTGTCGAGTGCGGCGAGCGCCTGGACGCGCAGAGTGTCGATGAGGCGCTCCGCCCGCGCCCGCGCGCCGGTGTCGGTCAGCACCTGCCGAACCTCGTCGGCGCCTGCCTCGTCGAGGTCCGGGTTCCCCAGGTGCGCGCGCAGAATCCCGGCCTGGGCCGGGGGTGGCGCGGTCATGGGCGGTCGCGACGAGGACGGTGTTCTTGCCGCTCCGGAGATCGTCCAGCGCGCCCTTCCCGGTCTGCCGGGGATCGCCGAACACGCCGAGGAGGTCATCCCGTAACTGGAACGCGTCCCCCAGCGGCACGGCGTAATCCGACAGCACGCGCACCTGGTCGCCATCCGCGCCCGCGAGCACGGCGCCGAGTTGGAGCGGGCGTTCGAAGGTGTACTTCGTCGTCTTCAGCCGGACGATCCGCCAAGCGGTCTCATGCCCGTCCACCTCCTGGCCCGCCGACGACAGGTCGAGGTACTGGCCGACCAGGGTCTCGCTCCTCAGGGAGTTGAGGATCGGCCACACGCGATCGCGCTGTTCCGGCGCGAGGTCCGGGCTGTGCAGGATCTCGAACGACCACCCCAGCGCCAGGTCGCCAAGCAGGATCGCCGCGTCGGTGCCGAACGCGTCGGCGTCGGGCCGGTGCCCGTGCCGGGCGGCGAACGCGCGGTGCGCCGTAGGTCTCCCCCGGCGCAACTCCGAGCGGTCCATCACATCGTCGTGGACCAAGGCGAACGCGTGGAACAACTCCAGCGAGGCGGCGACCCGCCACAACGCTGGTGGTGGTGGGTCGTCGCGGACCGCACGCCAGCCGCACACACACAGGTGCGGGCGGATGCGTTTGCCCCCCGCGGCGAAGAGATCCCGCAGCCGCTCGGTGAAGATCCCCAACTCCGCCAACTCAGGCGCCAGCCGTTCCTGCCCAGCGAAGAAGTCGGTGAGCAGAGCCTCCACTGTCGAACGGAGCTGGGCAGGATCGAGCCACTCCTCTGCCTGCCCACTGTCACGCTCCGCGAAACCCGCGACCGACACGCGTCCCCCTCCCCCACGCCCGCACCAGGACGGCAGGCTCCCTAGATCATCCTGCCGCACCGTCATCCCATTACCGACCGGTAGCTTGTTGCCCGCATATCGAAAACCGCATACGCGCCTGCGACACGCCACTGCCTTGACTGGAGGCATGTCCTCCAGCGAACGAGCAAGCTCAGCGGCCCTGCGCACCCGATCGCCGACGCCCTCCTCGGCTGCCCCGACGACGGGAATCACGATTTACGGCTGCGGCCCGGACGAGGCGGTTCTGTTCCGAGAGCTGGCACCTCGCTGTGGTGTCACGCCGACCATCACCGAGGCGCCCGTATCCGAGGCCAACGTCGACCTGGCGTTCGGGAACCGTTGCGTCAGCGTCGGCCACAAGACGCGCATCGCCAACCCCACTCTGCTCGCGCTCAGGCGGGCCGGGGTGGAGTACATCTCCACGAGAAGCATCGGGTACAACCACCTCGATGTGCCCTACGCCGAAAGCATCGGCGTTGCCGTCGAGAATGTCACCTATTCGCCGGACAGCGTGGCCGATTACACGCTGATGCTGATGCTGATGGTGGTGCGAAACGCCAAATCCATCATTCGCCGCACGGATATCCATGATTACCGGCTGGATGACACGCGAGGGAGAGAACTCCGCGATCTGACCATCGGCGTGGTCGGGACGGGACGCATCGGCGCGGCGGTCATGGACCGGCTCCGGGGGTTCGGCTGCCGGGTGGTGGCCCACGACAACCGTCCCGGAGATTCGGCCGAGTACGTCCCTCTCGATGAACTGCTCCGGCTGAGCGACGTCGTCACGCTCCATACGCCGCTCACCGCGGACACGCGCCATCTCCTCGATCGCCGACGCATCGCGCGGATGAAGCACGGCGCGTTCGTCATCAACACCGGTCGCGGTCCGCTTCTCGACACCGAAGCCCTCCTTTCGGCATTGGAGAGCGGCAGGTTGAGCGGCGCGGCGCTGGACGTCCTCGAGGGCGAGGAAGGGATCTTCTACGCCGACCACCGGGACAAGCCGGTCGACAACAAGCCGCTGTTGCGGCTGCAGGAACTGCCGAATGTGCTCATCAGCCCGCACACGGCCTATTACACCGACCACGCGTTGAGCGACACCGTGGAAAATTCCATCCTCAACTGCCTGAGATTCGAAAGCGGAAACCAGCATGGATAAGTTGAAGGTCGGGATCATATTCGGGGGCTTCTCCGAGGAACATCCCGTCTCCGTCAAGTCCGCGCAAGAGGTCGCGAAGAACCTCGACACCGAGAAGTACGAACCGTTCTGGATCGGGATCACCAAGGGCGGCGCCTGGCTGCTGTGCGACGGCCCGGAGACAGGGTGGGAGGACCGCGGTCGCCGTCCGGCCATGCTGTCACCGGACCGAGACGTCCACGGACTGCTTGTCCTGGATGGTGGTCGACCCGAAGCGGTCAGGCTGGACGCCGTGTTGCCCATCCTGCACGGCAGGTTTGGCGAGGACGGTGCGATGCAGGGTTTGCTGGAGCTCTCCGGCATCCCCTACGCCGGCTGCGATATCCAAAGCTCCGCCCTGTGCATGGACAAGTCCTTGACCTACCTGGTCGCCAGGAGCGCGGGAATCGCGACGCCGAATTTCTGGACGGTCCCGGCGGACGGACAGCTTGATCCCGGCCAGTTCGCCTATCCCGTCTTCGTCAAGCCCGCCCGTTCCGGGTCGTCGTTCGGTGTCACCAAGGTGTCCGGCAAAGAGGACCTGCCTGCTGCGGTGGAGAGCGCGAGGCAGTACGACTCGAAGGTGTTGATCGAGGAGACTGTCGTCGGCAGCGAGGTCGGGTGCGCGATCCTGGGTGACGGGTCGGACCTGATCGCGGGCGAGGTGGACCAGATCACGCTCTCCCATGGCATTTTCCGAATCCACCAGGAAAGCGCGCCGGAGAGTGGTTCCGAGAACTCGACGATAACCGTGCCCGCCGATATCCCGGCAGCGACGCGCTCGCTCGTCCAGGAGACCGCGAAGGCCGTGTATCGCGCTCTGGGCTGTCGGGGCCTCGCGCGCGTGGACCTGTTCCTGAAGGAGGACGGGACAGTCGTGCTCAACGAGGTCAACACGCTGCCCGGCCTGACCTCGTACAGCCGCTACCCGAGGATGATGGCCGCCGCGGGGTTGCCGCTCGCCGCAGTGATCGACCGGATCGTGTCGTTGGCAGTGCGCGGGAAAACCCGATGAAGGACGACTTCGTCTACTTGGACGAGTGTGTGCCCGGGATCCGGTGGGATGCCAAGTACGCCACGTGGGACAACTTCACCGGCAAGCCGGTGGACGGGTACGAGGCGAACCGGGTTGTCGGCACGAGGGACTTGTGCGCGGCCCTGGAGAGTGCCCAGGAGAAGGCCGCCTCCCTTGGCTTCGGCTTGCTCGTCTGGGATGGCTACCGCCCGCAACGCGCCGTGGACTGCTTTCGGCGCTGGTCGACGCAGCCGGAGGACGGCCGGACGAAGTCGCGCCACTATCCGAACCTCGACCGGGCCGAGATGTTCGACAAAGGCTATGTGGCGGCCAAGTCGGGCCACAGTCGCGGCAGCACCGTCGACTTGACGCTCTACCACTTGGGCACCGGTGAACTCGCTCCCATGGGCGGTCACCATGATCTGATGGATTCACTCTCACATCATGGGGCGAGGGGGATCACGCCGGTCGAAACCCAGCACCGCCAACACCTTCGTTCCCTCATGGAGGACTGCGGCTTCAGCTCGTACGAGCGCGAGTGGTGGCATTACACGCTGAAGGGCGAACCGTATCCGGACACCTATTTCGACTTTCCCATCACGTAGTCGACCAGTGACCTGGCGTCCCGCGACATCACCGCGGGGCGCCAGTCCGGTCACCGAGCGGCGGGCAGTTCCACCGTGACGGAAAGCCCACCGCCCTGGCGCGGGGTCAGGGTGAGGGTGCCGTCGTGCGCCTGGACGATGCTCTTGACGATGGCCAGGCCGAGGCCGACGCCGGCGTGGTCGGTGCGGATGCGTTCGGTGCCACGCTGAAACGGCTCGACAAGCGTGGCGACCAGGTGCGCGGAGAGCTTCTTGCCGGTGTTCTCGACGGTGAACGCCACGGTCTTGGGGCGAACGTGGGTCCTCACCCACACGGTGCCCCCTTCGGGCAGGTTGTGGACGATCGCGTTGTGCACGAGGTTCGTGGCCACCTGCAGCAGAAGCGCGTGGGAGCCGGTGGTGGGGGCGATGTCACCGGAGGTCTCGATGGTGAGGCCGTGTTTCTCGGCGAGCGGGAGAAGCGTTTCCGTGGCTTCCTCCGCGATGAGCGACAGGTCGACGTGTTCCCGGGTGAAGGCCCGCTGGTCGGCGCGGCTGAGCAGGAGCAGTGCCTCGGTGAGGTCGATCGCCCGGGTGTTGACCAGGTGCAGGCGGTTGACGAGTTCGCCGGTGTCCTGATTCGGATCGTTGCGGGCCACGTCGAGCAGGGTCTGTGTGATCGCCAGCGGGGTGCGCAGCTCGTGGGAGGCGTTGGCGGCGAATCGCTGCTGTTCGGCGACGTGCGCCTCGAGCCGCGCGAGCATGGTGTCGAAGGTGTCGGCGAGTTCGCGGAACTCGTCGTTGCGGCCGTCCAACTGGATCCGGTGCGACAGCGATCCGTCCCCGGCCAGGCGGGTGGCCTTGGTGATGTGGCTCAGCGGCGCGAGCATGTGGCCCGCGAGAACCCATCCGCCGACGAGGCCGAACACCAGCAGGAACGCCAGCGCCGCGAGTACCTTCGGGGCGAAGGCGCGCTCTAGTGCGTCACGGTCGGGCACGAAGGGCGGACCGGGGAACCCGGGCGGCTCGGACCTCGCGGGGATGTAGATCTCCTCGGGCACGTACCTCAGCAGAAACACCCACACGACCGCGAGCAGCAGAATTCCGGCGATCATCAGGAACCCGGCATAGCTGAGGGTGAGTTTGAGCCGGACACTCAAACCAGGTTCCCTATCCACCGTTCACTCCCCCACGCCCGGCGTCGGGATGGGTATCGGGTTGGGCATCGATGCGGTAGCCGACGCCGGGCACCGTGGCGATCAGCCAGGGTTCGCCGAGCCGCTTGCGCAGGGACGAGACCGTGATGCGCACGGCGTTGGTGAACGGGTCCGCGTTCTCATCCCATGCCCGCTCCAGCAACTCCTCGGCGCTGATCACACCGCCTTCCGCGGCGACGAGAACCTCGAGCACCGCGAACTGCTTCCTGGTCAGTGCGACGTACCGGCCGTCCCGGTAGACCTCGCGGCGGAACGGGTCCAGCCGCAGGCCCGCGATCTCCCGCACGGGCGGCCGGTTGTGCGCACGCCTGCGGTCGAGCGCTCGAAGCCGGAGCACGAGCTCACGCAGGTCGAACGGCTTGGTGAGGTAGTCGTCGGCGCCGAGGCCGAACCCCGAGGCCTTGTCGTCGAGCCGGTCGGCGGCGGTGAGCATGAGGATCGGCATGCCGCTGCCGGAGGCGACGATGCTTTCGGCGATCTCGTCGCCGGAGGGCCCGGGAATGTCGCGGTCGAGCACGGCGATGTCGTAGGCGTTGATGCTCAACAGCTCCAGAGCGGTGTCACCGTCACCGGCGATGTCGGCCGCGATCGCCGCCAGGCGCAGCCCATCACGGATGGCCTCCGCCATATAGGGCTCGTCCTCGACGATCAATACGCGCATGGTCTCGATGCTACGAGGCCGCCGATATCGTCGGCCTATCGAAAACCGCATACGGGTCGGCAACGCCACGCTCACTTGACTCGCGGCATGAGTCAAACGGCATCAGTGCGAACGACGACCCTGGGCGCGAGTACGGACGACGGCGCCCTCCCCGCGGGTGTGACCGTGTTCGACGACGAGTATCCCGGCGTCGCCAACCTCGACCCCGAGCTTCTCCACGCCCTGCGCGTGGCGGCGACGGACGCCGCCGCCGACGGCGTCAAGTTCGTCGTCAACAGCGGATGGCGCTCCCCGAGGTACCAGGACCGGCTGCTGCGCGGGGCGATCTCCAAGTACGGGTCCGCGGCCGAGGCCGCGCGGTGGGTCGCCACGCCCGAAACCTCCCCTCATGTCGCCGGGAAGGCGATCGACGTCGGCTTCGACGCCAGGGCGTGGCTGTCGGAACACGGCGCCAGGTACGGGCTGTGCCAGATCTACCGCAACGAGCCCTGGCACTTCGAGCTGCGCCCCGAGGCGGCCCATCGCGGTTGCCCGCCCCTGTATCCCGACCCCTCGCACGATCCGCGGATGCGGCGGTGACCACGCCGGGCATGGATCCGTTCTGCCACAACGAGGTCGCGCGTCATTGCGGGATGGGCACCAGTTTCCCCACACCTGGCGGCTGGTTCCAGGTCGCCTCGTCCAGGATGCGGCGGAAGGTTGGGCAGGCCAGATGGCTCGGCGCGGGGCAGGCGGCGGCGTGGCGGAGGGAGTCGCGCAGGGCGGTGAGCCTGGTGATCGTCGCCTCGAGTTCGTCGGCCTTGGCGGTGAGGAGCACCCGGTCGATGCGCGGGGCGCCGTCGGGGGCGAACATGCCCGCGATCTCGTCGAGGGAGAAGCCCGCCGCCCGGCCCACGGCGATCAGGGCGAGCCGGTCGAGCACCCCCTCGTCGTACTGGCGGCGCAGGCCGCGCCTGCCGCTCGCGGCGAGCAGGCCCTTCTCCTCGTAGTAGCGCAGAGTGGACGCGGGAACGCCGGTGCGCCGCACCACCTCACCGATGTCGAGCATGACCTTGACCTTAAGTCGGCTTGAAGTAGGAGGCTAGCGCCGACGGGTTGTGACGATCAAGGAGAGAATGGGCAGATGAAGCTCGAAGACGAACAGCACGCCCGATGGAACGGGACCGCGGGCAACGCCTGGGTCGAGGCGCAGGGCCTGCTGGACGGCATCTTCCGACCGCTGGAGGACCTGCTGGCCAAGGAGGTCGCGGGGCGACGGCGGGTGCTCGACGTCGGCTGCGGGACCGGCGGCACGACGGTCGCCATCGCCCGCGGCGGGGCCGAGTGCGTCGGCGTCGACATCTCCGAGACGATGGTCGCCGCGGCCGAGAAGCGGGCCCGGCAGGCGGGTGTCGACGCCCGGTTCCTCACCGCCGACGCCGGGTCGCACGAGTTCGAGCCGGGGGCCTTCGACGCCGTGGTGTCGCGCTTCGGCGTGATGTTCTTCGCCGATCCGACCGCGGCGTTCACCACCCTGCGGCAGGCCGCGGCCGACGGCGCCGCGCTGCGGATGATCGTGTGGCGCGACATCGCGGACAACCCGTTCATGACCGTCGCCGAGACCGCCGCGGCGCCGCTGCTGCCCGACCTGCCCGCCCGCGACCCGCACGGCCCCGGGCAGTTCGCCTTCGCCGACCCCGGCAAGGTCGAACGGACCCTGTCCGAGGCGGGCTGGCACGACGCGGATTTGCGGGCGCTGAACGTCGAGTGTGCGTTCCCGGAGTCCGAACTCGTCGGCTACTTCACCCGGCTGGGTCCGGTGGGGATCGCGCTGAGCACCGCGGACGCGCCGACGCGCGACGCGGTGACGGCCGCCGTCCGGCCCGCCTTCGCCCCGTTCGTCCATGGCGGCGAGGTCCGGTTCACCGCGGCCTGCTGGCTGGTGACCGCGACCGCCTGATCGGGATCGGCCCAGGTCACGTGCCCGGCGAATCGGCGCTCGCGGGGTGCGTGACAGCCCCGAGAGCTGGTTCCCCGGGCCGTGTCGGGTTCCTGCCATGCCGGTTCGCGCCGGCGCGGATGCTTCCCACCCACCTCCGGGCGAGGCAGCGTGTGCTCATCGCCCTCAGACCGAGGGATTCTCCCAGGACACTCACCAGGAGTTCTGATGACCCATCGCCCCCTCCGCCGGATCTCGGGTGTCGCCATGGCGTCCGTGCTGGTGCTGGGCACGCTCGCCGTGACCCCTGCCCAGGCCGATACCGACACCTCGGTCCCGACGACCGCGACGTCCACCGTCGAGGAGGTCAGCGAGGTCGCGGCACAGCTCGGCGTGCCCCAGGACATCTGGGCGGGGATCACCGAGCGCGACCGCGCCCAGCTGACCGAGATCGCCCCGTTGTTCCCCGACCGCCGCTTGCAGCCGCAGACCGACAAGGACCTCGTCGAGAGCCCCCTGCGCGAGACCCTGATCTCCCGGCTGCGCGCGGCCATCAACCCGGCCGACTACGAGTGCGCGCCCACGGCCCTCAACGACTACATCGACGGCCTCATCGCCGAGTTGAGCTTCTTCCAGATCATCGTCCTCGGGTTGCTCACCCACGGTCTCGACTACCCCACCTACGACGCGCTCTTCCACGGAACCCCCGGCGCCCCGGACTACACCCTGCACCCCGACTACGCCGACCGGCTGTCCCGGGCCTTCCACACGGCCGACCGCTTCTGGGACGTCGACACCTCCGACGTCCAGCTCCTCGCGATGCAGGGCGACATGCTCGCCGACACCGAGCGGGTGCGGAAGATGGTCATCTACTTCGGCGACTCGTCCCCGGCGGGCGCGCCTGCCATCGCCAAGCTCGTCGTGAACACCACGGCAGGCCTTGTCGGCGGCTACGACAACCCCCTGCTGACCCTCAACGCGTACGCGTTCACGGCCGAGGGCGACCCCGACCCAGACGTGCAGGGCTTGCCGGACAAGCTCGTCTTCGGTGACGGCATCCTCGAATCGCTGGAGGCCATCGGCCTCGGCGACGCCGGACCCCAGGCCGTCATGGGTCACGAGTTCGGTCACCACGTGCAGTTCGAGCTCGGTCAGGCCACCGGCGGTTCGCCCGAGCTGACCCGGCGCTCGGAACTGGAAGCCGACTTCCTCGCCACCTACTTCGTCGCGCACAAGCGGGGCCTTGCCCGCAACGACCGCCGCGTCGTCGACTCCATCGTCTCCTTCGGGGCCGTCGGCGACTGCAACTTCACGAGCAATGGCCACCACGGCACGCCGAACCAGCGCCGCAAGGCCGCCGAGGCAGGCGCCGCGCTCGCGGAGACCGGCTCGAACGGCACGATGCTGCCCGCCAAGGCCGCTGTCGCCGAGTTCGCGAAGGTGCTGCCCACCATCCTGCTGCCGGACGCGCCCTGACCGGTGGCACCAAGCGGACCGGCGGTCACCATCATGGTGGCCGCCGGTCTGGCTTCCCCGACGTGCCTACAACCACCCCTGACGCGCGGCCTGCACACCCAGCTGGAACCGGCTCTTCGCGCCCAGTGCCTGCTGGTACTGGGCGATGCGCCGGGCGACGGTGCGCTGGCTGACACCGAGCTCGCGGGCGATCGACTCGTCGGTGAGACCTGCCGACAGCAGCGTCAGCAGCTCGCGGTGCTCCACCGGGGTCATCGACCCGACGGGCTCCTCGGCGGCCACCGGGACCGGGACGGCCACGCGCCAGAACGTCTCGAAGACGCCGATCAGCCCGTCGTAGAGGCTGGAGTGGTGGACGACGACAGCGTTGAGGCGCTCCGAGCCACGTCCGGCGATGGCCAGCACGGCGACGCGTTCGCTGATCTGGAGGTTGAACGGCACGTCGGGGAAGACCCGGGCGCGCTCCCCGGCCTCGATACTCATCCGCACGGCCGCCAAGGCCTCCGGTCGATGCAGCACCTGGGATCCGTAGACGACCCGGTACTCCACGCCCCGGGCGAGCGCCGCGAGGGTGCCCGGGGCGACCTCCGGTTTGGGGGCCTGCGGACCGACGCCGCCGATGGAGAGGGCGACCACCCAGCCCTGGGCGGACTCGTGCAGCTGCCGCTGGACCTGTAGCGCGCCCGACGTGGTGTGCACGAGCTCAAGGTAGGACGGTGCATGGGTGTGCTGCGCCCACACCGCCGAGAGCACCGATGCGCTCTCCCGCGCGAGCTCCGAACTCAGCGCGTACCGGTGGGCAAGGAGGTCCAAGGGCCCACGGGGCGGCACGGCACGCGCCGTCGCGCCGTCCAACTCGACCAAGCCGAGCCCGGCCAACTCCTCGACGGCCAGGGAGGCGTGCTCCCCACGCGTACCCAGCCGTGCGGCAAGGTCGTCGACGTCGACGGCGCCGTCACGCACCAGGGCGAAGTACGCCCGCTCCGCGGTCTCGCTGACGCCGAGGCAGCGCAGCGGATGATCGGCGGTGGGGCCGCCGTCGGGCGCGGCCGCGGTCAGGGGACGATCCATACAGCATTATCCCATTGGTGTGGTGCATCGATACTGTTTCGAAGAACGCCCATGGTCACGGTCCACCGGGCCCTCGCGATAGCGTCGGTCCAGTCCAGTCCCGATTGGTTTGACAAGGTCGATTTCTGGGTACAGAACCGCACGTCGAGTCAACTTGGAGGACCTGTGACCGTCACCGGATTCATCACCGCGATCATCATCGGTCTAGTCATCGGCGTCATCGCCCGGATGATTCTGCCCGGCAGGCAGAGCATCCCGATCTGGCTGACGATCGTCGTCGGCATCGTCGCGGCACTGCTGGGCACGGCCTTGGCCCGGGCGCTCGGCATCCCGACCACCACCTCGGGGGTCGACTGGATGGAACTGCTCGTGCAGGTGCTCGTCGCGATGGCGGGTGTCGCACTGGTCTCGGGGATGTACGGGAGGCGGCGCGGCCTGCGGCACTGACCTAACGCGCACTTAGTGAGCCGGGTGCGGCGGCGATCGTTGCCGCCGCACCCGGCTTGTTTCGTCAGGCCGTGCGGCGGCGCCGATAGAGCAGGCCGCCCGCGATCAGCGTGACCAGTCCGAGCACCGCCGCGATCGCGCCACCGGGGAAGACCGCGTTCACCGGCGTCGGCATGGCCGCGGTGACGACCGGCAGCGGACTCGGGGCCGCTGCGGCGCCGGGCAGGGCGACGGTGAACACGTCCAGGCCGCGGACCAGGTCGGCGGTGTAGACGATGTTGGTCTTCTTGCCGGTGGCCACGCCGTTCCTGGTGCGCTCCGGCACCCAGTACGCGTCCCACACCTCGGACAGGCCCGAGGCGAAGTAGCCGTATTCCTTGATGTCGCGCGGATCCCGCACGTCGAGCAGCCGCAGGCCCGCCTCGTAGAAGCCCGCCGCCACGATGCCGCTGGAGTGGTAGTCGAACCAGTGCGCCGAGCAGAACGCCATGTGCGGGGCGACCACCCCCTCGCCGAGGTCGACCGGGTTGATCTTGTCGAGCTTCTTGATGGCGCTCGGCGTGCCGTCGAGCGTCTCCACGTGCCAGGTCTGGAACGACCCGGCGGTGGCGCAGTCGGTGTTCTCGTAGTCCTCTTCGGTCACGAGGATGACGTTGCCGTTCTCGACACTGGGCGCGCTGCCCGGGGTGAAGCGGTCGGCGTTGGGGCGGTCGGAGTTGTGGTGGATGAAGTCGTTCCACCCGGCGGCCACGCCGTCGGCGCCGGTCGTGGTCACCAGCGCGGGCCGCGCCGGGTCGCGCACGTCGAAGATGGCCGTGCCGCCGCTGCCGGTATGGACGCCGAACCCGGCGTTGTCGAAGTTCCACTTGTGGCCCGCCCCGGAACTGAACACCGGGTTCGGGCCCGCGGCGGGACTGGGGAACCGGTCCACGGCGAGCGCGGGCGCGTCGAGGTCGGTCAAGTCGATGATCGACGCCTGCCCCGTGTCGCCCGCAGTGTAGGCGTAGCGGCAGTCGGTCTCGCGGACGCACGCGACGGTGTGGGTGCTGGTCGGGGCGCTCACGCGGGAGCGGATCCGCGGGTTCGCGGGGTCGGTCACGTCCACCACGACGACTTCGCCGCCACCGGCGTTGACGTGGGAGATGTCGCCTGGGGAGGCTTGGTAGAGGTCGACGCCGAGCAGCAGGAACCGCTCGACGCGGTCGCCGCGCCTGACCTCGCCGTAGTTCACCGCCTCGTTCTCGAACAGCAGGTTCGGCAGGGTGCCGGTCAGCCTGGGCCGCAGCGGGTCGGAGACGTCGAAGACGCTCACCGAGTCCAAAGAGGACACATAGAAGTACGGTGCGCTCTTGGCGAAAACCCCGGAGATCGCCGCTGTTTCGGGGAAGTTCCCGACGTGGCGGATATTCGGCGTCGAGACGAGCGGGACCGAGACGCCCGCGGTGTACTGCTCCCGCTTGGCCTTCGCGGACGCGGGCTTGTCGCCGTGTTCGGGATCATGGGCGAGGGCTGGGGCCGTCGCGGTGAGCGCGAGCCCGGCCGAGAGCGCGACGACGGAGGCGGCGCGGATCAGCACGCGGCCCCGACGGTTTCCGAACGACACGGGTGGTACCTCCAGTTCGAGGGCAACCAGGCCCCGGCACGAAGGTCGGGGTACTCGTACAACGCCGGAACCGGCCACTGGGTGACGCTGCCATGTGGACGATCAAGACCGCTCCGGCGGCTCCACGCCCGCAGCCGGGCGAAACGACGCGCACGCGGGCTCGTACTCGTGAGATGTTCACCAGGCCCTGTTTCCGCCCGCAGCGAGACAGCACAAGGACCGCGATGACAAACCCGCACACCCTCGCCGACGTCCTCCCCTCCGTCGCGTCCTCGTTCGGAGTCGACGGGCCCAACCCCCTGGGCCTCGCGCCCAACCGGGACGTCGTGGTGCTGTTGATCGACGGGCTCGGCGCCGAGTCGCTCGCCCGGCATCGCGACGCCGCGCCCACGCTGGCCGCGCACGTCCGCACCACGCTGGCCGCCGGCTTCCCGGCGACCACCTCGACCAGCCTCACCAGCCTGGCCGTAGGCGCCCCCTGCGCGACGCACGGCATCATCGGCTACAGCTTCGCCATGCCCGGCGCGGACGGCCCCCGGCTGTTCAACTCGCTGCGCTGGCGGCTCGACACCGCGACCGGCGACGACGCGCGCGAGCACTACCCGCCCGAGACGGTGCAGCAGCGGCCCAGCCGCCTGCAGGACCTCGCCGCCCACGGGGTGGCGGTGCACTACGTGGTCCCCGCGTACCAGCGCAACTCCGGTCTCACCAGGGCCGCATTCCGCGCGGCGGGCACGGTGCACCCGGCCGCCTGCCTGGACGAGGTGCGGGCCGGAATCCTCACGGTCGCCGACCATCCCGGCGCGGGCTCCCGCTTCGCCTACGCCTACTTCCCCGACCTGGACACGGCGGGCCACCTGCATGGGCCGGAGTCGCCGCAGTGGCTGGAGGTCCTGCGCGCAGTCGACGCGTGCGTGGCGGACCTGGTGGCCGACCTGCCCGCCACCTGCACGCTGCTCGTCACCGGCGACCACGGGATGATCAGGGCGGACACGGCGGTCGACCTCGACACGCTGACCCGGCTGCACCGCGACGTGCGGCTGATCGGCGGCGAGGCGAGGGTGCGCCATGTCTACCTGGATCGTCCCGACGCGCTGCCCGCCGTGCTGGCCGCCTGGGTCGACGAACTGTCCACGCACGCGCGCGTGGTGAGCCGCGAGCAGGCGTTGGACGAGCGCTGGTTCGGCCGGACTCCGCCCGCGTCCGCCATCGCCGACCGGATCGGCGATGTCATCGCCGTCGCCGAGGGAAACAGCGTCCTGCTGCGCCCGGGCAGCGAGCCGATTGAGTCCTCCCTGCTCGGCCACCACGGCGCCTGGTCCGCCGACGAGCAACTGGTCCCACTCATCGAACTGCGACAGGACTAGCGGCGGGCCTCAGACCAGCCCGATCTCCCCGCGACCCATAACCTACTGACCGGTAGCGACGAATATCACCAGGCCGGATCCCCCTTCGACGAGTCGGTACGCCGTACGCTGCTGCCCTTGCTAACCATGCGCTCGGTGGACGTTGACGACAGTCGAAGGAACTCACGCATGAAGATAGGTGTTCTCAAAGAGGCTCGGCCCGGGGAGACGCGGGTGGCGGCCACACCCGCGACGGTGGCGCAGCTGCGCAAACTCGGATACGAGGTGGTCGTCGAGCCCGGAGCGGGCGTGGCGTCGAGCTTCACCGATGACGCGTACGTCGAGCAGGGCGCGGTGATCGGCACGCCCCTCGCCGCCGACATCGTCTTCGGGGTGAACGCGCCGTCGACCGAGCAGCTCGACGGGCTGGCGCCGGGCGCGACCCTGATCAGCCTGCTCAGCCCCGGTCTCAACCCCGACCTGGTCGAGGACCTGGCCAAGCGGCCGATCACGGCGCTGTCGATGGACGCGGTGCCGCGGATCTCGCGGGCGCAGTCGCTCGACGTGCTGTCCTCGATGGCGAACATCGCGGGTTACCGGGCCGTGGTGGAGGCCGCGCATGTGTTCGGCCGGTTCTTCACCGGCCAGGTGACCGCGGCGGGCAAGGTCCCACCGGCGAAGGTGCTGGTCGCGGGCGCCGGGGTCGCCGGACTGGCCGCGATCGGCGCCGCGGGCTCCCTGGGCGCGATCGTGCGCGCCACCGACCCGCGCCCCGAGGTCGCCGACCAGGTCAAGTCGCTGGGCGGGGAGTACCTCGCGGTCGAGGCGCCCGACGTCGAGGTCTCCGCGACCGGGTACGCCAAGGAGATGTCCGACGACTACAACGCCCGGGCGGCCAAGCTGTACGCCGCGCAGTGCGAGGACGTCGACATCATCATCACCACGGCGCTGATCCCGGGGCGTCCCGCGCCGACGCTGATCACCGCCGAGATGGTGGCCTCGATGAAGTCCGGCAGCGTGATCGTCGACATGGCGGCCGCGAACGGCGGCAACGTCGAGGGTGTCGTGGCCGGGGAGGCCACCGTCACCGACAACGGCGTGACGATCATCGGCTACACCGACCTGGCAGGGCGGCTGCCCGCGCAGGCGTCACAGCTCTACGGCACCAACCTGGTCAACCTGATGAAGCTGATGACACCGGGCAAGGACGGCGAGCTGGTCCTGGACTGGGACGACGTCGTGCAGCGCTCGATGACCGTGGTCAAGTCCGGTGAACTGGCCTGGCCGCCCCCGCCCGTGCAGGTGTCCGCCGCACCCGCGGCCGCCGCGCCCGCGGCCCCGGTGAAGGCGGCGCACGTCAAGCAGCCCGCGCCCGCGAGCCGCCGCTTCGTGGTCGTCGGGATCGCCGCCGCCCTGCTGTTCGTGCTCGCGGCTCTCTCGCCGCAGGCGCTGCAGGGTCACCTGACCGTGTTCGCGCTGGCGATCGTGATCGGCTACTACGTGATCGGGCACGTGCACCACGCGCTGCACACGCCGCTGATGTCGGTGACCAACGCGATCTCCGGGATCATCGTGGTCGGCGCCCTGCTGCAGATCGGGCAGGGTGACACGGCGATCACCGTGCTCTCGGCCGTGGCGATCCTGTTCGCCAGCATCAACGTCTTCGGTGGCTTCGCGGTCACTCGTCGCATGCTCGCCATGTTCTCGCGAAGCTGAGGGGCTGACAGATGACCATCGAGATCTCCGCGCAGGCCGCGTACATCGTCGCCGCCCTGCTCTTCATCCTGGCCTTGGCCGGGCTGTCCAAGCACGAGACCGCCAAGGCGGGCAACGCGTTCGGCATGGCGGGCATGGTGGTCGCGCTCGCGGCCACGATCGCGCTCGCCGCCGACCGCGGCATCGAGGCCATCGGTCTTGGCCTGCTGATCGGCGCGACGCTGATCGGAGCGGCCATCGGGCTCTACCGGGCCCGCAAGGTCGAGATGACCGGGATGCCCGAGCTGATCGCCCTGCTGCACAGTTTCGTCGGTCTGGCCGCGGTGCTGGTCGGCTGGAACGGCTACCTGCACGTCGAGCACCACCCCGAGGGCCCGGAGGCCGCGGCGCTGGCCGCGGTGGACACTCTGGGCATTCACCACGCCGAGGTGTTCATCGGTGTCTTCATCGGCGCGGTGACCCTCACCGGCTCGATCGTGGCGTACCTCAAGCTGTCCGCCCGCATCAAGTCCAACCCGCTCATGCTGCCCGGCAAGAACTTCCTCAATCTGGGCGCGCTGCTCGTGTTCGCCGGCCTGACCGTCTGGTTCGTGATCGACCCGCAGTTGTGGCTGCTCGTCACGGTCACCGTGGTCGCCCTGTTGCTCGGCTGGCACCTGGTGGCCTCCATCGGCGGCGGCGACATGCCGGTCGTGGTGTCGATGCTGAACAGCTACTCCGGCTGGGCCGCGGCGGCGTCGGGCTTCCTGCTCGAGAACGACCTGCTGATCATCACCGGCGCGCTCGTCGGCTCCTCGGGTGCGTACCTGTCCTACATCATGTGCCGCGCGATGAACCGGTCGTTCATCTCGGTGATCGCGGGCGGCTTCGGGATCGAGGCGGGTCCGGCCGAGGACAAGGACTACGGCGAGTACCGGGAGATCACCGCGCAGGGCGTCGCCGAGATGCTGTCGTCGGCCGACACCGTGATCATCACCCCCGGCTATGGCATGGCCGTGGCGCAGGCGCAGTACGGCGTGGCGGAGCTGACCCGCAAACTGCGCGACAAGGGCGTCGACGTCCGGTTCGGCATCCACCCCGTCGCGGGCCGGCTGCCCGGGCACATGAACGTGCTCTTGGCCGAGGCCAAGGTGCCCTACGACATCGTGCTCGAGATGGACGAGATCAACGACGACTTCGACGCCACCGCGGTCGTCCTCGTCATCGGCGCCAACGACACGGTCAACCCGTCGGCGGCCGACGACCCGGCCAGCCCGATCGCCGGGATGCCGGTGCTCAAGGTCTGGGAGGCCGACAACGTGATCGTGTTCAAGCGGTCCATGGCCTCGGGTTACGCCGGGGTGCAGAACCCGCTGTTCTTCCGTGAGAACTCGGCGATGCTGTTCGGCGACGCCAAGGACCGGGTCGACGACATCCTCGTGTCTCTCTAAGGCGAGTTTCTCTCTAGGCAAGACCGGCTGATGGACGAAGCCGCACCCGTTCGGCGGGTGCGGCTTCGTCCATGATCAGGGTGCGTGGAGGGCGTTGTCGGCGAGGTATTTGGTCAACGCCACCTCGGTCTTGGCCACCGCCAGGGCCTGCGGTTCGAGCTTGCGCAGCAGTCCCAGGAGTCGGTCACCGCGCAGGCCGTAGCCGAACAGCTCGCAGGCGTTGAACCCGGCGGCCCAGTGCGTGACGTCCTCATTCACCATCCACCGCGCTTGCTCATAGGCCGACAGGTCCTGCCACCAGACGACCTTGTCGTTGAACGGCAGAGGCAGGAACGTCGCGATGTCGTGGGCGTCGGACGGGTCTGGGTGCAGCCCGGTTCGGACGGCGGCGCGGTGCTCCGGGTAGTCGCGCATCAGCCGGATCTTGACCGCGGTGGACGCGGGAGCGGCGGCCTTCGCGGGGTCGCCCGCCGCCGCGACCGCCGCGCGGGCGGCCCGGCAGTCGTCCCACTCGCGCACCTCGTCATCGGAAGCGATCAACCGGAGCCGCTCGTTCGGGGCCAGCCCCGCCCACATCGCGTCCTGCTGAGCGTTGGTCAGCCCGACGAACGTCTGCACCCAGTCGACCAGCGCCTGGTGCACCGACCGGTCCCGCTCGCCGTGTGGGGCCATCAGGTCGAAGGTGGGTTCCAGATTCGCCCGCGTGTCGTACCGGCAGGAGAAGATCATCAGGTAGTTCCACCGCGCCTTCGCGGCGCGGCCGAACACGCCGTCGCAGGTGTGCGGGCCGTCCTTGGGACAGCCCTTGACGTCCGCGCACAGCATCAAGGTGTTGGGTGTCTCCGCGGATCCGACGACGATCTGCGGCGCGGCGTACTGGTTGAGCGCGGTGATCGCCCGCCGCTCGTGGTCCTTGAAGGGCTCGTATTTGTAGTTGGGCACTGCCAGGCCAGGCTTCGCGACGTGCATGGGGATCCTGGGGTTGTCGTGTTTGAGCAACTCGAGGAGGTTGACCATCACCATCGACGTCCCCTCGTCGGCGAAGAAGTGCACCGTCAACCCGGCGGGCACCACGACCGTCTCCGGCCCGCCGAACGACCCATGCCCGATCACAACGCCCACCATCGCGGTCCTCCACCTGGGTAGCTGTCCCGACCGTTGATCATCGCCTGCCGCCCGCCCGGCGTAACGGGTGCAGCCAGGTGGGGCTCGGCTACGTTGATCGCATGCGGAGGATGTCGGCGCTCGGGGTCGCGGTTGTCATGTTGGCCGGTTGCGGGCCCGCCGACCCGGCACCCACCACGACGGCGCCGACCACGCCAAGCACGCCGAAAAGCACTGTGCCGCACGCGGAAGCGGCGGCGCGGCTGGCGCCGGTGATGTGGCTGGCCGAAGGCGAGGAGAACGGGCCCGCTGACGCGACCACCCACCTCGGTGACGCCGCCCTGAAGTGGGCACACGACGACGGCTGCGGCGACGACGACATCGCCGACCCGCCGGACCCCGGGAAGCTCCGGCATCTCACCTCGCCCTACGAGCACCAAGGCAAGGGTGGCCCGCCCGGCTGCGAGCACGGCGGCCCCACCTACCAGTCGACCGACGACACCCGGCCGCACGGCACGGTGCTCGGCGCCGAGGGGTTCTACCTCGACGGCGACGACGACAAGCGGGGCGGTGTCGGCGCGGCCGCCCCGGTGTACTGGCAGTACATCGAGAACAAGGAGAAGACCAAGTTCGGCTACGTGTACTGGATGTTCTATCCCTACAACAACGCCAGGAACGTTCCGAGCGAGATCCCGATCGTCGGCCCCGGCTCCGTCTTGGCGGGCATCGACTACGACCACGAAGGCGACTGGGAGCGCGTCACCGTGCTCACCGACAAGTCCGACACCCCGCAGGGCGTCACCTTCAACGGCCACGGACACCAGTGCAGGCTCGACTGGGATGAGGTGGAGAAGTCCGACGGCAGGCCGACGGCGTTCTCCGCCAAGGGAACCCACGCCTCGTACCCGACCGTCGGCTACTTCGGCAAGATCTACGACGTGACCGGCGAGGGCGAACGCTGGGACGCCGCCGCGCGCCTGCGGCCGATCGAGACCGAGCCGTGGTGGGGGTACGCGGGCGGCTGGGGCTCGGTCGGCAGGCCGGGCCTGTGGGCCGCCGATCGCACCGGACCGGCGGGGCCCCGGCCCAGCCGCGGACCCGGCGACCCGTGGAACGCGGTGCCCTGTGACGAGGGCGAGCCGCGGGTGGGCGAGGTCGTCGACGAGAGTCTCGTCGGGACCTGGCGGTCCACCACCGCGGTCGACCAGCCGAGCACGTCCAAGGTCTACAACGCGGTGATCACCCTGCGCGCCGGCGCGGTCGGCACCGTGGTCGGCGAATCCTCCTACCCCGAACTCGCGTGTTCCGGGCCGCTGCGCCTGATCGAGGCGGGCCCGGAGCGGGCGGTGCTCGCCGAGGCAATCGACAAGGACCCAGGCAGCACCTGCATCAAGGCGGGTGAGGTCACGCTGAGCGTGGTCGACGGCGGGCTGCGCTACGCCTACCAGGAAAAGGGCGGCCGGGTCACCGCGACCGCCCTGCTCGCCAAGCAGTAGGCGCGCTCACCTGGTGTCGAAGCGCGACCAGTCAGGTCCATCGGCAATAAGCTCGGAGCCGGAACCGTTGGACGAGGTTGGGGGCCGTTGGATGCTGAGGGCGACGACACCGAGGGGGCGCTGCCTGGAGGGGCTGCGCGACGCGCGGGTCGCGACCATCCGGGAGCTGGCCGCGCGCACCGGGCTGTCCCGGCCCACGGTCGAGGCGCTGATCGGTGACTTCGAGGCCGAGGGCTTGGTGGACACCGACGTCACGCCCGCGCCGCCCAGCTCCGGCGGCGGCAGGCCCGCCCGGCGGTACCGCTTCCGAGCCGAGCGCCACCACGTCGTCGGGCTGGATCTGTCCGACGTCCGCCAGCGGGTGGCGATCGCCAACCTGGCAGGCGACATCGTGCACACCGACCTCGACGGGCCTGCCAGCCCGCGCACGGGCACCGCGGACCTCACTGCCCTGCGCGACCATGTCGCGCGGGCGTTCGAGGCGGCCCGGCTCCCCCTCAGGACGCTGGCGGGGCTCACCGTTGCCGTGCCCGGCATCGTCGGCGGCGACGGCAGGCTCTCGCACTCCCCCGCCGTGCGGGAGTGGCAGGACGTTGACATGGCGAGTCGGCTGACCGAGCTGTTCGGCTGCCCGGTCACGGTGGAGAACGACCTCGTGCTCGCCGCGGGCGCCGAAGCCACGCTCGGCGCCTCCCAGTTCGCCGACACGAGCCTGTACCTGCTCACCTGGTTCCACGTCTCCGCCCGGCTCGTCATCGGTGGGCGGGTGCACGTCGGCCGCCACCACCAGGCGGGAGAACTGCTGGCACTGCGGGTTCTCGCCGGGCCGGTGCGCGGTGACGAGGGGCCGTGGACGCACGTCGAGGCGGCGGACGCGCGGCTCGCGGCCGGTGGGCCGGACGGGCTCCAACTCGCCGAGGAGCTGACCGACCGGATGGCTCTCGCGGTCGGCGGTCTGCTCGCCGCCGTCGACCCGGACCTCGTCGTGCTAGGTGGACGGCTCGGCCGCTACGCCGACCTGCTCGTGCCCATGTTGCGTCCCAAGGTCGCCGCGCAGCTCAACCTGTCCTTCGAGTACCCCATCGTCGGGCACGCGCTCGGCGAGCTCGACGTGTCGCTCGGCGGCGTCCTGCGGTCCTTCGACACCGTGGGCGCGGCGCTGTTGCGCAGCCCCGACGTCAGCACTCCGGCGATCAGCCCGCGCCCGGTTCCGTCGCCTGAGCGCACCCACGCGTGATTGGGAAACCCACCTGCCTAACCGCGCCATATTAGGTAACAGTTAGATAACCCACCGGGCTAGGCCTTGTGTTGACCAGGCATCTCCGGCAATTCTCGTCATCCATCAGTAAGAAAAGCCATTTTCACTACTGACCGGATGTCACACGGAGACCGCCTGATGAACGACCTGACCATCGCCGTCATCGGAGTGGGTGCGCGAGCACCCATCGCCGAGCACGCGGTCGCCGCGGGGGCCACCCTGGTCGCCGCGGTCGACCCGGACGACCGGGCCGCGGACCGCGCGGCGCGCTGGTTCGGCGAGGTGCCCGTGTACCGGGACATCCCGGAACTGCTGCGGGCATGCCCCGACCTGGACGCCGCGATCGTCACCAGCCCCGACCACACCCACGCCGAGGTGAGCGAGCAACTGCTCAGCGCGGGAGTCGCGGTGTATCTGGAGAAGCCGCTGGCGACCACCATCGAGGACGCCGACCGCGTGCTCGCCGCCGCGCACGCCTCGGGCGCCAAGCTCTACATCGGACACAACATGCGGCACATGCACGTCGTGCGGCTGATGCGGGAGATCATCGCCCGCGGCGACATCGGCGAGGTGACCTCGATCTGGTGCAGGCACTTCGTCGGCCACGGCGGCGACTTCTACTTCAAGGACTGGCACGCCGAACGCGCGAAGACGACGTCACTGCTGCTGCAGAAGGGCGCGCACGACATCGACGTGATCCACTGGCTGGCCGGTGGCGTCACCCGCCAGGTCGTCGCGATGGGCGACCTGACGGTCTACGGCCGCGTCGACTCGCGCCGGGACAACGGCGACCGCACCATGCGCGACTGGTTCTCCCTGGACAACTGGCCGCCGCTGGCCCAGACCGACCTCAACGAGACCATCGACGTCGAGGACCTGTCCATGGTCCTCATGCGACTGGACAACGGGGTGCTGGCCAGCTATCAGCAGTGCCACTACACCCCGGACTACTGGCGCAACTACACCGTCATCGGCACCGAGGGCCGGATCGAGAACTTCGGCGACAGCGCGGGCGGCGTGGTGCGGGTGTGGAACAAGCGCACCGGCTACCGCCCCGAAGGCGACCAGTCCTACCCGATCGTCGGCGACGACGGCGGGCACGGCGACGCCGACGAGCTGACGATGACCGAGTTCCTGCGGTTCGTCCGCGAAGGCACGCCGACCGACACCGACCCGGTCTCCGCGCGCGAGGCCATCGCCGCCGGGGTCGCCGCGACCCGGTCCCTGCGCACTGGCTCGACACCGCAGAACGTGCCCCCGGTCGCACCGGAGATCGCCACCTACTTCGCCACGCACCAACCCGCCCCTCCCCTGCCCCACCACTAGGAGCACAGATGAAGAAGCACTTAGCCGTGCTGTCCGCCCTCGTCGCCGCGTCGGTCGCCCTGGCCGGATGCGGCGGCGGCTCCGGCGGCGACAGCGGCGCCGCCGCGCAGCCCGCCAATCCCGCCGACCTCAAGGCGGAGATCTCCTACGGGGTGTGGGGCGAGAACATCGCCGGGGCCGCCCAGCAGGTGGTCGCCGACTTCAACAAGACCTACCCGCACGTCAAGGTCAACGTCCAGGTGACGCCGTACAAGGAGTACTGGACCAAGCTGCAGACCCAGGCCGGGTCCAAGACCACGCCCGACGTGTTCTGGATGAACGGGCCGAACTTCCAGCTCTACGCCGCCAACAAGAAGCTGGCCCCGATCACCGGCCTGGTGGACGGCAAGAAGATCGACCCGGCGCAGTACCCGAAGGCGCTGGACACGCTCTACACCTACGAGGGCGTCCGCTACGGCGTGCCGAAGGACTACGACACCATCGCGGTGTTCTACAACAAGAAGCTGTTCGCGGAGGCCGGTGTCGCGGAGCCGAAGTCCGACTGGACGGTCGAGCAGTTCGTCCAGGCCGCGAAGGACATCCGCGCGAAGCTGAAGGCGAAGGACGTCTTCGGTGTGACCGCGGCACTCGTCGACGGCGGGCAGCAGACCTACTACGACACCATCGCCGCCGCGGGCGGGGAAGTCATCTCCGCCGACGGCAAGAAGTCCGGTTTCGACACCCCGGAGGCCATCCGCGGCCTGCAGGTGTGGGCGGACCTGATCGCCGCCGACGCCATGCCGTCGCTGTCGCAGGACGCCGACACCCCGGCGCTGAGCCGCTTCACCAGCGGCCGGGCCGCCATGTTCTGGACCGGCTCCTGGGACACCAAGCTCCTCGCCGAGAGCCCGATCGCCGCGGACGTGGCGGTCGCGCCGCTGCCGCGGGACAAGCGGCAGGCCACCGTCATCCACGGGTTGGCGAACGTGATCAGCGCCGACACCAAGAACCAGGCCGCCGCGGAGGCGTTCCTGACCTACCTGTCCTCGCAGGAGGCCGCGGTCACCCTCAGCAAGCTCAGCGGCGTGATCTCGGCGTACAAGGGCACCCAGGAGTCCTTCCTCAAGGTGCTTCCCGGCGCCGACCTGAAGGTCTTCCTCGACGGGGCCGAGAACTACGCGGTGCCCTACCCGGTGAGCAAGAACTCCTCGGCCTGGGGCAAGTTCGAGGTCGACCTGCTGCCCGACGCGTTCTCCGGCGCCAAGCCGGTCGGCGAGGTGGCCAAGGCGATGGCGGACGCGATGAACAAGGCGCTGGAGAAGGAATGACGGCGTCCACGACGGCGCCCGGGGCGGGGATCATCACCCCCGCCCCGGGTCCCCCGGCCCGGCCGCGCAAGAAGAAGGCGCACACCGGCCACGGGGCGTGGCCGGTACTGTTCGTCGGGCCGCTGGTGTTGGGCATCGCGGTGTTCTACCTGTGGCCGATCGTCCGCACGGCCTACTTCAGCTTCACCGAGTGGGGTGTGTTCGGCGGGTCCACGTGGGTCGGCCTCGAGAACTACGAGCGGCTGCTCTCCGACCCGGAGCTGGGCCGTGCCGCGCTCAACACGCTCATCTACACCGGGGTCGTGGTGCTCGGCGTGCCCATCGGGCTGGTCCTGGCCGCCTTGCTGAACCGTCCCGGACTGCGCGGCGCGACCCTGTACCGGACGCTGTTCTTCCTGCCGTACGTGGCCATGCCGGTCGCCGTCGCGCAGGTGTGGAAGATCATCTACAACGGTGACTACGGCGTCCTCAACTGGGCGCTCGGCCTGGTCGGGATCGAAGGCACCTACTGGGTGTCGACACCGGGCTGGTCGCTGATCGCCACCGCTGTCCTGGGATTGTGGCTGTCCCTCGGGTTCAACATCATCATCCTGTCGGCGGCGCTGAAGAACGTTCCCCGCGACCTGTACGAGGCGGCCGCCTTGGACGGTGCGTCGCCCATGCGGCAATTCCTGTCCATCACGATCCCGATGGTCGGCCGGTCGGTGTTCTTCCTGACCGTCGTGACGGTGATCGCGGGCCTGCAGCTGTTCGACCTGCTCTACACGCTCGTCGGCACGGCGAACCCGGTGATGCGGGACACGAAGTCACTGGTCTACCTGTTCTGGGAGGCCTCTTTCCCGGACAACGAGAAGGGCTACGGCGCCGCGATCGCGATCGCCATCCTGGTGATCACCGCCTGCGTCACCGCCGTCCAGTTCCTCCTGCAACGCAAGTGGGTGCACGATGTCTGAGCCCGCCGCCATCAACCGCGGCCGAACCTGGCCCACCCACGTGGTCCTCTCGGTCGGCGCGGCGACCATGGTGTTCCCGTTCGCGTGGCAGATCATCCTGAGCCTGTCCACGCAGAGCGAGGCGACGAGCGCGACCCCGACGTTCCCGGCCGCGCCCAATTTGGACAACTACGCGCTCGTCTTCGAGCGGTTGCCGTTCCTGTCCCAGTTCTGGGTGTCCGTGCTGATCACCGTGCTCCGCACCGTCGCCCAACTGGTCCTGTGCTCGATGGCGGGCTACGCGTTCGCCCGGATGCGGTTCCGCGGCCGCGACGCGCTGCTCGCGGTGACGTTGTCGGTCCTCATGGTGCCCAGCCAGGTCTACCTGATCCCGCAGTACGAGATCGTCGAGTCGATGCAGTGGCTGAACACGGTGCAGGGCGTGGTCGCCCCCGGCTTGTTCAGCGCGTTCGGCACGTTCCTGATGCGCCAGTTCTTCGCGTCGCTGCCCATCGAACTGGAGGAAGCGGCCCGCCTCGACGGCTGCAACCCGTTCCAGGTGTTCTGGCGGGTGATGCTGCCGCTCACCCGGCCCGGGCTCGTCGCACTGGCCATCATCACCGTGCTGTGGTCGTGGAACGACCTCCTGTGGCCCCTCGTCGTCACCACCGACGGCACGAGGATGCCGCTGTCGGTCGGCCTGGCGTCGCTGCAGGGTGAGCGCAGCACCCAGATCCCGCTGGTGATGGCGGCGAGCCTGCTGGCGATGGCGCCCATCCTGGTCCTGTTCATCACCCTGCAGCGCCGGGTCATCGAGGGAATCGCGCACACCGGTCTGAAGTAGCACCCACTACCCGGATCGCGCACCAGCCCGACTCGAGGAAAGCTGGCAGCATGCGGAAACTGGTCTACGGCATGAACGTGACCCTGGACGGCTACATCGCCGCGCCCGGTGACGACATCGGTTGGAGCGGGCCGAGCGACGAGCTGTTCCAGTGGTGGCTCGACCAGGAGCGGGCGAGCGGCCTGACGCTGTACGGGCGCAAGCTCTGGGAGACGATGAGCTCCTACTGGCCGACCGGCGACCAGCAGCCCGAAGCGACCCCGGCGGAGATGGAGTTCGCGCGGAACTGGCGGGACACGCCGAAGGTGGTGTTCTCCTCGACGATCGACAGTGTCGACTGGAACACCCGCCTGGTCACTGGCGACGCGGTCACCGAGATCACCCGGCTCAAGGCCGAGGACGGCGCCCCGATGAGCATCGGCGGCGCCACGCTCGCAGGCGCCGCCATGCGGGCCGGGCTGATCGATGAGTACCTGCTGGCCGCCCACCCGGTGATGGTGGGCGGCGGCACGCCGTTCTTCACCGCGCTCGACAGCTGGGTGAACCTGAACCTGGTGGAGACGCGGAGGTTCCCCGGCGGCGTGGTGCTGACCAGGTACGAGAAGAGGCGCTGAGTTCCGACTCCAGCGGGTGAGGATGTCCGAATGATTGCCCGCTCGGGCACGAAGATGACCTCAATCGGAGAACATAGTGGGCCATGGTCAAATCATCCACCGGTCTGGACGATTTTACTATCGTCCCCGAGAATAGTGGTTCCGCTATCCCGCTTGACTTTCACGAGTGTGGTCGCGTCCGGGTTCGACCCCTGAAGGAAGGTGACCGGGAGCAATTCTTGGACGCCGCCCGCAGCAGTGCGAGCCTCACCGCACCATGGAGTTATGTCATGTGCGATGACCGCGACTTCTGGAACATCCTCGCCCAAGTCGAATTGGGACTGGAAACGGCATTCATATCCGTCGATCGCGACGATCGCGGTATCGCGGGGAAATTCACCGTGTACAACGTGCTACGAGGTTCGTCGCAATCCGCCATGTTGGGATACAACGCATTCCTACCGTACGCGGGAACCGGTCGGACATGGGAAGCCCTGGTCCTCATCGTCGACACGTGTTTCGCGGCCGCACCCCATGGGCTGGAGTTGCACCGTCTTGAGATCAACTGCGAGCCGGAGAACGCTCGTTCGATCGCCTTGGCGCGACGACTCGGCTTTCGGCATGAGGGCAGGTCCCCGCGGTTCCAACTGCTGAACGGGCGCTGGCGCGACTGTGAGAAGTTCGCTCTGACCGCCGAGGAGTGGGTTCCGCTGCGTTGCTGTCGGCCGGTAACCAGTCAAGATCCAGATCCGAGGTAGTTCTTGCTCGTTGAGACAATCGTTTCGACGGTGTGCCGGAACTCTCTCAGATAGATCTGGTCCAGCGCTTTGTACGACGCGCTCGCGTAGATGTCCGACTCGGTCTGAGTTCTGGTCCGTGCACACAGGTCGTCATAGTGACCACGCAGCGCCGGGAAGCGTTCGTCGAGAAAGAGCCCGAACAGCTCGCCCCACGCGTCGACCGGCGGGCCAAGCGAACGCCGGAGGTTCCAGTGCTCGAACCCAGGCTTCGAGCCTGCGGCAATCGCCTTCTTGACGACGGCGAGCGGATAGGTGTGCCGCAGCTTCTCGCTCGTGGCGCGTCGGAGTTGGTACCAAAGCTCCTCGTCCCCGAGCCGGCGGCCCTGCGCCTGGCTGCGAGGCTCGTCGATCGCGGATGGCACGAGCGGCGTGCTGAGCGGACTGATGCCACTGGCTGCCCGATGGCGCCGCGGCTGCTCGGGACTCGCAGGCACGTTCTCGTCACCCGGGACCACCGAGCGATCCGTCGCGGCACGAAGGTCCTGCGCGCACCTTGGCCAGTTCTGGCCCAACCTTGCGATCACTGCCTTATCGGTCGCATCCAGAACGATGATTTTCTTGATATACGCGTAGCCGATAAGCTCATTCCAGCTCTTCTCGGGACATGAATCCCAGAATGCCGCAAGCTTCTCCACCGTCCTGCGTGACTCCGCGGAAATGGTGCTGGTTCCCGCGGTCCGGCCGTTGACGACCTGCTCGACAGCAGCGCGCGCCCGATTCATGAAGGTCGCCAGGTCTGGTGGGTTGTTCAACGCCGCCAACAGCGACTTGCAGCTGGTGTCACTCGCGATCCAGGTGTCCTGCCGATGCAGATCGTCGACGAGCGTTTGCCAACTCCAGTTTTCGTGTCGCTGCCAGCGTTGCGCCAGCAGCGAGTTCACGTTCGTGAGGAGTTCTCGCACTTGCTGTTCATCGCTTCCCGCCGATGACGCTTCCATCGATCCGCTCCTATTCAATCGCCAACCATCACGGTGCACGCGGGCACGACCACTGTTCCAGTCGGCGCGGGCGCGGGATCATTGCAGGTCAAGACTTTGTCGCCGGCCCGTGCGGCTGCTTTTCCACCGACGATCACCGTCTTGCTGCCCACCATCACAGTGCCTTGGTTGGTCGGTGGTGTTTGGAATGTGCCGCCGGTCGGCACATGCGGCGGGGTGTTGACCGCCACGCTTCCCACTACCGCCGCCGGTTTCCCACAGATCAAGACCGTCGGGACGCAGCCAGTGGTGATAATCCCGTTGAACGGCATCGACGTCGGCTTCGGCGCGGTGCCACTTCCTGCGGGGACCATGACGACGTGAATATCCGTGCCGCGGACTTGGTCACCCAGTTTGGCGGCCGGCTTGCTCATGTCCTTGTGGCCGTCTCGGTGTTGTCGCCGATCATGGTCTGCCTCCTTCCCGCACTGATGGCAGCGTCAGCCTGGAAGCGTTGGGAAACAAGGTGTGCTTCGGCCACGAGATCGAGCAACGGCTGTTGCCTACTGGGGCATCGTCGGTGGCGCGATGGTGTGCGCGTTGTCTTCACCATGACAGCTGGTTCGAGCTCAGACTCGCCGCAGGCTGATGACCCTGGAGACACTGACATGAGCGACTCTGACGACACAGCGGCCGAGTATCCGGCTCCCGCAGCGACTGCCGCGGAATTCCGTGAGCTGGGCGAGGACGAGACCCGGAAACTATTCACCAGCGACGATCCCACCGTGCTCGCGGCTCTACACGAGTGGATCGCGCAGCAGAGCTGAGTTCCTGCGCCCTCGTTGGCGAGGATAGGAGGACAGTCGTGACAAAGACGTGGGAACTCTCCACCGCTAACTACATCACCGGGTATACCTCGGCAGCCCCGGACAACCCCACGTCCGTCGGGTCGGGCCTGGGGAGGGTTGCGGTGCTGAATTTCAGTTGGGCGAAGTCGTTCAACCTACCGGCCGGGGAAATCAAGGGACTCGGCGTGCGGTTCGGCCCGACAAGCCTCCAGGTGGAGCTGCCGTTCCGGATCGTCTACAGCTACGGCGAGATGATTGACGCTCGCCGCTTCAAACATGTCAGCGACTTGCTGGTGAGCTGGGATGCCGATCGACAGCCGACGGTCCCGGCAGGCGTGACGTGTGACGGCAGGATCGTCGCGAATTCGGGCTGGGACGAAGAACACCGGACCTACGTGGTGAGCCTCAACTATTGGTGGTACGCCGTCGGGTACGGGCAGCAGCACGAGACGGCAGGCTACATCAACCTCTATCCCAATGGCAGCGTGTTGGCGACGGGAGACGTCGTGGGCCCATTGTCCGCGGTCGTGCCCAAACTCGGAACGTATCTCGACGAAGAGGCAAGCGAGATTCCAGCCAAGGAGGTGCGCCGCGAACGTCATCGCGCGCTCCGGCTCGAACCAGAAACGGTGGCGGCGGCCCTCGCGCGCGAAGGCGAGGTGCTGTACCTCGACGACGATCGTGCGCCCGGCGAGAGAGTCGGCGGCGCCCACGTGGATGACATCGAGAAGGTGCAGAAACGCAAGGAAAAGCAGCTTGACCACCGGCGAGCCGAGCACGCGGTCCGCCCGGCCCCGTCGGCCGAAGACCTGCTCGACAAGCAGAGGGTCCCCTGGCGGTTCGACGTCGAGAAAAACGCCTGGTTCATGGCGGAACTCGAGGTTGAGTTCCCGACCGCGGCCAGGTCGATCAGGAACTACAACCGGCTCGCGGGGAGGTACGCCGAAAAGTTCGCCGACAGTGATCTGAAGATGATGGTGAGACTGCTCGAGGGCCTGGCAAGAACCCTGCAGTCCGGCGGAGACCGAGTGGCGACTCTCGGCGCCGCCAATACTCAGCTGTTGGAACTCCTCACCGGGCGCCGCGACAAAGGGAAAGACAAACCGGGCGAAGGCGAGGGCGAGGGCGAAACCAAGAATGCGGAAAGAGGATGGCGCCCGGAGGATTTCCTGGCCGGCGACAACCCCCTCGTGCTGACTCTGCCCGAAGGCATCGACCTCTGGCCGGGCGCCGAAGGTGTCGACAGTTTCCTTGACAAATTGCAAGAGTACAATCGAATGGCACGCAGGAACTGGGATCTATTCGACCCTCAAGCTCAGCGTCGCATGGGCAGCGCAGGCAAGGAGCTGAGCGATGAGGCCATGAATCGCCTGCGCGGCGAAGCACGAAGCATGTTGACATCGCAGCTCAGGTTTACCAGAGGCTCCACAAGGAACTGGGTGCACAAGGACGTGTTTGGCGCGGCGGTTGTCGAGGTGCTGAACCAGTTGGGTGATGGCAAGCCGAGCAAGCCGCTGGACAGCGAGTTCACCATTGTGTTCATCCTGTACGCCGGAGGGGATGTCCAGCGAAGATTCCACACATTCGACGACCTTCGCGACGCCTTCCAGCGCGCGGAAATCGCCATCCCCGGGGTGATCGACCAGCTGCGCAAGGTGATGGCGAGACCGAAAGAGCTCGTCCAGGTGCGGGTCGGCAACGTCGTTGGTGACGCGATCTTCGGCAGCGACCTGCAGTCGATAGTGCTCACGCTTGACGCTACCTACGACGAGTCGACCAGTTCGAAAGTTCTCGAGGTGCTCACGGAAAGTCGGGGGGTCTGCTTCTACATGTTTGACCGTGGAGTTGTGCTCCTGTCGGCCACCAGGGAGTTCGGCGAGTACGACGGCACTGTGATCAAGTTGCTGAAGTTCGCCGGCTGGCAAACCGGTGAAATAAGGCGCGTCACTCGATGGTGGCCGAACAAGGACTATTTTGCGATCACGCCGGATCCTGGCAGCAATCGCGACACATTCGACAAGGTCGCTAAGTTCATCACGAGTCAGGAACAGTTCCGGGACCGCGAAATCAAACCAGGTGAACCCCACTAGGTCGGACTTTCACGTCAGCTGTCGATTATGGAGATGAACGCGGTGGCAGCGTGCGCGTATTCGGACGTTCGAGCCCTGCGTGCGTCCGCGTACCGCCTCGCGACGAGGAGCATCCGGTCAAACGCGTTGTGGGTCTCACCGACCAGGTGAGCGATCTGGGAACGAGCGTCGTCAATGAGCTGGGCGCGGGTGATGGAGTGGAGAACCCTTGAGGGCGTGGCGGTCATGAGATAGACGCAGTCGATCACCTCGTGATGCGACAAGCGCTGGACGGCTGGGACGAGGGATTCCACAGCGTTCTCGAAAACGCGGTTGTCCTCCAACGTGCGAGTAAAGGTCGCGTCCACCGCCGCGGTGAAGCTCTGGTACGCGGCGGTAAGGGTCGCCAGCTGATCAGGACTCCCGGATAACGCCTTGAACGCCGAGAACATAGCCTGCGACACCCGACGTCGGGCGACTCGGGCAAGGGTCTCCAGCTTTGCCGTCTCAGCGGTCGACACCAACAGGTTCTGCGCTCCGCCGACAGATGACCGATCGCCGATGTCCATATGCCGCACGATGTCGGCGACGGAATCACACGCGAGGTCCGCGGCCGCGGTGAGGTGGCCCGCCACCTCACTGGGCGTGTCTGCTTGTGGCCCTCCCAGACTGTAGAGCCGGGCTGCCCAGGCGATTTTCCTGGCGACAACCACCGCGTCCACATAGGACTCGACCAAACTGGCGTCAGGATCTCGGAACTCGCATTCGATCATCAGGGCTCGCATGGTCGTCTGCCAAGCCGTATTGCCATCCTGTTGCGCGGCATCCCACTCCCTGACCGCACAGAGCAGCTCGCCTAGCTGCGTGAGCATCTTTTCCTCTCGTCACACCGTACGGGCACGGTCATCCGTCCACGTCAACTCGGCAAGCGCGAACCACAGGACACCAGGTCACCTGAGCGGGAATCGCCTGGAACGAACCGCTCGAAGCGGTAACCGAAGCCACGCACACTTCGGATCACCTCTGGTTCGCCCAGCTTGCGGCGCAGCGTCATCACGGTCTGCCGAACCCGCCAAGGGCCCAAGTGCCGGGTTCGCCGCTTCAACTGTTCGACGCTGAGCACGGCGCCATTCGCACGCATCAGCGCGATCAACAACGCGAACTCCTTCTTCGCCAGCGGAATGACCCTGCCCTCCCTGCGGACTTCATGGTTCTTGGATTCCACGACGAGGTCGGCCCGCTCGACCCGGTCGGCCGTGCGACGAACGGCGGCCCGAACGCGGGCGACAAGCTCCGGCGCGGGACACGGGATAGTGAGGAAACCGTCGACGTCGAGCCTGCCAAGCCGGGCGATCTGCTCATCGGTATGTGGCTGGACGACGAGCGCGAGCAACTGGGCGAACGGATCCGTTACCCGCAACTGGCCGCACAAGTCGTGAAGGTGTCCACGTGGAACAGCCGGATTCAGGATGACGACCTGGTATGGGTCGACCGCCAGCGCGGCGATGGCTTCTTTGCCGCTCGACGCGACGGTGAGAAGAGAGGCGTGTCGGGCCAGCACGCCGACCACCCAGTCGGACAAGTACTGATTTTCTTCAATCAGGAGCACTCGCATCAGGCGGCACGCCTGATCCGCGCTGTCACCTTGTGGTTTGGTCGTGCGATCACGATATTCCTATATCTTCCGAGCGGACGCTGACAATCTGGGTAGGTTCTCCGGTCTCCACCCGCGTCAGCACTCCACGATGAGGCCCAGGATCGTGCAGATCAGCGGGGGTTCCCGAGGCTGTGGCTCGGCGCTGGGACTGGAAGTCGAGGCCGTGGGCCCCGGCTCGGTGCCACAGGTGGCAGGAGCGTCGTCGCCCGCGGGCGGGCAGGACGTGGGCGCCGGTGATGGCGTCACCGGAGCTACGGTGGTACGTGGCCCGGCGGGCGGAGTCGTCGTCGCGGTCGAAGGCGACCCGACCCGCGTCGAGGTGGTGCTGATTCGCGCACTCGCGGCATCAGGCCGCACCGGCGACGGTGGCGGTAGTGCCAGGGCCGGGCGAGCCTCCGGGGCCGCGGACGGCGGAGGCTGATCGACCAGGTCGACGGAGCCGCTTCGGTAGAACTCGGCGAGGCGCAGGACCAGGTTCACGTACTCGCGCGAGTGGTTGTACCGAAAGACGGCTCGGGCTCGTTCCTCCCCTATCCGGAGATTTCCCCCACCAGCACACAGGTAGCGACCCGCCGCGAGGGCCGCGTCGAAAATGTTGTCCGGGTTTCCGGTCGGGAACACCGCACGCCAAGTACCCGGTATGAACTGCATCGGGCCCACGGCTCGGTCGAACATCGTGTCGCCGTCGAGCGCGCCGCGATCGGTGTCCGCGATATAGGCCACGCCGGGCGTTCCGTCGAGCGGCACACCGCGGATGGGTCGTGTGGTCGTGCCGTCGGGACGAAGGCGAGCGCCGCCGTACTGCCCGTGGTTGCTCTCCACCCGACCGATCGCCGCGATCAGGCTCCACTCGATCCCGCAGGACGGTCGCTGAACGGCGAGACTGCTCTCCGCCCTGAGGTACGCGCTGAAGGCGACGGGCGGTAGCTGGCCGCTCGCGAGTCTGGAACCGCCCGCGCCGGAGATGGCCTCCCGACCCGACTCCGACTCAGGAGTCACGTCGGCCACCGCAATGACATCGCCGCGCGCTTCCCGCCACGGAGGGATGAGAACGACGATGCGGTCTTCGACGCGCGGGGCGAGGTCATCCGACAGGCCGGGTCCCGGTCTCGCGGTGACCCCGAGGTCGGTGCCGTTGGATCCGGACGCGTTCGACGCCGTCGCGACGGAAATGATCATGAATGCGGTCATCAGCACCGCGGAGTGGCGTGTCATCGCTTCCGCGCGCTTGAGCGCCTCGTCGAACTCATGGCACCTCGCTCGCCGCTTGCCCATCCACATCCAGGATCACCTCCGACACGCGCTGCCTTCTAGCTTCGTTTCACCGTGAAGTAGTGCTTCGACCGCGCGTCGGCAGCGGTCAGCGCGGTCGACTGGGTGTTCAGCGTGAGGTAGCCGTCGACCTCGTCACCCGAGTCGTCAAGCAGCAGCTTCGTCGCCGTCCAAAGGATTTCCACGGTCTGCAGGCTCGCCGACTCGATCAGGTTGGTTTCGAAGTCCACCGCGAGTGACTTGAGGAACTGGGATCGCTTGTGGACTGTCGGCGCGGCAAACGCCACTTGCAGGTTCGTCAGGCCGAAGTAGGGTTCGTCGCTCGTGGCGTACAGCCAGCGCTCGATGGCGGGAATCCAGTACCTGGACTGCTGGAAGGACACTGTGCAGGTGAGGTCGATCAACCGGTACCGGGACAACGCGGCGATGTCGTTCCAGCTGCTCCGAGCGCGCCCGTGCCGCAGGTAGCGCAGGGTGTGGTCGACCTGGATGCCTGCCACGTCCTTGCGGACCGCTCTTAGCCTCTCGCCGGTCACCAGGTTCACCCACATCACGTCGGGCGAATCGAGTCTGGCCGCGGAGGAAACCCGTATGCCGTCGACGTCGAATCCGACGGGCCCACGACCGCCCCGATTCCTGAACACCGGACTCGGATCCAGAACCACCTCCTTCAGCACGGCTTTCTGGAGTTTCGCCGCGGGGTCTTTCCATCGAGAGAGATCGAGCTGCCCGCCGGGTCGAGAGCCGTGAGCGTTGCCCTTGGTCCTGCGCTTCGGTGGCACAGGGGGGCCCTGTCGTGTCTGTTGCGTCGCAGGCGGATGAGGCCTGGGCGCCGAAACGACACGAGCCGGGACACCCACTTTGTCCTTGCCCTTGTCCCTCCCTGTTTCCTGTCGCCGTTCGGGCGGCACCGGCCGATGCGCGGGAATGCCCCTGGCAGGAACCTGGGCGGGCGGCTGCGGTGCCGGTCGGCGCGGCGGGCGTGGCGGCGGCGAAGGCGTGACTACGGCCTGGATCAAGGCCTCGGTCCGCTCCGCGAGATCGCGCGGAGCGGCAGCGGCACCCGATTGGGCCCGGAAGAGACGCAGAAAAGTCGCGTGATCCCCCGAGGCCCAAACCATCTTTCTGCCCGCCAAGGCATCGTCGAGTGTCGGGGAGTGGTGCGCCCGATCCCCACAGAATTCGACATACGCCGTGCGCAGGTCGCCACCGACTGTCATCAGCTTGGCCTTGAGCCACTCGTCCAACACCAGTGTGCCCTGCTCGTAGCTCCAAGCTGACTTGATCTCGGGCGAGGTCAGCGTGGTCAGGAAATCCGCCAGGAGCCCGGTTTGGTGCGCTCGAAGTATGTTCTTCCAGTTGTCCAGCAGCGACCCGGCGTCCCGGCGCAAGTTCGCCCTTCTGGCGTCGTCTCGCTGCTCGGAACGTTCGGCTTCACTCGTCGGGTTCATCCTGCCTGCCCATCATGGCGATCCCATTGTGCGGAGCCGCCCTCGCGTGGAATACGGACATGACGCCGTGCGGCCAGATTATCGGCGGGGAAGCCGGTTTCCCGGAGGCGAGCAGGTAAGCGATCAGGCAATGCGCTGCCGCCGTCGTCGAATCGAGAGTGCCCGAAAGTCTGCCCAATTCTCGATCGCGCGGGATGACCGCGTCCGAACGCGATCACCAATGCCCTTCGGGGAGGTGCGGGTGCTCGAACTCTTGGCCGGACAACACCTTGTCGCCGGGTTCTCCGAGGCTGATTGTCCTGTCACCGAGGGAAACCGACGCCCGGCGACGTCATCGTCGAGGTGGCCCGCGGATCATGAGGAGGGGTGGTGGATACGTTTCCGCTCAGTGGCAGGCGAGGTCGTGTCGTAGGCGCGGTCCTCGTACTCACAGCGGTCGTTCCCGTTGTCGTGGCGGACTTGACCGCACCGGCGGCCGCGCAGGTGGTGAGCAGCCGAACGGAACGGGTGTCGGTTTTCGACACCGGCACCGAGGCGGTGGGCGGCTCGTTCGAGCCTTCGGTGTCGGCGGATGGGCGCCACGTGGTCTTCACGACGGAGGCGGCGTTGGACCCGTTGGACGGCGAAGACGCCGACCTGGACGTCTACGCACGAGACCGCGTCACCGGAAAAACGATCATGCTTTCGCGCGGGCAGCTCCCTGGCACCGCCGGGGAAACACAGCCGAATGGCGCATCCCGCGGCCCCTCGATCTCAGCCGACGGACGCCACGTCGCGTTCCAGTCGACCGCGTGGAACTTCGGGACGCCCGACCAGGACTTCGTCGAGGACGTCTTCGTCGTGGACCGCGACCCGGACGGCGATGCCGTCTTCGACGAGCGAACCGACGACGGGGCCGTCGCCTACCGCTACATCTCGGTGGGACGCCGGACCGACTTCGACAATTTCGGGCGACTGTGGGAAAACATCATGCCCAGCGTCTCCGCGGACGGAACCACCGTGGCCTGGATGCAGCACAACATCGGTCCGCCGTCCCTGCGGTCGAAACTGCGGCTGTCCGCCGCGGTGCCGGACGACGAGCTCGTTTCGGGGATCGTCGTCCTGGCCGTGCTCGGCAAAGATCCCGATGGGCAACTCGACCAGCCCGCGGTTGATCACCCATACCTCATCGTCGACAACGGGCCACCCGGCTATGAGGACAACTTCCGTGCGACCGAGCCCATGGTCTCGGCCGACGGGCGACGAGTGGTGATCACCGCCCTACTGCGAAGGAACGGCGTCCCGGGCGCGGGCGAACGCGCGATCGTCGAGGTGACGGTCCCGGATGGACTGACCTCGAGGCTGGACCTCGTAGCCGACGGCTCACCGGTTCCGGGCTCGGTAGGCGAGCCCACGGTGTCCGGGAACGGCCGTATGGTCGGGTTCACGTGGGAGGACCCGCAGACCTCGCAGCCGGATGTCCTGGTCGTCGATCGCGACCCGGACGGAGACGGCAGGCTCAGCGGGGCCGGAAACGACGAGCCGTTCGTGCTGCGTATCGCTTCCCGGAATGTGCTGGGAGAACCGGGCGGCGGGTTGTCCCCCGCTTTGTCGGCGGACGGCCGTTATCTGGCGTTCGCCACGTTCGGCCGATCCATGCATGGTGGGGTGGACGCGCCGGACAGCCGCGGCCGATGTGTCCAGCCGCGGTCGACTTCGGTGTGCGACATCGTCGTTCGCGACCTCGTCACCGATGGCGACCGCGAGCTGAGCGGACTCGGTCGACTGCCCGCGGAACTCGCCTCACCCAGCCTGCGCCAGGTATGCACCGCGGTGCCTGCCCCTGACTCCACGTGCGAAGCTGACGGCGACAGCTCGGCTCCGGCCTTGTCCGCCGACGCCGGCACTGTGGTCTACGACTCCGCCGCGACAGACCTTGTCGCCGACGACACCAACGATTTCACCGACGTCTTCGTGCGCCAGTTCAGCCCCGCGATGACCTCCACACCGTCCTCAATCGACTTCGGCACGATCCTGATCGGCAACGACAGCACCGCTACCGCGGCCTTCGACTACGCCGGGTTCGGCCCACTGACGGTCGGGTCGGTCTCCATCAGCGGACCGGCCGCGCAGGATTTCGACGTGTTCCCGGCTGAGACCTGCGTCGGACGAACGTTCCACACCACCGGCGCCTGCGTGGTGTCGGTCCGCTTCAGACCGACCAGCACCGGGGTGCGCACCGCGACGCTGCGACTCCAGTCCCCACAGGGAGTTCCGCTCGGGGTGGCGGCGCTCACCGGTGGTGGCGAACCAGTGGTGTTGAGCATCGACATCGACCAGGACGTGGTGGCTTTCGGCGATCGTCTCGCCCTGACGAGCAGCCCGCCGCGGACGGTGACGGTGCGCAATGTCGGCACCGTGGCCCTGGACATCGGCGAAGTCGCGCTCCAACCCGAACCCGGAGTGCCCGCGATGATCTTCCCCGGCGACTACACCATCGCCACGAACGAGTGTCGCGGGCGGAGCCTGAGCGTCGGCGGCTCCTGCGCAATCACGGTGACGCACACTCCACAAGGGACCGGCAGCCGACCCGCCGTCCTCATCGTGCCAAGCAACGCCAGTACCGGCGCCCGCCTCATCCGGCTGGAAGGCAGCGGGTCCGCGACGTCCCTTGAGGTCAACCCCTCGGTCGTGCGGGACGGCGCCGTCACCATGGTGACGGGGAAGGGTTTTCCACCACTGCAGGTGATCGCCGTGAGCACCCTCGGCGGCGCCGGTGAGTACAGCGTGACCACCGACGGTCAGGGCGCGTTTGCCCTGTCGTACATCGTTTTTCCGAACGCGTCGCTCGGGATTCGCCGGGTGGAGGCCAGCTTCGCGGGAGTGCGTCCGCCCATCGCCTCGGCCGTGGAGATTCTCGTCGTTCCCGGGTCGGCGGCGCCGCCTGACTTCACCCGACGAAGGTAGCCGACATGCTCGCTTCGAGCGACCAAGATCAATCCGCGTGGAAGGACAACCCCGATGCAACCTGGTGACATCGACTCCTCCAACTCACCGGCCGGCGTCACCGAGCGGCTGGAGACACTCGTCGCCGCGGCGGCCAGGATTTGGAACGGGAACAAAGAACTGGAATGGACGACCGTCCTGGCGGACGCGAAACGCGAGCTAGGGATCGACGAGCAGGACAAGGTCATCCAAGACCTGGTCGACCGGCTCACCTACAGAGGCGCTCCCCGCGATGAACACCATCTCGTCGGGAAGGCCGAGCTCGCCGTGCGCCAGACAGTCGAGCGAAGGTTCGGCCGACAGCCGACGGCCGACCGCGTGGTCGACGGGCGAAGGGAATCGGGGTACAAGTACGGCGACGACCGCGATCGCCAACGCCTGCGCGAACACCGGGACGAGCAAGATCGCGAGCAGCGCGAGCAGCTCGAACGGGACGAGCGGCGCGAGCGCCGACGCCTGCGCGACCTCTCGGACCACCGCGAGCGCGAGCTGCGTGAGCACCGTGCGCAGCGCGAGCGTCGCATCGTCGCTCCGCCTGCCGCGCTGGGTGAGGCGATCCACGCCGCCAAAGCAAGCATCCACGTGTCGCGGAAACAGCCGCTGAGCGGACAACGCGCGAACAAGAAAATCGGGACCCATATCCGTGGAGTCACGATCACCGGATTCAAGTCCGTCAGCCCGCCCGAACAGATTCCCTTCGAGTACCAAGTGGACAATGAGACGTTCACCGGGACCGCCATCGCCGATCACGATTCCCAGCTGCCCATCAGCAACCCGCTGACGTTTTGCACGAAGATGCACGTGGTCCCCAGCCATGCGGTGGACCGAGTGCGTGCTGACTTCACCGTATCGTTCGACCGGCAGGTCTACTACGTCACCGATCAGGCCCATGGCGAGATCAATGGCACCGAACTTCCTCGACCAAGGCGATTCGCGAACCTCACCCTGCGTCTGATCAGCTTGACCAAGCAACTGCCAGACGACTCGGTGATACTCGACCTGTCCGTCGAAACAGAACAAAACAAGCTCGGCGCCATTATCTACTATATCAATTGGTCCTGGACCGGCCACCTGTGGCGACCACTGGGTGAGCCCAAAACGGTTGACCGACACGGTGCCATCAAACTCAATCCGAACGGGCAGATGTTCGCCGAGGATGAGGCGACACAAAGGTACTTCAACCTCCCCCGCTCTTGACCGATTGGGCGGATCTCACGGAAGCGGGTGCGTCGATGATCCCGATGAGCATGCTGAATTCCGTCACCCGAAGTCCTCGCGAACGGATGCTTCACGCCGTCGTCGCAGAGTTGACCCGGCTCTGGACGAAGACCAGGAGCGGGTCGACCTGGGCCGATCTCCTGGAGTACGCGGAGGTGTGCTCCATCCCGGGGTGGAACGACGACGCCACCCGCGTCCTGCTCACCTTGCTCGCGGACGGGGCAGCTCCCAAAGAAGTCGGCGACCTGACCGATCGGGCACCCGCCGCTGTGGCGGAGACCCTTCGCAGATTCGGACCGGGCGAGGAACCGCGGGGCAAGCGCGGCTACCGGAAAGGCGACCTGCACGACTCGGAGGGGGCGGCCCTGGACGCCCTCGACCGCTTCCTGACCGAGTTGCTGCTCTACTGGGACCATCCCCAGTTCACCTGGCGCACTGTCCTGGACAGAGTCTCGGAGTCGGTATACAGCGAGCCGATCGCCCGCCTGGTCATGACGAAGGTGGTCGCGTACTACGGCCGCGACCCGGTGAGCGCGCACGAGGTTCTCGCGTTCGTCAAGGGCAGGCGTGATTCGCTCGCCGCCAAGACGACCAAGCCGCCGGGCACGACCGCTTCGGCAGGTCCCCGGCAAGCCACTGCGACGGGCGTGCGGTTCGGCCCGAACCTTGACGCCCACGAGCACACGGAGACTTTCGACGCCGACCTCCAGGTGGGCGCGGACGCACGCGATGTCCTGCTCGTGACCGCACCCGAGCAGGCCGCGCACCCGGCCAGGGTGTGGCTCCCCCGAGCGGACGGGGAGGGCGGTCACACCTTCGATGTGGCGACCGCCGCGGAGCGGGGCACTACGAAGCGGGTTCCGGTCACGTTCCGTCCGACGATGATGTTCGTGGGCAAGGAGCCCGTGGACGTCATCTCGGTCGACCTGCGGTTCGCTTTCACCCCACAGCGATTCGTCAACGACCGGACCGGCGACCTCGTCATGGTCGCCGGCGCTGTCTTCGAGACGATGCGGCCGTTCTGGGTGGAGGTCGCCCCGCGGACGATGAGATGCGGGCCCATCGTGGACAGGGCTCTCCTGAAGTTCACGGTCGACATGCGGGCGCTCCCGTCCGGAACCTGCATCGCCGACGTGCACTGGAAGTTCAAGTACAAGATCAAAGACGAGTTCGGTGGCGAGAGCAAGAGCGCGACCGGGCGCATCGTGATCAGATGCCCGGACGGCAAGGTGCTCGGCTGCGAGGGGAAGACCTCCCAGTACTTCAACCTGTAGACATCGCGCACCGGCGCCGGGTGTCAGAAGGGATACGCCTTCGCCGCATCAGAGGTGAAGTTGTACTTCAGGGTGGCCAGGCCGAACGGCTTGGCCGGGTCGATCCGGAACAGTGTTGTGGTGCGCGGAGGGTTGCGCGTGTCGGTCCTTCCGTAGACGTAGTCGCCGCTGAGCCCGTCGAAGGACACCGTGCCGAGTTCCCGGGACGCCGACAGGACACCATCGCGGGACAGATCGCCCAACTCGACGGCCTTCTCCAGCACCGCGGTCATCGCCCGCGCCTGGTTGTAGCCGAAAGTGAAGTACAGGTCCGGCTGCTGTTGCGGCGCGAACCGGCTCACGCGATCGATCAAGTCCTTCATGCCCGGCACGGACTGGTCGCCCCACTCCGTGCCCTCGTATGCGATGAGCACGTGCTGCTGCAGGTACGACGCCAGAGGCGACTCAGCCAGGGCGCCCGCATAACTCGGCGCCTGCCCGTACCACTTCGGGGTGAACCGGGCCTGGGCCGCCGCGCCCCAGATCTTGCCCGCGTCGGTCGGCGTGGCGGCGAGGAACACCATTTCACACCCCGCCCCCGCGAGCGCGCCGATCTGACCCGCGTAGTTCTCGGTGCCCAGTTTGTACCGCTGGGTCATGGTCACGGTGAAGCCATACCGCTGGGCGGCGAAGTCGATGCCCTGTTGGCCCGCCTCGCCATAGGCATCGTCCTGGATCATCGTGCAGATCTTCGACTGCGGGGTGCCGCCGCGCTCGGTGAGGTAATGGTCGACCGCGTTGATGGACTGGATCTGGTACGGGGCGGTGATCGGCAGCAGGTTGTCCTTCCGTACCCAGACGGCGTCCCCGGACGCCGGTGCGGCGAGGATCTTGTCCGCCGTCAGCAGCGGCAGCAGCGCCAACGTCGGCGTCGTGCCGACCAACTGGGTGAACGCCACCACGTCACCCTTGACCTTGTTGTACCGCTGCACGGTGAGGTCGGGCCGGTACTGGGTGTCCTCCTCGACCAGTCGCACCGGGTACTTGCCCCCGATGCCGCCCTGGGAGTTGATGTGCTTGAACCACACCTCGTTGCCCGAGGTCATCGGCCTGCCGAACACGGCGGCGGGCCCGGACAGCGGGCTGAGCACGCCGAGTGTGATCGTGGAGCCGTCGAACCCGGTGGTGGCGGTGAGTGGGTCTCTTCCACCGCCCGTCTCCCCCACCGTGGCCCCGCCACCCGCGCAGGCCGTCAAGAGCGTTGCGACTGCCGTCAGAGCCAGCGCCCGGCGCGAGTTCGTGGTCCGCATGGTCGATCTCACTCTCGTCTCGTTGGGTGCGGTCAGCAGCTGCTCGGCGCCGCGAGCCCTGCCATTCGATCGTCCATCCACGGCACGGAACCGAGCAGCACTGCACTGGATAACGGCGAACCACGCGGTTGGTGACTCAAAAGGACAGTCCTGGTGGTACACCGCTGAGGTCATCGCGCGAATCCGTGGGTGTCCTCACCAGACAGTTACCACGCGGGCCGGAATCGGTGACCAGACACAGGCTCGGGTCGGCACGGTGTGCACCTAAGGGAACGTGATGTGCCTATGTGGGCGGCGTCCCTGGCATTGCCGAGTAGCCCCGCGGCGCGTTCCTTCGCCACCGCGGCGCGCCTAGGGTCAATCGACCGTCTGTTACCGGCCGCAATCAGGACTAGGGGGTTCGATGCAACAGGAACCGATCCAGCGGGAAGCGGGAAAAGGCCAGGTAGGACCCTCTGGTGCGACGGGCGAGCAGGGCGACGATTGGGATCCCTTCGAGGACCCGGGCGAGTTCGCGGAGGAGAGCAAGACCGACGATCCGTTCTCGAGGTTCTACTTCAGCCATGAAGACGTGGCCGTACCCGAGCCCGAGGAGGTGGCGGCGATCTGGTTCGGTCCCGGACCGGGCGACCATTCGACGTATTTTCCGGTCGCCCAGCAACTGGATGAGGCGGAACCGTTCTTCATCAACGGCTTCGAAGACGCCGCTCACCCGACCACGGTGTGGCCGCGGCGGCTCCACGACTCGGAGGACGAGGTACTCAGCCAGGCGACCGCCGGAGAGGTCGTGAACCAGAAAGAGGTGTGGGCTCGATTCCGATGGCCCATAGCTCTTGTCGGCGGCAAGAAGAATGCCGTCCTCGCGGCCGATGTGCGGTTTTCCTACTCAACTCAACATTTCGTCGACACTCGAACCAACCGCACTATCTCGATCGCGGGCAAGAGGCTCGAGATGATGCGTGGAATCGCGGTGCAAGTCGGCCGGAATTCGGCGTTCTGCTCCCCCATCATCAAGCGGGCGATGCTGTCCTTCGACGTCACGATGTTGGCGTACCAGGACGGGTCCAGCTTGGCCAGGGTGGGCTGGACCTCCGCGTTCAAGCTGCACAAACAGGTCGGCGGCCTGGAATCCGAGTCCTCCGGCACGTTCGATATCCGCGGGCCCGGGGGCAAGGGGCTGCGCTACACCGGCGATACGAAGAAATGCTTCACACTGATCTGAGCCACGGCTCGGGACACCGGAGGTAAGCACATGCTGAGAAAAGCCCTTGGTCGAACTCGTTTACTCCGCATCGGTCTCACGGCCGCGCTATGCGTGTCGATGGTGAGTACCACCGCGGCTCAGGCCGACCCGCCGCACAAGGGGGATTTGTTCGCCAGTTCGGCGATGACGTTGCCCGCCCCGTTGACCGCGGTCGGAGCGACCGGTCACAAGATCACTTACTGGTCGAACTCCCTGGGCGCCGGAGACGGAGCGGCAGGCGCCGATATCAAGGTCACCGGCATGGTCCTGTTGCCGCCGGGAACCGCGCCGTCCGGCGGCTGGCCGGTGGTCTCCTGGGGCCACGGCACCACCGGCACGGCCGACGTCTGCGCCCCGTCGAGTTTGCCGAACCTGGGCGGATACGACACCTATCTCCCGTCCCTGATTCAGGCGGGGTACGCGGTCACGGCCACCGACTATGAAGGCCTGGGCACCGACGGGCCGCACCCCTACCTGATAGCCAAGAGCGAAGCCCGCGGCATGATCGACGCCGTGCGCGCCGCGCGCCAACTCCACCCCAGCCTCTCCGACAAGTGGTTCGCCGTGGGCCATTCCCAGGGCAGCCAGGCAGGCGGCCGGGCCGCCGAGATCGTCGATACCTACGGCGAGGGCTTGGACTTCCAAGGCACCGTCGCGATGGGCGCGCCGATCAACCTCGAGGCCAGCATCGACCAGCGACTGGCCGCCATCGCGGGCACCCCCCAGGGCGGCGACGGCGACGGCGACTACGGATCGCAGGCCTACTACCTGATGATCCTGTCCGGTCTCAAGACCCGGCATCCCGACCTCGACTTCGACGACTACCTGGGCGCAGGCGCCCAGCAGAAGCTGCCCGAGCTCGAAACCGGCTGCCTCATCGATCTGTACCTGTCCTTCATGGACTCAGACCTACCGGCCTCGGAGTTCCAGCCCGCGGGCACCCACGCCCGCAACAGGCTCCACAGCTGGATCAACAAGGAAGCCGTGCCCAACACTCGCGAAAGCGAGCCGATGACCGGTCCCTTCGTGATCTTCTACGGTGACGCCGACGAGATCGTCACTCCACCAGAGGCACAGGCCAGCATCGATCTCGCGTGCGCCAACGGCACCCACCCGGCCTGGCTGAAGACCTACCCCGGCGTGAACCACGACGGAACCGTGGTGGCGGCCAAAGAGGACGTCATCACCTGGCTCAACGCCGTGCTGGCCGGGCAGACCCCCGACATCGGGACACCGCCCGCTTGTCCGTGACGTAGAACGAATCCCACATCGTCCCAGGCGGGGCCGATCCCATCGGCCCCGCCACACCCATGGCAGCGAAAGCGACTATTGAGGAGACGCAATGGACTCACCCAGCGGATCCCAGCGGAAAGTGCACTGGGAGAACAAGATCGGTAGGCCTGAGGTCGATGACGAACCACTGCCCGTGGGCGTCGCCGAAGAACTGGACGCCCTTTCCGCGGAATTCGCGGCGAGCGAGCCAGAACCCGTCGACACCCCGCGGCAACCGGGCCGGAGCCCGGCGCGACCCCAGCGGAGGGTGAGCTGGGAGAACAACGGCAAAGAACGGATTGAACGGCCCCGTCCCGCCGACGAACAGCCGTCCGGCGAGTCCGACGACGAACCACTGCCCGAAGGCGTCGCCGAAGAACTGGAGGCGCTCTCGGCGGCATTCGCGGCGAGCGGGCCAGAACCCGTCGACACCCACCGGCAACCGCGTGCGGAACCTGGCGACGCGCGGCGGGAAGCGGTGGCGGACAGGTACATCGAGCGCACCCGCGGCGACGGAGGCCTGCTGGCGCGGACGGTGCTGGTCGGGTCGTCCTCGGTCGAATCGGCCGTGGCGCCGGGACTCGTCGAGTACTCCTTCGCCAACACGATCGGCGGCAGCCTCGTGGCAGGCGACCTCCTCCCGGACGACACCTTTCTCGCGGTCAAGGGCAACCAGGTCGGGGAAACTCTGCGCAAGCAGCTGACCTACCGCCGCAGCCGGAGGTTCCTCTTGCAGGACAAGGTAATCGGCGCCCGGGGCGCCACCGTTCAGATCGGGATCGCGTGCCGGTTCGTCAACTACAAGGTCGACTACTACGCCGAAATCGCGCACCGGCGCAAAGACGAGACCACGGGCAAGTACGAGAACACCACACGCGTGGTGCCGCTGCGGATCCGACCGTCGGGAAGCGACAAGTCCGAGCAGTTCGTCGGACTCGACCTCCTGCGGATCGGCACGACCAACTCCACGTCCGTGCGGTTCACGTTCGACCTCAAGATGGCGCAGACGGAGGGCGCGGTGGAAGGCTCTTCGTACCCTCGAGCGCTGCTGACCTGGCGGGCGGAACACACCGGGAGTCCGCTCATGTCTCCGGGCCCGGTGAGCGGCCACATCGAGATCGACCTGCAAAACCGGAAACTCGTGCCAGACCTCCCCACCGGCAAGTATCTCGAAGGGTGGTGATGGCCCACCGAGGGACCCGTTCAGCGATCACGGTCCGATCGCAACCCCTGGATGGCCTGGTAGACGCAGAACATGGCCCACAGCTCCTGGGCGACGCCGCGGGGGTCCTGCGATCTCAGCGCGACCGGGCCGGTCTCCAAAGCGTCGAACACGGCCTCGAACCGCCAGCGTCCGCGGTGCAGGGAGACAAGTTCGGCGGCCGGGGCACGGCCCGGGTCCAGCAGGGTGGTCACCAAGTGGTCGCGGCCCGCCGCGACCACGCGAATCTCGACCGAACGACTCGTCGGGTCGCCGTCCGGCAGCAGCCGCGACACGTAGGAATTGTCAGGCAGAACCCGCAGGCACGGCAGCTCGATCGCCGCGCTCTGCCGCCACAGCAGGTATGCGCCCCGCTTCCCCACCGACCGCAGCAGCTCGACGCTCGGCGCGGCCGGGGAGGCGACCACCAGCGTTTCGGCCGGGACCGTGGAGAGCAATCGCGAGTGCAGATCATCGTCCGCGGCGCCCATCGCGACGTCGACCAGCGCGCCGTCCCTTTGGCTTGCCAGCACAAGCATGCGGACCTCGGCGGCGTTGAACGCCAAGAGGTTCGCCGCGGTGTCCGGCACGTCCACCGTGCCACCGTCGAGTGAGCGCACGGTCAACCCGCGCCAGCGGTACGGGAGGTCCCGACGGGCGGCGGCGTGGAGCTGGAACAGCGTGCGCATCACCTCTGGGCCCAATCGCCTGCGCGCCTTGGTGATCGACCCGGTGCCCGGCGCAGCGTGCTTGCCCTTGGCCATCCCGGTCCACCCCATGCCCGTGGTGAGCTTGGTCAGCACCGAGTTGTAGCCCGCGCCGCCGAAGAGCCACATGGCCAGGGCGAAGTAGACCATCGTGCGCGCGGGCAACGCGCGTGACCGCTGCTCCCGGACCCCGACCGCGTCGATCGCGGCATCGACCTCCCGCGGGGGGAAAGCGGCGATCAGCATCCCGATTGCGATGCGGTCGGACAACTGGCCGCGCGCGGCCTTCGACGCGCGTGGGCTCCCGCCCACTCCTGGACCTTTCACCCGATATCGTGGGGGAACTGCGCTTCGTAGTGGTAGAGCGCGGCTAGTTCCTCTGCCAGGTAGGCATGTTCGTCACTCCACGGGTAGACGTCGTGCAGTTCGTCGAGCGGCACCCACCTGGACTCGTCGTAGGCGAGCCGATTCGGTCGCGGCTCCCCCGCCGCCAGGTCGAGTGTGGTCCCGTTCTCCACCCGGCACCGCAGCAGGCGCAGCGTCGCGGGCACGGACTCACCCTCCACCTTGCGCCAGGAGTGGATCCACCGATCACTGAGGACTCGTTCCGTCCACAGACTCAACAAGGTGTTGAACTCGACGGCGAACACTCGCCTCACCGTGGCCTGTTCGTTCTCGTCCGGTCCCATCTCGTCGCCCGGAAATTCCCAGCGTCCCGCGACGCACGGCGGGGAAGCCCGCCTGGCGACCAAAAGCCTGCCATCCTGGATGACGGCCGCGCCGATCACCATGTGCTCACTCATGCGGATTCCACTCCAGCGTCGATGTCGGAGGTGTCTGTCGGCCGACCGCGGCAATCACCTGAGGTCGCTGGGCTCTGGTGGCCGCGCCGTCGGCTCCGCGGTCGGAGTCTGCCCGCCTGCCCGCACCGATCTCAAGCCTCTGCGGGGGCCGAGACGCCTGTTGTGCCCCATCGCGCCAACGAATTCGCATGGCTCGCCCCGACGGGCAAAGAAGCGACCGATCGATAGGCCGCGCGGGGCACGCTCCGGTGTCCGAACCCGTTCCCCGTCAACGGTTCTCCGGCACGCTCGCCGCGCCGGATACTCGACGCATGGGAGCAGAGATCGTCCTTGTCGAGCGGGACCTCATGGTCGAGCCAGGGGAAGAGACGTCGTGCGAGTTCCGCGTCGTCAACTCCGGTGAGGTGGTCGATCAACTCACCCTGCACGTGGTCGGGGACGCCCACGACTGGACAGTGGTCGACCCACCGATGGTCAACCTCCTTCCGGGCGACGAAACCACTGTGCGCGTGACGTTTCGACCGCCCCGCTCATCGGAGGTGCCCGCGGGCACGGTGCCGTTCGGCATCCGAGCCGAGTCCCGCGAGGACCCCCATGCCTCCTCGGTCGAAGAGGGTGAGATCGCGGTCGCGGGTTTCACCGACCTGGTGGCCGAATTGGTGCCGACCATCCGGCGTGGACGTCGCCGGGCCAAGTACCGACTTGTCGTGGACAACAACGGCAACCAGGAAGAGTGCGTCGACATCGTCGGCATCGACCAGGACGACCAGCTGACGATCCTGGTCGGTTCGCCGAGCCTGCACACCCAGCCGGGGACCGCGACGGTCGTCAAGACCAAGGTGGCACCACACAAGCGGATGTTCCGCGGTGACCCCAGAACGCACCCGTTCCAGTTGTTCGTTCAGCCGGTCACCGAGGCCCCGGAGAACCCCCCACCCGTCACCGTCGACGGCGTGATGATCCAACTGCCACTGGTGTCCAAAGGGCTGTTCAAGGCACTGGTGGTCGCGTCGGCCGCGCTCGTGGCGTTGATGGTCCTGTGGTTCGCGCTGCTCAAGCCCACCGTGGAGAGCGTCGCCAGGCAACAAGCCGACGTCGCGGCGTCGCGCGCCGACCAGGCCGCCGAACGAGCCAACGAGGCCGCGGACGTGGCCTCGTCCGCGGCGGCCGTTCCGGCGGGCGGCGGGGCCCCCACGGATGACCCCGCGGACACGGGCGCAGGCGCGGCCAACGGCGCGGATCCCGGCCCGGCCGCGGAATCGGCTGGGTCACCGGGAGACACGACACCCGCCCCCGAACCGGTCCCGACGAGCTTTCGCATCGAAGCCGCGGCGAGGCCCGTGACCGACGGATCCTTCGAGCCCTTCCGCTACCGCGCACCCGATGGGCAAGCCCTGGGAATCACCGATCTCGTTCTGCAGAACCCGCGCGGCGACTCAGGCTTCCTCCGGATCGCGCTCAACGGCGAGGTGATCCTGGAGGTGGGACTGGCCAACTTCCGGGACCTCGACTACCACTATGTGGTCCCACTGGGCCTGCGGCCCGGCGAACAGCTGGTCTTCCTGGTGAACTGCACGACGCCTGGGGCGGGCGCGAACCAGTGCACGCCGTCAGCCTCGTTCTCCGGCAGGCTCACGAAGCCATAGCGGGGTCGCGGTCAGCCGACCCGCTCGGTGTCCAGCGCCGCGCCAAGTTCGCGGCGGGACGCGACGCCGAGCTTGGCGTAGACATTGCTCAGGTGGTACTCGACCGTCTTGTTGGTCACATACAGCTCTTTGGCGATCTCGCCGTTGGTCAGTCCCCGACTCGCGAGGTAGCTGACCTGTTCCTCCCGTTCGGTGAGGTCGGGCAGCTTGCTCGCGGACCTCGCGGTGTGTCGAGCCCCCGAGGTGTCCAGGCCCTGGTCGACCCGACGGATGAACGGATGCGCCGACAGCAGGGTGTACCGATCCCGAGCCCGGCGCAGCCACTGCAGAGCCTCGCGGCGGTGGCCGGTCCCCAACAGCAACTGGCCGAAGTCCTGTTCGAGCATCGCGCGGGCGAAGGGCACCATGGGCTCGCCATCGTCACCGTCCAGACGCGAACGGTAGATGGTGAACGCGTCGTCGAGCCGCCCCCGCTCGCGGGCCAACGCCGCCCGAAGTCTGCTGAGCGTGTCTTCGAGGTGCCGGACATCGCGGGTGGTGTCCCCTAGCCGGACCAGGTGTCGATCAGCCGTGTCGAGTTCGCCGACGCCGATGAGCGCCTCCACCAGTAGTGGACGCCACCACGCCACCCACCATGCGTGCAGCGAGTCCGTCTGGTCCAGGTCGGTGTCGAGCAGCGGACGAAGCGAACTCAACATCCCGGCATGGTCCGCGCGGGCCTGGGCGACAACCGCGCCCGCGATCGCGGCATAGCGAATGTCCTGTGGTGTCCCGACTTTCGCCGCCCAGCGCTGAGCCTCCCGCACGTGGGCGGTGGCCGCTTGCCAGTCACCACGCCCGGCAGGCACCAGAGTGGCGGTCATCTGCGTGAGGGTGTGGTGCTGAGGCTGCTCGAACGTCGACTGGATGGACAGTGCCTGGTGCATGGTGATCGCCGCGTCGTTCCAGTCGCCGACCGCGTACTGCGCCGCGGCGAGGTAGGAGTGCGGAGCCGGTCCGGACAGGATGTTCGCGCCCGCCCGCTGATGGCGGATGGCGGTGGCCAGGTCGTCCAATGCCTCGCTGTAGTGCCCGAGCATGGTGTGCAAGGCGCCCCGGCAGCACAGGCAGTCGAGATCGTCGCTCGACACCGCCGCGGCCTTCGTCGGCAGGTGGTCGAGCTCGGCCAGTCCGGCGGCAGGCCCGTCCTGGCGGACTCGCGCGACGGCGTGGATCACGCGGACGAAGTCCTCCCACCGGCTGACGAGCCCACCCATCGACAACGCGCTCGAAGCCATTCTCAGTGCCTCGCCGCCTCGGCCGCGCCACACATGCAGCGCGGCCAGCGCACCCGCGATCGTGCTTCGCATCCAGGCGGGCGTGGTCGCGGCATCGGCGTCCGCGGCGCGCTGGAGCAACACCTCAGCCTCGGCCAACTCGCCGGTGCCGAGCAGCGCGGTCAATCCGAGGGCACAGTCGCGCAACGGCGTGTCACTGCAGCGTCGCACCTCGGCCTGTCTGCTGACCGCCCAGCCGGGTTGCGACGTCAGCAATGACTGGACGCAGGCGGTCAACAACCTGTGCTCATACTCGTCGCGGGTCTCGGACAGCTCGGCGGCCCAGTGCAGGTACCGCGCCGCGAGGTCGTTCCTGCCGGACGCGGTTTCCTCGGTGGCGGCGACTTCGAGCTGTCGCGCGAGCCGACCATCGGTGCTCTGCGCCGCGGCGACCCGGTGCGCCCACGCGGTGGTGCTGTCGACCAACCCCGCGGCGGTCGCATGCAACTCGGCCCGCCGAACGGGGTCCAGTGACTCGTACACGGCGTCACGGTGCAGCCCGTGGCGCATCGCCACCGGGTTGGCGGGCTCGGTGGGCCACCATTGCACCAAGCCCGCGGCCAGTGCGGGCGCCAGCGCCTCGCTGGGCTTGTCGACGGACGCGAGTTGCGCGGCGCGAGCCAGCGAGCAGCGAGCGTTCAGGACCGCGAGCGCTTCCACCAGGTGGCGGGTTTCCTCGGGCAGCCGGTTGAGAATCCGACCCACGGCCGTCAGCAGCGACTTGGGGACCGGAAGGGTCGACTCACCGGCGATCAGGTCCGCGGGTGACGCCTCGGCCAGCAGCGCTCGGACGTAGAGCGGGTTGCCGTCGGTGTGGGCGCGCAGGCGCGCCGCGGCGGGCAGGGGCAGTTCGCCACTGGTCACCGCGGCGGACAGCGCCGCGATGTCGTGCGAGGTCAGGCCGCCAAGGCGAATCGTCACCGAGTCGATCGTGGGTCTGCTCAGGTACTGATTCACCACCTCCGTCTCGTCCTCGACGACGGGCGTGCGGATCAGCATGACCGCCAGGACCTGGTCCGCCCAGAGCCTGCGCAGCATGAAGCCCAATGCCTGCGCGGAGGGTCGGTCGGCCCACTGCACGTCGTCAAGCACGATCGCGACCGGCTGGTCCGCCTGCAGCTCGCCGACCAGTGCCAGGAAGTCGGCACCGACAGCGAACGGCGTGGCCGTCGAGGGCCTGCTCCGATCGAGGAGCTTGAACCTGCCGACAAGCTGCCGATTCACCCGGGCGAGCAGTTGATCGACCAGCCCGTAGCTGAGCGTGGACTCAGCCGGATCCCCACTCGCGGCGAGCACGGTGAACTTGTCGAGGCCTGCCAGGAAGTGGTTGACCAGGTTGGTCTTGCCGATTCCGGCCTCGCCCTCGACCCGCACAAGCTGCGGACTGCCCGCGAGCACCTTGTCCGCGCTCGCGCGCAGCTGCTTGGTCTCGGCGGTCCTGCCGACGAACCCGGTCAGGTCGGTGAGCCCGATCGCAGCGACCGCATCCATCGCGGCCACCCCCGCTCACTCATTCCCGTCACATTCCTGGCGTCCGACTCGGGCAACGATCTCTAACCGATTGTCACCACAGTACGTCGTTTGGTCTAGCCAGGCAGGTCGGAAACCGCATACGGGGGCGCGGGTTCACCATCAGCGAATGACTTCCTCCCCTAACAGTGTCAATTCCGCCTGCGTTCGACTACGCAGCGTGACTGGATGCCGTGATCGGACGAGACCCGCGCTGGTCAGCGCGTGCGTCGTCAGCGGGTCGCAGAACGGCAGGCCATCGACAAAGAGGTCGGGCATCGAACCGCCCGAGAGTTCGCAGCGACCGGCGCGCACGGCACGCAGCACCGCGCGTCCTCGGTCGGACAGTTCGGTCGAGGTCGTGGTGGCCATCTCGGGCCTCCTGGCTGACTGGGGATTGGGGTAGTCCCATGCTCAGCCCCGCGAGCCTCCGACACCCTGGGGTCATCCCCTAGTCCGGGCCGCTCGGCCGGAACCCGGGGTACCGGGCATCGTGTCGGCGACGCCGAGCTCGATCCGGCGAACGGGCGGCGTGAGGTCGGTCGCCACCGACGGCACGATCGAGGTGGTGACGACCAGGTCCAGCCCGCAGCGCGGTGGAATGTCCAATGCGGACCAGATGTCCGTTCCGGCGCACGGCAGCGCCGGGTCCGCCACCGACACCGTGACCGGGAATCCGGTCGCCACGAGCGGTTCGGGCAGATGGGGTGCCTGGATCGTCTCGTGGGCAGCCAGAACCGCCACCGCGGCGCCCAGCAAGCTGTGTTCCCGGCCGACGTCCGCGGCCCAGGCGGTGAGCAGATAGCAGGTTCGATACTCGCGGGGCGCTTGCTCGCGAGCGACCACCCGGCCGGTCTCGTCGCGCCGGTCGACCCAGCCGCCAAGCCGGGTTTTCGCGTCGTCGCGCACCTGGTGCAGAAACACGTTGAGCGTCGGCGCCGTGCGCTTTTGGCCTGCCCAGGATCGCGTGGGCGTGTCGAAACTGATCGCGGTGTCCCCGGGCATCGCCGTGAGCAACAGCGAGCGCAGCGCCGAATCGAGGTGGTGGAACACGGTGGAAGTATCGGCCTCGCGTTCTGCCCCGCGGCAGGGTCTCGGCGGACAAGACCTGGGCGGTTGTCGATGCCTGATCGGGCATCCCGGTGTGCGCGTCGTCTCGGCCGTCGGGCCGTCTCCTCGGGTGGGGATCGGTGCGACGGTGATGGCCTCGCAAGTCATCACTGCTGGGAGGGCTCATGCCGACATACCTGTCACCCGGCGTCTACATGGAGGAAGTCCCGTCGGGTTCCAAGCCGATCGAAGGCGTGGGCACGGCCGTGGCGGCCTTCGTGGGATTCGCCGAGAACGGGCCGGTCAACGAACCGGTCCTGGTGACGAACTGGGAACAGTTCGTCACGACCTTCGGTGGGCCCATCGAAGATGGGTACCTCGCGCATTCCGTGTACGGGTACTTCCTCAACGGCGGCGGCGCCGCCTACGTCGTGCGGATCGGTGGTAACGGCTCCTCGGCCGCCGGGTCGGGGAAAAGCGCGCACAGCGCGGTCGACGCTCCGGTGGCTCGTGCGGAGCTTCCCGTGTCAGGCCCCGGAAAGCCGATCGTGGTGCGCGCGCTCGAGGCGGGTTCGGCGGGCAACGCCGTGCGCGTCGAGGTGCAGGAGGCATCCGAGCCCGGACCCGACGTCTTCCGGCTCGTCGTGCGCAAGGACGACCAGGAAGAGGTCTACGACAACGTCACGACCAAGCGCGGACAGTCCAATGTGCTCACCGCGGTCAAGCAGTCCAAGCTGATCGCGCTCGAGGAGGTCCGAGGGGACGAGACCAAGGCGGGCACGCTCGTCGCGCCGGAGAAGGGCGCCATGATCGCTCTCAGCGGGGGCGCCGATTCCGCGCCGCTGCGGATCTCACCGGAGGACTACGTCGGCGACGCGGCTGACCGCACCGGATTCTCCGGCCTCGAGGCGATCGACGACGTGACCATGGTGTGCGTGCCCGACCTGATGGCCGCGTACCAGTCGAAGCTGATCGACGATGAGGGCGTCAAGGCTGTGCAGTTGGCGATGATCGCGCACTGCGAGCTGATGGCGGACCGGGTGGCGATCCTGGACCCGCCGCCGGAGCTGCGCCCACAGCAGATGAAGGTGTGGCGCAACGACATCGCGGGCTACGACTCGAAGTTCGCGACGACGTACTGGCCGTGGGTCAAGGTCATGGACCCGCGCAGCGGCAAGCCGATGTTCGTGCCACCGAGTGGCCACATCGCGGGCGTGTGGGCGCGCAACGACAGCACCCGTGGGGTCCACAAAGCACCGGCGAACGAAGTGGTCCGGGGAGTGATCGACCTGCAGTCCGGACTCACCCGGGGCGAGCACGACCAGCTCAACCCGATCGGGGTCAACTGTATCCGGACTTTCCCGGGACAAGGCATTCGTGTGTGGGGCGCGCGCACGTTGTCCAGCGACCCGGAGTGGCGCTACCTCAACGTGCGGCGGCTGTTCAACTACGTCGAGAAGTCGATCCTGAGCAGCACGAACTGGGTGGTCTTCGAGCCGAACGACCGATTCCTCTGGGACTCGGTACGACGGACCATCGAGGCGTTCCTGCGGCGGGTGTGGCGGAGCGGGGCATTGTTCGGCGAGACACCCGCCCAGGCGTTCTTCGTGAAATGCGACGCGGACAACAATCCCGAGGAGAACAGGGACGCGGGCATCCTCACGGTGGACATCGGAATCGCGCCGGTCAAGCCTGCCGAGTTCGTGGTCTTCCGACTCGCCCAGTTCTCCGAAGGTTCCGAACTCTCCGAGTGATGACCGACAGGCGAATCGGAGCAGACGATGTCCCACGCGCCCGGTGCGACGCACAGCAAACCCGTACAGGTGGCCAGTGCGGGGCAGTTCATGATCTTCGTGCCGATCTGGTCCACCGGGATGGGGTTCGCCAAACTCAGCGGATTCAATTCGACCGTGGAGAGCTCGGAGTATTCCTACAACAGTTTTGTCGGGAACTTCTACTCCAGACAGTTCGGCCGCGTCAAATCACCGTCGCTGACGCTGGAGCGCGGGCTCGACAAAGTCGGCTTCGCGCAGTTGTTCGCCTGGCACATGCTGGCTCGACAGAATTCGCCGACCGCGAAGATGGTCGCCGCTTTCACGATCATGGACGCCGGGGGCGGGATAGTGCTCTCCTGCGAACTCGTGAACGCCTGGTGCGCGAAACTCGAACTCGACCCAGTGCAGGCGGGCGGCGGAAATATCGTTTCCATGCGGGCGACGATCGAATGTGATGCGGTACTGCTCACGTGAGGCGTGCCCAATAGGGAAAGCACATTTTCCCCGTGACCGACCTCGCGGGAACTGGTGTGCGACAACCGACCGACGGAGCATGATCTGAAAGAAAGGGAGACCACAATGGCCGACGCGAAAACTCAGGGCCGGGTCGTCAGCGCCGCGAGGTTCCGCCTGGAGGTTCCCATGTGGGGAACCATCGCCCTCAGCGAAATCAGCAACATCAACTCGAAAGTCGGCTCGACGGAGTACATCTACAACGATGACAAGGGCAAGACCATCCACTCGCGACAGTTCGGCAAAACCGAGCCGCCGACCGTGACCGTGAAGCGTGGTCTGGACCTCGAAGGCAACGACGTGCTGCTGAGGTGGCACGCGGCCGCCAGGGATGGGCTGAGTGAGGCCCTCGCGCCCTCCGCCAGCCTGGTCATCTCCGACGCGTCCGGCAGCGCGGATTCGGAGATCATCTATCTCCTCGAGGACGCCTGGTGCTCGGAGTTGATGATCAGCCCGATGAAGGCGGGTGACGGCCAGGTGACCTATCTCGAGGCCAAGATCACCTGCAGCAAGATCCTGTCCCCCACCGTGCAGATGAAGTCCGCGTGACCCGTCCCTGACCAGTGAGGAGCCGCACCGATGAGGCAAGCATCGATGTCTGCCGCCAGTGCGCGTCAGGCGCCGCCACAGGGCGGGGTGGTCGCGGAGCTGCCGACGGAGTATCCGTTCGTGCTGCCTCGCGGATACGTCGACGAGGACGGCGCCGTCCACCGCGACGGCGTGATGCGACTCGCCACCGCCCGCGACGAGATCGCACCGCAGTCCGATTCCCGGGTACGGGAGAACCCGGCCTTCCTCACCGTGCTGCTGCTGGCGAACACGGTGACCAGGTTGGGCTCCGTGCACTCGGTCGACACCTACGTCATCGAGAGCCTCTTCGCCTCCGATCTGGCGTTCCTGCAGGACCTCTACCGGCGGATCAACCAGGCGGGCCACACCGAGGCCGACGTCGTCTGCCCCAGTTGTGGGCACGCTTTCGGTGTCGATGTCGCGGGTGAGGCGCCGGGGGAATCCTGACGTACACGGCCGACCGACTCTGGGAGGAGGTCGTGTACGTCGCGTACTACCTGCACTGGTCCTTCCCGGACATCTTGGGGCTGGAGCATCCGGCCCGGACCAGGGTGATCGAGGAGATAGGAAAGATCCACGCGCAGTCCCCGGCACCGCCGGGCACCCACGAATGGTGAGCAGCACGGGAGGCAGCCGATGAACTGGAGCTTCTGGCGTCGACGCCGGACAGCCGTTCCAAGCGCCCCCGTGTCTGCCACCGGGGGTGCGGGCTTCCCCCCGCCGCGAGGGGATTGGGCCCGCGTCGCCCACCTTCGCCCGACCACCTCGCCACGACCGCCGACGCTGGCGCCGATCCTGCGGCCACCCGACATCGCGGGCACCCGTCCGCTGCCGCGGCCGCTGCCGCCGCTACGGCACCCGGCCGCATCCGGTCGAGTGACCGGGATCGCGCGAGCAGTACCGCGGCGCGCGACCACCGATGCCGGCGATGGGCCGCCCGCGCCAACTCCCGCCTTGAGGCCGGGGCCGGCGTCGGTTCGGCACGCCGAAGCAGGCGGGCAGGCCGCCGAGTCGCCGCCCGAAAAGCCTGTGGCGCCGCGGGTCCTGCCAGTGGTCGAACATCCGCCACACCCGGCCCCGGAGTTGATTCACGCGGTCGACGAGTACTTGGGCGAACCCCAGGTACCGGCCATTCCGCACCGAAGCACGGCGAAGTACGACCGGATGGTCGACTCCCTGCGGGCCCAGGCCGAGTCCGGGATGGCCGCGTTCAATCTGAGCATGTTCGACGGATTCGCCCAGAGCGACGCCGGTCTCTCGTCGGTCGCGCCCCCGCCGCCGGACAACCTCGACACGCCCGCGACGCCGGCGCCCGACCGGACGATTCGCCGGCACACACTCGCGCAGAGCCGCAGGATGGGCTTGTCCGCCAAGCGCGCCGAGGACAGCGCAAAGCCTGACGCACCACGGGGCGAGGCGGATGAGCCCACCACGACGGAGGGCGAGGCGGAACCAGCAGAAGAAGTCGAGGCCGCGGCTCCGGTAGCTACTCCCAGGCCGCCCAGGACTGATCCGCAGTCCGCGCCGATCCCCGCTCCGGGACCGGCGCGGTCGCGAAGTGGCGGTCCAGCCGCCGTCGTGGATCCGCCTCCCGCACCCAAGCTCGGACTCGGGGCACCGCTCACCCACGCACCGCGCACCGCCGAACGCCGGCAGGCGCGCGACCCGCGGTCCGTCGCACCGCCTGGTGCGGTCGGGGTGGCGCCAACGCCACCCGCGACCGTCCCATCGCCACCCGCGGCCCGCACCAACGAGTTCCCGCGCGTGCCTGCCCCGTCGCCGACCACCACCGTCACGCCTGGCGCGCCACCCTCGGCGGTGCCACCAGTGTCGGCGCACCTGCCGGACCCGTCACCCGAGGTGCTTCCGTTGCCCAACGCGCTTCCGTCGACGACGGCGGTTCCGTTGATCCCGCCTGCCGCGTCCTCCCCCGTCACCGCGGGCCTGGCGCAGGCGCCGGACCCGGCGGCCAAGGCGGTTCCGTTGATCCCGTTCGTTGCCTCCTCGCCGGTCACGGCCCGCAGCTCGCCACCGGTCGACACGACACCGACGCTGTCGCGGCCGACCACGCCCGTCTACCGCGCGGCGCTGGACGTGTTGCCCCCGCGTGTCGAGGAGACCACCCCACCGCCGGGCGGCGAAGGCGCCACGGTCACCGTCTCGGTGCCGGGTGAGGTGGCAGGGGCTTTCCGCACCCATTTCGGCGTGGACGTGAGCACCGTGGCCATCCACCGTGGTCCGGCGGTGTCGAAGATGGCGACCTCGTTGGCCGCCAAGGCTTTCGCCCACGGCGGTGACGTGTACTTGCCCGACGAACTGGGCGACGTGTCGAGCCACGACGCCCGGTCGCTGCTCGCGCACGAACTGGTTCACGCCACACAGCAACGGATGCTGGGCGGCGGACTGCCTACAGAGGACAGTGCCGAAGGCAGGCAGCTGGAGGAGGCGGCGGTGGCGACCGAACAATGGTTCCGGGGCGCGCGGGCCGAGCCACCCACGCTGATCCACCGGCCCGCTCCCGCCGCGGTGACGGCCGACGAACTCGCCGCCTACGTGCGGGGTATGGGGAACGAACTCGCCGCGCTCCCGTCGTCGGCTGAGGGAACCTTTGTGCAGCGGGCACAGTCGGAGACACAAACCCACGTCGTCGACGAGCTGCGGCGGATCATCGAATCCGGCGAAACAGACGGCGGCTCGCACTTCTCCCCCGCCGGGATACCTGCGATGACGGAACCACCGGGCCCGCGGATTGAGCAGATGTCCTTGCCACAGGGCGACTCCGGGTGGAGTTCCCCGATATGGGTGGAGCCATCGCGTGATCACGAGGCCGTCGCGGTCATGGCCCCGGTGCTCGCCGAGATGGCGGCGGCGACCAAGCGGATCGACCAGCTCGAGGGTTCGCTCGCCCAGCTCAACACCCACGTCGCGGAGTCCGAGGTCGACCTGCACAGTCCACGTTCGATGGATGCCCTCGCGGACAAGCTCTACCGGCACGTTCGAAGCAGGCTGCGCCACGAGCTGATCATCGACCGGGAACGCAGCGGTCGACTGACGGATTTCCGATAGGGGCACACGATGAGCAGAAGCATGTTGCCACTCAAGGCCGCTCAGGGGCTCGGCCTCTCCGGCGATGTCGGCATGAGCCACCAGTTCCGGGTGACCATCGATTCCGGTACCTACGACCTCGGCACGTGGACGAAGGTCGCCGGGCTGACGGTCAACTTCGGGTCGTGTCAGTACCGCTGCGGGGAGGACAACGAGATGATGACCTTTCCCGGCAATGCCAAGTACGGCAACGTGAAGCTCGCCAGGGCCGCGTGCTCGGACTCCCAGACCGTACAGAAATGGCTGATCGAGACGGCCAGGAAAATCGTCCCGCTCAGCGGTGAGATCCAGATGATCAACTCGATGTTCCTCACGGTGGCGAGCTGGGAACTCAAGGAGTGCTACCCGATCAGCTGGTCCATCACCGAGTTCGACGCAGGCAACTCCAGGCCGGCTCTGGAGACCCTGGAACTGGCCCACACCGCCTTCCTGCCCGCCGAACTGAGGGCGGGATTCTGATGCCCCAGCTACCCACCCTCCCGAAGTCGCCGCTCGCCAAGTCGAAGTCGGGGACCCCGATTGCCAGGCGCCACTCCCTGGGCCTCAGCATGCGGTTCAAGGTCACCGTGTACGCGGGCAACGGTTTGCAGATGGCGCTGGGCAGGTGGTCCGGCTGCTCCGGTCTCGGTCTCACCCTGAAGATCGACGAGTACGCCCCCGGCGGCGACTACGACGGCGTCCAGCGGTTCCCGGACCGCGTGACCTACGGCCAGGTCACCCTGGAGCGCGCGATGGAGTCGGAGAGTTCCGATGCGCTGCACAAGTGGCTGCAGCACGTGATCAAAAACTGGGTGAACGCCGACGACGCGGGCGCCGCGGCCAATCCGGGCAGCACCGTCACCATCGAGATGCTCAGCGCGAGCGACTGGAAGCCGATCTACAAGTGGACGCTGCAGGACGCCATCCCGGTGGCGTGGTCCGGACCGACGCTCTCGGCCAAGGGCGGCGACGTGGCGATCGAGAAACTTGTCCTCTCGCACAACGGTGTGACCGGAAGCAAGTCCGGCGGCGCCTCGCCCGCGACCAGCCCGGCGGCCAAGGGGACGACCGGCAAGGACGGCAAGCTGAAGGTCATGCTGCTGTCGTCGACCCAGGTTGACGCGACGGTGACCGGCCCCCCGATGGAATTCGCGTACAACCCGCAGAAGGTATCGCTCAGCAAGACGGTCCAGATCAGGACGCCCGGACTTGTCACGACGGAGTCCCGTGAGCAGCAGGCCATCGATCCGGGAACGCTGTCCATCACGCTCTCCGACCTCCGCGTCGAGGGCGTATCGAGTGTGCAAGCCACGGTGGCCAAGTTGTTCACCTGGCTCGGCGCGGAATCCAGCGCGACGGCCAAGGGCGGGAGCGGCACGACAGCCGCGGGCACGGGCGCCGACGAACCGAAACAGGAGATCAAACACCTCCGGATCGTGATGGGCGCGGGCGGTGGCCGACGATCGCCCATCAACTTCCGGGCCGTACTGAAGTCCGTCACCGTCAACTACACCAGGTTCACCCGCACCGGTCTGCCCAACCGCGCGAATGTCCAACTCACGCTGCAAGAGGTGGAACCAGCCAAGAAGGGAACCAACCCGACATCGGGTACTCGGGAAAGCGGGCGGGCACATACCGTCACCGCGGGGGATTCGCTCCCGAGCATCGCCAAGGAGACCTACGGGACCCCGGCGGCGTGGCGACGGATCGCCGAGGAGAACGGGATCGACGATCCGCTTCGGGTGCGCAACGGCAAGCCATTGCTCTTGCCAGGAGTGGGCTGACATGGGCGCGCAGCCGGGCCAGGAATCTCTCAAGGCGAGTCTCATCAGAGTCGTCCCGACGATCCTGATCGGGTCCGTCGCGCTGTCGAAGGAGGCATGCGGCAAGCTGGATCGGGTTGTCGTGGACAGCCACCTGCACCTTCCCGACATGTTCGAGGTCACGTTCGCCGCTGGTCCGAGCGAGATCACCGCACTGACCCGTGTCACGATCGGCGATCCGGTCACCATCCGTGGCGCCGCGCCTGCGGGCAGGACAGCCGCCGAGCTCATCGTCGGCGAGGTGACCTCGATCGAGGCGATGTTCACCGACTCCATGCAGACCGTGATCCGGGGATATTCCGCCGATCATCGCCTGCAACGCGCGCGCCGGACCCGCACGTTCCTCAACAGCAAGGTGTCCGACATCGCCCGAAGGATCGCCGTCGAGGCCGGGTTGACGATCGGGGAGATTCAGCAGACCCGGACCGCGCACGACCACATCGGTCAGGTCAACCAGACGGACTGGGAGTTCCTGAGCGGACAGGCGGGCCCGCTCGGCTACGAAATCGGGGTGACTGAAGGAAAATTCTTCTTCCGCAAGGCCGCGAGCCCGGCCGGCACCGCCGCGCCGCCGATCACGCTGACCTATCCCGACAACCTGAGGTCATTCCTCCCCCGTGTTACGGCGGGCAACCTGGCCGCGGAGGCCGAGGTCCGGGTCTGGGATCCGCTTTCCGCGACAGTGAAGGTCGGCACGACACCGGTCCAGACATCTTCGGCGCGGCTGAACGGTTCGACCCCCGCTCAACTCGCCCGACTGTTCGACAAAGGGCCGGCGGCCCAGCCTGCCGGAAAGGGCGCCCAGCCAGGCATGGGGCCGGAACCGAGCACCAAGGCCTTCGTCGTGTCGGATCGGCCGATGGCGACCGGTGCGGCGATCGGAGTCGCCGCGCAGGAGATCGCGAGCGGTGTGGCCGAACACCTCGGCGGCACCTTCGCTGAGGCCGAGGGGGAAGCCATCGGCGACCCGCGGCTGCTCGCGGGCACGGCGGTGACCGTCGCCGGGGTCTCCCGGATCTTCGCGGGCAGCTGGGTTCTCACCAAGGCACAGCACGTCTTCGACGTGGCCGGGTACCACACCCGCTTCGAAGTCAGCGGAAGTCAGCAGCGATCGCTGCTCGGCCTCACCTCGGCAGCGGCCCGGCCGCAGCCGACGGTGTCCGGTCTGGTGTGCGGTGTGGTCACCAACGTCATGGACCCGTTGCGCAAGTGCCGGGTCAAGGTGTGTCTGCCCTGGCTGTCGCCGAGTTATGAATCGGACTGGGCACCCGTCATGCAGTTCGCCGCGGGTGAGCGCGGCGGCGCGATGTTCGTCCCGGACGTCGGGGACGAGGTGTTGGTCGGCTTCGAGTTCGGCGACCCGCAACGTGCGTACGTGCTCGGAGTGATGGTCAACAATCGCAGCAAGTACCGGCCTGGCGGCGAGCCGGTCAAGGCCACAGGTCAGACCGCGGCTGTCGTCTGGCGCGGCTTCGCGGGAGCGTCGGGCACCATGCTCGCCTTCCACGACGAGGTCCAACCGCCTGCTTCGGAGGTGATCCTCGGTACGCAGGACGGCACCATGACGCTGACCATCGACAAGCAGAAGAAGACCGTCCGGCTCAACAGTTCCCAGCCGTCGGGCTCGGTCACCGTCGAGTGTGGACCGTCGGGAACCATCAACATCAAGGCGGGCGCGGGCGGCACCGTGAACATCGATGGCGGTGCCCGACTGAATCTCACCGCGCAGACAGGCATCAAGATCGAAAGCCAGGGCATCGTGGAAATCAAGGGCGCGCAAGTCAAGCTGAACTAGGAGAACGACGTGACCACCGACTTCACCGGCGCGGGATGGACCTTTCCGCTCGATTTCACCGCGAGCCGCGGAGTCGCGCTGGCCAATGGAACCCGCAAGATCGAGCAGTCCATGCGGCTGATCCTCACCACCTACCCCGGCGAACGGCCCATGCGGGCGAACTTCGGCGCGCGCCTGCGCGACTATGTCTTTCGCGGGGCGACCCTGGACAACGCCGCCGCACTGTCGGAGGAAGTGCGACGCGCCTTGGACTTCTGGGAGCCGCGGGTCGACATCGAGGGCGTGGACGTGTATCCGGACGAGGACAGCGCGAGCCTGCTCTACATCGATATCCAGTATGTGGTGAAGGCGACGAACGACCACCGGAACTTGGTCTTCCCCTTCTACACCATCCCTGAGCACGAGGAGGACTGATGGCGCTCCCGACTCCCAACCTCGATGACCGCAGCTTCCAGGACCTCGTCGACGAGGCCAAGCGGATGGTGATGCGGCGCTGTCCGGAGTGGACGGACCACAACGTGTCCGACCCCGGGGTCACGCTGATCGAGACCTTCGCCTACATGACCGACCAGTTGCTGTACCGCCTCAACCGGATTCCCGACCGGCACTATGTGAAGTTCCTCGATCTGCTCGGGTTGCGCATCCTCCCGCCGACCCCGGCGCGCGCACCGGTCACCTTCTGGCTGTCGACACCCGCGCAGACCTCCCTGTCGATCCCCGCGGGCACCCAGGTCGGGACCGTCCGCACGGAGAACGACGAGGCGATCGTGTTCGCACTTCGCGACGACCTGGACATCCGACCGTGCGAGCTGCGGTTCGTCCGGACCCAGGAAGCGGGCGGGCAGGAAACGGTGAACCGCACCCAGCGGATGGAGACCAACGTCGCCTTCGGCGCGTTCGGCGACGAACCCGGCGTCGGCGACGTTCTTCTCCTGGGGCTGAGCGAGGCCGTCCCGAACTGCGCGGTGCGACTCGACTTCACCGGGGCGGCCAAGGGCGTCGGCGTCAATCCGAAGCACCCGCCGCTGGTGTGGGAGGCCTGGACGGGCACCCAGTGGACCGAGTGCCTGGTGACGCTGGACGAAACCGGGGGCCTGAACGCCTCCGGCTCGATCATCGTGCACCTCCCGGCCGAGCACAGAATCAGCGTGGTGGACGAGGACCGAGCCGGGTGGCTGCGGGCGAGAGTGGTACCGCCGCTGGAAGGTCAGCCGTCCTACAGTGCCTCCCCTTCGGTCGAAGGGCTTTCCGCGTGCACGGTGGGCGGAACCGGCGAGGCGATCAACGCCGAGATCGTCGTGAACGAGGTGCTCGGTGAGGCTGAAGGGGTGGCGGGACAAGTGTTGTCGTTGTCAGCCAGGCCCGCGTTGGCAGGCGTGGTGGATGCGGTCGTCGAGGTGAGCGGGGACGATGGCTGGACCCAGTGGCGCGCGGTCGACAACTTCGCCATGAGCGGGCCCACCGACCGCCATGTCGTGCTCGACTCGTTCGCCGGTGAGGTCCTGTTCGGCCCGGTCGTGCGCAATCCAGACGGCGGCGTGTCGCATCACGGCGCCGTACCGCCGAAGGGTGCCATCGTCCGAATCCGGGAGTACGCGATCGGTGGCGGCGCCCGGGGCAACGTCGGCACCGGAGAGATCCAGACCCTGAAGTCCTCGATTCCCTTTGTCGCCGCCGTGGAGAACCTGGCTCCCGCGCAGGGCGGTGTCGACGGTGAGACCCTGGATGAGGCGAAGAGCCGCGGGCCGCTGCTGTTGCGGACCCGCGATCGCGCGGTGACCGCCGAGGACTACGAGGTGTTCGCCCGCGATGCCGCGCCGGAGCTGGCGCGGGTGCGCTGCCTCACCGCGGGCGAGGCCGATGTCGCGGCGGGCGCGGTCAAAGTGCTGGTGGTGCCCGCCGCCGCACGCACTGACGATCGCATCCGGTTCGCCGATCTGGTGCCCACGACCGCCGTTCTCGATCGGATCGCCAGTCGCCTCGACGAAGTCCGGCTTATCGGAACCCGCGTCCTGGTGGAGCCGCCCCGCTACCGGGGGGTGACGGTGGTGGCGCGGCTGATCGCCCGGCCGCGGGTCGCGGTGGACCGGGTGCGGGAGGAGGCGACGGCGGCTCTCTACCGGTTCCTCGATCCCCTGCCGGGTGGCGGGCCGGACGGAACGGGATGGCCGTTCGGCCGCCCGGTGCTGTCGGGCGACGTCTACGCCGTCCTGCAGCACGTGCGCGGCTTGGAGCTGGTCGAGGATGTCCGGCTGTTCACCGCGAATCCGGTGACCGGTGAGCGTGGTGCGGAGACCGGTCGGGTCGACGTCGAGCCCAACAGCTTGATCTTTTCCTTCGAACACAAGGTCCGGGTTGAAGGGCGATGACGGACCGCGCGGGGGCCGGTGGTGAGAGGCGGCGAGTGGCGATGATGATCTGCGAGGACTGCGGGTTCCGCAACAAGGACAACGATGCGTTCTGCGGGTCCTGCGGAAGTTTCCTGGAGTGGTCCGGTGAGAAGGTGGAGACCACGGTCTCCCCCGAGTTGGTCGCGGAGGCCGACGAAGAGGCCGCCTCGCCGCGCGCGGGCTTCATCCAACGAGTGCAGAACTCGGTCCGAACGGTGCTCGCGGGCCCGACTGTCATGGCCAAGGACGGCGGCGCGATGGCGGGTCCCGGCTTTGGCGGGTTCGGCGGCGGCCTCGGAGGCCCGCCTGGGCTCGGCAAGCCACCCGGTCTCGGCGGACCCCCCGGCCTTGGTGGACCACCTGGGCTCGGTAAACCACCCGGTCTCGGCGGACCCCCCGGCCTTGGTGGACCACCTGGGCTCGGTAAACCACCCGGTCTCGGCGGACCCCCCGGCCCTGGTGGACCACCCGGGCTCGGTAAACCACCCGGTCTCGGCGGACCCCCCAGCCCTGGTAAACCACCCGGGCTCGGTAAACCACCCGGTCTCGGCGGACCGCCCAGCCTCGGGGGGCCACCCGGCGCGGGTGGGCCACCGACCCTCGGCCGTCCACCTGGCCTTCTCGGACCCCCCGAGGCAGGCGGACCACCACGCGGCCTCGGAAAACCGCCCAGCCTCGCTGAACCATCCGAAGTGGACGAACTGCCTCGAACGACCGGTGTACCCGATGTTCTGCGACCACCGGATCCACCGAGCCGCCCTCCTGGTGGCATCGGCTTTCCCGGTGCGGCGGACGATGCCGAAAACCCGACCGATGACTCGACCGATGACTCGACCGATGACGATTGGCTCGACAAGCTGGACGTCGACGAGGTGAGCCCCGGTCCAGGTGAGTTGCGCCCTGGCCCGATCGACACCGAAGTCGGCGCGTTGGCCGCGCCAGTCGTCGGAAAGGCCGCGGCGTCGGACGCCCAGACCCGGCTGGACGAGATGCTTCCGCAGGCCGCGCAGCGACGAGTCGCGCCAGTGCGCAAGCAGGGCCCGACCCGCAAGCTCATGCCGGGCGACCTGGTGTGCGGCGAGTGTGGCGAGGGCAACCGCCCGCCGCGCAAGTTCTGCCACCGGTGCGGGGAGTCCCTCCTGCGGGCTGAGGTGGTCAAGCCGCCGTGGTGGCGGCGCGTCTTCCGATCCCGCACGAAGGTCAAGAAGGCAGGTACGCGACCGAGGAACCGGGGGGCCGGGGGCACCCGTTCGAGGGTCAACCTCCGCGGACTGTTCCGGAAGGTGCGGGGAGTCGCCGCCGTGGCACTGGTGTTGAGCGGTGTCCTGTTCGGCGTCTACCCGCCTTTCCGCACCTATGTGATGAGTCAAGTCCAGTCGCTCAGGAACACGGTGACCGAGGCGCTCCCGAGTCCTGACTCTCCCGTGCGGCCCGCTGTCACCGAGGCCAACGGGGCATTGGACACCCATCAGGCGACCTCGGCCTTCGACCTGGCGACCAACACCTACTGGGCCGCACCGTGGGCCACGGGCGACCGGCCGAAGCTCACGATCGACCTCGGCAAGACGGTTGCCTTGCGCAAGCTGATCATCACCGCGGGCGGGGGCGCCGACTTCGCGACCCACCATCGGCCCGCGCGGCTGCACCTGGCGTATTCGAACGAACGGAACGAGTCGGTCGCCGTGCAGGACACCCCGCAACCGCAGGAGATCGAACTGCAAGCCGGGCTCGGCGCGAAAACCCTCACCATCGAGGTGTTGGACGTTCACCAGGCGGCGGGCGCGAGCGCGGTGGCCATCACGGAGATCGAGCTCTTCGGCATCGGCTGACTGCGGGAGTGCGGACCACGCCTACTACAGAAGGAGAAACGATGCGGGCAGCGGCACCAGGACTCGGCACTCCGTATCCACTGGGCACCCTGCTGCCCCCCGTGCTGCAGGAAGACGCCGTCGCGATGCGGATCACGGCCGCGTTGGACGAGGTGCTGACGCCTGTGATCGCCACCCTCGACTGCCTGTGGTGCTACGTCGATCCGGCCCTGGCGCCACCGGACTTCCTCGACTGGCTCGCCGGGTGGGTCGGCGTGACGCTCGACGAGAACTGGTTGATGGAGCACCGGCGCGCAACGGTGGCCCACGCGGTCGACTTACACCGGGCCAGGGGCACCGCACGTGGATTGCGGGCATACCTTGAGGCTGCCACAGGTGGGCGGATAGACGTCGTCGACTCGGGCGGCGTCGCGGTGTCCACCACGCCGGGCGGCGCGCTGCCGGGCAGCGACCAACAGCGGCTGACGGTCCGCGTTTGCCCACCGCGGTCCGGTTCGGTCGATGTCTCGACCGTCGAGAAGCTGGTGGCCGAGGCGAAGCCCGCCCATGTCCTGCATCAGGTCGAGCTCGTGGCCCAGCTGCACGATAAGGCAACAGTGCAGCCGATAGGTGCCTGATAAGGACGCTCCGCAGACTGCTTTCGTACCAGCAGCCAAGCGGGGAGGACGACCGATGACCAGACGTATTCCTACTTATGTTCGAAGCCTCGACATGATCTCGGCAGCCGGTCTCACGGCCACTTTGCACACATGCCCCGAAGTGGCGGTCGTCAGCGCGGAGGAAGTCGATTCCGGGACCGTGGGTGTCATCGCCGCGACGGCGCTCGACGACGCGACGATCGACCTGATCAAGGACGTTCGAGCGCTCGGTTGCAGGCAGTTCGTGTTGATCAGCAGTGTGGAACAGGACATGACGCTGATGCACGCCGTGGAACTCGGCGTGTGTGCCGTCGCCGGACGGGCCGAAGCGACGGCGACCCGGCTGGTCCAGCTTCTCCGGGTCGCCGCGGAGGGCGAGGCGACCATGCCCGCCAACGTCCTGGGCAGGCTGCTCAAGCACGTGTCCCGTCTGCAGCACGACGTCCTGGCGCCGCAGGGGCTCAACGTCGTCGGCTTGTCCGATCGGGAAACCGAGATGTTGCGACTGGTCTCCCGCGGGATGAGCACCCGCGAGATCGCGGGCGAACTCAACTACTCCGAACGCACCGTGAAAAACGTGCTGCATGGCGTCACCACGAGATTCCAACTGCGCAACCGGTCGCACGCGGTGGCCTACGCGTTGCATGAAGGTCTCATCTGACCGACTCGGAAATGCCCGGAGATGCACATCCTTTGGCCCCAACAACTGGGACCGAATTACCTCGATGGCCCCGCTCGGGCGCTGGAGACTCTGGGTGGCAGACCACATTGGCGACGGCCACTCAAGATCATCGAACCGATCCTGAAAGGAACGAACAACGATGGAAACGCTGATCGAGGTTTCGGGTTTCAACCCCAGTTGGATGGCATCGCCATGGTACGAGTGGTCCGACGCGCAAAGCGCGACCGTCTGGGCGGTGCAGGCGATGAAGATCACCGCTGCCGGGCTGCACCAGCGGGGCGCGGACGACGGCGCCACCTGGACCGACTTCACCCGACAGCTCGACACCACCTTCGGCCGGTCGGACTGGGGCACCAACGCGATCGTGCAGCGGGTGCTCTACGCCGCGGCGGAGATGGACCGGAACAACCCGCTTCGGCTGACCGACGAACAGTGGCTCTACGCGGGCACCATGGCGCGCACCGCGCTGGAGACCTGGCACCAGGACACCACCGACCTGGTCGGGCTGGCCGCGCACCTCGGAGTGGACCCGGTGCAGATCGGCTGGGTGGCGGCACCGGCGGCCGAGCAGCCCGAGTTCGCCAGGGATTTCGCCAGCTACGTCAGCTACTACCTGAGTGAGGGTGGCGGCCTGCCCGACGCGGCGACCATCGGCTCGTGGTTCGGCAAGGATCTCTGGCCCGAGGCGATCGTGGCCCGGTTCCAGACCGACTTCCCCACGGGTGTGTCCACTCCGGACGGCACCGTCCTGTCGATGGACGAGATCGGCAGGTTCTACCTCGGGGCGAAGGCATGGGAGGCGACGAACCAGCTTCAGGACGAGGAGATCGATCCCAAGTTCGTCGAGGAGATTCTCGCCCTCTTCCAAAGCGAGGAGCCGCTCGACGAGGCGGGGATGGCGAAGGTCAAGGAAGCGGTCGACGCGGGCATCATCACCTTCGAAGACGACGACTGACCATTCTGGACTCGAATGCCCGACGACCACGGCCGAAGGAATTTGTCGAGAATAGCTGGGATGCGCGATGGCTGCCCCTTTTGACCCGACCACCTTGATCACGGCAGTGCCGGTCACCCTGAACGCCGGCCTCAATATCGTCAACACCGCCATGACAATCAGTGAAAAGTTTGCGATCGCTCAAGCTCAGTACAACAGGTTCCACCTCACGGAGCTGTCCGAGATTCGCACCACGCTGCCGGATGACGAAAAAGACGGGCACATGGTCGAATTCAGATTGCGGGATCTGGATGCCCAACCGTTCACGACCCGGCTCGAGTACACGCGGCATTGCCGGGTAGCAGGCGTCCGGCGCGTTCGCCATCGCCTGGATCTACGGTTGACGGGATCAGTCGCGCCGTACGTCGCGGTCTACAAGGACCGGCTTTCCCCGACCTCCTGGGACGAAATTGTGGAGCCCGCGGTGGACCGCGACGGGAAACCGATCTACGGCTTCGCGCATGTCAGCCTCGGGATCGGTGACAATCCCGGTATGAAAACGTTCCCATTCAGCAAGTTCAACGATCTCACCGTATTCAACTGGCAGGTCTCACTCAGACGCAGTGGTGTTCTCGAGTTCACTTGGACAGCCACCTCGAGCGGGCTCGCTCCGGGCGGCATGCCGCTCGCGCTCAGCAAGGCCAAGAGCGGGCGCTTTCTGCTCACCGATGGCGGCGTGCTGACCCCGGTCGGTGCGGACTCCCGAAAATACTTCAAGATCCACCCCCTCGTGGTCCCCGCCCCCTTTCCCGAACTGCCCGCACGCGAGATCGTCTCGACCCGCCGGGAGCCGGAGGGAGCCCAGGCGCGGATCTTCCCGGAAAGCGTGCAGGACAAGCGTGGCCGCAAGACTCGATTCAAGAGCGGGCAGGCACGCGACGCCGCCCACGCCGTGCCGCGCGAGGGAAGCCCGGAAGGTGAACCCGAGCAGCCGAGGAAAACCGGCGTGGCGAGGCTGTTCCGGCGGATGACCGGGCGATCAAGGAGGTAAGACCATGCAGTCCCAGGAGAAGATCGATCGCAACATGCTGCTCTTGGACGCCCAGGCACTTCTGCAGCAGTGGAGGAGCCAGGTGGCCGATGGCGTGACCCTCACCGCTGTCGCGAACCTGGACCACAAATGGGGCGCGGGGATACACAGTGAGCTCCTGGCGGTGCTCAACGAACGCCTCGGGGATCAGGATTCCACTCCGGCGCACTTTCCGCCGAGCCTGGCCTGGACCGCACTGGACACCTTGCTGAAACGGAGTGAGGAGCGACAGCAAACCAAAGGAAAGGAAAAAGACGGCCATCCCGTATCGTACGACCGCGAAGCCGGCCCAGGTAGTGCCATCGTCCAGGTCGACGAGGAATCGGAATCGGAATCCGAAGACGGCGGTTTCGTCATCAAAGGAGACGACGAAACCGAATCTGAATCAGACACCTTTGTCGTCAAAGAGCTGACCACGAAGGCCCGCCCACCCCAGGGGCTCGACGTCGAAAGAGTCACACTCGCCGACCTCGGCGACCTTCGCGAACGTTTACGCCGAGAAATGCCGCTGAAAGCCTTCATCCTGTCCAGCCGGACGAAATGCAGAGGCTTCGTGGCCCGCACTATAGACGTCAGCGCGATTCCGCTGCCCGTGCACGTGGCCACCGGCGCGTTCCCGCAGTTCTCATTCCCGGATCAGATCACCGGCCTGTTGGTCAACGATACCTTCAACACCAAATTCGATGACCCGCAGTGGGCCGGCGTCATGCTGGCCGACAGCGAGATGGAGCGACTGCCGCGGATGCTCGCCGCCCAGCGCCAACATGGACAGCGCCCGCGCCTCGACCAGAACCCGGGCGTCGACCGGAAGCGGGAAGGCCTGCGCGACACCGAGCGCGACGATCCCGAAGGCGAGCTGTCCGTTCTTCCTTTTGTGGCGCAGCTGGACGAGGAGATCGCCCCTGGGCTCCATCGACGTCGAACCTACCGCCGGGGCAAAGGACGGATCCGCGTTCTCCACCGCAATCGGGTCATCGGCTTCCTCCCCAGGAAACGGGAGAAATTCGACATCGGAATCATGTGCAAGTTCCGCGGCTACAAGGTCGTCAAGATCGGAGAGCACGACCTCGAGCCCGAGAACCAGCTGCGACTGATGATCGGCGCGCGCGGGTTCGTCCCGTTCGCCGGTGTCGCGGATTGCCGGGTCGACGTGCCCGCCGACGCGACGGGGTTCACCGTCAACCTGGTGCTGGAGTCGAGAGCGGGCAACGTGGTCGGCTCGCAGTACCCGCGCGTTCTGCTGGACTGGCAAGCCCAGCCGACCTGGCCGGGCGGCGCGGCACCACAAGCCGGGGTGGCGGGCCGGATCGAGATCGACCTGATCAACCGCACCCTCAAGGCGGACGCGTCGACCGTGAAGTACTTTGGTCGATTCTGAACCGCCCCTGGGGGCACAGGGACCAGCACTAGGGACCGACCCTAGGGACATGACGGCGGCTGGCGGGCAGCCTCGAAAGCGACAACATCCACGACCTGTGGAAGTGATCGCGATGGCGGCTGATCTCGACATCGGTGCCGCGGCGGCCTGGCTGGACCGCCGCCGCGGGCCGCGCGCGGCGACGCGACCCGCCTTCCTCGAACCCCCGCCGCCGCGGCCGGGGCAGTTCCGCGCTGTCGACGAGGACACCGGGGCCATCGGCGTTCCGACCCCTTCCGGGTTTCGTCGCGGACGACTTCTGGACCACTGCGTGTCCGCGCACACCGAAGGCTCAGTGATCGTGACCGGCCCGCCCGGAGCGGGCAAGACCGAGCTCGTCGCGCAGTTCGCCGAACACCTGCGGGAGCGCGGTGAGAAGGTTGGTTGGCTCGGCGTCGACGGTTCGCTCTGCCACCCGCGGCAGGTCGTCGAAGGTGTCGCCGACGCACTGCTGGGCACCTCGCCGCACCATCACCAGATCTCGGTGCGCAGACTCGCGGCCGAGGTGGGGCGGACGATCGGCCCCTGCACGCTCGTGGTCGACGACGCACACCTCCTGACCGGCCAGCCGGCGGTCGTGCTCGGCCGCGTGATCAACGCCCTGTCCCGGGACACCCGGTTCGTGCTCGCGGCCCGGACCGAACGCGCCGAGTGGTCCACCCCGGTCCGACTCGCCGGACACGTCCACAGCATCGACGGGCAGGCGCTGCGGTTCCGCGAGGACGAGGTCGAGTCGCTGTTCCGCGAGCACTACGACGCACCCCTGACCCAGGCCGCCGTGTCGGAGCTGACTGAGCGCACCGAGGGCTGGATCATGGCGATCCACCTGTTCCAGGCGGCGACGCGGGGCCACTCGCCCGAGCAGCGGGCCGCCGCCATCGCCACACTTGCCGGGTCGCGGCTGCTCCGACACCACCTGACGGCCACCGTGCTGGCCGACCTTCCCTCGGACACGGTGGACCTTCTGCTGTTCAGCAGCGCCTGCACACCGGTCGTCCCCGAGTGGTGCGACGCACTGCTCGACCGGTCGAACAGCGGCTGGACCCTCGACCAACTCGTGGAACAGAACCTCCTGGTGCGTCGCGATATCGACGGTGACCAGGTTCGATATCGCTACCATCCGCTGTTCCAGGCGCATCTCGTCGCGGAACTGCGCGCCCGGATCAGCCCCGAGGCACTTCGGGAGCACTACCGCAAGATCGCCCGGCTCCACGAATCCGTCGGGCGCGACCACGAAGCGCTCGTGGCGTACCTGCGCGCCGCCGATGTGCGGGCGAGCAGTCGGATCCTCAACGCGCCCCGAACGGGTCAGGCTTCGCTCATGGCAGGACACCGCCACGACGTCGGTGCCGTGTTGCTGGCACAGGCCCGCGCCCGCGCTTTGAACGATCAGCTCGACGCCGCGCTGGCCGCGTACCAGGAGGCGACGACCGCCCTTGCCGGGACCGATCTGCACGAGGACTGCGTGCGGGAGCAAGAACTGGTGGCCGCCTTCTCGCCAGGCGCGCCGCCGACCGACACCACGGCGGCGCACTGGCTGGGCCAGTTGCGGCGGGCGCTGGACAAGCGTCCGGCGGCGCTCGCCGAGCACCCGATGGCCGACACCTCGGACGGCTGGTCGTTGGCAGCGGGTATCGCCTCGCTGCTGGACGGCAGGCCCACCGAAGCGGTGCGGCACTGGAGCAGGATCCTGCCGACGCGAACCGATGTCATCGGCCTGCTCGGAACGGCGGTGCGCGTGGTGGCCGACAACTGGACGAAGCCGGACGCCATGGCACCCGCGCTCGAAGCGCTGGCGGCACAGGCCGAGGGCGACTTCCTCGACGCCGTCGGGGCGGTGGTCCGCGCGTTGTCGGCGCTGTCAGGGGTGGCCGCGCACATCGAGAACGCCGAACGAATCGAATCGCTCAACCAGGACGAGCGGCCATGGGTTTCGCTCGTCGGCTGCGTCGCGGCCGCCATCGGCCGGTGCCGGTCCGGTGTGGACGCGGTCAAGGCACTGCACCGGTGCGAGCGCCGCGCCGCGAGCCTGCAAGCCGCCGCGGTCGCGACCTGGGCACGCGTGATCATGGCCGGGTACCTGGCCGACCCCGGTTCGGCCGAGCTCGACCAGACCGCGCGTGGGGCGGGCGACGCCACGGTGTCGCCCGCGGGCCGGCACCCGCTCAGTCCGGCCGTGCAGCGATCACCCGCCGCCCCCGCCCGCATCGCCCCGCTGCCCACGAGCACGGTGGCGACCCCGCGGCCCGGCCCGGACCCCAGGATGCGGATCCGGTGTTTCGGGCAATTCGAGATCGCCGTCGGCGACCAGCTTCTCGACTGGCGTGGTCTGCGGCCCCGGGTCCAATCCGTGTTGCGCCTGCTGGCACTGCGCGCCAACCGGGGTGTGCACGTCGACACTCTCTACCAGTGCTTCTGGCCAGGGGCGCCGCTGGATTCCGCGCGCCGCAGCCTGCACGTGGCAGTGTCCATGATCCGCCGAGTGCTCGGCGACGCCCCGGCGCCGAGCTGGCCACAGTCTCCCGTGGAACGCCGGGGCGACATGTACGTGTTGGCGATCCCGCCGGGTGGCACCGCCGACACCGTGCGCTTCGGCGAGGCATTGCACCAGTGGCGCGTAGCGACCGGGAATGCGGACCCGACGAGCCTGCTCAAGCCGCTCCGCACGGCGTTCTCGCTCTATACCGGCGATCTGCTGCCAGAGGAGGGCGCCGCCGAGTGGGTGTTGGCGGATCGGGCGCGGTACCGGGCTCTGGTACTCGACGTGGCGTGCGCCCTGGCCAGGATCGAGGTGAAGCTGGGCAATCCGGGACGCGCGGCCGCGGTGTGCACCAGGGCGATCGAGATCGACCGGTTCCACGATCCGGCCTGGAACCTGCTGATCCACGCTTATCAACTCGGCAATGAGCCTGCCGCGGCACACCAGGCGCGGAGCCAGTATCGGGACGTGCTGGCGGAGCTGGGAGTTCACGAACCGCCCGAGCAGGCGCCGCGGAAAGCACCTCGGTAAGCGGCGGCGCCCTCGGGTCAGGGGGGTGGGAACAGGACGGAGTCGATCAGGTAGATCGTCCCGCCCGCGATCTCGACGCTCGCGCACGGCGCCTTCGCCTGATCGACGCGGAGGCCCGCGCCGTCGGCCGTGACGTCGAGCGAGGTGCCCCGCAGGGTCTGCAGCGCGGCGGGAGACCCGTTCGCGGGCTGCGGAACAACCCCGGTGATGTGGTGGCTCACCAGATTCGCGATCTTGCGCTTGTCCGCGCGGACTGCCGCCATCGCATTGGGGTCCGCGGCGGCGAATGCGGCGTCCGTCGGGGCGAACAGCGTCAGGTTGCGCGCCGTGTCCAGCGCCTTCGCCATCTCCGCCTCCGCCATCAGGGAGACCAGGACCGACAGCTTCGGGTGGGCGGACGCCGCGCTGAACACCGGTTTGTCCGCCATCGCCGTGCGCAGCTCCGTCGTGGTTTCCGAGCAGTCGACCCGGTCCGCCGCCCGGGCGGGCTCGCCTGCCGTGCATCCCGCGAGGACCGACGCGACAGCCACCAGGCTCAGGGCGGGGATGGACCGGCGCGAGCTCATGGGAGCAGGTTCTCGCAGTTGTCGATCAGCGGGCACCCGAAATCGTCGTCGATCACCTCGATGTTGATCCCGTTGACACCGCGGTGGATCGCGTACGCGACGGCGAAGTCCTGGTTCTCCACCACCGAGGCGGTCACCATCCGGGGCAGTCCTCTCGCCTCCAGCGCCGCGGAGGTGGCCGCGATATCAGGCACGATGTACATCAGGTGGTAGGACGAATGGTTCTCACTGGCCTGCCACGGGGAGAGCTGTGGGTGGACCTCGTCCAGCACGAGATACGGCGGGCCTTCCACCGAGATGCCGACGTTGAAGTCGAGGATCATCACGACTCCGTTGGGGTAGAGCACCGCGGCGTTCTCCGTCGGCCGGTTGGGCCGCCAGCTCACCCCGGTCGCGTTCGTCAGGCCAGCCTTCGCCGCTTCCACGTCGACGACGCCGATGCCCATGGCGTCCGGCGCGCCCAGGATGTCCGCGACACCGGCCGACGTCGCCGACTGAGCACCTTGCGCCGCCGATCTTTTCGCGGCTTCGCGGTCGACCGACGCGGGATCGGCTGGGGACCCCGGATGCGCCTGCGCGCCAGGGGCGGTCAGCATCATCGCCATTGACAGAATGACCGCGGCCACCGCAACGAGCCGCCTTCGCATTCGAGAAATGCCTCGCATGTCGTCTCCATCCAGGTTCTATTCCGAAACAGGGCGATGCACTGCTGCAGTACCGAGTCGGATAACTGTATGCGAGCCGCCGTTGCCCTTGTGGGCAAAACACCTTCCCGTTGGGGCCATCCCTATGGATCACCTCGAACCCGATGGATAGCATCGCAACAGAATCGGCGACGAATCAAACGAGGTGGAACTCGGCGACCTTCGTCGCCTTCTTCATGAGATTGGTCGCGTTCGGTGATATCAGAGTCAACGGAAAAGCTGCCTTAATCACGCCGCAATCACGGGCTTGTTCACCGGGAGTAGCCGATGTCCTCAGGTCGAACCAAATCTCTGTTACTGGCGTCCGCGCTGTTGGCCTCAGTTGGTCAACCCGTCGCCGCTAACGCAGCGGCCCCACCGGCTCCGCTGCGCATACAGCCGGTCGACCGGTTCGTGTGGGTGTACGACGATGCCGGGACCGGCGCCGCCAGGGATGTGTCCCTCTGGCGCCCCGACACCACGGCGTATCCGGGCTACTACTCCTTGGGCGACGTGGCGATGGGTGCGCATGGGAAACGACCGGCCAACGTCTTCCTGGTAGCGGGCGACAGCGGCGTGGTGGCCAGGCCCACCGGCTACCGGCTCGTCTGGAGCGACCACGGCTCAGGCGGAACGCATGACGTCTCCCTGTGGGCACCTGTTCCGCCGAGTGGCTACACCTGTCTGGGCAACGTGGCGAGTCCGTCGTACTCGCAGCCGTCGACCGACCGCATCCGATGCGTTCGCAGCGATTACACCCGAGCCGGTTCACCGGTCAAGATCTGGGATGACTCGGAATCCGGCGCGGACAGTGATGTGGGCATCTGGCAGTCGGACCCCTCCGACCACAGAGGACTGCCGCCGTCGACGTTCGTTGCCAGGGCGTCGCACACCGATCCAGGAAGTCCCTCACTTTTTCGAGTGCTGGACAAACGCATGACCAACGCGGCCGCGCTGTCCGCCGCTCCGATGGACGGGTCACGAGCCACACTGTTCGCGCCCGTGGTCACTTTGCATCCGCGCGAGCGATACTTCCCCTCGACGACCCAACACTTCCTGGCGAACACCCACGAACGCGACGGGCACCTGGTCACGAACGAGCCCTTGGGTTGCGATTCGTGCACGGACCCGGCGTTCCTCGACGGTCAGAATCCCGGTCGGCAGGCGGTCAACGCCTACGCACTCATCGTGCCGCGGACCTCGAACGGCGCCCCCACCGACACCGTGGACATCATCTACTGGATGTTCTATCCCTACAACAACGGCAAGCGCGTCTGCATCGGGGTCGAGACGGATGGCACCTGCGTCGGCGGCTGGTCGACTTTCGGGAATCACGTCGGCGACTGGGAGCACATCACCGTCAGGTTCCGCGAAGGGCTGCCGGAGAAGATCTTCTACAGCCAACACTCGGGCGGCGAAACGTTCACCTTCGGGGACAAGAACGTGCCCTTGGCCAACTGGCGCATCGGGGTGTACTCCGCACTCGGCTCACACGGCGCCTACCCGGACGCGGGCCGACACGTGTACCGGACCCTGCCCAACGGAAGCGACCTGGCCGACGACACCGCCGACGGGACGCGATGGGACACCCGGACGAATCTGATCTCGTTCCCCTGGCGCCCGAAGGGTTCCTACACCGGGTCACTCAGCTGGCTCGACATCGCGAGTCGGTGGGGCAACCCCAAGTCCGGCTGTGCCGTGGTCGAGCCGGTCAGCGGCGAATGCGTTCTCAACGACGGGCCCGCCGGTCCGATGTTCAAAAGCTACTCCCAGCCCCCATTGAAGCCCTTGGAGTGAACTCCCCCGCCCCCTGCCCTAACGCTTGCCCGTTCGACTATCCCGTCCGCGCGGGCGGTACGCGGACACTGGGTTCCACATAGGACGGTCAGCGAGGAGGGCCCCGACATGGAAGACCTGGACCGCGTGATCGCCGCGTCCTGGCACGCCGATACCCCCACCGCCCACGCGTGGTTCACGCTGCTGTGCCAAGTGCAGGCCGAAGCGGCCGAGGCAGGAAACTACGGCCTGGGAGACCTCGCCGCGCGGCTGGCCGAGCTTGACGGATCGGGTCACCACAGAGTGGCGATCGAGGACCTGCTGATGGTACTCGGGTACGTCTCGAACCCGTGGGAACTCCTCTCCGTGGCAGGAAGGCACGGCCCGGACGAACTCACCACTCACTACGAAGTCCTGCTGTCGCGGGCATACGCGGCCGAGCAGGCGGAGGACCCGGACACCTGGAACGCCTACCTGTCCGCCAACGGGCCGGCCTGGGACGGGACCGAGCGGCACTGGAAAGGCTTTCGCGACCGGTTTGCCCGCGGCGCGGCGCAGGCAGGCGTCGGCAACGCCGCGGCGACATTTCTGAGCTACGTCGAAGGCAGCGCGGACAAGGTCGCCGCGTTCGCCCAGTACGGCCTGAGCGTCTCCCCCGCCGCCCCGGCACCAGACGATGGCGAGCTCGCCGACCTCGCCGCCGAGCTCGCCGAACTCGATGACAAACAGCTGGCCGCCCTGGCCGCCGAGATCGCCGCCGAACTGGGCGAACACCAGGACCACTGACCAACCACCCAGGAGACACCGATGGAACGTGGATACAGCCCTCACAGTTCTGACGACGAGGGAAAGGAACACGAGCACCGGCGGCCACGGTCAGCGCAGCCGCCACCGCCGTCTCAGTCCCTGAAGAGCCGCCTGGTCGACCGCCTCAAGGGAGCGGGTATCCGCGGCTACGAGGTCACGCACAACACGCTGTTCGATCTTCGTGAGAAGCATGCGCAGACAGACGAAGACCGCAGAGCCATGGCCTTCGAGGAAATGGCCCGCCTGGCACAGGGAACACGCCGCGACGCCGCGCCCACGGATCCCGGAGCCGACGGGAGCGGCGCTCCGACACCCGGGTGGAAACACCACGGCAGCACCCCGCCGTCCATCGAGGAATGCTGGGAGCTGGTCAGCCGCCGGAGGTACCTGACGGACCACCAAGCCCTCAGGATGTGCCACCCTCTCTTCCGAACGCACGGCTGGATCGAGGACAAGGAACGCGTGCTTCTCATCGGGAAGCGGTGGATCCAGCTCATCAAGGATCGCGTCCTGCGGGTAGCACTGGCGAGGCGAGTCAGTCCGGACAAGGCCGCACACGACCTGGACGAGCAGCTCAGACACTTCTTCGCAGGCGGCAGCAAGGTCGCGACCGGTCAGCTATCGGCACTGCTCGACGAAGCGATCAACGATGTGACCGCCTCGGCCCGATCGGGCGCGGACCCGCTGACCCGCGACTCCGTGATCGGCGGTTCCCGCCAGAACCGGCAGAACCAGCAGAACCAGTAACTGGTCGGAGCGGCAGACCACGGTCTACCTGGGGGCGGTCGAGTGAAGCCTAGGGACCATCCCCAGGGCCACGGAGAAGGTCCGGGCGCATGCTGGTTCCACCGTACTGATGGAGCCGCAGTGTGAAAGCCGTGTTGCGCGATGATCGGAAACAGAGTCGAACTGGCACCTGGTTACCGCACGTGCGTCCGAGACGAGGGCGCAGGCGACCCCGTGGTGCTCCTCCCAGAGGTGCCCCTGGATCTGCGCTCATGGGATGGGGTGGTCCCGTTGCTCACCCGGCGCGGGATGCGGGTGATCCGATGCGACCCGCGGGGGTTCGGGTCCGCGTCCGACGCCACTCTCGAATTCTCCTACCCGCGGCTGGCAAAGGATGTCGTGGCGTTGCTCGACCATCTCGGGATCGGGCGGGCACAGGTGGTCGGGCACGCGTTCGGCGGCCAGGTCGCGCTCACCTTGGCGCGGTGGTTTCCGCAGCGGGTGTCGGCTGGATCGCTGGTGTGCACCACGGTTGATCCGTGCATGGCCGCGGGCAGGCTGGAGCGGCGACTGAGGTCCCAGGGCCGTCCCGATGTCGAACGTCTTGTGCACGAATGGCTCGGGCAGTCCGCCGCACGGACGTCGTACGAGGCGTGGTACCTCCGCGAGCAGGTACTCACCGCCGATCTCCGCGCGTGGCGACAGGCCTTGTCCGCCATGAGCCGATTCGACATGCACGCGGACTTGACATCGATCCACCTCCCCATGCGTTTCGTCGCGGCCGCCCGGGACCCCGACGCGCCGCCGTCGGACGTGCGCAAGGTGGCGATGTTGTTGCCGCATGGCGAATTCCTGCTCGCGGCAGGCGAAGGCCACATGCTTCCAGTCGTGGCACCGAGCTTGACAGCACGACTCATCGTCGGCGCGGGAGCCTCCGTGGCGACCCGGGCGGCTTGACCCGGCCTCAGCGCGCACCAGCGGCGCGACGATCAGAACCCGAAGTTCTGGGTCCAGTAGATGCCCCATTTCCCGCCCTTGCCGACACCGACGCCGAGGGCCTGGTACCGGCAGTCGAGGACATTGGCTCGGTGCCCGGAGCTGTTCATCCAGCCCTTCATCGCCGCCTCGGGCGTGCGATATCCCGCTCCGATGTTCTCCCCGCCCGGTTTGGGGTAGCCCTGCGCCCTCATCCGGTCGGCCGAACTCCGGCCGTCGAGCGAGGTGTGGCTGAAGTAGTTCCTGGCGGCCATGTCCACGCTGTGCGCACGGGCCGCCACCCCGAGGCGGTCGTCCCAGCGCAGCGCTGGGCATCCCGCCGCCGCGCGTTCGCGGTTGACCAGGGTGAGCACGGTCGTCTCCGACGAGGGCTGGGCGGAGGGCTGTGAGGAAGTCGTCGGACCAGTCGTTTTCGTCCTCGTCGTGGAAGTCCTGGAAGTCCCAGAAGTCCCGGTCGTTGTGGTGGTGGACCTGGTGGTCGTCGTGGCACTGGTTGTCGTTGTGGAGGTGGGAATGGGGGTCCCGACGGTCGCCGGGGTCGTCGCCGCGGTCGTGCGAGCGTCCGAAGTAGACGACGAGCCGGGCACCGGCTGCGAAACGCGCAGCACAGGCACGGCCGCGGTCAGCAGGAGAGCCGAGAGCCCGGCCCCGACCAGCCAGAGGCGACGCGAGGGGTGGGACACGGGGTTTGATCCTTTCGGGTCGATGCCAAACGGGTCAGGTGGCGCTTCCGGCGGGTTCGGCAGACCTGCTCACGGCAACCTGGCGGAACGCCTGGTAGTGGGTGTCGAGTTGGCGGGTGAGGGAGATGTCGAGCCGTTCGAGGTCCTTGCGGATAGGGGCGACGAGGCCGGAGTCGCGGAGATCGGTGGCGAGGGCATCGAGGACGCGGGGTTCGCGCAGGACGGGAAAGTGGCCGTCGCAGTAGGCCACGATGTGCTCGGCCGCGGGGAGGACGTCGGTGTCGGCGAGGGTGGACAGGGCGCCGAAGGCGGAGCCGGTGGTCATGGTGATGCCGCCGACAGTGCCGGCGCTGACGGGATGCAATTGGGCGTAGAGGGTGAGAAGGGGTTGCTGCGGGGGTGTGCGGACGGCGGCGACCAACCAGGTGCTGAAGGCATTGCGCCAGTGGACGTCGGTCCAGGCGGTGGAGAACTCGGCCGGTGCCGGGCCGCGGGGCCGGTGGGGTTCGCCGACCCGTTCGCCGTGGGGGCGAAGACAACGACGCACGTCGGGTCTGGTCCAGAGGATCTCGCGGGTGACCCGCGGCAAGGCCCGCCACCAGAGTAGGGCCGTTGTCGGGGACTGCTCGTAGCCCAGCACCAAAACCTCGGCCGCGGCTTGGGCCTGTCGGCGGTCTGGGGTGTGTTGGGTGCACTCCAGCCACTGCGCGAAATCGTCATACGAGCGCAGGGCTGCGAGGGTGGCTTGGGGCAGGGAGTGCACATAGGTCACCGCCGCGGCCAAGTCGACCGCCGCCCACCCGTAGATGGCCTCCACCTGTTCCTTCAAGCTGGTGATGTAGGCGTCGGGTTCGTCCCCGTAGGGGGTGGCGTGGCCGACTGGTCGGCCCTGGTCGTCGAGGACCGGCCGCACGTCCATCTCCGTCGTGTCCACGGGGGGACCCTCAGGCGCCTGGCGACAGATGAGCAGGTGCAGGTCGGCTTCGGCGAGCCGGTTGAACAACCCGTCGCAGCCGGGGTGGTGCCGGGTGGACAGGTCGGGTTCGTATCCCACAGCGGGATCGGGATCGGCGCACGCCGACCGTGTGGTGCACAACCGCAGCGGGGAATCACCCAGGGGCCAGTCCGCACCCACCAGGTACACCTTGCCGGGCAGCCGATCGGACACCGACGCCAGGTCGTCGGCCGTATCGACGTCTTCCAGCGTGGTGAGCACATAGTTGGGGATGTCCTGACCCGCGTGGTAGGTCTCCCGGGGGCGGATGTCCCCGGCCGTGAGCACCGCCCGGGCGACGGTCGAGGCCATGCTGGTGTCGAGGTCGGCGTAGAAGGACACGCTCCTGCCCCGGGGTACCCGCACCTCACCGGTGCCGAGATCTTCGCCGTGGCCGCAGACGAACGCCGTGCCCGTCCGACCGGCCACCGCCCGGCTTCGGCCATGATCATCGAGGCCGACTGCGGGGAACCTTCGGGCGTAGGCGTGTGGGGTCGGGGCCACCGCGATCAGGTACCGGCCGTAGGCGTCGACAACCTCATCCAGATAGCGCCGCACCCGCAGGCTGAGCTCGTCGAGAACGTCAGTGCGCGCGGACGAGCCCTCAGCCGAGCCCTCGGCGGCCTCCCGCAAGCGGGTCGCGAACTGGTTGTAGGTGGCCTGATAAGCGGCCTCAGCGACTCGCGCGAGCAGCGCGTGAGAGTCCCCGGTTCCCCACTCCCGGCCCGCCGTCGTCACCGTCTCCTGCTCGTGGGAGCGCAGCAACTCCACGGTCAGATCTCTGGTCCGCACGGCGACACGAGCCAACGCCAGCGCGGCGTTACCGCGGTCGTATAGAGCCCGAGCGCTCTCCGCCTGACCCCAGAGCTCCCGAACAGGCGCGTAGACCCGCTCAGCCTGGGCACGTAGGCCCGCCACGTCCACCGACCGCGGCGGAGACGCGGCCCGGCCCGCTCCATCAGCTTCCACGACGCTACCCCTGACAACATCTCGCCCGCATCAGATAGAGCCTGAGGATCAAGCCACGGCCACGGAACCGGTCACCGGCCAAGCCATGGCACCACCGGCGAAGCCCAAACGGGCATGAGATCCACCGTCACTGTTTCTGGGCTATTCCCCTCGGGCAGCAGCAAGCCTCTTGACCAGGTCCGCACGGTTGGCGATGCCGAGCTTGGCGTACGCGTTGCCGATGTGGTACTCGATGGTCTTGACACTGACACACAGTTCCTTTGCGGCTGCCCGGTAGAGGAATCCACGCGAGATGAGAGTGGCCACCTCGCGTTCCCGATCCGTCAGTCCGGACAATGGATCCGTGGGTTGCGAGTCGACCTGCATGCCACGAGCACTCAGCTCTCTGGAGCAAGTGTCGAGAAACGGGCGCGCCCCCATAGCCGCGTAACGCTCCTGGGCGGTCCGAAGCCACTCGATTCCCGCGCGCCGCATCCCATGACGGCGAACGAGGAATCGGCCATAAGCCTGCTCAAGCCGAGCGCGGTACAACAGTGAACTGTCCTCGGGCACAGGCATTGCCGTGCCCGCTTGATAGCGCGACAGGGCGGTCGCGTGATCGCCGCTCTTCTCCGCCAACCAGCCCGACAGCCAGGCCACCCCGGTCCGCAGGTAGGGCACGCTTGTCGCGAGTTCGTCCATCCTGCCCAGTGTCACCGTCGCGTCGTCGAGCCGATCAGTGCCGATCAACGCCTCGGCCATGAGTGGCCGCCACCACGGCTCGAACGCCGCGGTCCATCCGCTCACGTTCACCGGCACGGTGAGTGGCTGAAGGGCCCGCCACATGCCCGCATGGTCGCCCCGTGCCTGCGCCAGCATGGTCGAGGCGAGGACGGGGAAGACGAGGAACTGCGGTGGGCCGATGTTCTGGAAGTACTGTTCAGCCGCGTGAGCGTGCTGCTCCGCGCCGCTCCAGTTCCCGCGGCCTGCCGCGATCATCGCCGCCGCGGAATAGGCAGGCACGTATTCCCACGGCGCTCCCGTCGTCTCGGCCAGGACGACGGCGCGGTCGGCGAAAACGGCTGAGTCGTCCCAGCTGCCGCGCACATAGTGCGCGCAAGCGAGCAGGTGGTAGGCAAAGGTTTCCTGGTTGACGAGCGCGCCGTCGCGCGACAACCGCAACGTCGACGCGAGATCATTTATCGCTTCGGTGATACTGCCGCCCAGGAGATGTATCGTCGCCCGGTGAACCAGCAAGTCGACCTCGCTTCGGTCGACGTCGCGGCCGGTTTCACCGAGCGAGGTGATCTCGGCGAATCGGCGAAGTGCCGCCGCCGGTCCCTCCTCGAAGAGAACACAATGCGCCACATTCCCGATGGCGATCGGTCGCACCGCGGGCGGGATGAACCGCAAGGTCGTCGACCCGAGATCGATCGCATCCCGACTTCGGCCCTGCCAGGTGAACAGGCCGATGAGCTCACCGGCGGCCGCGCCCGCGACACGCGTCAGTTCCGGTCGATCGCACGATGCCGCGTACGCCTCCGCGAGGAGTGCCTCGGCGGTCGCGAGATCGCCTTTGACCATCGCCAGCCTGCCGAGAAGGTAGGTGCGCTGCGCGGACGGGGTGCATTGCTCGATCGCACCCTCCAGCGTCAGGGCACGGCCGACCAGGGTGAGGTTCTGCGAGAGGACCTGGGCGGCGTCGAGCAGCCTGCGCTCGTGCTCTGTGCGCGTCGCCGACAGGTCAGCGGCCCAGAGCAGGATCGTGGCGGCACGGCCCGGTTGACCGTCGTCGAGCAAACCGGTGGCGACGACCTCGAGTTCGTCGGCCAGGCCCGCGTCGACACTGTCGGCGGCGGCGACTCGGTGGAGCCATACGGAATTCGCGTCGACCACCGACACAGCGGCGGCGTGGAGCTTTCGCCGGGCGACCGGGCTCATCGATTCGTATATCGCCTCGCGCTGCAATCGGTGTCGGATCTCGATGGGGCTGGTCGGTTCGGCAGGCCACCACCGGACCAGGCCGGCGGCGAGGAGCGGTTCAAGAGCGCTCGCCGCGTCAGTCACCCCGGCCACCCGGGCCGCGGTGACCAACGAAACCCGGGCGTCCAACACCGCCAACGCGTCGACCAGGCCGCGGCTGCTCGACTGGAGTTTGGTCAACTTTCCCTGTACGGCCTCTGCCACCGTGCGCGGCAACGGCACGGCGGCCGTATGCGGCAAGCCCGACGCCGGGACCTCGGTCAGGATCTCGTGGACGTAGAGCGGGTTGCCATCCGTATGGTCGACTATGCGCGAAGCCGCGGCCGGGCTCAGTGTCTTCTCGCTTTGTCGGCCCAGGGCAATCACGTCCTCCACCGAGAAGCCCGCAAGTCTGAGCCGAGTCGTACGGTTCAGCGCTGTCAGCCAGCGGCGCCAGGCGCCCGAGCCGATGCCCTCGTCCTCCTCGTCACGTGCGGTGACCACCACGAGAACGCGATCCGCGTCGAGACGGCGCAGTAGGAAGCCGAGCGCCTCCACGGAAGCCGAATCCGCCCACGACAAATCCTCCAGGACCAGGCACAGCGGGCCTGCCTCTTGGGCCTCGCTGATCAACTGAAGCAACTGTGCCCCGACTGTGAAGGTCGGGGTTTGCGGATTCGGCTCCGACTCCATCGCGCGAAGGCCACCGAGCCAAGCGCGGTCAGCGTGCGCGACGAGTTGTGAGACGACTCCGAATCGGAGGTCACCTTCGCTTGGATCAGCCCTTGTCGACCACACTGTCCATTCGGGCAGCCCGGCGGTGAACCTGCTTGCCAGCCAGGACTTGCCGGATCCTGCTGGACCCTCCACCAACACGAACCACAATTGGCCCGCCACCGCGCGTTCAGCACATTCGCGGAGCGCGCGAAGCTCGCTCTCCCGGCCCACGAATACTTCAGAGGTCGATGCGGGCCCGTGGAATCCAGAATAGTCCATAATCAATCCGCTCCCCACCGGCGACTTCAACGAGTAAACGCCTCGCCGCACCCTGGGTCCCTAGGGAAGATCCCTAATCGCATCCCTAGTCGCGCTACGTGTTGACGCCGTTCTGACCGGAGCGCGGTCAGCCGCGGCGTTTGCGGGAGCGTTTCGACCGCTTGTCACCTGGGCGCCGCGTGCGGGCCATGGGACGCAGGACGAGCTTCTCCGGTGCGGGCTCGGGCAGCAGTCTGGACAGGCGGTTGCCCGCCAGGAAGCCGAGGACCAAGCCCAGGCCGGGGATGCCCACCAGCAACACGAAGAACAACCCGCCGTCCGGCCTGAACGGAAAGTCCGCTGTCACGACTTCCCTGACAGTGCCGCCGCCGCGGCCGCGCCCCTCGTTCCGCAGTTGGACTGTCACCGTGCCGCTCAGCTCGCGCACCGAGTGCACCCGCTTGGTGGCGGTCTCCTGTTCGCCGTCCCATCGCACCCGCGCGTCGCAGATCACTGTCAGCCAGAGGTACGCCGGGCTCCCCGAACATGACTGCACCTCGGCTGTGCCGGTGCGGTCGATGTTGTGCGCTGCCTGTGTGGTCAGCCCCATCCGGTGTTGCACCGCGATGAACACCCAGATACCGGCGAACATGCAGACGACGCCCATGGCGATGGAGGGTCCGATGCGTGCTGGGCGTTCGGACCGCAAGCTAGCTGCCCTCGTCCGGGTTCAACGTGTCGTTGATGGACTTCGTGCCCTCTTTGACCACCTTCGTGCCCGTGTGGTCGAGGGTGCGGCCGAGCCCTGAGTCGGCCCTGCGCTCGACGTAGTCCGTGTACGACTTGAGTTTGCCCGATTGCGGTGCCAGCGAGTCGAGGGTCTTGGCGGAGTCCTTGATCGCCTTGTTCGCTTCCCGGCCGAGTTCGGTCGACTTGCGGCCGAGCGCTTTGGCCGCGTCGGCGGACTTGTCGCCGAGGACGCGATACTTGGATACGAACTGCTGGATCGCCTGCAGCAGCTTGCCGAGCCGCTTCTGGAGCTTGGCGGCCAGTTGGACCGCGTCGGCGACGACGCTGGCGATGAATACGCCGACCGAAGCGCCGAAGGTGAACCACGCCGAGGCCAGCGCCAGCAGCGCGCGGGTGATCACGTTGCTGATGAACGTCGCGATCAGGTCGAAGATGATCGCCCGGGTGGTCCCGACCACGACGCCCGCCGTCTTCACCCCGTTTGCGGCGTCCCTGGCTTGGCCCGCGATCTGCCCGAGCGCGGAGATGTACCCGTGCGCCACACCGCGGTACCCGGTCGCCGCGTCTCCACTCCAGCCCTCGGTGAGCGACATCGCGGTCTGGTACTCCGTGGTCATCTCGTCCAACCGCTTCGCGATGTTCTCCCAGGTCTCGGCGATCGCCTTGACCTGGCCGGGATCTCCGGTGAGCACCTCGAGCGGTTCGCGGATGAAGTCGATGTGCTCGATCAGCCAGCCGACCCCGACTTTCACCAGTTCGCCGAGCGGGTTCATCACCATGGACAGGGCGTCGAGTCCGATCATCGCCCCGTCGATCGCGAGTTCCTGCCAGTTCGAGTCGTCACCAAGGTCGTGGACCAGGTTGGCGACCGACTCGACGCCGCCGGAGCCAGCGAAACGGCTTGGTCCGTCAGCTTTCGCGATCAGGTCGTCCGCGCTCAACTGGGCTCCCCGAATGAGTCGTAATGTGCCTTCAGTCGTCGCTCGAGTTCGTCGTAGTCGGTGATCGTCTGCTTGATCCCGTCGGACAGCCCACCGGCCAGATCGGACGCGCTCCGCAGCAGTTCGTCCATGTCGCCCTGGAATACCTGCAACGCGGGAATCATCAGCGGCGAGCACAGCAGGCCGTACGCCTCGACACCGCCGAGCCCGACCTGGCCGCCCGCGGTGTTGGCCTCGCGGATTCCGTCGGCGACGCCCGCGACCTTGCCCGCGTGCGCGGACAGCGACACCGAGTCCTTGATCTCGTAGCCCGGCGCGCTCATCGCCGGTCGCCGTCGCCATGGAAGCCTTGGAAGCCCTCGTCATCGTCGAGTCCGGTGTCCGGTCGCCCGCTGGGTCGCTCGTCGGATTCCGGCGCCGCGGGCATGGCCTGACGGACGAGGTCCAGCGCCTCGGAGTCGCCGCCGACCAGGTCGGACATGATCTCCATGGTCCGCGTGGCCGCCTGACGGGCGGCCTGGTTGTAGGTGGTGAAGATCAGGCCCGCCAACTGCCGGTGGCCCATCCGCTCGGCGTCCGGCGACAACGACAGGGCGGTCATCCCGCCACCCGGGTTGACAGTGATGGTGACCGCCTGGTCCGGGCTCGCCAGGGTGACCGAGTTCTCAGCCAGTCTGACCTGCGCGTCCTGCGCCTTCGTCAACATCGCGGCGGTGCGCTGCTCCTGCTCCCGCAGCCACTCGTGTGGATCGCGAATCTGCCCACCGAACTCCACCGACGTCTCCCTTGGAAGTATGAGCGTCAAGCCACCATATCCAGCAGTCGACGCGGTCGCCCCTTTTGTCAGTAGTGGACGGGGCGGGAACGGCCAAGGGGGACCCCGATCGTCAGATCGGAGTCCCCTTGTGACGCCTCCCGTCGCAAAGGGACCGTCACGGTTCAGGCCTAGGTCAGCTGGACCCGCCCGCGATGGTTTCGTCGATCCACGCCTTGAACGCGGTGACGTCGGTGTAGATCGACGGGTCGACCGCGCAGTCGGATGTCTGACCGCCCGCGCGGCTGGTCGCGCCGACCAGCTCCCACTTGCCGTCCACCTTCTTGATCTGCGGACCGCCGGAGTCGCCGTAGCACGCGCCCGCCTTGTCGCCGGGGTTGTCCGTGCAGAGCTCGTTCGCCTCGTTGAACCCCTGCTCGCACTCGGTGTCCGCGACGATGGACGTGTCGAGCTCCTGCAGGGTTTCCGGCGCGCCACAGCCACCCTTGACCGGGCAGGTCTGGCCCCAGCCGATGATGCGTGTCTTGGTCCCCGTCTCCCCCGCCGACGCGGCGAGGGCGATCGGCGCCTCCGTCACCGAGCTGCTCAGCTTGAGCAGCGCGATGTCGTGGTCACCCTGGTACTTCGGGTGCGCGATCACCTTGTCGACCTTGGCGGTCTGACCGCCGGTGGTGTGGTCGATCGTGCCGACCCTGACCTGGATCTCACTCGCCTCACTGCCCTCGACGCAGTGAGCCGCGGTCACCACCCAGTCGGCTTTGATCAGCGAGCCACCACAGAAGTGCCTGCCCGCGTCATTCTGCAGGGACACCATGAAACTGTAGGTCTCCGTCGCGTTTCCCCCGCCGACGATGAACGGCTGAACATCTCCGGTCGGCGCGGCATTCGCGGCGCCGGAAACGCTGAAGGCGGTCACGGTCGCCGCGGTCACTGCCAGAACACCTACGAGCAGGGCTTTTACCTTCATCGATTCGTTGTCCTTCCTCCCCGAGAACCGTCGTCCCGGGGTGGAAAGGACCCTCGCAGCGAATCGGGAGAGGAAATACCCGACGAAACGCTTTGCCATTTGCCAGTCAGCCCGATGGCTATTCGACGGCCCGTGAACAACGCGACAATGAAGCTATAGCCATTCACTATGTTTGAGATTCAGGCGCCCGGGGTATTGGGCGCGATCCCATCTTCGTCAGGCTTGGCTCAGAGCGCGCAGGCGCCCAGTGCCTCGCCGAACAACGCGCCCCACGCCGTCTCGATGTGCTCGAGGCCGGACCCGTTGCCCAGGTTGGGGTTGCTGCTGCCCGAGCCGATGGTCTTGTTGGTGCGGACGGTGAAGCTCGCCGGTCCCCCGTGGCCCAGCCAGTACGCCAGGAAACAGTCGGGATCCACACCGGGCGGGAATCCCGGGCTCTGGACGAAACCCGCGACGGTCTGGGTGGTCCAGTTCGCGGAATGCGTAGCTCCAGCGTTGCCCTTCTCCGACCGGTTGGCGATATAGCACTCGTGCGCCGCGGCCGTTCCCGCCAGCGTCAACATCAGGGCCGCGCAAGTCGCGCCGACCGCCATGCCTCGTCCGAACATTCCGCCTCCTTGGCACCACCTCGACCTGATGGGCCGAGGAATCGACCCACGGAGTCTTCCCTTCTCAGGGGGGACACACCTAGAGGATTGGTGCCATAAGGCCTGGCTATGGACCGTCGACCGCCCGGTGCGCGGGCAGTCGGATTGATCCACCGGGACACCGTCGATATCACCGTTACGGTGACTTTGAATCCCGCGATCGATGGGGTGCCGAATTTTGTGGTAGGGACGTAACCATGGTCACCGAGAAACCGTTCGTCGCCGTCGTCCTCTACGAATCGACTTGCGATTCGCCCGACTACCAAACGCTCTACCGGGAGGACGTCGTCCTCGTCTACGCGCGCACCGAGGACGAGGCGCGTGAGGCCGTCCGGGTGCGGGCCGCCGGCGAGGCGGGCAGCCACCGCAACGAACTCGGCGAGGTGATCACCTTGTCGGTGAAGGAGGTGCTCGATGTGGCGCCCGCCCTCGACGAGGATCTGACCCGCGGCGGCGACCTCTACTCGCGGCACTTCACCAACTTCGACGCCTACCGCCGCTTCGAACCCCTGCTGTCCGAAAAGGACTGACGGCCAGGGCGCACGGCGGTGACGCTTCCGGGACCGTTGTGGCGCTGTCGACCATCCGCCTACGCTGCGGCCGTTCGTGACGGTGGGGCGAAGGGGTCATCACGATGAAGCTGAGATCCAGTGTGGGCCGATCGATGGCCGTCCTGCTGCTGTTCGTCGCGACGTACGCGCTCGTGTTCACGATCCGGACGGCCACCGACCGGGAGACTTGGCCGAGCGCCGAGGGCACCGTGACCGAGCGCACCGCCAGCGGGCGCAGCATCTCGGTGGTCGTGTCCTACCCGGGCCCAAACGGCACCGAGGTGGCGAAGATCGCCGAGACCGGCTCCGCCCACCACGTCGGCGAGCGGGTCAAGGTGCGCTACGAGGTCACCGACGGCCGCGTCAGCGATGTCGCGCTCGACGACGCCCGCCAGGCCCACGTGGTGGTGATCGTCCTCGCGAGTCTGGCCACCCTGGGCGGTGTGGTCCTCAACCTCGCCGCGTGGCGGGGCCGCGACCAGGACTGAGGTGCCACTCCGACCAGCCCTGAGCCACATTGACGCCGTCCTGAGCCAACCTGACTTGCATGTGGTGCCACGAGGTGCCATAGTGGTGCCATGGACCTGACACCGTATGTGGATTCGCTCGGTCGTGAGCTGCTGACGGTCGCCGAGACCGGTGGTGGGGACGCCGGCGCTCTGATCGAGCGGTTGACCGTGTCGATGGAGTCGGCGATTCGGCTCACCTTGCTTGAGGCGTTGTCGGCCGCCGCCGACGAGATCACCCGCGACCTGGCTCCCGGGTCGGTCCAGGTGCGGCTGCGTGGACGCGACCCGAACTTCGTGGTGACGCCCGCGCAGGTGGAGCACCCGGTCGAGGACACCGCGGACCGCGGCGCGCTGCCGGTCGACGACGCCGGGGCGGGCTTCGACGACGGCCCGGTGACGCGGATCAACGTGCGCCTTCCGGAACAGCTCAAGGCCGCGATCGAGGAGGCGGCGGGCAAGGAGGGCCGCTCGGTCAACGCGTGGCTGGTCCGGGCCGCCTCGACCGCGCTGCAGGGCGCCGACCGCGAGCCCGGCCCCGACCGGCGCGGCAAGCGCGGTGCGCAGCGCTACACCGGCTGGGCGCGCTAGCCGACACCCACACTCGCTTTCTTCCAACTCTCTCCAACGCCCCGACCAGCGGGGATGTTCTTCCGACACCTTATGAGGGGACAGCCATGCCTACTTTCGCCACCGCGGAACCCATTTCCGTCACCATCGAACTCTCCGTCGGGGACGTGCGGATCGTCGCGACCGACCGGAGAGACACTGTCGTCGAGGTGCGGCCGACCGACGGGTCCGACGCCTCCGATGTGGAGGCCGCGGAGAAGACCCGCGTCGAGTACGCCGACGGCACCCTGGTTGTCCGCGGGCCGAAGTCCCGCGCACTCGACTTCTCCAAGAAGACCCGGTCGGTCGACGTGCTGATCGAACTTCCCACCGGCTCGCAGGTCCACAGTGACCTGTCGGTCGCCGATGTCCACAGCACCGGTGTGTTGGGCGACTGCCGGTTCAAGACCTCGGTCGGGCACTTCCGGCTCGACCGGACCGGCGCGCTGCGCCTGGACACCTCCGGTGGCCACGTCACCGTCGACACGGTCGCGGGCAACGCCGAGATCGCCACCGGCACCGGGCGCATCCGCGTCGGTGAGATCGGCGGCGCCGCGGTCATCAAGAACTCCAACGGCAACACCGAGATCGGCACGGTCACCGGTGAGCTGAAGGTGCGCTCGGCCAACGGCGACATCTCCGTCGACCGGGCCGACGCCAGGGTGGAAGCCAAGACCGCCAACGGAAGCATCCGCGTCGGCGAGGTCGCCCGCGGCGTGGTCGTGCTGACCACCTCGACGGGCGACCTCGAGATCGGCGTCGCCGATGGCACCGCCGCCTGGCTCGACCTGAACACCGGGCACGGGCGCGTCCACAAGTCGCTCGACGACGTCAGCCAGGGGCCCGAGAAGTCCGAGGAGACCGTCGAGGTCCGCGCCCACACCTCCTACGGCGACATCACCGTCCGCCGTTCCTGATCTATCGAAGAGGGGGATCCACCCATGTCCAGCACCCAATCCGCAATCACGGCCACCGGACTGCGCAAATCGTTCGGCGACCACGTCGTGCTCGACGGAATCGACCTGCATGTCCGGCGGGGAACCGTTTTCTCCTTGCTCGGCGCCAACGGCGCGGGCAAGACCACCACGGTCAAGATCCTGTCCACCCTGATCGGCGCCACCGGCGGCACCGCCACGGTCGCGGGCCACGATGTGGCCGCCGACCCCGACGCGGTCCGCGCGGCGATCGGTGTCACCGGCCAGTTCTCCGCGGTCGACAACCTGTTGACCGGTCAGGAGAACCTGATCCTGATGGCGGACCTGCACCACCTCGGCCGGGCGGCGGGCAGGCGCCGCGTCGCCGAACTGCTCGACCAGTTCGACCTGGTCGAAGCGGCGAAGAAGCCGGCGTCGACCTACTCCGGCGGGATGCGGCGACGGCTCGACCTCGCGATGACCCTGGTCGGGTCGCCGCAGGTGATCTTCCTCGACGAGCCGACCACGGGCCTGGACCCGCGCAGCCGCCGCGGTATGTGGCAGATCGTCCGCGACCTCGTGGCGGGCGGCGTCACCATCTTCCTCACCACGCAGTACCTGGAGGAGGCCGACGAACTCGCCGACCGGATCGCGGTCCTCGAACACGGCAAGATCGTCGCCGAGGGCACCGCGGACGAGCTCAAGCGGCGCATCCCCGGCGGCCACGTCCTGCTGCGGTTCGCCGAGGTCCGTGACCTCGAATCCGCCGCGCGCGCCCTGGGCCAGGTGTCCCGCGACGGCGACGCGCTCGACTTGCGGGTGCCGCACGACGGCAGCCTGCGCTCGCTCAAGGCCCTGATCGACCGGCTCGACGGCGCGGCCGTCGAGGTCGACTCACTGAGCGTGCACACCCCCGACCTCGACGACGTCTTCCTCGCCCTCACCGGCAACCCCAAGAACGAGAAGGTGGCCTCCCGATGAGCACCGCGATCAACACGGCCAAGAAGCCGATGGTCTACGCCCTGACCGACTCGGCGACCATGCTTCGCCGCAACCTCAAGCGAATGCTGCGCTACCCGTCGATGACGGTGTTGCTGATCGGGATGCCGATCGTCTTCCTGCTGCTGTTCGTCTACGTCTTCGGCGGCGCTCTCGGCGCCGGGATCGGCGGCGCGGCAGGCGGACGGGCCGAGTACCTCAACTACGTCACCCCGGCGATCATCCTGATGACGATCTCCTCAGCGGTCCAGGGCACCTCCATCTCGGTCGCCATGGACATGACCGAGGGCATCGTCGACCGGTTCCGCACCATGGCCATCGCCCGCGTGTCCGTCCTCACCGGACACGTCGTCGGCAGTCTCATCCAGACCATGCTCGCCATCACGGCGGTCCTCGGTGTCGCCCTGGCCATCGGCTTCCGGCCCTCGGCCGGTGTCGGCGACTGGTTCGCCGTCGTCGGTGTCCTGGTGATGATGGCTTTCGCCTTCATCTGGCTGTCGGTCGCGCTCGGCCTGGCCAGCAAGACCGTCGAGGCGGCCAGCAACGTCGGCATGCCGCTGGTGCTGCTTCCGTTCCTCGGCAGCGGTTTCGTCCCGACCGACTCGATGCCCACGGTGCTGCGCTGGTTCGCCGAGTACCAGCCGTTCACCCCGCTCATCGAGACCCTGCGCGGCCTGCTGATGGGCACGCCGATCGGGAACAACGGCGCCATGGCGGTCGGCTGGTGTGTCGTGATCGCGCTCGGTGGCTACCTGTGGTCGAAGAAGCTGTTCAACCGCGAATCCGCCCGCTGACCACCTGATCCATCCCGTCAAGCCCGGCCCTCCCCAGGGACCGGGCTTCACGGCTGCCGGGTCACCGCACGTCGTTCGAGGCCCGCCTGCCGAACGCGGCCAGCAGGACGGTCTGCTCATCGGCGCCCGCGGGCACCTCCGGCCGAGCCGCCACGGCACCCGCCCCACGGTAGTTGTCCTCGTTCTCGGCGAACCACCGCGCGCACGCCGCCACCAGCTCGGGGTCGAGGCGGTCGTCGGCGCCGATGGCCTGGGCGAGGTCCCAGCCGTGGATGAGGTGGTCGGCGAAGAGCTGCCAGGCGTACTCCTCACCCGGAACATCCCCGAACGACAGGTGCACGGTGCGGCCCAGCGCGCCGTCCGCGCTGACGGCGTCGACCGCCGCGTCGGCCGCGCCGGTGTACGCGGCGACCGGGTCGGAGCCGAGGACGTCACCGTCGAAGCGGTCGCCGACCTCCTCGATCGTGGCGCCCGCCATCAGCGGCGCGGTCCAGAGGTCCTCGCCGACGACGTGGTTGACCAGGGTGCGCACGTCCCAGTCCGCGCACGGTGTCGGCGCGGTCCACTGGTCTTGGCGTACCGCGCGCAGATGTGCGCCGAAGTGTTCGCAGGAACGGCGGTGCAGCTCAGCGAGGTTCATGGTGGTCCTCCCCTTCAGCGCCAGCGCACGGGCCGGTCGCCGGGATCGTTGGCCGGGTCGTGCGCGGGCAGCGCGTCGACCGCCCAGTCGGCGCGTTTCCACGACGGCACCGGGGTCACCCGCTTGGGTCGGGGCACGAACGTGGACCGCTCGACGAGGGCGTAGTGGTGGACGTAGCGGCCGCAGTTGGGGAACACGCGGGTGACCTGGACCCGCATGACCATCAGCGCGCCGGGCCATGTCCCGAGCAGCGGGTCGTCGGCGTCGACGGTGGCCGTGCCCTCGACCCGCGTGCGGCCACCGTTCTCCAAATCGATGAACAGCAAACCGACCGGCGAACCGGCGGCGACGTTGCCCAGTGAGAGGAACATGCCGTTGCCGTCGTAACACGGCATGGCCAGGGTGTGCTCGTCGACGACCCGGATGAAGCCGGGGTCGCCGCCCTTGTAGGAGCACGTCGGCTGCCCGTCGGGCCCGACGGTCGCCAGGAAGACCATGTCGCGTGCTTCGATGAACGCCTGGTCGTCCTCGGTGATCGCCTGGTGGACGAGGTGCTCGTTGATCCGGTCGGCGATGCGGCGGGTGTCGAACCGGTCCTGCAGGGCACGTTGGCCGGGGTGGTAGTCGAATCCGGTCGTCTCGTCGGTGCCCATCGGCCCGCTCCCTTGTCCACAGCCCCGCGGCTGAGATTACGCCCAGGGGACGGCGGATTTCCTTACCGAATGAAGACGGCCTGCCAGCCATCACTCGAAGGTGGCCTACTCGACGTCCAGCCGCTCGTAGGCGATGACGAGCTTCTCGACGAGCACGCTGGTGTCGCCCGCCGCCCGCGACCCGGTCTGCAGGCTCTTCGGCCGGGCGTTGGCCAGCTGGTAGCGCTTGATCGGGGTTCCCTCGGCGTCGTAGACGATGATCGCGCCGCCCTGGGCCGCCTTGCCGAAATGCGTGGCCTTCACCCATTTCTCGAAACTGTCGTCCGCGGTGAGTTCGCGGGTGAGGGTGACCTCGCCTGCCTTGGGCCTGCCCGGCAGCTTGCTGACGACGTACTTGCCATCGGCAGTGGTCTGCTTGACCTCGATGGCGTCCCGTGCCGCCGCCAGACCGCTGATCTCGGTGATCCCCTTGATCCGCACGCCGTCGACCTCCAACCCGAACGAATGGCCGACGGAGCTGTCACGATCGGGAAGCGCCATTACCGATCCACCTTTCGCAGCGGGTTGCACCGTCCAGTATCACCGCGCCGGCGGCGCGCTCAACTTGATCCGCGGGCGCACGCATGGCACACGGGCCCGGGCGCGCCTACGGTTGTCGAAACCGTGGCTCGCCGGACCTCCCGACCGCTGGTCACCCCCGGCGTGCCGCCCCCGATGGACTCAAGGAGGCGGTGACCATGACCGCGACTGTTCCCACGGGCTCGGGCACCGAGCGCCGCGACGCGCTCGCCGAAATGATCTTCCAGGCCACGGTGAGCGCACAGGAGCTGCAGCACATCTACCTCGGTGACCGGCTCGGGCTCTACGCGGCACTCGCCGAACTCGACTCGGCGACCCCGGCGGAGCTGGCGGCGGCGGCCGATATCGCGCCGCGGTATGCCCGCGAGTGGCTGGAGCAGCAGGCGGTCGCGGGAGTCGTGGACCTCGCCGCGGACAACGCCGATCCGGAGCGACGCCGCTTTCGGCTCCCGGCCGAGGCGGCCGAAGTGCTGTGCGACCCCGACAGCCTGTACTTCATGGCGCCGCTCGCGCAGCTGTCGGTGAGCATCGCCCAGACCCTGCCCAAGGTCATGGCCGCCTTCCTCAATGGGGGCGGGGTCGAGTTCAAGGCCTACGGCGCCGACGCCCGCGAAGGCATCGAGCGGGTCAACCGGCCGATGTTCCGCAACCAGCTGGCGCGGGAGTGGATCCCGGCCCTTCCCGACATCCATGCGCGGCTCACCGACGCCGACCCACCCGCCAGGGTGGCCGACCTCGGCTGCGGCAGCGGCTGGTCGACGGTCGCCATCGCGGACGGATATCCGCGGGCCTGGGTGGACGGGATCGACATCGATGAGGCGTCGATCGACTCGGCGCGCCGCGTCGCCGCCGACGCGGGGGTCGCCGATCGGGTCACTTTCTTCCAACGCGACGCCGCTGACCCCGCGTTGGCCGGGCGCTACGACCTGGTGACGCTGTTCGAGACCTTGCACGACATGGCGCATCCCGTCGAGGTGCTGAGCGCCGCGAAGGGCATGCTCGCACCCGGCGGCGCGGTCCTGGTCGGCGACGAGCGGGTCGCCGACGAGTTCACCGCACCCGGCGGGGACCTCGAACGGTTCCACTACGGCTGGAGCGCCGTGCACTGCCTCGCCGTCGCCATGGTCGAGTCGGATGCCGTGGGTACCGGCACGGCCATCCGCGCCGACACGGTGCGCCGTTACGCGCGCGAGGCCGGGTTCAGCGCGGTGACGGTCCTCCCGATCGAGCACGACTTCTGGCGCTTCTACCGACTCGATCCCTGATCGCGTCGCCGCTGTTCTCCGGAAGAGGGTCGGCGCCACTGCGCCGCATGCGATTCGTGGCGGTGGCCGGTCGATAGAATGCCTTGGTGAGCAAACATCCGGTCCTCTCCGGCGTGGAGGCCTTCGCCTCCGTCGGGCAAGGCCTGCCCAGCAGGCACCGGCTCACGCCCGAAGAGGTCGCGGAGTCCCAGCGCCACCGGATCGTCGTGGCGTTCCTGCAGGTCACCGCGGAGAAGGGGTACGCCGCCGTCACCATCGGCGACATCGTGGAACGCGCGGGTGTGTCTCGGCAGGCGTTCTACCAGCAGTTTCCCAGCAAACAGGACTGTTTCATCGCCGCCTTCCGCACGGCCGCGAAACTGACCCTCGGCTCGATCAGTCAGCCGCTGAGCGAACTGCCGTACACCGATTGGCGCGCGGGCGTCACGGCCACGATGGACACGTACCTGCGGGCGATGGCCGCGGCGCCGAAGGTCACCTGGACCATGCAGATCGAGTGCCTCGCCGCGGGCCCCGAGGTGGCCGCGCTGTACCACAAGGCCATCGGCCAGATCGCCGAGTTGTACCGCATCACCTACAACCAGGTGGTGCGCCGGGAGGACCCGAGCAGGCCGCCGCTGCCGGATGAGGCGTTCGACGTCCTCGTCGGCGGGCTGTCGGACCGCATCCGCTACTGCCTCTACACCAAGGGCGCCGAAGCGATCCCGGACCTGATCCCGGACTTCGTCGCGACCATCATGGCCCTCTTCGGCGAGAAACCCGCCCCCGCCGACAAACCCTGAGAGCACTGCGTCCACAGTGGACCGGTCGCGGGTCGCTCGTCCCGCGACCGGTCTACTGTGGTCGGTCAGCCGCCCAGTGCGGCGAGCACCTGGCGGGCCTGGTTCTGCGTGCCCAACGCGTTGGGGTGCACCGGCAGGGCCCCCGAGGCGAAGACGCCCTCCATCCACTTGACGCCGGGGAACTGGCAGACGTCATGGCCGATGCTGCTGGTGTAGGTGTCCACGAAGGTCGCACCGTTGTTGGCGGCCACGCCGGACAGCACGGAGTTCAGGAGCTTGGTGATATCGCGCAGGTACGGCGCGTCGCCGGAGGCGATCGGCACCAGCGGCCAGCAGTTGCTCCCGTTCTCCGGCATGATCACCGGGTAGCCGACCAGCAGGACCCTGGCTTTGGGGGAACGCTGCTTGATCCCCTTGAGCACGCCGTCCACCTTCGGGCCGACCGCCTTGACTTTGTCGGCGCGCCGGTCGCCGCCGCCCGCGGTGTACAGCGTCTTGCACGGTGAGCCGATCGGGACGAGCGCACCCGGCAGGCCGCAGGTCGCCAGGATCTCGGCGAACGGGATGTCGTTGCCGCCGATGCCGACGGTGACCAGCGCGGTGTCCGGCTTCAGGGCGTTGAACTGCGGGGCCACCACGGCGAACTGGTTGCCCGTCATGTCGGCGGTCACGGCGGCCCCGCAGGTCACGTCGGTGAACGTCGCGGGCTTGACGGCTTTCGAGACCAGCGAGGGGTAGTTGTGGTCGGACCTGGTGCACAGCAGATCGACCTGGTTCGGCACGCCGCTCGCCGAACTGAACGAGTCACCCAGGGCCACGTACGAGGGGTAGTACGGCGCCGCGGTGGCCGACCCGATATGCAGACCGCCCGCGACGAGCCCGACCGCGGCGATACCCGCGGTAAGCAGGCCGGTGATCTTCCGACGACTCACGATGATTCCTACTTTCTCAGCCAGAAGCGGCGATGCGCGCACCCACCGCTCTCCGATGAGAAACGTCGGGACGCCAAATCAGGGTGCATTCTCGGATGGTTGAAGTATTCGTCCGTACTTGGCGAACGCTATAGTTCTTCAACTTCGGCCCGCAAGAAGAAATGATGCGAGCGACCCGCTCTTTTCCTTTCCTGACAAGGAATATCGCTCTGGTTATGCGGGGATGACGAGGGCGCCGCCGGCGGCGGCGAGGACCGCGAACCCCGCTGCCGCGACGAACGCTGCGGTGGTGGACTGGGCGACGACCAAGCCGCCGAGGGCGGTGCCGATGGGGAAGCCGATCAGGTTGACGCTGATCGACACCGTCATCACCCGGCCGAGCCACCGCGGCTCGGTTCGGCGCTGGCGCAGCGACAGCACGCTCACGTTCAGCGCGCCCTCCAGCAGGCCGACGAACGCCAGACCCACCGCCAGCATCACCAGCGACGCGACCGCGCTCACCGGGAAGATAGCCACCGCCGACAGCACTGTCGCGCCGATGAGCAGCGCCCGTTCGCCGCCCGCGCGCAGGACCTTGCCCGCCACGAGCGCGCCCACCGCGCCGCACACCCCGACGACGCTCCACAGCAGGCCGGCGACCTGCTCGGTCGGCCCGGTGCCGCCGATGCGCTCGGCCACCGTCACCGGCACGGCCACGACGAGGATGCCGAACGCCACCTGGTAGCAGGAGTACGAGACCGCGAGACCGCGCAGCGTGCGGTTGCCGAACAGGTAGGTGATGCCCTCCCAGGCCTCGCGCAGCAGATGCTTGCGTTCGCCGCGTTCCGGTTCGGCGCCCGAGCCGCGCAGGAGGAGCAGGCTCAGCGCGGCCATGGCGAACATCCCCGCCACGATGCCCAGTGTCGCGTCCGGCCCGACCAGGGCGAACAGGGTGCCCGCGACCAGGGGACCGACCACGTCGATCACCGAGTACGTGCTCAGGTCGAGCGCGTTGGCCTTGTCGTAGGCGGCCCGCGGGACGAATCGCGGGAACAGGGTGCGGATGCCGCCCGCGCTCAACGGGCTGGTCAGCGAGTACAGCCCCAGCACGGTCAGCAGCAGCACCGGAGTGAGCCCGCCGCCCACGGACGCGAACACCACCAGGCCGATCAGCAGCGCGCTGATGACGGTGTCGAGGATGACCGCGCGCACCGCGCCGACCCGGTCGAGGACCGCGCCCGCCACGGGGCTCACGAGGAAGCCGGGCAGGGTCAGGAAGAACCCGCTGAGACCCGCCAGCACCGGGGAGCGGAACTCGGCGAGCACGTAGAGCACGACCGCGAACAGCAGCATCTCCGAGGCCAACCGCGACAGTGACGCCGAGAGCAGCAACTGGGCGACGTTGCGGGTGGCGAGGACCTGCCGGTAGGTCATCGGACGGTCGGCCGCGTCCAGTGAGGGTGGAGTCATCCGGCAGGTCTCCGAGTCGGTCGTGGGGGTCAGTCGACGAGGTCGGACCAGAATTCGCGGAAGTGCCGCCACACGTCGCGGTCGCACGCAGGCGGGTTCGGCGACAGCCAGGACGTCGGCTCGTCGGCGACGTCCTCGGCGCAGGTCTGCGCGGCGGTCGGCAGCCACAGGCCGACCACCACGGCGGCGCCCAGCACGCAGCCGCAGGCCCACCTGGCCGCGACCCGGTTCACCATCAGCCCGGCGACCAGCGCGAACGCCGCTGAAACCGCCATGAAGCCGGTGAAGTCCAGGTCCACCCCGGGTTCGAGCGCTTCGGTCACGGCCCCGACGAACACCGCGACGGGGATGCCGAGGAGCGTGACGGCGGCGGTCCAGGCGAGCTTGCCGCGCGTTGTCGTGGTGAGGGTGGACCCGCGCCAGCACAGCGACCCCGCGCACAACAAAGCCACCGCGAGCATCCCCAAGGCGATCAGCGCGGGAACCACCCCGGACCGGACCTGGAACAGCCACGCGAACAGCGCCACGTGCCCGGCCAGGAACAACCCGACCGTCGCCGCCACCCAGACGCCGACGAGCTGGCCCACGACACTTCGCCACGGCGCCCCCACCACGGGCGCCTCCCCCCGCTGATCCACGCCAGGAGTCTGCCCCGCCGGGTGGCCCGCTGTCCGGCGAACGCGGGTTCATAGTTTCGACCCCGACGACGCCGCTGCGATCGACGGCATATCGCGGACCCTCACCCGGGTGGGGCTCGATACAGTCAGCTGTCGACGACGGGCGAACGCCTTTGTGCTCACTCGTCGACAAGAAAAGCAGACACCTGCGTCACGCCGCCCCGGCACGTGAACCGGCTTGTCCGCGGCGCCCGCCGCGGGCGCGGCCGGGGACAGCCCGGGTCGGGGTGCCAGGCAGAGTGTGGGCGCGACCTGAAGATGGGAACCGCGCCCGGCCGAGCGCCACATGCTCGGGGGCCACGTCGAGGAGAGGGAAGGTCGGTCGGATGTTCCGCCGTATCGCGATCGTCAACCGTGGAGAGGCCGCGATGCGGCTCATCCATGCCGCGCGGGAGTTGGCCGCGCAGACCGGGACGCCGATCGAAACGGTCGCTCTGCACACCGATGTCGACCGCAACGCCACGTTCGTCCGCGCGGCCGACGTCGCCTACAACCTGGGGCCCGCGTCGGCCCGCCCCTACCTCGACCTGAAGGTGCTCAAGAAGGCACTGGTCGAGACCAAGCCCGACGCCGCCTGGGTCGGATGGGGGTTCGTCGCCGAGGACCCGGCGTTCGCCTCGCTGTGCGAGGAAGTCGGTGTCACCTTCGTCGGCCCCAGCCCCGACGCGATGCGCAAGCTCGGCGACAAGATCGGCGCGAAGCTGATCGCCGAGGAGGTCGGTGTGCCCGTCGCGCCGTGGAGCCGCGGCCCGGTGGAGTCGCTCGACGCCGCGCTGGCGGCCGCGGCCGGGATCGGCTACCCGCTGATGCTCAAGGCCACCGCCGGTGGTGGCGGGCGCGGCATCCGCGTGGTCACCAACGACGCTGACCTGGCCGACGCCTACGAGCGCACCAGCCAGGAGGCCGCGCGGGCGTTCGGCAGTGGGGTCGTGTTCCTGGAGCGCCTGGTCACCGGCGCCCGGCACGTCGAGGTCCAGGTGATCGCGGACGGCCAGGGCACCGCGTGGGCGCTGGGGGTGCGTGACTGCTCGATCCAGCGGCGCAACCAGAAGATCATCGAGGAGTCGGCGTCGCCCGTGCTCAGCGCGGAGCAGACCGCCGAGCTCAAGTCCTCCGCCGAGCGGCTGGCGATCGCGGTCGGCTACCGCGGCGCGGCCACCGTGGAGTTCCTGTACCACCCCGGGGACAAGGTGTTCGCGTTCCTGGAGGTCAACACCCGCCTGCAGGTGGAGCACCCGATCACCGAGGCCACCACCGGCTTCGACCTGGTCAAGGCCCAACTGTGGGTGGCGTCGGGGAATCGGCTCGAGGGTGCGCCCCCGGTCGAGCGCGGCCACGCTGTCGAGGCCCGGCTCAACGCCGAGGACCCCGACCGCGACTTCGCCCCCTCCCCCGGCCGCATCGTCCGCATGGAGCTGCCCTCGGGCCCCGGCATCCGGGTCGACACCGGGGTGCGCGAGGGCGACACCATCCCCGCCGACTTCGACTCGATGATCGCGAAGATCATCGCCCACGGCCGCGACCGGACCGAGGCGCTGGGCAGGCTGCGCCACGCCATGGCCGCCACCACCGTCATCATCGACGGCGGCGCGACCAACAAGAGCTTCGTGCTCGACCTGCTCGACCAGCCCGAGGTCATCGACGCCAGCGCCGACACCGGCTGGATCGACCGGGTCCGCGCGGAGGGCAGGCTCGTCGCCCAGCGCCACTCCGCGGTCGCCATCGCCGCGGCCGCCATCCAGGCCTACGAGGAAGAGGAAGGCGTCGAGCAGCAGCGCCTGCTGTCCACCGCGTTCGGCGGCCGCCCCCAGGTGCGGCACGAGAGCGGCCGCAGGCTCGACCTGAAGCTGCGGGGCGCCACGTACCGCGTCCGGGTCACCCGGATCGGGGCGCACCGGTTCCGGGTCGGCATCGAGGCCGGGCGCGACGCCCGCACCGCCGATGTCGAACTCGACCGCTTCGACCAGCACGCGGGCCGGATCCGCGTCAACGGCGTCGGCCACCGCCTGCTCCTGGGCACCGCGGGCCCGGTGGTCCTGGTCGAGGTCGACGGTGTCGCGCACCGGGTCAGCCGCGACGAGGGCGGCGTGCTGCGCTCCCCCGCCCCGGCGCTGGTCGTGGCCACCCCGGTAGCGGCCGGGTCCGAGGTGGAGGCCGGGGCACCGGTCCTGGTGCTGGAGAGCATGAAGATGGAGACGGTGCTCCGCGCGCCGTTCGCCGCCCGGATCAAGGAATGCACCGTCGCGGTGGGCAGCCTGGTGGAGACCGGCGCCCCGCTGCTGCGGCTGGAACCGCTCGCCGAGAACGGCGACGCCGCCGACACCGCCGCCGACGTCCAGGTGGACTGGGACCTGGCGGAGGCGGGCCCGGAGGTCTCGGCCGCCGACCGCCTGCAGGAGCTGTGCGGTCAGCTGCTCGGCTACGACGTCGACCCCCAGGACGACGGCGGGGTCCTGCGGGACTACCTCGCCGCGCGGGAGGCGGGCGGGCGGCCGCTGGCCGAGGAAGTGCGGCTGGTGACGATCTTCGCCGATCTCGCCGACCTGAGCCGCAACCGGCCCGCGGGCGAGGACATCAGCGGTGAGAGCCACCTGCACAGCGCCCGCGAGTACTTCCACACCTACCTGCAGAGCCTCGATGTCGACCGGGCCGGGCTGCCGGAGCGGTTCCAGGCCAAACTCGCCAAGGCACTGGCCCACTACGGGGTCACCGACCTGGAACGCACCCCGGAGCTGGAAGCCGCGGTGTTCCGGATCTTCCTCGCCCAGCAGCGGGCGACCACCGACGCCGGTGTCGTCGCCACCCTGCTGCGCGCCTGGCTGCGGGAGCCGCCGCCGGACGAGGCGCTGCGCGAACCGGTCGGGCTCGCGATGGAGCACCTGATCGCCGCCACCCAGGTGCGGTTCCCGGTGGTCTCCGACCTGGCGCGCGGTGTCGTGTTCGCCTGGCTCGGCCAGCCGATGCTGCGCCGCAACCGGGCCCGGGTCTACGCCGACGTCCGCAAGCACGTGCGGTACCTGGCGGCCAACCCGGACGCCGCGGACCGCGATGAGCGGATCGCCCAGATGGTGCGGACCACCGAACCCTTGGTGCGGGTGCTCAGCCAGTACTTGGAGCGCAACGCGCGCGACAACGCGATCATGCTGGACGTGCTGACGCGGCGGTACTACGGCAACAAGCGGCTCGTCGGTATCCAGACCAGCGTGGTCTCCGACCGCACCTACGTGACCGCCGAGCGCACCGACTTCACCGTGGTGTCCACCGCGGCGCGGCACGACGATCTGCCCGAGGCGTTGCGGGGCCTGGGCACGCTGGCCGCGGGCGCGGGCCCGCTGGAGGCCGACATCTACCTGGCGTGGCGCAGCCAGCCCGAGGACGCCGCCGACCTGGCCGCGGAGTTGGCCGAGGTGGTCAGCGCGCACCCGCTGCCCCCGCAGGTCCGCAGGCTCACCCTGACCGTCGCCGGCCGCGGCGGTGACGTCATGCACCAGCACATCACCTTCCGCCCGTCCGAGAGCGGACTGGCCGAGGACCGGCTGATCCGCGGCCTGCACCCCTACATCGCCCAGCGGATGCAGCTGGAGCGGCTGCGCGAGTTCGACCTCACCCGGCTGCCCTCGGCCGACGAGGACGTGTACCTGTTCCACTGCGTGGCCCGGGAGAACCGCGGCGACGAGCGGCTGGTGGCGTTCACGCAGGTCCGGGACCTGGTGGGGCTGCGCGACCACGACGGCAGGCTGGTGGCGCTGCCGACCGCGGAGAACACCCTGGCGACCTGCCTGGACTCGATCCGCCGGGCCCAGGGCAGGCGGCCGGCGGCGGCCCGGTTCAACACCAACCGGATCGTGGTCTACGTCTGGCAGGCCAGCGACATCACCCCGGCCGAGCTGGAGCAGCTGGCCAACCGGATCCTGCCCACCACCGCGGGGGCGTGCCTGGAGGAGATCGAGTTCATCCTCCGGCAGCGCCACCCGAAGACCGGTGAGCTGGTGCGGGTCGCGCTGCGCATCTCCTTCGACGCCACCGGCCGCCCGGCGCTCACCTTCGGTGAACCGTCCGATGAGCCGGTGCTGCCGCTGGACAGCTACCGGCAGAAGGTGGTGCGGGCCAGCAGCCGCAACACGGTGTACCCCTACGAGATCACCAGCATGATCGGCGAGTTCACCGAGTACGACCTGGACGACGACCACGCGCTGGTGCCGGTCGACCGGCCCCGGGGGAAGAACTCCGCCGCCATCGTCGCCGGCGTCGTGCGCACGCCGACCGCGCGGCACCCGCAGGGTGTCACCCGGGTCGTGCTGCTCGGCGACCCGACCACCTCGCTCGGCGCGCTGGCCGAACCGGAGTGCCGCCGGGTGATCGCCGCGCTGGACCTCGCCGAGCGGCTCCAGGTGCCGGTGGAGTGGTACACGGTGTCCTCCGGCGCCCGGATCTCCATGGAGTCGGGCACCGAGAACATGGACTGGGTGGCGGCCGCGCTCAAGCGGATCGTCACATTCACCCAGGACGGCGGCGAGATCAACATCGTGGTCGCGGGCATCAACGTCGGCGCCCAGCCGTACTGGAACGCCGAGGCCACGATGCTCATGCACACCAAGGGAATCCTGGTGATGACGCCGGATTCGGCTATGGTGCTCACCGGCAAGCAGTCGCTGGACTTCTCCGGCGGGGTCTCGGCCGAGGACAACTTCGGCATCGGCGGCTACGACCGGGTGATGGGCCCCAACGGGCAGGCGCAGTACTGGGCGCCGGACCTGGGCGCGGCCCGGGACCTGCTGATGTCGTACTACGACCACACCTATGTCGCCCCCGGTGAGGACGGGCCGCGGCGGGTGGAGACCACCGACCCGCGTGACCGTGATGTCACCGGCTACCCGCACCGGGCGCCGGGCAGCGACTTCACCAGCGTCGGGGAGATCTTCTCCGCCGAGACCAACCCGGACCGCAAGAAGGCCTTCGACATCCGGGTCGTGATGCGGGCGCTGTCCGACCAGGACCGGCCGGTGCTGGAACGCTGGGCGGGCATGGCCGACGCCGAGACCGCCGTGGTGCAGGACGCGCACCTGGGCGGTATCCCGGTCTGCATGGTGGGGATCGAGTCGCGGTCGGTGCAGCGCCGCGGCTTCCCGCCCACCGACGGCCCGGACACCTACACCTCGGGCACGTTGTTCCCGAAGTCGTCGAAGAAGGTGGCCCGGGCGATCAACGCGGCCAGCGGCAACCGGCCGCTGGTGGTGCTGGCGAACCTGTCCGGGTTCGACGGGTCACCGGAGTCGATGCGCAAGCTCCAGCTGGAGTACGGCGCGGAGATCGGGCGGGCGATCGTGAACTTCCGCGGTCCGATCGTGTTCTGCGTGATCTCCCGGTACCACGGCGGCGCGTTCGTGGTGTTCTCCAAGGCGCTGAACCCGAACATGACGGTCCTCGCGTTGGAGGGCTCGTTCGCGTCCGTGCTCGGCGGCGCACCGGCCGCGGCGGTGGTGTTCACCCGCGACGTCGCGGCCCGCATCGCGGCCGACCCGCGGGTGCGGGACCTGGAGACCCGCAGCGCTGCCGCCGTTGGCGCGGATCGGGCTTCGCTGACCGCGGAGCTCGACGAGCTGCGTGCGACGGTTCGGGCGGAAAAGCTCAGTGAGGTGGCGGGTGAGTTCGACCGGGTTCACAACATCGGGCGTGCGGTTGAGGTCGGTTCGGTCGACGCGGTGATTCGTGCGGCTGAGCTGCGGCCGCGGGTGATCGAGGCGATTGAGGCTCGGTTGGGGTAGGTGGTCACGGGATGAGCGGGGCGGTGACCGCTTCGCTCATCCCGGGCTCACGTTCTCTTGGTGGTATCAAAGGGAAGTCAGTCCCCCTCGGCCTCGAGAGTTAAAGGCGGCCAGGACGAGGGTGCAGGGGGAAGTGCAGGGATGTAGAGCGGTCCCTGAGGGTTTGCTCGTCCAGGGGTGCTGGACCACGTGGGCCACATCGTCGTGAAGCGGCTTGATCCTCAACCTGGCCGTGTGGCGACGCCGCCCGGACTGGCCGGACCCGCTCTCAGCCGCGAAGCAAGAGCCCGCGGACGAACGCGGCCTGGCCCACGTGCTGCAGGCAGTCGGAGATCACGCTGACCACCCGCACCCCGAGGGTGACCGGCGGCGTCCACGCCCGGTCCACGATCCGCTCCAGGTCGGCGTCGGTGATGCCCGCCGCCCACTCGACGCTCTGGCGGTGTACGGCGTCGTGGTAGCCGGTGAGGAGGTCGGCGTCGACCCGGACCGCGGCGACCTGGTCGCTGGTGTGGCCGTAGCCGTGGTCGGTGTCGGGAAACGGCAGACCGAACCGGTCGGCCCAGCCGTCGGCGAGCCACACCTGGTCGAGCCCGGAGACCCCCGCGAGGTGATCGTCCTGGATCCGGGACAGGTGCCACACCAGCCACGCGATCGAGTTCGCGTCCCCGTCGACGCGGTGCGCCAGCTGGTCGGCGCTGAGCCCGTCGACGGCGGCGCGCACTTCTTCGGCGATCCGCCCGAACGCGTCCACCACAAGGTCGGCACTGCTCACCCGCCGACGGTAGCTCCTTCGGGCAAGACGCGCCGGTGAAGGCACGTCACGAGGCCGCGAGGTCAAGCACTTCCAGGGAGACCGCCGCGACGTCGCCCGCGTCGAGACCCTCGGCGCGGCGCACGGCGCGTTTGACCGGCAGTACGTAGACGCCGCGACCGCTGTCGGGGAAGACCGACGTCGTCCAGGTGGTGGCGCCCACGGTGACCCGGACCCGCACCGAGCCGAACCCGCGTCGCGGGCCGGTGAGGTCACGGATCTCCTCGGACGCGCTTTCCGGCAGGCTCACGAAAGTCCAGCTGTCCACCCGCCGGGCGTCCCACTCCCACAGCTCGGCATCGAAGTCCACCACCACGGTCGCACCATCGCACACGCCACCGACAATCCCGCGGCTTTCGCCGGGGCTCCGGCGGGCGCACGATGGAGGGACACACAGGGACACACGAGGTCAGGGAGGCGATGGTGATGGCACACGCGCACGCACACCACATCCCAGCCGCCGATGAGGCGGCCGCCCGGGGGTTCGCCCGGGAAGCCGCGTTCTTCCTCGGTCTGGTCTTCATCGCGCTGGGGCTGCTGGGCTTCGTGCCCGCGACGGTCACCGACCACGAGACGATGGGTTTCGCCGGCCCCGAGCGTCCGGGGCTGCTGTTCGGGCTGTTCGCCGTGTCCGTGCTGCACAACCTGATGCACCTCGGATTCGGCCTGATCGGGGTGGTGATGTCGCGCGCCACCGCGACGGCGGCCAGGCTGTTCCTGGTCGGCGGTGGCGGGCTCCTGATGTTGTTCGGCGCGTACGGCCTGGTCGTCGCCGACGGCAGCGCGGCCAACTTCATCCCCACCAACACCGCCGACGACGTGCTGCACCTGACCTTCGGCGCGATGATGCTCCTCCTTGAGTGGGTCAGCGGACCACCGGACCTCAAGGACTGAGATCGCCGATCCGCGTCTCCCGGCGGAGGAAGGCGGCCACGACGCGCTCCACGGCGGCGGGGTCGTCGGCGAAGGGCCAGTGGCCGCTGTCGGGCAGGATCTCGACTTCGGCGCGCGGGAACACGTCGCGCTGCCGGTGGGCCTGTTCGACCGGGATGAACGCGTCCTTGGCGCCCCAGACCACCAATGCGGGCAGGTCCAGGGGGCGCAGGAGGTCGGCTGTCCGGGCGGCCCAGTCGTCGATGAGGCGTTGCCTCGACGCGCGGTAGAGCCGGAGCACGGCGCGTTTGGTGGCCGGGTCGCCGCTGACCGCGTGGAGGCGGTCGACGAAGTCGGCCGGGAGCCGCGGGTCCGTGCGGCGCAGTGTCGCCTGGAACGCCGAGCGGGTCGACAGGGCGTTGAACAGCTCGCCGAGCAGCGGGGTCTGCCAGATCCGCGCCATGAGGTGCCAGCGGTAGTCGCGCAGGACGCCGGTGTTGATCAGCACCAGGCTCGCCACCCGGTCGGGGTGGGTCGCGGCCCATTCCAGGCCCCACGGTCCGCCGAAGTCGTGCAGGACGAGGTGGACCCGGTCGATGCCGAGCGCGTCGAGCGCGGCCTCGATGAACGCGGCGTGCCCGGTCACCGTGTGCTCGAAGCCCGCGGGCTTGTCGGCGCGGCCGAACCCGGGCTGGTTCCAGGCGACGGCTCGGCCGAACTCGCCGACCGCGGTGAGCAGGCCCGTCCAGTCCTGGCTGGGCCCCGGGTTGCCGTGGACGAACACGACGGCCTCGCGTTCGTCCTGCGGACCAGCCGGCCGGACGACGGTGCGCAGGCTGCCGACTCGCAGTTCGGTCACCGGGTTCATGGGCGCGCCTGCACGGGCATCGGGTGTTCGGCGTGGCCGGTGGTGTCGCCACGACGCCGGTTGGCCGCGATCGCCCGGAGCAGCATCCGCGGCCCGAACAGCTTGCTCGGCGGGTCCATGAACCCCGAGATGCGGAACAGCTGCTCGGAGACCCGCCGGTCGGTCTCGGCCGCCCGCAGGTAGTACTCGGACAGGGCGACGCTGATCCGCACGGCTGTCGTCCTCGGGCCCGCGATCTCCGGCAGCGCGAGGTCGGCGCGGGTGGCGAAGTCCCAGGCGATCCCGACCGGCTTGGCCGTGGCCCGGAAGAACCTGCGCGCCAGGTCGCGGTCGCCGCCGCGCAGGCAGTCGGCCAGGGTACGCGCTTGCAGCGCGGCGACGGTCATTCCCTGGCCGTACAAGGGATTGAAGCTGCAGATGGCGTCACCGACGACGATCAGCCCGGCCGGGAACCGCCGCAGCTTGTCGTAGCGGCGCCACTGGCCCGCCGGGAACCGGTGCGTGACCACCTCGCCGAGCTGGTCGGCTTCCCGCACAACGGAAAGCATCCTCGCCGGGGCGATGTCCGAGACGAAGTCGATCATCTCGGCGCGGTCGGCCGGTGGTCGCACGCCCGCCATTCCGGCGATGCTGAACACCCTGGTGTCGTTCTCGCAGCTGAACAGCGCGAACCCTTTCGGCGTGCCCGGCCGCGGGCCGATGAGCACGAGCTTCTCCCACAGCGCGTCCTGCGGTATCCGCAGCAGGACGCTGACGTAGGTGACGTCCACCTGCGCCTTGTCCTCCGCGGGTCGCGGGTAGCCGAGCTGTTCGAGCCACGCCGGGGTGCGGGCGCCGCGGCCCATCGCGTCCACCACCAGGTCGGCGTCGATGACCCGCGACGGCGAACCGTGCTCTTGGACCTCGATTCCGGTGACCCGACTGCCGTCGTCGGTCCCCCTCGGACCGACGACGGTACAGCGGTCGATGATGTCCACAGTGGACAGAGCGCGCAGTCGTTCGCGGGTGTGCCACTCGAGCAGCGGCCGACTCGGCAGGTACATCGAGAGCGGCCGCTCAAGCACACCGTCACCGCGCAGGAGATGGCCGCCCGCCGAGAAGTGCATCTGGGACTGGTCGTCGCCGATCACCGGGGCGCCCGCCGCGATGAGGTCGGCCAGGATGCCGGGGAACAGGCCGTCGATGATCTGCGCGCCCTTGGGTTGCAACGCGTGCACGTGCCTGCCCTGCGGCACGCCGCGCCGGTTGTCGGGGCTGTCCGGCAGCGAGTCGCGCTCCACGACGGTCACCCGCCGGTAGCTGTCCGCGAGCACCCTCGCGGCGAGCAACCCACCCATGCTCGCGCCGAGAACGACCGCGTGATCTCCGATTGTCCGCATGTCCCCACCTCCAGGAGATCAACAGTGCCCGCCCTCGGCCCCGGAAACATCTGCCACATGGCAGAGAGTTGAACGCCGGCCCCCTAGGTTCGGCGGGCCAACTCGGCGGCGAGTTCGGCGCGGTTGCGTAGGCCGAGCTTGGCGTAGATGTGGGCGAGGTGGCTCTTCACCGTTCCCCGCGTGATGAACATCCGCTCGGCGATCTGCGGGTTGGTGAGCCCGTCGGCGGCGTGGCGGGCGACGTCCAGCTCCGTCGGGGTCAGGCTCTCCCAGCCGTCGGCGGGCCGTTTCCGGGCGCCGCGGGCCCGGCTGACGAAGGCGACGGCCTCGTCCGCGCTCAGCCGGGCGCCTTCGGTGGTGGCGGCCGCGTGGGGTTCGTCGCCGAGTTCGGTTCGCAGCCGATCGGACAGCGCCGCCGTCTGCTCGCGGCGGGGCAGCCAGTCGACAACGCCGAGCGCGGTCCGCGCACTCGCCGCCGCGGCGAGGATTCGGGTGGCGTCGAGTGGGCGGCCGAGGCCCGCGGCGTCCTCGGCGAGCGCCTCCAGCGCGGAGGGCAGCAGCACGGCGTAGCCGTCGGCCACGACCACCGACAGCGCCTCGTGGTGGGTCCGCTGCGCCTGGGCCCACTCGCCGCGAGCGCCCGCCACCCGCCCCAGGGTGAGCTGGGTGGCGGCCATGCTGAGGCGGTCACCGTTGTACACGGCCAGTTCCAGTGCCCGCCCGCCGACTTCGTCGGCCCGCTCGCCGCGCAGCCGGTACACCTCGGCCAACCCGGCGCAGGCGAAGCCCAGCGCGTAGCTGTACCCGCCCGCACCCTCCCTGATCAGGTCCTCAAGGCACGCCGCGGCCTCGTCGAGCCGACCTTGGGCGGCGTGGGCCCAGCCGGTGCAGGCGACCGCGGCGGGGAGGATGAACCCCGCGCCGAGCGACAGTGCCCGCTGCCGGGCCGCCGTCAGCCGTTCCAGCGCGCGCTCCGGGTGTCCCCCGCCGACATCGGCCTGGGAGATCGCGCAGGTCGCGCTGATCTCCGACATGATGTCGCCGATGGACCGCGCGCAGCGGATCGCCGCGAGGGCCTCGCGGCGGCACAGGTCGAACTCGGCGCGGACGTGGTGCGCCCACGCCGTCGCGCCGTGGCACCAGGCGATGAGGTCCAGTTGCCCCACCGCCTGGGCCTGCCGCATCGCCCGCCGCGACCACGGTTCCGCCTGCCGCAGGTCGTTCTGGTGCAGGTAGCTGTAGGCGATGCTCATGGCGCACACCGCCGCGCCGTAGGTGTCCCCGTGCGCGGTGGCCAGTTCCAGTGAGCGCTCCAGCTGCTCGCGGCAGTCCGCCGGGGCGGGGAAGAACACCAGCATCCCGAGCAGCCATCGGGTCCGGCCCACGGTCTCCAGGTCGCTGAGTTGTTCGGCTTCGGTCAGGACCTGCTGGGCGACCGGGAGCGCGTCGGCGAACTCACCGGTCAGGGCGAGCAGGAACGCGCGGCCCCACAGCGCCCGCACCCTGGGCACCGACGGCTGGTCGCTCGCGGCCAGTGCGGTGCGCAGGCACGCCAAACCCTGACCGAACCTTCCCCGCCCCTGCCACCACCCGGTCAAGGCCACGCACAGCCACAGCGCCGTCTCCGATTCGCCCGCCGCGGCCCGGTCGATCGCCTGGACGAAGTTGGCCGCCTCGGGGTCGAGCAGGCCGAGCACTTCCAGCTGACGCGGGCTGTTCACCTTCGGCGCCAGGTCCTCGGCGAGCGCCAGGTACGCGTCGCGGTGCCGGTCGAGCACGCGGTCGGTCTCCCCCGCGGCGGCCAACCGCTCGAGCGCGTACTGCCGGATGGTCTCCAGCAGCCGGTACCGCACGACGGGGCCGTGGTCCTCGGCCTGCACCAGGGACTTGTCGACCAGCGCGGCGAGCAGTTCGAAGACCGCACCTGCCTGGATCCGGTCTCCTGCGCAGACCCGGGTGGCGGCGTCGAGGGTGAACCCGCCGCGGAAGACGCCGAGCCTGCGCAGCAGTGTCCGCTCGGCGTCGCTGAGCAGGTCATGGCTCCAGTCGACCGAGGCGCGCAGGGTGCGGTGCTGGGTCAGGGAGGTCCGCGTCCCGTCGGTGAGCACCCGGAACCGCTCGCCGAGCGCGTCGGCCAGCTGATCGACCGACAGCATCCGCAGCCGGGTCGCCGCCAACTCGATCGCCAGCGGGATGCCGTCGAGTTCACGGCAGATCCGCGCGACGGCGTCGGCGTTGGCGTCGTCCAGTTGGAATCCCGGTCGGACCTGGCGGGCGCGCTCGACGAACAGCCGCACCGCGTCGGACTCGGCGGGCGCCGCCGTGGGCAGCGACAGCGAGGGCACCCGCCAATCGGTCTCCCCGTCGGTGCGCAGGGGTTCCCGGCTGGTCGCCAGCACCGTGACCCCGGGACAGTCGCCGACCAGGGTCTCGGCGACCCGGGCCGCCTCGTCCAGCACATGCTCGCAGTTGTCCATGATCAGCAGCACCCGGCGGGAGGCCAGGTGCGCGGCCACCGAGTCGAGCGCCCGCCGCCCCGGCGCCGGGCGAACCCCGATCACGTGGGCGAGGGCCTGCTCCAGCTCGTCACGGCCGGACAGGGTGGCCAGGCCGACCCACCACACCCCGTCGGGAAACCTGGGCAGCAGCGCGCGGCCGACGCGGTGGGCGACCCGGCTCTTGCCGCACCCGCCCGCCCCGGTGAGGGTCAGCATCCGGGTGCCCGCGATCGCGTCGGTGAGCTCAGCCAGCTCCCGCTCCCGGCCGACGAAGCTGCTCAGCTCGGCCGCGAGGTTGTGCGGGGCCTCGCGCAGCGCGACGAGTTCCGGGACCCACCCGCTCGCCGCGACGTCAGCCATACCCACCCCCTGGTGACGCCGAATCCTACCTACGGACCAGCACGCGACAACGCCAAGACCGGCGCACACTGGGTGACATGAGCGAGCTGAGCACAGTCCCGCAGGAGCCGGGAGAAGACGAGCCGGGAGCCCACCACGACCACGTCCGCACGGACGGCGAGATCAGCGTCGACGACGCACTCGGGGGCGCCGACGACCCCCAGGGCTGACGGCCACCTGCCTTCCGGGCGTTCTCACGCGGGTTCGACCTTGCTCACCGCGAAGGGAATGCCCTGCTGGCAGTAGCTCACCAGGTCCTTGGCGAGCCTGCCCTCGACGATCACCTCGACGCCCATCGGCACGGTCACGCCCTCACCGGCGAGCAGCAGGTACTGCCCGCTGTCGGTAGCCAACACCCGGCACCCCGCTTCCACCCCCTCCTGCACGACGCCCCGCAGTGTCATCAAGGGCTCCGAGGGCTCCGAGGGCTCCGGGGTCGCCGTGGTTGTCGAGGTCGTGGCTGAGCTGGCTGACGGGGCTGAGATGGGTGGCTCGTTTCGCGGGGTTGCGCCGCAGGCCACGACCAGCGTCACCGACGCGGCCACCACGGGCCACCAGGGTTTCGACCTCATCCTCATACCTCCACGCGAGTCATCCACCGGGGTTCACCGGCAGGGCGCCGGTCGTGATCAGGAGCAGGGCGAGCGCGGGCAGGAAGTTGTTCGTCTGGTGCGCGATGACGCTGGTGAGCAGGTTGCCGGTGAACATCCGGGCCAGGCCCACCGGGATGGAGATGACCAGCAGCAGCGGTGTGCGCAGCAATTCCATGTGGGCGATGGAGAACACCGCGCTGGTGACCGCGAAGATCACCCACCGGTTCCACCGCCAGTGCTCCAACGCGCGCCAGAGCACGCCGCGGAAAAGTATCTCCTCGCCGAGCGGGGCGAGCAGCCAGACGACCAGGAACACCGCCACCGCGGTCGCCGGGGCCAGCGTCCGGCCGTCGAAAGCCTCACCTACCGCGGAGTTCGCCTCGTCCGCGCCGACCCATGCCGACCACGCCGCCGCCGCGGGAATGGTGACGACCAGCCCACCGGCCCCGATCGCGACTCCCAGCCCGACGTCGCGCGGACTCCACCGAAAGGCCAGTTCGCGTGGGACACGCCCCGGTCGCGGCCCACTGCCGAGGAGCGCGGTGCCTACTACCGCCGCCACCGCGGCCAACGCCGTGGGCACGACCAGCAGGGCCACCAGGGCGGGCAGCGGCAGCGGCCCGTCGCCGACCGAGAACGGCACCAACACCAACACCGCCGACACCACCCACACCACTTGCGCGGCGGCGAACACGGCGAGCATCAGCAGACCGGAGCGCCGGTCCCGGGCAGGCGGCGCTTCGACGGTGGTCAAGGAGAGTTCCTTCCGCACTCCTCCACTCTCCTACCCCGCGACGTTCCTCGCCGGTCAGCGTCCCGGCCAGATCGAACCCGCCGCCGAGTTGGCCGCCCCACCTACCCCCCAACCACCCGCGGGGAGCAGGTCATAGTGGGCCGGGCACGGGGGGAACTGTCGGGCCGGGCCCCGGGATCGGCGGCACGGGGTCGGGCTCCGGTGGCAGTGGGCTTGGCTCGGGGTCGGGTGCGATCGGGTCGGGTAGCGGTGGTGTGGGCTCTCGCAGCTCAGACATGGGGGCCTCCGTTCCACCCCACGGGTGCCCGACAAACGCGATCCGGAAACCGCCCCGATTCCCCGGCGGTCCGGGTCAGGCGAAGTCGAAGGCGGTGACGTCGGTCGCGTCGAGCCCGAAGGCGGTGCCGTCGAGCAGTGGTGTCGGGTCGAAGGTTCCCCGGGTGTCCGGGCCGAGTCGGGTGGGGACGAAGCCGACGACGTCGTCGTCGGCCGCGGACAGGCCGGGCACGGCGAGCGGGCCGAGAGTGCTCAGGGCGATCAGCCCGTCGGCGCGCACAGCGGCGGCGTCGATGCCTTCGTCGGTGGTGGTGAGGCCGATGTCGCGGCCGTCGAGGTGCAGGGCGAAGGTGCCCGCGGTGGTGGCGCCCAGGGTGGTGGGGGTGAACACGGTGAGGTCGTGGTCGCCGCTGGTCACGCCCGTGACGTTGGCGATTCCCTCGGTGGAGAGCACCACCCGCCCGTCCGGGAGGACGTCGACCGCGTCGAGGTCCTCGCCGTCGGTGCTCAGGCCGACGTCGCTGCCGTCGAGCCACAGCTCGAACGTGCCCGCCGTCGTGGCGCCGAGGCTGGTCGGGACGAACCGCACCAGGTCGGAGTCGTCGACCTTGCCCGCGATGCCTTGCACGGAGCCGGGTTTGGCGAACGACAGCACCAGGGAGCCGTCGGGCAGCTTGGCGAACGCGTCCACTGTGAGCGGGCCCAGTCCGACGTCGCTGCCGTCGAAGTACGGGACGACCTTGCCTGCCGCGGTGATGCCGAGGACGTCCTCGTCGGCGTACCCGACACCGCGCGCGACGCCGGATCCCGCCAGGGACAACAGGTGCACGGGTGCCGCCGCGCGCACGGTGACCCGGATCGGCAGCCGCAGTTCCGGCGCTCCCGAGTCGGTGGTGCTGATCAGCAGGGTCGCGCCGTGCTCGCCGGGCAGCAGGCCGGTCGCGTTCACCGTCACCCGGACCGGCACCGTGGCGTCGGGGGCGACGGTCCCGGTGGCGGGCGCGACCGACAGCCACGGGACGTCGGCGCGCATGGTGGCGCAGCGCTCGGTGCCGACGTCGTGCAGGTACGCCTCGCCCCCGGTGGTGCGGAACTGGTCGACGCCGCTGACGCTCCAGATCTCCCCGCCGAGGAACCCGAGGGTGCAGAATCCGGCGCTGTTGCCGGACATGCGCAGCGGCAGCCGGTCGTCCGGCGTCCACCCACCCGCGGGCCAGGCGGTGGTGTCGAGGCGGAACATGGTGTCGCTGCCGTCGCTGAACCCGCCGCCGGGCTGGTCGCCGCCGATGGCGTAGATCGCCTTGTCGGTGGCGGCGAGCGCGAAGTCCGCTGGGGCGGCGGCGAGCGCGGGCCCGGTCGTCCACGCGCCGGTCGCCAGGTCGAGCCGCTGGGCGGCGGTGACGTTCGTGGCCGGGGACGCGTCGTCCCAACCGCCGACCACATAGAGGAACCGGCCCGCCTGCCGCGCGCCCGCCGCGACCGCGGGGACCGGCATGGGCGCGCCGACGCCGGTCCAGGTGTCGGTGGTGAGGTCGTAGACGTCGACCTGGCCGGTCGTGCCGCCCGCGGCGAGGTCGGCGTCGCCGCCGACGAGGTGGATCTTGCCGTTCCACACCGCGCTCGCCGCGCCGCGGACCGGGCGGGGCAGCGGCGCGGCGGGCGACCACACGTCGGCGGCGATGTCGTAGACGTAGTGCGCGGTGGTGCCGCTGCCGCCGAGCAGGTGGATCTGCCCGAGTTCGCACACCGCGGTCGGGCTTTCCAGGGCCTGCGGGATCGCGGCGAGTTCGGTCCAGGTGTTGGTGGCGACGTTGTAGCGCCACGCGGTGTCCCGTGCGGCCTTGCGGATGTCGACGCCGCCGAAGACGTAGAACCGGCCGACGTCGCCGTCGCATTGCGCGTGCCCGTAGTGCAGTCCGCCGCCGGGCAGGCTCGCGCCGCCGAACCAGCCGGAGCCCGTGATGGTGTTCGGGCCGGGGCCGCTGACCGGCTCGAACACGAACGGCGTCTCGGCGATGGTGAAGCCGTAGGCCCCGCCGCCGGCGTTGCGCAGCGCCACGTCGGCGGTGGCGGTCGCGTCCTGGTCGACCTCGATGGCCACCTGGCCGGGGGCGACCGACGCGCAGCCTTGGTCGAGCCGCAGCGCGAAGTCCTCGACGGTCACACCACCGGCGCTGATCGGCACCCCCGCGCGCACCTGGCGGACGTGCCCGTTCGCCGACACCGTCACGGTGACCGGGCCGTTGGCCTGGTCCATCCAGACGGCGTAGGAACCGTTCGCCTCCAGGGAGAAGTCCGTCACCACCCCGTCTATGTCCACTGTGGACTCTCGTAGGGCGGTCACACCGGTGTCGCAGCGACCAAGGCCGGTCACGGTGCCGGTGAGCTTGCCCCACGACGCGGGCGGGGTGACGGTCAGCGCGACCGGAACCGGGCTCACCGTGTACGGGGTGTCGTCGCTGACCACGATCGCCGCGGTGTGCGTGCCGGGCTGGTCGACCTGGGCCGCGTCCAGCGTGACGGTGACCTCCACACTCGCGCCCGCGGGCACGGTCATGGTGCTCGGCGCCATCGACAACCACGGCACCGCGCCGGACTCGCAGTGCCCGTACCCACGGAGCACCTCACTGGCCGCCGTGGGCGCCCCGGCGGGGATGCCACCGATCCGGTAGAGCCCGCAGGCCCCCGCACCTCGGTAGGTGGTGTTGTTCGACGGCGGCAACGGGTCCCAGGCGTCGGCGAACGGGTCGTAGACGAATCCCTCGTTGGTGAGGTCGTTCCCGGTGACGCCGCCGGAGATGGCCAGCTGCCCGTTCGCCGCCGCGTACGCCGAGCCCCACAGCGGGATCGGCAGCGACGCGATCGGCGTCCACTGGTCGGACTCCGGATCGTAGGCGTAGGCCGAGGTGGTGCCGTCGAAGTCGATCCCGCCCGCGCAGTACACCCGGTTCCGCCGGTCGTCACCCGCGCACGAGGTCCACGCGATTTCCAGCGGGTAGGGGCTCAGCGACTCCCACGCCCCCGCCACGGGGTCGAACCGGGCGGTCTCCGTCTGGCTGTGGCAGGAGTCGCCGCTGCAGCCGCCGACGAGGTAGAGCTTCCCATCGAGCACCGCCGACCCCGCGCCCGCCGACCCGTACGGCGCGTCCGGTCCCGCCGTCCAGCGGTCCGTCGCCGGGTCGTAGACCTCCATGGTCCGCTTGGCCCCGCGGCCGACACCGAAGTCGTCGAACCCGCCGACGACGTGCAGCTTCCCGCCGAGGAACGCGGCCGCGGGCTTGTCCCGGATCTCGTCGGTGTCCGCGCCCCGGCGCCACGTGTTCGCCACCGGGTCGTGGATGTAGAGGTGGTCGAGGCCGCCGATGCCGGGGCTGAAGCCGCCGACGGAGTAGACCTCGCCGTCGAAGGTGGCCGCGGCGTTGTCGGCGACCCGGACCGGGTGGTCGGCGATGTCCTCCCACGGCGCGTCCTCGGGTGCCGCCGCGGCGGCGGGCGCGGCAGTGTCGACGAGCCTGCCGGGCGTCACCGCCGCGGGCACGCGCCGGGGTGCCGCCCCGGTGGCGGCGATCCGCACGCCACCGGCGCGCGGGGTCAGTTCGACGCGGGCGTCGGCGGTGCCGTCGTTGGCGACGGTGAGGGTGGTCTCGACCCGCTCCCCCATCGCGACCGTGCGCTCCACGGGCGGCCCGACGCTCAGGTGCCCGGCGCGCAGCGGGAAGTCCAGCCGCACAACGTCATCGGGTGCGACCTCGGCGGCGAGCGTGGTCGCGCCGTAGAGCTTCTTCGTCGCGGTGAACGACTGGGTGCCAGAGCCGGGCGCGAACAGCGCGTAGAAGCCGTCGGGCACGGCGTCGTCGCCCGGGGTGGGCACCGTGGTCGCCCGCAGCTCCGTCGGCCCGGTGATCACGGCGTCGTTCACCGGCGCGCCGGTGCGGCCGTCGGTGGCGTTGCCGACGACCATGCCGCCGGGGATCGGCACGCACCCGGACTGGCCGACCAGGACGTTGTCGACCTGCCACCACCAGGCGAAATCGGCTTCGTAGTAGTGGAAGCGCACCTTGACCGCGGCCTGGCCCGCGGCCGCCGGGATCGGGATGACGTCCTGCCTCGGCCCGCGCAGCGACCCGTCGCCGGACTGCCCCAGGGTGCGCCACACAGTCGTCCAGGTGACGCCGTCGTCGGTGCTCAGGTCCACGTCGAAGATCTCGTCGGCGAACGCGCGCAGGTCCTGGTCGAACTGGATGAACGGAGTGCCCACGGCGGTGAGGTCGACGGTGGGGGTGATCAGTTCGGTGTCCTGCTGCCCGCCGCCGAGGTCGCTGTCGACGATGGCGAAACCGCCGTCGCCGCCGGTCCGGTTCTGCCGGAACGCGAAGTCCTCGAACTCCCACTCCTGCCCACTGCCGAGGTTGTCGACCACCTGCCAGCCGGCGGGCGCGGTCGTCGAGTCGAACGACTCGTAGAGGCCTTGGACGCCGAAGGAGTATCCCGGGGTCGCGCAGGACGCCACCGCGCTCAGCGCGAAGTCCTGCACGGCCTCGTCGGCGGGCAGGGCCAGCGGCCGGGACGCGGTGAGGTAGCCGTCGATCAGCGAGGTGACGGTGATCCCGTAGTCCACGCCGTGGGCGAGTTCGACGGCGTAGGCGCCGGTGACCGGGTCGGTGAACACCGGCCCGCCCGGGTAGCCCGTGATGTCGAGCCGCGCGTAGAGCGGCCAACCGTGCCCCGACCCGTCCCGAACGGTTCCGTGCAGGGTCGAGCGCGGCACCGCCGCCAAAACGAAGTCGGCGCGCCCGGTCTCACCAGGCCCGATGGTGATCACCCTCGACGCCGCCGCGTACCCATAGGCGCCGGCGGTCACGTCGTAGGTGCCCGCCGACAGGGTCAGCACGTAGCCGCCCGCGGTGTCGGTCCGGGTTCGGCGGGGTACGACGCCACCGCTGACGAGCACCTCGGCACCCACGATCGGGGCGCCGACCGCGTCGGTGACGGTGCCGGTGAGGGTCGCGACCTCGCCCCGAGGCGAGGCGTCGACCGCCGCGAGGACGTCGATCCGGCCTTCGCCGAAAGTGTTGTTGTTCCCCAAAGTTCCGCCGCAGCCCGCCGAGTCGGCGGTGTCGCGGGCACTGCTGTCGAGCAGCGCCTTCGTGGCCTCCACGTCGCCGACGAGAGCGGGCGCGGCCGAGAGCATCAGCGCCACCGCGCCCGACAGGTGCGGAGTGGCCATGGACGTGCCGCTGAACGTGTCGTACCCGTCGCCGGGCACGGTGCTGCGCACGTCCACACCGGGAGCGGACGCGTCCGGCTTCACGCTTCCGTCCACAGCGGACGGTCCGAGGCTGGAGAACTCCGCGATCTCGTTGGCGATGTCGTAGGCGCCGACGCCGTAGCTCTCCGGGTAGCTGCCCGGGTCGCCGACGGTGCCGCACACCCCGTATCCACTGTTGCCGTTGGCGAAAGCGGGGAAGATCCCCGCGGCGACCCACGCCCGGACGATCTCCTGGTACCAGGTGTTCCCACTGCCGCCGCCCCAGGAGTTGTTCACCACGTGCGGCCTGCGCGACGGGTCGGGGTTCGTCCCGTCGGCCGCGGTCGGCGCGAGCATCCACTGCCCGGAGGACACCAGGGCGAACTCGCTGCAGGACGCCTCCTCACAGCCCTTCGCCGCGATCCACCGCGCGTTCGGCGCGACGCCGACATGATTGGCGACGCCGTCGTCGCCGACCATCGTGCCCATGGTGTGGGTGCCGTGCCCGTTGTTGTCGCACGGGGACGAGCCGACGCCGCCGCACACCTCGGACGGGTCATGCCAGTTGTGGTCGTGGCTGAACGTGCCGTCGCCGTTGGTACCGCGGTACTGCCCGACCAGCGCGGGGTGGTCGAACTGGACCCCGCTGTCGATGTTGGCGACCACGATCCCCTCACCGCGCGTGCCGAAGGTCTCCCACGCCTGGTCGGCGTTGATGTTGGCGATACCCCACTCGACCGGGCCGGTCAGCTGTGCGGTCCCCGGCGCCGGATCGGGCACCTCGTGCACGGCGTGCGCCCGGATCTCCCGCACCTCGGGCCGCCGCTTCATCGCCTCGACGGTCTGCGCCGTGCCGCCGCGCACGAGGACGGCGTTGACCGCCCAGAACTCCCGGTGCCGCACGTTCTCGCTCTTGAGCTGCCCGATCGCGCTCGCCTGGTTCGACTTCGCCGTCGCCCGGAGCTGCTCGACGACGTAGCGGCCGCGCTCGGCCCAGTCGCTGATGCCCGACGCCGCCGACAGGTCCGCCTGGCCGCGGAAGTGCACCCAGAAGTCCGCGGCGCCGCCGCCCCGGATCCGATCGGAGACCGAACGGTCCACTTTGGCCTGTTCACCTTTGCTTGGGGTGACGGCGTTCTCGGACTTGCCCGCCGCCCCCGCCGAGTCGGTGCGCGACTGCGGTTGCGACGCGGCCATCGGGACCACCCCGAGCAGGGCGGCGGTCAGCAGGGCCAGCGGGCGGGCCAGTCTCATGGGACCTCGACTCCCGTGACGTCGTCGGGTTCGAGCCCCAGGGCGGCGCCGTCGAACAGGGCGGCGAACCTCCCGGTGGTGTCGCGGCCCAGCAGGGTCGGGGTGAACGCCACCAGGTCGTCGTCGGACGCGGTCACCCCCGGTGCGGCGAGCGCGCCGATGGTGCTGAGCACCAGGACGCCGTCAGTGCGGAACGCGGCCGCGTCGACGTCCTCGTCAGCGGTGCTGAGCCCGACATCGCTGCCGTCGAACAACACCGCGTAGGAACCGGCGGTCGTCGGCCCGAGCGTGGTCGGGGTGAACGCGGTGAGGTCCTCGTCGGCCGCGGTCATACCGGTGACCTTCAGATCGCCGACCGTCGACAGCGCGATGCGACCGTCAGCGAGGACGTCCACGGCGTCGATGTCCTCGTCGTCGGTGGTCATCGCCACGTCGCTGCCGTCGAACCACAGCCCGAACGTGCCCTCGGTGTCCTTGCCCAGCGCGGTCGGGACGAACCGGACCAGGTCCGAATCGTCCACCGCGCCGACACCCGGGACCGTTCCCGGTTCGGTGAACGACAGCGCCAACGCGCCATCGGGCAACCGGGCGAAGGCATCCACGGCGAGACCCGCGAGACCCACGTCGCTGCCATCGAAGTAAGGAGTGACCACCCCATCCGGGTTGACACCGACGATGTCCTCATCGGCCGCCCCGATCGCCCCGCCGGATTCCACGGACAGGTACAGCGAAGGTGGCGCCAGGGCCTGGACCGCGACCCGGATCGGCACCCGCAGTTCAGGCGCCCCAGGGTCGGTCGTGCGCACCAGCAGAGTCGCCTGGTGCTCGCCGACGGCCAGGTTCGCGGCGTCCACGGTGACCCGCAGCGTGGCCGAGTCGTCGGCGGGCACGGCCGCCGCCGCCGGGGACACCGACAACCACGGGACGTCCGCGCGGATCGTCGGGCAGCGTTCCGGCGAGATGCCGTGCACCAGGGTCCGTTCGGAGACGGAGCCGGTGTCGAACCCGCCCGCGGTCACGATCTCGGCACCGGTGATCGCCTGGCTGCAGAAGCCCGCGTGGGCGAGCTTGTTCTCCGGCAGCGGGTCGAAGGACGTCCACGACCCACCGGGCCAGTCGGCGAGGGCCAGCCGTTCGACGTTGTCGGTCGCGCCGCGGCCGAGCTGGAACCCACCGAGCAGATAGAGCGCGGTGTCGGTCGCGGCGAGCCCGGTGGCGAACCTGCCCGCGGGCAGCGCCGGACCCGTGGTCCACTCCCCCGTCACCAAGTCCAGGCGCTGGGTGGTGGTCGGTGCGGGCGAGCCCACCTCGGCGGTGCCGCCCGCGAGGTAGAGGTACTTGCCTGCGCGCGCGTACGCCATGCCCTCGGCGGCGACGGGCATCGGCGTGGGTGACGTCGTCCACGTGTCGGTCGCGATGTCGTAGACGTCGACCTCGTCGGTCGTGCCGTGGACCTGGTCATCGGCGCCACCGACCAGGTAGACGCGCCCGTTCCACGCGGCCGCGGCCGCTTCGGCCACCACACGCGGCGCGGGCGCCGCGGTCGTCCACGTGTCGCGGGCGATGTCGTAGACGAAGTGCACATCGCGGTAGACGAAGTTGTGGGTCCCGCCGATGAGGTGGATCTGCCCCGCCTCACAGACCGCCGCCGCGTTGGTCAGCCCGAATCGCTCCCGCGACTCCGGCCACAGGTCCTGCGGCAGCGGAGCCAACTCGGCCCAACTGTTCGCCGCGGCGTCGTACCGCCAGGTGGCGTCCGCACTCACACCGCCCGCGTTGATCCCGCTGAACAGGTAGAGGCGGTCCGGGTCGCCGTCGCACTGGGCGTGCGCGTAGGAGCTGATACCGCCGGGCACCCGCGCGCCGTCGAACCACGACGGGATCGGCGCCACCGGCTCCGGCGGGGTCCCGGGCAGGCCGGCCGAATCGGACGCGCGCACCTGGATCGGGCGCGACACAGTGGGATCGAGCAGGAACGGTGTCTCGGCGACCGCGGCGTCGTAGCCACCGGCGCCGCGGTTGCGCAGGACAAGGTCGGCCGCGACCGTACGGCCTTCGCCGACGGTCAGGTCCAGCCGCGCGGGCTCCGCGACCGCGCACCCCTGGTCGGGCCGCAGCGCGAGGTCCGCCTTGGTCGTCTTCCCCGCGGTCACGGCGACTCCCGGCGCGGCGGCGGCGACGAATCCGTCGCGGGTGGCGGTGACGGACACCGGGCCATTGGCGCTGTCCATCCACACGGCGAACGTCCCGTCCGCACCGGTGGTCAGCCGGAAGTCCCGCTGAGCGCCGTCGACGTCGACCGTCGCCCCGACCGCGGGCGCGCCCGCCGTGTCGCAGTGGCCGAGACCGGTGACCGTGCCCTGGACCTTGCCCCACGACGCGGGCGGGGTCACGCTCACCGACACCGGGACCGCCGGCACCTGGTGCGGGGTGTCCTCGGTGACGGTGACGACGCCCGTGAGCGTTCCCGGCTGCTCACTGCCGGTCAGCGTCACGTCGACGGTCACGCTCCCACCGGCCGGGACCGTTCCCGTGGTGGTGCTCAGTTCCATCCAGGGCACGTCCGACGAGCCGCACTGGTCGTAGCCGGGCAGCCGCTCGGCCAACCGCGTCTTCGGGGACGGGAACACGTCGACGATGCCACCGATCTTGTAGAAACCGCACGCACCGGAAGTCCGGTAGACGGCGTTGCCCATGGCGGGCAGCGCGGTCCACGTGTCGGTGACCGGGTCGTAGGCGGTGACCTCGTTGGTGATCTCGTAGAACCAGCCGCCGCCGAACGGTTCAGCGCCCGCCACCCCGCCCGCCACGATCAGCTGACCGTTTGCGACCGCGTGCGCCCCGCCCCACCGGGGCACGGTCATCGGCGCGACCGGCGTCCAGGTGTCCGTCGTCGGGTCGTAGGAGTACGTGCCGGTCGTCGGCACCGGGGTGTCACCGCTGCCGCCCGCGCAGTGCAGCCTGCCGTCGATCGTGCCGCAGGACAGGAAGGAGACGGCCTCCGGATAGTCGCCGAGGGTCTGCCAGGAGTTGGCGGCGGGGTCGTAGCGGAACACCTCCGATCGCGACGAGCACGTGGCGTCGACACAGCCTGCGATGAGGTACAGCTTGCCGTCGAGCGCGGCGAGCCCGGGGGCGGTCCGCCCTTCCGGGGCGTCGGCGCCGAGCGTCCAGGTGTCGGTGGTGGGGTCGTAGATCTCCAGTCGCCGCACGGACTTCCCCACATCGTCCCAGCCACCCGCGACGTAGAGCTTGTCGCCGATGAACGCCGCGGCAGGCGCCTCACGGCCGATGGTGAAGTCGGCCTTCGCGTTCCAGCGGTTGTCCGCCGGGTCGTAGACGTAGAGGTCGTTGGAGAAGATGCTGTCGCCATCGGCGCCGTGGATGCCGCCGACGACGTACACCTTCCCGTCGTGGGTCGCCGACGCCGTGTCGTACACCCGGCCCGGGTACCCCGCGATGGCCTCCCACGGCGGCTCAGTGGCCGCCGGGTCGCTGCCGTCACCCGAGCCCGGGGCCGGGCCTGCCCAGCCGTTGTGCCCGGGCACCCGCACCCGCTGCACGGGCGTGGAACCGGCGTTGGGGGTCGTGGCCGAAGCGAACCCGCGGTCGCGCTCGCTCAGCGTGAACCGGGCGTCGACGGTGCCGTCGTTGGTCAGGGTCAGCGTCGTCCGGGACGACCCGTTCGCCTCCACGGTCGACTCGACCTTCGGCGGGCTCACCACCAGGTGACCGGACCCGAGGGCGAAGTCCGCCCGCGTGACCGCCCCCGCGACCACGTCGACGGCCCGCGTGTGCGACTCGAAACCGTTGTGGGACGCGGTAAAGGTACGTTCGCCGGTGCGGGCGGTGAACAGCGCGTAGCGGCCGTCGCGGCCCGCGGTGGTCGTCTCCGGCGGGTCGTCGACGCTGGTGACCGTCGCCGGGAGCGCCACCCCGGTGGCCGCGTCCGTGACCTTGCCGACGACCAGGCCGCCGTCGACCCGCGCACACGGCCCGCCACCGACCAGCACGTCGTCGACCTGCCACCACCAGTCGAACATCGCGTTGTAGTAGTGGAAGCGCACCCGCACATCGGTCAGACCCGCCGCGCCGGGGACGGGGATTTCCTCCACGCGCGGTCCACGCCGGTCGCCCAGGCCGAAGTCGCCGGGTTGGCTGAACACGGTCTCCCAGGTGGAGCCGCCGTCGATGCTCAGGTCGACCTCGGCGATCTCGTGGCTGTTCGCGCTGAAGTCCTGCCGGAAGCGGATCACCGGGGCGTCGACCGCACTCAGGTCGACCGGTGGGCTGACCAGCTCGGTGTCCATCGCGACGAAGCCCTCGAAGTCGCTGTCCGCGGTGGCGAACAACCCCGTGCCGCCGGTCAGATTGCCGCGCCCAAAGGGGTTGTTGAACCGCCAGGCGCGGGCGGTGGGGTCGAAGAAGTCCTCCTCGTTGATCACCACGGTCCAGCCGTCGGGCCGGGAGCCGCTGTCGAAGGCCTCGAACAACCCGTGCTGGAGCCGGTAGCCGGGCGCGGTGCAGGTGGCGTCGGCGAGCAGGGTGAAGTCCTGGGTGGAGTCGCCCGCGGGCACGGTGACCTCGCGGGTGCTCGGCTGGTAGCCGTCGGCCGCGACCGTGACGGTGTGCGTGCCGCCAGGGACGAGTTCCACCGAGTAGGCGCCGGTGACCGCGTCGGTCGACACCGGGCCACCCGGATACCCGCTGATGTCGACACTCGCGCGCAGCGGCCAGCCGTGCCCGGAGCCATCGGTCACGACACCGGACAGCCGCACCCGCGGCACCGGGTCGAGCGCCGCGTCGTGCCGGGTGACCTGCCCGGCGACAGCGGTCACGGCCGCGGTCTCCGCGGCGTAGCCGAAGGCCTCAGCGGTCAGGTCGTAGCCGCCGGGGACCAGGAACAGGTGATACGTGCCGTCGGCGGCGGTGCGCGCCTCGTCGGTCTCGCCGCCCCGGGCCAGGACCCGGGCACCCCCGATCGGCGCACCGGTGGCCGCGTCGGTGAGCTTGCCGCTCACGGTGGCGACACCGGCGCCCGCGACCCGGGTGACGGCGGCGAACGCGTCGAGCAGACCCGCGCCGAAGGAGTTGTCGGCACCGGGCGCGGACCCACAGCCCAAGAAGTCGGGCGCACCCACGTCGGCAGCGGACGCGTCGAGAGCGGCCCGCGTCGCGGGCACGTCGCCGACGAGCGTCGGCGCCGCGGACAACACCAGCGCGACCGCGCCGGACACGTGCGCCGCGGCCATCGACGTCCCGGAGGAGTAGCCGTAGCCGCCACCGACCGTCGCGCTGCGCACGTCGATACCGGGGGCGGTGACGTTGGGCTTGATGCCCCCATCGATCGGAGACGGCCCCAAACCGGACGCCCACGCCAACTCGTTGTCGACGTTGTGCGCGCCGACACCGTAGCTCTCGGGGTAACTCGCGGGCGCGCCCACGGTGGCGCACCGGTTGAACCCGTTGCCACCGTTGGCGAAGACCGCGAACTGGCCGGACGCCAGCCACGCCCGGACCGTCTCCTGGTACCAGGTGTCCGTCCCGTCCGGACTCGACCAGGCGTTGTTGATCACCTGCGGCCGCCGCGCCGGATCGGCGTTCTGTCCGGCCAGGTCGGTCGGAGCCAGCATCCACTGGCCCGCGGCGATCAGGGCGTGGTCCGGGCAGCCGTCGGCCCGGCACGCCTTCGCGGTGATCCACTTCGCGGCAGGCGCGACACCGACCTGGTTGCCCGCCCCGCCATCGCCCACCACGCTGCCCATGACGTGCGTGCCGTGGCCCTCGTCGTCGCACGGCTGCCCGCGCGGAACGCAGGTCGAGTCCGGGTCGAACCAGGCGAAGTTGTGGTCGAACGTCTCGTCGCCGCGAGCGCCGCGATAGCTGTCCACGAGGGCCGGGTGGTCGAACTGGACGCCGGTGTCGATGCTGCCGACGACGACACCCGCGCCGCGCACCCCGAACTCGGCCCACACGTCGTCGGCGTTGACGCTCGCGATGTTCCACTCGACGGCGTCGACCTGCTCGACCTTCGCGGCGGGCTCCTGCTGCGGAATCCGCACAGTCCGGGTGGCGGCGACCTTGCGGACCTCCGCCCGAGCGGTAACCGAGTCGAGCACCGCCTGGGTACCGTCCCGCACCACGATCCGGTTCGACACCCAGTACGCGGAGTGCTTCACGGCCCGGGTCCGCAGATCGGCGACGACAGCGCTCTGGCTGGTGGACGCGGTCGCCTTGAGCCGCTCGACGACGTACCGCCCACGCTCGGCCCAGTCCGCGATCCCATACGCACCGGCCAGATCGGCGGCCGCGTCGAACTCCACCCAGAAGTCGGCGGACCCATCGGCCCGCAGCTGCTCGACAACCGCCGGATCGACCTCGACACCCGCGCCCACCGGAGTCTGGGCCACCGCGGGCGAAGCACCGGGCACCGCCACGGACGCGGCGAGGAGCACGGCACCGACCAGCCGCGCGCCTCGGAGCCCGGCCCTGCTTCCGGGCTCCGGCGCGGTCCGACGTAGTGAACCGGACACCTCGAACACCCCCGATGACGGGAAGGCCCAACGTGCGGCGACGCCGCCCGCTGAGCGGGTTCCGAGGTGGGTCGCCTGGTGCGGGAGAGCCGTTACCGAATCGGCGGAATCCCACTTGGAGTGATCGGGCGGTCAGTTCTCGTGGTCGCACCGACGTCGCTCCACAGCGGAGCAGACAGTGGCTTGAGGCCCACCCGGGAGTCGAACCCGGTGTCGACGGCTTTGCAGGCCGCCCCACGACCGTCGTGACGTAGGCCGAGCGCCGGCTCAACGGCCGGACGTGTGGTCGCGCGCCCTGGTGTCGATCCAGGTGGCCCGGGGTTATGAGACCCGGGCGGCTGCCGAGCCGCGCGCGTTCGCCGAACTCGCTCCCCCACCAGGACTCGAACCTGGTCCTCCCGGTTAACAGCCGGGCGTGCTACCTGTTGCACCTCAGGGGAATGGGTGCCCCCAGCAGGAGTCGAACCTGCGTCTCCGGCTTCGGACGCCGGTGTCTTGTCCGTTGGACCACAGGGGCATGGCTGACTGGTGGGTCGCCGGGGACTCGAACCCCGAACCTGCCGATTAAGAGTCGGCGGCTCTGACCAATTGAGCTAACGACCCGCGGCGTACGCCCGCGGAGGATGCAGGGATCGAACCTGCGCGGCGCTCCCGCGCCGACTACCGTTTTCGAGACGGTTGCCTTACCTCTCGGCCAATCCTCCTTATGTGACAACGTTTCTCTCGTTGCGAGCGGAGGGCGCGCGGATCGAACGCGCGCCGGATCATGTCCGGACCGCGGCTTAGCAAGCCGGTGCCTTACCGCTCGGCCAGCCCTCCTTGATCGTGCGTGCCCCCGGCAGGAGTCGAACCTGCATGCCCGTGCGCCTCCCGTCGGGCGGGTGATGGAGCCTGTCCCGGGACTCGAACCCGGTTCCTCCCGCTTACAAGGCGGGTGCTCGTCCAGTCGAGCTCGACAGGCAGTGACCATGCGTGCCCGATGGCACGTCATCAGTTGCCCTGCCTGGAGTCGAACCAGGGACCTCCCCGGTCGTAGCGGGGTGCTCTGTCCAGCTGAGCTACAGGGCATGGCGTAGCCGGCCAGGGACTCGAACCCTGTCCTCCGCAGTGAAAGTGCGGCGGCCTAGCCCACAGCCCCGCCGGCCATCAGGGTGCTGTTGAGCGGTCGGCGGGCATCGAACCCGCTGCTTCGGTTTGGAAGACCGACGTGTCCGCCGAGTTCACCACGACCGCCGACACGCCGCGGGCACCCCTGTCCGCGGCGCCGTACCCCCAGCCGGAGTCGAACCGGCGCACGACGGCGTAGGAGGCCGCTGCTCTGTCCGCTGAGCTACAGGGGTGTGCGTGGTGGAGGGTGGAGTCGAACCACCTGTGCCTCTCGGCGCCCGGGTTACAGCCGGGTCGGGCTCCGCAGCCCGTCTCCACCATGACCTGACCCAACCCCGACGTGAGGTAGGCCAAGCCGAAATGTCTGCTCCACTGTGGAGTTGTCAAAATACGCACGCCACAATGGCGCGAGAAGCGTCAACGAAAGCGTTCCTATATTTCAGGCATGGGAAATAAAAGAAGCCGCCCGATCGGTTTCCCGATGGACGGCTCCCTGACCTGACGTGTCTACGTCAGCGGCGGGGAGCCTGACCTGCACAGCCGCGACCTTTCGGACCGCATGCACTCGACGACGCCAAGACTCGACAAGCACACGGCAAAGGTCGCGTCGCCATAACAGCGTCGCGTTCCTCGCTTCCGCATGCTCGCCATCTCGGTCTCCTCCGTCGGTGTTAGAACAATGATGTCGCACGAAAGCGGACGGGTCAATCATTTAAACGTGGACCCGCACCCCAGTGCCAAATGTCGACTCTCCTCGCTCTTGGCGTCTTTTCTTTCGTCACCTCCGAGTCGAGGGCTCCGCTTGGCGGACCTTTATTGGATATCTTGATAGTCGTTAGTTGATAATAACTCGTAACGAGCGCAAGGGGAGAAGGCGTCGACGCGTGGCGATTGCGGTCTCTGACGGCCTGCCGTATGACAGGGGCATGACCGGGAACGTGCTCGCGCGGCTGCACGCGGCCCTGGACGACGCTCTCGCAGGTCGGCTGCGGGTGGTGCTCTGTACTGGGGAACCCGGGATCGGCAAGACGACCCTTCTCCGCCGGTTCGCCGACGAAGCCGCGAGCCGGGGAGTCCGCGTCCGCACCGCCCGCTCCCCCGGGTCGGTGGCCGCGCCGCCGTACTGGTTGTGGCGGCAGGCCCTCGGCGATCCCAACCCGCTTGACGCCCTCGGCTCGGCGGCGGACCCCGCGGCGCTCGTCGAGCGGGTCGCGGAGCGGGTGCGGCGGGACAGCGCGGGCCGGGGTGTGGTGCTGATTGTCGATGACCTTCATCTGGCCGACAGCTCGTCCCTCGGCGTCCTGATGGACGTGCTGCCGTTGCTCCACGGCAGCCGGGTGCTGCTGTGCGCCACCCACGACGCGGGTGCCCAGCTTCCGCTGCCGGAGGCCGATGTGGTGCGACTTGTCGGCCTTTCCCGGGACGAGTCAATGCTCCTGCTGGGCCCGACTGTCGAGACAGCCGACCACATCTTCGAGACGGCCGGCGGCAATCCGTTGTTCCTGCGCGAACTGGGCCGCTACCTGAAGGCGGGCGGCGACCCACACGACTTGCCCCGGACCCTCGATGACGTGGTGGCCTGGCGGCTGCGCGAACTGTCGCCGCCGACGCGCGGTTTCGTCGAGGCCGCGGCGATCCTGGGCGACACGGTGCGGCCGTCGGTCGTCGCGCGAGTCCTGGGTCAAGGGGACGTTCTCGCGGCGCTGGACGACGCCGTCCGGGCGGGCTTCGTCGGGTCTGAGCCCGACGGCCTGGTCGAGTTCGACAGCCGCGTGGTCCGAACCGCGGTCGTGGCCTGCCTGCCACCGTCTGAGCGCGCGCGCCTGCACCGGCGCGCCGCGCTGGCGATCGAGGCGGCGGGAAACCTCACCGACCACCTCGGCGAGCTCACCCACCACTGGACCGCGGCCGCGTCGGCCGGTGCGTCCGCCGAAGCCCGCGCGTGGGCCCGCCGGGCAGGCGACGAGGCGATGCGCGTGCTCGCCTTCGGTGAGGCGCGGCGGCTCTACGCACTCGCCCTCGACCACGCGGACGGGCTCGACGCCGAGGAACGCGCCGACCTGCTGCTCGCGCTGGCTTCGGCCGCCTTCCGGCAAAGCAGGCTCGCCGACGCCCGCCAGGCCTGCGGCGAGGCGCTGGCCATCGCCAGGCGACTGGACTCCGGTCCGCTGCTGGCGCGGGTGGCGCTGACCCTGGAGCCCTGCGGCGAGTCCACTTGGGACGGTGACCTGCACCGGTGGTGCACCGAGGCGCTCGCCCGGTCCACTCAGGACGACCCGACCCGGGCCCGGCTGCTCGCCCGGCTCGCGCGGACGGCGGTGTACTGCGGCCACCACGACGAGGCCGACGCCGCGAGCGCCGAGGCCCTGCGGCTGGCGCGCGGGGCCGAGGGCACCGACCTGGCGATCGATGTGCTCACCGCACGGCAGCTCGTGTGCGCCGGACCCGACCACACGGCCGAGGTGGTGGACCTGGCCGCGGCGATGATCGCCACCGGGCGCCCGGAGGCGGAGTTGTGGGGCCGCCTGTGGCTGATCGACACCCGTTGGTACGCGGGCGATCTGGCGGGCATCGCCGCCGAATTGCCGCGCCTGCGCCGCACCACCGAGGAGGTGGGCGGGCCCTACGCCCGGTGGCATCTGCTGGTGGCCCGGGCCGCGCTGGCCTTGGCCCGCGCCGAGTTCGACGACGCCGAACGGCTCATCGGCGACGCGGTCGAGCACTTCGAGCGGCTCAACCATCCCGCCGCCCACGGCGCGTCGGTGAGTTTCCGCCTGCTCCTTGGCCACCACCGGGGCCACACCGAGGAGCTCCTCTCCCCCACCGTCTGGGACTTCGGGTCGGACAGCCGCTGGGAGCTGTTCGCCCGCCTGGGCCGGGCGTTCGCCCTGGTCGGCGCCGGGCGGCTGGACGAGGCGGCGACGCTGTACCAGCGGTGCGGCTCGCCGCGGGGGTGGTCTGTCCCACCCGGCGCGGGCCTGGTGGGCCTGGGGGTCGGCGCGCAGGTGGCCGCCGCGCTCGGGCTCGAAGACGACACCAGGCTGCTGCGTGACCGGCTGACGCCCTACCGCGGCCGGTACGTCGTGGCGGGCGCCGGGGCGGGCAACTTCCTCGGTCCCGTCGAGCTGACCCTCGGCAAATGCGCCGCCGCGCTCGGCGACTGGGACACCGCCAGAACCGAACTCGGCACCGCGAGCGAACTGTGCCGAACCGTCGGCGCGCCCGGTTTCCGCGTCGAAGCCGACTGCGAACTCGCGACCGCACTGGCGCGAGCCGCGATGCCCGAGGCCGCGGCCACGCTGGCCGAGCGCACGCGGCCCGTGGCGAGCGCGCTCGGCATGACCCCGTGGATTCGCCGCCTCGACGCGCTGCGAACCACGCCCGATCCGCTGACCGCACGCGAACGCGAGATCGCGGCGCTCGTCGCGCAGGGACTCAGCAACCGGCGGATCGCCGAGAACCTGGTCATCGCCGAGCGGACCGCGCAGAACCACGTCCAGCACATCCTCACCAAGCTGGGCTTCGCCAACCGCGCGCAGATCGCCGCATGGAGCGCCAAGCGCCCGGATGAGTAGCCGGATGAGTAATTCGCACGATGATCGCCGGGCCCAGGTGCACCATCCTGGCGGCATGCCTACCTCGGACGGTCCCGACCTCGCCCTCTGGGACAGAGCGACCACCGCCTACCTGCGCGCCGCGGGCCTTGCGGCGGAGCCCGGCATCGGCGAGCGCACCGAGCAGGCGCGCCGCCTCGCGGACCCGCCCTCGGCCACGCCCAGGGTCGACCTCTACATCGACCCGGTCTGCCCCTACACCTGGTTGGTCACGCAGTGGCTCCTGGAAGTGGAGCGGCTGCGCGACCTCGACCTGCGGTACCACGTGATGAGCCTGCGGATGCTCAACGAGAGCCGGGTGGTCGACGGCCGGTACCGCCGTGCCGTCGACAACTCCTCCGGACCGTCGCGGGTCGCCGCGGCCGTGCTCGTCCGGCACGGACCCGAAGCGCTGCGCGCCTGGCACGCCGCCTTCGGCGCCGCCATCTTCGACCACTGGCGCTACCCCGACGCCCAGGAGTACGTGTCGGCGTCGAAGCACGCGCTCACCGTCGCCGGGCTGCCGACCGAGCTGGTCGCCGCCGACTCCGCGGCGGTCGAGGAGGCGTTGCGCCGCAGCCACACCGAGGGCGTGACCCCGGTCGGCGCCGACGCGGGAACCCCGATCGTGCACCTCGACGGCGTCGCGTTCTTCGGGCCGGTGCTCAACGCCGTCCCGCGCGGGGACGACGCGGTGCGCCTGTTCGACGCCGCGCGCATGCTGGCACAGTGCCCCGACTTCTTCGAACTCAAGCGGACCCGCACCGCGCCGCCGGTTCTCCGCACGGAAGGGCAGCGACCATGAACGAGGACCAGGTCTGGGCGGCCATCGACACCCAGCGGCTGCGCACCGCCGACCTGCTCGACAACCTCACCCCAGCGGAGTGGGACGAGCCGTCGCTGTGCGAGGGCTGGACGGTCCGCGACGTCGCGGGCCACCTCACCCTGCAGCAGGCAGGCTTGGGAACAGCGCTTCGGGGCGCGCTGCGACACCCCGGCAGCCTCAACCACATGATCCGGGAAAGTGGCCGATACCAGGCCCGACTGCCCACCGAGCGGCTGGTCGCCGACATCCGCGGCATGGTCGGCTCGCGGCGGCACAACTTCGGCGTGACCTACCTGGAGACGTTGGTGGACATCGTGGTCCACGGCCAGGACATCGCCGTGCCGCTGTCGCGGGACCTCGCGGTCGAACCCGAGACGGCGGCGGCCGCGGCCACCCGGGTCTGGGCGTACCAGGCAACTCGGATGGGCCGGCAGAAGGCACGCGTCTTCAGCGACCTGCCCGAGCGCAGCCACCGGTTCACCGCCACCGACATCGAGTGGTCCGCGGGCGAGGGCCCGGAGCTCCGCGGACCCATCGTCGCCATCCTGCTGGTCCTCACCGGCCGAGCGGCGGGCCGCTCCCGACTGACCGGTGCCGGGCTTGACCCAACCGGTCGCCCGCCTCAGGCCTGATCAGGCGAGATGTCGAAGACGAGCAGGTCGGGGGCGGCGGTCGCCGGAGCTTCCCATCGGGTCGCGTAGTGGTCCAGAAAGATCTGGCCGACCAGCTCGCCCCGGCTGCGCACCCCGGTCTTGTCGAAGATCGACTTGAGGTGGTCCTGGACGGTGTACGGCGACAAGGACAGTTCGCGGGCGATCTCCTTGGTGACCCGGCCTTGGACGCACTGCATGGCGACGTGGCACTCCCGCTCGGTCAGGCCGTAGGCCAAGGCGATCACCGGCGCGACGTCCTGGGGCGTGGCGGGATGGATGATCACCGCGGTCCGGCCGCCCGCGTCCCCGCTGAGTCGGGTGCCGTAGAGCAGGAGCCAGGTGCCGGAGCGGGTGCGGACCCGCGCGCGGGCCGCCAGCTCCAGCGGGTCGGTGCCGGGTGCGATGGCGCGGGCGCGGGCCGCGACGGCCTGCACGGTCTTCGACTCGCTCGGCGGGTTCGGCGGGGGTTCCTCGACCAACTCGCCGATCCAGCGTTCGGCGGCGCCGGAGATGGACTCGGGCCTGCCGTCCGCATCGAAGACGACCACGCCCGGGCCGTGGTCGACCGAGGCCCCCGGCATGCTCGGTCGCGCCAGCAGCGCGCGGCGCAGGCCCGCGCCGATCGAGGGGGCCAACGCGACCAGAGTCCGCACGTCGGCCTCGGTGAACCACGGTTCGTCGGCGCCGCGCAGGAAGCCCGCCGCTCCCCAGTAGACGCCGTCGACGACGAAGGACACGCGCAGCTCGTCGCCGAAACCGGAGGCCTCTTGGGATTGGTGCCGGATCGAGCGGGACAGCACGCCGTGGGTGTCGATGCTGGTCGCCCCGGCGATCCGGCCGCTGCGGGCGAGGAAGGACCACTTGTTGACGTCCTCGATGACGTACTCGTGGTGGGCCAGCCACGACCCGGAGCAGCCGACGCCGCGGTTGACGCTGCCGGTGAACAGGATCGTCCCCGGGTCGACGGTGTGGCAGCAGTAGCCGTCGAACGGGATCAGCGGCGCGAGCACGTCCGCGACGGCGGCGCTGTAGTCCACCCACGTCAGACCGTGCCCGCGCAGTCGTTCGATGTCGTCGCGGACCCGGGGCACCAGTGTTCCGGCCACCTCTGGAGGGTACGGCGGGTCCGGCGCGCGGGGGCACCCCCAGAATCGTGGGATGGCGGCCGCGGTCGGCCGGTCCGCAGGCTGAGCGCATGACAACCACACACGAAGCCCCCACTGGGGCCACCCATGACGTCGTGACGCCCGACCGGATCTTCGAGATCGCCCAGGGCTTCATGGCCAGCAAGCACCTGTTCGCCGCGAGCGAGCTCGGCCTGTTCGAAGCCCTCGGCGAGGGCCCGGCGGACCTCGACGGGCTCGCCGCCCGCACCGGACTCCCCCGCCGCACGGCACGCATCAGCGCCGACGCGATGGTCGCGATCGGACTGCTGGAGCGGCACGGCGACCGCTATGCCAACAGCCAGGTGTCCGCCGCCTTCCTTGCCGGGGCGACCCCGGCCGATTTCCGTCCCCTGCTCAAATTCTGGGACCGGCTGAGCTATCCCGTCTGGGCGGACCTCGCCGGAGCCCTCAGCCGCGGAAGGCCCGCCCGCGACATCTCCGAGATCGATGACGAGTTGGTGCCGCTCATGTCCGCGGGCATCGCGGCCGCCACCGCCGCCGCCGGACGAGCCCTGCCCGAGGCCGCCGGGCTTCCCGCAGGGAGCCGGGTGCTGGACATCGGCGGCGGCACAGGTTCCTGGTCGGTCGCCCTGGCGGCGACGGACCCCGCGCTCACCGCGACGGTGTTCGAAACCGCCGAGGTGGCCCGCATCGCCCAGCAAGAGCTGCGCGCGAGCGAGTACTCCGACCGCGTCGACGTCCTCGTCGGTGACGTGCTGGTCGACGACCTGCCGCGCGGGTTCGACGCCTTCCTGGTCGCCAACCTGGTGCACTACTTCACGCCGGAGACGAACCAGTCGATCCTGCGGCGGATCCGGGCGGTCGCCGAACCCGGGGCGCGCCTGCTGCTCGCCGACTTCTGGACCGACGCCACCCACACCCGGCCGCTCCCCGCCGCGCTCATGGCCGGAGAGTTCGCCATCCACGTCAACGACGGCGACGTCTACAGCGTCGACGAGGGCACCGCCTGGCTGCGCGAGACCGGCTGGCGCTACCTCGATCACCGGCCGCTGGCCGGACCGATGAGCGTCATCGTCGCCGAGACCGCCTGAACCGACACCCGTCGGTCGGCATCGTCAGCCGCCGTCGTCGTCGTCTTCCTTGTCTTCCTTGTCTTCCTTCTTCTTCTCGCTCTTCGGACCGCCCTCTTTGACCCGCTCAGAGGACTGCACGTGGTCGGCGTCGATCAGCAACACGCCGTCACGGACGATCAGGACGAGTCGGTGCACTTCCCGTAATCGGCCGCGACTCTCCTGTGTGTACTCGAGTCCGACCGTGACGGTGTCGGCGCCGGTCGCCCGCGGCGCGGAGAAGATGGTGAGGTCCTTGACGTCCTTCCATGCCTTCTCGTACTGCTCCTGGCCCGCGGCCCGCAGCGTCGGACCGAGCCGGGTCCAGGCCTGGTCGGTGTGCTCGGGCAGCAGCGCGTAGTACTCGGCGACGGCGCGCCGCAGGTCCTCGGCGGTCACCGCGGCCGTTGTCGGGGGCGAGGAGGCGGAGGGGACCGTGGTGGCCTGATCGGGTTCACCGGGGCGGTTCGCCACAACCAGGGTGAGCAGCGCCAGGCCGACGACCGCGATCACCGCGATCAGGACAGCGGGCCCGCCGCGGCGGCTTCGCGGCCCGACCGGCGCGTCGGGCAGCGGTCGAAGGTCCACTCGGGTGGGAGCGGGCGGGCTGTGGCCCGCGGCGACAGCCCGCAGCCGCTCGGCCGCGTCGGCCATCGTGGGCCGCTCGGCCGGGTCCACCCTCATCAGCTGCGCGACGACCTCGCCGAGCGCGCCTCCGTTCACACTTGGGGCGAACTGTCCGGCGGCCACCGTTTGCAGCACGGCGATGGCGTTGTCGCCGTCGCCGAAGGGCGGCCGCCCTTCCAGGGCGGTGTACAAGGTGGCGCCCAACGAGAACACGTCGCCCGTCGGGTCCGGTTCCCGGCCGCGGGCCACCTCCGGCGCCAGGAAAGCCGGTGTGCCCACCAGAATCCCGTTCGCGGTGACCGTCACGTCGCCCAGGGCGCGGGCGATGCCGAAGTCGGTGATCTTCGCGGCGCCGTCATCGGTGATCAAGATGTTGGCGGGCTTGACGTCCCGGTGCACGATTCCCGCCGCGTGCGCGGCGGCGAGCGCCGCGGCCACCTGGGCGCCGATCGCCGCGACCTCGGCCGCGGGCACCGTGCCGCGCTCGGCGATGATCTCGGCGAGACTGCGCCCGGGCACGTACTCCATGACCAGAACCGGTCGGCCGTCATCCTCGGCGACGTCGTAGACGGTGACCGCGCCCGGGTGCTGCAACCGGGCGGCGATCCGGCCTTCCCGGATCGCCCGCCGCCGAGCCTGGTCTGCCTGCTCGTCGGACAGCCCCGGCGCCAACACCAGTGGTTTGACCGCCACGACCCGACTCAGGCGCTCATCGAACGCCTGCCACACCTCACCCATCCCGCCGACGCCCACCCGACTTTGGAGCCGGTACCTCCCGGCGATCAGGCCATCCGCGATCACGGGCATCCCCTCACGTCTCGCCTCGGCTGCACCGGGCCACGGTGCCATGATCGCCCACACCGGGCAGGCGCCCGCGCCGCGGGCCCACGTCAACGGCTACCCGAAACCGCCGCCACCGAATCCTCGCCCCGGATGGGCCCAGGTAAGGGCGAACGGCTCGACCAACGCCTGGGGGTCGCGTCAGGAGCCGTCCGCACAGCCTGCATCGCCAGTGGGCGGACATCTGTTTCGAGCGCCACGAGGCGCCCTTGTTCGTGATGGGGTGATCCACGCCATAGGCGAACCTGTCAGGAATCCGCGGGCTGTCTCGTTCAGAGGGCGTGCGAACAGACAGGAGCAGCAACATGCGGCATCGAATCATCGTCCTCGGAGCCGGTTACGCCGGAGCGTCCGCCGCCGGATACCTGGCCCGCCACCTGCACCCCGACGACTTCGAGATCACCGTCGTCAACGCCGAAGCCGACTTCGTCGAGCGAATGCGCCTGCACCAGCTCGCCGCGGGCGCGCAGCTGCGCCGCTTCGGGTTGGCGGAGATGTTCGCGGGCACGGGCATCGGGCTGCGGCTGGCACACGTCACCGCTGTCGACCCCGAGCAGCGGACCGTCACCGTGACCGACGGCGAAGGCACCGACCGACTCGAGTACGACACCCTCCTGTACTCGCTCGGCAGCACTTCCGCCGACCAGGGCGTTCCGGGGGTCGACGAGCACGCCTTCCACGTCTCCGGGCGGCAGGCGGCGCTGCGCCTGCGCGGGCGGCTGGATGGCCTGGGCGAGAACGGATCGGTGCTGGTCGTCGGCGGGAACCTGACCGCGATCGAGGTCGCCACCGAGATCGCCGAGGCCTGGCCCGGGCTCCGAGTCACCCTGGCCACCACCGACGAACTCGGCGGCTGGCTGGGCCCGAAGGCGCGGCGTCACCTGCTGCGTGCCTTCGACCGGTTCGGCATCGAGGTCCACGAGCACGCCACCATCGAGAAGGTCACCGCGACTGGGGCGGTCGCCGCCGACGGCACCACCTTCCTCGCCGACGCGACCGTGTGGGCGGCGGGCTTCGCCGTGCACCCCATCGCCGCCGCGAGCGGTCTCGCCGTCGAAGGCGACGGGCGGATCACCGTCGACCGGATGATGCGGTCGGTGTCGCATCCGCGGGTCTACGCCGCCGGTGACAGCGCCTACGCCGTCGGCGACAACGGTGAACCGCTGCCGATGTCCTGCGCCACAGCGGGATTCACCAGGATGCAGGCGACGGCCGCGATCATCGGGGACCTGACCGGTCGCAAGGTCTCGAAGACCCCGCTGGCCTACCTCGGCAACTGCATCAGCCTCGGCGGCAAGGACGCGATCTTCCAGGTCGTCGACCGCACCGCGCGGTCGACCGGGTCACTTCGCGGCCGACCGGCGGCGTGGGTCAAGGCGTTCGTGCTCACCAACGTCGCGTGGAACATGCACCACCCGACGTACGGGCTGCCCGCTCGCAAACGCCGTCTGGCCACCGTGTCCGACCGGTCGACCGAGACGGTCGACGCCTAGAGTCGCCTCCATGGACACCGCCACCGTGGCGCGTTTCGAGGCCAACCGGGACCGGTTGGCCTCGCTCGCGTACCGCCTGCTCGGCTCGGCCGCCGACGCCGAGGACGCGGTGCAGGACGCGTTCCTGCGCTGGCAGGCGGCTGACCGGGCACACATCGAGGTGCCCGAGGCGTGGCTGACCAAAGTGGTCACCAACCTGTCCCTCGACCGGCTCCGCTCGGCGAAGACCCGCCACGAACGCGCGGTCGGCGACTGGCTGCCCGAACCGCTCCTCGACGGCGACCCGATGCTGGGGCCCGCCGAGACCGTCGAGCAACGTGAATCGGTGACTTTGGCCGTGCTGACGCTGATGGAGCGCCTCTCGCCGATCGAGCGGGCCGTCTACGTCCTGCGCGAGGCCTTCTCGCACAGCCACGCCGAGGTGGCCGAGATCCTCGACATCTCCGAGTCCGCGAGCCAGCAGCACGCCCACCGCGCCCGCCGCCATGTCGCCGCGGCGCGGAATGTCGGCGAGGTCGACCGCGCCTCCGCGCGCCGAATCGTCGAGGCGTTCCTCGACGCCGCCTCCTCCGGCCGCACCGAACGGTTGCTGGCGTTGCTGACCGCCGACGCGACCGCGGTCACCGACGGCGCCGGGCTGGCGGAGAAGCTCCTGCGCTTCTCGGTTCCGGAGCGCATCGCCGCCGTGGTGCGCGCGGGCTTCAAGCCGACGCCCGCGAAACGGAAGCTGGCGGGCGGCTCCCCCGCTTTCCATGCCGACCTGGTCAACGGCTCCCCCGCGGTGATCGCCACGCTCGACGGCCGCGTCCTGGGCGTGATGATCCTGGAGATCCGCGGCGACAAGATCGCGGCCCTGCGCGCCATGGCGGCCCCCGCCAAACTCGGCCGGATCACCGAGCAATGGCGGCGGAGCGAGCACGACGAACCGCTCATCGCATCGTGGTGATGGTCTTGACAGCGGACCTGGCCGGACGCACGGTGGTGCCGTGCGCGAGGCGGTGAAGACCGGGGTCAGGCTGGCGCTTCTGCCGGGGCTGGCCCTGTTCTGGGTCGCGCTCAGCCTGCTGCGGGCGATCCCCGGCAACCCGGCACGGCACGCGATGCGGCCCGTCGTCGCGCAGCTGCGCCCGCTGCGGCCCAGGTTCCTCGCCCGGCACGGCGACGCCGGTATCGGGTTCGACAACCGGACCCCATGGTTCACCCGGTATCTCGTGGTCGCCGACGCACCGGACCTCGGTGCGACGGTCCTCGCCGCGGCCGCGCGGGCCGGCTACCAACGCGACCCGAACGCGCGTCCGTCCACCGCGGACTCCGACCCCGCGTGGACGTGTCACGCCCTGACCAGCGGTGGCCGGAAACTGAGGATCGGCATCGCCCGGGACGCCGACGTGCCGGTGCGCTCCTACGGTCGCGGCATCACGTGGGGAGACACCTTCGCGGCGCGCGAAGGGCGGGCGCTGCTCCGGCTGAGCATCGCGCTGCCTGCCTCGATTCGGTGAGTGCACTGCACAAACGGGTTAACCAATCCCGGCACGATCGTCCACAGTGCTACGACTGCGGACATGAGCATCGTCGCCGCGTTGGTCTTGAGTCTGGCTGTGGTTCCCGCACCGGTGGTGTCGGAGTACGTGGTGTCGGAGTACGTCGCCCTCGGGGACTCGTATGCCGCTGGGGTGGGCAGCGGAGGCGCCCAGAGCGGGTGTGGGCGCAGCGAGTTCGCGCACCCGAACCTCTGGAAGGACGCGCATTCACCTGCGGCGTTCGCGTTTCCCGCGTGTTCGGGGGCGACCACGCGGCACGTCCTGGATCGACAGTTGAAGTCGCTGTCGGGCGCGACCGAGCTGGTGACGCTCACCGTCGGCGGGATGGACGCCGATTTCACCAAGGTGATGACGACGTGCACGCTGGGTTCCGACCACGCCTGCGAGAAGTCCGTCGCGCGGGCGGAGGGGCTGATCCGGTCCGAGTTGCCGGGTAGGTTCGCGCAGGTGTTCCAGGCGATCTCGGCCGCCGCGCCGAAGGCGAGGGTCGTCGTCCTGGGGTATCCGCGGTTGTTCGAGCCGAGGGGCTGTCCGGGCGGGTTGTCACCGGCCAAGCGGGCCGCGGTGAACAACGGGGCCGATTCACTCGCCGAGGTGACCGCGGCGGCCGCCGCCGCGACCGGGGGCGCGGTGACGTTCGTGGACGTTCGGGAGGTGTTCGCCGGGCACGGGATCTGTGGGGACGACCCCTGGGTGCATCCGGTCACCACGCCGCTGACCGACTCCTACCACCCGAACCGCGCCGGGCAACTCGGATACCTGCGTGCCCTGGAGTCCGTGGTGGAAGGGACAGTGGTGGGAGGGACAGTGGCGGCAGAGACAGCGATGGCGGGGACAGCTCAGCGCAGGTGAGCGCCCGACCGGGCTCTCACCTGCGCTGGTGCGCCGCCGATGGTCTGGCGGCAGCCGCGAGGACTAGGAGGGGACGATGTTCTCCGCCTGCGGGCCCTTCTGGCCCTGCGTGATCTCGAACGTGACCTTCTGGCCTTCCTGCAACTCGCGGAAGCCCTGGGCGGCGATGTTCGAGTAGTGGGCGAAGACGTCGGGTCCGCCGCCATCCTGCTCGATGAAGCCGAAGCCCTTTTCCGCGTTGAACCACTTAACGGTTCCGGTGGCCATGTTTCCTCCAAATGGGAGTTGAAAATCGGCACCCGCACGATGCGGGACCGGAGGTGATCGCCGTGGCCCTCAGCGACTCGGAAAAAACAAAACGCCCGTGGCTCGCGCTCACGGGCAACCTGCACTTCGGAACCATGACAGCTGTCCTGAACGCTACACGGTCAGCCCGCACGGCGCCTGCGCCGGCCCGCCGAAACCAGGTCGACCGATCTGGTGAAAATCCCGAACCCATCGTGCGTGGGCCCCGGTGTCGAGGCCCTTACCCGGCGCTCTGGGGCCCTGGGCCGCGCCGGGTAAGGGGCCCCGACGGCAAGTACTGCGTGATCGCCCCATGCCGCGTCGGCCGCCTCAGCGGCACTGTTCACCTCACTGGAGTTCGCAGCGATGAGGAGACAGGCAATGTGGACCACCGAAGCACTCAACGCCGAGGTCGACTACCGGGTGAACGGCACGCGGGACCGCACCAGCAGGCTGCATCTGCACGAGGTCAAGCGCACCGCTCCCGCCTGGATCACCCGGGTGCTGCACCGAAAAATTCCCCGATCAGGTGAACGCCGGACCGGCTGACGCGGCGCTATGCCGGTTCGTCGACCTTGACCTGGGCGACCTTGCAGGTGACCCCCCTGACCTTTGTGTACACGTTGGCCCCGGGGATCTCCTCGGTCGCCTTCGCCCCCGGCTGCAGGGTGCCGGTGTTGAACAGGCCATCGGCGATCTCCGCGCCGGAGCCGTCGACGAAGATGATCGTCCCGATGTACTCCATGGGCTTGTCCAGGGAGTTGGTGACCTCCAGGGTCGCCTTCACACCGCCGTGGGCGCCCGCCTCGCAGGTGACGATCTTGACGTCCTTCTTCAGCTCGGGCGCGTCCTTGGCCTTGGTCTCCGCGTCCTTCGCCTCCTTGTCCTTCGGCTTTTCCTGCCCCTGCGTGTCCTGAGCCTGTGGCGCGGGACCGGCCGGAGCGGTGTCGCCGCACGCGGTCAGGCCGAGTGCGGCCACGCCTGCGAAGACTGCGGCGAGGGCGGTGTTCTTGAGCATGTGTGGTCAGTCCTCCGGAAAGTTCGAATCGACGGCCGTGAAGATATCGCGTGGAGGTTCCGCGATGTGGCGGTTCCTCACAGTCCGCCGATGGTCGCCGGTGAGCTGCCCGGACGCAGCGGGCGTGGGCCGCCGGTGCCGTCGGTGGGCACCGCGAACAGGGTCGGACGCCCGCCCGCGGGCCGTACGTAGGCGATCGTGGTGTCGTCGAGCCAGGCGGGCTGGTCGTCGACGTGTTCCGGCTCGGCGAGCGCGATGTCGGTTCCGGTGTCCAGGTCGAGCACGTGCAGCCGCCACGTCTGCCCGGTGCGGAACTTGTAGGCGATACGGCGGCCGTCCGCGGACAGCGACGGGCACTCCACGTTCTCCCGCACGGCTTCCATCCGCCGCGTCTCCAGGTCGCCGCGCATGAGCCGAGTGGTGCCGCCGGACGCCATCGTGGCGTAGAAGGTCCGGTCGTCCGCGGCGAAGGTGATGCCCCAGAAATTGCGGTCCGCGGCCTCGTACACGTTTCCGTCCACAATGGCGGTGAAGTCCTCCAAGGACCCGTGGTGCTCCCCCGTCCGCAGGTCGTAGGCGCCCGCGGTGGTGGAGAAGCCGCCGTCGGCCAGGTAGGAGTCGCCGGAGCGGAACACCGTCCAGGCCACCCACCGGCCCGACGCCGACACCCGGGTCCGGCTGGGTGTCCCCCAGACCGGGATCACCTTCTGCTCGTCGAGGTCGGTGTCGAACACCGCCACCTCGAACCCGCCGGGGATGGCCGCGGGACGCAGGCACGCCAGGACGCCGCCCGCGGTGTGTGCCCGCTGGCAGGCGGGCCCGACGCCGAGGGGCCGCTCACCGGCGACCTGGCGAACGGTGCCGTCCTCGATGTAGACGAGCGAACCCGCCCGCGCGAGGTCGAGCCGGTCGCCCTCCCTGGTGTCGGTGGTGTCCATGGTGCTCGCGCGCCAGCCGAGGTACGCCGCTCCCCCGACGAGCGTCGCGACGATCAGCGCGGCGCCGATCAGTTTCGGTCGGTCGATCATCGAGTCCTCCCCAGCCGGACGCCCGCGGCGATCGCCACGCCGAGCAGCGCGGCGAGGACCCCGAAGGCGGCTTGCGGTGTGCCGAAGTGCAGTGCCGCGCCGACCGCGACCGCGCCGCCCGCGCGGGCCAGTGCCTGCACGGTCTGCACGGCGGCCAGCCCGGTCGAGCGCAGTTCGGCCGGGATCAGCGGCCCGACGTGCGCCATCAGGACCCCGTCGGTGCCCGCGTAGAACAGCCCGTGCAGCGCGAGCGCCGCCGCGGCCGTGGCCCAGCCCACCGAGCTGAACCCGACCAGGAGGTACGCGGCGAGCAGGAGGCCGTGCCCGGCGAGGAACACCCGCCACCGGCCCACCCGGTCGGCGAGCCTGCCCACCGGGGCCGCGGCGAGCAGGAACGTGACCGCCGTGCCCAGCGGCAGCAGCGGCAGCACCGCGGTCGGCAGTTCACCCCGCTGCTGGATGACGACGTAGAGCACCATGTCGCCGACCGTCACCAGGCCGAGCAGTCCCGCCGCCAGACACACCCGGCGTGGACCCACGCCCGCGAGCGCGGCCAGCGCTTTGCGCGGCGACACGCTCTCCTTCGCGGGCGCGGCGGTCGCGGGCGCGTCGACGAAGAACACCAGGACCAACAGGCCCACCACGCCGAGGCAGAAACTCGTCACGAACACCGTGTCGAACCCGGTGAACGCGGTAATCAGCGCGACCGCGACCAGCGGCCCGAGCAGCGCGCCCGCGGTGTCCATGGCCCGGTGCACGCCGAACGCGCGTCCCAGTTGGTCGGCGGGTGTCGCCAGGGTGATCATCGCGTCGCGCGGGCCGGTGCGGATCCCTTTGCCCGCCCGGTCGATCGCGAGCACGGCCCCGATCCCCGCGATCGATCCGCCTGCCGCGGGCAGGCCGAGTTTCGTCACGGCGGAGAGGCCGTAGCCGACCGCGGCGACCGCTTTCGGGCGGCCGAGCCGGTCCGCGCAGTAGCCGCCGAGCAGCCGCAGCAGGGCGGTGGACCCGGCGTAGAGCCCCTCGACGACACCGAGGTGGAGGAACCCGACACCGACGCCGTACACGAGGTACAGCGGCAACACGGCGGTCACCATCTCGGCGGAGATGTCGGTGATCAGGCTGACGACGCCGAGCCCGACCACCGTCGCGGGCACGGCGCCCGCCCGGCCGACGACCTCGGGTCTGCTGGTGGAGACGTACATCGTCGTTCGCTCCTTCCCGAGGGTCGGCCGGGCGGGCGCGCACCCCGCCCGGCCGACCCGGTGGTCAGCCGATCCGCAAGGCGTCGACCTGGGCTTCGAACAGCGTGGCCACGCCGCCGTCCCTGGCCTCGATCAGCAGCGCGATCGTGCGGCCCGCGTAGGCGCTCAGGTCGATGGTGGCCGCCTGCCATGCACCTGCCACATCGCTTGGCGCGCCGAGCTTTTCGAACACGGTGGTCACCGCGGAGCCGTCCACCACCCGCACCCGCAGGTAGTCGTCCGGCCCGGAATTCAGGTCGTGGGCCACGTTGTAGGAGAAGGTCAGCCTCGGCGCGCCCGAGGGCACAGTGATCGCGGGCGACCGGATCGAGGTCGACCCACCGTCCACGTCGTTCGCGCCGTGACTCGCCCCGGCGAGCCTGCCGGTGCTCAGTGCGCTCGCGCCGTCGACCGTGGTGCCCAACTGCTTCGCCGTCGCCTCCGGGTCGCCCCGCTCCCACTTGCCGGTGGTGGCGGTGTCCGTGGCCGCCGCGTTGACCGTCCAGCCCTTGTCCGACTCGAAGTCGTCTGCGAACCCGCCCGTCGAGGTGACCGCGACGCTGTCGACCTGGGCTTCGAACAACGTCGGCGCGCCACCATCCTTCGCCTCGATCTGGAGACTGACCGCCCGCCCCGCGTAGGCGCTCAGCTCCACGCTCGCCGTGCGCCACGCGCCGAGCACATCGCTTGGTGTGCCGAGCTTCTCGAACACCGTGGTCACCGCGGACCCGTCCACCACCCGCACCCGCAGGTAGTCGTCCGGCCCGGAGTTCACGTCGTGGGCGACGTTGTAGGAGAACCCGAGACGTGAGGTCCCCGTGGGCACCGTGAACGCGGGCGACCGGATCGAGGTCGACCCGCCGTCCACGTCGTTGGCCCCATAGCCGGAACCGGCGGCCCGGCCGGTGCTCAGCGCGCTCACGCCGCCCGCCGCGGTGCCCAACTGCTTGACACCGGCCGAATTCGCCGTCTGGTCCGGGTCACCGCGCTCCCACTTGCCGGTGGTCGCGCTGTCACCGCCCGACGGGTTGACCGTCCAGCCCTTGTCGGACTCGAAGTCGTCGGTGAACCCACCCGGCGTGTTGGGATCGGGGACCGTGACGCCGAGATCGGCGGTGTCGGTCAGGCCCGCCGAGGTGCCGGTGACCTTCGCCGTCGCGTTGCCTGGGGGCGCGCCGGTCGCGGCGGCGAGGGTGAGGGTCGAGGTGGCCGAGCCGTTGGCCGCCGGGGTCACCGTCGCCGGGGAGAAGGTCCCGGTCACGCCCGCGGGCAGGTTCGCCGCCGACAGGGTGGTCGCGGCGGCGAACCCGTTGCGGCTGGTCACTTTCACCGTCGAGGTCGCCGTGCCGCCCGGCGCGACCGACACCGACGTCGGGCTGACGGTCACGTCGAACCCGGGCTGCTGGTCGGCCTTCTTGCAGGTGCCGGACACGGTGTCGGTGAACGTCCGACCCGCCACCGGCACGAACGTGCTGGTGTACCCGGTGGGGCTCAGGTCGAGCTTGAGCACGCCGTGGGTGTTGGAGTTCTGCCGCTCGGACGGGCCGTCCGAGCCGCCGGGCATCCCGCGCAGGCTGATGCCCCCGGTGCCCACGACGATCTGCCGGACCCCGTTGACGTCGTCGCGGGTGCCGTTGGGCCGGGCGGGGGCGAAGCGCTCGTAGTTGTGGTCGTGGCCGCCGATGATCAGGTCGGCCTTGTGGTCGTAGAGCGCTTGGTACAGCGCGGTCACCGACGTGTCGTCGCCGTGGTCGCCGTTGCTGAACCGCGGGTGGTGCCAGGACGCGATGGTGCACGGCTGGGTGTTCGCGGCGAGGTCGGCGCGCAGCCACTTCTCCTGCGCCGAGCCCGCCCCCATGGCGACCGAGGAGTTGAGTGCGACGTAGTGCCAGGAGCCGATATTGCGGCTGTAGTAGCCCTTGCCGCGTTCGCCCGCGGGCCCGTTGGCGGCCCCCACGCCGTTGTAGTAGTCGAAGTAGCCGCGGGCGGCGTCGGTGTAGTACTCGTGGTTGCCTGGCGTCGGGTGGGTGATGCTCTTGAACTTGCCCCAGTACGGGTCGTACTTGGACCGGTATTCCGACAGGGAACCGGAATCGTAGGTGTTGTCGCCCGCGGTGATGATCGCGTCGGGGTCTATGGCGGACAGGAGCGCGGCGGTCTGGTCGCACGCGGAACCGCAGATGTCACCCGCCGCGACCATCGTGATGGTGGCTTGGGTGGTGGGGACAGGCTCGGGTGCGGCGGAGTCAGCGGCCGCGACGGCGCCGGACGCCGCCAGCAGCACGACGCCGAACGCCGCCGCACTCTTCGCCTTCCCCGGATGTGATCGTTTCCATTTCACTGGTGCCTCTTTTCGTTGACGAACCGAGGGAGAACCAACGTCGGGCGCTCACGCCGCCGCCCGACCCAACGCGGTCAGCGCCTTCCGGCCGCGGGTGACGATCTCGGCCAACGCCGCCGCGTGCGCGGGCGACGGGTCGACCAGGGGCGGGCGGACCGCCCCGAGTCCGGCGCCCGCCTTGACCAGCGACACCGCGTAGCCGGGCACCTGGTCGCGCAGCGCGACGAACGGGAGGTAGAACTCGGCGAGCAAGGTCCGCGTCGCGGCGGTGTCGTTCGCGGAGACGGCCGCGTGGAACGCTTTGGCGATGTCCGGGACGAAGCAGAGCGACGCCGAGGAGTAGCTCTCCACGCCGATCGCCCGGTACGCCGCCGCCGACAGCTCCGCGGTGGGCAGGCCGTTGAGGAAGTCGAACTCCTCCGCCCGCGGGTGCCCGCTCGTCCGGATCGCGGTGACCAGGCGCAGCATCTCGTCGACGTCGCCGCGCCCGTCCTTGATCCCGACCACGGTCGGCAGGTCGAGCAGGGACACCGCCGCCGCCGGGTCGAGCACGGCGTTGGCCCGCTGGTAGACGATGAGCGGCAAGTCGGTCGCGGCAGCGACGTAGGCGACATGGCGCACGACGCCCGCGGGGGTCGAACCCACCAGATACGGCGGAAGCAGCAGCAACCCGTCGGCACCCGCGGCCGCTGCCTGCTCGGCGAACGCACCGGCGACTCGCGGTCCTCCCCCGGCGCCCGCGTACACCGGCAGCCGCCCGTTCGCGACCCGCACGGCGGTGCGGACGACCTCGCGGTGCTCGTCCTGGCTCAGCGCGGTGAACTCGCCGGTGCCGCAGGCGACGAACAGCGCCGCGGGGCCTGCCGCGATCTGGATCTCGACGTGGTCGGCGAACGCGGCGAGGTCGACGGTGTCGGACTCGGTGAACGGGGTCAGCGGGAACGAGAGCAGTCCCTGCAAGCGCATCTGCTTCACCTAACTGCTGGAAGGTAGCGCGGTCAGCCTTTGACCCCGCCCGCGGTGAGCCCTTTGACGAATTGCCGTTGCATGGCAAGGAACATGAGCACCGACGGCAGCATCGCCAGCAGCGCGGCCGCGAGCAGCGCGCCGGTGCCGACCTGCTCGTCGTGGCGCAGGGTGCGCAGCGCGAGCGGCAGGGTGAACTGGCTCGCGTCCTGGGCCACCAGCAGCGGCAGCATGTACTGGTCCCAGATCATGGTGAAGCCGAAGATCGCGATGACGCCGAGTGCGGGCTTGCACAGCGGCAGCACGATCGACCAGAAGATCCGCAGGTCGCCCGCGCCGTCGATGCGCGCGGCCTCCTCCAGCTCCATCGGGATTTCCTTCATGAACTCGGCCATCACCAGGATCGAGAAGCCCCAGGCACCGACCGGGACGATCATGCCGACCAGGCTGCCGATGAGGTTGACGTGCACCACGGGCACGTCCGACAGCACCAGCGACAGCGGGATGGCGAGGATCTCCTCCGGCAGCATCATGGTGGACAGGATCAGCAGCAGCACCAGTCGCATGCCGGGGAACTTCTTGCGCGCCAAGGCATACGCCGCGGAGATGCTGACCAGGATCTGCAGCGCCAGGCCGCCGCCGACGACGACGAACGAGTTGAGCAGGTACAGCAGCACGTCGCGCTCGATCGCGGCGCTGAAGTTCTCCAGGGTGAAGTCGGTGGGGATCAGGCTCAGCCCGCTGGGGTCGGGCACCCGGCTGACCGACCCGACCATCACCGCGACCAGCGGTCCGGCGAAGACGAAGACGATCAGGGTGTAGACCACCAGCCGCACCGCGCGGCCCGCTGTCCCCGGCAGCGCGCTGAAGCCGAGCGCGGAGTCGGCGCGGGTGTAGCCGCGGTTCATCGTCCCGCTCCCTTCGCGACCGACCGGGCGCGCCAGACCTGCACGGCGACGGTGAGGATCACGGTGGCCACCAGCAGCACGACCGATCCCGCCGCGGCGACACCGAGTTCGCTGCGTTCCAGGCCGAGTTTGTAGACCAGGGTCATCAGCACCTCGGTCGAGCCGTTGGGCCCGCCGTTGGTGAGCAGGAAGATCTCGGTGAACACGCGCAGCCCGCGGATGGCGGCGAGGGTGAGCAGGATGGCGAACACGGGGCGCAGCGCGGGAAGCGTCACGTGCCACAGCCGCTGCCGGGTGGTCGCGCCGTCCACGTCGGCGGCCTCGTAGAGCGTGCGGTCCACACCCGCCAGCCCGGCAATGATGATCATCATGTCGTAGGGCGCGCCGCGCCAGATGCCCACGGCCATCACCGACATCAGGGAGGTGTCCGGCGAGTTGAGAAACTGCGACGGGCCGGCGCCGAACCAGCCGATGATCCCGTTCACCACGCCGTCCGCCGAGGGGTAGTACAGGATCCGCCAGACCTCGGTGATCACCGCCATGGTGACGATGGCGGGCAGGAAGACGGCGGTGCGGATGAACCACAGGTGCCGGACCGTGCCCTCCAACAGCAGGGCGAGTACAAAGCCGAGCGCGATCGAGCCGACGGTCTGCCCGACCGCGAGGATCACGGTGTGGTTGATCGCGGAGAGGAACGCCTCGTCGGTAAGCACCCGCACGTAGTTGTCGACGCCGACCCAGCGGTCGCCGAGGTAGGGGCGCACGTCGTGGAAGCTCATCTCGATGCCGCGGATCATCGGGATGAACTTGAAGACCAGGAACAGCACCAGGGCTGGAGTCAGGAACAGCCACGCGACCGTGTGGCCGCGAAGGTTCCGGGTGAATCGGCTGGTGGGACGCGAGGCGCCGATCCGCGGCGGCGCCTGGCTTGGTTGGTGGGCAGGGGGCGCGGCGGCGGTCGTCACGCCGCCACCCCCTGCCTGGCTTGTTCGGCGGCGAAGGTCCCGGAAGCACAGCCTGCGTCCGTCCTCACGCCGCCACCCCCTGCCTGAGCAGTTCCGCCGCGAACGTCTCGGCGAGCTTGTCGAGGTGGGACTTCGTGTCGGAGCCGCAGTCGGCGACGACCGCGTTGATCGCCTCGGCGGCGGCCTGGCGGAACGGCGTCCAGTCGGGCACGGCCGGGCTGTAGCGGCCCGCGGTCCGGTAGACGTCATCGAAGATCTGCCAGCGGGCGTCCTTGCGCACCTCCGACAGCTTCACCGCGGAGTTGACCGGCAGCCGCACGATGTTGCCGTCGGTGTCGCCCGCCATGCCGATGGTCTGCCCGGGCGCGGAGATCGCGAATTCGGCGAACTTCTGTTGCCCCGCCTGGTTTTTCGAGCCCGCCATCAGGTAGACGTTCTCCCCCTCGGCCAGCGACGCCTGCTTGCCGTCCGGTCCCTTCGGCGCGGGGATCACCTCGTACTTGTCCGCGCCCAGGTTCTTGTCGAAGCGGGCCATGTTGTACGGGCCGGTGAGGTAAATGCCCGCCTTGCCGCCTTCGAACACCGGGTGGGCCTGCGTGGTCTCCATGGTCACCGCGCCCGGCGCGACGGTCTTCGCAGTGCAGAACTGGGCTTTGAGCCAGTCGACCGTGGCGACGGACTTCGCGTCGGCGACCGCGGGGGCGAACCTGCCGTCCTTCTCGGTGAAGAAGTCGCCGCCGTTGGCCCAGAGGAAACCGCTGGCGTACCAGGCCATGTAGCCGCGCTTGGTGGAGCCGGGGATGACGTAGCCGTGGGTGTCAGCCTGGCCGTTGCCGTCGGGGTCCTTCGTGGTGAACGCCGTGGCGAGGGCGTCGAGTTCGGCCCAGGTCCTCGGCTGCCCGGCGCCGACCTTCTCCCGCCAGTCCTTGCGGATGAACAGCGCGAACGACTGCGCGGAGAACGGCACCGCGTAGGACTTTCCGTCCGCGCCCCGGGTCGCATGCCAGGCGAGGTCGGCGACCTGGTCGCCGCCCGCGACGGACTCCCGGTTCACCTCGCGCACCAGCCCCTGCTTGACCAGGGAGCCCAGCTGGGCCGTGTCGTTGAGGACGATATCGGGGAGCTGTTTGCCCGCCGCCGCCTGCTGCAGCTTCGTCTCGAAGTCCTCGAAGATCGCGGTCACCGTGGCCTCGATGCCGGTGGCCTTGGTGAAGTCGGCGGCGAGCGCCTTGGCGGTCTTCTCGGTGGGCGAACCCGGCGGCTTGCGAATCCAGATCTGCAGCGGGGCCTTGGCGTCCTGATCAGGGGCAGCCGGTGCGCTGCCGCCGCAGCCGGCGCTGCCCAGCCCGATCAGGGCTGCGACCAGCAAGGACACCGGCCTGGTCGCTCGTCGAAGGTCACTCAACACAACACTCCTGTCCACATATGTGTACGGCGTCTGTATATGTGTTGTTAATGTCGGGTAAAGATAGCGAGCGGTATGCTGACGGTCAACAGACATGAAAACTTTGCGCAGAAAGTTGGACGCCATGGCTCGTGAGGCTTCCGAGGTCTCGCCGGTGAAATCGGCCGAACGCACCGTCCGCATCCTGGAGACGCTCGCCGCGTCGCCCACCTGGCTGACCATCTCCGACCTGCAGGAACTCATGGGATATCCGCGGTCGAGCCTGCACGCGCTGATCCGCACACTCCGCGAGCTCAAGTGGGTCGAGGCCGACGACACCGGCACGAAGTTCGGCGTCGGGCCGCACGCCCTGCTGTCCGGAACGGCCTACCTGGACCGCGATCCCGCGCTGCACTACGCCTATCAGGCGATGGAGGACCTCCGCGCCGAGATCGGCTACACGATCCACTACGCCCGCCGCGACGAGGCGCACGTGCTCTACCTGGCCAGCCGCGAGTCACGGGACTCGATGCGGCTCATCTCCCGAGTCGGCCGACGACTGCCCGCGTACATCACCGCCCTGGGGCAGGCCCTGCTCGCCCAGCTCACCCCGGCCGAGGTCGCGGCCATCGTGCCGGAGGAACTCGAGCAGCACACCCCGCACTCGCTGCCCGACCGCGAGGCACTGTTCGCCGAGCTCGACCTGGTGCGATCCCGTGGCTGGGCCTACGAGCGAGAGCAGGGCACCGAAGGTGTCGCCTGCGTGGCGGTCGCGGTGGACTACCGGATCCCGGCCACGGACGCGATCAGCTGCTCGATGCCCGCCGACAAGGTCGACGACGACGAACTCGACCGCGTCTCGACCGCGATCATGAAGCACACCCAGCAGCTCGCCACGACCCTGCGGATCCACGGCATCCGGTAGCTGACACATATGTGGACGCGAAACTAAATACTGTTCATCTATTGACGGGCTGGCTGCCGAACAGTTAAGTGTTCGGCAGCCGCCTGTGCCGGCGGCCTCCTCTCCCCCTTTGACCGGGAGGTCGCAGTGCCGCACCTTTCCCCTGCTCATCGAAGGCCGCTGGCCCTCGCCGTCGTCGCCGCCCTCGCGGTCGCCACGCCGGTCGTGCTGGTGACCACGGTTCCCGCCGCGGGCCAGGCCGCCGCCGGGCTCGACCTGTCGCCGGCCAACCGCCGAGCCCCGATACCGGGGCTGTACGACTGGAGCAAAGCGGGCTTCCGCGGTGGCGCGACGCTGCCCGGAGCCAACGAGATCAACCCCGACGCCGCCTGCCAACTCACCCCCGCGGAACTCGCCGGGCAGCACGGGGTCCGACCAGGTGACGGCGTGGACGACAGCGCCGGGCTGCAGGCCGCGATCGACGCCGTCCGCACCCGCTGCTCACCCTCGGCGGGTTACGCCAAGCTGAGCCTGATCACCTTGCCCGCGGGCGTCCTCGACGTGTCCCGCCAGCTCGCGGTCGACGCCGACTACCTGGTGATCCGCGGCGCGGGCAGCGACCCCGCGGCCGGAACGCGGATCGTGTTCCGGCCCGACGCGAACACCCGCTACGACACCCTCACCCCCGACGGCTCGGACTGGGACGAGGACGGGATGACCCACGGGCAGGGCAAAGGCGGGTGGCTGTGGCCGGGCCGCGGCCTGTTCCGGGTGCAGTCGCGCGCGGTCCACACCGCATACGCCAGTGACTACGCCTCCGCGCCCGCCAACCGCAAGGACATCTTCGAAGGCACCGCCAACGTGCACTGGAAGGCGGGTGTGCAGCTGGGCGGCAAGGCGGGCGACACCGCGTTCTCGGCGCGCACCGGCGACCGGGTGGTCCAACTCGCGAGCAGCGGATCGCTGACGGGATTCACCGTGGGCGGCCTGGTCAACATCCGGGCGGCGAACTCGGTCAAGTTCTACGAGCAGCAGAAGGCGGTGTCGGCCACGCATCCCATGCTGAACCAGCACATGCGCCAGCAGCTGTTCACCATCACCGCGGTGGACACCGCGAACCGCAGGATCACGCTGGACAAGCCACTGGAGTACGACGTCCCGGTCTCGTCCACTTCGGACGGTTCGGCGCCGATCGACGGCGCGGTCTACCCCTCCAAGGCGTCGCCGATCGTGGACCCGGTGGTGGGCGTCGGCTTCGAGAACCTCAGCTTCACCCAGGCCATGCCCACGCTCGACCCGGCGAAGGCGGTGCACAACTACGGCAACATGTCCCCCGCCGACCAGATGCACGGCATTGTCTTCAAGTGGGCGGCGAACTCCTGGGTGCGGGGCGTGCGCGCGGACATGACCGGGTCACACCCGATCGTCACCGAGGAGGCGAAGAACCTCCAGATCGTCGACAACCACCTCGACGGCGCGTGGAACAAGGGCAAGGGCGGCAACGGCTACTTCCGGGGCTCGCGGGTGTGGGACTCGCTGTACGCCGGGAACACCTCGCGCAACCTGCGGCACTTCACCTTCCAGTGGTCCGCGTCGGGCAACGTGGTGATCGGCAACGACTTCGACTCCGACCTGAACCTGCACGGCGGGTGGGAGCGGCACAACCTGTTCGAGCTGAACACGGTGACCGTGCCGTACGCGCACCGCTCGGCCAACTGCCTGAGCAACTGCGGCGAGGAGGGCGGCGGCGGGCCGGACGACTCGAACTGGTTCCCGATCTGGTGGGGCGCCGGCCAGAAGGCGGTGAAGTGGTCGGGCTCCACCGGTCCGCGCAACGTCTTCTTCAACAACACCATGAAGAAGCAGCTCACCAGCGACACCGACCCGTATGTCGACTACTACCCCGACCGGCACCGCGTGTACCAGTTCGGCTGGTCCGGCACCGGGTGGCACCACCTGGACAAGGCGGGCGCGCCGATCACCGACTGGGCGAACAACGAACGCGGCGACTACACCGGCGGCCACGGCGTCGACGCTTCAAAGACCGACGCGGGTCAGTCCCTGTTCCTGAAGTCGGTGGGGAGCACGCCGCCGACCACCACCACCACCACCGCGCCGCCGGCTCCAGACCGGTATGAGGCGGAAAACGCGGTGTGCCAAGGAACTGTCGACTCCGATCACGCCGGCTACACCGGAACCGGGTTCTGCAACACGACCAACGCCGTCGGCGCGTCTGTCGAGTGGACCGTCACTGCGGCGGCGGGTTCGCACACGCTGACGTTCCGCTACGCCAACGGAAGCACGGGCCGACCGGCCGACGTGAGTGTCAACGGCGCAGTGGTGGCCGACGACCTCGCCTTCCCCTCCACCGGCGCCTGGGCGACATGGCGGACCGTGACCACCACGGCGACGCTGTCCGCCGGGACGAACAAGATCCGGGTCACCGCGGGCACCTCCGGCGGAACGGCCAACCTGGACCACCTCGTGATCACCGCCGCGGCGAGCCCGGCCGACATCGTCGACGTGTCCACTTCGGACCAGCTCAGGTCCGCGCTGACCAACGCCCGACCCGGCCGCACCATCCGGATGGCGGCGGGCACCTACCGAGGCACGTTCCTGTCCCAGAAGGCGGGCACGGCGAGCGCGCCGATCACCCTGACCGGCCCGCGGAACGCCGTCCTGATCAACGACGGTCCCAGCGGCACCGCGCCGTCCTGCTCGGTGCCGACCGCGGGCTGGGACTCCGGGTACGGCCTGTGGCTGTTCGACGCTCCCCACTGGAACCTGACCGGCTTCACTGTCGCCGAGTCGAAGAAGGGCATCGTGCTGGACAACTCGCACCACGTCACGATCGACGGTGTGTACGTGCACCACACCGAGGAGGAGGGCGTGCACTTCCGCCGGTCATCGGCGGATGGGGTGCTGAAGCGGTCGCGGATCGAGCAGATCGGCCTGGTCAAGCCGGGCTACGGCGAAGGTGTCTACATCGGGTCGGCCAACTCGAACTGGGGCTGCCTGGGCAACTCCGGCGGCATGGACCGCTCGGACCGGGTTCAGGTGCTGGACAACCAGATCGGGCCGGGAGTGGCGGCCGAGCACATCGACATCAAGGAAGGCACCCAGGGCGGCGTCATCCGGGGCAACACCTTCGACGGCCGCGGCCTGTCGGGCCAGAACTCGGCCGACTCCTGGATCGACGCCAAGGGGAACAACTACCTGATCGAGCAGAACCGGGGCACGTTCGCCGCGCCCGGCACGTTCGTCAACGGCTACGAGACGCACAACCCGGTCACCGGGTACGGCTGCGGGAACGTCTGGCGGTCCAACACCTCGGACCTGGGCGGGGTGGGCAACTACGCCGTCTACATCTCGTCGACGTCGAAGTGCACCTCGGCGCCGAACAAGGTGTACGCCTCCAACACCGTCACCAACGCCCGAAACGGCCTGACCAACATTCCCGTGACGCCTTAGGCTCGGCTCGACTTTTCCCGCGATGCACGACAGAGGACCGGTGTCCGCAGTGGACGTTCCTGATATCAGGCCTGGCGACATCTATGAAGATTGCCAATATCACCCAGTGCTGTGCCTGGAGGCACACGGCGACGAATCGATCAGCGGCGTGTCCTTGATCGACGGGTCTGGTCCAAGGAACTGCTCGCTCAGGCACTGCGGCGTGAGCCGCCTGACGCCGCGTGCCGTCCTCGATATCCGAAAGGACTTCCGTGGCTACGCTGCTCGGTGCCACTCCGAGCTGGCCGCGGAGGCATTGAAGAGCACCGACACCTGCGGGTCGGGGTAGCGACGCGGGCGTCAGCGACGCCGTTTCTTCAGGTAGGCGGCGAGTTCGTCGTAGGCGCCCGTGTCGTTGCCGTAGAGGGCGTAGTTGCGCGCGGTCTCCATCCACTCGCCGATGCTCGGGCGCACGGCGCGGGCCGCGTCCTCCAGGTGGCGCTGGGTGATCGGCTCCAGGCGTCCCGCGGTCAGCGAGCCGTCCATGGCGACCTCGGTCGCCTGTTCGCAGATCAACGCCAGGTCAGCGCCCGACCTGCCGTCGGTGAGCTTGGCGAGTTTCGCCAGGTCGATCCGGTCGGTGGGGCGACCGCGCAGGTGGAACCGCAGGATCGCCTCGCGCGCGTCGGTGTCCGGTGGGAGGACCAGCACGGTCCGGTCGAAGCGGCCGGGGCGCAGCAGCGCGGAGTCGATGTCCCAGGGGTGGTTGCTCGCGGCCAGGACGAACACGCCGTCGTTGTCGGTGCTCGCGCCGTCAAGTTCGGCGAGGATCTGGTTCACCACGCCGCGCAGGGCGGACCCGCCGCCGCGCAGCTGGGACCGTTTCTGGCCGAGTGCGTCGATCTCGTCGAAGAACAGCAGGCACGGCCGGTTGCGGCGGGCGGTGTCGAAGATCGCGCGCAGGTTGCGTTCGCTGCTGCCGATCCACATGTCGAGCACGTCGCTGAGGCCGATCTCGTAGAAGCTCGCCCCCAGCTCACCCGCCAGCGCGCGGGCGACGAGTGTCTTGCCGCAGCCGGGCGGTCCCCACAGCAGCAGCCCGCCGCGCAGCGATTTGCCGAACCGCAGCCGCAGCTCCGGGTTGCGCAGCGGCTTGAGGAACGACAGCTCCAGCCGCTTCTTGACCTCGGCGAGACCGCCGACGTCGGCGAGCGTGATCCCCGCCGCCCGGATCGTGCCGATGTCCGGCTCGACCACGGGATCGCTTGTGGCCCATCGGTCGAGGATCTCGTCCGCGGTGTCCGGGACCGCCGCGGCCGGGTCGAGCGCCGTCGCGAGGCGGGCGTAGGCGGTGGCCTTGGCCTCGTCGCCGACCGCCCGGGCGGCCGTGGCGGCGACGCGCAGCGCCTCGACGTTGTCCGGTTGGGCGGCGAGCACGGTGGTCGCCTGCTCAAGCGCCTCCGCGGTTCGGCCCGCTTCGAGCAGGAGGTTCGCGAGGTGGACCCGCACGGGATGGTTGCCCGCGTCGCCGGCGAGCGCGCCGAGCAGGGCCTCGATCACCGGATCATGCGTCACGCCGCGCACGCTACCCGACCCGATTCCGCAGTTGACCAGCGACTTCTCTACCGTGTGCCGGGAAGTAGCCGCGATCTGCCACTGGGGTGTGGAATGAACGACGTCACCGACGCCGCGTTGCGGCGGGGTCAAGCCCTGCTCGGACTCGGCCGGGCGCGGGAGGCCGAGGAGCAGCTCCGGACGGCGCTCGCGGGCCAACCCGACGACACCATGGTCCAGGTCTTGCTCGCGCAGGCCCTGCTGCGCCAGGAGAAGTACGGCGAGGCCCATGACGTCAGCCGAGGCGCTCTCGCCGCGGAGCCGGAGAATGTGTTCGCCCACGCCGTCCACGCTGGCTCACTCGCCGGGTTGAGCCGACACCCCGAGGCGCTCACCACGATCCGCCGCGGCATCGCGCTGGCCCCGAACGTCGCGGGCCTGCACCTGCAGGAGGCCTCCATCCTGCTCGCCGACGACCGCGCCGAAGAAGCGTTGGCGTGCATCAAGAAGGCGCGCGCCCTCGACCCCGAGGACTCCGGGGCCGCCGCCCTGCAGGCGGCCGCCCTCCATGACGCGGGCCGGTTCGCCGAGGCCGAACTCGCGGTCGCCGACGCCCTGCGCCTGGACCCGGAGAACGCCGACGCCCACCGCATCCAGGGGCTGCTCGCCCTGCGCCGCGGCGGTGGCAAGTCCGCGGTCCGATCCCAGCGCACCGCACTGCGGCTGGACCCCACCGACAAGGGCGCCCGCGAAGGCCTGTCCCTCGCGCTGAAGACCCGCAACCCGCTCTACGGCCAACTCCTGCGGTTCCAACTGTGGCTCGGCACGCTGCCCAAGGGCGTGCGCATCGCCGTCCTGATCGCGCCCTTCATCCTCAGCCGGGTGCTTCGGCCCTACAACGGACAGACTTGGGCGACCGTCGTGCTCGGCGTCTCGATCGGCTTGGTGGTCCTGAGCTGGACGCTCGAACCGATCATGAACTGCGTCCTGCTGCTCAGCCGCGACCGCCACGTGGTCGACCGCCCGGCCCGCGTCGCCACCTACGGTTTCCTCGCCTTCGCCGCCGCCGCGATCGCGTGCGCGGTGATCAGCACGACCAGCGGCCCGACCGGGCTGCTCGGTCTCACCTTCGCCCTGGGCCTGTGGGCGATGGCCACCGGCCTCACCCACACCGTCAGCCCGGGAATGCGCAAGATCGTGCTGATCGGCGCGGCCGTCGCCACGGCGCTGGCCGCTCTCGGGGTGGCGGCCCTCGTCGCGGGCGCGCCGGGGGCGGGCGTCGCCGTGGCACTCGTGTTGTTCAGTGGCGTCGCCGCGACCTGGGTGACCGCCCTGGCCTAGCGTTTCTCGGCCGCCGGTCGGCTCGCGGGCGGGCGCAGGCCCAGCCTGCGCAGTTCCCGGCCTGCCAGGCCCGCCACCGTCTCCGGGTCGCCGGTGCGCCAGCCCGCGCCGACGGGGCCCGCCGACGCCAGCCGGGACAGCGGCTGGGTCACCAGGGCCCGCAGCGCGAGCAGGTCTTGTCCGTCCGGGCCCTGATCGCGCAGCCGCACCGCAGCGCCCGCCTCGCGGGCGTACCGCACCCGACGGGGCAGCCAGACGATCAGCAGCAGGGTGACCGGGACGACGATCAACGCCACGGTCAGCCACAGCGCCAGGCTTTCCACGGCCTCGATCTGCCACCGGCCCGCCTCGCTGAGCCGGGCGCCGCCCGCCGACCCGGTGTGCAGGGCGTCCGCGAGCGGGCGTCCGACCAGGGGCACGTCGTCGGCGTTGTCGGCGGCGGCGTCGAACGTGCCGCTCAACCGGCTGCCCGCGTCGACCAGGCCCTGGCCGGGGGCCCGCAGTCCCAGCACCCGCTCCCGGACCTCGGTGGCGAGCCACACGGTGGCGAAGACGATCAGCAGGGCGACCAGGTCGGTGGTGGCCTGGCGCGCGCGGCGGGCGGGATGGTCGGCGTAGAGCTTCATTTCGGTGCTCCTCGGCCACTCGGCGACTCCCTGGAAGTTACCCCGGCGAGAAGACGATCAACCGCTTCGACGTGAGCCGCGACCGCGATCGGAATACAGTTGACGATCACGCACCAGTCGGGCGAAGGGAGCGGAATGCCGCAGCCGGAAGGTCAGGAACTCCAACAGATCCGAGCGCGTCGGGAGTCGTTGCGGGAGCGGTATCTGCGGCCCCGGCAGGCGACGACGGTCCGCGGTATCCACCACCTGGCGCTGATCTGCCGCGATGTGGAGGAGACGATCACGTTCTACCAGGAGCTGCTCGGGTTCCCGTTGGTCGAGCTGGTGGAGAACCGTGACTACGCCGGGTCCAGCCACTTCTTCTTCGACATCGGCAACCACAACCTGCTCGGCTTCTTCGACTTCCCCGGCCACGACCACCCGCCGTTCACCGAGACCATCGGCGGGGTGCAGCACCTGGCCATCTCGGTGTCGGCGGAGATGTTCGACGCGGCCAAGAAAAAGCTCGACGACGCGGGGATCGAGTACCTCGGGCCCGATCGCGGGGTCGAGGACAGCGTCTACTTCCGGGATCCGAACGGGGTCGGCCTTGAGCTCTACCAGGAGCGGCTGGGCGTGTTCAACGGGACGACGCTGCTCGACTGACCGCTGCTCGCCTTTGAACACGGTGCGTAGCGGGTGGTGACGTGAACGGCAGCATCCTCCTGCCGGACGCGGTGAACGTATAACGAATCAAACCTCATTGCTTGGTCTCAGCGGTCGCGTGATCAATGCTCTGCTGACAGAGTGTGACGCGGGTCACCGGTGGGAGGTTTGATGCTTGCGGTCCGCAACCTCGAGGTCGTCTACGACGACGTGATCCTGGTGCTGCGCGGCGTCAGTCTCGAGGTGCCGGAGGGCAAGATCGTCGCCCTGCTGGGGGCTAACGGGGCGGGCAAGACGACGCTGCTCCGGGCCATCTCCGGCCTGCTCGGGGTGCATGAGGGTGAGGTGACCAAGGGGTCGATCACCCTCGACGACGAGCCGATCCACCGCAGCAACGCGGCCCGGATCGTGGGGAAGGGGATCAAGCAGGTCCAGGAGGGCAGGCAGATCTTCGCCGAGCTGACGGTCGAGGAGAACCTCCGGGTCGGCGCCCACACGAACATCAAGCACCTCAAGGAGAACCTCGCCCGGGTCTACGGGCTGTTCCCCGTGCTGCGCGACCGTCGCAAACGGACCGCGGGCTACCTCTCCGGCGGTGAGCAGCAGATGCTCGCCATGGGCCGGGCGCTCATGTCGGACCCCAGCTACCTGCTGCTCGACGAGCCCAGCCTCGGCCTCGCTCCCCTGCTGGTCCAGCAGATCCGCGACCTGATCGTGCAGATCAACGTCCAGGGCACGACGGTGCTGCTGGTCGAGCAGAACGCCACCATGGCTCTGTCCATCGCCGAACACGGCTACGTGATGGAGAACGGCAAGATCGTGATGGACAAGCCCGCGAAGGAACTCCTCGCCGACGAGGACATCCGGGAGTTCTACCTGGGACTCGGCGCCGAGGGCGCGGTCAAGTCCTTCCGCGACGTCAAGCACTACAAGCGGCGGAAGCGGTGGCTGTCATGAGCGAGCCTGCGAGCGAATCAGTGTCACTGCGCGAGCCCATTCTCGTTTTCGACGACGTGCACCTGTCCTTCGCCGGCGTCAAGGCCGTCAACGGCGTGTCCTTCGAGGTCGGCGCGCGCGAGCTGTTCGCGATCATCGGCCCGAACGGCGCTGGCAAGACGTCGATCTTCAACGTGCTCTCCGGGGTCTACCGGCCGCAGCGGGGCCGGGTGGTGTTCGACGGCGTCGACCTGGTGGGCAAGCCGCCGCACCGGATCGCCGCGCTCGGCATGGCCCGGACGTTCCAGAACATCGAGCTGTTCTCGAACCTGACAGTGCTGGACAACCTGATGCTCGGCAGGCACCACCACATCCGCTACGGCGCGCCGTCCGCGTTCGCCTGGTTCGGGCGGGCGCGCCGCGAGGAGATCGCCAACCGCGCCGTGGTGGAGAACATCGTCGACTTCCTCGAACTGGAGCAGTGGCGTGCGTTCCCGGTGGGCCTGCTGCCCTACGGGGTGCAGAAGCGCGTGGAGTTGGGGCGGGCGCTGGCCATGGAGCCCAAGCTGCTGCTGCTCGACGAGCCGGTCGCGGGCATGAACCTCGAGGAGACCGAGGACATGGCGCGCTTCGTCCTCGACATCCGCGACGAGCTCGACATCCCGATGATCCTGGTCGAGCACGACATGGGCCTGGTGATGGACCTGGCGGACCGGGTGATGGCGATGGACTTCGGCACCCCGATCGTCACCGGCACGCCCAGCCAGGTCCAGGCCGACGACGGCGTCATCCGGGCGTACCTGGGGCAGGAACACCCGACGGAGGTGACGACATGACCCAGGTCGCCGAACCGGGCACCAAGACCACGACCACCATCGTGACCAGGGTGCGTGATCGCGCGCGGGCCATGCCCGACGCGGTCGCCATGCGGGAGAAGGACTTCGGGATCTGGCAGGAAGTGTCCTGGTCGGACTACTGGGACAAGATCGAACTGGTCGGCCACGCCCTGCTCGCGCTCGGCGTGGCGCCCGGCGACCGGGTGGCGATCCAGTCGGAGAACCGCCGGGAGTGGCTCTACACCGACCTCGCCGCGGTGGCGGTGCGGGCGATGACGGTGGGCCTCTACCCGACCAACCCGGCCTCGGAGGTCGCCTACCTGCTCGCCCACTCCGGCAGCAAGATCCTGCTCGCCGAGGACCAGGAGCAGGCGGACAAGGTGCTCTCCGTGCTCGACGAGCTGCCCGAGCTCGAGCGGATCGTCTACTTGGAACCCCGCGGCATCCGGCGCCGCTACGACAACCCGAAGCTGCTGTTCTGGGAAGACCTCCTGGCCATGGGCGCCGAACACCGGGCGGCGCACCCGGGCGCGGTCGAGGAGACCATGAGCCAGGCGCGGTCCGAAGACATCATGACCTTGGTCTACACCTCCGGCACCACAGGTCCGCCCAAGGGCGCGATGCTGACCGTGGCGAATGTCGAGTTCAGCATCCAGACCCTGATCGAGAGCGGCGGGTTCACCTCTCCCCCACCGAGCACCGACGACATCATGCTGTCCTACCTGCCGCTGTGCCACGTGGCCGAGCGGATCTTCACCACCTGGTTCAACTCCTCGGCGGGCGTGCAGGTCAACTTCGCCGAGTCCATCGCGACCGTGCAGCCCAACCTCCGCGAGATCCAGCCGACGATCCTGTTCGGCGTGCCGCGAATCTGGGAGAAGGTGCTGGCCGGGGTCAACATCAAGATCGCCTCGGCGTCCCCGGCCAAGCGCGCGCTGGCGCGGTTCTGGCTCAAGGTGGCCGACGGCATCGGCGACACCCTGGTGCGCACCGGCGGCAAGCACACACCCGGCACCCGGCTGCGTTACGCGCTGGGCTACCTGTTCCTCTACCGCGCGCTGCGCGACCGCATCGGCATGCGCAAGGTCCGCTACGCCGCCTCGGGCGCGGCGCCGATCGCGCCGGACGTGCTGAAGTTCTTCATGGGCATCGGGGTGCCGATGCACGAGGTGTACGGCATGACCGAGAACAGTGCGATCGCCACCGCCAACCGGCCCGGGCGGGTCAAGCTCGGCACGGTCGGCGAGCCGCACCCCGGTGTCGACCTGCGCGTCGACGAGGAGACCGGCGAGATCCTGACCCGGCACGCGGGCGTGTTCGCCGGCTACTGGCGCGACGAGGAGGCCACCGCCAAGGCGGTCGACGAGCAGGGGTGGCTGCACACCGGCGATGTGGGCGTGTGGGTCGACGGCACGCACGTCAAGATCACCGACCGGATGAAGGACATCATCATCACCGCCGGCGGCAAGAACGTCGCGCCCTCGGAGATCGAGAACGCGCTCAAAGTCTCGCCGTACATCAAGGAAGCCGTGGTGATCGGCGACAAGCGCCCGTACCTGACCGCGCTGATCGGTGTGGAACTGGAGACAGTCGGGGAATGGGCGCAGCGCAAGCGCATCCCGTACACCACCTACCGGGACCTGTCCGAACGTCCCGAGGTGATCAAGCTGGTGCAGGGCATCGTCGACGACGTCAACACGAAGTTCGCCAATGTCGAGCAAATCAAGAAGTTCCGCATGCTGCCGAAGGAACTCGACCACGAGGACGGCGAGCTGACCGCCACGCAGAAGGTCAAGCGGTCGGCACTGGGCAAGCTCTTCGACGACCTCGTCGAATCCATGTACGCCAAGGGAGGCGGCGCATGACCACCTTCCTGCAGGCGGTGGCGGGCGGACTCGGCCAGGGGTCGGTCTACGCGCTGCTCGCGCTCGGCTTCGTGATCATCTACAAGTCGATGCGGGTGGTCAGCTTCGCCCAGCCCGCGTTCATGCTCGCGGGCGCCCTCGCGGTCAGCTTCCTCGCCGAGCCGCTGCTCGGGATCCCGAGTCCGTGGGGCTTCTTCCTGGCCCTGGTGCTCGGCGCGATCGGGGTCGCCCTGCTCGGCCTCGGCATCGAGCGGACGGTGATCCGGCCGATGGTCGGCAAGCCGGTGTTCGTGATCGCGATCATCACCCTCGGCATCGACATCGTGGTCCGGTTGGTGGCCAACATCTTCATCGGCCTCGACGTGCGGCCCGTCGGCGACCCGTGGGGGCTGAGCTCGATCACCATCGGCAGCGTGCAGGTGCAGGAGCGGCACATCGTCATGCTGGTGACCACCGTTCTCCTCGTGGTCGTGCTGTTCTCCTTCTTCAAGTACTCCCGGCTCGGCCTCGCCATGCGGGCGGCCTCGTTCAACCAGGAAACCGCGCTGGCGCAAGGCATCTCGGTCGGCACGGTGTTCGCCACGTCCTGGGCGATGGCGGGCGCGCTCGCCGCGGTCGCGGGGACGTTCCAGGCCACCGGCGCGGGCATCGACCAGAACCTGTGGATCATCGCGCTCAAGGCGCTGCCCGCGATCATCCTGGGCGGGCTGGACTCCCTGGGCGGGGCGGTGATCGGCGGGTTCACCGTCGGACTGGTCGAGTCGCTGGTCGCCACCTACCAGGGCGACTTCGCGCCGTGGCTGGGCCAGAACTTCTCCGTCGTCTCGGCCTACGTCGTAATGCTGCTGGTGCTGCTGGTCAGACCGTACGGGCTGTTCGGCACGAAGGAGGTGGAACGGGTATGACCGACCAGCGGTCCACCAAGGCCTCCCGGCAGCTGTGGGGCAGGCCCGAGCTGTACACCTCGTACGGGCAGAACCTGCGGATGCTCAACACCCGGCCCAAACAGCTCGCCGTCGTGGCGATGGTGCTGCTCGCGGCGACCTACGTGCCGTTCGGCCTGCCCGACGAGTGGCTGCACCTGTTCGCCACCGGGCTGGCCGCGGCGATCGGCGCGATCGGCCTGAACATCGTGACCGGGTACGCGGGCCAGGTCAGCCTCGGCCACGCGTTCTTCCTCGCCATCGGCGCGTACACCGCGTCGGCGCTCAGCGGCGAGCCGGGCAGGCGCACGATCGGCTTCGGCATCACGTTCCTGCCCGTGTGGCTGCTCGCCGCCGGTCTGGTGGCCGGGATCGCGGGCGTGATCGTCGCGCCGCTGGCCACTCGGCTGCGCGGGCTCTACCTGGCCATCGTGACCCTCGGCCTGGTGTTCCTCGGCCTGCACATCTTCAAGGAGTGGAAGTCGCTCACCGGCGGGCCGGGCGTGGGCAGGCAGGGTCCGGTGCCGGAGCTGTTCGGGCAACGCCTCGACCGCAGTGGCGACCTGCTCACCGGTGATCAGAAGATGTACCTGCTGACCCTGGTGCTGCTGATCATCTTCGCCGTGTTCGCCCGCAACCTGGTCCGGTCGAAGGTAGGCCGGGCGTTCGCCGCGGTGCGCGACCGCGACATCGCCGCCGACGTGATCGGGGTCAGCGTCACCCGCTACAAGGTGCTCGCGTTCGGCATCTCGTCGTTCTACGCGGGCTGCGCGGGCGCGCTGCTCTACGCGGTCCTCGGTCGGGTCGAACCCGACTCGTTCAACCTGCTGCTGTCCATCCAATTCGTCGCGATGGTGCTGATCGGTGGGGCCGGGACGATCTCCGGCTCGATCATGGGCGCGCTGTTCATCACGATGCTGCCGCGGCTCACCCAGGAGCTGCCGACAGTGCTGCCGTTCATCAGCTCGGACGTGACCGCGCCGCTCGGCGCGGCCAACCTGGCGATCATCTTCTACGGGCTGATGATCATCCTTTTCCTGATCTTCGAGCCAAGGGGGCTCTTCGGAATCTGGATCCGCGTACGCAACTACTTCAAGGCGTGGCCTTTCTCCTACTGAGCCCTTCTCCTACTAGCCCTACTCCTACTCACAGTCGATTCGCCTGCCACGAAAGGAATACCGATGACCAGTCGAACAACTCAGCTGCTGGCGGGCCTGTCCGCCCTGGCGCTGATCGCGACCGGCTGCGGCCGAGGTGACTCCGGTGGGGGCGGTGGCGGCGGCGAAGGTGCCGTCAAGACCGACGTGGGTGTCACCGCCGAGCCGTGCAAGGACACGCCGAACCTGACCAAGGGCTGCATCTTCCTGGGCACGATCTCCGACCTGACCTCCGGCCCGTTCAAGGCCCTGGCCGTGCCGATCACCGAGGCGCAGAAGAAGTTCTGGGAGCGGGTGAACAAGGCGGGCGGCATCGACGGCTACGGCGTCGACGTCACCACGTACGTCCGCGACAACAAGTACAACCCCGAGACTCACAACCAGGTCTACCAGGAGATCAAGAGCAAGGTGCTCGGCCTGGCCCAGACGCTCGGTTCGCCGACGACCGCGGCGATCATCGGGGACCTGGGTGACAACAACATCGTGTCCGTGCCCGCGTCCTGGACGTCCGCGTGGGCGTTCGAGGACGTGATCCTGGAATCGGGCACCAACTACTGCCTGGAGTCGATGAACGCGATCGACTACGCGGTCGAGCAGTTCAAGCCCAAGTCCGTCATGGCCGTGCACTACCCCGGCGACTACGGCGAGGACGCGGCGGCGGGCGCCAAGGTGGCGGCGGAGAAGAACGGCCTCACGTTCGAGGCGGTGGAGACCGCCTCCGGCCAGGACAACCAGGCGGGCGCGATCAACGCCGTCAACTCGAAGAAGCCCGACCTGGTCATCCTGACCACCGGTCCGACCGACGCGGCGGTGATCGTCGGCCAGACCGCGGCGCGCGGCTTCACCGGCAAGTACATCGGCACCAGCCCGACGTGGAACCCAGGCTTGCTCAAGAGCCCGGCTGGCCCCGCGTTCAAGGCGCTGTACCTGCAGTCCGGCCCGTGGGAGACGTTCACCGCGGACACCCCCGGGCACAAGAACATGCGCGACACGCTCGGCACCGGGGTCACCGGCAACGACGGCTACACCGCGGGCTGGGTCTGGTCCTACCCGCTGCAGGCGGCGCTGAAGAAGGCCGTCGCGAACAAGGACCTGAGCCGGGAGGGCCTGCTCAAGGCCGTCAAGCAACTGGACAAGGTCGACTATGAGGGCATGCTGCCCGCGTCCGCGGGCAACTTCACCGGCGACGCCAACGCGGGTGTGGTCCGGGAGACGATGATCGCCAAGCCGGATGACGCCTCACCGACCGGTGTCAGCACGGTGAAACCGTTCTTCGTCGGACCCACCGCGAAGGACTACAAGTTCGACAAGCCCTGCTTCCAGAGCTGAGTCGAAGCGCAGCGGTGGGGTTCGGCCGGCACTGTGTCAGCACAGTGTCGGACCAGCCCCACCGCTGTGCACTCTCACCGTCGGCCACGGCAACCGCGCTCCCGCTCGGGAACCCCGGAGCTTGTGGCTGCCGCGGTGACCAGCGTGAAGTCGTCCACATCGAACAGACCGCCGCCGGTCCCGGTGAACGTCAGATAGACAGCCTGGTTGCCTGCCTGCACCCCATTCAGCGCTGTCCGCACCTCCGCGAAGGTGTTCCAGCCGCCGGTGTTGGGCACCGCGACCGATCCCAGCACGCGCCCGGTCGGCGAACCCGTGCGGACCTCGATCGTCCCGCCCGGGCCGCCGGAGACAACGCGTGCCCGGAACGCGTGGACTCCGGTCAGGTCGACGCTGTCGTAGGCCGCCCAGTCGCCGGGGTCGACGTAGCCCAGGGTCCGGCCGTCGTGCGCACCGGTCTTGGTGAACGGCTGCACGCCGCTCGCGGTCGTGTACTTCTCGGCCTGCACAGTCCGGTCGCCGGTCAGTTCTCGGATCCGGACGTTGCGGAAGGACACGTCGTCGCCGCTGCCGTGGTTCTGCAGACCGATGTGCCCGGGCAGCGAACGCGCGGGGTCGGTGTTGGTGAAATCGTTGATCAGCACGCCGTTGAGGTACACCCGCACGCGCTCGCCCTCGACCAGGAGCTCGAAGCCGTTCCACTCCCCTGCCGGGTTGAGCGCCGCGTCGCGGGCCGCGATGTCGGGCGCCTTGACCCCGTAGATCGCGCCGGTAGAGCGGTCGGCGCTGTCGGTGGCGTCGAGCTGGATCTCGTAACCGTTGCGCACCGCCGAATTCGGGTCGTTCGACGGTGGGAAGCCGATGAAGACCCCGGAGTTGTCGTCGCCCGCCATCCGCCAGTCGAGCTTGAGCGAGTATGAGGTGAACTGTTTGGCGCTGTGCCAGTACAGACCCATGCCGCCGAAGCTGGTCAGCGTCGCGTCGCTGTTGGTGAAACCGCCGGGTCCCGCTTGCGACCACCCCGTCGTGGCGCCGTCGTAGAGCGCGGTGTAACCGGTTTCCGGACGGCAATCGATCTTCGCGCGCGAGGCGGCGTAGCGGATGCCGCCGAGGAGCAGCCCGCGGAACTGGTTCTCCGCGTAGGAGGCGATGGTGTGGCCGCCCCCGAGGTAGAAGCCGCGCCCGCCCTGGTAGGTCTTGCACCAGGCGATCGGGTGGTCCCCACCCATGTTGCCGCCGGTGTAGCCCGTCTCGTCGAGGCTCGCCAAGACCCGTGCCGTGGCGCGGGGATTGGTGCGGAAGTTGTACCACTCGTCGGTGCGTGTCCAGGTCCTCGGCAGGTGCGCGGTCGCCGCCGTGCCCCGGTTCTCGACGAGGTTCGGCGCCTGCTGGATCTGCGGGTGCGAGTGGAACTGAGCGCCGACCAGTTGCGCGTAGAAGGGCCAGTCGTATTCGGTGTCCGCGGCCGCGTGCACGCCGAGGAAACCACCGCCCGCCCTGATGTAGTTCTCGAACACGGTCTGCTGGGCGTCGTCGAGGATGTCGCCGGTGGTGTTGAGGAAGACCACCGCGTCGTATCGGTCGATCGTCGCGCCCGTGAACACCCCGGCGTCCTCCGTAGCGGTGACGGTGAAGCCGTTCGAGGCGCCCAGCTCCCGGATGGCCTGGACGCCTGTGGCGATCGAGTCGTGCCGGAAGCCCGCCGTCTTGCTGAAGACCAGCACCTCGTAGGGAGCGTCCACCGCCGCCGCCGGGGTGTTCAGGGCGGCGATAGAGATCATCACCGTGGCGATCACCTTGAATGTGTGCCGGGTCACGGTCATAGAACGACAGTACGAAGACTATTGGCGGCGGTCAACCAAAAGATGCGCGAAAGTGTGGCGATTTATGACCAAGATCGTTCGCAAGGCGCGCGGACGCGCGGCGGTTTACGGTGAGAAACACGAGCACCCGCCGCGACGAGGAGGGCCATCTTGGCCGACGCCGACCTGCGTGACCTGGCCGATGCCCATGGTGTCGCCACCTGGTACGAGGACACCGAACGGCGTCGGATCGACATCGCCGACGACGTCGTGGTGGCCGTGCTCGCCCAACTGGGCGTCGACGCGGGCACGCCCGCGTCGGTTCGCGCCGAGCTGTCCGACGCCCGGGCCCGGCGCGACCGGGCCACGGTGCCGGACACGCTCGTGCTGCGCGCCGGGGAGTCCCCCACCATCGGCGCCGCGGGTGTCCTCACCACCGAAGACGGTGCCACGCGGCCGGTCCGCGACCGGCTCCCTCCCGACCTGCCACTCGGCGTCCACACCCTGGCCATCGAAGACCGCCAGGTCACCGTGATCGTCGCCCCCGCCAAGCTGCCGCCCGTCCCACCCGCGTGGGGCTGGATGGTGCAGCTCTACGCGCTGCGCTCGGCGGGCTCGTGGGGCATCGGCGACCTGGCCGACCTGCGCGCGCTGCTCACCGGGTCGGCCCGGCTGGGGGCGGGGGTGGTCCTGGTCAACCCGGTGCAGGCGATCACCCCGGTCACCCCGCTGCAGCGGTCGCCGTACTCGCCGTCGAGCCGCCGGTTCGCCAATCCCCTGTATCTGCCGATCACCGACCTCGACGCCTTCCGCCAAGCCCCACCCGAGGTGCGCACCGAGGTCGGCGCGCTCGCCCCGCCCGCGGGCGCCGAACTGATCGACTACGACGCGGTGTGGAAGGCCAAGCTCGCGGCGCTGGAACTGCTGTGGCGGCACGCACCCGACCGACGGGCCCAGCCGACCGACCCCGCGCTCGACGACTTCGCCACGTTCTGCGCCCTGGCCGAACGGCACGGCGCCGACTGGCGAACCTGGCCCGCGGACCTGCGCCACCCGACCGGCCCCGCCGTCGCCGCCGCCCGCCGCGACCTGGCCGACCGGGTCGGCTTCCACGCCTGGGTGCAGCGGCTGTGCGGCCACCAGCTCGCCGACGTCCGCGCGGCGGGCCGCGCCGCCGGCCTCGGCGTCGGGATCGTGCACGACCTGCCCGTCGGTGTCGACCCGGCGGGCGCCGACGCCTGGGCGCTGCAGGACGTGCTGGCCTCCGAGGTCACCGTCGGCGCCCCACCGGACGCGTTCAGCAGGCAGGGCCAGGACTGGAGCCTGCCCCCGTGGCGCCCCGACCGGCTCGCCGCCACCGGGTACCAGCCGTTCCGCGACGTCATCGGCAGCGTCCTCGCCCACGCCGACGGCATCCGCGTCGACCACGTCGCCGGCCTGTGGCGGCTGTGGTGGATCCCGCCGGGCCGCCCGGCGAGCGAGGGCACCTACGTCCGCTACGACGCCGACGCCCTGCTCGGCGTGCTGGCGCTGGAAGCGCACCGGGCGAACGCCATCGTGGTCGGCGAAGACCTCGGCACCGTGCCGGACGAGGTGACCGAGACCTTGCGCGAACGGGGCGTCTTGAGTTCCGCGGTGCTGTGGTTCCAACGTGACGAGGATGCGCCCGGCGCGCCGCTGCTCGCGCCGAGCCGCTGGTCGACCGAGGCGATGGCCAGCATCTCCACTCACGATCTGCCGACCGCGGCGGGCTTCCTGCGCGGTGAGAACGTGCGGGTGCGGGCCGGGCTGGGCCATCTCGACGACCCGGACGCGGAGGCCCGCCGCGCCGCCGGAGACCGGGACGAACTGCTCGCCGAACTCGCCGGCCACGGCCTGCTCCCACCGAACGCCGACGAGGAAGATCTCGTCGCCGCCCTGCACGCCCTGCTGGCGACGGCGGCCAGCAGGCTGCTGCTCATCTCGCCGCAGGACGCGATCGGCGAGCCGCGCCAGCCCAACCTGCCCGGCACCGTCGACGAATATCCCAACTGGCGGATTCCGCTCCCGGTCACGGTCGATGAGCTGCTCGAACATCCGCTGCTCAAGCGCGCGGTGTCCGCGCTGCGCGTCGCCCGCCCTGCGGAGGCGCGCGATAGGCGGTAGCACTGTGCTAGAAGCGACTGTCACCACCGAGGAGTGCGCGTGCAGGTCTGGCCAGGTTCCCGTTACCCGCTCGGCGCCACGTATGACGGCGCGGGCACCAACTTCGCGCTGTTCTCCGAGGTCGCCGACCGGGTCGAGCTCTGCCTGTTCGACGGGTCGGGCACCGAGACCAAGATCGTGCTGCCGGAGGTCGACGGCTTCGTCTGGCACGGCTACCTGCCCGGCGTCGGCCCGGGCCAGGAGTACGGCTTCCGCGTGCACGGGCCCTACGACCCGCCCAACGGGCTGCGCTGCAACCCGAACAAGCTGCTGCTCGACCCGTACGCCAAGGCGGTCGCGGGCGCCGTCGACTGGGACGAGTCGGTGTTCGGCTACCCCTTCGGGGACCCGGAGGGGCGCAACGACGCCGACTCCGGGGCGCACACGTTCCGCGGTGTCGTGGTCAACCCGTTCTTCGACTGGGCCAACGACCGCGCGCCGAACACGCCGTACAACGAGTCGGTCATCTACGAGGCCCACGTTCGCGGACTGACCATGCTGCACCCGGAGATCCCCGAGGAGCTGCGCGGCACCTACTCCGCCCTGGGCCACCCGGTGATGATCGACTACCTGACCGGGCTCGGGGTCACCGCGGTCGAACTGATGCCGGTGCACGAGTTCCTGCACGACCATGGGCTCACCGAGCGGGGCCTGCGCAACTACTGGGGCTACAACACGATCGCCTTCCTCGCCCCGCACGACGGGTACGCCTCACCGATGGGCCGGGCGGGCAACCAGGTCCAGGAGTTCAAGGCGATGGTCCGCGCCCTGCACGAAGCCGGGATCGAGGTGATCCTCGACGTGGTCTACAACCACACGGCCGAGGGCAACCACCTCGGGCCCACCCTGTCGCTGCGCGGCATCGACAACGAGACCTACTACCGGCTCGTCGACGACGACCGCCGGTACTACATGGACTACACGGGAACCGGCAACTCGCTCAACGTGCGCCCGTCGCACACCCTGCAGCTGATCATGGACTCGCTGCGCTACTGGGTGACCGAGATGCACGTCGACGGCTTCCGCTTCGACCTCGCCGCCACCCTGGCCCGCGAGTTCTACGACGTCGACCGGCTGGCCACCTTCTTCGACCTGGTGCAGCAGGACCCGGTGATCAGCCAGGTGAAGCTGATCGCCGAGCCGTGGGACGTCGGCCCCGGTGGCTACCAGGTCGGCAACTTCCCTCCACTGTGGACCGAGTGGAACGGCATGTACCGCGACACCGTCCGCGACTTCTGGCGCGGCGAGCCCGCGACGCTCGGCGAGTTCGCCTCCCGCATCACCGGCTCGTCGGACCTGTACCAGGACGACGGCCGCAGGCCCTACGCCTCGATCAACTTCGTCACCGCGCACGACGGGTTCACCCTCAACGACCTGGTGTCCTACAACGAGAAGCACAACGAGGCCAACGGCGAGGGCAACCGCGACGGCGCCGACGACAACCGGTCGTGGAACTGCGGCGCCGAGGGGCCGACCGAGGACGAGAAGGTCAACGACCTGCGCGCCCGGCAGCGCCGCAACCTGTTGGCCACACTGCTGTTGTCGCAGGGCACGCCGATGCTGCTGCACGGCGACGAGTTCGGCCGCACCCAGCGGGGCAACAACAACGGCTACTGCCAGGACAACGAGCTGTCGTGGGTCGACTGGTCACTGCTCGACCAGAACACCGACCTCCTCGACTTCACGAAGGCGGTCATCGAGCTGCGGCGCAACCACCCGGTGTTCCGGCGGCGGCGGTTCTTCGCGGGCAGGCCGATCCGCAAGGGCGACGAGCTGCGCGACATCGCGTGGTTCACCCCGTCGGCCGAGGAGATGTCCGAACAGGACTGGGAGTCCGGGTTCGGCCGCTCGATCATGGTGTTCCTCAACGGCGACGCCATCGGCGACCTCGACCGGCGCGGCGAGCGGGTCCACGACGACTCGTTCCTGCTGTGCTTCAACGCCCACGACGACGACATCGAGATGATCGTGCCCGACGCGAGTTACGGGACCGAGTGGAGCGTCGTGCTCGACACCGCGAGCGGCGAGGTGTTCAGGGAGTCCGGCGAAGGAGTCATCCTCGGCGTGATCGCGGGCGACCGGCCTGCCATCGCTCGGACGTTCAGCGCCGGGGTGGGGCTCAACGTCAAAGCCCGGTCGCTGCTTGTGCTGCAGCGCACGGAGGTCCTGTCGTGATCCCCACGTCCACCTACCGGGTGCAGGTGCGGCCCGGGTTCGACCTCGACGCCACCGCCGAGCTGGTGCCCTACCTGGAGCGCCTCGGCGTCGGTGCCGTCTACACGTCGCCGCTGCTGGCCGCGGCGCCCGGCTCCACGCACGGCTACGACGTGGTCGACCCGACCATGGCCAACCCCGAGCTGGGCGGGGAAGCCGCCCGCCTGCGGCTGGTCGCCGCCGCCCGCGCCGCGGGGCTGGGCATCGTGCTGGACCTGGTGCCCAACCACATGTCCGTCGAGGTGCCCTCGGCGAATCCGTGGTGGTGGGATGTGCTGGAGAACGGCCCTGAGTCCCGGTACGCGACCTGGTTCGACATCGACTTCGCCGCGGGCCCGATCCTGCTGCCAGTACTCGGCGACGACCCGGTGTTGGAGCTTCGGGACGGCCGGCTGGCCTACCACGAGCACGAGTTCCCGATCGCCCCCGGGACGGCGGCGGGCAGCGTGGCCGAGGTGCACGAGCGGCAGCACTACCGGCTGGTGGACTGGCGGCGCGGCAACGCGGAACTGACCTACCGGCGGTTCTTCGACGTGACGTCGCTGGCCGCCGTCCGGGTCGAGCTGCCCGAGGTGTTCGACGGGACGCACGCCGAGGTGCTGCGCTGGGTGGCCGCGGGCGAGGTCGACGGGCTGCGCATCGACCACCCCGACGGCCTGGCCGACCCAGGCGGATATCTGCGGACGCTGCGGGAGCGGACGGACTGCTGGCTGGTGGTGGAGAAGATCCTCGCCGCGGGCGAGTCGCTGCCCGTGTCGTGGCCGGTCCACGGCACCACCGGCTACGACACCCTGCGCGAGGTGTGCGGGGTGTTCGTCGACGCCGCGGGCGAGGAGCCGCTGACCGAACTCGCCGCGAAGTTCGGCGGGATCGACTTCCACGCCGAGGAGGAGCGTTGCCGCAGGCTGATCACCTCCCGGTCCCTGGTGGCCGAGATGCGCCGCATCGCCGCGCTCGCCCCGGGTGTGCCCGCCGAGGCGGTCGCGGAGCTGATGGTGGCGTTCCCGGTGTACCGGTCCTACCTGCCGGAGGGCTCGGGCCACTGGACGGCGGCCGTCGAGCGGGCGCGGGCGGTCCGGCCGGACCTGGCGTCGGCGATCGACGTGCTGGACCGGACGGTGCGGGCCGATCCCGACGGGGAACTGGCGACGCGGATTCAGCAGACGTCCGGCATGGTCGTGGCCAAGGGCGACGAGGACACCGCGTTCTACCGCTACCCGAGGCTCACCGGGCTCAACGAGGTCGGCGGTGCCCCGGACCGCTTCGGTGTGTCGGTGGCCGAGTTCCACGCGGGGGCTGCGGCCCGCGAGGCCGGGTGGCCCGCCGGGATGACGGCCCTGTCCACGCACGACACCAAGCGCTCGGAGGACGTCCGCGCCCGCCTCGCCGTGCTCGCGGAGCTCGCGGGCGAGTTCGCCGAAGTGGTGCACCGGTGGTCCGCGCGGTGCGGGCTGCCCGAGCCGACGCTGGAGCTGTTGGCGTGGCAGTCGCTGGTGGGCGCGTGGCCGATCGCGCCGCAACGGCTGTCGGCGTACCTGGACAAGGCGGCGAAGGAGGCGAAGGTCCGCACGTCGTGGGTGGAGCACGACGACGAGTTCGAGGCGGCGGTCCGGGCATGGCCCGCCGCGGTGGCGGCGGAACTGGGCTCCGAGGCGGCCGAGTTCGTCGAGCGGATCCGGCTGCCGGGGTGGTCCAACGCGCTCGGGCAGAAGCTGGTCCAACTCGCCGGACCGGGGGTGCCGGACGTGTACCAGGGCACCGAGTTGTTCGATCTGTCCCTTGTGGACCCGGACAACCGGCGGCCGGTCGACTTCGCCGAGCGAACCCGGCTGCTGGACCGGCTGGAGTCCGGCTGGCTGCCGCCGGTCGACGACACGGGGGCGGCGAAACTGCACGTGGTCCGCACGGTCCTGCGGTTGCGGCGGTCGAGGCCGGAGCTGTTCAGCGGCTACCGACCGCTATACGCCGACGGCCCCGCCGCCACCCACGCACTGGCGTTCACCCGCCGCCCCGACCTCGTCGCGGTGGCCACCCGACTGCCCGTGACCCTGGCCCGTGAAGGCGGTTGGCGCGACACCGTGCTCGCCCTGCCCGCGGGCACCGGCCGGTGGACCGACCTGCTGACCGCCCGCGAAGTACCGGATTCCGTTGCGCCGCTGGGAGATCTGCTGTCCACCTACCCCGTCGCCCTGCTGCACCGAGAGGACCTCCGGTGACCCGCTCCGACGAACACTTCTCCGTATGGGCACCCCACCGAGACCAGGTCCGGCTCGCCCTCGGCCCCAACACCTACGACATGGTCCGCGACGACCGTGGCTGGTGGCACGCCGAGGTGCCCGGCACGGGCGACGGCACCGACTACGCCTTCCTCCTCGACGACGACGCCACGCCTCTGCCCGATCCGCGGTCGCTGTGGCAGCCCGCGGGGGTACACGGGCCGTCGCGGCGGTATTCGCATGAGGCGTTCACCTGGACCGACCAGCGGTGGACCGGCCGACCGCTCGCGGGTGGGGTCGTCTACGAGCTGCACATCGGCACCTTCACCGAGCAGGGCACCTTCAACGCGGCCCTGGAGCACCTCGACCACCTCGTCGACCTCGGCGTGGACTTCGTCGAGGTGCTGCCGGTCAACGCGTTCGACGGGACCGCGGGCTGGGGCTACGACGGCGTCCTGTGGGGCGCGGTCCACCAGCACTACGGCGGGCCGACGGCGTTCAAGCGGTTCGTCGACGCCTGCCACGCGCGCGGGCTCGGGGTGCTGCTCGACGTCGTCTACAACCACCTCGGCCCCTCCGGCGCCTACCTCGACCGGTTCGGGCCGTACTTCGCCGGGCGCACCATCTGGGGGCCCGCGCTGAACCTCGACGGCCCCGACTCCGACGAGGTGCGCCGCTACGTCCTGGACAACGCCATGGGCTGGCTCCGCGACTTCCACCTCGACGGCCTGCGCCTGGACGCGGTGCACGCGCTGGTCGACAAGGGCGCCACCCACCTCCTCGAGGAACTCGCGGCAGAGGTCGACGCGCTCGCCGCCGGGCTGCACAGGCCGCTGCACCTGATCGCCGAGTCCGACCTCAACGACCCCAAACTGGTCACCTCCCGCGACGCGGGCGGCTACGGCTTGGAAGCCCAGTGGTGCGACGACCTCCACCACGCCCTCCACGTCGCGCTCACCGGTGAGACCGACGGCTACTACACCGACTTCGGCCAACCAGGCGCCCTCGCGAAGACGCTGCGGGAGGCGTTCTTCCACGCGGGCACGTGGTCGTCGTTCCGCGGCCGGACCCACGGCAGGCCGGTCGACCCGAGCCGCGCGTCCGGCCACCGGTTCCTCTGCTACCTGCAGAACCACGACCAGATCGGCAACCGCGCCCAGGGCGACCGGATGACCGCCACCATCTCCCACGACCGCATGCTGTGCGGCGCGGCCATCGTGCTGTGCTCCCCGTACACCCCGATGATCTTCATGGGCGAGGAGTGGGCCGCCACCTCCCCCTGGCAGTTCTTCGCCTCCTTCGAAGACCCCGACCTGGCCGCCGCCGTCCGCGACGGCCGCCGCAAGGAGTTCGCCGAGCACGGCTGGGGCGAACAGGACGTCCCCGACCCCATGGACGTGGGCACCGTGATCCGCTCGACCCTGCCGTGGGGCGAACTGCACGACCCCGCCCACAAGTCCGTCTACGACACCTACCGGGCCCTGATCGCGCTGCGCCGGGCCCACCCGGAACTCGCCGACCCCCGGCTCGACCGCTTCCACGTCGAGGCGAGCGGCGACTGCCTGACGCTGCACCGCGGCGACCGGCGGGTGGTGGTCAACCTGGGCACAGCGGCGGCGGAGATCGTCCTCGACCGCCACCCTGGCCCGGTGCTGCTGTCGAGCGCGGACATCGAGGTGACCGGCACCCGCCTCCGCGTCCCACCGGAGTCGTTCACGATCCTCTGACCGGTCCCCCACCGTCCTTGCGCTTTTCCTCCGACCGCCGGCGACCACCGGACTCGAGCACCAACAACTACCAGCTCTAATGGATATCTTGATAGTCGATAGTGGATAGATATAATCGGGGAGAGGCCCGCGCGGTGGGCTTCGAATTGCCGGATCGCGAATGGCGGACGACAGTGGGAGCCGACCGGTGGCGCCATCGGGGCGCTGCCCCGGCCGGAAGGAACGACCGTGTTCGCACGATCCACCACAGTCCAGGGCCACCCGGAGAACATCGACGCGGGCATCGACAACATCCGCGACCAGGTCATGCCCACGCTGCGCGACATGGAGGGCTTCGTCGGCATCTCACTGCTGGCCGACCGACAATCCGGTCGCTGCATCGCGACCACCGCCTGGGAGACCGAGGAGGCGATGCGCGCCAGCGAGCCGAAGCTCCGGCAGCTGCGGGAACAGGCCGCTGAGGTCCTCGGCGCCCGCCCGCAGGTCGACGAATGGGAAATCGCCGTCCTGCACCGTGACCACACTTCACAGCCAGGCGCGTGCGTCCGCGCCACCTGGATGCGGTTCGACGCCGACCAGGCCGACCGCGCGATCCAGACCTACAAGATGACCGCACTGCCCGCCATGGAGGAGTTCGACGGCTTCTGCAGCGCCAGCCTCCTCATGGACCGCGAGTCCGGCATCGCCGTCTCCTCGGTCACCTACGACAGCCCCGAGGCCATGGAACGCGCCCGCACCCAGGCGGACGCGCTCCGCACGGCGAGCGCCGAGGAAGCCGGGGTCGACATCCTGGAGGTCGTCGAGTTCGAGCTGGCCCTCGCCCACCTGCGCGTGCCCGAGATGGCCTAAGGCACGCGGGCGACCCCCAGCGCGTCGCTGATCTGGTCGTCGAGGGTGCGGAAGCTGTGCAGGGCGTAGTCGCCGACCGGCTCGACCGGGCCGGGCAGCTGGTGCCCGGACTCGTCGAAGTACGTGCCGCGGGCGGCGCTGAGGAAGCAGTGCTGAGCCAGCTCCTCCCCCGGCCCGGTCGGCTGGTTCGCGATGACCTCGAAGTACCCACGTGACCACGGCAGCTTGTTCGTCATGACCGGCGAGATCAGCAGCCGGTCGGGCGAGAGTTCCGCGCGGTCGGGCACGTCCATGGTGTCCGACCGCACGCGGTAGACGTAGACCAGCACGCACCCGGTCATCGGACCGATCTCCGCGTCGGTCCGGATGACCCGCCCGAAGCCGTACCGCCCGTCCAGCCGGAAGGCGAACACGTCGCCGGGTTTGACCGCCTTGCGCGACGGCTTGAGCACGCTCAGGTTGGTCTCGGCCATCAGAGCCCGTTCGCCTTGAGCCATGCGTTGCCCCAGGCGACCGCGTCCTTGTAGTACGCGTGCGTCGGACTGATGCTGTGCTTGATGTTCTGCAACGCGCCTCCCTCACGGACCGTCCCGCCGTAGCGGACGATCAGCGCTTCCTCCACGGCCCTGGCCTGGCCGCGGGTCAGCGGATTCTTCGTGATCGCCTCGATCGCGAACCGGGCGCCGTGCTCACCCTGCCTGCGCGCGATCGAGTTGGTGATTCCCGCGTAGACGACCTTACCGGCGTCGGTCCCGAAGTAGACGTGGGTGGAGTTCGCGCCGCCTTGCAGTGCCTTGGGCAAGGCGGGCATCGCGTGGCTGCCCACCGTGGCCGCTGTCCTGGTCGCGGTGGCCATCCGGGACGTCGCGATCGCCGCCCCGCCGCCGCCGACCAACCCGATGCCGCCGTCGATCATGTCGGCCGTCTGCTTGCTGACCCCGGCGGCCTGGATGAGCTTGCTGGTGCCGGAACTCTCGTCCTCACCGGTCCACAGCTGCTTCCAGCCGGTGACCGCCGTGTCCGCGCCGTGCACGGCGACCAGCGCTCCGGCGACCGCGCCGACACCGGTCACGCCGGTGGTCGTGGCGAGCGTGACGCCCCCGGCCGCCTCGAGGGTGCCGCCGACAAGCTTCACCGCGCCCATCACCCGGTTCCAGGTGCTGCGCCCGTCCGGGTCGGTCATCCGGACCGGGTTGGCGTTGCCGTAGGTGTAGAGGGCGAGGTTGAACGGCTGGTACACGCCGCGGTTGGGGGAACCGTCGAGATAGTCGCCGAGGATCGGGTCCGGGCTCTGCCAGAGGTTGGTACGAGGGTTGTAGTACCTGGCGCCGTAGTAGTAGAGCCCGGTCTCCTCGTCGAGTTCCTTCGAGCCGTACTGGAACGGCACCGGGGTGGGCTGGGCCGGGTGCTCGTTGACCCAGGTCTCGCCGAAGGCGAAGTACTCGTTGTGCTCGGTCAGGTTCGCGAACTCGTCGGTGACGTAGCCCGACGAGCCGAGGTGGTCGGCGTGGAAGTAGAAGATGTGGTTCTCGAAGGAGGTGTCCGGCTTGACCGTCTTGGTCGCCAGGCGGACGTCGCCGACGAAGACGTGCTTGAAGCCGGTTCCGTTGCGCTCGCTGAAGTTCTGGTTCGGGTAGAGGTGCTGCGGCCCGGCGATCTTCACGACCCGGGTGCCGTCGTCGTCGTAGTAGTAGCGGACGGTTGAGGGCTGCTGCGGGCTGGTGCAGACGCTCGGGTCCTGGGCGATCGTGGAGTTTCGGTTGTGGTCCTGGTTGCAGGCCAGCCGGTTCTCCTCGTCCCACACCATTTGCCTGCGCTTGCCCGGTGCGGGCGGCAGGGTGTTGACGGTGTCGACGAGGTTGCCGTTGGCGTCGTAGGTCTGGTTGACCGGGCCGATCTTGCTCGGCGCGTGCGGTTTGGCGCCGGTGTAGGCGTAGTTGTAGTCGTAGCTGGTCTGCCGCTGCGGCTGGGCCGTCGTGCCGCCCTGCTGGGTGGTCGTGAGCGACTGCTGCTCTTCGACGGTGAGCGGGGCGTCCTCGTCGGGCTCCTCGATCACCCCGAGCGGCGGGTTGGCCGCGGTCTCCTCCTCGACAGTCACCGGGGCGACGGGGTCGGCCACCGGTTCCGAGGACTGCTGAGTCGGCTGAGTCGGCTGGTAGGCCACGGTGGCGAACTCGGTCTCCATCGAGTTCACGACGATCTCGTGCCGCTGGGTCTTGCTGACGGTGTTGTGGATGGAGTCGTAGCGCAGGCTCAGGTCGTACCGGTCGAGCTTGTTGTCCTTGTTGCGGTACTCGCCGTGCGCCGACGTCACCCGGTAGAGGTCGTCGTAGCCGTAGGTCTGCGTGCTCGGTCCGCCGATCGGCTTGCCGTGCGGCAGCGCGACCGCGTTGTGCAGTTGCTTGATGTTGCCGATGTTGTCGTAGGTGTAGCTGATGTTCTGGAACTCGTGCCCGTCGGGCAGCCGCGCCTTGAGCGTGGCGAGCTGGCGGTCGGCGGCGTCGTAGGCGTAGGTGGTGCGTACGCCCGTGCCGGTCTCCATCAGCACCCGCTGGGCGAACTTGTCGTAGTCCATCCGGGCGAGGTAGGTGTAGTCGAACTCGCCCTTGACGCCGGTGGCGCGGTTGACTTGGCCGCCGGAGTCGTACTCGTAGGTGAGCAGCTCGCCGTCCGGGTAGTTCAGCTTGAGCACCCGGTTGAACGAGTCGTAGGTGTAGCCCGTGCTGTAGCTGCGCGCGGGCCCGTTGAGGATGGACTCGGGCACGGTCCTGGTCTCGCGGGTCAGCTCGCCGAGCGGGCCGTACGCGCGGGCGACCTCACCGGCGCCGTCACGCACGTGGGTGATCCGGTCCGCGGCGTTGTTCGGCGCGCCGGGGGCGCCATAGGTGTAGGTGACGTTGTTGCCGGAGAAGGTCGGGTAGCGGACCCCGGCGAGCCTGGTGAACCGGTAGTCGTACTCGACCACCTTGTTCGCCGCGCGCAGCTTCGAGGTGATCTTCGCGGTCATGTTGCCCGCGAGGTCGTACCGCGTCTCCGCGCGCCCGGAGTCCGGGCTGTCGATGACGGTGCGGCGGCCGAAGTTGTCGTAGACCGACGACGTGGTGTTGTTCTTGTCGTCGACCACCGCGGTGAGCTGGCCGAGCGCGTCGAAGCCGTAGCTGGTCCAGATCACCGGCTGCCCGCCCGCCGGGTTGAACTCCTTGACCGCCGTGGTCAGCGTGCGCACGTCCTGGTAGGTCCGCCGCTGCTTGCCGTTGCCGTCGGTGGCGATGGTCTCGAACCGGGTCGCCCCGGAGCGGTCGGCGCCGAATCCGTAGGCCTGCAGGGAGGTGGTGCCGTCCGGGATCACCGTCTTGCGGACCCGGTCGAGCACGTCGAAGTCGGTCTTGGTCGGTGGCACCGTGTCGAACGTGCCGTTGAAGGTGGAGTTGTTGTCACCCTTGGGTTCGGTGACCGGGTAGTACTGCTCGACCGTGCGGCCGACGAAGTCGTACTTCGCCCGCCCGGACACCGTCATCACCGGCTGCGGGTCGGCACCCGGCGCCGGGGCGACCGTGGCGTCCTTCTTGGTCTGCAGCAGTCGCTTGAGGCCGTCGGCGAACTGCACCGTGTCGATGGTGTCGGCGCGGACACCGGTGGCGGTGCGGTCGACGTGGCGGGTCACCGCGTACGGCACGGCCGCCTCGGGGTGGTACTCGAAGTCGATCGTGAACCGGTTCTCCGGCAGCTCGTACGGCCCGGTGATCGAGTCGGTCCGGCCGACACTGTCGTAGGCGGTGCGCAGCTGCTGGTTGTTCTTGTCGGTGACGCTGTCGGGCAAGCCGTACTTGAGGTTGTGCGTCGAAGTGGACCGGTAGCCGAAGCTGTCCACAATGGACTCGATGTGCACACCAACGACAGCGTCGTAGCCGTAGTCGGTGCGGTAGCGCTCACCGTTCTTATTGGCGGGCTCGGTCACCGATTTCAGGTTGCCGTCGGGGAAGTACTCCATATCGGTCACGGCCGCCGCGCCGTCGGCGAGGAACTCCTTGACCTGCCGGACGTCCGCCGTCGCGCAGTCCACTATGGACTGACGGTTGCGCAGGACCGTCCCACCTGTCTCGGTCACCGAGTTCGCTACTCCGACGATGTTGCGGTCGCGACAGGCCGGGATCGTGGCGGAGTACCCGAGCCTGGTCTCCAGGTCGTCGGCCGCGCCCGCGTCGGCGGCGTCGAACGAGCGGATGAGGTTGCCGTACTCGTCGTACGACATCTCCGTCGACGTGGTCTTGCCCGGCGTGGCCTGGCCTTCGTAGAACCTGCGCTCGGTCTTGGCCAGCTGCGGGAACACTGTCGCCGTGGTGCTGTCCGGCGCGGCGGCGGCCCCGGTTGAGACGTCACGCAACTGGTAGGTGTTGAGCGACTCGGCGAACAGCTTGCCCGCGGCGTCCGCGGTCGCGGTGCGCGCGAGGAGCCCGCGGGTGTAGTAGCTGTCGACGCGGTACTCGTCGGTCTTCGTGCGGTACACGGCCGCGGCGGCGTCGCGCTGCTCGGTGACCACCTTGCCGTAGCCGAGGAACTCCCGCTCCAGCCGGTCGTGCTTGCCGTTCTCGTAGCGGAAGGTCGACAGCTGCACGTCATCGCCGTCGCCGGGGTGACCGTCGTTGACCGCCGTGCGGGTGAGCACCCAGCGCGACTCCGGGGAGTCGTAGGTGTTGCCGCTGCGGGCGTAGTCGAGGTCGATGCGGGCGCCCATCGGACGGCCCACCGACTTGAGCAGGTTGGTGCGGCCGGTCTTGTTCTCCGCAACGATCAGTTCGTCGTCCTTGGTCGACCGGACGTGGTCGACGTAGCCGTCGCCGTTGACGTCGCGCAGCGCCAGCTCGGTGCGGCCGATGCCGGTGGAGACGTCGGCGCCGGGGTTGAACACGATGCAGCCGAAGATGAAGCAGAAGCCGAACGTGACGTACACGCCGCCGCCCAGGGAGGCGTTCTTGTCGGTGTTCACCCCCGCGTGGCTGCCGCGGAACGGTGTGGGCGCGGCGAACCCGGTGCCGGTGTTGATCGCCACGCCGACCGGCTGGCCGTCGTGGGCGAACACGCGGTCCATCAGACCGTCGCCGTTCATGTCCATCAGGGTCGCGTCGGTCTTGCCCGACCCCAGTGCGGCGGAGACGCCGCCCGCGAAGCCGTAGTAGTCGGTGTTGAAGCCGAGGTTGACGCCCGCGTTGCGGGTATCGCCCGTGTTCACCGGACCGCCCGGCCACGGCTCGCGCCCGGCGAAGGAGTAGCCGAGGTTCAGCGCGGCGTCGCCGTTCTCGAACACCCGGTCCGGCAGGGCGTCACCGTTGATGTCGATGAGGTCGAAGGCGGTGTCGGAGTCGCCGCCGCCGAGGTTGCCGCCGATGCCCAGCGCGGGCATCTCCACACCGGACTTGGCGGTGTTGGCGTTGGTGCCGCCGGTCGGCACGTCCTGGCCGCGCCCGGAGGACGACGTCCGTGCGGGGCTGCCCGCGTTGCCGGACACGCTGTAGGCCAGGGATTCCGACTCACGGACGTTCCCGCCGACGCTGCCGCGGGTGCCGCCCAGGCCGCCGGTCATGTCGGAGTACTGCACGCCCGCCGACCCCACCACGTCGGGGAAGCGGTCGCCGTTGAGGTCGAGGAAGTCGACCTCGCCGGTGGAGCGGCCCTTGGCGAGGCTGCCGCCGAGCGGGCCGACACCGAGGGTGGTCGAGATCTGCTTGGTCTTGCCGCGGCGCGGAACCGCGGTGGCACCCGCGAAGTCCGCGTCGCGCATGACGTCGATGACGTCGAGGCCCAGCCGGGAGCTGGACGCGCCCGCCGCGGCGACCCAGGTGTTCTCGTCCGCGCCCGCCCAGCGGCCCAGCGCGGGCATCGGGGCGAACACGACGATCTTCGGCGCGGTCACCTTGGGGTCGGCGGTGAAGCCGGGCAGGTCGGCCTCGGTCGGGCCGTCCGGGAGCTGGTCGCGGTAGTTCTCGTCGATGACCAGCTCGCTCTGCGCGATCGGGCTGGTGGCCCGGGCTCGGTTGCCCTGGTAGCCGATGGCGGCCCAGCCGCGGTAGGGCTGGGCGAACGCGCCCTGCTCAGCGGAGGTGTGGAGCGCGCTCGGCGCGGCGGCGAAGGTCGTGCCGTCGGTGCTGACCGTGACCGACTGGCCGGTCAGCTTCGCGAGCAATGAGGTGTCCAGGCTGGAGTAGTCGAAGAACAGGTCGTCGCCCTCGGTCACCGGGACCGACAGCGCGGCCAGGGCGGGCACCTGGCCGTCGACGATGTCGATGACCCGCTTGGCCAGCAGGGCACCGCGCTTCTTGACGGTGAAGACGACCTTGGTGTCCGGCGTCTGGCCCGCGAAGTCGAAGCCCAGCGCGGGCTGGACGGTCAGCTGCCCGGTCGCGGGGGCGGTGAAGTGGCCCTGCGGCGCGGTCAGCGTGGTCGCGGGGTACAGGTCGAGGTCGTAGGGGGCGCTGATGACGATCGCCGGGTCGCCGTTGGCGTCGACGACCGAGTCGACACCGTCCGCGCCGGTGTAGTGCGCGCGCGGCACCCACGTCAGGGTTGCGGCGTCGATCGGCGAGTCGGCCTTGAGCCGCCAGGACAGCTTGTCGTTGACGGTGACCGGGATGTCGAGGTCGATCGCCGCGGTGCCGCCCGCGGCGGCGGACAGGGTCCGGGTGAGCACATCGGTGCCGTTGCGGCTGACCACGACGGCGACGTCGTCGGTCGTCGGGCCGGACTTCACCGCGTCGCCGGACAGGTGCAGGGTGCCGGTCAGCGGCGCGGTGACCACCGAGGGCCGCCCGCCCAGGGTGAAGTCACGCGAAGCCAGGTAGCGGTTGTTGTCCAGGCCGTTGACGTCGGTGGAGGCGACCATGCCGACGTAGGAGATGTCCGGGTCCCAGGCGACCTGGTCGTAGTTGCCGTCCAAAATGGACTGCACGCGGAAGTAGATCGCGTCGCCGCGCTGGACCTGGATCGCGTTGACCCCGGTCGGCTCGAACTCGATGTGGTCCTGCGGACCGATGCGCTGCGACCAGAGCTCGGTGTCCTTGTGCTGGATCGCCACCCGGACGCCGTCGGCGGCGCGGTATTCGGCCCGATCGGGGCTGGTGTCCTCGACCAGCCGCACTCGGCCGTCGATCTGGACCGTGCCGTCGTAGGGCGCGATCCAGCGGCGGACGCCGTCGAGCAGCGGCGCGGCGTCGACCTGGCGCTCGAACTCGGCGGTCTGGTCGCCGACGATCGCGCCGGACGTGGTGCCCGCGCCCACCGGCACCGGGGTGTCGTGGCTGTTCGCGCTGTAGGCCGGGTTGCCGTTCGCGTCGAGGTGTCCGAAGAGGACACCGCCGTTGTTGACGAGGTCGGTGATGCCGTCGCCGTTGACGTCGGCGAAGTAGCGGTCGGCGGTGGTCGTGGTGGAGACGTAGTCGAGCTGCGCGGCCACCCCGAAGTAGGACTCGATGCCGACCGTGGTCGAGCGGTTCTTCTCCTTGCCGATGCCCGGCAGGTTGCTCAGCCGGATCGGGGTGTCGCCGAAGCGGGCCTGCCCGGTGGGGCCGGAAAGGTTGGGGCGGTAGAAGATGCCGCCGCCGTTGCGGAAGACCTTGTCCGGCAGGTTGTCGCCGTTGACGTCGGCCAAGGCGAGCAGGCCCTCCGACGAGCCCGCGTTGTAGCCGACTTTGAGGCCCGCCGAGTTCGACTTGCTGGGCGAGGTGGGGTTGTAGCCGACGTAGAGGTGCCCACCCGCGCTCTTGGACGTGTTCGACGACAGGGCACCCGCCTCGCCATCGCGGACGTTCGCACCGAGGCCGTCGTCGGGCATGGACCAGCCGGTGGCGCCGGTGAACGCGTCGTAGGCGCCCGCCTGGTCGCGGATGTCGTCGAAGTAGTCGAACGTGTGGGTGTGGAAGAGGCGGTTGTCCTCGCCGAACTGGGACACCGACTGCAGCAGCGACTTGTGGAAGGCGCCGGTGCGGTAGTTCAGCTCGTAGGCGCGGATCAGCTGGTCGTCGAGGCGCACCTCGACGCGGCGCAGCAGGTCCGCGGTCACCCGCTTGAACCCGAGGCGGGCGTCGATGCCCACGTCGGCGCGGCGCGGCTCGCCGCGTTCGCGGTCGCGGTCGAAGGTGACCGAGTAGCGGCCCTCGGTGTCGCCGCGGCCGGTGTAGGTGATCTTCTCCAGGTACAGGTCACGGCCGGGCACCGACGCGCCCGCCACGCCGCCGTCCTCGACGGTGACGTGGTGGTAGCGCATCAGGTTGTCGTGCGCGTCGCGCACCTCGCGCAGCGCCCAGGTGGCGATGTTGCCGTTCGCGTCGGCCAGCCGGGTGTCGGCCGCGGTGCCGAAGACCATGCGGGTTCCGGCCTTGTCGGTGACCTCCCACCAGTAGTTCGCGGGGTTGTCGCCGTGTCGGACGATGCGGCTGAACTGCCCCTCCACCCTGGTGTGGAACACCTTCTCGGCCGTGCGCGCGACCAGTTCGGAGCGGTGCGCCACCGGGGTGAGCTGTTCGCCGTTGAACACGTAGGTCTCGGTCTCCAGGCCCGCGTGGTAGCGCGGAACGCCCCACCGGGTGTCGATGGCGATCTTCGGGACGGAGACGTCCCAGCCGGTGCCGAGCCAGCCGTTGCCCGCGCTGGAGCTGTATTGCAGACCCAGCTGTGGCGCGACACCGGCGCGGCCGGGCGGCACCTGCAGCGGGTAGACCAGCCGCGCGTCACCCAGGTTCGACGCGCTCGGCGCGTTGACGAGGTTGATGCCCGCGCCCGGGTCCCCGGCCTTGATGTCCTTGATCTGGTTGGGGTTGAAGCTCGCCCCCTCCGGATGCTCCGGCGCCTCGACCGCCGTGCTGCCGGTGGCGGGTCGCGGGGTCAGCCGCTGCCCGCCCGGCACGATGCCCAGGACGAGCAATGCGAAGATCACCAACAGCGTCATGCTGCGGCGGCTTGCTGACAGGCGCTTGGCGGTCACGAGACGACCCCTCTCGGATGGATCACAACCGGGTGAGGTTTCGCCGTGGGTGAAGCCCTTGTTACGTCAGGAAGCCGGAAATGCGTGCCCTGTTTGCGTTTCGGGGACAAGTGCGGCCGAATGGTCCGACAGCGGCCCGGCAGTGAGCTCAGCGGGTGAGACCGGCCGGCCGATCAAGCGGCGAAGGTCCGTGACCGATACATGTCCGATCCATGCGTTTCGCATGGGCGGCGTGTCGCGGGATCGGGAAGAATCGCGGGCCAATGGTATTGCGAAGCACTGGGGGCACGATGAACAACCCGATTCGGCTGTACATGTCGATGTCGCTCGACGGCTACATCACCGGCCCGGACGACCGGCCGGGCCAGGAACTCGGACGCGGCGGTGGGCGACTCTTCAACTGGCTCGACGACCGGGAGTCCGACGGCCCGAGCGGGCAGGTCTACCGCGAGGCGATGGCCACCGGCGCGGTGATCTCCGGCCGACGCACTTTCGAACTGGCCGGGCGCTGGCAGGGCGACCACCACGACGGGGTGCCGATCTACGTCCTCACCCACCAGTTCGACGAGGATGACGTGGTGTCGGACAACACCCATTTCGTCACCGACGTCGAGGAGTGCGCCCGCAGGGCCCGCGCGGACGCCGGGGACCGTCCGGTGATGGTCCACGGTGCGGGCGCGGCGCAAGCGCTGCTCCGCGCGGGGCTGATGGACGAGCTGGAGATCCACCTGGTCCAGGTCCTTCTCGGGGACGGCCGAAGGCTGTTCGACCACCTCGGCGGCGAGCGCACCGAACTCGAACTGGTCCGCAGGCTCGACGATCGAGACGTCACGCACCTGCGCTACCGCGTGCGCCGTCCCGGGGATGCCGCGTGAAGACGATCCTCGTAGCGTTCCGCGTCACCGACCTGGACCGCTCGCTCGAGTTCTACACCGCCCTGGGCTACGTCGTGCTGGGGAGGGTTCCGGGCGACAACAGCTGCCTGGTGCTCCTCAAGTTCCCCGAAGAACCGGCGGCCACATTCGAACTGGTCCACCGTCCAGACGACGGGCCCGTCGACGTGGGCAGCGGTTTCGACCACCTTGCCCTCCAGGTGGACAACCTGGCGGACACCCTGGAGCGGCTGACCAAGGCAGGACTGGAGCCAGGGCCGCTCGAACACCCGGGCGGCCCCGACGGGCCGAAGACGTCGTGGCTCACCGACCCGGACGGGTACCGGATCGAGTTGGTCCAATGGCCGCCGACGCTTCCCGACGGCATCACCGCGGCCACCTTCGCCTGAGGCGACGCACGGAAAATGGAGGCGGTGAGGCCAGGCCCCACCGCCTCCAGCCGTCAAAGGCCCATGTCCTTGGCGATGATCGTCTTCATGACCTCGCTGGTGCCGCCGAAGATCCGGTTGACCCGGTTGTCGGCGTACAGCCTGGTGATCGGGTACTCGTTGATGTAGCCGTACCCGCCGTGCAGCTGCAGGCACCGGTCGATCACCCGGCTCGCCGCCTCGGTGGCGAAGAGCTTGACCGACGCGGCGTCGGCGGCGGTCAGGTCGCCGTCGTCGTGCGCTTCCAGGGCCCGGTCGACGACCGCTTCGAGGGCGTCGACCTCGGACTTGCACGCGGCCAGTTCGAACTTGGTGTTCTGGAAGGCGGCGACCGGCTTGCCGAACACCTCCCGCTGGGTGACGTAGTCCTGGGCGAACCGCACGGCGGCCTTGGCCTGGGCGTAGGCGGCGAAGGCGATGCTGAGCCGCTCCCGGGGCAGGTTCTGGCCCAGGTAGGAGAAGCCCTGGTTCTCCTCGCCCAGCAGGTCTTCCACCGGGACGCGCACGTCGGTGAAGGACAGTTCCGCGGTGTCGGAGACCCGCAGGCCGAGCTTGTCGAGCTTGCGGCCGACCGCGTACCCCTCGGACTTGGTGTCGACCACGAGCAGCGAGATGCCGAAGCGGCGGTCCTGCTCCGCGGGCGGCGCGGTGCGGGCGCACACGATGACGCGGTCGGCGTGCACGCCACCGGTGATGAACGTCTTGGCGCCGTTGAGGACGTAGTGCGTGCCGTCCGCGGAGAGCTTGGCCGTGGTGCGCATGCCCGCGAGGTCCGAGCCGGTGCCGGGCTCGGTCATGGCGATGGCGAACATCGTCTCGCCGGAGACGAAGTCCGGCAGCCAGCGGCGCTTCTGCTCGTCGGTGCCGTAGGCGAGCAGGTACGGCAGGCACAGCGCGACGTGCACGCTGCTGCCGCCGAAGCTCACCCCGGCCCGGGTGAGTTCCTCGGTGATGACGGCCTCGTACTTGAAGGACTCCTCCCCCGCCCCGCCGAACTCCTCGGGCACCTCGATGCCGAAGACGCCCAGCGCGCCGAGCTTGCGGTACAGGTCGCGCGGGACGAGGCCCGCGGCGAGCCACTCGTCGTAGCCGGGGACGACCTCGGCGTCGATGAAGGCCCGGACGGTCTGCCGGAATGCCTCGTGGTCCTCGGTGAAAACGGTGCGGCGCATGGGTTTTCCTTACAGTCTCGGGACGTTGTTCAGTCGGCCAGGCGCAGGATCAGTTTGCCCGTGTTCTCGCCGCCGAACAGCTTGTTCAGCGTCGCGGGGAACGCGTCGACACCGCCGTCGACGATGTCCTCCCGGGCGACGAGCTTGCCCTCGGCGATCCAGCCCGCGAGTTCCTTGGCGGCCTCACGGAAGCGGTTCGCGTAGTCGAACACCACGAACCCCTCCATCCGGGCGCGGGCGACCAGCAGCTGCAGGTAGTTCTTCGGGCCCTGCACCGCCTCGGTCGCGTTGTACTGGGAGATCGCGCCGCAGATGACCACGCGGGCGCCGCGGGCGAGGCGGGCCAGCACGGTGTCGAGCATCTCGCCGCCGACGTTGTCGAAGTACACGTCCACCCCCTTGGGCGCGTGCTCCTTCAGTGCCGCCTTGAGATCGTCGGACTTGTAGTCGATGGCCGCGTCGAAGCCGAGTTCGTCGACCAGCCAGCGGCACTTCTCCGCGCCGCCGGCGATGCTGATCACCTTGCAGCCCTTGAGTTTCGCGATCTGCCCGACCAGCGACCCGGTCGCGCCCGCGGCACCGGAGACCACGACGACGTCGCCCTCCTTGGGCGCGCCGACGTCGAGGAGTCCGAAGTAGGCGGTCATCCCGGACATGCCCAGCGCGCCGAGCCAGCGGGCGGGCGGGGCCACGTCGAGGTCGACCGGCAGCAGGTCGTCGCCGCGCAGGACGGCGTACTCCTGCACGCCCACGGCGCCGGAGACATAGGCGCCCTCGGCGAAGCGCTCGTCACCGGAGGCGACGACGCGGCCGACGCCCGCCGCGCGCATCACCTCGCCGATGCCGACCGGCGGGATGTAGGAGCGGGCGTCGTTCATCCACCCGCGCATCGCGGGGTCCAGCGACAGGCTCAGGGTCCGCACGAGCACCTCGCCGTCGCCGGGCGTGCCCACGGGCTCCTCGGTGAGCTGCCAGGAGCTGTCATCGGGCAGTCCGACCGGGCGCGCCGCGAGGCGGATCTGACGGTTGGTCTTGGGCATCGCTGTCGGCACTGTCGGCACTGAAGTCTCCCGTTGTCGCTGGTCAGGCCCCGGTGGGCGGTCCTGCGCCGACTCGCCGGAACTAATTTCAGACATCTTCGTCAAGATGCACTATATTCCTCCTCTGTGAGTATCGCCAGGGAGCCCCGCCGACCAGTGGGCAGACCGGCCGCCGCGACCCGCGACGAAGTGCTCGCGGCGGCGCGTCGGGCGTTCGTCGAGGGGCGTCGAATCGAGGTGCGCGCGATCGCCGCCGAGTTCGGCGCCTCGCGCGCGACGATGTACCGCTGGTTCGGCTCACGGGAGGGCCTTCTCGCGGAGGTCATCCTCGGCGAGATGGCGGACCTGTTCGAACAGGCGGACAAGCAGGCGCGCGGCCGTGGCGCGGCCCGCGTGCTGGACGCGCTGACCTCGGTCAACCAGCGGCTGATCGACAATCCGCCGCTGCGCGCCTTCGTGGCCATGGAACCGTCGGCCCTGCAGGTCCTGGTGTCGTGTTCCGGCCTGGTTCACCCGGGCGTCGTTCGCGTCGCCGAGGCCTACCTCGAACGCGTCGCCGCAGAGGACGGGTTCCGGCCACCGATCGAGATCGCGACGCTGGCGTACGCGATCGTCCGGCTCAGCGAGGCGTTCATCTACGACGACTCCCCCGCCGGGATGCGCCATGACATCAGCAGGCTCCGCGAGGTCCACACCGCCCTGCTCGGGATCGGCCGACCCGACCCGGAGGCTGAGGCATGAGGAAGGTCAGGGGGCTTTGACCACAGGTTTGATCATGGCGATCCCCGCTGGGATCAGCTGCAGCCGCAACCGGCAGCCGTCCTTCTCACCGGTCACGACCGGCTCTAAGAGGGTCCCGTCCACCGCGACCGCCGTGAGCTCGTCGCCCGCGCAGTCGATCGGCACCCCCGCCTGACGCAGGCTCCGCTGGTCGCCGTCGAAGTGGATGTGGAACTCCGTGGGTTCGGTGACCCGGGCCGCCGCGGTCGTGGGCCAGGCCAGCGCGCCCACGGCGAGCACCACACCCGCGCAGGCGAACGGCACGAACCGGACTAGCTGACGGTGCGCCCCGCCGATGTCGGCCGCGCCGGACACGCGCGAGCCGAGGAACAACAACCCGGCCGCGGCGAGCGACCCGACCGTCACCGCGACGATCGGGCCCCACGTATCCACCTTCTCGGCGGGACTCAGCGCGGCCACGGCGAGGAGAGCGGCGAGCACGCCCCCCGCGATCGCCATCAGCACTCGCGCAGACTTGGCCCGTGCGTCGTCTTCCATGAGACCCCCCTGATCTTCGACGAGCGCAGTGTGGCCGAGCCGGGCCCGCCCTGGAGCGCGTTTGCCGAAATCGTTCAGGCGGGTGTCGGCCTGCGGGACGCCACCGAGCCGAAGATCTCGTGGTCGTTGAGGAAACCCTCGAGGGCGAACGTGGCCGCGCCGAGGCTGACCGGGTTGTGCGGCAGCGCGCACAGGCGCAGGTCGACCGCGCGGAAGGCCTGTGCCAGGGCGTGGTCGGCGGCCACCTCGCGGGTCACGTGCAGGAGTCGCTCGCCGAGCTTGGCGGCCACCCAGTCGCTCAGCACCAGGACCTGCGGGTTGACCAGGTTGATCAGGTTGGCCACCGCGGCGCCCAGGTAGCGGCCGGTCTTCGCGATCACCGCGAGGGCCACCTCGTCGCCGTCGTCGGCGGCACGGGCGATGGCCTCGATGGTCGCCGCCTGGTCATCGGGGTGCAGCAGGGCGCTCCCCGGATCGGTCTCGGCGAGGGTGCGCATGATTCCCGGGGCCCCGACATAGGTCTCCACGCACCCGCCGCTGCCGCACCGGCAGGGCCTGCCGTCGAGCACCAGGCAGGTGTGGCCCCACTCCCCCGCGCTGTTCGTCGCGCCGCGCAACAGGTGACCGTCGACCGCGATGCCCACGCCGACACCGGTGCGCAAGGTGATCACGGCCAGGTCGTCCACCCCACGACCGGCGCCGAACCACATCTCGGCGACCGTGGCCGCCTTGAGCGGGTTGTCCAGGAACAGCGGCAGGTTGAGCCGCTCGGCCAGCATCGCGCGCAAGGGAACGTCGTGCCACGCCCAGTACGGGGAGAACACCGACACCCCACCCTCGGGCTCGACCTGCCCGGGCACGCTGACCCCGATCCCGAGCACCTGGTGGGCGGGCACCCGCGCGGCCTCCAGGAGCCGGGAGACCAAGCCCACCAAGTGCTCGATCACCTCATCGGGCTTGCTGTCCCGCTCGGGCAGCGGGTGGCGCAACTCGTGCCGCGTCGTCATCGACAGGTCGAAGAGTTCGACGTGGATGAACGTCTCCGAGATGTCGACGCCCACCAGCGCGCCGCGCTGGGGATTGACCGCGAGCGTTGCCCGGGGCCTGCCCGCGCCGCTGTTCTCCTGGCCCGCCTCCAGCAGCACGCCCGCGTCGAGCAGTTCCGCGGTCAGGTTCGCCACGGTCGCGAACGACAGGCCGGTCGCCGTGGCGATCTCCTGCCTGCTGACCGGACCCGGCGCTGCGTAGACACAGCGGAGCGCGTCGAACCGGTTGCGCCTGCGGATGTCGCGCGCGGACCGCTTGATCATACCGATAGTTCTACCGGTTCTTCCAACCGTTGTAAATATTGGTCGCGACTATTTACAACGGTTAGACGAAGTCTTAGCGTTTCACCTCGAACCGAACGAGGGAGAAACCGCGATGCACGTCCTGCCGTGTGCGCCACCACCCGGGAAGCTCTCCGAAGGCCCGGTCTGGGACGCCCGCGCACAGGTCCTGACCTGGGTGGACATCCTGCCCGGGCTGATCCACACCGCCGAGTTGGTCCCCCGGCCGGAGGTCCCGGACCTGCGGCTGCTGCACACGGTCAGCCTGGACCGCGCCGTCGGAGCCGCGGTGCCCCGGGAGTCCGGTGGCCTGCTGGCCGCGGCGGGCACCGGGTTCCGATTCGTGCCCGGCGACCAGGAGTTCGCCGGGCTCGACCTCCCCGACGACGGCGTCGCCCGGCGGATGAACGACGCCAAGTGCGACCCGTGCGGCAGGCTGCTGGCCGGGACCATGGCCTTCGACGCCCGGCCGGACGCGGGCGCGCTGGTCAGCCTCGACAGCGCGGGCCGGGTCCGCACCCTGCTCGACCCGGTGACGATCTCCAACGGCCTGGGCTGGAGCCCCGACGGGCGGCTCCTCTATTACGCCGACAGCGCGACGCACCGGGTCGACGTCTTCGACTACGACCTGGAGACCGGCGACCTCGGCGGCAGGCGGACGTTCGCCGAGGTCGCCGACGGCGCGCCCGACGGCCTGACGGTGGACGCAGCGGGCCGGGTCTGGGTCGCCATCTGGGGCGCGGGCGAGGTCCGCGCCTACCACCCGGACGGCTCCGCGCACGCGGTCGTGCCGGTCCCGGCCGCACACGTGTCGAGCTGCACGTTCGCCGGTCCCGACCTCGACGTCCTGGTGATCACCACCGCCACGGAGGGCCGCTCCGCCGCCGACCTGGCGGGCGAACCGGACGCCGGACGGCTCTTCACCTGCAAACCCGGCGCCACCGGCCTTCCCGCGACACCGTTCGACGACAGGAGCACCTGATGCGGCTGGACACCGCCCTCGACGCCACCCCGGTGATCGCCATCCTCCGGGCGAGTTCGGCGAAGCACCTCATCGCCGTCGCCGAAACCCTGCGGGCGGCCGGAATCCGCGCGGTGGAGTTCACCCTCACCACGCCAGGCGTGTACGAGGCGCTGGCAGGCTTCAAGGCGGACGGGATAGCGCTGGGCGCGGGCACCGTGACCACCCGCCAGGAAGCCCGGCGCGCGGTCGAGGCGGGCGCGGGCTACCTCATCTCCCCCGCCGTCTGCCTCGACGTCATCGCCGAGGCCCGCACGCTCGGCGTGCCCGTGCTGCCCGGCGCGTACACCCCGACCGAGGTGCTCACCGCCTGGCAGGCCGGGGCGGGCCTGGTCAAGCTGTTCCCAGCCGCGACCGGCGGTGTCGCGCACCTCAAGGCGATCCGGGCACCGCTGCCCGCCATCGGACTGGTCCCGACAGGCGGCATCGGCCTCGACGACGCCGCCGACTACCTCGACGCGGGCGCCCGCGCGGTCGGCATCGGCGCCCCACTGATCGGCGACGCCTGCGAGACCGGCGACCTCGACGCGCTGCGCGCCCGCGCCGACGCGCTGATCGATCGGATCCGGCGATGACCGCGGCAGGCGACCCGCAGACGGGTGGTCGGGCAGGCGAGCCCGCGCTGGTCACGTTCGGCGAGGCGATGGGAGTCGTGGCGAGCACCGAACCGGGTCCGCTCGCCGTCGGCGGTGCGGCCCGGCTGTCCTTCGCGGGCGCCGAAGCCACGGTGGCCATCGGGGTCAGCAGGCTGGGGCACCGCGCGGCCTGGGTCGGCCGGGTGGGCGATGACGCGGTCGGCGCGATGGTCCTCAGTGGACTGCGCGGCGAGGGCGTCGACATCTCCGGCGCCCGGGTCGAGCCCGACGTGCCGACCGGGCTGATGCTGCGCGAGCGGCGCACGGCCGACCGCACCCGGGTCGCCTACTACCGCCGCGACCTCGCGGGCTCCCGCTTGTCCCCCGCTGATGTCGACGCCGAGGTCATCGCGCAAGCGCGGGTCCTGCACCTGACCGGGATCACGCCGGCGCTCAGCGACACCGCGCTCGCCGCTGTCCGCGAGACGGTCCGGGTGGCGAAGGCCGCGGGGGTTGCTGTGTCGATCGACGTCAACTACCGGGCGCTGCTCTGGGCGCGGACGGCGGCATCGGCCGTGCTCGGATCCCTGGTGCCGCAGGCGGATATCGTCTTCGCCGGTCCCGAGGAGGCATCGTTGCTCGTCGCCGAGGACGAGCCCGAACGCATGGCGCGAGCCCTCGGCGCGCTGGGCCCGGCCACGACCGTGCTGAAGCTCGGCGCCGAGGGCGCACTCGTCCACGCGGGCGGTGAAGTCCTTGTCCAGTCCGCGTTCCCGGTCACCTGCGTCGACCCGATCGGCGCAGGCGACGCGTTCGTCGCGGGCTATCTCGCGGGCACGCTCGACGGGTCCGACGCGGCGCGGTGCCTGCGGCTGGCGGCGGCCTGCGGGGCGTTCGCGGTGTCCGCGGCGGGCGACTGGGAGGGCCTGCCCCGCCGGGGCGACCTGCGACTGCTCGACGCGGCGGACGTCAGCCGATGAAGGGATACGCACTCATGAACCGATTCCACGGGAAAGTCGCGGTGGTCACCGGCGCCGCCTCCGGCATCGGCGCGGCGAGCGCGATCCGGTTCGCCGCCGAAGGCGCGGCCGTGGTCGTCGCCGACATCGCCGACGAAGCAGGCGAGCAGGTGGCCGAGAAGATCCGGGCCGAGGGCGACCGGGCGGCATACGTCCACTGTGATGTGTCCACTGAGGACGACTGGGTGACGCTGCGGGACCGGACCCATGAGCTGTTCGGCCCGGTGGACATCTTGCACAGCAACGCGTTCATCCACGTCAACAGGCCCGCACACGAGTTGTCGGTGGCCGCGTGGGACCACGAGCTGTCGGTCAACCTCCGGGCAGGCTACCTCGCGGTCCGGACGTTCATCGATGATCTGCGCGCTCGGCGCGGCTGTGTCGTGGCCACCTCCAGTGTGCACGCGGCGTTCGGCCTTCCCGGCTACCCGGCGTACGCCGCGGCGAAAGGCGGACTGAGCGCGCTGGTGCGCCAGCTGGCGGTCGAGTACGGGCCGCACGTGCGGGTCAACTCCGTGCAGCCTGGGCCGATCCTCACCGAATCGTGGCGCGACGTCGACGAGGCGGGGCGCGCGCTGTCGGCGGGCGCGACCGCGCTGGGCAGGCTCGGCCTGCCCGAGGAGGTCGCCGCCGCGACCGCGTTCCTGGCCTCCCCCGAGGCCGCCTACATCACCGGAGCCAGCCTGGTCGTCGACGGCGGCTGGAGCGTCAAGAAGGAGTCCCTGTGAAGATCACGTCCCTGACCACCTACCTGGTGGCGCCCCGGTGGTGCTTCCTCAAGGTCGAGACCGACGAGGGGATCACCGGCTGGGGCGAACCGGTGATCGAGGGGCGGGCGCACACCGTCGCCGCCGCCGTCGACGAGCTGTCCGACTACCTCATCGGCCAGGACCCGCTGCGGATCGAGGACCACTGGCAGGTGCACACCAAGGGCGGCTTCTACCGCGGCGGCCCGATCCTCTCCAGCGCGGTCGCGGGCATCGACCAGGCGCTGTGGGACATCACGGGCAAGGCGCTCGGGGTGCCGGTGTGGCAGCTCCTCGGCGGCCGGGTCCGCGACCGGATCCGGATGTACAGCTGGATCGGCGGCGACCGGCCCGGCGAGGTCGCCGAAGCCGCGCTGGAGCGCAAGGAACAGGGCTTCACCGCGATCAAGATGAACGCCTCGCCCGAGCTGCGGCTGCTCGACACGCCGAAAGCGGTGCACGGCATCGTCGACCGCCTCGCCGCCGTGCGCGACGCGGTGGGCGACGAGTTCGACATCGCGGTCGACTTCCACGGCAGGCTCACCATCCCGATGGCCCGACGGGTGTTGCCGCTGCTGGAACCGCTGCTGCCGATGTTCGTCGAGGAACCGCTCGTTCCCGAACTCAGCGACCACATCGGCGAGATCGTGCGCTCCACCAGCATCCCCATCGCCACCGGGGAACGGCTCTACTCCCGCTGGGACTTCAAGTCGGTGCTGAGCCAGGGCATCGCCGTCGCCCAGCCGGACCTGTCGCACGCGGGCGGCATCTCCGAGGTCCGCCGCATCGCCGCGATGGCCGAGGCGCACGACGTGTCCCTCGCCCCACACTGCCCACTCGGGCCGATCGCCCTCGCCGCGTGCCTGCAGGTCGGGTTCGCCACCCCGAACCTGCTCATCCAGGAGCAGAGCCTCGGCATCCACTACAACGAGGGCTCCGACCTGCTCGACTACCTGGCCGACCCGGGGGTCTTCGACTACGCCGACGGCCATGTCGCCCTGCTTACCGCCCCGGGGCTGGGAATCGAGGTCAATGAGAAGGCGGTGGAGAAGGCGGCCGAGACCGGCCACCGCTGGCGCAATCCACTCTGGCGCCGCGATGACGGCTCCCTCGCGGAGTGGTGATCAGGAACCGAGTGAGTCGGCGACCTCTCGTGCGGCGGCGCGCGCCGTGGGGCCGACGCCGATGAGGGTGGCCGACGCGGGGCCGGTCCAGTCGCCGTAGCCGAGCAGGTGCAGGCGCGGTTCGTCGACCGCGCGGGTGCCGACGGTGGCGATGTGCCCGTTCTCGGTGCGCAGCCGCAGCGGCGTGAGGTGGCTCAGCGCGGGGCGGAAGCCGGTGCACCAGATGATGGCGTCCACCGCTTCCCGCGTTCCGTCCGCCCATACCGGCCCCGTGTCGTCGAGCCGGGCGAACATGGGCCGTGCGACGAGCAGGCCGCGGTCGCGGGCCTGACGTACGGGTGGCACGGCCACGATGTCGCCTAGGCCTGCCACCCCCGCGTCGTCAGCCTCGCCTTTGTCCAAGGCCTGTTTGCGGCGGGTCGCCACGTCGAACAGGGCGCGGCCGTCGATGTGGTCGGGCAGGTAGCGCGGTGCGCGGCGGGTCGCCCAGAGCACCTCGGCGGAGGCGGCCAGGTCGGCCGCGATCTGAGCGCCGGAGTTGCCGCCACCCACGACGACCACCCGGGCCCCGGCGAACTCGGCGGGCCCGCGGTAGCCGGCGGTGTGCGACTGCCGTCCGCCGAAGGTGCCTGGCACCGCCGGAATGAACGGGCGCCACCACGTGCCGGTGGCGCTGAGGACGAACCGCGCGGACCACTCGCCCGCGTCGGAGACCACGCGCAGGCGCTCGCCGTCGGGGCGAACCTCGCGCACCCGCGCGGGGCGGATGATCGGCAGGTCGTAGCGCTTCTCGTAGTCGGCGAGGTAGTCCACGACATGCCCGGCCGTGGGATAGCCGTCGTCCGCGCGAAACGGTGGCATCGGCCTGCCGGGCAGCGAGCTGTGCCGCGCCGGTGAGAACAGCCGCAGCGAGTCCCACCCGCGGGTCCAGGCGCCGCCGGGTTCGGTCTGGGCGTCGAGGATGACGAAGTCGACGCCGGCGCGGCGCAGGTGGAAACCCGCCGCGAGACCGGCCTGACCTGCGCCGATCACCACGGCGGACACCTGGTCGGCCACGTTCCGTTCCACCGCGTCAGTCTCGTCGATGGTGGCGGCCGAACCCTCGGCGGGTTCCAGGAAAGGTCAGTGCGGCGGGGTCTCGTCGTTGTAGAGGCGGGTGACGACGGTGCCGTCGCGGGTGATGTAGCCGTTGATGATCCCCAAGGTGCTGTGCGGGGTGGCGAGACGCCCTCGGGGGTCGAGGGCGATCGCGCCGCCGGTCGCGCCGAGTGCGGGGATCTTCTGGGTGATGACCTTCGCGGCGGCGTCCTGCACGGCGGCGCCGGTGTACTCCATCAGGGCCGAGATGTCGTAGGCCGCGACGCCGCGGATGAACACCTCACCGGTCCCGGTGCACGACACCGCGACCGTGCGGCTGTTGGCGTAGGTCCCCGCGCCGATGACCGGGGAGTCGCCGACGCGGCCCACCAGCTTGTTGGTCAGGCCCCCGGTGGAGGTGGCCGCGGCGACGTCACGGCCCTGGTCGACGGCGACCGCGCCGACGGTCTGCCCCTCGGTGACGCTCGGCGGCACCGGCGGCGGGTTCTTCGCGTTGAGCAGCGCGTCCCACCGCCGCTGGGTGAAGAAGTAGTCCTGGGTCGTGTACGCGAGACCGTTCTGCAGCGCGAAGATGTCGGCGCCCTTGCCCGCCATGAGCACGTGCCGGGAGCGCTCCATCACCATGCGCGCCAGCGAGATCGGGTTGCGGGTGTTGTGCACGCCGGCGACCGCCCCGGACCGCAGGTCCTTGCCGTTCATGATCGAGGCGTCGAGTTCGTGCTCGGCGTCGGTGTTGAACACCGCGCCCTTGCCCGCGTTGAAGTTCGGGTCGTCCTCCAGGACCCGGACAGCCGCCTCCACCGCGTCGAGCGCGGGGGCGCCACCGGAGAGCAGCCCGGCCCCGGTCCGCAGCGCCTTTTCGAGGGCGTCGCGGTAGGCCTTCTCCTGGGCCGGGGTGATGCTGCCCCGGGGCAGCGAGCCCGCGCCGCCGTGCACGGCCAGCACGACGTCGCGGATCACCGAACCCCCGGGCGCGGCCTGCGCGGCGGCGGGCGCGCCGACCGCGAGCGCGGGGCTCAGCGCGGCGGCGGTGATCACTGTGCGGCGGGGCAGCTGTGTCGACATGTACCGACCTCCTTGTCGGACCGGAAAGTTCTTCTCACCCTGGCGATATCCGGGGCGTCGCCGCAAGATCCGATCGGGGCACGTAGTCCCTGTTCGGCGGGTCCACCGGTGGCTACATTGGACGGACGCTCACCAGGTCAGGGGAAAGCCGATGACCAGCGATCGCGTCGTCGTCGTGACCGGAGCGACCGGCCGTCAAGGCGGCGCGGTCGCGCGGCACCTGCTGGCCGACGGCTGGCGGGTCCGGGCGATCACGCGCTACCCCCGCGGCGCGAAGGCCCGCGCGCTCGCGGTGGCGGGCGCCGAAGTGGTCCAAGCCGACATGGACCACCGCGACACCCTCTCCCCCGCCTTCGCGGGCGCCTACGGGGTCTACAGCGTGCAGAACTTCATGATCAGCGGGCTGGAAGCCGAGGTGCGGCAGGGAAAGAACGTCGCGGACGCGGCGAAGGCGGCAGGTGTTCAGCACCTGGTGCACGGCTCCGCCGGGACCGGCTACAAAACCGGAGTCGGGTCGTGGGACTCGAAACTCGCCGTGCGGGCGCACATGCGCGTCCTCGGCCTTCCCGTGACCGAGTTGCGGCCGATGGCGTTCATGGAGCTGATGACCGACAAGAGCTACTTCCCGCCGGTGTCGGCGTGGCACCTGATGCCGAAGCTGATGGGCGCCCACCGCCCGGTGGTGTGGATCAGCGTCGACGACCTCGGCGCCGTCGCCGCCCGGGTCTTCGCCGACCCGGACCGGTTCCTCGGCGCCGACATCCCGCTGGCCGCCGACGTCCGGTCGATGGCGGAATGCCGCGAGATCTGGCGTGAGGTGACGGGCAGGCCACCGGCGCGGTTCCCGATGCCGGTGTGGCTCTTCGACCGCTTCGTCGACCCGGACCTCACCCACATGTGGCGGTGGCTGCGCACCGAGGACGTCGCGCTCGAGACGGCGCCGACCCTGGAGATCCTGCCGTCGGCGGCCACCGTGCGGGAATGGCTCATCCGACAGCGGTCCCCGCGCGGCTAGCGACGCTCAGCACCGACCGTCGTGCGGTGGCTCGCGAAGTTCGTGCTGGAGACGACCATCCGCCGCTCCCCGCGTTGGGTCTCGCGCAGGGCGGCCGACCGGGCAGCGCCCGCGTCCAGGACCGCCCGCAGGACGGGCTGTTCGGCGGCGAGCCGGGACCGGGCCTCGTGCGGGTCGGTGTCGGACTCGATCGCCTGGTCGAGTCTGGCGGCGAGCGTGGTGGTCCAGCGCTGCTGCAACGCCAGCAGCACCCCGTCGGCGGTGCCGAACAGGCGCCGGGCGTCGGGGATGTCGTCGAGCGCCGGTGGGGCGGTCGGATCCTGCCGCGCCCGCCGCAGCACGGCGTCGAGAACGGCCTTGCGTGCGTGCGTCTCTGCCCACGACATCGTCCACCTCCACGGAATCCGGCTGACTTCTCGACACTAAGAGCTCGGGCGGCCCGCCGTCGCCGTGCCGGGGGTGGGACTTCGCCTCCACCCGTGGGCGGAGATCCACCCCGCCCGGGGAACGATGTGGCGGAGGGTTCTCCGCCGTAATCTGAGGCCGTGACGCTTGTCGACCGGATGCGGGCACGGGTGGCCAGGAGCGGGTACGGCTACCCGCTCTGGATGGCGCTGACCGTGTCGATCGGCGCGCTGGCGGCCGCCGCCGCGGCCCTCGTGCAGCGCGACGCCGTCGTCCCGCCGCGGTGGGCGCTGCTGTGGGCGCTGATCGCGGTGTCCCCGGTGCTCTTCGACCTGGCCACCGGCGGCAAGATGCCGCGGCCGCTGATGGCGGTTCTCGCCATCGCGGGCACGTCGGTGCTGCTCGTGGAGCCGGTCGAGTCCGACTTCGCGCCCTTCATCCTGGTCATCCTGGCCGCCGAGGTGGCGGCGACGGCGACGCTGCCGGTCAGCGTGGCCGCGGCGGTCTGCATGCTGGTCGCGCTCGTGGTACCCGCGACGGCGGGGCGGCTGGAAGGCGCGCCGCTGTACGCCACCGCGGTCGTGATCGGCTGGACGGTCGGCTTCGTGGTCCTCACCCAGTTGCGGCTGCTGCAACAGGAACGCGCCGCCCGGGCGAGCCTGGCCGAGCAGGCCGCCACCGGTGAGCGGCAGCGCATCGCCCGGGAAGTCCACGACGTCATCGCGCACTCGTTGAGCGTCACGCTGCTGCACCTGACCGCCGCCCGGCGCGCGCTGCAGCAGGACGAGGACCTCGATGAGGCGGTGGCCGCGCTGACCGACGCCGAACGCCAGGGCAGGCAGGCCATGGCCGACATCCGGCGCACCGTCGGCCTGCTGGCGGCCGGCCCGTCGGGCACCCGGCCCGAACCGGGCGTCGGCGACCTCGGCGACCTGGTCGACGACTTCCGCCGGGCCGGCTTGCGAGTCGAATACCAGGTGCGTGGGGACCCGGCGGACGTGCCGCCGTCGGTGGGACTCGGCCTGTACCGGATCACCCAGGAATCCCTGGCCAACGTCGCCAAGCACACCCCGGCCGCGACCGCCGAGGTCGACCTCGACATCGGCTCGGCCCAGGTCACTCTGTCGGTGCGCAACGACACGCCTGCCACACCCACAACCGCGACCGGGCCGGGCTCCGGGGTGGACGGCATGCGGAGACGGGCCGACCTGCTCGGCGGGAGCCTGCGCGCCGGGCCCGGGCCGCGGGGATGGCTGGTCCACGCGGAGGTCCCGCTGGACACCGACAGCACCGGGTGGTCCTGCGCGCTGCGCCGCCGCGTCCAGGAGGCGCCGTGACTGTCGGGGACGTCCGCGTGCTGCTGGTCGACGACCAGGAACTGGTGCGCTCGGGCCTGCGGCGGATCCTGCGGCGCAAGGACGGCTTCGTGATCGTCGGCGAGTGCGCCGACGGCGACGAGGTGCCCGCCGCCCTGGCCGCGACCAGCCCCGATGTGGTGGTCATGGACCTGAGGATGAAGCGGGTGGACGGCATCGAGGCCACCCGGCGGCTGCGCGAGCGCGCGCAGGCCCCGCCGGTCCTGGTGCTGACCACCTTCGACGACGACGAACTGCTCTCCGGCGCGCTGCGGGCGGGTGCGGCCGGGTTCATCCTGAAGGACTCCCCCGCCGAGGACCTCATCAGCGCTGTGCGGGCGGTCGCCGCGGGCGGGGCCTGCCTCGACCCCGCGGTGACCGGGCGCGTCCTGAGCGCGTACCGCACCGTCCCGACCGGGCCGGGCGACGGCTCCGCGGTGCGCGAGCGGCTGACCGCGCGCGAGTTCGACGTCCTGAGCCAACTGGGCCGGGGCTGGTCCAACACGGAGATCGCCCAGCGGCTCGGCATCTCCGAGGTCACGGTGAAGAGCCACATCGGGCACATCTTCGGCAAGCTCGGCCTGCGCGACCGGGCCGCCGCGATCGTCTACGCCTTCGACCGTGGTGTCGTGGTTCCCGGTGAGCCGTCGCCGCGCTAATCCGCTTGCGCCGCACGGAAGAATTCGACCGGACGCCCGATCAAAGGAGATCCTGGATGCTGCCGTGGACGGCCGACTTCGCCGGACGGATCGATGAGCACGTGTTCGCCAGCGACCTGCTGCGCGGCAACCCGCTCGGCGACCCGCATGAGCGACCGCTGTGGGTCTACGTGCCGCCCGGCTATGACGAGGGCGAGCGGCGCTATCCCACCGTCTACGTGATCCAGGGCTACACCGGGCACGTCGCGATGTGGCGCAACCGCACCCCGTGGCGGCAGCCGTTCATCGAGTTGGCCGACGGCATCTTCGCCCGCGAGGAGGCACCGCCCGCGATCGTGGTCTACGTCGACGCGTGGACGTCGCTCGGCGGCAGCCAGTACCTCGACTCCCCCGCCACCGGCCGGTACCACTCGTACCTCTGCGACGAGATCGTGCCGTGGGTCGACGAGCACTACCGGACGATGCCGAGCGCGGGCCACCGGGCGATCACCGGCAAGTCCAGCGGCGGCTACGGCGCGATGATCACCCCGATGCTGCGTCCCGACGTCTTCGGCGCACTCGCCACGCACGCCGGGGACGCGTTGTTCGAAGCCGCCTACCAGACCGATTTCCCCAAGGTCGCCCGCCTGCTCCGCGACAACTACGACGGCTCCTACGAGAACTTCATCGCCGATTTCCGCAGCGGCCGGATCGTGGGAACGAAGGACACCGACTTCGACCTCATCGAGGTATACGGCTACGCCGCCTGCTACTCCGCCGACGAGGACGGCACAGTCCGACTCCCGTTCGACGACCTCGGAGTGACCGTCCCCGAGGTGTGGGACCGCTGGCTGCGGCGGGATCCGGTCCGGATGGCCGCCCAGCCGGAGTTCGCCGAGGCACTGCGTTCCCTCAAGGCGATCTGGATCGACGCGGGCGACCAGGACGAGTACTACCTCGACTTCGGCGCGGTCGCGTTCCGTCGCGCCCTGGCCGCGGCGGGCGTCGCCGACGACGTGGTGCGGCTGGAACTGTTCCCCGGCAAGCACGGCGCGATCGAGTACCGGTACCCGCTGGCGCTGGCGTGGCTCACCGAACGCATTTCCTGATCACACCACCCGAATGGTTTCCCGGCACCCGTCCGGGGTATTCCCCGGCCACGTCGAACAGCAGGCGGTGACAGACCCGACGGACCCGGATGGTGACGATGGAAGCGGACCTCGACGAAGCGTTGGCACGTGGTTTGCGTGAGTATGTGAGACGCGTGACCGAGGCACTGGGGCTCAGCGGACACTCCTCCTACCTGCAGATGGACCGCCCCGCGAGCGTCTATCTCGCCCTCGACGGCCGACTCCCGCGGTTCCCCGACCGGGACGTGGCGCTGCTCTGGGACGAGGAGCGCGGCTGGGCGGCGGCGGCCGAGACGCACAGCGGCGAAGACCTGATCGTGGTCGCCTATCTGGGGCACGACGTGCTGCCGCCGCCGACGCTCGTCGCGAACTGGGTGACCCGGCTACGCAGCGGCGACCCGGTGGGGTCGATCCGCCCGGTACGCCTGCGTCGGGCGGACACCGACGACGACCTGGTCGGCCGATTGGCCGCATTGGGACGCGGCGCGGTCACCACGGGCTCGCGTAGCGCCTGACTCTCGGAGCGCCCCCGAGCGTGGGCGGGCAGGATGGTGGCGTGCTCGTCGCCGTCCTGTCCGACACCCACGCACCCCGCCACTGGAAGGGGTGCCCCACGCGGGTCGCCACGCACCTGCGCGACGCCGACCTGATCCTGCACGCGGGCGACGTGTGCACCGCGGGAGTGCTCGACGAGCTTGCCGAGTTCGCCCCGGTCCACGCCGTGCTCGGCAACAACGACGGCCCCGACGTCGCCGCCTGGGGTGCGCCGGAGACCCTGGAACTCGACCTCGACGGGCTGCGGGTGGCGATGATCCACGACAGCGGCAAGGCCGACGGCCGCCCCGCGCGGCTGCGCCGCCGGTTCCCGGACGCCGACCTGGTGGTCTTCGGCCACTCGCACATCCCGATGGACGTGGTGGGCGCGGGCCTGCGGATCTTCAACCCCGGCTCGCCCACCGACCGCAGGCGTCAGCCGCACGGCACCATGGGAACGCTGCGCATCGAGAACGGGACGCTGCTCGAGGCCCGCGTCATCGAGGTGACGTAAGTCAGCCCGCGGTCTCGTCCGCGATGTCGAGTTCGCTGTGCCGGGCGGTCAGGGTGCGGGCGAGGTCGGCGAGTTTGACGTTGAGTTCCTGGGACGTGCGGCGCAGCAGGTCGAAGGCCTCGTCGGCGCTGATTCCCCTGCGGTGCATCAGGATTCCCTTGGCCTGGCCGATCACGTCGCGGCTCTCGATCGCCCGCCGGAAGTGCGCCTCGCGCAGCTCCGCCTGGGTGACGGCCTTCGTGGTCGCCAGCGCCAGGGACGCGTGGATGGCCAGGAGCAGCGCGGTCTCCTGCGCCTGGGCGTCGAGCGTGCCCGGTTCGCGGGCGTAGATGTTCAGCGCGCCGGAAAGCTGCGGCGGCAGGCAGTCGGGCACCAGCGCCGTGGCGAGCATGGCGCTGTACCCGCACGCGGCGGCGGCCGGCCCGAACGTGGGCCACTCCGGCTCCCCCGCGAGGTCGTCGCTGCGCACGTAGCCGGGAGCCGACGCGCTCGCGGCCGTCACGCAGGGCCCCTCACCGGTGTCGTACTGCAGCTGGTCGAGGTTGGCGGCGATCGGGTCGGTCTCGACCGGGGTGTGGAATGAGCCGTCCGGCCCGCGCAGCGTGACCGACACCAGGTCGGCACCGGGAATGACCCGGCGCGCCGCCCACACCACCTGTTCGAGCACCTCGGCGACGGTGGACGCGGCGAGCAGGGTCTTCGTCAGGCGGGCGAACTCGCGCGAGAGCGGGCCGAGGTCCGCGTCGAGGATCACCTCGGCGGGCTGGTCGGCCAGCGAGACGAACTGCGCCTTGTCCTGGGCCCAGATCCGCTCGTCGAAGGCGTTGCTGTCGTCGTCGAGGTCGGACGGCTGCTGGATGGTCAACTTGTCACCTAGGGGGTTTTCGCCATTCCAGCGCCAGACGCAGAGCATGGAGTGGGGTCGGGGGTTTCCGGGCCGAACAGGTATCACGGCGGAACTGGGGACTCTCCAGCATCCTCTTCGGACCCGGTCGGTGCCAAACCCAGCCCCTCGACGAACAGCGCCGTCGACAGGTCCGGGTACGTGGGGACGCGCCGGTCGAGCCCGGTGAGCTGCAGCAGCCTGCGCACGCCGACGGTGGCCACGACCAGGCTCAGCCGCCCGCCATGGTCCCGTGCCCTGTCCGCGCCCTCGTCCAGCACCCGGGCACCCGCGACCCCGCAGAACTCGATCGCGGCCAGGTCCAGCACCATCCGGGCCACCTTCTCCTGCGCGGCCATGGCCTCGCGCAGGATGGGCGCGGTGTAGAGGTCGATCTCGCCGTGGCTGGTCAGCACAACCAGGCCGGCGCGGCGGAGGGTGACCGTGACGGTCAGTGGTCCTGCCCCGTCGGTGTTTGAGCGCAGAGTGCCGCGAGGGTCGACGATGTCAACCATGGTTGTCTCCAGACCGGCCCGACGGGAACCACACAGCCACCGGGCCTGACTCGTCCCACCGGAGCGGACGAGGGCGTGATGATCCTGGGCGGCTTGGGTTCAACCGTGCCACCAGGCTATTCGACAGTGCCACCGCCGGGCAACCGAGGTCGCCAGTCGTGCTGACCCGGCCGAGTCGGGGAACACTGGGCCCGAAGGTGTTCGACGACCCGAGTTGGAGGGAGTGCCCGCCCATGAGGCTGCCGTCGGAGGAGAACGACCCTCGACTGGCCCCGCCCGGAACTGTGGAGGTGCCGGAGGGGGACGTAGTCGCCCAGAAGACACCGGTCGACCCGGACGAGGAGAGCGACCTCGAGCCGGTCGGTGAGATCTGGCAGGAGGCGGACCCGGCCGATGTCGCCGACCAGCACCGCGCCGTCCCGTTCGACGATCAGGGCGACGAGGCGCGCTGAGCGGTCACCGCCCGTGGCGCCGCACGGGCCCGGCCCGCAGCGCGGGCTCCGGGCTCGGCGGGCCGCGGCGGACGTGGACCTCGACGCGGGTGCCCGGGCTGTCGTCGGCTCGTCGGCGGGCCCGCAGCGCCTGGTAGGCGGTGACGACCTGGGCGAGGCGCTCCGGGTCGCTGGGGTGCTGGTTGTCCGGGTGCAGTTCCCGCACGAGCGCCCGGTAGGCGGCGGCGATCTCGGCGGGAGCGGCGTCGCGGTCGACGCCGAGCACCGCGTACGGGTCCTGGGTCCGGCGGTGCATGGCTCACCCGGTGAGGTCCACGTCGACGGTGAGCCCGCTCAGCGCGGTGTAGTACTCGCGGGCGGCACGCTCGGCAGCCTCGAGCGCTTGGCGCAGTTCCGTCAGCTCGCGGGAGGCGGTAGCCAGCGCGGGCGCCGGGTCGCCGCCGTCGTGTCCGCGCAGCAGCCGGTGCCGGTCGTGGTCGGCCAGCTCCGTGGCGAGGAGGGCGACCACGTCGGCCAGGCCACCGGTGAGCCGGGTGAGCTGCCAGCCGCTCTCGCGCAGTTCGTCGTGGTCGGCCGCGCGGCGCTCGCGCACAGCCGCGGCGATGCCGTCGGCGGCGCCTGCCATCGCGGCGCTCGCCGCTGGGGCGATCGCCCTCGGGGCGCCTGCCTGCCGGGGTCGGCGGATGCGGGCCATCATGGCCTCCGGACGTCACGGGATGGGACCTGCGGGGGCTGAGCGCCGTCGACCCCGGCCGCGGTGACGTGGCAGCCGGGGTCGACGGTCATCCTCACCCGACCGGAGGGGAACGCTGGCGAACCCACCGCGCGCCACGCTCGACGACACTCCCGGCGACCTTGCGAACTGGGGTGAGATGGACTGGATTCGCGTGCGGGGGCCGTGGAGCGGGAACGCTCGGCCTGGTCGGGCTCGGGAAGGCGGACGGATCGAAGTTGGCGGCCACGATGGCGTCGAACTCCGCCCGCAGGAATGTCCGGTCGGCGAGCACCAACTCGGCGAATGCCTCGCCCACGCGATCGGGTCGTTCCCTTTGCTCAGCCATCGGAAAACACTCCTGCGGGACCGCCAGGTTCCTGAAGCTGTCTTCCCTATTCTTATAGCTCCGAGTGGAGGTTGTGTCAACCCACTGATGGAGATACCGCGTGGGGGGCGACGGATCGCCGCCCGCCACGCGATGTTCCTAGACCACCGACTCGTCGTCGGCGTCGTCGTCGGCCTCTTCGTGCGTCCACTTGAGCTGGAACTCGATCTCCTCTTCCCCGTCGCCGCGCTCGTGCTCGATGGAGAACTGGGCGCGCGCCGGGACGCGGATGCGCTCACCCGCGATCTGGATCCGGAACGACGTCTCGGACTCCAGGGCGTCGGCGAGCCGGCGCAGCTTCGCGACGACGTCCGGGGTGGAGTAGATGCGTTCGATGTCTCGGGTCGCGTCGGACACGTGGCCTCCGATGTCGGGTCTCCCTCGGGCGGGAGCCTGGGTGGCACATTCAATCGCGCGCCCGCCCGCGCGCCTCAGGCGGCGTTCGCCGAGCCCGCCAGGACCACGGTGGTGAAGGTCGCGATCTCGTCGAGGGCGGCGCTGCTTTCGGGCAGGACATGGCCCAGCACAGGGAAAGCGTGCACCTGGCCCTGCCAGATCTGCAGCCGGTGCTCGACCCCGGCCGCGCTCAGGCGTTCGGCCATGAGTTCCGCGTCGCAGCGCAGGACTTCGTCCTCCGCGCACTGGATGAGGACGGGTGGCAGGCACGACAGGTCGCCGTTGACCGGCGAGCGGACTGGGTCGATCTCGGTGCCGTTCCCCGCGCACAGCATCCCGACCCGCGAGAGCCTGCGGGCCGGGATGAAGACGTCCGAGCGGGCGTTGCGGTGCCCGAGCTTGGTGACACTGTCGAAGTCCAGCCATGGGGAGAGGCCGACGACCCCCGCGGGCCGGGGCAGGCCCGCGGCCGGGGCGTTCAGCGCGAGCGCGAAGGCCAGGTGGCCGCCCGCGGAGTCACCGACGCAGACGACCTTGTCCGGGGCGATACCGCGGGTCTGCAGCCAGCGCACCGCTTCGGCGGCGTCGGCGAGGGACTCGTCGAGGCGGCCCTTGGGCAGGTGCCGGTAGGCCACGGACAGCACCGGCAGCCCGGTGCGCAGCGCCAGCCGCTCCACGATCCGCCGGTGGGTCGCCAGGCCACAGAACAGGAAGGCTCCCCCGTGCAGGTAGAGAATGGCGGCGACCGAGTCGGCGGCCCCACGCGGGCGGACGAACTCGGCCCGCCAGGTGCCACCGTCGACGTGCTCGCATTCGGTCTCCCGCAGCCGGGGCACGACCCGCAGTGCGAGATTGACCAGCGGCATCATCTTCGAGAGCGGCCCCCGCAACGGCCACCACGCGAGCGTCGGCCGCACGAAGATCCGGCACAGCCACCGGATCACGGCCGCCCGGAAGCTCTGCCCGCCAGGGCGGTACTCGGACGCGGGCTGGGTCTCACTCGAACTCGGAGTACGACTGTTCACTGGTCGACTGTCGCACCGGCCGGACACGGTGAGCAACGGTCGGTGTGTCCCGCCCGGCGAATGTTGTCCGTATCCGGCAAAACCGGGGCCGGGGTGTGTCACCGAGCGCGGATGTGGGGCCGGGCGGGTTTCGGGGTAGTACTCCCGGCATGGCGGACACAGAAGAATCAGTAGACGCGGCCACGGTGGAGGCGGTCGGGAAGCTGACCGAGGCACTGGAGACCACCGAGATCGCGCGCGGCCACCTGTACGCCTTCCATCAGCTCACGGGGTCAGCCGACTTCAAGGTGGAGAAGGCGATAGACCTGCTGGCATGCGCCGGGCATCGGGACGTGGCGGAGCGGCTGCGGCGGGAACTGTTGGGGCGCAACGTTCTGTATGGACGGTGGACTTTTCAGGTTGTCGAGGAATACGACGACACGTATTACCAGCCGTTCCGGGAGCTGGAACGCGAGACGCGGAAGCTGACGGGCGGGCGGCGACATCTTCATGAGGCCGCGCTGAAACGCGACCGGCGCACTCCTGGGGAGCCCGGTCACGAGGCGACCCCGGAGGAACCCCCGATCCCGCCTTGGCCCCTGCGCGGCTAGCGGCTGGACGCCTATTCGGAGGTAGACGGCGGTGTGTTCGCTGGGTGAGTTCACTGTGCGGCCCATGAGCGCCGCACCCAGAATCGGCTGATGCGATGTGTGGTGTTCGGCGCGACCGGCTACATCGGTGGGCGGCTGCTGCCCGCGTTGCTTGAGGCGGGCCACCAGGTCCGGGCGGTGGCCCGGACACCCGACAAACTCGCCGAAGTGCCCTGGCGCGACGCCATCGAGGTTGTCCAAGGTGATGTCACCGACCGTGCTCAGGTGCGGGCCGCGATGGCGGGCCAGGAGGTCGTGTACTACCTCGTCCACTCACTCAACCGGGCGAACTTCGTCGAGATCGACCGGCGGGCGGCGAAGGTGGTCGCCGACTGCGCCCGGGAGACGGGTGTGGCGCGGATCGTCTATCTCGGCGGGATTCTGCCCGAGTCCGGTGACCTGTCCGACCACTTGGGATCCCGCGCGGAGGTCGGCGACATTCTGCTCGCCAGCGGCGTGCCGACCGCCGTGCTGCAGGCGGCGGTGATCATCGGGTCGGGGTCGGCCAGCTTCGAGATGCTGCGCTACCTGACCGAGCGGCTGCCCGCGATGATCACGCCGCGCTGGGTGCGCAACCGGATCCAGCCGATCGCCGTGCGCGACGTGCTGCACTATCTCGTCGCCGCGGCCGAGCTGCCCGAGAGCGTGTCGCGGGCGTTCGATATCGGTGGGCCGGATGTGCTCACCTACCTGCAGATGATGCGCCGCTACGCGGTCGTCGCCGGGTTGGTGCGACGGGTGGTGCTGCCCGTCCCCGTCCTCACGCCGTGGCTGTCGGCGCAGTGGGTCAACCTGGTGACGCCGGTGCCGCGCGGCATCGCCATCCCGTTGATCGAGTCGGTCGTGCACGAGGTGGTGTGCCGCGACCACGACATCGAGAAGTACATCCCCGACCCGGAACCCGGCCTGCTGCACTACGAGCGGGCCGTCGAACTGGCCTTGGCCCGCATCCGCAACGCCGACGTGCCCACCCGCTGGTCGGACGCGGCCTGGCCCACCGCCCCCTCCGATCCGCTGCCGTCAGACCCGGAGTGGTCCGGCGGTTCGGTGTACGAGGACATCCGGGAACACCCGACATCGGCGAGCCCGCAGGCGCTCTGGGACGTCATCGAGTCGATCGGCGGCGAGCGGGGCTGGTACTCGTTCCCGCTGGCGTGGTCGGTCCGCGGCCTGATCGACCGGCTCACCGGCGGCGTGGGCCTGCGCCGCGGCAGGCGCGACCCGAGGCGGCTGCACGTGGGCGAGGCGCTGGACTGGTGGCGGTGGAACGCCTGGAGCGGCCGCGGATGCTGCGCCTGCGCGCGGAGATGAAGGTTCCCGGCCGCGCGTGGCTCGAGCTGTGCGTCGAGCCGACGGCGGACGGTGGCGCCCTTTACCGCCAGCGCGCGGTGTTCGAGCCGCACGGGCTGGCGGGTCAGGCGTACTGGAAGGGCATCGCGCCGTTCCACGGTGTCGTATTCGGCGGGATGGCCCGCAACATCACGGGAGCGGCGGAGCGGGCCGCGGCCTGCTGAGCTGGGGCAGTCCCCGCAGGCGCGGACGCACCAGGACTGCGCCCACGGTGAGCAGCGCGCCCGCGATGAGTCCGCCGATCCCCCACTCCCACTTGACATCCGCGACCGGCTCGACCGGCGTCGGCGCGGCCGGGGGCTGCGCGGCGGCCTCCGCTATCCGGGCTGTCGAGCTGCCCGAGGTGAGTCCCAACGAGGCGAACAAGGCCATGAGTTCCTTGGGCGAGGAACTGGTGTGCCAGGTCGCGGGCACGTCCCAGATGCCCTGCTCGGTTCCCCTTGTGGTCCTGGTCTCGATCACCGGGCCGGACGGCGTCAGGTAGATCCGGTCGGTCCGCCAGACGTCCACGTCGTGGATCAGCCAGGTGGCGGTGATGTACGAATTGGACTCCTGCGGGGACGCGGTGGCACCGCCGCTGAGCGCGCCGTCGAGGCGGGTGTAGGCGGAGTCGGAGTGGTAGAGCGCCGCCGCCCGCTGGTTCTCGGGCATGGTCAGCAGCACGCTCGTCGGGCCGCCCGCGGCCGCGGGACCGGCGTTGAGAACCAGCAAGCCGATCACGGTGAGCAGAGTCAGAACAGTCGCGCGCATGGCGGTGCCTCCTCAGGATGTGACTGGTGGGGATACACCGGCCACCGCCGCGCGGTTCCCGTTTCAGCGCGCCGATTCGGCGATCGCGACCGCGCGTTCCCGGTCGAGGTCGCCTTCGAGCCGCAGCGTCACACCGCCGGACTGCCACAGCAGGGTGCGGCCCGCGAGGCGGGCTGGTTCGCGGCGCTGGGAGCCGTCGGCGGACTGCACGACCACCTCGTGCGCACTCGGCAGCCAGAACGCGTCCGACCCGCGCACGGTGGTGAACTCGACCTCGTCGTAGACGGTTTTGATGAAGTACGGGGCCAGCCGCGCGCCGATCTGGTCGAGGCGAACGCCCGGCCAGCTCATCGACACCACGGCCCGGTCGGCGGACACCTCCACCCCGGTCGGCGTCCCCAGTTCGGCGGGCACGACGACATCGAACGCCACCAGGTCCCGCGCTTGCTCGACGCTGATCCCGCGGGCCGCGGTCGGCGGCGGCGGGGCGGTCGACGGGGGCGCACCGCTCGACGTGCGGACCTCGACGGCCCCGATCCCGAGCCACTGCGCCACGGCCGCGCGCACCGGCGGGGTGAGCGCGGCGACCAGGACCAGCCCGGTCAGCAGCGACACGAGGGCCCGCCACCGGGCCCGCAGCCACCACGCGACCCGGCGCACCAACGTGGCCCGCGCGGGGACCGGCTCGGTCGCCACCCGGGCCAGGACGGCGGCGGTGAGCGCGTCGGTGGGGTCGGGCGACGGGAGGTCGTCCCCGAGGGCGCGGAGTTCGCGGATCAGCCGGTCAGTCATGGGCTCAGTCATGGGCGAGGTCCGTTTCCAGCGACACACGCAGCTTGCGCAGCGCCCGCGACAGCCGCGACTTCACCGTGCCGCGCGGCCAGCCGAGCACGGTCGCGGTCTCCCGCTCGTCGAGGTCGAGCAGGTATCGGCAGGTCACCACCAGCCGGTAGGGCTCGGGCAACACCTCAAGCGCGGCCAGCAACTCGGCGCGCCGGGCCCGGGCCTCGGCCGACAGCTCAGGGTCCGCCACCGGCTCGGGCAGCACGGCGGCGGCCTCAGTGACACCCCGCCGCTTCGCGGACCGCTGCGCGTTACGGGTCTCGTTGGCGACGATCCGCAGCAGCCACGGCCGAAACGGCGCGTCCGCACGAAAGCCGCCAAGCGCCCGATACGCCTTCACCAGCGACTCCTGCACCACATCCTCCGCGTCCGCCCCGGCCCCAAGAAACACCGCGACGCGCAGCGCGACACCGGCATGGGCGCGCACAAGCTCGCCATACGCGCCGGAATCCCCGGCGCGCACCCTGGCCACGGCCTCCGCGTCGCTGATCGCCACTCCTAGTCGGTGCGTCCTGTCAGTAGGTCTACACCGCCCACCCACGATCGGTTCCACATCAGCGCCACGACATGCGGGCGAGCAACGACCCTCCAGCCCCCTGATTCGCAATGCCCCCGCCCACGCCCCCGTTCGCAATGCCCCGCCCACGCCCCCGTTCGCAATGCCCCGCCCACGCCCCCGTTCGCAATGCCCCACCCACGCCCCAGCTTCGCAACGGGCCACCCACCCCCACCCCCCGAAACGCTAGGGGCCGATCCCAACTGCCTGTTTGGGTGGTTCGCCTTGATTTGGGGTGAAATGGGCCTAAACTTTCGCGGCGCGGGGCAGTTTCCCTATCCTGCCCGCTTTACCCGCGCAGGCCCATTTCCGGGGTCCCCAAATCAAGGCGAACCACCCAAACAGGCCCCCAGGCAAAAGCCAGCCGGCAAACCACATGCGCAGCCAGCACGCGTCAGAGCCGGATCACCTCAGCCAACCCCCCAGGCTCACCGAACACCGCCCCCTCCCCCAAATCCACCCCAACCTCAGCCCACCACGCGACCTCCTGGGCCGTCCGCAAACTCCCCACAATCATCGACAGCCCAGAAGCCCGCACCAACGGAACAAGCCCCCGAGCCGCCATCACAGCAGGCAACCCCGACTCCGAGTTCGCCGAAACCCAGGAAGCCACCGAACTCACCAGCCGGACGGCCCGCAGCGGCAGCGAGTCCAAATAGGTCAGGTCACGGCTGGCCGCCCCATATCCATACAGGACGATCCCGATCCCCAATTCTGCCAACACTTCCAGGTTGTCCTCAGCCGGATTGTCGGGCGCGTGCAAAGCGAGCACCGGGAACCCGAGGTCAAGCCGACCAGGGGCCAGGCCCGCGTCGGCAAGGGCGGTGCGCACCCAGGCGACCAAGTCTGGGTCGACCGCCTCCTCTTTGGTCAGTTCCAGGTACAGCCGGGGCGCGTCCGGGCCGGCCGCCGCCACCTGTCGGGCCGCTTCGCCGAGCAGCCAGCGGCCGATGCGCAGGCCGAAGCCGGTTTCGGCGATCGCCCGCAGGCACGCCCGGTGGTCGAGCAGGCCCAGTTCCGGGTGCAGCCACCGCAGCGACGCCTGCACCGAGGCGACCCGGCGGTCGGCGAGCGCGACGATCGGGCGGTGGCACACCTGGATCTGGCCGCCCTCCCACGCGCCGGGTACGGAGGCGGCGAGTCGGAGTTGGGCGCGGCGGGTACGGTCGACCGCCGGGTCCACCAGGCCCCACTGCCCGCGCCCGCGTGACTTCAGGGTGCGCAGCACGATCGCGGTGGCGCACAACAGTTCCACCGGGTCGGTGCCGGGCGCGATGTCGCGGGCCACGGCGATGGTGGCCGACGCCGCGACCCCGTGACTGTCCACATAGGTCGGCTCGGCCAGGGCGGCGTTGATCCGCTGGGCCAGCGCGGCGACGTCCGGGCCGGGTCGCAGCAGCACCGCGAACTCGTCGGCGCCGAACCGGGCCACGCAGGCGGGGTCGTCACCCAGGACCTCGGTCAGCTTGGCCGCCACCGCCCGCAGCAGCTCGTCGCCGACTTTCCAGCCGAGGCCGTGGTTGATCACCGAGAACGCGTCGAGGTTGAGGTGCAGCACCGAAGCCGGTGTCGTGCCGCCTAGCGACTCCTCCAGCTTGCCGATGAACGCGTGCCGGTTGGCCAGCCCGGTGAGCGGGTCATGCGTCCCCTGGTAGCTGAGCTGCTGTTCGAGCAGGTGCACATGGGACACGTCCTGCACGAGGGTGACCAGCGAGTCCGGTCGCCCGGCGGTGTCACGCAGGACCGAGACCGCCAGGTGCACCCAGACCGGGTCGCCGTCGGCGCGCAGGAGCCGGGTTCTTTCCCGCAGCCGCCTGGATTCCTCGCCGTTGTCGAGCAGTTCGGTGTAGCAGGCCAGGACGGCGTCGCGTTCCCGCGGATGCACCAGCTCGGCGAGCGGGACGCCGACCAGTTCGTCCTCTCGGCGTCCGAGAATGCGCGAGGCGGCGGCGTTCACCTCGGTCACCACGCCCTCGCGGGCGCTGACCAGCAGGCCGACCGCGGCCGAGCGGAACAGCGCGCCGGAGCGTGCCTCACTGGTGGCCAGGGTCCGCTCGACGGCGGCCAGCCGGGCTCCGCCTGCCAGGGCCGCGGTGACCGTCTCGACCAGCCGGACCCCGACCTCGGTGGCGGCGTCGGCGTCGAACGGGTCGGCGCCCAGCGCCTGGACCAGCCGGTCGACCGGTCCCGTCAACTCCCGCCCGACACTGTCCCCAGTGGCCGGTAACCGGCTCAGTGCCCCCGCCCACTGCCCGGCCAGCTCAGCCGGATCCACCGCGGTGCCGCCGATCGCCTGGCACGTCAACTCCCGATGATCACCCGCCCCGGTGAGCGGTCTTGGCCGGGAAGCTACCAGTGGGCGCAGCATCGAACATCGGAAACGATCATCGTCCCCCGTTTGCTGGGGCGCTCCACCCAAATGGCCGAACGGGGCGAGCGGACGGTGTGCCCGCCCGCCCCGAGCCGATCAGGCGGTGACGCCCGGAGCGCCGTCCTCGACCCGGCCGGTCAGGCGCCTGCGGAAGGTCGGGTCCTGCGCCGCGGTCACCTCGACGTCGTACCAGCCGCCGTCGGTCGGCCACACCACGGAGGTGCTCGCGCCCGCGGCCAGCGTGACGGTCCGGCTCGACGTGCCGTAGCGCGCCGCCGTCAGCGTCAGCGTGACCTCCGAGGCGCCCGTGTTGGACAGTTCGATGGCGGCTCCGCCACCGGCGGGCAGGTGCGGGGATCGCACGGCCACGCCCGCCGCCGCGCCGGTCGCGGTTCCCGCCAGCTCGTACCAGAACCGGTTCGGCCCCTGGACGGCCAACCGGTAGCCGGCTGCCGGGACGGTGATCGGCTCGACGTGCTCGGTCGCGACATCGCGGTGCTCCGGGTGGGCGAACTCACCGGAGTACGGATAGATCGCGAAGTGGCTCGCGCCGGTCCCGGTGTCGGCCAGGGCCAGCCGCAGCGTCCCCGCCTCGACGACTGCGGAAACCCTTGGCTGGTAGGGCAAGGCGCGGGCGGGTCGGCGACCGGGCTCCTGTGCGGGCAGCACGCCCTGGGCCGGTGGCGTGGGGCGCCAGCGGGTGATCGCGGGCGGGATCGGGCCCGGCTGGTCGAGCGCCGGGCGGGTGCCCGCGACGGCGAAGTCGAACGCCGCGGTGAGGTCGCCGCAGAGCTGCCTGCGCCACGGGCTGATGTTGGGCTCGACGACACCGGTGACCCGCTCGAGGAAGCGGATGACCGACGTGTGGTCGGCGATCTCGGAGTCGACATGGCCGCCGATGGTCCAGGGCGAGACGACGGTCATCGGCACGCGCGGGCCGAGTCCGATCGCCCGGCCCTGGTACCAGTCGTCGGACGCGCCGGACCCCGGGCGCTGCTGGACCGGCGCGGGCACATGGTCGAAGTAGCCGTCGTTCTCGTCGAAGTTGATCAGCAGCACGGTCTTGGACCAGGTGTCCGGGTTGGACGCGATCGCGTCGAGGACCTGGTAGATCAGGTTCGCGCTGCCCACCGGCGTCGACGAGCCGGGGTGCTCGGACAGGGCCGCGGTCGGCACGAGGTAGCTCACCGCGGGCAGGGTGCCCGCGGCGATGTCGGCGCGCAGCCGGGGAACCAGCGTGTCCGGCTCGCTGCGGTACATCCCGCGGTCGAACAGCACGCGCTCGGCCGGGGTCAGGGTGGCCAGGCCGGCGGCGAACTGGTCGAGCATCTTCTTCCGCGCCGAGGGCGACTTGTCGAACAGCGCGTAGTAGAACTCCTCGGTGGTGCCGAACTTGCCCTTCACCTTCGACAGGGCTTTCGTGCCGATCCGCTTGAACACGGCGAAGTACTCGACCGCGTTGTCGTTGAAGTTGTCCCACTCCTGGTACACCTGCCACGACACCCCGGCCGCCTGCAGCCGCTCGGGGTAGGTGGTCCAGTCGTATCCCTGGTGGTCGTAGGAATAGGCGGCGTTGGTGAGCCGAAGTAGTGGTCGAACGACCGGTTCTCCTGCGTCAGCACGATCACGTGCTCGACGGCGGCCAGGCCGCCCGCGCGAACCGGGGTCTCGGCCATGGCCCGCAGCAGCGAGGGCGGCAGCAGCGAACTCACCGCGGCGAGCCCGCCCGCCGCGGCGCCTAAGCCGAGGAAGCGCCTGCGGGATACGTCGTCGGTGGGGGTCATGTCCGGTCTCCGTCCTGTATATACAAGTTGGGCGAAGACAGCATCACGGAAGCGGGCGCCGCGATGCCCACCGGCGGGTGAAGGACCGCGGAACGATGGCGGAATAGGGGTTCCTCGCCTGACCTGATGACGGGCTTGGCCGCGGACTCGAAAACCGTCCCCCGAGTCGGCCGACCTGGTCCTACCTGCCCAGACAGACCGTTGACATCGCCGCAGCGGGCTGCGATCGTCCCCGCGTACCGACCGCGGGCGGGTCGCCCGTGGCCGCTTCACCAGAGGGGAACTCCCACATGAAGTTACGTTCGCTGCTGCTCGCCGCCGGTCTCGCGAGCCTGAGCGTCCTCGGCCTCGCAGGCACCGCCCAAGCCGCCGACAAGATCCCGGCGGGCTGCACCGGTGCCCGCCAGCTCGGCTCCACCGCCTACGTGACCAACGGCGCGGGCGCGAACATCGCCAGCGTCAAGCAGTACTACGGCGTGTGCGACGGCACCCCGAAGAACTGGTCGTACGTGTACGTGTGGCAGAGCTTCTTCGACACCGGCAAGTCGTACCACGTCAAGGCGGGCATCATCACCGCGAACTCCGGCGGCCAGGCCCTCGGCTTCCGCAGCGCCGCCCGACCCACCCGGGAGATCGTCTCCGTCCCGGTCGCGACCACCGGCGTCTGCACCCGCGCCTGGGGCGGCCTCGACCTGTCGACGGGCACCCGCACCGCGCAGACCGCCTGGGACTGCTGACCGCGAGTCCCCACGTCCCGACGATGAGTTCTCATCTCAGGTGTGCCCGAGATGAGAACTCATCGTCGTGGGGTGGGGACTCGCGTGTGTCAGATGACCGCGGGGAGTTCGTCGTTGTGGATCAGGCCGTGGCGTAGGGCGGTCATGAGGGCTTGGGCGCGGTTGTTGGCGCCGAGCTTCTCGTAGAGGCGCGCCACGTACGTCTTGGCCGTCGACGGGCTCACGTAGGTGGACCGCGCGATCGCGGGCACCGACAGGCCGTCGCGCAGCAGCAGGAGCACCTCGCGCTCGCGGGGGCTCAGGGCGAACCGGGTCTCCGTCTCGCGCTTGCGGGCCAGGGCGTGGATCAGGCCGGTGGCGGTGAACGACGTCGCCGCCACGGCGGCGTGGCGGATGGCGCCCAGCACCTCCGGCATGGGCGCCGTCTTCCCCACGAAGGCCGAGACCCCGGAGTCCAGGGCGCGGAACAGGATGTCGTCGCGGGCGCTGGAGGTGAGCACCACGATGCCGAGGTCCGGGTCGCGGTCGCGGAACTCGCGGGCCAGCTGGAGTCCGTCGCCGTCGGGAAGGTCCACATCGATCGTCACCACGGTCGGCCGGACGTCGACTATCGCGCGGGCGGCGGCCACGGAGTCCCACTCGGCGACGATCTCGATGTCGGCGTGGTCGGCGACCAGTCCGGCCAGCCCGTAGCGGGTCAGGGGATGTCCGTCGACGACGGCAAGGCGGATCGACATCGTTCCTCCCGGTCTGCCGGTTCCGACCCCGATCCGAACAGGCTGTTTAAGGATTCAACTACCTTTCGGCCAGGCGGCCCCCGGAGTTACACATTCGGCCCTAACCAGGCCCAAAGTCCCTACTGAGGGTGATCATCCGGCCCCGTTGTCGGTCGATCGGCCGACAAGTGTCGACCGGTGGGCCGTCACCGTCGGCCCGTCGGGCAGCCACCGTCCGGCCGATCGCCCGATGCCGCCGACACCCCCGTCCGGCCCACGCTTCTCGTCATCCGGCGAGGAGGTGAGACGACATGACGGGACACGGCCAGATCATCACGGTGTTCGCCCCCAAGGGCGGCTGCGGCAAGACGACGTTCGCCACCAACCTGGCCGTCGCGCTGCACGCCGCGGCCCACCGGGTCTGCCTCGTCGACCTCGACCTCGCCTACGGCGACATCGCCACCACCCTGTCGCTGCGGCCCCGCGGCACGCTGTCGGTCGGCGACACGGTCTGGGTGACCATGCCCCTGGCCGCCTACCGCCCCGGACTGGACTGCGTGCCCGCCCCCGCCCGGCCCGGCGACGCCGAGCGGATGCCCGCCACGCTGGTGCGCGACCTGCTGATCCTGCTGTCGACCCGCTACGACTACATCGTCGTCGACACCCCGCCCCGGCTCTCGGCGCACGTGCTGACCGCGCTCGACCTGTCCACCCACCGGGTCCTGCTGACCACGCCGGAGCGGCCCGCGCTGACGCACCTGCGGGTCACCCTCGACATGCTCGACCTGCTCTCGATCCGGCAGCACACCCGGGCCATCGTGGTGAACCGCGCCGACGCCGAGACCGGCCTGACGGCGGCGGACATCGACGCGATCCTGCGCAACCCGATCGCCGCCTACCTTCCGTCCACTTGGGAGCTCGCCGCCTCGATCAACCGGGGCGTGCCGCTCACCGAGTCCTCCCCCAAGCACCCCTTCAGCACCGCGGTCCGTCGGTTCGCCGACACGCGGATTCGCGGCGAGGAGGTGTCCGAAAACGTTTCCTAGCAAGACATAGCCACCACACACATCAGGGAGAACACCATGAACGCAATGCTCGACAGACTCCAGCAGGCTCGCAAGAACGACAAGGGCTTCACCCTCATCGAACTGCTGATGGTCATCGTGATCCTCGGCGTCCTCGCGGGAATCGTCGTCTTCGCCGTCAACGGCATCCAGGACAGAGGCAAGGAGTCGGCCTGCAAGGCCGACGTGAAGACCGTCGAGGTCGCCCTGGAGGCCCACTACGCGAAGCTGTCCGCGTACCCGGCGGCCAACGACTGGAACGCACTGACCACTGGCGTCAACCGCTTCCTCCACAGCCAGCCGTCCAGCCCTGACTACACCATCACCTTCGCCAACACGGGAGTCGTGACCGCCATCGGCGCCTGCACCGCGCCGTAGGTCCGCCTGGGAGGGCCGCTGCGCAGGGGCGGCGGCCCTCCCACCCCCAACCCGAACCGGAATCCGGAGGTTGTCATGCACGGTCCCGCTCTCGGCAGCCATGTCGACCTGCTGCTCGACGCCGTCTGGCAGGCCGGTGGCACCGACCTGCTGCTCACCGCGGGCATGGCACCCCAGTTGCGGATCCAGGGTTCACTGCACGCCGCCCCCGAGGAGCCCGTGCTCACCCCGGCCGACACGGACACGCTGCTGGCCGAGCTGCTGACCGCGGAGCAGTGGCGGCAGTGGGCGCAGACCCGCGAATACGACTTTTCCTTCAGCTGGCGCAATGAAAGCCGGGTCCGCGGCAACGCGTTCACCCAGCGCGGCGACACCACCATCGCGCTGCGGATGATCCCCCGCGAGATCCCGTCCATGGAGGAACTCGGACTGCCGCCCGTCCTCGGCGACTTCGCCCGGGCGCACCAGGGTCTGGTCCTGGTCACCGGGCCGACCGGTTCCGGCAAGTCCACCACGCTCGCCTCGGTGATCGACCGGATCAACAGCGACCGGGCCTGCCACATCATCACCATCGAGGACCCGATCGAGTACGTGCACCAGCACAAGCGGTCCGCGGTCAACCAGCGTGAGGTGGGCAGCGACACCGCGTCCTTCCCCGACGCCCTGCGCAGCGCGCTGCGTGAGGACCCCGATGTGGTGCTGGTCGGCGAGATGCGCGACCTGGACTCGATCCGCTTCGCCCTGACCATCGCCGAGACCGGTCACCTCGTCTTCTCCACACTGCACACCAACGACACCTCACAGGCGCTGGCCCGCATCATCGACGTCTTCCCCGCGGGCCAACAGGACCAGGTCCGCGTGCAGCTCGCCGCCGCCCTCACCGGCGTCGTCTACCAGCGGCTGATCCCCCGCGTCGACGGCGGCATCATCGCCGCCTTCGAGATGCTGGTCGCCAACTCCGCGATCCGGAACCTGATCAAGGAAGGCAAGACCAACCAGCTGCGCAACTCGCTGATCACCGGCAGGCGCGAGGGCATGTTCACCTTCGAGCAGTCGCTCAACGACCTGGTGGCGTCCGGCGAGATCAGCTACGACGAGGCCGTCGCCCGCAGCCTCTACCCCAAGGACGTCGAAGTCCCCCGACTGCGCGCAGGAGTGGCGTCATGAGACTGGGCAAGCGCACCGACACTCCCGTCCCGGAACCCGTGGACCAGCCGATGACGGGCAGCCTGGCCGACGCCGCGGCCGAACACGCCAAGGCGCGGGGGCAGCGCCCGCTGCAGGAGGTCGACCTGCGCTCGGTCACCCCCGAGCCCGCGGCGACCGCCCTGATCAAGGAAGCGACCGCGCGCGAGTTGGTCGCGGTGCAGCTCAAGACCGGCAACGGGGTGGCCTTCGCGGTCGCCGACCCGTCCGACGCGGTCCTCAATGGACTGCGCGCCGCCGCCGGGATGCCGTTCACCGTCAAGGTGGCCCGGCGCGAGGACATCCTGCACGTCATCGGCGCCACCTACCGGGCGCTGACCGGCATCGACTCGCGGGTCAAGGACTTCGAGGCCCGCGACGTGCTGCGCAAGACCGCGGCCCGGACGGTCGCGGCGGTCTCGGCCAACGACGAGGCGCCGGTCGTGCAGGTCGTGCAGCTCATCATCACCCAGGCCCTGCGGGACCGGGCGTCGGATGTCCACATCGAACCGCAGCCGGAGCGGATCAGGATTCGCTTCCGCATCGACGGCGCCCTGCACGACGTGCTCGACCTGCCCGAGTCGATGGGCCCGGCGATCGTCAGCCGAATCAAGATCATCGGCGGGATGAACATCGTCGAGCGCCGCCGCCCGCAGGACGGGCAGATCAGCATGGACGTCGAGGGCCGCGCGGTCGACATCCGGGTGTCGACGACCGCCGTCGTCGGCGGCGAGAAGGTCGTGCTGCGGCTGCTGGACAAGAGTCGCCCGCTGTTCCGCCTCGAACAGCTCGGCATGCCCGCCGAGATGGCCAAGCGCTACGCCGCGCTGCTGCGTTCGCCGTACGGCATGGTGATTTGCGCGGGCCCGACGGGAAGCGGCAAGACCACCACCCTCTACGGGTCCCTCGGCGAGATCAACAGCCCGGACCGCAACATCATGACCATCGAGGACCCGGTCGAGTACACCTTCCCGTCGATCAACCAGATCCAGATCAACGAGCAGGCGGGCATCACTTTCGCCGGTGGCCTCAAGTCGATCCTGCGGCAGGACCCGGACATCATCCTGGTCGGCGAGGTGCGCGACGTGGAGACCGCCCGCATCGCCGTGCAGTCCGCGCTCACCGGCCACTTCGTGCTCTCCTCGCTGCACGCCACCGACGCCGCCGCGGCGCTGCACCGCCTGCTGGACATGGGGATCGAGAACTTCCTCATCGCCTCCTCGGTCACCGCGGTGCTCTCCCAGCGCCTGGTGCGCCGGGTGTGCACCTACTGCACCGAGTACTACCAACCGTCCAAAGAGGAACTGGTGTTCCTCGACTCGGTCGGCGGGGCGCCGCCGAAGGACGGATTCGTGCGCGGCGCCGGGTGCAACTTCTGCGCGAACACCGGCTACCTGGAGCGCATCGGCGTCTACGAGATGATGCCGGTCAGCGAACCGATCCGGGACCTGATCCTCTCCCGCGCGTCGCACGAGGAGTTCCGCAAGCTGGCCCGCTACGAGGGCATGCGCACGCTGTCCGAGGCCGCGGCGCACCTCGTCGAGGCCGGTGTGACCACGGTCGCCGAGGTCCTGCGTTCCGTTTACGTGATCGGGAGCTGACATGGCCAAATTCGCTTACAGCGCGACGCGTCCCGACGGGAGTCCGACCACCGGGACCCACAAGGCCGACACGCGCGAAGCCGCCGAACTCGCCCTCTACGAACAGGAACTGCGCGACATCCAGGTCGTCGAGAAGACCAGTGTGCTCAAGAGGGAGCTGACCGCGCCGCGGGTCAAGCGCGAAGAGGTCATGCACCTGTCGCGGCAGCTCGGCGCGTTCATCAAGGCGGGTCTGCCGCTGATCGACGCCGTGCGCACCCTCGGCGAGGAAGCCGACAACTCCTCCGTGCGCAAGATGATGCGCGAGGTGGAGGACGGGCTGCGCCGCGGCGAGAAGCTCTCGGACTGCTTCGACCGCCACCCCAAGATCTTCCCCGAGTTCTACCGCGGCATCCTGCGCTCGGCGGAGCTCAGCGGCAAGCTCGACAGCGTCCTCGACCGCCTCGCCCGGTACCTCGAACGCGACCTGGAAGCCAAGCGCAAGATCAAGGCCGCGCTGATCTACCCCGCGATGATCGCGGGCATGTCGCTGATCACCGTCATCGTGCTGGCCAGCTTCGTGCTTCCCCGGTTCAAGGTCTTCTTCGACAGCCTCGACGCCACCCTGCCGCTGCCCACCCGGATGCTGCTGGCCGTCACCGACTTCCTCACCGAATGGTGGTGGGCACTGGGCGCGGGGTTCGTCCTCCTGGCGCTGATCATCTTCGGCGTGGTGCGCACGACCCGGGGCCGCTACGCGCGGGACAAGCTGTTCCTCTCCCTGCCCGTCCTCGGCTCCACCATCCAGTACGCCCTGGTCGAACGGTTCAGCCGCATCCTGTCCTCCATGGTCAGCGCGGGTGTCCCGCTGCCGGAGGCGCTGCGGGTCGCCACCGAGTCGCTGCGCAACCGGGTGTTCATCGGCGCCCTGTCCCGGGTCGGCGAGGCCCTCCTGGAAGGCGAGGGGCTGGCCAAGCCCATCGCCGCGACCGGCCTGTTCCCGACGACCGCGGGGCAGATGATCCGGGTCGGCGAGGAGACCGGCACCCTCGACGCGCAACTCGAGGTCACCGCCCAGTACTACGAGGGCGAACTGGATTACAAGCTCAAGAAGCTCACGGCGCTGTTCGAACCCGCGGTGATCGTGGTGATGGGCGTGGTCGTCGGGTTCGTCGCCGTGGCACTGGTCTCGGCGATGTACGGCATCTTCAACCAGGTGTCCTGACATGGCGGCCGACGACCGGGGTGAGACCCTCCTCGAACTGCTGATCGCCGTGGTGATCCTCGGCATCGGCGCGGTCTCGATCGGTGCGGGCCTGACCACCAGCGTGCTCGCCTCCGACACGCACCGCAAGCAGTCCACCGCGGGCACGATGGTCCGCGACTTCGGCGAGGCCATCCGCACGAGTGTCGCCAACGGCGGATATGTCGCGTGCGCCGGTCCCGGCGCCTACGCCGCCCCCGCCGGATTCGCCGTCCCCACCGGGTACACCGCCACGGTCACCACGATGAAGTACTGGAACGGCACGGCCTGGCAGGTCTCCTGCGGGACCGACACCGGGTTGCAGCAGCTCACCCTGCAGGTGGCGGGCAACGACGGCCGGGCCACCGAACGCGGGGTCATCGTGATCCGCAAGCCCTGCGGCCTTGGGGAGCCGATATGCACCTGACTCGCCGCGATCGTGATGATGCCGGGTTCACCCTGGTCGAGCTCCTTATGGCTATCGTGATCCTCGGCGTGATCAGCGTGCCGCTGGCCGGGTTGATCATCGCCGGACTGCGCCAGTCGGCGAGCGCGTCGGCCCGCCTGCAGCTGTCGCACGACTCGCAGATCAGCGCCACCTACTTCGGCCAGGACGTGTCCACCGTCGGTATCCGCGACTACGCCGCCGCGCACGGGCTGACCGGCGTCGCGTTCAAGCCGTCCATCCAGCTCGACGCGGCCTTCGACGCGGGCGGCCACGTGTGCGGCACCGCCGCCACGCCCACCGCCAAGATCCGCCTGCTGTCGGAGCGCTGGGACAACTCCGCCGCCGCGCCCGCGTCGAGCGTGGACGTGGTCGCGTACTACCTCGTGCCGGTGGGCCCGGTCAGCGAACTGCACCGGATCAAGTGCTCGGGCGGCACCGTCGCCGACGTCATCGTCGCGCACTACGTCGACCCGGCGACGCTCGCCGTCGACTGCGGCGGAGCGTGTGACACCGCGGCCGTGCCGCAGCGGGTGACGATGTCCTTCACCGTCGCCACGGCGAACGCGGACCCCTATGTGATCAGCCTGAACGGGCAGCGGAGGCAGACATGAGACGCCGTGACGACGAAAGCGGTGCCGCGCTGATCCTGGTGCTGGTCCTGGTCGTGGTGATCAGCCTGGGGCTCCTCTCGCTGCTCTCCTTCTCGGGCACCAGCTTCCGCACCACCATCGCCCTGCGCGACCAAGGCGCCACAGCGTCCACCTCGGACGGTGCGATGGCCGCGGCGATCAACACCATCCGCAACAGCACCTACAACAACTCCCCTGGCCAGACCTGTTTCGACCACGGCGACCACCTCCACCTCGACGGGATCGCGGGAGCGGAGGCGGCGACGGTCGACTGCGACGCCGACCCGTCCAGGGTCCTGATCCAGTGCCCGTCGCTGTCGATGTGCAACCGGCCGGGCAGCGCGATCCTCACCCTCGGGAAGCACGGCGGCGAGGACGGCGTCAACATCCAGCAGCCGAACGGCTCGATGTTCCGGGTGCGCGGCGTCGTGTTCTCGAACTCCAATATCAATGTGGTCAATGGAACCCTGGCCACGAACACCCGCGTCTATGGGCGGACCGGCTGCACCGGCACGATCATCAGCGACCCGTCGCCACCGTCGTGCCCCTACGCGCCCGCGAATCCCCTCGGTGAGGACCCGAACTACCTGCCCGCTGTCGGGGCCGCGCCCGCGCACCGCGCGTTGCCCGCGTGCACGAAGACGGGTCTGATCACCTTCGAGCCCGGCTACTACGACGACGCGCACGCCCTGACCGACATGATGGCGAACGGCAGCCCCTGCAAGGGCAGCGTCTGGTGGTTCAAGCCCGGCGCGTACTACTTCGACTTCCACAACACCGGCACCAACGCCAATCCCCTGCTCGACTCGGCGGGCGGCAACATCTGGACGATCGACACCGGCAAACTCGTCGCGGGCACCCCGGTCAACGGCGCGGGTCAGGTGATCGCCCAGCCACCGCTCAACCCCACGATTCCCGGCTCCTGCAACAACCCGATCAAGGACGCCAACGCGGTCGGCGTGCAGTTCATCTTCGGCGGCGACAGCCAGCTCGCGGTCAAGGCGGGGCAGGCGGAGATCTGCGGCACCTACAGCGCCACCAGACCACCGGTCGCCATCTATGGGCTGAAGTCCGGGGCCGAGACCGACACCGCGCTCACCGACCTCAAGCTCACCGCGGTCCCCACCCAAGGCGGCTTCAACCCGACCGCCACCTCCGCCGCCCTCCGTGACGCGGACCTCCTCACCTACGCGACCTGGAAGGCGCCGAAGAAGAACGCCGACACGACCGTCTCCGTCAGCGGCTTCGCACCGCCCGCCCCCATCCCGGCCGGGTCGGTCCTCAAGTCGGCGGCCATCAAGGTCACCCACCGGCACACCGACCTGGTCAACCAGGACGACCTGGAGGTGACCTTCCGACCCAACGGCGGCGCCGCGCTGACCGGCTCCGCTGTCGGCCGCTTCGGCTCGCCGCTCTTCCAGACCACGACCATCCCCATCGACGCCGCCCGCGACGGCTCGCTCGCCGAATCCATCTACAAAGGCACCTTCACCGGCGCCACGATCGACCTCAAGGTCTCGCTGGACAACAAGGACGCCATCGAGGACCTCGACGCCGTCCAGCTCGACCTCACCTATGTGGCACCGGCTTTCCGCGCCGGCGGTGGCTGCGTCACCACAGCCCCCTACACCGGGCTCGGCAACGCGTCCCGGTGCGCGATGGTGACCTCGGATGGCAGTCCCAACAACCAGTTCTACGTGCAGGGCACCACGTACGCGCCGCACGCCGTTCTCGACATCACCCTGAACAACGCGTCCGAGCAGGTCTTCCGCTTCGGTGTCATCGCCCGCTCCCTGTGGGTGAAGCTGACCGGCAGCTTCTCCTACGGCGGACCCGTCATCGAGGTCCCCGACGACTCACCGGGGTTCGTCTTCAGCGTGTACCTCAGCGTCTACCTTTGCCCGTCCCCCGGGGAATGTCCGACCACGGGGACACCGAGCCTGCGGGCGAAAGTGGCGTTCGTCGACGCCGACCCGGTCAGCCCGCTGCCAGGTCGACGACAAGTCAGCGTGCTCAGCTGGTCCAGCCCACGGTGACCAGGTACCAGTTCGCGACGGGCTCGGCGACGAACAGGGCCAGCAGGGCGCCCAGGATCATGAACGGCCCGAACGGAAGCGCGGTCTTGCGGTCGCCGCGTCCGGCCGCGAGGACCACGACGCCGACCACCGCGCCCAGCACGAACCCGCCGAACGCGCCGACGACCAGCGTCGACCACGACAGGTAGGCCAGGACGCCGCCGAGCAGGCCCGAGAGCCGCACGTCGCCGAACCCCATCCCGGCGGGGTACACCAGCGCGAGCAGGAAGTAGAACGCGAACAGGGCGGCGGCGCCGATCCCGGCCCGGCCGAGGGACCACCAGTCGTCGCGCACCGCTGAGGACACCGCCAAGAGGATGGCGAGCACCGGGTAGGACGGCAGGATGATCGCCGACGGCAGCCTGCGCACGTCCAGGTCGATCAGGGCGAGCGCGATGCCGACGGCCGCGAAGTACAGGTACGCGGGCAGCGCGGACACCAGCCCGAGCTGCCACATCCGCACAGCCACCACCAGGAAGACGATCGCCGTTCCCAGCTCCACCAACGGGTAGCGCACCCCGATCGGCGCGGCGCAGTCGGCACACCGTCCTCTGAGGACCACCCAGCCGAGCACCGGGACGTTGTGCCTGGCCCGTACCGGCTTCCCGCAGCTCGGACAGCGCGAGGCCGGACTCACCACCGACTCGCCGCGCGGCACCCGGTGGATCACCACGTTGAGGAAGGAGCCGACAGCCAGGCCCAGCAGCGTGACCATGACGTACAGGACCACCTGCATCCCGCGCTCCCGCCTGTCGGCCACCCTCCCCGATCACCGTATCCCCCACCCCCACTCCCCACACCCCAAACACCCGCGAGTCGCCCCTCCCGGCAAGCGAGTCGCCCCCTCCGGCAAGCGAGTTCGACATTCGTGCATCGCGAAGGTCGAACTCAGTCGCCGGAAGGGGCGACTCACTTGCCGGGAGGGGCGACTCGCGGGGTGGGCTGTGGGCCCCCTCGACCCACAGCCCATGTCCGGTCAGCAGGCGCCGGTGATGGGGAGGCCGAAGAAGCGGGCGCTGAGGTAGGCGACGGCGGCGGGGGCGCCGGTGACCGCGAGGACGTTGTGCTCGCTGAGGTAGTCGGTGTGGAACGTGACCTTCGTGCCCTTCGCGCACCACTCGCGACGGACGGTGTCGCCCGCGGTCCAGGGGATCAGCTCGTCGAACTTGGAGTGGTAGAGGTAGACCGGCGCGGTGGGTGCCTGCGCGCCCATTCGGTTGAGCGCCAACACCTCGCGGCCGACCGGCTCGTTCAGCGGGTCGGCCGAGGTGGTGAACTCGGTCAGCTTGCGGAACGGGTAGCTCGTGGCCAGTTCCCCGACGCACATGTCGTCCATGTCGGCCCGCAGCGCGCGGCCCGCGTCGTTGAGCAGGGTCTCCAGTTCCGGGTACTCGCGCATCAGGCCGTTGACCGCGCCGAGGCCCAGTCCCGAGAAGGGGCCACCGTCCATCGTCTTCGCGGCCAAGGCGAGGTCGGCGGGCGTGCCACCCGCGGCGACTCCCGCGATGCGCAGTTCCGGCGCGTAGGTGGGCTGCAACTCGGCGGCCCAGCCCGAGGCGAGCGCGCCACCCGAGTAGCCCCAGACGCCAATCTTGGCTTTCGCCAGGCCGGCTTCCGGCACGGAGATCGCGCCCCGGATGCCGTCGAGCACCGCGTGCCCCTCCATCCGCCCGGCTCCGTAGGCGTCGCGCGGACCTTGGTAGTCGGTGACGACGACCGCCCAGCCCTTGGCCAGCCCCATGCCCAGCAGCGGGGCTTCCTTCTCGGTGCCGGTCCGCAGCGTGTACGAGGGGTTGCACTGGTCGCCGAGGCTGTCGGTGGCGGGCTGGTAGGACAGCAGCGGCCGCTGTCCGGGGTACGGGGTGGGCGGCACGATCAGCGTCGAGACCACGGTGACCGGCCGGTCCTTCGCGTCGCTGCTGCGCACCTGCAACTGCAGGGCGGGCAGCCCGGCGGCGGTGACGTCGCGCTTCTTGAGCACGGTGCCCGGACGCGCGGCCTCGAAGCCGGGGGCGGGCCGGTAGAACGGGTCGAGGTCGGGCTCCACGACCGCGTCCGGCGCCGCCGTCGCGGCCGGGACGGCGACCACGGCACCACCGACCAGCGATCCCGCCGCCAACACCAGCAATGCCAGACGTGCCGTGCGTTTCATGGGCCGACCCTCCATAATCGAAAATCTACCTTTTCGCTTTGGGCTTGGCGGCTACCGTAGGCGCACACGACACCGATGACAAGAGCTGGAGACATGACCGAGCCGATGACCGAGGCTGCGACAGAGGCTGCGACAGAGGCTGCGACGCGCCGCTACTCCGGCCGAGACGCGGGAGAACGCAGCGCCGCCCGCCGGGAGCGCCTGCTGGAAGCCGCGCTCGACCTGTTCGGCACCGAGGGGTACCAGGCAACCCCCATCGACCGGCTCTGCTCAGCGGCGAAGGTGTCGACGCGGCACTTCTACCACGAGTTCACCAACAAGGAAGCGGTCCTGATCGCGCTGCACTCGCAGATCACCGAGGACGCCCTCACCGCCACAGCGACCGCGCTCGCCGAGGCCCCACCGACCCCGATCGAGGCCCGCCTGGTCGCGGCGCTCAGCGCGTATCTGCGCACGATTATCTCCGACCCCCGCCGGGTCCGGGTCAGCTTCGTGGAGGTCGTCGGCGCCAGCCCGAAGGTGGAACAGGCCCGCTTGGAGTACCGCGAGGCCATCATCGCCACGGTCACCCATGAAGGCGAGGCCGCCGTCGCCCGCGGCGAGATCCCACCTCGGGACTTCCGCTTCGCGGGCCTCGCCCTCATCGGCGCGTTGAACTCCGTGGTCTACGACTGGTCCCTGCACCAGCGAACGTCGGCCGAGGAACTCGAAGCCGCCCTTCTGACGCTGGCCAACACCCTCCTCACCAGCTGACCCGATCGCCGCAGTGGCCCCCGGCAGGTGGAGGAGTTCGTGGCGGGCGCGTGCGGTGACTATTGGGTCGGCCTCAAGCGGCTGGGTCCCGCCTCCCTGCGCTTTTGTAGTCCACCCGACGAGTCCCGCATTGTCGCTTCACCCGTTCCATTGGATATCTTGATAGTGAATAGCCGATAGCTGGTTAAAGCGAGACGCTGAGGTCTGGCCGATCACGCGCGCCGAATCAGCCGACGATGAGGACAACCAGAGTCCGGGGGCCGTGGACGCCCTCGACCCGGTTGAGTTCGATGTCGCTGGTGGCTGAGGGGCCGCTGATCCAGGTGAGCGGGCGGGTGCCGTCGAGTCGGGCGATCGCCTCCGGGACGGTGCCGACGATCTGGTCGGTCCGCACGACGCACAGGTGGAAGTCGGGGACCAGGGTCAGCGCTCGCCTGCTCTGCCCCGGACCGGCGTCAAGCACTATCGTTCCGGTCTCGGCGATACCCACCGCGCAGGCGGTGACCACGCCGTCGGCGGCGTCGAGGGCGGGGACGTCCAGGGGCGGGGCGTCGGTCACGGCCTGGGGTACCCAGTCCGCGGGCAGGTCGGCCGGGGTGACGACGGAGCCGATGCCGAAGTGCGCCAATTGTTCGGCGATGGCTTCGGGCACGGTGTCGGCCGTCGTGCGGACGACGGCGGCCCGGTAGTCGGCGACCCGTTCGGCGAACAGCCCGACCAGGTCGCCTTCGATGGCCTGCTGGTAGTCCCGGGACACGACGATCTCCGCCTTGTCCACTGTGGACAGGGCGGACCGGATCCGGCCGAGGATCTCTTCACGCGCGGTCATCGGGACTCCCACCAGGTTCGGAACGTCTGCCGGGGCGGTGTCGCGGTGTCGCGGGCGCCACTCCAGCCCTTGAACGGGCCGGGCAACCGGCCGATGCGGCCTCGGCGCCCCAGCACCCGGCCGCCGATCGAGACCAGGCGCTGGGCCAGGCGCAGGCGGCGGGAGCTGCCGAAGACCCACTGCGCCACCCGCATGGCCGTCCGCTCGGCGGAAGGCTTGCCGCGCTTGGCGTCGACGGCTTTCGCGCGGAGGTGGACGAGGGCCTGGGGGATGTCGATGAGCACCGGACAGACCTCGTAGCAGGCGCCGCACAGGGTGGACGCGAACGGGAGGGTCGGCGAGACCTCGTCGGCGGTGACGCCGCGCAGCTGCGGGGTGAGGATGGCGCCGATGGGGCCCGGGTAGACCGAACCGTAGGCGTGGCCGCCGGTCCGTTCGTAGACCGGGCAGACGTTGAGGCACGCCGAGCAGCGGATGCACCGCAGCGCCTGGCGCCCGATGTCGTCGGCAAGGGCGCCGGTGCGGCCGTTGTCGAGCAGGATCAGGTGGAACTCCTGTGGGCCGTCGCCCGGAGTCACCCCTGTCCAGGTCGAGGTGTACGGGTTCATCCGCTCCCCGGTGGACGAGCGCGGCAGCAGTTGCAGCATGACTTCGAGGTCCTGCCAGGTGGGCACCAGCTTCTCGATGCCGACCACGCTGATCAGCACCTCGGGCAGGGTCAGGCACATCCGGCCGTTGCCCTCGGACTCGACCACGACGAGCGTGCCGGAGTCGGCGACGGCGAAGTTGGCGCCGGACACGGCGACCTTGGCGGTGAGGAACTTGCGGCGCAGGTGGGCCCGGGCGGCCGCGGCCAGCTCGGCCGGGTCGTCGGTGAGCGCCGCGGTCACGCCGGGCATCTCGCGCAGGAAGATGTCCCTGATCTCCGAGCGGTTGCGGTGGATGGCGGGCACCAGGATGTGCGACGGCCGGTCGTGTCCCAATTGGACGATCAGCTCGGCGAGGTCGGTCTCGTAGGCGGCGATCCCGGCTTCGGCCAGCGCCTCGTTGAGTTCGATCTCCTGGGTGGCCATGGACTTCACCTTGACCACCTCGTCGGCCTCCGCCGCCCGCACCAGGTCGATCACGATCCGGTTGGCCTCCGCGGCGTCGCGCGCCCAGTGGACGACGCCGCCCGATTCGGTGACCTTGCGCTCCAACTGTTCGAGGTAGGTGTCCAAGTTGTGCAGGGTGCGGTCTTTGATCTCCTTGCCCGCCACCCGCAGCGCTTCCCAGTCGGCGCGCTCGTCGACGACAGCCGCGCGCTTGCCGCGGATGGTGCCGGTCGCCTTGCGCAGGTTGGTTCGGAGCTGCTCATTGCCAAGCGCTTCCCGAGCCGCCACCGGGAACGGCGGCATGCCGAGCCAGGTTCCGGTCATGCGCGCTCACCGGCCAGGATCTCGGCAAGGTGCATCACGCGCACCTTGGACTTCGACCGAGAGAGCAACCCACCGACGTGCATCAGGCAGGAGTTGTCGGCCGCGGTCAGCACCTCGGCGCCGGTGGAGAGCACCCGGGCGACCTTGTCGGTGCCCATGGCGACCGAGACGTCGGAATTCTTCACCGCGAACGTCCCGCCGAACCCGCAGCACTCGGTCGCGCCCGGCAGGTCCACGAGCTCGATCCCCTCCACCGCGCGCAGCAGGGCCCGCGGCCGGTCACCGAGCTTGAGCAGCCGCAGACCGTGGCAGGTGGGGTGGTAGGTCACCCGGTGCGGGAAGTACGCGCCGACGTCGGTCACCCCCGCGATGTCGACCAGGAACTCGGTGAACTCGTGCACCCGCGGCACCGTCCCGGCCACCGCGGCGGCCAGCCCCCGGTCCCCCGAGACCTCGGCGACCCGGCTGTGGAAGTCCCGGACCATCCCCACGCACGACGCGGACGGCGCCACGACGACGTCGGCGTCGGCGAAGGTGTCGACGAAGGACCGGACCAGCGGCACGCACTCACGTTGGTAGCCGGTGTTGAAGTGCATCTGCCCGCAACACGTCTGGTCCGGCGGGAACACCACCTCGTGCCCCAGCCGCTCCAGCACGCGGACCACGGCTTGGCCGGTCGCGGGGAACAGCGTGTCGTTGAAGCAGGTGATGAAGAGGGCGACCCTCATCGGCGAACCTTCCCACATTTCGGGCCACGCCCGGCTATCCTACGAAACATCGGATGTCCGTAGGAGGAGTTGCTGTGCCAGTCACCGACGAAGCCATCGAGAAAATCAAGGCGATGATCGTCGACGGCGAACTCGGCCCCGGCTCCCGCCTGCCGAAGGAAGCCGACCTCGCCGAGCGCCTCGGCCTGTCCCGCAGCTCCCTGCGGGAGGCGGTCAAGGCGTTGTCGCTGATCAGGGTCCTGCACGTGCGCCAGGGCGACGGCACGTACGTCACCAGCCTCGAGCCGGACCTGCTGCTCGAATCCATGGGGTTCATGGTCGACTTCCACCAGGACGACACCGTCCTGCAGTTCCTCGAAGTCCGCCGCATCCTGGAGCCCGCCGCGACCGCCATGGCCGCCAAGGCCATGACCGACGCCGACATCGCCGAACTCCGCGCCATCCTCGACGAACTCGACGACGACCCGACGGTCGAGGCCCTGGTGGCCAACGACCTGAAGTTCCACAGCCGCATCGCCGCCGGCTCGGGCAACACGGTCCTGTGCTCCCTGCTCGACGGCCTGTCCGGCCCCACGGCCCGCGCCCGAATCTGGCGCGGCATGACGCAGGAGGGCGCGGTCCGCCGCACCCGCGAGCAGCACGACGCCATCTGCGAGGCCATCGAGTCGCGACAGCCGGAGGTCGCCCGGGCGTGGGCGACGGTGCACGTGGCCGGGGTGGAGCAGTGGCTCCGCAACACTCTCGGGTCCGCGGAATCCGCTCTCGAACAGGAGTGAGCTTTCCGGCCGGGCAGGGTGCGGAAACCGCCCCGCGCGCGGATCAACGGTCACGGCAGGTCGTCCCACAGCTTGTCGGGCACCGCGGTGGCGTACAGCGAGGCGTTGCGGGAGAACTGGTCCGCTGACTGGGCGCCGACGACGACCGAGGCGACGGCCGGGTGTCGGGCGGCGAACGCGATCGCGGCCTGCGGCAAGGACACGCGGTGCGCACGGCAGATCTCCGCCATCCGGACCACCCGGGCGCGCACCGGCTCGGGAACCGGGGCGTAGTCGTAAGTCGCACCCGGGGTGTCGGTGGCCAGCACTCCGCTGTTGAACACGCCCGCCGCGATCACCGAGACGCCCCGGCTCAGGCACAACGGCAACAGTTTCGGGGCCGCCGACCGGTCGAGCAGCGTGTACCGGCCCGCGAGCATCACCACGTCGATGTCGGTCTCGGCGACGAACCGTGCGGGCATCTCCCACTGATTCATGCCCACCCCGATCGCGCCCACGACCCCCTGCGACCGCAGGTCGTGCAACGCCGGATAGGCCGACCCGACCGCCTCCGCCCAATGGTCGTCCGGATCATGCAGTAACACGACGTCGATCCGGTCCATCCCCAGGCGAACCAGACTGTCCTCAATAGACCGACGCACGCCGTCGGCGCTGAAGTCCCAGCGCCTGCGGTAGTCGGCGGGCACGTCGAACCCCTCGTCGTCGCGTCCTCCGGCCCCGGGCTCCAGGATGCGGCCGACCTTCGTCGAGACGACGTACTCCGATCGCGGGCGGTCGGCCAGAGCGGCCCCCAGCCGCCGCTCGGACAACCCGAGGCCGTAGTGCGGCGCGGTGTCGAAGTACCGCACCCCCGCCGCCCACGCCGCGTCCACCGCACCCCGAGCGTCCACTTCGGACACCGCGGTGAACAGGTTGCCGATCCCCGCCCCGCCGAACCCGAGGCCGGTCACCTCGGCCTTGGAACCCCCCAGCCGCACCGACTTCACGGCAGCTCCCAGACCAGCGGAACCCCGCGGTCGTCGCCGGAGTAGTCGTCCGGGACGTCGAGCAGCGCGGCCATCCGCGCCTGCCACGGGACGTTCGCCGGGTGGTCGGCCAGCGCCCGGCGCATGGCGTGGTAGTCATCGACCTCCACGACGTGGAACAGGTCGAGCCCGTCGCGCCAGATCCGCCAAGTGTGCACACCCGCCTCGCGCAGGGCGGCGTCGAGTTCGACCGGGATCACCGCGTGGACCCGCTCGTACTCCGCTTCGGCACCGGGCTTGAGCCGGGTGTGCAACGCGATTCGCTCCACCGCTAGTCCTGCGCTTTTCCGCTGGTCACCCGGGCGATGATGAGCGCTACCAGGATGACCAGGCCGTACACCGCCTGGATCTGCAGCGGGTCGACCTGGGCCAGCACCAGCACGCTCTCCAGCAGGCCGAGCAGGAGCACGCCGGTCAGCGCGCCGAACAGCGACCCCTTGCCGCCGTCGAGCATGATGCCGCCGATGACCGCGGCCGCGAACACCTTGAAGATCATGCCGTCGCCCATGGTGGCCGACACCGCGCCCAGCTGCCCCGCCAGCATCAGGCCCGCGAACGCGGCCAGCACGCTGGCGATGATGAGGGTGGTGAACACGACCCGCTCGACCCGGATGCCCGCCGCCCGCGCCGCGGCGGCGTTGCCGCCCACCGCGTAGATCGACCGGCCCGCCCGGGTGTAGCCGAGCACCACGATGCCCACCCCGAAGGACACGACCACGATCCAGATCGAGACCGGCAGGCCGACGACGCGGATGCTGCCCAGGTCGTCGATCACGGGGATCTTCTTGGCCAGGTTGGACATCGTGGCACCGCCGACGATGGCCAGCTGCAGGCCGCGCAGCAGGATCAACATGGCCAGGGTGACCATGAACGCCGAGAGCCGGACCTTGACGATCATGAACGCGTTGAACAGGCCGACCAGGACGCCGAAGAACAGCGTCACCGGCAGCACCGTCCACGCGGGCCACGGCGCGCCGAGGAAGTCGGTGCTGCCGACCACGAAGAACACCGCGATGGCGGGGGCGAACCCGACGGTCGACTCCAGCGACAGGTCCATTTTGCCCACGATGAGCACCAGGGCCTCGGCGAGCACAAGCAGCGCCAGCACGGCCTGGTACTTCAGCACGTTGTCGACCAGGTACGACTTCGTCAGGAAGACGTCGGGGTTGATCGAGTAGCCGATGATGAGCACGACGATGATCGGCGGGATCAGGGCCAGGTCACGCAGTTTGGCCAGCCGCAGACGGTTGCTCGGCCTGCCCGACTTGGCCGGTTCGCCACTGTCGCTCGGCTCCACCGCCGCGGGCTCGGTGTCCAGGATTTCAGGCACGGTGCTCATTGATTCCCTCGATTTCGGCGACAAGCTGAGTCTCGTCCCAGCCGCGCGCGTGCTCGGCGACGATCCGCCCGCCGAGCATCACCACGACGCGGTCGCACACCCGCAGGTCGTCCAGTTCGTCTGAGATGAGCAGGGCGCCCCGCTGCTCACGGGTCTTCTCGTCCACCGCGCCCAGCAGCGACTCCTTCGAGCGCACGTCGACGCCCGCGGTCGGCTGCACCAGCACGATGACTTCCGGGTCGCCGGCCAGCGCGCGGGCCATCACGACCTTCTGGGCGTTGCCGCCGGACAGCTCGCCGACCGGCTGGTCCGGGCCGGAGGTGTGGATGTCCAGGTCGGCGATCATGGTCCGGGCGGCGGCGTCCCGCTTGCCCGGCAGCACCATGCCCGCGGGGCCGAGCTTCTTGGCGATCGTCATGGTCGCGTTCTCCGCCACCGACAGGCCCCCCACGAACCCGTCGATGTTGCGGTCACCCGGCAGGTACCCGATCCCGCCGTCCAGCGCGGCGCGCACCGTGCCCGGGCGGACCCTTCGCCCCGCCACGAACACCGCCCCGGCGCGCCCGCGCAGTCCGGCCAGGGCCTCGGCGAGCTGACGCTTGCCGCTGACCGCTGAACCCGCCACGCCGACGATCTCGCCTCGGCGCACGGTCAGATCCACGTCGCTGACGTGACCTGGCACGGTCACGCCCGCGAGTTCGAGCACCGGCTCGGCGGTGTCGGGCACGGCCGGTCGGTCGGCGCCGACCTGCACGAGCCCGCGTGCCTCGCCGATCATCGCGGCCACCAGCTTGTCCCGGTCCAGGTTGGCCACCGTGTCGGTGACGATGTGCCGGGCGTCGCGGAAGACGGTGACCCGCTGGCAGATCTCGTAGATCTCGGGCAGGTGGTGGGAGATGAACAGGAAAGTCACCCCGGCGTCCTGCAGCGCGCGCAGCTTGTCGAACAGCCGGGTGATCGCCCGGCCCTCCAGCTGCGCGGTCGGCTCGTCGAGGATGACGAAGCGGGCGCCCAGCGACAGGGCGCTCGCGATCTCGACGAGCTGGCGCTGCTCGACGCTCAACTCGGCCGCGGGCAGGTCGGGCGACACCGCGACCGACCACGCGTCGAGCAGGTCCGCGGCCTGCCTGCGCTGACGGCTCGGCGAGATCAGGCCGAACCGCCCGCGCGGCTGCCGGTGCAGGAAGAGGTTCTCCGCGACGGTCAGCTCCTTGACCACCGACGGGTACTGGTAGACACACGCCACCCGCTCGCGCCATGCGGCCCGGTCACCGAGCGCGGGCGCCCGCACGCCGGCGAAGCGGACCTCGCCCGCGTCCGGCTTGAGCAGCCCGGTGAGCACGCCGACCATGGTCGACTTCCCGGCGCCGTTGCGTCCGACCAGCGCGTGGGTCTCACCGGCGTGCACCGTCAGGTTCCCGTCGGCGAGCGCGACGGTCGGCCCGAAGCGCTTGACGATCCCGGTCGCCGCGACCAGCGGATGCTGGGTGTCCATCGTGGATTACCTCTTCTGGGTGCCGGTCAGGTCAGGACTTGGCGTTGCCCCAGAGGGAAGCGTCGTCCACGTTGTCCTTGGTCACCAGCGGTGCGGGGAGCTGGTCCTCGAAACCGTTGGGCAGCTTGATGACGATGCTGCCGTGGTCGGTCGGGCCTTCCTTGGGGGTGACGCCCGCGAGGGCCTGCTTGGCCCAGTAGAGGCCGATGCCCGCGTAGGTGTCGGCGGGCTGGGAGACGGTCGCGTCGATCTCACCCTTGCGGATGGCGTCGAACTCCTGCGGGATGCCGTCGTTGGAGATGATGAAGATGTGCTTGGGGTCGCTCGGCGGGACCAGCAGGCCACGCTGCTTGAGCACCTGCAGGGTCGGGTCGAGGAACACGCCACCGGCCTGCATGTAGACGCCCTTGATGTCGGGGTCGGTGGTCAGGCGGGTCTCCAGCGCTGCCTGGGCCTTGGCGCCCTCCCACTCGGTCGGCTCCTCGAACACCTTGATGTCCGGGAACTTCTTGGTCATGCACTCCTTGAACGCCTCGGAGCGGTCACGGCCGTTGATCGAGGACAGCGAGCCCTGGAACTCGATGACCTTGCCCTTGCCGCCCAGCTTCTCGCCGAGGAACTCGCAGGCCTTGGTGCCGTACGCGCGGTTGTCGGCGCGGACGACCATGTAGACGCTGCCCGAGTCGGGGCGGGTGTCGACGCTGACCACGGGAATCTTCTTGCCCGCGAGCTCGTCGAGCTTCGAGGCGATCGCACCGGTGTCCTGCGGGGCCATGACGAGGGCCTTGGCGCCCTGGGCGACCAGGCTGTCGACGTTGGTCAGCAGCTTCTGCACGTCGTTCTGCGAGTTCGTGGTCGACGTGACGGTGACGCCCAGGTCCTTGGCCTTGGCGGGCACGTACTTGGCGTAGGCGTTCCAGAAGTCGGAGTCCGCGCGGGGCAGGTCGACGCCGACGCCGCCGCCCGCGTTCGAGCCCGGCGCGGCGGGGGTGTCGGAGTCCTTGCTGCACGCCGACAGCGACACGGCCAGGGTCGTCGCCGCGATGATGGCGAACGCGGCCCGGGAGCGGGAGGTGATCTTCATTGACTGTCCTCGATTCGACAACGGGAAATCTGCGGGGGTCGTTCAGCTGGTTCGGGGGCGCAGGCGTAGGCCCTGCATGCCACCGTCGACCGCGAGCACGGTTCCGGTGGTCGACGCGGCGTGGGGTCCGGCGAGATAGGCGATGGCGGCGGCGACCTCGTCGGCGGTCACCAGCCGTCCCATGGGCTGGCGCGCGTTGAGCGCGGCCAACTCGGCGGCCGGGTCCTCGGCGGAGTCCAGCAGCCTGCGCACCCACGGGGTGTCCGCGGTGCCCGGGTTGACGCAGTTGACCCGCACGCCGTCGGCCACGTGGTCGGCGGCCATGGCCAGGGTCAGCGACTGAACGGCGCCTTTGCTCGCGCTGTAGAGCGCGCGCTGGGGCAGTCCGGCGGTCGCGGCGATCGAGCAGGTGTTGACGATCGCCGCCGCGGACGATTCCCGCAGGTGGGGCAGGGCGGCCCGGCTGGTGCGGACGATGCCGAGCACGTTGACCTCGAACACCTTGCGCCACTCGTCGTAGGTGCCGTCCTCGACGGTTCCCTGCGCGCCGATTCCGGCGTTGTTGACCACGATGTCCAGCCCGCCGAACGCCTCGGCGGCCTGGTTCACCGCTCTGGTCACCGAGTCCTCGTCGCTGACGTCGGCGGTGAGGCCGAGCAGCGGCACGGGGACGCCCGCGGGGTCGAGATCCAGGCAGGCGACCTGCGCGCCGAGCGCTGCCAGGTGGGTGGCCGTCGCCAGGCCGATGCCCGATCCGCCGCCGGTGACGATGGCGCGAAGGCCGGTGAAGTCCGTCATGACGCGTTCCTCTGCTTCGCCGCGGTCCACACGGGACCGTCAGGGTAGGCGAACTGGAGCAGCGTCCGGGGGTGCATGGTCGCCCCGAATCCCGGCGCGGTCGGCGTGACGTAGTTCCCGTTCTCGATCCGCACGGGGTCCACGAAGTGCTCGTGCAGGTGGTCGACGTACTCGATCACCCGGTCGTCGAGCGAGCCGGACACCGCGACGAAGTCGAACATCGACAGGTGCTGGACCAGCTCGCACAGCCCGACCCCGCCCGCGTGTGGGCACACCGGCACGCTGAACTTGGCGGCGAGCAGCAGGATGCCGACGTTCTCGTTCACCCCGGCCACCCGGGCCGCGTCGAGCTGCAGGAACGAGATCGCCCCGGACTGCAGCAGCTGTTTGAAGACCACCCGGTTCTGCACGTGCTCGCCGGTGGCGACCTTGATCGGCGCGATCGCGCGGGCGATGGTCGCGTGGCCGAGCACGTCGTCGGGGCTGGTCGGCTCCTCGACCCACCACGGGTCGAACTCGGCGAGCGCCTCGACCCAGGTGATCGCGGCGCCGACGTCCCAGCGCTGGTTCGCGTCGATCGCGATGCGGATGCCGGGGCCCACGGTCTCACGGGCGATGCGCATGCGGCGGATGTCGTCGGCCAGGTCGGCGCCGACCTTCAGCTTGATCTGGGTGAACCCCTCGGCGACCGCCTCGGCGCAGAGCCTGCGCAGCTTGGCGTCGTCGTAGCCGAGCCAGCCGGGCGAGGTCGTGTACGCGGGATACCCCTCGGCCAGCAGCTTCGCCTTTCGCTCGGCGCGGCCGGGCTCGGCGGCGCGCAGGATCGCCAGCGCCTCATCGCGGGTGAGCGCGTCGGTGAGGTAGCGGAAGTCGACGAGGTCCACGAGCTGCTCGGGGGTCAGGCCCGCCAGCACCTCCCAGACCGGCTTGCCTGCCCGCTTGGCCTTGAGGTCCCACAGCGCGTTGATCACCGCGGAGACCGCCATGTGCATGACGCCCTTCTCCGGGCCCAGCCAGCGCAGCTGCGAGTCGTGGACCATCGCCTTCCAGATGCCGCCGAGGTCCTCGAGCGTGTCGTCGAGCCGCCGCCCGACCACATAGGACTCCAGTGCGCGGATGGCGGTGCTCTGGATGTCGTTGCCGCGGCCGATGGTGAACGCGAACCCATGGCCCTCCAGGCCGTCCGGCGAATCGGTGCCGAGGACGACGTAGGCGGCCGAGTAGTCCGGGTCCGGGTTCATCGCGTCCGAGCCGTCGAGCTCCAGCGACGTCGGGAACCGGATGTCGTGGGTGCGCAGGCTCACGATTCGCGCGGGCCGTGCCGATGATTCGCTCGCGAACTCGCTCATGCCTGGCCCACTTCCTGGCGCTGGCGCCCAAGTCCGTCGATCTCGACCTCGACCACGTCGCCCGCCCGCAGGTACGGCTTCGGGTCGGGCAGGCCGAGCGCGACACCCGCGGGCGTGCCCGTGTTGATCACGTCGCCGGGTTCGAGGACCATGAACTGGGACACGTACCGGACGATCTCGGCGACGGCGAAGATCATGTTCTTGCTGTTGCCGTCCTGCCGGAGCGTCCCGTTGACCCACAGGCGCATGCCCAGCGACTGCGGGTCGGCGACCTCGTCGGCGGTGACCAGCCACGGGCCCAGCGGGTTGAACGTCTCGCAGGACTTCCCCTTGTCCCACTGGCCGCCGCGCTCGAGCTGGAACTCCCGCTCGGAGACGTCGTTGGAGATGGCGTAACCGGCCACGCGGGCCAGGGCATCCGCGTGGCCGGTCAGATAGCGGGCGGTCGAGCCGATGACGACCGCGAGTTCGACTTCCCAGTCCGTCTTGAGGCTGCCGCGCGGGACCAGGACCTGGTCGTCCGGGCCGATCACCGTGTTGGGCGCCTTCATGAACAGCACCGGCTCGGTCGGCTTCTCCGCGCCGGTCTCCTCGGCGTGGTCGGAGTAGTTCAGCCCGACGCAGACGATCTTGCCGGGCCGGGCGACCGGCGCACCGATCCGCAGGCCCGCGGGCAGCTCCGGCAGTCCCCCGGCCTCGACGGCGGCGCGGACCTGGTCGACGCCGCCTGCCGCCAGGAACGCGCCGTCGATGTCGGAGACGATCCCGGACAGGTCGAGCAGCCCGCCCGACTCGTCGAGGACAGCGGGCACCTCCTCCCCGGCCGGTCCCACTCGAAGCAGCTTCACGCGACACCCTCTCCGCAAACATCTGATGTATTGCCGAGATGTATAGCTGGTAGGTCCGTCAAGTTGCAAGACCTTCAGCCAGATTGATGACAGATAGATCGGATGTGCTGGTCTACCTGGGTCTCAATAGCGCCAACCTGCCGTGATTCCGGCCAGCGACCTTGCGGAAACATCCGATCCATTTCACACTTGCCGACACCTCAGCCAGCGACAGTGATCGGACAGGTGGTGCGGCGTGGACACACGGACCAGATGGCGGATCAGCCGGTTAGCCGTGGTGGCGGCGATCGCCACCACCCTCGCGGCACCCGGCTCGGCACAGGCCGCGGCGACCACGCTCTACGCGGCGCCGACCGGGTCGGGAACCGCCTGCACCGTGGCCGCGCCCTGTTCTCTCACCGGAGCCCGGGACAAGGCCCGGGCGCTGCTCCCCGGCGGCGACGTCGTCGTCCAGCTCCGGGGCGGGACCTACCGGCTGACCAGCACGTTCGACCTCACCGCCGCCGACTCCGGGGTCGCGGGCAGGCCCGCGGTCTGGCAGGCGTACCCCGGTGAGCGGCCCATCCTCTCCGGCGGCCGCCAGGTCACCGGCTGGCAGGTCAGCGACGCCGGCCGCGGCATCCACCGGGCGCCGGTGGCCGCGGGGACGCGTGCCCGCCAGCTGTTCGTCAACGGAGTGCGGGCGGACCGGGCGCGGACGCCACTCAACCCCGCCGGGTTCACCAAGACCGCGGGCGGCTTCGCCACCGCCGATCCGAAGTACCTCGGCTGGGCCGACCCGACCGGCGTCGAACTGGTCGCGCGCAACAAGTGGAAGCACCTGCGCTGCCCGCTGGCGTCGATCACCGCGAACGGCACCGGGTCGAGCCTGAACGCGGCGCAACCGTGCTGGGGCAACGCGGGCACCGCGCCGAACCCCGACTACTACTTCCCGTACAACGGCTCCGGCCGAGTCGGCCTGGACACGGTCACGTGGCTGGAGAACGCCTACGAGCTGCTCGACACCGCGGGCGAGTTCTTCCTGGACTCCGCCGCCGGGTACGTCTACTACATCCCGCGGGCGGGTGAGAACCTGTCGACCGCCACCGTGGAGCTGCCGGTGACCGAGACCCTCGTGCGGCTCGCGGGCACGCCGGGCCAGTTGGTCCCGTACAACAACGACGACTCGCGCATCAGCTACCAGGGCACGTGGGGCGTCAGCGGCGGCCGGACGTTCGGCGACCTGCGCGACGACCTGCGGTACACGCAGACCAACGGCGATTCGTCGACCATCACCTTCACCGGCACCGGGATCGACGTGCTCAGCGAGCGCTACAGCGACCTGGGCGACATCGACGTCTTCGTCGACGGCGTGTTCGACCGGACTGTCTCCGCTTATCGCGGCACGGACCGGCTCGCCCAGCAGGTGATCTACTCCAAGACCGGACTCACCCAGGGCAGCCACACCGTGCGGCTGGTGAAGAAATCCGGCAGCTACCTGGTCATCGACGGATTCGTGCCGGTCACCGCGCCGATCGCGCCGGTGCACGACATCGCGCTGCGCGGCATCACCTTCGCCCACAGCGCGTGGTCGCAGCCGTCGGGGCCGGAAGGCTACGCCGACAACCAGGCGGGCGTGATCTGGGTCGGCTCCCCCGCCCGCACCGCGCGCACCCCGGGTGCCGTCCGCGTCGAGCGGGGACAGCGGATCGAGGTGTCGGGTGGCGAACTCGCCCACCTGGGCGGAGTCGGCGTCGACCTCGCCTTCGGCACCCAGGACAGCACGGTCATCGGCAACCGCGTCCACGATGTGTCCGGCAGCGGTATCAGCGTCGGCGAGTTCGACGACTTCTGGCTGACCGACCCGGCGCGGATGACCTCGGGCAACACCGTGTCCGACAACGCGATCACCTATGTCGGGCAGGAATACGAGGACGCCGTGGGCATCCTGGTCGGCTTCACCCGGGCGGTGACGTTGTCGCACAACGAGATCGCGCACACCCCGTACTCAGGCATCTCGCTGGGCTGGGGTTGGGGTTGGGCCTCCCCCGGGGTCGCACGGCACGGGACGAACTACGCGCAGGCGAACAACATCACCGACAACTACGTCCACGACGTGATGCGCGTCCTGTCCGACGGCGGGCTGATCTACACCCTCGGCGGGCAGGGCGACGGCAGCGTGCGGTCGGTGTTCTCCGGCAACGCGCTGAGCAAGGCCACCGCGCACCACGCCAACGCTCAAGGCGTGTACCTCGATGAGGGAAGCTCGTGGTGGGACGCGCACAGCAACGTCGTGTCCCAGACCGCGCAGAACTGGACGATGGAGTGGATCAACACCATCCACGACATCACGATCCGCGACAACTTCTCCGACGTCACCCGGCAGACCAACAACGGGACGAACGTGACGATCACGAACACCACGTTCGTCACCGACGGGAACTGGCCCGCCCGGGCCAAGGAGATCGCCACCAACGCCGGTTTACGGCCCGCGTACCGCAAGCTGATGCCGGTCGATCCCTATCTCGGCAACGACGGTGAGCTGGGTTCGCTGCTCTCCCCCGCCACCATCGGCTACACCGGCGCATGGTCGGTCTCAAGTGGACGACAGACCGGTGACCTGAACCAGGACCTGCACGTGACCTCAGCCAATGGGGCCCAGGCGGCGTTCACCTTCACCGGCACCGGAATCCGAGTGCTGGGCGAACGCTCTCCCGACCAGGGCGCGCTGGCTGTGAGTATGGACGGCACTGTGGTCGGGACCGTCGACACCTATTCCGCGACGCGGAAGGTGCAGCAGGTGATCTATCAGGTGGGTGGGTTGCCGTATGGGCAGCACACTGTGACGCTCACCAAGCAGAGCGGGACCTACGCGACCATCGACGGGTACCTGCTGGACCGCAGTGTGAACAACAACGACCCGACGGTGGAGTACTCGGGGACGTGGGGTTACCACTCCGGGCGCGGGTTCGGTGACTACCAGAACGATGTGCAGTACTCCCTCGCCAACGGGGACTCCGTCACGGCGACGTGGGTCGGGACGGGGGTTGACGTGGTCACCGAGCGCAATTTTGACCAGGGTGATTTGGATGTCTATGTGGACGGTCAGTTCCGGGCGACGGTGAGCACGTTCGCCTCGACTCGGCAAGTGCAGCAGAAGGTGTTCGGGATCGATGGGTTGAGGGCGGGGGTGCATACGGTGACATTGGTCAAGAAGTCTGGGCAGTATGCGGTGGTTGATCGGTTCACTGTGCGGTAGCCGGACCTGTCGGGTGCCTGTTTGGGTGGAGTGGTTTCTTTGGGGCCCCTACGAAGAAAGACCCCTGTCGTGGAAAAGCGGGTGGGGAGCCTTCGGCCCACGACCACGGCGAGTTTAGGGGTCTTTCTTCTCCCCCAAAGAAACCACTCCACCCAAACAGGCAGTTGGGATAGGCACGTTGCGTCGGGTGGGTGGTGTCGGCTGGGTGGGTGGTGTCGGCTGGGTGGTGGTGGTGGTGGGTGGTGTCGGGTAGGTGGTGATGGTGGTGGGTGGCGGGCCCGTCGGTGAGATGCATCGGGCGGGCCCGCTTCCCTCCCCTGTGCCTAGTACCTGGTGGCGACAGTGACGCCCGAGCAGGCGGTGGAGCCCTTCAGGCTGATGTACACGTATCCGCTGGGTGGGTTTGCCACCACGACGGACTCGTTGTTGTTGCCCGTGACCGACCGGTGGGTGGCCGTGGCCGTGGTGGCCCAGTTGGTGGGGCTGTAGTAGAGATCGCAGTTGCCCGACCCGCCGCTCGCGGTGATGCGCAGCTGGGTGGTTCCGGACGGGACGAACAGGTACAGGTAGTCATACCCGGAGTTCGCCGCGGAGCGGTTGGTGCGCTGGCAGTTCTTGCCCAGTGCGCGGGTGTCGGCGCCCCCGCACTCGGGGAGCGCGGCCGTGACGGTGACCGTGCGGGTGGTGGTCGCCGTCGCGCCTTTGTTGTCGGTTGCGGTGAGGCGGACGGTGTAGGTGCCCGCTGTCGCGTAGGTGTGGGTGGGGGACGTGGCGGTGGAGGTGCCGCCGTCGCCGAAGTCCCAGCGGCGGGTGGTGACCGTGCCGTCGGGGTCGGTGGAGCGGTCGGTGAACGCGGCGGTCAGGCCGGTCACCGTGTGGGTGAAGTCCGCTGTGGGCGGTCGGTTCCCTGTTCCGCAGTCGCCTGCCGCGCATGCGGTGAGCCAGGTGTTCCAGTCGGCGTCGTAACGGGTGCCGATCGTCGTCTTCAGGTGGGTGCGGGCCGCGGTGTAGTTGCCCGCGCGGTAGTGCCCCAGGACCGTCGTCATGTCGGCGGGGTGCGACTGCATCATGTAGCGCACCGCGAGGTAGCCCCAGCGGTACACCCGGGTCGCGTCGTGGTCGTAGGTGGTGTCGAACAGGGTGCTCAGGGTGTAGGTCTTCTTGGCCGCCTCCGCGATGGCCGCCGTGTTCGTCAAGTTCCGGTAGGACCAGGACACGTACTCGGCGACGCCCTCGATCCACCAGACGGTCGGGGTGCTGACGGTGGTCGGGAAGTCGCCGTACATGTTGTAGCGGCCGTCGAGGTAGTGGGTGTACTCGTGGTTGAGGTTCCACACCTCGAACGTCGGCCGCAGCCATTCCGCCTCATAGGCGATGAAGCGCGGCACATTGCCCGCCGTAGCGGGGTTGCCCTCGAGGTACATGCCACCGTTGTTGGTGTCGATGTCGAACATCGTGCCCGCGTAGGTCTTGTAGTCGGCGCTGGAGTCGTAGACCACCACCTCCAGCGTCGTGTTGAGGTCGTTCGCCACCGGGCCGGGGTCTCGGACCACGCCGTGGAAGAAGGCGTCCTGGTTGGCCAGGCTCGTGCAGGAGGCCGACAGTTCGGCGGCCGTCATGGCCTGGGCGCGGATCCGGAGCGCGCCCGAGCAGGTGTGCGTGATCGGCAGGATCGCGGCGTTCAGCCGGGCGGGCAGGTCGCAGACGTCGTAGTACGCGCAGTTGGCTTTGTCGTAGGAGTCGGCCATCTCGGCGACGCCGATCCAGAGCCCGCCGGTCGGTCCGGTGATCGAGCTGCGGTCGAGCAAGCCCTTCGCGAGTGGGCGCACCTTGGCGCGCAGCGCCTCGTACTGCAGGAACCTGCCCAGCTCACGGCCCGCGTTGGTGGTCAGGTACGCGCGGCTGGTGCCCAGGAGGTTCAGGTGTGCCAGCGCGAAACCGTTCAGCGAGTCGATGACCGCCGGGTCGCTCTGCACGGCGGAGACGAACGCGGGCAGGTAGTGGCCGCGGAACAGTACTGTGTAGACACCGTTGACCGCCGACACCATCGAAGGGTAGGCGTCATAGGCGCTGGTGTAGCTGGAAAGCAGGCGACGGACGATTCCGAGGTACCGGGCGTTCTCCTGCGCGCTGTCGATCAGGGTCACCGCCTCGGACAGCGTGGCACCGTTGGCCTCGCTGACGGTGAACGCCCGCGGGTTGCCGTAGAAGGTGTCCAGCGCGGCCTGGATCGCCGTGCGCAGCGTGGGACCGTAACCGCCGACGACATCGGGGTTGTACCACTGGACGAAATACCCGGCGCGCAAGTAGAGGACGAGTTGGCCGGTGGCGGTGGAGTTGTCGCCGGGGTAAGCGACGGCGTTGTCCCGCAGTCCGTACGCGACGCTCACCATCTGCGCCTCGCGGAAGGCTCCGGTGGCCGTGCTCCCGGTGAGCGTGAACAGCGAGTTGACGCAGTCCAGGGTCGACGAGCGGATGTGCTGGACCAGCGCGGCCCCGGTGCGGCCGGCGAACTCCGCCGGGTCGCAGGCCGCGGCGGACTGTGTGGCCGCCACCCCACTCGTTCGCGGTGTGGTGGCCGGAATCGGGCCGCGGTCCTTCAGCGGCGTCGTCGTCCTGGACTCACGGGCGGTGCCGTGGGACTGGGCGACCGGCGGTGGCGTGGTCGCGGCGGACGGGCGTTCAGGTGCGGCGACGGCGGCCGGGGCCGGTAAGCCCAAGGTGGCGGCGAGCAGGGTCAGCAGGACCAACCCGGGTCGCGGACGAAATCTCATCACGGTGTCTCCGGTGCAGGGGGATTTGCCGCGTCGGGCGGCATGCAGGGTAGGGCGCGCGAGGGAGATCCTCCTTTGGTATCAAGGTCATCGCGCATTGAGGGAGAGTCACACCGAGAGGGATCCACTGGTAATGATTTGGCTCTATAGTCTTTGCTTATGGACCTGGAGTTCCGACACCTGAGGGCCATTTGCACTATCGCGGAGACGGGCAGCCTCTCGCAGGCCGCGTCCGCCCTCGGGGTGTCCCAGCCGTCGCTCACCTTGCTGCTGCAGCGCGTCGAGCGGTCGGTGGGCGGGCAGCTGTTCCTGCGCAGCCGCACCGGAACCGCGCCCACCGCCCTGGGTGAGCGGGTGCTGGGCCGCGCGCGGGTGCTGCTGGTCGAACTCGACGCGTTCAGCGCCGACCTGGTGCGCCCGAACACCCAATCCGTGCTGCGCATGGGTTCGGCGCACATGGAGTGCGTCGCGACGTTGGTCTCCCGGCTCGATGAAACGTTGCCGGAGGCCGAGATCAGGCTTCAGGTGGAGCCGTCGAGCACGATGCTCGCCCACTCCCTGACCCATGGCCGACTCGATGCTGCCCTGATCGGCATGTCCGACGACAAAGACGTACCCCTTGGCGCGCAGGTGATGTACCGGACCCTGGTGCCGCGCGTACCCGTCTTCGTCGCGGTCGCGGACACGCATCCCTCCGCCCGCCTGCCCGAGATTCCCTTGTCGGACTTGGCCGAAGACTCCTGGATCTGCCCGCCCGGAGCCGACGACGGCTCGCTGGCGACGTTGCGCTCAGCCTGTCGCGGGGCGGGGTTCGTCCCCCGGATCCGCTTCGAGGTCCCCAGCGGCGGCGGCCGCCAGCTGATCAGGTCCGGCCAGGCGGTGCAACTGGTCGAGCCGACCTCGATAGGGTGCCCCGGCTTGGTCGTCCGCCCGCTCGCCGGCGAACCACTGCGGATGCGCCTGGTGCTGGCGTGGCGGCGGGAAAGGCTTACGGAGAGCCAGATCAACCGGATCCACGAAGCCTCCGCCGCCGCCTACACCCACCATGCGCTGGAGAGCCCGGTGTTCCGCCCGTGGTGGCTCGCGCACCCGGAAGTCCACCCCAGGCTCAGCTAGCGACCCGCTGAAAGCCGCTCGGCGCGGGTCAGCGGTTCGCTCCGATCTGCACTGTGCGGGAAGAGGTGTAGAAGGCCGCCGCGGCCTTGCCCTGTTCGCGGCCGCCGTAGCCCGAGTCCTTCTCACCGCCGAAGGGCAGGTGGAAGTCGACGCCCGCGGTCGGGGCGTTCACCTTCACCATTCCCGACTCGCAGCGGTCCGCCGCGGCCAGGGCGACATCGAGGTCCGCGGTGTAGACGGCCGTGACCAGCCCATAGTCGGTGCCGTTCGCCATGCTCAGCGCGGCATCGAGGTCCGGGACGGAAGTGAGGGTGGTGATCGGGCCGAAGACCTCTTCGCGGTTCAGCGCGGCTTCCGGCGCGAGTCCGCCGATCACCGTCGGGCCCACGAACCAGCCCTCGTCACCCGCTCGCGTGCCTGACGCCACCACCTGGCCGCCCTCAGCGCGGGCGTGTGTCACCGCGTCCGCCACCCGGTCGCGGGCTTGTTCGCTGATCACCGGTCCGACCGCGGTCTTGGGTTCGGCCGGATCACCGAAGCCGAGTGCGCCGATCTTGCTCGCGAGCGCCTCGCCGAGCGGCCCGCTGTCGCCCACGACGACCACGCGCTTCGTCGCGGTGCACTTCTGTCCGGCGAACCCCATTGCCGCGTACGCGATGTCGGTCGCGGCGCGGTCGAGGTCGGCGTCGGGCAGCACGATCGTCGCCGAGAGCCCACCCATCTCGCACTGGGCCGGGATACCGCGTCGCGCGGCGTCGACCGCGACGCCGCGGCCGACCGCACCGGACCCGGTGAACGACACGGCATCCACACAGGACACCAGCGCCGCACCGGTCTCCGCCGCCCCGGGCAGCACCGAGAACAAACCGGCGGGGAGGTGGGCGGTGAAGAGTTCGGCCAATCGCAGGGCGCACGCGGTGGCGTCCGGCGACGGCTTGATCAGCACGGCGTTGCCGAAAGCCAGGGCAGGGGCGGACTTCCACACCGGGATCGCCAGCGGGAAGTTCCACGGGGTGATCAACCCGGCCACCCCGCGCGGCCTGCGCGCGGTGAACCCGAGACCGCCGCCGGTCGGGTAGGTCTCGCCGATCGGGTCGAACGCCTGCTGGGCGTAGTACCGCAGCAGCGCGATGGTCCTGGCCACCTCACCGGCCGCCTCCGCGGCGGGTTTGCCGACCTCCCGCACCGCCAGCGCGGCCAACTCGGCGGCGTTGTCGGCGACCGCCTGAGCGATCGCGGCCAGCGCCGCCGACCGGACGCCGGGGGCGGCGCAAGCCCACTCCCGTTGCGCGACACGGGCTTGCGCCGCGGCGGCGAGAACGGCGCCGGGCTCGGTCGCCGGCACATCGACGACCACGTCGGACGGTCGCTGCGGCGACGTGGACAGGACTCGGGTCACAGCTGGAACCCCCTGGGGAACGGGTCTTCGGGATCGAGCAGGTACTGGCCCATGCCGGTGATCCAGGCGCGGCCGGTCACCGTGGGCAGGACACCGAGCCGGTCGCCGATCGGGACCTCCTCGAGCAGCCTGCCGGTGAAGCGGGTGCCGATGAAGGACTCGTTGACGAAGTCCTCCCCCAGCTTCAGCTCACCCCGGGCGTGCAGCTGGGCCATCCGGGCGCAGGTCCCGGTGCCGCAGGGTGAGCGGTCGAACCAGCCGGGGTGAATGGCCATCGCGTTGCGCGAGTGGCTGCCTTCCTGGCCCGGCGCGGTGAACTGGACGTGCTTGCACCCGCTGATGCTCGGATCGGCGACGTGCACAGGCCTGCGCTGGGCGTTGATGGCGTCCATGATGGACAGTCCGGCGGCGAGGATCGGGTCCTTGGCGGCGCGGTCGAACGGCAGTCCCAGCGTCTCCAGCGGGATGATCGCGTAGAAGTTGCCGCCGTAGGCGAGGTCGTAGCGCACCTCACCGTAACCGGGGACCTGAATGGTGGCGTCGAGTTCGTGGGCGTACGCAGGGACGTTGCGCACGGTCACGTGCTCCGCCCGCCCATCGCGCACGGCGACCTCCGCGAGCACCAGACCGGCGGGGGTGTCGAGCCGGACCGTGGTCACCGGCTCGGTCACCTCGACCATGCCGGTCTCCACCAGGACTGTTGCCACACCGATGGTTCCGTGCCCGCACATCGGCAGGCAGCCGGACACCTCGATGTAGAGCACACCCCAGTCGGCGTCCGGCCGGGTCGGCGGCTGCAGGATCGCGCCGCTCATGGCGGAGTGCCCGCGCGGCTCGTTCATGAGCAGCTCGCGCAGGTGGTCCAGGTTCGCCATGAAGTGCTCGCGGCGGGCCGCCATGGTGGCTCCGGGGATGACACCGACACCGCCGGTGATCACCCGGGTCGGCATGCCCTCGGTGTGCGAGTCGACGGCGCTGAAGTACCGGGCGGACCTCATGTCACGCCGCCACGGGGTTCGCGCGGAGGTAGTCGACGGCCTTGCGCATGTCCCGCTCCAACTGGGCGCGCTGCTCGTCGGCCAGCGGGCCGCGCGGCGGGCGGCACGGTCCGCCGAACCGGCCGACGACGTCCATGCCGAACTTGATCGACTGGACGAACTCGGTGCGCGAGTCCCACCGGAACGCGGCCACGAGCGGCTCGTAGAGCGCCCGCGCCTCGGCCAGTTTGCCTTCCATGGCAAGGGAGTAGAGGCGGGCGGACTCGGCGGGGAAGACGTTCGGGAACCCGGCGAACCAGCCGGTCGCGCCCATCAGCAGGCTCTCCAGGACGACGTCGTCGGCCCCGGCGATCACCGCGATGTCGGCGGCCTCGCGGATCTCCAGCACCCGGCGCACGTCGCCGGAGAACTCCTTGACCGCGACCACGTTGTCGATCTGGGCGATCTCGGCGACCAGCTCGGGGGTGAGGTCGACCTTGGTGTCGATCGGGTTGTTGTAGACCATGATCGGCAGCCCGGCCTTGGCCACCTCCGTGAAGTGGTGGATCACCTCGCCGTGGTTGGCCCGGTACATGGTGGGCGGCAGGCAGAGCACGCCGTCGGCGCCGTCCTCGGCGGCCAACTCGGCCCATTGCCGCGCCTGGTGGGCGCCCGCGCCGTGCACGCCGACCACGACGATGCCCGTGCCCTTGACCGCCTCGATCGCGGTGCGGGCGACCTGCCTGCGCTCGTCGTCGGTCAGCGAGGAGTACTCGCCGAGGGAGCCGTTCGGCCCGACGCCGCGGCAGCCGTTGGCCACCAGCCACTGGCAGTGCTCGGCGTAGCGGTCGAGGTCCGGGCGCAGGCCCGCGGGCGCCTTCGGGTCTTCGGCGTAGGGCAGCGCGGTGGCGACGATCACGCCGTCGAGCCGTTCCTGGGTCACGTCTTCTCCTTATCGGGGTCCTCGGCGAGTTCGCCGAGGCGCAGTGGTGCCGCGATCGGCCGTCTGGCCGTGTCGGCGGGGTCGTAGTGGCCGCCAGTGAACCCGGCGGCGAGTTCGGCGGCGTTGCGTCCGCAGACGCGGCCCTGGCACAGGCCAAGGCCCACGCGGCTGGTCAGCTTGAGCGACCGCACACCGAGCGCGGCGCGCTCCCGTGCGGCCGTGCGCAGCGCGGCGAGGGTGACCTCCTCGCACCGGCAGACCAAGGTGTCGTCGGCGGGCCAGGTCCGCCAGCCCGGAGGGACCGGGTAGGCGTCGGCCAGCCCGGCGGCGAACGTCCGGCCTCGGCGCGCTTTCCGCAGTGCCGCTTCGGGAATCGGTCTGCCCGCCGCCGCCGCGCCCGCGATGGCGCCTTCGGCCGCGGCGAGGTCGGCGCCGCCGATGCCGGTCAGCTCGCCCGCGGCGAACACGCCGGGAACGGAGGTCTCCTGGCTGGGCGTCACCTCGACGAACCCGTCGATAAGGCGGCAGCGCGCGGAGACCGCGAGTTCGAGTTGCGGTGTGAAGCCGAACCCCACGCAGACCGCGTCGACGGGAACGCGGCGCTCGGTCCCCGGCCGGATCCCCCACTCGCGGTCGAGGGCGGCGGTGGTCACCTCGGTGACCCGGTCCTCACCGTGGGCGGCGATCACCGTGCGCCTGGTCCGGTAGGGAATGCGGTGCGTGGCGAGCAGTCGGGCGTATCCGGCCAGTTCCGCGAGCTTGCCGCGGCCCGCGAAGAGAGCGGACGGCGTCCAGCCGCGGAGGCCGCCGTTCGCCTCCAGGACTTCCACGACTTGGGCGCCGACAGCGGTCAGGGATTGCGCGACCGGCAGCAGGAAGGGGCCGGTGCCCGCGACGACCACCCGCTTGCCGATCGCGACCCCTTGTCCCTTCGCGAGGGCTTGGGCGGCGCCCGCGGTGACGACGCCGGGAAGGTCCCAGCCGGGGAACGGCAGGGCACGGTCGTAGGCGCCGGTGGCCAGGACGAGGGCGTCGGCGGTCAGGGTCTCGCCGCGGCGTCCGGGTCCGTCGGCTTGGCCCGTGCGCACGTGGACTCGATGTCCGTCGCTGAGCGGCTCGATAGCCCAGACGACGGTGTCGGCGAGCAGGCGGACGTTCGGGTGCTCGACAAGCCTGGTGCCGCCGGGAACCTTGTCCGGTCCCGCGCCCGCGGGCTGGCGGTGGAACTGCCCGCCGACAGTGGGCGCGGAGTCCACCAGGGTGACCTCGGCGCCCGCGTCGGCGGCGGCGAGCGCGGCATTGATGCCCGCGGGCCCGGCGCCGACGACCACGACACGTCTGGTCATGACCGTGCCTCCGGCAACTCGGCACCGTGCTGGGTGCGGATCTCATCCCCGTCAGCGACGACGCGCTGGCAGGCACGGACGTCGGGGATGCCGTTGACCACGACCAGGCAGTCGAAGCACACACCGATGCCGCAGAACAGGCCGCGCGGTTTGCCACCGGTTCTGGTGTCCCGCCAGGACACCTGCCCCGCGGCGATGAGGAGCGCGGCCACGGTCTGGCCGGGGCGGGCGGGCTGGGCCACGCCGTCGACGGTGACGTTCACGCCGCCTCCATGAGCGCCGGGCGGTCCACTCGGAACGGTGTCGGGTCGAGGTGTGGCTCGGCACCGGTCAGCAGCTCGGCCAGCAACCGGCCCGTCGCGGCGGCCAGACCGATGCCCGCGCCCTCGTGGCCGGTGGCGTGCCAGAGGCCGGGGACCCGCGGGTCCGGGCCGATCACCGGGAGGTGGTCGGGAGCGTAGGGACGGAAACCGCCGTAGGCGCGCATCACCGGCACGTCGGCGAGGATCGGGAACAGCGCCACCGCCTTGCGGGCGAGTTCGCGCAGGACCTTGACCTCCAGGTGGTCGGTGAAACCCACCCGCTGCCTGCTTGAGCCGATCAGGACCGGGCCCGCGGGGGTCGACTCGACCACGCTGGAGGTCTGCAGGTCGGCGTCGCCGCTGGCGACCGCGCCGACGTAGTCGGCGTCGTACACCTTGTGCCGGATGGTGGGTGGCAGCGCGGCGGTGACCAGGACTATCCCGCGCCTGGGCAGGATGGCGATGGGGGCGCCCGCGGCGGCGGAGAAGGCACCGGACCACGGGCCGCAGGCGTTGATGACGGCACCGCACGCGACCTCGCCGTCGGAGGTGCGCACGGCGCGGACGCGGCCGGTGGCGTCGGTGTCCACTCCGGACACCGTAACCCCCGAACGCACCGTGCCGCCGCGCTCGCGGACGGCCGCGAGCAGCGCGCACGCGGCCAGGACCGGTTGCAGTTGCGCGTCCTGCGGATAGTGCACGGCGGCGGTGACCGCGCGGGTCAGGTGGGGTTCGAAGTCGCGGGCCCGCTCGGCCGGTATCTCCCGGGCGTCCACCCCGACGGACCGCTGGGCGGCGGCGAAGTCCAGCAGGGGCCGGGCGGCGGCCTCGGTGGTGGCGACGACGAGACCGCCCTTGGCCTCCCACTCGATCTCCGCACCCGCACCCAGATCCTCGCGCAGCGACTCGATCAGCGACGGCCAGCGCAGTCGAGACGCCACAGCGAGGTCGAGTTCCGGGCCAGGTGCCTTGTCCGACACCAGGACGTTGCCCTCACCGGACGCGGTCGTGGCCGAGGCCGGTGCGCCGCGGTCGAGCACCGTCACCCGGACACCGGCGACGGTCAGCGCGTGCGCGCAGGCGGCGCCGATGACACCGGCGCCCACCACCACCACGTCCGGGTACACGCTCACCGCCTCCAAGCCTCCAGCGTTCATTAAAGTGAACACCGGGGACGTTAGGGCTCAAAGCGCTGAACGTCAACCCTGAGGTCGGGCGGCGTTCGACACCGCGCAGGAACCGGCCATCGGGGTGGTCCCGGCGTCCACCGGGTACTGCAGCATCAGCACGGAGGTCACCGGCCCCTCGACCGTCTCGTACAGGTGCGGGAGATGGCCCGGGAAACACACGTAGTCCCCGGGTTCGAGCACGTACGGCTCGGCGACCGGACCGACCCGGAGCACGCCTGAGGTGACCACGACGTGCTCGTAACCGGGGTGTCCGGCGGACTGCTGCACCTCGCCGGGGCGCACCCGCTGGTCGTAGACCTCCATCACCGTCTCGACCAGGTCCAGCCTGCGCAGCAGCCGCAGGTCGACCGCGTTGCTGCTGAGCACGTCGAGCCCGGCCGAGCGGACCAGCACGACCCCGGGCTTGGACTGCTCGGTCAGCAGAGACGAGACCGGAACCCGCAGCGCGTTCGAAAGACTGAACACCGTGTCGATGGTCGGGTTGCCCGCGCCGTTCTCCAGCTGCGAGAGCGTGCCCTTCGCGATCTCCGAGCGCCGCGCCAGTTCCGACAGCGACAGGCCCATCTCCGTCCGCAACGCGCGGATGTTCGCGCCCAGCACCGCCCCGGCACTCTCTCGCCCCACAACGCCTCCCTGGTCCGCCGCGGACGGAACGGTCCACCTGCGCCCAGCCAGATTAACCGGACGCCGTCGCCACACCCGCACTTCAGAGCCGCCGACGCAATATCTGAAACAGCCTCACATTAGTCCGAATGGGTCATTGTGCGTCGGCGAACGCTCGATGACACTTGACCGACCGTCGACTTGGTCGCCCGACCAAATCCATGATCCGATGAGGTGCCCCTTGACGAGTCGCCGAACGCTCGCCGCCGTCGCCACCGCCACGGCCGTCCTCGCCACCCTCGCGCCGAACGCGGCGGCGGCTCCGACTTACCGGGAATACGTGGCCCTCGGCGACTCGTGGACGGCGGACGTCGTCCTGATCGGACCGCCCACGGCCGAACACGCCCCCATCGACTGCGCCCAGTCGGCCGTGAACTACCCGAAACTCGTCGCGACGGCCATCGGGGTCGCGACCTTCCGGGACGCGAGCTGCGGCTCGGCGACCACGGAGCACTTCGCGAACCCACAGACCGGCCTGCCGCTCGGCGGCACGAACCCGCCCCAGTTCGACCGGCTCACCGCGTCGACGGACCTGGTGACGGTGGGGATCGGCGGCAACGACGCGGGCCTGGCGGGGGCGGCGGTTGGCTGTCTCAATCTGCTGCCACCACTCCTGCCGCTGCCCGCACCGCTGGGCAGCTACTGCAAGCAGAGCTGGGTCGTCGGCGGCGTCGACCGGATGTCGGAGAACATCCGCGTCGCGAAGCAGAAGGTGATCACGTCGCTGCGCCAGATCAAGCACCGCTCCCCCAAGGCGCGTGTCCTGGTGGTCAACTACCTGGCGGGCCTACCGGAGACCGGCGGCTGCTGGCCCGTGGTGCCGGTGCTCACCCAGGACATGGAGTGGCTCTCCGCCAAGCTCCGCGAACTGAACGCCGCCCTGCGCGACGCGGCGGCCGTAACCGGCGCCGAGCTGGTGGACACCTACACCCCGACCATCGGCCGGGACGTGTGCCAGGGCCCGTTCACCCGGTATGTGGAGGGCCTGATCCCGTTGTCGCTCAACGGGGTCGCGCTCGCGGTGCCGTTCCACCCGAACTCGGCGGGCGCACGGGCGCAGGCGCAGACGGTGCTCGGGAAGCTCCGCGGGTAACTTTGGCGGGTACCGCTGGAGAAGGAGCACACGCGCCATGACTCGGATGTCGGCCGACGAACGCCGCACGGCGCTGGTCGAGGCCGCCATCAGAGTCATGGCGCGCGACGGGGTCGCGAAGGCGACCACCAGGGCGATCGTCGCCGAGGCCGACATGCGGCTCGGGTTCTTCCACTACTGCTTCGACTCCAAGGAAGCGCTGCTCCTGCAGGTACTCGACGCGATCAACCAACGCAACGCCCGCGTTGCGACCGAGCACGTCGAGGCGGGAAAAAACCTGCGCGACACAGTCAAAGCGAGTGTCGATGCGTATTGGGCACACGTGGAGAGCAACCCCGGCGAACACCAGGTCACCTACGAACTGACCCAGTACGTGCTGCGCGAACCCGCGCTGGCCACGGTCGCCCGCAAGCAGTACGAGAACTACGCACTGGTGGCGACTAGCGTCCTGGAGACGATCGCCGCCGCGACAAAGATGGAGTGGACCGTCCCACTCCCCATACTCGCCCGCTTCCTGCACAACACCCTCGACGGCATCACCCTGAACTGGATCGTCGACCGCGACACCGAGAAAGCGCGCGCCGTGCTCGACCAGGTCACCGACTACCTGGTCGCCTCAGCCCGCCGCCCACGAGCACCCCGCAAGACCGCCTGAACCAGCCCGAACACCCCTCCGCCGAACAGGCCGAGGACACCCCAACCGTCCACAGTGAATACGGCCCATCCCCCAGGCCCGTTGCCCATGCCGTTGCCCCATGGCCGTTGCCCCATGCCCATGCCCATGCCCCACGAACGCAAGGGGCCAACCCAACGGCCTGTTTGGGTGGAGTGGTTTCTTTGGGGGAGAAGAAAGGCCCCTAAACTCGCGTGGTCGTGGGGCCGAAGGCTTCCCACCCGCTTTCCCACGACAGGGGCCTTTCTTCGTAGGGGCCCCAAAGAAACCACTCCACCCAAACAGGCACCCACTTACTCACCAGCCAGCAGGCAACCCCAAACAGGCACCCAGGCAGCAGCTCAGCGATCAGCATCCCGAGGCAAAGAAAGCATCCGCTCCCCAATCACATTGAGCTGCACCTCAGTAGTCCCACCATAAATCGTCATCGCCCGACAAGCGATCACCTGATCCATCCACTTATCGCTCGGCTCCCCCTTCACCGCCACCACCCCAGCAACCCCAAGCTCAGCAAGGCAGAACTCAGCAATCTGCTGCCCAAACCGCATACTCAGGAACTTCCCCACGCTGGACGTAGTACTCACATCAGCACCGGAAAGCTGCTTGAGCACGGTTCGAGCCCCGAGCAGATCAAGAACCTGGTTCTCGCAGACGAACTCCCCAATCCGATGGATCGCGGTGGCGTCGAGGTCGCGGCCTGCGGCGAACCGCAGGAGGTCGGCGAGCGTCGGGTAGGAGGCGTTGCCCCGGCCGAGGGCGACCCGTTCGCTGGACAGGGTTGCGCGGGCGACCGTCCAGCCGTCGTTGATCTCCCCGACCACGCAGTCGTCCGGCACGAACACGTCGTCGAGGAACACCTCGTTGAACAGGGCCGAGCCGGTGGCCTCGCGCAGCGGGCGCACGGTCACACCCGGGGTGGTCATGTCGAGGATGAAGTACGTGATGCCCTCGTGCTTGGGCGCGGCCGGGTCGGTGCGGGCGATCAGCATCGCCCAGTCGGAGAACTGGGCCACCGTGGTCCAGATCTTCTGGCCGTTGATCTTCCAGCCGCCGTCGACCCGCTCGGCCTTCGTCGTCAGCGAGGCCAGGTCCGATCCCGCGCCGGGCTCGGAGAACAGCTGGCACCACACGATCTCGCCGCGCAGGGTGGGCACGACGACCCGCTGCTTCTGCTCTTCGGTGCCGTAGGCGACGATCGGTGGGACGGCCCAGCCGCCCATGAGCAGCTCAGGCAGCTGAATGCCCGCCCGCTTGATCTCCTCGCCGATGACGACCTGTTCCAGCGGGCCGGCGGCGCGGCCGTAGGGCCGGGGCAGGTGCGGCTGCACCCAACCGCCGTCGCCCAGTGCGACGAGTTGGTCCTCAGCGCTGAGCACGGCGACCTCGGCCAGTTCGGCGCGCACCGATTCGCGGATCGCCTCGCTGCCCTCGGGCAGGTCGATGGCGACGGGTCGGGTGACTCCGCTCAGCGCGGACCGGGCGACGCTGTCGGCCCATTCCGTGCTGCGGCCGAGGAGTCCACGCAGGGACAGCGCGCGGCGGTAGTACAGGTGGGCGTCGTGCTCCCAGGTGAAGCCGATGCCGCCGAGGACCTGGATGCAGTCGGCGCCGCAGCGCACGGCCGCGTCGGGGGCGACCACGGCCGCCACCGCGGCGGCGAAATCAGCGGCGGCGGGCTCAACCTGGGAGTCCAGCGCCCGCGCGGCGTCCCAGACGACGGCCCGCGCGCGCTCCAGCTCGATGCCCATGGCCGCGCACTTGTGTTTCACGCCTTGGAACTGGCCGATCGGCCTGCCGAACTGGACCCGCACCTTGGCGTACTCGGCGGCGGTCGAGACGCACCATGAGGCGATGCCCACCGCTTCGGCGCCGAGCAGCACCGCCGCGATCGAGCGGACGCGTTCGGCGGTGAGGCCGTCGAGCACCCGCTCGGCGGGCACCGCCACGCCTGTCGCCTCGACGAGTGCGCAGCGGCGGATCACGTCCATGCTGTCCTGCTCACGGACCTTGAGGTCGGTCTTGTCGAGCACGACCCACCGCACCCCAGAGCTGAGCCGCACGGGCAGCACGAGCACGTCGGCGACCGCTCCGCCGAGCACTCCTACCGTCGAGCCCGACACGACGAGACCGTCGCCGGTCTCGCGGCCATCGAGGGGATCGGCCAACCCCACACCGGCGGTGCGCGACCCGTCCGCCAAGCCGGGCAGCAACTCGGCGCCGACCTTGGCGTCCGCGGCGACCATCAACGCCGAGGCGAGGACGGTCGGCAGCAGCGGGCCGGGCTGCGCGGCCCGGCCGAGCGCCTCCAGGGCGACCGCCAGCTCCAGCAGGCCCGCGCCCTGACCCCCGTGTTCCTCGGGAACGTGCAGGCCGAGCAGCCCTTGGCCTGCCAGCTCGCCCCAGAACGGGGGCAGGCTCTCGGCTTTGGCGTCCACCGCGGCACGCAGCACGTCGGCGGTGAGGTGGCGGTCGGCGAATCCGCGCACGGAATCGGCGAGCGCCAAGTGCTCCTCGGACAGGCCGAGGCCGAGCTCGTAGCCGGTGGGGGCCATGACGGTTCTCCTTCTCAGGCCCAGTCGGCCAGGTGCTCGTCGAGGTTGTCCAGGGTCCACGGGCCGTCGGTCTCCACCGTGCGCCCGCCGCGCCAGCCGTCGAGTTCGAAGATCGCGCCGCCCTGCACGGCGAAGACCTTGCCGTTGAACGGGCACTTCTCGGTGCCGAGGTAGGCGACCAGCGGCGCGATGTTCGCCGGGCTGAACGCGTCGAACTCGCCCTCGGGCACCTCTTGGGCGAACAGCGCGCCCATGCCGGGCGTGGCCAGGGTCAGCCGGGTCCGCGCGATGGGGGCGATCGCGTTGACCCGCACCCCGTAGCGCTCCAGTTCCTGGGCCGCGACCAGCGTCATGGCGGCGATGCCCGCCTTGGCCGCGCCATAGTTCGCCTGGCCCGCGTTGGGCATGAAGGTGCCCGACGCGGAGGCGGTGTTGATCACCGAAGCGGCGACCGGTTCCCCCGCCTTGGAGCGCGTCTTCCAGTACTCGGCGGCGTGGCGCAGCGGGGCGAAGTGGCCTTTGAGGTGGACCGCGATGACCGCGTCCCACTCGGCCTCCGACATGCCCGCGATGAACGCGTCGCGCAGGATGCCCGCGTTGTTGACCAGCACATCGAGCCCGCCGAACTCCGACACGGCCTGGTCGACGAGCGCCTTCGCACCCGCCCAGTCCGCGACGTTGTCGGTGTTGGCGACCGCTTTGCCGCCCGCCGCGATGATCTCGTCGACCACCTGCTGCGCCGGACCCGCGTCCGATCCACTGCCGTCATTGGCTCCGCCAAGGTCGTTCACCACGACAGAGGCGCCCTCGGCGGCGAACAGCAGTGCGTGCTCACGCCCGATCCCTCGGCCCGCTCCGGTGACGATGGCAACCCTGCCATCCAGTGCTCCCACGTTCAGGTCTCCATTCAGGAAGTCAGTTCGGCGAGGCCGTCCTTGACGACCAGTTCACCGTCCACAGTGGTCTCGTAGGCGACCGCCCCGGACCCGGTGGGCCAGATGCGGGTGGTGAGGTCTTGGCCGGGAAGCACCGGCTTGGCGAACCGCACGGCCAGCCGACCCAAGCGCTCCACCCGGCTGTCGGCGAACTCCGTCAGCACCGCCCACGACGTGAATGCCATGGTGCACAAGCCATGCGCGATGATCCCCGGCAGACCGGCCATCTTCGCCAGCTCGTCGTCGAGGTGGATCGGCATCGGGTCGCCGGAGGCCGGTGAGTAGCGGAACGTCTGGTCCTCGTCGACGTGTGCCTTGACCTCCGCGGCCGGGTCCACTGCGCGCAACGACTCGTCGAAGGTGTGGCCGGGAGCCAGGTCGCCCGTGGTGACGCCAGCATCGATCTTGCGGAAGAACGCCGTCATCCACTGCTCGTTGACCAGGCCGCCGTCGGCGTCGACGGTCTCGGTGTAGACGAGCACCGCCGTGCCGTTCGGCTTGCCGTGCACGCCGACCGGCTTGGCCCGCGAGGTCAGCCGGTCGCCCGGGCGGATCGGCCGGTGGAACCGGAAGTCCTGCTCACCGTGCACCAGCCGGGCGAGCAACTCCGGCGGCGCCACCGACAGAGCGGCGGGCACCAGCGAGTTGAACACCGGGACGATGCCGAACACCGGCGGCGCGACCTCACCGTCGAGGTGGCGCTGGATCGGGTCGTTGGTGGCCGCGGCGTACTGGCCGATCCGTTCCGCGGTGACCTCGAAGACATCCGGGTCGGTCCACTGGCCGAGTCCGGCCGTGTCGAACTCGGGCATCAGCCCACCAGCTCGGCGAGCTTGGCCACCGACTTCTCCAGCTCAGCGCGGGTGCTCTTGCCGACCGCCATGCCGATCGGGCCGACGATCATCTGGCCGGTGAACTCGGCGTCGATGTTCGCGCTGGTCGCGTCGCCCTTGGGTTCGACGGACAGGGTGAACGAGACTTTGACCCCGGCCATGCCGGTGCCGCTGATTTTCAGCGAGCGCGGCTCGTCGTGCTCCTCGACAGTCCACTCGATCTTGTTCGCCATGCCCATGACCGAGACGACCTCGGTGATCTTGGAGCCGACGCCGATCGTGGCCGGGAGGTCGCCGCGCCAGCCCTGGTGGATGGTCAGCCACTCCTCGAAGCGGCTCAGGTCGGACACGGTCGCCCAGGCCTTCTCCGGGGTGCAGGGCAGGTCGACGGCGACGTTCACGGTGGTCATATCGGTCTCTCCTTGGTTGTTCGAAGTGTGATCAGCGGTCGGCGGGGCGGTACGCGGTGATGACGACGGCGCCGCCGAGCCCGATGTTGTGCTGCAGGGCGACCTTCGCGCCGTCGACCTGGCGCTTGTCGGCGGTGCCGCGCAGCTGCCAGGTGAGCTCGGAGCACTGGGCCAGGCCGGTCGCGCCGAGCGGGTGGCCCTTGGAGATCAGGCCGCCGGAGGGGTTCACGACCCACTTGCCGCCGTAGGTGGTCTCGCCCGCGTCGATGAGCTTGCCGCCCTCGCCCTCCGGGCAGAGGCCGAGCGCTTCGTAGGTGAGCAGCTCGTTGGTGGAGAAGCAGTCGTGCAGCTCGATGACGTCCACATCGGACGGCCCGATGCCCGCCTGCTCGTACACCTGGCGGACGGCCGTCCTGGTCATGTCCGCGCCGACGAGGGTGATCGCGCTCTTGTCCTCGAAGGTGCTGCGCAGGTCGGTCACCATCGCCTGGCCGACGATCTCCACCGCCTGGGCGGCGAGGCCGTGCTTCTCGACGAACGCCTCGCTCGCGACGATGACCGCGCCGGAGCCGTCCGACGTCGGCGAGCACTGCAGCTTGGTCAGCGGGTCGTAGACCGTCTTGGCGGCCAGCACGTCTTCGAGCGAGTACTCGACCTGGAACTGGGCGTACGGGTTGTTGACCGAGTGCTTGTGGTTCTTGACGCCGATCTTGGCGAACTGCTCGGCCGTGGTGCCGTAGCGCTGCATGTGCTCGCGGCCCGCGGCGCCGAACATGTACGGCGCGGGCGGCATCGCGAACTCCTGCAGCTCGGCGAGCGCGAGCAGGTGCCGCATCATCGGCTGCTCGCGGTCTTCGAAGGTGGCGCCGAGCGAGCCCGGCTGCATCTTCTCGAAACCCAGCGCGAGGGTGACGTCGGCCTGGCCGCTCTTGACCGCCTGGGTCGCGAGGAACAGCGCCGTGGAGCCGGTGGAGCAGTTGTTGTTGACGTTGACCACGGGGATGCCGGTCATGCCCAGTTCGTAGACCGCGCGCTGGCCGGAGGTGGACTCGCCGTAGACGTAGCCCACGTACGCCTGCTGAACCTGGGAGTAGTCGATACCCGCGTCGGCCAGGGCGTTCGTGCCCGCTTCCCGCGCCATGTCCGGGTAGTCCCAGTCGCGACTGCCGGGCTTCTCGAATTTCGTCATCCCGACGCCGATCACGTACGCCTTGCCGCCCACCGGGCCTCCCTCACTTGTCATACCCTTGCCGAAACAGTGTGTCTCACTTAGTTGTCCGTGACAAGGTGTCGCACACAGATTGTTTGGAAGTATCCTCCAGAGATGCTCGAAGCCGAGAAGGATCAGCCCGACGTCGACGGACGGTCGACACGCTGGGACGCGCACAAGGCGCAGCGCCGCCTGGAGGTGCTCGACGCCGCCGTCGCCGCGATCGAGCAGGACGGTCCCGGCGTCGGCGTCAAGCAGATCGCCGACCGGGTCGGCGTGCCGCGCCCGGTCGTCTACCGGCACTTCAAGGACCGCGCCGACCTCGACGAGCAGATCCGGCAGCGGATCATCGATTCACTGATGGCCGAACTCAGCCCGACGCTGCGCCCCGACGGCACCCCGGTCCAGGCGATCCGACGGGCGGTCCTGGCCTATCTCGACTGGATCGAGCAGCACCCGCGCCTGCACGAGTTCCTCGGTGCGGCCGTCCGAGCCGACGCACCCACCGCCGGGTCTCGCATCGTCGCGGGCACCAAGGCGGCGATCGCGTCGCAGGCCGCGCAACTGTTCGCCATGGCGCTGAAGACGTCCGGCAAGGAAACCACCCTCGCTCCGCAGATCGCGTCCGGCATCATCGGCTTCGTCGACGCCTCGGTCAACCGCTGGCTCGCCGACAAGCGCCGCACCCTCACCACCGCGCAACTCGCCGACTTCCTGACCTGCTCGATCTGGGCGATCCTCGACGGCAACCTCAAGGCCCTCGGGGTCGATTTCGACCCGGACCAGCCGATCAGGCGACTGCTCGTCGATTGACCTTGCCGCGGGCCTGAGGGCGTGCGACAGTGGGTGCGACACGATGTCTCACTTACTTGAGCTGGGGCCATGACCACCTACCTCGTGACCGGCGCCGCGACCTTGCTCGGCCGCGACCTGGTCGACAACCTGCTCAACCGCCCCACCTGCACCACCGTCTACGCACTGGCGCGACCTTCGGCCGTCGACCGCCTCAAGCGGCGCTGGGCCGACGACCCGCGGGTGGTGGCGATGGCCTGCGACCTCGACCAACCGGACTTGGGCGCTTCCCTGCCCGACTCGGTCGACCACGTCATCCACCTGTCGACCAAGGCCGTGGCCGCCGTGGTCACCTACGCCCGCACCGCGGGCGCCGTCGCGTTCCACCAGCTCTCCCCCGGCCCCGACGACCGCACCTTGCTGCGCGGACAGCGTGGGATGGACGTGCGCATCTACCGCCCGTCCCTGATGCTCGGCGACTCACGAACCGGCGAGCCGTTCGGCGAGGGCGACCTGCTGAGCCTCGTCTCCCGCCTCGCCCGCCTGCCGAAGGCACTGCCTCTCGCGTGCCCGGACCTGGGGCAGACCAACGTGATCCCGGTCGACTACGCCGCCGCCGTGATCGACCACCTGATCCACCACCACGGCGGCTCGCACCTGACGTACCCGATCACGGCACCGGAGTCCGTCCCGGTACACGAGATCTACAACGCCTTCGCCGACGCGGCAGGCGCCCCCCGAATCACCACGACCGTCCCCGCCGCGCTCACCCGAGGCATCACGGCGGTCTCCACGGCGGCCCTCGGCTTCCTCGACCGAAGCCGCCTCCTCCGCGCGACCCGCCGGGCGGTGCTCGCGGAGTTGGGCCTGTCCCGGGACACACTGGCCCGCCTGTCGACGAACGCCACCGCCAACGACGCTGTGACACGCAGAGCGCTCGCGGGAAGCGGCCTGTCGGTCCCGCCGCTGAGCGACTACGCCCGCACCATCCACCACCACTGGTCCGCGAACATCGACCCCGACAGAGCCTCCCGCCGCCCCCCACTGCAGGGCCGCACAGTCCTGATCACCGGCGCTTCATCGGGCATCGGCAAACACACCGCCGTCCGCATCGCCCGCGAGGGCGCCCACGTCCTCCTGGTCGCCCGCCGCGCCGACGACCTGGCGAAACTCCAGGCGGAGATAGCCGGACAAGGCGGCACGGCCCTGTCCTACCCCTGCGACCTCACCGACAACGACGCCGTCGACGCTTTGGTCAAGCAGGTCTTGGCCGACCACGGCGCCATAGACGTCCTGGTCAACAACGCCGGCCGCTCCATCCGCCGGTCGGTGATCGACGCGACCGACCGCATCCACGACTACGAACGAACCATGGCCCTCAACTACTTCGCGGCCGTTCGACTGACCTTGGGACTCCTACCGTCGATGCGGGACCGCCGAAGCGGCCACATCGTCAACGTCACGACCCAGGGGTTGCAGAACCACACCCCACGGTTCTCCGCCTACCTGGCGTCGAAGGCGGCCTTGGAGGAGTTCGGCATCGTGACCGGCCGGGAGCTGCTGTCGCACGGAATCACTGTGACGTCAGTGAAACTGCCCCTGGTGAGCACGGACATGACCGCGCCCTCGGAACGCTTCAACGCCTTCGGCACCTTACCGATGATGACGGTCGAACGGGCCTCTTCGTTGGTACGCAAGGCGATTGTCAGCAGGCCTGAGACGCTATCTGTGTGGCTCCCATTCGGTAGACACGCGGAACTGGCCTCGATGATCGCGCCACGCACCACACGAGCGCTCGGCCACATCGTCGGTTACGAGGGAATGCCGGATCGACCCCAAGACCGCGCGGGCCTGCCAGCGATGGCAGCAGCTGTCGCTCGAATGGCTTGGCGCCGCCTGTAACCAACAACAACTCCGTTGCCGCACGGTCAACGCAAACGCACGGGTGGGTGGTGTTCGCCGATTCGGCTTTATCTGGGGTTGAAATGGGCCTAAGCTGCCCCGCGATCGGGCAGGATTCCTTTCCTGCCCCGGTGACCGATCGGCCCATTTCAAGGGGTCCCCAGATCAAGCCGAATCGGCGAACACCACCCAGCCGTGCACCCCACTGGCCTACCCCTGCACCCGCGCCTCGTAAGCAGCCCGCGACGCAGAAGGGCCGACAAGAGCGGTATCCGCACCAATAACCCGCATAGCCCAGTCGGACACAGTCCGAGGAAAGAACCGCTGAGCCCGAGTGAGAGCGTTCAACCGCCGAGGCACAAACACCTCAAACCGAGGCCGCTCCAAAGCCCGAACAATCCCCAAAGCCACCGCCTCAGCGGTAACCGGCCGAAGAACCCCGATCTCCGCCAACCCAGAGATCAACTCAGTCCGAACCATCCCCGGCATCACACACGTCACCTCAACCCCAGTCCCCCGCAACTCAGCACGCACCGCCTCAGAGAACCCCACGACACCGAACTTCGTCGCACAATAAGTCGATGCGTTGGGAAACCCGAACTTCCCCGCCGCCGAAGCCACATTCACAATGTGCCCAGACCCCTGCGGCAGCATGAGGGCGACAGCAGCACGAGTCCCATGAATCACCGCATGCAGATTGAGCTCCAACTGCCGCACGGTAGTCGAAGGCGCCTCTTCGGTAACAGCAGCCAACGGCATGATCCCAGCATTGTTGATCAAAACGTCAATCGGCCCAAGAGACCCAAGAAACGCCGAGAACGCAGCATGATCGGTCACATCAAGCGCATGCCCAGACCCACCGACAGCAGCCGCCGTCTCCCGAGCCTTATCCCCGTCCAGATCACCGATCACGACTACGGCACCACGGGCAGCCAGAGCATGCGCCGTAGCAGCCCCGATCCCCCGAGCCCCACCAGTGATCACCACGACCTTGCCACTGAGCGACCTACGCCCCATAAAGCCCTCCAAAACTAGGTGACCTGAAAGTGCGGCAGCACAGGCGAAGCAAGCATCCGCCGATGGACGGCGGGCGTCCAAGGCCACAGTTCGGGCACCCCGTCCGCGCCGAGGTACCAGCTGTCGCAGCCGGTCGTCCACACAGTGGAAGGCATCGCGGACCGCAGAGCCGTGTTGAACTCCTCCGTCGCCTCCGCGGTCGGCACGACCGTCGACACCGAGCCCGACCGGATCCGCTCCAGCCACCCCAGCACATAGTCGGCCTGCGTCTCGGCGATCGCGATCAGCGAGTGGTTGCCGATCGGGCTGTGCGGCCCGATCAGCGTGAAGAAATTCGGAAACCCCGGCACCGCAACGGTCCGATAGCCGCGCGGTCCATCACGCCAGGCGTCGGAGAGGGTCTGCCCGTGTTCGCCGACGAGCTCCATCGGCCGCAGGAACGCGTGCGCGTCGAACCCCGTCGCGAGCACGATGACGTCGACCTCGTGCAACCGCCCATCCGACGTCCGAATGCCCGCGGGCTCGACCCGCGTGATCGAGTCGGTGACGAGGTGCACGTCCCGACGACGCAGCGCCGGGTAGAACGAGGCGGACATGATGAGGCGCTTGCACATCGGGTCGTCCGGCGGCGTCAGCTTGGCGCGCAGCCGGGGGTCGCGAATCGCGAGCCGCAGGTACGACCGGCAGACCTCCGCGACCGCCGACCGCTGCCAGCCCGGCTCGACGGCGGCGTGGCCGAACACCAACTCCATGATGTGCTGATACGACCTGTAGCTCAGCCGGTTCAGCCCAGGCACCACACGGAGAGCGGCGCGGGAAACCGGGCTGTACGGCAGTTGCGGCAGCGGCAGGATCCACTGCGCGGTCCGCTGGAACAACGTCAGCGGCTTCGCCACACCCGCGAGCGCCGAGGTGATCTGCACCCCCGTCGACCCGGTCCCGATGACCGCGATCCGCTTGCCGCGCAACGGCACCGAGTGGTCCCAGCGAGCGGAGTGGAAGGCGGCCCCGGCGAACGACGACAGTCCCTCGATGTCGGGCAGCCGCGGCTCCCGCAGGATGCCGGTGGCGGCGATCAGCACGTCGGCGTGGTCGGTGTGCCCGTCGGTGGTCCGCAGCCGGTAGCGGCGGCCGTCCCAGTCGGCGCGCGCGATCTCCGAGTCGAACCGGATGTGCCGACGCAGCCCGAGATCGGCGGACGCGCCGACGAAGTAGCGCTGGATCTCCGCGCCCGGCGCGAAGTTGCGGCTCCACCCGGCGTGCGGGGCGAAGGAGTACGAGTAGAACCGCGCGGGAACGTCGCAGCTCAGGCCCGGGTACGTGTTGTCCCGCCAGGTGCCGCCGACCTCGCCCGCGCTCTCGTGCACCACCAGGTCGTCGAACCCGGCCTGGCGCAGCTTCGCGGCCATGCACAGCCCGGACATGCCTGCCCCGACGATCGCCACCCGCGGCTGCCCTGCTGCCATCCCATCACCGTAGGAACCCGGACCACGCCGGGCCATGATTCAATCGGTCAGCAACCTGTATTTTTCGGACAGCCGGAGGCCGCCGATGCCGACCTGGGACTTCCCCCGCGGCCCCGTGGGCGCCCGGTTGCTGCTGAAAACCGGCCTCGACCACGGGCTGAGCGCGCGGCAGTGCCTCGTCGGGACCGGGCTGGCCGAGCACGACCTCGACGAACTCGACCGGATCGACGCCACCCAGGAGCTTCGGGTGGGCCGCAACCTGGTCCGCAGGCTCGGCGACCTGCCCGGACTCGGCGTGCAGGCAGGCCGCGGCTACACCCTGGGCGCGGTCGGCGTGTGGGGTTTCGCGCTGCTGACCAGCCCGACGTGGCGCGACGCGATCGAGGTCGGGGTCCGCTTCTTCCGCCTCACCACGGCGTTCGTCCACCCGGTGCTGCGGCGCGACGACGACCAGACCGTGTTGGCCCTGCTCGACGACGAACTCCCCGCCGACGTCCGCGACCTCCTCGTCGAACGCGACCTCGCCGCCGTCGCCGCCTTGGTCAGGCTGCTGATTCCCGAGGTCCCGGAGGTCCGGATGGAGGTGACCCTGTCCGCGCCGCGAGCGAAGGCGCTGGCGGCGGTCCTCCCCGGTCTGCAGGTCCTCAGTGGACGCCCGCGCAACCTGATCACGCTGCCCGACGAGTTGCTCGCCACCCCGCTCCCGCAGGCCGACGAGCACACGTGGGACGCCTGTAAGCGCCAGTGCCAGGCCCTGCTCGACACCACCGCCGAACGCACCGGGATGGCCGCCCGGGTCCGCTCCGCCCTGCTCGCCCACCCCGAGCACAACGTCGGCATGGACGAGGTCGCCGCCCGGCTGCACCACGACGTGCGCACCCTGCGCAGGAGGCTGGCCGACGAGGGGACGTCCTTCCGGGCGCTCAAAGCCGAGATCCACCACACCCTGGCCGTCGAGATGCTCGGCACCGTCGGGCTCAGCGTCGCCCAGGTCGCGCAGCGGCTCGGCTACTCCGACCCGACCAGCTTCACCCACGCCTTCACCCGCTGGACCGGCACCTCGCCGAGCTCGTACCGCGTGCGCGACTGACTCGTTTACCAAGGCCGGACAACACGCCTCGTGGCAGACTCGGCGATGTCTGACGAGCCGGTGGACAGGAGTGAGTGCCCGATGACGGACCAGCCGCAGCATGTGAACGTGGTGATCGTCGGGGCGGGCCTGTCCGGGATCGGTGCGGCCTGTCACCTCCAGGCCGAACTGCCCGCCAAGACCTACACGATCCTCGAGGCCCGCGACAGCATCGGCGGCACCTGGGACCTGTTCCGCTACCCCGGCATCCGGTCCGACTCGGACATGTTCACCCTCGGCTACCGGTTCAAGCCGTGGACCGAGCAGAAGGCCATCGCCGACGGCCACCACATCCTGAGCTATGTCAAGGAAACCGCCCGCGAGTACGGCGTCGAGCGGCACATCCGGTTCGGCTACCGGGTCGTCTCGGCTGAGTGGTCGAGCACGCACGCCCGCTGGACGGTGCGGGCCTTGCGTGGCGACACCGGCGATGCGATGGAACTGACCTGCGACTTCCTGCTCAGCGCGACCGGCTACTACCGCTACGACGAGGGCTACCTGCCGGAGTTCGCGGGCACCGAGCGGTTCGGCGGGACGATCGTGCACCCCCAGCACTGGCCGGAAGACCTGGACTACGCCGACAAGCGGGTCGTGGTGATCGGCAGTGGGGCGACCGCGGTGACGCTGGTGCCGTCGATGGCCCCAGACGCGGCGCACGTGACGATGCTGCAGCGTTCACCGAGCTACATCGTGACCATCCCGGCGAAGGACGCCATCGGCAACGCCCTGCGCAAGGTGCTGCCGGGCAAGCTCGCGTATGCGATCACGCGGTGGAAGAACGTGCTCATCGCGACCGGCTTCTACCAGCTCAGCAGGCGCAGGCCGGGTTTGGTGAAGAAGCTGCTCCGCAAGGCGCTGCAGCGGCAGCTGCCCGCCGACTACGACATCGACACGCACTTCAAGCCGTCGTACAACCCTTGGGACCAACGCGTTTGCCTGGTGCCCAACGGCGACCTGTTCCGGTCGATCCGCCGGGGTCAGGTCTCGATCGTCACCGACCGGATCGAGACCTTCACCGAGACCGGCCTGCGGCTCGCCTCCGGCGCGACGCTCGACGCCGACATCATCATCACCGCCACCGGCCTGAACCTGCTGGCCTTCGGCGGCATGGAACTCGTCGTCGACGGCAACTCGGTTAAGCTGCCGGAAACCATGGCGTACAAGGGGATGATGCTCTCCGGGGTGCCGAACTTCGGCTACATCGTGGGCTACACCAACGCCTCGTGGACGCTCAAGGCCGACATCGCCTGCGAGTACATCTGCAGGCTGCTCAAGCACATGGTCGACAACGGCTACGACTCGTGCGTTCCCGAACGCGACCCGGCGGTGGCCGAGGAGCCGTTCATGGACTTCTCCGCCGGATACGTCCAGCGCTCCATCGGCAACTTCCCCAAGCAGGGCGAGAAAGCACCGTGGCGGCTGCGGATGAACTACCTCCGCGACGTGTTCACGCTGCGCCACTCCCCCATCGCCGACGGCGCGATGAGGTTCGGCCGCCTGCGCGTCTGACCAACCCCGATGCCGCGTCGCCCGCGGGGGTTCCACCCGGAGAAGTTTGGGTACCTCCCGATCAGAAAGGCGGTGGGATCATCGGCGACATCTCGATCGCGGTCTTGGCACCCGCACCCGACCTGACGGTGACCGTCGAGGAGTTGGACGGGCGCCCCGACATCCATCTGCACGCCGGTGGCCAGGGGATCTGGCAGGCCAGAATGGCCGCCGCCCTGGGTGCCGAGGTCACCGTGTGCGCGACCTTCGGCGGTGAGACCGGGCAGGCGCTGCGCCACCTCATCGAGCCCGAATTGCGGGTCCAGGCCATCGACGTCTCGGCCCGCAACGGGTCCTATGTGCACGATCGGCGCGACGGCAGCCGCACCGAGGTGGTGCGGATGGCCGCCGACCCGCTGACCAGACACGAACTCGACGACCTCTACGAGGCCATCCTCCTCGCGGGCCTGCGGGCCGGGGTGGCGGTGCTCGGCGGACCGTTGGACGACGGCGTGGTCCCCGACTCCCTCTACGAGCGGCTCACGGCGGACCTCACGAGCAACGGGTGCAAGGTCGTCGTCGACCTGTCGGGGTCGCGGCTGGACGCGGCGTGTGAGGGCGGGCCGACCGTGATCAAGGTCAGCGACGAAGAGGTGCCGAAGGACGAACCGCTGGGCAAGGCCGCAGCCCGGCTCGCCGACAGCGGCGCGGAGATCGTGGTGATCTCGCGCGCCGAACACCCGTCCCTGGCCTACTTCGACGGCCAGGCGTACCTGGTGGAGTCGCCGGGTCTGGTGCCGGTGGACACGTGGGGCGGCGGCGACTCGATGACGGCGGCGCTCGCCTACGGCCTGGCCGCCGACCTGCCGTGGGACGCGGCGCTGCGGCTGGCCGGGGCGGCGGGTGCGATCAACGTGACCCGGCACGGGCTGGGCACCGGTTCCGGCCACGCGGTGCGCGAACTGAGCGAACGAGTGCGGCTGACGCCGTGCGTGAAGGAGGAGGACCGATGATCCTGGTGACCAACGACGACGGCATCGATTCTCCCGGCCTGCTGGGCCTGGCGAACGCCGCGCTGGCCGCGGGCTTCGAGGTCACCATCGCCGCGCCCGCCACCGAGTCCAGTGGTACCAGCGCGGGACTCACCGCGGCGGTCGAAGGGCGGCGGGTCGGGGTCGAGAACCGGGAGTTGCCGGGCTTGGCCCGCGCCGCGGTCACGCACGCGGTCGCGGCGCACCCGGGTCTGATCGCGTTCACCGCCTGCCGTGGCGGATTCGGGGAGACGCCGGAGCTGGTGCTCTCCGGGATCAACCGGGGCGCGAACGTGGGTCGCGCGATCCTGCACTCCGGCACGGTCGGGGCCGCGCTCACCGCGGCCATCAACGGTGTGTCCGCACTGGCCGTGTCGCTGGACGTGGGCTTGGACCCCGCCGAGGACCACCACTGGGACACCGCGGCGGCCCTGGTCGGCGACACCCTCAAGCTGCTCGCCGACCTGCCCGCGGGGTCGGTGCTCAACCTCAACGTGCCGAATGTCGCGCCCGACCAGGTGAAACCGGTGCAGTGGGCGGCCCTGGCCGACTTCGGTGTGGTGCAGAGCCGAGTCGAGCGGCTGCGCGACGGGTTCATCGACGTCACCACGGTCGCGGTGGACACCGAGCTTGAGCCGGGGACCGACGCCGCCCTGCTCGCCGAGGGCCACGCGACGCTCACCGCCCTGCGCTCGGTCAGCGAGGTCCCGCGCGCCGACCTGCCCAGCCTGCCCTGACGCTCACGGCGTCCGCGGCTCCAGCGGCTTGCCTGCCGGCCCCTCCAGCACGGTGCCGTCGACATCGAACCGGGAGCCGTGGCACGGGCAGTCCCAGCTGCGTTCCTGGTCGTTGAAGCGCACCAGGCAGCCCAGGTGGGTGCAGCGCGCCGACACGGCGTGGAGTTGGCCGGTCTCGTCGCGGTAGACGGCCTTGCGGCCCGCTCCGTCGCGAACCATGCCCGCGCCGCCGACAGGGATCTCGTCGGAGCTGTCGAGCATCGGGGCCAGGCGGTCGCCGACGAGGTCTCGGGCCACGGTCGCGTTCATCTTCGCCAGGTTTCCCAGGCCGCTGAGCGAGACCCGGTGCGGGCTGAAGCGCCGCGCCCATGGCTGTTCCTGGCCGGTGATGTGGCCCGCGAGCAGCAGCGCGGCGAAGGAGCCGGTGGACAGGCCCCACTTCTGGTAGCCGGTGGCGACGGTGAGCCAGTCGGACCCGGGCAGGTAGGTGCCGATCATCGGCAGCCCGTCGTAGGGGCTGCCGTCCTGCGCCGACCAGCGGTGGGTCACCTCGGCGACGTCCCAGTGCTCGTGCGCGAACGCCTCGAGAGCGGCGTAGCGGCCGGCGGTGTCGCTCGCACCGGTGCGGTGGCTCTGCCCGGCCAGGATCAGCGAGTCGCCCGAGTGCGCGATCGACCAGGCCGGGCTGCCCGCGCTGATCGCGAGACCCCGCGGTGGGGTGCCGCTGCGCAGTCGCACCGCGACGCAGTACGCGCGCACGGCCTCGATGCGGGCGAAGAACAGCCCCCGGTCGAGCATCGGGTAGTGGCTGGCGATGACGACGTGGTCGGCGCGGACCACCCCGCCCGCGGTCCGCACCAGGGGCGGCTCGCCGCCCTCGACGTCGACCACCTGGCTGTTCTCGTGCACCACGCAGCCGTCGCCGTCGACCGCGGCGGCCAGCCCGATGGCGTACTTGCGGGGGTGCAGAGCGAGCTGGTCGGCCAAGCGGACCGCGCCGAACACCGGGAACGGCACGTCGAGGTCGCTCTCGGCCTGGTACTCGCTGAGCAGGCCCGCGCGCTCGGCCGCCTCCGCTTCCGCGCGGACGGCGTCGCGCTCGGCCTCGGCGATGGCGTAGGTGTACGCCGGGCGGCGCCGCAGGTCGCAGTCGATCCCTTCCTCCGCGGCGAGGGCCGCCACCAGGTCCACCCCGGCCGTGCTCGCCGCCGCGTACTGGGCGGCCGCGTCGGCTCCGTGTTTGCGGGTGATCCGCGAGTACGTGGTGGCCTGCAGCGCGCTGACCTTCGCGGTGTTGTTGCCGGTGGCGCCCTTGCCGATCCGGTCCGCCTCCAGCACCGCCACCCGCAGCCCGGCGCGCTTGAGCAGCAGGGCGGTGGTGAGCCCGGTGATCCCGCCGCCCACCACGGCGACGTCGACGTGGATGCCCTGGGCGAGCGAGGGATAGGCGGTCGACGGCGCGGTTCGCAGCCACAGGGACTGCTCGGAGGTCGTGGTCGTCATGCGAGCGGGTACCCCGGTCCGGTGGGGTTCAAGCACAGCCCGTTTGCGCCGGTCCACGGCGGGTAAGTCCAGGTAAACCGAGGAAGAGGAGCACGCGCGATGGTTGCCTTCGGCTACACCCTGATGACCGAGCAGGCAGGCCCCGCCGACCTGGTCCGCCACGCGGTGGCCGCCGAGGGCGCCGGATTCGACTTCGAGGTGATGAGCGACCACTACTCCCCTTGGCTCGCCTCCCAGGGCCACGCCCCCAACGCGTGGACGACGATGGGCGCGGTCGCGCACGCCACCGAGACCGTGGGCCTGATGACCTACGTGACCTGCCCGATCCTGCGGTACCACCCGGCGATCGTGGCGCAGCAGGCCGCCACCGCGCAGCTGCTGTCGGACAACCGCTTCACCCTGGGCCTGGGCTCGGGCGAGAACCTCAACGAGCACGTCGTCGGCCAGGGCTGGCCACCGGTCGGCACGCGACACGAGATGCTGGCCGAGGCGATCCAGATCATCGCCGCGCTCTTCGACGGCGGGCTCGTCGACTATTCGGGAAACCACTTCCGGGTCGACTCCGCGAGACTGTGGGACTGCCCGAACGTGCGTGTCCCCATCGCCACCGCCGTGTCCGGCCGCGAGTCGATCGAGCACTTCGCGCCGCTGTCGGACCACATGGTCGCGACCGACCCGAAACCCGAGCTGTGTCAGGGATGGGACGAGATCGCCGACCCGGAGGGCCGCAAGATCGGCCAGATCCCGATCTGCTGGGACCGCGACCGTGACGCCGCCGTCGCGCGGGCGCACGACCAGTTCCGGTGGTTCGGCGGCGGGTGGAAGGTGAACACGGATCTGCCCACCACGGCGGGGTTCGAGGGCGCTTCGAAGTTCGTCCGGCCGGAGGATGTGGCCGGGGCCATCCCTTGTGGACCGGAGCTCGAGCCGATCATCGAGGCGGTGTCGAAGTTCTGGAAGGCGGGGTTCACCGACGTCGCTCTGGTGCAGATCGGCGGGGAGCACCAAGACGCGTTCTTCGACGTGGCGGAGAAGGAACTGCTTCCCGCTCTGCGATCGGCCGCCCCCGCCTGATCAATCGATGCAGTAGATCGCGTAAGCGGCTCGGATGATCGGGTGGGCGACGTTGCGCACCCGAACCCCGCCCGGCGTGAATCCTTGCTCAGTCCCGTAATGGGCGTGTCCGTGGATCGCCAGGGCCGTCTCACAGGAGTCGATCGCCTCGCCCAGCTGGTAGCAGCCCAGGAACGGGTAGATCTCCGGCGGCTCCCCCCGCAACGTATCCGAGACCGGCGAGTAGTGGGTCAGCGCGATCCGGACGTCGCAGTCCATCGCCTCCAGGGCGCCGCGCAGCTTCGCCGCCGCCACCTCGGTGTGCTCGACGAACGCCTTGATCTCCGGTTCGCCGAAGGCGCTGGCGCACTTGCCCGCGAAGCCCCCACCGAATCCCTTCACGCCCGCGATTCCGACCTTGCGGCCGTCGATCGGGACTATCGCGCTTTGCCCTTCCAGCACCGAGATTCCCGCCTCGGCCAACACCTCGGTGACCTCGGCCGACCGGTTGCTGTGGTAGTCGTGGTTGCCCAGGACCGCCACGACCGGTACCGACAAGGAGCCGAATTCGGCGGCCACGACCGCCGCCTCCTCGACGGTTCCGTGTCGGGTCAGGTCGCCCGCCAACAGCAGCGCGTCGGCGTGTTCGTCCAAGGTCTGCAAGGCTGGGCGGAATCGGCCGCCGGTGTCCTCGCTCAGGTGGACGTCCCCGATGGCGGCGATGCGGATCATCGGAACTCCTCCCGGCCCGTGGGCTCGCCCGCCTCGGTGACCTTGATGTCGTTGTAGATGCGCATCGCGGGCACCACCTCGTGGACCACCGCGGCGATCTCGTCGCGCCTGCGCTCGCATTCGACGTCGCCGGACAGCAGGATGGTGTCACCCCGAACGGTGACCTTGATGCCTTGTTCCGCGGTGCGGTCGTCCTCGGCCAAAGCCCGGCGCACGGCCGCGACCTGGTACTGGGGTGCGCCCGTGCTGTGGTCGCCGGTCATGCGAGTTCCTCCCGGTCTTCGGTGTCCTCGATGTCTTCGGTGTCGCGCGGTCGGTCGTCGGGGATGCGGATGAGCCTCGGTGAGACGCCGAGCCTGCCCGCGAGCAGCAGGAACGCCTCGGCGTATGGCGATTCGGCGGTCTCCACGGCCACCCTCGACCAGTCGATCTGCTCGCGCAGCGCCCGCGCGGACTGCATGGGCTCGTTCAGGTCGCCGCGGTGGGTTCCCAGCGCCAGCAGCTTGCCGATCATGACGTCGGTGGCGCTCTGGACGGGCATGGTGGCGGGTCCGACCCGCATCACCTCCGAACGGTCGAGGACCTCGTCGGTGACCGGCCGCTCGTTGGGCCGGAACAGCAGGTCGACGAGCCGGTCGCCGTCGTAGACCTTGGTGAGCCAGTCCTCCGGCGGCGGCGCGGCCCGCATGCCCTGCGCGACCAACGCGCGCACGGCGTCGTCGACGTCGGACAGCTTCACCAGGACGTCCACGTCGTGTTCGGTCTCGGGTCCGCCTCGGGCGTACACCGCGCAGCCGCCGGTCAGGGCGAAGCGGATACCCGCGGTGTGCAGGGCGGCGGACACCTTCGTCACGGTGCGAAGTAGGTCTCCCTGGGCACTCATTCCTGAGTGGTTCCCCAAACCGCGAACGCGAAACTTCCGGTCAGTTCCGCCGGAACCAGGCCTGGATCGTGGTGCCCGCCTCGTCGATGTGCGTGCGCACCAGGTCGGCGCCCGCGTTGACCAGCAGCAGGCCCCGGCCGCGGCCACGGGTCGGCGCCACTGTGCGACGGCCCGCGAGCGGGTCGCTGATGATCCCGGCGTCCCAGTTCCGCACGATGAGCGCGTCGGCGCGTTCCCACAGCGACAGTGTCGCCGTGCCGGAGCCGTGTTCGATGCTGTTGGTCGCCAACTCCACGACGGTCAGCACGACGTCCTGGATCCGCTCCGCGGTGAGCCCGGCGGTCGCGGCGAGGTCGGCGACGGCGACGCGGAGCGCGGCGATGTCGAACGGGGTGACCGACCACGTCCGGGCGTGGTCCGGGAGGGGAAGGGGGACGTTGTGCGCCGCGAGCGCGCGCTCACGGTCGTAATACGGGTTGGGCGTGCCCACCGCGCCCTCCAGGATCGCCGGGTGCGTGGCCATGGCGTCGGCGAGGGCGGCGGGCCCGACCGCCAGGTCGTAGGGGCACAGGATGGCGAGCCGCCGACCCTCGAACGCGGCGTCGATGAGCGCCTCGTGCTGCACGCACGCGGGGTATTCCTCGGGGCTGCGGCCCGGCCACACCGGCTCACCCACGATGCGCACGGCCTCGTCGGGGTGTTTGTCGGCGACCGCCCCGAGGACACCGGTCATGATCCGCCCCGGGTTGCGTCCGGCGACGGACATGTCGATCCACTCGACCGAGCTCGACGCCACCGGGCCCAGCGCGGCGCGCAGGCTGTCGATGTTCGGCTGGGGCACCGCCACGGCCACCGCCTCAGCCGCGTCCAGGCCGCCGAGGACGAACGGGAGCACCGCCGCCACATAGGTCGGTCCGTCGCGGTAGAACGCCACGCTATGGGCGGGCGGGGCCGGATCGGGCACTGTGCCGCCTCCCCGGAATTTGGGTTTGGGTCACCTTGCGAAGTCATGGTACGGAGTGGAGGGTGACCGTGGTTGATTCTCGTCCCGGTCCCCTTAGGTAGCGGTGGGTTCGTGGCCGGGTTTGTTTGCCAGACCACGGCTACTGCTCGTCGAGTCGGGCGACGAGGAGGGCGACGTCGTCGTCGGTGTTTCCGCTCGAGTGTTCGAGCAGGTATTCACTGAGCTCGTCGACGGACAGGCCGCGGGCGCGGTCGGCCAGGACGGCCAGTTCGGCCAGCCCCTCGTCGATGGACCGGGTCCGGTTCTCCACCAGCCCGTCGCTGAACATCACGACCGTGGTGCCGGGGGTGACGACCATGCTCGCCGTCGTGCGGTGGGCGGGCCGTGGCAGTCCACCCATGATGACCCGGCCCGCGGCCCGCGTGAGGTATTCGGGCGGGCCGGTCGGGGTGATCAGCAGCGGCGGCGGGTGGCCCGCGTTGCTCCAGCGCAGCCGGGCGGGCAGGCCGGGGCGGCGTTCGAGGGTGGCCAGGACGAGGCTGGTGAACGGCGCGATGTCCAGGCCGTCGACCACGGTGTCGAGCCGGGACAGGACACCGCCGGGGCGCAGGGCGTCGTCGAAGGCGATGGCGCGCAGCGCCGCCCGCAGCTGGCCCATGGTCGCCGCGGCGCTGATGTCGTGGCCCGCGACGTCGCCGACGGCGAGCACCAGGTCGGTGTTGGGCAGTTCGAACGCGTCGTACCAGTCGCCGCCGACGGCGACACCGGACTGGGCGGGCTGGTAGCGCACGGCGAGGGAGACTCCCGGCACCGTGGGCGGCTCGGTGATCATCGCGCCCTGCAGGGTGGTCGCGACGTCGCGGGTGCGCTGCTGGCGCCTGCCGCGGGCCAGCGGCTTGCTCAGCCACGCCCCGAGCAGCGCCAGGAACTCGGCGTCGTCGTCGCCGATCGGGCCGCGCGGCGCGCACACGCCGAACAGCGCCACGCCGACCGTGTGCGACTCGGTGTGCAGCGGCAGGGCCACGGCGGCGTGCACGCGGTTGCCTCGGTGCCAGTCGTCGAGACGCAGTTCGGGCGACCACGGCGGCCGCTCCGGCGAGCCCTGCCAGTGCGCGACCACGCCGGTGCGGATCGCGGTCGCCACCGGGCAGGAGCTCGCGGGATCCACCGACCGCACCCCCGTGGGCGGCGGCACCGAGAGCGACTGGACCTGGGTGCGCGCGACGGTGGTCAGGACCATCCCCTCCGGTCCGGGGGGCACCGTGTCGTCGATGGTGAACACGAGACAGCTGTCGGCGAGCTGTGGGACCGCGATGTCGGCCAGAGCGGCGAGTTCGGCGCGCGGGTCGTCGGCCACGCTGACCGCCTCGGTGACCCTGGCCAGCAGCGCGACCCGGTCGAAGGCGATCCGCCTGCGCTCGGCCAGCGCGTGCAGCTCGTCGCGGGCCGTGACCTCGTCGGTGACGTCGGCGGCGATCATCAGCACGCCGACCCGGTCCGCGGTGGCGCCGACCAGCGGCGACAGGCTGTAGTGGAGCACCGCCTCACGCGGCTCGCCGTCGACGACGAACCCCAGCCGCGACTCACGCACGTCCACCGGCTCGCCGGTGTCGAGGACCCGGTCCAGCTGCTCGATCAGGCTGTCGACCCGGTCGACGTCGGCGAAGGCGGTCCGACCGGGCACGCCGAGCCCACCGAGGCCCCAGACCCGTGTCGCGGCCGCGTTGGCGTAGCGCAGAACGTGGTCCGGCCCGGTGACGATCAGCACCTGGGCGGGCGCGGTGTCGAACGCGCGCCCGATCAGCTCCCAGGGCACCGCGTCGTCGGCCATCGCACCACGCCTTCCGCCTGGGGGCGGGAGCGACCCGCTCGGGGCCCGAATCATGTCAGGCGCCGGGCGCGGCGACAAAGCGTGACGAGACTGTTCGCGCGGTGGTTCGCCTCGGTTTACTCCCGGCCGAGGACGATCGTCGGTTCGAGCTCTTCCTCGTCACGCGGACTCGGGATGGAAACGCCCCCGGCGGGGTCGGCCGGGTCGGCCACCTGGCCGTCGGGTCTCGGATACGGCATCGGGTCAGGCATGTGGTCTCGCCTCCTCTGCGACCGTGGTACCCCACCGCTGCCCGGTCATGCGTCGACGAGCAGCGCATTTCCCCCGGTCGAGTGACCGGTGACCGAACGCGCGCGGGCGTACACGCGGACCGCGTCGAGCGCGACCCGGTCCCACTTGTACCGCGCCCGCGCCCGGTCACGGCCCGCCAAGCCCAGGGCGGCCCGGCCCGCGTCGTCGGCGTGCAGGGCGAGCACGGCCGAGGCGAGGGCCCCCGGGTCGCGCGGCGGCACGTGCAGGCCGGTCACACCGTCGACCACGGTGTCGGTGAGCGCTCCGACCGCGGTGGCCACGACCGGCAGACCGCACGCCATGGCCTCCAGCGGCGCGACACCGGAGGCCTCGTACCAGGGCACGCAGGCGGCCACATCGGCCGAGCGCAGCAGGGTGGGCATGTCCGCCGCGCTCACGTGTCCCGCCAGCCAGACCCGGTCCCCGACCCCGAGCAGCGCCGCCTCGTCGAGCAGCGCCGCGGCGTACGGGTGCGCGGCCAACGCCGCCCCGGTCGGGCCGCCCGCGATGACCAGTTCGGTGTCGGGCAGCATCGGCATGGCCTGCACGAGGGACTGAAAGCCGTTGCGGGGCAACAACTTCCCTACCGTCACCAGACGATGGCCGAGTTCGCGCGGCGCGGTCGGTCCCGCCGGGCCGAACCGGTGGACGTCGACACCGGCGGGGATCATCGAGATCTTCGAGCGGGGCACCCCCATCCGGATCAGCTCGAAGATCTCGTCGGAACAGCCCGCCACGATCCGGTCGGCCCGCCGGGCGATCAGCCGCTCGGTCTCGATCCGGTCAGCCGCGCCGGTGTCCTTTCCGCGCCGCTGGCCCGTCGAGCCAAGCGACGAGAAGGTCTGCACGGTGGGGATGCCCAGCCTGCGGCCCGCCAGCACCGTGGCGAGCCCGCACACCCAGAAGTGCGCGTGCGCCACGTCCGGCGGGTCCTCGCGCCAGCGCGCGAGGAGGAACCGGGTGAACTCGCCCATCGTGGGCAGCAGGTCGTCGCGGGCGATCGGCCGCTGTGGGCCCGCGGGGACATGCACCACGTCGTAGCCGTCGTCGACCCGGACGGTCTCCTGCTGGTCCGGGTCGGCCCGCCGGGTGTAGACCGTCACGTGGTGGCCGTGGCGCACGAGCGCCGCCGCCAGGTCGGAGACCCGCGCGTTGTGCCCGCCTGGCTCCGGCCCACGTGGTGCCGCGGGAGGGTCCGCGCACTCCGACACCATCGCGATTCTCATGGCGGACTCCTGTCGGACGGCCCCGATGGCTCCGAACGTGGAGCGTCAGCGGGGCGGACTCGGGTCGACCCGGCGCGGCCCGCGAACGGTGGGCGCGGTCCGGTCGTCGTGCGGGGGGACCATGATCTCGGCCTCGGAGGACGCGACCTGGTCGGTGGGCTCGGCGGGATCGGTGTGCTCGAACCGTCGCGCCGACATCCCCTCGGCGTCGAGCCGGTCGCGCATCCGGGTCAGGACCTTGATGGCGATCGCGTGGCCGATCGCGAGAACCAGCAGCAACACGCCCAGGCGGATGACGACGGACTCGGTCGGGCTGTCCGCGGAGAAGTCGATGGTCGAGAGCAGCGCCAGCACACCGAGCACCGCCAAGTGGAACAGAACCGACACCAGGCGGGCCATAGAACCCGCGGAACTGTCGTCTGTGTAAGAGTTTTCGAGGTATCTCGATCCGGCGCGGTAGATGATCTGCCCGTCCACGGCCACCAGAACGATACCGAGTACGAGGAACAAGGCGAAGCTGTCCATGATGCCCCTTCGGCCAACTGTCGTTGATCGCTTACGGGATGACTACCCGTTCCCCGGTTTTCGACACCTCGACCGATTCACCTCGGCGGACGCGTGACCGGTTGGCATTACCCGAACGTGGGTAGTCCCCCTATGTGACCGACCACCTTGGCCGTGCCCTGCTCGGGCCCACCGGCGAACACCCCGCGACGGCGACGTCGCGGTTGGTGGAGCTCACCGTCGGCATGGCCGAGATGCCGCTGGTGCGCACGGTGGCCGCCGCGATCGCGATGCGCGAGGACTACGACATCGAGGCGATCGCCGATGTGAAGCTGATCGTCGACGAGGCCTGTTCCCTGCTGGTGGACCGGGCGGTGGCGGGCACCCCGCTGGTCTGCCGGTTCGAGATCGAGCCGGGCACCATCCGGTTCGCCGCCGCGGTCGAGGGCTTCGACGCGCGGCCGATCGACGACACGACCCTGGGCTGGGCGCTGCTGGTCTCCCTGGTGGACGACATCACCCACGGCGTCGACACCTCCCGCCCGCTTCCGGTGCTGCGCATCGACGTGCGCGTGCGCAAGGGCGGGAGCAGGCCATGACCCAGCCACACCTGGTCAACGCCGCGTGGCGGGACTCCTCCGGGGGATACGCGCACCTGCGGCCGCTGTTCGAGAAGCTGGCACACCTGGAGCCCGGGCCCGAGCGGGCCGCGCTGCGTGACGAACTCGTCACCGGGCACCTGCCCGTCGCCGAGCACATCGCGCAGCGGTTCAGCCACCGCGGCGAATCGCACGACGATCTCCTCCAAGTCGCCACCGTGGGCCTGATCAACGCGGTCGACCGCTTCGACCCCGACCGGGGCACGGAGTTCCTGTCCTTCGCCATCCCGACGATCATGGGCGAGGTCCGGCGGCACTTCCGCGACACCGGCTGGTCGGTCCGGGTGCCCAGGCGCCTGCAGGAACGCCATCTCGCGGTCAGCACGGCGAGTTCGGAGCTGGCGCAGCGACTGGGCCGGGCGGCGACGCCCAGCGAGATCGCCGCGCACCTCGGTCTGTCCAAAGAGGAGGTCTACGAGGGAATCGAGGCCGGGAACGTCTACCGGTCGCAGTCCCTCGACGAGATCCTCAGCCCCGGCGAGGACAACACCGCCATGGCCGACCGGCTCGGTGTCGACGACGAGGCCCTCGACGGGGTCGAGTACCACGAGACCCTGCGGCCGCTGCTCGACCGGCTGCCTGCCCGGGAACGCCGAATCCTGATCCTTCGGTTCTACGGCAACATGACCCAGACCGAGATCGCCCACCGCGTGGGCCTCTCGCAGATGCACGTGTCCCGGCTTCTCGCGAAAACCCTGAAAGGGCTTCGCGCCGGGATCACCGACTCCTGAGGGGACGGTCCGCCGGGTGGGTCGATCGGCCTCCCGACGGTACTGTTGGCGCTGCGACCCGAGGGAGTACCACGATGACCGAGCCCGACGAGCCCACCACCGCCGTGACCGAACCGGCCATGGTCGTGCCCGGCCTTGAGGTGACCGCCCGGCAGGCATCGGTCGACACCGTGATCCTGCTGGTGACCGGCGAAATCGACATGCTGACCGCGCCCTCGCTGGACCGCAGTCTCGCCGAGACCGCCGATGGTGGGCACCGCCGGGTCGTCGTCGACCTGTCAGGGGTGACGTTCCTGTCCTCCGCGGGCATCACCATCCTCGTGCAGCACACCGCCAACGCCGCCGCGCGCGGGGTCCGGCTGCCCATCGTGGCCTCGGCGACGGCCGTTCTGCGGCCGCTGGAGCTGACCGGGCTGAACACCGAACTCGATCTCCACGGCACCGTGGACGAAGCCGTCCACGATGCCTGACCAGCGGTTGGACAGCGGGTGGACGGCGCCGAGAAATTAATTTCCGGTTACTGCTAACGCCACACCCTCCTACTCCGATAGGGCTAGCGAGCGGTTCCCGGTGGCACGCCCCCCGACCACCGGGAACCGCTTAGTCATGTCCTCCCTAGTGCCCTAGGGTGGCCAAGATCAAATCCGCGGCACCGCGCTGGCCCGCCGAGTTCGGGTGAAACGGCGTGGTGGGCGCCGCGGGCAGCACCGGCTCCACCCACCGGTTCCACGGCAGCTGACACACATCGTGGCCCCGGACGCCGGTCAGATCGACGGCCGTGGCGTGGTGCCTCGCGGCCTGACCCGCCAGCATGGCGTTGAGCTTGAGCTGGATCCCGTGCAGGTACGCGACATCACCGACTGCCATCGGGGTCAGCGGGAAGCACCCGGTCGTGGGTGGCAGCAGTGGCAGGTAGCCGACCACCACGATCTTGGCCCGAGGGGCTCGCGCGTGGATGCCGTCGAGCACCGCCGCGATCTTCGGCGCGATCTCGTCGACCTTGGCCACCAGCTTGTCCGTGCCGGTCGAGTTGTTGTGGCGCTCACACGGATTGCCGAACGGGTCGGTCACCGCCAGCACCCCGCAGGTGCCGATCGAGCTCTCGAACCCGAAGTCGTTGCCGCCGATCGTCACGGTGACCAGGTCGGTGGTCGTGGTGAGGCCGTCGAACTGGGGCGGGTTGGTGCCGAACAGCTGCGTCGACTGCGGTGTGGTCATGTGCGCGGTCGTGGCGGAGCTGCAGCTGCGGTCGTCCAACCGGGCGCCTAACGCCTTGGCGACGTTGCCCGCGTAGTTGTCAGTCGACCGGAAACAGCCCGGGGTTCCCTGCACGGTGAACACCGAGGCGATGGCGGCGAACGAATCGCCGAGGGCGACGTACTCGCGGTAAGTCGGTGTCGCTTCCGCGCTCGCGACGCCCGCGGTGAGCATCAGGACGGTCGCGGCGATCACGGAGCGGCGGATCGGGTGTCGGCTACGCATCGGACTCCTCACAACGGACTTCCGGACGGTCAGGCCGGGGCGGCGCCGACCGTGTGCATCACAGGCAGAAAAGTCAGGTACAGCAAGGGTTTCGGGGAACCCCAGGTGAGTTGGGCGAGCACCCGGAGTCGGGGATGCAACACGGTCGCGAGTTCGGCCTCGGTCGCCGCGTTCGGGTCGTCACACCACAGGCTGACCTTGGACCCGAGGTTCGCGGCGCGTTCGGCTGAACTGAGCCGGGAGCCGTCGACGAAGACGTCGGGGTGCCACAGGTCGTACATGGCCGACGGGGGCGCGTTGAACACCGCGGCCGGTCCGCCGGTGGTGTAGTAGGTCGGGGTGAACGACGCGTTCATCACCCGGTGTCCCGCCGCGATCAGCTGCTTGCCGGTGTAGGCGTCACCGGACCACGGGAAGCCCGCGAACCCGTTCTGCGACCAGTGATCCACGATGATGTCCGAGTCCACGGTGATCGTCGCGCCACCCGGTTTGAGTCCGTCGTTGGCGATCCGGGCGGTCTTGCCCGCCGCGCGGACGATTCCGTTGGCCCAGTTGATGAATCCGTAGTAGGTGTCCTTGCCGGTCGCGTTCGGTCCATAGTGGACCTTGGCGTACTCGGCGAGTTGCGGGTAGTCGTCGTAGTTCGTGACGTACTCGTCGGCGCCGACATGCCACTGCGGGTCCGGGAACAGCGGCAGGAACTCCCCCATCACGTCTTCGATGAGGTCGTAGGCCGCGGGCTTGGACAGGTCGATCGCGCCGTGGTCGACCACCCCGGTGCGGCTGACCAGTTTCAGCTCCGGGTGACTGGCCAGGATCGCGTCGGCGTGGCCCGGGAAGTCGATCTCCGGCATGATCCGCACGTTGTAGCTCGCGGCGTAGGCGACCAGGTCGGCGATCTCCCGCTTGGTGTAGTGCTGGGGCGAGACGATCTCCGGGTGGGTCTCGCTGGCCAGCCGGAAGCCGAAGCGGTCCGACAGGTGCAGGTGCAGCAGGTTGAGCTTGAGGTAGCTCAGCTCGCGGACCCGGGCGCGCAGCCACTCGACGGAGAAGAACTGGCGGCCGACGTCGACGAGCAGGCCGCGCTCGGGGTAGGCGGGCCAGTCGGCCGCGGTGCCCGCCGGGACGGTCCACCCCTGGCGCAGCCACTGCAGGACCGTCCTGGTCCCGTTGAACACCCCAGCCCGGCCGGCGCCCTGCACCGCGAGGGAGGCGCCGACCAGAACGCGGTACCCCTCGGGACCGCCTTCCGCCGGGCCGGTCCGCAGCTCGATGTCACCGGGCCGGGTCTGGGCGCCCACAACGTACGAGACCGGGACGCCGGTGAGCGCGCGGAGATCGGCGGCGAACACGGCCGCGGCCTGCCGCAACTCCCCCGTGCGGGCGACGATCCTGGTGTCCATGCCGAAGGTGTAAGAGCCGATCCCGGGTGTCCACCGCTGCAGCGCCGGGATGGTCACCGGTGCGGCCGTGGCCGCCGTCGCCCCCTGCGCGACAGCGGCCACGCCCGCCACGGCGCACACCACCGCGGAGACGGCCGAACCGAGACGGACGGCGAGTCTCCCCATGGTGCGCTCCTGACATCGGCTGCTCAGAGGTGTTCGGAACTGGCGCCGAGTATGCAAGAGCTCTCTTACTTTACGCAAGAGTACTCTTACCGACATGGCCACCGGAACCCGGGATCGGATCATGGACGTCGCCTTGAAGCTGTTCGAACAGAACGGCACCGTGGGGACGGCGATCACCGCGATCGAGGCAGGCGCGGGCCTGTCCGCGGGAAGCGGCAGTTTCTACCGGCACTTCAAGGACAAGAACGAGCTCCTGCTCGCTGTCGTCGAGCGTGAAATCGCGCGGGTGCAGAAGAATCCCGCCGTGCAGGTGTCGCAGGTGGACGGTCCGATCAGCGAGACGCTGGCCCGCCAGCTCTACGCGGACCTCGACTTCCTGCGCGAGCTCAAGCCGCTGATCGCGATCTTGATCTGGGAGCGCGACCGGGCGCCGGACATGGCCGCGCGGGTTCAGCAGCTGATGGTCGACCGCGGCGTGGAACTGGGCATCGCCGATCTGTTCCTGCAGACTCCGGCCGCCCCGGTCACCGAGGACCCGGCGGCGGGGGCGATCGTGATGATGTCGGCGATGATCGGGTATTTCCTGTCCGTGGAGTACTTCGGGTCGACCCCCGGCGGCGTGGATCCGGAGCGGTTCACCACGACGCTGGCGAAGCTGTTGACGACGCCGCCCGAATAGCCTGTGCCCCGCGGCCGTGACCGCGGGGCACAGAGGTGTCTCAGGTCAGCTGACTGACACGGACGGGTTGTCGACCGCCCAGTACCAGTTGTTCGCCCCGTTCGTGAGGCGCCACTTGACGACCATGGAGGTCGCGCCGGACGGGACCGGCACGGTGAGCCTCTCCAGCTTGGCCACGGCGTCGGCCGTGTACTTAAGGAGCTGGGTTTCGGCGCCGCCATTGAAGGAGACCGAGACGGTGGCCGTCTCCGCCCCTTCCTTGAGGTAGTGCGAACCGAAGCCGATGGTCGCGGTCCGACCCGCGGTCACCGCGTAGGGCGCGGAGACCAGGGTGGAGTTGAACGTACCGCTGGTGGTCTTGTCGGCCCACTCGTCGGAGTCGGCGACGGCGAACACGCCTCGGGCCCGGACGTTGGACTCGCGCTGCTGGTCGGCCTGGGTCCTGGTCCAGAAGTCGTCGTTGGTCAGCGACCAGCCGCGCCACTCGGCCATGCCGCCGGTGCCCATCCCGGTGTTGTCGATGCCCCAGCCGCTGGGAACGGTTTTCGTCCAGCCCAGCACGTCGGTTGGGATGCCGGTCTCGTCGACCCTCGGCTTCAGGGTGACGCCCTCGAACGGGTCGGTCGACGGGGTGCCGAGGACCTGTCCGTCGAGTGCGGCGGTGACGCCGTGGATGCCGAGGACGGTGGTGGCGACGTCGACGTTCTTCGGCTTCACCGCGAAAGTTCCGGCGGGAACGCCCGGTCCGGTCTGGATGATGAACGACGACCGCTCGGCGACGCTGCTGCCGCCGTGGCCGCCGGAGTTGGTGTGGCCGTGGTCGGTGGAGACGAGGAACGTCCAGTCCTCGTCGGCGTAGGTCGGGCGGGCCTTGATCGCGTTGATGACCGTGCCCATGTGCTTGTCGGTGTTCTCGATCGCCTTGGTGTAGCAGGAGCCGGTGGCGCCGCAGCTGTGACCGGCGATGTCCACCTCGCCGAAGTACACGAAGGACGCGTCCGGGCCGGTGTCGCGCAGGTGCGTCGCGGCCTTGGTCGCGATCGTCGCGTCGGCCGCGGCGTAGCCCGGCGCGTCGCTGACGGTCTCACGCTTGTCGATGGCGCTGGTGAAGATCGCCTTGCCCACGCTGTCGCTCGTCAGCGGGGACCAGTCGGCGATGGCGTAGGTGGACAGCGCGCTGTTGGCGCTCTCCAGCCTGGTCAGGAAGTCGGGGTACTGCGCGAGGTTCGTCGAGGTGCCCCAGTTGTTGCTGGTCACCTTGTGCTTGTCGGGCCAGACGCCGGTGGCGAGGGTGGCCCAGCCGGGGCCGGACAGGGTCGGCGCCATCGGGTTGGCGTACAGCGAGGTCTTGCTCGAGCGGCCGGAGGCGATCAGGGAGTCGAGGGTGGGGGCGTTGACGGGGGCGATCTTGTCGAACAGCAGGCCGTCGATGCCGAACACGACGACCTTCTTGGGGCGCAATGCCGCCGCGGAATCCGCGGTGGGCACGACGATGGCGAACGTCGCGGCGAGCGCGACGGCGCCTAACAGGGTGGGGACACGACTCATGAGTTAGCCCTTCCGAACTTAGGCGCCGATGCGGCGCCGGATGACGGCGGATAACTGATCCACTGCGACCACGAGGACAAGCACCACGAGGATGTGCGTGACCATCTGGTCGAACCTGAACAACTTGATGGACTGGTTGATCAGGAATCCGATCCCTCCCGCGCCGACCAGGCCGAGGACGAGCGAGGACCGGACGTTCACGTCGAACCGGTAGAGCAGCAGCCCGACGAACTGGGGCAACACGGTGGGCAACACCGCGTTGGCGGCGACCTGAACCCCCGACGCCCCGTTGATGCGCAGCGCGTCGCGGGGGCCGAGATCGGTCTCCTCCATGGCCTCGGCCCAGAGTTTGCCCATGACCCCGGTGTTGTGGAACACCAGTGCGAGGACCCCCGCGAACGGGCCGAGACCGACGGCGGTGACGAAGATCAGGGCGAACACGACGTCGGGAACCGAGCGCAGGAACGACAGGATGGAACGGGCGGCCTGGTAGATGGCCGTGTTGGACGTGGTCGCCCGGGAACCAAGGAACGCCAGCACAAGCGCGAACGGGATGGAGAAGGTGGTGCCGAGCAGTCCGATGTAGAGGGTGACCAGCGCGGCCTCGATGCTGGGGCGCAGCACCTTGTCCCAGGTGAAGTCGGGCGGCAGGGCCTCACTGAGAAAGTCCGCCATCCCGCGCCACCCCTGGACGAGGGCGGCAGGCGAGAACTCGGTGTCCCGCCAGGCAAGCACATGCACCGCGACGACACCGACCACGATCGCCGCGACGAGCATCGAGGGCCTGGTGCGTCGTGGTGGGGCGGTCTTGACGCTCATGCGACTTCACCTGTGTGGGCGACACAAGTTGTCCACAGCCCACCCCGCGGCGGCCGTCCCTGTCGCCCACCCCCGATAGACTGGCCAAGGGCAGTCCCCCCGGGAAGGGTGGGGGCTGCGGTGGCTCCGATTGCGCCGGTGCGTGTTTGGTGGTGTCGCTCTGTGGGGGCGATCTCGGGGTGTTCGAGTGGGTTTGGGTCGCCCGTGCTGACGGGTAGGCCCAGGGACTTCGGCGGGCGCTGTGAAGTGTGACGGCTTCTTGGCGTCGGCCCGGTCAGGGTTGTTGGGTGCCTGTTTGGGTGGTTCGCCTTGATTCGGGGACCCCTCGAAATGGGGCTGTGCGGGTCAAAAGGCGGGGCGAAGGAACCCCACCCGCACCGCGAGTTTAGCCCCATTTCCCCCGAATCAAGGCGAACCACCAAATCAGGCCGCTCTGTTGCATCCGTTGCGTTGGTAGTTGGGCCGGTTACGGTGGTTGCGTCCGTTGCGTTGGTAACTGCGCCCGTACCGGTTGCGGTACTCATCGTCGTTCTCTTTCCGGTTCATATAAGGCGTCTATCTCGGACTGACTGAGGTGGTCGGGTGGGGCGTTCAGCACGACCGTTCCCTTCAGCAGTCCGACAATCCGGTCGGCGTGTGCGCGGGCGAGGTCTGGCTGGTGCAGCACGGTCGCCACCGCCAGGCCCTCCCCCGCCAACTCCGCGAGCAGCGCCACGACCTGCTCCGCCGCGCTCGGGTCGAGTGCCGACACCGGCTCGTCGGCCAGCACCACGTTCGCCCGCTGACACAAGGCGCGGGCGATGGCCACCCGTTGCTGTTGGCCGCCCGAGAGCTTGCCCGCCGGTTCCGCCGCCCGGTCAGCCAGGCCGACTCGCTCCAGGCACGACATGGCTTCCTCACGCAGCTCCCGCGGGAACAACGCCGGGGTGAGCGACCGGGCCGCCGGGAGCCTGCCCAGCGCGCCCGAACACACGTTGTCCAGCGCGCTTCGCCTGCGCACCAAGTGGATCTGCTGGAACACCATCGCCGCCTGCGCCCGGCTTTGGGCCAACTCCTTGCCGGTCAGGCCGATCACGTCCCGCCCGCCGAGGCGGATCTCGCCGGAGTCGGGCGTCTGCAGGCCCACGACGCAGCGCAGCGCGGTGGACTTGCCGGAACCGTTGGCCCCCAGCACGGCGACGAACTCGCCGCCGCGCACGTCGAGGTCGACCCCGGACAGCACGGGCCTGCCGTTGAACGACTTGTGCAGCCCCCGGATCGCCAGCCTGGGTTCAGACGTCATCTTCGGACAGCCCCAGCGCACTCGCGAGGTCGAACAGCGGCTGGTACGTCTCCTTCGTGACCGCGACAAGCGGTCCCGGCGGGTCGACGTCAAGGAAGGCGCTGACCTTGGCTACATCCGAGGGGCTCAGTCCGAGCAGCGCCTCGCGGACCTTGTCCTGGAAGGCCTTGTCGAGGTCGCCGCGCATCGTGATCGGGTCGTTCGGGATGGGCTCCGAGGTCCAGATCTGACGGAACTTGGACTTGTCGAAGGTGCCTGCGGCGGTCGCGGTGGCCAACTGCTGACTGTTGATCTCGGCCGCGTCGACCTTGGCGTTCTTCAGTGCCAGCAACGCTTCTGGGTGACCACCGGCGTAGTCGATCTTCACCGCGTCGTCGGCGATGCCCGCCTTCTTCAGCGCGTAGCGCGGCAGCGCGTCACCGGAGGTGGAGCCAGGGCTGGACAACGCGAGTGTCTTGCCGGTGAGGTCGTTGATCGACTTGACCGGCGAGTCCGCGGCGACCCAGATGCCGCCGGTGTAGGTCGTCAGCTTCCCGGTCGAGTCGGCGAACGACGCCACGGCCTGCGCGTTGGCCTTGGTGCTGGCGAAGACATAGCCGAGCGGGCCGAACTGGGCCAGCTCCAACTGCCCGTTGCGCATGGCGAGGACCTCAGCGGAGTAGTCGTCGACGACCTTGAGCTCCACCGGGCAGCCGAGCTTGCTCTCCAACGCCTTGGCCAACACCTCATACGCCGGGGTCAGCTTCGCCGGGTCCTCATAGGGCTCCACGCCGAATCGGACCTTGCCGTTGGGGCAGGCGCCCGCGCCGGCGGGCTCAGCCGAGCCACAGGCGGCGACAGTCAGACACATCAACGCGCCTGCCGCGGCGGCGGTCAGTCGAGTACGTACGCGCATCACGAAACTCCTTGCGGGGGAACAGGGTTCAGAGCAGGTCGTCGAGCACGCCCGGGGCGAGGCCCAGGGCGGTGGTCATGCCGATGCCGGAGGTGACCGAGACGACTCGGACCCCTTCGGCGGGGGTGGCGATCAGGAACGGCTCGGGTGCGGAGGCGTAGACGCCGCGCCACCGCTGCCGCACGGTCAGGTGCGGCACGCCAAGGAGGTGGGCTGTCTCGGCGAGGACCGCGTTGTCGAGGTCCTCGGTGTCGAACGGGTCGAGAGTGCGGGCGTAGTGGTGGGTGTCGCCGATGATCAGGTCACCGTCGGGGGCTTGGGTGAACATCAGGTTCATGCCCATCGCGACCAGGTCCGGCCGCTGCCCACCCAGGCGGTCGCGCAGCGCGGGCAGGGTCGGGCACGCGGCGAAGGCGTCGTAGCGCAGCATCGAGAGGGCGGTGAGCACCGCCGGATCGATCGCCCGGCCGTGCGGGTCGGCCACCCGCAGCATCCGAAGCGAGCACCGCCGGACTGCGGCTTCCTCGGCGAGACCGGGGAAGTGCCGGTCGACATCGTGGCCGACCGCGACCACGATCTTGTCCGCCCGGACAGTGCCCTTGCTGGTTGCGACAGCGCCCGGCTCGATCGCGTGCACGGTGGTGCCCCAGTGGAAGGTCACCCCGCGCTCGGCCAGCCGAGCGGCGATGGCGTGGACCGCTTCGCGCGGGTCCACCCGGATGTCCAGCGGCAGCAGCGCACCGCCCACCACGTCCGGGCCGACCGGCACCCGGGCGAGCACCCCGGCGGCGTCGAGGAGGACGACCTGGTCGTCGCGGATCGCGTGGAACTCTTCGAGGACCGCGTATTCGTCGTCGTCACGGGCGACGACGACCGCGCCCGCCTCCCGCACCCACATGCCGGAGTCCTTGGCCAGCCGCAGCCACGAGGCCCGCGCGGCGAGGGCGTAGTCGAGTGCCGGACCGTCCTGCGCGGTGACGCAGCCGTGGCCGAAGTTGCGCACCGACGCCCCGGTCGCCCGGTCGTCACGCTCGACGACGGCGACCGACAGACCGCGTTCCAGCGCCGCGTAAGCGTGCGCCAGGCCGACGATCCCGGCGCCGACGACCACAAGGTCCGCCCGGCCGATCTCACTTGTCATGACAAGGACCTTGGAAGAGTGCGGCCGCCGTGTCAATGCCCGAGTACGCATACGCATTTGCTGTTCATCTTCCGTTTAGCACGCGCTTGACCAGCGGAAATATCTCCCGACACCGGTTTGACCCGCGCGCGAAGACCTGTATGGTCAAGTCATGGGGACTCCGCTGCACGAACAGATCGCGGCCGAGGTGCGCAGGCAGATCGCCACCGGCGAGCTGGCTGTCGGCGCCCAGGTGCCATCGGAATCGCAGCTCTGCGCGCTCTGGGACGCCTCGCGCGGACCAGTGCGCCAGGCGCTGGCGACGCTGCGCGCCGAAGGACTGATCGGCGGCGGCCGGGGCAAACCGCCGGTCGTGCGCAGGCAGGCGCTGAGCCAGCCGTTCGACACGTTCCTGTCGTTCTCGCGGTGGGTCGACGGCCTCGGCCGCTCAGCGGGCCAGCGAACCCTTGAGGTCGCGCTGCGCCCCGCCCCCGCCGAGGTGGCCGACCCGCTGCACATCGACGAAGGCACACCGGTCGTGCAACTGGTGCGGCTGCGCCTGATCGACGACAAGCCGACCATGGTCGAGCGCTCCACGTTCGTCGAGTCGGCCGGACGGCTGCTGTTCGACTTCGACTGCGACTCCGGCTCGATCTACGCCTACCTGGCGGGCCGAGGCGTCGACATCACCGTCGCCCACCACCTGATCGACGCGGTCGCCGCCGACGAGACCGACAGTGACCTGCTCGGCGTCGCGCTGGGCGCTCCCCTGCTCCGCGAACGCCGTCTCGCGCGGGGGTCCGGCGGCGAGGAGATCGAGTACTCCGACGACCGGTACCGCCCGGACATGATCAGTTTCACCATCGAGAACTCCCTCCAAGCCGCCCAGCCGGCGCTGGTGCGCAGCTTGCGCCCGGCCACTGAGCAGAAGAAGTCGGCTTCCTGATCGAACTCGGCGACGCGAGGCCGTCGCGGGCATGGTCGCCGGCGCACTTGTGCGTGGCAACAAAATGGCCACCGCCGCCGCTTACCGTCGCGCAGGCAGGTCGAGGGGACCTGCCGGAGATGGGCGGGGACGGCGCTGCAAGGGGAAGTGCGCACCGTCTCGGCCCAGGCGGCACGGGGTGACCTTGCCCGCGCCGTGTCTTGCCGCCTGGGGGTCGGCAAGGCACGCCGCGGGAGAGCGCCCCCTTCAGCGAAGGCGAGCGACCCGTCCATGCGCAAGTTCCTGATCGTGCTGGGCCTGGTGGTGATCGCCGCCGGGGTGGCGCTGTCGATCATCGCGCTGGTCACCGCGGAGGATCAGTCCCAGGGCTGGCAGAACAACGTCGGCCAGTCGACCTGCGTCGTCGACACCGAGACCACGCCCGCGGCGCAGCGGTGCCAGTTCACCATCAAGACGCCGTACCAGGGCGAAATGTCGCTGACCGGGCTCACCCTCGCCCTGACCGGCATCGGCGTCGAGGTCGCGGCGCTGGCGCTGGTCGCGAAACCGCCCGCACCGCCGTATTTCCCGAACTTCGGGCCGGTCACCGCACGGGCAGGTTGACCACCACGTCGTTGAGCGCCATCGCCCCGGGCAGGCGGCTGCCATGCCCGAAGGACATGTCCGAGAGCGGCGACACGGTCAGGTAGAGGTGTTTGCCCGCGGGCACATCCACCGCGACCGACGGCAACTCGACACCCGTGCGCGTCTTGCCCAGGACGATGCCGGGTTCACGCAGCGGCAGCATGTTGTTCTGCACGATCTGGGCGTCCAGCGGCGAGGTGCCGACGGACAGGGCGAGCATCAGCCTGCTGTCGAGCGAGAGCGAGGTGACTTTCGCGTCGAGCGTCGGTGTCCCGGCGATGGTGATCGGGCCCGAGGCGATCGGGTAGTGCAGCGGCAGCCCGACGCCGACCGTGCTCACGACCGAGCCCAGCCGCACGGACTGGGTGGCGGCGGTGTCGGTCAGCGTGACGCAGCGGCCGCCCAGGGTGGCCAGGTGGTAGTGCCCGCGCCCGCCGAGTCCGGTCGACTTGCCTTGCAGTTCCTCTTGGAAGAACCGCAGCGACAACGCCCGGAAGCCGCTGTCGTTCAGCTTCTTCGAGCACGGGTCGTCGGTGGGCAGACCGCCTTCGGCCGTCGCGGCCAGGAACGCGGCGGCGTCAGGCGCGCCCATGGGAAGCACACTGGGCAGCGTGTGCCCGCCGTTGTAGCCGACCAGGATGCTACGTGCGCGGGCGCCGGGAGTCAGTGCCCGCTGGAAGTTCTTCAAACCTTGATCCAGGGGGAACAGGTTGTCGGTCTCGCCCTGTCCGAACAGGACCGGGATGTTCAGCTTGCGCCCCTGCGAGACGTGCCAGGCGGGACCGTTTTTCGCGATGAACGCCGCCAGGTTCGGCGGCCAGTTGCCCGTCGCCGCCGCTTCGACGAGGCCCACGGTCGCCGCTTGCGGGTTCGCGGCGGACGGCGTGCCTGCCGCGTAGAGCAGCAGAGCCCACAGGGTTCGCGGAACCCCTTGCGGCGCAAGGCTTTCACCGAGGTCATGCCAGGTGATCTCGGGGGCGAGCGCGTCGAACCGGGTGGCGCCGCGGTCGCGGAGTTCGCTGAACGCGCCGACGAACTGGTAGCCGCCGCCGTAGGAGCCGCCGATGGCGCCGATCACCGGGTCGCCCGGTCGCTGGGTCTTGACCCAGTCGAGCCCGGCGACCACGTCGACGAGCCGCTGCACGTCCTGGCCCTCGAGGTCCGGGTTCTCCAGTTGGGCGACACCCCCGCTCTCCCCGAATCCGCGCTGGTCGAAGCTCAGCACCCCGAAGCCGGCGCCCAGGAAGTCGGCGAAGCCCTCGGGCGCGGTGGCGCGGCTGCCGCCCCACCCGTGGCTGTGGAAGACCACCGGCACCCGGTTCGCGCTGGAGGCGCTCTCGGGGCGGAAGATCGTGTAGCAAATCTGGACCGGCACGGTCGTCCCCGGATCAGGCACGCCCGCGACGCAGCCGTTCACGACCGTCGGCGCGGCCTGCGAAACCGGCGCCGCCACCACCGTGGCCACCGCGGCGGCCAACACCGCGACCAGGACGCGCGCGAGCTGAGACCCCATGACGACTCCGTTCCGTGCGGCGACGATGCCGCACGGATAACGAGCCAGTCAGCCCGCCGTCACGCGGTGTGCCACCAGACCTTGTACCGATGCACGTAAGTCCCCATGGGCGTGCGGCAGCTTCCGTCGACCACGTACCGGTTGATCTGGTCGCCCCAGAGGTGGTAGCGGGTGTGGTACTGGCAGTTCGCGTAGGCGCTCCAGCGGGTTCGGTCTCCGGTGAACCCCTCGAAGGCCCAGTGGCTCAGGTAGGAGATCCGGTTCGGCGGAGTCACCAGCGCCTCGATCTCCGTCTCAGCGACCTCATCGTCCTCCGCCAAGTCCTCCGCCGACTCGGGGTCCAACTCGACCGTGGGCTCCGCCAAGAGGTCAGGCGTGATGTAGTCCAGTTCGCCGGGCTCGACACCGAGGAACTCGGCCGTCGCCTCGATGGAGCGCTCCAGTGGGACCTGCGCGTCCGTGGTCATGGGCCACCTCCCACCCGGAGTATGACGCCGATCACACCCAGTCGCAGGTTCACCGACGGAGAAACGCCGCGGGAGTCGTGCCCTTCCACCGCTTGAACGCGTAGATGAAGCTCGACGCCTCGGCGTACCCGAGGCGCAGCGCCACGTCGTGGACCGACAGGGCGCCGGTCGCGAGCATCTCCTCGGCCAGCGTCTCGCGGACCTCGTCGAGCAGCGCGCGGTAGCTCGTGCCCGCGTCGTCGAGCTTGCGGCGCAGGGTGCGTGGGCTCAGGGCGAGCGCGCGGGCGACCTCGTCCATGGTGGCGGCGCCGCCCACCTTGATGAGACGGTCCCGGACCTCGCGTGCGACGCCGGTTCGGGCCCGGTTGCGGGCGACGAGGTCGCGGCACTGCGCCTCGCACAGCGCCACGGTGTGCTCGTCGCCCTGCGGGAGGGGTTGGTCGAGGTTGAGGTCGACGGCGGCGAGGTTGGCGGGCGCGTCGAACGTCGGGTGCACGCCGAACGCCTCGTCGGGCCAGCCCGGCGGCTCGGGGAACGCCAGCTCCAGCCAGCGCAGCCGGATCGGTTCGGACAGCAGGTCGCTCATCACCTTGTACATCGCCGACATGTCCCGTTGGACCAGGAAGGCGCGCACGTCGGCGGGGACCCGGTCGTCGTGCAGCTCCCAGCGGATCTCGTCGCCGTCGACGTGCACGACCGGGATGCAGAAGGCGAAGCTGAGGTCCCAGTAGCGCAGCGCGAACGCGATCATGTCCCGGACGGTGGGGCTGCTGACACAGGCGAAGCCGAAGATCCCGAACGTGGTGACCCGGTAGCGGAACCCGACCTCCACACCGAGCGCGGGCCGTTTCCCGAGCAGGCGGACGAGGTTGCGGACGACGGCGAGTTCCTGGTGGGCGTCGAGCTGCGCGTCCGGCCTGGCCAGGGCCGATTCGGTGAGGGCGCTGCCGCGCAGCACGTCGGCCGCCGCGACGCCATGGTCCTCGGCGAACCGGATCATCAGCAGCACGCTGCCCGCCGCCCGCGGGAAGGTCCATTCGGCGACGACGGGCCGCCCAAGCTCCACCATGGCCGAAAGTATGGATCAGAACGTCCCCGAATGGCCGAAAATCTCGATTTCTCGGCCGCGGTTCTCTTAGCCGATGGCCGCGACCAGCCCTAACGTGAGGACATGACGCAGACGCCACAGGTCGTGATCATCGGCACCGGGTTCGGCGGGATCGGCATGGCGATCGAGCTCAAGCGGGCGGGCATCGACTCGTTCACCATCCTGGAGAAGGGCACCGAGGTCGGCGGCGTCTGGCGGGAGAACACCTACCCCGGCGCGGCCTGCGACATCCCCTCGCCCTACTACTCGTTCTCCTACGAGCCGAACCCCACGTGGCCCTCGCGGTTCTCCCGGCAGCCCGACATCCAGGACTACCTCAAGCGGGTGGTGGACAAGTACGGCCTCGGTCCGCACCTCCGCTTCGGCGTCGAGGTCACCGCCGCCACCTTCGACCAGGGCCGCTGGCAGCTCGACACCGCCGCCGGGGAGCGGATCACCGCCGATGTCCTCGTGCCCGCCACCGGCCAGCTCTCCCGGCCCGCCATGCCGAACATCCCGGGCGTCGAGTCGTTCGCCGGACCCGCGTTCCACTCGGCGACCTGGGACCACTCGGTGGACCTCACCGGCAAGCGCGTCGCCGTGATCGGCACCGGTGCCAGCGCCGTGCAGTTCGTCCCCGAGATCCAGCCCAAGGCGGCCCGGCTGACGGTCTTCCAGCGTTCGGCGCCGTGGATCCTGCCGCGCCCCCAGGTCGAGTACCGGCCGTGGCAGCGCGCGATGTTCCGCGCGCTTCCCGTCACCCAGAAGGCGGAACGGTTCGCGTTCTGGCTGCTCTGCGAGGTGCTCTCGCTGGCGCTGGTCGACATCAAGCCGATGGGGCGGGCGGTCGCGGCGCTGTCCCGGTTCCAGCTCCGCAGGCAGGTGCCGGATCCGGTGCTGCGCGCCAAGCTCGCCCCGGACCACGAACCCGGCTGCAAGCGCGGCCTGTTCTCCGGCGATTACCTGCCCGCCCTGGGCAGGCCGAACGTGTCCGTGGAGACCGCGGCGATCACCGAGATCGTCCCCGAAGGGCTCCGCACCGCGGACGGGGTCGTCCATGAGGCCGATGTGATCGTCTACGGCACGGGCTTCAAGGCGACGGAGTTCCTGGCGCCCATGGCCATCCACGGCGTCGACGGGCAGAAGCTGGCCGACACCTGGAGCGAGGGCGCGCACGCCTACCTCGGCATGGCGGTGCCGGGATTCCCCAACCTGTTCATGATGTACGGGCCGAACACGAACCTCGGGGTCGGCTCGATCGTCTACATGCTGGAGTCGCAGGCACGCTATATCCGCCAAGCGGTGCTCCGGCTCGACGGGCGGTCCTCTTTGGAGGTTCGGGCGGACGTCGCCGAGGGGTACGACCGCAGGATCCAGGCCCGGCTCGCCCGGTCCGTGTGGACGACCTGTTCGAGCTGGTACCGCACCGCGGCCGGGCGGATCACCAACAACTGGCCGGGCACGGTGAGCGCGTACCGGCTGGCCACGCGCACACTGGACCCGGAGGACTACCACCACACGGCGTGGGAATCGGCGTGAGCCGAGGAAAGCAGGTACGGATGCCCTCGTTCGACTACGACGTGGTGGTCGTCGGTTCCGGTTTCGGCGGCAGTGTCAGCGCGTTGCGGCTGACCGAGAAGGGATACCGGGTCGCGGTCCTGGAGTCGGGCAGGCGGTGGGAGCCGAAGGATTTCCCGAAGTCCAACTGGCACCTGCGCGACTCCATCTGGGCGCCGAAGCTGGGACTGACCGGTCCGCAGCGGGTCAGTGTGGTCGGCAAGTGCGCGATCTTCAGCGCCTCCGGGGTGGGCGGCGGCTCGCTGATCTACGGCAACACGCTTTACGAGCCGCTGGAGAACTTCTACACCGACCGGTCGTGGTCGCACATCACCGACTGGAAGAGCGAACTCGCGCCGTACTACGACCAGGCCAAGCGGATGCTGGGCGTGGCGACCAACCCGCGGATGACGCCTGCCGACGACGTGCTGCGGCAGGTGGCGGTGGAGCTGGACGTCCTGGACACGTTCCACCCGACGCAGGTCGGCGTGTTCTTCGGCGAGGAGGGCAAGCGGGTGGCCGACCCGTACTTCGGCGGTGTCGGACCGGAACGCACCGGCTGCACGCACTGCGCCCGGTGCTTCACCGGCTGCCCGGTCGGCGCGAAGAACACCACGACGACGAACTACCTCTACCTCGCCGAACAGGGCGGTGCGGAGGTCCACCCGATGACCACGGTGACCGAGGTCAAGCCGGTCGACGGTGGCTATGAGATCACCGCCGTCCGCTCGGGCAGGCTGCTGCGCAAGCAGCGCCGGACGTTCACCGCCGAGCAGGTGGTGTTCTCCGCCGCCGCGTTGGGCACGCAGAAGCTGTTGCACGCCATGAAGGACAGCGGCACCCTCCCCCGGATCTCCGACCGCCTGGGCGAGCTGACCCGCACCAACTCCGAGGCCATCCTCACCGCGACCAGCCGCACCCGCGACGACTTCGCCCAGGGCATCGCGATCACGTCGTCGATCCACCCGCGGCCGGACACCCACATCGAGGTCTGCCATTACGGCGTCGGCCAGAACGCCATGTTCGCCCTCGCCGCACCCATGGTCGACGGCGGCCGGATGCGGCTGCTCCGCTTCGTGCTGATGGTGCTGCTGCACCCGTTGCGGTTCCTGCGCTCCCTGCGTTTCCACAAGGCTTCGGAGCGGTCGGTGATCCTGCTGGTCATGCAGTCACTGGACAACTCGCTGACGTCGTTCCGCAAGCGCGGCCTGTTCGGCAAACACCTCTCGACCCGGCAAGGCGGCGGCGATCCGAATCCGACCTGGCTCCCGATCGGCCATGAGGCCGCCCGCCATTACGCGGACAAGATCGGCGGCGACGCGCTCGGGACGTACATGGACGTGGTCAACATTCCGTCCACCGCCCACTACATCGGCGGCTGCGTGATCGGCGACTCGGCGACAACCGGCGTCGTCGACCCGTACCAGCGGGTCTACGGTCACCCGGGCCTGCACGTGGCGGACGGTTCGGCGGTGACGGCCAACCTGGGCGTCAACCCGTCGCTCACGATCACCGCGCAGGCCGAGCGGGCCATGTCGTTCTGGCCCAACAAAGGCGAACCGGACCCACGGCCCGAACTCGGGTCCGGATACCGGCGGATCGACCCGGTCGTCCCGGTCCGCCCCACCGTCCCCGCCACCGCCCCCGGCGCCCTGCGACTGGTTTAGGAGTCCATTGTGGAGAGTTATCCGCCGCAGCCGTGGGAGATGGTCGGCCAGGCGTACATCTCGGCTTGGCGTTTGCCTGTCGCCGCGTTGCCCGCCCTGCCCGCCGGGGTGCGCCCGATCGTGGTGGGCGGCAGCGGCTTCGTGGTGACGGCCTGGGTGGACTACCAGGAGGGCGGGGTGCTGAGCTACCGCGAACTCATGGCGACGGTGCCGGTCCGCGCGGGCCTCGCGGCGTCGATCACCCACATCTGGGTCGACAGCCCAGTGTCGCTCGCGGGTGGGCGCGAGCTGTGGAACATCCCGAAGGACCTCGCCGAATTCGAGCTGGCCCACCGGCCGCGCTTCACCGCGAGCGCCCGGTCCGCCGACGGCCCGATCGCGGAAGCGGACTACCAAGTCCTTGGCAGGCTGCCGTTCCGGTTGCCCACGGCCTTCTCGGTCATCCAGGAAGGCCCGAAGAAGAGCCCGGTCAAGGTCACCGGCCGGCTGGCGGCGGCCCGTTCGTCCTGGAAGATCGACCCGAACGGTCCACTGGGCTACCTCGACGGCAGGCGCCCCTTCGCCTCCTTCGCCCTGCTTGACTTCCGCATGCGCTTCGGCCGGGCCCCTCAGAGCTGATCGACGTGGTGGCACGCGACCTGTTGCGCACCGACCGGCACCAGCACGGGTTCCACCTCCGTGCACAAAGCGCGATCGGACGACGATAGCGACACGAACACCGGGCACCGACCGCGAAACGCGCAACCGCCGAGTGCCTCCACCGCACTGGGCAGCTCCCCCGCCAGGGTCAACCGCTCACGAGCCCGTTCGGCCCGAACGTCGAGCAACGGCGTGGCGGCCACCAGCGCCCGCGTGTACGGATGCACCGGATCGTCAAGCACCGCACCGGCAGGCCCCGTGTCCACGATCCGCCCGAGATACATCACCGCCACCCGTTCCACGGACCGCCGGGTCAGCGCGATGTCATGGGACACCATCAGAAAGGCCAGCTCGAGCCGGTCACGCAACTGGTTCAACAGGTCCATGATCCCCGCCCGCAGGACCGTGTCCAGCGCCGACACCGGCTCGTCGAGCAACACCAGCCGAGGCCCAGGCGCCAACGCCCTGGCGATCGCCACCCGTTGCCGCTGCCCGCCGGACAGCTGCCCGGGAACGCGCCCCGCACTGTCTCCTGGCAGGTCGACCAAACCGATCAGCTCGGAGACCCGCTCGCGGCACTCGCGTCTCGCGACGCCCTGGATTCGTAACGGTTCGGCGATCAGGTCGGCCACGGTCATCCGCGGGTTCAGTGACGCCGTCGGGTCCTGCAGCACCACTTGCACCTCCCTGCGCAGCGCGTCGCGCGGACGGGAGCGCAGGGTGGCCAGGTCGTGGCCGAGGAGTTCGACAGTGCCCGCCATCGGCTTGCGCAGCCGAAGGACCTCGCGCAGGACGGTCGTCTTGCCGCAGCCCGATTCACCAAGCAGGGCCATGGCTTCACCGGCGGCCAGGTCGAGGGTCACCCCGTCGACGGCACGCAGCGTCCGGGTTCCGCGCCGGGTCAGGCCAGTGCGCATCGGGAAGTGCCTGCGCAGGCCATCGATCCGCAGGACCAGCTCGCGTCGGTCGGATACTTCCTGGGTGGGCCGGGGCGTGAGGTCGGTGGTGAGCATCGCGCGCAGCTGATCGCTGCGCGGGTGGTCGAAGACGGTGGCCACCTCGCCGTGCTCGACGAGCTTGCCGTGGTGCATCACGGCCACCCGGTCGCAGGCCCGTGCGACCACGCCCAGATCGTGGGTGATCAGCAGCAATGCCGTTCCGGTGATGGTCCGGACGTCCTCGAGCAGGTCGAGGATCTGGGCTTGGATGGTCACGTCGAGCGCGCTGGTCGGCTCGTCGGCGATGATGAGATCGGGTTCGTTGGCCATCGCCATGGCGATGGCGGCGCGTTGGCGCATGCCGCCGGAGAACTCGTGGGGCAGCGCGGTGGCCTGCCGGTGCGGTTCGGCGATGCCGACCAGCTCCAACAGCTCGACCGCTCGGGTGAACGCGGCCCGCCTGCCGACGTTCGGCTGGTGGATCGTGATGGCCTCGGCGATCTGGGCGCCGACGCTGACGACCGGGGTCAGCGCGGCGAGCGGGTCCTGGGCGACCAAGGCGACCCGGTTGCCGCGGATCGCCGACATTTCGCGATCACGCAGGCCGAGTAGCTCGTTCCCGGACAGCAGGACCGAGCCGCGGACCGCCGCGGCGCCCGGAAGCAGACCCATGATCGCGTTGGCGGTGGCCGACTTGCCGGACCCGGACTCGCCGACGATCGCGACGGTCTCCCCCCGGTCCACGGTCAGGCTCAGGTCGTCCACCGCGACCGTCTCCCCCGCGCGGTGTCGGAACGTGACGGTGAGGCCGCTGATCTCCAGCAGGGCACTCATGGGTTCCTCTTCTCGTCGTGGCCGCCGCGCAGTCCTTCGCCGAGCAGGCCGACACCGATCACGGTCGCCGCGAGGAAACCGACCGGGGCGAGGAACACCCAGGGGAAGGTGAGCGCCGATCCACTGCCGACGGACACCAGCGTGCCCAGCGAGATGTCGGGTGCCTGGACGCCGAAACCGAAGTAGCTCAGGCCCGCCTCGGCCAGGACCGCCGTGGCGACGTTCATCGTGCAGTCGATGATCAGCAGCGGCGCCATCTGCGGCAGCAGGTGCCGGAACACCACGCGCCCGACGGAAGCACCCATGTACTCCGCGGCGGCGACGAAGTCCGCCGACCGCAGGCTGCGCGCGCGGGCACGGACCACCCGCGCGGTCAGCATCCACTGGAACCCCGCGATGAGCACGACGAGCAAGAGCCAGGACTGTCCGCGCAGGGCCGGGGAGATCACCGCGACGATGAGGATCGGGGGCAGCACGAGCAGGATGTCGACCGCGGCCATCAGCACTCGGTCGACCCGCCCGCCGAGGTAGCCCGCCAGGGTGCCGACGACCGCTGAGAGCACGGTGGTCACGAGCGCCGCCAACAGCCCGATCACCAGGGACTTCTGCAGCCCCCGCAGGCACTGCGTGAGGACGTCCTCGCCGAGCCGAGCCGTCCCAAGTGGATGGTCAGCCGACGGCGGCGCGAACAACGCGGTCAAATCCTGTTGCGCATAGCCATAAGGGGACAAGGCAGGGCCGATGACCGCCGCGGCCGCGAGCAGGACGAGCACACCCGCGCCGAGTGCCGCGGTCCGAAGGGGGCCGCGGTCCACAGGTACCAGCGTCATGAGCGTCCCCCGCGCACGCGTGGGTCGAGCAGCACCAAGGCCAGGTCGGCGATCCAGCCGACGACGACCACGAGCACCGCCATCAGCAGGGTCGTCGTGGCCACCACCATGGCGTCCTGGTCGTGGATGCTCGCCAGCATCCAGTCGCCAAGGCCGTGCCAGCCGAAGATCCGCTCGGTGAAGACACCACCCGCCAGGTGCAGCCCGAAGCTGAACGCGACCAGCGCGGTCATCGGGATCAGCGCCATGCGCAGGCCGTGCCACAGCACGGCCTGGCCGCGGCGAAGCCCCTTGGCCCGCGCCGCGCGGAGGAAGTCGCTGTGCAGCACCTCCAGCATGGCCGCGCGCTGGTAGCGGCTGTAGAAGGCGATCTGCGGCAACGCGATGGTGATCGTGGGCAGCACCAGGTGCCGCACCCGGTCGCCGAAAGCGGCCCAGCCGGACAGGTCGGCACCGGGCGTGGTCTCCCCGGAGAACGGGAGCAGGTCGGTGCCCGCGGCGTCGTTGACGGGCAGCCACAACAGTTTGAGGACGGTGCCGAGCACGAACACCGGGATGGCCAGCAGGACCAGTGACGTGACCATCGAGACCCGGTCCGAGATCCGCCCCGCGCGCACCGCGCCCCAAATGCCGAACGCGATACCGAAGACAACGGCCAGCACGCTGCCGGGGACGAACAGGCGCAGGCTGGTGCCCGCCCGCCGCCACACCTCGTCGGCGATGTCGTTGCCCGCCACGGTCACCCCGAAGTCGCCGGTGACCGCCCCGGACAGCCACCCAAGGAAGCGCAGCGGGATCGGCTGATCGAGCCCCAGCGCCGACGCCCGCGCGTCAAGGACGGCCTGGGGCGTCGGAGGCTGCGTCGAGCGCAGTTCGGCGAGCGGGTCGAAGCTCAACGAGGCGACGGCGTAGGTCAGGAAGGTCGCCGCCACGCACAGCGCGAGCCAGCCGGACAGGCGGATGACCAGTCGCCCGCCCATCCGGCCCTGCGGCCACTCGCGCTTGCGCGCCGCGACCACGGCAGGCGCGCGAGCGCGAGTGTCCTGGTCGTCGTCGACGACGGTCACTTAAGGAATCCGGCCGTGGCGAATCCATAGGCGCCCAGACCGCGAGCGCCGTAGTTGGCGAGGTCCTTGCGCACCGCGTACGCGCCGGACTCCGGGTAGAGGGGCAGGTGGTGGGCGTGCCGCCAGGCCAACACGTCGATCTCGTTGGCCAGCGCGTCGCGCTTGGCCGGGTCCAGTTCGGCGATGGCCCGGTCGTAGAGCGCCTCGATCCCCGGGATGTGGACTCGGCCGAAGTTGTTGCCGTACTTCGTGCCGACCGGCTGCTGGAACACCGGACGGTCATGCGAGATCGGGTACGGCGACTTGGTCCAGTCGAAGGCGATGAGGTCGAAGTTGCCCGGCAGCAGGTACGTGTCGTGGAAGCGCTCGGCGGGCACGCTCTCGACCTTCGCCTCGACGCCGATGGCCGCGAGCTGCTCGGCGATCAAGCCGGATACCGTGCGCCCGGTGGGCGTGGCCGCGACCACGAACCGCAGGCTCAACGGTTTGCCGCCCTTGGCCCGGAACTTGCCTTCCAGCTTCCAGCCGAGCTCGTCGAGCTTGGCCTTGGCCGCGTTCGCGTCGAACGGGGCGACACTCGAATTGTCCTTGTAGCCCGCGTATCCGGGCGGGAGGACGTGGTTGCCCACGGCCTTCGCCCCGCGCACCATCGGGCCGACGAGCACCGTGGTGACCGCCTGGGGATCGATGCCCCTGGCGATGGTCGTGCGCAGCGCCTCGTCGCTCAGCAGCGCGCCTTCACCGCCGTTGAACGTCAGCTGGCCCGCCCGCCGCTCCGTGGCCTGGCGGATCTCCACACCGGGAATGTTCGACGCCCGGGTGAACAGGTCGAGGTCCGCGCCGATCGGGTAGATGTCGATGCCGCGGTTGGCCAGTTCGTCGGCCCGCGCGGCCGGGGCGAGCACCCGGAAGATCACCCGGTCCAGCGGCGGCTGCTCACGCCACCACTTGGCGTTGCGCCGCAAGGTGATCGTCTTGGCGGTGGCGTCGATGGCCGCGAGCTCGAACGGGCCCGAGGTCACCGTCGGTCCGGTGAGCCAGCCCTTGTTGAACACCTCGGGGCTCTCGGTCAGCTCCTTGGGCACCAGCGGCCGGAACAGGCCCGGCCAGTCGGCGTACGGGCGGGTGAAGGTGAGGACCGCCTCCTTGTCGGATGCGCCGCGCTCCACGCTCGCCACGTCCTGGTACCCGACGTGGTTGTTGACCTCGTAGCGGGTGTCCTCGCCCTTGAGCGCGCGCCAGTGCCCCCGCAGATCCTCCCAGCTGAGCGGCCTTCCGTTGCTCCACACCGCGTCGGCGGCGATGGTGTAGCGGACGACCTGCGGCGCGGTGGCGACGATCTCGGCCTTGTCGAAGAAGTTCCGGTTCAGCACCGGCACCCCGTCGGCACCGTCGACGAACGCGGTCGGCAGGATCGCCTCGGCGATCTGGTAGTTCACCACCCGGGCGCCGTTGACCTGCTTGGGGTTGTAGTTGGTGGGCAGCGCGTCGATCGGGACGCGCAGGTCACCCCCGTCGCGCAGCGCGGACCGCGGCTGGGCGTTCACCTGCGGCCGATCGCCGCCCGCCCGCTCGCCTTGCGCGGTGGCCGGTCCGCCCGTCGCGCAGCCCGATAAGGCCACCGTGGCGGCGACGAAGGCGCCACCCAACGCGGTCGCCGCACCCCTGAAACGCATGTTGACTCCCCACCCTCCGGCACCCGCCGGCATCGATCCCGTCATCGCGGCGGTGACCTTAGCGCTAAGGGTAACCGTTTTCAATAAGCACCCCCATGATGATCCATTGATTCTCGCAAACGCGACAATGGTTGTCATTGTCCGTGTTAGCCTCCGTCGACAAGCTCGCCCCGCGGGGGCTCCGGTGAGTGAGGTTGGGATGACGACAGCAGCTACTTCCTTACGGCACAACAAGAACTTCACCAGGTTCTGGTTAGGCGAGACGGTCTCGCTGTTCGGCGTCCAGGTGACCAACCTGGCCCTGCCGCTCACGGCCGTCCTCGCTCTGCAGGTCTCCCCCGAGGAACTCGGGGTGCTGCGCTCGTTCGCCTTCCTGCCGTTCCTGTTCCTGGCGCTGCCGTTCGGCGTGCTCGCCGACCGCAGGCCGAAGCGGCCGCTGATGATCTACGCGAACGCCATCCGGGCGGCACTCGTCGGCCTGGTCCCACTCCTGGCCGTCATGGACGCGCTGACCCTGCCGCTCCTGGCGGCCATCGTGCTCGGCATCGGCGTGTGCACGGTGCTCTTCGAGGTGTGCTGGCTGTCCTACGTGCCCGTCATCGTCAGCCAGGAGCACCTGGTCTCGGCGAACGGCCGGGTGGCGGCCAGTTCGTCCGCCGCCGAGTTCGCGGGCCCCGGCCTCGGCGGCCTGCTCGTGCAGGTGTTCACCGCGCCGTTCGCGCTGGTCGCCAACGCCTTCTCCTACCTCGTCTCGGTCGCCTGCCTGTGGTCCATCCGGGTGCCCGAGGACGTGCGGCCGTCGGCGAAGCGGCACATCGGCAAGGAGATCGCCGAGGGCATCAGCTTCATCGTGCGGCAGAAGTACCTGCGCGTGCTCGCGGTCACCGGGGCCGCGTTCAACTTCTGCTACATGTTCGTCGAGACGCTGTTCGTCATCTACGCCGTCCGCGACCTGCACTTCGGCCCCGGGCTGATCGGCCTGATCGTCGCCATGAGCGCCGTCGGCGGCCTGCTCGGCGCCTCGTTCGCCGCCACCCTGGTGAAGCGGTACCCGTTCGGCCGGGTCTACCTGGTCGCGGTGGTCATCGGCTACGGCGGGCCCTTGCTCATCCCCGCGGTGACGGGCCCGGACCTGCTGGTCGTCATCACCGTGACAACCGGGTTCTTCCTGATGCGCGCGGGCCTGGCGGTGTCCAATGTGGCCGGTGTCAGCCTGCGGCAGGCGGTCACGCCGCAGGAGCTGATGGGCCGGATGACCGCGGGCATGCGCACCCTGATGTGGGGCATCGGCACGACCGGCGCCATCGCGGGCGGCGTGATCGGCGGCGCGCTCGGACTGCGCGCGGGTCTCTGGGTGGCGGCCTTCGCCTTCCTGCTCGCCGCGGTGCCGGTGCTGCTCTCGCGCATCCCGCGACTGCGTGAGATGCCGTCGAAGGAGCAGGTCACCCCGGAGACCGAGCACGTGGGCTGACGCGAGCGGGCGGTGGACCGGCCTTCCCTGCCTCCCGGCAGCGAAAGTCCGGTCCATCGCGCATTCTTCGGCCGGACGAATAACGTTTACCCAAGGCACGGCACACGACATATAAACAAATGCATATGTGCGCCTATCAGGATATGGAATCGATTCGACTGACCGGACCAGTCCCGGTCGCGAATGACGGGACATTCGGCGTAATCCGCTCCCCGCCTGGTCGAGTCGTGCTAGATTTCGGATGACTTGGCGAGACGGTTGTTTTCGGGGGGCCGAATAGACCGCCTGCGCGATGCGCGGCAGCCGCCGAGGTCTGATCACGTGGTGTTCGAACAGGGGGCTTTGTTTGTCTACGGACTTGTACTTGCGGGCGCGCTTGGGCGAATCCGTGCGGGAAATCATCGGCGAAACCGAGATGCTGTCCCGCATGGTCGACGCGCTCGGTTCACCACTCAACGTGCTGGTGCCACACCAGATCGTCGACAACTCCGAGAAATACCGGGAGGTATACCGGAAACACCACCTGACCGGGGAGGTGTATTTCGCACACAAGGCGAACCGGTCGACCGCGCTGATCCGGGAGCTCGCGGCGAGCGAGACCGGCGTCGACGTCGCCTCGCTGGAGGAGCTGCGGCACGTGCTCGCCGCGGGCTTCTCCGGTGACCGGATCATGGCGACCGGGCCGAAGAACACGGAGTTCCTGTGGCTGGCCGCGCGCTGTGGCGCGCTGGTCAACGTCGATTCCCGGGAGGAGCTCGTCCAACTCGGCGAGCTGACGGCCCGGCACCCGCTGCCTCGGGTGCGCGTCATGCTGCGGCTGTCGGCGTTCGAGTCCACCGGGGTGACCGTGCTCAGCAGGCCGAGCCGGTTCGGCTCGCACGTGCGGCAGATCGGCGACCTGCTCGACGTCGTGGAGAAGCACCGCGACACCTTCGACCTGGTCGGGGTGGCCTACCACCTCGACACCAACGGGCTGCCGGAGAAGGCGCTCGCGCTGGAGGGCTGCCTGCACGCGATGCGGGAGTGCGTCCAGCGCGGCTTCACTCCGACCGCGGTGGACATCGGTGGCGGCTACGGCGCGAACTACCTAGCCGAGCAGGCCGACTGGGAGCGCTACACCACCGAGCTGAGCAACGCCGTGCTCGGTACCCGCCCTGCGCTGACCTGGCAGAACCACGGCTACGGACTGCGAGCCGAGGCGGGGACGCTGCGCGGCGCCCTGGGGCTGTACCCGAGTCACCGGCCGGTGGCCGGCGAGCGCTACCTCGACGAACTGCTGTCCCGGGAGGCGCCGTCGCTGCGCAGGCCGCTGGCGACGCTGCTGCTGGAGAACCTCTACGACCTGCACGTCGAACCGGGCCGTGCCCTGGTCGACCAGTGCGGCATGACCCTGGCGAAGGTCGAGGAGGTGCGCCGGACATTGTCCGGCGACGTGCTGGTTCGGATCGGCGCGAATTCGCGCGACATCAGCATGGAAGAGCACGCGGTCATGATGGACCCAATCCTGATCAAGGCCGCCGGAACGGCCGGGACTGATCAGCCCACCGGTGTCTATCTGTCCGGCAACCTATGCCTGGAAGACGATTTGATCACCCGCAGGAAAGTATTCCTGCCCCATTCGCCCGCACCAGGCGATCTGCTCGTATTCCCGAACACCGCCGGATACTTCATGGATTTCGCGGCCGACCACGCGCTGATGCAGCCGATCGCCCGCAAGGTCGCGATGTTCCGGGACCAGGGAACGTGGCAATGGTGTCTCGACGAAGAGTACTGGCCGACGAAGGGCAGCCGAGCATGAAATACGACAGCATTACCGAGGTCATCGGTGACACGCCATTGGTGCGCGTGGCGCCCGAGGTACACGGTCTACGCAACATCGACCTCTACGCCAAGATGGAGATGCTGAATCCGTTCGGTTCGGTCAAGGACCGGCCCGCCTGGAATATGGCGCGGGCGGGTCTGGCCGCGGCCGTCGAGCGGGGCGACTCGATCGTGGAGCTCTCCAGCGGCAACACCGCGAAGGCGCTCGCGGTCATCGCCGCCATGAACGGCCTGCCGTTCAAGAGCGTCACGAACCGCATGAAGGTGCCGGAGATCAAGGACCTCTTACTGCTGCTGGGCGCCCAGATCGAGGAACTGCCCGGCCAGACGGAGTGCCTGGACCCCACCGACACCGAGGACCCGCTCACCCGGATGTACCGGATGCTCTCCGAGGAGGGCAGCGGCTACCTGCACACCGACCAGTACTTCAACCCGCTGAACATGGACGCGCACCACGGCGGCACCGGGCCGGAGATCATCAAGGACCTGGACGGGCGCGGCCCGGACCACTTCATCGCCTGCGTCGGCACGGCGGGCTCGTCCTCGGGTGTGGCGGCGGCCTTGCGGGAGAACAACCCCGGGGTGGACATCGTCGGCCTGGTCGCGAACAAGTCCGACTTCATCCCCGGTATCCGCAACATCGATGAGGTCAACGAGGTCGGCCTGTTCGACCCGAACACCTACGACACCATCGAGTCGGTCACCGCGCAGGAGGCCATCGACGGGATGCTCACGCTGAACCGCCGGTGCGGCATGCTCGGCGGACCCACCGGCGGCGCCGCCTACTTCGGCGCCGTCCGCTACCTCAAGACGATCGACGAGTCGCTCACCGAGCGCAAGACCGCGGTCTTCATCGTGTGCGACCGCGTCGAGAGCTACATGAGCTACGTCCGCCAGCGCCGACCCGAGCTGCTCAACCAGCCCGCCCGCGCCAATTCCGTCGCCTCGCTGACCGAGACCGAGGTCGCCGCGGCCAAGACGGTCGACGTCGCGCAGGCGCGGCAGTGGATCGCCGAGTCCCGCCCGCTCATCGTGGACCTGCGTGGGTCGTTCGCCTATGCGGCGCTGCACATCGAGGACTCGGTGAACATCGTCGACGAGCTCTTCGACGAGCTGGTGCACGGCGGCCTCCCGTTCGGCGCGAGCAAGCCGGTGCTGCTGGTGTGCCCGGTCGGTGAGAAGTCCGCGCGGTACGCCGCCCTGCTGACCCGCATGGGCCACAAGGATGTGCGCAGCCTGCGCGGCGGCGTGGTCGCTTGGCGCGACGCGAGCGCGCCCCTGGTGCGGGACTGAGGGGGACGAACCATGTCGACCTTGACTCACAGCTCACCGCTGGACCGCCTGCGCGACTGGCAGCTCGCGGTGCGCGAGGACTTTCCCATCCTGACAGCGAATCCGGGACTGGCCTATCTGGACAGTGCGGCCACCGCGCAGAAGCCGAGGGCCGTGCTCGACGCTGTCACCGAGTTCCTCTCCACGACGAACGCGAACGTCGGGCGGGGGTCCTACCCGTGGGCGAACAGCACCGGGGCCAGGGTCGCCGCCGTCCGGGAGCGGATCAAGCGGGCGTTGGGCGATGACGACCTCGAGTCGTCCGTGGAGTTCGTCAGCGGGACCAGCCACGGGCTGCGGTCGGTGGCGATGGACTGGCTGCCGGGGCTGCTGACCGACGGCGACGAGATCATCGTCCCCTTCGGCGACCACCAGGCGAACCTGACGCCATGGCTCGAGGTTCGGGACGCCCTGGCCAAGCAGGGAGTGCGGATCGCCGTGCGGGCGATGCCGGTGGATCCCCTGTCCGGGGACTACGACCACCGCGCCCTGCCCGCCATCGTCAACGAGCGCACCAAGTTCGTGGCCGCGACCCATGTCCACCACGTGTACGGCGCGAACATGAACGTGCACCGGATCCGTGCCGTCGTCGGGCCGGACGTCCCGATCTGCCTGGACGCGGCGCAGAGCGTGGGCCACGGGCCGGTGTCCGTCGCCGACCTCGACGTCGACTTCGTCGTGTTCTCCGGACACAAGATGCTCGCGCTGACCGGAGTCGGCGCGGTGTGGGCGCGCAACAAGCGTGGTCCGCGGTTCGAACTCGGTGGCTGGGCGGGAACGCCGAACACCGCGGGCATCGTCAGCCTGCAGGCCGCGTTCGACTGGCTCGACACCGTAGGGCCCGCCAACATCCGCGAGTGGACGACGGCCCTCGGGGTCCGCCTCACCGACGGCCTGAGCCGGATGGCCGACGTGTCGGTCCTCGGCTGCCAGCAGAGCCTGACCGCCGAGTCCGAAGTGCAGCGCCGGGAAGGGATCGTGACGTTCCGGCACCGCAAGGTCCGGTCGGACGACCTCGGATTCGTGCTGGCCGACGAAGGGATCATGGTCCGCGCGGACAGCCACTGCCAGGCGGGCCGCGACAACACCGACCGCGCGGTCCGGGTGAGCCTGCACGCCTACAACACACCCGACGAGATCGACCGACTCCTTGCGGTCCTGCGCCGCTGCGAAGGGATCTGAACGTGAGCAAGACCATTGCCATGGTTGACGTCTACGCGCCGACGCTCGCCTTGGCCGAGGCGTTCATCGCCGCGGGCGCGACGGTCGTGCGAGTGCAGAGCACCGTCGACGCGCCGCCGGTCTACGGCAGCCACCCGGACCTGGCCCAGTTCGCCGACAACATCGTCCACGAGGGCGACTTCGACGCGACCAGGGACGCGGTGGCCAAGCACCGGCCGGACATCGTGATCACCGGCGGCGAGACCGGGGTCGAACTCGCCGACCAGCTCAGCGCGGCGCTGGGCCTGGTGACCAACGGGACCCGGCACAGCGAGGCCCGGCGCAACAAGTTCGCCCAGAACGAGACGTTGCGGGCGGCGGGCCTGCGCAGCACGCGGCAACTCCTTGTCAGCGACGAGGAACAGCTGCGCGCGTGGCACTCCTCGTTCGGCGGTCGGGTGGTCGTCAAGCCGATTCGCAGCGCGGGCAATGACGGCGTCACGTTCTGCGACACCCCGGGCGAGTCCGTCGACGCGTTCCGGGCGATCTCGGGCCGCACGAACATCTTCGCCGTGCGCAACGAGGGCGTGGTCGCGCAGGAGTACCTGACCGGCACCGAATTCGCCGTCAACACGGTGAGCTGCGCGGGCAAGCACCGGGTCACCGACATCTGGCGCTACGCGAAGATGACGGTCAACGGCGTGGTGGACCGGCACAGCGGTGTGTTCTCGGCTCCTGTGGACGAGCAGCCAGAGGTTGTCGAGTACGCATTTGCCGTGCTCGCCGCACTCGGTGTCGACTACGGGCCCGCGCACCTCGAGATCATGATGACCCAGGACGGCCCGTGCCTGGTCGAGGCCGGGATCCGGCTGTGCGGCGCGGGTGCCGCCCACTACGCGAAGATCGCGGGCGGCGAGTCGCAGCTGGAGTGGGCGGTCGACGCCTACCTGGAGCCGGAGCGGTTCGTCGCGGAGTACCAGCGGCCGCACCGGGTCGACCAGCACGTGGTGATGGCGTTTCTGACCTCGCCGGTCGAGGGCGTCCTGGAGTCGTACCCGCTGCTGGACCAGGTGCGGCAGCTGCCCAGTTTCCACAAGGTGCACATGGGTGTGCAGCCAGGGCAGCCGTTGGCGAAGACGGTGGACGACTGCACGGAGCCGATGATGATCGGCCTCGCGCACCCGGTCGCCCAGGTCGTCGCCGACGACTTCCGCGCGGTGAACTACCTCGACGGGCACGGCTTCTACCGGGTCGCCCAGCCATGACACAACATGTCGTGGTGCTGCACAGGTGGCGGGACCGGTACGCGGACTACGCCCGCTATCTCGACCACGACCGGTACGACGTCACCTATGTCACCACCGACGTGGGGATCGACGCCGTGCCACCGACCGCCAGGGAGGTCGTCGTCGTGCCCGAGACCGACGACCTCCCCGCGGTGCGGGCCGAGGTCCGCGGCCTCGCTGCCCGCTTCGGCGCTCCCGTGGGCATTGTGGCGCTGAAAGAGGACGATCTGCTTGTCGCCGCACAGTTGCGCGCCGAGTGGGGATGCCCCGGTCCGACGGTCGCCGAGACGAACCTGTTCCGCGACAAGCTCGTCATGTCCCAGGCGGTGGCGGAGGCGGGCGTCGAGGTGCCCGCCTTCGCCGCGGTCTCCGAACCCGCCGACGTGCACGCTTTCGCCGCGTCGCACGGCTGGCCGGTGGTGCTCAAACCGCGTGCGAGCAGTTCGAGCGAGGGCGTGGTCGTGGTGGCCGAGCCCGCGGACCTGCCCGCGGAGGTGGGCGGGATGTTGGTGCAGGCGTTCAGTTCGGGCGACGTGCACCATGTGGACGGTGTGTTCGACGGACGCGAGATCACCGCTGTGCGGGTGTCACGCTATCTGCGGACGTGTCTCGAGTTTCGCACCGGCACGCCCCTCGGGTCGGTGGAGGTCGAGGACCACTGCGGCATAGGCAAGTTCGCCCAACGTGTGCTGGGCGCGCTCACCACCAAGCCGGTGGTCTTCCACTTGGAGGTGTTCGTCGATGGCGACGAACTCCGATTCCTGGAAGTCGGGGCGCGGGCGGGTGGTGCGGAGATTCCCTTCCTGTGGCGGGAAGTCCACGGCTACGACTTGAACGAGGCCGCCTTCCGTATCGCGCTTGGCGAGTCGCCTGCGGCTGGGCCGCCGCTCGGCGAGGAAGTGGGCGGGTGGCTGATCGTGCCCGCGCCCGCTGAGCGGCCCTGTCGGATCCACCTGGCCACACCGATGCTCGGCACGGTCCCCGGCCTGTACGCCGAGGTAGTTCTGCGGGAGGGCGAGATCCTTCCCGCTGCGGACGCCTACTACGAGCACGTGGGTGGTCGGTTCCGGTTCCGCGGCCGGGATAGCGAAGAGGTGGGTGCGGCGATCACCGCGGTCGCCCGGGACTTCCGGATCCGCGGTGCGACTCTTGCCCCGGACATGGCTTCGTAGCCAACCACACGCACCCGAGAGTGGACCGCCGGTTCCGACACACCCCCAGTGCGCCGGAACCGGCGGTGGTCAACGCCCGCCCAGGCGGTCCACGGCGGCCGTCGCGAACGCTCGGACCACCGGGTGGGCGCGCGGACCGTCGGCGAGTTCGGGCTGGAAGAGCGTGGCGAGGAAGAACGGGTGGCCGGGCAGTTCGGCGATGCGGACGTCGCCGGTCTCGTCCGCTCCGCTGAACCGCAGACCCGCGGCCCGCAGGGTGTCGACATATGCGGGATCGAGTCCGTAGGAACAGAAGTAGCGCTCGATCGTGCGCCGCGCGCCGAGAGCGCGCTCCGCCAGCGAGCCGCGTTCCACCTGGACCACGCTGTCGTGTCCGACCAGCGAGCAGGCGAGCGGCACGATGACCGCCTGTTCGGCCTCCGGGTGTTCCTCGGCGTGTTCCGCGTCGACCAAGCCGCAGACCGTGCGGGCGAACTCGAGCATCGCGAGCTGGAATCCCCCGCACGTGCCGAGAAACGGGATCCCACCCTCGCGAGCCGCCCGGACCGCGGCGATCGCCCCCGCCTCATCCTGGTACGGGCTTCCGGGAACGAGCCAGATCGCGTCGAAGCCATCGAGGGCACCCGCGTGCGCCGCGTCCTCCGTAGGGATCCAGTAGGCGTCGACGACCAGCCCATCATGCTCGGCCAACGCGCCGATCAGGCCGGGAAGGCGCACGTGCGCCCGCACCGCGGGCGACCGGTCGCCCACCAGGGCGAGGCGGGTCGTTGTCGAGGTTGCTGCCATGCGTCGATCGTGGCGGACGGCAGGCTTCAGCACCAACGATGATTAATGGTCCGTCCATAAGCAATACTGATCTCGTGGACCCCCATCTTCTCCGCACCTTCGTCACGGTCGCCCGGCTGGGCTCGTTTTCCGCGGCGGCGCACGAGCTCGGCTACACACAGTCCGCGGTGTCGCAGCAGATCTCCGTGCTCGAAGGCGATCTCGGCGCCAAGCTCTTCACCCGGCGACCGGTCGCCCCAACGACGGTCGGCCTACGACTGCTCGACCACGCCGAACCGCTGCTCCTGCGGCTGGAGGCCGCCCGGGCGGACCTCGCCCGACTCTCCTCCGTGGCCGCGGATGAGGTCACCGTCGCGATGTCACCGCTGGCGGCGCCGCCGAGCCTCGCCGCCGCCGCTCACGCCCTCCGCGGGCTGACCGTGCGGGTCGTCGGCCGGGAGGAGGCGATCGCCTCGGTCGCCAGGGGAACCGCGGACGTCGCGTTGGTCGACGGAATGGCCGCACCCAGCGATCCACTGCACCTCACCGACATCAGCCCCCTGACCACCCGGGCGGTGGTCGAGCAGCCGCTGGCGGTCGCGCTGCCCACGGACCACCCCCTCGCCGGGCGCAGTGCGCTGCGGCTGACCGACCTCGCCGACGCGAGGTGGATCGACGCGCCCGACGCGGCCATCCCGCTCGCCCGGTTGCGGGTCTCCGCCACCACCGACGGTTTCCGTGCGTGCCTGCGCTACGAGGGTTGTGACGTGACCGGTTTGCTCGCCTTGGTCGCCGCCGGCCTCGGGCTCGCGGTGCTTCCCGCGAGCGCGATCACCACGGCCGCGGTCCCGATCTCCGTGCCCCGAGCGGTCCACCGGATCGAACTGGTGCACAACGGCACCCTGACCGGTCAGGTCGCGCGGTTCGCCACGGCCGTCAGCGCCACCGCTCAGGCGTCGAACTCCCGCATGAGGACCGCGAGGTAGCTGGTCGCGAACCGCCGGATGTCGTCGTCGGTGTCGAACGGGATGCAGGTTTGCGGGGTCAGGGTGAACGAGATCGCGAGCCGCACGAAGATCTCCGCGACTCCCGCCGGGTCGCGGTTCTCCACCGGCTGCAGCTTCCCCGCCACCTGTTCTCCCTGCCACACAAGGAAATCCCGGGACGCCGCGACGACCGCGTACCCGTGGGTGGTGAGGTACGGCAGCAGCGCCTCCGGGTCGGTGGCCAGCAGCCGGTTCATCAGCGGCTCGGTGCGGGCGTGGCGCACGCCGACGACGAAACCCTCGACGAGCCGTTCGGCCACGGTCGGCAGGGCCGCGACCGCCTCCGCGATCTCGGTGTAGAACCGCCGGCTCTCCCGCACGAGCACCGCTTGGACGAGCGCGTCTTTCGTCTCGAACCGCCGGTACACCGTCGCCCGCGACACCCCGGCCCGCTTCGCGACGACCTCGACGTTGGTGCGGCGCAGGCCGAAGTCGAGCATCTCGGCCAGGGCGGCGTCGAGGATCGTCTCGCCCACCGCGTCGGTGTCGGTCGCGGCGGTGACGAGGTCGAGCAGGCTGGCGGAATCCGGCGAGGTCACACCGTGAGCCTACTGGCGGTCACCGGGCCCGACCCGGTCCGCCGATACCCCTCCCGCGCCCGCACCGTGTGCCGCAGCGGCGAGGGCAGGACCGGCCAGCCGGAGCTGATCACCCGGCGCACGCGGTCGAACCTGCGTTGGTCGGCCTCGCTCCAGGGCTCGCCGATGTGGTCGCGGACGGAGACGGGCAGGGTGCCCACCGCCAGCCACCACAGCAGCTTCCCGCTGGGCTTGCGCACGGCCCGGTAGATCGGCGCGGGCACCAGCGGGAACTCCTTCGGCGGGTTCTTGCTGAAGTCGATCAGCGCCTGGGCCGCCGGAGTGATCTCCAGCCGTTCCCGGCACATCCGGTCGAAGTACTCCTGGAACGACGGCCAGTCCGGCGGCATGACCCGGTCGCTGACGCCGTACGCCCGGTAGATGTCGCACCCCTCGGCGTAGAGCCGGTCCTTGTCCGCCTCGCTCAGCGGCTTGCCGAACATGTCGATCGACTGGAACAGCGCGTCGAAGATCGTCGCGTGCGCCCAGAAGTACACCTCGGGATCGAGCGCGTGATAGCGCCTGCCCTGCTGATCGATCCCCTTGATCTCGGTGTGGTAGTCCCGGATCTTGCGTGCCGTGGCACCGCCTTCGGGCCAGTCGAACGTGGTGCCCTGGATCTGCGGCACCGAACGCAGCACGCGCTGCCAGGGTTCGCTGAAGAAGTCCGAGTGCTGCTCGACCCCGGCCCCGAGTCCCGGGTGCATCAGCTGCAGCAAACCGGCCCTGACCAGCAGCAAGTAGCCGCGCCGGTCACCCCCGTAGCGCCAATGCAGCGAGCCCGGTCCCGGCAGTTCGGTGGCATCCATGTGGCGATGATACAAATTTGTCGCTTTGTTTCACAAGGGGCAGGCGCGCTCCCGATCACTTTTTACCGATGCGTATCGAGCCGTTGACAATCGGTCGTGAGAGCGCTTTCATCAGCTCGGCAAGATTTGTTGTGCACCGCAACATGGGTTTCCCTGCCCGTGACTTGGAGGTCACCGCCCATGCCCGTCTTCTCCCTCTCCCCACCCCGCCGCGGCCGCTTCGCGCTCGGCGCCGCCGTCGCGGCCCTGGCCGTCGTAGTCCCCCTGACCGTCTCCGCTCAAGCCGCCGTCCCCCCGACCCCTGCCGGGTGGACGCTGCAGTGGAGCGACGACTTCAACGGCGCCGCCGGACAACTGCCGTCCTCGGCGAACTGGATCTTCGATCTCGGTCACGGCTACCCGGGCGGCCCAGGCAACTGGGGCACCGGCGAGATCGCAGCGCACACCAACAACCCCAACAACGTCAGCCTCGACGGCGCCGGGAACCTGCGGATCACGCCCCGGCGGGACGCCGCCGGGAACTGGACGTCGGCCCGGCTGGAGACCCACCGCGGCGACTTCAAGGCCCCGGCGGGCGGCATCCTGCGCATCGAGGGCCGGGTCCAGATGCCCAACGTCACCGGTCAGGCCGCCCTCGGGTACTGGCCCGCGTTCTGGGCGCTGGGGTCGCCGTATCGCGGGAACTACTGGAACTGGCCCGGTATCGGCGAGTTCGACATCATGGAGAACGTCAACGGGATCAACTCCGTGTGGGGCGTGCTCCACTGTGGAGTCAACCCGGGCGGCCCGTGCAACGAGACGAACGGCCTCGGCGCGAGCCGGGTGTGTCCTGGCGCGTCCTGCCAGTCGGCGTTCCACACCTACCGTTTCGAGTGGGACCAGAGCGTCTCGCCGAACCAGCTGCGCTGGTACGTCGACGGGCAGCAGTTCCATTCGGTGAGCCAGAACCAGATGCCCGCCGACGCGTGGCGGAACATGACCACGCACGCGGGCTACTTCATCCTGCTCAACGTCGCGATCGGCGGCGCCTTCCCGGACGGCGTCGCGGGACACGCCACCCCGACCGGGGCGACGGTTCCCGGACACCCGATGGTCGTCGACTACGTCGCCGTGTGGACCAGCGGCGGCGCGCCGCCCACGACCACCACTCCCCCGCCGACCACCACTCCGCCGACCACGACTCCACCGCCCGGCGGGGGCAACGCCTACGGCACGATCCAGGCGGAGGCGTTCCAGCAGCAGTCCGGCATGAGCGTCTACACCGCGCAGGACACCGGCGGCGGCGGTCACCTCGGCGCGATCGGCAACGGCGACTGGGCCCTGTACCGGGGCATCGACTTCGGCTCCGGCTCACCGGCGACACAGTTCGTGGCGCGGGCCGCGTCCGGTGCCGCGGGTGGGGTGAGCGGGCTGGTGGAAGTCCGGTTGGACAGCCGGACCAACCCGCCCATCGGCAGCTTCGCCATCGCCAACACCGGCGGCTGGCAGAGCTGGCGGACGATACCGGCCAACATCAGCGGTGTCACCGGCGTCCACGACGTGTACGTGACGTTCGCCAGCGGCCAGCCCGCTGACTTCGTCAACCTGAACTGGTTCACCTTCGGGAAGTGAGCCATGGCCACCCGACTGCTCAAGGTCACCGTCGGCCTCGCGCTCGCCGCATGCCTTACCACCGCGGTGATCGGCAACGCCGAGACGATTGACCACAGTGGACACGGCGGCGCTCCGAACGCCGACCAAGCGGCCGCGATGGTCGCCCAGCAGGCCGCTCCGGTGCGCGGCTCGGAGTTCCGCGCCGAGTGCCGCAGCAGCCACCGGGCCGGGAACGACCCGATCGTCTTCCCCGGCCGGACCGGTGTCTCCCATATCCACGAGTTCTTCGGGAACACCACGACCGACGCCCATTCGACGCTGCAATCGCTCCGGCTGGGCGGTACGAACTGCGACCCGGTGTCGGACAAGTCCGCCTACTGGGTGCCGACCCTCTACCAGAACGGGACACCGATCGCGCCGGAGCGCGTGACGATCTACTACCAGGGCATCACCGACCACACCCGCGCGGTCGCCCACCCGCAGGGGCTGCGCTACGTGATCGGCAACGCACTGGCGACCAGTCCGGATCAGAACCCCGCCGCGCGCTGGTCGTGCGTCGGGTACCCGGAGTCCAGCCGGGACTTCCGGTCCTGCCCTGCCGGGTCGAAGTTGGAGAACTACCTCGACTTCCCGACCTGCTGGGACGGGTCCCGGCTGGACTCCCCCAACCACCGTGACCACATGGCGTTCGCGGTAGCGGGAGTCTGCCCGGGCAGCCACCCCGTGGTGGTGCCCAGGCTGGAGTTCCTGATCACCTACCCGGTCAGCGGCGGCGGGCTTTCCCTTGCGGGGACGCGGAACGGCGTCAACGTCACCACCGCGCCGGGCTACACCTTCCACGGCGACTTCCTCAACGCCTGGGATCCCGGCGAGCTGCAGCGCCGGGTCGACAACTGCATCAAGGCCGGCTATGTGTGCGGCACCGACGGAATCCCCATCCAGCAGTAACAGGAGACACCATGCACAACGCACGGCGGCCGAGCCTGGCCGTTGTCGCGACGCTCGCCGTGGGCGCTCTGGCGCTCACGGCGTGCGGCGACAGTGGCGAGCCCGCCCAGTCCGGTCCCGTCACCCTCACGGTCAACGTCTTCGGTGACAACTTCTCCTTACCGAACGACAGGTCCATCTACGACGAGTACGAGCGGACCCATCCCGGCGTCACGATCGTGGAGAACCGCGGCGACTTCGGCACCCACCACCAGAACATCCAGGCCCGCCTCACCGCGGGCAGCGGCGCCGCCGACATCGAGGTCATCGAGGTCGGGCAGGTCGCCGGGTACATCGGCCAGCCGGACAAGTTCGTCAACTTCCGCGACCACGGCGTCGACAGTTCACAGTGGACGGACGCGGTCATCGCCCGGGCGTCCACAGCGGACGGCAAGGCGTTGATCGGGCTGCCGACCGACATCGGCGGCCTTGCCATGTGCTACCGGACCGACCTGTTCGCCGCGGCGGGCCTGCCGACCGACCGTGCGGCCGTGTCGGCGCTGTGGCCGACGTGGGAGGACTACATCGCCACCGGGACCCGCTTCGGCTCGAAGGCGCCGCAAGGCGTGAAGTGGTTCGACGCGGGCGGGCATGTCTTCACCGGCATCCTGGGCAACGAGAAGGAAACCTTCTACGACGCCGAAGGCAAGCTCATCGCCGAGAACAATCCCGCCGTGCGCAAGGCTTGGGACCTGACGGTCAAGGCGATCCAGGCGGGCCAGTCCGCGGCGCTGCCGGAGTTCTCCCCCGAGTGGAACACCGGGTTCCAGCGTGGCCAGTTCGCCACGATCACCTGCCCCGCCTGGATGATGGGCTACATCCAGGGCAACGCCGCGGAGACCAGCGGCAAGTGGGACATCGCGAAGATTCCTGGCGGCTCCGGCAACTGGGGCGGCTCCTACGTCACGGTTCCCAGCCAGGGCAAGAACACCAAGGCCGCCGTCGAGCTGGCGAAGTGGCTGACCGCGCCCGAACAGGCCGTCAAGCTGTTCAAGGCGATCGGCAACTTCCCGAGTCAGCAGAGCACCTGGAAGGACAAGGAGGTCGCGGGGTTCACCTCGCCGTTCTTCAGCAACGCACCCGCCGGGACCATTTTCCCGGAGTCGCTGGAGAAGGCGCCCGCGCAGGTGACGGGCCCGGAGAGCGGCGTCATCGGCAACATCTTCGCCGCCGCCCTGAACAGCGTCGAACAGGGCACCGACCCGAACGAGGCCTGGCGCAAGACGCTGGGCGACATCAAGGCCGCCGCGGGATGACACGGGGGGTCCAGCGGAGTCGGGACCGCCTGCCGTGGCGGTCCCGACTCCACCGGCTCGACCTGACGGTCTCGCCGTACCTGTACATATCGCCGTTCTTCCTGCTGTTCGCCGTGTTCGGCCTGTTCCCCCTGGCCTACACGGCGATCATCTCGACCACGGCGTGGAGCCCGCGCAAGCCCGGCAGCGCGGACGTGTCGGTGGGCCTGGACAACTACCGAACCCTGCTCACCGACGAGAACTTCCACAACGCGCTGATCAACACCTTGGGCATCGGGCTGGTGTCGACGGTTCCACAGCTGCTGCTGGCACTGGGCATCGCGCACCTGCTGAACTACCGCCTGCGGGGGCGGCTGGTGCTGCGGATGGGAGTCCTGGTCCCGTACGTGACGTCGGTCGCGGCCGTGGCGCTGATCTTCAACCAGATGTTCGCCCGCGACTTCGGCCTGTTGAACTGGCTGCTACAGCCCTTTGTGGACAGTCCGGTCGACTGGCGGGCGGACAGCTGGTCGTCGTGGATCGCGGTGTCGGTGATGGTCATGTGGCACTGGACGGGCTACAACGCCCTGATCTATCTGGCGGCGATGCAGACAATCCCGTACGACCTGTACGAGTCGGCGTCGATCGACGGGGCGAGCAAGTGGCAGCAGTTCTGGCACATCACGGTTCCGAGCCTGCGGCCGACGATCATCTTCACCGTCATCGTCTCGACCATCGGAGCGCTGCAACTGTTCGCCGAACCGTTCCTGTTCGACACCACCCGCAACAACAACGGCGGCTCGGAACGGCAGTTCCAGACGATTGTCTTGTATCTGTACCAACAGTTCTGGACCAACGGGCGGTACGGCTATGGAGCGGCGATCGCGTGGACCCTGTTCCTGATCACCGTGATCATCGCCGCCATCAACTTCGTCCTGACCCGCCGCATCCGGTCGAGCGACTAGGGAGGCATGAAGTGAGGGTTCTCGGCAAGGTCTCCCCCCGCCCGAAACGGTGGGCAGTCCAACCTCTTCCCCCAGACTCGACGCCCCCGCCCTTTCCCGGGGGGACGGCCCTTGGCCAGTCTATCGGGAGGGGGCGACGGAAACGGGCGAAAGACGGCGGCCTGTGGATAACCTACGGGCTGTTGATAACCATCGTGCTGGTGTCGGCGTTCCCGCTGTACTGGTCGGTGGTCGTGTCCTCGCGCGACAAGTCGTCGGTGGGGCGCTATCCGCCGCCGCTGGTGCCCGGCGGCAACCTGTGGGACAACCTGTCCACCGCGTTCGTGCAGGGGAAATTCGGCCTGGCGCTGCTCAACTCGACGCTGGTGGCCGGGTCCATCACGCTGTCGGTGGTCCTCACCTCCACCCTCGCCGGGTTCGCCTTCGCCAAGCTGCGCTTCCGGGGCCGCAACGCGCTCTTCACCATGGTGGTGGCGACGATGCTGGTGCCCACCCAGTTGGCGATCATCCCGCTCTACATCATGGTCACCCAGTGGTTCGGCTGGTCCAACGACCTGCGCGGAGTGATCGTCCCCGCCCTGGTGAGCGCGTTCGGGGTGTTCTTCATGCGCCAGTACCTCACCTCCGCCATGCCCGACGAGCTGATCGAGGCCGGTCGGGTCGACGGCGCCTCCACGTTGCGCATCTACTGGAGCCTGGTGTTGCCGATCGCCCGGCCGGGAGCGGCGGTGCTGGGCCTGCTCATCTTCATCACCTACTGGAACGACCTGTTCTGGCCGCTCATCCTGCTCAACACGCAGAACCCGACCGTGCAGGTCGCCATCGCCAACACGGCGAGCGGCATCGAGGTGGACTACTCGCTGGTGCTGGCCGGGACGGTGATCGCGACGTTCCCGATTCTCATCGTGTTTCTCATCCTCGGCAGGCAGATAATCGGAGGAATCATGCAGGGCGCGGTGAAGGGATGAAGTTCCCGGAAGGCTTCATGTGGGGTGCGGCGACGGCGTCGTACCAGATCGAGGGCGCGGTCGACGAGGGCGGACGCGGCCGGTCCATCTGGGACACCTTCGCGCACACCCCGGGGAAGGTCGCGGGCGGCGACACGGGCGACGTCGCGGCCGACCACTACCACCGGTACCGCTCCGACGTCGCGCTGATGCGGGACCTGGGGCTCGACGCCTACCGGTTCTCCGTGGCGTGGCCGCGGGTGCAGCCGACCGGGCGCGGACCCGCCAACGTCGCCGGGCTGGACTTCTACGACCGGCTCGTCGACGAGCTGGCTAGCCATGACATCACCCCCATGCTCACGCTGTATCACTGGGACCTGCCGCAGGAGCTGGAAGACGCGGGCGGCTGGGCCGCGCGCGACACCGCCGCGCGGTTCGCCGAGTACGCCGATCTGGTGGCGCTGCGGCTCGGCGACCGGGTGCCGCTGTGGACCACGCTCAACGAACCGTGGTGCTCGGCGTTCCTCGGCTACTCCTCCGGCGACCACGCGCCCGGGCGCACCGACCCCGGCGTCTCCCTGGCCGCCGCGCACCACCTGCTGCTCGCCCACGGGTTGGGCACCCAGGCTCTCCGCGCCGCCCTGCCCGCCACGGCGCGGACGTCCATCGTGCTGAACCTGGCGGCGGTGACACCCGCGTCCCCCGCCGACAGTGACGCGGCGCGGCGTATCGATGGGCTGGCCAACCGGATCTTCCTGGACCCGCTCTTCGGCCGCGGCTACCCCGCCGACGTCCGTGCCGACACCGCTCGGCTCACCGACTGGGCGTTTGTCCACGACGGTGACGAGGCGGTGATCGCCACCCCGATGGACCTGTTGGGCGTCAACTACTACAGCCCCACCGTCGTCGAACTCGGCGCTGAGGGGCCCGACGGGCCGTGGCCCGGGTGCGGCGATATCAGGCCAGTCGTCAGCGGCCCGCTGACGGCCATGGACTGGCCGATCGACGCGGACGGCCTCACCTCGATCCTCACTCGACTGCGCGACGAGTACCCGGCGATCCCGATCATGATCACCGAGAACGGCGCCGCCTTCGACGACGAGGTGCACGACACCGACCGCGTCAACTACCTGCACGACCACCTCGCCGCGGTGCACGCGGCGCTCCAGGCGGGCGTGGACGTGCGGGGATACTTCGTGTGGTCGCTGCTGGACAACTTCGAGTGGGCCTACGGCTACGCGAAACGGTTCGGCATCGTCCACGTCGACTACGCCACGCAGCGCCGGGTCTGGAGGGACAGCGCATACTGGTATCGCGAAGTGATCAAAAACCATGGGACCAACGGGACGGTATGAGCGCGGACGGGACGGCAACACGGCGGCAGCCGACCCTCGACACGGTCGCCGCCGAAGCGGGCGTCTCACGCGCCACCGTGTCCAGGGTGATCAACGGCTCGCCCAAGGTGTCCCCGGAGGTCAAGGCCACGGTCGACGCCGCCATTGTCCGCCTCGGCTACGTCCCCAACCGCGCCGCCCGCAGCCTGGCGACCCGCCGCACCGACTCGATAGCCCTGGTCATGCGCGAACCGGACGCCAAGGTGCTCGCCGACCCGTACCTCGGCAACATGATCATCGCGACCAGCCAGACCCTGATGGGCACCGGCGTCCAACTGGTCCTGATGAACGCCCAGAACGACGCCGAACACGCCCGCCTCGCCGACTACGTGCGCGGCGGGCACGTCGACGGTGTCCTGCTGGTGTCCATGCACGGCGATGACCCACTGCCGGAACTCCTGCTCAGCGCGGGAATCCCGACCGTCGTCGGCGGTCGCCCCCAGCACCCGCTGCCAGGCCTGACCTATGTCGACGTCGACAACCTCGGCGGCGCGGTATTGGCCACGGAACACCTGATAGCGGCAGGCCGAACCCGCATCGCGACCGTCACCGGCCCCCAGGACATGACCGCGGGCGTCGACCGCTTGACCGGCTTCCAGGACACCCTCCGCGCGGCGGGCTTGAAACCCCACCACATCGCCCGCGGCGCCTTCACCCGAGAATCCGGCGAACAGGCCATGACCGAAATCCTGAGCCGAACCCCGGACACCGACGCCGTCTTCGTCGCCAGCGACCTGATGGCCATCGGCGCCCTACGAGCCCTACGGACCGCCGGGCGACGGGTGCCTGAGGACGTCGCGGTGGTCGGCTACGACGACATCGAGATGGCCCAACACACCGAACCACCGCTGACGACCATCCACCAGCCGGTAGTCGACCAGGCCCGGATCATGGCCGAACTACTCCTGACCCAAATCGGCGGCGACCCACCAAGTTCCCCGGTGGTCCTGCCGACCCGGTTGGTGGAGCGGGAATCGGCCTGAGACCAGGCTGGATACACCGAGGCGAACAGCCCCTTATACACGCTCTTCGCCCATGTCCAAAAGGCGGTCACCTGCAGGGACAGCTCTTGGTCCTTAAGCTGCTCCCCCGCTGCCAGCGCAACTTCGCCGCCAGCTGCGAGCGGGTGCGGTGCGACCGCGACAAGTTGGCGGCGCTGCTGGCCGAGTTGCCGGAGGTCACCGCCTACCCGCCCGACGCGAACTACGTGATGGTGCAGCCCCGACGGGCTGCTCCGACAGGGACAGCCATTAGTCCCTGAACCTCCGACCAAGGCCACCTTCAGGGACAGCCCTTGGTCCTGAACCCAGAGACGAGCAAGCCTCAAGGGACAGCGCTTCGCCCCGCACCTCCGGGCGTGGTCACCTTCGGGGACGGCTCTTCACCCCTGCACTTCCCCCTTGCCCCTCGTCCTGGCCGCTGTTAATTCTCGATCATCGCTGTCAAGGGTCGCGCAGCGATCGCGCAGCGACGGCCGTTTACGGCCGCCCTTGACAGCGATGATCGAGAATTAAACAATCGCGCCAGAGGGGCCCATCCACTTCTCTTTGGTACCAACAAAAACAGTCCCCCTCGGCCGTAGAGCAGGGATTAAGACCTGGTCTCAAAACTTGGCGTGTCGCTAGGTGAACCAACGGCCCGCCCCTGGCTCCGCACCGCCCGCCTGTGGGCCCGGCCCGACGGACCGGAAGTCCGTCAGAGAGACTGGGGGCCAGTGCCCGCCTCTCGACCTGGAGCCTTTGATGCCGCAAGGGACCGTCCGTTGGTTCGACGCCGAACGGGGTTTCGGCTTCCTCGCGCCCGAGGACGGCTCGCCGGACGTGTTCGTGCACGCCTCCGAGATCGTCGAGGACGGCGGCGCGAAAATGCTCCGCGAGGGTCAGGCCGTCGTGTTCGAGGTCGGCGAGAACGACCGCGGGCCCCAGGCGCTGCGCGTTCGCGTCACCGCCGATGCGGCCACCGGCAGCGCCGTGGGCCTGCTCGGCACCGTCAACTGGTACGAGCCGGGCAAGGGGTACGGCTTCGCGTCGCCGGACGGCGGCGGCGCCGACATCTTCGTGCACAGCTCCGCCATCGTGACCGGCGGCGTGGTCACCGAGGGGCAGCGGGTGGCCTTCCTGATCGTCGAAGGCGAGCGCGGCCCGCAGGCCGGGCACGTGATCCCGCTGGGAGCAGGGGCAGGCTCACCCGCTGCGGCTGGTATCGCAGACGGTGCCGACGGCACGGTGGCCTGGTACGACGAGGACAAGGGCTTCGGCTTCATCAACCCCGACTCCGGCGCCGGGGACATCTTCGTTCACGCCCGGGCCCTGGCCGAGGGGCTGACGTGGCTCGCGGAGGGCGACCGCGTCGCCTACGAGGTGGTTAGTGGAGACAAGGGCCCGCAGGCCCGCGACGTGCACCTGGTCCGGGGCGCCGAGCCCCAGACGGCGCCGCAGCGGTCTGCACCTGCTGCGGCCGCAGGGCCGGCCGCGCGGGACGTGCCCGTACGAGGCGGCGAGGGCGTCGTCGCACGCTACGACGGCGACCGCGGCTTCGGCTTCATCACCCCGGACGCAGGCGGCGACGATCTCTTCGCCCACGTGTCCGTGATCATGGGGTCGGAGCCGCTGCAGAAGGGTGACCGGGTCCGGTACGCGGTGCGTCAGAGCGACCGGGGCCCGCAGGCCGACCGCATCGAACGCCTCTGAAGAGGCGGCCCCACCGATGGCTGATCACTTCCCGACGAGAGTGCTCGTTCATCCCCATCGATGGTGCCGTCAGCAACCCGGCTGCAGCCTCCTCCAGGAGATCGATCTCCCTCGTGGTGACGGGACCCCGTGCCGACCCGAGGACCTGCTCCGCGCTCAGAAGCTCACCAGTCACCCCACCCAACGACACAGAGCTACCGATGTATCCCAAACGAGTGAATGGATGCGTTAGACCTGGTCGCAGAGCTCGATCTTTATGAGCCGGCGGACGTTGATCACGGTGCAGGCCAGCGTGAGTAGCGCCAGTGTGGTGCGTTCGGTCCGGTCGTAACGCAGCCCGAGGCGTTTGAACCGCAGCAGCCAGGAGATGGTGCGTTCGACGACCCAGAGGACCCGGCCGAGGCGGGACTTGCCCTCAATCCCGCGCCGGGCGATACGGACCTTGATACCGCGGCGGGTCAGGTAGCGGCGGCAGCGGCGGTAGTCGTAGCCCTTGTCGGCGTGCAGCTTGTCCGGTCGGCATCGTGGCCGGCCCGCCCGGCCGTGGTGGCCGCGCACGGTCGGGTTCGTGTCCAGCAGCGGCTCGAACAGCATGCTGTCGTGGGTGTTTGCCGCCGACAACATGATGTGCAGCGGTAGCCCGTTCGCGTCGCACAGAACGTGGTACTTGGAGCCGGCTTTACCCCGGTCAGTGGGGCTGCGGCCGGTCAGCTCGCCCCCCTTTTCGACCGCACCGACACCGCGTCGATGCAGCCTCTGGTCCAGTCGAGCTCGTCGATGTTGGACAGCTCGTAGAGCACGAGCTGGTGCAGCCGGTCCCACACGCACGGTCATCGTTCCGGGGCCGCCCACCCGGACCGCGCGGCGCTGGTCGGGACGGGATCAGGGGTTCGATCAGCTCCCAGAGCCGGTCTTCGACCCGCCGCTGCTGCGTCGTCTTCGCCATGACTGCCCACGATCGACGACCAGGACCGGCAGGTTACGCAGTGACACACCCTTAAGTTTTGAGACCAGGTCTAAAGCCAAAGACCGCAAAGGCAACCCCGTCCGGGTGGACCGATGGCCGAGCGGGTTGTGGTTCGAGGGGTCGCTGTCGCCCGATTTTCGGAATGCAGGCTCCGTCACACCCGCACCGTAGCGAAGCAAGCCGACATTTTCGGATCTACTCAGGACCGAACGCGGACATGCTCTGGTAGGTGAATCCCAAGCGCTCGTAGAGCCGGATCGCGGTGGCGTTGTCCGCGTAGACCATCAGCCCGCAGGAACCGTGCTCGGCCAACAGGGTGTCCCGCACGAACGTGCAAACCGCACTGGACGCGCCTTTGCCGCGGTGGTCCTCGTGGGTGGCGACGCCGGCGATGAACCCCATGTTCGGCGCGGGCCAAGCGTCGCCCGCCATCGAGACGAGGGTGTCGCCGTCGAACATGCCCGCCCAGCGGCGGGTTCCGGTCTCGCGTGGGACGAGCCAGCCTTCCGGGTTCGCGGTGCGCACCAAGTGGTCCGCGGCGTCGAGGTCGGACTCGGTGAGCCAGCGGACGCCGTCGGGGCGCGGGCCCGGCTCGCCCGTGGTGGTCATCCAGCCGAACTCGGCGAACGCGGACCAGCCGGGTTCCAACTGGCACATCTCCTCGGCCAGTTCGGTGCGCGCGATCGGATCGCCCGGGGTCGGCAGACTCACCGAGGTCACCAGCTTGAGCGCCTGCTCGGCCGGGCCCGCCAGGATCACACGGTCACGCCGATAGAGCCCCGGCGCGTAGACCAGGACCGCGCCGTCGTGCTCCCATGCCTGCCCGCCCTCATGAAGGTATCCGGGCACCAATGCCTGGGCACCCCAGTTGATCACAGGCTCGGTCGTGACGGCGGCAACGTCCGCCGGAGTCTTCAGCTGATGCACGCCGCCGATTCCATCGCACCACGCACCGCTCGGACAACTGATTACCCGACAGCGACGGGCCTGCCCGCGACGGCCGCGTTCACCGACGCGGCGGACAGCACGTCGTCGAGGACCATGACCGCGCAGCCGGTCCGGGTGCCGCCGTCGGTCAGGGTGCCCGGCTCGATCCGCAGGTCGCGGGTCGCCGTGGCGGCCGCGGACTGGTAGATCAGCTCGCGCATTCCCGCGACCAACGGCTCGTACGCGCGCGCGAGGTCACCACCGACGATGATCATCGCCGGGTTGAGCAAGTTCACCGCGGCCGCGACCACCCCGCCGAGGTGCCGCCCAGCCGCACGGACCAGCCGGAGCGCGTCCGGGTCGTCGGCGCGCGCCAGTTCGGCCACGTCGAGCGCGGTCCCGACCTTCCGGCCAAGCGCGGTCAACTCACGGACCAGCGCCCAGCCGCCCGCGACCGCCTCCAGGCAGTCGACGCCGCCGCACCGGCACACCGCGCCGCCGCCGTCCACGACCTTCGTGTGCCCGATCTCCCCCGCCGCGCCCATGGCGCCGCGGCGCAGGCCGCCGCCGGAGATGATCCCGGCGCCGATGCCGGTGGACACCTTGATCACAAGCAGGTCATCGATGTCGGGGTGCGCGCGGTGCTCGGCGAGCGCGAGGGCGTTGACGTCGTTGTCGACCCGCACGGGGACGCCGTATCGCTCGGCGAAGAAGGCGGGGATGTCGACATCGACCCAAGCGGACGGGCTGACGCTGCGGGTGGTGCCCGCCTCGACGGTGCCGGGCACGCTGACCCCGATGCCGCGCAGCGGCCTGCGGCCCGCCAGCAGCCGGTCGAACGAGTCGGCCACCGCCGCCAGCATGACCGCCGGGTCGTCAGCCCACTCGACGGTCGCCGTCGCCAGGGCGCGGCCGGACAGGTCGCACACGGCCAGCTGACTGCGGCTCGCACCAAGAGCGGCGGCCAGGACAACCCCGCCATCGGCGTTGAACACCAGCCGCGTCGGGGGCCGCCCGCCGGTCGACCCGCCCGCCGCGGTCTCCACCACCAGGCCCCGGTCGACCAGCTGGTCGACCCGCAGCGTGACCGCGGTGCGCGACAGGCCGGTGAGTCTGCCCAGGTCGGCGCGGGTTTCGGCGAGGCCGCCCCGGATGAGGCCGAACACCTCACCGGCGGACGCGCCGGGAGCCATGACCGGTCCTGCCGCCATCCCATCACTTCCCGTCCATCGAAGGTCCACTGAACACTAAAGTACTTTTAATACCTAAGGTTGCTTGTATCGATACAGAAGTCTGGCTAGTCTGGACGCCGTGAGCCACCCCACCGTCGCCGCCGTGACCGCCCGAATCGCCGAGCGCAGCGCCGTGGGCCGCGCCGCCTACCTCGACCGGATCCGCGCCGCCTCGGCACAAGGACCCGCGCGGGGGTCCCTCGGCTGCGCCAACCTCGCCCATGGGGTCGCCGCCTGCGGGCCCGCCGAGAAGCTGACGCTACGCGCGGCGGTGAAGCCGAACATCGCGATCGTGTCCGCGTACAACGACATGCTCTCCGCGCACCAGCCGTTCGAGGCCTACCCCGCGATCCTCAAGCGCGCCATCGCCGACGCCGGTGGTGTCGCCCAGTTCGCGGGCGGCGTGCCCGCGATGTGCGACGGCATCACCCAGGGCCGCGCGGGCATGGAGCTGTCGCTGTTCAGCCGCGACGTGATCGCCATGTCCACCGCGCTCGCCCTGTCCCACGACATGTTCGACGGCGCGCTGCTGCTCGGCGTGTGCGACAAGATCGTTCCCGGGCTCGTCATCGGCGCGCTGGCCTTCGGTCACCTGCCGACGATCCTGGTTCCGGCGGGCCCGATGACGTCCGGCCTGTCCAACGCGGAGAAGAGCCGCGTCCGGCAGCTGCACGCCGAGGGCAAGGTCGGCCGCGACGAGCTGCTGGAGGCCGAGTCGGCGTCCTACCACGGCCCCGGCACGTGCACGTTCTACGGAACCGCGAACTCCAACCAGCTCCTGATGGAGGCCATGGGCCTGCACCTGCCCGCCGCCGCCTTCGTCAACCCGGGCACGCCGCTGCGCACCGCGCTCACCGAGGAAGCGGGCCGCCGGGTCCTCGACCTGACCCGGCTGGGCGAGAACTACACGCCCATCGGCGAGGTGATCGACGAACGCGCCGTCGTCAACGGCGTGGTCGCGCTGCTGGCCACGGGCGGCTCCACCAACCACACCATGCACCTGGTCGCGATCGCCGCCGCCGCCGGGATCACCCTGCGCTGGGACGACTTCGCCGAGCTGTCGGCCGTCGTGCCGTCGCTGACCCGGATCTACCCCAACGGCACCGCCGACGTGAACCACTTCCACGCCGCGGGCGGCACCACGTACCTGATCAGCGAACTGCTCGACGCCGGCCTCATGCACGCGGACGCCCGGACCGTCGCGGGCGAGATGTCCGCCTACCGCACCGAGCCCGCTTTGCGCGACGGCGGTGTCGTCTGGCAGGACGGCGTCGCCGACAGCCTCGACAAGACCGTCCTGCGCGGCGTGGCCGACCCGTTCGCCCCCGACGGCGGCCTGCGGATGCTCTCGGGCAGGCTCGGCCGGGCGGTCATGAAGGTGTCGGCGGTCAAGGCCGAGCACCGGGTCGTCACCGCCCCCGCGCGCGTCTTCGACGACCAACAGGAGTTCCTCGACGCGTTCCAGGCCGGTGAGTTGTTCCACGACCTCGTCGCCGTCGTGCGCTACCAAGGACCCAAGGCCAACGGGATGCCCGAGCTGCACAAGCTGACGCCCGCGCTCGGGGTGCTGCAGGACCGTGGGCACGCGGTCGCGCTCGTCACCGACGGGCGGATGTCCGGCGCCTCCGGCAAGATCCCCGCCGCCATCCACGTCACGCCCGAAGCCGCCGACGGCGGGCCATTGTCGCGGCTGCGCGACGGAGACCTCGTCACCGTCGACGCCGAGACCGGCGCCCTCGACGTCCTCGCCGACCTGGACGCGCGGACGCCCGAGCCCCGCGAACCCAACTCCCCCACCGGAACCGGCCGCGAACTGTTCGCCGCCTTCCGCGCCGCCATCGGCCCCGCCGACCAGGGTGCCACCGTCTTCGGAATGGAGACCGCGTCATGAGTTCGGTCCTCGACCTGTCCCCCGTCATCCCGGTCGTCGTCATCCGCGACGCCGATGACGCCGTGCCGCTCGCGCGGGCGCTGTTGGCGGGCGGTGTGCCGGTCATCGAGGTCACCCTGCGGTCCAAGGCGGCACTGGCCGCCATCGAGCTCATCGCGACCGAGGTCCCCGAGATGGTGGTCGGTGTCGGCACCCTCACCACCCCCGACCAGGTCGAAGCGGCCACGAAGGCCGGTGCGAAGTTCCTGATCAGCCCCGGCGGCACCCCACGACTGCTCGACGCGATGGCCGACACCGGGTTGCCGTACCTGCCGGGAGTGGCCACGGTGTCGGAGATGATGACGATGCTCGACCGCGGGATCACCGAGATGAAGTTCTTCCCCGCCTCAGCCGCGGGCGGGCCGGACTACCTGCGCGCGGTCGCGGGGCCGCTGCCGCAGGTGCGTCTGTGCCCGACTGGCGGAATCACCGAGGCAACCGCTCCCGACTACCTGGCATTGCCGAACGTGGGCTGCGTCGGCGGCTCATGGATCGCGCCGACGAACGCGATCGTCGATGGTGATTGGTCTGCCATTGAGGCGGCGGCGAAGGCTGCGGCGGCACTCTGACTGTGGCCGGACCGCGAAGGACTTCGGTCGCAGCGGAATCCAGCTCGGTGGGGGCGACCATGAGTCGGCTCTGATCGCCCTCACCGCCCAACCTGGCTTGATGCGGTGGGCGCCTGTTTGGGTGGTTCGCCTTGATTTGGGGCCCCTCCAAATGGGGCTGTGCGGGTCAAAAGGCGGGGCAAGGGAAAGCCCACCCGCACCGCGAGTTTAGCCCCATTTGCCCCAAATCAAGGCGAACCACCCAAACAGGCCGTTGGGATTGGCCCGTTCTGTTCGGTGGTGGTGGTGGTGGTGGTGGTGGCGGCGGCTTCTGTTCGGTGGTGGCGGTGGTGGTGGCGGCGGCATCGAAACAGGCAGTCTTGTTGCGGCTCTTGCGGTTCTGCGCACGTGAACGCCGAGCAGAGGGTCAGCCCCGCCCGAATCCGTTGTTGCCCAACGGTAGCGGCGTTCCCGAGGCGTCGAAGGCGGCGAGGTTCGACGGCTCCTTGGTGGAGTAGTCGAACCACCACACCTTCACCGAGCGGTTCTCGCTCCACTCGGCCTGATGTGCCTGCACTGTCTTTCCCCCGATGGTGGCGGTGATCTTCGTGGCCGGGCCCACGTAGTAGCCGAACGCGGGGATTCGGCCGTTGTCCGAGGCGATGCTCGCGCCGTGGAAGCCCGGGGCCGTGTCGGGGCCCTCGGTCTCGTTGGTCGTGTAGTGGTCCGAGATTCGTCCCTCCGGTGACATCCGGCCCGCGACCAGGCCGAAGCGGGTCTCCTCCAGGCCCGGCTCGTCGATCGGGAACAGGTAGAACGCGAGTTCGCCCGACTCGTGCAGGTCGCCGGCGCGGATGATGTCGCCCATGATCGGCTTCCCCGACTGGCTGGTCGGCCTGGCCGGGGAGGTGATGGTCAGTGAAGGGGTGCCCGCGGGTTGCACGGCCGCCGTGCGCAGCCAGTCGGCGCTTCCGACGATGATCACCATGACCGCAGCCACCCCGGCGACCGCCGCCATGCCGTTGCGCAGCCGGCGGCGCCTGCGGATGCGGGTGCCCGCCGCCATGACCCGCTCGACGTCGACCGGTGCGAACTCGACCGGTTCCCGCATTGCCGCGCGCAGGCGGTCGAGGTCGGTCATCGCGGTCCTCCGTTCGGCGCGGCCGCAGTTGTGCGCAGTTTGCCCAACGCGCGGGCGTTGGTGCTCTTCACCGTGCCGAGGGACACGCGGAGTTCGGCGGCCACCGCGGCCTCGGGCAAGTCGAAGTAGTGCCGCAGCACGACCACCGCCCGCTCCCGCGCGGTGAGCCCGTCGAGCATGTCCATCAGCCACTCCCGTTCGACCACCGCCGTCTCACCGCCCGCCACCGACCGCTCCGGCACCTCTTCGGTGGAGTCCTCGCGCACCGGCCTGCGCCACCGGTCGATCACGTGGTTGACCATGGTGCGTCGGGCATAGCCGTACGCGTCGTCGTCGCGGATGCGCGACCAGGCCGCGTAGCAGCGGGCCAGCGCCGTCTGCACCACGTCCTCCGCGTGGTGCCGGTCGCTGGTCAGCAGGTAGGCGGCATGCAGCAGCCGCCCGGAAGCGGCTTGAACGAACTCGACGAAATCCGCGTCACCACGGCCCATGCGTATCCCCCATACCCATCGAGACGAGTGGGCGAACGGAAAAGTTGCGCGCCGACGGCAGAACTTTTCCGACCACCCCACCCGTCTTTCCCGGTGTAGGACAACCAGGCAGAACAGGGGAACACCACATGTCACGTGTGCACCGCCGCACGCTGGTCGCTGTCGCGATCACCATCGCGGCAGCGGCCGCCACCACCGGGGTCGCCATGGCCACCGCGGCGCCCAGCACCGCACCGGCGCCCGCCGTCGCCGTGCAGCCGGTCGCCAAGGCTGAGGCACCGGCGCCGGACAGCGCCGCGCCCGAGCACGTCTTCCTCGGGCAGCCGGTGGCCACCGGGTCCAACGGCCCCGGCGGCGAATTGGTCTTCCGCTTCGTGAAGATCGACGAGCCGGAGTACCTGCCCGATGTCCACTTCGGTCTGCTGGCGGGCCGAACGGACGCGAAGGGGGTCTTCACCGGCCACTACGCGACCAACGAGACCGAGGGCTCCGACACGGCCCCCGGCTTCCACGGCGCGAGCATCGCCTCGGACAACGGCCGAATCCCCGCGTTCGGCTACTACGCGGGCCCGGCCACGAAGATCACCGCCACCATCGGCGGCAAGACGGTCCAGGCGCACCAGGCCGCCTGGAGCGAGGACCCCGCGGTGAAGGTGTGGTGGTTCGACTACTCCACCAAGGAGCCGTCGAACCTAGCCGCCTTCGACGCCGCGGGTGCACCGCTGCCGCTGGGGAACAACTCGTTCGGCCGCGGCTGACCGAGTCCGCGCCGGGATCCCACCGCGGGGTCCCGGCGCTACCGCAGCGCCAGGTGCGCCTCGATGTACGGCGTGGCGAACGACTCCTCGATGGGGATCGAGGTGTTGAAGGCGGGATGCACATTGACCTCGAACACCACGCCGCCGTTCACCAGCGCGAGGTCCACCCCGCCGAGGTTGAGCCCCAACGACTTGGTGGCCGAGACCGCCAACTGGTGAAGCTCGGGCGGTAGCTCATCGAGTGACAGCCTGGTCGAGACCGCGCCCCGGGTCTCGTTGCACGGCGCGTCGGGCTGGGCCTGGACGTGCTCGCAGGCGTAGACCACGCGTCCGTCGAGCACGACGACGCGGAACTGCTGGCGCACGCCGTCGGGGGTGAAATTGTTCGCGTCGCGGGCCATCAGCCAGCCGAGGCCGGATTCGCCGTAGTAGCGGGTGGCGGCGTGCAGCTGCTCGTCGGTGGTGACGTGGAAGACGTCGTTGCCGCCCATGCCGACGACCGGGCGGGCCCAGACGTCGCGGCCCAGCCGCTCGAAGACCGCGGCGGGGTTCGCGTCCGCGGTCACACTGATGGTCTCCATCTGCGCGATGCCGTCGCGGGTGAACCGCTCGACACTGAGGTCCTTCTCGGTGGCCACCCGCCAGGCCTCGACGTCGGTGCCCAAGGAAGCGGCCCCGAACGCGTGCAGCTGCCGCTGGGCAGCCTCGAACCCTCGGCGTTTCTCCGGTGGTATCTCGTAGATGACCAGGGCCGAAGGTCTGACCACCAGGTTCTCGGCGGGAACCTCAAGCTGGAGTCCGCCGTCGACGGCGGTCACCTTGCCGCTCCCACCTGGGAAGAAGTGTCGTGCGTCGATCGAAACCGGAGGATTTCCGGTGAGCCTCTCGGCGGCGCGGGACAGAACCTTGCGGCTGCCCTCTCTCGAGCTGTGATCCGTCATCAGCACTAAAACGCTCGAGTCCATACCGACATGGAACAGCACTGGTGTCAACGGACCTGCGGCGGCCTGGTAAAGCGCCCATTCCGCCGTCGCTTCCCCCGTGTCTACAGTGGACTTTCCGGGCCGTCGAAAGCGCCATGCCGTCCGGCGCCCTCGGCGAAACGAGTCGCGCCCGCGAGGGTGTCGGCGGCCAGGGACACCAAGCCGTGGCTGAACTCGTTGGTGAGGGCGACCCGCTCGTCGAGTCCCTCCTGTTCCAACACCGACAGCCGGTCCTGCCGCATGCAGGTCTGTGGGAACGCGGCGATCCGCGCCGCCAACTCCCGCGCCTCGGCCAGCACCCGGTCATCCGGGACGACCCGGTTCACCAAGCCGATCCGTAGGGCTTCCGCCGCGTCGACCGGGCGACCGGTCAGGATCAGGTCCATCGCGACGCTGGTGCCGATCAGCCGCGGCAACCGCACTGTCCCGCCGTCGATCAGCGGCACTCCCCACCGACGGCAGAACACCCCGAGCACGGCCGATTCCCCAGCCACCCGCAGGTCAGCCCACACCGCCAGCTCCAACCCGCCCGCCACCGCGTGCCCGTTGATCGCCGCGATGACCGGTTTGGACAGCCGCATCCGGGAGATCCCCATCGGGCCGTCGCCGTCGGGCGCGGCCCGGTTTCCCTGTCCGGTACTGATCGCCTTGAGGTCGGCGCCCGCGCAGAACGTCCCACCCTCTCCGTAGAGGACGGCGACAGAGGCAGACGGGTCCGCGTCGAAGGCGCGGAAGGCTTCGGCGAGCGCCTCGGCGGTCGGGCGGTCCACGGCGTTGCGCACGTGGGGCCGGTTGATGCTGATCGTGGTCACCGCGGCGTCCCGGGTGACCCGTACCGCCTCCGCCGTCTCCGACACCGTCGCCTCCTCGTCGAGAACCGCAGACTAGCGCAAATTGACATAGCGAGACATATCATTTGTAATACGTACGATTTGGCACGCACACATCTGGAGGTCGGCCGTGGTCAGGACCCTTGCGGGCAAGACGATCGTCATGTCCGGCGGCAGCCGCGGCATCGGACTGGCCATCGCCCTGCGCGCGGCCCAGGACGGCGCCAATGTGGTTCTGCTCGCCAAGACCGCGACCCCGCACCCGAAGCTGGAAGGCACCGTCTTCACCGCGGCCGAGGAGATCGAGAAGGCGGGTGGCCAGGCGCTCGCCGTGGTCGGTGACGTGCGCGAGGACGCTGACGTCACCGGCGCGGTCGAGCAGGCCGTGGACCGTTTCGGCGGCATCGACATCGTGATCAACAACGCCAGCGCGATCGACCTCTCGGGCACCGAGAAGCTCGACCTGAAGCGCTACGACCTCATGCAGGACATCAACACCCGCGGCACGTTCGTCCTGAGCCGGGCCGCCATCCCGCACCTGCGCGCCGCGGCGAACCCGCACATCCTGACGCTGTCGCCGCCGCTGAACCTGGCCCCGCACTGGGTGGGCGCGCACCTTGGCTACACGCTCGCCAAGTACGGCATGAGCCTGTGCACGATCGGCCTGGCCGAGGAGTTCAAGGACGACGGCATCGCCGCCAACTCGCTGTGGCCGCGCACCCTGATCGACACCGCGGCCGTGCGCAACCTCCTGGGCGGCGCCGACCAGTCCCGCAGCCCCCAGATCGTCGCCGACGCCGCGCACGCCATCCTGGTCCGCGATTCCCGCGAGTGCACCGGCAACCACTTCGTCGACGACGAGGTGCTCGCCGAGGAGGGCATCACCGACCTGTCGCCCTACCGCGCCGCCGGCGCCACCGGTGACCTCGCCCTCGACATCTTCCTCGACGCGTTCTGATCCAAGCCCCCGCGTTCCAGCGCGCGGAGCGGCTACGCGGACGCCCGCTGCGAACCCGGCGGCTTCCTTGACCCGGGCTGGTCCCGGATCGCGTCGAAGGCGGCGGGCAGTGTGGTGCCGGAGGACAGCTTCGACAGGATCCGGTGCAGCGCCTTGCGGTCGGCCGACGACAGCTCCGCGAAGGCCTGGTCGTCCAACTCGCCCAAGCGCTCGTTGGCACCCGCGAGCGCCGTCCGGCCGCTCTCGGTGATCTCCACCAGGTACCGCCTGCGGTCGCCCGGGTCGCGCACCCGGGCGGCATGGCCCGCGTTCTCCAGGTCGTCGAGGCTGCTCACCATGGTGGCTGGGTCGATCCGCAGGTACGCGCCGAGGGCGAGCTGGGGCGTGGGGCCGTTGTCGGCGAGGGCCTGCAGGATGCTGTAGTGCCGCACCCGCAGGCCGGGCAGTTCCTCCTCGGCCAGCCGGAACATGACCTGGCCCAGCTTCACCAGCAGGCAACTCGTGTGGTCGCCCACCGTCCCGGGGACCAGCGGCTGCGGCTCCGTCATCGTTCACCCTGCTCATCGTTCGGCCTGCGTACGGTCTGATCGTACGTGGCGCCGAACCCTTTACCGACGAAACCTCTGGTCGTCGTCGAGTGTTGTCGAGCAGGTGATGGGCTGCCCGGCCGCGGGCGCCTTGTTCTCGGTGAGGGTCTTCGTCTTCGGGCTGCCCAGGTCCTTGTCCAGGACGATCTTGCACCCGACGACCGCGCCCTCCGCCGGAGTGACGGTGAGCCTGGCCTGGCGGCCCGCCGGGATGATCACGTCGCGGCTCCACGGTTGCGCCGTCGGGGCCTCGTCGGTGCGGGTGGTCGGGTCGGCGGTCCGGTGCTGCCCGTCGGGCACCGCCGTGTACTCGACCTTGCGGATGCCGCCCGCCCCCTCGACCGTCACCTCGTAGGTGATCGCGTAGGAGTCGATCTTGCGCGTCCGGAACGCGTCGTAGGCGAGCACGACACCGACGCCCAGCACCGCCACCCCGAGGAGGACGAGCACGGTCGTGATCACGGATTTGCGAGTCATGGTTCCCTCTTCCCGGCTTGGCTGCCCCTAATCAACCGGGCATCGCCGCAGGTCACCAGCCGAAAACCGGATCGACACCCGAAGGGGTTCGAAACCGGTGGAGATTTTTTCCCCAACCACGTGTGAGATCCGGTAAGGCGGGGTAACTACCCGCTGGACTTGGTCCCAACCGAACTTATTCGGCCCGCCTCCGGGCACCCCGGGCCCCGACTGACCGTCATGGTCGTCGGGGCCCGGTGTATGTCCGGGTCAGCTGATGGCCGAGTCCACCGAGTCGGCCGTGGTCAGCACCTCGAGCATCTCGGTGATCTCCAGGATTCGCCGGGCGGAGCTCTCCACACCCGGGACGACGACGAACGGCACACCGGTCTCACAGCCGCGCTCATGCGCGGTGAGCAGGACGGTCAGACCCGCGGAGCCGAAGAACGTCACGTCGCTGAGGTCGGCGACGAGCACGCGGGCATCGCCCAGATCGGCCGCCGCGGCGAGCACGCCCCTGAGTTCCGCGGCCGTGGCGAGGTCGACTTCACCTGCGACCCGCACGAGGACCGAGTCGCCCGCGCGTTCGGTGGTCGTGTTCATCGGAGCCTTGGTCATCGGGGATGCCTCCAGCGCGCTGGAACCAGCAGTCGTGCCGGTGTTCGGGACACACGATCCCGGCAAAGCGTATAGGTTCCGCCCCTGTCCGCCCTTCCAGCGGGCGATCACCGCACCTGGATGCCGACGATGCAGGCGTCGTCGTCGGTGTCGGCGTCGCAGTGCAGCAGGAGCCGGTCCAGGCGCTGGTCGAGGTCGATCGCCGACGTGCTGACGATGTCGAGCAGGTGGTCGAGGGACTCGTCGAGGGACGCGGTGCGCCGCTCGATCAGCCCATCGGTGTACATCACCAGGACGTCGTCCTCGCGCAGCCGCACCTCGCCGAGTTCGTACTCGGCATCGGCCTTGACGCCCAGCAGCAGCCCCTTGAGCATCGGCAGCGTGTTCGCGTGGCCGTCGCGGACCAGCACCGGCGGCAGATGCCCGGCCCTGGCCCAGCGCAGCACGCGCGTCTCCGGGTCGTAGAGCCCGCACAGCGCGGTGGCCAGCACGTGGTCGGCGAGGTTGCCCGCGACGTTGTTGAGCCAGGTCAGCAGCTGGTTCGGCGGCGCGCCCGTGGCGGCGAGGCCGCGCAGGGCGTTGCGGAGCACGACCATGCCGGTGGCCGCGTCGATGCCGTGGCCGGCGATGTCGCCGACGGAGATCAGCAGCTGGCCCGACGGCAGGATCACCGCGTCGTACCAGTCGCCGCCGACCAGGTGGTCCTTCTCCGCGGGCCGGTACCGCACGGCGATACGCAGGTCGGGCAGCTCGATCGGGTCGTGCGTCGAGGGCATGATGGCCCGCTGCAGCTGCAGGGCCAGCCGGTTGCGCTCGGCGGACTCCTGCTCGGTGAGGACGAGTTGGTCGCGGGTCGCCGCGAGCGCGACCTCGGTCCAGTGCTGCGCGGAGATGTCCTGGTAGGCGCCGCGCACGGCGACCAGGCCGGAGCTGGGGTCGAGCAGCGGCTCGGCGATGACCCGGCTGTGCCGGTAGGCGCCGTCGGGCCTGCGCATCCGGAACACCGTGGACGCTGGGCGGCCGTGGTGCAGCAGCGTGCGCAGGAACCGTGTGATGGCCGCCGAGTCGTCCGGGTGGGCGTGCTCGGCCAGGTCGGCCAGCGGGATCGGGCCCTCGGTCTCGGGCAGCCCGTAGAGCGCGTACAGCTCGCTGGTCCAGGTGATCTCGCCGGTGATCTTGTCCTCGTCGAAGCCGCCGACCTGGCTGAGCCGCTGGGCATGGCTGAGCAGGATCGTCGACTTCGCCGACTCGTCCTGCGGCCGCCAGGTGATCAGCACTCCGCCACCGATGCGGCTGACGCTCAGTGCCTCCAGCTCGGTAAGCGGTGGCTGGTCGATCGACACGCTCAGCGCGAGCCGCTCGGCGCGGAACGGCGCACCGGTGGCGTGGACCTCGGCAACGGTGTCGAACAGGCCCGTCTCCCCCGCCGCGGTCGGGTAGGCCTCCAGCAGGGTCGCGCCGACCACCGAGGCACGCGGCCTGCCGTCGGGATCGACGAACCGGGCGTTGGCGTGGTGGACGCGGAAGTCGGTGACGGCGCCCCCCTCGTCCAGCTCGGGCACCAGGACCATCGCGGGGTCGAGCATGGCGTCGGCGAGCGCGGTCAGGTCGGCGCGCGGCGCGTCGGCCGTGGAGTCCGGCCGGGTCTCGATGGCGTGCCCGCACAGCTCGGCCAGCGCGTCGATCTGGCGGATCACCTGCGGTGGCTGCGTGGGCATCGCCGTCGGCCAGCAGATCTCCAGGACGCCGCGGATGCGGCCGCCCGAGGTGGCCAGCGTCGCCGCCCGGCCGCCGTCGCGGAACTGCGCGCCGCCGATGGATGGCAGGACACCGGAGTCGCCGCCGCGGATCCAGATCGTGCGCCTGCTGGTGAGGGCGCTGCTCGCCGCGGTCGTGACCCCGGGCGGGACGTAGTGCCAGCGTTCGATCTCGTCGGGGTTGAACCCGACCGCGCCCGCCAGCGTCAGTGAGGCGTCGAGGTCGACGGTCCACACCGCGGCGGCGGTGGCGCCCAGCGGCGCGAGGGCGTGTTCGAGTATCGCCTCGGTGACGGCCTGGACGTCGCCCGCGGCCAGCACCCCGCTCTCGGCGGTGCGCAGCCGGGCACCGACCTCGGGTGGCGGGTCGGCGATCTCGTCGAGCAGGAGCTGGGCGAAGCCGTCGCGCGCGGTGCGGTTGACGATGTCGGCGGCCAGTTCGGCCTGGGACAGTCCTGCTTGCTCGGCCAGGCTGCTCACTTGCCGGGCCGCCTCGGCGGGCCCGATGTGCAGACGCTCGACCAGCACCCCCTTGGCCAGCTCGATCAGCCCGCGGGTGTCCGCGCCGATCCGTGCCCGGTCGACCTGCGCCCGCAGGCTGCGCACAGTCTCAGCCAGTCTCTCCAGTCCGGCAGCGGAGATGTCGCCGTTCCCGCCCACCCGCCCCTCCACGTCGAGCGGCTGCTGCGGCTCAGTGGGCGTGTGCACGAAGTCGGCTCCCCTTTGATGGTCGTCAGCCCCGCAGGCTGTCCTGGATGCGAGTGATCAGGTCGTGTGCGTCGACCGGCTTGGTGACGTAGTCGTTGGCGCCCGAGGCGATCGTCTTCTCCCGGTCGCCCGGCATGGCTTTGGCGGTGACGGCGATGATCGGCAGGTCGGCGTACTCGGCCATGTCGCGGATCGCCGTGGTGGCCGCGAAGCCGTCCATCTCCGGCATCATGATGTCCATCAGGATCAGGTCGATGTCGGAGTGGTGGGCGAGGGTCTCGATGCCCTTGCGGCCGTTCTCGGCGTGCAGCACGCGCATGCCGTGGGTCTCCAGGATGCCGGTGAGGGCGAAGACGTTGCGGGCGTCGTCGTCGATGACGAGGACCGTGCGCCCGGCCAGGTCGCCCGGGATCACCTGCGGCGACGGGCTTTCCCCGATCCGGTCGGGTCGGGCCAGCGGCAGCACGTCACCGGCCTGGTCGGCGTTGAGGTGCAGCGCGATCCGCTCCCGCAGCTCGTCGAGGCTGGAGAGGAACTCCAGCGGCCTGCTGCCCGCGCGCGCCTGCAGGCCGCGCTCCTGTTCGATGTCGAGCCGCCTGCTGTTGTGCGCGAGCACGGGGATGCCGCGCAGCTCGGGGTAGGTGTCCATGACCTCGAGGAACCGGATCGCGTCGGCCAGGTCGAGTTCGAGCACGACGCAGTGGCAGGGCCCGCCCGCGAGCGCGTCGGCGGCCTCGGCGGCACTGACCGCGCTGAGCACGGTGATAGGCCCACGCGGATCGTTGAGGTCGTGGCTGGCACCGAGGTCGGCGACCGCGCTCTCGGCGACCAGCGACAGCAGCCCCGGCCGGTGTTCCTCGATGACCAGCAGCCTGCGCTGGCGGGCGGCGGCGTCCTGGGAGTCGTCCTCCTCGACGCCCGCGGCGGGCTGGGTCAGCGCGTCGGCCGGGATCTCCTGGAAGTCGGGGTGCGCGACCGGCAGGAACAGGGTGAACGTGCTGCCCATGCCCGGCGAGCTGGTGGCGGTGAGCGCGCCGCCGATCAGGTAGGCGATCTCGCGGCTGATCGACAGGCCGAGGCCGGTGCCGCCGTACTTGCGGCTGGTCGTGCCGTCGGCCTGCTGGAACGCGCCGAAGATGGATTCGAGCTGCTGCTCGGCGATGCCGATGCCGGTGTCGATCACGCGGAAGGCGATGGCCGGACCGTGGATGCTGACCGACGCGGGCAACTCGGTGGGCGAGGCGGACTCGATCTTAAGTTCGACGCCGCCGCGCTCGGTGAACTTCACCGCGTTGGACAGCAGGTTGCGCAGGACCTGGCGCAGCCGGGCGTCGTCGGTCAGCACCTCGGCGGGGACGTCGGAGCCGGTGTTGATCCGGAAGTCGAGGTTCTTCTGCGTGGTGAGCGGCCGGAACGTCGCCTCGACGTAGTCAAGCAGGCCGGTGAGCTCGATCCGCTCCGGGCTGACGTCCATCTTGCCCGCCTCGACCTTGGACAGGTCGAGGATGTCGTTGATCAGCTGCAGCAGGTCCGAGCCCGCCGAGTGGATGATGCCCGCGTACTCGACCTGCTTGGCGGTGAGGTTGCGGGTGGGGTTCTGGGCGAGCAGCTGGGCCAGGATGAGCAGGCTGTTGAGCGGGGTGCGCAGCTCGTGGCTCATGTTGGCCAGGAACTCCGACTTGTACTTCGACGTCAGCGCCAGCTGGTGGGCGCGGGCCTCGAGTTCCTGGCGGGCCTGCTCGATCTCGAGGTTCTTCGTCTCGATGTCGCGGTTCTGGCTGGCCAGCAGCGCGGCCTTCTCCTCCAGCTCCGCGTTCGACAGCTGCAGCTCCTCCTGCCGGATCTGCAGCTCGCTGGAACGGGCCTGCAGCTCGGCGGCGAGCCGCTGGGACTCGCCGAGCAGCTCGTCGGTGCGGGCGTTGGCGACGAGGGTGTTGACGTTGACGCCGACGGTCTCCATCAGCTGCTCGAGGAAGTCGCGCTGGATCTGGGTGAAGCTGCGCACCGAGGCCAGCTCGATCACGCCGAGGACCTGCTCCTCGACCACCATCGGCAGCACGATCAGGCTGGTCGGCGCCGCCTGGCCCAGGCCGGACGAGATGGTGACGTAGCCGGGTGGGACGTCCTCCACGGCGATCGTGCGCCTGCTGCGGGCGGCCTGCCCGACCAGGGACTGGCCGAACCGGAACCGCACCGGCTCGTTGCCGTTGCCGCCCGTCCCGGGGTGCCCGTACGAGCCGATGAGCCGCAGCTCCTGGCCGTCGGCGCCGTCCTCGGCGAGGTAGAACGCGCCGTACTGGGCCGAGACCAGCGGGGCCAACTCGTCGACGATGAGTTCGGCGACCAGCGCGATGTCGCGGCGGCCCTGCATCAGCCCGGACATGCGGGCCAGGTTGGATTTGAGCCAGTCCTGGTCCTGGTTAGCCCGGGTGGTCTCGCGCAGCGAGCCGACCATCGAGTTGATGTTGTCCTTGAGCTCCGCGACCTCACCGGAGGCCTCGACGGTGATCGACCGGGTCAGGTCGCCCTCGGCGACCGCGCTGGTGACCTCCGCGATGGCCCGCACCTGGCGGGTGAGGTTCCCGGCCAGCTCGTTGACGTTCTCGGTGAGCCGCTTCCAGGTGCCGGACACGCCCTCGACCTCGGCCTGACCGCCGAGGCGGCCCTCGCTGCCCACCTCGCGGGCCACACGGGTGACCTCAGCGGAGAAGCCGGAGAGCTGGTCGACCATCGTGTTGATCGTGGTCTTCAGTTCGAGGATCTCGCCGCGGGCGTCGACGTCGATCTTGCGGGTCAGGTCGCCCTGCGCGACGGCGGTGGTGACCTGGGCGATGTTGCGGACCTGGTTGGTCAGGTTGTTCGCCATGAAGTTGACGTTGTCGGTCAGGTCCTTCCAGGTGCCCGCCACGTTCGGCACCCGGGCCTGCCCGCCCAGCTGGCCCTCGGTGCCGACCTCGCGGGCCACGCGGGTGACCTCGTCGGCGAACGCGGACAGCGTGTCGACCATCGTGTTGATCACCTCGGCGAGCGCGGCGACCTCGCCCTTGGCCTCGACGATGATCTTCTGCGACAGGTCGCCCCTGGCCACCGCGGTGGCGACCGTGGCGATCGAGCGCACCTGGCCGGTCAGGTTCGACGCCATCACGTTGACGTTGTCGGTCAGGTCCTTCCAGGTGCCCGACACCCCGCGCACCGTCGCCTGGCCGCCGAGGTTGCCCTCGGTGCCGACCTCACGGGACACGCGCGTGACCTCGTCGGCGAACGCGGAGAGCTGGTCGACCATCGTGTTGATGGTCTCCTTGAGTTCGAGGATCTCCCCGCGCGCGTCGACCCGGATCTTCTGCGTCAGGTCGCCTCGGGCGACCGCGGTGGCGACCTCGGCGATCGAGCGCACCTGGGCGGTCAGGTTGTCGCCCATGACGTTCACCGACTCGGTGAGGTCCTTCCAGGTGCCCGCCACGTTCGGCACCCGGGCCTGGCCGCCCAGCCTGCCCTCGGTGCCGACCTCGCGGGCGACGCGGGTGACCTCGTCGGCGAACGCGGAGAGCTGCTCGACCATCGTGTTGATGGTCTCCTTCAGCTCGAGGATCTCGCCGCGCGCGTCGACCTCGATCTTCTGCGACAGGTCGCCCTTCGCCACAGCCGTCGTGACCTGGGCGATGTTGCGGACCTGGGCGGTCAGGTTGCCCGCCATGAAGTTCACCGAGTCCGTCAGGTCACGCCAGGTGCCGGACACACCCTTGACGTCGGCCTGGCCGCCGAGCAGGCCTTCGGTGCCGACCTCGCGGGCCATGCGGGTGACCTCGTCGGCGAACGACGAGAGCTGGTCGACCATTGTGTTGATCGTGTTCTTCAGCTCGAGGATCTCGCCCCGGGCGTCGACGTCGATCTTCTGCGACAGGTCGCCCTTCGCCACAGCGGTCGTGACCTGGGCGATGTTGCGGACCTGGGCGGTCAGGTTGCCCGCCATGAAGTTCACCGAGTCCGTCAGGTCACGCCAGGTGCCCGAGACACCCTTGACGTCGGCCTGACCACCCAGTCGGCCCTCGCTGCCCACCTCGCGGGCCACACGGGTGACCTCGTCGGCGAACGACGAGAGCTGGTCGACCATCGTGTTGACGGTGTCCTTGAGCTCCAGGATCTCGCCCCGGGCGTCGACGTCGATCTTCTGCGACAGGTCGCCGCCCGCGACGGCGGTCGCCACCTGGGCGATGTCGCGGACCTGGCGGGTCAGGTTGCCCGCCATCGCGTTCACGGAGTCGGTGAGGTCTTTCCAGGTGCCGGACACGCCGGGCACCTCGGCCTGCCCGCCGAGCTGGCCCTCCGTGCCGACCTCGCGGGAGACGCGGGTGACCTCGGAGGTGAACAGGGAGAGCTGGTCGACCATGCCGTTGAAGACGGCGGCGATCTCGCCGAGCAGGCCGTCGGCGTGATCGGGCAGGCGGGTGCCGAAGTCGCCGTCGCGGACGGCGGTCAGTCCCGCCAGCAGCTGGCGCAGTTCCGACTCGCCGACCTTGCCGATGCCTCGGCCCGCCCGCGCGCGTGTCGCGGACTCGGCAGTCGTGTCACCCATGTCCCGTCCGTTCGCTCGTCCGCTCGGCGCGTGGGCGCCCGACGCCACCTTCCACGCGGTTGGCGAACGACGCTACACGCAGTTGACATTCTGCTCCGCTTAACGCGAACTGGGCGTGAGGGGTCAGCCGGATTCCTCCGTGACCGTGTGCGCGGCCCCGACCGGCTTGGACTCCGGCGAGCCGCGCTGGCGCAGGTACACGCTGAGGATGGCCATCGAGGCGATGGCCAGGAACTCCGACTGCCAGTTCTGCAGCGAACGGTTCCAGAAGTCCGCCGAGATCAGGTACTCCCCCGCGCCGAGCGGGTCCTGGAACGACGAGAGCTGCTCGCCGTTGTGGGCGGCCCGGCCCGCGACGAACTGCGCCAGCCAGCACAGCAGGAACAGCCCGCCCATGGTGAGGCCGAGTGACGTGGAGAACAGCGCGGTGCGCCATCCGCCCGCCCTCGCCCACGCGGGTGAGTCGGGCCTGGTGTGTTTACCGACCCGCTGCTTCTCGTCACTTTCCAGGCCCACCTCCGACGGCCGCTTCGATTCCGGCGATCCGCGCTGAATGAGCCAGATCGTGGCCATCACGAACAGGAAGAACTGCAGATATTCGGACTGCCAGTTCTCCGACACGTCGACGGCGAAATCGGAGGAGGTGAGGTAGTCGCCGAGCCCGACCGCGTCGAGGTCGTTGCTCAGCCGCTTGTTGTTCATGTCCGCGTGGCCGGCGAACGCCTGCCCGATCAGGGCGCCCAAGAACAGGGTGCCGAACCCGAGCGTCAGCCCGTTGTCGCGCAGGAAGCGCCGCATGCTCCGCTCCTCACCGTCGGGTCACTCACTGTCGGGCCACTCATGTCGGACTGGCCGGTCGGTGCGGGGGCGGCACCGACCGGACGACGGATCGACCGTACAAGGACCAGCCGCCCTCTGCTTGATCACCCGGCCGTCCGCTAGGCCGGATGGAGCAGTTGTCGCAGATGAACAATGATCGTAACGGATGCGTGCGCATAGTTAAGAGATTCACTCCATATAGTCAGGCCACATTGACACGTACAGCCCACTGAGATAGCTCTCTGTGTCAGACAAATCGCTCGGCTAGCTTGATCGGGTGAATATTTAATGACTCCCATCACATTCTTCCGTGTAAATCAAAAGTTTACTTATCAGACACTTTCAGGAATTTGGGATTGGCGATGCTGACCAACGGGCCGGTCAAGCTGGACCCCTCCGGCGGCAGTGCCGAGCCGCGGACGCTGCGGCTGCCCCGGCACGCCGGCGCCGGGCAGTGGTACCCCCAGCGACACCGGTGGGCCGACCGCGAGACCTGGTCGGCTGAGGTCTCCGACGTCCTCGCCGCGGGCGAGCGCTCTCGCCGGGCGCCGGTCGTGGCGGTGATCCGCCTCGCCGAGCGCGACCGGATCGTCTCCCGGTTCGGCGGACAGGGGCTCGCCCACGTCCACGACCAGATCGCGGCCATGCTGAGCGCGGACCTGTCCCGGCACGAGCTGATCGGGCTCGACGGCGACGACGGGATCGTCGTGCTGCTGCGCGGGACCGCGGACCGGCAGGTCGGACGCAGACTCGGCGCCATGGCGGCCCGGATCAGCCGCACGGAGATCCGGCTCGGCCGCGACAGCGTGCAGGTCACGCCCATCTGCGGCTGGACCAGCGCGCGCCCCGACACCGGTGTGCCCGCCCTGTTGCGCCAGGCCCAGGACGCCGGTGATGTGGCGGGCACCCACCTCGACCTCATCCCCCGCCGCTGGCGGGCGGACGCGCCCCGGGCGGCGTCGGCGTGGCTGCCGAGGTCGTTGCGCACGACGCTGCAGGTGGCGCTGACTCTCGTGCTCGGCATCGCCGCGCCGTTCCTGGCGCTGCTCGGGCTCTACCAGCTGGGGATCGACCTGGCGACGCCCGCGTACCTGATCGTCACCGCCGCGCTGGTGGTCACCTCGGCGCTGATCTGGGCGGAGGGGCTGCACGCGCTGGACCCGCCCAAGCTGCCGCCCGCGCCACGGCGCTACCCGCCCGCCTCTGCGGTGATCGCGGCGTACCTGCCCAACGAGGCGGAGACGATCGTGGAGACACTGCGCGCGTTCCTCGCCCAGGACTACCCGGGCAAGCTGCAGATCGTCCTGGCCTACAACACCCCGCACGATCTGCCGGTCGAGGACGAGCTGCGGGAGCTGGCGGCCCGCAACTGCAGGCTGGTCCTGCTGCGGGTGGACGGGTCGACCTCCAAGGCGCAGAACGTCAACGCGGCGCTGCAGGTCGTCGACGGCGTGTTCACCGGGGTCTTCGACGCCGACCACCAGCCCGACACCGACGCCTACCGCCGGGCCTGGCACTGGCTCGAGGCGGGCGCGGACGTCGTCCAGGGCCACTGCGTGATCCGCAACGGCGACGCCTCGTGGGTAGCGCGCACGGTGGCGGTCGAGTTCGAATCCATCTACGCGGTAAGCCATTCCGGCCGGGCGCAGCTGCACCAGTTCGGCTTGTTCGGCGGCTCCAACGGTTTCTGGTCGACCGCGGTGCTGCGGGACCTGCGGATGCACGGGCACATGCTCACCGAGGACATCGACTCGTCGTTCCGCGCGCTGCTCGACGGCTACCGGCTGGTGTACGACCCGCTGCTGCTCAGCCGCGAACTAGCGCCGGTCACGCTGCGGGCGCTGTGGAACCAGCGGATGCGCTGGGCCCAGGGCTGGAGCCAGGTCTCCCGCAGGCATCTCACCGTGGCGCTGCGGTCGGAGCGGCTCAGCGGGCGCAACAAGTTCGGCACGTCGTTCCTGCTCGGCTGGCGCGAGGTCTACCCGTGGCTGTCGCTGCAGATGGTGCCGGTCATCGCGTTCCTGGCCTGGCGCGCGGGCGGGCTGGACAACCTCGACTGGGCCATCCCGACGTTCGTGCTGACCTCGCTGTACACGCTCACGGCCGGGCCGGTGATGGTGATGTTCGCGTACCGGCTGGCCGCCCCCGAGATCCGGCGCAGACGGCGCTGGTTCGTCGCGTACCTGGTGGTGTCGACGCTGTTCTACACGGAGCTGAAGAACCTGATCAGCCGCGTCGCCCACCTCAAGGAGCTGATGGGTGAACGCCAGTGGATCGTCACGCCCCGCGAGCGGTCGACATGACGGCGCCACCGCAGCGCAAGTTCGACCTGGAGGGCTACCGGGCGGTCGCCGCGCTGGTCGTGATCATCTTCCACGCCTACCAGCACAACCGGTACGGCACGTGGTGGACCTGGCCGCTAGAGGGCTCGCTGTGGCACGACGTGCTGATGAACACGGACATGTTGGTGGACATGTTCTTCATCCTGTCCGGGTTCCTCCTCGGGCTGCCCTACGCGAAGGCCGCGCTGGGTGACCGCAAACCGCGGCCCGCGCGCGCGTTCCTCCTGCGGCGGGCCGTGCGGCTGATCCCGCTGTACATGATCGCGGTGCTGATCGTGTGGGCGATCAGCAACCCGGTGCTGCCGGGCGACTGGCGCGACCTGCTGCTGCACCTGACTTTCACGCATGTGTGGAGCGACGACAAGATCTTCTACACCAACGGGCCCGCGTGGACGCTCGGCGTCGAAGCGCACTTCTACCTGCTACTCGCCGCGCTGGGCGCGATCGGGCAGCGCTACCTGCCGCCGATGGAGTCGCGGCGGAAGCGGATCGTCGTGATGGTGGCGGTCCTGTTCGGCCTGATCGCGATCAGCCTCGGGTACAAGTTCTGGGCGGTGTACGTGCGCGGGTTCCCGGTCGAAGGCTGGTCGATCTGGTTCAACCCGGCGGCCAAGCTCGACATCTTCGCGGTCGGCATGCTGCTGGCGGTGGCGGCCGCGGCGGGGGTGCGGTGGCCCAACGCCGCCGTGCGCACCCTGGTGGGGCTCACCGGCGGCGCGGTCGTCGCCCTGGGCGTGTGGCTGCGCTACGCGCACCTGCCGGACACGTTCACCCACACGTTCTTCGGCACGGGCATCATGCTGGTCATCGCGGCGACCGCGCTGAGCACGGGACGTGGCCCGTACTGGCTGCGCTGGCCGCCGATGCTGTCGCTCAGCATGGTCAGCTACAGCCTCTACATCTGGCATGAGCCGCTGCTGCGCGCGCTCGACAGCGCCGGTCTGCTGCCGACCCCGGCGGGCGGCGCGGGAGCGTTCCTGGTGACCGCCGCCGTGCTGCTCGGGGCGTCGGTTCCGGTGGCGTACCTGAGCTACTGGATGATCGAGGTCCCGGCCCAGCGGATCATGGGCGCGTTCGACGCCGATGGCCGATCCCGCGAGTACTACGCACCGCTGCCGGAACCCCGTTCGGCGTGAGTTGTCACTTCCGGACAAGTCTGCGCCCGGCAGTCCACCCGGCCCGCAGTAACCGCGAGGTGATCGATTCCCAGCTTGCTTCATGTGGCCTGAGCAGCGGATTCACTAGGTATGTTGGCCGTTGGGAATGGGGTGTCGAGGCGACGGGAATCAGGGATGCAACGACCGCGCATCAGTGTCGTCGGCCTGGGCAAGTCCTACGGCCCGGTGACCGCGCTGGTCGACGTCAATCTCGCGGTCGGCCCCGGCACCATCCTCGGCATCCTCGGCCACAACGGCGCGGGGAAGACGACCTTGGTCGACATCCTGGCCACCCGCACCCTCCCCACCTCGGGAACGGCCACGGTGTGCGGGTTCGACGTCGTCGAGGCGGGCCACCTGGTGCGCAAGTGCATCGGCATGTCCGGCCAGTTCGTGGCCGTGGACGAGACCCTGAGCGGCCGCGCGAACCTGATCCTCATCGCCCGCCTCCTGGGCGCGGGCGCCCGCCGGGCCGCGGCGCGGGCCGATGAGCTGATCGAGATGTTCGACCTCGTCCAGGCCGCGAAGCGCAAGGCCGCCACGTATTCCGGTGGCATGAAGCGAAGACTGGACCTGGCGGCGAGCCTGCTGGGCAAGCCGGACGTGCTGTTCCTCGACGAACCCACGACGGGTCTGGACCCGATCAGCCGCAGCGAACTGTGGGGGTTCGTCGAGCAGCTCGCCGCCAACGGCACGTCGGTCGTGCTGACCACGCAGTACCTCGACGAGGCCGACCGACTGGCCCGCGACATCATCGTTCTGGCGGGCGGGCACATCGTCGCCCGGGGTACGCCCGCGGAACTCAAGGCCAGGGTCGGCACCCGGTCGGCAAAGGTCACCTTCGCCGACCCCTTCACCACCCGCCGCGCCGCTGACGCCCTGATGTTCGCGGGCATGGCGCCGCTGGCCGATGAACCGCTGTGCGCCATCACGGTCCCCGTCGCCACCGGCCGTGAGATCTCGGCACTGGTGCGGGCCTTGGACACCTGGTCGGTCATCCCCCTCGACCTGACCGTCACCGAACCCACCCTGGACGACGTCTACATAGCGCTGCACCGCGCGGCAAAGAGCGCGGTATGAGCCGCCACGCTCTTCGCACCAGGGGCCGCGACGACGACACCGTCCAGCTCTACCTCGGCAGGCGAGTCGGCTGGGCGGGAAGCACCGTGTCCACCCAGATCCGCGTCCTGACCCTGCGCTCCCTGCGCACCGCCTTCGGCGACTACCGGCTGGTGTTCTTCGGACTGCTGCAACCGGTCGTCATGCTGCTGTTGTTCAGCCAGGTGTTCAGCGGCATCGGCAACCTGCCCGGCGTCGTGGAGTACCAGGGCTACATCAACTACCTGATGCCCGCCACCCTGGTGAACATCGCGATGACCACCGCGATGAGCTCGGGTGTCGGAATGCTGACGGAGATCTACACCGGCTTCATCGGCAGGCTCAGAACCATGCCGATCAGCCTTTTCTCGGTCCTGGTGGCCAGAACCCTGTCCGACGCGGTGCGGTTGGCCGTCCAGGTGGTGGTGGCGATCGCGGTCGCGGTGGTGGTCCTGGACTTCACCCCGGCGGGCACGGGTGGTGTGGTCGCGGCGGTGGCGCTGACGATCGTCTTCGGCTGGGGCATGGGCTGGGTCTTCGTCGCTTTGGCGACGTGGCAGGGAAAGCCGGAGACCATGCAGGCCATCTCGTTCATCGTGATGTTCCCGCTGATGTTCGCCTCCAGCGCTTACATGCCGGTGGAAGCGATGCCCGGGTGGATCAAGGTGGTCTCCACCGTAAACCCGGTGACCTACGCGATCGACGCGATCAGGGCCCTGTGCCTGGGAAAGCCGGTCGGCTGGGCACTGGCGGCGGCGATCGGACTGGTAGCGGCCACGGCCACGGCGGGCGCCGTCATCGCCGCCCGCAACTTCCGCCGCACCCGCTGACCCAACGCCCCACGCACCCACGCGCCCACGCGCCAGACTCAATGAGACTTCCCGAGACCCCAAGCCCCCCGAACCCTTACATACCAACACAAGCAAGGCTTTGGGGTGATCTTGGCGATTCGGCTTTATCTGGGGTTGAAATGGGCCTAAGCTGCCCCGCGATCGGGCAGGATTCCTCTCCTGCCCCGGTGACCGATCGGCCCATTTCAAGGGGTCCCCAGATCAAGCCGAATCGCCAAGATCACCCCAAAGCCGCCACAACGAAAACCCGTGGAGCCCCAACGCGAACTCACCGTCGGGAACGTGGAACTCACCGTCGGGAACGTGGGACTCGCGGGATGGGAACGTGGGACTCGCGGAAGAGAGCGGAAAAGAAACGCGGCCGGTGAGCCACCGGGCGTCGTGGCTCACCGACCGCGGCCGAACACAGCCAGAGCTATGCCGGCGCCTGCGCCCCCTCAACCTTCTGACAGGTCGGAGCGGCCTTGAAAGCGGCCGCCAGCTCGGGGTTCTCCTTGAAGTCCTTGGCGGGACCCTCAGCGTTCGTCAGTGTCGCCATCACCTTGGAGATGTCGGAGATCGCCGCCTGGAACGTCGCCTGGTCCGTCACCGCCGCCGCCTGCAGCTTCGTCTTCGCCGTGTCGATCGTCGACTTCGTGGTCGTCAACGTCGTCATCGCCTTGTCCAGCGTGGCCTGTCCGTCCTTGACCGGCGGCGAGCCCGCGGTCTTGAGCCCGTCGGAGACTCCGACCAGCGCCTCCGACAGGTGGCCCAGGTAGACGACGAGGCTGTCCTTCGCGGCCTGCGGGTTGCTCGGGTCGACCGCGGGCAGCTGCTGCAGCTTGCCCGCGCCTGCCTCGATCGTCTTGCAGACGCTCTCGGACCAGGCGATCGCGGGATCGTTGGCCTTGTCATCATCCGAGCCGCACCCGGCGAGCGCGGTACAGGCGGACGCGGTCACCGCGACAGCGGCGACAAAACGTCGAATCATGGTCGGCTTCCTTAGGGGACGTCGGCAAGATCGGAAACGGGCGCCGCCCGGCCGGAAAGAATTCCGCCGATCGCGCCGTTGCCGGGGGAAACGGACGTTACTGGCGGGTTGCGAGCGGCGGCAAGCATCACACCGCGGGCTCAGCGGGATTTATCAACAACCAACAGAAAGGCACCCCTGGCTTGTCCGTCACGGCTACCCGGCCGGAAGGACCCCGTTCGACTTCGACAACAATCGTTGTTGTTCGGATCGCACGACTCCGGCGACACCTGCATCACTATCGCTCAAGAAAGCGCGGAGTGGCGTCACCCGATAGGAGGCAGCGCCAGAAAAGGGCCATCGTAGTTTGACACAAACCGGCCGCCGAACCTACCGTCGTACACAAGCAGACTTCCGGCCATTCGGCCGACGGATATGTTTCGTTAATACACTCCCAGGGGGCGATGATGGCCGCTGATCGGGTTACGCGGACCCAGGACCGGGCCACCGCGTTGTGGGCCTCGCTACCGCGCGACTTGGTGGTGAAGTTCCATCCGATGGTCGGCAGGCTGACCCAGGACATGATTCGCGAGATCCAGCACGCGGTGCCCGAATACGCGCGGCCGCTCAAGGGGCATTTCGGCGCGATCATGACCGCCGGAGTGGAGCAGGCCGTACTGCGCATCCTCGACACGGTCGGCGTCGGCGGGTCGCAGAACGAGAAGTGGGCGGCCATGTTCCGCCAGCTCGGGCGGGTCGAGTTCGCCGAGGGCCGCAGCCTGGACTGCCTGCAGACCGCCTACCGGGTGGGTGGCCGGGTGGCCTGGCGCCATGTCGCGGCGTGGGGTCAGCAGCAGCGGCTGCCGACGGCGATGTTCACCGTCGCCGCGGAGGCGATCTTCGCCTACGTCGATGAGATCTCCGCCCTGTCGATCGAGGGGTACACCGCCGCCCAGGCGGAGTCCGCCGGGGTGGTCGAGCGTCGCCGGCAGCGGCTGCTGGACCTGCTGCTTGCCGACGAGCCCGCGTCGCCGAAGGCCGTCGCCGCACTGGCGGGACAGGTGGGCTGGCAGGTTCCCGACGAGGTCTCGGTGATCGTCGTCGAGCACGCTGACCTGCCGGATGGCGACTGGGGCAGGCCGACGCCGCCCGAGGTGCTGATGGACCTCGACGGCGATGTCCCCTGCGTGATCAGCGCCGATCCCGACGCGCACCTGCCCCTGCTCACCGAGCGGCTGCGCGGCAGGCGGCTGTGCGTCGGCCCGGTCGTCCCGCTGGCCACGGCGCCGTCCTCGCTGCGGTGGGCGCGGCGGGCGATGGACCTCGTCGACCGCGGGGTGCTTCCCGACCGCGAGGTCCTCTGGTGCCGCGACCACCTGTCCACGCTGTGGCTGCTCGGCGACGAGTTCCTGATCGAACAGCTCTACGAGCGGGCCCTGGCGCCGCTGACCGGGTTGACCGACAAGCAGCGCACGCGGGCATCGGAGACGATGCTGGCCTGGCTGGAGACCCGCGGCAGCGCCCCGGAAATGGCCGACAAGCTCAACATCCACCCGCAAACCGTGCGTTACCGCATGAAACTGGTGGAGAAACTGTTCGGCGACCAGTTGGACGACTCGACCTCCCGACTGGACCTGGAGATCGCACTGCGCGCGGGCAGGCTGCTGCGCTCGAAGCAGGACAAACAATTGAGGGTGCTGCGCTGACCAAGCGGGGCGAAAGTCCGGTCGGCGATCTGTGTCGGAATGACAATGTTCTCGGCACTATTCACGAAAACCGGATGGATCATCACGCTCGGTATTCCCCGGTGGCCACGCCGCCGGTATGTTCGAACAGCACTCGCGAATGTTGTGTCCAGTGTGATCGATTCTTTCCTGGCCGCCGTGTGCGGCGAAACATAGGTGATGGAGGTCGAGGGTGGCGAATACGCGATCCGGCTCGAATGGTGTCCAGTCGGGTCGGCCGGTACGGATCGCCTTCGATTCCCTGTTGGCGGCCACCCAGCCCAGTGGTGGCGGGACCGCCCTGGTCGACCTGTGGTCGCAGTTGCCCCGCGGCTTGGCCCCACTGTTCCGGCCCGGCGTGCCCGACCTGGTCCGCGAGATCCTGTCCGAGATCAACACGACCATCCCGGCGCTGGCCAAGCCCGCCGAGAGCGTCATCGGCAAGTCGATCCTCGAAGGCATCCACCGCGCGATCCTGCAGTTCCTCGACCGCCTGGCCGACCCGTCGACCCCACAGGATCACCACGCGCAGCTGTTCCGCGACCTGGGCCTGCACGAGATCTACGAGGACCCGATCCTCGACGTCCTGCAGACCGCGTACCGCGTCGGCGCCCGGGTGGCCTGGCGGCACATGGCCAAGATCGGCGAACGCGCCGGTGTCTCCACCGCGACCCTCTGCCTGCTGGCCGAGGCGATCTTCGCCTACATCGACGAGCTGTCCGCGCTGTCCGTGGAGGGCCACGCGTCCGCCCGCGCGAACGCCCTGGGCACCCTGGAACGCAGACGCAGGCAACTGCTCGACGGTCTCCTCTCCGCCGACGGCGACCCGAAGCGGCTTCCTCTCCCCCGGCTGGCCGAGTCCGCGCGCTGGCCGGTGCCCCATCAGGTCGTCGCCGTGGCACTCAAGCCCGCGGAGGACCTCACCGACTTCCCCAACCCGTCGGTGGACCCGCGTTTCCTCATCGACCTCGACAGCCCCGAGCCGTGTCTGCTCACCGGCGAGGAAGACCAGTCCCACCTCAAGCAATTGGCGGATGACCTGCCGGGCTGGCGAATCGCCGTCGGCCCGGCTGTGACACCCGCCGAAGCGGGCAACTCCCTGCGTTGGGCCCGCCGCATGCTGACCCTCATCGACAGCGGTGAACTCCCGGACTCCCCCGTCACCTGGTTCGAACACCACATGTCGGCACTGTGGCTGCTCAACGACCCGTTCCTGGTCGGCGAGATCTCCGAGCGGGCGCTGGCCCCGATGACCGGGCTGACGGTCAAGCAGCGCAGCAAGCTGAGCGAGACGCTGCTGATCTGGCTGGAGACAAAGGGAAGCGCCCCGGAGATCGCCGCCATGCTCGACATCCACCCGCAGACGGTGCGATACCGCCTACGCCAACTCGAACGCCTCTTCGGCGACCGCCTGGCCAACCCCGACTCGCGCTTCGCCCTTGAGGTGGCCCTGCGCTCCAGGCGTGCCACGCTCCAGACGACTGATGACGACGACGAGTAACGAAGACGACCTGGTCGACAGACCAGCCTTCGACGAGACTTGCTTTGGTCCCCATGTCATGTCGAAATGCCGACAGGCCAAAGAAAATCTCGTCGACGGCGTACGGCTCACACGGTGTGCAGCTCGGTGATGCGCCACCGGCCGTCGCTTAGCTGGGCCGACACCCGCAGTTGCGCCGCGCCGGACGAGCCCGCGTTGGTGTCGCCGCGGGTGGCGCTCTGGTCGACGAACACCAGCAGGGTCGCGTTGTCGCCCGACAGCATCGTCACGCCCGACAGTGCGACCTTCGACCGCAGCTCCAGCTTCTGCTCCGGGGCCTGCTGCCGAACCTGCTCGAACAGCTTCGCGTACTGGTCTTTCGCCGCTCCCACAAGGACATCCGCCGCCGCCTTCTCTGTCTTCGCGGTGTCGTCGAACTTGTAGGAGAAGATCTGCTCCAGCGCCTCGGTGACCTGTCCGATCACCTGGGCGGTGGTCGAGTTGTCCACGACAGCGGTGTTGGCCTCGACCCGCGCCCGCTGGGACGCGGCGGCGATGGTCAGCCAGGTTCCCGCGGCGGCGACCACCAGGGCAACCACGATCAGCACCACCGACAGGCGCCTGCTTGGCTCCGGGGATTCGGAGACCGACTCGTCGACAACCGACTCAGCGGAAGTGGTATCGGTGTCCGTGTCCACATCGGACTCGGTAGCCGAGTCCACCACGTCCTCATCGATCCCGAGGTCCGGGGTGGCGAGCGCCGTGCCGCTGCGCCTGCGGGTGCCCGCGACCACCGGCCTGCGGCGGTTCGGGTGGGTCTTGCGGTCGGTACGCATGGAAAGTCCTCTCACACCGGGATGTACGGGACCTGGGCGAGACCGCCCACCTTCCACCCGGCGGGTGTCCGGACCAGCTCGGCCTGGAAGCGGTTCCGCTTGGTCGCGGGCTCCCCGGTCTCCGGCTGGACGACGATCTCCACCGCGGCGATGAGCTTCGCCGTGCCACGTGGCTCGTCGAGTTCGGTCACGGCCACGTCGAGCACGGTCCCGGTGGTCGTCGCCTTGGCCTGCTGGATCTGCTGCTTGCTGCCCTCGAGCGACGCCTTCAGTTCGTCGTGGAGTGCGCCGGTCGACGTGTCGAGCCAGCGGGCCAAGCCGGCGTCGACGCTGCGGTAGTCCAGTGACGTCATGGTGGCCACGGCGGTGCGGCCCGCGGTCAGGACATCGTCACGGGCCGCGGTGGCGGCGATCGTGTCCGACGTCGTCGCCTGCCAGTAGGAGAAGCCGCCCCACGCGGCGAATGCCGTGGCGACTACCACCGCGGCGATGCCGACGCGGCGAAGGATCGTGGTCGACGCCATCTCGCCTCACTCTCATCCGGACTATCCGAAAAGGACTTGTCAGCGGCCGGGCTTGGACGCGGGCGGCACGGCACCCGAGCCGGGGGCGTTCTGCGAGCCGCGCACGCCGACACCCGTGCTGGGCGCGAGAGCGCAGCGGGCCTGGGTGTTGAACTGGCCGGGCCCGGTGTCCAACCCGTTGCGGTACTTGGTGTTGTAGCCGGTGACGCAGGGCAGCGGCGCGAAGAACGTCGACGCCAGCCCGAAGTGGGCGCCGTCCGACCGGATGACCTGGCGGCCCGCGGCGACCGCCTGCGGGGTGATCACCAGCAGCTGCTCGAGGTTGCCCTGCCGGGTCTGCAGCACGTTCGACGTCGTCAGCAGGTTCGCCAGCAGGATCCCCGTCGCCCCGCCGATCTCCTTGATCAGCTCACTGACCTGGAGCGCGACGGCGGGCGCGGAGCCCAGCAGGGTCCGGATGTCGCCGTCGGAGGCCTTGAGCTGCTCGGCGATCAGCTTCATGTTGACGCTGAAGGATTTGATCGACTCCCCGTTCTCCACCTGCCTGGCCAGCATGACCCCGGCGTCGGTGATCAGCGTGGTGGTCTGCGGCAGGTGCGTGACGGCCTTGTCGGTGAAGCTCGCGGCGGAGTCGAGCAGGGCCTGCAGGTGCGGGCCGGTCTCGAGGGTCGCGTCGTAGAGCTCGTCGACCACGTTGCGCAGCTCGTCGGTGGGCACCGAGGTGACCAGCTTGTCCAGGTTGAGCAGCAGCGTCTCGGTGGGCAGCGGCAGCGCCGTGTTGCGCTGTTGGATGACCGACCCGTCGGCCAGGAAGGGCGACCCGTCGCGGCGCGGGCGCAGGTCGACGTACTGCTCGCCGACCGCCGACCGGTTGGCCACCACGGCGTCGACCTCTTCTGGCACCGAGGGCGCATCCGGCCTGATCAGCAGCTCGACCTCGACGCCCGCGTCGGTCAGCTGCAGCTTGCCCACCCGGCCGATGCCGACGCCGCGGTAGGTGACCTCGGCGTGGGTGAAGATGCCGCCGGAGTCGGCGAGCCGGACGGTGACGGTGTAGCCGGAGTTGCCGAACATGCCGCCGAGACCGGCGTACCGCGCGCCCACATAGCTCACGCCGACCAGCGCGATGAGCACGAAGGCCACCACCTGGACCCGGACTTTCCTGGTCAGCATCAGCGACCTCCCTGCTCGTTGGAGGGCAGCGGAAGGTTGGGCGCGCCCGCGATCGTCGGCGGCGGCGCGACCTTCGCGTCGAGCTTCAGGTAGGTGTTGAGGTAGTCACCCTTGATCGCGTCGAGCGCGGAGTCGGGGAACGGGAACGTCAGGAGCATCTCCATCGCCCTGGGGATCTCCGCCCCGGCCTCATTGAGCTTGCGCAGCGTCGGTTCGAGCGCGCGCAGGTCGGCGATCATGTCGTCCTTGCTCTTTTGGATGGTGTCGACCGCGACGTCGGAGAGCATGTCGAGCGCGCCGAGCATGCCGACGAGCTTCTCCCGCTGCTGGCTGAGCGTCTCGATACCGGGGGTCAGGTTGTCGATCATGTTGGCGATCTGTTCCTTGCGCGACCCAAGGGATTCCGCCAGCTTGCCCATGCCGTCCAGGGCCCGGGTGATCTCGTTCTTGCGAGCGTCGAGGCCGCTGACGAACGTGTTCATGTTCTTCAGCAGGGAGCGGATGGCTTCCTCGTTGCCGCCGTACGCCGCGTTGAGTTCCTTGGTGATCTGCTGGAGCTGGCCGACGCCGCCGCCGTTGAGCAACAGCGAGAGCGCGCCGAAGACCTCTTCGATCTGCGGGTTGCGGTCGGTGCGCTCCAACGGGATCTGGTCGCCCTCGCTGAGCTTGCCGTCCGGACTATCGTCGGGCGGCGCGTCGAGTTCGATGAACTTCTCGCCGAGGACACTGGACATCCGCAGCCGGGCGACGGAGTTCGCGGGCAGCGAGACCGACCCGTTGACCACGACGGTGACCAGCGCCGTGCGCCCGTCGGGCGCCAGTTCGATCGTCTCGACCCGGCCGACCGAGACGTCGCCGACCTTCACGCCGGACTGGGGCACCAGGTCGAGGACGTCGCGGAACTGCGCGGTCACCCGGAACGGGTGGTCACCGAGGTCGGCGCCGCCGGGCAGCGGCATGTCGTAGAGCCCGCCCACCGAGCCGCACCCGGCGGCGATAGGGGCAACGACGAGGAGGGCGGCGGCCAGCCGCAGCCGGGTCCTCACTGTCCCACCAAAGGCAGGATCGGGTTGGCGCTGGAGAACTCGGTGAGGTTGCCGCGGCCGTCGATGGTGCCGGTGGCCGGGTCGTAGGCGTTCATGACGTTGGTCAGCGCGAGCGGCGCGGTGTCGAACGCCTCCGCGAGCGCGGCCCGCTGGTCGGCGAGCAGCTGCGCGGTGCCCTGCAGCTTGTCCAGGCTGACCTTGATCTTGCCGCGATTGTCCTTGATGAACGTCTCCACCACCGCAAGCGCACCCGCGAGTTCGTGCATCGCGCCGCCGAAGGTCTCGCGCTCCTCGGCGAGGAACTGGGACACCTGGGCGAGCTGGCCGTTGAACTTGTCGACCATCTCGTCGTTCGTCGCCAGCATCGTGGTGATCTTCTGGATGTTGTCGATGCTGGTGAACAGGTGGTCCTGGGAGCCGCTGAGGGTGCGCGCGGACTGGCCGAGCGCCTTGAGCATGTTGTTGATCTCCTTGCCGTTGCCGTCAAGGAACTTCGAGCTGCTGGTGATGAAGTCCGACAGCGCGCCCGCCTTGTTCGCCCCGTCCGGGCCGAGGGCCGTGTTGAGCTTGTCGAGGCTGGTGAACAGCTCGTCGAGCTCCACCGGCACCAGTGTGCTGCTCACCGGGATGATCGCGTTCTCCGCGAGTTCCGGGCCGCTGGAGTAGGCGGGCGCGAGCTGCACGTACCGGTCGCTGACCAGGCTGGGCGCGATCACCACGGCGACCGCCCCGGCCGGGATCGGGATACCGGGTTCAAGGGTCATGCTGACCTTGACCGTGGCGCCCTGCGGCTCGACGGTGTCGACGGTGCCCACCTTGACCCCGAGCACCCGGACGTCGGACTCGGGGTAGACGCCGACGGCGGCGGTGAAGTACGCCGTGACCTTGTTGCCCGACTCCAGCTTCGGCAGAATCCAGAGCACGGCCGCGGCGACGATCGCGATGACGGTGACGGTCGCGAGGAGTCCCCGCACCACCGCCCACTTCCTGGTGGCCGCCATCAGCGACCCCCTCCCTTCGACGGCATGCAGCCGCCACCGCTCGCGGGCACCAGCCCGCAGATGTAGGTGTCGATCCACCGGCCGTTGCCGACCGCGTTGCCGACGAGGCGGTAGAACGGTCCGGCCAGGCGCAGCGACCGCTCCAGGTGCTGCTGGTTGCGCTGCAGCACGTCGGAGACCCGGTTGAGCTGGTCGAGCGCGGGCCCGATCTGGGCCTGGTTGTCCTTGACCAGCCCGGCGAGTTCGCGGCCGAGGTCCTGGGTTCCCTTGAGCAGCGCGGTGATCGCGTCCTTGCGCTTGTTGAACTCCTGCAGCAGGGTCGCGCCGTCCTTGAGCAGCAGCTCGAACTGGGCGTTGCGGTCGGCGATGGTCTTGGTGAACGTCGCGCTGTGTTCGAGGAGCTTCTTGAGTTCCTGGTCGCGGGTGGAGATGCTCTGCGACAGCGCCGACAGGCCGGTCAGGGCCGAGCGGACCTCTTCCGGCGTCGCGGCGGTGAACGTCTCCGCGAGGGTGGTGAAGCTCTTCGCGAGCAGCGTGGTGTCGATCTGCCCGGTCGTCTCGGCCAGGTCGGCGAAGGCGTCGGTCACGTCGTACGGCGTGACCGTGCGGTTCACCGGGATGTGGGTGCCCGGGTCCTGTTCCTCGGTGCCCTTCGGTTCGAGGTTCAGGTTCTTCTGGCCCAGCAAGGTCTTGATCTTGATGTGGGCGACGGTCTGGTCGCCGACCCACACGCCCTTGATCCGGAAGCTGATCAGCACCACCTGGCCCTTGAGCTCGACCTTGGTGATCTTGCCGACCTTCACGCCCGCCACGCGCACCTCGTCGTCGGGCTTGAGCCCGGCGGCCTCACGGAACTGCGCGGTGTAGGTGGTGCCGCCGCCGATCAGCGGCAGCTCCGGTCCGAAGTAGATCAGCGCGGTGACCAGGAACATGATCAGGCCGCCGACGACGCCGACCTTGGCCTGGTTGCGTTCGCTGAACGGCTTCATCTCCCATGACTTCAGGTTCTTCAGCTTCACCGTCCGCACCTCGCGTCCGTGACGGGGATCCCGACCGGGAGCGGCTGGGTTCCGGGCAGCTGGGGTGCGGGCTTGACGTTCGTCGTGGCCCCGCAGAGGTAAAGGTTCATCCACGAGCCGTAGGACACCGTGCGGCCGATCGTCTCGTACTTCGTCGGCAGCATCGCGATGAACTTGTCGAACGCGGGCGAGTTGTCCGCCAGGGTCTTCGACAGCGCGCCGAGGGCCTCGATGTCGCGGCGCAGCGGTTCACGGCCACCCTGCAGGAGGCTGGAGGTGCTGGTCGCCAGGGAGGACAGGCTGTCGAGTGCTTCGCCGATCGGCTTGGCGTCCGACGCCAGCCCCGTCACCAGCTGCTGCGTCGTGGTGATCAGGGTGCCCAGCTTGTCGCCGCGGCCGTTGATCTGCTCGAGGACGTTGTTGAGGTTGCTGATGACCTTGCCGATGACCTCGTCCTTGTCCGCCAGCGTGTTCGTCAGCGACGCGGTGTGCTGGATCAGGCTCTGCACGGTGCCGCCCTCGCCCTGCAGCACCTGCACGATCTCGAAGGAGAGCTGGTTGACGTCCTGCGGGGTCAGCGCCTGGAACAGCGGCTTGAACCCATTGAACATCGCGGTCAGGTCGAGCGCGGGCCGGGTGCGCTCCAGCGGGATCAGCTGGCCCTCGGCCATCGTCACCGTGGCGTCGCCCATCCCCTGGTCCAGCGAGATGTAGCGCTGGCCGATCAGGTTGCGGAACTTGATCGCCGCGGTCGCCTCAAGGGTGAGCCGCCAGCGCCGGTCCACGGAGAACTCGACCTCGGCGACGGCGTTGTCCACGATCTCGATGTGGTCGACCTGGCCGACCCGCACCCCGGACATGCGCACGTCGTCGCCGGGGTTGAGCGAGGTGACATCGGTGAACCGCGCCTTGTAGGTCGCCGTGTCGCCGCTGCCGCGGTTGGCGATGGTGATGGCCAGGATCGTGGTCGCGAGCAACGTGACGAGAGTGAAGATCAGGCCCTTGAGCAGCGGGCCGGTCAGGCTCCTCATCGCAGGGTCACCTCGGCTCCGCGCAGCAGGGGCCCGACGAGCAGGCCGCTCCAGTCGGGGACCTCCTCCGGCGCCACGCCCCACGCCGCCCCGAGCAGTTCGCCGACGAACCGGCTCTCCGCGGGCGAGTTGGGGCCGACCGAGGACGGCACCGTCATGCCTTGCGCCCCACCGGACTGGTAGCAGCGCGGGCCGCCACCCGCGGTGTAGCGCGGGGTGTCGCGGCCGGGCAGGTACGGGCCCCGGGAGGGTTTCACGGTGATCGTCACGTGCAGTCCTGGCTGGTTGGTGCCGACGCCGAGCGCCTTGTCCACGTCGGGCTTGAGCGCGTTCACCGCCTGGAACAGGCACGGGAACGAGGGCGAGTACCGGGCGAGCAGCTCCAGCGAGGGCCTGCTGGCGGCGGAGAGGCCGATCAGGTTGTCCCCGTTGGACTTGAGGAACCCGGCGAGGTGACCGGAGGCGTCGGTCACCGTGGTCACCATGTCGGTGATGTTCTGCCGGTTGTCGGCAATGGTCTTGGCCGTGGCGCTCATCTCCGAGAGCGCGTCGACGATCGCAGGACCCGCGTCCTGGTATGTCTCAAGGGTTTCGGCGAGTTTGACCAGGTCGGTCTCGATCTGCGGCATCTGCGGGTTGATGGCGGCCAGGTAGCCGTTGAGCTTGACCATGGTCTCCCCCAGCGGTTTCCCTCGGCCGTCCAAGGCCTGCGAGATCGCGCCGAGGGTGCTCGCCAGCTTCTGCGGCTGCACCGCCTGCAGCACCGGCATCAGGTCGCGCAGCGCCTTCTCGACCTCGATCGCCTTGCCGCTGGTGTCCTGGTCGATCGTGTCGCCCTCGGCGAGCCGGGTCGAGTCCGCCGACTCCGGGATGATCAGGCTGACGTAGCGCTGGCCGAACAGGGTCTTGGGCAGCAGCCGCGCGGTCACGTTGCGCGGCAGCTGCTTGAGCTTGTCCGGGTCCATCGACAGGCCGACGTCGACGCCGCCGTTGACGACCTCGATGGTGCGGACCGTGCCCACGGTCATGCCGCGGACCTTGACGTCGGCGTTGACCTTGAGCTGGTTGCCGACCCGGTCGGCGCGCAGCCGCACCGGCACGTCGGAGCTGAATTGGTGCTGGTAGATCGCCACGGTCAGCCAACCCGAGGCGAGGATCAGGATGATGAAGACCAGACCCAGGCCCTGGTTGCGCAGCCGCGCCTTGCGCATGTCCATGCTCATCCCGCCACTCGCACGGTCGTCGTCGCGCCCCAGATCGCCAGGCTGAGGAAGAAGTCCAGGATGCTGACCAGCACGATCGAGGTCCGCACGGAGCGTCCGACCGCGACACCGACACCGGCCGGGCCACCGGTGGCGCGGTAGCCGTAGAAGCAGTGCGTCAGGATGATCGCCACGCTGAAGATCAGCACCTTGACGAACGACCAGAGCACGTCCTCCGGTGGGAGGAACAGGCTGAAGTAGTGGTCGTAGGTGCCCGCCGACTGCCCGTAGACCTCCACCGTGATGGTGCGCGCGGCGATGTAGGAGGTGAGCAGCCCGATCACGTACAGCGGGATGATCGCGCAGAACCCGGCGATGATCCGGGTCGTCACCAGGTACGGGAGGCTGCGCACCGCCATGACCTCCAGCGCATCGATCTCCTCGGAGATCCGCATCGCGCCGAGTTGGGCGGTGAAGCCGGATCCGACCGTCGACGACAGCGCGAGACCGGCGACGAGCGGCGCGATCTCACGGGTGTTGAGGTAGGCCGAAAGGAAGCCGGCGAACGCCGAGGTGCCGATCTGGTTGAGCGCGGAGAAGCCCTGCAGACCGACGACCGTGCCGGTGAACACGCTCAGGCCGACCATCACGCCGATGGTGCCGCCGATGACGGCGAGCGCGCCGCTGCCGAAGCTGACCTCGGCGAGCAGCCGGACGACCTCCCGGGAGTACCGGGTGACCGTGAGCGGAATCCAGGCCAGGGCCCGGAAGTAGAACCACAGCTGGTCGCCGAGGCGTTCCAGGCCGTTCGTCGAACGCAGCACCGCGCGGCGGCGTCGCTCATTGATGTTGATCACCGACTCACGCTCCCTTCGCGGGGACGATTTGCAGGTAGATCACGCTGATCACGAAGTTGACGAAGAAGAGCAGCAGGAACGTGATGACCACGGACTGGTTCACCACGTCGCCGACGCCCTTCGGGCCGCCCTTGGGGTTGAGGCCGCGGTAGGCGGCGACCAACCCGGCGAGGAAGCCGAAGATCAGGGCCTTGAGCTCGCTGACCCAGAGGTCGGGCAGCTGGGCCAGGGCGGAGAAGCTGGCGAGGAAGGCGCCGGGCGTGCCGTCCTGCATGATCACGTTGAAGAAGTAGCCGCCCGCGACGCCGACGACGCTGACTATGCCGTTGAGCAGCACACTCGCCAGCATCGAGGCGAGCACCCGCGGCACGACCAGGCGCTGCACCGGCGAGACGCCGAGGACCTTCATCGCGTCGATCTCTTCGCGGATGGTGCGGGAGCCGAGGTCGGCGCAGATGGCGGAGCCGCCCGCGCCCGCGATGATCAGCGTGGTCACGATCGGACTCGCCTGCTGGATCACCGCCAGGACGCTGGCCGCGCCGTTGAACGACTCCGCGCCGATCTGGCTGGTCAGCGACCCGAGCTGCAGGGTGATGACCGCGCCGAACGGGATCGCGACGAACGCGGCGGGGAGGATCGACACGCTCGCGATGAACCAGAACTGCTGGATGAACTCACGGGCCTGGAAGGGCCTGCGGAACATGTTCACGACGACGTCGAGGCCGAGGGAGAACAGGCTGCCGAACTCGTTGAGCGCGCTGACGACCGCGGACCGGGACTTGTCCATCAGGGTGGTCACGGGCGCGCCTCCGGTCGGGGGCGCTGGCGGTGCTCGTCACCGGGACGTGCGCCCCGGTGCGGAAGCGGGGGCGGCGGCGGGTGGAGCCTGCCGGTCGCGTCCGGATCCAGTGTGGACACACCGGGGATCGTCGCGACCGGACCCGCGTGCCTGGTGTTCATCCGGCCCTGCGCGGAGCGGCGGGCCCAGTCGTCGTAGCGGCCGAGGTCCTCGGCGCTGAGCGAGGCGAGCACGCCGTGCTGGGCGCTCTCGGGCAGCGTGTCGAGGATCTTCAGCACCCGGTTGCGGCGCCTGCGCACCGCGTCGCGGGCGGGCATCCCCGGCGTCGGCTCGATCTGCGGCACGACACCGCGGACGTCCTCATTGGACCCGTCGGAGTGGCCTGCTTCCTGGTGTGCCGCCTCGGCGGCCATGGTCGCCTGGTCCTTCTCCTCGGACATGCCGATCGGACCGAACCGCCTGCCGTTGAGGAACTGCTCCACGACCGGCTCGTCGCTCGTCAGCAGGACTTCGCGCGGACCGAACATGATCAGTTCCTTGCGGAAGAGCATGCCGATGTTGTCCGGGACCGTCCGGGCGAGGTTGATGTTGTGGGTGACGATGAGGATCGTCGCGTCGATCTGCGCGTTGAGGTCGATCAGCAGCTGCGAGAGGTACGCGGTGCGGACCGGGTCGAGACCGGAGTCCGGCTCGTCGCACAGGATGATCTCGGGGTCGAGCACCAGCGCCCGGGCCAGCCCGGCGCGCTTGCGCATACCGCCGGAGATCTCGCCGGGCAGCTTGGTCTCCGCGCCCTGCAGGCCGGTCAGCTCCAGCTTCTCGAAGACGATCCGCTTGATCTCGGTCTCGGACTTCCTCGTGTGCTCACGCAGCGGGAACGCCACGTTGTCGAAGAGGTTCATCGAGCCGAACAGGGCGCCGTCCTGGAACAGCACCCCGAAGAGCTTGCGGATCTCGTACATCTCCCGCTCGCTGCACGTGCACAGGTCGACCCCGTTGATGATCACGCTGCCGCGCTCGGGCTTGAGCAGCCCGATCAGGCACTTCAGGAAGACGGACTTGCCCGTGCCCGAAGGCCCGAGCAGCGCCGACACCTCACCCTGGGGCAGGGTGAGGGTGACGTCGCGCCAGATGGACTGGCGGCCGAAGGACTTGCTCAGTCCTTCGACGGCGACCTCGACACCCATCGCATCTCCCAATGATTTCGTCTTCGCCGAAGAACAAACACAATCCAGGCGTCGGCCATTTCTTTCCGACCCGGCCACTAATAGCGGGACCAAATTCACGCAATGGTCGCGAATCGGCTACTCAGCGGTACATTACCGACGTGTCACACGGCTGACAACATGTGCCCGAAATGGCTTCCATAATGGCTCGGAATGCGGGCGGAATTATCACCGTGGACAGAGTTCGCCCACGGACTTTGTGGAACGGACAGCAAGGGTTCAGTCGAGCTGCTGCACGAGCGGGTGCTCATCGGTCAGCAGGCGCTTGAGGACCTTTCCGGTGGGGTTGCGCGGCAGCTCGTCGACGAAGAGGACATCGCGGGGCACGGAGAACCGGGCCAGCCGCTGATGGACGTAGGAACGCACGAGTTCGGCGTCGAGCCGGGCGCCCGCGCGCAGCACGAGATAGGCGGCCAGGCGCTGGCCGTACTCGTCGTCGGGCACGCCGACCACGGCGACGTCGTCGACCTGCGGCAGCGCGGAGAGCACTTCCTCGACCGGCCGCGGGAAGACGTTCTCGCCGCCGGAGACGATCATCTCGTCGTCGCGGCCGGAGACGAACAGCCGCCCGTCGGCGTCGAAGTAGCCGCGGTCGCCGGTGTCCATCAGCTGGTGTCTGATCTCGCGGGCGACGCCGTCGGTGTAGCCGTCGAAGAGCATGTCGTTGCCGACGAAGATCCGGCCGACCGACCCCGGCGGCACCTGCTCGCCGTCGGGCCCGAGGATGCCCAAAGTGGACCCCAACGGCGAGCGTCCCGCGGTGGTGGGCGCGGCCCGCAGGTCCGCGGGGGTGGCGATGGCGCCCGCGGAGACCTCGGTGGAGCCGTAGAAGTTGTAGAGGATGTCGCCGAAGACATCCATGAAGCCGGTGACCACGGTGCCGGGGATCGCCGAGCCGCTGCTGGCGACGATGCGCAGGCTGGAGGTGTCGTAGCGCTCGCGCACGTGGTCGGGCAGGGCGAGCATGCGCTGCAGCATGATCGGCACCACGAACAGCGTGGTGATCCGGTGCTTCTCGATCGCCGCCAGCGTGGCCTCGGCGTCGAAGGTGCGCTGCAGCGAGAGGGTGGCCCGCAGGACCATGCCGATCTGGACGCCGACCAGGCCCCAGCTGTGGAAGATCGGGGCGGCGATGAGCACGCTGTCGCCGACCTTCAGCGGAATCCGGGAGAGCACCATCGCCGCGCTGCCCAGGCCGGGCGGCGTGGGTCTGCGCGCGCCTTTCGGCGTGCCGGAGGTGCCCGAGGTCATCACGATGAGCCTGCCCGGCTCCTTCGGCGGGGTGAACGTGCCCGGCTCGTTGTCGGCGATCACGCTCTCGACCGTGGGCGACTTCGAGCCGGTCCACAGCCGGGTGATGGTCACCGGCAGGTAGTCGACCTTGCCCGCGAACTCGTCGTCGACGACGAGCACCTTGACCCGGTGGCGGCGCACGACCTCGACGACCTGCTCCGCGGACAGCGCGGTGTTGAGCATGACGACGTCGGCGCCGAGTTTGCCGAACGCGACCAGCGACTCGATGAAGGTGGCGTGGTTGCGGGCGAGGATGCCGACCTTGCTGCCCGGGCGAACCCCGAGGTCGCGCAGTCCCGCCGCGAGCCGGGCGGACCGGTCGGCGATCTCACCGAAGGTGCGTCTGCCGGTCGGGTCGATGACCGCGGTCTTGCCCGGTTCGCGAGCCGCGGCCGCGGTGTACCCGGCGACCATGGTCCCGCCCCAGCTGGCGACGGCCTTGAGCTGCTTGAACATCTTGTCCGGCCGCGCGGGGGCCAGGATCCCGGCCTTGGCCAGGGTCGAGACCATCCGCATCGGGGACGAGCTGACGTCCTTGCGCTTGAGCACCGCGCGCGGGTCGGAGATGCCCGCGAGGTGCCCGTCGATGCGGCGCACGGCGTCGCGGACCCAGTTCTTGATGTCGGACTCGGTCCAGTCGATGCCCTGCGGGTGACGCAGCATGGGCTGGAAGAAGACGAACTTGAGGATCGTCCGGCCAGGTCCGCCGTCCTCGAGCCGGATCGAGACCCAGCTGCCGTTGTCCGGCTTGCCCGCCAGGACCAGCTGCTCGTCCGGCCGGGCGATCCTGGTCTCGATCTCGTGGTGCAGCAGCGCCCCCGGCCCCAGGGAGGCGCGCAGCAGGAAGCGGGCGGGGGTGCCATATCCCCGAGCGGCTATCTGCTCGAATGAGGTGATTCCGCGGAAGAATCGTGAATACCGCGGAAGGTCGCCGATCACGCTCCACACACGCTCACGTGGATGATCGATGTTGATGTCGAAGACAACACAATCGGCTGACATGGCACACGATCCTGTCTTTGCTTAAAACAACCCCCGAATTTTGTGGAGCGCACCCTCTCTGGTAGGTGTCACAGCTCTACAAACAAGGATCGCAGCGCCAATCCGCGCTGGTCAAGGCTATTTTGTCGAGCGGCGAAATATCGCTTCGCCCCACAAGTTCTCGCTCATCTTCTGTCAGTTCGCCACAGGCTGATCAGGCAGAACGCGCAAGAAATTCAAGTCCGGTCGCGGCGTCGGCGGCGCCGCCCGCGGCGGCGAACGACTCCTGCACCCGCTTCGCGGCATCGCGGTAGCCGGGCTCGGTCAGGACGGCGTCGATCGCTTTGCCGATCCGCTCGGCCCCCGCGTGCACGAACCGCAGCCGGACTCCCGCCCCGGCGCGCACGACCTGCTCGGCGATCACCGGCTGGTCGTCCCGGATCGGAGCGACGACGAGCGGGACGGCCCGGTCGAGCGCCTCGCAGACGGTGTTGTGCCCGGCGTGGCAGACCACGAGCGCGGCCCGGTCGAGCAGTTCGGGTTGCGGCACCTCGGCGCGGCACAGGACATTCGCCGGGACGTCCGCGAGCGTGCCCGCGGGGTCGACGACGACGGCTTGCAAGCCCGGCCGGGCACGGAGGGCAGCGACGCTGTCGGCGAGGAATTTGGCGCCCGCGTCGTCGTTGGCGGTGCCGAGGGTGACCAGCACGAGCGGCCGGTCGTCGAGCCAGTCCCAAGGGAAGTCGATGGGCCTCGTCGGCCTTCGCGAGGGTCCGACGAACCGCACGGGTGCGGCCACCGCGGGGTCGCCCGCGAGGGCGGGGGTGGTGAAGGCGAGCACCAGGTGCGGGGAGAACCGCAGGTCGTGGTCGTGGAGTGGGTCGCCGAAGCGCAGCCGGAGGTCGGTGAGCATCCCGCGGACCCAGCCACCGATCGCGGGCATCGTCGCCAGCGGGTCGGTGATCTCGGAGGAGGTGGTGGCCGAGGTCGCCCAAGGCAGCCCGGTCCTACCGGCGACGAGCGCCCCGGCAATGGCCTGCTGATCGACCAGCAGCGCGTCCGGCCGCCACTGCTCGACCGCCGCGTGCACGCCGGGGAGCATCGTGTGGGCGAGCGGGACGAGCATGGCCTCCCAGAGGAACTTCCAGGCGGCGAACCCGCGCACGTCGGCGGGCCGGTCGGGCAGCGGACACGCCACGGGAAAGACTGTGGAGTCGGCTGGGAGCAACCGGTCCAGCAGGTCCCGGTCCCCCGCCCACGCCACCTCGTGCCCGCGCTCCGCCAACTCGGCCGCGACCCCGACGACCGGGTTGACGTGGCCCACGAAAGGCGGCACGACTATCAAGAATCGGCTCACGCCGCGCCGACCTCCACCTCCGCGGGAATCGCCTCGATCTCCTCGATCCAGTCGAGCAGCAGGGTGCGCACGGTGCGGTGGCGCTCGACGAGCACCGAGTGGTTCTGGCCGTCGATCACCTCCGTGCGGCAGTCCGGCAGCGAGGACTGCACGGCCAGCAGGTTGTCGCTCTGGAAGCCCTCACTGCCCACAATGGACAGCACCGGGCAGCGGATGCCGCGCAGTGCCTCGGCGTCGAGCAGTGGGCCCTGCGGCACCTCCTCGACGATCGTCGTCGCCCGGATGACCGCGCTGGCGACCTTCGACAGGCGCGCGTGGTGGGCGCCGTAGGTCTCCTCCAGCCACGCGAGGACCTGCGGGTCCTCCATCCAGTCGACCACGTTCGTCAGCGTGCCGCCGATCTTGCGGGACCACTCGTGGGTGGCGGGTTCCGCTTCGATGGCGACGATGCTGCGCACCCGCGAGGGGTAGCGCTCGGCGAAGCTGAACGCGATGGTGCCGCCGAAGCTGTTGCCCACCAGGTAAACCGGGCCCTCGACGCCGGTCTCGTCCAGCAGCGCGCGCAGGTCCTCGACGAAGTCGTCGACCCGGTAGCCGCTCACCGGGCGGTCGCTGCGGCCGTGGGCGCGCAGGTCGTAGGTGATCACGTTGATCCCCGCCTGCGACACCGGCGCGGCCAGGGTCAGGTAGAAGCTGGCGAGGCTGTCGTAGCCGAGGCCGTGCACGAACACCACCGTCGGCGGCCGCGGTGTCGTCGGGTTCTTCGCGGGCATCAGCTGGTAGTGCGTGCGGATGCCGTTCGCCTGGATCATTCCCACGGGTGTCAGCTCCCCGCCAGGCGCAGACGGCTCAGCGCCGTGCGCACGAAGTCCACGAGCAGGCCGACCCGCATGCCGATCACGTCGTCGATGTCGAGGTCGGCGAGGAACGCCGCGAGGTTGACCTGCTCGCCGTAGCGGTCGGTCAGCATCGACCCGACGGTGACCAGGTCGATGCTCTCCAGGCCCAGCTCGTCATGGAACGTCGTCTCCATGGTGATGTCCACGTCGTCGAGACCGTACTGGTCCAGGACCCTGAGGAGCATCGAGCTGATCTCCTCGAGCACTGCCTGCTGGGACGGCACCTCGGTGATCGGTGTGGTCGTCACGGTGTTTCCTCCTTCTGCGTTGTGGACTGGCCCGGGACCCAGGCCACGACGTACTGGCGAACAGGCAGGCCATCGGGATTGGCCACCAGTTCGATGCGGGCGCCGCCCGCGTTGACGATCAGCTCGGAGGCCGCCGACGCGGCCGCCACCAGCCGTGGATCGCGGTTGCGGGTGGGCGGCCATTCGAGCTCGGCGATCGCGATCTGGCCGTCGACCATCGCCACCCCGAACTCGTGGCTGCTGTCGACGTTGACGGTCAGGTCGGGGATCTCCAGCCCGCCCACGCCGGTAATGGTGCACCGGCCGGACGCGTCCTCGCGCACGCGCAGCTCGGCGGGGAACAGCGGGCCGTAGCCGTCGTCCCAGAGCCTGCCGCGCACGGCGTCCTTGACCACGATCCGGCGCAGCAGCCACCGCCGCCGCTCGGTCGGGGCGCACGCCTCGTACTCCGCGATCTCCGCGGAGCCAAGGTATTTGCGCAGGTAGAACTCGCGGGAAGCCAGACTCGGCCAGCGTTCCGCCGCGGCCCACCAGCCGCCCTCCGCTCGCCACGACAGGGTGCTGGTCTCGGGGAACCGGTGCACCGAGCCGATCGCGGCGTCGCTGTCGAAGCGGGTGTCGGTCCAGCCCTCGATCGACACCGCCACCTCCCCGCCCGCGGTGACCTGGGCGTCGGCGCGCACGGTGGCCAGGTCGATCCCGGTGACCCGCATCGAGCAGTCCACAGTGGACCCGATGCCGGGAACCGGGCGGTGGAACCGGATCCGGCTGATCGCGATGGGGAACGCGATCCAGCGCTGCGGGTGGTTCTCCACCAGCCAGTGGCCGATGACCTGGCCGACGTTGTCGAGCAGGGCGCCCGGCGCTTCAGGCACGGTGATCTCCGCGCGCGCGTCGTCGTCGGACACCGCGAGGGTGCGGGTGATGCCCTGGTAGGACGGGCCGTGGAAGAGCCAGCGCTGGGCGTAGAGGTCCGCGGCCGACAGGCTTGGCGTCCGCTCCCCCAGCTTGGGCGACCACGGCCGAGGGGCCCGCGGGTAGCTGTCGCCCAGCACGACCGTGCCGTCGGCGTAGTCCCCGAGGCGGACCTCGACCCGGTCGCTGTCCAAGGGCCGCACCGAGACGGCGACCTCGGTCGCGGGCGCGGCGACCAGCCAGCGGCGGAAGCGCAGGTTGTCGACGCCGACGACGACCCGGCCGGGCGCGGCCGAGCGGGCGGCGTCGATCAGGTGCTGCACGACGGTCGTCGCGGGGACGACGGGCCGCAGGTCGGTCTCGTCGGGCCAGCCATCGCGCTGCCGGGCGAAGCAGTGGTCGGCGAGGTACGGCATGTCCGAGGTGGACACGGTCAGGCTGAACTCGCGCGGCGTCAAGGTGGGTCGGCCCGCCGCGGTGAGGACGGCGGCGACCGCGTCGGCGGTCTCGTCGATGAGCGCGGTCAGCTCGCGCAACGCCGGGAACCGCACGGCCAGCTCGCTCAGCCGGGACAGACTCGGCTCGACCGGCTCCTCGGTCTTGCGCGGGACGAGCGCGGTGAAGTCGGGATTGCCGCCCTCGGCCCACAGTGCGGCCGCGACCCGGCGAAGCTGGTCGACACCGGAGCGCTGCCCGGAGTTGGCCGCGACGGTGAGGTGGGCGGCGTCGCGGAGCGTGTCGTCGATCAGCGACCCGAGCTGGCCGGGGCCCGCCTGGATGAAGACGCGGACACCGGAGTCGTAGAGGGCTTGGACGGTGTCGCGGAACCGGACCGGCTCGATCAGGTGGCGCACACACAGCTCACGGGCCAGCGCCGGGTCGTCCGGGAACGGGCTCGCGGTGGTCGCCGACCAGACCGGGATGGCGGCCGGGTGCATCCGCAGGCTGGGCACGCCTTGCTCGAACTCGCCGAGGAACGGCGCCAGCATCGGGGTGTGGAAGCCGGAGCGGAACGGCAGCACCTGGCAGATCACCGCCGCCGCGCGCATCCGCTCGACCAGCTCGGCGATGTGGTCGGCGGGACCGCACACGACGGTCTGGTTGGTCGAGTTCTCGTGTGAGATCACGAGATCCGGGCTGTGCGCGATGGCTTCGGCGGCGCGGGCGGCGGGGCAGCCGAGCACCGCGAACTCGACACCGGGCACGCGCAGCGCGTCGAGGTCGGTGCGGGCGAGCATGGCGTCGAAGTCGGCGCCGGAGACGACGCCACCCGCGATCATCGCCGTCCACTCGCCGACGCTGTGCCCGGCGACGGCGTCCGGCACGATCGCCATCCGGCGCAGCGCCGCGTCCAGCAGCCTGCCCACGGCGAGGACCGCGCCGCCGTGCCTGCCGACGGTCTGGGTGCCCAGGTCCGGCACCGGCACGCCGAGCAGCTCGGCGAGGTCGTCGACCCGCGGGGTGAAGTCGGCTTCCAGACCAGGGAACACGAACGCGGTCCGACCGCCGCGCAGCAGCTGGTCGGGGCTGAACCACACGTCGTCGCGGCCACGCAGAGCCCGACCCCTGGCGACCACCTTGCGGGCCAGGGCGAGCCTGCGCGGTGTCGGGTCGACGATGCCGAGGCGGGCGCCGGTCGCCGTGCCGGGCGGCAGGGCGAGGACGTCGGCGTCGGACCGGTCGAGCAGCGCGGACAGCTCGGCCGGGCTGGCGGCGGCCAGCAGCAGCACCCGCTCCGGCTCGGTGACCGTCCGGGGTCCGAGGATGTCGATGGCCGTCATCGCCTCACCACTCCGAAGCCGAGTACACGACCGCGTTCTGGTCCGGGTCGCCCCAGGCCAGTTCGCGCAGCAGGCTGGCCACGCCGTCGTTCGGGTCGAGCAGCTTGATGCCGCGCTCGGCGTAGGAGCGGCCCAGCTCCGCGCTGACCATGCCACTGTGCGCGCCGACCGGGGCCCACGGTCCCCAGTGGACAGTGAGCGCACGGTTTCCGGTACGCAGCGACCATTCGGCGGCCATGCTCTCGAGGGCGTCGTTGGCTGCGGCGTAGTCGGCCTGGCCCCGGTTGCCCAGGGCGGCGGCGATGCTGCCGAAGAAGACGACGAACTTGGTGGCCACGGCCAGGTCGCTCAGCTCGCCGAGCACCGCGCTCGCACCGCCGACCTTGGTGCCGTAGACCCGCTCGAACGACTTCGGGTCCTTGTCCGCCACCAGCCGGTCCTCGATGACACCCGCGGCGTAGACGACGCCGTCGAGCCTGCCGTGCTCGGTGTGCACCTGCTTGATCAGCTGCCGGACCGCGTCGCCGTCGCGCACGTCGAGGGTGTGGTACTCGGCGGTCGCGCCGGTGCCTCTGATCTCCCGCAGGGTCGCGATGACCTCTCTGCGCGCGAGGATCTCGCGGGCTTCCCGCTCGATCTGCGCCAGGTCACGCCCACCGAGCCCGGCCAGCGCCGACCGCAGCCCCGCCAGGTCGCGGGCGACCAGGACGGCCGGGGGCTCCGGCTCGGCGTCGAGCACGGTGCGGCCCGCGAGTTCGATGTGGCAGCCCGCGGCCTCGCCGATCGCGACGGCCACCTGGGCGGTGATCCCGCGCGCCCCGCCGATGAGCAGCACCACGGAGTCGCGGCCCAAGCCCACGGCCTGCGCCTCGGCCGCGCCGGTGCCCGCCGGTCCCGCGCCGGAGGTGGCGAGGGAACCGAGCGCCTTGGGCACCATGCGGTACGCCCGCCTGCCCTCGGCGGTGACGATCACGGCAGGCTCGTCGCGGCCGGTGAGTACCTCGGTGACGATGAGCTCGGCGGTCTGCTCGTGGCTCATGGCCGCGTCGAGTTCGACGTGCCTGGCCACCAGCTCGGGGTATTCGCGGTGCAGGGACCGGAAAAGTCCCCGCAGCCCGGCGGCCACCGGCGTCGCGGCCGAGGCCGCGATCACCCACTTCGGCCCGCGGGCGAGCGCGGACTTCAGCAGCCCGAACGTGCCGGGGAGCACGGCGTCCTCGTCGTGCAGGGCGTGCAGCGAGATGAGGCCGTCGACCCGATCGACGTCGGCGGCCAGTTCCGGCCTGCCCTGGAAGGGGATGGCCAGCGCACCGCGGGCGGAGAGCTGGTCGGCCAGTTCGGTGGCCAGCGCCGGGTCGCCGCCGGCGATCAGGATGTGCTTGCCCGCCAGTGCCAGCATGTCGTCGGTCGGTTCGGCGGCGGCCGCCACCAGCTCCAGCACGTAGCGCTGTGCGGGCGAACCCGCGACACCCAGTGGCGACGCCTTGTCCGCCACGGAACCCGCCATGGCGGCCGCGGTGCGGGCCTTGACCAGCACCTCGACCTGGTCCTGGCCGAGCCCGAGTCGGGCGGCGACCTCACCGGCGATCTCGGTCCGCTTGATCGAGTCGATGCTCAGGTCGGCTTCCAGGTCGATCGTCGGGCTGATCATCTCGGGCGGGTAGCCGGTGCGGGCGGCGATCACGTCGATCACGACAGCGAGTGGACCGGCCGCGGAATCCTTTGCCATCACACCAGGTTCGGTCTCGGTCACCGGTGCCACGAGCGCGGATTCCGTCCCCGTCGCCTGCGCCATCGCGGCCGCGGTGCGGGCCTTGACCAGCACGTCGACCTGGTCCTGCCCCAGCCCGAGCCGAGCGGCCACCTCACCGGCGATCTCCGTGCGCTTGATCGAATCCACACTCAGATCCGCTTCCAGATCCACCGTCGGACTGATCATCTCCACCGGATACCCGGTACGAGCCGCAATCACCTCAACCACGACGGCGAGCGCGTCGACCGCCTGGGGCACCGAGGCGACGACGGGCTTCGTTCCGCCGGCGGCCTCCGCCATCGCGGCGGCCGTGCGGGTCTTCACCAGCACATCGACCTGGTCCTGACCCAACCCAAGCCGAGCCGCCACCTCACCGGCGATCTCCGTCCGCTTGATCGAATCCACACTCAGATCCGCTTCCAGATCCACCGTCGGACTGATCATCTCCACCGGATACCCGGTACGAGCCGCGATCACCTCGACCACCACGGCAAGCGCGTCAACCGCCTGAGGCACCGGCACGGTGGCGGGCGCCGACCCACCGGCGGCCTGAGCCATCGTCCCGGCCGTCCGGGCCTTCACCAGCACGTCGACCTGGTCCTGACCCAACCCAAGCCGAGCCGCCACCTCACCGGCGATCTCCGTCCGCTTGATCGAATCCACACTCAGATCCGCTTCCAAGTCCACCGCGGGGTCGATCATCTCGACCGGGTACCCCGTCCGACCCGCGATCACCTCGATCACCACCGTGAGCGCGTCGACCGCCTGGGGCATCGAGGCGGCGACGTTCTCCGGTCCGCCGGCGGCCTGGGCCATCGCGGCGGCCGTGCGGGTCTTCACCAAGGCGTCGATCGCGTTCTGGCCGGTCAGACCCAACCGCGACGCCACCTCACCGGCGATCTCGGTCCGCTTGATCGAGTCGACGCTCAGATCCGCTTCCAGATCCACCGCCGGGTCGATCATCTCCACGGGATACCCGGTGCGGGCGGCGATCACCTCGACCACCACCGACAGCGCGTCCGGCGCGACGACCGCGGGCCGGGCGGCCACAGGTGCGGCTACCGGCGCCACGGCGGGCCGTGCGACGGGCCGCACGGTCTGCTGCGTGACCGGCTGCGCCACGGGCGCCGAACCCAGGTAGCCCAGCAGGACATCCCGCTGCGCCGCGATGAGTTCCCGGCTGGTGCGCAGGAAGTCGCTCACCATCTCGTCGCGGTCCGACGCGGCGGGCACGGCCACCGCGGGGCCCGCCAACGTGACCTTGCGCGCAGGCGCCAAGCCCACGTAGCTGCCGTCCACGGTCCGCACGAAGCTGCCATCGATCGTCCAGCCCGGACGCGCGGGCGGCGTCAACGTGCTGACGTCCTTGGCGTCGCGGCCGCTGAACAGCCAGCCGGTGCGGACGTCGCTCCCGGCAACCGCCAGCCGAGCAACCGCGTCGAGCAGGCCGGGGAGGCCGCCGCCGTCGCAGGTGATCACGGTGTGCGGGCGGTCGCCGAGGATGCGGCCGACGAGTCCACTGAGGACTCGGCCGGCGCCCGCCTCGAGGAAGATCCGCACGCCGTCGGCGTACATCGCCTCGATCTGGTCGGCGAAGCGCACCGGGGAGCCGATCTGGGCGGCCAGTTCGGCGCGGACACCGTCCGGGTCGGTCGGGTACGCGCTCGCCGTGCGGTTGGACCACACGGTCACCTCGGGCGTGCTGACCGGAACACCGGCCAGCACCTCGGCGAACGTCTCCCCCGCGCCCGCCACCAGCGGACTGTGGAAAGCGCACGCCACGGGGATGCGCTGGGCGGACAAACCGGCCGCCCGCAAGGCTTCCAGTGCCTCCTCGACCTCCGCTGTCGGCCCGGACACCACGACCTGCCGCGGGCCGTTGTCGTTGGCGATGACCACGGTTCCGGACAGCTTGTCGAGCACGGCCGCGGTGTCGGCGCGGCTCGCGGAGACCGCGGCCATCGTGCCGGGGTCGTCGCCCGCCGCACCGAGGATGGCCTCGGCGCGAGCCGTGCTCAGGCCCATCAGGGTGCCCGCGTCGAGCGCGCCCGCCGCGGCGAGCGCGACGAGTTCGCCGTAGCTGTGCCCGCCGAAGGCGTCGGCGGTGACGCCGAGCCGGGTCAGCAGGTGGTGCACGGCGAGCCCGGTCAGGCCCAGGGCGGGCTGCGCGACCCTGGTGTCGCGCAGGGCGTCGGCCTGCGCGGCCGTGCTGTCCGCGTCGAACGCGGACGGCGGGAAGATCACGCCGGTGTCCATGCCGACCGCGCGGGCCAGCCTGCCCAGTTCGGGGAACGCGACGAACAGGTCGGCGAGCATTCCCGGGCGCTGGCTGCCCTGGCCGGGGAACAGCACCCCGAGCTTGCCGGAGGGGCCACCCTCGACGTGCAGTCCGGGCGCCGACTGACCGGCGATGGCCGCCCGCAACTGGGTGGCCAGCTCGTCCAGATCCTTGGCCACCACGGCGATGCGGACCGGTGAGCGGTCGCGGTCGGCGCGCTCGGCGGCCGTCCGCGCGAGGTCGCGCAGCGTCCACGGCCTGCCGTGGGCGTCGTTGGTGGTGACGAGGGTCAGCAGGCGTTCGGCCTGTCTGCGCGCGGTCGCGGCGTCGGCGCCGCGGAACACGAGCAGCTCGGCGGGCCACTCGCGCAGGCCGTGGCGGAGCGCGTCGGAGCGCTGGTGTCCGCGCAGCACGACGTGGAAGTTGGTGCCGCCGAAGCCGAACGCGCTGACCCCGGCGACCCGGTGGTCGGGGCGCTCGGTCCAGGGAGCGGCCTGGCCGTGGAAGACGAACGGGCTGGTGCGCGGGTCCCACGCCGGGTTGGGCTCGCTGACGTGCAGCGTCGGCGGCTTGACTCCGGTGTGCACCGCCAGCGCGGCCTTGATCAGCCCGGCGAGCCCGGCCGCGCACTTGGTGTGCCCGATCTGCGACTTCACCGATCCGATGACGCAGCTGCCCGGCTCGGCGCCCGCCTCGGTGAACACGGCGTCCAAAGTGGACAGCTCGGTGCGGTCGCCGACGACCGTGCCGGTGCCGTGCGCCTCGACCAGGCCGATCTCGGTCGGCGACACCCGCGCGGTGCGGTAGGCGCGCTCGATCGCGCGGCGCTGGCCATCGGGACGGGGAGCGGTCAGGCCCAGCGCCTTGCCGTCACTGCCGCTGCCGACACCGCGGATCACCGCGTACACCCGGTCGCCGTCGCGCTCGGCGTCGGCCAGGCGCTTGAGGACCACGACGGCCACGCCTTCACCGAGGGCGATGCCGTCGGCTGAGGAGTCGAAGGTCGCGCAGCGACCCGTCTTGGACAACGCGCCGACCGAGGAGAACAAGAGGTAGTCATCGACCGCGTTGTGCAGGTCGGCGCCGCCGCACAGAACCATGTCGCTGGTGCCGCCGACGAGTTCCTTGCAGCCGATGTCGACCGCGGCCAGCGACGACGCGCAGGCGGCGTCGACGGTGTAGTTGGCGCCGCCCAGGTCGAGCCGGTTGGCGATGCGCCCGGAGATGACGTTGGCCAGCCTGCCGGGGAACGTGTCCTCGCTCAGCTCCGGCAGCTGGTCGGCCAGCTGCTCCGGGACCGCGCCGAGGTACTCGGGCAGGGCCATGCGCAGGGTCTGCGCGGTGGCCAGGTCGCTGCCCGCCTCCGCGCCGAACACGACGCTCGTGCGGTCGCGGCCCGGTCCGCCGTCGGGGTAGCCCGCGTCGGCCAGCGCGCGGCGGGCCGCTTCGAGGGCCAGCAGCTGCACCGGCTCGATGGCGGCCAGGGTCGACGGCGGGATGCCGTAGCTCAGCGGGTCGAACGGGATCTCGGGCAGGAAGCCGCCCCACTTCGACGGGGTGCGGCCGGGGCCGCCGCCCGCGGCGTAGTAGGTGTCGACGTCCCAGCGGCCCTGCGGCACTTCGGTCACCTGGTCCGCGCCACCGACCACAGTGGACCAGAAGGCGGCGAGGGTGTCGGCGCCGGGGAACATCGCCGACATGCCGACGATGGCGATGTCGAGCGGCGGCAGCTCCGGAGTTTCGGCGGGCATGTCCATGTAGGACCGCAGCACGGTGGACCGCTTGTTCCACAACGCGACCGCGCCGGAGGTGACCTCGGCGTGCAGGGCGGCGATGGTGGTCGGCTGGGACCGCAGGACGGCGACGTCGCCGGCCATGAACAGGCCCTGGTCAAGCTGGTCGTCCTCGTCGACGGCGACGAGTTCGTCGCCCTCGCGGCGCACGCCCTTGCTGGCGATGCGCAGCCTGCCGGTGTTGAGCGACTCCAGCCGCTCCCACACCTCGCGCTCGGGCACACCCTGGTCGAGCAGTTCCCGGCCCAGGGAGTGGAAGGACTCGGTGAACGGGCTGCTCACGCAGCGGGTCGCGTGGCCGGGGGCGGTGCGCAGCAGCTCGGTGTGCGTTGCGGCCAGGACCTGGCGCTGGAACACCGGCTGAACGGCGCCGCAGGTGACGGCTTCTTCAGTGAACAGGTAGCCGGTGCCCATCAGGACGCCGACACCGGCGCCCTTGCGCACCAGCGGATCGGCCACGGCGGCGACGGTCGCGGCGGAGCGCGCGTCGTGGATTCCGCCGGCGAAGAGCAGGTGCAGCTCGTCGGCGCGCAGACCCGCGTCGACGGCCTCGATCAGGACGGCGACCTGCGCCTCCCAGAGCGCGAAGCTCGACAGCGGGCCGACATGGCCGCCGCATTCGGCGCCCTCGAAGACGAACCGGCGCGCACCCGCGGCGAGGAACTGGCTCAGCAGACCGGTCGACGGCACGTGCAGGAAGGTGGCGATGCCCTCGTCTTCCAGCGCACGGGCCTGATCGGGCCTGCCACCCGCGATGAGCGCGGTGGCCGGACGCATCTCCTTGATGACCGCGAGCTGCGCGGCGCGGATGCCCTCGGGTGCGAACCCGAGGACGCCGACGCCCCAGGGCCGTTCCCCCAGGGTTTCCCGGGTCTCGGTGAGCAGCGCACGCGTCTGGTCCTCTGTGGACAAGGCGAGCGCGACGAACGGAAGCGCCCCGTGTCCGGCGACGGCGGCGGCGAACGCGGCCTGGTCGCTGACCCGGGTCATCGGCCCCTGCGCGACCGGCAGCGCGGTGCCCAGCGCACGCGCTAGAGCCGAGCCCTCGGCCAGCCCCGCGACACCCGGCGCCAGCGCGGAACGGACCGCGGTGAGCACGGCTCGAACGGCGCGGGCGACGCTCCCATGGGAACGCGCGAACCGCTGCGCCAGAAAGACATCCTGGCCCGCGGCGACCAGCTCGCCCGCCGCCACCCGGGTGGCCACTGTCGACTCGTCGAGGTCGGCGGCCAGCGGTTCGGCGGTGCGGTCGGGCAGCACCCGGTGCCCGCCGACGAGGACGGTGGCCGACGCGTCGCCGGTGGCCAGCGCCGCACGGGCGTGTGCGGGCAGCTCGGCCTCGGGAAGCAGCGACAGCTGGGTCTCCAGGACGACACCCGCGGCGCCCGCCACGACGGCGCCCGCGGCGGTGTTCGGGCCGATTCCGCCGCACACCCACACCGGCACCGTGAGGTCCGGGTCGTTGAGCACCTGCTGCAGCAGCACGAACGAGCCGAGCGACCCGACCCGCCCACCCGCCTCACTCCCCCGCAGGATGACGCCGTCGGCGCCGTTCTCGGCCGCCCGCAGCGCTTCGGCGGCCGAGGTGGCCTCCACCAGCACGAAGAAGTGGTCCGGGATCTCGGCGAGCGACCACGGGGAGTCCCAGCCGAGTACGACGGCGGCGATCCGGGTCGAGCGGTCTCCCAGCAGGGCAAGGAAATCCTCGACCGTCAGCGCGCAGGAGTGCGGCACCCGGACGCCGATCGGCGCGTCCTCGGCCACCCGGACGACCGAGGCCAGCGCCTCCCGGGCGGCCCGGTCGCCGCTGCCCAGGTCGAGGACTCCCAGCCCGCCCGCGCCGCTGACCGCCGCGCACAGGGCGGCGTCGGCCGCACCGGACGCGGTGATCCCGATGACGAGATCGGGCCGTTCGACTCTCGCTGGCATGTCGCCTCCGCTGTTCGTGTTCCGCGATCGGGCGCGGGCCCAGGTCACGCCTTGATCCGCGGGCGTGCGGCGGACTGCTGGTTGGTCACCCACGCCTGGGGGTCGGCGGCCTTGCTCGCGTAGAGGTCCGCGATCTCCGGGTGGGGAAGGATGAGGAACCGGTCGTCGATCACGCCTTGGGCCGCGGCTTCGGCGACCTCTTCCGCGGTGATGATCGGCGCGACGTCGGCGACCGCGCGCGCGGCGGGGTGGCCCGCTTCCAGGCCCGCCATGAGCAGTTCGGTGCGCACACCCATCGGGCACAGCGCGCTGACCGTGACACCGAGGCCGCCGTAGGTGAACGCCAGCCACTCCGCGAGGCCGACCGCGGCGTGCTTGGTCACCGAGTACGGCGCGTCGCCGGGCAGGCCGAGCAGTCCGACGGCGCTCGCCGTGATCATGAAGTGGCCGCCGCGCGTGCGGGCCATCGCGGGCAGCACGGCCTGGGCCAGGTGCACGTGCGCGAGCACGTTGATCGACCAGGAGCGGGCCCAGTCGGCGTCGCCCGCGTGGATGCCCATTCCGGTGGCGATACCGGCGTTGGAGCAGACGATGTCGACGCCGTCGAATTCCTTCTCGGCGAGCTTGACCAAACCGGTGATCTGGTCGCGGTCGCCGACGTCGACGCGCACGCCGATCGACGGAACGCCGAGAGAACGCACCTGGGCCGCGACCCGCTGGGCGCCGAGTTCATCGATATCGGTGACAAGAACGCCGCGGGGCCGCTCGTGCGCGAAACGCAGCGCCATCGCGGCACCGATTCCACGGCCCGCACCGGTGATAACCAGTGATTTATCCTGAATTTCCACGAGGCTCCTCACCGGCCAGACCGGACCGTATGGACACCCGACCAAACGAGTGACACCCATCCGGCGCTGTTGAGCGAAGTTAGAAGGCGCGTGTGAGGGGCGTCAAGCCGGCCGAGGCAACCTCGTGCACCACACAACAAGGGTCTCGCAAACCTTGTTCGAATGTGAGTGACACCGCTCGGACCAGGCACTCGACCCCGCCGATGTTTGCCCGCCGGGCGGGACCGGAATTACATTGACGACTTCCGGTCTTTCGGGAAACACTCGGCTCCGCCATCATTCTTATTTCATCGTGAGCAAGATGGGCGCTAAAACTGTGCAGAAGAGCGAAACGTCACCGAGCGTGACCAAGGGGCCGTGGTTACTGGCGGCGGCGATCTTCATCGGTTACGCGGTGATGTCCCTGGCGCGGTTCCAGCGCATCGCGCACGGTTCGTTCGACCTGGCGTTGTTCACCCAGGCCGTGGCCGGGTACGCCAAGTTCGAGCCGCCCATCTCGAACGTGCGGGAACACGGGTACAACGTGCTCGGAGAGCACTTCCACCCCATCCTTGCCCTGCTCGGGCCGCTGTACCGGCTGTGGCCGAGCCCGATGACCCTGCTGGTGGCGCAGGCGCTGCTCATCGCCGTGTCGGTCGCGCCGATCACCCGGCTGGCCGTCGAGCGGCTCGGCACCGGCTCCGGCTACGCCGTGGGCGCCGCGTACGGGCTGTCCTGGGGGCTGCAGGCCGCGGTCGACTTCGACTTCCACGAGATCGCGTTCGCCGTCCCGCTCATCGCGTTCTCGCTGGTGGCGGTCGTGGAGCAGCGGTTCCCCCACGCGATCATGTGGGCGCTGCCGCTGGTGCTCGTCAAGGAGGACCTCGGGTTCATCGTCGCGGGAATCGGCTTGGTCATCGCCATTCGCGGCAAGCGGCTCGCGGGCGCCGTCCTGGGCGTGTTCGGGATCGCGGCGACGCTGATCGCGATCGGAATACTCATCCCCGCGATAAACCCTGAGGGCAAATACCCGTTCTGGAAGCAGGCGGGCGGTGCCGACCCGACCACGGAACAGGGTCCGTTCGGCATGATTTCCGCCTTGGGCGAGCAGCTGTGGACCTCGGGCGACGTCAAGGTCCACACCTTGTTCCTGTTGTTGCTCGCGACCGCCTTCCTCGCGGTGCGGTCACCGATCACCCTGATCGCGGTCGTCCCGCTCGGGCTGCGGTTCATCTCGCCCAACGAGTTCTACTGGGGCACCACCTTCCACTACAGCGCACCGCTCATGCCGATCTTGTTCGTCGCCGCCATCGATGCCTTGATCCGGCTTCGCGCGACCGAATCCGCAGGTCAGGGCCTTCGGGACCGGGCACGGAAGGCGTGGGCGACGCACGGCGCGATCGCCATGCTGGCCATCGCGATCGCGCTGACGGACAAGTTCCCGCTGTCGCAGTACTGGGACCCGAAGACCATGTTCTCCCCGGAGGAACGCGTCGAGGCGGCCTGGACGGCGATGGCCCTGGTCCCGGACGGGGCGACCGTGGAGACCACGTTGAACCTGCTCGCGCCGCTGTCGGGGCGCACCGACACCTACTGGATCGGACATGCGAACAACCCGGTCCCGCAGTACGTCGTCTTCGACCAGAAACACAGCGGCGCGCCGGTCCCGCCGCAGGACCCGCTGCGCTGGATCTCGCAGCGACACGGCGGCGCCCCATTCGAGACGATCTACGCCGACCGTCACGGGCTGTTCGTCTTCGTGTCCTTAGGCGATGCTCCATCCCGGTGAGAGTTGTCCCACACAGTCCAACCGGTCGGTCGAAAATATTCGCCCATGACAAAGGTTGAACCGATTTCACGATGGGCTCGGGGAAAGCTTGCGTGGCCAAAGTCGCAAAGCTAGTTTCCTTAAAGGTAGCGAGCCTGTTACAGAACCCCTCGCAACCTTCCCGGCCACTCTTGCCAGTTCGGTCTCCGCTGACGACTGCGCACCGGAGCCCGCGGTATTCGTATCACCGTTGATACCACGAAAGGATGATTGTGAATCATCGCAGAGGTTCAAAGAAATTGACCGCGGTATTGGCCTCGGTCACCACTGCCGGGCTGGTGGGCGCCGGCCTTTTCATCGGTGCGGGCACGAGCGCGGCCGCCTCCCTTGATCTGAACTACGGCTGCACCTTCCCCCTGATCGACGTTCAGCCGGTCAAGATCCAGATCAACGCCAGCATCCCCGACACGATCACCGCGGGTGTGCCGACCGGCGAGTTCCAGATCGAGGCGATCTCCACGCTGAACGAGGACACCACGACCGGCCTCAAGCTGGTCAAGGTCGCCACGATCGAGGGCACCGCGATGTCCACCGCGCACATCACCGCGCCTGGCTTCGACACCGACCTCGACGTTCCGGTGACCGTGGAGAAGACCGCGATCCCGGCGTCCGGCGGCTTCACCGTCAAGGCGACCGGCAAGACCCCGTCGCTGAAGTTCCCGCAGGCCGGACCGATCAAGATCACGGTCCACGACATCGTTCTGAACATCACCGCCAAGAAGGCTGACGGCACGCTCGCGAGCATCCCGCCGTCCAACCCCTTCGAGGCTCCCTGTGTTCAGGACCCGGGCCAGAACAACGTGCTGAAGGAAGGCCAGATCCTTCCGGGCGGCGGCGGTGGCACCACCACCCCGACCACTCCGCCCAGCACCACGAACCCGACCACGACGACCCAGCCGCCGGTCACCACCACCACCACGAAGCCGCCGGTCACCACGACCCCCGGCGGTGGCGGCACGGTCAAGTACGGCTACACCCTGGCGGGCAAGTCGAACCTGAAGAACATGTCCGGTGATGTCCCGCTGAAGGGCACCATCGACGCCAACCTGACGCTCGCGACCAAGAAGTTCACCGCGGACCTGGTGCTGAACCCGGCCACGGCCAACCTCAGCATCATGGGCTTCCTGCCCGTCGTGTCCAAGGTCGAGTTCGTCAACGAGCGCCAGACCACCGGTTCCATCGAGGCTGATGGAGCGCTCAAGTCCAACTCGCTGCTGACCATCAAGCTGCCGCAGGTCAGCCTGTTCGGCTTCCCGATCAGCCAGAGCGCGGACTGCAAGACCGTCACCCCGTCCGACATCAACCTGCAGTCGGCTGCGGACTTCGATGTCATCGCCGGTGGTCAGCTGACCGGCACCTACACCATCGCCCCGCTCAAGGGCTGTGGCTCGTTCAACGACTACATCAGTGGTTTCGCCGCTTCGGCCGGCAACACCATCGCGGTCAACCTGACCTCGAAGTAAGTAAGCAGTACAGCTCCACAGGGAAGTAATACCGCTCCCCGCCGGAGGGCCCCGCCGCGATCATGCGGCGGGGCCCTCCTTTTGTGTTTGTCATGGGGCCCGAGAATCAGACACAGGCTGGGCACGGACGAGCGGCCCTTCGGGGATGGCTCTTGTCCCTGCACCCCAGGACGACCGAACCCTCAAAGACGGCTCCTGTCCCCTGACCTCAGGACGACCGAACCCCCAGGGACGGGTCCTTGATCCCTTCACCCCCGGACGTGGTTACCCTGAGGGACGGCTCTTCATCCCTGCACTTCCCCCTGCACCCTCGTCCTGGCCATCTTTAACTCTCGATCATCGCTGTCAAGGGTCGCGCAGCGATCGCGCAGCGACGGCCGTTTACGGCCGCCCTTGACAGCGATGATCGAGAGTTAAACACTTGAGGCCGAGGGAGACTCTTCCCCTTGTGGCTCCACGCATCTGCGCGCTCGTGCGGCGTGCACCCGGAGTGAGCCCCTCTGGCTCGATTGTTTAATTCCCGATCATCGGCGTCAAGGGCGGCGCAAGCGCCGTCGCTTCGCGATCAGCAAGCTGACCCTTGACACCGATGATCGGGAATTAAAGATTGCCAGGACGAGGGGCAAGGGGGAACTGCAGGGGTGAACTGTCCCTGCGGCCGCTCAACCGTGGTGGGGGGTGGTGGCCTTGGACCCCACAGCACAACGAAGGAGGCCGGGAGCGATGTTCGCTCCCGGCCTCCTTCGTTGTGGTCTGGCTACGGGCAGTTGGGAGTGGCCGGAGTTCCCGCCACCCGGTCCTTGAGGAACGTCATAGCGTCAGCGTTCCCGTCGAAGATCCCGGTGATGTGGTCAGTCGGGTAGGTCTTCCAGGTCAGGTTCACACCCGCACGGCAGTACGTCTTGTGCAACGTGTCCGCCTGTCCGAAAGCGACGATGTCGTCATTCGACCCGTGGTACTGGAGAACCGGGACCTTCACCGGCATCGTGCCGAGCTTGTTCTTCGCGACAGCGGCCAGGAGGGCCTCCTGGACCGGGGTGTCGGTGGTGAACTCGGACAGGGCCTTGTTCTTGTACTTCACCACCAGTTCCAAGGTGCACGCCTCGTTCTCGACGTCGGCGACCGCGGCGCGGCCGGCGTCGTTCAAGTAAGAGGCCAGGTTGATCTCCGGGTAGGCGTTGTTGAGGCCCACCAAGGCGTACAGCAGGAAGCCGAAGCCGCGGCTGCCGTCGAGCTTGAGGGTGACCTGGACCAAGTCACCCGGGACACCGCCGGCGACGACGCCCGCGAGCTTGACGTCCTGGCCGTACTCGGGCTGCAGCTGGCCCGCCCACAGGGCCGCGCCGCCGCCCTGGGAGTAGCCGCGGAAGAACACCGGGGCGGTCGTGGAAAGCTTGGCCGCGGGCAGTTTCTGGCCCGCCCGGACCATGTCGATCACCGCGCGGCCCTCGGACAGGCCGGTGATGTAGGTGGTCTTCGGCTTGACGTGGTAGCCCGCGTAGTCGGTCATGACGACCGCGTAACCGGCCTTGAGCATGTCGGCGATCGCCGGGCGCTCGTAGCCCGCGCCGACGGCCAGCATCGACGACGGCGCGCAGCGGAAAGCGCCGCCGTGGGTGCCGGAGGCGAAGCTGACGATGGGGGCGGTGGCCGGGTTCGCGGTCTTGGGCACCAGGATCGTCCCGGTGACCGCGTTCGGGGCGCCGTCCTCGTCGGCGGACAGGTACATGACCTGCCAGGAGTTCACCGTGCCGGTGAACTGCGGCGCCGGGCTCGGCCGCCAGCGGATGACGTCACCGGGCGCGCCCGCGGGCAGGGGCGACGGTGGGGTGTAGAACGAGTCGTCGTTCGGGCCGGGGTCGGCGGGAGCCGGGCCGGCGGCCGCGGACGGGGTGGCGGCGAGCGCCACGGCCGAAGCCGCGACCATCAGAACCGTGGCGAGAGCGGAGAGCCGGGATTTGCGCCGCGCCGCCTTTTGCGAGGAGTGAGTGAAGAGAGAGCGCACCGCTCGACCTCCGAGTCAGTAGTGGAAGTAGGTGGATGGGGACGCCCGGTGCGGGTCAGACGCGCACCGGGCGTCCCCTGTGGACTGTCAGCGACGGCGGGCGCGCAAGCGCATCACCAGGATCATGTTGGCGCCCAACCCGATCAGCAGCAGGCCGATGCCGAGCGGCCACGCCACCGACGAACCGGTGTTGGCGAGTTCGCCGTTCGAGCTGGTGTTCGTGGGGACGTAGCCGCCACCACCACCGGACGGGATCGAGGTGTTGACCACCGGCAGCGTCGTGACCGTGGTGGTCGTCGGCTCGGTGGTGGTCGGCTCGGTCGTCGTCGGCTCGGTGGTCGGCTGGGTCGAGCTCGTCGGCTGCGTCGAACTGGTCGGCTGCGTGGAGCTCGTGGGCTGCGTGGAGCTGGTCGGCTGGGTCGAGCTGGTCGGCTCAGTCGTCGTGGGCTCGGTCGTCGGCTGGGTCGAGCTGGTCGGCTCAGTGGTCGTCGGCTCAGTCGTGGGCTGAGTCGAACTCGTGGGCTCAGTCGTCGTGGGCTCAGTGGTCGGCTGAGTCGAACTGGTCGGCTCAGTCGTCGTCGGCTCGGTCGTGGGCTGAGTCGAGCTGGTCGGCTCAGTCGTCGTCGGCTCGGTCGTGGGCTGAGTCGAACTCGTGGGCTCAGTCGTCGTGGGCTCAGTCGTGGGCTGAGTCGAACTGGTCGGCTCAGTCGTCGTCGGCTGGGTCGAGCTGGTCGGCTGAGTCGTCGTGGACGACGGCGTGGTCGGCGTGGTGGTGCCGCCGCCACCGCCCGGAAGGATCTGGCCTTCCTTCAACACGTTGTTCTGACCCGGGTCCTGAGCACACGGCGCGTCGAACGGGTTCGACGGCGGAATGCTCGCCAGCGACCCGTCGGCCTTCCTCGCGGTGATGTTCAGCATCAGGTCGTGGACCGTGATCTTGATCGGGCCCGCCTGCGGGAACTTCAGCGACGGCGTCTTGCCGGTGGCCTTGACGGTGAACCCGCCCGACGCGGGGATCGACGTCTTCTCCACGGTGACCGGAACTTCGAGATCGGTGTCGAAACCGGGCGCGGTGATGTGCGCGGTCGAGATGGCCTTGCCCTCGATCGTCGCGACCTTGACCAGCTTCAGACCGGTCGTGGTGTCCTCGTTCAGCGTGGACAAGGCCTCGATGGTGAACTCGCCGGTCGGCACGCCCACGGTGATGGTGTCGGGGATGGCCGCGTTGATGTGCACCTTGACCGGCTGCACATCGATCAGCGGAAAGGTGCAGGAGTAGTTCAGGTCCAGGCTCGCGGCCGCGGACGCGGTCCCACTGCTCGCGAACAACCCGGCCACCACCGCGACCGTTGCCGTGGCGGCCACTCCGGCGGCCATCTTCCCGTTCATCCGTGTCCTCATAGGTCCTCTTTCACGTGCGCACCCTTGGTGCTACTTAGCGGTCAGTGTCAGGTCGAGCTTGTTGCCGTCCGCGGCGACGAAGCCGCTGATGTAGTCGTTGAAGCCGCCGCAGCCCTTGAGCGCAGCGATGGCGTACGTGCCGGTGAGCCTGCCGCCTGCGATGACGTCGAAGTCCGCGGCCGACTGCAGCGCGATGTCCGACGGGGCAACGGTTTTACAGTCCGCGCTCTGGCTGATCGGGAAGCCGAACAGGGAGACCTGCGGGAGCTTGATCGTGACCTTGGAAGCCGATCTCAGCACGCCGGTGGCATCGATGTTCCCGGACGTCTGTCCGACGTTCTCGAATTCCACTTTGGACACCACGGGCAGGAAGCCCATGATGGTCAGATTCGCGGTCGTGGGGTTCAGCGCCAGCGCGGCGGTGAACTGCTTGGTCGCCAGGACCAGCTCGGCGTCGATGGTCCCGAAGATCGGGACGTCACCGGTGAGGTTCTTGAGGTTCGACTTGCCTTTGATGGCGTAGCCGTACTTCACCCCGTTCGGCGGCGGCGACGTGGTGACGGTGGTGCTCCCACCGCCGCCCGCGACGAAGCTGAGCAGCTCCGGGTTCTGGCCGGGAACGAGGGTGCACGGCGAGACGATGTCGCCGATACCGGTGTAGCTGCCGTCGGCCTTCTTCGGCGAGACGAAGGCGGTGTAGCCCTTCATCGTCACCGACACCGGGCCGGGCTCGGGCGCGAACTCCGGGACGGACCCGGTGACGGCCATGGCGAATGGCCCGCTCTCGGGGATCGTGGTCTTCGCGACGGCCAGGCCGGGGAGCCTGATGTTCAGGTTCGCGCCGCCGGTGGCGACGTTGACCGCCGCGTCCGCGGTGCCCTCGAGGGTAGCCGCGGCCACCTCACGCAGGCCGACCGTCGAGGTCGCGGGCACGGTGGCGGTCGTCTTGAAGTTCGAGGTCTTCACCGGGTCGCCGGGAGCGGCGGGCAGGGTGAAGGTGGCCTGGATCCTGGTCTTGAGCGTCTGCATGCCCAGCAGCGGGAAGGGGCAGGAGAAGTCCAGCGTCTTGTCGACATCGACCTGCTGGGCCGCCGCACCGGTCCCGGCGCCGACAAGGAGTCCCGCGGCGACCATCCCGGCGGCGAGGACGCCGGACAGCCCCGCGGCCAACTTCGTCGATTTCATACCAATCCTCATCGGTCCTCTTCCGTGTCTGCTGACTTCGCCTGGCGCGGCGCGCGGGGTGTTGTGGCGCGGTCGCGCCGACCGCCCGCTCCGGTGCGGATGAACCGCACCGGAGCGAGCGGGGGTCACACGTCGCGCGGCGGAATCACTTCTTCGTCAGCGCGATCTCGATCTTGTTGCCCGGGCCCGCCGTGAGGCTGTTGATCACCGAGGTGAACATGCCGCAGTTGGCGAACGGCCGGATGTCGTAGGTGCCGCTGAGAGTGCCGCCCGTGGCCGGGTTGAAGCCCGGGTTCGAGGCGAGCGCAACCGACGTCGAGGACTTGCAGGACGAGCCGCCCACGATGGGGAGCCCGAACACCTTGACATCGACCAGCAGCAGATCGACGGCGACGTTCGACTTGACCGAGCCGTCGGCGGCGATGGTGCCGGTGACCTGTCCCGCGGGGACGATCTTCACCGAGGCCTGCGCGGGCAGGAACCCGAACAGGGCGAAATTGATCTTCGTGCTGGGCAGGCTCAGGTCACCGGCGAAGGTGCCCTCGGCCAGCTTGACCTTGGCGTCGAGCCTGCCCGGTCCGATCACCGCGGAGGCGTTGAGCTTCTTGATGTAGGTCTTGCCCTTGACGGTGTACGAGATCTCGATGACGTCTGTGGGCGGCTTGGTCGTGGTGGGCTGAGTCGTCGTGGGCTCAGTCGTGGTCGGCTGAGTCGTCGTCGGCTGAGTCGTGGTCGGCTCAGTGGTCGTCGGCTGAGTCGTCGTGGGCTCAGTCGTGGTCGGCTCAGTGGTCGTCGGCTCAGTGGTCGTCGGCTCAGTCGTCGTGGGCTGAGTCGTCGTGGGCTCGGTCGTCGTCGGCTCAGTGGTCGTCGGCTCAGTCGTCGTGGGCTGAGTCGTCGTGGGCTCGGTCGTCGTCGGCTCAGTGGTCGTCGGCTCAGTCGTCGTGGGCTGAGTCGTCGTGGGCTCAGTCGTCGTCGGCTCAGTGGTCGTCGGCTCAGTCGTGGTCGGCTCAGTCGTCGTGGGCTCGGTCGTCGTCGGCTCAGTCGTGGTCGGCTCAGTCGTCGTGGGCTGAGTCGTCGTGGGCTCAGTCGTCGTTGGCGTCGTGGGCTCAGTGGTCGGCTTCGGAAGGATCTGGCCTTCCTTCAGCACGTTGTTCTGACCCGGGTCCTGGACACACGGCGCCTCGAACGGGTTCGACGGCGGAATGCTGGCCAGGGTGCCGTCGGCCTTCCGTGCGGTGATGTTCAGCATCAGGTCGTGGACCGTGATCTTGATCGGGCCCGCCTGGGGGAACTTCAGCGACGGCGTCTTGCCGGTCGCGCGCACGGTGAAGCCGCCGCTCGCGGGGACCGCGGTCTTCTCCACGGTGACCGGAACGTCGAGGTCGGTGTCGAAGCCCGGCGCGGTGATGTGCGCGGTCGAGATGGCCGAACCCTCGATCGTGGCGACCTTGACCAGCTTCAGGCCGGTCGTGGTGTCCTCATTGAGGGTGGACAGCGCCTCGATGGTGAACTCGCCAGTCGGCACGCCCACGGTGATCGTGTCGGGGATGCTGGCGTTGATGTGCACCTTGACCGGCTGCACGTCGATCAAGGGGAAGGTGCAGCCGTAGTTGAGGTCGAGTTCGGCCGCGGCGGCACCACCCGCTGAGACGAACAGGCTGGTCGTCACCAGGCCGGTGACGGTGAGACCCGCCAGCACGGCGGCGAGACGCCTCGGTTTTAACTTCCGCTGAGTCATTTGTTCTCCAACCGCGCAAAAACGGGGACCGGCAATTACTGGAGGGGCGTACTACAAAGCCACGCCGACAATTACATCGAAACGGCTCCGGTATATGGAGGCAACGTACCCGCCGGTAGATCGGCTCGCAATACCGGATTCCGCAGGTAAACCGACACAATTGTCAGTGGAAAGCAATTCCGATCAACCGTTTTGCCCGGTGGTGACAAGGACCGCCCGGAGGTCGCAGGGCGAGACGAACAGTCACGAAGCGTAGCCGAAACCTCAGGCAAACTTGGGATAACGGCACCCTGGGTAGCTTTGTCACGTTCGAACAGCCCCTGACGTTCGCACTATCCGTCTCACACAAACTCCGCTACGCCAACCGCCCGATCGTTGGCATGGACACGCGGGCCGCGGTCCGCTATTTGACACTTGAATCCGCTGAATTTATCGTCATTCGAGCAAACACCGCCGCGGCGCCCCGGTGGTTCCACCACATTCTCCCCTACGAGGTGGGTTAATGACCGAACTGAACGGGCGAAGCCCGCGTGCCGATCTGACGGCGACGGCGCTGCGGAAAGTCGAACCGGTCAATGGTGATGACCCGGCCCGATTGCGTTCCCGGCATCGGACCGACGCCGCGCTGAAGATGTGGCGGATGATCCCGCCGGAGTTGGCACACAAGCTCCGGCCCATGGCGCCGCACCTGGTGAAGGCCGCGGTCCTGGAGATCCAGCGCGCGGTTCCCGCTTACGCCCAGCCGCTCGACGGCAAGTTCCGGGAGGTCCTGGTCGGCGCGGTCGACATGGCCGTGGTCAAGTGCTTCGACAACATCCTCGACCCCAACGCCCAGCAGGCGGACTGGGAGGCGGCGTTCCGCTACGCGGGTCGGGTCGAATTCCTCGAAGGCCGCACGATGGACTCGCTGCAGACGGCGGTCCGGGTCGGTGCCCGCGTCGTCTGGCGGCAGCTCAGCGCGGCCGGGCGGTCCGTCGGCATCCCCCACGATGTGCTTTTCGCGCTGGCCGACGCGATCTTCGCCTGGGTCGACGAGCTGTGCACCGCGGCCATCGCCGGGTACACCGCGGCCCAGGCCCGCTCGACCGGCGCGCTGGAGCGTCGACGCAGGCAGCTGCTCAAGATGATCCTGTCCGACCCGCCCGTGGCCCGGCAGTCGCTCGCCGACCTGGCGGGCGTGACCGACTGGGAACTGCCCCAGCGGGTCGCGGTCATCTCCCTGGAATACCGCGAGGACCAGCACCGGCTGCCCGCCACCGCGTTGGGCCCCGAGGTCTTGGTCGACATGGAGAGCACCGAGCCGTGCCTGGTCGTGGCCGATCCGGACCGCCACCTCGCCCGGCTGGAGAAGGAACTGCGCGGCAGGCGGGCCGCGGTCGGCCCGACGGTGGCACTGGGAGACGCCATCCTGTCGCTGCGCTGCGCGCGCAAGGCGATGACCCTCGTGCACCGCGGTGTGCTGCCGGACAAGAACATCACGCTGTGCGCCGAGCACCTCTCGACGCTGGCCCTGATGTCGGACGAGTTCCTGGTCTCGCACCTGACCGGCCGGGTTCTGGTCCCGTTCGAGAACCTGACCGCCAAGCAGCGGGAGCGGCTGGAGAGCACCCTGCTCGCCTGGCTGGAGACCCGCGGCGGCATCAACGAGATCGCCACGCGACTAGACGTGCACCCCCAGACCGTGCGCTACCGCATGCACCAGCTCGAGCAGCTGCTCGGCGACCGCCTGGCCGATCCGGAGGAGCGCCTGTCCTTGGAGATCGCCTTGCGCTACCGGCGGATCATCGCCGAGGGCAACCCGACCGAGGACGCCGAGGAGCCCGAGGAAGTCCTGCTCGACGACGCGATCTGAGCGTGCTCAGAGTTCGACGACCGTGACCCCGGCCCGACCGGGCACGGCGTCGTTCATCGCGGCCAGCGCGTCCGGCACGCCGAGAAGGCCGATCCGGGGCCCCACCAGTCGCGAGAGGTCCATACCGGACTGCTCGACCATGCTCAGCATCGCCGGGTATTCGTGCGCTTGGACACCGTGGCTTCCCAACAGGACGAGTTCGTCGGCGATCACCTGGTGCATCGGGATCGGCGCGACACCGAGGGACGGCGGCATCAGCCCGACCTGCACGTGCCTGCCGCGTTTGCGCAGGCACGCAACCGAAGCAGCGCACGTCGCCGGGTGACCGACGCAGTCGAGCGACACGTGGGCGCCGCCGCCGGTGACGTCACGGACGGCCGCCGCGACGTCGGTCTCCCCGGCGTCGATCACCGCCTCCGCCCCCAGCGACGACGCCAGGTCGAGCGCCGCGCGGGACAGGTCCACGGCCACGACCCGGGCGCCCGCCGCGACGGCGAGGAGCACGGCGGAGATGCCCGCGCCGCCGCACCCGTGCACCGCGACCCACTGCCCGGCCCGCACCGCGCCTTGGCGCAGGACCGCCCGGTACGCGGTGCCGAAGCGGCAGCCGAGAACCGCCGCGGCGGCCGAGTCGATCGACTCGGGGAGCCGGACCAGGTTCGCCTGGGCGTGGTCGAGCGCCACGAACTCCGCGAAGGAGCCCCAATGGGTGGAGCCGGGCTGGAATTGCCGGTCGCACACCTGCTGGTTGCCGCTCGCGCACTGGGGGCAGGCGCCGCACGCGCAGACGAACGGCACTGTCACCCGCTCCCCCAGCCGCCACCCGTGGACCTCGGGCCCGACTTCCACGATGCGGCCCGCGAGTTCGTGCCCGGCCACGTGCGGCAGCGCGACGCTCGGGTCGTGTCCCTGCCACGCGTGCCAGTCGCTGCGGCAGACGCCGGTCGCCTCGACTCGCACGACGACCCCGTCGCGGCTCGGCTTGGGTTCGGTCACCTCTTCGACCAGCGGTTTCACGCCGAACTCGGTGATCACGACGGCGCGCATGGGCGGTCCTCCGGTCTCGGTTGGAAGTTTCTCGAAACTACTTTGTCGCGGTCTGTCGATTCCGCGGTGGAGCGCTCGTCGGGTGAGTGAGCGGCGTCATCGAGGACCCGGGCGGCGCCGAGGGCTTCGAGCATGGCGGCTGGAGCTTCAAGTCCCCCGCCCCGGACGGCGAGCAGTTCAAGTTCGACGAGCTGATGGCGCCTGTTCAACGGCGGCGCGGGCACCTCGGACCTGGAGCTGGTGGAGTCGCGCAACGTCGGCCCCAACGTGCTCCTGCAGACCTACCGACCGGCCGGGCGGGTCAGCCTGCGACGATGATCCAGAGGCCGAAGGCCACGATCGCCGCGCACAGCGCGAAACTCACCGCCGCCATGGCGATACCGACGACACTGGACCCGCCTTTCTCGCGGGCGTCGGCGTGGTCGGACCAGCCGCGCACCCCCAGCGAGAACAGGACCACGGTCCCCAGCGCCGTGCCGAAGGCGACGACGAGAACCTCGACCAGCAGCGACCAGTTGATGTTCATCGGCTGCCCCCCGAGGTCTCGACCGTCTCACCGGGGATGGGTTCGACCGGGATGTCGTTGACGTTGTGCGCGCCGACGACGTCGCGCCGCGAGCGGATGTAGATGCCCAGGCCGAACGCCAGTCCGACCACGGCGACCACGATGGTGCCGAACGTCCCGGACTCGGCGACGACACCGGCGAGGGCGCCTGCCAGGCCCGCGGCGGGCAGCGTGATCACCCAGGCCAGGATCATTCGGCCCGCGGTTCCCCACTGCACCTTCGCCTGCGGCGTGCCGAGGCCCGCGCCGAGGATGCCGCCGGAGCAGACGTGCGTGGTCGAGAGCGCGATGCCCAGGTGCGACGAGGTCAGGATGACGGCGGTGGCGCTGGCCTGGGCGGCAAAGCCCTGCGGGGCGCCGATGTCGGTGATGCCCCGGCCCAGGGTGCGGATGATCCGCCAGCCGCCGAGGTAGGTGCCCAGGGCGATGGCGACGCCCGCGCTCACGATGACCCACACCGGCGGGCCGGAGTCCTTGGGCAGGGTGCCCGCGCTGATCATGGTGAGGGTGATGATGCCCATCGTCTTCTGCGCGTCGTTCGTGCCGTGCGCCAACGACAGCATCGACGCCGAGGCGATCTGGCCGATGCGGAAGCCGCGCGGTGTGCGGCTCGCGGTGGCCCGGCGGGTGATACGGAAGGCCAGGTAGGTGGCGACCATGCCCGCCAGACCCGCGATGAGCGGCGCGGCGAGGGCCGGGACCAGCACCTTCTCCGCCAGCTTGGCGAACCGCACGGCGTCGCTGCCCGCGGCCACCCAGGTCGCGCCGATGAGTCCGCCGAACAGCGCGTGCGAGGAACTCGACGGCAGGCCGACGTACCAGGTCAGCAGGTTCCAGACGATGGCCCCGACCAACCCGCCGAACACCACCGCGGGGGTGATCGCCGCGTCGTCGACCAGGCCGCCCGAGATCGTCTTCGCGACCTCGACCGACAGAAACGCGCCCACCAGGTTCAACACCGCCGACAGCGCCACGGCCACCTTCGGGCGCAGCGCGCCCGTGGCGATCGACGTGGCCATCGCGTTGGCCGTGTCGTGGAAGCCGTTCGTGAAGTCGAAGATCAGCGCGGTCACCACCACGATGGTGACCAGCACAGACACATCCACCGAAAACCCCTCCCCCGACGACCGGAACGACGCAAACCTACGTTAACCATTCGTTCATACGATCGCAGGGGGCCGGCCGGCTTTACCGCTTGCCGTAGCGGGCCAGGACAGCCGACCGAAGGGCCACGTCGGACCGCGGAACCGGTTCGATGAACACCTCCGCGATGACGGGGTAGGCCGCGGCCAGGTCGGTCGCCAGCCGCACGCAGGCGCGTTCCAGGTCGGCGGCGGTGAGCGCGTCGTCGAAGTCCACCCGCGCGCAGACCAGGACGCGGTCGGTGCCGATGAGCATGGTCTGCAGGTCGACCACGGCTTCGATCTCGCGGGCGGCGGCGAGGGTGTCGCGGATCGCGTAGACGAGGTCGGCCGAGGCCTGGCGGCCGATGAGCAGGCCCGCGTTGGTCCGCCCGAGGAGGTAGGCGACGAACGCGAGCAGCAAGCCGATGGCCACCGAGGCGATGCCGTCCCACACCGAGGATCCCGTGATTTGGTGCAGCCCGATGCCGGAGAACGCGATCAGCAGCCCGAGCAGCGCGGCCGAGTCCTCGTACAGCACGGTTTTCGACGTCGGGTCGTCGCCGTGGCGCAGGTGCCCGAGGAGGGTGCGGCCCCGCTCGGCGGCCTCGCGGCGCACCTGGCGCTGCGCCTGGGTCCAGGAGACGGTCTCCAGCGCGAAGGCGATGATCAGGACGATGTACGCCACGTGCGCCGAAGTCGACTCCTCCGGCTCGCCGAAGATAGTGGAGAAGCCTTCGTAGAGCGCGAACACCGCGCCCGAGACGAAGATCGACACCGCCGCCAGCAGCGACCAGAAGTACCGCGCCTTGCCGTAGCCGAACGGATGGCGGCGGTCGGCCGGCCGGTCGGACACCTTGAGCGCGGTGAGGAGCAGCAACTCGGTGAACGTGTCGGCGACCGAGTGCGCGGCCTCGGCCAGCATCGCCGCCGAGCCGGTGATCACGCCCGCGATGAGCTTCATGACGGCGATGGCGAGGTTCATCGCCCCGGCCAGGACGACCGTCAGCGTGCTCCCGCCCTCCGATTCGCTCACGGTCGGATCGTAAGAGGAGGCATCCGTCGGCGCCGGTTGGGGAATACCGGGTGATCAGGTCTTGTTCGGTATAGTTGAGAGCTGAACTACCTACTGGGAAGAGGCGTGGACATGCAGTTCGGGATCTTCACCGTCGGCGATGTGACGACCGACCCGACCACCGGGACGACCGTCACGGAGGCCGAGCGCATCCAGGCGATGGTCACGATCGCGCTCAAGGCCGAGGAGGTCGGACTGGACGTGTTCGCGACCGGCGAGCACCACAACCCGCCGTTCGTGCCGTCCTCCCCCACCACGATGCTGGGCTACATCGCCGCGCGCACCGAGCGGCTGATCCTGTCCACCTCGACCACGCTGATCACCACGAACGACCCGGTCAAGATCGCCGAGGACTTCGCGATGCTGCAGCACCTCGCGGGCGGCCGGGTCGACCTGATGATGGGCCGCGGCAACACCGGACCCGTCTACCCGTGGTTCGGCAAGGACATCCGCGACGGCATCGACCTGGCGATCGAGAACTACGCCCTGCTGCGCAGGCTGTGGCGCGAGGACGTCGTCGGCTGGGAGGGCAGGTTCCGCACGCCACTGCGCTCGTTCACCTCGACCCCGCGCCCGCTCGACGGTGTGCCGCCGTTCGTCTGGCACGGTTCGATCCGCAGCCCGGAGATCGCCGAGCAGGCCGCGTACTACGGCGACGGGTTCTTCGCGAACAACATCTTCTGGCCAAAGGAACACTTCATCCGGTTGGTCAACCTCTACCGGAGCCGCTTCGAGCACTACGGGCACGGCAAGGCGGAGCAGGCGATCGTCGGCCTCGGCGGGCACGTGTTCATGCGGAAGAACTCCCAGGACGCGGTCCGCGAGTTCCGCCCGTACTTCGACAACGCGCCGGTCTACGGCCACGGACCGTCCCTTGAGGACTTCACCGACCAGACGCCGCTGACCGTCGGCAGCCCGCAGGAGGTCATCGACAAGACTCTGTCCTTCCGCGACTCCTTCGGCGACTACCAGCGGCAACTGTTCCTTGTGGACCACGCGGGCCTGCCGCTCAAGACGGTGCTGGAACAGCTCGACCTGCTCGGCGAGGAAGTGATCCCGGTACTGCGCAAGGAATTCGCCGCGCTCCGCCCGGCCCACGTCCCCGAGGCGCCGACCCACCAGACCCTGCTCGCCGCGTCGACCGTGGAGGCCACCCGATGACGACCATCGCCGTGGTGTCCGCGGGTCTCAGCGAACCGTCGTCCACCCGCCTGCTGGCCGACCGCCTCGCGGCGGCGGTCCAGCGGACGGTGCCCGCGCAGGTGCGGGTGGTCAACCTGCGCGAACACGCCCACGACATCGCCGACAACCTCCTGACCGGCTTCCCACCACCCGCCTTGCGAACGGCGATCGACACGGTCGCCGAAGCGGACGGCCTGATCGCCGTCACCCCGATCTTCAACGCTTCTTACAGCGGCCTGTTCAAGTCCTTCTTCGATGTGCTGGAACCGGATTCCCTGGCGGGCAAACCAGTCCTACTCGGAGCAACCGGCGGAACCGCCCGCCACTCACTCGCGTTGGAACACGCCCTACGCCCGATGTTCGCCTACCTACGCGCAATCGTGACCCCGACAGCGGTGTTCGCGGCGACGGAGGACTGGGGCGGCCACGACCAGGGCCTGGCGGATCGAGTGGCCCGCGCGGGCACCGAACTCGCCGACCTGGTCAGCGGCAAACCATCCAGGGCCAAGACGAACGGATTCGACGACCCCATCCCGTTCGAACAACTCCTACGCGGCAAGGCTGGGTGACAAAGACTGCCGACCCGGGGGTCACAATGGTGCGGTGGAAGACGACTGCGACCTATGCGGCCCCATTGCCGAAGGCCGGCCCTGCCATCACGGTGAGGCACGGACCGCTTGGGCGATGACGCCCGCGTCGGTCCGCGACGAGATCGATGAACTCGTCTGCCAGCGGCGGGTGGTCCTCGCGATCGTCGCCCTTCGCGACAAGTCCGGCATCAAGCCCAAACCAAGCATCCCGCTTGGCAAAGAGCTGGTGGCTTACCGGTACGGCGTCTTGATCGAGCAGGGCCGCGTCACGGTGCCACCGGAGACCACAGTCGAGGAGATGCTCGCCGAGGCCACGACACTCGGCGAGCCACCGGTCGTGGTCGAGGCTTATCGGGACGGCGATTCGTGGGGCTGGATGATCTGCCTGAGCGTGATCGTGCGAGGGCCGAGTCGCCACCACGATGCGTTCGACGAGGTCTGCCTCGCCGTGTTCCGCGGCGACGATCAGGGTGAGGAAGCGGCGTCAAAGGGCCAGGCCGTGGCCGAACGGCTGGGGGTTCCGTTCTTCTTCGCCGACCCGGAGAACGGGGAGCTCGAGTCGCCGCGATGGTGGGACACACCGGATGCGGGCCACCTCGCCATCACCTGATCTCCACACCTTCTACACCCATGGTCTGTACCTTTCCAACCATGGGACTTGATCACAAACGCCGCACCCTCCTCACCGCCGCTCTCGCCGCCCCCCTCCTCGTCGCGACCGCAGGCCAAGCCGCCGCGACCAGCGCCCAGCGCACCCTGCGAGAACTCGAAGCCGAATACCCCGGCCGCATCGGCGTCACCGCGATCAACACCGGTACCGGCAAAACCATCCGCTACCGAGCGCACGAACGGTTCGCGCTCTGCTCGACCTTCAAGTGCCTCGCCTCGGCCGCGATCCTGCAAGAAGCGCGCACCGCCGACCCTGGCCTGATGGAGCGGGTGATCCACTACACCCACGCCGACCTCGTGACCCACTCTCCCGTCACCGAACTGCACGTCGACACCGGCATGACCGTGCGCGCCCTGTGCGCGGCCACCATGACCACCAGTGACAACACCGCGGCCAATCTCCTGCTGCGCCTGCTCGGCGGCCCCTCAAGCATCGGGGAGTTCGCCCGCACCCTGGGTGACCGCTGGACCCGCCTCGACCGCTACGAGACCGACCTCAACACCAACCTCCCCGGCGACCCGCGCGACACCAGCACGCCCGACGCCATCGCGCGGGACCTGCGGAAACTTGTCCTCGGCGACGCACTGCACCCCAGTGACCGGGCCGAGCTCACCGGCTGGCTGATCGGCAACAAGACCGGCGACGAGCGGATCCGGGCGGGGCTGCCGAAGGACTGGACGACCGGCGACAAGACCGGCGGCGGCGACTACGGCGCCCTCAACGACATCGCGGTCACCTGGCCGCCCGGCGGGGCGCCGCTGGTCATCGCCGTCTACACGACCCGGACCGATCCGACCATTCCTGGACAAAATCGCATCGTCGCCGACATCGCGCGCGTGGTCGCCGCCGAGCTCCACCCGCGCTGACACGGCTCTGACCAGGCATTATCCGACCGTACCCGGTCGTGGGCGCTTGAGGTTCATTGATCGGTGGTAGTCCACCAATCTACGACGAACCACGTGGACACCCCAGCCTGGAACGGGAGCGGGCATGACCCAACCGCAGTTGACCAGCGCCGCCTACCGAGACTCGTCGGAGGGGTACGGACACCTGCGGCCACTGTTCGAGGCGATGGCGGAGCTGCCCCCCGACTCCCCGGAGCGCGCCGTCCTCCGGGAGGAGCTCGTGACCGGGCATCTCCCCATCGCCGAACACATCGCGCAGCGGTTCAGCCACCGCGGCGAGTCGCACGACGACCTGCTGCAAGTGGCGACCGTGGGCCTGCTCAACGCGATCGACCGCTTCGACCCCGACCGGGGCACGGACTTCCTGTCCTTCGCCATCCCCACCGTGATGGGCGAGGTGCGCAGGTACTTCCGCGACTCGGGGTGGGCCATCCGGGTGCCGCGCAGGCTGCAGGAACGCCACCTCGCGGTGAGCGCGGCGGGCTCGAAGCTTTCCCAGACCCTCGGTCGCGCGCCGACGCCCAGCGAAATCGCCGCCCACCTGGGGATCTCCACCGAAGAGGTGTACGAGGGCCTCGAAGCGGGCGCGGTCTACCGCTCCCGGTCGCTCGACGAGATGCTCGGCCCCGACGAGGACTCCGCGCCCGTCGCCGACCGGATCGGCGTCGAGGACGAGGCGTTCCACGAGGTGGAGAACAACGAGACGCTGCGGCCGCTGCTGGACCGCCTGCCCGCGCGGGAACGCCGGATCCTGGTGCTGCGCTTCTACGGCAATCTCACCCAGACCGAGATCGCCAACCGGGTCGGCCTGTCCCAGATGCACGTATCGCGCCTGCTCAGCAAGACCCTGGAGACGCTGCGCGAGGGAATCACCCAGCCGTGAGCGCCATTCAGGTATGAACCGGCGCCACCCTGGGTACCTGGCTGGTGTCGGAAGGAGTACCTGATGACCAGCTATGACCCGGATGTCAGCGCATCCAGAGAGCTCACGACGAGCTCTGACGTACCCCGGCGGCGTGGTGCCATCAACGGCCTGCTGCTGGTTCTGCTCGGGGCGTGGGGTGCGGTGATTCCCCTGATCGGGCCGTATCTCTCGCTCGCGTACACCCCGGACACGGCGTGGACGTTCACCAGCAACCGCCTGGTGCTCAACATCCTGCCCGGTCTGGCCGTGCTCCTCGGCGGTCTTGGCTTGATGGCCACCAACCGGCGTGGCGGCGGCGTGTTCTGGGGCTGGCTCGCCGCACTCGGCGGTGCCTGGTTCATCCTCGGACCCGCAGTCAGCAAGCTGTGGAACAACGGCACGCCCGCCACCGGTGAGCCGGTGGGCTCCACGGCCACCCAGGTGGGGGCCGAACTGGCGTTCCACACGGGGCTCGGCGCGCTCATCGTGTTCCTTGCGGCGGTGGCCCTGGGCCGCTTCACCATCCGCGAGCGGACCTATGAGACGTACACCGCGGCCGACGAGGCCCAGGTGGACGAGGATCCGGCCCGGGCGCGGCTCGACGAGACCCGGTGGGGCGAACCCCAGCCGGTCGAAACCCAGCCGGTCGAGCCCAGGAGCCCGATCGACCCGCGCACCCACGACGTGCCGCAGCCGCGCGATGTGCCGCAGCGGGACGTGCTGCAGCCCCACGCGGCACAGCCCCACGCGGCACAGCCCAACCCAGCACAGCCCACCGTGGCCCAGCCCAACGTGACGCAGCGCGGTGTCCCACAGCGCGATGTGCCGCAGCCCATCGACGTCGACGAGCCGCCGAACCGCCGCAGGCGGTAATCCCGAGTGGCAGAGAACCCCCACCGCGCCCGACGCGCGGTGGGGGTTCTCGTTTCGGCGTTCTCCGGCTAGTCGGTCGAGATGGCCTTCAGCAGGTCGCCGACCGGCCGGTCGGGCAGCGCGCGGGCCACATCGGCCTGCGCGATGATGCCCACAAGGTCGTCCCCGTCGAGGACCGGCACCCGGCGAACGTTGTGCTCGGCCATGGCACTCAGCACGGCCTCCACGTCGTCGTCGACGCCGACCGTCACCGCGTCACCCTGGGCCAGCTCACCGGCGTGCATGGCCACTGGGTCCTTGCCCTCGGCCAGCACCTTCACCACGATGTCGCGGTCGGTCAGCATCCCCTTGAGCGTGTCGTCCTCGCCCCGGATCGGCAGCGACCCGACGCCCAGTCGAGCCATGGCGCGAGCCGCGTCCATCACGGTGTCGGACGCGCGCACGCAGGTGACATCCGCTGTCATCAGTTCCCTGGCAGTGATCATGTCGCTCCTTTCCCTCGCCTCTGGCTACCCAGGGGGAACCGGTTCAACCGCCGCACGTGTAGGTCTCAGCCATCAGGGGTAGGTCACGGAGGTAGCCCACGACCTTAGGAGTGCGAATGACCACGATCGAGAAATCTGTCGACGTGACCGCGCCGGTGTCCACGGTCTACAACCAGTGGACCCAGTTCGAGTCGTTCCCGGCGTTCATGGACGGCGTGGACCGGATCATCCAGGTCACGCCCACGCGCAACCACTGGGAGACCACGATCGGCGGCGTGCACCGCGAGTTCGACACCGAGATCACCGAACAGCACCCGGATGAGCGGATCGCGTGGAAGTCGGTGGCGGGCCAGGAGCAGTCCGGTGTGGTGACGTTCCACCGGCTCGACGACAGGACCACGCGGGTCAACCTCCAGATGGAGTACGAGCCGGAGACGCTGACCGAGAAGGCGGGCGCCGCGCTCGGGGTGATCGGGCACCGCATCGACGGCGACCTGCACCGGTTCAAGGAGTTCATCGAAAGCCAGGGCCACGAGACCGGCGCGTGGCGTGGGGACGTCCAGCGTTCGCCGCAGCAGGGTGACGGACCGACTCTGGCCGGGCCGGGTGCGCCGCCGGAGACCAGTGTCCCGCCGCTGCCGCCGGGCCAGGACCCGAACCGCCCGGGCACGCTGCGCTGACCCGAAGCTGAATCTGAAGGGGTGACTCCGGCCGGAGTCACCCCTTCAGTTCTGCGCGCGCGGCACCATGTCGGTGAGTGACAGCACGCGCGTCACCCAGTCGGCGGGCAGGTGTTCGCGGAGGACGGCGACGAAAGCGTCCTCCCCGAGTGTTGTCCGGTTGCGACGCAGTTCGGTGAGGTTGCGTGACGCGTTGTCCGACCGCAGGCCGAGATTGGTCTTCAGCGCGGTCACCAGCCACGGCACGGCCTCCGCCGGGCGTTCCTGGAGGCGGAGCAGGATGCCGATTTGCGCCTGGGTGACGGCCATGCCGCCGCGGTCGCCGAGGCGGTCATCGAGGGTGAGGCATTCCTCGTAGCACCGCCGGGCCTCGGCCCAGTCGCCCAGGTCCTCCGCGACCCGCCCGAGGTGGAACAGGCTGTTCACCACTCCGGGCAGATTCCCGGTGCGCTGCTTGATATCGATCGACGCGCGGAAGTAGTCCGCTGCTTCCTCGTGCGCCCCTTCGCGCTGGCTCATCTGACCGAGCTGGTGGTAGTTCACCGCGATGTTCTCGGACACGTTCCGCCGCTGGTTGATCTCCAGCGCCGTCCGGAAGTGCGCCTTGGCGGTCGAGGGTTCCCCCAGCTCCCCCAACGCGTTGCCGAGGAGTTCGCTGGTGTGCGCGACGCCCGGGAGGTGGCCGATCTCGTTATAGCGCGCCAGGGCTTGCTTGAGGAAGGGCAGGGCCTCGCCGAAGTCGCGGCGTTCCGCTGCCTTCATGCCGAACCGGTGGAAGTCGCCCGCCGATCCGCCCTGGTTCTCGTAGGCGTCCATCCGCACGTTGATCCACAGCGCGTGGTCGAGCACGTTCGCCGCCTGGGCCGCGTCAACCGATTCCCGTGCGGTGGCAAGGAAAACGTCCCTCCCCAGTTCCCGGCATTGCAGCGCGAGCCACTCCCCCTCGTCACCAGGAGGCATGCCCGCGTGCTCCCTGAGCTGCTTCGAGCGCAGCGTGGCGTGGACGGCGTCCTGGTTGCGGCCGAGCATCGTGCGCAGCGTGCCGGTGAGCCGATAGGCCCAGACGGCGAGTCCGAGCGACCCCACCTGTTCGAAGTGGACGGCCGCGGAGCTCATGCAGGACTCGGCCCACTCGTAGTCGCCGCGGTCGCGGGCGATGTATCCCAGCTGCAGCAGGCCCTCGGCGATGTGGGCCCGGTCGCCCAGGCTCTCGAACTCGCGCAAGGCGGCGCGGGTGTGGGCCTCCGCGGCGGGCAGATCCCGGCGCAGGCGCGCGACGTCGCTCAGGGCGATGTCAGCCACCCCGGTGTTGACCCGGTCACCGAGCGCGGCGAACCGCTCGCGGGAGAACCGGAAACACGTGGCCGCCTTGTCCAGGTCGTGCCGGTTCTGGGCGATGATGCCCAGCTGGTGGGTGGCGGCGGCGATGCCTTCCAGATCGTCGACGTCCTCCGCGAGCGCCAGCGCGCGCTCGTAGTGCTCCTCCGCGGCCGCCGTGTCGCGCTCGGTCTTCGCGAGACCCGCGAGCTGGTGGTGCGCGACCCCCATGGCCCGGCGGTCGCCCAGTTCTTCGTACGTGGCCAGCGTTTCGAGGTACAGCTGCTTGGCGGTGAACAGGTCCGCGCGGTGCTCGGCGATCAGGGCGAGCTGGTGCCGGGTCGCGGCGGCATTGCTGTGGTCGCCGCAGCCGACGAAGACCTCCAGTGACTCGGTCAGCAGATGATGCGCGTGGTCGGTGTCGCCTCGGGCGTGTCGGATCTTGGCGAGTTGCAACGTGAGTCCGGCGATCTGCCGTTCGGTTGCCTCGATCCAGCCGAGGGCGTCGGTGCACAGCTGCTCGGCCCAGGCCCAGTGCCCGCGGGTCAGCAGCTCGCCGGACACCACCCTGGTCACCTCGATCGCGTTCGAGACGTCACCGGCCGCGTAGCAGTGGTGGCGGGACTCAAGCATTTGTTCGATGTCGGCGAGCTTCTGGCGGGCGGTCGCGCGCACGAACCACCACCGGAACGCCTGCGCGCGGTCGTGCGCGGCGACGAGCACGTCACGCGCGGTCAGGTCGTGCAGTGCGCCCGCGGTCCACCGGTGCACGAGGTATCCATCCTCGGTGGGCACCAAGAGGCCCAGCCTGCCGAGCAGTTCGATGGCCTCCTCGACGCCTGCCGGGACGGTCAGCGGCGGGTGGTCGAGGTCGGCTTCGGCGTCCTCGGCTGTGTCGGTTACCTCGGCGACCTGCCAGTCAAGCCCGGTCCTGATGACGGGCCTGCGGTAGACCGACGCGCCGACCAGCAGCGCCCGGGCGAGCGGCACCGCGTCGACGCGGTCGAGCAGGTCGGGCAGCAGCACGTCGTCGGCGATGAGAGAGCCCACCTCGGCGACCGCGCCGTCGAGCCCGGTGCCGGTGTCCGCGTGCCTGCCCGCGCGGGCAGCCGCGAGCCGGGCGGTGACGTCGGCGAAACGCGCCTCGCCGCCGCGCAGCACCGCATCGAGGTACTCCAAGGCGCGCGGGTGGCCGCCGAGCTGGGTCCAGGCCAGCCATCGGTCATCGGGCGGCAACGCGTCGACGGCGGGCAGCCGCCACATCAGCTTGCGGGTCTCCGGCCAGGACAGCGGCCCGACGTGGTGGGCGGTGACGCCGTGCACCGGGAACGGGTGCCTGCTGGTGATCAGCAGCTTTCCGTATGCCTGCCAGCGGTCGAGGAGCCCGGCGAGGTCGGGGTCCGCGATCCGGTGTTCGGTGTCGAGATTGTCCTCGGCGTTGTCCAGCACCAACAGGATCGGCGGGGCGACGCCGTCGAGCAGGGCCAGGCGCTCGGTCCACGGCGGCCTCGGGTCGGCCAGCAGGGTGAGGGCCTCGCGCAGCGGGTGATCATCGGCACAGTGGCGGCTCAGCTCCGCGCGGACGGCGTCGAGCACGGTGTCCACATAGACCTTGCCCGACAGCGCGACGACCGGAATGTCCGACCGGGCGGCCAGTTCCGCCGCCAGGCTGGTCTTCCCCACGCCGCCGATGCCGTGCAGCAGAATGCCTCCGGCCGCCGCGGTCAGCCTGCGCAGCGCCGCCCGCCTGCCGACGAAGCCGCCGACCCGGCGGACCGCCCCGCCTCGGATGACCGGCGGCCGTGCGGTCTTCATGCCGGGCCCGCAGGACAGGACCGGGGTGACCCCCTCGGCGAGGAAGAGCACCGGGTTCACCCACTGCGGGACGAGCCCGTCACGGGCGAGTGCCCGGCGCGCGTCCGACAGCGCGGCGACCAGGTCGACGCCGCCCGGCCGCGCCAACGTGTCGTAGAGCTTCGCGCACAACGCTGTCGCGTAGTCGTCGCTGACGGTCCCGCTCATCGCGAGCACCGCCGGGGTTCCGCCCGCGACCAGGCCGCGAGCCAGGCCGGTCAGGTCCGACCGCGCCGCCACGGCGGTCGAGCAGCCCGCCAGGACGACCAGCGTGGGATGCGACGGCAGCGCCCCCATGAACCGGGTGGCGTCCACCCGGTCCGCCTCGCCGGTGTCAGTCTCGAGGACCAGCTCACCCGGCTGACCGTGGCAGGAGACGTGCAGGACGTCGCAGGGTTCGTCGGCGAGCGCGGCCGCGATGGCGTTGAGGCTGCCCCATTCGAGCACCCGCACGAGCGCGTGCCGCTCGCGGCTGGGGTCGACGGCGTCAAGGATGTGGCTCAGCTCGTCCTCGTAGTCGAGCAACTCGCCACCACCCACCTCCGGCGCGCCGATCGCGGCGACGATCCGCAGCGGACCCTCGGGCCGCTCGACCTGGGCCGGGGATGCCACGACCCGCCAGACGTCGACGGAGTCGAGCGCCAGTGGCCGCAGCCTGCCCGGCACGACCGTGGCTTCCCATGGCAGGTCGGCGAGGTCGGGGGCCGAGCACGCGACGGCGAGCCTGGTCCGGCCTTCCCGACTGATCACCTCGGCGAGCGCGGCTCCCACCGGACCGGCGAGAAACCGTTGGCCCAGTGCCGTTCCGAGGTCGTGGATCACCTCGGGAATCGGCCGGTGACCGACCCGCCACGCCAGGTCCCTGATCCGCTCGTCCACCCCTGGATGCGGCTGCCGGACCTCGATTCCCGCGCCGGTCAACCGGACGTGGTCGGCGTCGATGTCGAGTCGCACCACTGCAGCCCCCCGCGATCGGTCGCGTCCCAGCCTACTGAGTCGATCTTGGGGGCGGGGTTCGCGCTGCCGAGGTCACCTGTGCGGGCGCATACTGGCTGTTCGAAACGGACACACGAAAGGTGGCCGCGAGTGGCTTCGGTAGACCGGACCGGGCGGTTCAGCCCACTGGAATGGGTCGGCATCCTCGCCGGGCTCGGCGCCCTCGTCATCAGTTTCTTCCCCTGGCAGCGGGTCACCGGCCAGTTCGCCGACATGGTGGAGCAGATCGGATTCCGGACGACGTCGACCGCGTGGAGCAGCGGCCCGGTCGCCTGGCTGGCCGTCCTCGCCCTCTTCCTCGCCGCGGCACTGCTGCTGGCGCGGGCGTTCGGCGTTCGGCTGCCCGGTGGGTCGGTGGTGTGGCTGCTGCTCGCGGTCACGGCGGTGGTGCTGGTCATCATCCGGTGGGTGACCCTGCCGGACCTCGACCCGGCCCGGCTCGCGCTGCTCAACCTCAAACCGGAGGACGTCGAGACCAACGCGGGACCCGGACTGTTCCTGTGTCTGGGCATCGCGATCGTGTCGATGGCGGCGGCGGTCGCCCGGATCCGGACGGCGGGCAGGCCCGCGGCGCGGACGGCCCCGGTCAGGCCTCCGGCGGGAGCACCAGCCGCCGAAAGAGCCGATCAAGATCAGCATCCGGATCGCTAGTCAAGCCGGTGTGGGTGGGCGAGGTCTGCACGAGAGTGCTGCGCGGGGCGGTCAACCACCGGAAACGCCGACCCGGCGTGATCTCGGTGACCGGGCCGGCTTTGTCGGACTCGCAGCTGCCGCAGAGGTGATCGAGGCTGTCGGCCAGCACTTCCAGGTCGATGCCGGGGTCCAGCGCCCGCAGCCGGTCCGCGTCCACGTGGGTCCGGCACCGCAGGTAATCCAGCGGCGCGCAGTAGAGCAGGATTCCGATGTTGATCGACTCGCCCCGATCCTGGCGGGGAACGGCGCGCAGCAGGGCGTACTCAAACACGTGCGGCACGAGCGGCCTCCAGGGTCTCGACCCAGCGCGGCGAGGACGCCAGCCGTGATTCGAAATAGGCGACGTACGCGGCGCGGATGTCGGCGGGAGTCATGCCGTCCTGCACAAGCCACGCGTCCGGAACGACGGCGAGGACGTCGCCGAGCAAGTCACGGGTGACCAAGGGCTTGAGCTCCGCGTCCGCGTCGGCGACCGAACCGGCGACCGGCATCATCACGTGGTCGCCGCCGTCCCACCGGTACTCCGCCGACGGCTTCCAGCCCGCCGACCAGCCGTGGTGGAAGTAGAGGGCGGCGCCGTGGTCGATCAGCCAGACGTCGCGGTGCCACAGCAGCAGGTTCGGGTTGCGCCAGCTCCGGTCGACGTTGAGCACCAGCGCGTCGAACCACAGCAGGCGCGCGGCCAGTTCGGGGCCGGGATCGCGCACAAGCGGGTTGAAGTCGAACGACCCGGGCAGGTAGTCGAACCCCAGGTTCAGGCCGCCGCTGGCCCGCAGGAGGTCCTGGACCTCCTGGTCCGGTTCCGCACGCGCCAGTTCGGGGTCCAGGTCCGCCAGGACGATCTCCGGCACCCGGAATCCCAGCGCCCGCGCCAGCTCCCCGACGATCAGCTCCGCGACGAGCACCTTGATCCCCTGGCCCGCGCCCCGGAACTTCAGGACGTACATGCCGAGGTCGTCGGCCTCGACCAGCCCGGGCAGCGACCCGCCTTCGCGCAGCGGGGTGACGTACCGGGTGGCGACCACGGTGCGCGGGTTCGGAATGGACACACCAGCATCATGCCGTGGCACCCCGCTGCCGACTCGGCGGACACCCTCAACTGGTCAGCGCCTCCCGCCGCCTGCACAGGTGTTCGCGCTCCACGGCGTTGTCCGCGCGGGCGATCGCGGCGTCGTAGGCGTCGGCCGCCTGTTCGACCCACCCGAGACGCCGGAGCAGGTCGGCCCGGATCGCGTGGAACAGGTAGTACGAGTCGAGGTTCAGGTCATCGACAATGGCCAGGGCTGCCCTGGGCCCGGTGATCTCGGCGACCGCGACCGCGCGGTTCAAAGCCACGATCGGGGTCGGAGTCATGGCGAGGAGCTGGTCGTAGAGGGCGACGATCTGCGGCCAGTCCGTCGCCGCGGCGGTCGCGGCGTCGCTGTGCACGGCGTTGATCGCCGCCTGGAGCTGGTACGGCCCCGGCTCGCCGCGCTTCAGACACCACCGGACGAGCGCCTGCCCCTCGGTGATCAAGTCGCGGTCCCAGCGGGTCCGGTCCTGGTCGCGCAGCAGCACCACGGCGCCGTCGGCGTCGGTGCGGGCGGCCGAGCGGGCGGCGGTGAGCAGCATCAGCGCGAGCAGTCCGACCACCTCGGGCTCCTCCGGCATCAACTCCACCAGCAGCCTGCCGAGTCGGATCGCCTCGGCGCACAGGTCGTCGCGCACCAGCTCCCGGCCCGAACTGGCCACGTAACCCTCGTTGAACACCAGGTAGACCACCGCGAGCACCGGCCGCAGCCGAGCCGCCAGGTCCTCCGGCACCCGGTAGGGAATCCCGGCGTCGCGGATCTTGCCCTTGGCCCGCACGAGCCGCTGCGCCATCGTCGGCTCGGGGACGAGGAACGCGCGGGCGATCTCCGCGGTGGTCAGCCCGCCGAGCAGCCGCAGGGTCAACGCCACCTGCGCGGCCGGGGCCAGCGCCGGGTGGCAGCAGGTGAAGATCAGCCGCAGCCGGTCGTCGCCCACCACCTCGGTCTCCCCTTCGTCCTCGGCCGCGAGCACCGCCGCGGCCTGCCGGTCGTCGCGGGTGGACTCGCGGCGCACCCGGTCGATGGCGCGGTTGCGGGCGGTGGTGATGATCCACCCGGCCGGGCTCGGCGGTGGCCCGCTCGACGGCCAGCGCCGGACCGCCTCGGCGAAGGCGTCCTGCACGGCTTCCTCCGCGAGGTCGATATCGCCGAACGCCCGGACCAGCACGGACACCGCACGCCCGTACTCCTCGCGGAAGACGCGGGCGATGTCCATCAGGTGCCCTGCAGCGGCCGGACCTCGATCGGCAGGGTAGTGATCTCGGAGAGCCTGCGGCCCCACGCCACCGCCGCGTCCAGGTCGGGCGCCGCGATCACGGTGAACCCGCCGAGGTGTTCCTTGCCCTCGACGAACGGGCCGTCGGTCAGGAGCAGCTCCGAGTCCTTCACCCGGACCACGGTGGCCGTGCTCGGCGGGAGCAGCCCGGCGCCGAACACCCAGGCGCCCGCGTCGCGCAGTTCCTGGTTCCAGGCCACCAGGTCCTGCATGATCGGCTCCAGGATCTCCGCGGGCGGCAGGTCCCCGTCGGGCTGGTAGACGCTGAGCAGGTACTGCTTCATCGAGTGCCCTCCTCGGACCGGTAGGTCGCCACGACCACGCCCGTGGTTGTCGTGACGCTCTCGGTCAGCCGCAGCGACGCCATGGACCCGTCGAAGAGCCGCTGCCCCGACCCGAGCACCACCGGGTGGATCGCGAGCAGGAACTCGTCGATGAGCCCGTGGGCCATCAGCGACCGGACCAGTGCTCCGCTTCCGAGTATCACCACATCCTTGCCGGGCTGCTGCTTGAGCGCGCGCACCGCGTCCGCGGCCTCGCCCGCGAGCAGGGTGGAGTTCTGCCACGGGAGCGGTTCGGTCAGCGTCCGCGAGGCGACGTACTTGCGGGTGCGGTTGAGCACGTCGGTGAACGGGTTCGGCTCCGGCTGGTTCGGCCAGACCGCGTGGAAGTGCTCGTAGGTCCGGCGGCCGAACAGCAGCGCGCCGGTGGTGCTCATGCTCTTGGCCATCGCCTCGGCGAACACCGAGTCCCCGTAGGGCGCCGCCCAGCCGCCGTGGGCGAAGCCGTCGCGGCGGTCCTCGTCCGGGTGCCCTGGGGCTTGCGTGACGCCGTCGAGGGTCACGCTGTTGACAACCACGATCCTGCACATGTCCGAGTCCTTCCGTCGTTCCTACCCCCTATACGAACGGGAGGCGGCCGGATCGACAGTCAGGACCGAATCACCAGTGCGATGGCGCCGCGAGCGCGGGCGGCAGCTTCGTCTCGGCGTTCCCCTTGGCGGCGTCGAGCTGGGACTGGATCAGGAACAGGCTCTCGCGCAGATCCGCCCCGCGCAGGTCGGCGTCGCGGAAGTCGGTGCCGATGACGTCGGCCAGCCGCAGGTCGGCGGCCCGCAGGTCCGCTCCGATCAGGTAGGCCCCGCGCAGGTTCGCGCCCCGCAGGTCGGCGCCGCGCAGCTTGGCCCCGATCAGGTCCGCTCCCCGGCGCTCCTTCTTCCTGGGCACGCCCGCCCGCACGAGTTCGCTCGCCCGCAGCAGCAGCGCGTTCACCTCGCCCTGGTGAACCGACACGTCGAGGCCGCGCAGGCTGTCCGGGTCGCCCTGGGTGAGCACCTCGATGCCCTCGCGGGCTCGCTTGAGCTCGTCGCGCATGCTCGGGGCCAGGGACTCGGCCTCGGCGAGGTAGTAGAGCAGCTCGTGCAGGTGCCGCATCACGGCGAACACCTCGAACATCGGCTTCGCCCGCTTCGGCGCCGACCGCCAGTCCTGGCCGCCGAAGGTCACCTGGGAGACCTGCTGGCCCGCGCCGAAGCAGTCGAACACGGTGCACCCGGTGAAGCCGGACGTCCGCAGCCTGGTGTGGATGCCGCAGCGGAAGTCGTCGAGCAGGTTGCGGCACGGCGTGCCCGCGGGCTTGTCGATCGCGAAGTCCGCCGACTTGGCGAAGGCGGGCGCGACACAGCACAGCGCGAAGCAGTTCGCACAGTCGGCGCGCAATCGGGCGGGGTCGGGCACTGCTCTCCTACTGGTCGGGTTCGCCCACCAGTGTGACTGTTCCCTTTCCGCCGTCGACACGGACGTGGTCGCCGGTGGACAGTCGGGCGGTCGCGTTGCCGCAGCCCACCACCGCGGGGATGCCGAGTTCGCGGGCGACGATCGCCGCGTGCGAGAGCGGGGCGCCGACGTCGGTGACGATCGCCGCGGCCCGCGGGAACAGCGGTGTCCATCCGACGTTCGTCACCGCGGTCACCAGGATCTCACCCTCCCGCAACGCTTCCGCCTCGTCCACAGTGGACACCACGCGCGCGGTTCCGGTGACGATGCCCGCCGCGCCGGGGAAGCCGGTGATCTCCTCGCCCATCGGCTGGTGCTCGGCGGTCTCGTCGTAGAGGTCGGGCCTGCGGTTCGGGTCGGCGGCCCACGCGACCGGGTCGAACCGGCCGCGGATCAGCGTCGGGTACGCGGGCAGCGCGCGGTAGCGGTCGTAGGCGGCACGAGCGGCCGGAACTCTCGCCAGCGGGCGCTCCTCACCGTCCAGGACTGCGACGATGTCCTCGATCGGCAGGAAGAACAGGTCGTCACCGTGCCCGGTCAGTTCCCCCGCGCGCAGGACGAACGCGCGGAGCACCCAGAACGCGCGCACCATCTCCGAGCGGGCCCGCTCGCGCGCGCGGGCCACGTCGGCGGCCTTGTCGAGGGCTTTGCGGATCGCCGGCGCCTTGCCGGGGTGCCGCTCGACGAGCCGTTCCCAGGCGTCGTCGCGGGTCGCGGCCTGCCGCTTGAGCAGGGTCTCCGGGTCGAGGTCGCCGACGCGGTCGAGGAGCCGGTCGATCCAGGCCGGGTCCTCGGCCGGGCGCGGTTCGGACAGCTCGAACTCGTCGGGGCCGCGATGACCCCAGGTGGCGGCGTAGGTGTCGCGGTCGATCTCGCCGCGCCGCAGCTGGGCCAGGCCGAGCAGTGGGCCGAGGCTGGCCAACTCGCCGCCCGCCCCCTGCAGGCCCGTGAGCAGCGCGGTCGTGTCGTCGGCGCCGACCAGCTTCGTCAGCCGCGCCTGGAGCTTGTCGGGTCCGGCGCCGCGGGCGCCCGCGTCCAGGACCCGGCAGGTCTCGCGGAGCAGGGTGTCGATGTCGGACCGCCACAGGGCGTCCAGTTCGCCCGGCCCCTGAGCGGCCTTGATCCGCTTGTGCAGGGAGGCGCAGCGCTCGCGCGTCTCGGCGAGGAGCCGCGGCAGGCGCTTGCGGTAGGCGATGGCTTCGCGGACGAAGGGCACGGCGGCGCGCAGCACGGCGAGCCGCGACATCGGCAGCGGCGGGATCTCGACGCCCTCGGGAATCCGGCCGAGTGTCTGCTCACTGGCCCGGCGGGCGAGCTTGCCGAGACCGACAGCGCTCGCGGCGGCGGTGGAGACACTGAGGTTGAGGTAGAACCGGCCGCCGAGGTTGCCGGTGATCCGGTAGTCGCCGACCTTGGCCGAGGACAGGATCTTCACCACCGACCAGGTCGCCGGGGTCATCACGCTCGGCACGGCCTCGCCGAGGTTCACGCAGGTCCAGAGGTAGTCGCCGCCGAGGCTGTCGTTCCACACCTCGGGCTCGACCCGCAGCGTGGTGATCGGGCGCGCCTGCAGGATGCTGAACCGTCCATTGTGGAGCGCCCACTCGACGTCCATCGGTGTGCCATAGAGGTTTTCTATCCGCGTTCCCAGGGCCGCCAGCTCGACGGCCTGCGCGTCGGTGAGGACGGGGGCGCGGCGACGGTCCTCGGGCACCGGCTCCTCGCGGGTGCCGTCGACGGTGCGCACGGTCATCACCGTCTTCTCGGCGATCTCGCGCCCGGCCACGCGGCCGGCGGCGACGAGGTGGGTGTCGGGGGTGACCACGCCGCCCACCACGGCCTCACCCAGACCCCAGGCGGCGTTGATCACCTGCTCGTCGCGCGCGCCGGTGAGTGGGTTGGCGGTGAACAGCACGCCCGCGGCGTCGGCGGGCACGAGTTCCTGCACCACGACCGCCAGGGCGACACCATCGGACTCGACGCCGTTGTGCGCCCGGTAGGCGACGGCCCGCTCGGTCCACAGCGACGCCCAGCAGCGGGTGACCGCGTCGAGCAGCGCGTCCGGGCCGGTGACGTTGAGGAACGTGTCGTGCTGTCCGGCGAACGACAGGTCGGGCAGGTCCTCCGCGGTCGCCGAGGACCGCACGGCGACCGGACCTCCCTGGTACGCGGTCAGGATCGCCGAGGCGACCTCGGGCGGCAGCTCGCCGCCCGCCGCCACGAAAGCGCGGTAGGCGCTGGTCGTGACGTGGAATCCGGGCGGCACCGGCAAGCCCGCGCGGACCAGGCGCGCCAGCGAGGCGCCCTTGCCGCCGACCGTGGCGAGGTCGGCGGTGGGATCGTCGAGCGGGAGGACCAGCACGTCGTCGGGCATGAGCCCATACAACCAAAGACGCGCCCGCCCGGTGGGCCGAACGGATCAGCCGAGCGTGCTCAGGGCGAGTTCCGCGGCAGGGACCGGAGTCCGGTCGCCGCGCAGGATCGCGTCGAGGATCTCCCCGGACCGCACGGCGTTGTTGGACAGCAGCGACGAGGTGATGCCGTGCGAGTGCTCGGTGGCGCCGCCCTGCACGTAGATTCCGGCGGCGATGTCCGCGGAGGTGTGCACGCGGTAGTCGCGGGAGACCTGGAGCCTGCCCTGGTCGTCACGGGCGCACTCGCCCGCCAGGTCGCCAAGCAGGGCAAGGGAATCGTCACCGCGGTAGCCGGTGGCGTAGACGACGACGTCGGCCTCGAGCACGGTGCGCTCACCGGAGGTCATCGACTCGACAGTGACCCGCACGCGGTCGCCGAGGTCGGCGACGTCGACCGGGCGGGACACGTTGAACATCCGCAGCCGCTGCTTGCCCAGGACCTTCTCCTGGTACATCCGCTTGTAGAGGTCGTCGATGAGGTCGATGTCGACGACGGAGTAGTTCGTGTTGGCGTGGTAGCCCATGATCTTGCGCTTGGCCTCTTCGGGCGCGAGGTAGTACTCGTCGACCGCGGCCGGGTCGAACACCCGGTTGGCGAACGCGCTGTCGTCGGCCGGGCTGTAGCCGAAGCGGGAGAACACCGAGCACACCTCGGCGTCGCCGAAGCGGGTGTGCAGGAACGCGGTCGCCTCGGCGGCGCTCTGGCCCGCGCCGACCACGACGAAGCGTTTCGCGGCCTCGGGGACGTTATCGATGTCGCGCAGAAGCGTGCTGTTGTGCCAGATCCGCTCGCCCGCGCTCACGCCGTCGGGCAGGTTGGGCCGTAAACCGGTGGCCAGGACCAGGTTGCGGGCGCGGACGGTCTTCGGTTCGCCGCCGTCGGTCGGCCGGGACACGACGTCGAAGTACGCCACCGCCCCGTCGACCACGACCGGGTTGACCGCCGCGACCTCCTGGCCGTAGAGCACCTGCTCGGCCATCTTCGCCGCGCACCACTCGAAGTAGTCGTGGAACTCCACGCGCAGCGGGAAAAGGCTCTTGTGGTTGACAAAGTCGACGAGCCTGCCGCGGCTGTGCAGGTACGCCACGAAGCTGAACTCGCTGGTCGGGTTCCGCAGGGTGACCAGGTCTTTCAGGAACGACACCTGCATCGTCGCGTCGTCGAGGAGCATCCCCCGATGCCAGCCGAACCGGGGCTGCCGCTCGAGGAACCGCGCCGTGAGCGGCGTGGCCGCCGTCGCGTTGTGCTCGGCGAGAGCGATCGCGAGACTCAGGTTCGACGGGCCGAAGCCCACGCCCACGACGTCGTAGACCGGTGTATCGACCCGCATCTGTGACCTACCCATCCCCTAGTGGCGGTACCCGAACGAAGGTCACCCTAACCTAAGTTAAGTTAGGCTCAGCTTCACCCGACCGGGTGACGTGCACCACGAGGAGGAAACGCCCATGCGGGTGGTCATGTTCGGGTACCAGACGTGGGGTCACCGGACTCTGCAGGCGTTGCTCCAGTCGGAGCACGAGGTCGTGCTGGTGGTGACGCACCCGCAGTCCGATCACGCCTACGAGAAGATCTGGTCGGATTCGGTGGCCGACCTGGCCACCTCGCACGGCGTCGAGGTCATGCTGAAGACGCGGCCCGACGAGGACGTGATGTCCAGGCTGCAGGAACTCGAGCCGGACCTGATCGTGGCGAACAACTGGCGCACGTGGATCCCGCCGAAGATCTTCACCCTCCCCCGGCACGGCACCCTGAACGTGCACGACTCGCTGCTGCCCGCGTACGCCGGTTTCTCCCCGTTGATCTGGGCCCTCATCAACGGCGAGAAGGAAGTGGGCCTGACCGCCCACATGATGGACGACGACCTCGACGCGGGCGCGATCGTCCTGCAGCGGTCCATCCCGGTCGGTCCCCGCGACACCACGACCGACCTGTTCCACAAGACCGTCGACCTGATCGCGCCGGTCGTCACCGAGGCCATCGACCTGATCGCCTCCGGGACGGCGGTGCTGACCCCGCAGGACCGGTCGAAGGCCACGTTCTTCCACAAGCGGGCCATCGAGGACAGCCGCATCGACTGGACCTGGTCGGCGGAGGAACTCGACCGCCTGGTGCGCGCCCAGTCCGACCCGTACCCGAGCGCTTTCACCTTCCACAACGGAAAGCGACTGCGGATCGTCCAGGCGTCGGTGTCGCGGGCCCGCTACGGCGGCACCCCCGGCCGGATCTTCATCCGCGAGGGTGACGGCGTGGTCATCGTCGCGGGCCCCGAAGCCCGCCGCGGCCAAAGCCCCGGCCTGGTCATCGAACGCGTCCGCACCGAGGACGACCGTGAACTCCCCGCGACCGAGTACTTCCGCAGCATGGGCGGATACCTCGGCTAGAAGACGGACCAGCCGGTCAGTGTGGTGAACCGGTCGAGGGCGGCGACGCCCCGGACCGAGTTGCCGTGGGTGTCCAGGCCGGGGCTCCAGACACAGATGGTGCACCGGCCTGGGATCACCGCCAGGATGCCGCCGCCGACGCCGCTCTTGGCCGGAACCCCGACCCGGTAGGCGAACTCGCCCGCCGCGTCGTAGGTGCCACAGGTGAGCATGATCGCGTTCAGCCGCTTGGCCTGGCTGCGGGTGAGCAGCCTGCTGCCATCGGTCCGCATGCCGTGGCGGGCCAGGAACAGGCCGGACAGGGCGATGTCGCGACAGCTCATCATGATCGCGCACTGCCGCACGTACTGGTCGGCGACCGTGGCGACCGGGTTGCGCATGTTGCCGTAGGACGCCATGAAGTGCGCCAGGGCCAGGTTCCGGTCGCTCTGGGTGATCTCGGAATCGCGTACCTCGGTGTCCACGCGAACGGCGAGGTTGCCACTCTCGGCGCGCAGGAAGGTGAGCAGCTCGGCGGCGGCGTCACCGACGATGGAGGCGAGGTGGTCGGTGGTGACCATGGCGCCCGCGTTGATGAACGGGTTGCGCGGGATGCCCGCTTCGTTCTCCAGCTGCACCAGCGAGTTGAACGGGTTGCCGGACGGTTCCTTGCCGACCCGGTCCCAGAGGGATTCCTCGTCGCGGGCCAGGACCATGGCCAGGGTGAACACCTTGGAGATGCTCTGCAGGGAGAACGGGGTCTCCCAGTCCCCCACCCCGGTGACCGTGCCGTCGATGTCGGCCACGGCGATCCCGAACTTCGTCGCGTCGACACCGGCGAGCGCGGGGATGTAGTCGGCCGGAAGGCCGTGGGGCACGGCTTCGGAGACCTCGGCGTGGATGGCGTCGAGCAGCGCTGGGATATGCACGGCGCAATAGTGGCAGTGCTTGGCCGGTGTCAGCCATCCCGACCAGCACCCGACTGGGTCTTATGGCTGCAGGGCATGGGCGGGGGCGCGCCGTCCTCCTCGGACGACGCGCCCCCGGGTCTCGGGCCTACTAGTGCGCGGTCGCCTTCTCGGCGTGTGCACCAGTCAGGGCGCGGACCTCCATCTCCGCGTACTTCTCCGCGTCCGTGCCGCCCTTCGACAGGACGGTGCCGAGCCAGCCGAGGAAGAAGGCCAGCGGAATGGACACCAGGCCCGGGTTCTCCAGGGGGAACCAGTGGAAGTCGACACCCTTGATCATCGACGGAGTCGCCGCCGTGGCGGGCTTGCCGGACACCGCGGGCGAGAAGATGATCAGGACGATGCTGGACACCAGGCCGCCGTAGATGCTCCACAGCGCGCCGCTGGTGTTGAAGCGCTTCCAGAACAGGGAGTACACGATGGTCGGCAGGTTCGCCGACGCCGCCACCGCGAAGGCCAGAGCCACCAGGAACGCGATATTCTGTCCATTCGCGACGATCCCGCCGCCGATGGCGACCAGGCCGATCACCACCGCCGTGATCCGGGCGACGCGGACCTCCTGGGCCTTGTCGTCGACCTTGCCCTTCTTGATGATGTTGGCGTAGATGTCGTGCGCGAACGACGCCGACGCGGTGATGGTCAGACCCGCCACCACGGCCAGGATCGTGGCGAACGCGACCGCGGCGATCAGGCCGAGCAGGACCGGCCCACCGAGTGCCTGCGCCAGCAGCGGTGCGGCCGAGTTGGCCTTGCCGGGGGCGTTCTTGATGGCCTCGGGCCCGACCAGGGCGCCCGCGCCGTAGCCCAGCACCAGGGTGAACAGGTAGAAGATGCCGATGAGCCAGATGGCCCACACGACCGAGCGGCGCGCTTCCTTGGCCGTGGGCACGGTGTAGAAGCGCATCAGGATGTGCGGCAGGCCCGCGGTTCCCAGCACCAGCGCCAGACCCAGCGAGATGAAGTCGAGCTTGCTGGTCTCCGACTTGCCGTACTGGTTGCCCGGGTTGAGCAGCGCCTCGCCGTTCGCGCCACCGGCGTCGACGGCGGCACCGAGCACACTGGACAGGTTGAAGCCGAACTTGGCCAGGACCCAGATCGTCATGGCGAGCCCGCCGGTGATCAGCAGCGCCGCCTTGATGATCTGCACCCAGGTCGTGCCCTTCATCCCGCCGACCAGGACATAGATGATCATGATGACACCGACGAGGGTGATGACCACCGCCTGTCCGGTCTTGCCGCTGATTCCCAGCAGCAGCGCGACAAGCCCGCCTGCGCCCGCCATCTGGGCCAACAGGTAGAAGAACGAGACGACCAAAGTGGACGTCGCCGCCGCCGCGCGCACCGGGCGCTGCCTCATGCGGAACGCCAGCACGTCGCCCATCGTGTACTTGCCGGTGTTGCGCAGCAGTTCCGCGACCAGCAGCAGGGCGACCAGCCACGCCACCAGAAAGCCGATGGAGTAAAGGAAGCCGTCGTATCCGTTGAGCGCGATCGCGCCCGCGATGCCGAGGAACGACGCCGCCGACAGGTAGTCGCCCGCGATGGCGACACCGTTCTGCGGGCCGGTGAACGAACGCCCGCCCGCGTAGTAGTCAGCCGCCGTCTTCGTCGTGCGGCTGGCCCGGAAGACGATGACCATGGTGATCGCGACGAAGACACCGAAGATGCCGATGTTGAGGATCGGGTTGCCGGAAACCTCAGCGGCCAAAGGGGTGCTCATGCGTCCTCACCTTCGATCTCCTTGCGGAGCTTCTCCGCGGCCGGGTCGAGGTTCTTGGTGGCGTGCCGGACATACAGCATCGTGATCACGAACGTCGAGACGAACTGCAGCAGGCCCAACACCAATCCGACGTTGATGTTGCCGAACAGCTTGATGGACATGAAGCCGTGCGCGTAGTCGGCGAGCAGCACGTAGGCCATGTACCAGAGGAAGAACAGCGCGGTCATCGGGAAGACGAACCCGCGCAGCCGCTTGCGCAGCGACCCGAACTCGGGACTTTGCTGGATCTCCGTCCAGGCCGGATGCTGCGGTGGACCGACCGCGGGATCTGTGAGGGTCATTGCGGGCCTCCGTCAACGGGGATTCGGGTTACCCGTGACCGTAGGAAGATCAGAACCCGCGAGATCCGTTCAGCGGCCCAGACGTCGAGTGATGCGACGAACGGCGGACGAACGGCGCGCCTGCCAGGACAAGTGGCCCAGGTCACGTCCTGGTCCCGGTCGGGCGTGCTGCTCCTCGCCCAGGTGCAGGCGCAGCATCGCGGCCGCGGCCCACGACGGCGGACGGCCGAACAGCGAGACCCCGATCATGGTGGCGAACGCCAGCGGCACCGACCATGGCGCGGGCTGGGCGACCAGAATCGCTTGCCAGCCACTGAGTTCTCCGCCGAACAGAGTAACGGCGATTGCTCCCGCTGAGGCCAGCAAGCCGACCGCCACCCCCGCCAGGGCTCCCGCCTTGGTCAGCCTCGACCACCAGATGCCCAGCACGAGCAGCGGACAGAACGTCGACGCGGCGACGGTGAACCCCCACGTGACCAGCACACCCGCGTCCAACCGCGCGGACGGCAGCGCGAGCATCACCACGACCGCCGCGGCGGCGAACACGGTGCCCCGCAACCGGTTCAGGCCACCCGGCAGCAAATCGTGGGCGATGGCGCCGGAGACCACCAGCAGCAGGCCCAGCGACGTCGCCAGGAACGCGGCGAACGCGCCCGCGGTGAGCAGGCCGGTGAACACGTCCGCCCAACCACCGGATTCCACTTGGGACGGCAGGGCGACCACGGCGGTGTCGGTGGTGCCCGCGAGGTAGAGCTGCGGCACCAGCACCTTCGCCAGCGTGCCGTAGATGCCGGGGAACAAGTAGAAGATGCTGAGCAGTCCCACGGTGATCGCGGCGGTTCGCCTGGCCGCGCGGCCGTCGGGGCTCGTGTGGAAGCGGACGAGCACGTGCGGCAGGCCCATCGTGCCCAGCATGGTGGCGATCAGGATCGCCCAGGTGCCCAGCAGCGGGTAGCCGGCGTGGCGCAGGTCGAGCAGCGGCCGCTGCCAGCCCGGCCCGCCCGGCGCGGCGCCGCCGCGGGCCTGCGGGACGGCCGTGCCCTCGGCAAAGACCAGCGTGCTCCCCGACACCGCCCGCAGCTCGCCCGGCGGGAGGGTCTCGCGGCTGCCGTCAGGCCGCAGCACGGTCGTGGGCTCGCGCAGTTCCAGGGTGACGTCGAGTTGGAAGTCGACCGGGGTGTCCTTGGCGAAGTGGGTGAACTCCACCGGGTGGACGGCCTCATGCCGCACTTCCGGGCCCACCTGGATGAGCAGCCAGGCGGCGGGCACGATGAACAGGAGCATCTTCAGGTAGAACTGGAACGCCTGGACGTAGGTCGCCGCGCGCATCCCGCCGAGCGCGAGGGTGATGCTCACCGCGGCGGCCGCGATCACCACACCCACCCAGTACTGGCTGCCGCTCACCGCCGACAGCACGAGCCCGGCAGTGCGGAACTGCGGCACCAGGTAGAGCCCGCCGATCACCAGCACGACGATGGCCGACAACTTGCGCAGCGTATGGGAAGCGAGCCGCGCGACCGCGAAGTCGGGCACCGTCAGCGCGCCTGATCGGCGCATCGGCGCGGCGACCAAGACCAGCATCGCGACGTAGCCCGCGGTGAACCCGACGGGGTACCAGAGCGCCCCCATGCCGTCCTTGACGACGAGCCCGGCGACCCCGAGGAACGACGCCGCCGAGAGGTACTCACCCGACACCGCGGCGGAGTTCAGCAGCGGCGAGACCCTGCGCGAGGCGACCAGGAAGTCCGATGTGGTGCGCATGGCCGCGATGCCGCGCAGCCCGATCAGCAGCGTGATCAGCACGACCGGGGCGACGGAGAGGAAGGCGATCATGCGGTTTCGTCGGCGGACTCGGCCCGCTCGGCCCGGCGCAGCTGCCAGGCCGCGATCCCCACCATCAGCGGGTACGGCAGCGCGCCCATCGCCAGCCAGGACACGGGGATGCCGAGCAGCCGGACGTCGTCGAGCGCGGGCCACGCGGCGAGGACCGCCGGGATGCCCAGCAGCAGCGACACCAGCAGCACCAACGGAAGCAGCGCGCGCCTGCGCTGGACGGCGTAGACCCGCATGGCCCGCTGGACGTCGTCCGGGTCGAGCGCGGGCGGGCGCCACGCGGTGTGCACCCGACGGCGGGCGTGTGCGATCCGCGTCTGCGGACTGGTCACCGCGACCCGCCGCGACGGCATCAGCCCCGCCCGCCCAGTTCGCCGCGCTGAGCCGCGTGCAGCAGCCGTTCCCGCAGCTCCCGGGCGTGGCGCCTGCTGACCGGGACGTCGCCGAGGTCGGTGTGCGCGAGCATCCCGCCCACGGCGTCGCTGCGCAGTTCCCGGACCGCGTCGATGGCCACCAGGAATCCTCTGTGGACGCGGGCGAACCCGGCGCCCTCCCAGTACTCCAACAGCCGGGAGATCGGCATCCGCACCAGGTGCACGCCGCCGCGGGTGTGCAGCCGCACGTAGTCGCCCTGCGCCTCGACGAACTCGACGTCGCCGCGGCGCACGTACCGGATGCGGCCCTCGCTCTCCACCGGCAGCACCGGCATCGCGTCGGGCTTGGCCGACACGGTGTCGTCCGGCGCGGTGACGGGCTCGGGGATCTCGACCGGCGCGACCATCCGCGCGACCCGGCTCAGCGTGGTGGCGAGCCGTTCCGCCCGGACCGGTTTGAGCAGGTAGTCGACCGCGCCGATGCCATAGGCGGACACCGCGTGCCCGTCGTAGGCGGTGACGAACACGATCACCGGCGGCTTGCTGAGCTTGGACAGCAGCGACGCCAGCTCGAGGCCGTTCATGCCGGGCATGGAGATGTCGAGGAACACCGCGTCGAACTCGCCGCCCTCGATCATCCGCAGCGCGGTCAGCGCGTCGCCCGCGGCGCCCACCCCGGCCACCTCGGGCGCGGCCCGCAGCAGCCTGCACAGCTCGTCCAGCGCCGCCTTGACGTCGTCGACGGCGAGCACCCGCATGCCGGTCATGTCGCCACCCCGGGCTGGAACACCGGCACCCGCACGACGACCCTGGTCCCGGCCTCGGGCGCGGTCTCGACGACCAGCCCGTACCAGGCGCCGTAGACGTTGCGCAGCCGTCTGTCCACATTGGCCAGCCCGATGCTGCCCGCGGTCCCGTGCCCGGCCAGGATCGCCTCGGCGACCGACGGGTCCATGCCGACCCCGTCGTCCTCCACGCTGATCACGCAGTCGTTGCCCTCCGACTCGCCGCGGACCTGCACGATCCCGTCGCCCGCGCGGGGCTCGATCCCGTGCCGGACCGCGTTCTCCACCAATGGCTGCAACACCAGGTACGGGATGGTGACCGCGAGGACCTCGGGCGCCACCCGGATCTGCACGCGCAGGCGGTCGCCGAGCACGGCCCGCTGCAGCGCCAGGTAGGTCTCGATGGCGTGGAACTCGTCGGCGACCGTGGTGAACTCGCCGTGGCTGGCCAGGCTGTAGCGGTTGTAGTCGGCGAAGTCGAGCATCAGCTCGCGGGAGCGCTCGGGGTCGGAGTGCACGAGCGAGGCGATGACGGTCAGCGCGTTGTAGACGAAATGCGGCGACATCTCCGCGCGCAGCGCCCGCAGTTCCGCCTGCGCGGCGTACTCGGCGGACACCTCCAGGCGGGACCGTTCCAGGGCGGCGACGATCCAGTCGGCCACCTCGCGCACCGCACTGGCGCGGATCTGGCCGGACACGACCAGCACACCGGCGAGTTCGTCGTGCACGTGCAGCGGCAGCGCCACCAGCGGCGCGCGGCCCGCACGGGTGTCGGTGTGCAGGACTTCCTGGACGAGCGCGGTCACCCGGTCCTCCGGGGCCGCGGTGCCCGCCCACACCGGTCGGCCCGACAGGTCGGCCAGCGCCACACCGTCCACATCGAGCAGCGCCCGCACCCCGCGCGCCACGGCCCGCACCCGCGGACCCGACAGCCCGTCGGCGAGGTCGTCGGCGATCCGGCGCGCGGTGCCGAGCACCGAGGCCGCGTCCGAGCGCACCCACGGCGGCCACGGCCGCCGCGGCGGCCGTACCTGCGGCTGTGCGGGCACTGACATGGCTTGATATTAGGGGGCGGTGCCTGCCTGCGGTCCACTCGTCGACCGTTCGTCCCCGAGCCGACACCGTCCGTCGCTGATCATCTCCGGCCGCGCCCACGTCGTCCTAACCTGCGGGCCTGCGCACCAGGACGGCGGGAGAACGCGATGACCACGGACAGTTTGTCGAACCTGATGGACGAGCGACGCACGTTCGCGCCGGAGAGCGGCTTCGCCGCCGCCGCGAACGTCGACGCGGGCTGGTACGCCGCGGCCGACGCCGACCGGGAGGGCTTCTGGGCAGCCCAGGCGCGCAGGCTGTCGTGGGCGTCCGAATGGTCGAACGTGCTGGACTGGTCGGACGCGCCGGTCGCCAAGTGGTTCGTCGGCGGGAAACTCAACGTCGCCTACAACTGCGTCGACCGCCACGTCGAGGCCGGACACGGCGACCGGGTGGCGATCCAGTGGGAGGGCGAGTCGGGCGACGCCCGCGCCATCACCTACGCCGACCTGCGGCGCGAGGTGTCGAAGACGGCGAACGCGCTGGCGTCACTGGGTTTGCGCGCGGGCGACCGGGTGGCGATCCAGCTGCCGATGATCCCCGAGGCGATCTTCGCCATGCTCGCCTGCGCCCGCCTCGGCCTGGTGCACAGCGTGGTGTTCGGCGGCTTCTCCCCCACCGCCCTGCGCTCACGCGTCGACGACGCCCAGGCCCGGCTGCTGATCACCTCCGACGGCCAGTTCCGCCGCGGCAAAGCCGCCCCGATGAAGGCCAACACCGACGAGGCGGTCGCGGACTGCGCGTCGATCGAGCACGTCCTCGTGGTCCGGCGCACAGGGTCCACTGTGGAGTGGACCGAGGGCCGGGACCTGTGGTGGCATGACCTGGTCGACGGCCAGTCCGACACCCACGAGCCGGAGGCGTTCGACGCCGAGCACCCGCTGTTCATCCTCTACACCTCGGGCACCACCGGTAACCCCAAGGGCATCCTGCACACCAGCGGCGGCTACCTGACCCAGGTCGCCTACACCCATCACGCGGTCTTCGACCTCAAGCCGGAGTCGGACGTGTACTGGTGCACCGCCGACATCGGCTGGGTGACCGGCCACTCCTACATCGTCTACGGCCCGCTGGCCAACGGCGCGACGCAGGTCGTCTATGAAGGCACACCGGACAGTCCGCACCAGGGCAGGCACTTCGAGATCATCCAGAAGTACGGGGTGACCATCTACTACACGGCGCCCACGCTGATCCGCACGTTCATGAAGTGGGGCGACGAGATCCCCGCGGGCTACGACCTGTCGTCGCTGCGGCTGCTGGGATCGGTCGGCGAGCCGATCAACCCGGAGGCGTGGATCTGGTACCGCAAGCACATCGGCGGCGACCGGTGCCCGATCGTGGACACCTGGTGGCAGACCGAGACCGGGGCGATCATGATCAGCCCGCTGCCGGGGGTGACCAGCACCAAGCCGGGCAGCGCGCAGCGGCCGCTGCCGGGCATCGGGGCCCGGGTGGTCGACGACGCGGGCGTCGAGGTCGGCCCCGGCGGGGGCGGCTACCTGGTGCTGGACAAGCCGTGGCCGTCGATGCTGCGTGGCATCTGGGGCGACGAGGAGCGCTTCCGCGAGACCTACTGGTCGCGCTTCGCCGATGAGGGCTTCTACTTCGCGGGCGACGGCGCCAAGTACGACGCCGACGGCGACATCTGGCTGCTGGGGCGGGTCGACGACGTGATGAACGTGTCCGGCCACCGGATCTCCACCACGGAGGTGGAGTCGGCGCTGGTGTCGCATCCCAGCGTCGCCGAGGCCGCCGTGGTCGGGGCGGCCGACCCCACCACCGGACAGGGGATCGTCGCTTTCGTCATCCTGCGCGGCGGCCAGGACGCCTCGGTTGTCGGCGTGCTCCGGGACCATGTGGCGAAGGAGATCGGCCCGATCGCCAAGCCCCGCCAGGTCCTGGTCGTCCCGGAACTCCCCAAGACCCGCTCCGGCAAGATCATGCGCCGCCTCCTGCGCGACATCGCCGAAAACCGCGCGGTCGGCGACACCACCACGCTCGCGGATTCGTCGGTGATGGCCTTGATCTCCTCGGGCCTCAACACCGCGTCCGCCGAATAGGGGGCTGCCCGGCCCTCCCGCCCGCAGGAGCGGGAGGGCCGCGGCGGTGCACTGCCCCGAACAGTCGGGCCGCCGACTGTCCTGGGCCGGATGGCCGTAACGCGACCCGCCGGTTGTCGTTGAACCCCGCACGGGCGGCGAAACACGCAGGTCCGTGCCGCGATCGAGGGTCCGCGGCGTCGTCCGACCCGCTTGCGGAGGAGCTCCCTGTGCATCGCTCGTCCAGGTTCCAACGGATGTCCGTATTGGCCGTCGCGGCGAGCGCCATCGCGTTCACCGTCGCGCCCGCGGGTGCGGACATCAGCGTCTTCCCCACCCAACTGGTCACTGTGGACACCCCGACCCGGGCCCACAAGACCCTGCTCACCCGGCTTGGCCTCGACCTCACCGAACACGCGGGCCACGACTACGTCGAGGTCGTCCTGCACACCGCCGCCGACGCCGACGCCCTGCGGCGGGCCGGGCTGACCTGGCAGGTGCGCATCCCCGACATGGTCGCCCGCGAGGCCCAGGTCAACGCGGCGAACAAGGCCTACGCCGACGCCACCGCCGTGTCCCCGCTGCCCAGCGGCCGGGACAACTACCGCACGCTCGCCGAGTACAACAGCGACATGGCCGCCCTGGCCGGCCTGCGCCCCGACCTGGTCAAGCCCTTCGACCTGCCGCACAAGTCCCTCGACGGGAACACCGTGCGGGGCATCGAGATCGGCCGCGACGTGCGCGCAGCCGAGGACGGCAGGCCGGTGTTCGCGATCATGGGCGTGCACCACGCCCGTGAGTGGCCGTCGGGTGAGCACACGATCGAGTTCGCCTACGACCTGGTGAAGAACTACGGCCAGGACGCGCGCGTCACCGCGCTGCTCGACAAGGCGCGGGTGCTCGTCGTGCCCGTCGTCAACGTCGACGGGTTCGACCGCTCCCGCACCGACGGCGCCCTCATCGACCTGCGCGAAGCCGACAACGGCGGCACCGCCGCCATCCTCGGCACCCCGGGCAACGCCTACAAGCGCAAGAACTGCCGCGTGATCGACGGCGTGGACACCCCGGACGGCACGTGCGCCCTCGCGGGCGCCACGAGCCCCGGCGGCTTCGGCATCGGCGTCGACCCGAACCGCAACTACGGCGGCTTCTGGGGCGGACCGGGCGCCTCCGACCTGTTCGCCGACCCGACCTACCGCGGCGCGGGCCCGTTCAGCGAGCCGGAGACGCAGAACATCCGGGAACTGGTGAGCGGCCGCCAGGTCACGACGCTGATCACCAACCACACGTTCTCCAACCTGGTCCTGCGGCCCAACGGCGTGCACCCCGACACCATCGGACCCGGCGGCATCCCGGTCGGCGACGCTCCGGACGAGGCGGCGCTGAAGGCACTCGGCGCGAACATGGCCGCGCAGAACGGGTACAAGAACCAGCACGGCTGGGAGCTCTACGACACCACGGGCACCACGGAGGACTGGTCGTACAACGCCACCGGCGGCTTCGGCTACACCTTCGAGATCGGCCCGGACGAGTTCCACCCGCCGTTCCCCAAGGTCATCGACGAGTACCTGGGCGCGGGCGCCTACGCGGGCAAAGGCAACCGTGAGGCCTACCTGATCGCGCTCACCAACGCCGTCGACACCGCGACCCACTCCGTCATCGCCGGTAAGGCGCCCGCGGGGGCCACGCTTCGCCTGCGCAAGGAGTTCGCGACGCCCACCTGGTCGGGCCATATCCCGGACCGGTTGAACACGTCGATGGTGGTCGGCCCGGACGGCCGCTACACCTGGCATGTCAACCCGTCGACCCGCCCGGTCGTGCAGGCCAAGCAGTACCGCCTGCTCAACTCGACGCCACTCAAGCGGGAGGTCTTCACCGGCACGACCCTTCCGCTCGCGCAGACCGACAAGACGTTCGTGGTCGACCGCCCGGCCGACGCCTTCGAGGTGAAGCTCGACTGGCCCACCCCGGACGACCTCGACCTGCAGGTCTTCCTGCGCGGAGCGGACGGCTCGCTCAGCCAGGTCGGCAAGTCCGAGGGTTCCGTCGGCGTCAAGGAGCGCGTGCTGCTGACCAACCCGGTTCAGGGCACCTACGTCCTGCGCGTGGTCAACTTCGCGTCGATCACGCCGACGTGGACGCTCACGGCGTCGCTGTTCGACGGCGAGGAGCACACGGCGGGCGGCCTGATCGAGAACTGGACGCTGACCTGCGAGAAGAACGGCAAGGTCCTGGAGACCGTGCCGGTGATCGTGGACCGCGGCCAGCAGGTCAAAGCCGACCTGAAGGCGTGCCAGAGCAAGTGGGCGACTTCCTGATCCGATGACCGACGAAAAGGGGGCGGGCCGTTCGGCTCGCCCCCTTTCGCGTCCCCTACTAGCGTCGACCGGTACGAAACTTCGTGAGGAGGGACGGATATGACCGGCCGAGTAGTGCACTTCGAGGTCCCGTTCGACGACGCGGACCGGGCCAAGGCGTTCTACCAGGAGGCCTTCGGCTGGAAGGTCGAGGAGTTCCCTGGGATGGACTACACGATCGTCTCCTCGGGCCCCACCTCCGACCAGGGTCCGACCGAATCGGGATACATCAACGGGGGCATGGCCCCGCGCGACGCCGAGCGGGCGTTCAAGGCGCCGGTCATCGTCATCGACGTCGAGAGCATCGACGACGCCCTGAAGAAGATCGGCGAGCTGGGCGGCAAGACCGCGGTCGAGAAGCAGCCGGTCGCCGACATGGGCTTCGCGGCGTACTTCACCGACCCCGAAGGCAACGTCATGGGCCTGTGGGAGACCGCCAAGTCTTGATCATCGGGTGGCCCCGGCCGGTTCGGTGGCAAGATCGGGTGATGGATCCGATCACCGGGAGGCCGCCGTGGCGCAGCTGAGGGCTGAACTGCTCGGCAAGGTCTCCGCCCGGATCACCGAGGTCACGGGCCGGGCGGAGATCGCCGACGCGGTCACGCGGTTCCTGCGCAACACCGCGGAGACGACGGTGTCCGAGCAGCCCGACGGGACCACGTTCGTCATCACCGGCGACATCCCCGCCATGTGGCTGCGCGACTCCGCCGCCCAGCTCAAGCCGCTGCTGTACCTGCTCGACGACGCCCCGGAGCTGCTCGGCCTCCTCAACGGGCTGTTGTTGCGGCACTGGCGCTACATCTCGATCGACCCGTACGCCAACGCGTTCAACCTCGAACCCAACGGCCATGGCCACCACTCCGACCGCACCCCGATGGACCCCATCGTGTGGGAGCGCAAGTGGGAGATCGACTCGCTGACCTACGGCATCGATTTCGCCTACACCCTGTGGAAGTCCGCGGGCAGCACCGACTGGTGCGAGGCGACGTTCCGGGTCGCGGCCGCGCGGATCGTGCAAACCTTCACGACCGAGCAGGACCACGAACACCGGTCGAGCTACACGTTCCGCCGCGGCGGGCGGTTCGCGAGCGGCCGCAACACGCTGAACCGGCACGGGAAGGGCAGGCTGACCCGGCCCACCGGCATGGTGTGGAGCGCGTTCCGGCCCAGCGACGACGCGTGCGAGGCCGGGTTCAACGTGCCCGGCAACTTCTACGCCGCGCAGGCGATGCGGCAACTCGCGGAGATCGCCCGCGAATTGCTCCACGACGACACCCTCGCCGCCGACGCCGACCGCCTGCACCGGGAGATGAGCGACGGCCTGGCCGACCACGCCTCCGTCGAGGGACCGGGCGGCACAGAGATCTTCGCCTACGAGGTCGACGGCTTCGGCGGCAGCGCCCTGCTCGACGACGCCAACGTGCCGAGCCTGTTGTCGCTGCCCTACCTGGGCTGTGTCGACGTGGACGACCCGGTCTACCAGGCGACGCGGAAGTTCCTGCTCAGCCCGCGCAACCAGTACTACTTCCAAGGCACCGCGGCGAAAGGCATCGGCAGCCCGCACACGCCGCGCAACCATGTGTGGCCGATCGCGTTGGCCGTGCAGGGTTTGACGGCCGCCACCGCCGAAGAACAAGCGGAGATCATCGCACTGCTGCTCGACACCACCGGCGGCACCGGGATGATGCACGAGAGTTTCCACGTCGACGACCCGACGAGGTTCACCCGCGAGTGGTTCTCCTGGGCCAATTCGATGTTCTGCGAGCTGGTACTCGTCCACTGTGGATACCGCCTCGGCGGCGGCCGCAGCCCCGAATATCTGCCGCAGGCCTGATCAACGCTCCGCGTACGCCTTCACGGCGGCGAGCGTGTGCTCGATCGACTCGACGTTGAAGCCGGGCCGGTCCTGCCGCCCGGTGACCTTGGGCCCGAGGAAGCGCCGGACGAACCAGTTGCCCACCCGGTACCAGTTCTCGGTCAGCACACAGCCGGTGTCGGTCGGCTCGATCACGTAGGACCATCGCGACACCCGGACGCCGATGGGCGAGTGCACGTCGAAGGTCAGCAGCCTGCCGGGCACACACTCGACGACCGTGGCCTTGGTCGACCACTGCTTGGCACCGTTGCGGTTGGTGCCGCGGAACTTGGCGCCCACCGCCGGGCCGGAGCAGTCGACCCAGTAGCCGCCGATGTTCTCGGGGCTGAACTCCCCCATCCGTGGCAGGTCGCTGACCAGGGACCAGACGTCTTCCGCACTGGCGGCGACGGGCGTGCTGCGCGAGATGGAGGGCTCCACACCGTCAACCCTGCCCGCCCGCCACGACCCGCGCATCGCGCATCGTGCGCTACTCGGTGCGCTTGCGTCGGAAAGCCAGGAGGACGCCGAGCGCGACCAGGGCCAGTACCCCGGCGGCGACCGGCCACCACTGCGTGTCGGAGTCGACCACGTCGGATTCAGGTCGGGCAGCGGTGGTCATCGGCGCGGTGGACGTCGGCGCCTCGGTGGTGGTGGTCGGCGCCGCGGTGGTCGTGGTGGGGACGGCGGCGGCGCTGAGGGTGAAAGTGAGGCTGTTGGACGTGGCGTCGCCGTCGTGTCCGGTGACCTTGTACGCGACCTTGTAGGCGCCGGGCACGGTCGGCTTGAACGGCACGCTGACCGTCGCACCCGCCACCGCGGCGTCACCGGAGGCGGGCGCACCGTCCGGACCGGTGACGGTGAGCGTCGTCTGCCCGGGCGTGAGTTCCTCGGTGAAGGTCAGCGTGACCGCCGCGGGCGCGGCGTCGAGAACCGAGTCGGCTTTGGGGTCGCTCGACTTGAGCGAGTTGTGTGCCAGCGCGGGTGTCGCGGTGGCCACCAGCGTCGCGGCGATCACGCTGAACAGGACGCCGACGACGCGGCTGGTGCGGTGTGCCATGGGTGGAGCCTTCCGAGAAGCGCGGGTGATCGTCAAGCACCGCCTGCCGGTGTCGCGTATACCCGAGTGGTCGTTCAGGAGGACCCGCCAGTTCCCGGCCGAGGGAGTCGCCGTGAGCACCAGACCGCCGCAGCGCCTGCGGTCCGCCGTGGCCGCCATCGACGTGCGGCCCACCGACCGGATCCTGGAGATCGGCTGCGGCCGCGGGGTCGCGGCGACGATGGTGTGCGAGCGGCTGGGCACCGGCCGCTACGTCGGCGTCGACCGGTCCGCGACCGCGATCACGGCCGCGACCACGCGCAACGTCGAGTCGGTGGCGGCGGGCACAGCGCGCTTCGTCACCGCCGCGCTCGGCGAGCTCGACCCCGCCGAGTTCGACCCGTTCGACACCGTGTTCGCAGTCGACGTCAACGTCTTCTGGGTGCGTCCCGCAGCGGTCGAACTGGCCGTCATCCGGCGGCTCCTCTCCCCTGGCGGGCGGCTTCACCTGTTCTTCGAACCACCGGACCCGGCCCGGATCGATGCCATGCGCGACGCCCTCGTCGACCATCTGACCAGCGCGGACTTCGCCTCCCAGACCACCACGACCGGCAGGCTCCTGGCGGTCGTCGCCCAGTAGACAGGCAACCGTTTGGTTGCCTATCATGGCCGCGAAGGGGGCGGTCATGGACGCAGTGTTCAAAGCCCTCGCCGACGCGAACCGCAGACAGCTGCTCGACCGGCTCAACGCCGACAACGGGCTGAGCCTGCGCGAGCTGAGCGAGGGCCTGGGGATGAGCAGGCAGGCGGTGAGCAAGCACCTCGCGGTGCTCGAGGCCGCCTCGCTCGTCAGCACCGTCAAGCACGGCCGCGAAAAGCTGCACTACCTCAATCCCGTGCCCATCCACGAGATCGCCGACCGGTGGATCGGGAAGTACGAACGCGACCGCATGGCCGCGCTGTCCCACCTCAAGCACGTCCTGGAAGGACCACCGATGAGCAAACCCGAGTTCGTCTACGTCACCTACATCCAGACCACCGCGGACAAGCTGTACCGCGCGCTCACCGACCCGGCGTTCATCAAGATCTACATGGGCGGCACCGGGCCGAAGTCGGACTGGAAGGTCGGCTCGCCGGTCCTGTGGAAGTCCGCGCCGGACGGCGAGTACGAGGACATGGACCAGCAGGTCCTCGAAGCCGTCCCCGGCAAGCGGCTCGCCTACACCTGGCACACGCTGCAGCCGATGCACCGGGACCTGTTCGACTCCGACGAAGAGTTCGCGGAGGCGGTCAAGGAGCGCTCGAAGGTCAGCTTCGACATCGAGCCCGCCGAGATCCCGATGATGGGCATGAAGCTCACCATCACCCACGACGGCTTCGACACCCCGGACAGCAAGATGTTGGAAGGCACCAGCGGCGGCTGGATCATGATCCTCTCCGCCCTGAAGACGTTCCTGGAGGGCGGAAAGCTCGTCGCGGACCAAGAGGACTGAGACAACGAAAAGCGCCCCCGGGCACGGGGGCGCTTTTGTTGTGCCGGACTAGTTGTGCGTCATGTCCGTGCCGTTATGAGTCATCTCGATCTGGTTGTGGGTCATCTCCGGGTCGTCCGCGTTGGCCGTACCCGCGACGACAAGCGCCCCCAGGGCGCTCGCCGCCAGCAGCATGAACGCGGCGACCGATCGCCTGATCCGCATGATTCCTCCGTCAGAAGCCAGGATTCCGGGCATTTCGTCGGACGTGAACGCTGTGCGCGAAAGGTTGATCGGCGACGAGCCTGACAGTGGTGATCTACGACCCGGACAACGCAGAGTGAATCGACGGCCAATGCCGAGCGGGCGTCGGATGGACGCTCCCCTGGTCCATCCGGCTTAACCGGTGCGTACACGGTTGTTCACTGATAGTTCACGTCCCTATCGTTGTCGGATGGACCCGTTCGTCGGTCGCGACGCCGAACTGAGCCGTCTCGACGGCTGGGTCGACGGCGTGCGCCGAGGCGACGGCCGGGCCGTGCTCATCGAGGGCGAACCCGGCATCGGCAAGACCACCCTGCTGCGCGTCGCCACGGCGCGGGCGGCGCGCGCGGGGTGCCAGGTGTTCTGGGGCGCGGGCGACGAACTGGGCCAGGCCCTCCCACTGCTGCCCTTGCTCGACGCGCTGCGGGTCCGCGAAGGCGACAGCCCGCGCCGCGCCGCCATCGCGCGGCTGTTGCGTGGTGAGACCGGGACGGGCGACCCGGTCACCGCCGCCACCGAACAGCTCCTCGCGCTCGTCGACGACGCCTGTGCGGCCGAACCGGTCGTCCTTGTCGTCGACGACCTGCAGTGGGCCGACCGGGCCACCGTCGCCCTGTGGTGCAGGCTCGCCCGCTCGACCCACGAGCTGCCGCTGCTGCTGATCGGGATCACCCGCCAAGTCCCGCGTCGAGCCGAACTGCTCGCCCTGCGCCGCGCGGTCGGCGCGAGCGGCGTGCTGCGGGTGGGAAAGCTGTCCGACAGCGCGGTGACCGACCTCGTGCACTCGCTCGCGGGCGCCGCCCCCGGGGTCGCGCTCCGCGCCCTGGCCGACGGCGCGGCCGGAAATCCCTTGTACGTCACCGAACTCGTCGACGCCCTCAGTCGCGGGGAAGCGCTGACCCGGGTCGACGGGCACGCCGACGTGACCACCGACCACACCCCGGCGACCCTCGCGGCCGCCATCGCCCACCGGCTCGACTTCCTGCCTGAGCGGGTCCGCACCGTGCTGCGCGCGGCGGCGCTGCTCGGCGTCGAATTCGACCTCGCCGACGTCGCGACCGTCCTCGGTGAGCGTTTCACCGCGCTGGTCGACGACCTCGAGGAGGCCCGCGCGGCCGGGGTGCTCCGGGAGTCCGGCACCAACCTGGCCTTCCGCCACCCGCTGATCCGCGGTGCCCTCTACGACGAACTGCCCGCCCCGGTCCGCGCCGCGTGGCACCGCGACGCCGCGCGGGCCCTGGCCGCGGCAGGCGCGCCCGTGCACCGCGTCGCGAAGCAGTTTCTCCGCGCGGGCGGCGCACGGCTCGACGACTGGGCCACCACCTGGCTCGCCGACGCCGCGCCGGAGCTCATCGCCCAGGCTCCCGCGGTCGCGATCGACCTGCTCGACCGCGCCGAAAGCCACACCGGCGCCTTGGCGTGCCGACTGGCCGAAGCCCTCTGCCGCACCGGTGACACCGTCCGCGCCGAACAGGTCGCCACCCGCGCGCTCGACGCCACCACCGACCCGGACCTGGTCTCCGATCTGCATTGGACGCTCGCGCAGTGCCGGGCCATGGCGGGCCGGTCAGCCGAGTCGCTCGCCGCGCTCGGCGTCGCGCTCACCAGCCCGGACCTGTCCGCCCGGCACCGCGCACGGCTGCTCGTGCTGACCGCGCGCGCCCATCGCGACCTCGGCGAAGTCGACGTCGCGGGTGCGGTCGCGGCCGAAGCCCTCGCCGCCGCGACCGAGGCCGACGACCGCTGGTCCACCGGCTGGGCGCTGCACGTGCTGATCATCGTCACGATGATGCGCGGCGATGTCACCGCCGCGCTGCCGCTGTTCGACCGCGCCCTCGCCGTGACCGGCGCCGACCCCGCGCTGACCGACCTGCGGCTGCTGCTGCAGATCAACCGCGCCGTGGCGCTCGGCGACCTGGACCGCTACGACGAGGCCCTCGCCGCCGCCGACCAGGTCCGCCGCCTCGCCGACGACACCGGCAGCCTGGTCCGCCTCGCCCAGGCGCAGAGCGCGCTGAGCGAACTGCTCTTCGACGTCGGCCGCTGGGGCGACGCGCTCGCCGAGGTCGCCGCTGTCGCCGAGGAGGTCAAGGACCCCGGGGTCGCGTGCTGCGACCACGGCATCGCCGCCGTCATCGCCCTGCACCGCGGCGACCCGGACGCCGCCCGCGACCACCTGCGCGCCGCCGAACCCAACGCCGCGCGCATCGGCAACCGCGTCGTCGGCTCCCTGGCTCTGGCCCGCGCGCTCGACGCCGAGCACCGCGATGCCCCCGACGACGCCCTCGCCGGGCTGCTCACCTGCCTGGGCGACGGCGCCGAGGAACTCGAGGAGATGGAGGAACTGCTTCCCGAGGCGGTTCGTCTCGCCGTGCGGGCGGGCGACCGCGGGGTCGCCTGCTACGTCACCGGGCTCGCCGAGAAGCTCGCCGAGCACAGCGACATCCCACACCGCGTCGGCGGCGCCCTGCTCTGTCGCGGGCTCCTCGACCACGATCCCGCCACGCTGCTGCTCGCCGCCGAACACTTCGCCGAGGCGGGCCGACCGCTCCCCCGCGCGCAGGCGATGCACGCCGCCGCGGTGGAGTTCGCCGAACGCGGCGACGTCGGCTCCGCGCGGGCCGCCTTCACCCGCGCCGACGATCTCTACGAGACCCTGGGCGCCCGTTGGGACGCGGGGCGGCTGCGTTCGGAGTTGCACGCCCATGGCATCCGCCGTGGCCCACGGGTCAAGCACCGGCAGGCCACGTCCGGGTGGGACAGTCTCACGCCCACCGAGTCCCGCATCGCGGGCCTGGTCGCGGAAGGCCTCAGCAACCCGCGCATCGCCGCTCGTCTCGTGCTCTCCAAGCGGACGGTCGGCACCCACGTCTCGCACATCCTGGCCAAGCTGGGCGTGGCCTCGCGGATCGACATCGCCCGCGAGGCCGCGGGCCGCTACCGCGAGTCGGGCTGACGGGACAGCACCAGCCGGTGTCCGAAGCGGTGCCGGTTCCACAGTGGCACCGCGATCCACCAGGTCATGAACCAGGCCATGATTCCGCCGGAGATCCACAGCGCCGGTCCGGTGCCGAGCACCACGTCGAGAATCAGCATCATCGACGAGCCGAGCGCCAGCATCAGGAAGCACAGCCCGGACAGGGTGAACCAGCTCGTCGCGCGGACCAGCTTGCGCTTGAGCCTGCGCTGGAAGACCAGCCGGTGGAAGGGCGCGGGCGCGATCAGCAGCGCGGTCGCGGCCGCGCCCATGATCAGGCTGACCACATAGGTCCACCGCTGGAACTCGGTGATGTCGGCGAACCTCGGCGTGAACGCCAGCGCGAGCAGGAACGCCAGCAGGAACTGCACACCGGTCTGCGCGACCCGGACTTCCTGCAGCAGCTCCCCGTAGTTGCGGTCCAGCCGCTGCGTCGGTGTCTCGCCCCGCGCCCGCAGGTTCCACTCGTCGTGGGTATCGGCAGAGTCTTTCGAGGTGGGCAGCGGGTGCAGGGTCATGGCGGGCTCCAACGTCGAAGTGGCGACTGCCCCTCAACGGTCTCCCGAACATGATCGCGAGACATCGGTCGGCTGACCTATGCGGGAAGCTCTAGGATCAGTGGGTTGACAATCCTAGTGACCGTGCGGGAGACATGGCCGACTACGCACTCCTCATCCTGCCCTCGACGAACCGTGTGTACGCCGATTCGTCGGTCGCGCTCACCGTGGCCGAACTCGAGGTGTTCAACCAGTCCGTCGTGGACGGTCGCATCGGCGACATCGCCCGCACCGAACTCGCCGGAGTCCCCTACGTCACCTTCAGCGCCGACGCGCTCGACGAGACGGACATCGCCTACCTCGCGAACCTGTCGTCGATGTACGCGCTGTTCCGACTCGACGGCAAGCTGCTCGAGCCGGTGCACCTGCACCGCCTCGACGCGTTCGACAGTGACCTGATCACCATCCTGAAGTACCAGGGCAAGACGAACGAGCTGTTCACCAAGCTGCTGCTCAACGTCACCCTCATGTCGTCGGCGCGGGCCCGCGACATGCTCGAGCACCGGCTGACCGTGCTGGACCCGATGTGCGGGCGCGGCACCACGCTCAACCAGGCGATCATGTACGGCTACGACGCCGCGGGCATCGACCTCGACCAGAAGGACTTCGAGGCGTACGCGGCGTTCCTGCAGACCTGGCTCAAGCGCAAGCGGATCAAGCACCACGCCGAGGTCGTCAAGGTGCGGCGGGACAAGCAGCACCTGGGCCGCAAACTGCAGGCGTCCATCGGCCTGAGCAAGGAAAGCTACAAGGCGGGCGACGCGCTGTCGCTGACCTACGTCAACGCCGACACCACCCGAGCCCGCGACTTCCACCGCCCCGAGAGCGTCGACCTGATCGTCACCGACGCCCCTTATGGTGTGCAGCACGGCAGCCGCGCGGGCCAGACGCTCCAGCGCACCCCACTGGAACTGCTCCGCGAGGCCACCCCCGCCTGGGCCAAGCTGCTGAGGCCGGGCGGGTCCATCGGGATCGCGGTGAACACCAACGTCGCCCCCAGGGCCGACACCCTCGAAATCCTCGCCCACGCGGGCTTGGACCCCCTCGACGACGGCCCGTACCGCGCCTTCGAACACCGAGTCGACCAGGCAATCATCCGCGACATCGTGATCGCCCGAAAACCATGACCGCACTCGTGGTCGGCGTCGACCACCGGGACCTGAGCTTCAAAGTCCTGGCGGTCGCCGCCGACCTCGCCACGAAACTGGGCACGGACCTGCATGTGGTGCACGCGATCGACCTGCGCGACTACCCGGTCGACCCGGACTCGGCGGACTGGGAACAACACGCCGAAGCCGCCCTCACCGAACTACGCGGAAACATCGAGCGGGCCCTGGAAACCCATATAGGACGGTGGACCTACGCGGTCCAGGTGGGCGAACCAGTCCCGACACTCAAGACAGCGGCAGACGAGCACGACGCATTGATGATCGTGGTAGGCCACCACAAACACTGGACCCCCGTACGGGTCACCCGCGGCTCGGTGGGCGCAGGCCTGAGCCGCACCGCCCACCGCCCGGTCCTGATCGTCCCCGAGCAGCCGGAAAATTGAACGCCCCGCGAACGCAACGGCCCAACGCAACGGCCTGTTTGGGTGGAGTGGTTTCTTTGGGGGAGAAGAAAGGCCCCCAAAACTTGCGTGGTCGTGGGGCCGAAGGCTTCCCACCCGCTCTTCCACGACGGGGCCTTTCTTCGTAGGGGCCCCAAAGAAACCACTCCACCCAAACAGGCACCAACAACGACAATCAGCGAAACCCCCGCAACCGCAAGCTATTGGTCACAACGAACACCGAACTAGCAGCCATCGCCGCACCAGCCAACATCGGATTCAACAACCCAGCAGCGGCCAACGGCAACGCAGCCACGTTATAAGCGAACGCCCAAAACAGATTCCCCTTGATAGTCCGCAAAGTCCGCCGAGACAACCGAATCGCATCCGCAGCAGCCCGCAGATCCCCACGAACCAGCGTCAGATCCCCAGCCTCGATCGCCACATCCGTCCCAGTCCCCATAGCCAACCCAAGATCCGCCGTAGCAAGCGCAGCGGCATCGTTGACCCCATCACCCACCATCGCCACAACCTTGCCAGACCGCTGCAACCGAGCGATGACCTCGACCTTCTCCTCAGGCAACACCTCAGCGATCACCTCGCTGATCCCCACCTCAGCAGCCACAGACCGCGCGACAGCCGAGTTGTCCCCGGTCAGCAGCACCGGCGACAATCCCAACGCCCGCAACAGCTTCACCGCTTCAGCCGAAGTCGGCTTCACCGTGTCGGCCACGACAAGCAACGCACGCGCCCGGCCTCCCCAAGCCACGACGGCCGCCGTGTGGCCACGCTCCTCGGCCTCCGCCTTGGCCGTCACCAGCTCGCTGGGCAAGCCCTGGTCAAGCATCCGGCCAACAGTCACCACCTCGCCGGACACCTTGGCACGCACACCCCGACCTTCGATGGCCGAGAAGCCCGTGACCGCGGGCAAATCGCCGACCTTGTCGCGCGCGGCCTTCACGATCGCCCGGGCGATGGGATGCTCCGACCCGTCCTCCACCGCGCCCGCCAGCCGCAGCACGGTCTCGACGTCCTCGCCCTCGGCGAGCTGAACGTCCACAAGGGACATCTGACCGGTGGTCACCGTGCCGGTCTTGTCCAGCACCACCGTGTCCACCCGCCGGGTCGACTCCAGCACCTCCGGCCCCTTGATCAGAATGCCCAGCTGCGCGCCACGTCCGGTGCCGACGAGCAGCGCCGTCGGCGTGGCCAGCCCAAGCGCGCACGGGCAGGCGATGATGAGCACGGCCACCGCCGCGGTGAACGCCGCGGACGTCGATGCCCCGGCGCCCAGCCAGAACATCAGCGTGCCGACGGCCAGCGCGATCACGACCGGGACGAACACCGCCGAGACCCGGTCGGCGAGCCGCTGGACCTCGGCCTTCCCGGTCTGCGCCTGCTCGACCATCCGCGCCATCCGGGCCAGCTGCGTCTGCTCGCCTACGTTCTTGGCCACGACGACCACCCTGCCGCCGACGTTCACTGTCCCGCCGACAACGGCCGCGCCCGGACCGACCTCCACCGGCACCGATTCGCCGGTCATCATGCTCGCGTCGATCGCCGACGTGCCTTCGTCGACCACGCCGTCGGTCGCGACCTTCTCCCCTGGCCGTACAACAAACCGGTCGCCGACGGTCAGCTGCCCGACCGGCACCCGCGTCTCGACACCGTCACGCAGCACGGCGACGTCTTTCGCGCCCAGGTCGAGGAGCGCCCGCAGCGCGGCACCGGCCCGTCGCTTGGCGCGGGACTCGAAGTACCGGCCGGCCAGGATGAACGTGGTGACGCCCGCGGCCACCTCCAGGTAGATGGCCTCACCGGACCCGCGCGCGATGGTCAGCTCGAACGGGTGCGTCATGCCGGGCACGCCCGCCGAGCCGAGCAGCAACGCGTAGAGCGACCACAGGTACGCGGCCAGCGTGCCGATCGACACCAGGGTGTCCATGGTCGCGGCGCCGTGGCGCAGGTTCATCCAGGCCGCGCGGTGGAACGGCCACGCGCCCCACACGATCACCGGGGACGCCAGGGCCAGCGACACCCACTGCCAGTAGGTGAACTGCAGCGCGGGCGCCATGGCCATCGCGACCACCGGCACCGCGAGGACGGCCGAGCCGACCAGCCGGTCCCGCAGCGGGTCGCGCTCCTCGACCTCGGGCTCCTCCTTGGTGGGAAGTTTCGCCGTGTACCCGGCGGCTTCGACCTGGGCCACGAGCGTGCCCGGGTCGATGCCCTCGGCGTAGGTGACGTTCGCCTTCTCGGTCGCGTAGTTGACCGTCGCGGTCACACCGTCGAGCTTGTTGAGCTTGCGCTCGATCCGGTTCGCACACGACGCGCAGGTCATGCCGCCGATCGAGAGTTCGATCTCGGCCGTCCTGGTCAGGTTCGTGGTCACGTCGGGCCCTCTCAGCCGTGTGTGTGACCGTCGGCGCCGTGCTCCGGCGACGTGGTCAGCGTGAACTCGGCGGTGCGCACGACCTCACCGTGCTTGAAGTCCAGGAACACCCGGTAGGTGCCTTCGGACGGGACTTCCGCGACAAACGCCACCTCCGGGCCGGGCGCGCCCGTCTCGGCGTGCACATGCAGGTAGGCGAGGTCGCCACCGCGCAGGGCCACCATGTGCCCGTAGGCGCCCAGGTAGGGCTGCAGATCAGCGACCGGCCGACCGTCCTTGGTGACGGTGGCGGTCAGCTTCGAGGCGTGTCCGGCGATCAGGTCGCCGCCGATGCGCACCTCGTAGCCGTCGACCTTGGCCAGCCACGACTCCTTCGGTGCGATCGGCTGGAACTCGCCCGGCACCATCACGTCGACGCCCAGGGTCAGCGGGGATCCGCCACGCGGGACGAAATCGGCGAAGACCCGGTAGCTGCCGGGCTGGGTCAGCTCGAGCGGGACCGACCAGATGCCGTCGGCAGCGCGTACCGGGTGGACGTGCTGGTAGCCGGCGGTGTCGCGGCGCACGACGATGAGGTGCAGTTCCTTCTCGTGCGCGACCTCGAAGTCGGTGACCGTCCTGCCGCCGGGGCCGGTGACGCGGAACGAGAACGGCTGCGCGGCGCCCGCCGGGAGCGTCGTCGTGGTCGGCACGAGGGCGTAGCCGCCGCTCCACGCGGACAGCCCGACCGGCGCCGAAGCGACAGCATGGTCACCGGCGGTCCCGTGGCCACCCGAGTCGCCGTGCGGCGCCTCCGGGCCGGGCTGCTCGACGTCCACCGGCCCCACCGCGACACCGAGCGCATAGGCCGCGCCGCCGACCAGGACCAACGCGGCGGCGAAGGCGGCGAGAATGCGGGCGGTCTTCACACCGGCCCCTACGACCGGACGAGACGCGCGATCGCGGCGCTGGCCTCGCGGACCTTGTCGTCGGCGATCTGCCCGCCCTCGGCGACCGCCTCGGCGACGCAGTGGTGCAGGTGCTGGTCGACCAGCCCGAGCGAGACCGCCTGCAGCGCCTTGGTCGCGGCCGACACCTGGGTGAGGATGTCGATGCAGTACTTGTCTTCCTCGACCATCCGCTGCAAGCCGCGGATCTGCCCTTCGATCCGGCGCAGTCGCTTCAGGTAGTCGTCTTTGTCGCCGCTGTAGCCGTGCATCGGTGTCTCCTTCGTGGACACCGACGACTATACCCTACCGGGGTACCCCTAGGATCGGACCAGCCTGGCGATGGCGTCCGACGCCTCCTTGACCTTCACCGCGGCCTCGTCGCCGCCCGCGGCCGCGGCCTCGACCACGCAGGTGGCGAGGTGCTCGTCGAGCAGTTCGAGGGAGAACGCCTGTAAGGCTTTGGTCGCCGCGGACACCTGGGTGAGGATGTCGATGCAGTACTTGTCTTCCTCGACCATCCGCTGCAGGCCCCGGATCTGCCCCTCCACCCGGCGCAGTCGCTTCAGATAGGCCTCGCGGTTACTGCTGTCGACGGCCACGTGCACTCCCCGTTTGTCGTCGTTGAAGAGCCAGAATACCGGTCAGGGGTACCCGGCGACGATCCCCCGCGCGTGCGAACAAGGTCGATTGCCGCCAGGCTGGGCCGCATGTGGGAAGCCATGTGGTGGGGACTGGTGGGCGGCCTCGCGCTGGTGGTCGGCGCGATCGTCGGCCTGGTGGGCAATCCCCGGCCGAAGGTCATCGCCCTGGTCATGGCCTTCGGCTCCGGCGTGCTGATCAGTGCCCTGGCCTTCGAACTGGCGGCGGAGGCGTTCAGCGGCGGCGGTGCGCTCGCCCTCGCGGCCGGTCTGGCCGCGGGCTCGGCGGCGTTCTTCCTCGGCGACCTGGTCATCGACCGGCGCGGCGGTGAACACCGCAAACGGTCGGACGGCCGCCAGCGCTCCGGCGCCCCACTCGCGATCGTGCTCGGCTCGCTGCTCGACGGCATCCCCGAGTCCGCCGCGATCGGCGTGTCCCTCCTCGACGGCGGCGCGGTCGGCACCGCCGTGGTGGCGGCGGTGTTCCTGTCCAACGTCCCCGAGTCGATGGCCGCCGCGTCCGGGCTGCGCAAGGCGGGCCACTCCGCCCGGTGGATCCTCGGCCTCTGGGCGGGCGTGGCCGCCGTTTCCGCCCTGGCCGCCGGACTCGGCTTTGCCACCCTCGGCGGCGCGTCACCGGAGACAGTCGCGGTCGTCCAGGCGTTCGCCGCGGGCGCCATCCTGACCATGCTGGCCGACACGATGATGCCGGAGGCGTTCGAGAACGGCGGCAGCGCGACCGGCGTGGTGGCCACTTTCGGCTTCACCACGGCGTTTCTCGTCAGCCACTTGGCGTGACTGATCGACTACGATGAGCGGGTCGTCCTTGGGAGGCACCATGGCTCGTTTCGCGATGCGGTTGCGACCTGACCAGGACCCCGCGGTCACCACGGCGCGGCTCGTCGCCGAACGCGGCGCCCAAGTCGAGCCCCTATCAGCCGACGACCCGGACATCTTGATCATCGACCTCCCCGACCGCGTCTTCGCCACCGACGCCGACGCCTTCAGCGACGCCTACACCCTGGCCGACGACTACGGGGCCCTCGCCGTCGAACCCGACCTGCCCACCGCCTTGTTCCCCGAACCCGACCCGGTGCGCGGCGCGGATTTCCCGCCCGGCTGCTGGTCCCCGGAGCATCCCAACCTGGCCGCGGAGTGGGCCCTGTGGACGATCCGGGCACCGCAGGCATGGGAGTACTCGCGGAGTCAGGGAAAGCCCGAGCGCGGCGAGGGAATCGTCGTCGGCCAACCCGACACCGGCGTCATCCGCCACCGCGAGCTGGACGGTGTCCTGGCCGTCCAGGGCTACGACTTCGTCGACAACGACAACGACCCGACCGATCCGCTGGCGGACGGAAACCCCGGTCACGGCACCGCCACGGCCAGCGTCATCGTCTCCCCCAACACCCACGTCGTCACCGGCGCGGCGCCTCGGGTGCGACACATGGCGATCCGTGCGATCGAGAGCGTCGTGCGGGTGACGCAGGTGTCGGTCGCGAAAGCCGTCGTGTGGGCGACGGACCACGGAGCCCACGTGATCACGATGAGCCTCGGCGGTCTGCCGTCGTTCGCCTTGGACCGGGCGATCAACCGCGCGGTGGCGGCAAACGTGATCGTCATGGCGGCGGCGGGAAACTGTGTGGGCACAGTCGTATGGCCCGCCCGCTACGACAACTGCGTGGCCGTGGCGGGCACCACCCCGGACGACACCCCATGGCGTGGGACGTGCAAGGGAAAGGCGGTCGACATCTCCGCCCCCGGCGAGAACGTCTACCGGGCGCGCATCCCCCAGTTCCCGGGTGACGGGGATTCGGGACAAGGACAGGGAACGAGCCTCGCGGTGGCCCTCACCGCGGCCGTCGCGGCCCTATGGCTGGCCCACCACGGGCGAGACCGGGTGATCGCCAGCGCAAGAGGCCGGGGCGAGACCGTACAAGCCCTGTTCCAGCGCCTCATCCGAGACACCGCCCGACGCCCACCAGGCTGGAACACCAACGAAATGGGCGCGGGCATCATCGACGCCCAAGCCCTCCTGACCAAAACCCTCGACGCAAGAACCCCAACGGCCGACGCGGCAGGTACCGGCTCCGTCCCCGAACTGATCACCGAACTACTCGGCGACATCGACCTACGCGTCGACTGGGACCGATATGGCCCGGAGTTGGCGTCCCTGATCCTGCGCACCCTTCTCGGCGACCGCACGACAACCCTCCCGTCAGGGGAGTTGAGGGCAGCCATAACCAACGAACACCTACGCCGATTCCTCCGCCTCTAGCCCTCCCCTCCCTCCGACAGCGCGCGCCAGGTCTCTTGCCACCCCTTGTTCCTCACCGCATCCTGTGCCCGGCCCCCATCTCCCTCCCGTGCCGTACCCGCCCTCGAACCCACTTCGCCCCCAAGTCCCTCACACTCCCCGCCCCGTACCTTCCTCCCGCGCGATTTCTCCCGCGCTCTCCCTCCCGCGCCGTTCCTCCGGCGCTCTCCCTCCCGCGCTCTCCCTCCCGCGCACCCCACGCCGTTCCTCCCACGCCCTTCCCCCATGCGCTTCCTCCCACGCTCTCCCTCCCGTGTCCTTCCTCCCGCGCCCTTCCTCCGGCGCCCTTCCCCCACGCGCTCCCTCCGTTGCCCTTCCTCCCACGCCCCTCCTCCCGCGCTCTCCCTCCGGCGCTCCCCCTCCCGCGCACTCCCTCCCGCGCACTCCCTCCCGCGCACTTCCTCCCGCGCTCTCCCTCCGGCGCTCCCCCTCCCGCGCACTTCCTCCCGCGCCCGTTCCCTCCCGCGTCCACCACCTCCGCACCCTCCTGCCTCCCTGCGCCCTGCCCCACTCCCGTCTAACTCCCCTTTCCCCTCAAACCCCAGCCACCCTTCGCGCCCCCTCCACACCACCCCCCAAACCCATCGCTCTACCAGATATCTTGATAGTTAATAACGGATAACGAGATCCAGGAACACGCCCCATCGAACACGATCTTCAGCTGAGTCCACTTCAGACCTTCGAGGTCCTAGGACTATTGGACTAGTCCACATCAGACCGAAGTCCGATGTGCCGCCCCCGCGCCGTCCCGTAACGTCTTCCCCACAGCACTTCACGAGGGGAGCAAAGTGAAGCGGATCCGCGCGCTGCACCATCTGAGGACCGTGGCCGACACGTGCGCCGACATGGCCACCCGGCCGGAGTCGATCTTCCCGCTCCGAGTGCGCGAATTATGGGCGGCCGGTGAGATCCTCGAGCCGGTCGACGAACTCGACGCCGTGACGGTCGCGCTGGTGGTCGACCTTCCGGTCGATGACGTCGCGTGGCTTACCGAGCCGTCCGGGTCGCAGCACTGGGCCAACGCGGCGAAGCTGCAGACCGCACCGGTCACCGTTCGGTGGCGTTCGGCGCGGGCTCCCGTGTGGAACCACGTGCTTCGCCGGCCCGCGCTCATCTGGGATCTCGACAACGGGATCGCCGAGTCGACCCTCGACGCGATCGGGGACGGGGACACCGCCGACGTCCGTGTCGACGAGCCGTCCACCGACGCCATGGCTCAGCGACTGGCCGACGACCTCGCTGTCAGCCTGCGCGCCTTGAGCTCCCGGACCGCCCACTACGCCGACCGCCGCTGGAAGCCCGGCAAGCTCGAACCGGTCGCCGACGCCCTCTGGCACGCGAGTGAGGGATATCTCGATCTCGTCAAAGCAATCGACTGCCCCTAGACCATTACGTAACGTCCGCTCGGAACGAGAAGGGGTGTGAATACGAACAGAGCGGGTAACTCCGATCCGGACACCCCGCGAAAGGGCAGGAAGAAACGATGCTGCAGACCGATCCGAACCCCATCTACACCATGCTGGTACGCGAGTTCGGCGTCGACCTCGAGAAGGAGTCGGCCGCCGAGCCCGAGACCGTCCAAGAAACCCCGCAGGCGCCCAGATAGCCGGCAAACGCACGTCGGACGAGGTGACGTCAGCGACTTGCGATCAGGGCCGGGATGGCGCGTTCCGGTTCACGGGTTTCGTATTTCCACCGGCATCGAATCGCGTGACCCCTCGGCTACTGTCAGTCGGATTCCCGGACCATGGGATTCGATGCGGCGGTTTGCGACGTTAACGAGCACTCAGCCACAAGCCTGGTACTCGTTTCGTTGAATACATCGAGTGTCGCGGTCCAAATGGCCGATCAGGCGGCCGCCGGTGGGATCAATTTGGCCAGCCCCACATATCCGATGTCATGCAGACGCTTCGCCGACACGGAGAAGTAGCTCGCGTCCGCGCTCACGCCCAAGCCCTCGACCATGCGGTTCATGAAGTTGAACAACGCGCACACGAGGACGGCGCTGTGCAGTGCGGACTCATCCCAGCCCGCGGCGTAGACGGCCTCGGCGTCGGCCGGGGTCATCGCGGACGGGGTCTGGGTGAGTTTGCCGACGTACCGCAGCACGGGCAGCAGTCGCGGGTCCACCCGGGCGCTGTCGAGGTCGGCGAGCGCGGCTCCCAGCAATCCCGGTTCGACACCGTGAGCCTCGGCGGTGGCTGTGTGCACGCCGTGGCAGTACGCGCAGTTGTTGACCCCCGAGACGTAAGCGGCGATCAGCTCACGTTCGGCCAGGCTGAACGGGGACGGGCCGCGCATCACCGTCTCGTGGTACTCGATGATCGGGCGGGCGGTGTCGGGGTAGGCCTTGAACACGTCGAACAGGACGGCGTTCTCGGGCAGCGACGGCAAGAAGGTCACGGGGTTCCTCCCAGAGTGGCGACCAGGTTGTCGATGTCGGCGCGGCGCAGCCAGCAGGCCGTCAGGTAGACCACCCCGGCCGGGCCGACCGTGCTGAAGACGGTGGTGAGAGTGCGGTGGCTGCGCTCCCATGCCTGGCGGAGCGACGCGGACGTCGACGGGCTGGGGTCGGCGTCGGCGAGTTCCGGGCGGATCGAACGCCACCGGCGGGCGCCCGCGGCGACCAGGTCGGGCATGGTCAGCTCGGCACCGCCGTGGCGGACGTGGTCGACGAGCATGGCGACCTGACCGGCGTCGTCGGCGAGGGTGACCACGGCCAAGCAGGCCAGCAGCCGGTCCGGGTCGAGCCCGAGCAGCATGATCCCGGTTTCGGTGGACGCCGGGTCGTCGAGGGCGGGCAGGTCGAAGCTGGTGTCAGACAAGGGCTGCGACCTCCATCGCGGTCGGCACGGTCACGCCGATTCGGGCGGCGATGGTGGCGGCGACCCGGGCGGTGGCGACCCGGTGGCCGTCGATGTTGCGGGCGGCGGGTCCGAGCACCATGCAGGCGGCGGCGCCGACGGCGAGCACGCGGGGGTCCGCGCGGTAGGCGAGGGTGCGTTCGTCCAGGTCAGGCCAACCGTCGCGGGCGCGCACGATGTCGGCGGGCAGCAGGCCCTCGCCGGTGGACGGCGTGGTGCCGATGGCGAGGACAACGTGGTCCCCGTGCACGGTGTTGCCGTCGGCGAGTCGCACAGCGCCCGGGCGGGCGTCCACCACGGCGTGCCCGCGGTGCACGGTCAGCCTGCCGTCGGCTTCCGCGGCGCGCAGGAGGGGCTGGAACTCGAACATGACCGAAGCACGACGGTGGCGGCCCATGAGGGTGAGCCGGTCCGACCAGGACGAGTGGTCGAAACGGGCACGGCCTTCCGGGCGGAAGAAGGAGGCGTTGACGTCAGCGCACTGGTAGCGCTCCTCGTTCTCGCGGAGCACCCAGCGCACAGTCAGGCCGCGGGCCAAGGAGTTCGCGATGACGTGCGCGGCACTCAGCCCGGCACCGACCACGACGACCGACCGGGCGGAGGCGGGCACGGGCTCGTCCCAGTAGCCCACTCCGCCCGACCAGGCGGCGGGTGCGGCGCGGCGTTCCTCGCCGAGGCACAGCACGGTGAAGCGCGCGTTGACACGGCCATGGTCGGTGTGCACGGCCAGACCTGTCCGACCGGGCCGTACCTCGTGCACGTCGGCGCACCAGGTCCGCGCGGTCACTCCGTGCACGGCGGCGATGTGGCGGCTGTACGCCTCGAAGACGTCCACCGGGACAACGGATCGGTGCCCGGCCTGCGCCATGCGGATCTCCCTGCGCTCCACGGGAGTGAGCCGGGACCAGTGCAGCCGGGCGAAGTCGAGCAGTTCACAGTCGCGGTAGCCCTCGACACCGGGGTGATGCTCGTAAGGCGAACGCAGGACACGCTGCCCGAGGGTGTCGATCCGGTCGAAGAACCGCTGACACGGCCTGCCGTCGCGGTCGAGCAGGACCACATCGGACACACCGAGGTGCCACAGCGCGGACGCCACCGCCAGTCCGGCCGGGCCCGCGCCCACGATGACCACGTCGGCGCGGACGGGCAGCGGACCCGTGGCTGCCGACCGCGATACCAAGGGGTGCGGCCACTCCCGACCTCTCGGCGACTCCAGCAGGTGCGGCTCGGGCATGAACTTCATCATCTGGGCCTCGCCTGGGATGGACGCGAAAGCGAAGCCGGGTGACCCGGCTCCGCCTGTGTCGAAACGTCGCGAGATCAGCCGATGACGGTGACCGGGACGATCATCTCGATGACCGGTCGCTGCGCGATCCCGTCGGCGACGAGCCTGCGCACCGCCTCAGCGGTCTGCTCGGGGCTGTCGGTCGGCGAGGCGCTGTAGCGGGCGTGCGCGTACGTGGGCCTGCGGGTGGTGCATTCGAGATCGAAGACCTTGAGCATCGACTCGCCGGGGCGCACCTCGCCGTCGTGGAAGGTGAGCCGACGCTGGTCGGGCGTCAGGAAGGTGCGGGCGAACTGGCGGGACATGATCATGCCGTCCTCGCCGTCGATGAAGTGAGTGTCGTCGTCGCAGGTGACCTGCATGGCGACCCAGGTCTGGTCGGTGAGGTTGGTCTCGGACTTGATCACCTGCCAGCGCCCGGGCTCGGGCAGGTAGAGACTCATCGCCACGTCGTGGTCGAGCGCGTCCACCGCCCCCGAGATCATCAGGACGCGCCTGCGCACATCGGCGACCGCGGCCATCTGGATATCGCGAGCGCGCACCCTACTGGACACGTCCAACCCGGGAATGTCTAATTCCGACACCATGCCTCCTTGAAGCATTCGACAAGATCGAGGTTACGGCAAACGTGGACGCGGGATCTCCGCCACAGGCTGACACAAGATCCAGACAAGCTCAATGAAACGATCGGCGATTAGGCCAATCGGCCCCCACAGCGCGTTCCACTGGCGGCTTGACGCGGATTCAGGTGATTTCGACCTCGGTTTCGGCGGCCTCCTCAGGCGCTCCGATATAGAGCACACCGAAGACGTCCGGCTCGCGGAAACAGATCTTGACGATCAGGTTCTCCCGGACCACGACGAAGAACTCGCCGTCGCGGGCGACGTCGTCGAGCACCTTGTACGTGTTGTAGACCGTGCCGTCGGCGACCGCGAACAGCGCCTTGTAGAGCGCGTTCTTCTCGACCTGGCCCGCGGAGCCCGCCCACTTCTCGAGCCGGGCGAGCCCCAGGTTGAGCTTAAGCCGCATACGTTCCCGACTCATCGGTCCCGACCTCCAGCAGGGCGATCACATCGTCGACGTCGCGCGGCTCAGCCGGGCTCTCCGTCGTCGCCATCGCGATCCGGTAGTCCCGGAGGCGCGACATCCGGGCGGTCATCAGCAGGCTCTCGACGAAGTGGTCGACCTGGGACCGGTCACCGTTCCCGTCCTGCTTGGCAAGCATCTCGGTCAGCCTGCGCGTCGCCGCGCGTCTGCCGTCGAGCGGGAGCCCGCCCAACGCGACGGCGACCTGGTCGGCCAGTGCCACGTAATCCTGTCCGAAAACACCGGAACGCAGCGCATTCGTCACCGAAGCCATATTTCGCTCCCTCCGCCTGCGGTAAGCGCATAAGTCGCGCCCCTTTAGTCTGAAGAATGCGTGAATACACGGCCAGTGTGCTCGGCACCGACCACCCGGGCACCTTTCACGACTCCCGGCTAATTTCCGCACGCGAGGGACATGACGAATTCACGACGCGAATCAACGCACATTCGGAGTGGATTTATACGCCGCCGACCGGACTCTTGGGGGGTTGTCCGGTCGGCGGCATGGTCGCCCGCGCGCCGACGGCGTGCGTCCGACAGTGTGGGGGACACCGCCGGGAAACGTCCGTCAGCCCCGATTCAGGAAGCGACACCTCAATAACGCGAATTGCGGTGGCATGGTTCCCCGCGCGGGGTGGCCCTGGTCACCGCATCGCGGCGAGCACCGACCGCAACGCCGACTCCGCCGCGGCCGCGTCACCGGCCCGCAGTGCGGCGATGGCCCGGCGGACACCGGCGACCGGGCCCGTGAGCTGGCAGGTCTGCCCGCAGGCGGCGGTCCAGGCCAGCCCGGCGACCAAGTCGTCGACCGCCCCGGGACGCGAGGCGTCGCGGACCACCTTCTCGGCGGCGGCCCGCAGCCGCACGCCCACCTCGACCACCGGAGTCGTCCGACTCGCAACGGCAAGCATGATGGTTCCTCTCGGGATGGCACAGCGGTGTGGTTCCAGTATCCCTCGCGGAGGAGCAGCACGCGCACTGAACACCTGTTCGATGATTTGTGTATCATCGAGGGGTGAGCGTGGCGCTGCAGGGATCACTGTGGGACGCCCCGGAGACGGCCGGGCTCCCGCCGCTGTCCGGCCTGCGCCGCACCACGCTGTCCGACGGCGCATGGCTCGACTTGTTCCCCGGCTGGCTGCCCGGAGCCGACGACTTGTTCGACCGCCTGGTCGACACCGTGCCCTGGAAAGCCGAACGCCGAAAGATGTACGACTCGGTGGTCGACGTCCCCAGGCTCCTGTGCCACTACCGGGAGGGCGTGACGCTGCCCGACCCGGCCCTCACGGAGGCGAGGGACGCGCTCAACCAGCACTACCACCCGGAACACTTCGCGACCGCGGGCCTGTGCTTCTACCGCGACGGCCACGACTCCGTCGCCTGGCATGGCGACCGAATCGGCCGGGGCGCCACGGAGGACACGATGGTCGCCATCGTGTCGGTGGGTTCCCCGCGGGCGCTGATGCTGCGCCCCAGGGGTGGAGGCCGAACGCTGCGCCATGAGGTGGGGCACGGGGATCTGCTGGTGATGGGCGGGTCTTGCCAGCGGACGTGGGAACACGCGGTCCCCAAGACCAGCAAACCGGTCGGGCCCCGAATCAGCATCCAGTTCCGACCCCGCGGGGTGCTCTGAGCGGCAGCCATGCCTCCGCCGAGGGGGACTGGAGTCGGCGACGAGGTGGGCAGGCTCCCGCAAGGCGGGGCTCGCACCGGTCGGCGAAGCCGGGCGGGCTACGGCTGGTGGACAAGCCGAACGGGCGAACCGAGCCTGCCCGTCGAGTCGGATGGAACACAAGCGGGATTTCGGCTGGACCGACTCACGGTTCGGATGGTGCGGCGGAGTCGAGTTGGCTAGCCGAATCGGCAAAGCCGCGTCGGGCCCGGCGACCGGGCAGGGAGGCCCGAACCGAGTGGGCGGACGAACCGGTTGGGGCGGGCGAACCGACTGAGGTGAACGAACCGACTGGGGCGGGCGAACCGGCCGAGGTGAACGAACCGACTGGGGCGGGCGAACCGGCCGAGGTGAACGAACCGGATGGGGCGGGCGAACCGGTTGGGGCGGGCGAACCGGCCGAGGTGAACGAACCGACTGGGGCGGGCGAACCGGCCGAGGTGAACGAACCGGATGGGGCGGGCGAACCGGTTGGGGCGGGCGAACCGGCCGAGGTGAACGAACCGACTGAGGTGGACGAACCGACTGAGGTGAACGAACCGACTGAGGTGGACGAACCGACTGAGGTGAACGAACCCGGGCCGAGAGGCGCCGGGCCGGCCGGGATGCGTCTGGAGCTCCACTACCTCGACACCACCCCTCAACCCCGCTATCTTGATATCGGATAACTGCTACCGCTTACCCAGGAGCCCCCAATGGACGCAGGCGATGTCGGTCGGCTCATGTTCGGCAGGCCGAGCAGGCTGCGGCTGGCGCTGTGGATTCATCAGCATGCGGGGCCTCGCTTCTTCCAGTCCGAGCCGCCCAAGACGGTGATCGCGCAGAGTGCCTGTGGGATCGAGCTGAGTCGGATGGTCGATCTTGGGATGTTGGTGGAGCACCGGGAACCCGCGAACCGCCGGGTCTACTACGAGCGCACGCGCAGTCCACTGTGGTCGATCATCGTCGCCGCGTCGAAGGTCGTGGACCCCGTCGACAAGTGATCGACTCGCCGGATGCACCCATGCGCATAAGCATGAGGGTATGACGACGATCGAGCACCAGCCCGCGGAACAGCACCGGCACACGCACGGCCCCGAGTGTGGGCACGCGGCCATCGTGCACGGCGACCACGTCGACTACGTCCACGACGGCCACCTGCATCGCGAGCACCGTGAGAACGGGACGGTCCACTACGACGAGTGCGACCACTGCCAGTGCGACAGCTGCGACGACTCGTGCGCCACCTGTGGCTGCACCGACTGCACCTGCCCCACCTGCAACCACGCCACCTGCCAGTGCGAAGGCTGTGCCGACAGCTGCAACAACTGCACCTGCGCCGACTGCACCTGCCCGACCTGCCACCACGCGGCCTGACACCAGTACGCAGGCTGAGGGCTGAGCTCCGCAGGCTGAGCCCGCCAGGCAACTGCCGGCACCCCGCCAGGCCCGCCAGGCAGCTGGGCACCACTCTCCGGCAGCCGCGCCAGGCAGCTGGGCACCACCCCCGGACGCCCGCCCGGCGGCCGGACTTCACCAAGCGGACTTGACCACCAGCACGCCTGCCGACCCAGCACCACCCCGGCAGTCCCCTCACAGAGCAAGCACAACCCCGGCGCACCCGCCAAACAGCAAGCACCACCGCGGCAGGCCCGCCTGGCAGCCGAACGTCACCACGCGGCCGACCACCGGCATGCCTGCCGAACCGGCACCCAGCCTGCCCCTCAAACCCGGCAGCAGGACCCCGGCGCAGCAGGATTCGAACCTGCGACCGCTCGGGTGTCAACCGAGCGATCTCCCACCTCGGCGCCGACCTCCGGTTACACAGCAGGCTCACAGGTTCAGCACAGGCCCGCCGCATCCGGGTGGCGGATGATTCAAGCCATGTCCGCACACCGGCCGGAGTTGCGGCGATCCGATGGGTCGCCCGTTCGGGTACTTGTCGTCGATGACGAGCCGACGCTGGCCGAGTTGGTCACGCTCGCCCTGCGGTATGAGGGCTGGGAGGTGCGCAGCGCGCTCGATGGTGGCAGCGCTGTCCGGGTCGCGCGGGAGTTTCGGCCGGACGTGGTGGTGCTGGACGTCATGCTGCCCGACTTCGACGGGCTGGAAGTCCTGCGCAGGCTGCGTTCCGAGGCCGGGTCGCTGCCCGTCCTGTTCCTCACCGCGAAGGACTCCGTGGAGGACCGCATCGCCGGGCTCACCGCCGGCGGCGACGACTACGTGACCAAGCCCTTCAGCATCGAGGAGGTCGTCCTGCGGCTGCGCGCCCTGCTGCGCCGCACCGGCATCACCGAGGCCTCGGCCGGGGCGAACCTGGTCGTCGGGGACCTCACCCTCGACGAGGACACCCGCGAGGTGTTCCGCGGCGGCACCGAGATCACCCTCACCGCGACCGAGTTCGAACTCTTACGCTTCCTCATGCGCAACCCGCGCCGGGTGCTGAGCAAGACCCAGATCCTCGACCGGGTCTGGAACTACGACTTCGGCGGGCAGGCCAACATCGTCGAGCTCTACATCTCCTACCTGCGCAAGAAGGTCGACGCGGGTCGCGAGCCGATGATCCACACGATGCGCGGCGCCGGATATGTCCTCAAACCGGCGCGCTAGGACGCTGCGGGCGCGGCTGATCACCGAGCAGGTGGTCCTCCTCGCCATGGTCTGCCTGGTCATCGGGGTGGTCACCCTCGTCGTCCTGCGCGCCTTCCTGGTCGCCCAGCTCGACCGACAGCTCACCGACGCCGGTATGCGGGCCAGCGACTACGTCGGCCGCGACCAGGGCCCGCCCCGCGGCAGGCCGCCGATCGACGCCCCCGGACAGGGGCCCGGCACCCTCAACGTGCTGGTGTACGACGGCCGGGTGCTCGACGCCAAGCTGCAGCGCACCACCGGTAGCCGCGACGACCTCCCTACGGCCCTGCTGCCGACCCTGGCCGCGCTCCCGGTCGACGGCACCGTCCGCGAACGCGACCTGCGCGGCCTCGGGCCCTACCGGCTCATCGCGACCCGGGCCGGGCCCGCCACCGTGGTCACCGGCCTGCCGATGGACTCCGTCGACGAGACCCTGTGGACCGTCGGCTTCGTCCTGGGCGCGGTCTCCCTCCTCGGCCTCACCGTGGCCGGTGTCGCGGGCGTGGTCATCGTCCGCCGCACGCTGCGCCCGCTCGACCGGATGGCCGAGACCGCGCGCCGGGTGGCCGAGCTGCCGCTCGACCGGGGCGAGGTGGCGCTGCCGGACCGGGTGGAGGCGGCCGACACCGATCCACGCACCGAGGTCGGCCAGGTCGGTTCCGCGCTCAACAAGATGCTGGGCCACGTCGCGGGCGCGCTCGCCGCCCGGCACGCCAGCGAGACAAGGGTCCGCCAGTTCGTCGCGGACGCCAGCCATGAGCTGCGCACTCCCCTGGCCGCGATCAGCGGCTACGCCGAGCTGGCCCGCAGGCAGGACGACGAGGTGCCCGCGCCAATCGCGCACGCGCTGTCCCGGGTGGAGTCCGAGGCGGCCCGGATGACGACGTTGGTCGAGGATCTGCTGCTGCTGGCCCGGCTCGACTCGGGCCGCCCGCTGTTCGCCGAGCCGGTCGACCTGTCCCGGCTGGTCGTCGACGCGGTGAGTGACGCCCAGGTGGCCGGACCGGGCCACCACTGGCGGCTCGACCTGCCCGCCGACCCCGTGGTGGTGACCGGCGACGAGGCCCGGCTGCACCAGGTGGTGGCGAACCTGCTGGCCAACGGCCGGACCCACACGCCGCCGGGCACGACGGTCACGACCGGGCTGTCGCGCACCAGGGATCACGTGGTCCTGACCGTCACCGACGACGGCCCGGGCATCCCCGCCGACCTGCGCGGCGACGTCTTCGAACGCTTCGTGCGCGGCGACGGCTCCCGCTCGCGCGCGGCGGGCGGCACCGGCTTGGGACTGGCGATCGTGGCGGCCGTCCTGCACGCTCATGGCGGGTCGGTCACGGTGGACAGCGAGCCCGGAAGGACGTGCTTGACGGTCTTGTTGCCCGCCGGGCCCGGCTGAGGACTTTGGACCTGGGACACGTGCCGTACTCGCGCGTAGGCTCAGCGTTCACTAGATCCGCTGCGCCCGGGAGGGGTGAGGGCATGAGCACGACTGGCGGGCCCATGGCACCTCCGCGAGGCGGTGGCGGCGATCACTGATCTCTTTCCGTTGTCTGAGCCGAACCCCGACGGCCACGACAGCGACGCTGACGGCGCACACGGCACGCGCGTTTCCGGGCACGCCGATCTCAGCACCCGCCCCGATTTCGAGGAGTTCCTGCTCGCCCTGTGCAGGCAGGCCGAGGGTGACGTGCACCTGGACTTCGCCGAGTTGGACTTCATCGACATCTCCGGTGTGATCACGGTGGTCCGGGCCGCGGGCTCACTCGACGAGGGGCGTTTCCTGGTGCTGCACAACCCACCCCCATCGATGCGCCGGATCCTCGAGCTGCTGGGTCCGGCCGCGGTCGCGCGGAGTGTGCGGATCGAAGAGGACGTCTCCTAGCGGCCCAAGATCGCGCGGACCTCGGAATCCTGCACCTGGTTGAAGTCCTCGTACCAGTACCCGACGGCCACGAACCGCTGCGGGGTCAGCGGGCACACGACTTCGTCGGCGACCTTTCCCAAGCGCACCAACACATCCGGCGGCGCCACGGGCACCGCGACGACCACCCGCGCCGCGCCCATGCCCCGCACCACCCGGACGGCGGCCGCCATCGTCGACCCGGTCGCCACGCCGTCGTCGACCAGGATCACCGTGCGGCCCGCGAGATCGCGCGGCGCGGCGCCCGCGCGCAGCAGCTCGGCCCGGCGGCGGAGCTCGGCGCGCTCGCCCGCCGCGGTGGCGGCCACATCGGACCAGGCGAGGTCGAGGTCGCGCAGGACGTCGTCGGCGTGGACGGTGACGTCGCCCTCCCCCACCGCGCCGACGGCGAGTTCGGGGTGTCCGGGTGCGCCGACCTTGCGCACCAGGACGACGTCCACCTCGGCGCCAAGTCGGGTCGCGACCTCCGCGGCGACCGGCACACCGCCCCGCGGCAGGCCCAGGACCAGCGGGTTCTCCGCGCGCAGGTGAGTCAGCCGGCCCGCGAGGACGCGGCCGGCGTCCGCCCGGTCGGCGAAGCGCATGGTCCCAGTGTGCGCCAGAGCTGACCTCGGAGGTAATCGACAGCCGTCGTACGGTGGGCGCATGACCACCGCCGCACTCGACCGGTCCGCTGGGGCGCTGCTGCGCCAGTGGCGTGAGCACCGCCGACTCAGCCAGATGGAGCTGTCGCTGCGCGCCGACATCTCCACCCGGCACCTCAGCTTCGTCGAGACCGGGCGCTCGGTGCCCAGCCGGGACATGGTGCTGCTCCTCGCCGACACCCTGGAACTGCCGCTGCGGGACCGCAACCAGCTGCTTCTCGCGGCGGGCTACGCCCCGGTGTACTCCCAGGACGCGCTCGACTCGCCGCGGCTGGCGGCGGTGCGCACGGCGGTGCGCCAGGTCCTCACCGGGCACAACCCGTTGCCCGCCGTGGCGGTCGACCGGAGCTGGAACCTGGTGGAGGCCAACGAAAGCCTCCTCGCGCAGCTCGACGGTGTCGCCGCCGACCTGCTGGAGCCGCCGGTGAACGTGCTGCGGGTCAGCCTGCATCCGCGGGGCATGGCCTCGCGCATCGTCAACCTCGGTGAGTGGCGGGCGCACCTGCTGAGCCGATTGCGCAGGCAGATCGTCATCACCGCGGACGAGTCGCTCGCCGAACTCCATGACGAGTTGGCGGGATACCCGTGTGCCGAAGCGGAACCGGTGGTGGACTCGGCGGATGTCGTTGTGCCGCTGCGGCTTCGACACGGCGGGGTGGAACTGGCGTTGATCAGCACGGTGACGACGTTCGGGACGCCCATGGATGTCACGGTGGCCGAACTCGCGATCGAGTCGTTCTTTCCCGCCGACGCGGCGACGGCCGCGGCGCTCCGAGGCTGAACAGGCTCCTGCCCCCGGATCGGCTCGATCCGGGGGCAGGGGCACGGTCGCTCAGCCGACCCGGTCCAGTTCCCGGACCGGAGCGGGCGCCGCCACGGGCTCCGCGCGGGGGCGCAGGAACTTCGGCGCCCACCAGTTCGCCTCGCCCAGGACCGCCATCAGGGACGGCAGGATCACCGCGCGGATCAGGGTCGCGTCGATGAGGATCGCGGTGGCCAGGCCGACGCCCATCTGCTTCATGTCGATGGTGCTCAGGGTGGCGAAGATGGAGAACACGCCGATCATGACCGCGGCCGCGCTGGTCACCACACCGGCTGAGGTGGTGATGCCGTGGGACACCGCGGATCGGGTGTCCATGCCCTTCTCGCGGGCTTCACGGATGCGGCTGACCACGAAGACGTGGTAGTCCATCGAGAGTCCGAAGAGGACGACGAACAGGATCAGCGGCAGCCAGGCCACGATGCCGCCGGTCGACGTGAAGCTCAGCAGGCCCTCGGCCCAGGTGTTCTGGAACACCAGGACAAGCACGCCGTACGCCGCACCAGCCGAGAGCAGGTTAAGGAAGATCGCCGACGCGGCGATGACCGGTGAGCGGAACGTCCACAGCATGACCAGGAAGGTCAGCAGCAGCACGATCGTCACGACCCACGGAAGCGACGACGTCATGTTGTCGACGAAGTCGTTGTTGCCCGCGGTCTCGCCGCTGACGGCGAACTCCGCGCCCGCGACAGCGCCGACTGTGGCGGGAAGGGCGTTGGTGCGCAACCAGTTCAGGGACTGGTCGGCTTCGGCGCTGCTCCCCCGATGCGGGATGGCCGCGGCGATCACGAAGATCCGGCCGTCGCCCGAGCGGGTCACCCTGGGGGCGCTGTCGTTCGCGAAGCCGGAGTCGGCCTGGATTCGGCGGGTCAGTTCGGTGACGGCGGACTCGGTCTTGGCGACCGAGTCGGCGGGCGCGCGGACCGCGATGGCGTGGACGGCGCCCTTGCTCGGGAACGCGGCGGTCATCCGGTCATAGCTCTGCATGATCGGGATGCTGCGCGGGAGGTCGGCGTCCGATGGCGAGTTGAGGGTCATCCCCGCGGCGGGGATCGCCAGGGCGACCAAGGCGCCACCGGCCACGACGAGGGCCACGCCCGGACGCCGCAGGGAGGGCTTCAGGATCGCCTTCCAGAACCTCGGCTCGCCGTTGGAGCGGGCGGAAAGGCGCCACACCAGCGGAACGCGGGGGCGGTCGATCCAGCGGCCCAGCTTGGCGAGCATCGCGGGCAGCACGGTGATCGAGCCGATGACCGCAGCCACGACGACGAGGATCGCGCCGATGGCCATCGAGGAGAAGGTGACGTCGTCGGCGACGAACATGCCCGCCATGGCGACAACCACGGCGATACCGGAGACGACGATCGCGTGGCCCGAGGTGGCGGCGGCGATCTCGACCGCGTCGATGTGGCTTGCCCCGCGCGCCCGTTCCTCCCGTTCTCGGCGGATGTAGAACAGCGAGTAGTCGACTCCGACCGCCATGCCGATCAGCAGGATCATGCTGGAGGTGTTCTCAGTGGAGGGCACGAGCTGCGACACCAGCGCCGAGAGGCCGAGCGCGCTGCCGACCGCGGACATGGCGAGCAGGACCGGGACACCCGCGGCGATCACGGCGCCGAAGGCGAGCAGCATGATGATCAGCGTCACCGGGATGCTGATGAACTCGGCCTTCTGGAAGTCCTTCCCCAAGGTCTCCGAAAGGGCTTTGTTCAGCGACTTCCCGCCGACCTGCTCCACCCGCAGGTCCGGGTGCGCGGCCTGCACGGACGCGGTGACGTCGAGCAGGGGCTGCAGCCGCTCGTCGGCGGTCTCGCGGTCGCCCGCGATGTCGACGCTGACCAGGATCGCGTCCCGCTTCGGCGACGGCGCGGGCTCGCCGACCTTGTCGACCTCGGTCAGCGCGTCCATCCGGGTGCGGACCTCGCCCGCGACGGCGAGCGCCTTGTCCTGGTCGAGCGCGCCGTCGCGGGCGGTGATCAGGACGTTCTCCGACGCGGGCCGGTTGAGCGCCGCGTCGTCGACGATGCGCTGGTAGACCGCCTGCTCGCCCTTCGGGTTGTCGTCGAAGTCGGCGGTCCTGGTGCCGAGGACCGCGCCGGTCCCGATGCACAGGGCGACGAACACGACCCAGGCGCCGATCGCGCGCCACGGGTGTAACGCGCTCCATCTGGCGATGCGCACCGTCACCATCGGTTTTGCTGACAACTTGGGTTCCCCCCACACAGGTTCCGTTCAGGTCGAACGAAGACTGGCAGGGGGAACACCTCAGCGAATCAGGTGCGGTCCCCGATCTTGTCCCCCGGTAGATCCCCTAGGGGATCAAGATCCAGACAGCCACGAGGTCACCAGGAAGTGCTCGATCGAGTCGGTCCGCCCGGTGCCCGCGACGCGGTGTTCCTCTTGCAGCGCAAGCACTTCGTCGCGGGTGAACCAGCGGGCTTCGAGGAGTTCGTCGCGGTCGACGTCGATCTCCGGGCTCTCGGCGACCGCCCGGAAACCGAGCATCAGCCCTGACGGGAACGGCCACGCCTGCGACGCGCGGTACTCGACCGCGCCCACCGCCACGCCCGCCTCCTCGGCGACCTCGCGCCGGACGGCGTCCTCCAGGCTCTCGCCGATCTCGACGAACCCGGCGAGGGTGGAGAAGGCGTTCGCCGCAGCCCCCCGGTGTCGGCCCAGGAGGCAGCGGTCGCCGTGCTCGACCAGGGTGATCACGGCCGGCTCGATGCGTGGGAACAGCAGCTTGCCGCATCCGGTGCAGATCCGCAGGTGTCCACCGTGGGCGGCGCGGGCGGGCGAACCGCAGGCGCCGCAGAACCGCTGGTTCCGGTTCCAGTGCAGCAGACCCCGCGCGTAGGCGAGCCGGGTCGCGCCCTGCGCGTCCAGGCCGGCCACCAGCCGCCGGAGGTCGACGGCCGCGTCGGCGCCGACGGACTCGGCGGCGGCCGCCTCCTCCAGGTCCGACAGGTCGACGGCGAACACGCCGGTGTCGCCGTCGAGTCCGAGGAAGAAGGCGTCTGACGGGACGTCCGTCCAGACCGGCTGCTCGGCGCGGACCAGACAGTGGTCGCGCCACAGGGCGACGGCCTTGGCGTTCTTGCGCAGGCCCGCCAACCACTGGTCGTCCGAGCGCCGGGCGCCCGCGCGGTCGAGGGTCAGTCCGGTGTAGGCGAGCTCAGACATCGACGGACTTCTCGAAGAACGTCTCGAGCACCACGATCGTCTGCGTCCCGGTGACGCCGTCGATGTCGAAGATCCCCTTGAGCGCCTGCTGCAACTCGCTGGTGGTCTTGGCACGCACCTTCGCCAGCAGCGACGGGCTGCCCGCGACGATGTGCGCCTCCTCGACCCACGGCAGCGCGCGCAGGGCCTCGCCGGTGTCCGGCCCGCCCATCCACGCGTCGGCCTCGATCATGACGTAGGCGAGGACGCCCTTGCCTACGGCGGCCGGGTCGACGTCGATGGTCGTGCGCCGGATGACGCCGCGCTCGCGCAGCTTGCGCACCCGCTCGTGCGCCGCCGCCCCGGAAAGCCCCACCTCCTGCCCCAGCGCGGCGTAAGGTGTCGTCGCGTCCTGCTGCAGCCGGGCTAAGAGAGTCCGGTCAATCTCATCCATGCAAACCCCATTGTTTGGCTGATGTCATCATGCCACAACGCGATCATGCCGAATCAGGTCCATACGTGGCTTGACTGCGTCCGGTGGACGAGACTGCTGGGATGACCTCACCGGACTCCTGCGACATCGCCCACGGGGCCGTCGTTCCCGACACCGGCACCCGCACGCTGGTGGCAGTGTTCGCCACGAAGGTGGCCGAGCACCTGCTCCGCTACGGTGCCGACCTCGGCTATCGCGTCGTGCTGGTCGACCCCGAGGACTCGACGGGGGCGCTCAGCGAGGTGCCCGCCGACCTCGGCCCGGACGCCGACGTCATCGTCACCGACCACCACCGCGCCGAACTCGGCGAGGTCCTGCGGGACGTCCTCGCGGCGAACCCGCGGTGGGTCGGCGTGATGGGCAATCCGCGCCACCCAGCGCCGCACGTGCCCGCGCTGCGCGACCTCGGCGTCGACGAGGAGCGGATCGCCGCAGTGCACCGGCCGATCGGGCTCAACATCGGTTCGCGCACCCCCGCCGAGATCGCTATCGCGACGCTCGCGGGCCTCATCGCCGACCGCAACGGCAAGCCCGGCGGCTTCGAGTTCTGAGGCTGGACACCGACAAACACTCGGGAGTAGGTTCGCTAAGCGATCGCTTAGCAACTCGACCGTTCGGAGGAGTCCGTGTCCCAGCCCCGCACCGCCATCGTCACCGGCGCAGCTCGAGGTATCGGCGCCGCTGTCGCCAAGCGCCTCGCCCGTGACGGGTTCGCCGTCGCCGTGATCGACCTGAACGAGGCGAGCTGCGCGGACACCGTCGCGGCGATCGAGGCCGAGGGCGGCAAGGCCCTGGCCGTCGGTGCCGACGTCAGCGACTCCGCGCAGGTCGAGGCCGCGGTCACCAAGGTCGCCGAGGAACTGGGCGCGCCGACCGTGCTGGTCAACAACGCGGGCATCCTGCGCGACAACCTGATCTTCAAGATGACCGATGACGACTGGGACCTGGTCATGAACGTGCACCTGCGGGGCTCGTTCCTGATGACCCGCGCGGTCCAGAAGCACCAGACCGAGCAGAAATACGGCCGGATCGTGAACCTGTCGAGCACCTCGGCGCTGGGCAACCGCGGCCAGGCCAACTACGCCACCGCGAAGGCCGGGCTGCAGGGCTTCACCAAGACCCTGGCCATCGAGCTGGGCAAGTTCGGCGTCACCGCCAACGCGATCGCCCCCGGGTTCATCGAGACCGAGATGACCGCCGCCACCGCCGAGCGGATGGGCGTGTCGTTCGAGGACTTCAAGAAGGGCGCGGCGTCGATGATCCCGGTCGGCCGCATCGGCAACCCCGACGACATCGCCGCCACCGCGTCGTTCCTGTGCAGCGAGGAAGCCGGGTTCGTCTCCGGCCAGGTCATCTACGTCGCCGGCGGACCGAAGGACTGAGCGTGCACACATTCACCGGCTTGGACTCCCTTACCGCCGCGCAGGGTCAGCACCTGGGCTATGGCGGCTGGCATGAGATCACCCAGGAGCAGGTCCAGCAGTTCGCCGACGCAACCGGCGACCACCAGTGGATCCATCTCGACACCGAGCGCGCCGCGAAGGGCCCCTTCGGCGGCACGGTGGCGCACGGCTACCTCACCCTGTCGCTGCTTCCCATGCTGGGCCGGGAGATCTACGACTTCCGCGGCTTCTCGATGGGCGTCAACTACGGGCTCAACAAGGTTCGGTTCCCCAGCGCGGTCCGGGTCGGTTCGCGGGTGCGGGCGGGCGCGGAACTGAAGTCGGTGACGCCGGTGGCGCTCGGTGTCCAGGCGGTCTTCGCCTATACCGTGGAGATCGAGGGCGAGGACAAGCCAGGCTGCGTCGCCGAGGCCGTCGTGCTGCTCGTCCCAGGAAAGGACACGACGTGACCGACGTCCGCGGGCGGGTCAAGGCGTTCCTCGCCGAGCGCGACCCGGCGACGACCGACCGGCTCGACTTCCTGCGCGCCCGGTTCGACGCCGGCCTCGCGTGGGTGCACTTCCCCGAAGGCCTGGGCGGGTTGGGTTTGCCGCGGGCGCAGCAGGAGCTCGTGGAGGCCGAGCTGGCCGCCGCGGGCGCTCCCGACAACGACCCGCGCCGGATTGGCATCGGGCTGGGCATGGCGGCGCCGACGATCCTCGCCTTCGGGTCCGACGAGCTGAAACAGCGGCTGCTGCGTCCACTGTGGACCGGCGAAGAGGTATGGTGCCAGCTGTTCTCCGAGCCGGGCGCCGGATCGGACCTGGCTGCCCTGGGCACCCGGGCCCGCCGCGACGGCGACGACTGGCTGGTGACCGGGCAGAAGGTGTGGACGTCGAGCGCGCACACCGCGCGGTGGGCGATCCTGGTGACCCGCACCGACCCGGACGTGCCCAAGCACGCGGGCATGACGTACTTCGTGTGCGACATGACCGACCCGGGCGTCGAGGTGCGGCCGCTGCGCCAGATCACCGGTGAGGCCGAGTTCAACGAGGTCTTCCTGACCGACGTGCGCATCCCGGACGCGCACCGCCTCGGCGAGGTCGGCGACGGCTGGCGGGTCGCGCAGACAACGCTGATGAACGAGCGCGTCGCCATCGGCGGCCGGTCCATTCCGCGTGAGGGCGGCATGATCGGGGTCGTCTCCGACACCTGGCGGGCCAACCCGGACCGGCGCACACCGGAGGCGCACGACCGGCTGCTGAAGCTGTGGGTCGAGGCCGAGGCGCTGCGGCTGGCCGGAATCCGGCTGCGCCAGCAGCTGGCCAACGGCGCTCCCGGCCCGGAGGGGTCGGCGATGAAGCTGGCCTTCGCCCGGCTCGCCCAGGAGCTGTCCGGGCTGGAGCTGGAGATCACCGACGACGGCCTGCGCTACGACGACTGGACGCTGCGCAGGCCCGACATGGTCGACTTCACCGGCCGCGACGCGGGTTACCGCTACCTGCGCGCCAAGGGCAACTCGATCGAGGGCGGCACGTCGGAGATCCTGCGCAACATCATCGCCGAGCGGGTGCTGGGCCTGCCGAGCGAACCCCGGGTCGACAAGGACGTCGCGTGGAAGGACCTGCCGAAATGAGCGACCCCAACCTGCTGACCTCCGACGTCGAGGAAGCGCTGCGCGCGGGCGTTCGGGAACTGTTGGCGGACAAGGCCGACGCGGCGACGGTCCTGGGCCGCGTCGAGTCGTCCACGCCGTCGGACCTGGACCTGTGGCGAACCCTGGTGGACCTGGGCGCGACGTCACTGCCGATCCCGGAGTCACTCGGCGGCCAGGGCGTGAGCTGGCGCGAGGCCGCGGTGGTCGCCGAGGAACTGGGCCGCGCGGTGGCGCCCGTCCCGTTCCTGGGCACCATGCTGGCCACGGCCGCGCTGCTGACGCTGTCGGACGACCCGCACGCGCAGGACGCGTTGAAGCGGATGGCGTCCGGCGAATCCGTTGTGGTGCTGGCGATCCCGTTGTCCGGCCCGGTGGACGGTCCGCTCGCCCGGACAGTCCGCTCGGTTGCGGACGCCGGTGTGGCCGACCAGTTCCTGGTGCCCGCGGACGGTGGCTTGCACCTGGTGGAAGCGGCTTCCGTGCAGCCGGTGGTGTCACTGGACCTGACGCGACCCGTGTGGGACGTGACGTTCGACGATCCTGGTGTGCGGCTGACCGGTTCCGGCGAGTCCGCTGTGGACAGTGCGCTGCTGGCCGGGTCGGCGCTGCTGGCGGCCGAGCAGGTGGGCATCGCCGAGTGGTGCCTGACGACGACGGTGGCCTACCTCAAGCAGCGCTACCAGTTCGGCAGGCCCGTCGGCTCGTTCCAGGCGCTGAAGCACCGCTTGGCGGACCTGTGGCAGTCGATCGTCCTGGCCCGCGCGGCAGCCCTCAACGCCGCCGACGCCCTGGCGACGTCCAACGACGACGTGCGGGTGGCGGTAGCGGTGGCGCAGTCCCTGTGCTCGACGGTAGCGGTGCGCGCGGCGGAGGAGTGCGTCCAGCTGCACGGCGGGATCGGGATGACCTGGGAACACCCCGCACACCTGTACCTGAAGCGCGCCAAGGCCGACGAGCTTGCGCTCGGCACCCCCGGCAGGCACCGCGCCGCACTGGCGTCATTGGTTAACCTGCCGGGATGAGCGAGTTGGTAGCCGGGGCGTTCCCGGACGTGACAGCCGCGGCGGCCCGCAGACTGATGGCCGCCGCGGTGGAATCGTTCGCCGACAACGGCTACCACGCCACCACCACCCGCGACATCTCCACCGCGGCAGGGATGAGCCCGGCGGCACTGTACGTACATTTCCCGTCGAAGGCGGCGGTGCTGTCAGCGATCAGCCTCAGCGGCCACGAACGCGCCCTGGCAATCGTCGAAGCCGCCGCCGCCGGCCCGGGCACCCCAGCAGACCGGATGCGGGTCCTGGTAGCGGAGATGGCCTCCTGGCACGCCACCCACCACCGCATCGCCCGGATAGTCCAGTACGAGATCACGGCGCTACCGAAGGCGGACTACACCACGGTCGCCGACCTGCGGAGACGCACGGAACGGGTGGTGCGAGCACTGATCGAGGAAGGCGTCACCACAGGCGTCTTCGCGTGCGACGTCCGCTCAGCGGCCAGGGCAACCCTGTCCCTGTGCGTGGATATCGCAAGGTGGTACACGGCGGCAAGCACACCGGGCCCGGCAGAACTCGGCAAGCGCTACGCGACACTGGTATTGGCGATGCTGGGCGCGGGTTCGCGCTAAGACAGACAGAGCCACCAGCAGAACCTAACGGGCCAACGCGACGGCCTGTTTGGGTGGACTGGTTTCTTTGGGGGAGAAGAAAGACCCCTAAACTCGCCGTGGTCGTGGGGCCGAAGGCTCCCACCCCGCTTTCCCACGACAGGGGTCTTTCTTCGTAGGGGCCCCAAAGAAACCACTCCACCCAAACAGGCACCCCACAGCCAACCCCAGGCACCCACAGCGAGAGCCGGGCGGAGAACCGAGCAGGAGAGCTTTCACACGATACGAACGTCCACGCCCTCAGCCTCAAAGGCCGCAACAGTCTCCGCAGAAGCCTCAGAATCAGTAATCAGAATGCTGATCGCCGAAGTCGGACAAATCTGAGCGAAAGCATGCTTCCCCAGCTTCGAACTGTCCGCGATACACACAACCTGCCGAGCCCGCTGCGTCATCAACCGGTTGATGCTCGCCTCCCCCTCATGATGCGCATAAGCACCACGAAGAGGATCAACGGCGTCAACACCCAAGAAGATGATGTCCAAAGTGATCTCATCCAGGATGCGGGTCGCAAGCGGCCCACTCAGTTCGAACGACTGAGGCCGAGCCACTCCCCCGGTCACGACGATCTTCACATGCGGCCGAACCGCCAGTTCGTTCGCGATGTTCAAAGCGTTGGTCACCACGGTCACGCCCGGCTCATCCGACTGGGCGAAGTCCGGCCGAATCGCCAGCGCGCGCCCGATCTCCGTGGTCGTGGTCCCACCGTTGAGCCCGATAACCGCCCCACGGGACACCAAGGCAGCCGCGGCCTTGCCGATCCGCTCCTTCTCCGAGGCATGACGAGCCGTCTTGTAGCGCAGCGGCAGGTCGTAGGCCACGTTGTTCGCTACCGCTCCCCCGCGCGTGCGGGTCAGGAGCTGCTGCTCGGCCAAGTGGTCGAGGTCGCGGCGGATGGTGGCCGCGGAGACGTCGAGGTCCCGGGCCAGGTCTTCGACGTCCACCTTGCCGCTCTGGCCGAGCAGGTCGAGCAAAGCGCTCAAGCGTTCGTATCGATCCACCACAAACCTCCGCGATCCGTCACGCGTCTTCGATCATGCCCGGTGTCGCAAGGTATCGCCTTGTGGAGCGGTATTCAACGACCAAAACACCGCAACTCGCGTGCGGAAACACGCAGGGATTCTGTCGTTTACCGACAACTCCGAACTTCGCAGGTCAGGACCCCAGCAGAGGCAGCAGGGTGGGTTTCCACACGCCGTCGTGCGCGCGGCCGGTCGCGAGGCGTTCAGCGGGCACGGTGCCGTACGTGGTGGTCCGCTGCCGGGACGGGCGGCCCGCGGCGCTGGCGAGGGCCTCCAGGTCGGCGATCGTCTTGTAGCTGCCGTTGTCACTGCCCGCCATGCGGCTGATGGTCTCCTCCATCAGGGTGCCGCCCAGGTCGTTCACCCCGCCGCGCAGCACGTCGACGACGCCGCTGTCGCCGAGCTTGACCCAGCTGGTCTGGATGTTGGCGATCCGACCGTGCAGCAGGATCCGCGCCAGCGCGTGCACCGCGCGGTTCTCCAGGTGCGTGGGGCCCGGCCGGGCGATGCCCGCCAGGTACAGCGGCGCGTTGGTGTGGACGAATGGGAGCAGAACGAACTCGCTGAAGCCGCCGGTGCGCTCCTGGGTGCGGGCGAGCAGCTTCAGGTGCGCGACCCAGTGCTCGGGCTTGTCGACGTGGCCGTACATCATCGTCGACGTCGTGGGGATGCCCAGGTCGTGCGCGGTCGTCACCACCTCGAGCCAGGTGGCGGTCGGCAGTTTGCCCTTGGTGAGCACCCACCGAACCTCGTCATCGAGGATTTCCGCCGCCGTGCCGGGCAGCGAGTCCACACCGGCCTCCCGGGCCGCGGTCAGCCAGTCGCGGATGGACAGGTCGGTGCGGCTGGCGCCGTTGACGACCTCCATCGGCGAGAACGCGTGCACGTGCAGGCCCGGCGCGCGGCGCTTGACCTCGGCGGCGATGTCGAAGTACGCGGTACCGGGCAGGTCGGGGTGGATGCCGCCCTGCATGCAGACCTCGGTGGCGCCCACCGACCACGCCTGCTCGGCGCGCTGCCCGACCTGGTCCAGCGACAGCGTGTAGGCGTCGGCGTCGGTGCGGCGCTGGGCGAACGCACAGAACCGGCAGCCGGTGTAGCAGACGTTGGTGAAGTTGATGTTGCGCGTGACCACGTAGGTCACCACGTCGCCCACGGCGTCGCGGCGCAGCCCGTCGGCCAGCTCGGCCAGGGCCTCGATCTCCGCGCCCGCGCCCGCCGACAGCAGGGTCAGCGAGTCCGCGTCGGACAGTCCACTCGGGTCTTTCTCCGCGTGCCGCAGCGCCCGCAGGAACTCCGGGCGCACGACTCCGTCGGATAAGACGGCGGCGGGCCGCTGCGTGACCTGGCCGCGCAGCTCGTCCCAGTCGCCGTAGACGGAGTCGAAGTCGTCGCGGCGGTCGCTGGTGCGACCCTCGGTGTCGATCGACGTGTGCAGGTCGGTCCGGCCGGACTCGGCGAGCGAGACCTCCGGCTCCTGCCAGGGCCTGCCGACCAGCGGCGCCGACTCGACGGCCAGCCCGGTCTCCGGGTCGGCCAGGGCCGCCACGTGCGCGGACAGCCGGGGGTCGAGCCACGGCTCGCCGCGGCGGAGGTACTCGGGGTAGATCGTCAGCCGCTCGGCCAGCCGGAACCCAGCCGCCGCCGTCCGTGACGCCAACTCGTCGATGTGCGGCCAGGGACGCTCGGGGTTGACGTGGTCGGGGGTGAGCGGTGAGACGCCGCCCCAGTCGTCGATGCCCGCGCGCACCAGCAACTCGAACTCGCCGCCGATGAGGTTCGGCGGGGCCTGAATGCGCGCCTTCGGCCCGAGGATGACCCGGGCGACGGCCACGGTCGCGGCCAGTTCCTCGGCCTCCGCGTCGGGCATGCCGCGCATGGCCGTATCCGGCTTCGCGCGGAAGTTCTGCACGATGACTTCCTGGATGCCGCCGTAGCGCCGCGACACCCCGCGGATCGCGAACAGCGACTCGACCCGGTCGGCCAGGGTCTCGCCGATGCCGATGAGCACGCCGGTGGTGAACGGGACCGCCGAGCGGCCCGCGTCCTCCAGGACCCGCAGCCGGACCGCCGGTTCCTTGTCCGGCGAGCCGTAGTGCGGCCCACCGGGCTCGGCCCACAGCTTCTCCGACGTGGTCTCCAGCATCATGCCCATCGACGGCGCGACCGGCTTGAGCCGCTGCAGGTCGGTCCAGCTGAGCACGCCCGGGTTGAGGTGCGGCAGCAGGCCGGTCTCCTCCAGCACCCGGATGGCCATCGCGCGGACGTAGGACAGCGTGTCGGGGTAGCCCGCGGCCTCCAGCCAGTCCGCGGCGGCGTCCCAGCGGTCCTCCGGCCGGTCGCCGAGGGTGAACAGCGCTTCCTTGCAGCCCATCGCGGCACCCGCACGGGCGATTTCAAGGACCTCGTCGGGGCTCAGGAACGGCGCGGGCAGGCGGTGCGGGACCGTGGCGAACGTGCAGTAGTGGCAGCGGTCGCGGCACAGCCTGGTCAGCGGGATGAAGACCTTGCGCGAGTACGTGATGACCCCGGGGCGCCCAGCCGCCTCCAACCCCGCGTCGCGGATGCGGGAGGCGGTGTCGAACAGGTCTTCGAGGTGCTCGCCGCGAGCGTGCAGCAGCACCTCGGCTTCGACCTGGTCGAGCGTGACACCGTCGCGCGCTCGGCGCAGGGCACGACGCAGGGCGGACTCGGCGGGCACACGGATCACGGACACCTCCACGGGGCTTTGTCCCAACCTAATAGGAGGTCAGGACAAAACCCGCGTCCCGCGGAGCAGTCGGACGTGACCCGCGCCTCAGTGGCTCAGCCGGGCAGCACGCCTGCCAGCGCCTTGCGGGCCTTGCGCGGCGCCTCGGCGACCGTCTCGGTCACCGATTCACCCGTGTCGTGCGCCCACTCGCCGAGTTCGTGGGCCCGCTTGTTGACCTCGCGGGTGGCCCGCCGGGCCCGCCAGCCCAGCGACGGCTTGCCCTCGGTGTCGCCCACGGCCAGCAGCAGGCCGCCGAGCAGCCCGACGTTCTTCATGAAGTGGATCCGCTGGTTCGTGGCGACCGCGCTGTCCTTCTCGTCCCAGAACCGGTGGGTGGCCAGCGTGGTCGGCACCAGGCTCCCGGCGAGCAGCAGCGACGCGACCCGCGGGAACTTGTTCAGCGCGAGCGCCACCCCGGCGCCGATCTTGACCGCGCCGTCGATCTTGACGAGGGTCTGCGGGTCGGTCGGCACCTGGGCGGGCAGCCGGTCGCCCGCCGTGCCGATCATCGTGTCCAGCAACGGCTTCGCCGCCTCCGCGTGCGCCGCCGGGTTGCGCAACGCGTCGATCCCGCCGGAGATGAAGATCGCGGCGAGCATCGGTCGGGCCAGCCTGCGCAAGATCATCGTTCTCGTCCTCTCACTCGTCGATCCGGTCCTCGGTGCGCTCCGCCAGTTCGCGGACGTAGTCCAGGTCCCCGCACCCCGCGGCGATGCGCTCCTCGCGCGCCTCCACGAACTTCGTCCCCAGTTCGGCGCGCCGCTCGTCGGGCACGGTCTCGCGGGCGTCGTTGAGGATCGTCCGCTCCTCCTCGTCGAGGTGGTGGTTGACCGCCTCGACCAGCTTCTGCAGGTGGTCTTCCCAGTCCTCCGACGAGGTGTCCTCGATCTCCATCAGGGCCAGCAGCGCCTGGTGGCCCTCGGCGTGTTCCTCCGCGCCGTGCTCGACCTCTTCGGCGTCGACCTTCTTGAACTTCCGCAGCGCCGGGTAGACCTCAGCTTCCTCGGCCTCGGCGTGCGCGACCAGTCGCGTGGACAGCTCGGCCAGCACCTTCGCCCGGTCATTCGTGTCGTCCCGCAGGTCCCGGAACAGGTCCTCGAAGAGCCGGTGGTCAGCGAGGATCAGTTCGATCACGTCGTCGGTCATCTCAAATCCCTTCGCCGTCTCGATGCCGGGGTACCCGCGGTGGGTGCGGGTCAACCGTCAGTCACGGTATGGCGAAGGCCAGTCGTCCGCTCGCCGACTCGAGCGCGGTCTGTGAGGCCGGAAGGTGTGGCAGACGCACCGCGGGGGTGGCGATTCGGCCCTGGTCGTGCAGGACGGCCTTGATCACGGCGGGGTTGGGTTCGGCGAACAGGGCGGCGGAGAGATCAGCCAATCGGTGGCCAAGGGCGCGGGCCCGGTCGAGGTCGCCCTTGGCCCAGGCGTCGACCAGGTCGGCGTAGGCGGCGGTGCGGACGTGGGCGGAGGCGAGGATGCCGCCTTCGGCGCCGAGGGCCAGCAGCGGTCCGGCCAGGACGTCGTCGCCCGCGAGCACGGCGAAGCCGTCCGGGCGGTGGTTCATGATCGCGATTGTGGTGGCGTCGATCGCGCCGACGCTGTGCTTGGTGCCGATGACGCCGGGGATCTCGGCTATGCGGAGGACTGTTTCGGCGGAGAGGGTGAGGGCTGTCCGGTAGGGGACGTTGTAGATGACGAGTGGGACTGGGCTGGCCTTCGCCAGGACGCGGAAATGTTCGATGACGCCTTGTTCGGTGGGGCGGGTGAAGGGTGGGACGAGGGTGAGGGCGGCGCTGATGTCGGGGGTGAGTTCGTTGAGGGCGCGGACCGAGGCGGCGGTGGCGCTGCCGCCCGCGCCGACGATCAGGGGAACATGACGTTCCCGGGCAACCGACGCGACAATGTCGATGACGGTGGCGCGTTCGTCGGGATCAAGGGCCGCGACCTCGGCTGTGGTGCCCAGGGCGACGATGCCGGTGGCTCCGTCGGTGATCACTTCGTGGGCCAGGCAGGCCAGGGCGTCTCGGTCGACCTGGTCGTCGGCGGTGAAGGGCGTGATGAGCGGGACGAGGATTCCGGCGAGTTCCATGGCTACGACCCTGGTGCCCAGTAGGACCGGGCACCAGTTCACGTTGCTACACAGACTCGTTAGCGCACGCCCGGTGGACGAAATAGCGGGCCCTCGTACAGCGGCGCGCCATCGTGGTCGCTGACGCGCACCCGCAGTGAATCGGGATGGTCGTCCACGGCCGCAGGTCCGGCGACCACGAACGCACCGCCCGCGACCTCGGCGTCGAGGGTGGTCCCGTCGGGCAGCAGCAGGACGAGCGCACCGACCTCAGGAGCCACTCCCCCGGCGACCACCACCATGCCCGGCTCCGACATGGTCGACAAGCAGCCGAGGAACCGCTTGTCGACCATGTCGGAGCCGCTCGCCGGGCAGTAGCCCCGCGAGGACTCGCCGGGTCTGGACGAACACAGGCGCAGGTCCGACGACCGGCTGACCAGAACGAGCACGATGTGGTCGGCGGCGGGGGACAACGCGATGACCCGCCGCCATCCACCGGGGTCGGTGTAACCCTCTGGCGGGCTGACCGAAAGGCACCCAAGGTGGGCAACCAGGTAGCTCGTGAGCGAGCCCCGCCCGGGCCGCTCCGCGGCGATCACCGTTCCTGACGCGAAGAACAGCGCCACGATCGCGAGCGCCGCGGCTGAGCGCCATGTTCGTACCGACATCGCATCCCCCTGGTTCGCTGAGGGGGATCATGGCACTCACAGCCGCGGCGCGGCGTCGATTCGGCGAAGTCCGCCTGCTACTCGGAGCCTGCTTCGATGTCGCCCTCCACCTGCAGGTATAGCTCTTGGAGCTGCTGCAGGGTGGCCGGGTCGGGGTCAGCCCACATCTTGCGTTCCGCTGCTTCCAGCAGTCGTTCCGCGATGCCGTGCAGGGCCCACGGGTTCGACTCGGTGAGGAACTTGCGGTTCTCCGGGTCCAGGGCGTAGGTCTGGGCCAGTTTGTCGTACATCCAGTCCGCGACCACGCCCGTCGTCGCGTCGTAGCCGAAGAGGTAGTCGACAGTCGCCGCCAGTTCGAAAGCGCCCTTGTAGCCGTGGCGGCGCATTGCTTCGATCCAGCGGGGGTTGACCACCCTGGAGCGGAAGACCCGGTTGGTCTCCTCCTCCAGGGAGCGGGTGCGGACCGACTCCGGCCTGGTGCTGTCGCCGATGTAGGCGGCGGGGGCCTTGCCGGTGAGCGCGCGGACGGTGGCGATCATGCCGCCGTGGTACTGGTAGTAATCGTCGGAGTCGGCGATGTCGTGTTCGCGGCTGTCGACGTTCTTGGCCGCCACGGCGATGCGCTTGTAGGCCGATTCCATGTCCTCGCGGGCGGGGGCGCCGTCGAGGTCGCGGCCGTAGGCGAAACCACCCCAGACCGCGTAGACCTCGGCCAGGTCCGAGTCGTCGCGCCAGTTGTGGCTGTCGATCAGGGGAAGCAGGCCCGCGCCGTAGGCGCCGGGCTTGGAGCCGAAGATGCGGGTGGTCGCGCGACGTTCGTCTTTTGCGTTGTCCGCCAGCACGTGCGCGCGGACGTAGTTGTCCTCTTCGGACTCTTCCAGGGCCGCCACCAGCCGCACGGCGTCGTCGAGGAGGTAGACGACGTGGGGGAAAGCGTCGCGGAAGAAGCCGGAGATTCGGACCGTGACGTCGATGCGCGGGCGGCCCAGCTCCTCCAGGGAGATGACTTCCAGGCCGCTGACCCGCCGCGACGCCTCGTCCCAGACCGGGCGGACACCCATCAGCGCCAACACTTCGGCGATGTCGTCACCCGCCGTGCGCATGGCCGACGTGCCCCACACCGACAGGCCGACCGAGCGCGGGAATTCGCCGGTGTCGGTCTTGTAGCGGTCCACAAGGGACTCCGCCATGGCCGAGCCGGTCTCCCAGGCGAGCCTGCTCGGGATCGCCTTCGGGTCGACGGAGTAGAAGTTGCGGCCAGTCGGCAGCACGTTGATCAAACCGCGCAGCGGTGAGCCGCTCGGGCCCGCCGGGACGTAGCCGCCGTCGAGGGCGTGCAGGACGTGGTCGATCTCGTCGGTGGTCTTCGCCAAGCGGGGAACGACTTCCAGCGCGGCGAAGGTCAGGACCTCGGTGACAGCTTCGTTCTCAGTCCCGAGCACCTCGCGGGTGACCTGGGCGGCCGCGTCGATCGACCAGTCGTGGGTCTCCATCGCCTCGACGAGGGCGAGTGCCCGGGCGTCGATCTCGTCGGTCTTGGTGCGGGTCTCCGAACCGTCCTCCGAGAGCCCGAGCGCCTCACGCAGGCCGGGGAGCGCCGACGCCTTGCCGCCCCACATCTGGCGGGCACGCAGCATCGAGTTGACCAGGTTGACTCGGGCCGCACCGGTCGGGGCGAGGCCGAGGGTGTGCAGGCCGTCGCGGATCTGGACGTCCTTGATCTCGCACAGCCAGCCGTCGACGTGCAGCAGGAAGTCGTCGAACTCGGCGTCGTGCGGGCGGTCTTCCAGGCCGAGGTCGTGGTCGAGTTTGGCGGCCTGGATCAGCGTCCAGATCTGGGCGCGGATCGCGGGCAGCTTCGCCGGGTCCATCGCGGCGATGTTGGAGTGCTCGTCGAGCAGCTGCTCCAGGCGGGCGGTGTCGCCATAGCTCTCGGCGCGGGCCATCGGCGGGACCAGGTGGTCGACCAGGGTGGCGTGGGCGCGGCGCTTGGCCTGGGTGCCCTCGCCCGGGTCGTTGACCAGGAACGGGTAGATCAGCGGCATGTCGCCCAACGCGGCGTCAGTCCCGCAGGACGCGGACATGCCGAGGTTCTTGCCGGGCAGCCATTCCAGGTTGCCGTGCTTGCCGAGGTGGATCATCGCGTGGGCGCCGAAGCTGCCCGCGACCCAGCGGTACGCGGCCAGGTAGTGGTGGCTCGGCGGCAGGTCCGGGTCGTGGTAGATCGCGACCGGGTTCTCGCCGAAGCCGCGCGGCGGCTGCACGATCAGCACGACGTTGTTCGCCTGCAGCGCCGCGAGGACGATCTCCCCCTCGGGGTCGTTCGAGTGGTCGACGAACAGCGTGCCCGGTGCCGGGCCCCAGTGCTCCTCCATCGACGCGCGCAGGTCCTCGGGCAGCGTCTCGTACCAGGTGCCGTACTCGGCGGCGGAGATGCGGACCGGGTTGCCGGAGAGCTGCTTCTCGGTGAGCCAGTTCGGGTCCTGGCCGCCCGCCTCGATGAGCGCGTGGATCAGCGCGTCGCCGTCGCCCGCCGAGACACCGGGCAGGTCGCCGACGTCGTAGCCGGCGTCCTTCATGGCGTTGAGCAGGGCGATCGCGCTGGCCGGGGTGTCGAGGCCGACGGCGTTGCCGATGCGGGCGTGCTTGGTCGGGTACGCCGACAGCATCAGCGCGATCTTGCGCTCGGCCGCCGGGACGTGGCGCAGGGTCGCGTGCTTGACCGCGATACCCGCCACGCGGGCGGCGCGCTCGGGGTCAGCGACGTAGACCGACAGGCCGTCCTTGTCCTGCTCCTTGAAGGAGAACGGGACGGTGATGATCCGGCCGTCGAACTCGGGCACCGCGACCTGGGTCGCGGTGTCGAGCGGGGACAGGCCGTCGTCGCTCTCCTCCCAGGTGGACCGGCTCGACGTCAGGCACAGGCCCTGCAGGATCGGGATGTCGAGCGCGGCCAGCGCGCCGACGTCCCAGGCGCCGTCGTCGCCGCCCGCACCGGCGTCGGCGGGGCGGGTGCCGCCCGCGGCGAGCACGGTGACCACGAGGGCGTCGACCGTCCCCAGCACTTCGAGAAGCTCTTCGGAGGCGGTGCGCAGCGAGGCGCAGTACACCGGGACGGCCTGGCCGCCCGCGTCCTCGACGGCGCACGAGAGGGCCTCGACGAACGCGGTGTTCCCGGCGATGTGGTGGGCGCGGTAGTAGAGGATGCCGATCTTCGGCCCCTCGGTTCGGCGCGGCTCACGTTCCAGCGGACCCCAGGTGGCCAGCTCGACCGGCTTGGCGAAGCCGTTGCCGGTGAGCAGCAGGGTATCGGACAGGAAATGGAAGAGTTCGCGAAGGTTGTCGCCGCCGCCGTGCGCGAGGTAGCTGTGCGCCTCCGCGACCACGCCGACGGGCGCGGTCGAGCACTCCATCAGCTCCGCGTCCGGTGCCGCCTCGCCGCCGAGGACGACGACCGGGCGGGTTCCGGCGAGCAGGGCGTCGAGGCCTTCCTCCCAGGCCCGGCGGCCGCCGAGGAGGCGGACGATGACCACGTCGACGCCGTCGAGCAGGGCGGGCAGGTCGTCCACGCCGAGGCGGGCGGGGTTGCCGAGCCGGTAGTCGGCGCCGCTGGCACGCGCCGAGAGCAGGTCGGTGTCGGAGGTCGACAAGAGCAGGATCATGAGGCCCTTCCTGGGGTCCGCGCCCCGGGTCGTGGTCGCGATGACGGGAGTTCCTGGCTTTCCGGGGAAGCGATTCCCCGGTGACAGTGGCGGGACCGCGCCGGATTCACACCGGCTTCCTCCACTTGCCATCGCAGTGTCGGGCTCACCCTATATTCGGGCGGTGCCTATCTCCCACCGCCGCTCGGGTGCCGACGCCTGCCCGGGTGCGCTCGACGTCCACCGGGCCGCCGACGGCGGCCTGGCGCGGGTGCGGATTCCGGGCGGCAGGCTGACGTTCGCGCAGCTCAGGGCCGTCGCGGAAGCGTCCGCTGACCTGGGCGACGGGGTGTTGGAGCTGACCTCCCGGGCGAACCTTCAGGTGCGTGGGCTGGCCGAGGGCGCCGAGGTCGAGCTAGGTGCGCGACTGGCCGAAGCGGGCCTGCTGCCGTCGCTGACGCACGAGAAAGTGCGCAACATCATGTCTTCGCCGCTGGGCGATCCCGGCTTGGCCGCCGAACTGGACGCCGAGCTGTGTGCGACGCCGGAGTTGGCGGCGCTGCCCGGCCGGTTCCTGTTCGTCTTCGACGACGGCCGCGGCGACGTGGCGTGGCTGGGCGCGGACGTCGCCGCCCTGCCGGTGGGCGCGTCGGTCGCGATCCTGCTCGGCGGCGCGGACCACGGTGTCCGGGTGCCGCGGACGGACGTGGTGTCGACGATGCTGGCTTGCGCCGCCGCGTTCCTGGAACTGCGCGATGAGCAGTGGCGGATCGCCGAACTGGACGCGAGCATGATCGCCGCCCGGTTCCCGACGACCGCCGAACGGGTCGAGCCTGGCGTGCCCGGCGCCGTCGGCCCGGTGGGTCCGGTGGAGTTCGTCGACGGAACCGCCGGCTTCGGGGTCGCGGTCCCGTTGGGCAGGCTGACCTCCGAGCAGGCTCTGGCGCTGGGCCGTGACGTCGTGGTGACTCCGTGGCGCGGTCTGGTGGTCGCGGGACCGGAACCCGTCGTGCCCGGCTTGATCACCGACCCGGCTTCGCCGTGGGTCGGGGTCACCGCGTGCACCGGGCAACCCGGCTGCGCCAAATCCCTGGCCGACGTCCGCGCGGACGCACGGCCCCTTGACCGACCCGCGCACTGGTCCGGCTGCGCACGGCGCTGCGGACGACCCGCGGGCGAGGTGATCGACGTGGTGGCCACCGAGAGCGGCTACCAGGTGTCTGGAAGGCAGGAACCTTGATCGACTACATCCGGGACGGCGCGGAGATCTACCGCCGCTCGTTCGCCACGATCCGGGCCGAGGCGGATCTCGCCGGGCTGCCCGAGGACGTGGCCCGCGTCGCGGTCCGCATGATCCACGCCTGCGGCATGGTCGACTTGGTGAGCGACATCGCCTACTCCCCCGACGTCGTCCGCGCGGCCCGTAAAGCCCTGCTCGACGGCGCCCCGGTCCTGTGCGACGCGCACATGGTCGCCTCCGGTGTCACGCGCAAGCGGTTGCCCGCGGACAACGAGATCATCTGCACCCTGTCGGACCCGACCGTCCCCGACCTGGCGTCCACTTTGGACAACACGCGCAGCGCGGCGGCGATGGAACTGTGGCGCGACAAGCTCGAGGGCTCGGTGGTGGCGATCGGCAACGCCCCGACCGCGCTGTTCCGCCTGCTGGAGATGATCGACGAGGGCGCGGGCAAGCCGGCAGCCGTGCTCGGCCTGCCGGTGGGCTTCATCGGGGCGGCGGAATCGAAGGAAGCTTTGGCGGCGCACGGAAGCGTGCCGTACCTGGTGGTTCGCGGGCGGCGGGGCGGCAGCGCCATGGCCGTGGCCGCGATCAACGCGATCGCGAGTGAGCAAGAATGACGGGCACCCTATACGGCGTCGGCCTCGGCCCCGGCGACCCGGAATTGATGACGGTCAAGGCCGCGCGCCTGATCGGCGAAGCCGACGTGATCGCCTACCACAGCGCCCGCCACGGCAAGTCCATCGCGCGTGGCGTGGCCGCGCAGTACCTGCGGGAAGGGCAGATCGAGGAACAGCTCGTCTATCCGCTCACCGTCGAGACCACGGACCATCCGGGTGGCTACGCCGGCGCCATGGCCGAGTTCTACGAACAGAGCGCCGCCCGACTGGCGGTCCACCTGGACGCGGGCCGGAATGTCGTGGTGCTGGCGGAGGGCGACCCGCTGTTCTACGGCTCGTACATGCACATGCACAAGCGCCTGTGCGACCGCTACAAGACCGAGGTAGTCCCCGGCGTCACGTCGGTAAGCGCGGCGGCGGCGGTGCTGGGTCGGCCGCTGGTCGAGGGCGAAGAAGTCCTGACCGTACTGCCCGGAACCCTGCCCGAGGAGGATCTAGCCCGACACCTCGCGGCCACGGACTCGGCAGCGGTGATGAAGCTGGGCCGCACCTTCGGCAAGGTCCGCGCCGCTTTCGAGGCGGCAGGCAAACTCGACCGCGCACTGTATGTGGAGCGGGCGACCTGGGACCAGGGCCGCAGCATGCCCCTGTCCGAAGTGGACCCGACAACGGTGCCGTACTTCTCGCTGGCGCTGCTCCCCAGCCCGATCAACGACGGGGTTGCCGGCCAGGCAGCCGCACCTGTGACGTCGGAGTCGGTCGGCGAGGTCGTCGTCGTGGGCACCGGCCCCGCCGGACGCCCGTGGCTCACCCCCGAGGCCCAAGACGCCTTGGCAACGGCTGACGACCTGGTCGGCTACGTCACCTACCTCGACCGTGTCCCACCCAACCCCCGCCAACGCAGGCACGCCTCCGACAACCAGGTCGAGGCGGAGCGCGCCGCGTTCGCCCTGGACCTGGCCAAGCGCGGCAGGCGCGTGGCGGTCGTCTCCTCGGGCGACCCAGGCGTGTTCGCCATGGCAGCGGCGGTCCTGGAGGTGGCAAGCGATCCACAGTGGACCGATGTGCCGGTGCGCATCCTCCCCGGCCTCACCGCCGCACAGGCGGTCGCCAGCCGGGTAGGCGCACCATTGGGACACGACTTCTGCACCATCTCCCTTTCTGACCGCCTCAAGCCCTGGGAAGTCATCACCAAACGCCTCGACGCGGTGGCGGCGGCAGACCTGGTGATCGCCATTTACAACCCGGCATCAAAATCCCGCACCTGGCAACTCGGCGAAGCAAGGGATCTACTACTCAAGCACCGCAAGCCCGACACCCCAGTAGTGATCGGCAGGGACGTGGGCGGCCCAGAGGAAACAATCCGCATTGTCCGACTGGAAGACCTGGACCCCACCACGGTGGACATGCGCTGCCTCCTCCTGATCGGCTCATCACAAACACGAGTGGTCACCCGAGGCAACGGGACCCAGGCCGTCTTCACCCCGCGCACCTACCCCGGCTAGCCGAAACGCAAGGGGCCAACGCAACGGCCTGTTTGGGTGGAGTGGTTTCTTTGGGGGAGAAGAAAGGCCCCTAAACTTGCCGTGGTCGTGGGGCCGAAGGCTCCCCACCCGCTCTTCCACGACAGGGGCCTTTCTTCGTAGGGGCCCCAAAGAAACCACTCCACCCAAACAGGCACCCCACCAAATCAGGCCAGCACGGCGATCAAGGCAGCAGCGACATCAGCCTGCGGCGGAGCCACAGGCCACCACTCGCCACCCTGATCCCGATACGGATACCACCGCTCATCCCGCCCCAGCCGAAGCTGCACCTCCCCCACAGTCCAGTGGTTGCGGGACGCAATAACGGAACCTTCCGCGACAGCGGCCAAAGCATCATCCGCCCGAGCACGGGAAGCCGCAGGCGGCTGCCAGGAAGTCTCCAACACCCGCAACCCCTGCTCCCCACCATTGCGCCAAGCAGCGACCGCCCTATCAAGCCCCTCAACAGACCGCAGCCGAGCTTCCGCGGCCGGATAGGTTGCCGCGTAGCGGATCGCGTCCGGTCTGCGCGCGAGGTCGGGGACGTCGCCGGTCAGCATCTCGCGGGCGCGGGTGGCCGCGTCCGTGGCGAGTAGTTCCAGGGCTTCCGGATCAACGCCCTCGGCAGGCGGAACCGACAACACGGTCGGCTTGCCGTCGGGAATCGGTGGCGGTTCCGGCAACGCCTGCTGCCTGCGGGCGAAGACGTCCACCGCCAGTTCCGTTGCGGGAGGGGCGGAGCGACCATGCAGGTCGCCCAGGAGTTCCGCTTCATCCTTGCCGCGCAACAGGAGCAGCACAAACGGATCTGCGTCCAACAGCCAAGACACCTGATACGCCAAGGCTGCCGCATGACGGCACGGCATCTCCCAGCCGGGACACGAACACTCCGGATCAAGGTCACCGATATCCGGCAGCAACCGCACCCCCGCATCGCCGGCAGCGTCCACCAGTTCGGCAGGCATGTCCCGATCAAGCAGAGCAGCGATATGCCCAGCCTTCACCGCGATCTGATCAAGAAAGCGCCGCCATTCCGCATCAGACAACGGTTCCAGCCGCATCACGGTCTGATACGACGTGTCGTCCTCATAGTCGCGCACAGTCGCCGCCAGCCGACCAGGGCTCACCGTGATCGACCCGACGTACCCCGTGTACGCGTACTTGCGCCCCTGCCGCAGCTGCTGCTCGTCGAGCGCCGAGTCCTCCATGGCCTTGATCCACGCCCGCCCCCACCAGGTGCGCGCGAAGTGGCCCGGACGCCGCTTGGCGGGCGGGAAGGCGGGAAAGCCGCGGGCTATCACTGGCCACCCCGCAGTTCCACCAGCGCCGCCAGGTCCACATCGGACAGCTCGGTCAGCGCGGACTCGCCGGAGGCGAGGATCGAGTCGGCCAGGTCTCGCTTGGTGCCGAGCATTTCGGCGATGCGGTCCTCCAGTGTTCCCTCGGCGATGAGCCGGTGCACCTGCACCGGCCGGGTCTGCCCGATCCGGTATGCCCGGTCCGTCGCCTGGTCCTCGACCGCCGGGTTCCACCAGCGGTCGTAGTGCACGACGTGGTCGGCGCGGGTCAGGTTGAGTCCGGTGCCCGCCGCCTTCAGCGACAGCAGGAACACCGGGAACCTGCCCTCGGTGAACTCGGCGACCAGTTGTTCACGGCGCGGGATCGGGGTGCCGCCGTGCAGCAGCGCGGCGCCGATGCCGCGTTCGCGCAGGTGCCGCTCGATCAGCCGGGCCATGGTCACGTACTGGGTGAAGACCAGGACCGAGCCGTCCTCGGCGAGGATGGTGTCGAACAGTTCGTCGAGCAGCTCGAGCTTGCCGGACCGGCCGGTCAACTTCGCCGACGGTTCCTTGAGGTACTGCGCGGGATGGTTGCAGACCTGCTTGAGCCCGGTGATCAGCTTCATCACCAGCCCGCGCCGGGCCATCCCGTCGGCTTGCCGGATGCTCTCCATCGTCTCGCGCACCACGGCGGTGTAGAGCGCGGCCTGTTCGTGGCTGAGCGACACCGGTTGGTCGGTCTCAGTCTTGGGCGGCAACTCGGGTGCGATGCCCGGGTCGGACTTGCGCCGCCGCAACAGGAACGGCCGCACCAGGCGGGACAGCCGCCGCGCGAGTTCCTCGTCGCGGTCGGCTTCGATCGGCTTGGCCCAGCGGGCGCGGAACGCGCCGAGGGTGCCGAGCAGCCCGGGTGTGGTCCAGTCGAGGACCGCCCACAGCTCGGACAGGTTGTTCTCCACGGGCGTGCCGGTCAACGCGACCCGCGCGTTGGCGGGGATCGTCCGCAATGCCTTGGCCGTGCTGGACGACGGGTTCTTCACGTGCTGGGCTTCGTCGGCGACCAGCAGGCCCCAGCGGTGCGCGCCCAACTGTTCGGCGTCCATCCGCATGGTGCCGTAGGTGGTCAGGACGAATCCGTCGTCGGCCAGAGTGCGGGCATTGCCGTGGTAGCGGCGGACCGGCGTCCCCGGCGCGAACCTGGTGATCTCACGCTCCCAGTTGCCCAGCAGCGATGCCGGGCACACGACCAGCGTCGGCCCCTGCGTGTCCTTTTCGGACTGCCGGTGCAGGTGCAGGGCGATCAGCGTGATCGTCTTGCCCAGCCCCATGTCATCGGCGAGACAGCCGCCAAGGCCGAGCGAGGTCATCCGGGCCAGCCACCGCAGGCCGCGCAGCTGGTAATCGCGCAGCGTCGCGGTGAGCGCGGCGGGCTGGGCCACGGCGTCGGCGCCGCTGTCGGGATCGGCGATGCGCGCCCGCAGGTCGTCGAGCCACTTGCTGCTGACGACCTCGACCCGTTCGCCGTCGATCTCAGCGGTGCCCGCGAGCGCGACACCGAGAGCCTCCACCGCGCTGACCGGCTTCAGCTCGCGATCACGCGCCTTGCGGGCGATCTCCGGGTCGACCAGGACCCACTGGTCGCGCAGCCGCACCACCGGGCGGTGCGTCTCGGCGAGCTGGTCGAGTTCGGTCTTGGTCAGCGGCTGGTCGCCGAGGGCGAGCTGCCAGTCGAACGACAGCACACCGTCGCCGCCGAGCAGGGAGCGCAGGTTCGACGGCGGCTGGTCGGTCTGGCCGATGACCGCCTTCGCCGAGATCGACGTCAGCAGTTCCTTGGGCCAGTGCACATCGATCCCGGCCGCGGCCAGGCGCGGGGCCTGGAGGAACAGGTCGGTGACGTCGGCGTCGTCGAGGGTGAGCCGGTCGGGGACGCCCCGGGACAGCAACGGTTCCAGCGGCGGCCACACCCGCGCCGCGCGGCGCAGCGCGAGGGTGACCTCGATGCGGGCCGAGGGGCCGAGTCCGCCGTCCGACCACAGTTTCGCCACGTCCACCACGACGGCCGGGTCGGCGAGCGAGTGGACTTGGACGACTGCGTGGAAGGCGCCTGAGGTGTAGTCGTCGCCGGGCACTTCCAGCCGCAGCGACACCCGGACACCCGCGTCGAGGCCTGCCGACAGCTCGTCGGACCACGCCCTCAGCTTGGGCGCCTTGGTCGGCGTCCGGGCGGCGAACAGCGGGCCGCCCGCCACCAGCGGCGCCGCGGCGGTGCGCGGCATGCCATCGGCCACCGCGTCGACGAACCCACGGACCAGGGTGTGCGCGTCGGGCAGTTCCAGCGGGGTGCGCCCAGGTACGGGGATCGCCCGGGCCGCCGCGGGCATGGCGGCGGCCAGTTCGCGGAGGCGCTCGGCGTCGGCGGGGTCGAGCGGGCCCGCCCGCCAGGCGTCGAAGCCGTTCTCGGTGACGCCGGGCATGATCCGCCCGCGCGCCACCAGCTGCAGGCCCACCAGGACGGCCGCGCCCCAGAACGCGGCAGCCGGGTGGGCGTCGGATCCGCGCCGGGCGCGGGTGAGCACCGGCACGGCGTCGGCGACGGAAAGCCGCACGACGGGCACCGTCACCGTCTCGCCGTGTGGCTCGGCGATCTCCAGTTCGCCGGACGCGCCGACCCCGTCGGGCAGGTCGCCGTGGAAGGCCACGGACCCGGTCCGCGCGGGCTCGCCCGGCTCGAACACCGCCGCGCACCGGGCGAGGCGGGTTGCGGCGTCGGCCGCGATCATCCCCATAAGTCGTGATTGTCCCTTCGTCGGTGGTTGGTCGCGCACTACGCCGGGCGTTCGCCCACCCATTGCACGAGCTGCACGGTGAGCCCGTTGGGGTCGGTGACCTGGCACAGCCGCTCGCCCCACTCCTCGTCCTGGATCGGGACGGTGATCGACACGCCCTCGGCTTCGAGCCGGGCGACCTCGGCCTCGATGTCCTCGACCTCCAGCGCCAGGACCACGCCCGCGGCGTGCGGGCCCTCGCCGAAGGTGCCGGTCTTGATCAGGCACAGCTCGTAGGCCGGGTCGTCGTGCAGGAGCTTCGCGAGGAAGTCCTCGGCCACGATTGTCCGGAACCCAAAGTGCCGGACGTAGAACTCCGCCCCCGCGACCACGTCGTCGACGGTGACGGCCACGGTGAAACGGTTGATTCGCATGCGCTCTCCTAGACTGGCGGTACAGCGTACGATCTGCTTTCGTACACCGTATCGTACAGCATACGGAAGGCGTTACACGCGTGGCGGACAAAGTTGAGCGCAGAGAACCCGCGAGGACGATGGCGCTGCTCTGGCGCGCGCCCGGGGACACCGGCCGGGGGCGCAGACCCGACCTGACGGTGGACGCGGTGGTGGCCGCGGGCATCGAGTTGGCCGACCGCGACGGGCTGGCCGACCTGTCGATGCGCCGGGTCGCGGAGAAGCTCGGCGTCGGGACCATGTCCCTTTACACCTATGTCCCCGGCAAGGCCGACCTCGTCGCCGCGATGCGGGACCAGGTGTCGGGTGAGCTGCCGGTGCCCGATCCCGCAGCGGGGTGGCGCCCGGCGTTGGAGGGGTACGCGCGGGAACTGTGGGCGGCCTACCACCGTCATCCGTGGCTGCTGATGGCGCCGCTCGCGCACGAGTTGCCGGGGCCCAACGAGACGGCTCGGATGGACGCGCTGCTCGCGGTGGCCGAGTCGGCGGGGCTCGGGCCGAACGACATGCTCGGGGTGTACCTGCTGCTGGACAGCTATGTGCGCGGACTGGCGTTCATCTCCGTCGACGCGCAGAAGGCGTCGGCCCGCAGCGGGCTGACCGAGGTGGAGTGGTGGGCCGAGCGCGAGCCGGTGCTCAACGCCTACGTCACCGCGGCGAAGTTCCCGGCGATGACCAAGGTCGCCGCGGCGGGCGCGTTCGACACCGACGGGTTCGAGTTCGGGCTGGCCCGCACGCTCGACGGGATCGAGTTACTGATCCAGTCCACGACCTGAGCGGTCCAGCCACGCCACGGCGGCGTCGACCGTCGCGACCTTCTCGACGTCGGGGGTAGGTGGTCGGCGCACGATCACGACGGGGAGGCCGAGGTCGCGGGCGGCGTCGAGCTTGGCGACGGTGAGGGAGCCGCCGCTGTCCTTGGTGACGAGGACGTCGATCCGGTGTTCGGTCATCAGGGCCCGTTCGCCATCGACCGTGTAGGGGCCGCGGTCGAGCAGCAGGCGCATCTGCGCCGGTGTGGGCGGTTCCGGCGCGTCCACGCAGCGGACCAGGAACCAGCCCGGGCAGTCGGCGAACTCGGCGAGGCCCTGGCGGCCGGTGGTGAGGAACACCCGCTCCCCCACGGTCGGGAGCAGGCGCGCGGCGGCGGGGAGGTCGTCGACCCAGTGCCAGTCGTCGCCGGGGCGGGCGGACCAGCCGGGACGGCGCAGCATGAGCAGCGGAACACCGGAGCGAGTCGCGGCTTGCGCGGCGGAGGCACTGATGCGCTGGGCGAAGGGGTGCGTGGCGTCGACCACGGCGTCGATTCGCTCGGCCGCCAGCCAGTCCGCGAGACCCTCCGGCCCACCGAAACCGCCCACCCGCACGTCGCCGACCGGCAGCTTCGGGTCGCGGACCCGACCCGCCAGCGACGACACGACCTCGGTGTCCGGGCGCTCCACCAGTGCGGCGGCCAGAGCCCGGGCCTCCCCCGTGCCGCCCAGGATCAACACCTTCACCACGCCACCCCCGGTGACATCGGGCCGAGCCGACCAGGCACCCTGGTGGCATGACCGAGGAACGGCGCACGCCGGAAGGGCTGCGCTACGGCTGGACGACGGGCGCGTGCGCCACGGCGGCGACGACTGCCGCCTATACCGCGCTGCTGACCGGCGAGTTCCCCGACCCGGTCACCATCACCCTCCCCAAAGGACAGACGCCTGCCTTCGCCCTCGCCGTGGAGGACCTCGATCCGGGCAGCGCCATGGCTGGGGTGGTCAAGGACGCGGGCGATGACCCGGACGTCACCCACGGCGCGCTGATCCGCTCGACCGTGCGGCACGGGCCGCCGGGGAGTGGCGTGACGTTCGTCGCGGGGCCGGGCGTTGGGACGGTCACGAAAGCCGGGCTGCCGCTGGCCGTCGGCGAACCGGCTATCAACCCGGTGCCCCGCACGCTCATGCGCGACCACGTCGCTGTGGTGGCGGCACTGCACGGCGGGACCGGTGACGTGGTGGTCGAGATCTCGGTCGACCGCGGCGAGGAACTGGCCCGCAAGACGTGGAACCCGCGGCTGGGAATCCTTGGCGGGCTTTCCATTCTGGGTACCACGGGCGTCGTCGTCCCGTACTCCTGCTCGGCGTGGATCGACAGCATCCGCCGCGGCATCGACGTCGCCCGCGCGGCCGGGTACCAACATGTGGCCGGGTGCACCGGTTCGACGTCGGAGCGCACGGTCATGGATCTCTACGGCCTGCCCGAGGACGCCTTGCTCGACATGGGCGACTTCGCCGGCGCGGTGCTCAAGTACCTGCGCCGCCATCCGGTGCCCAAGCTGACCATCGCGGGCGGTTTCGCGAAGCTGTCGAAGCTCGCGGACGGCCACCTCGACCTGCACTCCGCCCGCTCCCAGGTCAACCTCGCCGCCCTGGCACGCACGGCGGTGGAGGCGGGCGGGGACAGCGAACTGGCCGAACGCATCCTCGGCGCCAACACGGCCTTGGAAGCCCTTACTTTGTCGCAGGCCAAGGGAATCCCGCTGGGTGACGCCGTCGCCGAGGGCGCCAAACGCACCGCCCTGGAAGTCCTGCGGGGTGCCGAGGTGGCGGTGGACGTGGTGGCGATCGACCGGGCGGGCACGATCGTCGGCCGCACTCACTGACACCCGCGCGCAGCCACCGTGGGCCGCGCTCACGAACGCTCGCGGGCGGCCGAGTACAGGTGGCTGTCGCAGAAACCTTCCGGCGCCAGGACCCGGCCGACGATGATCACCGCAGTCCGCTTGATCCCCGCTTCCCGGACGCGATCGGCGATGTCCGACAGCGTTCCGCGCAGGATCACCTCGTCCTCACGCGACGCGTAGGCCACCACCGCGACCGGACACAGTGGACCGTAGTTCGGCAGCAGCTCCGCCACGACCTCGTCGATCCGTTGCACGGCAAGGTGCAGCACCATCGTCGCCCGGCTGCGGCCGAGGGTGTCGAGGTCCTCGCCGTCGGGCATCGGGGTGGCGCGGGCCGAGGTGCGGGTCAACACGACGGTCTGGCCGACGCCCGGGACGGTCAGTTCGGTGCGCAGGGAAGCGGCCGCCGCGGCGAAGGCGGGCACGCCGGGGGTGATGTCATACGGGATTCCGGCCGCGTCGAGCCTGCGGACCTGTTCGGCCATCGCGCTGAACACCGACGGGTCGCCGGAGTGCAGCCGGGCGACGTCGTGGCCCTGCGCGTGTGCGGCGGTGAGCTCGCCGATGATCTCGTCGAGGGTCAGGTTCGCCGTGTCGACCTTGCGCGCTCCCGGCGGGCACAGGGCCAGCAACTCCTCAGGCACCAGCGCGCCCGCGTACAGGCAGACCGGCGACTCGGCGATGATCCGCTGCCCGCGCACGGTGATCAGGTCCGCCGCACCCGGGCCGGCCCCGATGAAGTGCACGGTCATGTGTCCTCCTTCTGCACGGTCCACTGCGTGACCGGCAACATCGGCCGCCAGGCGGTGAACCCGCCCAGCGGCGCGGCCCGGCTGACCGCCAGCCGGATCAGCTCACCGCCGAGATCGGCCCGCCACCGGGTGACGAGCGCCTCGGACTCCAACGTCACGGCGTTGACCACCAGCCGCCCGCCCGGCCGCAGCGCCGCCCAGCCCGCCGCGATCACGCCTTCGACCGTCACCCCGCCGCCGACGAACACCGCGTCCGGCTCAGGCAGGTCGGCCAGCGCGTCCGGCGCGAAGCCGGACACGACCCGCAGCGCGGGGACACCGAGCCTGGCCGCGTTGCGGGTGATCCGCGCTGCCCGGTCCGTTTCCGGCTCGACCGCGATGGCCCGGCAAGACGGGTGGCTGCGCATCCACTCGATGCCGATGCTGCCGGACCCGCCGCCGATGTCCCACAGCAGCTGCCCGGGCTCCGGGCCCAGCGCCGCGATGGTGACCGCGCGGATCTCCCGTTTGGTGATCTGGCCGTCGTGCTCGTAGACGTCGTCCGGCAGGCCCGGGCTGCGCGGCAGCCGCCGGGCGTCGGCACTGGCCACGCACTCGACGGCGACGAGGTTCAGCGCGCCCACCTCGGCCGACCAGCCGTCGGCGATGCCGGTGTCGACCCGCTCCCCCGGCCCGCCCACGTCGGTCAGCACGGTCATGACGCTGTCGCCGAACCCGCGCGCGGTCAGCAGGGAGGCGACGGCGGCCGGGGTCGAGGCGTTCTCGCTGAGCACCAGCACCCGGACGCCAGGGTGGATCACCGCATGCAGCCGGGCGACCGGGCGGGCCACCGCGCTGACGATCTCCACGTCCTCCAGCGCCCAACCCAGCCGCGCGCACGCCAGCGACGCCGACGACGGGTGCGGCAGGACGCGGACCTCGGTGAACCGGCTCAAGGTGGTCCCGATGCCGTAGAACACCGGGTCGCCGCTGGCCAGCACGCACATCTCACGGCCGCGGTGGGTGTCGAGGAAGTCGGGGATCGCGGGCAGCAGCGGCGACGGCCACTCGACCCGCTCCGCCTTGACCTCGTCGGGCAGCAGTCCCAGCTGGCGCGCGCCGCCGACGACCACGTCGGCCCTGGCCAACGCGTCGCGGGCCGGGTCGGTCAATCCCGCCCAGCCGTCCGCACCGATGCCCACCACTGTCACCACAACCGAAGACGTTAACCGACGGGTAGTCGAGATCCACGCCACGTGGCTTGGCCGGCGCATCCCCATCTGCGACGATGTGACCGACCAAGCAGGGTGAGCGAGGAAACCGGTGCGAATCCGGTGCGGTCCCGCCACTGTCACCGGGGAGCGCCACTCCCCCGCGCGCCACCGGGGCACCCGCCCTGGGAAGGCCGGAGCGGCGCGGCGATCCGGGAGCCAGGACACTCCACCCCTGCCAAGACCGACCCGGGCGCGGACCCGGAGTGAGGATCATGGCGTGCTGCCAGCCATCTCTGTCTTTCCCGTGAGCCGATGAGCGGCTACCCGTTCTCCGCCGTCGTCGGCCACGACGATCTCCGCCTCTCCCTGCTGCTCAACTCGGTGCACCCCGGGATCGGCGGCGTGCTGGTCCGGGGCGAGAAGGGCACCGCGAAGTCGACGATCGTGCGCGCGCTGGCGGCTCTGCTGCCGGAGGCGTCGGTCGTCGCGGGCTGCCGGTTCAGCTGCGACCCCGAGCGGCCCGACCCGCACTGCCCCGACGGTCCCCACACCGACTTCGACGATGACACTCGGCCCGCCCGACTCGTCGAGCTGCCGGTCGGCGCCACCGAGGACCGGCTGATCGGCTCCCTTGACCTGGAGCGCGCGCTGACCGAGGGCGTCCGCGCCTACCAGCCCGGTCTGCTCGCCGCCGCCCACCGCGGGGTCCTCTACGTCGACGAGGTCAACCTGCTGCACGACCACCTGGTCGACCTGCTGCTCGACGCCGCCGCCATGGGCCGCGCCCACGTCGAACGCGAGGGCGTGTCGGTCTCACACGCGGCGTCGTTCCTGCTGGTCGGGACCATGAACCCGGAGGAAGGCGAGCTGCGCCCGCAGCTGCTCGACCGGTTCGGGCTCACCGTCGAGGTGCGTGCCTCCCGGGACGTGCCGACGCGCACCGAGGTCATCCGCCGCAGGCTCGCGTTCGAGGCCGACCCGGCCGGGTTCGCCGAGCGCTGGTCCGACGCGGACGCCGAGCTGGCGACCAGGATCGTCGCGGCCCGCAAGGCGCTGCCCGAGGTGTCGCTGCCTGACTCGGAGCTGCGCCGCATCGCCGCTGTCTGCGCCGCGTTCGACGTCGACGGCATGCGCGCCGACCTGGTGCTGGCTCGCACCGCCGTCGCGCACGCCGCCTGGCGGGGCGCGGAGCGGGTCGAGGAGTCCGATGTGGAGGTCGCCGCTCGGCTGGCGCTGCCGCACCGACGCAGGCGCGACCCGTTCGACGAGCCCGGCATCGAGCAGGACCAGCTGGATCAAGCGATGAAGGACGCGGCCGAGGAAGCGGACCGCGAGCCCGACCCGGATCCCGGACCCGATGGTCCTGGGGGTGGTGCTCCCGAGCCCGGTGACGGACCGACCGGGCCCGCGCAAGGGCCGCAGAACGCCGAAGCGCCACCAACGCCGTCCGGCGGGCAGGCCCCGGCCACCCCGGACCCGGCGTTCCGGGCCCGGCAGCTGGAGATCGCCGGTGTCGGCGAAGGCGCGCCGGGCCGCCGATCCCGCTCCCGAGCGGGCTCCGGGCGAGCGCTTCGGGCTTCGACCTCACAAGGCTCCGGCATCCACCTTGTCGGCACCCTGACCGCCGCCGCGCCGTACCAGCGCGACCGTGGGCGCACGGGCGCCGGGCTGATCGTGCGGGCCGGAGACGTGCGCAAAGCCGTCCGCGAGGGGCGGGAGAGCAACCTCGTCCTGTTCCTGGTCGACGCGTCCGGTTCCATGGCCGCCCGCAAGCGGATGTCCGCGGTGACCGGTGCCGTGGTGTCGCTGCTGCGCGACGCGTACCAGCGGCGCGACAAGGTCGGGCTGGTCACCTTCCGCGGGTCGTCCGCGGAGCTGGCGCTGCCCCCGACGTCGTCTGTGGAGGCGGCCGTGGCCCGGCTGCGCGACCTGCGCACCGGCGGCCGCACCCCACTCGCCGACGGACTGCTCCGCGCCCGCAAAACCCTTGCCGTGGAACGCCTTCGTGACCCGCGCAGGCGTGCGCTCCTGGTCGTCGTGACCGATGGGCGGGCCACCGTCGCGGTGTCGCGTGACGCCGTGGGTGACGCGATGCGAGCGGCGGCGATGATCGCCGCCGAGGGCACGGCGAGCGTCGTCGTGGACTGTGAGAGCGGCCCGGTCCGGCTCGGCCTGGCGGGCAAGCTGACCGCCGCGCTCGGCGGCACCGGCCTTCGTCTGGAAGAACTGTCGGCGGACTCGGTGGCGGGCGTGGTTCGCGCCGCCCGCGCCGCGTAGAGGGAGAGAAACACCGATGCCACAAGGCAAACCCGAAGTCGTCCCCGACGATGGCCGGACCACTCGGCAGCGCCGCAACCGGCCGCTGGTCGTGGTCCACACCGGCGAGATGAAGGGCAAGTCGACCGCCGCGTTCGGCCTCGCGCTGCGCGGCTGGAACCAGGGTTGGTCGATCGGCGTGTTCCAGTTCGTGAAGTCCGCGAAGTGGCGTGTCGGCGAGGAGTCCGCGTTCCTGGCGCTGGGCAAGGTGCACGAGGAGACCGGCGAGGGCGGTCCAGTCGAGTGGCACAAGATGGGCTCGGGCTGGTCATGGTCGCGCAAGCCGGGCAGCGAGGATGACCACGCCGAGGCCGCGCGTGAGGGCTGGGCGGAGATCAAGCGCAGGCTCGCCGAGGAGACCCATGGGCTCTACGTGCTCGACGAGTTCACCTACCCGCTCAAGTGGGGCTGGATCGACGTCGACGACGTCGTCGAGACGCTGGCGAGCCGGCCGGGCCACCAGCACGTGGTGATCACCGGCCGCGACGCGCCGCAGTCCCTTGTGGACGCCGCCGACCTGGTGACGCACATGACCAAGGTCAAGCACCCGATGGACGCGGGACAGAAGGGCCAGAAGGGCATCGAGTGGTAGCCAGACTGGTCATCGCCGCGCCCGGTTCGGGCAGTGGCAAGACCACGATCGCCACCGGCCTCATGGCCGCGCTGCGCAGGCGTGGGCACACGGTGGCGCCGTTCAAGGTCGGCCCCGACTACATCGACCCCGGCTACCACACGCTGGCGGGCGGCAGGCCGGGACGCAACCTCGACCCCGTGCTCGTCGGCGAACACCGCGTCGGGCCGATGTTCCGCCATGGCGCGCTGGGCGCGGACATCGCGGTGGTCGAGGGTGTGATGGGTCTGTTCGACGGGCGCATCGGCCACCAGGTCGAAGCGGGCGGGTTCGGGTCGACCGCGCATGTGGCCGAACTGATCGACGCTCCTGTGGTGCTGGTCGTGGACACCCGCGGCCAGAGCACGAGCCTGGCCGCGCTGCTGCACGGTTTCCGGTCGTACCGCGCGGGTGTTCGGATGGCGGGCGTGGTGCTCAACCAGGTCGGCTCCGACCGCCACGACCAGGTGCTGCGCGAGGCGTGCGCCGACGTCGGGTTGCCGGTGCTGGGATCGGTGCGGCGCGCGGTCGAGGTGGACGTCCCGTCTCGGCACCTGGGCCTGATCCCGGCGGTCGAGCACGGCGCGGCCGCGATGCGCGCGGTCGAGGCCATGGCCGACCTGATCGACGCCTCAGTGGACCTCGACGCGGTCGTGCGGCTCGCCCGTTCGGCCCCGGACTTCCCGGGCCCGGTCTGGGATCCGGCCGAGGAGGTCGAGGTCGTGCCGGGCCGCCCGGTGATCGCGGTGGCCGGTGGTTCGGCCTTCACCTTCGGCTACGCCGAGCACGTGGAACTGCTGCGGGCGGCCGGCGCGGAGATCGCTGTGGTCGACCCGCTGCGCGACGAGTGCCTGCCCGCGGGCACGGCCGGGCTGGTACTGCCCGGTGGCTTCCCCGAACAGCACGCCGAAGCGCTGTCGGCCAACGAGAAGCTGCGAATGGACGTCCGCGCGTTGGCGGAGTCGGGCGCGCCGATCCACGCCGAGTGCGGCGGGCTGCTCTACCTGGTGTCCGAATTGGACGGCAAGCCCATGTGCGGTGTCCTGCCCGCGACCGCCGCCATGAACCCTCGCCTGACCCTGGGCTATCGCGACGCTGTCTCGATGGCGCCGTCGCCGCTGCGGCCGGAGGGCAGGCGGGTGACCGGGCACGAGTTCCACCGCACGGTCACCACCCCGGTCCACGGCACCACCCCGGCCTGGGCCTGGCGAGACCACGAGGGCGTCACCCGCCGCGAAGGCTTCATCCAGGGCAACGTCCACGCCTCCTACCTGCACACCCACCCCGCCGGCGACCCCACCGCCATCACCACCTTCGTCACCGCCACCTGACCGCGAGTCGCCCCGCCAGGCAAACGAGTCGCCCCTCCCGGCAAGTGAGTTCGACATCGAGACAACTCGAATGTCGAACTCATCTGCTGGAAGGGGCGACTCGTTTGCTGGAAGGGGCGACTCGCGGTCAGGTGGTGCGGCGGAGGGAGCGGGTCATGAGGGTGGCGAAGGTGATGCCGATGGTGGCCCAGAGGACGGCCGAGGTGCCTAGGGAGGCGACTCGGAAGTCCCAGATCAGGTCACCGGGGAAGCCCGCGGGAACCTCCTGGAACGACGGCAGCAGCTTCGCGACCGCCGTCACCACGACCACGTAGCCGAGCACGGACACCGCGGTGGCGGTGAAGCCGCCGAGCCTCGGGGTCAGCGATCGGGCGAGCACCGTCCCGGCGATCACCAGCACCACGGAGATGCCGATCATCGCGAAGAACAGGGCGGTGCGGTCGCCGATGGTGTCGGCGCTGCCGACGGCGGGCGGGTTCGCCGGGTACGTCAGGAATGGCACGAGCACCACCGCGACGTAACCGATGCCCGCCACCGCCAGCGCGGTGGAACCCGGGGTGCGGGTGCCGATCCGGCCGTAGGCGAACGCGAAGGCCAAGCCGAACAGCCCGCCCAGGCCAAGTCCGAACACGACCGCGCCGATGCCCAGGCCGACCGTGGACTGGAAGGCCCGCGTGAAGCCCTCTTCCTCCTCAGCGGCCGGTTCGGCGTGGCTGTGCCCATCAGAGTGCGCGGGCGCGCCCGCCTCCTCGATGGCGATGGCGCGGTCGACCGAGGGTTCACCGAAAGCGGCGGCGAACCCGAAGGCCAGGAGTCCGCCGACCAAACCGGCCAGCAGACCCCAGATCAACACCGATCGGACAGTGAGCGCGGCCGACGCACTCTCCGGCCGTGTCTCAGAGTTCACGGAGTCGGTCAGTGGCACGGGAAGCCCAGCAGGTGACGCGCGTCGTGGACGAGTTCGTGGACAGAGGTGCCCTCGAAGATCGCCAGCGCTCCCTGCTCGGCTCCGACGAAGTACATGGCGAGCAGGGACAGAACACCCACGAAGATCGCGTACGGCAGGGTCTGCCGAATCGGGATGCTCAGCGGGATCGGGGTGGGGTTCGCGACGGCATGCGTCATGAGATCCTCCTCGGGGCTTCACGCGGCCCAGTCAGTGGAGCGGGACGATGGTGGAGGGTCTGACTTCGGCTCCGGGTGCTCCGGGACCGATCACAGTGGCGCGGCCGTGCCGGATTCTCACCGGCTTCCTTCTACCATCAGGGTCGACTCTGAAAAGTATTGGAGCCGGGCTGGCACTGTCAACGCGGCCGTTCGGACGGTGGGATATCTCATGAGCGCGACGTTGACCGTGGTCAGCCACGCCGCGACCGCGGCCACCCGAATGGCCGCGTTTCCCCGCGACGAACCGGTCGAGCGGTCGCTCGACGTAGCCGGTCCGGGTCGGGTGGACAGCGCTTCACGCGGGCCGGAGACGCGCTGCGCGCAGACCGCCGCGGCGCTCGGGGTGACCGCCGAGATCGACGACCGGCTGCGCGACTGCGACTACGGGCGCTGGCGGGGCCGCACGCTCGACGACGTCGCGGGCGCCGAACCCGAGGAGGTCGCCCGCTGGCTCACCGACCCGAAGGCCGCGCCGCACGGCGGTGAGTCCATTGTGGACCTGCTGAGCCGGGTCGCGGACTGGCTCGACGAGCTTCAGCCGGGCCGCCGGATCGTCGCCGTCACGCACCCGGCGGTGGTCAAGGCGATGATCGTGACCGCCCTCGGCGCAGATCCGCCCGCCTTCTGGCGAATCGACGTCGCGCCATTGTCACGCACCGTTTTCCGCGGCGGTCCGCACCGCTGGAATTTGCGCTGGATTTCCGCGAGCGAATTGGCGGAATGATTCGCGAAGTTTGTCGAATACGGCGCGAAACGCTCAGCAGAATCAAGGGACTGCGCCACCCGGCCTACCGAAGGTATCGAATCGCGCCCGAACGGACGCGGACGGTCACGATTCGTGAGGAGATCACGAGCTGAACGACATCCATGGCGGCGATTAACCGATAGCTCCGCGTGACTTCCGCTCTTGCGCACAGCGCCGAATGGGGCCACGGTAGTACCGACGAATGACTCGATCGCGTGCAATTCGACGAATCGATGTATCACCCGCGCGAGCGGACACGATCCCTCCGAGGGTGCAGGCGTCAAGGGACGCACGGGCGAAAGCGGTGGGCGGTGTTGAAGACAGGGGCGGAGAGCGGGCGTGGCCAGGAGGGCAGCCGCACGGAGGCGCCGCTCAGCCAACCCGCCAGACCCGCCGACCCGATCCTGCACGACCTGATCTACCTGGCCGCCGCCGCGAAGGTGTCGCAGGACCGGGTCCGCCACCTCCTCGACGCCGTGCTCTCGGTCGGCAGCGACCTGTCCCTGCGCAACGTCATGCGGCGCATCGTCGCGGCGGGTTGCGAGCTGGTCGGCGCCCGCTACGGCGCGCTGGCCGCCCTCGGCCCGAGCGGTGAGGTCGTCGAGTTCACCCATACGGGTGTCGATGCCGAGACCGAGGCCGCCATCGGCGCGCTGCCCTCGGGTGAGGGCGTCCTCGGCCTGGTGATCGACGCGCAAGGGCCGGTCCGCCTCGAGCACGTCGCCACGCACCCGGCCGCCGTGGGCTTCCCGGAACACCACCCCGCGATGGGCTCCTTCATCGGCGTTCCCATCCGGGCCAGGGGCGTGACCCTGGGCGCGCTGTACCTGGCCGACAAGGCGGGCGACGAGGGATTCGACGAGGAGGACGACGAGGTCCTCGGCGCGCTGGCCGCGGCGGCGGGCCTGGCGATCGAGAACGCCCGGATGTACCAGGCCAGCCACCGGCGTGAGCAATGGCTGCGGGCCACCAACGAGGTCACCTCGGTGCTGCGCACCGGACCGGAGACCGCTGAGGGGCTGCGTCTGGTGGCGGCCCGGGCCAGGGCGGTGCCCGACGCCGCCATCGCCGCCGTCTGTGTGCCCGACGGACCCGAGAACCTGACGGTCCGCGCGGGCGACGGGGCGTTGGCGCCGGTGTTCCACGGTCTGCGCATCCCGATCGTCGACAGCATCACCGGCGACGTCTTCAGCACCGGGCGCGGCCGGATGATCGAACAGCTCGGCAAGGCCGCGTTCGCCCGGTCCGCCCACACCTTCCAGCGGCTTCCCGGGCCGATCGCCGACCTGGGGCCCGCGATGTTCGTCCCGCTGCGCACCGGCCCGCACCCGATGGGGGTGCTGATCGTCGCGAAGTACCTGGGCGCCACGCCGTTCGACGAGGACGACCTGGCCATGTTCGAGAACTACGCCGGGCACGCCGCCCAGGCGATGGAGTTCGCCGAGGCGCAGCAGGACCGGCAGCGGCTGGCGCTGTTCGAGGAGCGCGACCGCATCGCGCGCGACCTGCACGACCTGGTGATCCAGCGGCTCTTCGCCGTCGGCATCGGCATCCAGGGCCTGTGCCGGGGGCTCGACGACGAGCCCGTCGTCGACCGGCTCAACACCTATGTCGCCGACGTCGACCAGACGATCCGGGAGATCCGGCGCAGCATCTTCTCGCTGCAGGAGCCCGCGAACGGCCCGTACAGCCTGCGTGGGGAGATCCTCCGGACCATCTCCGACGCGACAGTCTCATTGGGCTACGAACCCACCGTCCGGCTTGAGGGCCCGCTCGACTCCGTGGTGCCGCCCGACGCCCACGGCGACCTGATCGCGACCCTGCGCGAGTCGCTGTCCAACGTGGTGCGCCACGCGCACGCGGGCGGTGTGCAGGTCACGGTGGCCGTCGACCGGCGGGCCACCCGGCTGGAACTGCTGGTCCAGGACGACGGCCTCGGGCTGCCCGCGGACCTGCCGTATCGCAGCGGCCTGGCCAACATGGTCCAGCGGGCGCACCACTGGGGCGGCCAGTGCGACTTCGAGATCCCGGCGCGGGGCGGCACCCGCGTGTGCTGGACCGTGCCCCTGCCCAGGCATGCCGCGGCCGACCCGGATGACGAGGAGACCTGATCCATGACCATCTCGGTGTTCGTGCTCGACGACCACGAAGTCGTCCGTCGGGGCCTGCGGCAACTCCTCGACGCCGAACCGGACATCACCGTGGTGGGCGAGGCGGCCAGCGCCGCCCAGGCCTTGGCCCGGGTGCCCGCGTTGCGGCCGCAGGTCGCGATCCTCGACGTGCGGCTGCCCGACGGCGAAGGCGTGAGCGTGTGCCGGGACCTGCGGTCGTCGGTCGTGCCGCCACCCGCGTGCCTGATGCTGACGTCGTTCTCCGACGACGAGGCCCTGTTCGGCGCGATCATGGCGGGCGCGGCCGGGTACATGCTCAAGCAGGTCAGCGGCAACGACCTCGTCGCCGCGGTCCGCACCCTGGCGGGCGGCGGTTCGCTGCTCGACGCCGGGGTCACCGCGACCGTGCTCGACCGGCTGCGCAGCGGCCGCGGCGAGGACGCGCGCTACAGCACGCTGAGCCCGCAGGAGCGCAAGATCCTCGACCTGATCGCCCTGGGCATGACCAACCGGCAGATCGCGGGGCAGCTCTACCTCGCCGAGAAGACCGTGAAGAACTACGTCTCGACCTTGCTGCACAAGCTCGGGTTCGACCGCCGCACCGAGGCCGCCGTCTACGCGACCCGGCTGCAGAACACCCGGACCCCCGCGCCCCGCGAGTGACAATCGCGCATAGTCACCGACCCGGGTGGTAAACGCCGAGGTCGGCGTGTCGAATCCGTTCGTGGAACTACCGCAGGTAGCGTCGGAGCCGTCCAAGTCTTACCGCGCAACGAATTCCGGTCACCCGGAATTCAGGCGGAAGGGGTGACGGTCATGCCGAACACGCTTGTCCCGCTCCCCGCACCCGAACCGGGTCGCATGCCCCACGTCTGCCTGGTCGCGGGCGACGGCCCCGCCGCGGTCAAGATCGCCCCGGTGGCGGCGGCGATGCGCCGAAGCGCCCGGGTCCGCCCCATCGTGATCTCCTGCGGCGACCAGACCGTGGAGGTCGGCGAGGCGCTGGCGGCCTTCGACGTCGTTCCCAGCCTGGTCGTCGAGTCCACTCTGGACGGCCACACCACACAGGGAGCGGCTTGGCTGCTCGACGCCCTTGACCGCGTCTACGCCGACCTGGCCCCTGACGCGGTCTTCGTCCAGGGCGACAACGGCATAGCGTTCAGCGCGGCGATGGCAGCCTTCTGGCGCCGGATCCCGGTGGTCCACCTCGACGCGGGCGTGCGCTCACACGACTTGACGGCGCCCTTCCCCCAGGAAGGCCACCGGCGGCTGATCGCCCAGATCAGCTCCCTGCACCTCGCCGCCACCGCCGACGCCGCCGCGAACCTGGCCTGCGAGGCCCACGGCGGTCCGAAGGTCGTCACGGTGGGCAGCACGGCGGTGGACGCGGGCTTCGGCGCCATCGAACGCCACCACGAACACCCCGACGACCGTGTCCGCGCCGTGGAGGAGGCAGTCGTGCACGGCGGCTGCCGCATGGTCCTCGTGGCACTCGACCCGGCGCGTTGGGCGCAGGACGACCTGGCGGCAGTGCTGCACGGCATCGCCGACCTCGTGCTGGCGACGCCGGACCTGGAAGTGGTGCTGCCAGCCGCATACGAAAGCGAACTGCGCCTCGTCGCCGACGACGTGCTCGGCAGGCTGGTGCGGGTGACGATCACCGACCCGGTGGACCCACCGGACCAGGTGCGGCTGCTGTCGATCGCGGCGGCCGTGGTCACCGACTCAGACCTGCTCGCCGAACAGGCCCCCAGCTTCGGTGTGCCTGCACTCGTGCTGGTCGGCGGCGTTGGCATCTGGGCCGAACCGGAACGACCCGGATACCCGTGGACCGCCGCGCCGGATCGCGCACTGGTGGCCGGCATTACGGAGAAGCTGGTACTCAGCCAAGTGGAACGGCTCGCGGTGTCACCGGCGAACAACCCGTTCGGAGACGGCTTCGCGGCCATGCGCTGCGAGCAGGCAGTGGAATGGCTCCTCGGCCTACGCGACAGGCCACGCGAATTCGCCCCAGAGATCTAGCGGGGCGCTGTGACATGGCGCCGACCCTCCGGTTCTGCCCCTCCCATCCCCTAAATGCAAGGGGCAGAACCGAACGGCCTGCTTCGGGTGGTGCCGCCATCCCCAACCACCCCGGAACGCAACGGGCCAAACCCAACGGCCTGTTTGGGTGGTTCGCCTTGATTCGGGGGGAGAAGGCCTAAACTTTCGCAGCGCGGGGCAGTTTCCCTATCCTGCCCGCTTTACCCGCGCAGGTCCTTCTCCGGGGTCCCCGAATCAAGGCGAACCACCCAAACAGGCACCCACCCACCCCACTGCGCTCTTGACGCCACCGCCCCCACCCACAATCCTTACGTGATTCTCTCTCATGTTCATCACAGAGGAGGCGGGGCATGGTCGCGATCGAGCCGAGCACCAGCGTCCCCACCCGCTGGATCCTCGCCTTCTGCCTGGCCACCACGGCCACCTTCGTCGGCTGGTACGGCCCCCTCCAAATCCTCCTGGGCACCCAAGCCGACCTGATCGACCCAGCCAACAAAGAGAGCATCCTCGCCCTGGTAGCGGGCATCGGCGCCGTCTTCTCGATGATCGCCAACCCCCTCTGGGGCGCCCTCTCCGACCGCACCACCTCAAGACTCGGCCAACGCATCCCCTGGGTCGCGGGCGGCGCGATCGCCGGCGCGGCAGGTCTCATGGTGCTCGCAAGCGCCGAGTCGACAGCGGGCATGATCGCAGGCTGGTCGCTCACCCAGATCGCCCTCAACGCCCCCTTCGCCGCGCTCAGCGCCGCGATCCCCGACCAAGTCCCACTGGCCAAACGCGGTGTTGCCGGCGGGTATTTCGGCGTGGCCCAGACCGTCGGCGTGCTCGGCGGCACCGGGCTCGCCTACGCGGGCGGGAGCGTCCTCAGTGGATACGCGGCCTGCGCGGCGTTCGTCGTCCTCGGCTCGCTGCCGTTCGTGCTGCTTCGTCGCGACCGGACAGTCGCCGAGGTGCCCGCGTGGGACACCAAAGCGTTCCTGCGCGGCTTCTGGATCAGTCCCCGCGCGCATCCCGACTTCGCCTGGGCGTGGCTGACCCGGTTCCTGATCAACCTCGGCAACGCGATCGCGCTGCTGTACCTGCTGTACTACCTCAAGGACCAGGTCCGGATCAGCGACCCCGAGGGCGGGGTCGTGGTCCTCACCGGTGTGTACGCGCTGGCGCTGCTGGGCACGGTGCTCATCGGCGGGTACTGGTCGGACCGAGTCGGCAGGCGGCGGGTCTTCGTGGCAGGCTCGGGAATCGTGATGTCGGTGGCCGCGACGCTGCTCGCCGTGTGGCCGACCTGGCTGGGCGCCCTGGTCGCCGCGACCGTCCTTGGCGTGTCGTTCGGCATCTACACCTCCGTGGACTTCGCGCTGATCACCCAGGTGCTGCCCGCCGCCGCCGACCGTGGCAAGGACCTCGGCGTCATCAACATCGCCAACACGCTCCCCCAGGTGCTCGCCCCGGTCGTCGCCGCGCCGATCGTCAGCGGTCTGGGCGGATATCCCGCGCTCTACACGGCGTCCGCGGGCGTGGGCCTGCTCGGCGCCGCACTGGTCTACCGGATCAAAACCGTTCGCTGAGAGGAAACCCGCATGCCGCAGCCGTTCCCGGACTTCCCCACCGGTTTCCTCTGGGGCGCCGCGTCGGCCGCCTACCAGGTGGAAGGGGCGGTCGACGAGGACGGCCGCGGCCGTTCGGTCTGGGACACGTTCACCGCCCAGCCGGGCCGGGTGGTCAATGGTGACACCGGATCCGTCGCGACCGACCACTACCACCGCTACCGCGAGGACGTCGCCCTGCTGCGTGACCTCGGTGTCGGCGCGTACCGGTTCTCCATCGCGTGGCCGCGGATCGTGCCCGACGGCAAGGGCGCGGTCAACGCCAAGGGGCTCGACTTCTACGACCGGCTGGTCGACGAGCTGTGCGCGGCGGGCATCGCCCCCGCGGCGACGCTGTTCCACTGGGACACCCCGCAGGCACTGGAGGACGACGGCGGCTGGATCGGCCGCGACATCGTCGGTCACTTCGCCGACTACGCCACCGCGGTCGGCGAGCGGCTCGGCGACCGGGTGCGGATGTGGATGCCGCTCAACGAACCCGTGGTCGTCACCATGTTCGGCTACGCGCTGGGCAACCACGCGCCCGGCCGGGCGCTGGGCTTCGAAGCGCTTCCCGCCGTGCACCACCAGCTTCTCGGCCACGGGCTGGCCACCCAGGCGCTGCGTGCGGCCGGGTGTTCCAACATCGGCATCGCGAGCAACCACGGGCCGGTGTGGCCAGCGTCGGACGCCGACGCGGACGTGACCGCCGCGGAGACCTACACGACCCTGGTCAACTGGCTGTTCTCCGATCCGTTGCTGCGCGGGCGTTATCCGGTCGACGAGCTGGCCGAGGCGATGCCCGGGCCGGTCGTTGAGGACCTCAAGGTGATCTCCACGCCGCTGGACTTCTTCGGCATCAACTACTACCAGCCGACTGTGGTCGGCGCCGCGTCGGCGACCGACGGGCAGGCCCCGGTGGTCGAAGGTGCTTTGCTGCCACCGGGTCTGCCGTTCGAGCCGCGCCCGGTCGTCGGCTACCAGACGACCGACTTCGGCTGGCCGGTCGCGCCCGAGGGCCTACGCGAGACCGTGTCGATGTTCGCCGACCGGTACCGCGAAGACCTGCCACCGCTCTACATCACCGAGAGCGGCTGCTCGTACCACGACCCCGACCCCGTCGACGGGCACGTTCCGGACCAGGCCCGCATCGCCTACCACGACGCGCATCTGCGCGCCTTGGCCGAATCGATCGCCGACGGGATCGACGTCCGCGGCTATTTCGCGTGGTCGATCACCGACAACTTCGAATGGGCGGCCGGGTACGCGGAGCGGTTCGGCCTGGTCCACATCGACTACGCCACGCTGAAGCGAACGCCGAAAGATTCCTACTACTGGTTCCAGGAGCTGGTCGGCAAGCAGGCCGGATAATTCCGGTCAGGCATTCACCGGCACGTTTTCCAAAACCTTCGGAAAACGCACGACCTGGGCCGCGTAGGTGAGTCCGGCACCGAATCCGACGAGCAGCGCCAGCCCTTCGGGGTCGACCTGGCCCTCGCGCAGCAGCCGCTCCATCGCCATCGGGATCGACGCGGCGGAGGTGTTGCCGTGGTCGACGACGTCGCGCGCGACCACGGCGTTCGGGGCGCCGATCTTGCGGGCGAGCGCCTCGACGATGCGCAGGTTCGCCTGGTGCGGGACGATCGCGGCCAGGTCCTCGGGTCGCACGCCCGCGCGGTCGCAGGCCTGCACGGCGATGGGGTGGATCTCCGTGGTGGCCCAGCGGAAGACCGCTTGGCCCTCCATGTGCATCAGGCCGCCCGCGGGGATGTGGATCAGGTCGGCGGCCGAGCCGTCGCTGCCCCACACGATCGGGCCGATCCCCGGGTCGACGGACGCGCCGACCACGACGGCGCCCGCGCCATCGCCGAAGATGATGGAGGTGCCCAGGTCGGTCTGATCGACCAGGGAGGTCATCTTCTCGGTGCCGATGACCAGGACGTGCCGGGCCGACCCGGAACGCACCGCGTCGGCGGCCACGGCGAGGGAGTAGCAGAACCCGGAGCAGGCGGCGTTGAGGTCGAACGCGGCCGCGGTGAGCGCGCCGAGGCGGACGGCGACACCGGAGGCGATGCTCGGGATGGGCGCGGGGTGGCTGCAGGTCGCCACGATCACCAGGTCGATGTCGGCGGCGGTTAACCCGGAGGCGGTCAGCGCCTCGCGGCCTGCCTCGACGGCCATGCTCTCGACGGTCTCCTCGTCGCCCGCGAAGCGGCGGGACATGATCCCGGTGCGCTCGCGGATCCACTCGCCGGTGCGGCCGAAGCGGGCCGCGATGGCGTCACTGGGAACCGCCGCGGTGGGGCGATATGAGCCCACGCCGATGAGGCGGGCTCCGGTCGTTCGATCCTGGTCGCGCAAGGCGATAACTGCCACTTCGTCACTTTGGACAACTACCGAAGAGTAACGCCGCACTTGTGACCGAATTCTCACACTAAACGGTGATTTCGCCATTCATTCCGGCATTCTCTTCACGTTCTTAAAGTGACCCGCCAGTAACACCCGTCGGTAATGTAATCGTCGTTTATGGGGCGACTACGGCAGGATGGCCGGGTGAGCACCGACCTGCTGCGCCGCGGCCACTTTGTCTTCGAGTCCGGCCACCATGGCGACACCTGGCTGGACCTCGACCTGCTGATCAGCGACCCACGCCAGGCCCGCGCCGAAGCGGACCGACTGGCGGCGATCCTGCGCTACCACCCCGCCGACGCGGTGGTCGGCCCGCTCGACGGCGGGGCGTTCCTCGCCCAATGGGTCGCGGCCGCACTAGGCCTCCGGTTCGGATACGCGACTCGAGAACTGGTCGATGGCGCACCGCGGTACGCCCTGCCCGCCTCGATCGACTTGCGTGGCGCGCGCGTGGTGGTCGTGGACGACGCGATCAACCTCGGGTCGGCCACCGAGGCGACCGTTCAGGCGCTGACCGAGGCGGGCGCGCACCCGGTCGCTCTCGCGAGCGTGTTCGTGTGCGCGCCGAGCGGCCCGGCTGTCGGGCCGCGCCTCGGGCTCCCCCAGGTGTGGCTGACCGAAATCCACACCCGCACCTGGCCAGCGGAGAGCTGCCCGACCTGCGTCGGGTGACCGGCCTCCTCAGGCCATGAAGGCGTCGTCGCCTGCCTGGTCGCTGTGCAGTTCCAGCAGGTCGGTGGCGTGGCCGCCGTAGAAGGTGAACAGGAGCGACCCGCGGCTGACCCTGGTGACGCCGTTGCGGGTCGCGGTGACCTGGTGGATGGCGCAGACATGGCTCTTGCCGTCGCTGTGGACCTCGGTCAGGTCGACCCGGAAGGTGCCGTCGGTCAGCTCGCCGAGCTTGCCGTAGTACCCCAGCACGGCTTCGATTCCCTTGTACTCACCGGCGAGTTGGCTCTTGCCCGGCACGTGCTGCACGCAGTCCTTGGCGAGGATCGACATCAAGGTCTCAAGGTCGCCGCTGTTGAACGCGGCATAGCCCTTCCGCACGGCGGCCACGTTGTCGTCGGCGTAGGGCGCTACCCGCTGGGCCGGACCGGTCGCGTACCCGGTCGCCTCCGGTGAGGCGTCGAGCATCACGCAGGGCTCGTCGCCGATCACCCAGGCGTCGTGCCCTGGCGGGATGTCGACCAGGTCGTCGGCGTGGATCTCGAACTCCCGGCCGTCGTTGAGCCGGATGCCCATGGCGCCCGACTGGACGTAGCCCAGGTGGTGGACCTGACAGGAGTCGGTGCCCGCCAGCGGTTTGACGTCCTCCGACCAGCGCCAGCCGGGCTCGAACGTGCCCTTGCCGATGGTCATCCCGCCCGCGGTGCCCAACACCATCTTGCCGTGGTCCCGGAACTTGCGGACCTCACCGGTCCGATCCACTCCACTGATCATCAGGTCTGCCATGGCGACTCCCACGGTTGCCAGCCGGGCGCCACCCGTCCGGCTGCTGAGGCACGGCGGCCCCCAGCCCGCCAACCGTGAATACTGCGCCGTTCGGGTGAGCCCGACTAGGACCGAAGGACCCGGTCAGTACTGGTAGAAGCCGCGGCCCGACTTCTTGCCCAGCAGACCCGCGTCGACCATGCGCAGCAGCAGCGGGGGCGCGGAGTAGAGCTGTTCCTTGAACTCCGAGTACAGGGAGTCGGCGATGGCCTTGGTGGTGTCGAGGCCGATCAGGTCGGTGAGCCGCAGCGGGCCCATCGGGTGGGCGCAGCCCAGGACCATGCCGTTGTCGATGTCCTCGGCGGAGGCGAAGCCGGACTCCATCATGCGGATGGCCGAGAGCAGGTACGGGACTAGGAGCGCGTTGACGACGAAGCCCGCGCGGTCCTGCGACAGGATCACCTGCTTGCCCAGCGCGGTCTCGACGAACGACTGCGCGCGGGTCTTGGTCTCCTCCGCCGTGAGCAGCGACGGGACCAGCTCGACCAGCTTCAGCACCGGCACCGGGTTGAAGAAGTGGACGCCGATGACGTGTTCCGGGCGGGCGGTGGCCATGCCCAGCTTCATGATCGGGATGGACGAGGTGTTGGACGCGAAGATGGCGTCGTCGGCCTCGACGACCTTGTCGAGGGTCGCGAAGATCTCGGTCTTGATCGCCTCGTCCTCGGCGACGGCCTCGATGGCGACCTGACGGTCGGCGAAGTCGGCCAGGTCCGTGGTGAACCGGATGCGCGACAGCGCCGCGTCGCGGTCTTCCTCGGCCAGCTTGCCGCTCTTCACGCCGCGCGCCAGCGACTTCTCGATCCGGGCGCGGCCCGAGTCGAGGGCCGTGGCGTTCACCTCGGCGACGATGACGTCCAGGCCCGCGCGGGCGCAGACCTCCGCGATGCCCGAGCCCATGAGGCCCGATCCGATCACGCCGACGCGACTGGTCTCGCTCACTGCTTCACTCCCCTGATTCGACGCCGTTGTCGACAACACTGCCGTCACTGCTTACCAACACTGTTTACCGCAAGAACTAGACGTTGCGGCGGTACTGGCCGCCTACCTCGAAGAACGCCTCGGTGATCTGACCCAGGGTGCACACCCGGGCCGCGTCCATCAGGACCGCGAAGACGTTGCCATCCGACGCGGCGACCTCGCGCAGCTTGGCCAGTGCCTCCTGCGCCTCGGCGCGGTGGGCTTCCTGGTAGGCGCGGGTGCGGTCGACCTGGGAGCGCTTCTCCTCCTCGGTGGCGCGGGCGAGTTCGATCTCGAAGACCTCGTCCTCGCTGCCCTTCTCCGGCAGGAACGTGTTGACGCCGACCAGGGGCAGCGAGCCGTCGTGCTTGCGGTGCTCGTAGAGCATCGACTCGTCCTGGATGCGGCCGCGCTGGTACCCGGTCTCCATGGCGCCGAGGACGCCGCCGCGGTCGGAGATGCGGTCGAACTCGGTCAGCACCGCCTCTTCCACCAGGTCGGTCAGCTCGTCGATGACGAAGGAACCCTGCAGCGGGTTCTCGTTCATCGACAGGCCCCACTCCTTGTTGATGATGAGCTGGATCGCCATCGCCCGACGCACCGAGGACTCGGTGGGCGTGGTGATCGCCTCATCATAAGCGTTGGTGTGCAACGAGTTCGCGTTATCGTAGAGCGCGCAGAGGGCCTGCAGGGTGGTGCGGATGTCGTTGAAGTTCATCTCCTGCGCGTGCAGCGACCGGCCGGAGGTCTGCACGTGGTACTTGAGCTTCTGCGACCGCTCCCCCGCGCCGTAGCGCTCCTTCATCGCCACCGCCCAGATCCGCCGTGCGACCCGGCCGATGACCGAGTACTCGGCGTCCATGCCGTTGGAGAAGAAGAACGACAGGTTCGGCGCGAAGTCGTCGATGTCCATGCCGCGCGCGAGGTACGACTCGACGTAGGTGAAGCCGTTGGCCAGCGTGAAGGCGAGCTGGCTGATTGGGTTCGCCCCGGCCTCGGCGATGTGGTAGCCGGAGATCGACACCGAGTAGAAGTTCCGCACCTTGTGCTGGATGAACCACTCCTGGATGTCGGCCATCATCCGCAGCGAGAACTCGGTGGAGAAGATGCAGGTGTTCTGCCCCTGGTCCTCCTTGAGGATGTCGGCCTGCACCGTGCCGCGCACGTTGGCCAGCGCCCAGGCCGAAAGCTCCTGGTATTCCTCAGGATTCGGCTGGCGGTTGTGCTCCATCACGAACGCGTCGACGCGCTGGTCGATCGCGGTGTTGAGGAAGTACGCCAGGATCGTCGGCGCGGGGCCGTTGATCGTCATGGAGACCGACGTGGTGGGCGCGGTCAGGTCGAAGCCGTCGTAGAGCGCCTTCATGTCGTCGAGCGAGGCGATGGACACCCCGGAGGTGCCGATCTTGCCGTAGACGTCCGGCGGGGTGTCGGGGTCGCGGCCGTAGAGGGTCACCGAGTCGAACGCGGTCGACAGGCGGGTGGCCGGGTTGCCGTGGGAGAGCATCTTGAACCGGCGGTTCGTGCGGTTCGCGTCGCCCTCACCGGCGAACATGCGGGCCGGGTCCTCGCCTTCCCGCTTGAACGGGAACACGCCCGCGGTGAAGGGGTAGCTGCCGGGGAGGTTCTCCTTGCGCAGGAAGCGAAGCAGCGTCGGCTCGTCGTCGAACCGCGGCAGCGCGACCCGCGGGACCTTGTTGCCCGACAGGGTTTCCCGCCACAGCTGGGTGTGCAGCTCCTTGTCGCGGACCTTCACGACGAGTTCCTCGGCCCGGTACTGCTCGGCGGTGACCTTCCACTGGGCCAGCAGGTCCTCGGTGTCGCGGTCGACCCGGCGCGCGGCCTCGGCGGCGATCCGGTCGAGGTCGGTGCTCGACGCTTCGGCCTCGGCGAGCGCGGTCAGCGCCTCGGTGAGCGCGGAGTGCCTGCGGACGGCGTCGACCTGGGCGTCGGTGGCCCGGTGGTAGCCGCGCACCGTCTCGGCGATGTCGGAGAGGTACCGAGCCCGCGCGGCGGGGACGATCGTGGCCGCGGACGTCGAGACCTTCGTGTCGACGTGCGGCAGGACGCCCTCGGCGAACGGGACGCCCTTGTCGGCAAGCAGGGCGCGCAACTCCTGGTAGAGCGCGGTGACGCCGTCGTCGTTGAAGGTGGCGGCGCTGGTGCCGAAGACCGGCATGTCCTCCCAGGACTTGCCGAACGCTTCACGGTTGCGCACGATCTGGCGCGCCACGTCGCGGCGCGCGTCCTCGGCGCCGCGGCGCTCGAACTTGTTGATCGCCACGACGTCGGCGAAGTCGAGCATGTCGATCTTCTCCAGCTGCGACGCGGCGCCGAACTCGGGCGTCATCACGTACAGGGAGGTGTCGACGAACGGGACGATCGCGGCGTCGCCCTGGCCGATGCCGGGGGTCTCGACGATGACCAGGTCGTTGCCCGCGGCCTTGCAGGCGGCGATGACGTCGGAGAGCCCGTCGGGAACCTCGGAGGCCGCGCCGCGGGTGGCCAGGCTGCGGAAGAAGGTCTGCTCCCCGTCGAGGGAGTTCATCCGGATCCGGTCACCGAGCAGCGCGCCGCCACCGCGGCGCCGCGTCGGGTCGACGGCGATGACGGCGACGCGGAGCTTGTCCTGCTGGTCGAGACGCAGGCGGCGGACCAGCTCGTCGGTGAGCGAGGACTTGCCGGAGCCACCGGTGCCGGTGATGCCCAGGACCGGCACGCGCCGGGCGGCGGACGCCTCGGCGATGGCGGCGCGGGCGTCGTCGGCGAGGTTGCCCGCCTCGATCTGGGTGATGGCCCTGGCCAGCGCCCGCTGGTCGCCCGCGAGCAGCGCCTGCGCGTCGGCGGTGGCAACCTGGGACGGGTCGTGGTCGCAGGCCTCGATCATCGAGTTGATCATCTTGGCCAGGCCGAGCGTCTGCCCGTCCTCCGGGGAGAAGATGCGCTCGACGCCGCGCGAGTGGAGCAGCTTGATCTCGTCGGGGACGATGACGCCGCCACCGCCGCCGAAGACCTTGATGTGCCCGGCGCCCTGCTCGGCGAGCAACTCGACGAGGTAGGTGAAGTATTCGACGTGCCCGCCCTGGTAGGCGCTGATGGCCACGCCCTGGGCGTCTTCCTGGATGGCCGCGGCGACGACCTCGCGGACCGAGCGGTTGTGGCCCAGGTGGATGACCTCGGCGCCCTGCGACTGCAGGATCCGCCGCATGATGTTGATCGCCGCGTCATGCCCGTCGAACAGGCTCGCCGCCGTCACGAAGCGGACGGGGTGCGCGGGTCGGTACAACTGCGGTGCGGACATGCTCGAGCCTCCGTGGGTCGCCGTACCTAAATAGTTTGTCTTCCTACTATCGGAAGCGCAACCACGCTGTTGTGCACGTCTCCGCTTACGATGACTTCGTGACGACCGTACCGACTCCTGAGTCCGTCGCCCGCATGCTCTCCGACGACCTTGCCTCGGCGTCGCTGGGCATCGAACTGCTGGAGGCCGGGCCCGGGCGGGCCACCATGCGGATGACGGTCACCGAGACCATGGTGAACGGGCACGCCATCGGCCACGGCGGGTACGTGTTCCTGCTGGCCGACACCGCTTTCGCCTGCGCGTGCAACAGCCACGGCCCGGTCACCGTGGCGGCGGGCGCGGACATCACCTTCGTCGCGTCGGTCAAGCTCGGCGACGAGTTGGTGGCCACCGCACTGGAGCGCACCCGTTACGGCCGCAGCGGCATCTACGACGTCACAGTGACCAGGGGCGACGAGGTCGTGGCCGAGTTCCGCGGCCGGAGCCGAACCCTGAGGTAGGGAGGCGTCATGCTGTCCTGGCTGACCGAGGTGGTCCGGCTGGCGGAGGACAACGTCGCCGCGGGTGGCGGCCCGTTCGGCGCCCTGGTGGTGCGGGACGGGAAGGTCCTTTCGCGCGGGACCAACCAGGTGACGACGGACCTTGACCCGACCGCGCACGCCGAGGTCGTCGCGATCCGCCGGGCCTGCCAGGTGCTCGGCGATTTCCGCCTGACGGGCTGCGTGCTGGTGTCGTCTTGCGAGCCGTGTCCGCTGTGCCTGGCGGCAGCCCTGTGGGCCCGCGTGGACCGGGTCGTCTACGCCGCCGACCGCGACGACGCGGCCAAGGCGGGCTTCGACGACCGCCGCTTCTATGACGTGTTCGCCCAGCCGCGGCGGACGTGGCCGATCGCCGTCGACAACATCCGCACCGGCACCGAACAGACCCCGTTCGCCGCGTGGGAGGCCCGCCCCGACCGGGTGGACTACTAGTGCTGGTGACCGGGAACGTTCGCCGGGGTGGTCAAGCGGCTCTCGGTGCGTTGGTTGTGCAGTCTGGATCGCAGCCCGCCGTGGAGGTGTTGGGTCACCGGGAGGCCACTTCCGGAAGCAGGTGAGCCAGCAGGAGTTTGATGAGCAGCAGCGGGGCGAACCAGCCAAGTTCGGGTGGGAGGGTGACCACGCTGGTGGTCAACGTCAGGGCGAACGCTGTGACGGCGAAGGCGACCGGCCTCCGCACTGGTGCCGGAGCGACGGTCACCAGTACGGCTCCCACCAGGGCTGAACCATGGATCGCGGCGGCGGCGGTCCAGGCGACCCCGGGCACCGTCCAGGCCAGCAGGTAGGGCTGGATGTGCAAGGCGACGAAGGTCAGGTGGTGGCGGGCGGTGCGCCCCGGCCCGTGGTACCACCGCTTCGCCGCGTCCGTGGCGTTGACGACCGCCCCGCCGAACAGGTCGAAGGCCACCACCGCCACGACGGCCACGGACAGCGCAGGCAGGTGCGCGTCCAGCGCGAGCGACAGGGCGAGCACTGCGCCGGCGAGGGCGGCACCGAACCCGGCCAGGACTTCCTGCCGGGTCGCGCCGGGGGCGATGGCACGGTCAACGAGATTCACGCGCGGATCCCCTCAACGGTCAGCTCGATGATCGGTGCCGCCAGTTCGGTGAGGGGCACCCGATCGTCGGCCAGCCACTGCAGCAGGCAGCCCTCGATCGCGGCGACGACCAGCGTGGCGTGGTGTTCGCTGACGTCGGGCCGCAACTCGCCCTCGGCCCGCGCCTGGCGCAGCAACTCCGAGATCGCCTCCCGGTACTGGCGGTAGACCGAGGCCATGTCCAGCGATGGCGCCGACGCCCACACATCCAGCAAGACACGGGCATGATCGCGGTGCGCGGCGAGCATGTCGACCACCCCGCCCACCAGTCGCGCCAGACGTTCCAACGCCTGCCCGTCTCCCACCGTCGCCAGCACCGCGTCCGAGCGGGCCCGGTAGCTTTCGAACACGCCCGCCAGCAGGGCGTCGCGGCTGCCGAAGTAGAGGTAGACGCTGCCCTTGGCGATGCCCGCCTCGGCCGCGACGTCCTCCACGCGCGAGGCCGCGAACCCCTTGCGCGCGAACACCCGCACCGCCGCGCCCAGGATGTCTTCCCGCCGCCGAATCCGATCAACTGACTTCACCATACTTTGATAATGACTGACCAGTCAGTCATTATCAACGCGACATCGTTGAGTACGAGAGTGCGCAGGCTGACTGTGCTCCGCGAACCGCACGGCGAGCGGCGCCTTCACCTGGCCACCAGGAACACGGCCAAGCCCGCGGCGGGCCCCACGACCGCGCTCATCACCACCCGCGGCAGGCTGTGCTCACCGATCTTGACCAGCGCCCAGCCGGTCAGGACCAGCAACGCCACCGCGATCGGGATCCGCGTGGAGAGGTCGAAGACGACGGCCAAGGCGACCAAGCCGCCCCACACCGCCACCTGGGCCGAGCCGTTCACCAGCGAGGTCATGGCCAGCGTGGCCCCATGGCCAAGGTCAGCGCGACCACATCACGCGGCACCTCCGCGACCAGCATGATCGCCACCCCCACCAGTGGGGCGGCGTACCCGATCAGCGCCTTCGGCATCCCGGGCGCGGAGTCGCGCACGACGAACGCCTGCGGCAGGTGCACCGCGCAGACCGACGCCAGCACGCCCCACAGCAGGCCCAGCCAGAAGCCGTCCACGACATGCGTCGCCACCGTGACGGCCAACACGACAGGCACGACGTTCGGATACAGCGCGAACCGCACTTCCCGCGCGAACCACATGCCGCGTGGCTCGGTCATGTGATCGCGAGGAACACCGCGCCGCCGACCACCGGGCCCAACAGGGCGCCCACGACCACCTGGGCGACGGTGTGATCGCGCAAAACCACCCGAGACCAGCACACGATGACGAGCGGCACCACCAGCAAGAACGCCCACGGGCCGTAGAGCAGTGCCACCAGCACCACCGCTCCCCCGGCCACGGCGGCGTGCAAGGACACCTTCCACCACACCGTCACCGCGATACACGCGGCCAGCGTCACCGCCATGGCCACCGTCAACGCGACCACGGCCCGAGGGGCGGCACCGACCAGCAGGATCACCAACCCGACGCCGGTGGACGCGAGCCCGACCAGCAGCGGAACGGCCCGGTGCTCGCGGTCCCGCACATGATGCCCGTCCCACCGGCCCTGGCGGGCCCCGCGAATGATGAAGACCATCGGCAGGATGCTCGAGAAGAGCGCCACGACGATCCCCCACAGGAGCGTCGGCCCCACCCGGTACCCCGTCGCCCGCCAGGCGACCGCCAAGGGCAGCAGGAGCACCACCACCGCGGGCGACAACACCTCAGTCGCCACCTTCGCCAGCCGCGCCGCGGTCACTGACGACCGCCATCGACCTGGAAACCCACGCCCACAAACACCCCATAAGAACGGCACATCCCGAATCAACGACCCCATCCAACCGAATACCTGACACCCGGCGAGCAACGCCCCTCCCACACCCAGGGTGTGGTTCGAAATGCCGTTGCCCGCTCGTCATCGCGGCGGCCAGCATGACTCATGGGCACGGACGTGGATCGGCACTACTCCACCAACGCGGAAACCTCCCGACTGGCGAGGACACCGCACGGCAGGCTCGAGTTCCTGCGCACCCAGGAACTGCTCCGTCGAGTCCTCACGACGCGAGCGAAGGTGCTCGACGTGGGCGGCGGGACCGGCGTGCACGCCGAGTGGCTCGCCCGCGACGGGCATTCGGTGCACCTGATCGACGTGGTCGCCGCGCACGCGACTGCCGCCGCGACCCTCCCCGGCGTCACCGCGGTGGTCGGTGACGCCCGCGGTCTTCCCGTGGCCGACAACAGCGTGGACGTCGTGCTGATGCTCGGCCCGCTCTAGCAGCTCGTCGACGCCGCCGACCGCGCGAAGGCGTTGGCTGAAGGAGTGCGGGTGCTGCGGCCCGGCGGTGTGCTCGCCGCGGCGGGAATCAGCCGCTACGGCTCGACCCTGGAAACGGGCGCCGACGGCACGCTCGACGCGGACCTGACGCCCTCGATCGAGGCGGTCATCGCGACGGGTCGATACGACGGTCACGTCGGGTTCGTCTCGACGCACTGGCACACCGCTGACGAACTCCGAGCCGAAGTCCAAGGCGGCGGCCTCGACGAGGTTGAGGTCTACGGGATCGAAGGACCTGCTTGGCCCGCCCTGGATGTCGCGGGCGTGGGCGAGTTCGCGGCTCGGGTGGACGCCGCCCTGCGCTGCGCGCGCCTGGTGGAGCGGGATCCGCTGCTGATCAACGCCAGTGCGCACCTCCTGGCAATCGGGACGAAGACAGCCGGTTGACAATAGGCAGGCATTTACCTGCATAATGGTCGGGTGACCCTCGAAGCGAACGCGGTGGACTCGGTGTTCAAGGCGCTCGCCGACCCCACCCGACGGCTGCTGCTCGACCGGCTGCGCGAACACAACGGCCAGACGCTGCGCGAGCTGTGCGAACACCTGGACATGGCGCGCCAGTCCGCGACCCAGCACCTCGACGTCCTGCGACGGGCCGACCTGGTGATCGTCGTGCGGCGGGGGCGGGAGCGCCTGCACTACCTGAATCCGGCGCCGATCCACGACATCGAGGAACGCTGGATCTCCGGGTTCGACAAGCCCCGACTGCGCACCCTCAACGCCATCAGAAATCAAGCCGAGGAGATAGCCGTGACCGCCACGTCCATTCCGACCTACGTCTACGCCACCTACATCCGCGCGTCCGCGGAGCAGGTCTGGCAGGCGCTGACCGACGCCGACCTGACCGCGAAGTACTGGAACCACGCCAATGTCTCGGACTGGCAGCCCGGCTCGACCTGGGAACACCGCCGCGTCGACGGGTCCGGCGCCGTCGACGTCGTCGGCAAGGTGATCGAGTCCGAGCCGCCCACCCGCCTTGTCATCACCTTCGAAGACACCCCCGACGCCGCAAGGGAACCGTCGGTCGTCACGTTCCTCATCGAGGCGCACCAGGAGATCGTCCGCCTGACGGTGACCCACGAGAACCTGCCCAACCGCGAGATGCTCGGCGGCATCTCCCATGGGTGGCCCGCCGTACTGGCGAACCTCAAGTCGCTGATGGAGACCGGCGAGGTGCTCCCCCAGGCGCCGTGGGACATGTCCAAAGTGGACGCCTGATCAACCCTCAAGACACGCAAGGGAAACCTATGAACACGACCCCGCTCCGCGACGCCTTCCGCGCACTGCTGGAAGCAGCGGACACCGTCGCGAAGGCCGACTCGGCGCCCATCGCACCGATAGGCGAATGGAACGCCGACCAGATCCTGGCGCACGTCGCCATCGTCAACGCCGCCACCATCGCCACCCTTTCCGCCGTCGCCTCGGGCACACCGACCACCTACGACAACCGTGTCTCCCAGGACACCTGGACGCTCAGCCACGTGATCGAGGTGGCAGGCGGCAACGAGGGTCTCCGCGAACGCATCCACACCCAGGGCGAAGTCCTCTGCGCACTCGCGGGCCCGATTCTGAGCGAGACCGAAGCGGACACTTTGGTACCGGCCCGATTGGTATCTAAGAACGCGATCCTGGTCGACCAGCCCCTCGCGCTTCGCGACATCATCAGCGGGCTCGCGGACGTCGAGCTTCCCGGCCACACGGCCCAACTCCTAGCCCTACTGCCGGAGGAAGCCGCTGCCTAAATGCCGCGCCTACGCTGATCACATGAACGGTAAGGGTGGACATCTGTCCGACAGCGAGGCCGAACTCTTCGCTCAGCTCCTGGAACGCTACTGCGAGTTCGAACTCGACCAGTTCGACCACTGGATCGTCGACACGGCATACGGCGAAGTGTTCGTCGGCCTCACCCGCGAGTTGCCGCCCAATCATCCACGCGAATTCTATGCACCCTTCCGGCGTCCCAAGACCGAACAATGACCCACCAAGGGCAATCCCGATCGAGCCCGCCTCCGAATACTCGTCATCATCGACGAACGGAGAGTCGTGGCCATCGCCTCCACGCTGGCGCAGACCGCCGAACAAGCCATCGGCGCACCCCTCCCCGTGCGGCTCCGCGCCTGGGACGACAGCGAGGCCGGGGCCGCCGACGGGCCCGTCGCCATCGTGCGGTCCCGGCGGGCCCTGCGCAGGCTTCTCTGGGATCCGAACGAACTCGGCCTCGCGCGCGCCTACGTGAGTGGGGAGCTCGACGTCGAAGGGGACCTGGCCGAAGCCCTGTCCCGGTTCTGGGCGCTCGCCGCCGCCACCAAGCCGAAGCTGACTCTCAAGGACAAAGCCAGGATCGTGGCAACCGGCCTCAAGCTGGGCGTCTTCGGCAGGCGGCCGCCCGCTCCCGCCGCCGAGGCCAGGCTGTCCGGCGACGAGCACAGCAAGGACCGCGACCGGGCCGCCATCGCCCACCACTACGACCTGTCCAACGAGTTCTACAGCCGCGTCCTCGACCCGCAGATGGCGTACTCCTGCGCCTACTTCACCAAACCGGACGACCCCATCGAGGACGCGCAGCGGGCCAAGCTGGACCTGGTGTGCGCCAAGCTCGACCTGCGCCCGGGCGACCGGCTGCTCGACGTCGGCTGCGGGTGGGGGGCGCTGGCCATCCACGCCGCCCGGCACTACGGCGCGCACGTCACCGGGATCACGCTGTCCGCCGAGCAGCGCGCGTTCATCCTGGCCAGACTGGACGAGTACGGATTGGCCGACCGGGTCGAGGTGCGGCTGCAGGACTACCGCGACCTCGACGACGAGCCGTTCGACGCCATCGGCACGCTGGAGATGGGCGAGCACGTCGGCGCCGCGAACTACCCGACCTACGCCGCTACCCTGTTCCGCATGCTCAAGCCGCAGGGCAGGCTGCTGCTGCAGCAGATGTCGCGCGGCGCCCGCGCACAGGGCGGCGGGGCGTTCATCGAGTCCTATGTGGCCCCGGACATGAACATGCGGCCGGTCGGGCAGACCGTCGACCTGCTCGAACAGGCAGGCCTCGAGGTCCGCGACGTCCACGCGCTGCGCGAGCACTACGTGTGGACCGTGCGCGCCTGGGCGCGGACCCTCGAGGAGAAGTGGGACGAGTTGGTCGACCTGGTCGGCGAGCAGCAGGCCCGGGTGTGGCGGCTCTACCTGGCGGGCGGCGCGCTCGCGTTCGAAGAGAACCGGATGGGCGTCGACCAGATCCTGGCCGTGCGGCCCGCCGCGGACGGCGCCAGCGGCTTCCCCGCGACCCGGGAGGTCTTCCGGTGATCCTCAACCTGGCGGTCACCGCGGCCGTGACGGCGCTGGTGATCGTGGCCGCGTTCGGGATCAGCCTGTGGCGCGGCCGGTACGACACGATCGATACCGTGTGGGGCCTGGGCTTCGTCGTGATCGCCGTCGTCTCGTTCGGACTGGCCGACGGATCCCTGGCGTTCCGGCTCACCGCGACAGCGCTGACCGCGATCTGGGGACTGCGCCTGGCGGTCCACCTGCACCTGCGCAACCACGGCAAACCCGAGGACCGCCGCTACGCGGAGATCCTGGCCAAGGCCAACGGCAACCCGAAGGCGCACATGTTCCGGGTGGTGTTCCTCACTCAGGGCGCGGTCATGTGGATCGTGTCGCTGCCGGTGCAGGTCGCCCAGTACGGCCAGCACGTCTTCGGTCCACTCGCCTACCTGGGCGTGGCGCTCTGGCTGGTCGGGTTCACCTTCGAGGCGGTCGGCGACCGGCAGCTGAGCCGGTTCACCGCCGACCCGTCGAACAAGGGCCGGGTCCTCGACACGGGCCTGTGGCGCTACACCCGACACCCCAACTACTTCGGCGACGCCTGCGTATGGTGGGGTCTGTACCTGATCGCCTGCCACTCGTGGGTCGGCGCGGCCACCCTTCCCGCGCCGCTGCTCATGACGTTCCTGCTCGCCAAAGGCACCGGCAAACCCCTGACCGAGAAACACCTGGCAAGCACCCGCCCTGGCTACGCCGACTACGTCGCACGCACCAGCGGATTCCTGCCGCTGCCACCCAAGAAGACACCGAGGAGTCCATCTGATGCGGCCCGGAGATCTCGTTCCTGACTTCAAGCTCGAAGACGAGACGGGCGCCGAGCGCGCCCTGTCCGAATTCCTTGAGACGGGACCGGTCGTCCTGTTCTTCTACCCGGCCGCGATGACGTCGGGGTGCACCGCGGAGAGCTGCCACTTCCGCGACCTCGCCGCCGAGTTCGCCGAGGTCGGCGCCCACCGCATCGGCATCAGCCCGGACTCGGTGGACCGGCAGGCGAAATTCTCCTCGATCCACTCGTTCGACTACCCGCTGCTGTCCGACCCGGATGGCGAGGTCGCCACCCTCTTCGGCGTCCGCCGCAAGTTCGGCCCGCTGCTCACCAAGCGCATGACCTTCGTAATCGACACTGACAGCAAGGTCCTTGAGGCGATCAAGAGCGAGCTCCGCATGTCCGTACACGCCGACAAAGCCCTAGAAGCCCTCCGCGCCCGCAAGCCCTGACCCCCGCGAGTCGCCCCTCCCAGCAAACGAGTCGCCCCGTCCGGCAAGTGAGTTCGACATTCGGGATTCGCGAATGTCGAACTCACTCGCCCGGAGGGGCGACTCGTTTGCCGGAGGGGGCGACTCGCGGTGGTCAGCGGGCGTGGAGGATGGTGGTGGTGAGGGTGGGGGTGCCGTCGACGGGGGCCGGGTCCTCGGGGGTCGGCTCGATTCCGCCCGCGGCGACGGTGTCCAGTGTGGACAGGCCGGGGAGGTCCACCGTGCCGAAGACGGTGTAGTTCGGCCGCAGGCGGGAGTCGCCGTATACCAGGAAGAACTGGCTGCCGTTGGTGTCCGGGCCGGCGTTCGCCATGGCCAGCACGCCACGCGCGTAGACCTTGCGGGTGCCGGTCGTGTCGCCGGGCCAGTCGGGCAGGTCCGTGGGCAGTTCGTCCTTGTACCGGTAGCCCGGCCCCTTCTCCCCCGTCCCGCTCGGGTCGCCGCACTGCAGCACCTTGAGCGTCGGGTACGCGGTCAGCCGGTGGCAGGTGGTCACGTCGTAGAACCCGTGCCGGGCCAGGTGCAGGAAGCTCTGGACCGTGCAGGGCGCCTTCGCCCGGTCCAGGGTCAGCCCGATCGGGCCCTGTGACGTCCGCAGCTTGACCTTGACCGTCCCGTGCGACGGCGTGTGCGCGGGATCGCGCGGCAGCCGGATCGGCCGGGCCGCCGGGTCATCCGGGGTCTCCGTGTACTGGCACGGGCCCTTGGTCACGCCCGGCTGGTCCTCCGCCGCGGCGACGCCGGTCGGGACCATCACCGCGCCCGCGACGAACACGGTGGCACACAACAGCCTTGTGAGCTGCACAGCTGCTCCTTCGGTCGGGGTCATAGCAGCGAGCGAGTGTAGGGCGCACGCGCGAGAACCCGACAGGGCCGATCAGGGGGCAGCCAACCGCCGCGCGCCCGAACAAAGGCGCGCGGCGGTAAAGCTCAGGGCGCCCCGACGATCAGCTCGTCGGCCACCTCGGAGTCGGTCCGCAGCGCCTCGAACAGCTTGGGCGCCTTCACCGCGTCCCACAGGATCGCCGATCCGACACCCTTGACGTTCTTGCTGCCGCCCATCGGGACGGTCGTGGTGATCAGCCCGCCGTCACCGGCCCCACCCATCGCGAACGCGACCGAGGGCAGGTTGTGCAGGTGCGTGTCGTCGTCCACCGAGATGGCGTCGGGCGCGCTTCCCAGCAGCGGGAACAGCTTGAACGGGTTGGCCAGCGTGCCCGCGCTCGTCGCCTTCTTCGTCAGCGCGCCGATGAACGCCCGCTGCCGGATGACACGGTCGAGGTCGGCCCGCGGCCCCTTGCGGGTGCGGACGTACCCGAGCGCGTTGGCGCCGTCGAGTTCCTGGCAGCCCGCGGGCAGGTTGATCCCGGCCAGCGGGTCGTTGATCGGGGCTTCGAGGCACATCTCGACCCCGCCGACCGCGTCGACGACATCGGCGAAGCCGCCGAAGCCGATCTCCATGTAGTGGTCGAGCCGCAGGCCGGTCTCGGTCTCCACGGTCTTCGCGAGCAGCTTCGGCCCGCCGAACGCGTAGGCCGCGTTGAGCTTGTTCTTGCCCTTGCCCGGGATGTCCACAAGGGAGTCGCGCAGCAGCGACACCAGCGTCGGGCGGGTGTCGTTGTCCGGCACGTGCAGCAGCATGATCGTGTCGGTCCGCTGCCCCTTGGCGTCACCGGTGGCGAGGCGTTCCTCGTCCTCGGCGGTGAGGCCCTCGCGGCTGTCGGACCCGACGATCAGCCAGTTGGTGCCCGCGCCCGCCGCGGGCCTGCCCTCGTAGTCCTCCAGCGCGTCGATGCGCGTCAGCGAGGACTCCAGGTAGATCCACAGCCCGGCGACGAGTCCCACGATGACCAGCAGCACGGTCAGCGCGATCCGTTTTCCCCGCTTCTTGCGGCGCGGCGGGGGCGGCGGCGACCCGTAAGGCTGGTGCTGGCCCCGCGGTCCGCGCGGCGGGGGCGGCGGCTGCCTGCGGTCGTATCCCTGCCCGCCCTGCGGCATCGCTCTGGTCGGGGCGTATCTCGGTCGGCCGTGCTGATCCTGCCCATGCCCATAGCTCACGAGAGTTCTCCAGCCAGACGATTCACTGAGACCGTTCCCCTTACCTGTCCACGGCAGTGCGGGGAGTCTCCCACTCCCCTTACCAAGGACGCGGGACCCCTACCCGGGGTTGCGTTCAGTGACCGATGGACAGTTGGCGCACCCCCAGGTAGCCCGACCGGAAACCGGCCTCGGAGTACGCCAGGTAGAACTCCCACATCCGGCGGAAAGTGTCGTCGAAGCCCAGGTCGGCGATGTCGGACCAGCGTTCGGTGAACCGCGCCCGCCACTGCCGCAGCGTCTCGGCGTAGTCGAGGCCGAAGTCACGGTGGGCGAGCACGCGCAGGCCCGTGTGGGCGGCCACGCTCTCGTCGATCGCCTCGGTCGACGGGATGAGCCCGCCGGGGAAGATGTACTTCTGGACCCACGTGTAGGAGTCGCGCGAGGCGAGCATCCGGTCGTTCGGCATGGTGATCGACTGCAGGCCGAACCGGCCGCCGGGTTTGAGCAGCCGGTCGACGGTGGCGAAGTACGTCGGCCAGTAGCGCTGCCCGACCGCTTCGATCATCTCCACGCTGACGATGGCGTCGTAGCCGCCCTGCGCCTCGCGGTAGTCGCGCAGCAGGACCTGCACCCGCTCCGACAGCCCCGCTTCGGCGATCCGCCGCTCGGCGAGGACCTTCTGTTCGCCGGAGATGGTCAGCGTGGTCACCCGCGCGCCGCGGCGGGCCGCCTGGATCGCCAGCGCGCCCCAGCCGGTGCCGATCTCCAGCACGTGGGAGCCCGCGCGCACGCCCGCGTAGTCGAGCATGCCGTCGATCTTGCGAACCTGTCCTTTGTGGAGGTCGGTGTCGCCCGGAGCGAACAGCGCCGACGAGTACGTCATCGTCTCGTCGAGGAACGCGGCGAACAGATCGTTGGACAGGTCGTAGTGCCGGTGGATGTTGGCCCGGGCCGCGGCGACGGTGTTGTCGGCGCCCGCGGGTTGGCGCCGGTCGACCCAGCGGCGCAAGGTCTGCAACGCGGGCGGGATCAGCGTGCTGATCCGGGCGGCGAACTCGGTCAGCACCGCCACCAGGTCCGGGCTGGTCCAGTCGCCGACCATGTAGCCCTCGCCGAAGCCGATCTTGGCGTCGACGCCGAGGCGGTGGAAGAACGCGTTCGGCCGGTGCACCCGCATGACCGGCGCGTCCGGGCCACCCGCGCCCATCCGGGTGCCGTCGGGGAACAGCACCCGGATCGGCAGCGTGCGGACGGCGTTGGCGAAGACGATGCGCGCGATCCGAGCCCGCGCGGGGCCGCGCGGCGGGGAGTACAGGGTTCCCCAGGGCTGCGCGGAGCGGAGAGTGGTGTCAGTCATCGGACTCGTTCCTGGGCGACGGGTGAAGGGGCGGCGGGGCGGGGGATGACGGGCACGCGGCGCAGCCACAGCGCGATGCCGTGTCGGCGGATCAGCGCGGAGACCCGCTGCGGCATCAGCGGTCGCCGGACGACGGTGCGGAGGACCTCGGCGGTGGTCGCGCGGCGCCGGTCGCCGACGAGGGTCGCGGTGAACGGGGTCTTCCCGCCCTGGCTCAGGGCCACGGTCAGGGACAGGACCGCGCCGGGCCGGGGCAGGCGCATCCGGTACGTGCCGCCCAGCTCGAGGAACGGCGAGACGTAGAACTCCTTGTCGGCGCGTGCCCGGCCGCGGTCGTCGGTGTGCAGCAGGTAGCGGTGCCGCCCGCCGTAGGTGTTGTGCACCTCGGCGACCACGCACACCACCCGGTCGGCGCTGTCGTGCACCCAGTACACGGTGATCGGGTTGAACACGTAGCCGAGGACCCGCGCGCTCGCCAGCATGAGGACCCGACCGCTGACCTCGATCCCCTGTGGCACCAGCCAGTCCGCGAGGTTGTCCTTGATGGACATGGCAGGGTCGCCGAGGTGGTCGCGCGCGTCGAACCGGGCGAACGGCCGCAGCGGCGCGGGCAGCCGCGGCGGGTCGTCGAGGTCGACGAGCCACAGGTAGATCCGGTGCTGGAAGGTCCGGTTCAGCCGCTCGGTGCGGGTGTGGGTGACGATCGCGTCGTAGATCGCGGCGGTCACGACGACCAGCCGGCGCCGAACGCCGCGGCGGCGCGGACCCCGGACGCGCAGCCGTCCTCATGGAAGCCCCAGCCGTGGTAGGCACCCGCGTAGGCGACCGAACGGTCGTTGAGGGCGGGCAGTTCCCGCTGGGCGGCAACGCTTTCCGGGGTGTAGACCGGGTGCTCGTACACCATCGAGCGCAGCACGCTCGCTTCGTCGACCCGGTCGCGCGCGTTGAGGCTGACCACGTACTGGTCCTCTTCGGACAGTCCCATCAGCCGGTTCATGTGGTAGCTCACCCGCACCGGGCCGCTCACCGAGTCGCACGCGGGTTTGAGGTAGTTCCACGATGCCCGGGCGCCCTCCGCGCGCGGCAGGATCGACGTGTCGCTGTGCAGCACGGTCTCGTTGACCGAGTAGCTGAACGCGCCCAGCACGGCCCGCTCTGCGGGCGTCGGCTCGGCCAGCAGCCGCAGCGCCTGGTCCGGGTGGGTGGCCACGACAGCGTGGTCGAACCGGCGGACCACGTCGGCGTCGTCGCGGACCTCCAGGTGGTCGGCGTGGCGGACCAACGCGCGCACCGGGGTGGAGACCTCCACCGCGGTCAGACCTTTGGCGGCCCGCTCGACATAGGTCCGGGAGCCGCCCACGACGGTCCGCCAGGTCGGCGAGCCGGTGACCGAGAGCATCCCGTGGTGGTGCAGGAACTCGAACAGGTACCGGGCCGGGTACCGCATGCTCAGCTCGGCACCCGCCGACCAGACGGCGGAGACCAGCGGGATCAGGAAATGGTCGACGAAGTAGCGCGAATAGCCGCCGACCACGACGAACCCGCGCAGCGTGATGTCTCCAGGGTCCTCACGCAGGACCCGCCGGGCGTGCCGGTGGAAGCGATTGACCTCGCCGAGCATCCGCAGGAACTTCGGCGAACGCAGGTTCGTGGGCTGGGCGAACAGGCCCCGCGCGCCGCGCGCGCCCGCGTACTCCAGGCCGCAGCCCTCACAGCGCACGCTCATCGACATCTCGGACTCGCGGGTCGCCACACCCAGTTCGCCGAAGAGTCGGATCAGGTTCGGGTAGGTCCGTTCGTTGTGGACGATGAAACCGCTGTCCACCTGGGCGATCGTGCCCGCCGAGGTGGGCAGGTCGTGGGTGTGGGCATGGCCGCCGATGCGGTCGTCCGCCTCGAAGAGCGTCACGTCGTACCGACGTCGCAGCAGGTACGCCGCCGTCAGTCCGGACACGCCGCCGCCGATGACCGCGACCCGCCGCCGATCCACCACTGGGGCCTCCCTAGAGAGGAATGCGCAACCCTTCCGGTGAGGGCTGTCCCAGGGCATTCGTTATGACGGGGTCGAAAGGTTGGGTCCCGAGGGCACCGAGTGTGAAACCGGTGACCAGCCGGGTCCACGCGGCGGATTTCCGCAGCATGGCGTGCCCTTCGTCGTGCACGTCGAAGTGCGCGACCCGGTCGGTGACGGCCTTGGCGCGCTCCGCGTAGCGGAAGGACAGCTCGGGGTCGGTCATCTTGTCGAGCAGCCCGTGCGCGATGAGGACCGTGCGGCCCGCCAGCTGCTCGACCGGCTCGTTCGGCTTCGTCCACGGCGCCAGCGCGCAGACCGCGACCACGGAGTCCGCCCCCGCGACCCGCAGCGCGGTACGACCGCCCATCGAGTGGCCCACGAGCGCGACCGGCACGTCGCCGTGGGCGCGGCGGATCTCGTCGAGCGCCCACGCGGCGTCGAGGACGGGGTCGAGCTCGGGGGCGTTCCAGCCCCGATAGCGGTAGCGCAGGACCCAGGCGGCCACGCCTTCACTGCCGCCCTCGTGCCGGATGTCGCGGGCGAACGGGAGCATCCGCAGGTAGGCCGAGCGGTACCGGTGCACCCGCTCATGGCTGCGCTCGCGGCCCCCGTGGAGCAGGAGCGCCACGCCGCGGACGTTCTCGGTCGGGCCGAAGACCCGGATGGCGGGCCGCGCCCTGTCGTTCACGCTGTCATTCACAGGACAATCTTCGCAACCGGCGCCAGTCCGGTTCGGTCAGTGTGAGTGAGTACATTCCGGCGGGTGAGCGACCACCTTCAGATCACCACCGCCGCGGGCGCCTTCGACGCGCTGTGCGGAGGCTCCGCGGGCGGGCAGCCCGTCCTGCTGCTGCACGGCTTCCCCCAGGCCTCCACCGAGTGGGGCCATGTGGTCGGCGAACTCGGGCGCGCGGGATTCCACGCCGTCGCACCGGACCAGCGCGGCTACTCCCCCGGCGTCCGGCCCGAGGAGGTCGGCGACTACCGGATGGACGACCTGGTCGCCGACGTGCTGGCGATCGCCGACGAGCTGGGCTGGTCCCGGTTCGACCTGGTCGGGCACGACTGGGGCGCCGCGGTCGGCTGGCACACCGCCGCCGAGCACCCCGACCGGATCCGCACCCTCACCGCGGTGTCCGCGCCGCACCCGGCGGCGATCGCTGCCGCGTACCGCGAGGACGAAGACCAGCACCTGCGGTCGCAGTACATCTCGGTGTTCAAGGAGCGCTCGGCGGAGAAGCGGCTGCTCGCCGACAACGCGGCCGCGCTGCGCCAGATGTTCGAGTACCGCGTGCCGCCGTCGCACATCGAGGACTACGTGACCCGGCTGTCCGAGCCGGGGGCGATGACCGCGGCCCTGAATTGGTACCGCGCGACGCGGTGGAACGTCGCGCCTGAGGCGGTGTCGGTGCCGACGATGTACGTGTGGGGCACCGAGGACGTCGCGTTCGGTTCCACGGCGGCCCTGGCCTGCGGGAAGTGGGTCACGGGCGCCTACCGGTTCGAGATGTTGGAGGACGCCTCCCACTGGATTCCGGAGGAAGCGCCGGACGCGCTGACGGCGCTGCTCCTAGACCACTTGCGCTAGCCCACCGGACGGTCTGCGACATCCACCGGACGTGGTGGGGCGCGGTCCTTCTCGATCTTCCCGGATACCCCTAAGCTCGCTGCATGGCGGCCTGCGCGGTGGCGGGACTGCTCCTGGCCGCGGGCGGGGGCAGGCGGTTCGGGATGCCGAAGGCGCTCGTCCCGTGGGGCCCCGGCCTGCTCGTCGAACACGCCGCCACCACCCTGGCCGACGCGGGCTGCGACCCGGTGATCACCGTCCTGGGCGCCGCCGCCGACGAGGTCCGCGCCCGGTCGAAACTGCCCGGAGTCGTGATCGACAATCCCGACTGGGCCGACGGCATGGGCTCGTCGCTGCGGGTCGGCTTGGGCGCCCTCGGCGACTCCGACGCAGTGATCGTGCTGACTGTCGACACCCCGGGCATCACCGCGGACGCGATCCGCAGGCTCGTCGCCATCGCAGCGCCCGACGCCTTGGCCCGAGCCACCTACGACGGCGTTCCCGGCCACCCGGTCCTGCTCGGCCGCGACCACTGGCGCGGTGTCGCCGAGGCCGCCGACGGCGACACCGGAGCCCGCCCCTACCTCGCCCGCCACCGCGTCACCGACGTGCCGTGCGCTGACATCGCCGACGGCGCCGACGCCGACCGGCCGGAAGACCTGCCAGGGAGGCCCCATGACCAGTGACCTGATGCTCGCGCACCTGACCGAGGTCGCGACCCACAACGCCGACGCCCTCGACGACGTCGCCGACCTGGTCCTGGCCTGCATCCGCGCGGACGGCCTGGTGCTCACGGGCGGCGCGGGGCACTCCCTGGCGGCGGTCGCGGAGACGTTCTTCCGGGCGGGCGGCCTGGCCTGCGTGCGGCCGCTGTTCCATGAGGATCTTCAGGTGTTCGCTGGGGTCCGGCGCGCGCTGCAGGCCGAGCGGACTCCTGGCCTGGCTCGGTCGGTGTTCCGGAATCTGCACCTGTCCGGGCACGAGGTGCTGTTCGTGTTCTCGAATTCGGGCGTGAACCACTATCCGGTCGAGCTGGCCCTGTGCGCTCTTGACGCGGGGTGCCCGGTCATCGCTGTCACGTCCCTTGCCGCGACCGCTGCCGCACCTCGACGGGCGGGGACGACGTTGGCGGCGAACGCGACGATTGTGTTGGACACGCTTACCGCGCCCGGGGATGTGGGCTATCCGGAGTCGAAGGCGGTGACGGCGCCGTTGTCGTCGGTGACTGTGGCGTACTTGTGGAACCAGGTGTTGATTCGGCTCAACGATCGGGCTGCTCGGGAGGGGATGGAGTTGCCGTTGTGGCGGAGCTCCAATGTGGAGGGTGGGGATGAGGCGAACGAGGCGCTGATGCAGCGGTACGCGGATCGGATTCCTACGCTCGCTTGATCGCTGCCTTGCCGGGTCTGGCTGTGGGGTGCCTGTTTGGGTGGAGTGGTTTCTTTGGGGCCCCTACGAAGAAAGACCCCTGTCGTGGGAAAGCGAGGTGGGAGCCTTCGGCCCCACGACCACGGCAAGTTTAGGGGTCTTTCTTCTCCCCCAAAGAAACCACTCCACCCAAACAGGCCGTTGCGTTGGGCCGTTGCGATTCGGGAGTGTTGGGGTGTTGGGGGGCCGGTGGTTGTTCGGCTATGCCACGGCGTCTTGTTCGGCGAACTGGGTTCGATATAGGTCTGCGTAGCGGCCGTCCCTTGCCAGCAGCTCATCATGCGAACCACGCTCGACGATTTGGCCGGCCTCGACCACGAGGATCTGATCAGCAGCGCGGATCGTCGACAACCGGTGGGCGATCACGATGGCCGTCCTTCCCTCCAGTGCGGTGGCCAGCGCTTCCTGGACCGCTACCTCCGACTCCGAGTCCAGATGCGCGGTCGCTTCATCGAGAATGACCACCCGAGGTTGCGCGAGCAGCAGCCGCGCGATCGTCAACCGCTGCCGTTCCCCGCCGGAGAGTCGGTACCCGCGCTCCCCCACGACCGTCTCCAGCCCGTCCGGCAATGAGTCGATCAGCTTGCCCAGTCGGGCCTGTCGCAGCGCGGACATGATCTCCGCGTCGCTCGCGTCGGGAGCCGCGTAGGCCAGGTTCGCGCGGATTGTGTCGTGGAACAGGTGGCCGTCCTGGGTGACCACACCGACGGTGTCGCGCAGTGCGTCGAAGGACAGGTCGCGGACGTCCACGCCGGACAGCCGGACCGCGCCGGAGTCGATGTCATAGAGCCGAGGCACCAGCGACGCGATCGTCGACTTGCCTGCGCCCGATGATCCGACCAGGGCGATCATCGCCCCGGGCTCGGCGACGAATGACACGCCGTGCAGGACTTCCTCTCCGCCGCGTTGGTCCAGGACCGCGACCTCCTCCAGCGACGCCAGCGAGACCTTGTCCGCCGCCGGATACGCGAAGCGCACCGAGTCGAATTCGACTGAGACCGCGCCCGGAGGCACAGTGCGGGGGTTGGGCTTCTCGGAGATCATCGGGGGCAGGTCGAGGACCTCGAAGACTCGTTCGAACGACACCAGCGCCGTCATCACGTCGACGCGGACGTTCGCCAGGGCGGTCAGCGGGCCGTAGAGGCGGGTGAGCAGCAGGGCCAAGGCGACAACCGTGCCGGGGGCAAGGTCGCCCTTGAGTGCCAGGTAGCCGCCGAGGCCGTAGACCAGCGCCTGAGCGAGTGCCGACACCAGCTGCAGGCTGGTCATGAACCAGCGCGCCGCCATCGCGGTGCGCACGCCGATGTCGCGGACCCGGCCTGCGCGCTCGCCGAACTCGACGGCCTCGACGTCGGGGCGGCCGAACAGTTTGACCAGGGTGGCGCCGGGTGCGGAGAACCGCTCGGTCATCTGGGTGGTCATCGACGCGTTCAGGGTGGAGGACTCGCGCTGGAGGTCGGCCATGTGCCTGCCGACGCGGCGGGCGGGGAGGACGAACACCGGCAGCAGGATCAGCGCCAGCAGGGTGACCTGCCAGGACAGGGTCATCATCACGCCGAGTGAGAGCACGAGGCCGATCACGTTGCTGACCAGCCCGGACAGGGTCGAGGTGAACGCCCGCTGGGCGCCCATCACATCGTTGTTGAGCCTGCTGACCAGCGCGCCCGTGCGGGTGCGGGTGAAGAACGCGACCGGCATGCGCTGCACGTGTTCGAAAACGGCGCGCCGCAGGTCGTAGATCAGGCCTTCGCCGATGCGGGCGGACTGCCACCGCTCGGCGACTCCCAGGACGGCGCCCATGATGGCCAGCGCGGCGATGCCGACGGCCAGCCAGACCACGACGGACACGTCGTCGCGGCCGACGATCGCGTCGACGACCTTGCCCGCGAGCAGCGGGGAGGTCACCCCCAGCACCGCCGAGACGACGGTCAGGAGCAGAAAGATGATCAGCCGCGGGCGGTGCCTGCGGCTGAACGTGAAGACGCGCCGGACGGTGCCCTTGCGCAGCCCCTTGGGCAGGTCGGTCGAACGCATCGAGCGCGCCATGCCCCTCATCATCGAGTTGTCCACGCGCACCCCCTCTCTTGATACAGCTCTCGTACAACACGCGGACCGGCCTGGAACTTCCCGCCCACGTCGGTGGTGGTCTCGATCACGTCGGTAGCCTGCCCTGCGACGGTGACAGAAATGTGGGCGATGGGGGGCTCGGTGCGTGCTGCGCTGCGGCTCGACCTGCTGATCTACGCAGGCTGCGCCGTCGCCGCAGGGGTCACCGCGGTCGCGTCGGAGTTCTATGGGTATCGCGTCTGGGGCAATTTCGCGACAGGCGGCTACCTGGCCGCCGCGGCGCTCACGCTGCTGCTGCCGACCCGCCGCAAGCTCCCGGTCGTCGTCGCGGCCATAGGCGCGATCCTGCTGCCGCTGCTGTTCCTCGTGTTCAAGCGCGCGCCGTCGTTCACCTGGGGGCCGTGGCCGTGGTCGTTCCCGGCGCAGCCCGAGGTGTGGGTGGTCGAACGCGCCGCGCGGAACCTCTTCGCGCACGGCACGCCGTACACGGACCTGGCCACGCTGGGCCGGGCCGCGCACCCCGACGACTACACGCCCTACGGTCCCGCGATGTCGCTGTTCGGCATGCCGCGGGCGTTGTTCGGCGACCACCCGCTGACCGACGCGCGGGTGATGTTCCTGCTGGGCAGCGCCGCGGCCCTATGGGGCGCGTGGCGGGTGCTGCACCGCCCGCCCATCCCCGTGCGGGCCATGCATCTGGTGGCGAACCCGCTCACCGCGCTGACGCTTTGCGTCGCGGGCGACGACGTGGCGGTGATCGCGCTGATCGTGCTCGCGGGCGCGCTCGCCTACCGCGTGCGCCCGGTGTGGAGCGGCGCCGTGTGCGCGGTGATGGTCGCCATGAAGTTGACCGCCCTGCCCGCCACCGCCGTGATCGGCATCGGCGTGCTCGCCGTGTGCGGCGGTCGGGCACTGGCCCGGTTCCTCGGCACGCTGGCGGGTGTGGGCGTGTTGATCACCGTGCCCGTCCTGGCCGCCGACCCGGCGTCCTTCGTCGAGCACGTGGTCAAGTTCCCGATCGGCCTTGGGCAGGCGTCGTCACCGGCGTCCAGCCCGCTGCCCGGCCACCTGATCGCCGGACTCGGCCCGATCGGCCACACGGTGGCCCTCGTCCTGTTGGGACTGGCCGCCGTGCTGATCACGGGCTGGCTGGTGGCGCGTCCGCCGCTGTCGATGGCGGACGCGATGACGCGCGTCGCGGTGGGGCTCGGTGCGGCGATCGTGTTGGCACCCGCCACGAGGTGGGGTTACCTGGTGTACCCCGTGGTCTTGCTGGGTGCCGCGCTCGCCTTCGCCCGTCCGGCCGACCCGGGCCTGGAGTCCACCGGGGATACCGCGGACACCGGGCCCGACGTCGAGGCCGGTCTGTCGACCGGTCCCGGTGTCGGCACAACACCGCAACCATCCAGCCTCGGATAAACAGTCTCAGCCGGACGGACGCGCGGCGCTCGCTACTTCTTCTTCGTTCGCGTCGCTCCGCCGCGCCCGCGGAGGGTCACGCCGGACTCCGAGAGGACTCGGTGCACGAATCCATAGGAACGTCCGGTGCTTTCCGCGAGCGCTCGGATGCTGGCGCCCTTCTCGTACTTCTTCTTCAAGTCTCCGGCAAGTTTGTCGCGCGTGGCACCAGTGATCCGCGCGCCTTTCTTGAGGTCAGCCACGTTGTCCGCCTTCCGTCGCGAGTGGTCGGGGCCTTGAAGACCCCTACCGCCGCAATGATCGAACACTGAAGCGCGGATTGCCAGACGAGATGACAAAAAGGTGTGCGACAGCGCTGATCACTGCAGATACCCGCTTCGGGACACAGGGTGATCTTCGAATACAAGATCCCTGCGTAATGCCATATTTCAGGCGAGCTGAACGAGTTCGAGATAGTCCGGAGACCAGTGATCCTCGGTCCCGTCAGGGAGAAGGATCACCCTCTCGGGTTCCAACGCCTCGACCGCTCCGGGGTCGTGGGTGACCAGGACGACGGCGCCGGAGTACCGCCGCAGGGCGTCGAGGACCTGTTCGCGGCTGGCCGGGTCGAGGTTGTTGGTGGGCTCGTCGAGCAGCAGCACGTTCGCCCGGCTGGAGACCAGACCGGCCAGCGCGAGGCGTGTCTTCTCACCGCCGGAGAGCGTCCCGGCGGGCTGGTCGAGCTGTTCGCCGCTGAACAGGAACGTGCCGAGCAGTGACCGGAGCTGCTGTTCCTGGGTGTCGGGTGCGGCGTGGCGGATGTTGGACCACACGCTGGCGTCGTGGTCGAGCGTCTCGTGTTCCTGGGCGTAGTAGCCCAGGCGCATGCCATGGCCCGCGATGACGCCGCCGGAATCGGCCTTCTCCATGCCGCCGAGCAGGCGCAGCAGGGTGGTCTTGCCCGCGCCGTTGAGGCCGAGCACGACGACGCGTGATCCCTTGTCGATGGCGAGGTCGACGCCGGTGAAGATCTCGAGCGAACCGTAGGACTTGCTCAGCCCCTCGGCCATCAGCGGCGTCTTGCCGCAGGGGGCAGGCTCCGGGAAGCGGATCTTGGCGACCTTGTCGCCCTGGCGGACCTCGTCGAGGCCCGCGACGAGCTTCTCGGCGCGCTTCATCATGTTCTGCGCGGCGACGGCCTTGGTGGCCTTGGCGCGCATCTTGTCGGCCTGCGCCATGAGGGCGCCCGCCTTCTTCTCGGCGTTGGCCCGCTCACGCCTGCGGCGCTTCTCGTCGGCGGCGCGCGCGTCGAGGTAGCGCTGCCAACCCATGTTGTAGAGGTCGACCTCGCCGCGCACGGCGTCGAGGAACCAGACCTTGTTGACCACGTCGGCGAGCAGGTCGACGTCGTGGCTGATGACCACGAGGCCACCGCTGTGGCCCTTGAGGAACCCGCGCAGCCACGCGATCGAGTCGGCGTCGAGGTGGTTGGTGGGCTCGTCGATCAGCAGGATCGTGCCGGAGCCACCGCCCGCGCCGGACTCGGACGCGGCGAACAGGATGCGGGCCAGCTCGACCCGGCGGCGCTGGCCACCGGAGAGCGTGGACAGGGGCTGGGCCAGCACACGGTCGGCCAGGCCCAGGTTGGAGCAGATCCGGGCGGCCTCGCTCTCGGCGGCGTACCCGCCGAGGCTGGAGAAGCGCTCCTCGAGCCTGCCGTACTTGCGGACCGCGGCGTCGCGCTTGCCCTCGTCGACCAGTTCGGCCATCGAGGTCTGCGCCTTCTCCATCTCACGCAGCAGCTCGTCGAGCCCGCGGGCGGAGAGAACGCGGTCGCGGGCGATGACCGACAGGTCGCCTTCGCGGGGGTCCTGGGGAAGGTAGCCGATCTCGCCGGTGCGCCGGACGTCGCCGCCGTAGGGCTCGCCTTCGCCGGCGAGGACACGCAGCGTGGTGGTCTTGCCCGCTCCGTTGCGGCCGACCAGGCCGATCCGGTCGCCCGGCTGGATGCGCAGGGTGGCGTCGGAGAGCAGGATGCGCGAACCCGCGCGCAGTTCCAAGTCAGTAGCGGTGATCACGTCAAAGCTCCATCGATCGCATTGGTTTCGTGGCAGGGGTCATCCGCCCATCCGCCGCGGCGGACGAGCCCTCCCGCACATCAGTCGATGAAGAGCACGGGTCCAGTCTACGAGACGACGTCGACCGGTTTCCGGCCGCACTCGAACCTAAGCGCTCGCTTAGCTATCGTGCAGCCATGACTGACGGTGAATTCGCGGGTAAGACCGCCCTGGTGACCGGGGCCAGCCGAGGCATCGGACTGGCCATCGCCATCGAACTCGCCCGCGGCGGCGCCGCCGTGGCGATCTCGGCCCGCAAGCAGGAGGCACTCGACGCCGCCGCTGAGGAGATCCGCGCGACGGTCCCCGGGGCTTCAGTGCTGGCGGTCGCGGCCAACACGAGTTCGGCTGACGACCGGGCGGCGGTGGTCGCGCGGACGATCGCGGAGTTGGGCGGGCTGGACATCCTGGTCAACAACACGGGGATCAACCCGGTGTACGGGGCCCTGGTGGACGCCGACCTCGACGCCGTGCGGAAGATCTTCGACACCAACGTGGTGGGCGCGCTGGGGTTCATCCAGCTCGCGGTGAAGTCCTGGATGGGCGAACACGGCGGTTCGGTGGTCAACATCGCGTCCGTGGCAGGCCTGCGCTCGACCGGCGTGATCGCGGCCTACGGGGCGAGCAAGGCGGCGCTGATCCGGCTGACCGAGGAACTGGCGTGGCAACTGGGCCCGAAGATCCGGGTGAACGCGGTCGCACCGGGCGTCGTGAAGACCCGCTTCGCGGAAGCGCTGTACGCCGAAGGCGAGGAGAAGACGGCCGAGGCATACCCGATGAAGCGGCTCGGGGTGCCCGACGACGTGGCCGGCCTGGTGGCGTTCCTGGCGTCGGACAGGTCGGCGTGGATCACCGGCGAAACCATCCGTGTCGACGGAGGTCTGCTGGCCACAGGGACACTCGGATAGACCGCGTTTCAGGCCCGCCGAAACACCGTCGCGGGGCTCGGCGGGCCTGAAGTAGCGTCCGCGCCATGACGATCACCCCCACCCGCCCCGCATACGACGCCGACGAACGCACCCAACTCGTCGGCTGGCTCGACATGCAGCGCGACATCATTCGATGGAAGTGCCAGGGAGTGTCCGAGGATGACGCCCACCGCCCGGTCCTTCCCGGCTCACCTTTGATGACGCTGGCAGGCATCGTGTCGCACCTGCGGTGGGTCGAGCACTGCTGGTTCCAGATCTTGCTGAACAACGAATCCCCGGCGAAAAACCCCCAGTTCGACGAAGCCCTTCCGGAAGATGCCGACATGCGGGTGGAGGGCATCCCGTTGGCACAGCTGCTGGAAGAGTACGAACGCGAATGCGAGTCGTCTAACGAAACCATGGCCGCGTTCGCTCTTGACGACATCGGAAAGAACCGCGATTACAAATCGGGGTCGGCATCACTGCGGTGGGTCCTGTTCCACATGATCGAGGAAACCGCCCGCCATGCCGGCCACATGGACGCGATTCGGGAACTCGTAGACGGCACAAAGGGCTACTTCTGAGCCAGACAGCTCTTCATCACCACACCCTGGACGAGCACCCCCTCAGGGACGGCGCTTCGCCCTGAACCTCCGAACGTGGTCACCTTCGGGGATGCCCTTGTCCCTGCACCTCCGGGCCTGATCACTTTCAGGGATGCCCTTGCCCTTGCACCTCCGGACGTGGTCACGTCCAGGGACGGCACTTCGCCCCTGCACTTCCCCCTTGCCCCTCGTCCTGGCCGCTTTTAATTCTCGATCATCGCTGTCAAGGGTCGCGCAGCGATCGCGCAGCGACGGCCGTTTACGGCCGCCCTTGACAGCGATGATCGAGAATTAAACAATCGCGCCAGAGGGGCCCACCACGTTGATCCCCGAGTTCTTGTTGGCTCCCAAGGGAAATCAGTCTCCCTCGGCCACAATTGTTTAACTCTCGATCATCGGCGTCAAGGGCGGCGCAAGCGCCGTCGCTGCGCGATCGGCAAGCCGACCCTTGACACCGATGATCGAGAGTTAAAGATGGCCAGGACGAGGGGGCAGGGGGTAGAGCAGGGATTAAAAGCATGCTCATTGCCCACTCGCCCAGTGCACCCGGCTATCCCTTCGGGTTTCCTCGTTCGGGGTGGGGCTGTGGGTGGTCGGCCTTGGTTGTTTGGATGTTGTCGGGGGATTGTGGTGGGTGGTTGGTCGCCCGATGCCCCTCAGCCTGTGGTCGTGGTGGGGGCGGGTGCGGCTGAGGTGGGGGCCGGTGGCGGAGTTGGCCGGGTTGGTGGAGTTGCCGGGTCACCTGGCGGGCGGAAATCGCCGGGGGCGCGCATGCCGCCTCGGCGTTCGCCCCTCTCTTCCCAAGGTCCGTGGTGTCCGCGTGGGCCTCGTCCTGGGCCTGGGCCCATGCGCTCTTCGCGGGCGAAGCCCGGGCCGCCTCGGCGGTCGTCTGCTTCGCCGATGAAGTAGCCGCCGATGCCGCCCGCGGCCAGCAATCCCGCGCCGACAAGTCCCGCGACCAGGAGACTCACCGTTCGCTTCGGTTTCGCGGCGGCCACCGGTGGGGCGGCGACCGGCTGACCGGCGACGGGTTCGGCTGGCAGGGCGGTCGTGGGTTGAGCGGCAGCGGCTGGATGAGCGCCGGCAGCGGATTGGGCGGCAGCAGGTTGGGCAGCTGCGGGTTGAGCGGCAGCGGAGTGACCGGCGGACGGGTCCGGGAGTGCGGCCGTGGGTTGGGCGGGAGCCTGACCGGGCTGGGCGGCAGCGGGATGAGCGGCTGGGGGCTGGTTCGGGTCCGGCAGGGGTGCCGTCGGTTGAGCGCCTGGGTCCGACGGTGTGCCTGCCGCGTCTGCTGCCTTGCCTGCGGCGCGGTCGTCCGGGTTCGGCCTGGGTGTGTCGGTCATACGTCCACTGTGCGCACCGATTCTGTGTCCTGGCTGTGTGTCAGCTGGGAGTCAGCTGTCGCGCACGACGATCTCCACTGAGAAGGCGCGTTCGGCCGCATCGTCCAACACGGTGCGGCGGGGGTCGGGGACGTCGAGGACCCTCGGTTCGGCCAATGCGAACACCGGGGCCAGCGAACGCTGTCCGCGCAAGATGTCCAGAGCGCTCTTGTCGCCGCCCAGAACTACCGCGTCCAATTCGGACACTCGGGTGCCGAGCACGTCGGCGACGTCGCGGGCGGCGGCTTCCATCGCCTGCCTGACCTGACCCTCCCGGCGGCGCGCGAAGCGGTGTTGTGACCAGCCGCCCGCGGCGTTGCGGCCGTGAACCTGTCTGCGGTCGGTGCGCGACACCGTCACCTTCCCGGCTTCGGCGACCCCGAGGCTGTGGCCGCCCAGCCGGACCAGCAGCAAGCCGACCTTGCGTGGACGTTCCAGGTGCGCGATCAGGAGGTCGACGCGCAGTCCCGCCCACTCCCCCGGTTCGGTGTCGAGCGGCGCGAAGGGGACCGCGACGGTCGCGGTGGCGCCGTCCACCGCCTCGACGACGATCGACTCCGCGGTCGCCACCGTGCGGCTGATCCCGCCGTGACGGTCGGCGAACCGGTCGTACCAGCCCGCGATCCGGTCGGCGGTGATCTCCACCGCCCGACCACCGCCGGCGACAGTTCGCGCTTTGCTCATGGGCTCAGAGTACGAAGGAGTCGGACCAGAACTGGCCGGTGCGCCCTGAGAGCGCCTCCAGGAGGTCCGCCGCCTGACCGTCGGTGAGGGACGCGACGAAGTCGATCACCGCGCGGCCCCGGGCCAGCGACAGGATGGCGGCCGGGCCCGAGGGCTGCTCGCCCGCCGCGCCGATGAGGGTCCTCGGGTGGTCGGCGGCCAGCATCAGGTACTCGCTGTGGGCGAGTTCGACCAGGTCGTGCAGCCTGCGTGGGAGTCGGTCGGCTTCGTACCGGTCGCTCATCCACTGCTCCAGCGCCTCGACCAGCGACGTCAGCAGCCGCGCCTGTCCGCGCTGGTAGAGGGCCAGATCCGGGCGCAGCAGGACGAACCGGCGGTGGACGAACTTGAGGACCTGCACCTCGTGCCACTGCTCGCGGCCCAGCAGCACGTGCCCGGACCGGGTCGGCGGGTCGGCCAGCACGTGCACGCCGCCGACGAGCCGGGCGGTCCAGCCCGACGCGAAGCGGCCGAAGGCCTGTTCGGCGGCGACCGAGCCGTCGAACGGGACCGACAGCAGGTCGTCGACCAGTTCGTCGCGCACGCGCGACACAGCCGCGGCGAAGACCTCGTCGTCGACCATCCAGGAGTCGCGCGCGTGCAGGCGGCGGCGCAGGGCCTCCAGGGACTGGCCTGGCCTGCGCTGGTGCTTGGCCAGTTCCTCGTCGTCGAAGGCGGCGAACTCGGCGCGGTCGGACTCCCACTGCCCCAGTTCCGCCGACACCGGCGCGTGCTGCAGCACGCCGATGCGGTGGAAGTCCTCAAGGTCGTGGATCGCGTAGGCGATGTCGTCGGCGTTGTCCATGACCGAGGACTCGACGGTCTGCTGCCAGGTCTCGACCCGCTTGTCGAAGGACGTGCGGCACTGGGTCAGGTCGTCGAGTTCGGTGACGTAGGCGGAAAACTTGCTCGACCCGGTCCCCGGCGCGTCCTTCGGCTCGGCGGCGCCGCGCGGCGGGTCGGCCATCTCCCGCGGGTGCGGAGACGGGTGCGTCAGGCGCGTCCACGGGTACTTGAGCGTCGCCGCACGGACGGCGGCGGTGAGGTCGAGACCGGCGGCACGCGGGCCGCGGGTGTCGGTGGTGGTGATGATCCGGAAGCTCTGCGCGTTGCCCTCGAACCCGTCGGGCAGGCCGAACCGGTGCCGGGCGAGGCGGTCGAGGACCTGCTCGCCGAGGTGGCCAAACGGCGGGTGCCCGAGATCGTGGGCGAGGGACGCCGCCTCGACCACATCCGGGTCGCAGCCACCGAGGTCCTCGAGCAGCGGCGCGAGTTCCGGGTTGGAGATCAGCCGCTCCGCGATCGCGCGCGCGATCTGGGCGACCTTGAGGCTGTGGGTGAGCCGGTTGTGCAGCAGCCCGGACCCGCTGGCGCTGACCACCTGCGTCACCCCGCCCAGCCGGGCGAAGAACGGCGAGGCGACGATCCGGTCGCGGTCCCCGCGGAACGGTGTCGCGGCTAGGTCGACCGGACCCGGCCCGGCGTCGCGACGGGACTCACGGTGACGGAGGTGATCTGGCATAGCGCCGAGGCTAGTGCTAGTCCGCCTCCCCGGAAATTTCATGGTTGGTCGCCTCGAGTCTCATAGGTGCGGTCCGGTGGGCACCGTGGTCGGCTCTCGTCCCGGTCCCCTTAGGTCCAGCTGGTGGGGGCCGGGTTTCTCAAGAGCCGCTGCGGGTTACTTGCCGCGGGGACTCGCGCGGACGTGCATGCGTTCGCCTTGCGGGCCGAACAGGCTGAGGATCTCGACCGGTTCGTCGCCGGTGCTGCCGAACCAGTGCGGCAGCCGGGTGTCGAACTCCGCGACCTCGCCCGCCTTGAGCACTATGTCGTGCTCGGCGAGGACGAGGCGCAGCTTGCCGTTGAGCACGTAGAGCCACTCGTAGCCCTCATGGGTTCGCGGGTCCGGCTCGGCGCGGCGGGGCGGGATGACCATTTTGTACGCCTGCAGACCGCCGGGCTGCTGGGTCAGCGGCACCACGGTCAACTCGCCGTGTCTGACCGGCTTGAGCCGCACCCGGGGGTCGCCGACCGGCGGCGCGCCGACCAGTTCGTCCAGCGGCACCTGGTGGGCGTGCGCGATCGGCAGCAACAGCTCCAGGCTCGGCTTGCGCTGCCCGGACTCCAACCGGGACAGGGTGCTGACCGAGATCCCGGTCTTCTCCGACAGCGCCGCCAGGGTGCAGTCGCGCTGGTGGCGGATGTGCTTGAGCCGGGGTCCGACCGCGGCCAGTACTTCTTCCATCCCTCTATTGCAGAAACAGCAACAAGGTTTGTCAAGTCGGCCCGCTGTGGCGCACTGTCGTACGCAGGAGGTGTCACATGGAGGAAGTAGTGGTCATCGGCGGGGGCGCGGGCGGGCTCAACGCGGCGCTCGTGCTGGCCAGGGCCCGCAGGCAGGTCATGGTCGTCGATTCGGGCGCCCCGCGGAATGCGCCGGCGCAGGGGGTCCACGGGTTCCTGTCGCGCGACGGGATGCCGCCCGCGGAGCTGGTCGCGGCGGGTCGGGCGGAGGTCGAGCGGTACGGCGGACGGGTGGTGCCGAGCGATGTTCGCGCCCTGCGGGTCGCGGGCGACGGCTTCGAGGTCGAACTGGCCGAGTGGACGATCCGCGCACGACGGGTGATCGTGGCGACGGGGCTACGCGACGAGCTGCCCGAGTTGCCCGGAATCCGGGAGCGGTGGGGCAAGGACGTGCTGCACTGCCCGTATTGCCACGGCTGGGAGGTGCGCGGCGAGCCGGTCGGTGTGCTCGGCACTCGACCGGAGTCGGTGCACCAGGCGCTGCTGGTGCGGCAATGGTCCGACGATGTCGTGTTCTTCGCCGGGACGCTCGACGAACCTGGTCGGGCCAAGCTGACCGCGCGCGGGGTGCGGATCGTCGACGGCCGGGTCGACGGGTTGGTCGTCGAGGACGACCGGCTGCGCGGGGTGCGGCTGGCGGACGGGTCGGTGGTGGAACGGTCAGCCCTGTTCGTAGCGCCGACGTTCGTCCCCAATGACGTGTTGCTGACCGGGCTGGGCTGCGCCCGGGTGGACGGCTGGGTCGCGGTGGACCCGAGTGGACGGACCAGCGTCGCGGGCGTGTGGGCGGTGGGCAATGTGGTCGACCCGAGGGCGCAGGTAGTGACGGCCGCCGCGGCCGGTGCGACGGCGGCGGCCGCGGTGAACCTGGACCTGATCGAGGAAGAAATGCTGGAGGGCGCGCTATGACACACCTGGACTGGGCCGCGATGGCCGACATGTTGGAACTCGAAGGCGAGACGCACAGCCCCTATGTGCGCCAGGCACTCGACGAGCTTCGCGACCTGCGACCGCGTCGGGTCCTGGACATCGGCAGCGGACCGGGCGTGGCCGCCTGCCGCATGGCGGAGGTGTTCCCGGACGCGGAGGTGACCGCGGTGGACGGATCGCCGGAACTGTTGGAACGCGCGGAGAAGCGGGCCGCCCGGCTCGGCGTGAGCCTGCGGACGCGGGTGGCTTCGTTCCCGGAGGGACTGTCCGACCTCGGGCGGGCGGATCTTGTGTGGTCCGGGCAGGTCGTGCACCACGTCGGCGACCAGCAGGACGCCCTGAACCGGCTGGCCGGACTCCTCGAACCGGGCGGCGTCCTGGCCGTCGTCGAGGGCGAACTGCCCGCACGTTCGCTGCCCCGCGACCTGGGTTTCGGCAGGCCGGGGCTGCAGGCGCGGCTGGACGCGGCCCGCGAGGAGCGGTTCAGCCAGATGCGGGCGGAGCTTCCCGGGTCGGTGGCGGTGGTCGAGGACTGGCCTTCGATGCTGCGGGCGGCGGGGCTGGTCTCGGTGCGTTCGAAGAGTTTCCTGGTGGACCACCCGGCTCCGTTGGCCGAGGGCCCGCGGGCTTCGGTCACCCGGTACCTGGGGCACCGCCGCACGATGCTCGACGGGACGCTGGACGCCGAGGACCTCGCCACCCTCGACCGCCTGCTCGACCCCACCGACCCAGCAGGCGTAGCCCTCCGCCCCGACCTCTTCCTCCTCACCGCCAAAACCGTCCACTTCGCCCACCTCCCCACCTGACCCACCCGCGAGTCGCCCCGCCAGGCAACCGAGTCGCCCCTCCAGGTCAGCGAGTTCGACATTCGCGATTCGCCAATGTCGAACTCGCTTGCCGGACGGGGCGACTCGGTTGCCTGGCGGGGCGACTCGCGGGTGGGCGTGGTGGGATCGGGGGGTGGATGTTGTGGTGGTGGGGGCGGGGCCCGCGGGGTGGGCGGTGGCGTATCACTGCGCGGGGCTGGGGTTGCGGACCGGGCTGGTGGACCCTGATCCGTATGGGCCCTGGGCGGCGACGTACGGGGTGTGGGATGACCAGTGCGCTTTCCTCCCGCCGGAGGCGCAGGTCACCAGGGCCACCGCCGTGCGGGCGGCTGGGCGGCGGCTTGAGCGTGGGTATCGCGTGCTGCACAACGAATCCGTGCTCGCCGGGTTCGCCCGGTCCGACGTCACCGTGTTCGCCGGGCGGGTGCGCGGGGCCGAGCACGGACCGCGGGGATCCACGATCACCCTGGACGACGGCAGGCGCATCGCCTGCGCGGTGACCGTCGACGCCTCCGGGGCTCGACGCGTCCTGACCGGAGGGTCGCCCCGGCCGCCGCGGACCGAGCAGACGGCGTTCGGGGTGATCGTTTCCGCGAAAGCCGCCTCCGCCTTCGTGGCGCCCGGCGAGGCCGTGTTCATGGACGACTGGATCACCGCCAACGGCCTCGCCACCTTCCTCTACGCCGTGCCACTGCCCGGGAACCGGGTCCTGCTGGAGGAGACGAGCCTGGCCGCCCGTCCCGGGGTGGCCCGCGACGTGCTGGTCTCTCGGCTCCGCTCGCGGGGAATCAGCCTGACCGACGAGACCGAGTGGGTGCGGTTCGCCCTCGATATCGCGCCGCCGTGGGGTGGGGACGTGGTCGCGTTCGGGGCGGCAGGCGGGATGATCCATCCCGCCACCGGGTACAGCCTGGGCGACGCCCTCGCCGTCGCCCCCCAGGTCGCCGGGGCGATCGCCGCGGCCCTGCCCGACGGACCGGCGAAGGCCAGGGCCGCCGCCCGCGCGGCCGTCTGGTCCCCCGCCGCCCGAGTCGTCCACGGGCTGCGCCTGCGCGGGCTGCGCACCCTGACCGCGCTGCCCGCCGAGCGCTTCCCGGCCTTCTTCGACACTTTCTTCGCCCTGCCCGCCGACCTTCGCGACGCCTACCTCACCGGCCGCGACGACGTGCGTGGGACGACCGCGGCGATGGCGGCCTTGTTCCGGGACGTTCCGTGGAGAATTCGCAGAACCATGGCCATACTGCGGTAGTCATTCCCAATGCCGCATTTGCATAATTCACCCTTTCGGGTTGCGTGTGTGTCCACCGCTCCCCCAACTGTCGTGAGGTGGACCACAGCTAAGTGAACAGCTGGTGACCTCTGCTCACAAAAGGGCCTGGAACAGGCACTATGACGCCCGTGACCATGGTTCAGGACGTCAGTTTCGCGTTCCAGCCGTTGCTCAGCACCCGTACCGGGGAGCCCGTCGCGGTGGAGGCACTCGCGCGGCCCAAATCCGGCGGAATCTATGACTTGCTCCGAAAAGCCGGGAAATCCGGTCGCCTGGTCGAAACCGACATCACCCTCGCGAGCCGTGCCGTGTTGGCCGCCGCGCGCCACGATGTCGCCGTGCCGCTGCACGTGAACATCCTCGCCGCGACCGCGACCAAGGCCGAGGAGCTGATCGCCGCGTTGCGTCCGGCGCTCAAGGAGACCGGGCGGCACCAGACCGAGGTGGTCCTGGAGATCAGCCCGCCGTTCAGCCAGGTGCACCGCGCCGAACTGCTGCGCGGGCTCGACCAGCTGCGCGAGCTCGGCTACCGCATCGCGTTCGACTCGGTCGGCGACGGCGACCTGCCGCTCTCCCTGCTCGCCGACGTCGCGCCCGACCTGGTCAAGCTCGACGCGCACCTGATCGGCGGTCTGCCCGACGAGCCCGCCAGCCTGGCGATCGTGGAGAGCCTCGCCCACTTCTGCTCACGCACCGGCATCCGACTCGCCGCGGTCGGCGTCGACAGCGAGGACCAACTGCTCTGCCTCAACCGGCTCGGCGTGCGCCTGGCCCAGGGCGCGCTGCTGGCGGGTGAGACGGCGGACGCGACGACGCTGGTGCCGCTGCCGCGCCAGGTCGCCGACATCATCGAGCTCAACGCGACCACCCGGACCACCAACGAGGCCCCCGGCGTGCCGATGGTCGTCGACTTCCTGCGCCCCGCGACGACCCTGCCGGAGACGGTGACCGCCGAGGAGGTCCGCGACGCCCTCGCCGCGGCGCCGACGATCAACGGCGTCATCCTGGTCGACAACTACGGCAGGCCGACGTACTCGGTGGAGCGCAGCCGCTTCCTGATCGCGGTGACCGGCCCCTACGGCCACGCCCTCAACGCGAAGAAGCCCGCGAGCAGGCACGCCGACGCGCCGCGGGTGATCCGCGCCGACGCGACCGGGCTGCAACTGCTGGAGATGGTCGGCGACGCCGACTGGGAGCGCGCGGGCGACGACATCGTGGTGGTGGACAACCACCGGGTGTGCCTGGGCGTGGTCCGGCTGACCGAGGTGGTGCGCGGCGTCGCCGAGTCCAAGATCGAGCAGGCCGCCGCGCTGAACCCGGTGACCAGGCTGCCCGGCGCGGAGATCGTCGACCGCGAGATCGACCGCCGCATCCACAACAACGAGATGTTCGTCGTGGCCTGGCTCGACGTCGACTCGTTCAAGGCGGTCAACGACACCGTCGGGTTCGCCGCGGGCGACGACCTGATCCGCTCGATCGGCCGCGCCCTGGCCGACGCCGAGGCGGACCTGCCGGGCACCCGGGTCAGCCACGTCGGCGGCGACGACTTCCTGATCGTCACCGAGCTCGACGAGATCGCCACGCTCGCGGGCCGGGTGGTCGACCAGACCTGGGTGACCGAGGGCATGACGGTGACCGTGTCGCTGGCCTCGCTGGTCTGCGGCGTGCGGACGGTCGCGTCCTACCGGGAGGCCTCGCGGCTGCTGGCCCCGCTGAAGAAGCAGGCCAAGGCGGTGGCCGGGTCGAGCTGGGTGCTCACCCGGCCGGGCGCGGACCGCGTCGAGGTGCTGCGCGGCCGTCCCGGTGAGCGGCGAGGCCAGCACGCGCTGCGGGTCGACCCGAGAGCCGACACCCGCTACCTCGCCGCCCACCAGGCGGTCTGACCTACTCGACCGTCACGCTCTTGGCGAGGTTGCGCGGCTTGTCGACGTCGCGGCCCAGCTCCACGGCCAGGTGGTAGGCGAGCATCTGCAGGGCGATCGTGAACACGATCGGGTCCAGCTCCGGCTCGCCGCGCGGCACGCGGATCACGTGGTCGGCCAGCCCGTCGGGCAGGTCGGCGTTGGTGACCGCGATGACCGGGCCGCCGCGCGCCTTGATCTGCTCCATGGTGCTGAGGTTCTTCGACAGCAGCTCGTCGTCCGGCACGACCACCACGCTGGGCATGTCCGGGTCGATCAGCGCGAGCGGGCCGTGCTTGAGCTCCGCGGACTGGTACGCCTCGGCGTGGACGTAGGAGATCTCCTTGAGCTTCTGCGCGCCCTCGCGGGCGACGGGCCAGCCGCGCACCCGGCCGAGGAAGAACATGTGCGTGGCCTTCGAGTAGTGCCGCGCGACCTCCCGCACCGCGTCGTCGGTGCCGAGCACCTGCTCGATGTGCTCGGGCAGCGCGCGCAGCCCGTTGACGATCCGGGCGCCGGACGAGGCCGACAGGTCGCGCACGCGGCCCAGCAGCAGCGCGAGCATCGCGAACGAGACGGTCATGTTCGTCATCGCCTTGGTCGAGGCGACCGACACCTCGGGCCCGGCGTGCAGGAACACGCCGCTGCCGCACTCGCGGGCCACGGCGCTGCCGACGACGTTGACCGCGCCGATCACCCGGCCGCCCTTGCGCCGCAGCTCCTGCACGGCGGCCAGGGTGTCGAGGGTCTCGCCGGACTGGCTGATCGCGACGTAGAGCGTGTCCGGGTCGACCACCGGGTTGCGGTAGCGGAACTCGGACGCGGGTTCGGCGTCGGCGGGGATGCGGGCCAGCTCCTCGACGAGGGTCGCGCCCATCTGGCCCGCGTAGTACGCCGAGCCGCAGCCGAGGAACTTGACCCGGCGGACCGCGCGCAGCGCCATCGCGTCGAGGCCGAGCCCGCCGAGGTGGGCGGTGGCGAAGCGCTCGTCGAGCCGCCCGCGCAGGGCGCGCTCGACCGCCTCGGGCTGCTCGGCCATCTCCTTGCGCATGAAGTCGGGGAAGCCGCCCAGCTCGTAGTCGTCGGCGAGGACGTCGACGGTGGTCGGCTGCTTGCTGGTGCGCCGGGCCTCCAGCGTGGAGGTGCGGTACTCGTTCGCCTTGACGGTGGCCAACTCGCCGTCGTCGAGGAACACCACGCGCTGGGTGTGGTGCACCAGAGCGGCAACGTCGGAGGCGACGTACATCTCGCCGTCGCCGATGCCGAGCACGATCGGGCTGCCGTTGCGGGCGACGACCAGTTCGTCGGGGCGGGTCCGGTCGAGCACGACCAGCCCGTAGGTCCCCTCGACCTGCCGCACGGCCGCGCGGACGGCGTCCTCGAGGGAGCCGGTGCCGAGTTCGGCGGCGATGAGGTGCGCGAAGACCTCGGTGTCGGTGTCGGAGGCGAGTTCGACACCCTCGGCGGTCAGCCGGGCGCGCAGCGGCTCGGCGTTCTCGATGATGCCGTTGTGCACCACCGCGATCCGGCCCGCGGCGTCGAGGTGCGGGTGGGCGTTGCGGTCCGACGGCTCGCCGTGGGTGGCCCAGCGGGTGTGCGCGATGCCGATCGTCGAGGCCACCGGGGCGGACTCGGCGAGCCGGTCACGCAGCTCCTGGACGCGGCCGGCGGCCTTGGTGACCACCAGCTTTCCCTTGCGCAGCACGGCCACGCCGGCGGAGTCGTAGCCGCGGTACTCCAGCCGGTGCAGGCCCTCGACCAGCACCGGGGTGGCGTCGCGGTCCCCGACGTATCCGACGATTCCGCACATACATGCTCCCTATCCGTAGACGATGCGGCGCAACTGGCGCTCGGTCAGCCGCGGCGGCGCCACCGGCCGGGCGGCCAGCTCAGCCGCCAGGGCGGTCCAGATCTGCGCGTTGCGGTACTGCTTGCCCCGCAGCTCGGCGTGCCTGCGGCGGACATAGTCCTCGGTCGTCTCGCCGAAATACCCGATCACATCGGCGACGACCCGCGCCGCGACCCCGGGCGTGAGCCCGGTGCTCTCGGCGACGTGCCGGACGAGGTCCGGCGGCGGTGACTCGGTCACGACACCCGACACTGGCATCGAATGCCCCCTTTAGGCAACTTCCCTGCCCGATTTCGGGCAGAAACCCCCACGCCCAGCCGCGAGTCGCCCCTTCCGGCAAACGAGTCGCCCTCCCCGGCAGCTGAGTTCGACATTCGCGTCACCCGAATGTCGAACTCAGTCGCCGGACGGGGCGACTCGTTTGCCGGGAGGGGCGACTCGCGGGTTAGGCGGGGGTGATGAAGCCGGATTCGTAGGCGGTGATGACGGCCTGGGTGCGGTCGCGGGCGCCGAGCTTGGCCAGGACGTTGCCGACGTGGGTCTTGACCGTCTGCAGGCTCACGAACAGCTTCTCGCCGATCTCGCCGTTGGACAGGCCGGTGGCCATCAGCCGCAGGACCTCCGCCTCCCGCTCGGTCAGGCCCGCGGCGGCCAGGCCGCGGGTGCCCCTGTCCGAGCCGTGCGCGGCGGCCAGCGCGCGGATCGCCGACGGGAACAGCAGGGAGTCGCCGGTCGCGACCAGGCGGATCGCCTTGACGATGTCGTCGGGCCGGGTCCGCTTGAGCAGGAACCCGTTCGCGCCGACGCGCAGGGCGTCGTAGACGTAGTCGTCGTTCTCGAACGTGGTGACGACGAGGATCTTCGGCGGTTCCGCGAAGGTCTCCAGCAGGTGCCGGGTGGCCGCGATGCCGTCCACCGCGGGCATCCGCACGTCCATCAACACCACGTCGGGCCGCAGCCGCACCACCAGCGGGGCCACCTCGGCGCCGTCGCCCGCCTCGCCGACCACCGACAGGTCGGGCTCCGAATCGATGATCGCGCGCAACCCCGCGCGGATCAGTTCCTCGTCGTCGACCAGCAGTACCGTGATCATTCCCCCACCAATTCCTCGTCCCGCACACCCGAACGCAGCGGAATGCGCACGGCCACCACCCAGCGGCCGTCATCGACACCCGCCGTCATCTGTCCACGAAGGACGGTCACGCGCTCGCGCATCCCCGCGAGCCCCCGGCCACCACCCGGTCGCGGCGCGCCGACGCCGTCGAGCGGATTGTCTATGTCCAACACCAGTTCCTCCTGCCCCACCGCCAGCCGCACGGCGACGGGAACCTTTCCGGCGTGCCGCAGGACGTTGGTCAGGCACTCCTGGACGATCCGGTACGCCTCGCGCGACACCGCGGCGGGCAGCCTCGACACCTCGCCCTCCACAGTGGACTCCACGCGCACCCCGGCGATCCTGGTCCGGTCGAGCAGACCGGGCAGGTCGTCGAGTGTCCACTGCGGCGCCGTGGGCGCGCGGTCTTCGCGCAGCAGGCCGAGGACGTGGTCGAGGTCCTCCAGCGCGGACCGAGCCGACTCCTCGATGGCACCGAGCGCCTTGTCGACGAACGCGGGGTCGGCCGCGAGCACCCGGCGGGCGGCGGCGGCCTGGACGGTGACGATGCTGAGCGCGTGCCCGACCGAGTCGTGCAGTTCACGGGCCAGCCGGTTGCGTTCGGCGAGCTGTTCGGCGCGCCTGCGCAGGGCGACGAGTTCGTCGTCCGGGGTCGGGCCGAGCAGCGCCGGGGCCAGCCGGATGAACAGCGCTCCGCACCAGGACACGACGTGGACCAGCAGCAGCAGGCTCAGCACGCCGAGCGCCGGGATCCACGCGGCCGCCCAGCCCTTCGGCATCGGCGCCGAGACCTCGCCGAGGTAGAACGACCCGGTGAACGGCACCGCGAATGACGACACCACCGCGGGTGGCAGCGCCAGCGTGACCCCGCTGACGACCCCGCCGATCAGCAGGTGCGACACCGCCCACACCGCCGTGCGCCACCGCGCGGGCCAGGACGTCACCCGGCGCGTGGCGTGCTCGGGCACCGCGTCGCCGAGCAGTTCCCGCGCCGCCGTCCCCTCGATCACCCGCACGGCCGGGATGAACGACATCACCACGATCGCCGCGACCATCACCACCAGGATCAGCGCCACGATCAGCCAGACCGGTATCCGGTCGCTCGCCACCGAGACCAGGGTGGAGGCCAGGAACACGTACGGGACCAGCAGCGCACCGCCGATGATCAGGTACACCCAGCGCCGGTAGGTCGACTCCCGACCCACCGGTCCCAGCACCGCCCGCACTCCCACACGACCGATCCTGGCAGACCGCCCGCGGGCCGCCCCTCCCCCGCCCGGTCCGCGGCGCTCCCCCGTAGGAGGGAGGACGGTCACCCGCCCGTGGGAGGCTCACGCCGCGAGCGCCGCGCGATCATTCGGCGTGTCAAAGGGGGAAGGGAAGTAATGAACTACGTCCTGCTCAGCGTCTCCGGCGTTGTGGCGTTCGCGATCAGCGTCAAGATCATGATCGTCGGCGCCCGGCGGACACTCGGGGTGCATGTCGGAACCTTGCGGGCCGCGGTGTCCAGCCTGGTCGCCTGGAGTCTCGCGGGGGTGGTCGGCCAGGGGATGCAGGAGGTGCGGCCCGGGGACGAAGCGGCCGTTCTGCTGTTCATCATCCCGTTCTTCGGCGGGACGCTGCTGGTGGCGGTCGCGGTCCTGTTCGTCTGGGAAGTCGTCTGGCCCGCGGGCACCGGACTCGGTCCGCTCGGCTCGCTGCGCGCGATCCGCGGCCGGTGGTCACGCGCCCGCCGCTACACCCGGATCACCGCGATCGCCGTGCGCCACGGGCTCGGCCCGTACCTGGCGGGCAAACGGGAGGACAGCGGCCAGGCCCGGCTCGCCCGCTCACTGCGGAAGGCGCTGGAGGAAGGCGGGGTCACGTTCGTCAAGCTCGGCCAGGTGCTCTCCACCCGCGCCGACCTGCTGCCGCCGGAGTTCATCGACGAGCTGACCCTGCTGCAGGACCGGGTCGCCCCGGTGTCGGCCGACGCGATCGACGCGGTGCTGCGCGCGGAGTTCGGCGCGGCGCCCGAGGACGTGTTCGCCGAGTTCGACACCACACCGCTGGCATCGGCGTCGATCGCCCAGGTGCACCGGGCGACGCTGCGCTCCGGCGCGGACGCGGTGGTCAAGGTCCAGCGGCCGGGCGTGCGCGCGCAGGTCGAACTCGACCTTGACATCGTGCACCGGCTCGCCCGGACGCTGGAGTCCCGCACATCCTGGGCGCGTTCCCTGGGCGTGGTCGACCTGGCCGACGGGTTCGCCAGGGCTTTGTTGGAGGAACTGGACTTCCGGGTCGAGGCCCGCAACCTGACCACGGTCGCCGCGGCGTCCGGCGGGCACCTGCCCGATGCGGCGGTGCGGCTGCCGCTGCCGCACGAGAGCACCGAGCGGGTGCTGGTCATGGAGCGGCTCGACGGTGTCCCGCTGCGCAAGGCGGCGGCTGTGCCGGACCCGGCGGGCGCGGCCCGTGAACTGCTCCACTGCCTGCTGCGTCAGGTGATCCAGCACGGTGTGTTCCACGCCGACCCGCACCCGGGCAACATCCTGCTGCTGTCCGACGGTCGACTCGGGATGCTCGACTTCGGCTCCGTCGGCAGGCTCGACACCTCGCTGCGGACCGGCCTGCAGGACCTGCTGCTCGCCATCGACCGCGGTGACGCGGCGGCCCTGCGCGACGGTCTGCTGTCGGTGGTCGAGCGTCCCGCCGAGATCGACGAGCGCAAACTGGAGCGGGCACTCGGCGGCTTCATGGCCACGCACCTGCAGCACGGGTCCGAACCGGACATCACCATGTTCACCGACCTGTTCCGGCTGGTGACGTCGTTCGGCCTGGCCGTGCCGCCCGCGATCGCCGCCGTGTTCCGGGCCCTGACCACGATGGAGGGCACCCTGGCGCGGCTGTCCCCCGGGTTCGACATCGTGCTGGAGTCCCGTTCGTACATGGCCGCGCGCGTGGCGGGACCCACCGCGGTGGCGGGCGCCCGCGACCTGGTCACCGGGGAGCTGATGGCCATGCTTCCGGTCCTGCGGCGGCTGCCCCGGCGGATCGACCGGATCAGCGGCGCGCTGGAAGAGGGGCGGCTCTCGGTCAACGTCCGGCTCTTCGCCGACGAACGCGACCGCGCGCTGGTGACCGGACTGCTCAACCAGGTCATCCTGGCCTTCATCGGGGCCACCGCGGGCATCATGGGCGTGCTGCTGCTCGGCAGTGCCGGTGGACCGCGGCTGCTGGGGGAAACCACGCTGTATCAAGGCATCGGCTACAACCTGCTGCTGATCAGCGCTCTCATCGGGCTGCGCCTGCTCTTCACGGTCTTCAGCCGTGCTCGCGAAGTGCCCGGAACTCCGCGGCGACATCGTTGAGCTGAAAATGGGCGTTGAGGCCGCTCGGGTTCGGCAGCACCCACAGCTTGGCCTCGCCGATCCGCTCGTCCTGCGGGCCGATCACCGCGTGCGGCGCACCGAAGGCGACCCGGTACGCGGTAACCCCCACGATGGCGACGGTGTGCGGGCGGTACTCGTCGACCACCGCGACCAGGCGTTCGCCCCCGGCGGCCAGTTCCTCGGTGGACAACTCGTCGGCGCGGGCGGTCGCACGGGCGACCAGGTTGGTCACGCCCAAGCCGAACTGGGGCAGCAGGTGCTGCTCGGCGGGGCGCAGCAGGCGCGGGGTGAAACCGGACAGGTGCAGGGCGGGCCAGAACCGGTTGCCCGGCCGGGCGAAGTGGTGCCCGGTGGCCGCGGAGTACAGGCTCGGGTTGATGCCGCAGAACATCACGGCGAGACCTGGCGCGAGGACATCGGGAATGGTGCGGTCACGGGCGGCGGCGAGCTGGGCGCGGGTTGGCGGGGACACGCCCTCCATGGGACCAGAACTCGATCAAGCTCGCCACCGGGCCACCGGGTCATCACATCCCGTTCACCGTTGCCAGTACACCGGAAAGCCGCACCTGGATCAGGTGCGGCTTTCCGGTAACGAATGCTCAGAGGCAGGCGACGACGGCCGGAAGGCGAGAGTCGAGCTCGTGCATCGTCTGCTGGATCACCAGCGGATCCCAGGCAATGCCGATGTGCTCGACCGGGTCGAGCGGGCACATGTCCTGCACCAGCTTGTTCTTGACGTTGGACGCCGGAGCCAGCCACGCCGAGGTGTACGGGGTGACCACCTCGTCGTAGCGGGTCTGGATCACCGTGTACTTCACCGCCGGGTCCGTCTCCCCGCCCGCGTTGAGCTGCGTGAGGAACTCCGAACCGGCGAACTGCTGGCTGCACGCGGGGCACTGGGTGTCGATGAACGACTTCGCCAGCGGGATCGAGGTCAGCAGGTTCGACAGGCCCGCGACCGTCGTGCCGTGGTTGGACGGTGCCAGCCCGATCAGCTTGTTGACCTTGCTCGCGCCACCGAGGTTCTTGATGTAGTAGCGCGGCATCATGCCGCCCTGCGAGTGCCCGACAATGTCCACCTTGGACGCGCCAGTCTTGGCCAGCACCTGATCGATGAAGGCGGAAAGTTCCTTCGCCGAGGTCGGGATGTCACCGGTGCCGTTGATCGTCCGGGTCGGATCGACGCTGCCGTAGTTCAAGGCGAAGACGCAGAATCCCGCGGCCTGCAGCGTGGGCGACATGGTGCCCCAGTTGTCGTACATGTTCTCGAACGTGCCGTGCACCAGCACGACCGGCCGCGGGTGCAGGAAGCTCAGTGGACACCCGAAGTTGTTCGCACCCGGTGGGGTCGCGTTCGGGTTCGCCACCGAGTACTCGTAGGCACTCTGGAAGTTCGTGGGAGCGTCGGCGGCCGAAGCGGGCCCGATCGTGGCGATCCCGGCGCCCGCGACGAGTGCGACGGCTGCGGCGATCAGGGATACACGGGTGGAACGCGATCTCATGGTGACTTCCTTGAGGTGACTGGACGAACGTTGGCCTTGACCCCTCGGCGGTGTCCGGCCGGTGGGCCCGACACCGCCGAGGAAATTACTCCATTCGGCCGAGAAGTGAAGTCACGTTTTGTCCAGCACCGTTTCTTTGTCACAACCACACAAGAAATCGCGAGTGGATCACTCACCCGGTGCTCAGACCCCGTTCGAAGTCCAGCAGGTAGCGCTTGCGGGGCAGGCCGCCGCCGTAACCGGTGAGGTCGCCGGTCGACCCGACCACCCGGTGGCACGGCACGATCAGGCCGATCGGGTTCTTGCCGTTGGCCAGCCCGACCGCGCGCGACGCGGACGGCTTGCCCAGCCGGGCCGCCAGCTCACCGTAGGAAACGGTCTCGCCGTACGGGATCTCGCAGAGCTGCGTCCACACCCGCCGCTGGAAGTCGGTGCCCGCGAACGCCATGGGCAGGTCAAAGCGCTTGCGATCGCCCGCGAAGTACTCGCCGAGCTGGGTGATCACCTCACCGAACGGCTCGTCGTCGCGCTCGCCGAACGTCTCCTCGGGTGGGCGGTGGCGCTGCTGTTCCATGTACAGGCCGGAGAGGACACCGTCGGTGGCGACGAGGGTCAGCACGCCGACGGGGCTGTCGACGACCGTGTGGGAGCGAGTGATGGTCGCGGTCATGAGTTCTCCTGGGTCGTGGGCATTCGGTTGATGACGTGCTCGCTCGTACCCCACAGGTACTGCGTGGCGTAGGCGCGCCAGGGCCGCCAGGCCTGGGCGTGCGCGATGAGCGCTTTCGGGTCGGTGGGCAGGCCAAGGGCGGCGGCGGCCAGCTTGACCCCGAGGTCGCCGGGGACGAAGGCGTCCGGGTCGCCGAGGGCGCGCATGGCGATCATCTCGACGGTCCACGGACCGAATCCGGGCAGGTCGGAGAGGGCTTGGCGGGCGGCGTGCCAGTCGCTGCCGACGCCGAGGTCGAGGTCGCCCGCGGCGAGGGCGGCGACCAGGGTGGTGAGCGTCCGCCTGCGGGACTGGGGCATGGCCAGCGTCTCCGGGTCGATCCCGGCGAGGGCCTCCGGGGTGGGGAACAGGTGGGTGAGGCCGCCCGCCGGGTCGTCGATCGGGTCGCCGTGGGCGGTGACGAGTCGGGCCGCGTGGGTGCGGGCGGCGGCGGTCGACACCTGCTGGCCGAGGACGGCGCGGACGGCGAACTCGGCGGAGCAGACCGTGCGCGGCACTCGCCTGCCTGGGTCTTTCGCCACCAGTGGGGCCAGGAGCGGGTCGGCGGCGAGCAGTTCGTCGACGGCCACCGGGTCGGCGTCGAGGTCGAGCAGCCACCGGCAGCGGCTGATCGCCAGCGCGAGGTCGCGCAGGTCGGAGAGCATCAGCTTGCAGCCGATGTGCTCCGGCTGCGGGCGCAGCTCGACGATCGCCGGGCCGTGCGGCAGCCGGATCGTGCGCCGGTACGCGCCGTCGCGCCACTCCTCGACACCGGGCACGCCGGTCGCCACGAGGTGGCCGAACAGGTTGTCCGGGCACAGCGGCGCGCGAAACGGGAGTCGCAAGGTCAGCGTGGTCGACGGTGTCCCGTCCGGCCTCCCCGCCGGACGCACCCGCTGTCGCAGCTCCGTGGGTGACTGGGCGAACACCTCGCGGACCGTGTCGTTGAACGTGCGCACGCTGGCGAACCCGGCGGCGGGCGCCACCACGGCCATCGGCAGGGCCGTGGTCTCGATCAGCAGCCGGGCCGTCTGGGCGCGCTGGGCCCGGGCGATGGCCAGCGGGCCGGCGCCGAGCTCGGCTTGGAGCTGCCGCTCGATCTGCCGCACGCTGTAGCCCAGCCTGCGCGCCAGCCCGGGCACGCCCTCGGCGTCGACGACGCCGTCGGCGATCAGCCGCATCGCCCTGGCCACCAGGTCGGCCCGCTCGTTCCACTGTGGAGAGCCGGGGCTGGCGTCGGGCCTGCATCGCTTGCAGGCGCGGAAACCGGCCTGCTGGGCCGCCGCCGCGCTCGGGTAGAAGCGCATGTTGCGGACCTTGGGCGGGACCACGGGGCAGCTGGGGCGGCAGTAGATCCGGGTGGTCAGGACGGCGGTGAAGAACCAGCCGTCGAACCGCGCGTCCTTCGACTGCACGGCTCGCACGCAACGCTCCACCTCGGTGTACATGCGACCAGTCTTCCCCAGGCCACCGACACCGGCTGGCGGGAAAACGACACCACGGTCGACGGCGGGGGTGCCGTCGTTTTTCTGCCGGCCCAGCTACCAGATGGGGTGGATGTTCGTGCGGTTCGCCGACAAGGTGCGTCCGCGGAGGCGGGCCACAACCGAGCGGTCGTTGCCATACCCGTAGCTGATCGGCTGCAGGTCGGGGCTCACCGCGCGGACCACCCGGAACGGCCCCGTCGCGACATCGGCGCTCGTCACGTCGACCACCGCCACCCGGACCTTCGCCGAGCCCAGGACGTGGGCTAGGTCGGTGACCGACGACTCGGCCACCGGTTCACGCAGGTCGCGCAGCCGGGAGGTGCCGCCGCAGCGGAGCCGGTCGAAGGCGGCGACCCGGTCGAGCGGGAAGTAGTAGGCGGCGTGGTCGAGCATCTCGCGGACCTCCTCCGGCCCCTTCGGCACCGGGCGCTCCCGCATGAGACCCGCCAGGTGCGACGCGGTCTGCGCGAGTTCGAGGACCGCCGCCCGGATCGCCGCGCGGGGCGACCTGTCGGCCCCGAGCCCCAGCGTCGCCCCGGGCCTGCGCTTGCCGTCGCCGAGGGCGAGCGCGGCGGCGGTGACGCCGTACATGCTGGTGGGCAGCAGGTACACCTCGACGGTGACGCCCTGCGTGCGCAGCGCCTCGACGATGGCGGCCAGGTCCGGGTCGAGGGTGTCGTCGAGTTCGACGTACCGGCCTTTGGCTCCGGTCAGCCACGCGGCCATCATCGCGTCGCGCTCGATGAGTTCGAGGACGGCCCGGACGGTGGCCGACTCGGCGTCGGTGCCCGCGGCGAGGCCGTTGGACGTGCCCTGGCAGATCAGGTGCTCGGGCAGCAGCGTCATCGCCAGGTAGGTGAACACGGCGGGGACCCAGACGGGCCGGTCGGTGCCCAGCCAGGTGCCGCGGACCCACGGGTGGTCGGTCCGGCGGTCGAACGCGGCGAACGCGAACCCGGGGCGGGCGTAGCTTTCCGGTTCGTACAAAGGGAATTCGCGAGGGTCGAGGATGTCGCCTGCCAGGTCGGCGGGCCGGGCCCACACCAGCTTCTCGGCCTCGGGCAGCGACGGCGCGTACCGCTCGATCGCCTCCCCCACCGCCGACAGGATCGCCTCGGCCTGGGTGGCGCCCTTGCCCCAGCCGATCGGCAGCGCCCGCGCCCGCCCCTCGGTGTCCACGTGGTGCGGTGGTGCCGCCGTGGCGACGAAGGGAAGGTCGGGTCCGGTGCCGAGCGGTTGTTTGAGGGAGATCCACGGGATGACCCCGGTCAGCGGGTCCACCCAGCCCGCCAGTGCCTCCAGCAGCGCGGCGGGGTCGTCGCCCTCGGGAAGGCCCACGGCGCCGATCCCCTCGGCGCCGCCGCAGACGTCGCAGGATGGCAGGGGGATCACGCGGTGCCACACGACTTCGCCGTCGACCACCTCGGCGACGTGGTCGACGAGGTCGCGGGCGCCGCTGCGTAGGAGGGCGACGACTCGGTCGGCTTGCGGGTCGGGGAGTTCGAGGCTGCCCGCGTAGCTGCCGTGGCTGCCGGACCGTTCGGTGAGGTCGTCGGGGACGACGGTGGTCTTGTCCGGGTCTACGGGCGGCGTGATGCGGCCGTACAGGAGGCCCGACACAGCGGCGGTGCGCTCCACGTCATCATCGTCGGCCGCGGTGATGAGTGATCGCGCCACGGCCGTGGTGCGCTCCACGTCATCGTCCACGCCGACGACGACCGACCGCGGCACCGCCGTGGTGCGTTCCACGTCGTCATCCGCCGCGACGATGAGTGAGTTCGCCACATCGGTCGTGCGCTCCGGGTCGTCATCCGCCCCGAGGACGACCGATCGTGCCACGGCGGAGGTGCGGTCCGGGTCGTCGGCGCTCGCTCCCGGCACAGCGGAGGTCCGAGCCTTTGCGGCGGGGCGACGTAGAGCGACGCCCATCGGCGAGTCGGCGACGGCCAGATGCGCGACCTGTGGGGCGACCGCCCCGAAGGACGCCGCCTTGGCGGCGAGCATGCGCCTGCGCGCGCACTCCGCGCAGCCGGGGCGGCCGGGAACGGACAGCGGACCCACCAAGATCCGCTCACCGTCGAACGTCAGCGTGACCGCGGGAAGCCGGGCGGATCGGGCCCACCGGCCGAACGGGGTCAGGTCGTCGGCGGCCGCGGCCACGTGGATCGCGAGCGTCGCCGTCGGCGGCGGCACGCAGCCAGGGCCGTCGTAGACCACGACCGCTGACCCGAGTGCATGTCGCACCCGGGTCAGCGTGGTGGTCTCGCGGCTGGTGGCCTGGTCAGCCCGCACGCACCGCCCCCAAGTCCAAGGCGTGTCGAGGGCGGCCATGGGTCACCAGGGTGAACTCGGCGGGCGCGGTGATCCCCTTGAGGACCTCCCAGAACCGCAGTTCCTCGTCGCCGCCCCCGCGCAGCGCCTGGGGCGCGGCGGTGGCTCGCGACGGTGTGGCCACCCTCGCGACGAGTTCCCGGGTGTCTTGCATGGCTGCCTCCTGGTTGCGTACCTCGGTCATGAGGTAGGAGTCCGCAACCGGTCGAGAAATACATCATCCACCCGGGATCTTTGCAGGTCACATCACGTGCGCAAGGAACTCCCCGGTGTAACTGCCCTCGACCTTGACCACGTCCTCCGGTGTGCCCTCCGCGACGACCGTGCCGCCGCCCGAGCCGCCCTCCGGACCCATGTCGACGATCCAGTCCGAGGTCTTGATCACGTCGAGGTTGTGCTCGATGACGATCACGGTGTTTCCCTTGTCCACCAAGCCGTTGATCACCCCGAGCAGCTTGCGGATGTCCTCGAAGTGCAGGCCGGTGGTGGGCTCGTCGAGGATGTAGACGGTCTTGCCGGTGGACCGCTTCTGCAGTTCGCTGGCGAGCTTGACGCGCTGCGCCTCACCCCCGGACAGGGTCGGCGCGGGCTGGCCGAGCCGGACGTAGCCGAGGCCGACGTCGACCAGGGTGGCCAGGTGCCGGTGGATCGCCTTGATCGGCTCGAAGAACGCCGCGGCCTCCTCGATCGGCATGTCGAGGACTTCGGCGATCGTCTTGCCCTTGTAGTGGACTTCAAGGGTCTCGCGGTTGTAGCGCGCGCCCTTGCAGACCTCGCACGGCACGTAGACGTCCGGCAGGAAGTTCATCTCGATCTTGATCGTGCCGTCGCCCGCGCACGCCTCGCAGCGGCCGCCCTTGACGTTGAACGAGAATCGTCCCGGCTGGTAGCCGCGGACCTTCGCCTCCGTGGTGGAGGCGAACAGCTTGCGGACGTGGTCGAACACGCCGGTGTAGGTCGCGGCGTTGGACCGCGGGGTGCGGCCGATCGGCGACTGGTCGACCTGCACGAGCTTGTCGACCTGGTCGAGCCCGCGCACCCGCGTGTGCCGCCCGGGGACCTGGCGCGCGCCGTTGAGCTTGTTGGCCAGCACGGTCGCGAGGATGTCGTTGACCAAAGTGGACTTGCCCGAACCGGACACGCCCGTGACCGAGACCAGGCAGCCCAGCGGGAACGACACGTCGATGCCACGGAGGTTGTGCTCGCGCGCGCCGACGACCGTCAGCTGGCGCTTCTTGTCGACGGTCCGGCGCACCAACGGCATCGGGATGGCGCTGCGGCCTGCGAGGTAGGCGCCGGTGAGGGATTCCTTGTTCTTCAACAGGTCCTTGAACGTGCCGCTGTGCACGACGCGGCCGCCGTGCTCCCCCGCGCCCGGGCCGATGTCGACGATCCAGTCGGACTGGCGGATGGTGTCCTCGTCGTGCTCGACGACGATCAGCGTGTTGCCCAGGTCGCGAAGGCGGATCAGGGTTGTCATGAGCCGGTGGTTGTCGCGCTGGTGCAGGCCGATCGACGGCTCGTCGAGCACGTAGAGCACACCGACGAGCCCGGACCCGATCTGCGTGGCCAGGCGGATGCGCTGCGCCTCGCCGCCGGACAAGGTGCCGGACGCGCGGTCAAGGGAGAGGTAGTCGAGGCCGACGTCGAGCAGGAACCGCAGGCGCGCCTGGATTTCCTTGAGCACCGCGCCCGCGATCATCGTCTCGCGCTTGCCGAGCTTGAGGCCGTCGAGGAACGCCGAGCATTCATTGATCGACATCGCCGAGATGTCGGCGATCGAACGGTCGCCGTACTCGCCGTGGTGCAGCGTCACCGCGAGGATCTCGGGCTTGAGCCGGGAACCCTGACACGACGGGCAGGGCACCTCCCGCATGTAGCCCTCGTACTTCTCCCGCATGTACTCCGAGTCGGTCTGCTCCTGGCGCCGCTCGAGGAACGGGATCACGCCCTCGTACGCGGCGTAGTACGACCGCTCGCGTCCGTACCGGTTCTTGTAGCGGACGTGCACCTGGTCGTCGGTGCCGTGCAGGACCGCCTTCTGCGCCTTCGCCGGCAGCCGCCGCCACGGGGTGTCCATTCGGAACCCGATCGAGTCACCCAGAGCGGTGAGCAGCCGGATGAAGTACTCCGCGGTCTGACCGCCCGCCCAGGGCGCGATCGCGCCGTCGCCGAGGGAGAGCTCGTCGTCGGGGACGACCAGCTCCGGGTCGACCTCCTTCTTGATGCCGATGCCCGTGCACACCGGGCACGCGCCGTACGGCGAGTTGAAGGAGAACGAGCGCGGTTCCAGGTCCTCGACGCCGAGCGGGTGGCCGTTCGGGCAGGCCAAGTGCTCGGAGAAACCCCGGATGCGGCCCGGGTCATGCTCGGGAAGATCGACGAACTCCAGCTCGACGAGCCCGTCGGCCAGCCGCAGCGCGGTCTCCACCGAGTCGGTGAGGCGCTGCTTGGACGAGGCTTTCACCGAGAGGCGGTCGACGATCACCGCGATGTCGTGCTTCTCCTGCTTCTTGAGCTTCGGCGGCTCGGTGAGCGGGTAGACCTTGCCGTCGACCAGCGCGCGCGAGTAGCCCTGCGTCTGCAGCTGGGAGAACAGGTCTATGTACTCGCCCTTGCGGCCGCGGATGACGGGCGCGAGCACCTGGAACTTCAGGCCGGACTCCATCGCCAGGACCTGGTCGACGATCTGCTGCGGGGTCTGCCTGCTGATCGCCTCGCCGCAGGTGGGGCAGTGCGGCTTGCCCGCGCGCGCGTAGAGCAGACGCAGGTAGTCGTAGACCTCGGTGATCGTGCCGACCGTGGAACGCGGGTTGCGGCTGGTCGACTTCTGGTCGATCGAGACCGCGGGCGAGAGTCCCTCGATGAAGTCGACGTCCGGCTTGTCCATCTGCCCGAGGAACTGCCGCGCGTAGGCCGACAGCGACTCGACGTACCGGCGCTGCCCCTCGGCGAAGATCGTGTCGAACGCGAGGCTGGACTTGCCGGAGCCCGACAGTCCGGTGAACACGATCAGGCTGTCCCTGGGCAGGTCGATGTCGACGCCGCGCAGGTTGTGCTCCCGGGCGCCGCGAACGACGAGGCGGTCGGCCACTGAGATCCCTTCGGTAGTGCTCTGAACTGGGCAGAACTCGGGCAGCGCGGCATCCGGGGATGGGATCGCACGCTGCGGGTTGAGTGGCCACTGGTGGCCGGCACCCATGCTAAAGCCGGGCACCGACAATTCTCGCGGACCGGTCGCGGCGATGCACCCGCGGAGCGGTACCCACGGGTAACGTCACTCGCCTAGGCTGGTCCACGGGAGCACCTTTCGCTCCGTTCACGCCAAGCATGTCGGGGTCCTCATGACTGGGTCGAACACGTCCGCGAGCACCATGAACGGCACGACCACCGCGGCCACGCTGGCCGCCGTGCGCGAGGCCACGGCCGTCCTGACCGGGGTGGTCGAGAGATTCGCCGAGACCGACTTCACCCGGCCCAGCCTGCTGCCGGGGTGGACCCGCGGGCACGTGGTCACCCACCTCGCCCGCAACGCCGACGCCCTGGTCAACCTGCTGACCTGGGCGCGCACCGGCATCGAGCACGCGGCCTACCCGAGCTGGGCGGACCGCAACGCCGACATCGCCGACGGCGCGAGCAGGCTCGGCCAGATCCAGCGCGAGGACCTGGTCGCCGCCTGCGGCCGCTTCATGGTCGAGGCTACGCGACTCGGTCACGAGGACTGGGCGGCGCGGGTGCAGAACTCCTCGGGCACCCCGGTCGCCGCCGCGCAGATTCCGCAGATGCGGCTGTTCGAGGTGTGGACGCACCTGGTCGACCTCGATTTCGAGGTGGGCTTCGACGCGGTCCCGACCGGCCACCTCGACCTGCTCCTCGACCGCGCGCTGCTCCCCCACCGCAGCCGCACGGACGGCCACCCGCTGCGGCTGACCGTCTCGCTGCCCGACGGAAGCCAGCGCAGCTGGGAGTTGGCGATCGCCCAGGACGCCGACAGCGAGGTGAGCGGATCCGCGGCGGCAGCACTGACCTGGCTGACCGGCCGCGGCAGGCCCGCGAGCCTGTCCGGCCCCCTCCCCGACCTAGGTGCCTGGGGCTGACCCCGCGAGTCGCCCCTCCCAGCAAGTGAGTCGCCCCTTCCGGCAACCGAGTTCGACATTCGCGCTATCTGAGCGTCGAACTCACTTGCCTGGAGGGGCGACTCGTTTGCCGGGAGGGGCGACTCGCGAAGGTCAGCGCAGTTGGGAGGTGGCCATGGCCCACTGCGGGAGCGGGGTGAGCGGGTCGGCGGCGGCTGGGTTGACCCGGCGGGTCTGCCTCGGCAGGTCGTCGGGCGTGGCAGGCACCTGCGGCAGGTCGCGGATCGCCTCCACCACGGCGTTGCCCGCGACGCGCGCGCGAAGCAACATGTCGCCGGTGAGCCAGCGGTGACACGGCTGCTCGACGAGTCGGGTCATCGCCCAGCCCAGCACGACGGCCATCGCCACGCAGGCGACCAGGCGGCCCCACGCTCCGACGCCCACGTCGAGCAGGAAGCGCGCGAGCACGAAGCCGAGTTCCTGGTGGACCAGGTAGACGCCGAACGAGATCCCGCCGAGCCAGCGGATGGGCGTGGCGAGCTGCCGCAGGCCCGGGATGTCCCAGTCCGGGCCGCCCGCGGCCGCGACGATGCCCGCGAGGATGACCCCGAACGCCACGGTCGACCACGTGTCGGCGAAGCGGGAGTGGGCGTCCTGCGCGACAAGGACGGCGACGAGGTAGGCGGCGAGGTGCTTGCCGGAGAACCGGTCGCGGGTCCACAGCCAGATCGCGATGCCCACGCCGAACAGCGCCACCCGGTGCAGCGCCAGCCCGTCGAAGACCGACCGGATCCACTGCGCCGCGTCGACGTCGTCGCGCCAGACGAAGCGGATCACCAGCGGCACCACCACCAGCGACCACAGCAGCCAGGGCAGCGCACCGCCCCGCGTCCACCGGCGCGGCCACAGCAGGGCGGCGGCGAAGAAGGCCATCACCTGCACGGGCAGCGTCCAGTAGGAGGCGTCGATCCAGTGGAAGGTCGGCGACCACGCCTGCACGAGCAACAGGTTCGCGGCCAGGTCCGTGACATTGGGCACATACCACCCGAACGCGGGCGCGACGGCCCGGGAGACGCCGTAGGTGATCACCACCGCGAGCAGGTACGCGGGCAGCAGCCGGGCGAGCCGGTTGCGCAGCCACTTGCCCGTCTCACCACGTCGGATGGTCACGCAGATGAAGAACGCGGAGATCACCAGCAGCGTGCTCGCGCCGAACTGCAAGGGCAGCACGAACGGGTACGGCCCCAGTTCGGCGTGGTTGATCGGCGACTGGTGGGTGACGTGCTGGACGACGACCGAGTAGACGGCCAGCACCCTGATGACGTCCCAGCTCAGCTTGCGTGGGGACCGTGTTCGGATCTCTGTCTCTGAGTTCACGGGCTCGCAGGTGATCGGCGACAGTGGTCAGTTGCAGCTCAGTTTCAGGTCACGCTCAGGTAACAGGGTACTGCCTGACCCGGTGCGCTGCCTTCGCGGGTGGAACCAACGGTGGCAGACAGACTACCGTCGGCGACCGTGGACCTCGTCGATGACTACACCGGCCATGTCGAGCCCGGTGGCCCCGCTGCCCGCCGCACACTGAACGCGCTGACGATCACCAAGGTGTCCGTCGGCCCGTACGACAACAACGCCTACCTGCTCACCTGCCGCGCCACCCATGAGGCGCTCCTGATCGACGCCGCGGCCGACCCGGCCCGCCTGTCGGACGTCATCGGCTACGACCAGGACCGCCCCAGCCTGAAGACCATCGTCACCACGCACCAGCATGGCGACCACTGGCAGGCCCTGGGCGCGGTCGCCGGAGCCAACGGCGCCAACACGATCGCCCACGCGCTGGACGCGGGCCCGCTGCCGGTCCCCCCGGACCGCTTCGTGACCCAGGGCGACACGGTGGCGGTCGGACAGGTGGAACTGGAGGTCATCCACCTGCGCGGCCACACGCCGGGCTCCATCGCCCTGCTCTACCGCGACCCGGACGGCCACCCCCACCTGTTCACGGGCGATTCCCTGTTCCCGGGTGGAGTCGGGAAGACGACGAAGCCCAAGGACTTCGAGTCCCTGATCGACGACGTCTCCTCCCGCGTCTTCGACGTCCTCCCCGACGACACCTGGTTCTACCCAGGCCACGGCGACGACTCCACCCTCGGCGCCGAGCGCCCGAAGCTCGCCGAATGGCGCGAACGCGGCTGGTGAACCGGGGACGTTTCGACTGATACACAGCAAGACGCCGCCGGGGAGTGCCCCCGGCGGCGTCTTTCGCGTGTGGGTTACGGGGCCACGCCCATGCCGAAGAAGTGCAGGTTGCTGTTGACGGGAAGCGTGACCGTGTCGACGGTCTTGGCCGGGTCGAGCGCGACCGAGTGGGCGAAGACCGTGTACTTGTACGCGGTGTCGCCGTAGCCGGTGGGGCGGTTGCGGCCGGTGGTCGTCGCGATCGCGGTCGCTCCGCCCGCGGCCGGGGTCACCCAGTTCGGGAAGGCGATCGTGCCTTGGGTGGTGGTGCCGTCGGTGTATTTGACGGTGACCGCGCCGCTGGGGAGGGTGCCGATGCCGGATCCGACCAGCACCAGCTTGCTACCCCGGCCGGTCTGCTTGACCACCTGGCCGCGACCCCGAGCGTTGTTGATCTTGCCGACGCCGGTGGGCCACTGGATGCTCGCGCCGAGCGCGGTGAAGGTGGCGCCGGGCGCGAGACCCGCGGCGGTGAGCTTCTCGGCCGAGAAGCTGTTGCCGAAGCCGTCGAAGTCACCGGGGACGGTGTTTGTCTCGCTGGTGGAACCGACGCAGTCGAACGCGGCGGCCAGGTTCGGCAGCGGCGCGAGCGTGCCGCCGCCGGTGGGCATGTCGGACACCGGCGAGTCCAGGCCGGGACGCGACCGGCTCCAGTCGCCGCGGGTGAAGTCGGGGACCTCGACCGCGGCGCCGCCCAGTGCCAGGGAGTCGACGCTGAGCGGGATCGGGGCGCACCAGGCCGCGGAGTCGTAGACGTCGATGTCCGGGACGAGACCCGAGCGCATGAGCTGGACCGTGCGCCAGGTCATGATGAAGTCCATGCCCCCGTGGCCACCGCCGGAACCGGCGAGCTTGGCCACCAGCCAGTGCTTGTACTGCTCGCCGTAGGTGCCGAAGTCCCGCCACCCGTGGTCGGTGTGGGACGGCTCGAAGTAGACCCGGGAGCCCGACGCGGTGCCCGCGTAGCCCTCGAACAGGCCGCGGGTGCCCGCGACGCTGTTGATCCGGCTGTACGGGCGGGGCGTGCTGACGTCGTGCGCGGTGCGGATGTCGTAGCCCTTGGCCGTCTTGAGGTGGCAGGTGACCAGGTCGCCGTTGACGTAGGTCTCGTTCCACGACCGGTGTCCGGCGGGCACGAAGCGCTGCCGGTAGTCGGCCAGGCCACGCGCGGCGGTGGCGGTGGCGTTGACGGTGGTGAAGCGGTCACCGCGGTTGATGTCCATCGCCGCGGCGACCGGGGCGAGTCCGTGCATGTGGTAGAAGCTCGCCGTGCTGCGGGTGTGCCAGAGCCGCCGCCAGTCGTCGGTGTAGTAGCCGTCGTTGAACAGCAGCGCCCGCAAGTCGTGCAGGTAGCCGCCGTGGCCGTTGGTGATCTCGCCGAAGACGCCTGCCTGGGCCATCTTCACCATGGCCAGCTCGTGGCTGCCGTAGCAGACGTTCTCGGCCAGCATCAGGTGCTTGCGGGTGCGCTCCGAGGTGTCGACCAGGCTCCACAGCTCGGTCATGGAGGTGGCGATCGGCAGCTCCACCGACACGTGCTTGCCCGCCAGCATCGCGTCGCGGGCCTGCGCGTAGTGGAACTCCCACGGCGTGGCGATGTAGACGAGATCGACATCGGCCTGCGCAAGCAGCGCCTGGTACGACACCGCCGAACCGCCGTGGACCGCCGGGCGGGGCCTGCCCGCGGCGACCAGCTGATCGGCGATCCCCTGGGCACGGTCGCGGCGGATGTCGCACACGGCGGTGACCACGCATCCGGGCACCCTGGCCCATTCGCCGGACATGCTCCCGCCGCGGTTGCCCACGCCGATCAGGCCGATCCGGACGGTGGAGTGGGCGGGGAAGGCGACGTCGATCATCGAGGTCTGGCCGGTCTGCCGCGGCGGCGGCGGCACCGCGGCGGAGGCGGCCGTGGAACCCACCCCCACAGCCAAAGCACCGGTGGCGAGCGCGCCACCGAACAGGGACCGACGCGAGATTTCAGCCATCAAGGCTCCTTCGAAAACGCAGGGCGGCAGGGGTACCTCGCGGCAGGCCATGACCATCGACGGAGGTGTCGAAGTCGCTCGGTCGCGCGTATGCGCTCGCAGGTGCCGTGCGCCAAGACACCGACTCGGTCGGCAATCGGTGTACTGCTCGCTGAGGTGTTCAATCGCCGCGCGGCGGTGATTGAACATGCACATCCTTGATTGCTCTAGCTCATGAGTCAACGGGAACATGCATCTTCGCTCACACGTTTGGGCCGTGTGGAGCAACCGGCTTGATGGGGACCTGTCCTGCACTCTTCGCGGGTACGATCCGGTCGCCGCTGATCGCGGCGTGAGTCGACGATGGCCCCGGCGAGCCGCGAATCGCCCTGCATATGGTCGCTGTACCGAGTTGGAGGCGTTCCTCCGCCAGGCGATGAACGGGCCCGCCATCCGGGTGCGCACCCCGTCCGAGATCCGCAACTCCCGCCGGTCCCGCAAGCACTCCTGCTGGGACCACCTCTACGCCGCCCCGCTGTGGCCGCTGCACGGCGCCAACCTGGGCACGCTCGCCCGCACCTGCGACGCGGTCGGCGCATGCCTGGCGCTGCCGCGCTTTCCGTGGGTTCCCGAGGCGCTCGCCCGCGGCAACACGCTGCGCAAACCGCTGTGTGTGCACTGGACCGGCGACCCGCTCGGCTGGCTCGCCCGCCAACGCGAGCGCGGCGCGCGGATCGTCGGCGTCGAACTCGCCGACGAGGCCGTGCGGTTGGCCGACGTCGGTGCGGTCCGCGGCAAGACCGTGCTGGTGCTGGGACACGAACAGCACGGCATCCCGCCGGAGGCTTTGGACCTGCTCGACTCGTGCGTGGAGATCCCGATGATCGGCATCGGCGCCAGTCTCAACGTCGCGGTCGCGGGTTCTTTGGCTCTCTACAAGCTGTCCGGGTTGATGTGACGGCACGCTAGGCTCCCCGGAAGATCACCTCTGGGGAGTCAGCTTGACGTCGACGCGCAAGCAAGCCGCGACTGCCGCGGCCATCACGTTGGTGAACATCGCGGTCGCGATCTCGGTGAACTTGTTGACGTCGAGCTGGAGCTGGCTGATCTTCGTGATCCTGGCCGTCCTTTCGTCGACCTGGGTCGCGCTCGAGGCCCGCCGGGCCACGCCGAGACGGGCAAGTGCCATCTCCTCCGCCCCACCACTACCCGCCACCCCCGGCGCCTTCGTGCCTCGGCCGGAACTCACCAATCAAATCGTGCGCTCGCTGCTCGGAAGCAAGACACGCAAGGTCGGCATCACAACGGGTCTGGCCGGAGCGGGTGGCTTCGGCAAGACCACGTTGGCCGCTGAAGTCTGCGCACGACAGGAGATTCGGGAGGAGTTCAGCTGGATCGACTGGGTCACGGTCGGCCAGGAGGTCCGCGGCGCGGCGCTCGCGGACACGATCAACGACATCACCGAGCGAATCGACGGACAGCGACCGGGGCTGACCAGCCCCGAGCAAGCGGGCATCCGGCTCGGTGAGGCACTGCAGGGGAAAGGCCGGTCGCTCCTCGTCGTCGACGACGTCTGGTCGGTGGAGCAACTGCGCCCGTTCCTCAGCGCGGGGCGCGGCTGCACGCTCCTCGTCACCACCCGGATCCCCGATCTGCTGCCCGACGACGCGGAGACCGTCGAGGTCGACCAGATGAGTCACCCGCAAGCCCGTCTGCTCGTCACGGGCGGCCTCACAGGTCTCCCGGAGACGGTGGGCGAACAGCTCCTTGACATCACCGGAAGGTGGCCGCTCGCTCTCGGCTTAGCGAATGCGACACTGCGCCGCGCCGCCCGCGACGGAGCCGACGTGGCCGAGACGGCTGACCGCCTGCTGCGGCGGCTGAGGGACCTTGGACCCGCGGCCTTGGATGTCACCGACGCGGCTCGACGCGACCGCGCGGTGGCAGCGACGCTCGAGTCGTCGTTGGGAATCCTGGGCGATCATCGGGATCGCTTCGTGGAACTGGCCATATTCCCCGAAGACACCGAGGTTCCGGTTGACCTCGTCATCCTGTTCTGGAAGAAGACCGCCGGCCTGTCCGCGGAGGACGCGGGCAGGCTGTGCCACGAACTGGCCGAGCTGTCGCTGATCACCTGGCGCGGCAATCGGTCCTCTCTGCGACTGCACGACGTCATCCGCACATACCTCCGGCACGAGTGCGGCCAGGCGCGGCTGGCCGAGTTGCACAGCGACCTCCTCGAAGCGGTGGCCTCGACGTTGCCTGGGCCCGCGGTCCAGTGGTGGACTTTGCCCGTTTCCGCCGAGTACCTGTGGCGCACCTTGGCTTACCACCTCGACGGCGCCGGGCGTTCCACGGAACTCGTCGAGCTGGTGACGGCGCCGTATTGGGTCATCGGAAAGCTGCGGCGGTTCGGCCCTGTCGCCGTCGCCGAGGACCTCGCGCTTGTCGACACCGGCGAATCCCGGGAATTGCGCCGGTTCCTCGACCAGTCGGGTCACTTGCTGGTCCCCAGCACGCCAGACCATGCCGTGGTGAACGCCCTCGTCCAGCGCCTCCCATACTCTCCGTATCTACGCCGCATCCGCCGAACCGCGGAGTCGGCGGTGATGGGCATGCCTCGACTCGTTTGTCAGCGACTGATGCCGGATCTTCCGGATCCGGCTCTCGTCCGTGTCCTTGAGGGCCACGAGGGCCGGGTCAGGAGCTGCGTTTTCGCACCGGACAACAGCTGGTTAATGACGTCGGCCCGCGACAGCATCCGGATCTGGGATCCTGAGAGCGGCCAGCTCATCCGGCTGCTGGAGAACCCAGACGACGGTGTCTACACCAGGTACATCGCTCTGTCGCCCGACGGTCGCCTCCTGGCCTCGGAGGGTGCCGACAACACGATCCAGCTTTGGAATACCGCCACCTGGCAGCACGACACGGTTCTTCGGGGACACCAGGACACGGTCGACCGTTTCTGTTTCTCCGCAGACGGCCGGACCATCGTAAGCACAGGCGATGACCGCACGATCCGGATGTGGGATGTCGAGACCGGCAAACAGGTTCGCTCGTTCAAGATCCGGCAGCCGTTCGACGCCTGCGCTTACGGCCCAGGCCAAACACTGGTGAGTCTCGATGATTCGGGTTTGAAGCAGTGGGATCTCACCACCGGCAGCCATCGCGATCTGCCCGCGGAGAAATACGCTGTCAATCGGGCGTTCGCGGTCAGCCATGACCGGAACTGGGTCGCGTTACCCGGCACCCTGGGTGTCACGGTCCATAATCTGACGAAGATCGGTCAGTCCCCGCGTACATTGCGCCACCACACCGACCTGACCGCAGCAGCTTTCTCATCGGACGGTCGCACGCTCGCCACCGGAAGCGACGACGGATTGCTTGTGCTGTGGTGCACGGAAAAGTGGCGTCCGATCGGTCAGATCGCCGCCCACGGGTCCAGGATCGAAGAACTGGCGTTCACACTCGACGGCTCGGTACTGGCGTCGGCGGGTGACGACGGAACCGTGCGGCTGTGGGACCCCGGCAAAGCCCGCATCCAGATGCCCCGCGAGGCGACGAGCGGCACCGGATACGCGATCGCTCCATCCGGCTCCTGGGTCGCGGTCGCGAAGGCGGAATCGATCGTCATTTACGACCCGGTCAGCGGGGAGGTCATCGACGAGTTCCCGAAACCCGGCTATGTGGTCAAGTTGCTCGCGATCGGCGACGAGCACCTGGCTGTCGACCTCTACGATGAGATCTCGATTTCCGAAGCGGGCAACTGGAAGTCGACTCGAACCCTGCGGCATCCCACCAGGGAACGCGCGACCGAGTTGTGCTCCGGTGGACACCTGGTGTGCGCGGTCGACGGCGAGGGCCGGATCCTGCTCTGGGATACCACGACCTGGGGTCCTCCCGTCGTCCTCGAGGCGGATGAGACTGGCGTCCGCGTACGTAAAGAACCGTTGGTCAAGTCGGATTCCGTCATCGACCGCCTGTTGCGGCGGTTCAAGCGGCGCACTGAATTCGCCAGGTACGTCAGCACCGATGTCGCGCCCGACGGCCGGATGTTGGCAGTTGTGGCAGGCAAGGCTGTTCACATCCTGAGCGCGGGCACCTGGGAGCCGATCAAGGTCCTGTCGTTCGACGAGGAGGCGGACGGCGCTACGTGGACACCTGATGGGCGCTGGCTCGTCGTCAAGGTCGGCCAAACCGTTCGATACTGGACTACGGATTCGTGGACCCTCTCCACTGAACTGACCGCGATCAGTGACGCGGACTCCGCTACCGCGGTGGCTTGGTCACCGGACACCTCACTGCTGGCGACCGTGTCTGACAACCGGACCCTGCGAATCCACGACGGCCACGACTGGACCCGCCTCACAGAGTTGCGTCTCGACGGCGAGCTCGCGGATTGTGTCTGGCTGACGAACAGGCGTCTCGTGGTCAGCGGTGGACACGGCGTGTATTGGTTCACCTATTCCTCGGGCTGATGTGACCCACCTCCCACGATTCGCTGTCACATCTCGGCGGGCCACGGTGTCCATGTGGTGACGAACGGAGATGCACATGACGAAGCACATCGTGGTCCTCGGTGCCGGGTACTCCGGCCTCATCGCCGCCAAGTTGGCGGCCGGGCACGCCGACACGGCGGTCACCCTGGTCAACGCCCGTGACCGGTTCGTCGAGCGGGTGCGGATGCACCAGCTCGCCGCCGGGCAGGAGTTGCGGGACCGGCGGCTGGCCGACCTCCTCGACGGCACGGGCGTCAGCCTCATCGTCGACTTGGTCACCGGGATCGACGCCGACGCCAAGGCAGTCCGGCTCGCGAACCGCGCCGAGCCGCTGTCCTACGACACGCTGATCTACGCCTTGGGCAGCCAGGCCGACGTGGACTCCGTCCCCGGAGTTCGCGAGCACGCGATGACGGTGGCCGGGTTCGAGCAGGCTTCCGCGGTTCGGGCATACGGCACGGTGGCGGTGGTCGGCGGTGGGCTGACCGGGATCGAGGCCGCCACCGAGCTGGCCGAGACCTGCCCGGACCTCAAGGTCCGCCTCGTCACCGGCGGTGTCCTGGGTGGAGCGTTCTCGGAACGCGGCCGCAAGCACGTGCGGCGGGTGTTCGACCGGCTGCGCATCGACGTCCGGGACGAGGTGCGGGTCGCGGAGGTCCGCGCCGACGGCGTGGTGTTGGCCGACGGCGAGCACCTCAGCGCCGACACCGTGGTGTGGACGACCGGTTTCCGGGTGTCGCCGCTGGCCCGCGAGGCCGGGTTCGAGGTGGACGGGCACGGCCGGATGGTCGTGGACGACACCCTGCGCTCGGTGTCGCACCCGGACGTCTACGGCATCGGCGACGCCGCGGCGGCCCACATGTCGACCGGGCAGGAGTTGCGGATGGCTTGCGCCACCGGCATTCCGTGCGCGGTGTACGCGGTGCGGGCGATCGGTGACCGGATGGCCGGGAAGCAGGCCCGCCCACTGAAGTTTCGCTACTTCAACCAGTGCGTGAGCCTCGGCCGCCGCGACGGCCTGATCCAGTTCGTGCGGGCCGACGACAGCCCGATCGAGAAAGTCCTCACTGGACGATTGGCCGCGTTCTACAAGGAAGCCATCGTCAAGGGCGCCTACCTGGCGCAGCGCCACCCGCGGCTGGTGTCGATGGCCTAGCGACCGGGCTGGGCCGCGCGAACGCGGCCCAGCCCCCGGAGTCATGCGGTGGCGTTCTCGCTGCTGAGCGCGGCGCCCAAGGCGTCGAGGAGTTCGGCGGTGCCCTCTTCGCGGTACTTGGGCTGGTCGAGGCCGTCGAGGAAGGCGCCCTGTTCGGTGTAGGTGAGCAGGGTGCCGTCGCCCTTGGGGGTGAGTTCGACGGTCGCCAGCGACACCGAGATGCGCTGGTCGTCCATGTACATCTCGTAGGACGACACGATGCGCTCGTTGGGCACGATGTCCTGGTACCGGCCGCGCATGGTGTGGACCGGGCCGCCCTTGGGGCCGCCGCTGCTGGACTCCTCGCCGCCGACGCGGAAGTCGAGGCTCAGCGGGCTGTTCTCCCAGTCGTCCGGGCCGGCGAACCAGCGGGCCTTGAACTCCGGGTCGGCCCAGGCGTTGAAGACGCGCTCGGGGGTGGCCGGGTAGACGCGCTCGACGACGAAGGTCGCGTGGGTGACGCTCATGTGTCTGTCCTTTTCTCCGCTGATTCGGTTTCGGCGAGGAAGTCCCCGAGCCGGTCGAGCCTGCTCTCCCAGGTCGCCTTGCGCTCGGTGATCCACTGTTCGGCCATGTTGAGCACCTTCGGCTCGATGCGGCAGGTGCGGACCCGTCCGACCTTTTCGGACTTCACCAGCCCACTCGCTTCGAGGACCGCCAGGTGCTGCACCACCGCGGGCAGGGACATCGCCAGCGGTTTCGCCAGTTCGCTCACCGAGGCCGGTCCCCTGCCCAACCGCTCGACCATGGTCCGCCTGCTCGGGTCGGCCAGGGCGTGGAAGACCTTGTCGAGATCGCCGCGTTGGTTAAGCACATGCTTAAGTATTCACGCCGACGCGAGGATGTCAAGGGAGGTCTTGGCTTCGCGTTGTCCGCGGACCCGCTCGAACCGAGTCGTATCAACGACTACAAGGGGCGGGAAGCGCCCGGAAAGGGGGCGCGACCCTGCCGTCGGGGGGTGACAGGGCCGCGATGGTGAAGTCGCCGGCGGGGCCTGAGGTGTTACGCCCGGGTGGGTCGTCGAGCGTGGACGGTCCGGGTCGGGGGAAGATGGCCGGGACTGATCCGAAAATCGCAAGGAGTGAGCATGGCTTTGCAGAAGCCCGAGGTCGACCCGATCGAGGGCGCCCCGCCCGCGGACCTGGTGGTGGAGGACATCACCGTCGGCGACGGCGAGGAGGCCAAGCCCGGCCAGCTCGTCACGGTGCACTACGTCGGCGTCGCCCACTCGACCGGCGAGGAGTTCGACGCCTCCTGGAACCGCAACGACACGTTCAGCTTCCCGCTGGGCGGCGGCCGCGTCATCGCGGGCTGGGACCGCGGCGTGGCGGGCATGAAGGTCGGCGGCAGGCGCAAGCTGGTCATCCCGCCGCACCTGGGCTACGGCGACCGGGGCGCCGGTGGCGCCATCAAGCCGGGCGAGACCCTGATCTTCGTGGTCGACCTGGTCGGCGTGAACTAGTTCGCACGACCCCTGGGCTCCCGGTCCGCCGGGAGCCCAGGGACGGCGGCCTCTGCCCTTGGGGAGCGGACCGGTCACCGCTCCAGGCAAAGCGTCACATCGGGTCGGCATCACCGCGGCCCATATCGGTGGGGGTCACCGGACAAGCCGCCGACACGGACTCGTCGTCGGCAGGCGCGACCACGAGCCTGGTCCACTCCCCCAGCCGCGGGTCGACCTGATAAACCAGGTCGTGGGGCTGGCTCGTCCCCAACACGGTCATAGGGTCCGCCGCGAGCAAGGTGCGCAGGAGCATCCTGCCGATCATCTCGTGCGAGATGATCAACGGCCGTTGAGCGCCGTGCACTCGATTTGTCCGCCACGCAGCGGGCGAGCTCACCGGGGAACCGCTGCCACGACCACGGGCATCCCGAATGCAACCCCGCAGAGCGCGGCTGTGGTCGCCGCCCGGCCCAGTGGACTGCTGAAGACCCCGTCTACCCGCAGTCGTCCGACCGCGGCGGCCAGGTTCCGGGCCTGCGCGAGCCCGGACTCGGTCAGCGGCGAGTCGAGCTGTCCTTGTTTGCGGCCGAGACGATTCCACCGAGTCTCCCCGTGTCGGGCCAGGAAGATCATGTGACCGCGCTGAGGAGTTCCTCGATCAGCGGCCGCAACGCTTCCGGGTCTTCGACGTGGGCGCTGTGGCCGAGGCCGGGCAGGATCACCGGGTCCGGCACCAGCGTCCGCAGGTGGTCCGCCGGGCTCATCGGGTCGGTCTCCCCCGCCGCCAGCCGCACTCGCGCCCGGGCCGCGCCGAGCAGGCCCGGCAGGTCCGGGCGGCCGACAGCGAAGGCGCGGGGATCGAGGCTCAGCCGCCAGCCGTCTTCCTCCTCCACCACGAGCCTGCTGTCGATCGACGCCGACGGCAGTCCGGCCACCTTGGCCGCGCGGTCGAGGGCTTCCTCGGGTGAGGCGAACAGCCGCGACGGCTTGGCCGCGAGCTGCGCGGCCTTCGCGAGGTCCTCCGACGTCCAGCTGACCTTGATGCCGATCCCGCACACCGCCGCCACCGGAACCCCGAACCACCCGCTGGCCAGCGCCAATCCGACCACGCCGCCGAGCGAGTGGCCGAGCACGGCGACCGGCCCGTCGACCGACCCGGCCACCTCCGCGGCGAGCCCGCCGAAGGAGTAGCCGGCAAGCGCAGGCGAGTGGCCATGGCCCGGCAGGTCGGGGGCCACCCAGCGTCCGGGCCACAGCGGTGTCACGCCCTCCCATACCTCGGCGGTCGCGCCCAGCCCGTGCAGCAGCAGCAAGGTCGGCCCGTCGGTGCCGCCTCGCGTGACGTACAAGTTGTCCACGCGCTGATCTTGCCGCACGCGGCGCCGGGCGGTACAGAATGCGGGCATGGACGCCGCGCCGATTCTCGACCCGGACACCTATGTGACCGCCGTGCCGCACGCCCTCCTGGCGGGCCTACGCGAGGAAGGCGCCGTCCGCTGGGTCGACGAGTCCGACGGCCCCGGGTTCTGGGCGGTCCTGCGGCACGCCGAGGTGCGCCACGTCCTGCGCACGCCGGAGGTCTACTCGTCGCGGCTCGGGGCGACCCAGATCCGCGACCCGGCGCCGGAAGCGCTGGCCTACGTGCGCCGGATGATGCTCAACCAGGACCCGCCGGACCACTCGCGCCTGCGCGGCCTGCTGACCAGGGCGTTCACCCCGCGGGCGCTGGCCCGGCTGGCCGACCGGATCGACGGCTGGGCGCGTGACCTCGTCGCCAGGGCGGTGGAGCGCGGCGAGTTCGACTTCGCCAAGGACGTCGCCGCCGACCTGCCGCTGCTCACCCTGGCCGAGGTGTTCGGCGTGCCCGCCGAGGACCGGTGGCTGATGTTCGACTGGAGCAACCGGGTGATCGGCTTCCAGGACCCCGAGTACGCGGTGAGCGACACCGAGGGCGCGGGGTCGACCGACCTGGCCCGGCAGGCGCTGCGGCTGCGGCCCGAGCCGGGAGCCGACGGGCGCATGCCCGACCCGCGAACCCGGGAGGGAATGCCCGATCTCTACGCCTACGCGAACGGTCTCGGCGAGATCAAGCGCTTGCATCCGGGCGAGGACGTCATGAGCACCCTGATGTCCCATGTGGACGACGAGGGCGGCCGGGTCTCGATCGAGGAATTCGAGAATCTGTTCTGGCTGTTCTCGGTGGCGGGCAATGAGACACTCCGCAACGGCATTCCAGGCGGGATGATCGCGTTGTTGTCCCATGTGGACTCTTATCGCCGACTCAAAGCCGAACCCGATCTTCTCCCGAACGCCGTCGAGGAAATGCTGCGGTGGTGGACCCCGGTGATGCATTTCCGCCGGACGGCCACAGTGGACACCGAACTCGCCGGGACACCGATCGCCGCGGGCACGAAAGTCGTCGTGTGGTTCTCCTCGGCGAACCGGGATGAGCGGGTATTCGCCGACCCCGACCGGTTCGACCTCACCCGGCCCGCGGGCGAGCACCTCAGCTTCGGCCACGGCCCGCACTTCTGCCTCGGCGCGCACCTCGCGCGGGTGCAGATGCGGGCCATGTTCCGCGCGGTCCTGGATTTGTCTTGCCGCCTTACCCTCGCGGGCGAGCCGGTGCGGCTGCGGTCGAACTTCCAGAACGGGATCAAGAGCCTGCCGGTGGCCACGACCGCGTGGTGACGGCCGTGGCCACCGGGTCAGGTCAGCAGCCGCCGCAGTTGTAGTACGTGACGTCCCAGTGGTTGCTCTCGAGGTAGTAGATGTTGCCCGAGCCGGAGCGCCACTTGTTGCCGCCGATGTAGCTGAAGTTGTTGCGGATGTAGTTGCCCACGCAGGTGTAGAGCGAGTAGTCGAGCTTGTAGCCGTTCCAGTGGCTGTAGGTGCCGCTGGCGTGGCCGGTCTCGGTGCCGCCGGTGATGTTGAGCGCGCACCCGGAGGCCCGCTTGAGGGTCTCCGCGCCTTGGACCGTGGCCAGGTTGATCTGCTCGAAGGACGTGCAGGTCGAGTTGTAGCGGTTGCTGCAGTTGCCGCTGGACGACCAGGTGATCCCGGCGGCGCGGAACCGGGCGGCGGCCTCGCTGTGGGAGAGCTTGGTGACCAGCACGCTCATCGGCGTGGCCGCCGACGGGGTGAACACCCGGTCCCGTTCCTCCACGGCGGCCGAAGCCTGCCCGGTGGCGAATAAGGAACCGACGATGGCGACCGCGGCGACGATCGCGGCCTTGATCGGGGTGGTGCGCATGGGAGTGTCCTTTCGGTGGGCAGCCCTCACCGACCCGGGGCGCTCCGGGTGTCGGAGGGTGTGCGGCAGCGGCGGGAACGCTTGTGCCCCAACGGACGCGGTGGGGACGACAGGGGAACGTCCGGTGGCGCGGCTAGCGAGACCGAGCGTAACCGGGCGAGCCGCGGCCGAGGCTAGGACGAACGGATGTTTCCCGACCGTTCGTCAGAAGTCAGGGGTACTGGACCGCCTCCCCGAAATTTTTAGGGTTGGTCACCTGCGTCTGAAACATGCGGATTGGAGGTGACCGTGGTCGGCTACCGTCACGGTCCCCTTAGGTGCCGGTTGCGCACGGCCGGGCCGATCCGACACCAACCGAGCCTTACGCCGGTGCCGGCAGGCCGAGCCGGTCGCCGACGTAATGCAATCCGTGGACGCGGGTGATCAGGTCGAACCGGCCGTCGGTGTTCCAGTCGGAACGAGGCCACCCGCCCGCACCGGGTCCACGCCGAGTTCACGTCGGTACGACTCCAGGCCACGCCCGCGGTTCATCGCGTTGTTGGCCACCACCGACGACCGCGCGAGCGTCGTGTCGTCGACCAGACCCTCAGAGCTCAACCGGGACCCCGGTGGCCGCCGACCGCAGCGCCGCCTCAAGGGTGTCCACCACCATCACCGACTCCGCCGGGGGCACCGGCGGCGGGCCGTCGCCCCGGACGCACGCGGCGACCGCCTGGTAGAACGCCAGGTAGTCGCCCCTCTCCGTGGGCACCTTCCGCAGGCCGTCGTCGGTAAGGACTTCACCCCACTGCGACTCCGGGTACTCGCCGAACCCCTCATCGGTGGGCAGCCTGCCCTCGACCGACGCCTTCTCCTGCGGGTCGAGACCCCAGCTCCGGTATCCCGCGTCCGCGCCCACGACGACGAACCGCGGCGCGACCGGCATGGTCACGCTGCTCATTCGCAGGTACGAGCGCACGCCGTTCGCGTGGGTCAGCAGGACCGTGGCGTCCTGGGAGACGGGGACCGCCGGGTTCGGCGACCGGGTCTCGGCGAACACCGACACCGGCCTGCCGAACAGCACGATCGCCTGGTCGACCAGGTGGCTGCCCAGGTCGTAGAGGATGTCGGCGAGGTCGGCCGGGTCGGCGCTGACCTTCCACGACGTGCGCGTCTTGCGGGACGCGCGCTCGAAGCGGGACTCGAAGCGGCCGATCTCGCCGAGGTCTCCGTCGGCGACCAACCGCCGGACGGTGCGGAAATCGCCGTCCCAGCGCCGGTTCTGGAACACCGTGAGCATCCGGCCCGCCCGCTCGGAACGCTGCACCAGGTCGCGGATCTCCGCACCGGTCGCGGCCACCGGCTTGTCGACGACCACCGCCATCCCCGCGTCCAGCGCGGCGCCCGCCTGCTCGACGTGGAACCGGTTGGGCGAGGCCACCACCACGACATCGATGTCCGACCGCCGCCACAGCTCGTCCACAGTGGACAGCACGGTCGCTGACCCACTTCGGCGGCCCGCTCAGCCGAACCGGTCACCACGGCACCGACCCGAAGGCCGTCGGCCGCCTCGACGAAAGGGGCATGGAAGGCGCGGCCCGCGAGGCCGTACCCGATGATCGCTACTCGGAGGTCGTCCACGCTCACATTCTTTCAGCCATCGCTTCCTTACCGTCCCACCGCCACGACTGGACCGCCTGGTAGACGCATAACATCGCCCAGAGCTCCTGCGCGACGCCGTGCGGGTCCTGCGACCGCAACGCCACCGACTCGGTCTGCAGCGCGTCGAACACCTCCGCGAACCGCCAGCGGTCCCGGTGCAGCGCGGTCAGTTCCGCCGCGGGCGCGCGCTCCGGGTCGAGCAGCGTGGTGACCAGCTCCGCGTCGCTCGACTGGACCACCCGCACCGCGATCGAGCGCGCCATGGGGTCACGCTCCGGCAGCAGCCGCGAGAGGTACGAGTGGTCCGACAGCACCCGTAACCGGGGCAGGTCGACCGACTCGCCCGCCCGCCACAGCAGGTGCGCGCCCTGCTCCCCCGCCACCCGCCACACGTCGTACTCGGGCTCCGCGCGGTGCGCGACGACGAGCGTGTCCGGCGAGATCGTGCTGATGAGCCGGGCGTCGAGGTCGGCGTCCGAACTGCCGACGGCGACGTCGAGCAGCGCGCCGTCGCCGTGTGCGGCGAGCGCCGCCATCCGCACCTCGGCGGTGTCGAACGCGGCGAGGTTGGCCGCCGTGTCCGGCACGTCGATCGTGCCGCCGTCGAGCGTGCAGACCCGCAGACCGCGCCACACGGCCGGTGTGTCGAGGTCGGCCACGGCCCGGCGCAGGAACAGCCTGCGCATCACTTCCGAACCCAATCGCTTGCGCGCCTTGGTGATCGACCCGGTGCTCGGCTCCGCGCGCTTGCCCGTCGTGACCCCGGCCCACCGCATGCCCGTGGTGAGCCGGGTGAGGACGGCGTCGTACCCGGAGCCGCCGAAGAGCCACATGGCGAGGCTGAAATAGACCATGGTGCGCGCGGGCAGGGCTCTGGAGCGTTGCTCGCGTACCCCGGCCGCATCGATCGCGGCGTCGACCTCGTCCGGGGGAAACGCCTTGATCAGCATCCCGATGGCGATGCGGTCGGACAAACGGTCGCGCGAGGCTTTGGACGCGCGTGTTATCCCACCCACTTATAGGACCTTTCACCCGATGTACGTCTAAGGAAGTACCCTATCCGACCTCATGTGTCGGAGATTGCGGCGCCATGAATAGCACTGATCGACCCGCCGGCGCGATACCCCCCGGCTGGAAAAGCAAATTCGGATCGGCCTAAGCTCGGATTCGTCCGGTCGTCGAGCACGGTCCGGACACGGTTTCCGGCGCACCCATTCGAGCGGAAACCGCTCCGTCGGAGAAGGAGTGTTCATTCATGTTCCGTAAGACGCTCATCGGCGCATTCGGCATCTCCGTCGCGGTGGTCTGCGCACCCGCGGCGAGCGCGCACCACATGATCCCCGAGTCCGCCGCACTCGTCCTGACCGTGACGGGGTCGGAATCGCCGACCATGACCGGCACGCTGCAGTGCCGCCCGGCGGGTGGCAAGCACCGCAAGCCAGCGGCGGCGTGCCACGAGTTGTCGCTGGTGGACGGCGACTTCGACAAGCTCAACATCGACCGGGATCGGGCCTGCACGCTGCAGTACGACCCGGTCTACGTCACGGCCACCGGGCACTGGAAGGGCAAGAAGGTCGACTTCGCCACGAGCTACGGCAACCCGTGCCAGTTCGCCGTGATGACCGGGCCGGTGTTCGCGGTCTGACTCGCGGAGATCGTTCCGACCGGGCTGTGCCGTGCCCGATCGGATGGTGACAGACCGGTGGGCTACGCCCGCCGGTCTGTTTGCGTTCAGGGGTGGGCAACATCGTTACTCCGTTGACACGCAGTCACCCATTCACCGCATTGGTACCACCGGATCGAACGAATGCAGAGAATCGCGTTACTGATTGTGGCCTAAAAACTGACGTGATCAACGCCACGTCCGAGCCCGTATTTCGACCACTGGTTGACGGATCAACTTGCGTCTGGGTGACACCGACAGGGAATCCGGGTGCATATATCCGCATGCGAGCGACGACGAACGTTGTTCAACCGAACAAACGGCAGAGATTTCACCCGACTGGCCGTGCCACCTACGGGTGACCTCCAAACGAGTGAGAGGTGAAGTCAGGGCGCCGGGCACGGGGTAGTTTCTCGCGGGTGACTGGTGAGATCTGGGCGTTACCTCGCGGGAACAACAGCGCTGAGCCACCTGAGCCACGTGGCGGCGTCGCCGATCTCGACCAGGCCGAGGAGTTCCTGGAGCTCTTCCACGCGGAGAACCCCGCCGCCGGCCCGCTGTCCGAACGGGTCCGCTGGGTGCGGGCGGAGTTCGAACTGACCGGCACCTACCGGCACACGAGCGCGGAGCTGGAGTTCGGCGCCCGGGTCGCGTGGCGCAACAGCGCCCGCTGCATCGGCAGGCTCTACTGGCGAAGCATGCGCGTGCGCGATCTCAGAGCGGTGCGCGCACCCGCGGAGGTCGCCGAGCAGTGCGTCGAGCATCTGCGGATCGCCACCAACGGCGGCAAGGTCCGGCCGCTCATCACGATCTTCGCCCCGGACGCCCCGGACGCGGCCGCGCCGAGGATCTGGAACGAGCAGCTGATCCGCTACGCCGGTCACCGCCTGCCGGACGGAACCGTCCTGGGCGACCCGCGCTACGTCGAGTTCACCGACGCCGTGCGCGACCTGGGCTGGGCGCCGGACGGAGCGCCGGGGGCGTTCGACGTCCTGCCGCTGGTCGTCTCCGGACGCGACGACGGCACGGTCGTGCACCCACTGCCGCGCGACGCGGTCCACGAGGTCGAGCTGCGGCACCCGGATCACCCGTGGTTCGCCGAGCTGGGCCTGCGCTGGCACGCGGTGCCCGCGATCAGCTCGATGCGGCTATCGATCGGCGGCATCGACTACCCGGCGGCCCCGTTCAACGGCTGGTACATGAGCACCGAGATCGGCGCGCGCAACCTCGCCGACCACGACCGCTTCGACCTGCTGCCCACGGTCGCCCAGCGGCTCGGGCTGGACACCGGCCGGGAGACCTCCCTGTGGCGCGACCGCGCGCTCGTCGAGGTCAACGTCGCGGTGCTGCACTCGTTCGCCGAGGCAGGCGTGGCGATCACCGACCACCACACGGAGTCCGCGCGGTTCCTCACCCACGTGGAGCGTGAGGAGAAGGCCGGGCGCACCTGCCCGGCCGACTGGAGCTGGATCGTGCCGCCGATGTCCGGCGGCATCACCCCGGTCTTCCACCGCTACTACGACACCGAGGCGCTGCGACCGGAGTTCGTGGCCGACGAGTCAGCCACGCGGACCGCGTTGAGCGGGGTGCCGCCGGTGTTCCCCGAGCCGACCGATGGGCCGATCCGGTGGTCTTACCCGCACACCCCGCTCCCGCGGCGCGAACATCAGGTGAACGGCACCCAGGCGCTCTGAGCGAGGGTGTCGAGGTCGCTGGCGAGCATCCCGCCGCCGGACACGGTCCACAGCGTGTCGCCGACCACCAGCGACCTGCGGATCTGCACGTCGCCGTACTGGTTCCCGAGCGGGTGAGTCAGCCGCGCCGCCTCGGTCAGCGAGTCTCCTTGCAGGCGCAGGACGACGGCCGTCGACCGGTTGGTGGGTCCGGCTTCGTTCAGCGGCAGCACGACGAGTCCTTTAGCCGCCCAATAGAGGAAGGCGTGCGGCTCGAACTCGACCTCGGACGACGCCCCGGCGACGTGGAAGCCGGTGACTTTGCGCGCCTGGACGGACTTCGTGTCGAACAATGAGACCTGGGTTCCGGTGGCACGGCCCTGTTCGGTGGCCTCTTGGCCTACACCGAGCAGCCGACCGTCGCCGACCGGATGGAGGTACGCCGAGTATCCGGTGATCTTCAGCTCGCCGGTGACCTTCGGCTTGGCCGGGTCCGACAGGTCGACGGTGTAGAGCGGGTCCGTGCGGCGGAAGGTCACCACGTAGCCGGTGTCACCGATGAACCGCACCGAGTGGATGCGCTCGGTCTTGCCCAGCCCGTCGAGCCTACCGATCTCGGCGAGTTCGGCGCCGCGCCTGGTCAGCACGGCGACGGAGCTGGAGGACTCGTTGCCCGGGTCGCAGCAGCCGGGGTCGTCCATGGTCGTGGCGATCCGCAGGTTGCCGCGGTGCTCGGAGAGCGAGTACTGGTTCAGCAGGGTTCCGCGAACCATGCCGGACGCCTGGTAGAGCGGCTTGCCGGGCTTCGCGATGTCGAATTGGTGCACGGTGGTCGTGGACGCCTGCGGGAGCCCCGGCATGGGCTTGCCGCGGCCGTCGGCGGGCAGGATGCCGACGTGCGACTGGCGGTCGTCGGCGACGTAGAGGCTGTTCGCGGTGCCGTAGACGGTGTCGCCGTCGGCGGCGAGGCCCACGCCGTCGCCGGTGCCGAGGGCGTTTCGCAGGTCGAAGCTGAGCACCGAGAGCGTCGACGTGCCGGTGTAGTCGGCGGGCCTGCTCAGCGCGGTGCAGTCATAGAGTTGACCTTCGGCGGGAGTTCCGGGGCTGTGGCGCGGGATCCAGTCACCGATCTTGGACTTCTCGATGACCTCCTTGTTGCGCCGGGTCGCTTCCTGCTCGTCGATTCCCTGCGTGGGCATGACGAACGGCAGCCGGGGCTGGGACCGCACGACGACGCGAGCGACCGAGCCGACCTGGCGCGCGTCGATGTAGGAGCCGTCCACGGTCAGCGATCCGGAGACCCGCGCGCCGCCCACGAGGTCGACCTGCACGAAGGTGACCCGCCCGGCGTACATGTGCGGGTGCGGGCTGTCGTAGGCGATGCTGTCGTTGGGGTAGGCCGTGATCAGCGCCCGGTCACCGTCGAGGAGCATCGACGACGGCTGCCCCTCGGGGATCTTCAGCGTCGCAGTCACGGCTTTCGTGGCCACGTCGACCACGCGCAGCGTGCCGTCGACGATGCTGACGATCCGCTTGCCGTCGGTCTTGACCAGGTCCGGCTCGTCGGCGGCGGACTCGTGGTTGTTGGTGCCCGAGTACTCCCCCGGCGCCGCCGAATCCTTCTGTGTCGACCCTTCCGCTGGCGCGGCGCCGCGCTCCATCAGCATCGGCGACTCGAAGCCGTAGGGCCCGACCTTCTTCACCGCGGCGGCCTTCAGCTCGGCCAGTGCCTTGTCGCACGAGTCGAACGCGACCAGGCGCACGGCCGAGGCCTCGACGACGCCCGGCCGTTCGACGTTCTTGGCGGCCTTGTCGCCGCCCACCCAGTACGCGGCACCGATGACGCCCGCGCCCGCCACGGCGATGGCGACCGTGGCCACGCCGATCCGGGGAAGTCTCCGTAAGTCGCTGCTCATGTGCCAAGGACGAAGGTGCGGGGCCACGAGGTTGCACGGAAGCCGGACAACTGTCAGTGTTTGACCCTGAGCGGAAAGTGGCGATCTACGTTACTTTTTCCCGGAATCCGGTGAACTCCCCCACAAATGCGCACGAACCCGCACATTCGGGATACTCTAGGCGCATGACTGTCGCGTTGGAGACCGTACTCGCCAAGGCAGGCCTGCGGATCAGCCCGGTGCAGTTCGCCGAGATGATCGAGGAAGCCACCCGCCGGCTCTCCCCGGCCACACCGGACCCAGCCGACTACTTCTCCGCCGAGCAGCGGGACACGCTGACCGAGGTCGGGCTCGACCTGACCCCACGCCGCCCCGACGAGGTCGACTCGCGGGCACGCGCGGTGGCCGCGCAGACGGTGCTGCGCGATTCCGCGCTGACCGTCGGCGACGCCGCCCAGGCCGTGGGCGTCGACACCAGCCGCATCCGCCACCGGCTCTCGGCTGGCAGGCTCGCCGGCTGGAAGGACCGGGGCGGCTGGCGGCTGCCCGCGTGGCAGTTCGCGGCGTCCGGCGTGCTGCCGGGCCTCGACGTGGTGCTGCGCGCGGTCCCGTCCGACCAGCCACCGCTGGTGGTGGCCGCGTTCATGACCACCCCGCAGGCCGACCTGCGGATCAACGACGAGCCCGCGACGCCCAGACAGTGGCTGCTCGCCGGCGGCGACCCCACCCCGGTCGCGGCGCTGGCCTCGATGCTCGGCACACCGGCCTGACCCTGCGAAGACTGGACCAACGCACGATGTCACGGCTCCCCCAGCCGCCGGTTCCTGCTGCCCTCAAAACCTTGCTGCGTATCGATGAGGACGTCGTCGCCGTCCACAGTGGAACGCACCTGGTCCGCGTCTTCGCGGCGGGCGGCGCACACCGGCAGCGCTGGAACTCCTTCCGCTACACCGGACCCCTGCCGCACGCCCGGTTCGACCCGCACCCGGTCAACCGGGACGGCGGCCCCACCACCGAGTCCGGCCACGGCGCGCTCTACTTCGGACTGACCGTGCGCACCAGCGTCGCGGAGGTGTTCCAGCAGACCTCGGTCGTCGACCGCTCGACCCGCCGCCCGCACCTGGTGGTCTTCCGGCCGCAGCGCACGCTGCGGCTGCTCGACCTGTGCGGGCTGTGGCCGACCCGGGCGGGCGCGTCCCAGGAGATCAGCAGCGGCAACAAAACCGTCACCCAGGCGTGGGCGCGCGCGATCCGCTCGGCGCACCCGGAACTGGACGGGGTCTGGTACAGATCGTCCATGGACAGTGGCGAACCCGCGATCTGCCTGTGGGATCCACCGGCGCGCGGCAGCCTGCCGACGTCACCGGACCTGCTGCTGCCGTTGGACTACCCAGGCTTGGACCTGCCGCTGGCCCGCATCTGCGAGGAGCTGAACTACACGCTTTTGTAAGGAAGGGAACGTCATGGACCTGCCGCGCCCGATCGGTTTCGTCCTCGGCGGCGGAGGCAGCCTGGGCGCGATCCAGGTGGGCATGCTGCGCGCCCTCGCCGAGCGTGACATCACCCCGGACCTGGTCACCGGCACGTCGGTCGGCTCACTCAACGGCGCGCTGATCGCGCAGGCGGGTGAGCCGCCTATCGAGCGGCTGACTGATATCTGGTCCCGGATGACCCGGCAGTCGGTGTTCCCCGGAAGCCTGATCGGGCAGGTGCGGACGTTCCAGCGGACGAAGACCCACCTGTTCCCCAGCGACGGGTTGGCGGCGGTGGTCGACGAACACCTGGGCGGCGGCGTCACGTTCTCGGACCTGCGGCTGCCATTGGGCGTCGTGGCGATGGATGTCGCGACCGCCGCACCGGTGCTGATCCGTTCAGGGCCGGTCGCGCCCGCGGTGCTGGCCAGTGCGGCGATCCCGGGCATCTTCCCGCCGGTGGAACACGAGGGGCGGGTGCTCTACGACGGCGGGGTGGTGGCCAACGTGCCGATGCGCCAGGCCATCGCTATGGGGGCGAAGTCGTTGGTGGTGCTGGATTGCGCGTTTCCCGGGCGGCTGCCTGAGGTGCCGCGGGGGATGGCGGAGATCGTGTTGTATATGGCGATGGTGTCGATGCGGCAGCAGGCCGTGCTCGAAGCGCCTTTGGCGGCTGCTGAGGTGCCGGTTGTGTATTTGCCGGGGCCGCCGTTGATTCGGGTGACGCCGTTGGACTTCACTCACACGCCGGAGTTGATCGGTGAGTCCTATGTGGTCAGTAGTGCTTTCTTGCATGGGCTGACGGTGTCTGGGCCTGGGTTGTATGGTGCTCCGGGCCGCGCGTAAGTGTGGGGCGCCTGTTTGGGTGGAGTGGTTTCTTTGGGGCCCCTACGAAGAAAGACCCCTGTCGTGGGAAAGCGGGTGGGAAGCCTTCGGCCCCACGACCACGGCGAGTTTAGGGGTCTTTCTTCTCCCCCAAAGAAACCACTCCACCCAAACAGGCCGTTGCGTTGGGCCCGTTTCGATTCGGGAGGGGTGCTGGTGTCGCTCGGTCGCGCCGGCGGAGCCGGCGCGATGTCACAAGTGCCTGCCGAACCATTCCAACACTGCGTCGAAGCGTTGCTTGCGGTGGCGTGGTTGTCCCGAGCGGGTCAGTTCGTGGCCCTCTCCCGGGAAAATCAGCATCTCCGCCGGGACTCCGTTGCGGCGCAACCGGACGAACATCCGCTGCGCCTGCTCCAGCGGGCACCGGTAGTCGTGTTCGGAGTGGACCAGGACGATCGGCAGGTCGATCTTGGCCGCGTGCGTGAGCGGGCTCATCGCCTTGAGTGCGTCCGGATCCGTGCCGCAGTAGGCCTCGGCGAACCACCAGCCGATGTCCGACGTGCCCTCGAAGGACTCCCACGAGTTCAGCGCCCGCTCACTCCACGCCGCCTTGAAGCGCGACCCGTGGTGCGCGGCGAGCCAGCTGGTCATCCAGCCGCCGTAGGAGCCGCCCATCACGCCGACGCGACCGGCGTCGAGGTCCGGGCGTTCCAGGACTGCGTCGAGGATTGACAGGACGTCGTCGACGTCGACTGTTCCCATCGCGCCGACGATGGCGCGGCCGTGGGCCTGGCCATAACCGGCCGAGCCGCGCGGGTTGGGCAGGACCACCGCGTATCCCGCGGCGGCGTAAACCTGGGCCTCGTCGTACAAACCCCAGCCGTGGTACATGAACGGGCCGCCGTGCACCGCGAGGAGAACCGGGTGGGGGCCTTCGCCCTCCGGCAGCACCAGCCAGCCGTGGGTGGCGTACCCGTCGGGCGCCGATCCCTTGACCTCGATGAGCGGGCGCACGCCCGCAGCGCGGAGCGGGCCGGAGAAGTCGGTGAGGGCGCAGGTCTCGTCGCCGGTCACCAGCACGACCTCGCCTGCGGAGTCCCAAGTGGACAGTGAGACGACGACCCGGTCGCCGTCCGCGGTGAATCCCTTGACGATCGCTTCGTGCCCGGCGACCAGGGTCAGTTCCGAGAGCGTCGCCTCGGCCGCACCGGTGGCGACCCGGCGCAGTTCCACCGCGCCCTGGTTGCGCACGCCGACCAGCACGCCGTCCGCGGTCACCAGCGGCTTGCCCGCGGCGACCTCGCAGTCCACGGTCTCCGGGTCGGTGAGCCTGCGCGGCTCCCCCGGCACTCCGTCCAGGCGCAGCGGCACCGCCCACAGGCCGGTGTTGTTGGCGACCGCCGCCGTCCCGGCGAACGCCTCGCCGAGGTAGACGACCATGCCGTCGTCGGTGACCACCGGGTGGTTCGCCGAACCCGCGCTGCGGGCGATCAGGATCGGGCCGCCACCCTCGGCGGGCACCGCCCACAGGTCGACGTTGATGGTGTCCTCGACGCCCCAGTCCCGCTTGGCGCCGACGACGAGGTGCTCACCGGACGGCGTCCACGCGGGCTCCGCAGGCTCGGCGGTCCCCTCGGTCAGCACGACCGGCTTGGCGTCCGGGTCGGCACTGTCCACGACGAACAGCTGGACCGGACGGTCGGCCAGGTAGCCGCTGTCGTCGAACCGGTAGTCCAACCGGTCGATCCACCGGGGCGCCTCGGACGCCGGCTCCGGCGTGCCGTCCGGCCCCTCGGCCCCGTAGCGGCTGGGGGCGGGGATGCGCGCGGTGAACGCGATCCGCCGGGAGTCGGGCGCCCACACCGGGGTGCCCGCGCCCAGCGGCAGATCGGTGATCTGCCGCGCCTCGCCGCCGTCGACCGGAATCACATAGACCTGTGGCTTGACACCCAGCCCCGTGGTGCGCAGAAACGCGACCTGACTGCCGTCCGGCGAGATCGCCGGGGCGACATCGCGGAAGCCCTGGGTGAATTCCCGGGATTCCCCGCCGTCGATCGGAATCCGGCGCAGCCCGCCGAGGTAGGAGTTCACCTCGAGATCCGGGGTCGAGACTCCTACCAGCAGCAAGTCGCCACGCATCGCGGGCGCACCTGGCGCCGCGAGCAGGTCAATGTCTTCTGGACGCACCAGCCGACCGTACCGGACAGTCACCTGGCGGACGGACGATGGATTATTCCCATACCCGCCACAGAAATATGGGAGCAGCTATTGAGCCCGTTCTCAGTGCTTCTGTGCGGCGGGCTCAGTCAGGTCCGAATCGTCCTCGGATTCATTCGCCTCGGTCTTGCGCGATTTGATGAGGCTCGCGACGGTCGTGATGACCAGGACACCCACGATGACCGACAGCGAGACCTGAATGCCGATGGTCGGGACATTCAGCGGCTCGCCGCCGTTGATGAACGGCAGCGTGTTGGTGTGCAGCGCCTCGAGCACCAGCTTGACGCCGATGAAGCCGAGGATGACCGCGAGACCGACTGACAGGTAGACCAGCTTGCGCAGCAGGCCGCCCAGCAGGAAGTACAGCTGGCGCAACCCCATCAGCGCGAAGGCGTTGGCGGTGAAGACCAGGAACGGTTCCTTGGTGAGACCGAAGATGGCCGGGATCGAGTCGACCGCGAACAGCAGGTCGGCGGTGCCGATGGCGATCATGACGATGAACATCGGGGTCACGAACCGCTTGCCGTCGATCCGCGTGAACGACTTGGCGCCGTGGTACTGGTCGGTGACGGGGAAGAGCCTGCGGACGAACCTCGTCATCGCGTTCTCTTCGTATTCCTCGTCCTCGCCGAGACCCTGCCGCGACAGCTTCCAGGCGGTGTAGATGAGGAACAGGCCGAACAGGTAGAACACCCAGCTGAACTTGGCGATCGCCACCGCGCCGACGGCGATGAAGATGCCGCGCATGACCAGGGCGATCACGATGCCGACGAGCAGCACCTTGTGCTGGTGGATCTTCGGCACGGCGAAGGCCGACATGATGATCAGGAAGATGAACAGGTTGTCGACCGAGAGCGAGTACTCGGTGATGTAGCCGGCGAAGAACTCGCCCGCGTACGTCGCGCCCGAGAAGGCCCAGATCGCGCCGCCGAAGGCGACCGCGCAGCCGATGTAGAAGGCGACCCATCGGCCCGCCTCGCCGATGGTGACCTCGTGGGGTTTGCGGTCGACGATCAGCAGGTCGATCGCGAACAGGACGAGCAGGCCGCCGATCGTGGCGAACCAGGCCCAGGCAGGAACTGCCATTGATTTAACCTCCGGTGTACGGGCAAGCGCCGAGCACCGGAGGTCTCTTCCGCCGGACAACTCGTCCGACCGCCGGCGCCGGGTCCCCGAAGGGTCCGTGTTGACGACACCGGCGCGAAGGAATACTCCCCTCCGAGCACATAACTGCTGTCGATTGTTCCCTGTCAGATCCGAACACACCAGCCGGGGTGGCTGTTCCGCACGTTGGGATTGGTCACAGCGCCCCTGCTGGGAACGCTCTC